>NZ_LR594675.1:0-2568750 GCF_901827205.1 Variovorax sp. PBS-H4 | reverse complement strand
TGCAAGAGGTGCGCGACGTGCATGCTGCCGGCGGCCAGCTGATCGTCGCGCCCAACTTCAACCCCGAGGTGGTGTCGGAGGCGAGACGCCTCGGCCTGGTGAGCCTGCCAGGCGTGATGACGCCGACCGAGGCCTTCGGTGCACTTGCGGCGGGCGCCGCCGGGCTCAAGCTCTTCCCGGCCGAGCTGGCCTCGCCCGCGGTGGTCAAGGCCCTGCTTGCGGTGCTGCCGCCGGGCACACCGCTGCTGCCCGTGGGCGGCATCACGCCACCCGGCATGCAAGCGTGGCGCGAGGCCGGCGCATCCGGCTTCGGCATCGGGTCTGCGCTCTACAAGCCCGGCAAGAGCGCCGAAGCTGTGCGCGAAGCGGCGATGGATTTCGTGGCCGCTTTCAACGGGAGTCTGCGCACATGAGACGCCAGGCCGCTCCCAAGTCGAACAGCACCGCAACGCGCAGCCCGGAGGTTTCCTGATGAGCCATGACGCCGAATACGCCAGCCCCGCCATCCGCACCCTGCGCGAAGACCTCGCGCTCGCGCTGCGCGCCGCCGCGCACCACGGCCTGTCGGAAGGCGTGTGCAACCATTTCAGCGTGGCCCTGCCCGGCGCGCAGGACCGCTACCTCATCAACCCGCGCGGCCTGCACTGGAGCGAGATCGGCGCCGAGGACATCGTGCTGATCGACGTGCACGGCGAAGTGCTCGCCGGGCGCCACCGCGTCGAGCCCACCGCCCTTTTCATCCACGGCGCGGTGCACCGCATCGCCGGCCATGCCGTGGTGCTCCACTGCCACATGCCCTACGCGACCGCGCTCACGCTCACCACCGATCGCGCGCTCGACCCGACGCTGAGCCAGAACGCGATGCGCTTCATGGACCGCGTCGCCGTCGATGCGACCTACAACGGCCTCGCGCTCGATGACCGCGAGGGCGAGCGCATCGCCCGCGCGATGGCGGGCAAGGACATCGCCTTCCTCGCCAACCACGGCGTGATCGTTGCGGGCGCGAGCATCGCCCATGCCTATGACGATCTCTACTACGTCGAGCGCGCCTGCCTGCACCAGGTGATTGCGCAATCCACCGGCCGTCCGCTGGCGCCAGTCGACCCAAAGCTGGCCGCGCACGTGGCGGCACAGATCCAGGGCGAGCGCGAGCAGTCCGATCTGTTCTTCGAGGCGCTGCGCAGGCTGCTCCCTCCGCCTCACGCCGAGCGCCGGGCCCTTCAGCCCGCCGCCGCGTAGGCCGGCGGCGTCGCGACGAAGCCCTGCTTGACCTGGCGGGCCGTCGCATCGGCCAGCACCTCCGGCTCGCCGGCTTCCACCGCGGCCAAAGTCTGGCGCGCCACATCGTCGGGCGAAGTCTTGTCGCCCGGCACATGGCTCGCCATGTCGGTGTCCATGTAGCCCACGTGGACGCTGACGACCCGCGTGCCTTGCGCCGCGAGCTCGTTGCGCAGCCCGTTGCTCAGCGACCAGGCGGCCGACTTCGAGGCGCTGTAGGTGGCCACGCTGGGGAACGTGATCCAGCTCAGCGCCGACAGCACATTGACGAGGGTGCCGCCGCCGTTCTTCGCCAGCACCGGCGCGAAGGCGCGGCTCACGGCCCAGAGGCCGAAGAAGTTGGTGTCGAATTCCGCTCTGGCGGCATCGAGTGCGTTGTCCGACAGCAGGCCCGAGCCGCGCGAGATGCCGGCGTTGTTGATGACGAGGGTCACATCGGCGCAGGCCCGGGCGGCGGCTTCGATCTGGGCGGGCTGCGTGACGTCGAGCGCGACCGGCACCACGCCATCGAGCGTGACCGATTTCGGGTCGCGCGCCGCCGCGTAGACCTTCTTCGCGCCGGCCGCGAGCGCAGCGCGCGCATAGGCCAGGCCCAGGCCACGGTTGGCGCCGGTGATGAAAACGACAGCGTCCTTGATCTGCATGTGAAGCTCCAGAAGTGTGAGGGGATGAACGGGAAAATCAGGAAGCCCCGACCCGCCGCAGCAGCCCGGAAGTGCTGCGCGGCCAGCCCACCGGCCCGAACCAGGCGCCGCCCGCGATGGCACCGGCGATGACGATGCCGTAGACCACCAGCGCCACGGCCTGCGCGGCAAAGACATGCACCAGCTGGCCGCTCCAGCGCAGCGCCAACCAGCCGCCGAGCGCGGCGACTGCCAGGCGAGCCAGGTTGCCCAGCACCGGCCACAAGAGGCGCCCGGCGCCCTGCGAGGCGAAGTACAGCACCAGCCCGGCGCCGAAGAAGCCATAGAAGGGCCCCACCGTACGCAGGTACTGCGTGCCGGCTTCGAGCATGGCGGCATCGTTGCCGAAGAGCAGCAGCCAGGGGCGCGGGAACAGCGCGGCCGCCAGGCCCACCGCTTCGGCCATGGCGAAGGCCATGGCCACGCCGACCCATGTGGCCCGCAGCGCACGCTCGCGCTCGCCCGCGCCGATGCAAGTGCCGACCATCGCCAGCAGCGGCGCGCCGAAGCCGAACACAAGCGGCACCAGCAGGTATTCCAGGCGTGAGCCGGTGCCGTAACCGGCGATCGCGCTGGCGCCGAACTGGCCGGCGAACGCAGTGGCGACCGCGATGGAGAGGTTGACGCAAACGGTGGCAATGGCCGAGATCAAGCCCACGCGCAGGATGTCGCGGAAGAGCGGCCAGCGCAGGCGCACGCCCGCGAACGAGAGCTTCAGGTCGCTGGCGTCCGAGCGCAGGTAGGCCAGCAATGCGAGCGTCCCCACCAGGTAATAAAGCAGCAGCGCGATCGCGCCGCCTGCGATGCCAAGCGCAGGGATCGGGCCCACGCCGAAGATCAGCAGCGGCGACACAGGAATCAGGAAGATCACGCCGCCGACCGTCACCCGGGCAGGCACCGCCATGTTGCCGGTGCCGCGGATCACGGCCGCCAGCGAATTGAAGAGCCACACCAGCACGGCGCCGGCAAACACCCAATGCGAATAGGTCACGGCGGCTTCGAGCGAAGCGCCCTCGCCGCCCATGCGCGCATAGAGCGCCCGGCCACCGAGAAGCAGCACGGCGCTGAAGACCAGGCCGAAACCCAGCGCCACCAGCATTGCATGCAGCACCAGCGCGTTGGCATCCGCGCGGCGCTTGCCACCGAGGGCCCGCGCAATGGAAGATGCGATGCCGCCGCCGACGGCCCCCGCCGATGTCATTTGCATCAGCATCACGATGGGGAACACCAAGGCCATGCCGGCCAGCGCATGGGTGCCCAGCTTGCCGACGAAGTAGGTTTCGATGAGCCCGACGGCGGCCTGCGCGATCATCACCAGCACGTTGGGCATGGCCAGCCGCAGCAGCGTGGGCGCGATCGGCGCCTCCAGCAGCAGGCGCGTGCGCGCATCGACAGTCGTCATGGCTGTCCGGCGCTCAGGCTGCCGCCTTGGCGGCGCGCGACGGCACGAGCGCCTCGCGGATCGGCAGGTTGACCAGCGCGGCGCCGGCCGCCAGCACGATGTCGATGTACCAGACCCAGTCGTAGCTGCCGGTGGCCTCGAAGATGGTGCCGCCCAGGAAGGCGCCGAGGAAGCCGCCCACCTGGTGCGCCAGCATCACGATGCCGAACAGCATCGCCATGTTGGCGGGGCCGAACATCTTGGCCACCAGGCCCGCCGTCGGCGGCACGGTCGACAGGAAGGTCACGCCCATCACCGCGGCGAAGACCAGCATCACCAGCGTCGTCTTCGGCGCCAGCAGAAAAACGAGCACCGCCACGCCACGCGTTGCATAGAGCAGCGCGAGCAGCGACTTCATGCGCCAGCGGCCCACCGCCCACCCCATCGCCAGGCTGCCGACGATGTTGAACAGGCCGATGATCGCGAGCGACCAGCCGCCGACTTCCGGAGGCAGGCCGCAGGCCGCGATGACGCCCGGCAGGTGGGTGGCGAGGAAGGCCACGTGGAAGCCGCAGACGAGGAAGCCCAGGCTCAGCAGGCGGAAGCTCGGCTGCGCGAGCGCCTGCCCGACGGCTTCGCGCGCGCTCAGCCGCTTGGCGCCCGAGGCCGCGGCGAGCGCATTGGAGTTTCCCTTGAGCACGAAGACCGCCGGCAGCGCCAGCAGGATCAGCACGCCCAGCACCTGCATCGCGTTGGCCCAGCCGTATGCTGCGGTGAGGCCGATGGCGATCGGCGCCATCGCGAACTGGCCGAAGGAGCCGCCCGCGTTGACGATGCCGGTGGCCAGCCCGCGCTGCGCAGGCGTCACCAGGCGCGCAGTTGCCCCCATCAGCACCGAAGGGCCCGCCATGCCGGCCCCGCCCGCCGCCAGCACGCCGATCGCGAAGATCAGGCCGGCGGTGGTCGTCATGAAGGGCGTGATGATGGTGCCCAGCGCCACCAGCAGCACGCCGATGAAGATCACGCGGCCGGTACCGATGCGGTCCGCCACCGCGCCGGCGAAGGGCTGCGTCAGCCCCCACCACAGCTGGCCGAAGGCGAAGGCCAGGCTGATGCTGGCAACGCCCAGCCCGGTCGAGGTGTTGACCGACGACAGGAACAGGCCCATGGTCTGGCGCACGCCCATCGTGAGGGCGAAGGTGCCGGCGGTCGCCAGCAGCACGAGCCACAGCGCATAGTGGCGCACGGCGGATGGTGCGGCGCTCGCGGTTGGCGTGGGGTTGGAATTACTCATCGTTGCTTTCCTCGTCGTCCTTCAATCCGGCGCGCTGCAGCAGCGCGATGCTCTCGTCGATCAGTTGGTGCATCGCCATGACGCGCTCGACGCCGAGCATCTCGTTGAGCTCCATCTGCGCGGCACGCCACAGGCGCTGCGCCTCGGCGCGCTTGGCACGGCCGGCGTCGGTGATGGCGATGAGCCGGCTGCGCGCATCGGGCCCCTCGTTCTGCGTCAGCCAGCCGGCAGCCAGCAGGGGCTTGAGGTTGCGGCTCAGGGTAGAGGCGTCGACGTTCATCGCCTCGGACAGATCTACTGGACGCAGGGGACCGAGGCTCAACACATGCGACAGCAGCGAATACTGCGTGGTCTTGAGCCCCGATGCGGCCACGTGGGCGTCGTAGTGCCGCGACACCATGCGCGTCAGGCGGCGCAGCCTGAAGTTGGTACAGCCCTGCGGCTTCACGGTAGCATTCATACGGAATGATTGTAGCTACAATAGTTGCATATGCAACCTTCATGTCGGAGATAACCCTTGACGCAGAACAACTCACTCGAAGCCTGGCTCGCCGAAGAGCGCGAGGTCATCGCACGCCTCGACGCCGGCCCGGGTCCGGGCCTTGCCAGCCCAGAGCAGATCGAAGGCAAGACCGGGCTCGAAGTCATGCAGGCCATGCTGCGCGGCGACATTCGCTACGCCGCGATCGCCAAGACACTGGACTTCACGATCCTCTCGGTCAGCCCCGGCGTCGCGGTGTTCCAGGGCACGCCGCTGCCGCAACACCTCAATCCCCTGGGCACCATCCATGGCGGCTGGGTCGCCACCCTGCTCGATTCGGCGCTGGGCTGCTCGGTTCACACGATGATGCCGCCCGGCCGCGCCTACACCACGGCGGAACTGAGCGTGAACTACGTGAAGGGCCTCACGCCCAGGGTGCAGCGGGTGCGTGCGGAGGGCAAGGTGATCCACTGCGGACGCCAGCTCGCAACGGCCGAGGCGCGGCTGGTCGGTCCCGACGGAACGCTGTACGCGCACGCCACCACCACCTGCCTGGTGTTCGAGACCAAGCGCTGAACGCCCTCAGGCCGCCAGGCGCAGGATCTCCTGCACCTCGGCCGGTCCGGAGATCTTTCGCGCGTTGCCGTGGATGAAGAGCTCACGCATGCTGGTGCGGGCGATCATCTCGAACTGACTCTCATCGACGCCGACGTCGCGCAGCGTCGAAGGCAACCGCAGCGATTTCACCAGCTCTGCGAACGCCTCGGCCGCGCTCACCGAGGGCCTCCCGAGCGCCTCGGCCAGCCGACGCTGGCGTGCCGAAGTCGCGGGCTCCGACCATTTCAAGATCGCCGGCATCATCACCGGCGTGCAGTAGTAGTGCGGCACGCCGCAGCTGCCGCCCAGCACATGGCCGATAGCGTGGCTGGGACCCATCATCACGCCGCCCTGGGCCCCGCGGCTGGACAGCCCGTAGGAACAGAGCCAGCTCGCGACCTGGCACTCGGCGCGGGCCGCGAGGCTCTGCGGCTCGGCCTTCCATGCTGGCAGCGCACGCGCCATGCGCGCGATGCCGTCGAGCACCACTGCATCGACCAGCGGGGTCGGCGTGGTCGACAGCAGCGCCTCGATGGCATGGTCGAGCGCGCGCGTTGCCGAGCCCAGCCACAGCGACTCGGGCGTGTGCAGGGTCAGTGCCGGGTCGAGGGCGACCGTGCGCGGCATCATGAGCGGGTGGAAGAAGGTCTGCTTGAGCTTGCGGCGCTCGTCCGTCACGAGACAGCCACCGTTGAACTCGCCGCCGTTGAGCGTGCTGGGCACTGCGATCAGGCGCAGCGTGGGACCTTCGAAGACGGGCCGCACCGGCTTGCCATCCTCGCCCAGCTTCACCTCGAAGCGGTCGAGCGCCTCCAGGTGCTCGTCGGCCATGCCGTGGCGCATGCACAGCAGCACCATCTTCGAGGCGTCGATGACCGAACCCCCGCCCACAGCCACCACCAGGTCGGCCTCCGCTTCCAGGGCTGCAGCCGTTGCGCGCGCAACGCCGCCACGGGTCGTGTGTTGCGGAATGCCGTCGAAGGTGGCCGCGCGGCGATCGCCGAGCGCGGTCTCGATCTCGCGGATCACGGCGGTCTGCGTGCGCAGCGTGCGGCTCGCGACGATGAACACGCGTCGGCTCCCGAGCCTTGCCGCTTCGGCTGCGATCACACCGGCTGCGGGTTGGCCGAATGTGACCCGCTCGATCGACGCGAAGTTGTTGGCACCGGTGACGACGGATTCATCCATGGGGTTGTCTCCTGCAAGGGGCATCTGCGGTTGTTTTGCAGTGCGGTTCATAATTCTGAAATTGTGGGTTGACGTGGCGGGACTTGCCAGTCTCCAGGCCCTTGTCGACCCAACTCCGATACCGCTGTGCAGAACACAGGAGCCCTTATGAAGAATTCGCCCGCCGCCTTCGAACCGGATGTGCTGGACGACGGCCGCGACGACCGCCACTTCGTCACCGCCCTGGCGCGCGGCCTCGATGTGCTGCGCTGCTTCAGGTCCGGTGAAGAGCGCCTGGGCAACCAGGAACTTGCCGAACGCTGCAAGCTGCCCAAGTCCACGGTGACGCGTCTGACGTACACGCTGACGAAGCTGGGCTACCTGCATCACGTCGAGGAATCGGGCCGCTATCGCCTCGGCATGGCGACGCTGATGCTCGGCGGCACCACCCTGGCGCGGCTCGACGTCAAGGAGATGAGCCGGCCGCTGATGCAGCAGCTCGCGATCGACACCGGCACGCAGGTCTCGCTCGGCCTGCGCGACGAGATGTCGATGCTCTACATCGAGAACTGCCGCGGCCATTCGATCGTGACGCTGCGGCTGGACATCGGCGCACGGATTCCGGTGGCGACCACCGCGATGGGCCGTGCCTATCTGGCAGCGGCTCCCGAGAACGTGCGGCTCGCGCTGGAAGAGCGGATCCAGGCCCTCGACCCGATCGCCTGGCCGCGCATCGAGAAAGGCATTCGCGAAGCCTGCAGCGACTTTGCCCAATACGGCGCCGTCGGCTCCTTCGGCGAATGGCAGAAGGAGATCAACGGCATCGCCGTGCCCTTCCAGCCGGGCGGCGGGCTGCCGCTCATGGTGGTCAATGCGGCAGGGCCGGCGCAAAGCATGTCGCGCGACACGCTGTGGGACGAGGTGCGGCCCCGGCTGATCGCGATGGTGCGCGAGATCGAGCAGGGACTGGGCGCGCGGCGGTGACTACTTTTCGCGCACGAACCCGATCGCGTCGAGCATCTGCTTCTCGCGCTGCGTCGACTCGGCGGCGAACTGCTGGTAGCGCGCCGAGCTCATGTAGGCGGGCTCCATGTAGTACTGCGCCAGCGCGTTGCGGAAGCCCGGCTGCTCCATCGCCTGCTTGAAGGCGTCGTGCAGCTTGCTCACCACCGCGGGGGGCGTGTTCTTCGGCACCGCGAGACCCCAGGCGGCCGAAGGCGGCGGGATGTCGATGCCGGCTTCCTTCAAGGTGGGCACATCGGGAAAGCGGCTCATGCGCTTCTCACCGAAGGTGACCAGCAGGCGCAGCTTGCCGCTCTCCACATACGGGCCCCAGCCGGAGGTCTCGGCCGCGGACATCACGTGCTCCCCCACGACAGCCTGCAGCGATTCGGACGTGCCCTTGTAGGGCACGTGGCTCAGCTTGATGTTCTTGATGCGTGCGACCTGCTCCATTGCCAGGTGCTGCGCCAGGTAGGCGCCGGGCGTGGCATAGGTCAGCTCGCCGGGGTGCGCCTTCGCGTAGGCGACGTAGTCGTCCATGGTCTTGATCTGCGACGCCGCCGGCACGACGATGCCGTAGACGAAGGAGGTCAGGCCGATCACGTAGCGCAGGTCGGTCGCCGGGTTCCAGTTGATGGTGCCGGTGTAGGGCAGGCGGAACAGATTGGCGGGGATCACGCCCACGGTATAGCCGTCGGGCTGCGCGCCCTGCAGCAGTTGTGCCGGCATCAGCCCGGCCGCGCCCGGCTTGTTCTCGATCACGACCGGCTGTTTGAGGATCTTCGAGGCGTCCTCCGCCAGCACGCGCATCGGCGAATCGGTCGAACCGCCCGGCGGGAAGCCGAGCATGATCTTGATGGGCCGCGTGGGGAAGTTCGATGCATCCTGTGCCCACGCCGTGGCCGCCGGGCCGCCCACCGTGTACAGCGCCGCGATGGCCGCGGCTCCCAAGAATCGCCGTGTCGTCTTCATGCTTGTCTCCTGGTGAATAGGCGCGTTGCCGTCTACTTGCGGCTCAGCCCGAGGGTGTCGAGGATTTCTTTCTCGCGCTTCATCGATTCGACAGCGAAGCGCTGGTACTGCACCGGGTCGCGATAGGCGGGTTCCATGTCGAAGCGCGCAAGCGCCTCCTTGAAGGCGGGCAAGTCCATCGCCTGCTTGAAGGCATCGTGCAGGCGCGCCTGGATCTTCTGTGGCGTGCCCCTCGGCGCGACCAGGCCCCAGGGCGAGGTCTGGACGATGTCGATGCCCAGCTCCTTCAGGGTCGGCACTTCCGGGAAGCGCGGCATGCGCGTGGCGCTCCACACGGCGAGGAGGCGCAGCTTGCCGCTTTCGACGTACGGGACCCAGGCAGACGTCTCGGCGGCCGACTGCACGTGGCCGGCCAGCAACGCCTGCAGCGATTCGGCCGAGCCCTTGTACGGTACGTGGTTGAGCTTCACGCCGACGGCACGCGAGAACTGCTCCATCGTCAGGTGGTTGGTGGTCCCCACGCCGGGGCTGCTGTAGGTGAGCAGCTCGGGGTTGGACTTGGCGTACGCGATGTAATCGGCCAGGCTGTGAAACGGCGAGGAAGCCGGGACCACGGTGCCGAACGCATAGCCGCTCAGGCCGATCACGTAGCTGAGATCGGTGGCGGGATTCCACTTGAGATCGGTCGTGTACGGCAGCCGGTAGACGCCCGACGGAGCGATCGCCAGCGTGTAGCCGTCGGGCGCGGCGGCCTGCAGCACTTGGGTCGGGATCACGCCGGCCGCGCCCGGCTTGTTCTCGATGACCACGGGCTGCCGCAGGATCTTCGAGACGGCTTCGGCGAG
Organism: Variovorax sp. PBS-H4; assembly: GCF_901827205.1. Taxonomy (NCBI): domain Bacteria; kingdom Pseudomonadati; phylum Pseudomonadota; class Betaproteobacteria; order Burkholderiales; family Comamonadaceae; genus Variovorax; species Variovorax sp. PBS-H4. The sequence goes on along the minus strand of NZ_LR594675.1, from coordinate 2,559,050 downwards.
CACGCGCATCGGCGCGTCGGTCGACCCACCGGGCGCGAAGCCGATCATCACGCGAACAGGGCGTTTGGGATAGGCGGCAGGATCTTCCCCGGCGAATGCCAGCGGAACGGCCGAAGGATGTGCGAGGGCGAGCACGCCCATGGCTCGCATGAGCTCACGTCTGTTCATGGAAACTCCGGTGGAACTAGGTGGCGGCGCGCTGGCGGACGATCTCTTCCTCGACCTCGCGCAGGCGGTCCTTGCCGAAGAAGATCTCGTCGCCGACGAAGAAGGTCGGCGAGCCGAAGGCGCCGCGCTCGAAGGCGGCCTGGGTGTTGGCCATGAGCGTGCCCTTCACGTCCGGGTCCTGCGTGCCGGCGTAAAGGCGCTGGCCGTCGAGGCCCGCCTCTGTCAGCGTGCGCACGATGACCTCGGCGTCTTCCATGTTGCGGCCCTCCTCCCACATCGCCACGTAGACGGCCTCGACGTAGCGCTCGAAGCAGCCCTGCTTCTGCGCGGCCACGGCGCCGCGCATGATCTGCAAGGTGTTCACCGGCCAATGCGGGTTGTGCCGGTAGCGATCCAGCCCGTGCTTCGCCACGAAGCGCTTGAGCTCCAGCTGCTCGTACGCGCGCTTGTTCGGAATGCCTGCAAAGGCCTCGGCCGGCGAACGGTTGCCGCTGAGCTTGAAGATGCCGCCCAGCAGGACGGGAACGTACTCGACCTTCACGCCGGTACGCGCCTCGATCGCGGGGATCACGCGGTGGCACAGGTACGCATTGGGGCTGCCGAAGTCGAACAGGAACTGAACGGAGGGGACTGTCATGGCGCTGCTCCTTTCGTCTCTTCTCTCACCAGCTTTCCAGCCAGGGCCGCAGCTCGGTCTCGTGCGTCCAGGCGTCGCGTGGCTGCTTGTGGATCTGCCAGTACGCGTCGGCGATGCTGCCGGGCTGCAAGATGCCGTCCTGCTCCTTCAGCGCATAGCGCTCGGGAAAGGTGGTGCGGATGAACTCGGTGTCGATGGCGCCGTCGATCACCGGATGTGCCACGTGGATGCCCTTGGGCCACAGCTCGCGCGCCATGCTCTGCGCCAGCGCGCGCAGCGCGTGCTTGGCGCCCGCGAAGGCGGCGTAGCCGTCGCGTCCGCGCAGGCTGGCGGTGGCGCCGGTGAATATGATGGTGCCGCGGCCGCGCGGCAGCATCGCCTTCGCGACCTCGCGTCCCATCAGGAAGCCGCCGAAACAGGCCATCTCCCACACCTTGTGGTAAACGCGGGCGGTGGTCTCGGTGATGCCGAAGCGCACGTTGGCGCCGATGTTGAACACCGCCACTTCGATGGGCGCGATCTCGCGTTCGATCTGCTCGACCAGCGCGACCATTTCTTCCTCCTTGCGCGCATCGCTGCCGAAGCCGTGCGCCTGCCCGCCTTCGGCCTTGATCTGGTCGACCAGCGGCTGCAGCTTGTCGGCCTGGCGCCGGGTCACGCAGGCGATGTAGCCCTCGCGGGCGAAGCGGCGCGCGATGGCACCGCCCGTGGCGTCGCCGGCGCCGATGACGAGGATGGCTTTCTTGTCGCTCATGGTTCAGTCTCCTTGGTGGTTTCGGGATCGTGCGCTCAGGCCGCCATCTGCGCCAGGGCCCCGCGGTACTCGCGCGTCATGCGCCGGACCAGCTCTGCCGTGGGCAGCACTTCGTCGATGTTGCCCACGCCCTGCCCCGCGCCCCAGACGTCCTTCCAGGGCTTGACGCGCTTGGCGCCGAAGTTCATCGATGTCTTGTCGGCGGTCGGCAGCTGCGCGGGGTCCAGCCCGGCGGCTGCAATGCTTCGCGTGAGGTAGTTGCCGTGTACGCCGGTGAAGAGCGGCGTGTAGGTCACTTCGGCCGCGGCGCTGTCGACGATCATCTGCTTGTAGGCGTCCTGCGCATTGGCCTCGGGCGTGGCAATGAAGCGCGTGCCGACGTAGGCAAGGTCGGCGCCCATCGCCAGGGCGGCGGCCACGTGCGCGCCCGACGTGATCGAGCCCGACAGCGCGATCGGCCCGTCGAAGAAGCGCCGCACCTCGGCCACGAGCGCGAAGGGACTCATGGTGCCGGCATGGCCACCCGCCCCCGCGCACACCAGGATCAGGCCGTCGACTCCCGCCGCGAGCGCCTTCTGCGCATGCTTGATGTTGGTGACATCGTGAAAGACCAGCCCCCCGTAGGCATGTACCGGCGCCACGTAGTCGGTGGGCGCGGACAGGCTGGTGATGACGATCGGCACGCGGTGCTTGACGCACAGGTCCATGTCGTGGTCGAGGCGGTCGTTCGACGGATGGATGATCTGGTTGACCGCGAACGGCGCAACGCGGCGCGCCGGCTCGGCTGCGCGCGCCGCGTCCAGCGTCGCCGTGATGTGCGCGAGCCATTCGTCCAGCAGTTCCTTCGGTCGCGCGTTGAGCGCCGGGAACGAGCCCACCACGCCGGCCAGGCACTGGGCCAGCACAAGATCGGGATTGGAAATGATGAACAGCGGCGAGCCGATCAGCGGCAGCGTGAGCTTGTCTTTGAGCAGTGCGGGTAGTGCCATGCGGAATCCTTGGTGGCCTGGGTAGTGGACATCCGGGGAACACCGCGGAACCGGCTTTGCCGGGCCGCTGGTGTCGACCCCGATAGGGGGTGGGCGGCTACGAAGTGAGCCAACCTGGGGGCGAGCGTCATTCCAGTCGCTGCGAAGCCAGGGTTTTCAGTTCGTTCTTCAGGATCTTGCCGGTGGGTGCGGCCGGCAGCTGGGCGAGGAAGCGGATCTCGCTGGGCACCTTGTAGGGCGACAGCCGCTCGCGCAGGTACTGGCGCATCGCCTCCTCGCCAGGCTGCGCGTCCGACACCAGCTCGACGAAGGCGACCACCTCCTCGTTGTGCTCCACCGTGCGCCCGACCACTGCCGACTGCACCACGGCGGGATGGCTGTTGAGCACCTGCTCGACCTCCACGGGATAGACGTTGAAGCCCGAGCGAATGATCAACTCCTTGCTGCGCCCGACGATGTGCAGCGCGCCGTCGGCATCGCGGCGCGCCATGTCCCCGGTGTTGAACCAGCCCTCCGCGTCGATCACCTCGCGCGTGAGCGCCTCGTTGCGGTAGTAGCCTTTCATGAGGTTGGGGCCGCGCACCCGCAGCTCGCCGATCTCGCCGCTGGCCCGCTCGGCACCCGAGGCTGCGTCCACGACGCGCGCCTGCACGCCGGGCAGCGGGAAGCCGACGGTGCAGTCCTGCCGCGGGTCCTCGCTGCGGGTCTGTGCCACCGTGGGTGCGGTCTCGGTCAGGCCGTAGCCGTTGTGCAGCGGCAGCCCGAGCGCAGCCTCGACATCGGCCTTCAGACTGGGCGTGAGCGGCGAGCCGACCACGCACACGAAGCGCAGGGCCGGCGCTTGCAGCGGCTGTCCCTTCTCGCGCGCCCAGTCCAGCAGCTTGGCGAACATGGCCGGCACGCCAGTGAAGGCAGTCACGCCCTGCTGCGATAGCGCGTGCGCCAGGGCGGCCGGCGAGAAGCGCGCCTCCAGCAGCAACGCCGCCCCGCTCGCGATGCAGCCGAGGAACTGGGTCGAAAGGCCCACCACGTGGGCCATCGGGAGCACGCCGTAGAGCAGGTCGCCGGGGCCGAGGCCACGGATGTCGCGCGCACTGCCCGCGGCGAAAATCAGGTTGGCGTGCGTGAGCATCACGCCTTTCGGCGCGCCCGAGGTGCCCGAGGTGTAGATGAGGGAGGCCACCTGCTCCTGCCCCGCCGGCGCGCAAGGCTCAGGGCTCACATCGCCGGCCAGCGGGCCGACCCAGAGCGTGCCGACCCCGTTCCAGGCCTGCGCCACGGCGCCGTGGCGGTGCGCATGCTTCTGCGCATCGGCCGAGACGTGGCAGGTGTAGATCACGCGGCGGGCGCCGGCGTGCGCGATGAAGGTGTCGATTTCGCGCGCCGACAGCCGCGCGTTGACGACGATCGACCAGGCGTCGAGCCGGCTGAGGGCCAGCACCAGCACGCCCACGGCCACGCAGTTCTCGCCCACCACCAGCACGCGGTCGCCGGCTCGCACCTGCAGCTCGGACAACTGGCGGGCGGCCGATTCCGAGGCTTCCTTCAGGTCCAGGTAGCTGAGCGCGAGATCGGCGTCCTTCAGCGCCAGCGCATGAGGCTGTGTGTGCACCCAGCCGTCGAGCAGGTGGTGGATGCGCGTGGTGGCCGGGCCGGGGCCGGGAGAAAAACTTGTCATGTCTCCGTCCTGTGGTATCGCCTGAAGTGGCGATTTGCAAAATCTTATTCCGCTAAGCAGTTTTGTGAACTGCAGATTCGAGTTCGAACACAACCCAGTACTGCAGAGCGGAACAAGCAGCGCCGTGGCCCTGCGGGTCGAAGCGACCGCAATCTGAAAACCCCAAGCCGGCGAGACGCCACGGGCCTCCTAAGGACAATGTGCGGGCAAGCGGGAGGCGCAGTGATAATGATTCGTATCAGCGCCAAGGAGCGCGCCGATCACTTTCAGCACATCCAATTTCCACGGAGGACCCCATGAGCACCCTTTCACGCGCCCGCGGCGCCCGCACCCTGGCTTGCGTCGCCCTCGCGGGTACCGGCTGGCTCGCCGCCCCGGCCTTTGCGGCGGAAGAAGTCACGATCTACACCACCCGCGAGGCCGGCCTCATCCAGCCGCTGCTCACGGCTTTCAGCACGCAAAGCGGCGTCAAGGTCAACACGGTGTTCATCAAGGACGGGCTGCTCGAACGCGTGAAGGCCGAGGGCGCCCGCTCCCCGGCGGATGTGCTGATGACGGTGGACATCGGCAACCTCATCGACCTGGTCGAGGGCGGCGTCACGCAGCCTGTGAAATCGGCGGCGCTGGAGTCGGCCATTCCCGCCAACCTGCGCGGCGCCGATGGGCAATGGTTCTCGCTGTCGATGCGTGCGCGCGTGCTGTATGCCGACAAGAGCCTGCCCATCACCTCCTTCCGCTATGAAGACCTGGCCAGCCCCAAGTACAAGGGCAAGGTCTGCATCCGCGCCGGCCAGCATCCCTACAACACGGCGCTGGTCGCCTCGCTGATCGCGCACGACGGCGAGGCCAAGGCCGAGCAGTGGCTGCGCGGCGTCAAGGCGAACCTGGCGCGCAAGGCCACCGGTGGCGACCGCGACGTGGCGCGGGACATCCTGGGCGGCATCTGCGACGTCGGCCTCGCCAACTCCTACTACGTGGGCCAGATGAAGAGCGCCAAGGAAGGCAGCGACGCGCGCAAGTGGGGCGAGGCCATCAAGGTGATCCGCCCGACCTTCGCCAATTCGAAGAGCGGCGGCACGCACGTCAACGTCAGCGGCGCGGCAGTCGCGAAGAACGCGCCGCAGCGCGCCAACGCAGTCAAGCTGCTCGAGTTCCTGGTGTCCGAGCCGGCTCAGGCCTTCTATGCCGAGACCAACTTCGAATACCCGGTGCGCAAGGGCGTGGCGCTCGACTCGATCACCGCCTCCAGCATTGGCGACTTGAAGGTCGATCCGCTGCCCATCACGGAAATTGCCAAATACCGAAAGCAGGCCAGCGCGCTCGTGGACAAGGTCGGCTTCGACCAGTGACGCCACGCCGACGGGCCGCCGCCGGGCGCGTCGGCCCTCTGCAGGGGCCCCGCGGTCTGGCGGTGCCGAGCGTGCGGGCATCGGCATGAAGGCAGTCGGGCCCGTCTGGCGCGCTGCGTCGGCCCTCATCGCCCTGGGCGTGCTCGCGCCGGTGCTCAGCCTGGCCTGGCTGGCATTCGGCGCCGACTTCTCGCACTGGACCCACCTCGCCCGGCACGTGCTGCCGCAGGCCGCGCTGAACACCGCGCTGCTGCTCGCCGGCGTGGGCGCGCTGGTGCTGCTGATCGGCACGGGCTGCGCCTGGCTGGTGACGGTCTGCGATTTTCCCGGCCGCCGGGTGCTGAACTGGGCGCTGCTGCTGCCGCTGGCCATGCCGACGTACATCGTGGCTTTCGCGTACCTCGACCTGCTGCATCCGATCGGCCCGGTGCAGGGCGCGGTCCGCTGGGCCCTGGGCTTCGACAGTCCGCGGCAGTTCCGGCTGCCGGACCTGCGCTCGATGCCGGGCGCGATCCTGGTGCTCGGCTTCGTGCTCTACCCCTATGTCTACATGACGGCGCGCGCCATGTTCATGACCCAGCCGGCGCACCTGATGGAGGCGGCCCGCACGCTCGGCGAGAGCGCGGCCGGCGCCTTCTTCCGCGTCGCGCTGCCGCTGGCGCGGCCGGCCCTCGCCGTCGGCGTGAGCCTGGCGCTGCTGGAGACGCTCAACGACATCGGCGCTTCCGAGTTCCTCGGCATCCAGACGCTGACCGTGGCGGTCTACACCACGTGGATCACGCGCTCCGACCTGGCGGGCGCCGCGCAGATCGCCTGCGCGATGCTGCTCGTCGTGGTGGGGCTGGTGCTGCTCGAGCGCCATGGCCGGCGCCACCAGCGCTTCGGCTCCGCACAGCGCATGCGCGCCATCGAGCCGCGCCGCTTGCGAGGCGCGGCCGCCTGGGTCGCCTGCGCCGCAGCGGCGCTGCCGGTCGCCGTCGGCTTCGTCGCGCCGGCGCTCTACCTGCTCTGGGAAACCGCCAAGCGGCTGCGCCTGGGAGGCGGCATTTCCGACGGCCTGCTCGCCAGCCTCGGCAACACGCTGGCGCTGGCGGCGGGCGTGACAGTGACGACCGTTGCCGCCGGGCTGGTGGTGGCCTGGGCGGTGCGCAGCCAGGGCTCCACGGTCAGCCGCGCGCGCTGGCAGGCGCGCGCCGCCACGCTGGGCTATGCGCTGCCCGGCACGGTGCTGGCCATCGGCCTGCTCACGCCGGCGCTGGGCGTCGACGCCCTTCTGGGCGCGCTGCTGGGCCGCGACGGCCTGCCGCTGATGAGTGCCGGCATCGTGCTGGTGGTCGCCTGCGCGATCCGCTTCCTGGCGATGCCGGTGGGCGGCATCGAGGCGGGGCTGGCGCGCATCCCGCCTGCGCTCGAGCAGGCCTCGAGGCTGCTCGGCGAAAGCGCGGCCGGCACCCTGCGCCGCGTGCACCTTCCGCTGCTGCGGCCGGCGATCGCCGCCAGTGCGCTGCTGGTCTTCGTCGATGCCATGAAGGAACTGCCGGCCACTCTGCTGCTGCGACCCGCGAACTTCGACACGCTGGCAACCTGGCTCTACGCCGAGGCCGCGCGCGGCACCTACGAGGAGGGCGCGATAGCCGCGCTGGCGATTGTTGCGGCGGGGCTGGTGCCGGTGGTGCTGCTGGCGCGCAATGGTCTGGGCGGGCGCGCCGAGGAGCGTTCGGAATGAGCGCAGCGCTGCAGCTCGATGACGTGCGGCTCGCCTACGAAGGCGCACGAGGCCTGCACACCGTGGTCGACGGCTTCTCGCTCGCGCTGGATGCGGGCCGCATCGCCTGCCTGCTCGGCCCTTCGGGCTGCGGCAAGACCACGGTGCTGCGCGCGATCGCGGGCTTCGAGGCGTTGCGCGCGGGCAGCATCCGCCTCGGCGATCGGCTGCTGTCCTCCACCAACGTCCATCTCCCGCCCGAGGAGCGGCGGGTCGGCATGATGTTCCAGGAGTACGCACTGTTTCCCCACCTCACGGCGGCGCAGAACGTCGGCTTCGGCCTGCGGCGTCGACCGCATGCAGAGCAGCACGCACGCGTGGCCGAGATGCTTGCGCTGGTGGGCCTGGCAGAGTCCGGCAGGCGCTATCCGCACGAGCTCTCCGGCGGCCAGCAGCAGCGCATTGCGCTGGCCCGCGCACTCGCACCCTCGCCTGCGCTGCTGCTGCTGGACGAACCCTTCTCCAACCTGGATGCCGCGACGCGCGAGCGCCTCACCGTCGACGTGCGCGACATCCTCAAGGCCGCCGGACAGACGGCCGTGCTCGTCACGCACAACGAAGCCGAGGCACAGGCCATGGCCGATCACGTCGGCCTCATGCATGGCGGCAGACTCACGCGTTGGACGGCATAGCACAACGCCTGCTTTTTAAGGATGAGCTTTTCTAGATAAGGTTTTCGAGGCTCGGAAAAATCGCGCTTGCCGACTCCTCCACCTCTACGGAAGCGAACATGTCCCGACCCGCCCTCACCCTCGTCAGCCACCTGCTGTGCCCCTACGTGCAGCGCGCCGCCATCGCCCTGCGCGAAAAGAAGGTCCCTTTCGAACGCGTGGTGATCGACCTCGCGAACAAGCCCGATTGGTTCGTGCAGATCTCGCCGCTCGGCAAGGTGCCGCTGCTTCGCGTGCCGCGCCCCGAAGGCGGCGAAAGCATCCTGTTCGAAAGCAACGTGATCTGCGAATACATCGAGGAAACGCAGCCCGGCCCGCGGCTGCATCCCGAAGATCCGCTGCAGCGCGCGGAGCATCGCGCATGGATGGAGTTCGGCTCCGCAATCCTGGCCGACCTGTGGGGCTACGAGACGACCCGCGATGCCGAGGTTTTCGAGCAGAAGCGCCAGGCCCTGGCCGCCAAGTTCGAGCGCATCGAGGCCGCGCTGGGCCAAGGGCCCTTCTTCGCGGCTGAGCGCTTCAGCCTGGTGGACGCGGTGTTCGCGCCCGTGTTTCGGTACTTCGAGCTCTTCGACGCATTGCACGACTCGCACGTCTTCGCACGAACGCCGAAGGTGAACGCCTGGCGGAACGCGCTGCAAGAGCGCCCCAGCGTGCGCGACGCGGTGGAGCCCGAGTACCGGGAGCAACTGCGCGCCTTCCTGGAGAAGCACGAGGCGCATCTGCTGACACTTGCCCGCCGCAACTGACACGACAATCCGGAGCCACGACAACTCTTCACATTCCACGACATGCGACTCCTCCATACCATGCTGCGCGTCGGCGACCTCCAGCGCTCGATCGACTTCTACACCCGCGTGCTGGGCATGCAGTTGCTGCGCACCTCGGAGAACCCCGAATACAAGTACAGCCTGGCCTTCGTCGGCTACGAGGGCAACCCGGCGCAGGCCGAGATCGAGCTGACCTACAACTGGGGCACCGACAAATACGAGATGGGCACGGCGTATGGCCACATTGCGCTGGGCGTGCCCGACGCCTACGCGGCGTGCGAGAAGATCAAAGCCGCGGGCGGCAACGTCACCCGCGAGCCCGGGCCGGTCAAGGGCGGCAGCACGGTGATCGCGTTCGTGACGGATCCGGATGGGTACAAGATCGAGCTCATCCAGCGCGCCAGCGAGGCCGAAGGCGCGGGGCTGCGCTGAGCGGCGCGCCCTTTCGTCAGTCAGCAGCCCAGCAGATCCGCCAGCGCCCCGATGTCGCGCGCATGCAGCGTGTTGTCCGCATGCGGCGAGGTGTCCTTGGGCCGATCCGGTCCGAACTCCCAAGGCCGCTCGATGTAGCCGGTGCGCAGGCCGCAGCCGCGCGCCGCGGCCAGGTCGTCGTGGTGCGCCGCGGCCAGCATGACCTGGCTGGGCGTCACGTCGAAGACGGCGGCCACGCCGAGGTAGGTGCGCGGATCGGGCTTGTAGGCCTTGAAGACCTCGGCCGACAGCACGCAGTCCCAGGGCAGGCCAGCGTTCTTGGCCATTTCGGTCAAGAGGCCGATGTTGCCGTTCGACAGCGTGCAGATGATGTACTTGCGCTTGAGCCGCGCCAGGCCCTCCACCGCATCGGGCCAGGCCGGCAGCCGATGCCAGGCCTTGTTGAGCTCGCGCTTGCGGGCCACGTCGAGTTGCTCGACGCCGAAGTCGCGCAGCACGCCTTCAAGGATGCCCATGTGCAGTTCGTCGAGCAGCGTGAAGCCGCCCTCGCCTGCCGCCAGCCGCTCCATCACGCTCTTCATCGCCGGCTGGTAGCCGGCGCGCCAGGCCAGGGCAAAGGCGCCGCCCTCGATGCCGGGCAGCAGCCGCTCGGCCTCGGCAGCAATGCCGCTGTACCAGTCGACCACGGTGCCGAAGACGTCGAACGCGATGACCTTGAGCTCGCCCGAATCGAAGTTGCCGTTCATCGTGCCAGCTGGCTGGCCTCGCGGGCCAGCGCTTCGATACGTCCCCAGTCGCCCGCGGCAATGGCGTCGGTGGGCACGATCCACGACCCACCCACGCAGGCCACGTTGGCGAGCGACAGGAACTCGTGCGCATTGGCGGCGGTGACACCGCCGGTGGGACAGAACTTCACCTCGGAGAACGGACCTTGCCAGGCCTTGAGCATGGCGACCCCTCCGGCCTGAACGGCCGGGAAGAACTTGAGCTCGGTAAAGCCGTCTTCCTCGGCCAGCATGATCTCGCTGCCGGTCGCCACGCCGGGCAGCAGCGGCAGTCCGAGGTCGTGGCAGGCCTTGCCGACCGCGCGCGTGTAGCCGGGACTCACGCCGAACCTCGCGCCTGCCAATGCCGAAGCCTGGGCATCGGCGGCGCTGCGAATGGTGCCGGCCCCGGGCACCGCGTCGGGCACTTCCTTGGCAATGATCTCGATGCATTCGAGGGCCTCGCGCGTGCGCAGCGTCACCTCGAGCATGCGGATGCCGCCGGCCACCAGCGCACGCGCCAGCGGCACCGCATCCTTGACGTCGTGCAGCACGATCACGGGAATGACGGGCGCGTCGCGCATCACCTCGATGGCGGTGAGCGTCTTTGTTTCTACAGCCATGTGCAGGCTCCTTCTTCGGCGGTCAAGGCATTGCGCCGCATCCCGGCGAACAGATCGCGGCCCAGGCTGTGGCCGTTCTCGGTGCGCAGGCTGTCCGGCATGGTTGCGGTTTCTCTCTCGGCCCATTCGTCGCCCGGCACCAGCACGGTCAGCGTGCCGGCTACCGCATCGAGCCGGATCAGGTCCCCGTCGCGCACCTTGGCGAGCGGGCCGCCAGCGGCAGCTTCGGGCGAGACGTGGATCGCTGCAGGGACCTTGCCCGAGGCGCCGCTCATGCGTCCGTCGGTGACCAGCGCGACGCGGAAGCCCTTGCCCTGCAGCACCGACAAGGGCGGCGTAAGCTTGTGCAGCTCGGGCATGCCGTTGGCCTGCGGCCCCTGCCAGCGCACCACGCAGACCACGTCGCGCTCCAGTTCGCCGGCATTGAAGGCTTGCTGCAGCGCGCTTTGCGAATCGAAGACCCGCGCCGGCGCTTCGATCACATGCCGGTCATCGGGCACGGAAGACACCTTGATCACGCTGCGGCCCAGGTTGCCGGTCAGCAGCTTCAGGCCACCGGTCGGGTTGAAGGGTGCAGAAGCCGGACGCGCCACGGCCTCGTTCCCGGAAGGTGCAGCAGGATGCCAGCGCAGCGCGTGCTCCTCGGATGGCGCGCCGGCCAGGCTCGGGATGTTCGCGTACTCGCGCAGTCCGCCGGGGCGCACGGTGAGCACGTCCTCGTGCATCAGCCCGGCATCGAGCAGTTCGCCGATAACGAAGCCCGGGCCGCCCGCGGCCTGGAACTCGTTCACGTCGGCGCTGCCGTTGGGGTAGACACGCGTGAGCAGCGGCACCACTTCCGACAGCTCGGAGAAGTCGTTCCAGTCGATCAGGATGCCGGCCGCGCGCGCGACCGCGACCCAGTGGATGAGGTGGTTGGTCGAGCCGCCGGTGGCGAGCAGCGCGGCCATGGCGTTGACGATGCAGCGCTCGTCGACCAGTTCGCCGATGGGCGGTACCTTCCAGGCCCCCACGCTCGGCACTTCGCGTCCTCGCTGCCCCCCGAGGGGGCGCCTTTCGGCTTGGGGCGGCCCGGCGGCGAAAGTGGGCTTCTCCGCCGCATGGCCCAGTACCGTGCGAACCGCCTCCCGCGTGAGCGCCTCTCGCGTCGCATCGCCGGGCTGGATGAAGGCCGCGCCCGGCACGTGCAGGCCCATCGCTTCCATCAGCATCTGGTTGCTGTTCGCGGTGCCGTAGAAGGTGCAGGTGCCCGGTGAATGGTAGGCCTGCATTTCTGCTTCGAGCAGGCCCTGGCGGCCGACCAGGCCCTGCGCTGCCTGTTCGCGCACCTTGGCCTTGGCGCTGTTCGACAGCCCCGAAGGCATCGGCCCGCCGGGGACGAACACCGTGGGCAGGTGCCCGAAGTGCAGCGCACCGATGAGCAGCCCCGGCACGATCTTGTCGCAGATGCCGAGCAGCAGCGCCGCGTCGAACATGTCGTGCGTCAGCGCCACGGCCGTGCCCATCGCGATCACGTCGCGGCTGAACAGGCTCAGCTCCATGCCGGGCGTGCCCTGCGTGACGCCGTCGCACATCGCAGGCACGCCGCCCGCCACCTGCGCGGTGGCGCCCAGGCGGCGCGCCTCATGCTTGAGGATGTCGGGATAGCCCTGGTACGGGGCATGGGCCGAGAGCATGTCGTTGTAGGCGGTGACGATGCCGATGTTGGGCGCGCGCTCGGCCACCACCTTGATCTTGTCGGATGCCGGGATGCCGGCGACCGCGTGCGCCACGTTGGCGCAGCCCAGGCGGTCGGAGCCGCGGTCGCGCTGGCGGATTTCGGTCAGTCTCTGGAGGTAGGCGCTTCTCGAGTCACGGCTGCGCGCACGGATGCGCTCGGTGACATCGCGGACGGTGGGATGTGGAGTCATGGGGTATGTCGCTCTGGACCTGGGCCGCAGCGGACGAGCGGCCCGGAGGAGCATGGTAACAAGCCCAAATGAAAAAAGGCCCCCACGCTCCCTCACTTCGCGGGATCGCTGCCCCCGAAGGGGGCGCTTTCCACCTTGGGGCGGCCCGGCGACGGAAAAGCCCGGGGCGACGGGCTTGTATCTGCGTCGGGAAGTCGCCTTCAGTCGACCAGCTTGACTTCGACGCGGCGCGCCTGCGCATCGCTGCCGGAACCGGCGGTGACGGCAGGTTGCCGCAGGTCGATCTTCGAGGCCGGGACCCCCAGGCCGGTGAGAACGTCGCGCACCATCTCGGCCCGCTTGCGGGCCAGCTGCTCGTTGAGGACCGGGTCGCCGGTGGTGTCATGAAAACCGGAGACCACCGCCCGGCGGCCGCCTTCCACGCCCTTGATCACCGCCGCAAGGGCCTCGGCCGCGTGCGGCGCCAGGTCGGCGCTGGCCGTGGCGAAATAGAAGTTCACCGTGTCGCCCACGACGCGAATGCTGGCGCCGTCGGGAATCACCACCGACACGGTTTCGGTCACGAGGGCCACCGTGGTCGCGGGCGCGGCCGCCCCGACAGCGGCAGGTCGCGCCTTGTGGTTGTGGCTGTAGAGCACGATGCCGATCACGAACATGATCACCAGGGCGATCAGCCCCAGCACGAGCGCAAGAACAAAATTCTGCTGGCTGTCGTCGTCGGCGACTCCTGACATCGGTCGATCTCCATAGCTGAGGGGCCGGTAAATAATGGTGCGGTGAACCATGACGGCGAAATTCTAGGCGCGCCCGCGTCGCAGCCCCCAGGCAGCCCCGGTCCGCCCGGCCTCGATCCGATGCCCAAGCCTCTGCGCGACCCGAAACCGATGCTCGATCGCGTGATCGACGAATGGGGCGGCCACGAGGATCTGTGGGTGTTCGGCTATGGCTCGCTGATCTGGCGCCCGGAGTTCGGCTTCATCGAGCGACATCCGGCGCGGGTGCACGGCTGGCACCGCGCGCTCAAGATGTGGAGCCGCGTCAATCGCGGCACGGTGGAGAACCCCGGCCTGGTGTTCGGTCTGCTCTCGGGCGGCAGCTGCCGCGGCATGGTGTTCCGGGTGCCTGCGGCCGACGGCCTGGAAACGCTGGGCCGGCTGTGGCTGCGCGAAATGCCGACCGGCGTGTACGACCCCAAGTGGCTCGACTGCACCACTGCGCACGGTTCGGTGCGGGCGCTGGCCTTCACGCTCTCCCGGCGCAGCCCCAATTTCACCGGCACCCTGGACGACGAGCGCTACCGCCACATCTTCGCCAACGCGATAGGCCGCTACGGCAGCTCGCTGGACTACGCGCAGCAGACCCTGCTGGAGCTGAGGCGTCACTCGATCCACGACGCGGCGCTGGCGCGCCTGGTGAAGCTGGCGCAAGCCAGTGCGGCAGCACAACGGGTGACGGTGCCACCCGATTGCGGCGAGCCGACGGCTCCGGTATACCCTGCGGCATCTTCATCCGATTCTTCAACCAAGGAGTAGTCATGTCCCGTCGCCTCATCGTCCCCGCCCTTGCCGTCGCAACAGCAGCCACCCTGCTGGCAGGCTGTGGCACGCTGGGAGGGAAGGCGAGCGCCGTCGCCAGCCTGGCGCCCACCGGGGCGATTTCGCCCAACCCGACCGCAGGCAATGTGACCTTCACCGCGCTGGATCACGGCGTACGCGTGGCGGGCGAGGTGCGTGGTTTCGCGCCGGGCACGGAACATGGCTTTCACATCCATGAAAAGGGCGACTGCGGCGACAACGGCAATGCCTCTGGCGGCCACTTCAATCCTGCAGGTGGCACGCACGGGAAGTTCGGCGGACCGGGCAGCCACGCCGGCGAGTTGCCCAGCCTGGTGGCCGATGCCAGCGGCACTGCGCGCTTCAGCGTCGACGTGCACTCGATCTCGCTGACGGACGGCGCCGCCAACAACGTGGTCGGCCGCGCGCTGGTGGTGCACCGAGACCGTGACGACTTCACCTCGCAGCCGGCGGGCAATTCGGGGCCGCGCATCGCCTGCGCACTGATCACGCGGCGCTGATCGGCTCTCAGGCGCGCCGCGACAGCAGCAGCGCCTCCGCCCGCGCGAGGTCCGCCAGCGTATCGATGTCCGTCACGACACCTGCATCGTCGACCTCCAGTTCTCGCACGGCATTCGTCGCGCGCAAGCCGCGCAGCACGGACGCCGCACCCAGGGGTCCGGACAGCGCCATGAGGGCGGGCCCGTTCGATGCCGCGAACCCCACCGGATGACCGCGCGCACCCGCATGCACGGGCTGCACCGCCTGCCATTGCGAGGAGGATGGCGACAAGGCATCGGCGATGCGCCGCAATGTCGCGGGCTGCACCAGCGGAAGGTCCGCAGGCAGGATCAGCCACCCGCCCGCATCCGCCGTCGCCCGAACAGCCGCCGCGATCGAATCGCCCATGCCAGGATGGCCCGCGTCTTCCAGGTGCCACGGCAGTCCGCTCTCCCGCACCGCTGCCAGCGTGTGCTCCAGCACGGCCCGCCCGTCCAGCAAGGCCCACAGCTTGTGCGCCGTGCCACCCGAGGCGAGAAAGCGCTCTCCGCGCCCGGAGGCGAGCACGATGACGGTGGGAGCACGCAATTCCATGCCCGCAGTATCCACGCCCGGCGTGCGCAACAATCCGCCTCATGAGTTTTCCCAACGACACCCTGGCCGCTCTGCGCAAGAGCTACGAGCGCGCCGAGCTGGACGAGGCGAGCAGCGCGCCCGACCCGCTCATGCAGTTCGAGCGCTGGCTCGCAGAGGCCATCGACGCCCAGCTGCCCGAGCCCAACGCCATGACACTGGCCACGGTCGGCAGCGACCTGCGCCCCTCGACCCGCATCGTGCTGATCAAGGGCTACGACGCGCGCGGCATCGTCTGGTACACGAACTACGACAGCCGCAAGGGCCAGGAGCTCGCGGGCAATCCGTGGGCGGCACTGCAGTTCCACTGGGTCGAGCTGGAGCGCGTGGTGCGCATCGAAGGCCGGGTCGGCAAGGTCGAAGAGTCCGAGAGCGATGCCTACTTTGCGAGCCGCCCGCTCGATTCACGCATCGGCGCCTGGGCCAGCCCGCAGAGCGAAGTGATCAGCGGGCGGGACGTGCTGGTGAAGAACGCGGCCTTGCAGGCCGCGAGGCACATGCTCTCGCCGCCGAGGCCGCCGCACTGGGGCGGCTACCGGTTGGTGCCCGACCGCTGGGAGTTCTGGCAGGGCCGCAAGAGCAGGCTGCACGACCGGCTGCGCTATCGGCGCGAGGACGACGCGTGGGTACGCGAGCGGCTGGCGCCTTGAAGAAAACAAGTTCAGCGGCCCACCACTGCGTCCGGACGCCGATCACGAATTCAAGTAGTCGCTACAGCAGACCCGCCAGCGCCATCACGATCGACACGGTGAGCAGCGCCAGCGCGGTGGACACCGCGACGCTCGCCGTCACCAGGTGCTCCGCCGTCTTGTAGCGCTGAGAAAAGAGAAACACGTTGGCGCCGATCGGCAGCGCCGCCGCCACCACCATCACCTGCAGCGGCAGCCCGCGCAATCCCAGCAGCCCGCCCAGCAGCGCGACCAGCGCGGGGTGCGCGAGGTTCTTGATCAAGGCCTGCGACAGGGCCGCGCGCCATTGGTGGCCGATCGGCGTGGCGGCCAGTGTGATCCCGACCATCACCAGTGCGATGGGCCCGAAGGCCTGGCCGAGCCATGCGATCGGCTTGTCGATCGGCTCGGGCAGCGTCAGGCCGGTCTGCGCGAACAGCAGCCCGGCGATGATCGGCAGCGGCACCGGATGGACGATGGCACTGTAGAAAGCACGCCCCAGCGTGCGCAGGATCGGCATGCGCTCGCCGCCGGGCTGGCGCGCCTGTTCGCGCGCCACTGCGAGCTCCAGCACCAGGGTCGCGCTGGTCAGCAGCACCAGCGAGTGCAGCGAGATCAGCGTCAGCAGCACCACCATGCCTTCGGGGCCGAAGGCCAGGCCCACCAGCGGGATGCCGATCATCACCGTGTTGCTGAAGGTGTTGGCCAGCGCGATCACGGCCGCGGCCCGGTTGAAGCCACGCACCACGAGCGTCCCCGCGAAGATCAGGCCGGCCGCGAGGAAGTAGGCCGCCACCGGTCCCAGCCTCAGTTGCTCCACGTGCACCGTGCTCATGGTGCGAAAGAGCAGCGCGGGCGCCAGCAGCAGGAAGATCAGATTGGACAGGTCGCGCACGGCGCCGCCGGTCACCCAGCCCCGCCGCCCTGCGATGAAACCAGCGCCGATGAGCAGGACCACGGGCACGAGCGACGAAAGGACCGATGAATTCACCGCGCCGAGCATACAAGGGGCCGGCTGCGCAACGCCGGCACCGGCTGCACGTTTCTGCACGGCTGACTATGATGGACCGCTCCCTTCCTCGCCCTGCCCCAGGACCCTCATGAGCATCTCAACCACACGCCTCGGCCGCACCGGCCTGACTGTCTCGCGCCTCGCGCTCGGCACCATGACCTTCGGCTTGCAGACCGACGAGGCGGTCTCGTTCCGCATCCTCGACAAGGCCACCGAGGCCGGCATCAATTTCCTCGACACCGCGGACGTCTATCCACTCGGTGGCACCGTCGACATCACCGGCCGTACCGAAGAGATCATCGGGCGCTGGCTGCAATCGAAAGGCGCGGGTGCGCGCAGGCGCTTCGTCATCGCGACCAAGGCGGTCGGCAAGGTTGGCCCGAACCCTTGGGACCAGGGCGCGTCGCGCAAGCACCTGCTCGATGCGATCGATGATTCGCTTGCGCGCCTGCAGACCGACCACGTCGACCTCTACCAGTTGCACAGCGACGACCGCACGACGCCGCTCGACGAGAGCCTGGAGGCCCTGGACACCATCGTCCGCTCGGGCCGCGCGCGCTACGTGGGCGTGTCGAATTTTCTGGCCTACCGGCTCGCGCGTGCCATCGGGGTCTCGGAGCTGCACAAGCTGACGCGCATCGTGTGCGTGCAGCCACGCTACAGCCTGCTGTTCCGCGAGATCGAGCGCGAGCTGTTGCCCCTTGCGGACGAGGAAGGCCTGGGCGTGATTCCCTACAACCCGCTTGCGGGCGGGCTGCTCACGGGCAAGTACAAGCCCGAGGTTCAGCCGGAAGACAACACGCGCTTCAAGCTCGGCACGGCCGGCTCGATGTACCAGGAC
Source organism: Variovorax sp. PBS-H4 (assembly GCF_901827205.1). NCBI lineage: Bacteria > Pseudomonadati > Pseudomonadota > Betaproteobacteria > Burkholderiales > Comamonadaceae > Variovorax > Variovorax sp. PBS-H4. The sequence continues at coordinate 2,541,332 of NZ_LR594675.1, read as the reverse complement.
CGCTACTGGAACGAGCGCAGTTTCGCGACCGTGGCGCAGTTGCACGCGCTGGCCCAGGAAGCCGGCGTGCCGCTTGCGACGCTGGCGGTGGCGTGGGTCATGGCCAACCCGTTGGTCACCGCGCCGCTGCTGGGCGCCAGCCGGCCGGAGCAGCTGGATGCGACGATCGCGGCAGCCGCCTACACGCTGGACCCTGCGCTCAAGCGGCGCCTCGACGAACTCACTGCCGAGTACCGCAAGGGTGACGCACCGCGCTGAAGAGAACCCCGACGCGCCAGGCATATCAGGGTCCACCCTAGCTACCAATGTTGGTAGTTGTGGGCGGCGACGCCTGCCGGCCTAATCCGCCCACAACGCCACGGAACCGAGCCACCGGCCACTGTCGATGGCCGCTGGACACCTGCGTCGCCGAGGCCGGATTTACACAGGAGCGCGCCGATGCACAAGGGAAATACGAACATGCAGGAACGCAGCGCATGGACCCGGCCGACTGCACTCCAGCCCCTCCCGGGCGCGTGCGACAGCACGAGCGTGATGATGTTCGACGGTTCCTCATTCGCCACGCGCGAACACTTCGGACCGGTGTGCGAGTGGCTGCGGCGGCGCCTCGACGAAGGCGGACCACGCCATCGGATCCTCTGCGTGGTCAGCGCCCCGTCAGGGCTGACCGAGCAGTACCACGACACACTGCTGGCCCTGAACCAGGCCCCGAGCGACCGGCTGGTCGATGCGGGCCTGCCGCTGGCAGACAGCATGGGCGCGGTGCTGTTCGCGGCGGCGCTGGAGGCCCACGGCATCCGCGCCACGGTCGCATTGGGCAACCAGATCGGCCTTCGCACCGACACCAACTACACGCGCGCTCGGCTGCAGGGCATCAGCCTCGCAGCGCTGCGCCGGCAACTGCTGCAACATTCATTGGTGGTCGTGCCGGGCGGGCAAGGGTCGGCCGCCCGAGGCGGGCAGACGATGTGGATGGGCAGGAACAGCGCCGCTCTCTCGGCCATCGCGCTGGCCGCTGCACTGGGCCAGGAGGAGGTGGAGGTCTATTCCGACAGGCCGGGTGTGTTCAGCTGCGACCCGGACCTCGTCGACAGCGCGACGCTCATTCCGCGCCTGCCTTATTCGCAGGCGATCCAGATGTCGACCTCAGGCGCGAAGATGCTGCACCACCGTGCCCTCGAACATGCACTGCAGAACCGGCTGCGCATCGTGTGCCGGCGCAACCATGCCAAGTTCGAGGCCGGGACCGTGCTGGTGGCCGACGCCGCGTTCCAGCCAGCCGTCGTGCCGGACGCGCGTTCGCAGACCTTCGAAGCCGATATCGGCACTGCCGAGGACGCGGCGCGCCAACTGGCCGCCGTCGAGGTACCGCATGTGCTGATGCCCGGCACCCGCGCAGGCATGCGGCGCGTGGTCGTCACCTCCGGCTTCTTCGATGCCTGGCACTTCCTTGCGATCGAGTGCCAGTTGCCCGTGACCAGGCAGAACACGCTGCTGCTGACCCGCGTGAGGCTCGACGGTGGCGTCAAACGCGAACTGGTTTCGCCGTCTGCACTGGCCGCCCGGGCACGAGAGCTGCACGACATCCATTGCACGCCGGGCTTGCCGCGAACGCCGCCACAGACACACGCGCCCTCGTCGAGCGCGCAGCCGCTGAGCGCACGACTGGCCGTTCTGGCCCATGCGCAAATCCCAAGCCATGCTTGAGCAGCCGTGCTCGGATGCCGCCGCGCCAAGGCGCGGCGTGCTCCTGCAGCACTCGATCAGAAGCTCGCCCGCAGTCCCACCTTCAGGCTGCGCCCCGGCAGCGGTGCGTCAGGGAAGGCCGTGGTGGTGAGGATCGACGTCGCGCTGTAGGCCAGCTTGTTGGCCAGGTTGTCGATGCGCGCATACCAGGTGAGGCTGGCACGCTGCACTTTCATGCGGTAGGTGATGGCCGCATTCCACAGCGTGAACGCATCGGTTGGCCGGGCGCCCATGCTTGGCACGCGGCGCTGGGCCGCGTAGTGGTCAAAGCCCAGCCGCGCCATCCACGGGCCGTTGCCGTGGGCCAGCGTGGCGCCCACGCGCAGCGGCGAGATGCGCGGCAGCGGCTCGCCGGTGTCGGTGTTCTTCGCGCGCACCAGGTCGCCACGCCACTGCAGGTCCAGCGTCGAACCATCGGCTGGCTGGGCGAAGCCGTCGGTCCCGAGCAGCCGCAAGTTGCCGCTGGCCTCGAGACCGCTGAAGCGCGCGCGCACGCCGCGGTAGACGAATTCGTCCACCACGTCGGGGAACACGAGGCCTTGGGCGGTTTCCATCGGGCCCGGGTTGATGTTGCCTTCCGCGTCGCGCACGTTGCCCGAGGCCTCCTGCCCGATGTAGTTGCGAAAGCGCGTGACATAGGCATTGACACGCGCGTTGTCGGCCCCCGACTTCCATTGCGCGCCGAGGTCGAAGCCCACCGACTTCTCCTTCTGCAGGTCAGGATTGCCCACCTCCCAGGCCGCCGTCGCGACGTGCGGCCCGTTGGCGAAGAGCTCGTAGTCCTTGGGCGCACGCTCGGTGTAAGCCAGGTTCGACGTCAGCTGCCATTGCGGCGTCAGGTTGACGAGCGCACCCAGTGCCGCGCTCTTCGGACGGAAGTCGCGCTCGCCGATTGCAAACCGTGTGACATCCGGATCGGGCGAGCCCATCGACCGCACCTTCACCCGCTCCGTGCGGGCGCCGAAGCTCAGGCGGCCCCACGACGTTCCCAGTTCCTCGTGAAGAAAAAGGGCATCCGAGCGCGTGCGGCTGTGCGGCGCGAAAGCCTCCTCGCCATCTGCCGAGAAGCGGTTGGTCTCGCTGCTGAAGCCGACCAGTCCGTCCAGGTCGCCGATCTTGCGGTGCCTTGCCTCGACGCGCACGTCGTTGCTCTTGTTGGCGAAAACGGTGCCGGGTTCCGAACCTTCGAACTCGGTGTGGCGGTAGTCGGTTTGGCTGAGCTTGCCGTGAATGCTGGTGAAGAAGCCGCCCGGCCGCCATTCGCCTTCGAGCGCATAGCGATCGGATTTCATGTCGATGGTGACGTCGTCCTCCGCGACGGTGCCATAGTTGCTGCGGTACGTGCTGGCCGAGGCGCCGATCCAGCCCTGGCCGAAGAACAGCGTGCCCCCGATCGCGCCGCCGTCCGCGCGGTTGGCGGAATTGCAGATCCTGCGTGCTAGGCCGAACCGGCGCGGGCTTTCGCAGCCCAGCTCGATCGGCACCCGGGTGTCGTCCGCATCGCGGCTGAAGGCATCGACATGCAGCGCGTAGCGGTCGGTGCCGCCTTCGAGCACGATGCCGCCGCTCTTTTCGCGGCTGCCCGTCGCGTAGCCGGCATCGGCGCGGCCGCCAAAGCCGTCGAGGGGCTCGGTGGGGATGCGGTTGTCGATGATGTTGACGACCCCGCCCACCGCGCTGCCGCCGTACTGCAGGGCCGAGGGACCCCGCAGCACCTCGATGCGCTCGGTCACCAGCGCATCGACGGGCACCGCGTGGTCGTAGCTCAGTGACGATGCATCGGGCGCCGCGGCGCCGTTCTGCAGGATGCGGATGCGATCGCCGTCCTGGCCGCGGATCGTGGGCCGGCTGGCGTTGGGCCCGAAGTAGCTGCTGCCGACACCGGGCAGGTTGTTCAGCGTCTCGCCCAGCGTCGGCTGGGCGCGCAGCAGCAGCGAGTCTCCGGACACCGACGTGGTGGGCACGATCAGGTCACTCGAACCCAGCGGGTTGCCAGTCACGGTGATCTCGGGCAGCGCGGCGCGGTCGGGTGCGGCAGCGCCGTCGGATTGCGCCCAGGCGGCGCAGGACACGAAGGAAAGAACGGCAATGCCCACGGCGCTGCGCGTGAAAAGGGATGACATGTGATTGAAGCTCGTTGAATCGATGGAAAAGCCGGCCGTAGCTCGCAAGCGAGCGCAGCAACCGGCAGGCAAGGCGGATTCAGCGAGCGGAAGGCGGGCCGCGCGCGTCGAACAGCGCGACCCAGCGGGCGAGTACTTCGCCTTCGAGATAGAGGAAGACGGCCGCCGGCAGCATGACCGGCAGCACCACGGCCGGCACGCCGAGCGCGGCCGGGCCATGGGACAGTTGATCGTAGAGCCGGCACTCGGCGTCGGTGTGCGAGCCGAAGAGCGCCGAAAGCCCGTGGGCGACATCGCCTGCTGCGTCCCCTGCGACTGCAACCACGGGGGTCGCCGGCGCAGCATGGCCATGGACCGTCCGGTGCATCAGGCCCAGCGTGGCCGCGAACCACAGCGCGAACGCCAACATGCACAACAGCGCGCGCGCGGAGGCAGTGTGGGTTGCGAGTCGCATCGACGGCATGGAATGCAGGGTCAGGCCTTCTTGACCCTGGACGCAAAGGTCTTCTGGAACTTCTCGACCTTGGGTCCGACCACGAAAGCGCAGTAGCCCTGGTTCGGGTTGTTGAGAAAGTAGTCCTGGTGGTAGGCCTCGGCCGCCGAGTAATTGGCCAGCGGCTTGACCTCGGTCACGACCGGCGCCCGATAGGTCTTGCTTGCCTCGATCTCGCGGATGACTTCTTCGGCGATCTGCTTTTGCGCCTCGTCGACGTAGTAGATGCCGCTGCGGTACTGCGTGCCCACGTCGTTGCCCTGGCGATTCAAGGTGGTCGGGTCGTGCACCACGAAGAAGATCTCGAGGACTTCGCGCAGCGTGATCTGCGCCGGATCGAAAGCGAGCTTCACGACCTCGGCATGCCCGGTGCGGCCGGTGCAGACCTGCTCGTAACTGGGGTTGACCGTTTCGCCGTTGCTGTAACCCGATTCGACGTCCATCACGCCTTGTACGCGGTCGAACACCGCCTCGGTGCACCAGAAGCAGCCGCCACCCAGCACGATGGTCTCGGTGTTCGATGATGGCGTGGACATGAATTTCTCCGAGTTCGAAATGCGGAACCTCGCATTGTCGCGGCTTGACGGCGCGGGATGCGCTCACTACATTACTAACCCGCCAGTCATTAATATTTAGATGCCCCCCTCCCGCTTCATCAGCGACAAGTTCTTTCCCGAGCGCGCCAAGCGCGAGCGCCGCAAGGAGGCGCGCCCCGGAGAGCTGCTGCAGGCGGCGCTGGATCTCTTCGTCGACAAGGGCTTCGCGGCCACCCGCGCGGAAGAAGTGGCGGCGCGCGCCGGGGTTTCCAAAGGCACCCTCTTCCTCTACTTCCCGAGCAAGGAAGAACTCTTCAAGGCGGTGGTGCTCGAGAACCTCGCGGGCCGCTTCACCGAGTGGAACGCCGAATTCGAGGTCTTCGAAGGCAGCACCTGCGACATGCTGCGCTACTGCATGCGCGTCTGGTGGGAGCGCGTGGGGTCGACCAAGGCCTCCGGCCTGACCAAGCTGATGCTGAGCGAGGGTCGCAACTTTCCCGAGCTTGCCGAGTTCTACCGCCAGGAGGTGGTGCGACCTGGGCACGCGCTCCTGCGGCGCATCATCCGCCGCGGCATCGACAGCGGCGAGTTCGCGCCGGTCGACGTGGACCATGCGATCTACGCGGTGATCGCACCGATGATCTTCCTGATGCTGTGGAAGCACTCGGCCATGATCTGCGTCGACGGCCAGTCCGAGATCGATCCCGAAAAATACCTTGCGATCCAGGCCGAGACTGTGCTGCACGGCCTCAGCATGCCGCCCAAGGCGGGTCCATGAAACGCGCTTTGAAATGGGCCGCCGCTGCGCTGGCCCTGGTGCTTCTCGTTGCGGGCGTGCTGCGCGCGCTCGAGGCGCGCCGCATGCAGCAGGCCGCGGCCTCCGCAGGCGCGCCGGTCGAGGCCGTGGTGCAACTGGGCCCGACCGACGTGGTGCGCGCGGCACGGCGCGAGCTGGCGCAGACGCTGGCCGTCTCGGGCACGCTCAGGGCGGTCGACTCGGCCGTGGTCAAGGCCCGCGTGGCCGGCGAGCTGGTGGGCCTCACGGTGCGCGAAGGCGACACGGTGAAGGCGGGCCAGGTCATCGCCCGCATCGAGCCCACCGAATACCACTCGCGCGTGCGCCAGGCCCAGGAACAAGCCGAAAGCGCCCGCGCCCAGGCCGAGGTCGCGCAGCGCACCTACGACAACAACAAGGCGCTGGTGGAGCAAGGCTTCATCTCGCGCACGGCCCTCGACACCTCGCAGTCGAACCTCAACGCCGCGCGCTCCACCCATCGGGCGGCGCTCGCAGCGGTGGACATGGCCCGCAAGTCGCTCGGCGACACGGTGCTCACGAGCCCGCTCGGCGGCCAGGTGGCGCAGCGCCTGGTACAGAACGGTGAGCGGGTCTCGGTCGATGCGCGCGTGATCGAGGTGGTCGACCTGAGCCGCATCGAAGTCGAGGCCACGGTGTCGGCCGCCGACTCGGTCGCGGTGCAGGTGGGGCAGCGGGCGGCGCTCCAGATCGAAGGCGGCGGCGGGCTCTCCGCCGGCGCCGAGCGCAGCGTGGGAGCCACCGTGGTGCGCGTCAATCCGAGCGCGCAGGCCGGCAGCCGCAGCCTGCTGGTCTACCTGCGGCTGGATCGCAGTGAGGGCTTCCGCCAGGGCCTGTTCGCGCAGGGCACGCTGGATGTGGGGCGCACCGAGGGGCTCGCGCTGCCGCTGACGGCGGTGCGCATCGACAGGCCCGCACCCTATGTGCAGATGGTGATCGAGGGCCGCATTGCGCATCGCCAGGTCAAGACCGGCGCGCGAGGCCAGGTCGGCGGCCAGACGCTGGTGACGGTGCAGGGCATCGACGACGGGGCCGTCGTGGTGGCCGGCAGCGTCGGGCCGCTGCGCGAAGGCACGGCCGTTCGCCTGGCGCCTTCCGCTGCGCCCTGACGCCATGTGGTTCACCCGCGTCAGCCTGAAGAACCCGGTCTTCGCGACCATGCTGATGCTGGCGCTGGTGGTGCTGGGCATCTTCTCGTACCAGCGGCTGCAGGTCGACCAGTTCCCCAACATCGACTTTCCGGTCGTGGTCGTGATCACCGAATACCCCGGCGCCTCGCCCGAGATCGTGGAAAGCGAGGTGACCAAGAAGGTGGAGGAAGGCGTCAACTCCATCGCCGGGATCAACGCCCTCACCTCGCGCAGCTACGAGGGCCAGTCGGTCGTGATCATCGAGTTCCAGCTCTACGTGGACGGACGCAAGGCGGCGGACGACGTACGCGAGAAGGTGGCCGCCGTGCGGCCGCTGTTCCGCGACGAGGTCAAGGAGCCTCGCGTGCTGCGCTTCGATCCGGCTTCACGGCCGGTGTGGTCGGTGGCAGTGCTGCCGGATGGCGGAACGAGCGCCGCCGGGCCGCCCCAAGGCGCGAGCGCCCCCGCGGGGGCAGCGCAGCACGCGCAGCGGCAAGCGTGGGGGCCAGGTCCAGCCAACCGACTGCCGTCGAGCTGACCAACTGGGCGGACCAGGTTCTGAAGAAGCGCCTGGAGAACGTGCGCGGCGTCGGCTCCGTGACGCTGGTGGGCGGCACCAAGCGCGAGATCAACATCTACCTCAACCCGCAGGCGATGGAGGCTTTCGGCGTCAGCGCGCAGCAGGTGGTGGAGGCGGTTCGCAGCGAAAACCAGGCGCTGCCGGTGGGCGCGGTGCGCTCGCTGGAGCAGGAGCGCGTGGTGCAGATCGACGCGCGCATGGAGCGGCCCGAGGACTTCGGCCGCATCATCCTCGCGCGCAAGGGCGGCGCGCCGATCCGCATCGACCAGGTGGCACGGGTGAGCGACGGCGCGCAGGAGATCGACAGCCTCGCGCTCTACAACGGTCAGCGCACGCTGCTCCTGTCGGTGCAGAAGGCGCAGGACGAGAACACCATCCAGGTCGTGGACGGCCTGCGCAAGGCGCTCGCAGACATCCAGCCGCAGCTGCCGCCCGGCATGAAGCTCGAGCCCATCGGCGACGCCTCGCGGCCGATCCGCGTCGCGGTCGACAACGTGCGCAAGACGCTGCTCGAGGGAGCCCTGCTCACGGTGCTGATCGTCTTCCTGTTCCTCAACTCCTGGCGCTCGACGGTGATCACCGGCCTGACGCTGCCCATTGCACTGATCGGTACCTTCTGGTTCATGGCCATGTTCGGATTCACCATCAACATGGTGACCCTGATGGCGCTGTCGCTGTGCGTGGGCCTGCTGATCGACGACGCGATCGTGGTGCGCGAGAACATCGTGCGCCACGTGCAGATGGGCAAGGCGCCCTACCCCGCCGCGCTCGACGGCACGCAGGAAATCGGGCTCGCGGTGCTGGCAACCACGCTGTCCATCGTCGCGGTGTTCCTGCCCATCGGCTTCATGGAAGGCATCATCGGCAAGTTCTTCCACGAATTCGGCATCACCATCGTGGCGGCCGTGCTGATCTCCATGTTCGTGAGCTTCACGCTCGATCCGATGCTGTCGAGCGTGTGGCACGACCCATCCATCGACACGCATGGGCAGCGCCAGGGTCGTCCGGCCGGTCTCTACGACAGGACCATCGGCCGCGTCACTGGCTGGTTCGACCGCGCGACCCACCGCCTCGGCGAGGGTTACCAATCGATCCTGCGCTGGTCGCTCGCGCACAAGATTGCAACCCTCATCGCGGCCGTTGGCATCTTCGTCCTCAGCGTGACGATGGTCCCGCTGCTGGGCACCGAGTTCGTGCCCAAGGCCGACTATTCGGAAACCGCCATCAACTTCTACACCCCGGTCGGGTCGTCGCTCGAAGTGACCGAGGCCAAGGCCCGCCAGGTCGAAGGCGTGCTGCGCGAGATGCCCGAGGTGCGCTACACGCTCAGCACCATCAACACCGGCGACGCGCAGGGCAAGATCTACGCGAGCATCTACGTGCGGCTGGTCGACCGCAAGGAGCGCACCCGCAGCGTGGACCAGATGTCGACGGTGCTGCGCGAACGCCTGCGGGCCATCCCCGGCATCACCGTCACCCACGTGGGCCTGCGCGACACGGTCGGCGGCAACAAGCAGATCGAGTTCTCGCTGCAGGGCCCCGACCTGCAGGAGCTGGAGCGGCTCGCGCAGCGCGTGATGGAAACCATTCGCCCGATTCCGGGCCTGGTCGATCTCGACTCGAGCCAGAAGCCCAACAAGCCGACCGTCAGCGTGGTGCTGCAGCGCGACGCCGCCTCCGACCTGGGACTGGGCGTGGCGCCGATTGCCGCCGCGCTGCGCACCCTCGTGGCCGGGACCACCGTGGGCAACTGGCGTGCGCCCGACGACCAGACCTACGACGTCAACGTGCGCCTCGCGCCGGAGGTGCGCAACTCGCCGGCTGATCTTGCGCGCCTGCCCTTCGTCAGCACGGCCATGGGCGCCAATGCCGACGGCTCCAGCCGCATCGTGCGCCTGCAGCAGGTGGCCGAGGTGCGCGAGACCACCGGACCCAACCAGATCAACCGGCGCGCGCTCGCGCGCGAGGTCAGCATCAACGCCAACGTCGCGAACCGTTCGGCCGGCGAGGTCTCGGCCGACATCCGCACGGCACTGGCGGGGATCGCCTTCCCGCCGGGTTACGGCTGGCAGTTCAGCGGCTCGACCAAGAACATGCAGGAATCCTTCGGCTATGCGGTGTCGGCACTGGCCCTGGCGATCATCTTCATCTACATGATCCTGGCGAGCCAGTTCAAGAGCTTCCTTCAGCCGCTTGCGCTGATGACGGCGCTGCCGCTGACGCTCATCGGCGTGGTGCTGGCGCTGATGCTCTTCGGCTCGACGCTCTCGATGTTCTCGATCATCGGCATCGTGATGCTGATGGGCCTGGTGACCAAGAACGCGATCCTGCTGGTGGACTTTGCCATCCGCGCGCGCCAACCCGCCGTCGCCCCCGACGGCACCACCACCCCGGGCCTGCCGCGTGCCGAGGCCCTGCTGCTGGCTGCCCGTGTTCGGCTGCGCCCGATCCTGATGACCACGCTGGCCATGATCTTCGGCATGGTGCCGCTGGCATTCGCGCTCAGCGAGGGCTCCGAGCAGCGCGCGCCCATGGGACAGGCCGTGATCGGCGGGGTGATCACCTCGTCGCTGCTAACGCTCGTGGTGGTACCGGTCGTCTACTGCTACATGGACGATCTCGCCACCTGGGCGACGCGGATCTGGCGCGGCGAGAAGAAGCCCGCACACCCGGTGCAAGGCACCGCCGCGGACGCGGCAAAGCCGGCCCCTAGAATTGAAAGTTTGTCCTGAAGCGACCCCCCAATACCCGATAGGCACGAGGAACACCCCCATGAACGCCACTCACGACCTGGAGCGATTGCGCTTCAACATGATCGAACAGCAGATCCGTCCCTGGGATGTGCTGGACCTCGAGATTCTCGATCTGCTCGCGCAGATCCGGCGCGAGGACTATGTGCCGAAGGCCCATCGCAGCCTCGCTTTCTTCGACATGGAAATTCCGCTGGAAGGTGCCACCCGGAAGGAATCCGGGCAGTGCATGCTTTCTCCGAAGGTCGAGGCGCGCATGCTGCAGGACCTGCACATCAAGAAGCACGAAACGGTGCTCGAGATCGGAAGCGGCTCCGGCTTCATGGCGGCGCTGCTCGCGCACCGCGCCGCGCAGGTGCTGACGCTGGAGATCGATGCCGGCCTCGCCGCCGTAGCCACCGCAAACCTGCGCCGCAATGGCGTGGACAACGTCGAAGTCCGGAATGCCGACGGCTCGGTGCCGCTGTCCAGCGGACCCACCTTCGACGTGATCGTGCTCAGCGGCTCGGTCGCGCGCCTGCCTCAAGGCCTGATGGGCTCGCTCAAGATGGGCGGCCGGCTGGCCGCGATCGTGGGCGACGAGCCGATGATGCGGGCCCACTTCGTCACCCGCGTGGGAGAAGGCAAGTGGGACATCACCCAGCCCTGGGACACGGTCGCGCCGCGCCTGCTCAACTTTCCGGCGCCCTCGCGCTTCGTCTTCTGATGGTCGACCAGGTTCCCCCGGCCCGGCTGGCCGACTGGTTCGCCCTCGACACCGCCGCGGCCCCGGTGCTGCTGGACGTGCGCGAGCCCTGGGAGCGGCAGACCGCGAGCGTCGCGCCGCAGGGCTTCACGCTCGTCGCCATCCCGATGAACGAGGTCCCGGCTCGCCTCGCCGAGCTCGACCCGGCCCAGCGCATCGCCTGCCTGTGCCATCACGGCGCGCGCAGCCAGCGCGTGGCCGCCTTCCTCGCCCAGAACGGCTTCGTGGAGGTGGCGAACGTCGCCGGCGGCATCGACGCCTGGTCGACGCAGCACGACGCCTCCGTTCCGCGCTACTGACCAGCTGACCAAGGACCTCTTCATGCCCGTGTTCCGGCTTCTTCCCCTCACGGCGGCCCTCGCCGCCGCGATCGCATTGCCGGCATACGGCCAGAGCCTTGTCGAACTCTATGAATCGGCCCGCGGCTATGACGCGACCTACCAGGCCGCGCGCGCGCAGTACGACGCCAACCTGGCGCGCGCCGCCCAGGCGAAGGCCGGCATCCTGCCCAGCGTGGGGCTGTCAGCGGGCGCTTCGCGCACCGAGCTCGACGTGCACACGCCCGCAGGCAACGCCTCGCGCGGCTTCAACACGCAGAGCGCGGGCATCAACGCCATCCAACCGCTCTACAGGCCGGCGAACTGGGCCACCTACGAGCAGGGCAAGCGCCAGGTCGATATCGCACAAGCGGTGCTCACCATCGCCGACCAGGATCTCGTGGTGCGCGTGAGCCAGGCCTATTTCGACGTGCTGTCCGCGCAGGACACGCTGTCGCTGGTGCGCGCGCAGAAGGCCGCAGTCGCCGAGCAGCTGGCGGCCGCCAAGCGCAACTTCGAGGTCGGCACCTCGACCATCACGGACACGCGCGAGGCGCAAGCGCGCTACGACCTGGTCGTGTCGCAAGAGATCGCGGCCGAGAACGACCGGCAGGTCAAGAAGATCGCGCTCGACCAATTGGTCGGCCGCCCCGGCAGCGTCCCGGTGCCGCTGGCCGCGCCGGTGCAGCTGCCCGAGGTGGCGCCCGCCGACATGAACGCGTGGGTGGCGCAGGCCGAGGACGTGCATCCCTCCATCCGCCAGGCACGCCTCGGGTTGGACGTGGCATCGCTCGAGGTGCAGAAGGCGCAGGCCGGGCACAAGCCGACCATCGATGCCAACCTGGGCTACAACGTCAGCAACAACCCGCAAGGCACCAGCACGACCACCGGGCGCTCGCGCATCAATGCGGGGACTGTCGGCGTCACCTTCAGCATGCCGCTGTTCGCCGGCTTCGCGATCGAGAACCGCGTCAAGGAAACGCTGGCGCTCGAGGAGCAGTCGCGCTCGGTGCTCGAATCCACGCGCCGCAACGTGACCCAGGCGACCCGGGCGGCCTACCTCGGCCTGGTGTCCGGGGCCGGGCAGGTGAAGGCGCTCGAAGCCGCCGAAGCCTCCAGCCAAAGTGCGCTCGATGCCAACCGCCTGGGCTACCAGGTGGGTGTGCGCATCAATATCGACGTGCTCAATTCGCAGAGCCAGCTCTACCAGACCAAGCGCGACCTGGCCGTGGCGCGCTACAACGTTCTGCTGGGCAATCTGAAGCTGCGCCAGGCCAACGGCACGCTCACGGCGGACGACCTGCGCGCGATAAACGGCACGCTCGCTACCGATGGCCGGGCCGCGGTCGACATGACCGCGACGCCACCGCAAGCGCCGGCTTCGCAGCCGGCAATCACGGGGCGGCCGCCTGGCGCGCCGGTCATCATCCCGCCGGTGCCGCCGGTCCAGACACCACCTTTTGCACCGACGGCGCCGACGATGCCTTCGCCGCCTCCGCCGCCGGTGATCCTGCCGCCTACGCGCTGAGCACGCGCAAACGGCTCACGTCACTGAACGAAATCTGTTCCTCGTTGCCGTTGACATCGACGGCGCTGAACGACAAGCCCTTCGCGTCGATATTGCGAGGAGTGACGGTCCTGCCCTCTTCCGGGGACGCCTTCCAGAAAAATTCGACTTGGGGCCGCTTTTTCCGTCCAAGCGCGTTCCAGACCTCGTAGCGATACCTCATTTCCTCGAGTGGGCGCTTCTCCCAATCGAAGGGGTCCGAGGTCTTTGACGGCTCGAGTGAGCTTGGCGAAACCGTTGCCGCGGCACATGGGGGAGCCGAAGATGCAAGGAGCCGAGTCCGGGAGGACACCAACAAGCGATAGCTCGGATGGACCGAGACCATCGTCGCAGTCACGCCGTACGTGACGAAGCCGGGCATCAACCCGCGGTCGTAGGGTGCAGTGTGCAGTGCCCGCAGGCGCGGGTGCCGAACGGCTGTGGAGGGTAGCAAGGCAGCCCCTTCGAGATAGACAGGACAACAGCGAGGCGGCAAGGTACTCGCTGCTCGACGTCGTGTACATGGAGCCTTTTTCGGCCTTCATGAAGTAGACACCGGTCAGTCGCTGGGTCGGCCTGTGGGTTCCGGAACGAGGAACGCAACGCGACGAGAAACGCACGATTTACTGCTGTGATTACTGGCCTGGTCGTCAGGCGTTTCCCCTCCTTCCGCGAGGCCCACGAAGGGTGTAGGAGTGCACCGCGTCTTCAAGATATGGCGATGGTGTCAGGATATAACTACAAAGCATTCATTTCACAGACCTTTCCTCGATGCCGTCGCAGCGCTCCTCCTCCGTTTCTTCTTCCTTTCGCCTTACCCTGATTGCAGTCTCGGTGGCGGCCTTGATAGCAGGATGCGGTGGGGGTGGCGGTGGCGGCACAGCCTCCAGCATTGCGGCGGCATCCAGCGCAGCAACAGAGGGCAGCAGCAGCGGCCCGGCCAGCGCGGGCGCTCCCGAGGCCGCGGGAAAGCCCGAGAAGATCCGGCGCGCTGTTCGCACACTGCTCGACATCGAGCGCGAGCGCGCACGCGAGCGCGACGTACCTGCCCCGATCGACCGAGGCGACGGCCCGAAGCCCAAGAAGACCGAACTGCAGACGGGTGCCGCCGCCGGTCCCGCAAGCCTGGGCCAATGGTCCTCCGCGAGCAGCTGGCCGATCAATGCAATTCACGCCATCCTGACTCCCGATGGCAAGATCATGAGCTACGGCACCGACCCTGATGGCAATCAGGGCGCGCAGCTCTACTACGACGTGTGGAACCCGGCCACCAACGCGCACAACCTGCTGCAGCATTCCACTCGCACCGACCTCTTCTGCAATGCGCAGGTGGTGCTGCCGACCACCGGCCAGGTGCTGCTCGCCGGCGGCGACACCCGCGGCCTGAACAACGGCACCCCAGTGAACCTGGGGGTGCGCGACACCAACCTGTTCGATCCGACGCTGCTGGAGTTGAAGGCCTCGGGCACGCCCATGCAATACGCGCGTTGGTACGGCTCGCTGTACCCGCTGGCAGACGGCCGGGTCCTGACCGCCGCTGGCATCGACGAGACCGGCGCCGGCGCGGGACCGCCCGAGCTCTACACGCCCGGATCGGGCTGGAGGACCTTGTCCAAGATTGCCAACTGGCCGGCCGACTGGTACTACCCGCGCGGCTTCCTCGCGCCGAACGGCAAGGTCCTGATCGCCAGCGGCAGCACGCTGTACAGCCTCGACGTCGAGGCAGAGACGATGGACACCATCGGCACGCTGCCCAAGAACACCGACTGGATGCTGCCCTGGGCCCTCTTCGATCGCGGCCGCATGATGATGGTCGACGACGAAGGCGGTGCGATGGTGGTCGACGTGAACGGCCGGACACCGGTCATCACGCCGATCGCCGGGCCGGGCACCAACCGCATCTGGAGCACCGCCACCGTGCTGGCCGATGGCAAGGTGGCCGTCACCGGCGGCTCGTCGGAAGACAACGTGCTGGTCGACACCGCCCTTTCCACCCTCATCTGGGATCCGAAGACCAACGGGTGGACGACCGGCGCCTCGGCCGCCAAGCCGCGCCTCTATCACTCGTCGGCAATCCTGCTGCCGGATGCCACGGTGCTTTCGGTGGGCGGCGGCTCGCCGGGGCCCGTGATCAACCTCAACGCCGAGATCTACTCGCCGCCCTACCTTTTCGACAGCACCGGGCAGAAGCAGGCGCGCCCCCTGATCAACTCGGCACCCGCCGCGGTGGACCTGGGCTCGACCTTCGGCATCACGGTGGCGTCGGGCCGTGCGATCCAGCGCGTGACGCTGATCCGAACCGGCTCGGTGACGCATTCGACCAACTTCGAGCAGCGCTTCCTGGAGCTGCCCTTCACGCAGGCGGCGGGCAGTTCCAACGTCAGCATCACGCTGAACGAAGGGCCGAACACGGTGCCGATCGGCCACTACATGCTCTTCGTCATCGACAGCGCCGGCGTGCCGTCGGTGGCCAAGATCATGAAGGTGGATGCCAAGTGGTCGAAGGCGGTCGACCAAGGCAAGAGCTTTACGCTGCCCGCGGCCACGACGGTGCGCTATGGCGCGGACAGCCGGTGGGTACAAAAGACAGCGACCGGCACCGTCGCATGCAGCAACGAATTCTTCGGCGCCAATCCGGCACCCGGCCTGGCCAAGACCTGCGAGGTGCTGACGCCCCAAGTTGCGGGCGTGGTTCCCGGCAACCAGCCGGCTTCCGGCGACAAGCTGGTCGCCAACGAAGGCGGCAACTTCAGCATGGCGAGCGCCGCACTGGTGAGCTTCGGCGCGGACACGCGCTGGATCAGCAAGACCGTTTCGGGAAGTGCGAGTTGCACCAGCACGTTCTTCGGCGTCGATCCAGCGCCGATGACTGCGAAATCGTGCTTCGCGAGTGTTGCACCTACGCCCGCGCCCGCGCCCGCGCCCGCGCCCGCGCCCGCGCCTGCGCCTGCGCCTGCACCTGCACCTGCACCCGCACCCGCACCTGCGCCTGCACCTGCGCCTGCACCTGCGCCCGCGCCTACCTACATAACGCTGGCGAAGGAAGGGGAGAACTTCACGGTTCCCACGAGCACGCTAGTTCGCTACGGCGCCGATTCGCGCTGGACCGAGCGAACGGTGAGCGGCACCGGTAGCTGCACCAACACGTTTTTCGGGACGGACCCCGCGCCCTTCACCGCGAAGTCGTGCGTGACCCCTGCACCCGCACCCGCACCCGCACCCGCACCCGCACCCGCACCCGCACCCGCACCGGCGCCGGCGCCCGCGCCCACGCCCGCGCCTGCTCCCGCGCCTGCGCCAGCGCCCGCACCTGCACCTGCACCTGCACCAGCACCAGCACCAGCGCCAGCACCTGCACCAGCACCTGCACCTGCACCTGCACCTGCACCTGCACCTGCACCAGCACCAGCACCAGCACCAGCACCAGCACCTGCACCTGCGCCAGCACCTGCACCTGCACCAGCACCAGCACCAGCACCTGCACCTGCACCTGCACCTGCACCTGCACCAGCGCCGGCACCAGCGCCTGCACCTGCGCCTGCACCTGCACCTGCACCTGCCCCGGCACCTGCCCCGGCACCGGCACCGGCACCTGCACCTGCACCTGCACCTGCACCAGCGCCGGCACCTGCACCAGCGCCCGGCACGGTGCTCGCACCAGAGGGCGGCAGCTTTACGGTGTCCAGTCCCACGGTGGTCAAGTACGGGGCGGATACGCGTTGGATCACCAAGACCGTCAGCGGCACGGTGAGCTGCACGAACGCCTACTTCGGCACCGATCCTGCGCCGTACACCGTGAAGTCCTGCGTCGCAGGCTGAGCCGAAAGCTCAACCTATTCGAGAGTGGGCTCGGCCCGCTCCTCCAGCACGGCGGGTGCAGTGTCGGATACGGCTTCTGCAATCGCGAGCACTGCCGCCGCCGTGCGCTGCGCCGCCCCGCGGTTGGCGCCGGCGAAGGCCTGCGCTGCCTCGGCCATCGCCTCGCGGCGATCCTGCTGTTCGACCAGCTTGAGCGCCGCCGTGACCGCATGCTCCATGTCGTTCACCCGTAGCGAGGCGCCTGCCGCGAGCGAGAGCTCCGCGGCCTCGGCGAAGTTGTAGGTGGAAGGTCCCATGATCACGGGGCAGCCGCAGGCGGCCGCCTCGATGAGGTTCTGGCCCCCCAGTGCCTCGAAGCTGCCCCCCAGCAGCGCCACGTCGGCCAGGCCGTAGTAGAGCGCCATCTCACCGAGCGAATCCCCCAGCCAGATTTCCGACTTGGCCGGCGCACCGGCCGCGCTGCGCCGCGCCACCGCGAAGCCGCGCCCCTCGATCAGGGCGGCAACCTCGTCGAAGCGCTGCGGGTGGCGCGGCACGATCATCCACTGCACTTCATGCACCCGCCTGGCGATGGACTGCACCGCATCCTGCGCCGGCGGCACGGGCGACAGCGCGCCGAAGCGCTCAAGCACGTCGAGCAACTGCGCCTCCTCGCCGTCGCGCGAGCTCGCAAGCATGACCACCGGCCGCGGCAGCTGGCCGCGCAGCCGGGCTGCCGTCGCGAGCTGGCGGGGATCGGGCGTCGCGTCGAACTTGAGGTTGCCGTAGACGCCCGCGACCTTGGCGCCCAGCGAAACCAGGCGATGCGAATCGGCCTCGGTCTGGGCCCAGACCGCCGCCAGCGAAGAATACGCGGGACGCGCCAGCCAGCCCAGGCGCTCCGCGGAGGCGAGCGAGTTCTCGTTGAGGCGCGCATTGGCCAGCACCAGCGGAATGCCGCGTTCGGCACACGCGGCGGTGAGCTCGGGCCATACCTCGGTCTCCATCAGCACGCCGATGCGTGGCTGGAAGCGGTCGAGGAAGCTGGCCACCGCGGCGGGCGCGTCCCAGGGCTGCCAGACCTGCAGGTCGCCTTCTTCCAGCAGCTTGGCCCCCTCTTCGCGCCCGGTCGCGGTGCCATGGGTGAGCAGAATCGGAATGCCCGGATACTGGCGGCGCAGCTCGGCGATCAGGATGCCGGCAGCCCTCGCCTCGCCCAGCGAGACCGCATGGACCCAGCACCAGCCGGTGCCGGCCGTGGCCTCGTCATACCGGCCGAAACGCTCCTCGACCGCGTGGGCGTAGCCGGGCTCGGCCACGGCCCGGCGGCGCAGCTTGCGCCGAACCAGCGGTTGCGCAAGGGTGGTGAAGACGCCGTACAGGCGCAGCAGCAGCGAACGCACGCTCAACAAAAAGAATCCGGGGCTCAGTGCGCAGCTTCGGCCAGCGTCGCATCGGGCTTCACGCCCTTGAGCAGCGCGAGGAAGTCGTGCTGGATGCGGTCGAGTGCGGCCTGCGTCTGCCCTTCGAAACGCAGCACCAGCACCGGCGTGGTGTTGGAGGCGCGGATCAGGCCAAAGCCGTCGGGCCAGTCCACGCGCAGGCCGTCGATGGTCGAGACCTTGGCCTGTGCATCGAACTTGGCCGTCTGCACCAACTGCTCGACCAGCGCGTGCGGCTCGCCCTCGGCGCATTTCACGTTGAGCTCGGGCGTCGAGAAGCTGGTGGGCAGCGCGTTGAGGGTGTCGCTCGCGTTGGGTGTCTTGCTGAGGATTTCCAGCAGCCGGCAACCGGCATAGGTGCCGTCGTCGAAGCCGAACCAACGTTCCTTAAAGAAGATATGGCCGCTCATCTCGCCGCCGAGCGGGGAGTCGATCTCTTTCATCTTCGCCTTGATCAGCGAGTGGCCGGTCTTGAAGATCATCGGCTTGCCGCCCGCGGCCTCGATCGCGGGCGCCAGGCGCTGCGTGCATTTCACGTCGTAGACGATGGTGCCGCCGGGCACGCGCGACAGCACGTCCTGCGCGAACAGCATCATCTGGCGATCAGGGAAGATGTTCTGGCCGTCCTTGGTGACGATGCCCAGGCGGTCGCCGTCGCCGTCGAAGGCCAGGCCCAGCTCGGCGTCGCCGGTTGCCAACGCCGCGATCAGGTCCTTCAGGTTCTCGGGCTTGCTCGGGTCGGGATGGTGGTTGGGGAAATTGCCGTCGACCTCGCTGTAGAGCTCCGTCACCTCGCAGCCGATGGCGCGCAGGATGGCCGGCGCCGATGCGCCCGCGATGCCGTTGCCGGAATCGACCACGATCCTGATGGGGCGCGCGAGCTTGATGTCCTCGACGATGCGCTTCGTGTACGCCTCCATGACGTCTGCCTTGCGCACGCTGCCCCCGGCCGCGAGCTGGGCGCTGCCGGCTTCCATCACGCGGCGCAAACCCTGGATTTCTTCGCCGTAGATGGCGCGGCCGGCCAGCACCATCTTGAAGCCGTTGTAGTCCTTGGGGTTGTGGCTGCCGGTCACCTGGATGCCGCTGGTGGCCAGCGTGTGGGCCGCGTAATAAAGCATCGGCGTCGTCACCGCGCCGACATCGATGACTTCGATCCCGGTGGCGACCAGCCCGCGGATCAGCGCCTCCGCCAGCGCCGGGCCCGACAGGCGCCCGTCGCGCCCGACCGCCACCGCCTTCTCGCCGGCCGCGCGTGCCGCGCTGCCGAAGGCCTTGCCGAGCGCCTCGGCGACCTCCGCGTCGAGCGTGGTGGGCACGACGCCGCGAATGTCATAGGCCTTGAAGATCGATGCGCTGAGCTGCATGGGCTTCCCTTCGGGTGAGTTCGAAAAATGAAGACCATTGTAGGCATGCGCTCCTGCTGCCAGATGTCCGGAAATGGCTATTCATGCGCGTGGCGCTCCGTATCATCCAAGGCATGCCCCTCTCGACCGCCTCCCCCGCCGCTGGACTTGAAAGCGACGCCTGCTACCTCGCCATGAAGGCCCATGACGCGCGCTTCGACGGGTCCTTCTTCACTGCCGTGACGTCCACCGGCGTTTACTGCCGGCCGGTCTGCCGCGTCAAGCTGCCGAGGCGCGAGAACTGCCGCTTCTTCCGGCATGCGGCCCAGGCCGAGGCCGCCGGCTTCCGCCCTTGCCTGCGCTGCCGGCCGGAGCTGGCGCCGCGGGCCGCGAGCTGGTCCACGGAAGACGCATCGCGCATCCTTGCGCTGCAGGCCGCGCGCCTGATCGACGAGCCCGATGCCTGGGACGAGGACGGCCCCGGCGCCGCCCGCATCGCCGCTCGCCTGGGCGTGAGCGACCGCCACCTGCGCCGCATCTTCGAGGCGCAGTTCGGCGTGTCGCCGCTGCAGTACCTGCAGACGCGCCGCCTGCTGGCGGCCAAGCAGCTGATCGCCGACACGCGGCTGCCGATGACGCAGGTGGCGCTGGCCAGCGGCTTCGCCAGCGTGCGGCGGTTCAATGCGGCCTTCGTTTCGCATTACGGCCTGAACCCGAGCGCGCTGCGGCGGGCCGGCGCCGCGGCCGGCGAGCGCGGCGGCGGCTCGGTGAGCGTGCGCCTGGGCTACCGCCCGCCCTATGACGCCGCGGCCATGCTGGGCTTCTTCGCGCGCCGCGCGCTGGGCGGCGTCGAGGCCATCGACAACGCGGGCGGCACGCCCCGGCTGGCTCGCACGCTGCGCGTCGCGCAGGGCGAGCGCATGCATACGGGCTGGCTGCAGCTGCGCTTCGACGGCGAGCGCGAGCAACTGCTGCTGCAGGTCGGCGATTCGCTGGCCGCGGTGCTGCCGACGGTGATCAGCCGGGTGCGCGCGATGCTCGACCTGGACGCAGACCCGATGGCGATCAATGCCACGCTGCACGCCAGCTTCCCGCAGGGCGACGGGCTGCGCGTGCCGGGGACGGTCGACGGCTTCGAGCTCGCGGTGCGGGCCGTGTTGGGCCAGCAGATCACCGTCGCCGCCGCGCGCACGCTGGGCACGCGGCTGGTGCAGGCGCTGGGCGAGCCCATCGCCACGCCGGTCGCGGGGCTGGACCGGCTGTTCCCGACCCCTGCCGCCCTCGCGACGGCGAGCGGCGATGCGCTGGGCCAGCTGGGCATCGTGCGGCAGCGGCAGTCGGCCCTGATCGCCCTCGCGCGCAACGTGCTGGAAGGCCGGCTCGCCCTGCATGCCGGCGCCGATGTGCCCGCCACCCTCGCCGCCCTGCAACAGCTGCCCGGCATCGGAGACTGGACCGCGCAATACATCGCCATGCGCGCGCTGCGCTGGCCCGATGCCTTCCCTGCCGGCGACGTCGCGCTGCAGAAAGCGCTGCGCGTGAGTTCCGCACGCGCAGCGGCGGAGGCCTCGCAGGCCTGGCGTCCGTGGCGCAGCTACGCAGTGCTGCGCGCATGGCACAGTCCCCTGCCCGCCGGGGAATCCTCCGCCGCGCCGCCCGCCCTCGAAAGCGTTGCCGCCTGAATGTCTGACGAGACACGACATCGCGAGACGACATCATGAAATTCAAGAACGCCACCCTCCACAGCTGCACGATGCAAACCCCCCTCGGCGCCGTGACGCTTGCGGCCACCGATGCAGGCCTGGCCGGCGCCTGGTTCGACCAGCAGCGCCACTGGCCCGACACGCACGGCTGGCAGCACAACCCGGAGCATCCGGTGCTGCGCGAAGCTGCGGCCCAGCTCGCCGACTACTTCACCGGCCGCCGCCAGCACTTCGACCTCCCGCTCGATCTGTCGCACGGCACGGCCTTCCAGCAGTCGGTGTGGCAGGCGCTGCTGGCCATTCCCGTGGGGCGCACCACCAGCTATGGCGCAATCAGCGCGGGCCTGGGCAATGCCGCCGCGGTGCGTGCGGTGGGCGCGGCGGTGGGCCGCAACCCCATCAGCGTGATCGTTCCCTGCCATCGCGTGCTCGGCACCAACGGTTCACTGACCGGCTATGCGGGCGGACTCGAACGCAAGAGCGCACTGCTCGAGCTGGAAGGCGCCTTGTGAGCGAAGGCGAGTGCACGGCCGCGAACGCCGTGGCCAACGTGGCCGCGACCAGCGGGCCCGGTTCGCCCATCACTCCCATCCCGCCGGCACGCCCGGCCAAGCGCTGGCTGGTTGATCTCGTGTTGCTAGGCATGCTGTGGGGCGCCTCTTTCCTGTTCATGCGCATCGGCGCGGCGGAATTCGGCGCGCTGCCGACGGCCGCAGTGCGGGTCGGGATCGGCATGCTTTTCCTGCTGCCGCTGTTGTTCATGCGCGGCCAATGGTCCAGCTTGAAGCAGTACTGGAAACCGGCGCTCAGCATCGGCGTGTTGAATTCCGGGCTGCCTTTTGCCTTCTTCGCCTTTGCGCTGCTCACCATCAACAGCGGACTCGGTGCCGTCCTCAATGCCACGGTGCCGATGTTCGGTGCGCTCGTCGCGTGGGGCTTCTTCGGCGAGCGGCCCGATCGCTCGCGCACCCTGGGCCTGGTGATCGGCTTCGCGGGAGTCGCCATGCTGGCCGGGCGCAGCGCGGGACTGCAGTCAGGCGCGGACGAAACCGCAGCACGCTGGGCCATCGCCGCCTGCCTCGCGGCCTGCATCTGCTATGCGGTCTCGGCGAGCCTGACGCGCAAGCACCTCACGGGCGTGCCGACGCTCGCCACCGCGGCCGGCAGCCAGATCGGCGCTACGCTCGCGCTGGCACTTCCGGCCCTCTGGCTGTGGCCGGCGCGGATGCCGAGCCTCAAGGCCTGGCTCGCGCTCGTGGTGCTGGGCACGGCGTGCACCGGACTCGCCTACATCCTGTTCTTTCGGTTGATCGAGCGCGCCGGCCCGGCGCGCGCGCTGACCGTGACCTTCCTGGTGCCGGTGTTCGCGCTGTTCTACGGCGCCGTTTTCCTGGGCGAGGAGATCACGCAGTGGATGCTGGCATGCGCGGTGGTGATCGTGTGCGGCGTGGCCTTGTCGACGGGGTTGGTGAGGCTGGGGCGACGGCCGGCGGCGACCGTACAGGAGCGCCGCTGATCGATTGTTGATGGCGACGCGCACGTGGATCGCGAGCTCTTCCGGCTGCGCATAGCGAATCAAATCGCTCCCGCCACCACGTTGATCGACATCGCCAGCACCAGCATGTTGAAGGCGAAGGACAGCACGCTGTGCACGAGCGTGATGCGGCGCATTTCGCGCGAGCGCACCTGCACGTCGGACACCTGCGAGCACATGCCGATCACGAAGGCGTAGTAGAGAAAGTCGAAGTAGTCCGGGTCGAGCTTGCCCGGAAAGTCGAGGCCCGGGTGGCGGTCCGGCTCCGCGCGGTAATAGCGGTGTGCG
Source organism: Variovorax sp. PBS-H4 (assembly GCF_901827205.1). Taxonomy (NCBI): domain Bacteria; kingdom Pseudomonadati; phylum Pseudomonadota; class Betaproteobacteria; order Burkholderiales; family Comamonadaceae; genus Variovorax; species Variovorax sp. PBS-H4. The sequence goes on along the minus strand of NZ_LR594675.1, from coordinate 2,518,441 downwards.
TAATGAAACCCGTAGATCGTGTGGATCATCAGCCATGAGCCCGCAAGCGCCAGCAGTCCCAGCGCGATGTGGCCGATGCGCGCAGCCTCTCCCATCTCCCCGACCTGCTTCAGCAGCAGCGAGATCGTCACCATGCTGGCGCCGACGCCGGCCACCATGGCGGCCAGGATCAGCACGCTGGGCTGGTCGAGCGACCGCGCGCGCGCCCGCGTGCTCGAAGCGTCCGAGGTCTCGGCGAGCCACCAGGCAGGCAGCAGGTAGGCCGTCGCGCCACAGCACCAGCCCAGAAGTCCGCGGGCTACGGCGCCGAAGTGCCAGGGCAGGAGGCCGATGGCAACACCCACCACCGCGCCGAACAGCAGCCGCTGCCAGCCCATCATTCGCGTAAATCGCATATGCATGCAGGGCACTTTAGCGCGCGGCGACAATCGCGCTCGCACCATGATGAACATCCGACCTTTCTGGCGAGGCGCGCTGCTCGCCGCCCTCGGCCTGGCCCCGCTGATGCCGCCGGCCCATGCCGCTTCTCCCGCGCCCGCACGCGTACCCGACACCATCGAGCAGCGCGTCGCGGCCTGCATCGCCTGCCATGGGCGCGAGGGTGCCAGCACCAATGCCGGCTACTTCCCGCGGCTGGCCGGCAAGCCCGAAGGCTATCTCTACAACCAGCTGCTGAGCTTTCGCGACGGGCGCCGCTTCAACAGCGACATGGTGCACATGGTGCGGCACCTGTCGGATGCCTACCTGCGCGAGATCGCGCAGTACTTCGCGGCGCTCGACCTGCCCTATCCGCCCGTGTCCGCGCGCACCGATGCCTCGGCGCAGAGTCTCGCGCGCGGGAAGGAGCTGGCGTTCCAGGGCGATGCCGCGCGCGGCATTCCGGCCTGCGCGCAATGCCATGGCCAGGCGCTGACCGGCATCGCGCCCGCCATTCCCTCGCTGCTCGGCCTGCCGCGCCTGTACCTCGCCTCGCAGTTGGGCGACTGGCTCAACAACGGGCGCCACGCCCTGCCGCCCGACTGCATGGCGGAAGTCGGGCGCAAGCTCAACGCGGACGACATCAACGCCGTCGCGAGTTGGTTGGCCTTGCAGCCGGTGCCGGCGGACCCCAAGCCCGCGGCCGCGCCACCCGGACCGCTGCCGATGCCCTGCAGTGCCATGGGGAGCTGACGCGATGCGACGCACCCTCTATACCCTGCTCGCCTTGGTCGTGCTGCTGCTCCTGGGGGCCTCGGGGCTCGTGGCCCTCAACTTGCGCGGCGAAGATCCGCTTCCCGCTACACCGGTCGCTTTCAACCCGACGCCGGCCCAGGTCGAACGCGGCCGCTATCTCGCGCTGGCCGGCAACTGCGCCGGCTGCCACACCGCGCGCGGCGGTGCAGCCTATGCCGGCGGCGTGGGCATCGAGACGCCGTTCGGCACGGTCTTCGCGAGCAACCTCACGCCGCACGACGAAGCCGGCATCGGCCGCTGGAGCGCCGCGCATTTCTGGCGCGCCCTGCACAACGGTCGCTCGATGGACGGGCGCCTCCTGTACCCCGCCTTTCCCTACCCGAGCTTCACGCGCGTGACGCGCGAGGATTCGGACGCGATCTACGCCTACCTGCGTACCGTGCCGCCCGCTCCGACGCCCAGCGCCGCCCACAAGCTGCGTTTTCCCTATGACACACAAGCTGCGCTCGCCGTATGGCGCGCGCTCTTCTTCGCGCCCGGCAGCTTCGTCGCCGATCCGGCCAAGCCTGCCGAATGGAACCGCGGCGCCTACCTGGTCGAGGGCCTGGGCCATTGCATCGCGTGCCACGGCACGCGCAACGTGCTGGGCGCCACCGAAGAGAAGCTGGGTCTCTCCGGCGGGCTGATCCCCGTCGAGAACTGGTATGCGCCTTCGCTCAATTCAAAGCGCGAGGCCGGTGTCTCGGACTGGGACACGCAACACGTCATCGCGCTGCTAAAGAACGGCACCTCGCCGCGCGGATCGGTCATGGGACCGATGGCCGACGTGGTCTACCGCAGCACCCAGCATCTCGGCGACGTCGACCTGAACGCCATGGCGGTGTTCCTCAAGCAACTGCCCGAAGCCAAGGCAGCGGACGCGCCCGCCCCCGCAGCGCCGGTGCGCCGCGATGCCGGCGTGATGGCGCGTGGCGCAAAGATCTACGACCAGCAATGCGCCTACTGCCACGGCGACGCGGGCCAGGGTGCCCAAGGGGCCTACCCGGCGCTGGCGGGCAGCCGCGCCGTCACCATGGACTCGACCGTCAACCTCGTGCAGGTGCTGCGCCACGGGGGCTTCCTGCCTTCCACTGCCGGCAATCCACGACCGTACGGCATGCCGCCCTTCGGCCATGTGCTCGATGACGACGGCATCGCCGCTGTGCTGAGCTACATCCGAGGCTCGTGGGGCAACGACGCGCCGCCGGTCACCCGCAGCCAGATCATGCGGCCCTGATGTCCACGCGCGCTGCTTGACCTTCCCATCATGGTAGGGTCGATGCTTTCCGTGCCTTCGGCAGTACGGAGGAAGAAAGGAAAGCGCAATGAACCAGGCCCTCCCCGGCAAGGAACCCTTCAACATCGGCGAGGCGGCGGCACGCTCCGGCGTGTCGGCCAAGATGGTGCGGCACTACGAGTCGCTGGGGCTGCTGCCCCGTATCAGCCGCACCGACGCCGGCTACCGGCAGTACAGCGACAAGGACGTGCACACGCTGCGCTTCATCCGCCGCGCACGCGACCTCGGCTTCAGCATGGTCGAGATCGCGCAGCTGCTGAAGCTGTGGCAGAACAAGCGCCGCGCCAGCGCGGACGTGAAGCGCATCGCCCTGGCCCATGCCGCGGACCTGCATCGCCGGATCGAGGAAATGGCAAGCATGAAGCGCACGCTGGAGCGCCTCGCCGACTGCTGCCACGGCGACCAGCGGCCCGACTGCCCGATCCTCGAGGAGCTGGCCGAGCACTGAAACCCTGTGCTGGCAGGGGTCCGCCAGAAAGCCTTGACCTTCCCATGATGGGAGGGTCGACAGTAGACCCATCTGTAATACACGGGAACGACCCATGCCGATGGACAACAGCTTGACGATGCCGGCGCCCGCCGGCGGCCAGCAGGAACGGTCGCTGCAGATCGAGGGCATGACCTGCGCCTCCTGCGTGGCGCGCGTGGAAAAGGCGCTGGCCGGCGTACCGGGGGTCGACTCGGCCACCGTGAACCTGGCGACCGAGAAGGCCGAGGTCAGATTCGCCGGCCGCGACGTGGACGTTCCCGCCCTCCTGGCCGCCGTGCGCAAGGCAGGCTACGAGGCACGCCCTGCCGACGAGCCGCAGGCCGCCCCGGCGTCAAACCGATGGCCGGACTGGTGGCCGGTCGCGCTGGCCGCGCTGCTGTCGGCGCCGCTGCTGCTGCCCATGTTCGGCCTGCTCGTCGGCCGTGCCTGGATGCTCGAGGGCTGGTCGCAGCTGGCGCTGGCGACGCCGGTTCAGTTCTGGCTCGGCGCGCGCTTCTACCGCGCGGGCTGGAAGGCCGCGAAAGCAGGCGCCGGCAACATGGACCTGCTGGTCGCGCTCGGCACATCGGCTGCCTATGGCCTGAGCCTCTACCTGTTGCTCGCGCAGGCGGGCCACGGCATGCCGGCGCATCTGTACTTCGAGGCGTCCGCTGTCGTGATCACGCTGGTGCTGCTCGGCAAATGGCTGGAGCTGCGGGCCAAGCGGCAAACCACGGAAGCCATTCGCGCGCTGAACGCGCTGCGGCCGGAACGTGCAAGGGTGCGCCGCAACGGGCTGGAACAAGAGCTCCCCCTCGCGCAGGTGAAGGTCGGCGACGTGGTGGTGGTGCGCCCCGGCGAGCGCATCCCCGTGGACGCCACCGTGCTCGAAGGGGCCAGCGATGTCGACGAGTCGCTCATCACCGGCGAGAGCCTGCCGGTTGCCAAGCATGCCGGCGATGCCGTCACCGGCGGGTCGGTCAATGGCGAAGGCCTGCTCGCGGCGCGCACCACCGCCGTCGGTGCGGAATCCACGCTCGCGCGCATTGTGCGGCTGGTGGAGTCGGCGCAGGCGAAGAAGGCGCCCGTCCAGCGGCTGGTCGACCGCGTGAGCAGCGTGTTCGTGCCGGTGGTGATCGCCATTGCCCTGGCTGCGCTGGCCGGCTGGGGCGTGGCCACGGGCGACTGGGAAGCCGCCATCCTCAACGCGGTGGCCGTGCTGGTCATCGCCTGCCCGTGCGCCCTGGGGCTGGCAACGCCGACCGCCATCATGGCGGGCACCGGCGTGGCAGCGAGGCATGGCGTGCTGATCAAGGACGCGGAGGCGCTGGAGGTTGCGCACAGCGTCGGCATTGTCGCGTTCGACAAGACCGGCACACTGACGGAGGGCCGCCCGGAGCTCGTCGCTTTCGAGGCCGTCGATGGCGACACCGCTGCCCTGCTCCGGGCCAGCGCGGCCATCCAGGCCGGTAGCGAGCATCCGCTGGCGCATGCCGTGCTCGCCGCAGCCGGACAGCAGGGGCTGGCGATCCCGGCCGCGAGCCAGGTACGCGCGCACGCAGGCCGCGGCGTGGCTGCCGAAGTCGAAGGCCGCGCGCTCCGGCTGGGCAGCAGCCACTTCATGAGCGAACTCTCGGTGCCCCTGGGCGCGCTAGCCGAGCGCGCCGCTCGACTCCAGGCGGAAGGCCGAACTGTTTCCTGGCTGGCCGAGACCGGCGCCAGCCCGAGGCTGCTCGGGCTGCTCGCTTTCGGCGACACGCTCAAGCCGGACGCCGCGGCAGCCATCCGGCGGCTGCACGCACAGGGCATCCGAACCGCGCTTGTTTCGGGAGACAACCGAGGCAGTGCAGAAGCCGTGGCCCGGTTGCTGGGGATTGGCATCGTGCATGCGGAAGTGCTGCCCGAGGACAAGGCCGCCATCGTCGGGCAACTCAAGGCCCAAGGCATGCGTGTCGCGATGGTCGGCGACGGCATCAACGATGCGCCGGCGCTGGCCGCGGCCGACGTGGGCATCGCCATGTCCACTGGCACCGAGGTGGCCATGCACGCGGCCGGCATCACACTGATGCGCGGCGATCCCGCGCTGGTCGGCGACGCGATCGACATCTCACGCCGCACCTACGCCAAGATCCGGCAGAACCTGTTCTGGGCCTTCGTCTACAACGTCGTGGGCATTCCATTGGCCGCCTTCGGCCTGCTGAGCCCGGTGATCGCGGGCGCAGCCATGGCTTTCAGCAGCGTGAGCGTGGTGGGCAACGCGCTCCTGCTGCGGCGTTGGAAGGCGGCCGCGGGCTGATGAGCCGCAGCTCAGGTCCGGGGCCGGCCCGCGCCGAGGCTTGCCGGTACTCAGGCGACCATCTGCCGGCAAGCCTCCGCGCAGCGGCGGCAGGCTTGGGCGCACGCTTGGCAGTGCGCGTGCGAATGTTTCGCGCACTCGTCCCCGCAGGCCGTGCAGATCTCCGCGCAGAGGCGGCAGATGGCCGGCGCGTGGGCACTGTCGCGCGCCATTGCCGCCGCGGCGAGCTGGCACATGGCGGCGCAATCCGTGTCGAGCGCGATGCAGGCGGCCATCATCTTCACGTCGTCCTCGTGCAGGCAGGCGGCAGCACAGTGGCTGCACGCCATCGCACATTCGTTGCAGGCAGCGATGCACGCTGCGTACTTCTCATGGGGCATGGCGGCTCTCCTGAAAAGGACAGGTTGGGAAGGAAGGGGCTGGGTGTTTGTCGGACATTGACGCGGCTAGGTGTGCGACTTGCGTCGCTGCCCACGTTTCCGCGTGGGAGCCTGCGGCACGATGTTGCTTTTGTCGTCCCCCACGCTCCTCAGGCTGGCGGCAATCAGGTGCCCGCCGTCCGTTATGTCGACGTCGCCGTGCGGTGGATGCGGATGCTGTTCATTGCTAGGAGGTCAGCTTGTTCTTGACGAGCATCTTGAGCGCCTCCCATTTTGTAAGGTGGACTGGCTCACCTGTGAACGGCGGTTCAGGTGGTGCGCCGATGGTTGCCGCGAGCTCGGGCAGCAGGCGCGACATGTCGGGGGCAGTGACCTGCTCGGGACGAAGTAGATCGCCCGGGTAGTGGGGGTGACCCACGCACAGACTGTCGTCCAGGTTGAACGCCTTGACGGCGGCTACGGCCTCCAGACACCAGTAGCCGAAATAGCCCCCTTCAAGGCGGTGATAGTTGTGCCAGTAAGGAGTCTTGAAGGGAACGGCCTGCTTCTGACGCCCAGATCTTGCGGCGCCGCCAACCTCCTTGTACCAACTCTCGACAAATTCATTCAATAGAACAGCTTGCCTTGCCTCAGGCGCATCGATCGCCTTCAACAGTCGAGCGTAGGGTTTCGGATAGCACAGCGACGTGCCGATCATGCGATTTGGCCACCTGGTAGCAATCATCCGGTCGAGCAGCAAGTCTTCGCCCTCATTGCCAATCAGGTCGAGGAGGCGGTGCCATTGCACGTCGGAAACTTTGAGCGCAAGTGCCAAGCCTACCAACCAGAAGCAGTCGATGTAGTAGTCAAGATTCACTGCCCATGTATGACGGCTATGTTGTTGCTCCGGTGTCCACATTTCCGCACCCAAACGCTGAGATTTTTCCCAATAGTGAATGAGCGGTTCGAAGTACTGAGGTAGCACACCGCTTGGGTCACCGCGAGAGTAGCGGCGCATCATCAGCTTGAAATGATGAAACGCTAAATCTTTTACATACTGGGGGCGATAGGCAGGGTTCTTTGATGGTTTGGCGATAGTCGAAACATCTTCAGCAATGGCCGTCTCAACGAACATAATCCATCGATCAAACCATTCCTTATCTTTTAAACAGTCTCGTATCACTTCTTGGCTCCCAACAACATACTCCTCAAATTAGAGTCAGCTTTAACGACCTTGCCCGCTGCATCGACAAGCCAGACCGAGGTCCCTCCCGCCGGATCGGTATGTACGACCCGCTTTTCGACTCGCCCGCTCTCGAAGGCCTTTCGAATGAGTGCTGCCTCGGCCTCACTTCCTGCGGCTTGGATAAGCCGGTTCGAGCCCAATACCCACCCGTCACTCATCTGCAGCCCGTCAGCTGTTTTCCCCAGCGTCGAAGTTCCGAACTTGTACTCCACGATCACATAGTCGGCATTGGCACTCGTGACCTTGTACAGGTCATCGATCCCATTGCTGCCCACCTCACCCATTCTCCCCAGCCTTGTGGCCCCTGGCAGCACGTTTTGCACTGTATTGGCGCCCAGCAGTTCCCCGACGATGCCCTTCTGATGGCTCGACAGCTGGCCGAAGTCCATCAGTGCCTTGCCGTCCGCGCCGAAGCCGCCGAAGCTGGCCGCCAGTCGCAAGTCCGCCATGGCGCCGTTGATGAGACGGTAGGCCGCACTTCCGAGCGGCACGGCCGCAGCAACTCCGTTGAAGAAGCGCTCGACCGTCGTGAGGTTCTGGCCAGTCAGGCTCTCGCCAGTGAGGGCCTGGTACAGGGCGATCGGCGTGCCATAGACGGGCAGCAACGACGCGATGTTTTCGCCGAGCCGCAGGGCCTGCTCGGTCGTCAGCCCGGAATGTCGGCTGAGTTCCACCAGTTGGGCCGCGCGATCCAGTTGCTGCATCTGCGCGTCGATGCGATCGAAGTCCGCCTGCGTGCAGTCGGCACCGCACCGCGCAGCCAGACGGGCGTTTTCTGTTGCGACGATGCCGCGCACATTGGCGAAGGGCGAGTGGCTGAGATAGTTGTTCGCCGCCGCATTGCTCCCCGCCTGGCTGGCGAGATTGATCTGGCTGGCATCCCCGCCGGTGACGGCCACAGCCAGCCCGCTCATGAGGGCGGCGAACTGCACCGTGTCGTCTCTTCGGCCGTAGCCTTCAGCCGCCAGTTCGCCGATCGCCGCACCCAGCGCACCTGCCGCGCAGCCACTCGCGCTGTCGGCTCTGGCCGCACCCACCATGCACCCCGCGATCGCATGCGCGGCCTTGTTGGTGAAGTCATCCAAAGCGCCAGCGAGCGTGAGGTCGCCGATCGCGTGGGCGCCTTGTGCCGCCACCGTGTCCAGCAGCGTTGACTTGATGCCTTCTCGCAGGTTGTCCTCGAAGCTGCTGCCGTGATGGCCAGCTCTCGAGATCCCCGCAGCTTAGGCTTTGACCCAGTTGAACCGTTGCGTATGGCTTACTTCTTTGAAACGCGCACACCTTGGTTCTGCAAATCCTCCAGTGCATGGGAGAGATCTACAGTCTCGTCCGTTTCCTCGTAATCCAGGGGCTTGTTGTAGTCGTACTCGATGTTGAACTTGCCGTCGGGATACAGCGTAAACGTCAAGCCCCAAATGCGCTGGCCCGTGGACTTTAGAAGATCCTCGCGGAGGAAAAGAGCCGCATCCATTGACTCACTGACTAAACCTCGCGGTGGGCTGCTCCCTGTCCGATCGACGACGCCATTACACGTTGCACCCCATTGCACCGAAACCATCTGATTGAAGATTGCAAATCTTGCAAAGGCCGAATCCCAGGCTCTGTGCGCCGGGAACCTATGTACTGCTCGCGCAAGCGCCTGGTAGGCTACTTCCGCTGTCGTGATGTCACTCATTGTTTGAACCTCTTGGTCACTTCTATGCCATCGATAATGGCTGCCACAAAAAATTCATTGGGCCTGATTGCGTCCCCGGCCGGATACCCCACCTCAATCTTCACCGTCACAGTCTTCCCTTCCTTGAGTGCGTTCCTGAACTCGTTCTCCATCGCTCGCCAGTCGCCTCTATTGAGCGTGGAAGCCTGCGGCACGATGTTGATTTTGTCACCCGCGCCTCCCAAACTGGCGGCAATCAGGTGCCCACCTTCATCCTTGGCCGCACCGCATTTCCCCGTCGCGCACTGCTGGTAGCCATTGCGATCCATCGCGTTCAACGACAACGTGCCCTCGACCTTCTCCACCCGGCCGGACGCGTCCGTGATGTACTTGTGGCCATTGCTCAGTTCGTAGACGGCGCCAGGCTTGAGCTGACCGTTCAAGGCCGTGTCCCACGCGCCCTTGCTGCCGACACTGGCCCGGATGGAGCCCTGCGCTTGCGTCAGCTTGGATGCTGCCCCTGCGGCATCGCCGACGTCCAGCAGCGCCTTGGCCTCCTTGATCAGCGCCCTGGCCGCATCGCCGGCGGGCCCCAGCGCCCCGACCAAGGCCAAGGTGTAGTCGAAGGGCGTTTCAGCCTCGACAAAGCCCTTGATGTCGCCAACGACCGGCGTGAGATCCAGGGCGAGGCTGGCCAGCGATCTGAAGACCGCTTCGCCCGCAGGGCCCATCGGTGAGGCGTGAGGCGTGCTGTTGATCAGGCGCTGGATCTCGGTGCGCTCGGCCGCGTCCGAGTACAGGCCGAAGCGAATCTCGTCGCGCAGCGCAGCGTTGTCGGGGGTGCTTCGGTACGTGGCCTCTGCTGCCTTCGCAAAGCCGATCCAGTCGCTGCAGAGCTTGCTCGCACCATCGGCGTAGCACGCCGCACGCAGCTTCTCGTCGCGCGCCTTGTCCTTGGCGTTCCACGCATCGCGCTCTGCACAGGCGAGCTGATCGCCGCGATCGCAAGCAACGATGGCCTTCTTTCTGGCTTGGTTTTCCTCGTGAGCCAAAAAATTGTTCGCCGCCGCATTGCTCCCCGCCTGGCTGGCGAGATTGATCTGGCTGGCATCCCCGCCGGTGATGGCCACAGCCAGCCCGCTCATGAGGGCAGCGAACTGCACCGTGTCGTCTCTTCGGCCGTAGCCTTCGGCCGCCAGTTCGCCGATCGCCGCACCCAACGCGCCTGCCGCGCAGCCACTCGCGCTGTCGGCTCTGGCCGCACCCACCATGCACCCCGCGATCGCATGCGCGGCCTTGTTGGTGAAGTCATCCAGCGCGCCAGCGAGCGTGAGGTCGCCGATCGCGTGGGCGCCTTGTGCCGCCACCGTGTCCAGCAGCGCTGACTTGATGCCTTCTCGCAGGTTGTCCTCGATGCTGCCGCCGTTGATGGCCGCACCGATCACGGCTCTGGCGGCGCCGGCGGTGAGGTTTTGCCGCAACTGCGCAATGAAGGGCTGCGCACCACCTCCTGCTGTGGGCAACCCGGTCGGGTTGAGATCCAGCCCCGCCAGCACCCCGCCCGTGACGATCGCCGTCAGCAGGCTCTTGACGCTGGCACTCGACCCCAGGTCGTTCAGCGCTGCGCCAATGTCGCCCCGGTGGTTGATCAGCGCCACGCTCGCCTGGCTCGCCAGCGCTGTCACCCCGGCTGTGACCGCACCCCCGACGACCGTGCCGGCGGTCCCACCCACGGCTGCGCCCGCGCTGGCACCCAGCCCCGACGCCGTCCCGGCCGTGAAGTACGACACCACCAGCGTCACGATCGCCGCGCCCTCGGGCGTGAGGCCCTGCTGCTGGTAGTCCCAGTGGCGGTGCGCCTCCTCGAGCCGCACCCAGTCGATCTTGCCGCTGAGCGCAGGATCGTTACTGAGCTGGCCGACCCAGCCCATGCCCGGCTGCCTGGCCAGCTGCTCGAGGCTGTCCCGCGCCCCCAGCCCGGCCTGCACCCGGTTGGCGTTGACCGCCAGGGTGCCTGCATTGAACCGGTTGTAGTGCGTGCTCTCATCGCTCGTGCCGCGCGATCGCTGCTGCTGCCACGAGAAGTCCTTGCCCTGGCTGCCGGTCTCCAGCGTGGCGACGGTGCTCTGGGTGTCCAGGGATAGCGTGCCGGCGTTCAGGCTCAGCGTGCCGGGGGTGTCGATGGTGGTGCCGGCGATGTGCAGGTCACCGCCTTTGCCATCGGGCCCCGTGGCGGTAAGGCTGACGTTGACGCCGCTGAGGGTCGTGCGCGCAAGGCGGGTGGTCTCTGCATCCAGGGTGTCGCCGCTCTTGGCGCCCAGGCCGTGGCCCAGGTCGTGCAGCCCCAGAGGGCCGAAGTCGCCGCCGCGCTGGCGCTGCTCGCCATGCACTTCGCTGCGCTCGATGGCCCCGGCGATGTTCACGCTGCCGCCTTCGATCGCGATATCCCTGGCAGCGGAGACTTGCACGCCCTGCAGGTTCACCGCCCCGCCGCGCAGCAGGACGCCGCCTTGGCTGCTGGTGATGGTGCTCGCAGCAGCGGTGTCGCTTCCGACGTCGATGCCGGTGCCCGAGGCCCTGTTCTGCATGAACACCGGGTCGTGGATCGGGCTGGAGCGCTTGCGGTCGAAGTCGACGCGGGCATTGCGGGTGTTGCGCCCTTCGACGATGTCGAGCATGCGCCCGGCATCGACCATCACGCCCTGCGTGCCGCTGAGCTGCGAGCCTTCGATGCCGATGTCGTTGCCCGCACCCAGGGCCACGAGCCCGCCCGAGAAGCGGCTGCCGACGCGGGTGCTGCTGTCGTGCTGGCCGCTCGCGGTGGTGGCCGTGCGGCTCACCAGGCCCTTGTCGCTCCATTGCATCGAGAAGCTGCCGGCGTCTTGCTGCTGGCCCGATTCGATGTGGATGTCGCGCCCCGCATTAACGCTGAGCAGGGCCGTGCCGGCCTCCACCGTGGCCTGGCGTGCGTTGATGTCGCGGCCGGCGGTGAGGAACGTGGCCCCATCGGTGGCGATGGTGGTCCCGAGCTCGCGCGAGGAGGACGCGACCATCGCGCTGTTGTTGTCGATGCCCCTGCCCACCAGGGTCGAAGCTTCGCGCACCGTTTGGAGGTGGATATCGTTCTTCGCATTGATCGAGGTGGTGCCACCTGGCCCTTGGTTGGAAACGATGGCCCCGACCAGGTTCACGTCACGCCCCGCACTGGCCACCAGCGTGCCGCCGGGGTTGGTCACATAAAGGCCCGCCACGCGGTCGATGCGGGTGGTGCTGTTGAGCCCGGCCTGGTTCGTCGTGGTCGTGGTGCGGATGTTGATGTCGCGCCCTGCCCGGATGGAGAGGCTGTCTCGCGCGTCGATGGTCCCGCCGATGTCGTTCAGATCCGCTCTGGCGTCCAAGGCAACACTGCCGCCGCTGATGCGCCCGCCCAGGTTGTCGAGGGTCTCGGCGTTGATGGCGACCAAGGTCCGCCCGGCGATGGTGCCGGTGTTCGTCACATCGCCCGCGCTCTTGATCCTGAGGGCGTCCGCACTGAGCAAGGCCCCGGAGCCATCGATGTCCCCGGGCCGCACGCGCACGTACACCTGTGGCACCAGCACGCGCTGGGTGCTGCCGTCGGGCAGGGTGGCCGTCTGCTCCACCAGCCAGACGATGTCGCTGGTGAGCTGCGCCATCTGCGCGGGCGTGAGGGCGATGCCGGGGCGCAGGCCGTATTCCCTGGCGAAGGTGGCGCCTGCGCTTATCAGCGCGGCATATTGTTCTTCGTCGCTGTAGAAGCCGTCCAGGTAACGGGAGCCGGTGAGCTGGGCGATCTGCTCGCGGATCAGGCGCTGCTCGTAGAAGCCATCGCCCAGGCGCTTTTGCACGAGGTCGGGGTTCAGGCCCAGCCGGTCCAGCAGAGAGTCGCTGCCGAGCCAGCTGCGGTAATTGGCGAAGCGGGCATCGGTCTCCACCAGGTAGCGGTTGCCCGGGTCGGGGCGCGTATTGAAGAGGCTCGCGGTGGGGATCGCGGCGTTGGGCGCGCTGGTGCGCACGACGATCGGCATGGTCGCTCCGGGGTTGCCCGGCCTTCCCGAGGCGCCGGGTTCGCTGCCCGTTGGGGTGGACGCCGTTGCGCCGGGACCGCTCGCGCCAGTCGCGGTGCCGGCACCGCTGCCCGAAGTCTTGACGACCGCGCCCACATTGGCCGATACCTCGACGATGGCGCCCGCACGCGCAGGGCCGCTCACCCCACCGGCAGCATCGGCAGGGGCGTCGACATTGGCGCTGCTGCCCGTCAGCTCCGGCGCCTTGCGGCTAGTGGCATTGGTGTTGGCCTCGAAGCGCAAGGCTCCGATGTCAATAGTGCTGTTCGAGGTGACCGGCCCCAGCACATTGAAGTTGTTGGGCCCGGTGCCCGGCTTGTTGGCCATGTAGCCGGTGACCAGCGTGGTGACGGTGGTGCTCTGGGTGCCGGTGGTCGCCTCGTTGTTCACGCCTGCAGCGCCGAGGGTGCCGCCGGCGAGCACGTGGCTGTCGCGGTTGTGCAGGAAGCCGTTCACTTCGAGGTTGCCGCCGGCCACCAGCCGCGCCGGGTCGGTGTGCGTGGCAAGGTCGCGGGTGGTGTCGATGCTCTCGTCCCAGATGCCCCAGCCCTGGCCGACGACGGCGACGGTGCCGTCGGGGTTGCGGTGGAACACGTAGCGGCTGGCGTCGTCGCCCCAGGTGTCGCCGCGGTCCCAGAACTTGCCGTCCATGGTGGCGAGCCGGGAGGTGGTCGCGTGGGTGGTCTGCTGGCCGATCTGGAGGTGGATGTCGTGGTTGTTGACCTGCGTCATCGAGAGGGCCATGTTGCCGAGGGATTCGATGTCGGCGCTGAGGTTGTCGAGCGTTGCACCCTGGCCCGTGGCGTAGCGGTTCATGTCCAGGGCGCCGCCGATGAACAGGTCACCGGCGCTGAAGATCAATGAGCGATCACGGTTGTCGACGGTGCCCGCGCCGATGTCGAGCGCGCTGCGCGCGGCGATGCTGGCCGAGTGGGTGACGCCGTTGACGGTCTCGGCGTCGTTGATGAGCGTGCTCGCGCCGATGGAGATCGCATCGCCGTAGATGCGGCCGGTGCCGATGTTGTCGACGCTGCTGGCGCTGATTTGCGTCTTGCCCTGGCTGTCGATCAGGCCTCGGTTGGTGAGGGTTCCCGCAGCGCTGACGATGGTGTCGACGCCGGACATCTCGGCACCGGCGGTGTTATCGACGTTGTTGCCGGCAACGGTGAGGGTCTGGCCCGCCAGCAGCTTGCCGCGGTTGATGAAGTCGCCCGTGGTGGTATAGCTGAGGTTGCCGTTCGCGGCGAGCTCAGCGCTGTTCACGATGTCCTGGGTGAGCGCAATGCCCAGGTCCTGGCCCGACGCCACCACGCCGTCGGCGCTGAAGGTGGCGGCGTCGATGCGCAGGTCCTTGTTGGCGACCAGCTTGCCGCGGGTGTTGACCAGGCCCAGGGTCTTGGCCGCGGGGTTGGCGGCGTTCGGATCCACGATGCGCAGGGTGTTGCCCGCGGAGACCAGTCCGGCAGTGTTGTCGATGCCGCCGCTGCTGGTGAGGGTGGCGTCGGCATCGGCGCGGATGGCACCTGTCTTGTTGATCAGCGCGCCGGTGGCGATGCTGACATTCCTGCCTTCGATGCCCTGGCCGGGGCCCAGGGTGGCGGCGTTGGTGACGCTGCCGGCGTTGAAGGTGATGGTGCCCTGCGAGCGGATCAGTGCGCCGGTGTTGTCGATGGCGCCGGCGTCGATGCGCAGGTCACCCGTTGCCTGAGTTTGGCCGCCGCGGTTGTCGTAGCCGGCGCCTTGGGTGTCGATGCTGACCTTGTCCTGGCCGAGGATGAGGCCGCCGGCCGCATTGATGACCGTGCCGGTCCTGGCGACCAGCGCGGCCTTGGCACCGATGAAGCCGGCCGTGTTGTCGAGAGTGCCGCTGTACAGCGTGAGTGTGCCGCCGCTGGCGATGCCGCCTTGACCGTTGGCGTAGCCGGCAGCGTCGGTGTTGGTGAGCGCCTGGCGGTGCGTGTTGATGACCATCGCTGCGCCGGACTGGATCAGGCCGGCGTTGTTGTTCAAGGCGCCCGATTGAAGGTTGACAGTGGCGATGGCGGCGAGGGTGCCCTGCACGTTGCCGAGCGCCTGGCCGCCGGTGTCGATGCTCAAGCTGTCGCCGAAGACCTTGCCGCTGCTGTTGTCGAAGCCTGTGTTGCGCAGGGTGATGGTGCCGCCTGCTTGCAAGGTGCCGCCGACGTTGGCGGTGATGCCCGAAGTAGCGAGGTCGAGCTTTCCATTGACAGCGGCCACGGTGCCGCCGTTGTTGTCGAGGCTGGCGGCGCTCAGTCCTGTGTTGCCGTTCGCGGCGATGACGCCGGCCTGGTTGCTCGCCGCGCCGCCGACGGTGGCGCTCAGGTCGCCCACGGCGGTGATGCGCCCGGCATCGTTGTTCAGGCCGACCGAATCGAGCGTGAGCTTGCCTCCTGCGCCGATCTCGCCCTGGTGGCTGTTGTCCAGCGTGCCGGCGATGGCAAGACCGAGGTTGGAGGCCTCGGCGGCGCGGAGGGTGCCGCCTCGGTTCGCCAGGCGACCCGCGGCAACGGCGGTGTGGCCGTTGCTCGCGATGACGCCTGCGTTGTTGTTCAAGGCGCCCACCACCGTGAGGCGCATGTCCGCCGAGCCGCCCTGCACGAGCTTGCCGCCCTGGTTGCCGAGGGCCCCGGCATCGATGGTGATCTGCTGGGCGTAGGTGCTGCCGCCGTCCTGGTTGAAGTGGCTTGCAACCTTCACGGCCAATGCGCCGTTGCCGAGGATCTCGCCGTTGGCGCCGCTGTAGCTGTTGCCGGCGATGGTGAGCGTTCCGCTGCCTGCATGCTCGATCGTGCCGCCGGTGTTGGCGAGGCCAGCGCTGGCATCGAGCGTCAGCTGCTGCCCGTTGGTAGCAATGCGTCCACCGCTGTTGTCGAGGGCGCCCGAGGTGGCGATGGTCGTTGCGCCCTTGCCGGTCTGCACGATCTCGCCGCCTCGGGTGTTGGCGAGGTTCGAGACGCTCAGGGTCAGCTGGCCTGCATTGAGCTTGCCGCCTTGATTGGTGAGCGTCTGGCTGGCTTGGTTGTGGGCCGTGACGTTCAGCGTTCCCGGCGTGGTGATCGCCGCGCCGCTGCTGATGACGTTGCCGTGCGCGGCGATGAGCGCAACGTTGGCCGCGCTGGTGGTACTCGAGGACAGGTCGATGCTCGCGCCCTGCAGAACGGCATCGCCAGCAGCGAGGTTCGTGCCGTTGGCACCCAGCGCGCCGGTGGTGCTCACGCGCAGGTCGCCCGCCGTGCCCCGCTTGCCGTCGGCCTGGATGCCGGCGCCCAGCACGCTCGTGCTGCCGCCTTGCAGGCTGCCAGCCGTGATGGTGATGCGGCGAGCGGCGGTGATGCTGCCGTCGTTGGCCAGCGCAGCGCTGACATTGAGCGTCGCATCGTTGCCGGCGCGCACCACGCCGCTGTTGTTCAGACGCTCCGCCTGGATGGCGAGATCCTTGGCGGCGCCGATGGCGCCATCGGCATTGAGCAGTTGCCTTGCGACTGTGATGCGGCTGTCGGCGGTGGACGACTGGATGCTGCCGTGGTTGTTGTCGAGCGCCTGCGCGTCAACGGCCACGCCCTCGTTGCTCTGCAGCTGGCCGTCCCTGTTGACCAGGTCGCCCGTGCTCGCGATCTGCAGGCTGCCTGCGCGCACCGTGCCGCCGGTGTTGTCGAAGCGACCGACGCTGGCGCTGAAGTCGCCCGCAACGTCGAGCGTACCTCCGGCATTGCTGAAGCTCGGTCCCCTGGCGGCCAGGCTCGCCGTGGTGATCGCGCCGCCGTTGTTGTTGACTTGCGGCGTGTCGAGCCGGATGGCACCGCCTGCGTAGATGCGGCCACCGCCGTTGAGGACGTTGCCGACGGCGGTGAGGTGACCGGGCGCGGGCACAGAGCCTGGCGATGGCGTCGCGCTGCTGCTGCGGTCAGTGACCGTACCCGTGCCTGTGCCGGCACCGGTATCGCTTCCGGGACCAGCCCCGGTGCCACCGCTGCCCGTGCCAGCGCCCGGCGGCGCGGACACGTCGGGCACCGGCTCGGCCCCGATCACGCCCCCGCCGGTGTTGCTCAACACCGGCGCCTGGATCGCCAGGCCCACCCCGCTGGTCTGGCGCATCATGCCGCCACGGTTGTCGATGTCCCCACCGCTCGCAAGCTGCAGGCTCTGCGCCTCGATCGTGCCGCCCGCGTTGCCGAGCTTCCCCGCCGTCGCAATCCCGAGCTCCCCGCCGCTGGCGATGCGCCCGCTGTTGGCCAGGCTCTCCGCAGTGATGCCGGCGCGCCTCGCGGCCTGGATCGTCCCGATGTTCTCCAACCTCCCCGCCGCGGTGATGACGAACTCGCCCGGCCCCGAGAGCGGACCCGAGCCGTCCGCTGCCATGATCGTTCCCGCATTGCGCGCACCGACACCCGCCTCGGTGCCCATCAGAAAAATCTTGCCGGCGTACATGCCGCCGAGCTGCGCGACGTCCAGTGCGAAGGCGGGTGCCTTGCCCGCGCCGACGACCGGGCTCACCTGCCCCTGATCGGCCGAGACTTCATTGGCCCCGGCCACCACCTTCAGCTCGTTGGCCCAGAGCGCCGCATTGACCTGGATGGCGCGCGCCAGGACAGCCGCGTAGTCGGTGCTCCTCGCATCCCATCCAGCCCCGTCGATGCTGACGGTGCCGCCGCGCACGACGTAGCCGTCCAGGCCGCCGAGCGCATTGAGCTGCGGGGTGCCGGTGGTCAGGGTCGCTCGGCTGGCGTTGATGAAGGTGCCGCCGTCCACGGCGATGCCCGCCGGGTTGGCCACGATGACCTCGGCGCGCTGGCCGGCCACCTCGATGGCCCCGCGCAGCTGCGTGGGGTTGCCGCTGACGATCTCGTTGAGGATGATGCGCGCCGGTCCAGTGGCGAGGAAGGGGTTGCCCTGGACCCAGCCGCCCAATTGGGTCTGCGCATCGGTGCGGCTGTTGTTGAGGATGACGCCGCGCGGCTGGACGTCGAAGCGGTTGTAGAGGTTGCGCGAGACGCCGGCAGCCGAGGGCGTCTGGATGTCGACCAGGGGCACGCCGTTGGGAGCGACCAGCACGGTGGGCCGCAGGCCCGGCGCCACGGTGGGTGCGCCGACGATCTGAGCGGGCGCAGGCGAAACCGCGACCAGCCCGGCCAGCGCCGTTGCGAGCACACCCGAGCTCGCCCCCGTCGCCTTGCCCGCGCTCCTGGCCGTCTCCTGCACGACCATGCGCATGCCGCGTGCGGCGTTGAAGACGATGCGGTGAAGGTGCTTGTTCATTTATTTTTCCCCATGCATCCGCGCGTCAGAAGCTGTAGTTCAGGTTGAAGCCCGCCGTTGTCCTGGCCGTGCGAAAGCTCTCAGGCTTCGCAATGGGCGCTCCAACGAAGAAGTCGTAGCTCGACCCCCTCCATGCGCCGCGCAGGCCCACCACGCCGCCGCTCAGGTGGCGCCCGTCGAGTTGCCGCGTGGAATGCCCGGTGACCTGTCCGTAGTCGATGCCGAGGTAGAGCTCCGCGCCGCTCGCGTCCAGCGTCCATCCGACGTCGTTGCGCAGCAGCCAACCGCGCTCGCCCATCAGGCTCGATTCACCGTCGAAGCCGCGTACGGTGTAGCGCCCGCCGATGGCGAAGCGGTCCTGAGGTGTGAGCGCACCGGGACTCCATTGCGCGCGCCACACGCCGGTGTAGCGCAGCTTCTGCGCGCCAAGCTGGAAGGGCGCATTCACGCGGAGCTCGGCCGTGGCGATCCGGAAGCGCGAGGTGCCGTCGCCGAAACGCTCTTCCGGCGCGTGCAGAGCGCCGAACGCGCCCGTGCCGCGCCGCGCCGCCAGGTTGGCATCGAGCGTGGCGTCACCGATGACTTCGCGGTGCGCCAAGCCCAGCTCCCAGCCCGCGGTGGCGCGGCGCTGCACCTGGACCTCGTCGTCCTCGATGATGTTGTGCGTGCTCCGCCGGAACGCGCGCATGCTCAGCGTGGTCTTGCGGCGCTGGTCGCGGTAGAGCAGCCGCGAGAGCTGAAGCTCCGCGTTGGAGGATTCACCGGCGTACACGTAGTCCTGGTCGGCTCCGCGCACCGTCTGGTGGTACTTGCCCCGCGTCGCGGTAGCGCTCGCCAGCCAGTAGCCCCAGGGCAATGCGTAGTGCAAGGTCCGGCCGCTGGTGCCCTGCCCCGCGTGGTTGAAGGCATCGTGGTTGAGGCTGACGTAGAACAGGTCGTTGAGGCCCAGCGGGTTGTCCCAGGCGACGGTGGCGCCCGCCTGCGTCCTGCCGGTGGACCTGGTGCCGCTGTCGTCGAGGCTCAGGGCGGCGCGCAAAGGAAAGCGCTGCGCGTATCTGACGACCAAATCGCTGTCGCCGGGCCTCGCGTCCGCGGCCGTCGAAGGATCGATCTGGATGTCGGCCTCGGCGGTAACGACGCGCTTGAGGTTATCCAGCCCCTGCTCGATGTCGCGCACATTGATCAGATCGCCGGCACGCGCGGGAATGGCGGCAGCAAGGCTGGTACGGGCCTGGCTTCCCTCGGCGAACCGGACGGCGGCCACGCGGGCGGGGATCAGCACCAGGGTCAACGTGCCCTGGCCCAGCGCCTGAGGTGCGGCGAGCACGCGGGTGGTGACATAGCCGGCCGCGACCAAGGCCCGCTGCACCCGAGCCATCACGATGTCGATGCCTTCGGTGCCGAGGCAGCGGCCACGCGGATCGTCGCCGCCGTCCGCGCCGGCGGCTGCGGCCAGCGTCCAATGAAAGTCTTCGGCGCGCTCGCCGGCCAGCACGATTCGATCGATGCGCAGGCACGACGGCGCGTCCGCAGGCAGCCGGCGCTGTTCCGGCGGGGTGTCTGCCAGCGTCGGACTGCGGAAGGCGCGTTCCTGTTGCCGACGCACGGCGCGCTCGCGTTCTTGCAGCCGGTGATCCTCGACAAACGAATGGGCCGCCGCAGGCAGCAGCGGCGCCTGGGCATGCGCCACGGCTGCCAGCGCAGCCGGCAAGACCATCGTCCATGTCTTGCGCTTCCTCCAAGAGGCACGCGCGCTCTTCCGGGCCTTTGGCCCGGAACCTCCCCTGTCACTCATCTCGACCCTTGTTCTTCTTGAAGGGGCGGATTCTGCTGCGCGGCTCGGAAATATCGATCGCCTCGACAGAAAGCTTCAGATTTCAACGATCGAAAGCAGGCCGGCGTGCCGCGGTGGATGAATGCATCCCGGCGCTTGTGCCAGCGCGCCGGCCACAGCCAGCGATCAGTTCTCTAATTCCACCCAGTGGAATTCGGTAGCTGCGCCGGAGGAGCATGCGACCTAAGCTTCGGCCATGCCTCGATCACGCGGAAGAAAGAGAGAGACACCATGCCTGTACCCCATCCACTGCCTGTCCTGAACCGCCGGCGTTTTCACCAGCTCTCCGCGGCGGCAGCGCTGCTCACGCTGGGAGCCGCCCCCGTCCCTGCCTCCGCGGCCTTCCCCGACAAGCCACTGCGCATCGTCGTCCCCTTCGCGCCGGGAGGCGGCACCGATGCCATCACACGCTCGCTGGCCATCGGGATGGCGCAGGCCTTGGGCCAGCCGGTGATCGTCGACAACAAGCCGGGCGGCGGCACCATCATCGGCAGCGACGCCGTCGCCAAGAGCGCGCCCGACGGCTACACGCTGGTGATGGCCACCTTCGCGCATGCGGTCAATCCGGCGCTGCAGCCGAAGCTGCCCTACGACACCGACAAGGCCTTCGCACCGGTCGCGTTGGTCGGCGTTTCGCCCAACGTGCTGGTGGTTCGCGCCGATCAGCCCTACAAGAGCGTCGCCGATCTCATCGCTGCGGCCAAGGCCAAGCCCGGCAAGCTGACCTTCGCCTCGCAGGGCAACGGCACCTCGGCGCATCTCGCGGGCGAGCTCTTCAAGAGCCTCGCCAAGGTGGACATCACGCACGTACCGTACCGCGGCGCCGGGCCTGCGATGACCGACTTGCTGGGCGGCCAGGTGGACATGATGTTCGCCACGGCGGCGGCGGCGCGCCCCTTCGTCAGCGCGGGAAAGATGCGCGCGCTCGCGGTCACCACGGCGCAGCGCTCGCCGGCCTATGCGGGAGTACCGACGCTGGCCGAGGCCGGCGTGGCGGGCTATGCGGCCGAGAGCTGGTACGGACTCTATGCCGCCGCCGGCACACCCAAGGACGTGATCGCCCGCCTCAACGACGCCGTGCGCCAGGCCACGAAAGCCGAGCCCTTCGTGAAGCAGACGCAGTCGGAGGGCCTGGCGGTCAACGTCAGCACGCCGGAAGGGCTGGAGCGCTATGTGCGTGCCGAAGAGGTGCGCTGGCGCAAGGTCGTCAAGGACGGAAACATCACCACCGATTGAAGAAGGAACAACCATGACCACCCGTTCCCAGATCCGGCTCGACGTCGAGGCCGGCATTGCCACCCTGACCCTCGATCGCCCCGAGAAGCGCAACGCGATCAGCGACGCCATGCGCACCGAACTGATCGCGGCGCTGGAGCAGGTCGCGGCCGACGCGGCCATCCGTGCCCTGGTGCTGACCGGCACCGGCAAAGGCTTCTGTGCCGGAGGCGACGTGAGCGGCATGCAGCGGCGCATGGAAGCGCCCGCCGGCGCGATCGGCTTCAACGGCTGGACGCGCCAGCAGCGCGTGCACCATTCGGTCGACCTGCTGCACACGATGCCGAAGCCGGTGATCGCGGCAGTGAACGGTTCGGCCAACGGCCTGGGCGCCGACATGGCACTGGCCTGCGATTTCGTGATGGCCTCGGAGGAAGCCAGCTTCGCGTGGAGCTACATCAAGCGCGGCCTGATTCCGGATGGCGGCGGCATGTACTTCCTGCCGCGGCGCGTCGGGCTGTCGCGGGCCAAGCAGTTGATCTTCACCGGGCGCAAGGTCGAAGCCGCGGAGGCGCTGCAGCTGGGCATCGCCGACCGCGTCTGCGGCGCCGACGCGCTGCTGCGCCAGGCGCAGGCCTGGGCGCGCGAGCTCTCGCAGGGCTCGGCGGCGGCACTGGCGCTGGGCAAGTCCATCATCGACCGCAGCTTCGAGCTGCCGGCCGAGCAGGTCTTTGCACAGGGAAGCCAGGCACAGGGCATCTGCTACACCACGCAGGAGCACCGGGACGCGGTGCTGGCCTTTCTGAATGCAGGCAAGGAGAAGTCGGCATGAGCGAAGACAACCCGATCACCCGCCTGTTCAAGCCACGCAGCGTCGCGGTGATCGGCGCCTCGGCCGACCCGACCAAGACCGCGGGCCGTCCGGTCGCCTACCTGCAGCGCCACGGCTTTGCAGGCGCCATCTATCCGGTCAACCCGCGCACTGCCGAGATCGCCGGGCTGAAGAGCTACCCCGACGTGCCGTCGCTGCCGGAGGCGCCCGACGTGGGCATCGTGCTGCTCGGCGCCGAGCGCGCGCACGAGGCCGTGCGTGCGCTGGCCGCACGCGGCACTGCCGCCGCGATCGTACTGGCCAGCGGCTACACCGAGGTCGGCGACGAAGGCGCGCGGCGGCAGCAGCAGTTGCTGGAGGCCGCGGGCCGCATGCGCATCCTCGGCCCCAACACCATCGGCCTGGTCAACCTGACCGACGGCATCACCCTCTCGGCCACCGGCGCGCTCGAAATGAAAGGCTTCGAGGCCGGGCCCATCGGCGTGGTGTCGCAAAGCGGCGGCATCCTGGGCGCCCTGCTCTCGCGGGCTGCGGCGCGCGGCATCGGTCTGTCGAAACTCGTCTCCACCAGCAACGAGGTGGACCTCGACCTGGCCGATTTCGTGGACCATCTGGCGGACGACGAAGCCACCTCCGTCATCGCGCTCTACATGGAGGGGCTGCGTCACCCGGACAAATTCCGGGCGGCGGCGCTGAAGGCGGCGCGCAACGGCAAGCCGGTCGTCGTGTTCAAGGTCGGCCGCTCCGAGGCAGGGGCGATCGCAGCGGTGTCGCACACCGGCGCGCTCGCGGGCGCCGACCGCATGTACGACGCGCTGTTCCGCGAGCTGGGCGTGATCCGCGCCCAGACCTTTGCAGACCTGCTCGACATCCCGGCCGCGCTCGCGACCCGTCGCGCGCCGCGCGGGCGGCGTGTTGCGGTGCTGACCTCCACCGGCGGCGCCGGCACGCTGGTGGCCGACAGCCTCGGCAGCGCGGGCTTCGAGACGCCGGCACCCGATGCGCAGACGGCGGCGGCCCTGCGCGCGCTGCAGTCCGGCGAGCAGGCCGTGCTGGACCGCAACCCGATCGACGTCACGCTCGCCGGCCTGCAGCCGCAACTGCTGCGCGGTGCGATCCGCGCGCTGCTCGCCAGCCCCTCCTACGACGCGGCGGTCGTGATCGTCGGCTCCTCCGGCCTTGCGATGCCGCAGCTGATGGCAGATGCCATCCACGACAGCCTGCCCGGCAGCGACAAGCCCCTGCTGGTCTACGTGAGCCCGCACGCGCCGGCCATCGCGAGCCAGCTGAACCAGCGCGGCGTGCCGGCCTTCATGGCACCTGAAAGCTGCACCAGCGCCTTGGCCGCGATGCATGCGCATGCCGGCTGGACGTCCCCGGCCGCCGCGCCTGCGCATCAAGCCTTGCCGGAGATTGGCGACCTGCCCGGCGGATCGCTGGACGAGCAGCAGGCCAAGCAGCTCTTCGCGCGCTTCGGTGTGCCCTGCGCGCGCGAAATCGTGGTCGCCGACGCGCAGCAGGCGCAGCAGGCCGCGCGCGAACTGGGCGGCGCGACGGTGCTGAAGATCCTTTCCAGCGAGATCACGCACAAGAGCGACGTGGGCGGCGTGGCCGTCGATGTGCCCGCCGAGCAGATCGGGCCCCGCCTCGAGCGCATGGCTCTCGAGGTCGAGACGCACACCGGCGTGCGGCCGCAACGCTTCCTGGTGCAGCAGAGGGTGAGCGGCGGCGTGGAGCTGATCCTGGGCCTGCACCGCGATCCGCTGGGCAGCGCCGTGCTGCTGGGCATGGGCGGCGTGACGGCCGAACTGCTGAAGGACACCGCGCTTCGCATGCTGCCGCCCGGCGGCCTCACGCGCGAGCAGGCGTTGGCGCTGGTGCACGAGCTCAAGACCTGGCCGCTGCTCGACGGCTTTCGCGGAAGGCCGGTGTGCGACGTCGAAGCCCTGGTCTCGGCCATCGTGGCCTTCTCGCAGATGGCGGCGGCACTCGGCGAGCGGCTGGTGGAAGCGGAGATCAATCCGCTCTTCGTGCTGCCGCAAGGCCAGGGCGTCGTCGCCGCGGACGGCGTGGCCGTGCTCGCAGCCTGAGCATCACTCGACAACAACAGGAGACCACCCATGAACCCGATGCACCTCTCGCGCCGCCATTTCAACGCCTCGCTGGGCGCGGGCCTTGCGCTCGCAGCACTGGCGCCGGCGGCGCGTGCGCAGGACTTCCCGTCCAAACCGATCCGCATCGTCGTGCCCTTCGCGGCCGGCGGCCCAACGGACCTGATGGCACGCGCCATCGGCAAGACCATGGCGACGAGCCTGGGACAGCCGGTGATCGTCGACAACAAGCCGGGCGGCGGCGGCGTGATCGGCATGAGCGAGGTGGTGCGCGGGCCGGCCGACGGCTACACACTGGTCTTTCCGTCCATCCTCGCGGTCACCAACCCGGCGCTGATGGCCAACTACCCTTTCGACACGCTGCGCGACTTCGCGCCGCTCACGGTGGTGGGCTTCATCCCGCATGCGGTGGTGGTGCGGCCCGAATTCCCGGCCAAGACGCTGGCCGAGCTGGTCGCGATGGGCAAGGCCAAGCCGGACAGCCTGTCCTACGGCTCCTCGGGCAACGGCACCTCGGCGCACCTGGGTGCCGCGCTCTTCGCGCAGCGCGCAGGCATCCGCGCCACCCATGTGCCCTACCGCGGCGCGGGCCCGGCGGTGCAGGACCTGCTCGGCGGGCAGATCCAGTTCATGTTCCTGGACATGAGCTCCGCGCTCGCGCAGATCAAGGCCGGCAAGCTGCGCGCGCTGGCGGTGGCGCCCAAGGCCCGCTTTGCCGGGCTGCCCGACGTGCCGACGGTCGCCGAGCAGGGCTATCCGGGCTTCGACGTGCATGGCTGGTATGGCTTGCTGCTCAAGGCCGGCACGCCGGCGCCGGTGATGCAGCGGGTCTATGACGAGGTGCGGCGGGCGCTCGACACGACCGAGGTGCGAGAGATCTTCCAGGCCCAGGGCATCGAGCCCGGCGGCATGCCGCCGGCCGAGTTCGCCGCGCTGGTGCGGGATGACCTGGCGCTCTGGAAGCGTACGGTGCAGCAACTGGGCATCACACTGCAATAAAAGCCTTTCATGCGCATCGCCATTCCCGACGATTACCAGGACTGTGTCCGCACGCTCGCCTGCTTCGCCAAGCTCGCGGGCCACGAGGTCCACATCTTCAACGACACGGTGAAGGGCACCGACGAACTCGCGGCGCGCTTCGCCGATGCCGATGCCATCGTGCTCACGCGCGAGCGCACGCGCATCGACGCCGCCCTGCTCGAGCGCCTGCCCCGCCTGCGCCTGATCAGCCAGACCGGCAAGCTGGCGGACCACGTGGACCTGGCGGCCTGCACCGCGCGCGGCATCGTGGTGGCCGAGGGCCGCGGCGCCGGCGCCTCGACGGCAGAGCTGGCCTGGGCGCTGACGCTGGCCAGCCGCCGCCACCTGGTCGACGAAGCCCACCGCCTGCGCCGTGGACTCTGGCAGGGGCACCTGGGGCAACAGCTCGGCGGCCAGCGCCTGGGCGTCTGGAGCTACGGCCGCATCGGCCGCCAGGTGGCCGCTTACGGCCGCGTGTTCGGCATGAAGGTCTGGGTCTGGGGCCGCGAGGCCTCGACGCAGGCGGCGCTGGCCGACGGCTTCGAGTGCGCTCCCTCGCGCGAGGCCTTCTTCGCGGAGAGCGACGTGATCAGCCTTCACGTCCGGCTGAACGCGCACACTGCCGGCATCGTGCGCGAGGAAGACCTGGACCGCATGAAGCCCGACGCCCTGCTGGTGAACACCAGCCGCGCCGAGCTGATCGCGCCCGGCGCCCTGGAGCGCGCGCTGCGGCGCGGCCGCCCCGGCTTCGCGGCCGTCGACGTGTTCGAGGAAGAGCCCCTGCAAGGCACCGGCCATCCGCTGCTGGGCCTGCCCAATGCCCTGTGCACGCCGCACATCGGCTATGTGGAGCGCGACAACTACGAGCGCTACTTCGGCATCGCCTTCGATCACATCAACCAGTTCGCCGACGGCACCCTGGTGGAGGTCGTCAATCCGGAAGCGCTGGCATCGGCTCGCCGCTGAGGCCGCAGGGCCGGTCCGTGCGAAGCGGTGCCATCATTGCCTGCATGTGCGTGACACGAGGTGCAGGCGACGCATGACGGATCCGCTTGAAGAAAAGCCGGGACGCTCTCCCGCGAATCGGTCGCTGGAGCGCGGCGTGGAGATCCTGCGCGCCTTCCGGCCGGGCTCCGAGCTGCTGGGCAATGCCGAGCTGGCGGACCGCACCGGGCTGTCGCGCTCCACGGTGAGCCGGCTCACGCAGACGCTGGTGGGCACCGGCCTGCTGCACCTGGATGCCCGCCGCCGCGCCTACCGGCTGGCCCCGGCAGTGCTGAGCCTGGCCCACGCCATGCGCTCGGGCTCCACCATCCTGGGCATCGCCGCGCCGAAGATGCGCGCGCTGGCCGAGGCCCGCCGGATCAACATCGGCCTGGCGGCGCCGGATCGAGACGAGATGGTGTACCTGGAGTCGATCCGCTACAACCGGCGCGTCTCCCTGCGCAGCGTGGTGTCGGGGCAGCGCGTGCCGATGGAGCTCACCTCTCTCGGGCGCGCCTACCTGGCCGTCGCGCCCGAGCCCAGGCGCAAGGCATTGCTCGCGCTGTTCAGGAAGCGCCGCAAGGGGCAATGGCCCACGCTGGCCGAGGAGATCGAGCTCGCGATGCAGAGCGTCCGGCAGCGCGGCTACTGCGCCGCCGCCTGGCAGCCCGAGGTGGTGGCACTCGCGGTGCCGCTGCGCTGGGAGGGGCAGCCCCGCTACGCACTCAACCTGAGCGTCTCCACGGCAGAGACGGTGCACAGCGTCGAGCAGGAGCTGTCGGGCGCGCTGCTGGCGCTGGCGGCCGATATCGAGGGCGCGCTGGCCAAGCAAGGCGTGACATGAGTGCCGGAAATCCGGGCAGAGACGCTATATTGCGTCACCGCCACCGCCACCGCCACCATCACCCTGCATGGACAACGACGAGGTCAACCAGCTGCTCGTACGCATCGGCCGCGAAGACCAGGCGGCGTTTCGCCAGCTCTACAAGGCGTTCAGCCAGCGGGTCTATGCCTATGCGCTCAACATGCTGAGCGACCACGCGCGGGCCGAGGAAGTGCTGGTGGACACGCTCTACGAGGTCTGGCGCCATCCCGATCGATTTCGGGGCGATTCGCAGTTTTCCACCTGGCTGATCGGGATCGCGCGGAGAAAGGCGCTGATGGTCTACCGCGCGCGCCGGCCCGACGAGGTGCATGCCGATCTCGAGGACATCGCCGAGGTCACCGCTTCGGACACGCCCGACGGCTACGCGGAACTGGCGGGCAAGCAGCGGCGCGAAGGCGTGCAACACTGCATGGGCAAGCTGTCGGACGAGCACCGCGAATGCCTGCACTTGGTCTTCTACGAAGGCATGGGGCTGGCCGAAGTGGCAGAGATACAGAACTGCCCGGAGGGCACCGTCAAGACGCGGCTGTTCCACGCCCGCCAGAAGATCAAGAAATGCCTGCAGTCCCTGCTGCGCAGCGAAGGAAGCGCGCCCGAAGGCAAGGGTGCCCTCGCCTCCTGAGCGGCGCTTGCGATCTCCCCGGCACGCGCGCAAAAATAAAGTGAACCATCCGCAAGGCTCGCGCAACCCAGCGGCATCATGAACAAACGCTTCGAAGAACTGCTCCCCTGGTACGCCAACGGTTCGCTGGGAGCCGAAGACCGTGCCTGGGTCGATGCCTACCTGCAACAGCACCCCGAGGCCAAGAGCGAGCTGGATTGGTACCGCTCGCTGCAGGCGCGGGTCCAGGAAAGCGCCCCGGCCGTGCCGCCGACCATCGGCCTGGCCCGGGCCATGCGGCTGATCCAGGGCGACCGCCCGACCCTGGCCGAGCGCATCAGCGCCTTCTTCGGCAACCTGGGCATGCGCCCGAGCTATGCGATCGCCGGGCTGGCGCTCGTGATGGTGCAAGGCGGCGTGATCCTGAATCTGCTGGGCAACGCCCGCGAGGACGCCGACCAGATCCGCGCCCTGAACGCGGTTCGCGTCGAAGAGGGCCCGATGCTGAAGATCAGCTTTGCGCCCGAGGCCAAGGAGGCCGACATCCGGATGCTGGTGGTCCAGGTCGGCGGCGAACTGGCGGGTGGCCCGGGACAGCTCGGTGACTACTACCTGCGGGTGCCGGCGGGCAGCGAGGCAGCGGCGCTCGCCAAGGTGCAGAGCGCGCCGATCGTCCAGGCCGCCTCGCTGGCGCCCGGCGTGCCGCCTCGGGAGTAGCCGCGATGACCCCGCTGCTGACCCGCCGAACGCTGCTGCAAGGCGCCTTGGGTGCCGCAGCGCTGCCACTTGTCGGTCGCGCCATGGGCGCCTCTGCCAATGCCACCGGAAACGGCAACGGCACCGAGCCGCGCATCGCCCTGGTGATCGGCAACGGCGCGTACCGCGCCGCACCGCTCAAGAACCCGCCGGGCGATGCGGCGGCGGTCGCGACTGCATTGCGCGGCCTCGGCTACGACGTGACGCTGCGCCAGGACACGCGGCTGCCGGACCTGATCGAGTCGCTGCGCGAGTTTTCGATGCGCGCGCCCAAGGCGTCGGTCCGCATGCTTTTCTATGCCGGCCACGGCGTCCAGGTAAAGGGCCGCAACTACCTGGTGCCGATCGACGCCGACCCGTTGACCGAAGAGGACATCCAGCGGCAAAGCGCGGATGTCGGCGAGTTCGTCGACCGGCTCAGCGCGATCCGCACCGGCATCAACATCGTGGTGCTCGACGCCTGCCGCGTGAACCCGTTCGCCGGCGGCGTGATCGTCGGGCCGGATGGTCGGCGCCTGAAATTCCGCGGCGCAACGCCAGGGGGGCTGGCAACGCTCGATGCACCTGTCGGCACGCTGGTGGCCTTCTCGACCGCGCCGAACGGCGTGGCGCTCGACGGCGCCAGCGGCAAGCACAGCGTCTATGCGCGCCACCTGCTGGCCAATCTGCCGACGCCGGGGCTGCAGATCGAGCAGCTCTTCAAACGGGTGCGCATCGGCGTGGCCGAAGACACCGGGCGCGTGCAGGTGCCGTGGGAGTCGTCGAGCCTGACGGCAGACTTCTGCTTCAAGTCGAACGACAAGGGGCGGTGCGGGTAGGGTTGTTCCGCCTTCGCAAACCTCAACAAGAATCCCGGTCGCCGGACCCACGCCCGGCATGCGGTGCGCCTCCGCACTCCCTGCGCACTCCCTCCGCAGATCGACGCGATCACGCGTGATCATCCAGGAATCGCTCGAGCTCCCGCGCAAAGCGCAGCGGCTCGCTGACATGCGGCGAATGGCCGGCACGCGGGTAGACCGAGATCTGCGCATGCTTTACCGTCTCGCGATACCAGGCGTCGAGCGGCAACCCGGCGTAGTGCGGGCTGCGTGCCCCGAGCACGACCAGCAGCGGCGCGTCCAGGCGCGACAGCGAAGTGCGGAAGTCGGCCTGCGCCATCGACTCGGCAAGATCGAGCAGCGGCTGGATGTCGATGCTGCCCAGGCGCCGGCGCAGCATCCGTCCGAGCGCCTTTTCGACGCCGAGCTGGCGCCTGAGCCAGGCGCCTCCGAGCGCGCCGACCTCGTTCAGCAGCGCCTCGGCCACGTCCTGGCGCGCGCCCGCGATCAGCCCCGAAAGCATCGCCGCGCTGCAGCCGCCGAACAGGCCGAGGCGCCAGCTGTCGTCCGTCACGATGCGAGGCGACTGGTCGACCAGCGCCACGGCGGCAACCCGGCGGGTGCCGTGCAGATGCAGGTACTGCATCAACGTCAGTGCACCCATGGAATGCCCGACCAGCACCGCGCGCTGCAGCCCGAAGTGGTCGAGCATCTCGGCGAGGTCGGTGGCGAGGCGCGCCAGCGTGATGCTGCCGCGCACCGGCCGGCAATGGCCATGGCCGCGCGCATCCCAGGCGAGGACGCAATGGCGCCGCGCCAGCCGTCGGGCGACCGGCATCCAGTCCCGATGCGAGCACCCGACGCCATGCACCAGCACCAGCGGCGGGCCGCTGCCGAGGACGTACACGGGAACGACCTGGCCGTCGCTGGCCGTGAAGCTGTCGAACTCGCCGGCAGCCGGCGTGCCGAGATTCACCAGCCCGAAGTTGCGCAACGCGTTCAAGGTGCCGCGCAAGCCCGTCAGGCGCGGCGGGTGGGGAGGCGGGTCTGGCGGAGCCCTGTCGAGCATGGCGGGCCATCCTACGCTGGCGCGCATCCCGCCCGAAATCGGCTCGAACCCTTCTCGCGACGATCCATCTCCAAAATCATTTGAACCGTTTCCAAAACGGCCGCAACCCATGGAGCGGGAAGGCAGGCAAATCGGCAAGCCCCACCACCAACCTCGTTCCTTCACTCTCAGGAGATCATCATGCAAATCGTCCGCAAAGCTTCCGTCCTCGTCGCTCTCGGTCTCGTGTTCGGCGGCGCCATGGCCGGGGAAATCACGGGGTCCACCGTGCTGTCCACCGGCGCCGTCAACACCTCGGCCGGCTTCCTGTCCACGGCGCGCCAGAACATCGGCGTGGCCGAGCAGAGCGGCAAGATCACCAACAGTACCGTGATCGTCAATGGCGCCAACAACACGGCCGCCGGCTTCCTGTCGACGGCGACGCAGAGCGTGGGCCGCGCCACGCAAAACGGGCAGATCAAGAACAGCACGGTCATCGGCAACGGCCTGAACAACGTGGCGGCCGGCTTCCTCAGCACCGCCACGCAGGACGTGGGCTTCGCCAAGGACAACGGCGTGGTGGAGAACTCGACGGTGATCGCCAACGGCGCCAGCAACACCGCGGCCGGTTTCCTGTCGACGGCTCGCCAGCAGATCGGTGGCGCCCAAGGCAATGGCAAGCTGTCGAACTCGACGGTGATCGCCACCGGCTCGGTCAACACCGCCGCCGGCTTCCTGTCCACCGCCGACCAGAGCATCGGCGTCGCCAAGTAAGCCGCTGCCGGCTTAGGTTCCGGCCTCCTCGGTTCGGCCCGCCCGCGCACCTGCGCCGGCGGGCCTTTTCATTGCGTGAGCTCACGCCTGCTGCTGCGAACGTGAATTCCCTTGAACCGTTTCGGAACCCGCAGCAACCCATGGAGCGGAAGGCAAGCAAGCGCATGCCACCCACCCTCAACCGCCAACCCTTCAGGAGATCCATCATGAAAGCCGCTTCCAAACTTTCCGTCCTCGCCGCGCTCAGCCTCGTCCTCGGTGCCGCCATGGCCGGCGAGATCACCGACTCCGGCGTGTTCTCGACCGGCACGGTCAACACCTCGGCAGGCTTCCTGTCCACGGCGCGGCAGAACGTCGGCGTGGCCGAGCAGAACGGCAAGATCAAGAACACTGCCGTGATCGTCAACGGCGCGGTCAACACATCGGCGGGCTTCCTGTCGACGGCCAACCAGAACATCGCCCGCGCCACCCAGAACGGCCAGATCAGCCAGACCGCCATCGTCGCGCAAGGCGTGAACAACACCGCTGCCGGCTTCCTGAGCACGGCGAACCAGGACGTCGGCTTCGCGAAGGACGACGGCAAGGTCCAGGGCAGCTTCGTCGGCGCCACGGGCGTGAGCAACGTGGCCGGCGGCTTCCTGTCGACGGCGCGCCAGCAGATCGGCGGCGCGCAAGGCAGCGGCAAGCTGACGAACTCGACGGTGCTCGCCACGGCGCAGGTCAACACCGCCGCGGGCTTCCTCTCGACCGCCGACCAGAGCGTCGGCGTCGCGAAGTAACACCTCGTCCATCTTCTTTCCCCGCGCCGGCGCTTCCCTCGCCGGCGCCTTTCCCACCCAGGAGACCACCATGAATGCAAGCTTCGCCCTCACCGCCCGCATCGTTCTCGCCGCCGCCACGCTGGGCGCCGGCGCCCACGCACTGGCGGGGCAGGAGCTGATGGGTGTCGACACGCGCTTCCGCGCGAAGATCGCGAAGGAAAAGATCCGCATCGCCGCGCAGGAGCGCAAGGCCGACGAGCAGGGCAAGTCACAGGGAAACTCCTCGGACTCCAGCACCTGCGGGAGTCAGAACATCGGCAACATCGACACCGGCGGGCGCATCGGCGCCTCGCCGCGCGAGGTCTTCGTGTTCGCGCCCAACGCGATCAACATCGTCGGCCGCGGCGGCTGCCGCTGAACAAAACGCCCCGCCAAAAGGGAGATGTCATGAAACCGCCCAAGGTCGCGCGCCTCCTCGCGCTTTCCGCCACCGTCGCTGCGCTGGCCGGCTGCCAGACGCTCGAGGTCAAGCAACCCACCATCGACCAGACCAACGAGATCCGCAAAGGCCCCGAAGACCGGCCCCAGCGTTCGATCACCGGCTTCTCGCATGCGCTGCGCTGCATGGACACCTTGTTGCTCGACTATGGCGTGCGTGACATCACGATGCTGACCGAGGAAATCAGCGACGAAACGAAAAAGCTCAACGCCGGCACGCGCGACATGCTGATCTCGTCGGTGTCCGACATGTCGCGCCGCAGCCGCGCGGTGCGCCTGGTCGCCTTCGGCAAGGACACGGCGAACGTCATCAGCTATCTGGCTTCGGCGCAGAACGCGGCGGCCTACCAGGCGATTCCGCTCTACGACATCAAGGGCTCCGTCTCGCAGTTCGACGAGAACCTGGTCAAGAACCAGAAGGACATGGGCATCGGCTTCGCGCCCTTCCTCAACCTCGGCGCGGCAAAGGACGCGGGTTCCAGCATGCTGGCGCTCGACCTGAGCGTGCTGACCACCAGCGACATGGCAGTGCTCGCGGGCGTCACCTCGCGCAACTCCGTGATGATCCTGAAGCAGGGCAGCGGCATTGACGGCGACGCCGCGTACCACAAGTTCGGCATCAACTACAGCATGAATCTGGCCAAGGCCGAAGGCCAGACCCAGGCGCTGCGCGGACTGGTGGAGCTGGCCGCGGTCGAACTCATCGGCAAGCTCACCAAGACGCCCTACTGGAGCTGCCTGGGCGTGGCCGACCCGAAGAAGAACGACGAGACGCGCCTGGAGATGTTCGACTGGTACCACGCGATGGCGGCGACGCGCATCGAGCTGATCGCCTACTTCCAGAACCAGATGCGCCGGCGCGCGTTCTACGACGGCCCGATCGACGGCGAGTTCAATCCGGCCATCGACGAGGCGATCGCGAACTACCGCGCGGCACTGGGCCTGAGCCGCGAAGCGGTGCTCAACGAGGAGTTCTTCTACGCCTTCCTCGCCGCCGACCACACCAAGATCAAGCGGCCCGAGCAGCCGGCACGTTACGTCGCGCCGGCTTCGGTGGCCGGCGCGCCCGCATCCGTTCCGGTCGCGGCGAGCGCGGCGGCGCCTGCACCGGCGGCAGCAACCGCATCCGCTGCACCGGCCGCACCCGCTGCACCGGCCGCACCCGCTGCGCCGGCGGCACACCCGGCACCGGCCCCGCTCAAGCTGTCGCTCACGACGCCGAAGCAGAAGAGCCGGTTCGCCCGCGGCGAGTCGATAAACCTCTCGCTCGCACCGTCGCACGATGCGCATGTCTACTGCTATCTGCAGGACGAGGAAGCCAAGGTCATCCGCTTCTTCCCGAACCGCTTCGCCCGGGATTCGCGCATCGCCGCGGCACAGCCGCTGTCGCTGCCCGGCGCCATGCGCTTCCAGCTCACGATGAACACGAAGGGTGTGCCAGAGACCATTTCCTGCTTCGCAACGCAGCGCGACGTGATGGCCTCGCTGCCGCAAGCCCTGGTCGGCACCGACTTCGAACCCCTCCCCGGCGCCACGCTCGAGTCGATCCGTGCCGCCTTCGTCAAAGCCAGCGGCGGCACGCTCGCCCAGGAGAACTTCCGTGTCCAAGCCCAATGAAACACCCGCTGGCCATGCGAAATGGCTCGGAGTCCGCCTGGCCGCCGTGAGCGGGGTCGCCCTGGCCGCGGTGGTCGGTCTCCTGCACCTGCCCTTCGGGGCGAATGCAGGGGTCACGACCGCCACCGCTGCCACCGATGATCGCGTCGTTTCCGCACTGCCGCCGGCGCCCCCGCCCCCCGCCTCGGCGCCGGCACCGAGGCAGAAGGGACAGGGCACTTATCGGCTGCGCTGCTGGCAGTACGGCCGCCTGCTGTTCGACGAGGGGCCGGTCACCCTGGGTCCCGAGGCACGGCAGGCCGCGAAGCTGGTGGCGACGGATCGCAACGGCGGATCGGTGATCGTCACCGACTCCGGCTGGACCACCTGCCAGGCGCGCCCTTTCCCTCCGGAGCCCAACCTCGCGCTCCCGCGCTGAGGCCGAGGCCCGCCACCAGGAACCGTCATGAACCGCGCGGCCGCTCCGAAGGCGAATGACACGGCAGCCGAAGGCGAAGGTCAACCGGCGAGGTGGTTCTCCCGTGTGTTCCCGGCGTGGGGGGCGCTGCGCGCATCGGCCCTGTCCGCCGGCT
Source organism: Variovorax sp. PBS-H4 (assembly GCF_901827205.1). Taxonomy (NCBI): domain Bacteria; kingdom Pseudomonadati; phylum Pseudomonadota; class Betaproteobacteria; order Burkholderiales; family Comamonadaceae; genus Variovorax; species Variovorax sp. PBS-H4. Next base: position 2,484,219 of record NZ_LR594675.1, on the reverse strand, counting down.
CGGCCGCGGTACTTGCCGTGGCGCTCGCCGACCCGGCCCAGGCGGCCACCGAGTCCCGCAGCGTCGCAGACTTCGACCAGGTCGTGTTCGCCGTTGCCGGTGAAGTCAGCATCGAACAGGGCTCCGGCGAGACGCTGACACTGGACGCCGAGCCCGCAGTGCTGCGCAAGATCACGACCGAGGTCCGCGATCGGCGCCTGTTCATCGGCTTGGCGCCCGGCCGGATCGAGACCCGGCAGCCGATTCGGATGAAGCTCGGTGTCCGGACGCTGCGCGCCTTCGAGTCGCGCACTGCAGGCGAGATCAGCATCGGCGCACTCCGCACGGATGCGCTGGCGCTGCTGCTCGCAGGCGGCGGCTCGATCCGCCTGGCTCGCCTGGACGATGCACGCCGCCTCGATGTGCAGATCAGCGGCGCCGGTGACGTCGCTGTCGGCGCTGGCAAGGTGGTCGCGCAGCAGCTGGCCATCACGGGCATGGGCCGTTATTCGGCGCCCCGGCTTGCCAGCGAGCGGGCCGAGGTCGCGATCGACGGCAATGGCGAAGTGCACCTCGCCGCGAGCAGCACGCTGGCAGTGCGCATCAGCGGGGTCGGTCATGTGCGCTATGCCGGCGACCCGGCGGTGACCCGTTCCATCCGCGGTGTCGGGACCGTCGAGAAAGATTGAACCGGCCTCGCCGCGCTCGCAACCCATGGGCATCGACGAATTCAACGCCACGCTCAAGGAGTTCCGCCATGACCCGCTACCTCAGCACCCTCGCCCTTGCCCTCGCCGCCGCCTTCCTGACGCCCCAGGTCAAGGCCGAGAAGGTGATCATGTACCGCGAAGGACAGCTCGTGAACCCGCACGACGTCGCGGCAGTGCTCGGCAACAAGACCCGTTCGATCCGCCTGCTCGACGACGCGCCGGCAGCAGCCACCCCGACGAAGTACGTTGCGGCCGCAGCTGCCGCCCTGGCGAAGACCTCGGCACGCTCGCCGGCCCGTGCGCCCGCAGCGCCCGACGATGGTCCCGCCGACGCCTCGGCCTTGTCCCTGCCGGTTCGCTTCGCCTTCGATTCGTCCGACGTCCTCCCGGCGGCGCGGTCGCAGCTCGATGCACTGGCCGAAGGCATCAAGCTGCTTTCGCCGAACAGCATCGTCACGGTCGAAGGCCACACCGATGCCGTCGGGAGCGATGCCTACAACCTCGAGCTTTCCCGGTCCCGCGCACGTGCCGTGCGCGACTACCTGGTGCAGCGGCACGGCATCGACGCCGCCCGCTTGAAGACGGTCGGCTACGGCGAAGCCCGCCTGGCAGACGCGGCCGATCCGACCGCCGCGATCAACCGCCGCGTGCAGTTCCGCGGCAGTTGAACAGGCACCGCGGGCGCCGGCGGTGCGCTCCCCTTGTGCCGCGGATGCGCAGCACGGAGAATGGACCGGTCGCCAGTGGAGGTGCTCAGGCTGTGTCGAATCTTGCATCTCTTGCTGCGGCGTCTCGCTCCCTCCCTCGGGTCCAGCAGCCCGTCGGCTTGAGCCGCCGTCCCCTCCTCGCCTGCATGGCCCTGGCCCCCGCGCTGTGGAGCACGAGATGCCTCTCCCAGCCGCAGCCCAAGGTCGAAGCCTCCCGCCAACGCCGGGTCGCCCTCGTCATCGGCAACGGCCGGTACCCCGAGATCCCGCTGAACAACCCCGAGCACGACGCCCGCCTCGTGGCCCAGACCCTGCGTTCGCTCGACTTCGAGGTCGGCGAGCACCTCAACCTCAAGGCCCGCGACTTCAAGCGGGTGCTGCGGGAGTTCGCGCGCCGCATGGACGACGACCAGGTGGCATCGGTCTTCTACTTCGCCGGCCATGGCGTGCAGATCGGCGGGCGCAACTACCTGTTGCCGGTCGATATTGCGCTGCGCGACGAGGCCGAAGTGCGCGACGAGGCGATCGACCTGCAGGAAGCGCTGCTGGCCCATGTCGACCGGGTACGCCCGCGCGCCCGCATCTTCATCATCGACGCCTGCCGCAACGACCCCTTCGCTGCCCGCAGGGGGTCGCGCAGCGCCAACGGCCTGGCCGAGATGGCGGCACCCGGCGCGCTCATCGCCTTCTCGGCAGCGCCGGGCGGGGTCGCCGAGGACGGCCCGATCGGTGGCAACAGCATCTACACGAAGTACCTGGCCGCCGAGCTGCGCTCGGTGGGCGTCGAGGTCGAGGACATGATGAAGGCCGTGCGCATCAAGGTGCTGCGCGACACCGGCCAGCGGCAGATCCCCTGGGTCAACACCTCGATGGTGGTGAACTTCATGTTCAACCCCGGTGCGGCGCCGGCACTGGCGGGTGCCACGCGCCAACTCCAGCTGCTCGTGCAGGCGCAGCGCAGCCTGAACACCGATGCGCGCAACGCATCGGCCTCGCTGGCGCTGCGCGTGTATGTGCTGCGCGATCCGGGCGGGTTCGAGAAGGCGAGTTTCGACAGTCTCTACGACGACGACGAGGCGACCCTGGGGTCGAACGTGCTGGTGCGTGAAAGCCTGCACCTGCGCCCCGGCGAGGCGCGAGAACTGGCGCTCGAGCTGAGCGGCGACGCACGGGCCGTTGCGGTGTTCGGTGCATTCCGCGAGATCGAGCACTCGCAGTGGCGTGCCATCCTGCCACTGCCTGCGGGGACGCTGGCGCCGCGCGCGCGCATCGACGCGCAGGCGCGCCAGCTGCAATTGGGATGGGCGAAATGAGCCGGGATCCCGACGGCGCCGACGAACCGGCCGCCGCACTTGCGCTGCGCGCCCAGGCGCTGCCCCTGGTCGCGTTGCTGGCAGGCCTGCGCGACGCCACGCCTGCCGACCCAGCCGCGTTGCGCCGCACGCTGGCCGAGGCGGTAAATCGCTTCGAAGCCGGCGCACGCGCGGCCGGCATCGCCGAACCCGACATCGCAGCAGCGAGCTACGTGCTGTGCGCCTGGGGCGACGAGCAGTTCGACACAGCGCCTTGGGGCGGCGAAGGCGCGGGTCTGCTGCGCTGCTTCCACGGCGAGGCCCAGGCCGGCGACAAGCTGCTGCGCCTGCTGACCAGGCTGGCCGAGAAGCCGCGCGAGCACCGCGCGCTGCTGGAGCTCTTCCACACCTGCCTGAGTCTTGGGCTGCGCGGGCGCAGGGAGCTCGGCGACCGTGAACATGAAGCCCTTCGCTCGCGCGTGCACCTCGCGCTGCAACAGGTGGCGCCTGCGCCGGCGCTGGTGGCGCCGTGGCAGTGCGCAGCGGCAGCGGCCAGCCCGCCGCGGGCGCCGCGCGGCGCACTGCCGGCGGTGCTGTTGCTGGGCGTGCTGGCCCTGGGCATCTACAGCGCAACCCAGCTGCAGTTGGCGGCGCGCGTCGACGGCGTGCTGGCGTCTCTGCAGAAACTCGTGCCGGCTGCCAGCGCCACGGCAACGTCCACGGCCGCCGCGCCGGAGGCGCCGCCGCGACTGGCCTCGAAGCTGCGCGACGACATCGCGGCGGGCCGCCTGTCGGTGCGCGACGAGGCGCTGCGCAGCGTGGCCGTGCTCGGAGCCGATGCACTGGGCGACGCCAACGGCCCTTTGACGCGCCTCGGCGCAGCGCTTGCGAAGCTGCCGGGCAAGGTCGTCGTCGTGGGCTACACCGATGGCAGCGACCCCCCGACGGCGCGCACGCCCTCGGCCTGGCACCAGGCCATGGAATGGGCGCGCGGCGCTGCCGATGTCGTGCGGCCCCAGCTCGGCGATGCGCGGCTGGCGGTCGAGGCCCGTGTCGACGCCTCGGGCAGCAAGCCGCCGCGCCGGGTCGAGATCGTCCTGTTTCCGGAATGAAGCCGTCGATCCGCCTGGCGCAAGGCGCCGTGAACCTCGGCGCGGCAGCCGCCCTGTTGTGGTTCGCGGCACCGCTGCTGGCCTTGGGCACGTGGCACCCCTTCGACGAGGTGCGCGCGCGGATCGCGCTGCTGGCGCTGGCCGCGCTCCTGCTGCTCGGCCTGCGCGCACTGCGCCTGCTGCTGGCCCGGCGGCGCAACGAGCGCCTGTTGAAGAGCCTCGAAGCCGGCGATGCCGGTCCCGAGCTGAGCCAGCGTTTCAGGCAAGCGCTCGCGATGCTGCGGCAGGGCATCGAGGCGAAAGGCCGCCAGCGCTGGTGGCAAGGCCGGCGGCAGGTGCAGCAGATGCCCTGGTACCTGATCATCGGCGCGCCCGGGGGCGGCAAGACGACGGCGCTGCTGCATTCGGGCCTGCGCTTTCCGCTCGCCGAACGTCTCGGGCGCGACCCGCTCGCCGGGACCGGCGGCACACGCCATTGCGACTGGTGGTTCAGCCAGGACGCCGTGTTCATCGACACGGCGGGCCGCTACACGACCCAGGACAGCGACGCCGCGGCCGACGCGCGCGAATGGCAGCAATTCCTCGCGCTGCTGCGCCGGCACCGGCCGGTGCAGCCGATCAATGGCGTGATCGTCAGCGTGAGCGTGCCCGACCTCCTTCAGGGTGGCGCGGAACTCGCGCGCCAGGCGGCAGCGGTGGCGGCGCGCCTGGACGAACTGCGCCGCGAGCTCGACCTGGCCTTTCCGGTCTACCTGCTGGTAACCAAGGCAGACCTGCTGGCGGGCTTCGTCGAAAGCTTCGGCGACCTCGACGCCGCGCAGCGCGAGCAGCTCTGGGGGCTGGTGTTCGATGCCGACGCCGCCGGGATCCCGGCCGATCTCGGGCCGCGCCTGTCGGACCTGTCCCAGCGCCTCGCGCGGCGCAGTCGCGAGCTGCTGCAGCAGGAGCACACGCCCCAGCGTCGCCTGCCGATCTATGCCTTCCCGGCCCAGTTCGATGCCCTGCTCGCGCCGCTCGAAAGGTTCGCGCGCAAGGCCTTTGCCGGCATTGCTGCCCAACCGGCGCAGCGCCTGCGTGCGATCGCGCTGACGAGCGGCACGCAGGAGGGCAATCCGATCGACCGGGTGATCGGCGAACTCGCCCGCAGCCACGGCCTGGCGCTCAAGCCGCTGGTGCGGCCCGATGCCGGCGGCAAGTCTTTCTTCCTGAATTCGTTGCTGAAGCAACTCGTGATCGCCGAAGCGCCACTGGCAGGCCAGCGGCTGCAGCGGATGCGTTGGCGCCGGCGAGCCACGCTCTTCAGTGCCGGGTTGGCCGGCGCGGCCTTGCTCGCCGCCTCGGCCCTCTGGTGGCAGAGCTACCGTCGCAACCTCGACTATGTCGACAGCGTGCGCATGCGCGTGGAGCAGCTGACCCAGCGGATCGGCTCGCTGGAATCGGCCAAGCTCGAGCAGGTGCTGCCGCTCTATTCGCTGCTCGAGCGCCTGGCGGCGAACGATGGCATCGATCCGAACGTCGCCCCCGCCGGTTTCGGATTCGGGCTGTTCCAGGGGCCGCGGCTGGCACGCTCGGCCGAACAGGCCTACCGCGAGATGCTCGACCGCAGCCTGGCGCCGCTGCTCATCGAGCGCTTGCGCCACGACCTCCGCGAAGCCGACGACAGCGCGACGCGCTACGAGGCCTTGCGCGCTTCATTGATGCTGGCCAGCCCGGCGCGGCTGGTGCGCGGCGAGTTGAGGCCCTGGGCCGAGCAGACGCTCGCGCAGGCGGGCGGCGCCGCGGAACGCGCCGAATGGGCGCGCCATGTCGCCACCCTGCTCGAACGCAACGGGCTGCCCGAGGCGATGCGCTCCGACGAGGCCGGCGTGCGCGCGGCGCGCACCGCGCTGGCGGCAGTGCCATTGGCGCAGCGCGTGCACGAGCGCCTGCTGCGGCGCATTGCCGACCCCGAGCCGCAGCAGGATCTGCCGGCGCGGCTCGGCGCTGCTGGCGCGCGCGTGTTCGCGGCCTCGAACACCGGGCCCATGCCGGAACATTCGAGCGCTACCGACTGGCGGCGCCGGCTCGTCCCGGCGCTCGACGCGACGCTGGACGAACTCGCGAACGAGGCCGACTGGGTGCTCGGCGATTCCGGCAGCGAAGTACGGCGCCTTCAAAAAGACCGCGCCTGGCGCGACGAGATTGCGACGCAGGTCGGCAAGCGCCACGCCCAGCGCGTGATCGCGGCCTGGTCGCGCCAGCTCGATGCCCTTGCGTTGGCGCCCGGCATCGATGCGGACAGCGCCTCCCGCCAGGCTTTGGCCCTCACCGCACCCGATTCGCCGCTGCGCCGCCTGCTGACACGCCTGGCCGACGAGTTCAGCGCGACGCCCCAGGGCGCCGGCGCAGCCGAGGGCGCCTTCGATGCCGCGCTGCGGGCGCGCTTCGGGGCCCTCGGCGACTACGCTGCTGGCGCCGGGCCGCAGGCCCTCGACCGCCTTCAGGAACTGGCCACGGCCAAGCGCGATGAAGCCGCCAACGCCGAGCTCGACACGACCTTGCGCGCCGAGGCCGCCCGTGCGCCGGCCGCGCTGCGCAAGGTCTACGGCGGACTCGGGGCCTTGATGCGCTCGCGCGGCGGCGCCAAGCCAAGCTTCGACGCCGCGCTCGCAGAACTCGCGCAGACCTGCAGCACGTTGACGCGCGAGCGCTTCCCTTTCGGTGCCGCCACGCTGCGCGACATGGCGCCCTCCGATTTCGCGCGGCTCTTCGGACCCGGCGGCCTCTTCGAGGAATTCCGGCGCGACCAGTTGAGCGAACGTGTCGACACGTCGAGTCGTCCGTGGAAGGCCCGCGCCACTTCCGGCGACGCTGCCATGCCGGACGCATTCGAGCGTGCGGCGGCTATTGGCGCGCTGTTCTTCCCAGGAGGTGCGCCGATGCCGGAGCTCAAGCTGCGCCTCACGCCGCAGCGGATGGACGCCGAGCTGCTGCAGTTCAGTGTCGATGTCGATGGGCAGTTGCTGCGCTTCGAAAACGGCCCGCCGCGCGCGAAGGAGGTGGTCTGGCCGGGGCCGGCTTCGACCCAGAAGGTGCTCATGCGCATCCTGCCGCCGGGCCCGAGCGGCGTCGGCGCCGAGGTCCATGAAGGCGCGTTCGCCTGGGTACGGGTGCTCTTGCGCGGCGAGTGGAAAGGCGAGCACGGGGCGCCGGCGCGCCTTTCCCTCGCGGTCGACAGCCGCACTCTCGACGTCGTGGCGAGCGCCGCCGGCGCGCCCGAGGCCGATGTCTGGACGCTCCAGGAGCTGGCGCGGTTCCGCTGCCCGCAAGCAACATGGTGAAGCTGCCGTCGCGTCGCGTGTGCTGGTACGGCAAGCTGCCCGCGCGCGGGGACTTCGTCGGCCGCGGCTTGCCGCCAGGCTGGCGCAGCGACTGGGACGGCTGGCTGCAGCAGGGCCTGGCCCTTGCCGCGGCCACGCTCGACAGCGCCGCGCTGCGCGAACGCCTTCGCGCCTTCTCGCCGTGGCGCTACCTGGCGCTGCCGGCACCCGGAGAGATCTGGTGCGGCATCCTCGTGCCTTCGCACGATCGCGTCGGCCGGGCCTTTCCGCTGACGCTGGCCGAGCGCTTGGGCAGCCCGGTGTCGCCGGCCGAAAGTGCCACGCGGCTTGCTTCGCTGCTCGATGCGGCTGCAGAGGGACCCGAGGCACTCGAGACCGCGATCGCCGCCCTGCCTCCGCACGCCAACGACCAGGATTTCCAGCCTGCCGAGCCCTGGCCACCGCAACCGGCCAGTCTGTGGTGGCCGCTCGCCGCTGCGCACGATGGCATTCCCCGGATGGCGGCCTGGCCGCCGGAGCCGGGGCTGGTGCTGGAGTTGTTGGATATTCAGGCTGCTTCCGGCAATTGACCGCTGGGAAGGGGCTGATCACCAGGCGCCGCCCCGGTGCCCTCAAGCGACGCGGTCCGCGCACATGAATGATGGAAGGCGGGGAGACGTAAGGAGCGGACAGGTCCGACTTTCTTACTGCGAAGGTGCCGGGTCGTCCGGAGGAGTCAGTTTGAAAGTAATTGGCTGACGAAACCGCGCCTTGACCGGTACCCCACGATACGTGTGAGGTCGGAATTTCCATTGCTTGAGAGTGGCGACGGCCGCGTCTGCCAGCACCTTGGGGGACTCGCCGATGATCGTCGTGCTCGCAACATTTCCACGCTCGTCAACTTCGATTCCGACCATGACTCTTCCTTCAATGCCTGCTCGCTTTGCTTCGCTGGGGTATGGGTATGGGTATGGCACGGCGTGCTGGATTCAGGTCGGCTGGTCCAGTCCACGTGCATCCGTACCCGGCGGGGGCTCCTTCACAAGGGCTGCTACAGCTTGTTCGTAGCTCAGGAATTCCGAACCTGCTATCGAATATCTCTGGGATTTGATTGCGCAGCCGGACAGAATAGAAGTAAAGACGACCAAGAACAGAGAAAGTCTCGTCGTGGGTTTGCACGGGGTATAGAGTGATGCAGGAACTGGGCGTGAGCACGTCCCGTTGAGCAATGGACTACCGCAAACTGAGCGTTTCCCAACGCGGCCCGAGAAGATCGCCCGAATCCCAGCGTATGAATTCCAGTTCAAGCAAACGGCCGTTCTCGTCGGCGTGAAGCAGCACAGACAATTTGGTGCCGTCACTGTCAAGCATCCTTCCTTCAACGCCGAAGGGATGCTGTCCGCGGTGCGGAGGTCGGGCAATGAATTTCACGCTGCCCATGCCGCCATCGGACATCACTAACTTTGCAAGTAGCGATTTGCTTTTCAATAAGAGGGAAGTATGTCGAGTAGCCGCCGTATTGATGGGCGCACAGCCAGTTCTTGGTGGTGGTGTCACGCCCTAACGCAGGGCTGCACCAGCCAAGTCTTGTTCGTTGTCTTCGAATGCAACTGAAGGAATTATGCAGAACCAGACAAACTGCTTAGGAGTTGTGCTGCTCGGATGCGGTCGAATGGTTGGGTAAGTAGCGGATTGGCAAGCTCGTGGAGAACTTCCTCGATCACTGACTCCGAGCAAGCTTCAAACCGGACATCATCTCGTCCTTCGATTTGGTTCGCCCATAGCTCAATTTCAGCTGTCGACACCTCATCCCGCAGATACCGCTGCAACGCGCCGGCCAGATGACCTGTTGTCATCTCGATGCCTTCGCCTTCGTAGTCCCAAGTCATCGTAGAGAGTTCGCGAACAATTTTCGCCAGTGGCGCTGTCATTTCAAGTAGGTCGTGCACGAGAGAAAGGCGCTTTTTTTCATCCATCTTCATGGGAACACTCCTCCATTGATCTTGTCCTTGACGTGCACGATGTTGCCAGCAGGATCGTAGGTTGTCTTCGAGTACTGGACAGTGGTTCCCGCAGCATCTATTTGCTTTTCGTAGACGGCTGATGACCCAGGCACTCGGCCAGGGGAGGTCGCTTGAACAGCGACCCCCTCGTTGGGAAGTGGCCTCACGCCTACGCCGTCCTTTGCATTCGCTGGCAGCTTCTTTTCAAACCGAGCGATATTCTTGGCCTGCTCGATCGTAAGCCGTACTTCTTGTGCCGTTGCGGTACCTACTCCCTTCGCAAGCGTCTGTCCCGCTCCTCTTAGTAGCCCAAGTCCGCCAACCAGATATTGCTCAGGATAGACCCCCTCAAGCGGCATATCGTAGATTGGCGAATTGTCGATCCAGTTTCCAAGAGAAGTGCCTTGCACGTTGGACTGTGGAGCAACAGGAAATGCGGACGCACCGCCAACACCTGCAGCCAGCGCCGCAGCCTGGCTGGCGATCAACCCCGAAGGGTCTGTCCTGTTCGCCGGGTTGTTCCCCACATACGCATACAGGTTCACATCGTCCTTGTAGCCAATCGGGTCCGTCTGCAGGAACCTCCCCAGGCTCGGCGAGTAGAAGCGCGCCTTGTAGTGGTACAGCCCCAGATCACCGAGGAGCTGCTGGCCGGTGTAGCGGAACCTCGGGCCCGTCGTGGTGTTCGGCTCGCCGTAGGGCCCATAGCTGTAGATGCCCGTGGAGGCCCCGGTTGCATTGGCCGTGGCCACGATGCTGCCCAGGTGGTCCGCATAGAACCAGTTCTTCGCAGTGGTGCCTGCGCCCTCGTACCAGACGATCGGCTCGTCGGTGCCCGGTCCATGCACATAGCGCCTTTGCAGCGTCGTGCCCGCCGCGTCGTACTCGGCAATCAGGTTCGCGGCGTCGTACAGCAGGTTCGTCGTGCTGGCCCCGATCACCGTCTGCCTGAGCCTTCCTTCGGCGTCATAGCTCAGGGTCGCCGCGGTGCCCGTCTTGCTCGCCGTCTTCAGCCGGTTGTCCAGGTCGTAGCCGTAGCTCCAGATGCCGTCGCCCGTGAGGTTGCCGTTGGCGTCGTAGCTCTGCGCTGCGCCTGCAGCGGCGGTGTACTGGTTCAGCCCGTTGCTGGTGTAGCTCTTCGTGCCCGGTGTGGCTCCGCTCCACTGGTACAGGTTGTTGGTCCAGGCAACGCTCTTGAGTTCTCTGAGCTGGTTGCGCGTATACGCGTACTGCACCTCCTGCGATGGTGAGGCCAGGAAGTTCTTCAGCGTGGCCAAGGCGCCCTGGTTGTCATAGGCACGCTGCACGGTGGTGCCGTTGCCCAGCGTCACGGTGGTGCGCCGGCCGAGGTCGTCGTAGGCGTAGCTGGCGAGGTTGACGCTGCCGTTCTCCTGGATGACGCTCGGCCGGTTGAGGGCGTCGTAGCTGGTGCTCGTGTAGAACGCGTCGGGCCAGGTGCTGCGGATTCGGTTGCCGGCGGCGTCGTACTGGTGGCTGAGGGTCTTGCCGCCTGCGGTGGTGCTCGTGAGACGCCCGGCGTTGTCCCAGGCGTAGCTGATGGCATGGCTGCCATTGGCGAACTGGGCGGCAGTTCTCAAGCCACGAAGGTCGTAGCCGAACTGGACGTTGTCCGCCGTGTTCGGATAGGACCGGGCGGTCAGGCGGTTGAGGTTGTCCCAGCCCTGGGTGATGGTCTGGCCATTGCGCCTGCGCAGGCTCGTGACGTTGCCGTTGGCGTCGTACGCGTTCTCCTCGTAGTCGTTCGCATTGGCATAGAGCGGCTGGTTAGGCAACGGGTAGTAGGTACGCGCCAGGCGATCGAAGCCGTCGTAGGTGTGGACGGTGAGGTTGTTCTTGGCGTCCTTGACCGAATCGACATTGCCGTTGGGCGTGTAGGTGTAGCTGACGTAGGCCTGGGCCAGGCTGGTGCCCACGGCCTTGTTGACGGCCCGCACGCTGTCGTCGAGGTTGTAGGCGGTCTCGGTGACGCGGTTGCCGCCGTCGACTGCGGGGAGGTATTGCGTGGCCCGGAAGGGCCGATCCAGGTCGTCGTAGGCGGTGTCGGCGATGGGCGTTGGCGCCGCCTCGGTGGGACAGCTGGTGGCCGCGGCGGTGACGCCCGGGCCCCAGGCCCGGGTGAGCTTGCCGGTCTCGCTGTAGCGGCTGCAGCTCACGAGCCATTGGGCGCCCTGCTGCGCTGCGCTCTGGACCGCACGGCCATCCGCGTCATAGGCCGTGCGCGTCTGCTTGCCCATCGCATCGGTGACCTGCGTGGGCCGGCGCTCGGCGTCGTAGGTGGTGGCGATGGTGTCAGCGACATCGGTGCGCGGCCCATCGATGCCGGTGAGGTTGCCGACGGCGTCGTAGGTGAAGGTGCTCGTCAGGTTGAGCTTGCCGGCGCCACTGTCGACCGTGCTGGTCTGCGGCACGTACTTGTTGGCGGCGTTGTAGGTGGTGGCGGTCAGCACCGTGCTGCTGGAACTGGTCTTGACGGTCTTCGAGCTCGGCAGGTAGAAGGTCGTGAAGCCGCTGGGCGTGAAGGCGCTGTAGGCGTAGGTGGTCTGCGGCGACGCACCGGCAGCATCGGCCGGCGCGGTGATGGTCAGCGGTAGACCCAGCATGTAGCTGTAGCTGGTGGTCTTGCCTCGGGCATCGGTGGCGCTGGCCACCTGGTTGAAGGCGCTCTCGTAAGTGAAGCTCTGCACGCGGTTGGCCAGGCCGCTGCCGGGCTTGGCGATGCTGGTGAGGGTCTTGACGTTGTGCGTGCAGCGCTTGGCGGGGGCCACGGCGCAGGGGGCGTCGTCGTAGGCGTACTCGGTGGCGTTGCCCTCGGGGAATTGCTTGCGGATGAGGCGCGACTGGCCGTCGTAGGTGTTGGTGGTCCAGTTGCCCGCGGGCGTGCTGGACTGGACGGTGTTGCCCTGGGCGTCGATGTAGTTGGTGCGCGCAGTGCCGCCCGGGCCGACCTCCTCGGTGCGCGAGCCGGCGAAGAAGTATTCGTAGGTCTTGCCGCGCGCGTTGGTCTGGGTCTTGACGCGGCCCAGGCTGTCGTAGACGTTGGTGGCGGCCGCCACCGTGGGGAAGCTCGGGTAGTACAGGCTCGTCATCTGGCCGGGCAGGCCGTAGGCGAAGGTGGTGGCCTGGCTCAGGGTGTTGGTGAAGGTCTTGAGGTTCGCGTTGGTGTCGTAGCCGTAGCTGACGGAGCGCGTTCCGTCGCTCACCTGGGTGATGCGCCCGCTGGCGTTGGTGAAGCTGAGGGTGCGGCCCAGGCTGTTCTGCACCTGGGTGAGGTCGCTGCCCGAGTAGGTGAACCTGGCCTGGATGCCGCTGGGCTCGGTGTAGGTTTCGGCCTTGCCGGCGGTGTTGAACTTGAGGACGGCGCGGTTGAGGGCCTCATAGCTGTAGGTGTTGTCCGCGGCGTTCCTGCTGAGCTTGATGGGCTTGCCTGGCGGCGGGTTGTAGCTGCCGTCGGGCAGCTTGACGAAGACTTCGCCGTTGAGGCCCTGGGTGACGACGACGGTGTTGTCGATGAGCTGGTCGCCGAACCAGCGCTGGCCGAGGGTGGCGGTGACGAGCTTGGCGAGCGGGCGCGCCGGGTCCATCAGGAGGTCGAAGGAGGCCTTGTGCTCGACGAGGGTGCCCACGGCATCCAGGGCAGAGTCCTCGCCCATGGCCTGGAAGCCATCGGAGTTGACGGCCGCGGTGGCGTTGAAGTTGTGGGTCCAGCCCTTGCCCAACGGGCCGTTCTGGTTGCGCAGGCCGGAGCTGTACAGGCGCTGGAAGCCCAGGCTCTGGGGGAAGCTGCCGATGCCGACGTTGAGGTCCTCGTGGTTGTAGAGGAAGTGGCCCTGCACCATGTCGATGGGGTCGCCGTAGGCGGAGCCGGAGTAGTTCTCGACGGTGGGCGGCGAAGGCATGGCAGCACCGACGATGGTGTTGGCGAAGACGGCGGCCTGCGGCTGGGTGCCGTAACCACCGGACAGCCCATCGCTGATGACGGAGCCCAGGTACAACCCGGAGCCGACGGTGAAGTAGCCGGCCCCCGCCCAGCTGTTCTCGGCGATGTCGCAGCGCGCGGGCAGGATCAGGCGCAGGCCGGAGGCGAGGTAGCTGCTGAAGTTGCCGAGGTGCGCCCCGCAGTTGACCAGGTTGGGTTGAACGGCGCTGGCGTAGTTGGCGGAGGTGGCGTTGTAGATGCGCTGGCCACTGGCAGAAGCGAGGTCGATGAGCTTGACGGTGGAGACGGCCGGCACGCCGGTGGTCTGCTGCACGGCGGTGGACTCCAGGATGCTCAGGTGCATGGCCCAGTTGGCGAAGGCGGCACTCTCCTTGTCGAGGTTGCCCGCGAGGTTGGCCACGGCCAGGACGTTGCTGGGGAGGTCGACGTAGGCGCTGCCGGTGTAGCCGACGATGCCGACCTGGTGCTGGTGCAAGAGGGTGGTGTCGGCGATGCGCTCGGTGAGGGTGCCGGCGTGGGTGTTCTGGGCGATCCACTGGGCGCCGATGACGCCCAGGGTGCTGCCCAGCAAGGGTTCGGAGGCGTCGGCGGCGCCGGAGGCCTTGAGGTCGCTGAGCGTCCTGCGGTAGTTCTCGGCAGGGCCGCGGCCGGCGGGGCCCCAGCCGTTGGCGATGAGGAAGGTGTTGGTGCCGCCGCCTCTGATCCTCTGGGTGAAGCTGTGGTTGGCCCAGGTGGAGACGTAGGCGTTGTGGGTGACGGTGAAGGTGATGGGGGCGGAGGTGCCGGGGGTCACTGCGGTACCGGGAGCGCCGACCGCAAGGCCGTCGAGCTTGAGGACGGGCTGGTTGGCGCCGTTGTAGGTGATGCTCAGGCGTTTGCCGTAGATGGCGTCGGAGGTGTAGGTCTGGTCGATGCCCTGGTACTGCACGCGCAGGGTGGGCTTCATGTAGCCGGGGAGCTCGGCGAGCTCCTCGCTGCCCCAGGCGGTGTTCTGGTAGGGCAGCGCGGTCTGGCGCAAGGCGCCGTAGAAGGGGGTGATGGCCTTGCCGCCGAGGACGTCGTCCAGGGTGGCGGCGGGTTTGTTGGCGCGCAGGTAGCCGGCCAGCTGGGTGGCGTAGGTGGCGAGGTTGTTGCGGATGTTGGTGCGGTTGAGGTTCTGGACGTAGTCGGCCGCGACGGTGGCGCCGCTCTGGGCAGATGACAGGTAGTTGGCGGCGTCGTAGCCGGTGGTGGCGGCGCTGGCGAGGTCGATGCCGCTCTTGAAGGTGTGGGGCTTGTAGCTGGGGTCGAAGACGTACCAGCTGCCGTTGATCCTGGTCTTGACCCAGACGTGCTCGATGGAGACGTCGGTCAATGCGGCCACGGTGCCGGGGCAGGTGCCGGCGGTGGTGGCGTTGATCTCGTAGACGGGGATCTGGGCCTGGCCGAGCAGCGAGAGGACACCGCAGGCGTTGGCGGTGTTGACGCCCCACCACTCGGCGAGCTGGGCGGCGCTGAGCTTGGCGATGCCGCGCACGTAGTTGGCCTCCAGGCCGGAGGCGCGCAGGAGCTCGACCATCAAGGTGGCCTGGTCGTGGGCGGTGGCCTGGTTGTCGAGGACTGCGCCGAGGGCGCCCTTCTGGAGGCCGAAGGTGGGGTAGTACTCGATGTTGTTGCGGATGTACTGGTAGATGAGGTCGGGGTGGTTGCGCAGGGACCGCGCGAGCTCGGCGATGGAGGCGGGGCCGGAGGCGGCGGCGTCGCCGGCGATCTTGGTGAAGGAGGTGGAGGTGGAGGTGGAGGCGGAGGTCGACGTCGACGTCTTGGCGCTCTTGATCGCGGGCGCCGCGGTGACGCCCTGATTGACGTTGGCCGGAAGGACTCGGGCCTTCAGGATGCTTTGCGCGTCGGCGAAGCGGACCGGAGGCATGTTGGCGCGAAGGACGCCAGGGGCGGGAGCGAATTGACCGGGGGTGCCGGGGGTGCTGCGGGTGCCGGTAGCGCCTGCCCCGCGGGCCGAGACGTTGGCCTCCTTGGCACCGTCCTTGACGGCCTCGCGCCGCACCGGGTCCTTGGTGCTGGGCAGGTCGATTGCCTGGTAGCGCAGCGCGGGCTGGCCGCTGGTGAAGCTCAGTGGACTGCCAGCGCCTGACGTGCTGCTGGAAGAGGAGCGCAGGCTGACACCCGACTTGGCAACGGGAACGCCGAGAGCGATGGATGGAGGTGCAGCCTTGCGTGCAACGCCGCTCTGGATCTGTGCGGCAGCAATACCGCCTGCAAGCGACGTGGCAACGGCCACGGCAACGGCGCACGCGCGCGCGAGCTTGGACATGGGAACTCCCTGAGTTTTTTTATTGGAGAACTGGCTGCACACGCTGGGCGTGCAGCGGGAACCGGCGGGCTACGACGAGGTGGCCGCGACCGAAGTTCGATTACCTGCGGCGTCGTAGCTGTAGGTGATGGTGGTGGTGGAGGTGCCGTCGCTGTAGACGGTACTGGCCAGGCGGCCCAGGGCGTCGTAGGTGTAGCTCACGGAACCCGCCTGCGCGGGAACGCCTGCGAGCGCGGCGGCGCACAGGCAAGCGGCGAAGACTGTGCGGCTCAAGAATCGAGCCGAAACATGGCGATCGGATTGGCGATCGAAGGGCATCGCTGCGCGCGATGTCGATGCGTGCGCTGGCAATGCAGCGGTCTTTTTATTCACTGGGGAAGCTCCCTTTTTTTTGGATGCGGCGGACTGTAGTCGAAGCGCAAGAAACCAAAACTCGCTTTTTGTCGCGCGATGGTTACCTGCTCGCGCCATACACGCGAGTTGCCAATCTCACACGCTCTCGAATGTGTCCGCGATCCTCGAAAAAATTCCGGTTCAACCCGCCGCGCACCAGACCGCGAGCGCCGAATAGTTGTCCTGGTCGCTGCGTCCGGCTTGCTGCACGCCCGCCTCCAGGCGATCCAGCCAGGCTTGCACGCCGCTGCAGCCGAGCAAGCTGCACGCCATCGCCTGCTCGTCGAAGGCCGACCAGAGGCCGTCGGTGCACAGCAGCAGCGCATCGCCGGACGCGAGCATCTGCGGGGCTTCGAGGGTCTCGAAGTCGAAGCCTTCGGGCGAGCCGAGCGCCGACGTCAGCTGCCCCGACCTGGCGCCGGCCGCACTCAGGCCCGCGTCGCGCAAGCGCTGTTCAAGGCTCTGGTCCCGCGTGCGCCCGAGCAACCGGGCATCGCGCCAGCGGTACAGGCGCGAGTCGCCGACGTGGGCCCAGAGCGCCGCGCCGCTGTGGAGATCGAGCAGCAGCACCACGATGGTGGTGCGCATGTCGGCCGTGAGGGTGCCGCCGACCTGCTGTGCGACGACGGCGTCGTTGGCGCCCTGGACCAGCCATTGCAGCGCGTTCAGGCTGACTTCGGGGTGAAGCGCGAAGGCTTCCAGCACATGCGTCACCGCCGCGCGCGATGCCGTCTGGCCGCCGCCATGGCCCCCTGCGCCATCGCACAGGACGGCGACGAGCGAACCCGCGCCTTCCCAATAGCCGAAGGCGTCCTCGTTGCACTCGCGCTGCCCCGTGTGCGACAGGGCGGCGACGGAAACGGTCAGCGCGCGCCCGGCCATGGCGCCTCCGTCGAAGTGGGGCCCGGGTTGCCGGCAATGTCGCGGTTGGCGTCGGTGCCAGCATCGGCATTCAGGCGCGACTGGGCCTCGTAGGCGCGCAGGAATTCGCGTCCGAAGATGGTCTGGAAGTCATCGTCCAGGTGCTCGAGCAACTGGGCGTGCTGCATGCGATGGCGATGCCAGAGCGCTGCGGCACGAACCAAGGAAAGGCGCGAAATGCCGTGCGCCGGCCCCTCCCCGTTTTCAGCCGCCTCGGGGCCCAGCCGAGAGAAGAGCTCGAACACCGCCGCCCGCATGCCGGCCACCATCGCGACCTGGTGGACCAGCAGGTCGCGATGCGCGTCGTGCAGCGCCGCCACCGGGTCGAGGAAGCCGGGGCTCGCCTCGCGCTGCAGCATTCGACTCAGCGCTTCGGTCGCATCGGGCGAGAACTTCAACGGATTGTTCTGGCGCGGCGCGATGCGCGTGCCCTCGGCGCGCATCTGGCGCTTGGTGATGGCGCGGCTTTGCAGCAGCGCGAGCGTGCCCTCTGCCGTGGCCCGCAGCAAGGCGCCGAGGTGTTCCATCCATTGCGGCGTGAGCGGCGCAGCCTCGGGGCCCAACCCGGCGCCGCGGCAGAAGGCCGCTGCGAGCTCGTGCAGCTCGGGCGGCAGGTCTGCGGGCCGGCGATCGCCTCGCCTGGCAGCGGGCGGCGGCGGCGCTTCCGAAAGAGGTGTGGGTGCCGTCAAATCGGCTGCATCAGCTGCATCAGCTGCATCGGCTGCATCGGCTGCGGGTACCGGTGCCGGCGGCATTGGGTGCGCGCTGGGCTGCATCGGCGCGCCGGTGCGCACGACGTGCCGGCTGGTCTGCCACGACACCACCGCGCTGGGTGTCGCCGGCTCCGCCTCCGGCGAAGCCGCAAGGGCGGGCAACGGGGATTCGGCCGCGAGCGGATCGGGCGCATCTTCCAGGTCGAACCAGCGGTCCAGGCGCGAGCGCTGCGCCGCCGTCGCTGCCGCGGGCTCGACCGCGATTTCGAACCCGCCGATGCGCAGGCGGTCGCCCACGATCAGCGCGCGCTCGCTGCCCGGATCGAGCTGCATGCCGTTGACCCACAAGGGCGCACTGCTGCTGATGCAGCGCACGCGGGCGGCCTGGCCGACTGCAATCACTTGCGCGTGCTGGCGCGAGACCAGGCGCAATGGGTCGGACAGCACCAGTGCGCAATCAACGGAGCGGCCGATCGTGAGGCCTTCGGGCGGCATCGCAAGCGCCGTCGCATCGGGTTCGATGGCGCCGGGGCGGCGCGTGACACGCAGCGCGATCACGGCATTCAGCCGAAGGCTCGCCACAGGTCGGCTTGCACACGCCGGGCATCCATGCCCGGCGTGAGCTGCTCGACCACCTGGGCAACAAACTGCTCGCGGGTTTGCGATTTCGCGGCGCAGCGCTTGGCGACGACACGCGCGATGGGTCCGAGCGAGGACAGGAGCGCGGTGGCCGCCTTGTCGACGTCCCCATCGCGAAGCGGCGCGCCAACGGGCGCCTCGCCCCCTGCGTGGGTGGACCTCGATTGCGTGCCCGCCGACGGGAGCCCCGTTCCGGTCCGGGTGGGCGGCGCACCGCCCTTCGCCAGGAAACGCTCGCGCGCTTCGAAATCGTCGATCGCGCCGGCGACCGCCTGGCGGACGGCGCCGAGCGAGGTCAATCCGCGCGCGGCGCGCCGCACCAGCACGCGCGCCACCGGACCGACATGCTGGGCCAGCTCGCGCTCCACATCGGCCAGCGCCGCACTGTCCCATCCAGTGGGCACGGGGACCGAAGGCGGGCCGGTGACGGGCATCGGCTTCGAGGGCGTCAGGGGCGTGGTCGCCGGGTCGATGGCCGGCGGGGCCGATGCAGCCCCGGACTTGGAGGGCGTCGACGGGTCGCGCTCCTTGCCTGCGGCCGGCGTCGGGTCGACGCCCTTGAGCCTGGGCGCGAGCAGGACGGCCGGTGGGAGCACATCCGGCACGGCCTCGGTGGCGAGCGCCTGCAGCGCGGTCCTCATCGCCAAAGCGCTCGCATAGCGCTGCGCCGGGTCCTTCGCCAGCGCCCGGTCGAGCACCGCATCGATAGGCTCGAGCGTGGGGTCGTTCGTCACTTCGCTCAACGGCTTGTGCGGCTCGTAGACGATCTTGTACATGATCGCTTCGTCCGTGCCGACGAAGGGTGTCGCCCCGCTGAGCATCTGGTAGAGCAGCACGCCTGCCGAGAACACGTCCACGCGCCGGTCGACGTCGCTGTTGGTGTATTGCTCGGGAGCGATGTAGCCGGGAGATCCGATGACGGAAGTGCCGCGGGTGAGGTTCGATGACTCGGTCCGCGCGATACCGAAATCGGTGATCTTGAGTCGACCGTCGTCGGCAACCAGCAGGTTCGCCGGCTTGATGTCGCGGTGCACGATGCCGCGCTCGTGGGCGTAGTGCAGGCCATCGAGCAGTTGCAGCATGAGGCAGAGCACCTGCGGCACGTCAAGCTTGCGCGGCGCATGGATGTAGTCGCGCAGGTTTCGCCCGGCGACGTATTCCATCACGATGTAGGCGCAGTCGGTGTCTTCGCCGAACTGGTACACCGGCACGATGTTGCGGTGGGTCAGGCGCCCTGCCGCCTTGGCCTCCACGCGGAATCGGGCAACCACGCTCGGATCGTCGTCGCTCGATTCGAGCAGGCGGCGGTGGATCGTCTTGATGGCCACGGGCCGGTCGATGGCCGGGTCGTGCGCCAGGTACACCATCCCCATCGCGCCCGAGCCGACCACGCCGCGGATGGGGTATGGACCGACATGGGAAGGGATGGGTGCGGACATTGCAGCGGTTGGCCTCAGGTCTCGAGCATTTTGATGGCGTGGTCGAGGCTGTGGCGCATGCGCGCGAACGATTGGGCCAGCATGCCGATCTCGTCACGGCCATGCGTCTTGAATTCCGGCGCGTCGAGCTCGCCGAGGCTGACGCGGTTGGCCAGCTTCGACAGCCCCGTCACCGGCCGGATGACAAGCAGGTAGAGCATCAGGTTCAACACGATGCCGATGGCGACGAAGATCCCTATCAGCGAAGCCATGAACACCTTGAACGCCTGCTCGGCACGCGCCAGCGGCACGGCCATGGGCACCGACACCACCTGCGCGCCGATCACCTCGTTCAGCTGCCAGCCGAAGCCGTTGGCCGGGCCGTACTTGTCGATCAGCGTTCGCGGCGCCGCCTCGACGGTGCTGTGGCAGGCCAGGCAGGCGGCATTGGTGATGCGCAGCGGGCGCGCGATGTAGAGCGAACGCCCGGTGCCCGACTCACGCTCGCCGACAAACTCCTTCTTGTCGCCCTGGGTGCGGAAGCGGTTCACGATGTCGGCTTCCCAGTCGGCAGCCCGATCGCGCGGGTTGGTCGGGTTCAGGGTCGCTTCCTTGTAGGTGTAGTCGGGGAAGCTCTTGGCCAGCGTCGCCAGCACTTCGGTCGCGGAATAGGCCGGCACCGTCTGGGGCAGGAAGGTGTACTTCATCTGCGTCTCGAGCAGCGGTCGGATCTGGTCGTTGGTGTAGGTGCGCACCGCCGAGGCCTTTTCGATCGTCAGGCGCGCGTGGTTGAGCACCTCCTCCTTGGCGTTGCTTTGCAGCAGGTCGTAGGACACCTTGCCGGCACCGATGACCCCCGCGATGAAGACCACCAGGAAGATCAGATTGAACTTGAATAGAAGGCGCATGAGGTTCTCCAGTCCTGGCTGTCCGTGACGCTTGAGTTGCAGCAGAGCGCGCGATGGTTCATCAGGGTTTGCCCGCCCCGCCGCTGGACCCTGCTGCTGCCGCTGCCGCTGCTGCTGCTGCTGCGGCGGCGGCAGCTTCTCGGGCGCGCCGGCGCTCCGCCTCCCGGGCGCGGCGGCGCTCGGCCTCTTCGGCCATGCGCCGCGCATAGCCTTCGGGGTCTGCGTAGGGCTCCCACTCGGGGTGCCGCGGCAGCTCCGCCTTGGCCGCAGCGCGGAAGGCCGGATCAGCCGCAGCCCGCGGGCGCCAAAGCGGCAGCAGCGGAAGACGCAAGGCCGCCTCGGTGTGCAGCCAGGCGGCTATATCGGAGTAGGCGATCTCGCCGACGGGCTTCGGTGCAACCGGGCGCTTTGCAAACTGCTCGCCGCGCGCGGGCAGGCGGTCGCGGAACTGGCGCGGCACCCTGGCAAGGAACTCGGGCGGTGCGCGCCGCGCCACCGTCGGCGTGGCGCCCTCGCGCCGTTGCGCGAAATCTCCGCCGGACAGTTGCGAGGTCGAAGGGGGGCTGTCCCGTAGCGTCAGTTTGGCCGTGCCGCTTTCGACGAACACCTCGTACTGCGCACCGTTCGTGTAGACCACCGTGCTGGCGGCCTGGGTCGCGATCTCGAAGGCGGGGCTTGCATAGCCGAAGGCGCCGCCGCTGCTGGTCTTGACCCAGCCCTGGAGCAGGTACAACGGCGTCGCCGCGAGCCCCTTGCCCACGCGCGGGCGCAGCATCAGGCGCGTTGATTCGCCGAGGCCCACGAGCACGGGCCCCGGAAGCTCGATCTGGACGAAGGCGCCCGGGCCGGTCTCGATGATGTCCTGCTCGTTCAAGGCCACGCCTTCGGCAAGCGTGTAGCGCGTGGTCTGGCGGATCAGCGTGGCGCCGCCTTCGACGATGCCGACGATGCTGGCGGACTGCGCCCACGCCGGCGACAACACGAGCAAAGCCGCGACCGACAGGACCAACCTGAACAAAACCTTGGTGAGCCGCAAGACGTACTCCCTGCCGCCAGCTGGCATGACTGAACCCGGTGATCAACCGATGAAGCAGCGTCGATTGTTATCCCGCGCGACCGTCTTTGGGACTGCACAAGCGATATAGAACGTCGGTACAGCCTATTCCGAGAACAGCTCCCTGATCACTCCCCGCAGCCAGGTGTTGGCAGGGTCTGCCTCGAATCGCTTGCTCCAGTGCAGCGAGACCGCGAAGTCGCGCAGCGGAAAGGCCGGCTCGACGATCGTGTAGCCGCCCTCCTCGGCGAAGCCGCGCGCGATGTCGCGTGGCATCACCACCGCCAGGTCGGTGGCGCGCACGATGGCCGGCAGCACCATGAAGTGCTCGGTGGTGAGGCGCACCCTGTCCTCCAGGTTGAGCAGTTGCAGGATGCGCAGGGTCTCGGCGTGCGTGCGCACCGCCACGTACTCGAGCTTTTGCAGCGACTCCAGCAGGGCTTGGCCGCTGCGTCGCCCGCGCGAGAAGGGGTGGCCCGTGCGCAGCAGCACGATGTAGCGGTCCTTCAACAGCAGGATGCGCTGCGTGTCGCGCACCTTGGGCAGGAATCCGAAAGCGAAGTCGACGCGGCCGCTGTCGAGCGCCGGCGCGACCTCGTTGGGCGCGAAGGGCAGGGTCTCCAGCCGCACGCCGGGGGCCAGCGCGCCCAGGCGCGCCATCAGCGCCGGGAGGAAGCGGCTCTCGCCGATGTCGCTCATGTGGATGCGAAAGGTCTTGCGCGACGCAGCAGGGTCAAAACGGTCGGATTCATTGAGCGCCTCCTCCAGCGTGCCCAGCGCCGACTGGACGGCGGTTGCGAGCCGCTCGGCGCGCGGGGTGGGTGCGACACCGCCCGGCGCGCGGGTGAAAAGCGCGTCCTTCAGCAGCAGCCGCAAGCGGCCCAGGCCATGGCTGGCCGCCGGCTGGGTGAGGCCCAGCGCGTCGGCCGCGCGGCTCACGCTGCGGGCGCGATAGACGGCGTCGAAGAGACGCAGCAGGTTAAGGTCGATGGCGTCTATATGCATAGCATTCATATCGGATAGCACGAATATTTTATTGATGCCTGGTGCGGCGGCTCGCACACTGCCAGCCGGCGTCGCAGCGGCCCGGTCGCGCACGGTCCTCAGGAGGTCTGAATTGCCGGCCCTTGTCCCCGGCCAGCCCTCCCCACGAATCAAACAGAGAAAGAGAAGCGTTTTGGAAGTTTCATTCAGCAAGGAGATCGAGGCGCTGCGCCTCGGCGCCGGCGACACCTTTCACGGCGAGGGCATCCTCGCCATCACCAAGGGCCTGCTGCAGTCGGGCGTGGCTTACGTGGGCGGTTACCAGGGCGCTCCCGTGTCGCACCTGCTCGACGTGATGGTGCAGGCCAAGCCCTACATGGACGAGCTCGGCGTGCACGTGGAGGCGTGCTCCAACGAGGCTTCGGCCGCGGCCATGCTCGGCGCCTCCATCCATTACCCGCTGCGCGGCGCGGTGACCTGGAAGTCCATCGTTGGCACCAACGTGGCAGCCGATGCGCTGTCCAACCTTTCGTCTCCCGGCGTCAAGGGAGGCGTGCTGATCGTCGTGGGCGAGGATTACGGCGAAGGCGCCAGCGTGATCCAGGAGCGCACGCATGCCTATGCGCTGAAGTCCGGCATGTGCCTGCTCGACCCACGGCCAGACCTGGGCCGCATGGTCGACATGGTCGAACACGGCTTCCGCCTGTCCGAGACCTCCAACATGCCCTGCATGATGGAGCTGCGCATCCGCACCTGCCATGTGCGCGGCAGCTTCGAGTGCCGGGACAACCTGCCACCCGCGGTCTCCACGCGCGCGCTGATGGAGGAGCCGGCCGGCTTCGACTACATGCGGCTCGCGCATCCGCCCGTGACCTTCCGCCATGAGAAGCTGAAGGGCGAGGAGCGCATTCCCGCGGCGCGGCGCTACATCGCCGAACAGGGCTTGAACGAGCTGATCCCCGGCAAGCACGGGGACCTGGGCCTGATCGTGCAGGGCGGCCTCTACAACGCGCTGATCCGCAGCCTGCAGCAGCTGGGCCTGGCCGATGCCTTCGGCACCACCGACATTCCGCTGCTGGTGCTCAACGTCACCTACCCGCTGGTGCCCGAGCAGGTCGCCGACTTCTGCGTGGGCAAGCGCGCGGTGCTGGTGGTGGAAGAAGGCCAGCCCGAGTACATCGAGCAGGAGATCGCGACGCTGCTGCGCCGCCGCGACATCCAGACGCCGCTGCACGGCTGCGACCTCCTGCCTGCGGCGGGCGAGTACGGGGTGGAAGTGCTGGCCACCGGCCTGGCACAGTTCGCGCAGCGCTACCTGCCGCAGCACGGGCACGACTCGGCCCAGGCCTGGCTCACCGGCAACCGCGAGCGCCGCGCCGCGGTGGCGGCCAAGCTGGACGCGCCGCTGCCCGCGCGCCCGCCGAGCTTCTGCATCGGCTGCCCCGAGCGTCCGGTGTTCGCGGCGCTCAAGCTGGCGCAGCAGGACAGCGGGCCGGTGCACATCGCGGCCGACATCGGCTGCCATGCCTTCGGCACCTTCGAGCCCTTCTCGATGGGCCATTCGATCCTGGGCTACGGCATGAGCCTGGCGAGCCGCGCGGGCGTGTCCCCGATGATGCAGCGCCGGGCCCTGTCGATCATGGGCGACGGCGGCTTCTGGCACAACGGGCTGCTCACCGGCGTGCAGAGCGCGCTGTTCAATGGCGACGACGCGGTGCTGCTGATCTTCAAGAACGGCTACACCTCGGCCACCGGCACGCAGGACATCATCTCCACGCCCGACGACGAGGTGAAGGAACGCGCGGTCGACAAGCAGCAGAGCCTGGTCGACAAGAACAACACCATCGAATCGACGCTGAAGGGCCTGGGCGTGCAGTGGCTGCGCACCGTGCACACCTACCACGTCGACACGATGCGCACCACGCTCAACGAGGCCTTCACGACCGACTTCAACGGGCTCAAGGTGATCGTCGCGGAGGGCGAATGCCAGCTGGAGCGCCAGCGCCGCATCAAGCCGTGGATTGCCGGCCTGCTGAAGAAGGGCCAGCGCGTGGTGCGGGTAAAGTACGGCGTGGACGAGGATGTATGCAACGGCGACCACGCCTGCATCCGGCTGTCGGGCTGTCCCACGCTCACCATCAAGGACAACCCGGACCCGCTGAAGGTCGACCCGGTCGCGGTGGTGATCGACGGCTGCGTGGGCTGCGGGCTGTGCGGCGCCAACGCGCACGCAGCCACCTTGTGTCCCAGCTTCTACCGTGCCGAGGTGGTGCAGAACCCCAAGTGGCACGAGCGGCTGATGCATTCGCTGCGCTCGGCAGTGGTGCGCGCGTTGCAGCCTGCGTGAGGCTTCCCGAGACCTCTGCGAAGGCACCCGCGGCTCCGCGGATGCTGTCCCACCAAATGATTTGCTGACACGATGAATATCCATACGACACAACCGATCACCCTGCTGGTCTGCGCGCTCGGCGGCGAAGGGGGAGGGGTGCTCACCGAATGGCTGGTCGAGACGGCTCGGCACGCCGGCTATGCCGCCCAGAGCACGTCCATTCCCGGGGTCGCGCAACGCACCGGGGCCACCACTTACTACATCGAGGTGTTTCCGGTGCCGGTGGCCGAACTCGGCGGGCGGCGGCCGGTGTTCAGCCTGAGCCCGGTGCCGGGAACGCTGGATGCGATCGTCTCGTCCGAGCTGCTCGAGACGGCTCGCCAGATCGGCAACGGCATGAGCGCGCCGGGCCGCACTCTCGTCATCAGCTCCTCGGGCCGAACGCTGACGACCGCGGAGCGCATGACGCTGGGCGACGGACGCGCCGACAGCGAGCGGCTGCTGGACGTGGTCAAGGCCTTCAGCCGCGAGCACCACGTGTTCGACATGGCAACGGTGGCACGCGAGGCCGGCACGGTGGTCAGCGCCGTGATGCTGGGTGCGGTCGCGGGCAGTGGGCTGTTTCCCTTCCCGCGCGAAGCCTACGAGCACGTGGTGCGCGCAGGGACCGCGCCCGAGAAGGCAAGCAAGATGGCAGCGGCCAGCCTTCGCGGCTTCGCGCAGGCCTTCGAGACGGTGCGCGCGCCGCGCGAGCAGGCCGCGATGGTGAGCCGGCTGCTCGCCACCACCGCGCAGGACGAACCCGCTCCCCACGCCCTGCCGCATGCAGTCGCGCAACGGTTCCCTCCGCAGGTGCAGGGGCTGCTGGCGCTGGGCTACGCCCGCGTGCTCGACTACCAGGACGCTTCCTATGCCCAGCTTTACATCGAGCGGCTGCAGCAGGTGCTGGCGGCCGAGCGCGCGGCCGACCCGGCCGGTGCCCACGGGTACGCCATCACCCACGAGATGGCGCGCTGGCTCGCGCTGTGGATGGCCTTCGACGACATCGTGCGGGTGGCCGAGCTCAAGAGCCGCAGGAGCCGCGCAGCGCGCGTGAGGCGCGAAGTGCGGGCCGGGGACGAGGACATCGTCAAGGTTTATGACCACTTCAAGCCGGGCACGCCGGAGTTCGCGGCACTGCTTCCGGCTCCCCTCGCCCATCGCCTGACCGCCTGGGACCGGCGCCGCAAGGCGCCCTGGGCGTTGCCGCTGAAGGTCGGCAGCCACTCGGTTTTCGGCATGGCGTCGCTGCGGGTGCTGGCCTCGTTGCGCTGGCTGCGCCGGCGCGGCAGCCGCTTCGCCGAGGAACAGTCGCTGATCGAGCGCTGGCTCGCGGCCGTCCTGAAGGGGACGCGCGGCGACTGGCGCCTGGGCCACGAGATCGCGCTGTGCGGCCGGCTCATCAAGGGTTACGGCAGCACCAACGAGCGCGGCAAGCAGAACCTGCTGCACGTGATCGGCCATCTGGCCGAGCTGCCCGGCGCTTCCGCCGCGGCGCGCGCCGACGCCATTGCCGCGGCGCGCGAGGCCGCGCTGGCCGACGATGCCGGCAAGGCGCTCGACGCCGCGCTCGTTCGGCACGGCGCGCCGGCGCGGCCGGTCGTGGCTCAGCCGATCCGATGGATGAAGCGCCCGCCCGCGAGGGCTTCATGAACAACAGAGAAGGAGACCGCCGATGATGACAAGACCCGAAGACCGCCGCCCTGTGCCGCTGCGCCGCGCGCTGCTCGCGCTGATGGTGGGCGGCGCCGTGGCGCTACCCACCGCCCACGCGCAAGGCACGCAAGGACAAGGCAGCTGGCCCGCCAAGCCCATCAAGGTGGTGGTCAACTTCCCGCCCGGCGGCGCCGCCGACACGATCGCGCGCGCGATCTCGCAGCCGCTGCAGGACGCCCTCGGCCAGCCGGTGCTGATCGAGAACCGCGCCGGCGCCAACGGCAACATCGGCGGCGAGAACGTGGCCCGCGCGCAGCCGGACGGCTACACGCTGCTGATGAGTTCCGGCGGCATGGTGTCGGTGAATCCGCATCTGTACCCGAAGATGTCCTTCGACCCGGCCAAGGACCTGGTGCCCGTGGCCGCCGCGGCGCGCGTGCTCGTGTTCCTGGTCATCAAGCCCTCGCTGCCGCCGCAGAACATCAAGGACTTCATCGCCTATGTGAAGGAGCGCCCCGGCAAGCTGTCCTACGGCTCGCCAGGCACCGGCAGCTCGCCTCACCTGGCCGGGGAGATGTTCAAGAGCCAGGCTGGCCTGTATGCGCTGCACGTGCCCTACCGCGGTGCCGCCCCTGCGCTGCAGGACCTGCTCGCCGGCCAGCTCGATTTCTATTTCGACCCGGGCATCGGGCTGAACCAGGTGCGCGCGGGCAAGCTGCGCCTGCTCGCCGTCGGCAGCCCCAGGCGCTCGCCACAGTTCCCGGACGTGCCGACACTCGACGAGACTGGCCTCAAGGGATTCGATGCCGACACGGTGTTCGGCTTCTACGCGCCGGCGCACACGCCGCCCGAGATCGTGAACCGGCTCAACAGCGAGATCAACCGCATCCTCGCAACGCCGGCGGTGAAGGAGCGCATCGCCAACCTGGGCGGCGAGGCCGTCCCGGGCACGCCCGCGGCCTTCCACGACCGCGCCATGGCCGACTCCGCGCGCTTCGGTGCCATCATCCGTGAACGAAAGATCCTGGCCGACTGATCATCGAATGAGCGAACAAGTCCTCTACACCGTCCGCGTCGAATTCGGCGACTGCGACCCGGCCGGCATCGTCTGGTTTCCGAACTTCTTCCGCTGGATCGATGCGGCCTCGCGCCACTTCTTTGCCGAGCGCGGCGTGCCGCGCTGGGAGGAAACGGCCCAGACGCTGGGCGTGATCGGCACGCCGCTGGTCGACACCCACACGCGCTTCGTCAAAAGTGCGAGCTATGGCGACACGCTCACGATCGCCGTGGCGATCCCCGAGTGGCGCGACAAGAGCTTTCTCCAGACCTATCGCGTCAAGCGCGGCGAAGACCTGATCCTCGAATGCGAGGAGGTGCGCATCTTCGCAGCGAAGCGCGAGGGCGGCGGCATCCGCGCCGTGCCGATTCCGCCGGAGATCCGGCGGCTGTGCGAGTGAGGAGGCGCTGAAAGGAGCTGGGCGGTGCAATTGCGCAGGCGTGGCTTCACCGACGTGGCCAGGCATCTGCCGGATCGGCAGTGAGCAGCTTCGCAAGGTAGGCCGCAGTCCGGCTCGATGAGACGCGCGCCACTTCTTCCGGCATTCCCGCCGCCACGATCCGCCCGCCTTCGCCTCCGGCCCCGGGGCCCATGTCGATCACCCAGTCGCTCGCGGCAACGACGCGGATTTCGTGTTCGACGACGATCACCGTGTTGCCCGCTTCCACCAGTCCATCGAGCTGCACCATGAGCTTGTCGACATCGGCCGGATGAAGGCCGGTGGTGGGCTCATCCAGCACGTAGAGCGTGTCGCCACGCTGCGCGCGCTGCAGCTCGGTGGCGAGCTTGATGCGCTGCGCCTCGCCCCCCGACAGCTCGGTCGCGGGCTGACCGAGGCGAAGGTAGCCCAGGCCGATGGCCTGGAGCAGCCGCAGCGGCCGTTCCACTGCAGGCTCTTCGGCGAAGAAGCCGAGCGCCTGGTCCACGGTCATGCCGAGCACCTCGGCAATGTTCCTGTCGTGCCACGTGATCTTGAGCGTCTGCTCGTTGTAGCGCGCTCCGTGGCAATCCGGGCAGGGCGCGTACACGCTGGGCATGAAGAGCAGCTCGACGCTGACGAAGCCCTCGCCCTCGCAGGTCTCGCACCGGCCTTTGGCGACGTTGAACGAAAAGCGCCCGGCGTCATAACGGCGCGCGCGGGCGGCGCGGGTCGATGCAAAGAGCTTGCGCACCGCGTCGAAGAGTCCGGTGTAAGTGGCGAGGTTGGACCGCGGCGTTCGGCCGATCGGCTTCTGGTCCACGCGCACCAGGCGCCGGATGGCGTCCATGCCGCCGGCGATGCGCCCGGCCGTGATGCCTACGGCGGCGGACGCGAGTTCGTCGCCCTCCTCTTCCTGCGGCGGAGGCTCATGCCCGAGGTGGCTGGAGACCAGCTCGACCAGGGCCTGGCTCACCAGGCTGGACTTGCCCGAACCCGAGACACCGCTCACCGAGGTGAAGGCACCGATCGGGAAAGAGACATCGATCCGGTGCAGGTTGTTGCGCGTGATTCCCTCCAGCTGCAACCAGCCGCGCGGCCGGCGGGGCGCTCGCGGCCGGCGCGGGAACCCCGCGAAAAGATAGTGCGCCGTGTGCGATCCCGCGACTGCGCGCAAGCCCGCGGGCGGGCCGCTGTAAAGCACCTGGCCGCCCTGCTCGCCGGCATCGGGACCGACGTCGACGAGCCAGTCCGCATGGCGCATCACATCGAGATCGTGCTCGACGACGAAGATCGAATTGCCTTGCGCTTTCAACCGGTCGAGCGCGACGCGAAGGGCCTCGCCGTCGGCGGGATGAAGACCGGCGGAGGGCTCGTCGAGCACGTACACGACGCCGAACAGGTTCGAGCGGATCTGCGTGGCCAGCCGCAGGCGCTGCAGTTCCCCAGGTGAGAGCGTCGGGGTGCTGCGGTCCAGCGAGAGGTAGCCCAGGCCGAGATCCTGAAGCGTGCTCACGCGCTCGAGCACGTCGTGCGCGATGCGCTGTGCTGCGATGCGCTTTTCCTCGGAAAGATTGGGCGTGCGGCGCACATCGGGCGCGGCCTCGTGCGAAGCGCCGCCCGCAGCAACTCGCCGCTCGGTGTCACGACGGGCGGCGGCGCGGCTGAGCACGGCCTGCTTGCCCTCCAATGGCACCAGCCTGCCCTGCGCCGCCGGCTCCAGCACGCGCGCGAGCTGGCTGAGCGGCATCTGTGAAAGCTCACCGATGTCGTAGCCCGCGAAAGTGACGCCGAGTGCCTCGGTCTTGAGCCGCTTGCCCTGACACCGAGGGCAAACGCTGCCGACCATGAAGCGCGACACCCGCTTCTTCATCAACGCGCTCTGCGTGGTCGCGAAGGTATGCAGCACGTACTTGCGTGCGCCGATGAAGGTTCCCTGGTAGCTCGGTTCCATCCTGCTGCGCAGCGCGGCGCGAGTCTCTGCCGGCGTGAAACCCGCATAGACAGGCACCGTCGGCTGTTCTTCGGTGAAGAGGATCCAGTCGCGCGCCTTCCTGGGCAGTTCACGCCAGGGCTTGTCGACGTCATAGCCGAGCGTCACGAGGATGTCGCGCAAGTTCTGCCCGTGCCAGGCCGGCGGCCAGGCGGCAATGGCGCGTTCGCGGATGCTCAGCGAATCATCGGGCACCATCGACACCTCCGTCACCTCGTAGACGCGCCCCAGGCCGTGGCAGGCCGGGCAGGCGCCCTGCGCCGTATTGGGCGAGAAGTCTTCTGCATAGAGCATCGGCTGTCCGCGTGGATAGCTCCCCGCACGCGAATAGAGCATGCGCAGCAGGCTGGACAGCGTGGTCACGCTGCCGACGGAGGACCGCGCGCTCGGGGTACCGCGCTGCTGCTGCAGGGCCACCGCAGGGGGCAGGCCATCGATGGCGTCGACGGCCGGCACGCCGACCTGGTCGATGAGGCGCCGCGCGTACGGGGCCACCGATTCGAAGTAGCGCCGTTGCGCCTCGGCGTAAATCGTGCCGAAAGCCAGCGACGACTTGCCGGAGCCGGAAACCCCGCTGAAGACCACCAAGGCATCGCGAGGGATGTCGACGTCGACGTTGCGCAGGTTGTGCTCGCGCGCGCCGCGGACGCGGACGAAGCGGTCGCGCGCGGGGATGCCGGACGGATTTACCTCGTCAGGGTTCTTCACCTGTTTGTCCTTGCTTCACGAACGGCCATCGCCCGCAGCATGGCGCGGCCGGTGTCGCTTGGCGCGGGCCGGTGCCCTGACGGCGAGTCGGACGGCTTCGCGGTTTGATCCGTGAAGGGAGGGGCGGCCTGGCGATGGAGCCAGGGCATGGCAGCGCGCGCGGACCATGCGCTCGGCCGGGTGAGCCTCGTTATCTCAGCGTACGGGTCTTGGCGTAGGCGGCCGCCGTTCGCGCGTCGCGGCCTCGTCCTACCGGGCGCATACCTTCTGCGGCGCATGACCCTTGGCGCTCCGCTCCCTGTACAGCCGGAGCCCATCGACAGGAGACATCATGCAGACACGCACTCAATCGCAGCGGTGGGCCAAGACTTCGAGCTTTGTGGCTTGCATCATGGCGGCTGCGGGCCTTTCGGCCTGTGGGGGCGGCGGCGGCGGGCACGGCGGGGGCGTGGTTCTTCCTCCCCCGGGGCAAGCCAGGCTGAGCTGCGACGACTCGATCAAGAGCGGCTTCAAGCCGGACGCCGACACCAGCGTGCTGCTGGTCAAGTCCTTCAAGACCGGCGATCCGCTGCTGCTGACCGGTACGCCCACGCCGTCGACGCCGACTGCCACCACGGATGTCTGCGTCGTGAAGCTGCTGGTGGGACCGGGCAACCCTGGGCCGGCGGATGCGCCTTCGACCTCGCCCGGCATCGGCATCGAGGTGTGGCTGCCCAGCGAGACCAAGTGGAATCGCCGGGTGCATGTCAAGGGCGGCGGCGGCTGGGCCGGCGGCGTGCACACCTCGCTGACTGCGCTGGCCGGCGTCTCGGGCGGCAGCGCCGGCTCACCGGCCGACACCGCCATGGTGGAAGGCGCAGTCTCGGCCAGCACCGACACCGGCCACGCCAACACGGCCAACGGCGGTTCCTTTGCGATGCGGCCCGACGGCACCGTCAACGGGCCGCTGTGGAACGACTTCGCGCAGCGCGGCATCCACGAGATGGCGGTGAAGACCAAGGCATTGGCCACCGCCTTCTACGGGACGGCGCCCAAGTTCTCGTACTGGAACGGCTTCTCCACCGGCGGCCGGCAGGGCCACATGGAGGCACAGGCCAATCCGGCCGATTTCGACGGCATCCTGGCGGGCGCGCCGGCCATCAACTGGACGAAATTCATCACTGCCGAGCTGTACCCGCAGATCGTCTACCAGCGCGACCTCGCGGGCGTGCCGCTCACGGCAGCCCAGCTGACGCTGATGGGCAATGCCGCCATCAACGCGTGCGACGTGGTGAACAACCAGCACCTGGGCTACATCCCGGATCCATCGCAGTGCCGCTACGACCCGCAGCTCGATTCGGCCGTGCTGTGCCCGAGCAGCGGCGGCACGGGCCCGGCGGGCAGTTGCGTCACCGCGGCGCAGGCGCTGGCAATGAACAAGATCTGGTACGGCCAGACCAGCGACGGCTCCGTGCCCTCCCCCTCCGCGGACAACGGCTTTTCGACCGCGCCGGCCACGTCGGCCAACCAGCGCTGGTACGGGCTGGCGCGCGGCACCAACATGGCCGGCCTGGCGGGCCCGACGCCCTTCACCATCGCGACCGACATGGTGGCGCTGGAGCTGCAGAACCCGACGTGGGCCACGCCGACCTTCATCAATGCCACCGGCAATGGCACGGATCGGTGGAAGACGCTGTCCTATGCGGACCTCTCCAACGCTTTCGACCAGGGCGTCGCGCTGCAGCCCGCCTTTGCCAACATCAACACCGACGATCCGAACATCGACCGCTTCGCTGCGCGCGGCGGCAAGATGCTGGTCTACCACGGCCTCGCCGACACGTTGATTCCGCCGCAGGGCACCGTGAATTACTACACACGCCTGGCGTCCCGCGCCGGCGGCAATACAGTGGCGCGCAACTTCTACCGGCTGTTCCTGGTCCCGGCCATGGCCCACGGCTTCAGCAACGGCACCACCAACCCGGCCGCCAACCCGCCGCTGCCAACCAACGCGCAGCTCTACCTCGCGCTGACGCTGTGGGTGGAAGAAGGCAATTCCCCCGAGCGCATCGACATCTCGGCGCCTGCAAGCGGCAGCGCGCCGGCCAGTTCCCGGCCGATCTGCATGTATCCGACAAAGGCCACGCTCACGGGTGGCGACCCTCGGCTTGCAAGCTCGTATGTCTGCTCGTAAAGGGGTTCCCGCGCGCACCGGCGGCCTATGGCGGACGATTTCTTGCGTCCGGTAGAGACTAATGCCACAGTTCGATGGCCTTCTCCTCTGCCGGGAGGGCCGTCCTCCCCCTTTTATGCGAGACCATTGCAGCCATCCCAGCAACAGCACGCCCAGCGAGCACTTTCATGGCCAATACCACCGTCGCGCAATCGCCCGCCACCACCACCCGGCGCGCTCCGAGGCTGGTGTTCCGTCCTGCCGATGCGCGCCGGCCATTTCGCCGCGGTGACCTGGCGCTGCATGCCGGCTCGATCGTCGTGATCTGCATGTCGGAGCACGACAACGGCGACCTCGACGCCGAGCTGCCGGTGCGCACCACGCGCGGTGTCGTCGGCAGCGCGCGCGCAAGGAGCCTGCGGCTACTGGCAGGTGTGGACACGCAGGAATTCGGCCCCGGCTACCACGACCTGCTGAAGTTCATCGCCGACGCCGTGGCAGCTCACTGAATCGCCCGACGGCGGCGCCGGTCAATCGGCCTTGATATCCGCCGCCTTGATCACCTTCGACCACTTCGCCAGCTCCTGGTCGACGAACTTGCCCAGCGCGGGCGGGTCCATGTAGACGGCAAAGGCGCCCTGGTCGTCCACCTTCTTGCGAAAGCTCTCGCTCTCGACGATCTTGCGGATCTCGGCGCTGAGCCTGGCCACCACCTCCGGTGGCGTCTTCGCCGGCGCGAACACCGCGAACCACGAATCCACCTCGTACCCCGGCAGCCCGGCCTCGGCCGAAGTCGGCACCGTGGGCATCGACGGATGCCGCTGGGTGCCCGTATACGCCAGTGCCTTGAGCTTGCCGCTGGCAATATGACCGATCACCGAGGGCGGCGTGGTGATGAACATGTCGACGTTTCCCGCGATCAGGTCGTTGATTGCAGGGCCCGAGCCCTTGTAGGGCACGTGGGTCATCGGCTGCTTCGCCTGGCGCGACAGCAGCTCGCCCGCAATATGCTGGATCGAGCCGTTGCCGGAAGACGCGTAGTTGAGGCCGCCATCGCCCTTCTTCTTGCCGTACTCGAGGAGCTCCTTCATCGAGTTGACGGGCAGCTTGCCGCTGACCGCCACCACGTGCGGGGCGCGCATCACGAGCGCGACCGGCACGAAGTCCTTGGTCGGGTTCCACTTGATCTGCTGGAACAGTGCAGGGTTGCCGACGTGGTAGCCCGAGTACTGCATGAGCAGCGTGTAGCCGTCGGGCGCGGCGCGGGCGACGGCCTCGGTGCCGATGTTGCCGCTGGCACCGGGCTTGTTGTCGACCACCACAGGCTGGCCGAGCGCACGCGACAACGGATCGCCGACGAGGCGCGCCATGATGTCGGTGGAGCCGGCGGGCGCGGTGGGAACGATGAAGGTGATGGGCTTCGAGGGCCAGGTGTCGGCGTGCGAGGCCATCACGGCGAATGCGGCGCAGGCCGCGAACAGGCGGGGGGCGAGTTTCATGTCATGTCTCCTTGTCGATTGCGAAAACGGTGTGGTGCTCAGGTCTTCAGTTCCGAGATCTCGATGAGATTGAGATCGGGATCGCGCACATAGACCGAGCGAATGCGCGAGACCGCGCCGGTGCGCATCACGGGGCCCTCGAGGATCGGCACCTGCTTTTCGCGAAGCCGCGCAATCACCTCGTCGAGCGGCACGGTGGCGATGAAGCACAGGTCCAGCGCGCCAGGCATCGGGACCTGCGCCTTGGGCTCGAACTCGCGGCCCTTCACGTGCAGGTTGATCTTCTGGTTGCCGAAGCGGAAGGCCTTGCGGCCTTCGCCGAAGGTCTCGAGCGCCATGCCCATGACCTCGACGTAGAAGCGCACGCAGGCAGCCTCGTCGGCGGTGGTGAGCACGAGGTGGTCCAGGTGGTCGATCATGTCTGCAGTTCCTTCGTGCCTGCATCGCGCGCCTTCGCACGCTCGACGATCTCCGCGAAATCGGCAGGTGGCGCGTGGCGGGTGAGCCTATGGCCGGCGCGAGAGACCTGGGCCGGCAGCGCGTGCTGCACCAGCGCTTCGAGCGTTGCCGCCGCGGCGACGAGGCCGTCGAGATCCATGCCGGTGTCGTAGCCCATGCACTGCAGCATGTGGACCACGTCTTCGGTTGCGACATTGCCCGTGGCGCCGGGCGCGTAGGGGCAGCCGCCGATGCCGCCCAGCGACATGTCCAAACGGCGCACGCCGGCTTCCACCGCCGCCATGGTGTTGACCAGGCCCATGGCGCGGGTGTTGTGGAAGTGCGCGGTGAAGTCCAGCGAAGCAAAGCGAGCCAATGCACTCGCGCAGATGTCCTGCACCTGCGTCGGATACGCCATGCCGGTGGTGTCGCACAGCGTGATGCCGGCCACGCCCCGCTCGGCGAAGCGCTCGATCCAGCCCAGCACGCCCTCGAGCGGGACCTCGCCCTCCATCGGACAGCCGAATACGCACGACAGCGAGACGTTCACCGGCACCCTTGCCTGGCGCGCCAACGCGATGACCTCGGCCAGTTGCGCAAAGGACTGCGCGCGGGTCATGCGCAGGTTGGCCAGGTTGTGGGTCTCACTGGCGGACATCACGACGTTGAACTCTTCGACACGGCTGTCGAGCGCCCGCTCGCCGCCGCGCAGGTTGGGCACCAGCGCGGTGTAGACCACGCCAGGGCGGCGCGCGATGCGGCCCATGACTTCCTCGCCATCGCGCAGCGCCGGGATGGCCTTCGCGGAAGTGAAGGAGGTCACCTCGATCTTCGCGTACCCGAGGCCGCTCATCCGATCGATCAGCGCGATCTTGTCCTCGGTAGGAATGAATCGGCTTTCCATCTGGAAGCCGTCGCGCGTGGCGACCTCGTTGATGAAGAGGCGCGTGCCGTTGCCGGTGTTCATGTCGGTTTCCTTTTCAGCGAGTGCGTTCGGGCCAGCCGGCGCCGGGCTGCAGTTGATCGTCGTGTTCGCCCAGGCGCGGCGCCGGATGCGCGATGCGGCCCGGCGTGGCGCTGAGCTTGGGCACGATGCCGGGCACCTTGAGCGTGCGGCCGTCCGAGGTCGGCACCTCGACGATCATTTCGCGCGCCAGGTATTGAGGGTCGCGTGCGATGTCGGCCACCGTGTAGATGCGCCCGACCGGCACGCCGGCAGCATCGAGCGCGGCCAGCACGTCGTCGCAGCTGCGCTGCAAGGTCCAGGCTTCGATGGCGGCGTCGAGCATCTCGACCTGCTCGACGCGCCCGTCGTTGTGGCGCAGCGCCGGATCGTTCTCGAGGTCGGGCCGTTCGATCGCGCGCATCAGCCGGCGGAAGATGCTGTCGCCGTTGCCCGCCACCAGCACATAGTGGCCATCGTTGCAGCGGTAGGCGTTGGTGGGTGCGATGCCCGGCAGCGCACTGCCGGCGCGTTCGCGCACCGCGCCGAAGGCATCGTACTCGGGCAGCAGGCTCTCCATGACGTTGAAGACCGACTCGTACAGCGCCACGTCGATGAACTGCCCTTCGCCGCCGTGGGCTGCGCGGTGGTAAAGCGCCATCAGCACGCCGATCACGCCGTGCAGTGCCGACAGCGTGTCGCCCAGCGAGACACCGACCCGCACCGGCACCCGGCCCGGCTCGCCACTGAGGTAGCGAAGCCCGCCCATCGACTCGCCGAGCACGCCGAAGCCGGGCTTGTCGCGGTACGGGCCGGTCTGCCCGTAGCCCGAGATGCGCAGCATCACCAGCTTCGGATTGAGCGCATGCAGCTGCTCCCAGCCCAGTCCCCAGGCCTCCAGCGTGCCGGGCTTGAAGTTCTCGATGAGCACGTCGGCCTCGAGCGCAAGATCGCGCACCGCTTGCTGGCCTTCGGCGCTGCGCAGGTCCAGACAGACCGAACGCTTGTTGCGCGACTGCACTTCCCACCAGACGGAGGTGCCGGCGCGCAGCATGCGCCACTTGCGCAACGGGTCGCCTGTCTCGGCCGGCTCGACCTTGATCACGTCAGCGCCGAATTCGGCCAGTGTCTTGCCCGCGAAGGGGCCGGCAATGAGCTGGCCGAGCTCCAGGACTTTGAGGCCTTCGAGTGCGTTCATGGCGATGCGTTGTCTCTCGAGTGGAATGGCGTCCACTGTAGGAATGCCGCGTCGCGAGCGGAATTGCTTTGACGGCAGCAGGCCTTCGCAGAATGCGAAGGCCCTCTCTAGAATCTCTTCCATGGCCCGCACCATCAATCCGGCTCGCGTCGATTTCGTCACCCTGCGCCTGTTCTGTGCCGTGGCGCAAACCGGCAGCATCACCAAGGGCGCCGAGGCCTGCCACCTGGCGCTGTCGGCGGCGAGCCGGCGGCTTTCGGAATTCGAGAGCGCCACCGGCTCGAGGCTGCTGGAACGCAGTGCCCAGGGGATCGCCCTGACGCCGGCCGGCCATGTGGCCATGCAGCACGCCATGCGCCTGTTCCAGGGCTTCGAGCAATTCAGCAGCGAGTTGGGCGACTACGCGAGCGGCGTGCGCGGCCACGTACGGCTGTGGGCCAACATGTCGGCACTCACCGAGTTCTTGCCGGCAGCGCTCGCGACCTTCCTGGAGCGGCATCCCGACATCCGCGTCGAGGTGGAAGAGCAACTGAGCGGCGACATCGTGCGGGCCCTGGTCGACGGGCTGGCGGACGTGGGTGTATTCGCCGAGAACACGCCGGCCTACGGGCTGGACATCGCGCCCTTCCAGACCGACGAGCTGGTGGTGCTGTGCGCGCGGCAGCATCCGCTGGCGCGCCTGAAGCGGGTGGACTTCAAGACGTGCCTCGGCTACGAGTTCGTGGGCCTGAATCGAAGCAGCTCGCTGCTGGAGTTGACCTCGCGCGCCGCGGAGCAGGCTGGCATCCCGATGCGACTGCGCGTGCAGGTGCGCAGCTTCGACGCGATGTGCCACATGATCGCAGCAGGCCTGGGCATCGGCGTGGTGCCGCTCGCGGCCTGCTCGGCGCAGGTCAGCGTGCTGGACCTGCGGGTGCTGCGGCTGAAGGACGCGTGGGCGACGCGGCGGCTGCTGATGGCGACGAAGAAGGGAGAGGCTCTCTCGGCCGCGGCAGGGTTGCTGGTGAACCACCTGGCGAGCTTGTCTGCGGCAGACAAGGGGCCTGGACGCGCCTGACCTTTCGCTGGTCCTTCCGAAGGGCCGGCGAGTTGCGAATGAATTCTCGCTTTTTGTGGCGGCATCCCGACAGCGCCGCCGGCCATTCCTAGCATTTGCCGATCCCGGGCTTCGCGCGGTACAGCCGGAACGCCATGCGCCTACGCGAAAGGATGGTCACCGTTCGGGGCTGCGTGCCTGCCCGTGCGAACAGCGCATGGCCTCCAACGCCCCTCGACATCCCTCATGAACAGAACGCACCGAAGCATTTGGAACTCCGCACTGGGCGCCTGGGTCGCCGTGCCCGAGCACGCCGTTGCGCGAGGCAAGGGCGGCAGCATCCGGCGGGCCCGCGCGCTGCCCGGCGTCGTGCCGACCCCTCGCCTTCGTCTGCTCGCATTGGCCAGCCTGCTGGCGTGCGCGGCACCATCGGCCTTCGCATGCAGTGCAGGCGACACTGCGTCATTGGTCAACTGCGTTGCAAACATCGCGACCGACAGCACGATCACGCTCACGGCCGACATCGCCCTCAACGGCAACATCGGTGTGATCGAGGGCGATGCGACCATCAACGGCGACGGCCACACGCTGGATGGCGCCAACAACTATCGCGGGTTTTTCATCGGCTCCGGCACGGTGACCATCAGCAACGTACTGCTCAAGAACCTGAGGGCCCAGGGAGGCAATGGCGGCAGGGAGGTGGCCGTAGGTGGCGGCGGCATGGGAGCCGGCGGTGCCGTGTTTGCACGCAGCGGCGTGGCGTTGACCTTGGACAATGTGTCGTTGATCGACAACAGCGCAGCCGGCGGCGCCGGCTACGTCTCCACGAGTTTTCCGCTGCCCGGCGGCGTGGTGCGCCTCAATGGCGGCGGTGGCGGAGGCATGGGAGGCGACGGCGGCGCTGACCCGGCATCGGACAACCAGAACGTCGGGCAAGGTGGAGGCGGGCTGTACGAACGCGGCGGCGCGATCGCCGGAGCAGTCCCAGGTTTTCTGATCGGCGGGACGGGAGGCGGTCCGAACGGAGGCGCCGGAGCCGTCCTTCGTTTCGTCCCTCCTTCCCTCACCCTCGCCGAGCGGGGGGGCGACTATACCGGCGGAGGCGGTGGGGTCGAAGGTACCGGCGGGGCAGTCGGCGGCTTTGGCGGTGGCGGCGGCGGCTCGTACCGGAGCATCGCCGGAGATGGCGGCTTTGGTGGCGGCGGCGGCGGCGCGTATGCCGGCGCCGGCGGCGCCGGCGGCTTCGGCGGCGGCGGCGGCAATGGATCGGCCAACGGCGGCGGCGGCGCCGCAGGGTTCGGCGGAGGAGCCGGCGCGACCAACAGCAGCGGCTCCGGCGCCGGCATGGGCGGCGGAATATTCGTGATGGACAACGCGAGCGTCACGATCACCGGTTCGCTCACCCTCAATGGCAATTCGGTCGCCGGCGGGGCCGCCCCGAACGCGAACGGAACCGGCGCAGGATCAGCTTTCGGTTCGGGCATCTTCCTGCAGGGCGCCAACTCGGCACTCACGTTCGCGCCCGGCGAAGGTGCCACTCAAACGGTCGCCAACGTCATTGCGGACCAGACGGGCTCCGGCGGTACGGGCAACAGAGCCGGCAGCATCGGTATCGGCAAGAGCGGCGCCGGCATGCTCATCCTTGCGGGCGACAACACCTACAGCGGAGGCACCACGATCAGCGGCGGGACGCTGCAGGTCGGCAACGGCGGCGCCACCGGCAGCTTGGGCAGCGGCGCAGTGTCGATCGGCGGCGGCGCGGCCCTGCGCTTCGACCGGAGCGACAACGTCTTCTTCGCGAACAGCATCGGCGGGGACGGCAACGTCGACAAGAGCGGCGCGGCGACGTTGACGCTCTCCGGCACGAACAGCTACACCGGGACGACAACGGTCCGCGCGGGCATCCTGAGGGCCGGAACCGCCACCAACGCCTTCGGCAACGGCAGCGCGGTCACCATCGTTGCCGGCGCCGCGCTCGACCTGAACAACTTCGACGAAAGCGTCGGCAGCCTCGCAGGCTCGGGCGCCCTCGTCCTGGGCAGCGGCGTGCTGACGACCGGAAGCGACGACACCAGCACCGCCTTCAGCGGTTTCATTGGGGGCAGCGGCGGGTTGATCAAGACGGGCACTGGAACCCTGACGCTCTCCGGCGCCAACGACTACACCGGTTCGACCGCGATCGACGCGGGCACGCTGCGCCTGGGCCACACCGCCGCGCTGGGGCGAAGCACCGCCACGGCCGCCGTGAACGCCGGTGCGACGCTGGACCTGGGTGGGCAAGACGGGGTTGGGCAACACATCGACCTGAACGGAGGCACGCTGGCCAACAGCGCCGGCGCGGCCACGCTGACAGGCACGGTCAACCTCGGCGCCGGCGGCACCAACACCATCCGCAACAACGGCGGCAGCCTGACGTTGGCCGGCACCATCAGCGGCGACAGCGTCACCATCGCTGGCACCAACACCATCGTCTTCGAAGCCGCCAATACCTTCACCGGAACGACGACGATCGATGCCGGCGTGTCGCTGAACACGGCGACGGCCGGGGTGGGAAGCGGCAGCGGCATCACCAACCATGGCACGCTGGTGTTCGAGGAGCCGGGCGATGGCACCGTCACCCAGGCCATCAGCGGCAGCGGCAATCTGGTCAAGGTCGGTGGGGGTACGCTGACGCTCTCCGGTGCCAACTCCTACGCCGGCGGCACCTCGGTCGAAGAGGGCGTGCTCTCGATTTCCGCAGACGCGAACCTGGGGGCCATTTCCGGCGCGCTGACCCTCGACGGCGGCGCGCTGCGCAACACCGCGCCCATCACGACACCGCGTGCCATCACCCTCGGAGCCTTCGATGGCGGCTTCTGGACCGATGCCGACCTGAGCTCCACGGGCGTGGTCTCGGGCGATGGCGGTCTGTTCAAGACGGGTGCCGGCACCCTGACCCTTACCGGCGCCAACACCTACATCGGCGACACCACCGTCCTGCAGGGTACCTTGTCGGTCTCCAAAGACGAGAACCTGGGCGCCGCCTCGGGCTGGCTGAATCTCGATGGGGGAACCACCCTGCGCACCACCGGTGCGTTCACCACGGCGCGAAGGATCGATCTGGGCAGCGGCAGCATCGTCTTGCAGACCGATGCCGACCTCACGGCGAGTGGCGTCGTCAGCGGCAGGGGTGCCCTCATCAAGACCGGCGCCGGCATCTTGACGCTCACCGGCGCCAATTCCTACCGCGGAGGCACCGCCATTGTGGAAGGCACGCTGTCCGTTGCCGAAGACCGCAACCTGGGCCGCGCCTCGGGGGCCGTAGCCTTCGACGGCGGCACGCTGCGCACCACCGGCGCCTTTGCCACCGCGCGCAACGTCAACTTCGGCGGCAACGGCGGGACCCTGCAGACGGACGCAGACCTCACGGCAAGCGGCACGCTCAGCGGCGTGGGGGCGCTCACCAAGACCGGCGCCGGCACCCTGAGCCTCACCGGGGAGAACAGCTACAGCGGCGGCACCGAGCTCAAGCAGGGGCGGCTTGCCATCGGCAACAGCCATGCGCTGGGCACGGGCGAGCTCGCCATGCACGAAGGCACCACGCTGCGCTTCGCTGCGGAGGACCTGAGCGTGGCCAATCCGATTGTCTTCACCGATGCCGTCGACCCCACCATCGACACCGGCCCCTTCACCGCCACCCTCACGGGCGCAATCACCGGGCCGGGCGACCTGAGCAAGATCGGAAGCGGAACGCTTGTTCTTTCGGGCGCCAACAGCTACAGCGGCGCCACTGCCGTCAACGAAGGCACCCTGCGCGCAGGTGCTGCCAACACCTTCAGCGCTGCATCGGCGCACAGCGTTGCCTCGGGGGCCACCCTCGACCTCGCCGGCTTCAGCCAGAGCATCGCCGCCCTCGACAACGCGGGCACGGTCTCCCTCATCGGCAGCACGCCGGGCACCACGCTCACCGTCACCGGACCTTATGCCGGCAGCAATGGCCTGCTGCGCCTGGGCACCTTCCTGGGAGACAGTGCCAGCGCCAGCGACCGGCTCGTCCTCGACGGCCCCACCGCCACGGCCAGGGGGCGCACCACCGTGCAGGTCGTCAATCTCGGCGGGCTGGGGGCGCTGACCACGGGCAATGGCATCGAGCTGGTGAGTGCGCTGAACGGCGCTGCGACAACGGCCCAGAGCACCAAGGACGCCTTCGCACTGCAGGGCGGGCACGTGGATGCAGGGGCGTACGAATACCGCCTGCAGGCGGGCGATGCCGCAGGTGCCGGAGAGAACTGGTACCTGCGCTCGACCAGCACGATCGTCATCCCGCCGCCCCCACCCCCACTGCCCCCGCCGCCGCCGCCGCCGCCGCCGCCGCCGCCGTTGCCACCGGCTCCTGCGGCGCCACCTGCGCCACCTGCGCCACCTGCGCCACCTGCACCGCCAGTCCCACCGGCGCCCGCTCCCGCCGGCTCGCCATTGCCACCGCCCGCCTCCGCGCCTATCTCATCTCCCGTGGCCATTCAGGTGCCCACCTACCGCGCTGAGGTCCCCTTGTTCGCAGCCCTGCCTGAGCAACTGCGCCAGGGCAACCTGGCCATGCTCGGCAACCTGCACCAGCGAATCGGCGGCGACGACATGAAGACGGCTGCCGAGGCTCAAGGCACTGTCGGAGCGCCCACCGGCGAGCGCCGCGCCTGGGGCCGCGTGCTCAGCACCGGCCGCAACATCCGGCAAGGCGGAACCGTTAGTCCGCGAAGCGACGGCCGCCTCAACGGCCTGCAAGCGGGCACCGATCTCTGGACCGACGCGAACTGGCGTGCCGGCCTCTACGTCGGCCAGCTCGACGGCGACATGCAGGTCCAGGGCTTCGCGCGCGGCATCGCCAACCTCACGGTGGGCAGCAACGACCTGCGCAGCCAGTACCTGGGCGGCTACGCCACCTACAGCGACACCAGCGGCTTCTACGCCGATGGCGTGCTGCAGGCCGGGCGCCACCGCTACGAGGTCAAGCCACAGGCCAACCTGCGCACCAAGGGCAAGGCCAGCAGCTTGAGTGCCTCGCTGGAACTGGGCCAGTCCTTCGCGCTGGGCAAGGGCTGGCAGATCCAGCCGCAGGCGCAACTCGTGCATCAGCGCCTGGACTTCGACGACGTGGACATCGCCGGCGCGCGCGTGCATCAGGAACGAGAAGGCGGCTGGCTCGCCCGCGTGGGCGTGCGCGTGAAGGGCGACATCGCCACGAGCGCAGGCCGGCTGCAGCCCTATGCGCGGGTGAACCTGTACCGCATCTCGGGCGGCAGCGATGTCACCCGCTTCATCAACCCGGCGGCCAGCACCGCCATTGCCAGCAGCAGGGGCAGCACCTCGACCGAGCTGGCCGCGGGCTTCACGCTCGGGCTGAGCGAGTCGACCAGCCTCTACGGGGAGGTCGGCAAGCTGTGGGCATCAGGCGGAGATACGCGCGTGAAGTCGCAGCTCAATGCCTCGGCGGGGCTGCGGGTGCGCTGGTAGCCTGGTGGGCAGGCGCTGCTAGTTCTTTGGCGTGATCAGGCCGTCGCGCACGTAGCGCTCGTACTCGGCGATCGGCAACGCGGCGCTTTGCGTGTTGCCTTCGTCGCCCCAGCTGAGCACCGCACTGTCGTCCGCCACGTCTACTTCCACCGGCCCTTCGGGGATCCGGATCATGGGGCCATCACCGGCGCGGTAATTCACCTCTCCCTTTAGCATCGCGTTGGCGGCCATGTTGTCGACTCCGGCTGTGCAGTTTGGATGCATCCAAGCCTAAAGCCACGACAGGTGCTCGCCGTCGTCGAAGAACCTCCGCTTCTGTAGGCCGGCGCAAACGATACGCCCCAAGGCCGGATCGGCAATTTGAAGCCGCCCGCGGTGTCGAAGGCACCCAGGCAACTCAGGGGCCGCGGCGAGCCTGAACCGCCCTCGCCTGCCGCGGGACCATGACGTGCTGAGGGCTTTCACCGAGCCCACTCTGCCCCGCACGCGGCGCATACTGGCGCAAAAGCCCGCATCGGCCACCCACGAGGGCCACGGGCGGCAGCAAGGAGACAAGCTTTGCAGCGAACCGATATCGCGAACCCGGCCTATTTCCACAAGGTCGTCGATTGCCAGTACGCCTGTCCGGCGCACACCCCCGTCCCCGAGTACATCCGACTGATCGCGCAGCGCCGCTACAGCGACGCGTACATGGTCAACTGGGCCTCCAACGTCTTCCCAGGCATCCTGGGGCGCACCTGCGAC
Source organism: Variovorax sp. PBS-H4 (assembly GCF_901827205.1). Classification (NCBI taxonomy): domain Bacteria; kingdom Pseudomonadati; phylum Pseudomonadota; class Betaproteobacteria; order Burkholderiales; family Comamonadaceae; genus Variovorax; species Variovorax sp. PBS-H4. The sequence continues at coordinate 2,440,121 of NZ_LR594675.1, read as the reverse complement.
CGGCCGTGCGAGCCTGCCTGCCGGCGGGGACGGGTGGAGCAAGGCAATTTGCCTGGCGATGGGCCGCCCCTGGCCCGGAGCGCCTCCCCGGGGGGCCACGGCGATGCCCGGCCGGAGCCGGTCGCGATCTGCCGGCTCAAGCGCGTGGCCGCCGACATGAAGGGCGATGTGCGCGCGCGCATGCCGGCGCTCGAGCCGCGCAACGGCAAGCGCATCGCGTGCGTGGGCGCGGGTCCGGCCTCGCTCACCGTCGCGCGCGACCTGGCGCCGCTGGGCTACGAGGTGACGGTGTTCGACGAAGAGGCCAAGGCCGGCGGCTTCATGCGGACACAGATCCCGCACTTCCGCCTGCCCGAATCGGTGATCGACGAGGAGACCGGCTACATCCTGGACCTCGGCGTCGACTTCCGCAGCGGCGCACGCATCGACTCGATGAGCGCGCTGATGACGCAGGACTGGGATGCGATCTTCGTCGGCTGCGGCGCGCCACGCGGACGCGACCTCGACCTGCCCGGCCGGCGCGAGGCCGCGGCCGGTATCCACATCGGCATCGACTGGCTGGCCTCCGTCTCTTTCGGCCACATCACCAGCATCGGCCAGCGCGTGATCGTGCTGGGCGGCGGCAACACGGCCATGGACTGCTGCCGGTCGGCGCGCCGCCTGGGCGGCAACGACGTCAAGGTGATCGTGCGCAGCGGTTTCGAGGAGATGAAGGCCTCGCCCTGGGAGAAGGAGGATGCGCAGCATGAGGGCATCCCCATCATCAACTTCCACGTGCCCAAGGCCTTCGTCCACGAGAACGGCAGGCTGGTCGGCATGCGCTTCGAGATCGTGCGTGCGCAGTACGACGCCCAGGGCCGCCGCTCGCTGGTGCCCACCGGCGAGCCCGAGGCCTTCTTCGAGTGCGACGACGTGCTGGTGGCGGTTGGCCAGGAGAACGCCTTTCCCTGGATCGAGCGCGACTGCGGCATTGCCTTCGGCCCGTCGGGACTGCCGGTGCTCGACAAGAGCACCTTCCAGTCCACCGTGCCCCATGTGTTCTTCGGCGGCGACGCGGCCTTCGGACCCAAGAACATCATCGAGGCCGTGGCCCACGGGCACGAGGCCGCGGTGTCGATCGACCGGCTGCTGCACGGCGAATCGATCCAGGTCCGCCCTGCCCCCATGACCAACCTGATGTCGCAGAAGATGGGCATCCACGAGTGGAGCTATGACAACGACATCACGAACGACCTGCGCTTCAAGGTGCCCTGGGCCAATGCCGAAACGGCGCTGGCGAGCATCCGGGTCGAGGTGGAACTGGGCTTCGACGCCGCCACCGCCTTCAAGGAAGCGGAGCGCTGCCTCAACTGCGACGTGCAGACCGTTTTCACGGAGCCCGCGTGCATCGAATGCGATGCCTGCGTGGACATCTGCCCGATGGACTGCATCAGCTTCACTGCCAACGGCGACGAGGCCGATCTGCGGCAACGGCTCAAGGCACCGGCACTCAACCTGGCGCAGGACCTGTACGTGTCCGGCGGGCTGAAGACCGGCCGGGTCATGGTCAAGGACGAGGACGTCTGCCTGCACTGCGGCCTGTGTGCAGAACGCTGCCCCACCGGGGCGTGGGACATGCAGAAGTTCCTCCTGAAAACGACGCAGGCGGGTCCGGCGAGCCGCGATGCGAAGCTTGCGCCGAAACAGCGGGTGCCGGCATGAGACGCCGCGCCCGTACCCTCACCCCAGCCCTCTGCCGCAAGCGGGAGAGGGAGCAAGACCGCATCACCGCAGCGCCCGGCATGGAGCTTGTCCCATGAGCGCCACGCTTCCACCTCGAGGCGCAAAGCCCGCCCTTGAATCCGGCGACGCACGCGAAGCGATGCCCACGATCACGGCAGTCAACGACTTCGTCATCAAATTCGCCAACGTCAATGGCTCGGGCTCGGCCTCAGCCAACGAGCTTTTCGCCAAGGCGATCCTCCGCATGGGCGTGCCGGTGAGTCCGCGCAACATCTTCCCGAGCAACATCCAGGGCCTGCCGACGTGGTACGAGGTGCGCGTCTCCGAGCAGGGCCACATGGGGCGGCGCGGCGGCACCGACATGATGGTCGCGATGAATCCGCAGACCTGGGATGCCGACGTGGCCGAGCTCGAACCCGGCGGCTACCTGTTCTACGACAGCACGCGCGCGCTGCCGCCTTCGAAGTTCCGGGACGACATCCGGGTCATCGGCATGCCGCTGACCGAGATCTGCAACGCGGTCTACCACGACCCTCGCCAGCGGCAGCTGTTCAAGAACATCGTCTACGTGGGCGCGCTCGCCGTGCTGCTCGGCATCGAGCCGCAGGTGGTCGAAAAGCTGCTCGGCGAACAGTACAAAGGCAAGGAGAAGCTGCTGGCCTCCAACGTGCAGGCTTTGCACCTGGGCTGCGACTTCGCACGCGAGCACCTGCGCGAAACGGTGGGCCTGCAGGTGCGGCGCGCCGACCGCGTGGGCGATCGCATCTTCGTCGACGGCAACAGCGCCGCGGCCCTGGGCTGCGTCTACGGCGGCGCCACGGTCGCGGCCTGGTACCCGATCACGCCTTCCTCTTCCGTCGCAGAGGCCTTCCAGAAGTATTGCGCCAAGTTCCGCGTGGACCCGGCCACCGGCCAGAACCGCTTCGCCATCGTGCAGGCGGAAGACGAGCTGGCCTCCATCGGCATGGTGGTCGGCGCGGGATGGAACGGCGCGCGCGCCTTTACCGCGACCTCGGGGCCGGGCATCTCGCTGATGACCGAGTTCATCGGTCTCGCCTACTTCGCCGAGATCCCGGTGACCCTCATCAACGTGCAGCGCGGCGGGCCTTCCACCGGCATGCCCACGCGCACCCAGCAGGCCGACATTCTGTGCTGCGCCTACGCGTCGCACGGCGACACCAAGCACGTGCTGCTGTTCCCCGAGGACCCGCACGAATGCTTCGAGCATGCCGCGGCCGCGCTGGACCTGGCGGACCGTCTCCAGACCCCCGTGTTCCTGATGACCGACCTGGACATCGGCATGAACCAGCGCCTGTGCGCGCCCTTCGTATGGGACGACAGCCGCGCCTACGACCGCGGCAAGGTCATGACCGCCGAGGAGCTGGAGGCCGGCCGCGACTTCGGCCGCTACAAGGACGTGGACGGCGATGGCATCCCGTGGCGCACCCTGCCCGGCACGCACCCGACCAAGGGCAGCTTCTTCACGCGCGGGACCACGCGCGACGCCTACGCGCGCTACTCGGAGCGCGGCCCCGACTACGTCTACAACATGGAGCGCCTGCTGAAGAAGTTCGCGACTGCCGCCACGATGGTGCCCCAGCCCGTGCTGCGGCCGGCGGCGCGGGCCACGGACCTCGGCGTGATCTATTTCGGCTCGACCAGCCCGGCCATGCACGAAGCACTTGAAGCACTCGAGGCGCAGGGCATCCACCTGGATGCGATGCGCCTGCGCGCTTTTCCCTTTCCGCAGAGCGTGGTGCAGTTCCTGGCCGAGCACCGCCAGGTCTTCGTGGTCGAGCAGAACCGCGACGCCCAGATGCGCAGCCTGCTGATCAACGAACTCGACATCGACCCGGCCCGGCTGGTCCGTGTGCTGCATTTCGACGGCACGCCCATCACGGCGCGCTTCGTCATCGGGGCGATCGCTGCGCACATGACGGGGGACACTGCATGACCTATCTCGCCAAGCCCAAGCTGCGGCACCCGACCCTGGCCACCAACAAGGTGGGCTATACCCGGCGCGACTACGAAGGCAAGATCTCCACGCTGTGCGCCGGCTGCGGCCACGACTCGATCTCGGCCGCCATCATCGAGGCCTGCTGGGAGCTGGACATCGAGCCGCACCGCGTTGCCAAGCTGTCGGGGATCGGCTGCAGTTCCAAGACGCCGGACTATTTTCTGGGCGCATCGCACGGCTTCAATACCGTGCACGGCCGCATGCCCAGCGTGCTGACCGGCGCCAACCTGGCCAACCGCGACCTGCTCTATCTAGGCGTGTCGGGCGATGGCGATTCGGCCTCCATCGGACTGGGCCAGTTCGCGCACGCCATGCGGCGCGGCGTACGCATGGCCTACATCGTCGAGAACAACGGCGTCTACGGCCTCACCAAGGGCCAGTTTTCCGCCACCGCCGACGAAGGCTCCAAGAGCAAGAAGGGCGCGATCAACACCGACAGCCCGGTCGACCTGGTGGCGATGGCCCTGCAGCTGGGCGCCACCTACGTCGGCCGTGGCTTTTCGGGCAACAAGGCACAGCTGGTGCCGCTCATCAAGGGCGCCATCAGCCATGGCGGGGCGGCCTTCATCGACGTGATCAGCCCCTGCGTGGCCTTCAACAACCACCCGGGCAGCACCAAGAGCTACGACTATGTGCGCGAACACAACGAGGCGGTGAGCCGCATCGACTTCATCCAGCAACGCGAGGCGATCACCGCGGATGTCGCGCCGGGCGAGGTGATGGACGTGCGCCAGCACGACGGCACGCTGCTGCGGCTGCGCAGCCTGCACGCCGGCTACAACCCCGGCGACCGCCACGCGGCCATGGCACACATGCAGAGGCACCAGGAAAGAGGCGAGGTGGTGACCGGGCTGCTCTACGTCGACCCGCTGGCCACCGACTTGCACACGGCACTCAACACCAGTGCCCGGCCGCTCAACGTGCTGGAGCCCGGCGAGTTGTGCCCGGGGGCCGCGGCGCTGGAAAAACTCAACGCCTCCTTGCGCTGAGCGCCGTCACGTCGCAACATCGCGCTTTTGCCGGAGGGCGGACATGGCGGAAGAACGTACTGTGTTTCAGTCCATATCGCGCAAGCATGTGCTGAGCCTCGGGCCGCATGCGAGCGTGCGCGACGCGGCCGGCGCGATGACCCGCGCCAACTGCGGCAGCGTGCTCATCATGGAGCCGCCGGACATCCTGCTGGGCATCCTGACGGAGCGCGACCTGATGACGCGGGTGCTGGCGAAAGGCGTTGATCCGGATCGCACGGCCGTGCGCCAGGTGATGACGCCCAACCCGATCTGCGTGTCGCCAGGGACGCTGGTGTCGGATGCGGTGGTGCTGATGCTCGAGCGGGGCTTCCGCCACCTGCCGCTGGTGTCGGGGACGAAGATCCTCGGGGTGTTTTCGGTGAGGGATGCGTTGCCGCGGGAGATCGGGGTCGCGTTGGGACAGGCGGAGTTCCATGCACAGGTGAACGATGTGCTCGGCTGACTCCGGGCGCCTTCAGCTGTAGAACCCGTCTTCCCACCGCGCCTGGTTCTTCACCGCGACTTTCACGAAGGCCGTGCGCTGCATGACTTCCATCATGAGCTTGTTGACGAGGCGTGGCACGAGCGGCAAGGGCCGCAGGAAATCCACGAACAGCACGATGCGCCAATGCGGCGTCCGGTTCCAGGCCTCGTGCATGAAGGTGTCGTCGAAGACCAGCGACCCGCCTTCGGACCAGTTCCTGACGATGCCGTTGACGCGAATGGCGCAAGTCTCGTCGGATGCCGGAACGCGCAGGCCGAGGTGATACCTGAGAACGCCGTTGTACGGGCCGCGATGCTCGGGGATGACCTTGCCCGGAGCGAGGATCGAGAAGAAGGCCGTCTTGATGCCGGGAATGAGCGCCAGGGCTTCGGCAGTCCGCGGGCAGCGTTGCATGTTCTTCGGGAAGTCGACGCCGTAGCCTTTGAAGAAGAAGGTCTTCCAGCCGGCGTCGTTGGTCAGCGTCGCCTGGTCCGGCGAAATCTCCTGGAAATTCGGCAGCCTCTGGACGTCCTTGAGCAAGGCGTCCAGTTCGGCGCGGATCTCATCGCTTCGGGCTTCCAGAAGCCGGGGCCACGGCAGCTCGGCCGGCGGGAAGAAGGGTTGGTCGCCGAGCAAGGAATGACGCCGGTTCATCCGCTCGGCGGCCATGAGCGTGCGAAACAGGAGGCGGGCGGGAAGGTTCCTCAGCATGGGCGCGAGGACGCATTGCGCACGATGCGATGCGGCAAAGGTGGCAGGGCCATGGGGCTAATCGTTGATCTCGGGTTCGACCAGCCTCGCCAGGTTGCGCAACGACTCCTGCCAGCCCAGGTAGCACGCTTCTACGGGTATGGCCTCGGGGATGCCCTCCTGGACGATGTTCAACTCGGTGCCGACCAGGACCTGCTTCAACGTGACGGTGACGTTCATCTCTCCGGGCAGGTTGGGGTCGTCGAACACGTCCGTGTACCGCACCCGCTCATTCGGCACCAGTTCGCGGAATTCGCCGCTCCACGAGTGGCTGTTGCCGGTCGTGAAGTTGGAGAACGACATCTTGTACTTGCCGCCGACTCGGGCGTCCATGCTGTGGACTTTGCCGGTGAAGCCGTTCGGCGGCAGCCAGCGGGCCTTGGCGTCGGCGTCGAGGAAGGCCCGATAGACTTTCTCCGGCTTCGCGGCGATGACACGATGCAGTCTGACTGTGTTGGTGCTCATGGTTCTCCTTGAATGATGGACGCGAAGCTCCGAGCCTACGAAGGATCAGCCTGCGCCACAAGGACCAGGGAACCGCGAATTCTGCCAACCGCGCGAATCGTGAATCGTACTAGCGCTGGGCTGCGTTCCGGTCCTGCGCCCCGCCCAGCGCCTTGGTCAGCACCACCAAGTCCATCGCCAGCCGCCCTCCGCTGTCCACCTGGTCGCGCTGGGCCTGCAGCAGCGTGCGCTGCGCATCGAGCTGCACCAGGAAATCGGTCAGCCCGTGCTCGTAGCGCACCCGCGCGAGCTGCCACGCATCCCGGCTCTGCCGCTCCTTGTCGGCCAGCTGAAGATGACGCTGCCGCTCGGCGGCATAGGCGCTCAGCGCATCGTCGATCTCGTGCCAGGCCTTCAGCACGGTCTGCTGGTAGGCCACCGCGGCTTCCTGCTGCTGCAGCTCGCGCAGCGCGACGGTGCTGCGACGGCGGCCGCCATCGAAGATCGGCAACTGCAGGCTGGGGCCGACGGACCATTGCCGGCTCCCCCACTCGCCGAAGTTGCGGCTTCCCACCGATTCGAAGCCGAAGTTCGCGCCCAGCGTGATGCGCGGGTACAGGTCGGCCACGGCCACGCCGATGCTTGCGGTGGCCGCATGCAGCTGCGCCTGTGCGCGCCGGATGTCGGGTCGGCGCAGCGCCACCTCGGAAGGCAGGCCCGGCGAAAGGTCGGGCAAGGCGCTCGCAGGCTCGTCGGCCGGCACCGCGAGCTGCGCCTGCAGTGCGCCGGGACGTTCTCCGAGCAGCAGCGTGATCTGGTTGGTCGCCCGCGCCTCCTGCGCCAGCAATTGCGGCAGGCGCGCGCGGAGGTCCGCCGCCTGCGCCGCCTGCCGCCGCACGTCGAGGTCGGTGGTCAGGCCGCCATCGGCGCGGGCCCGCACCAGCGTGAGCGTCTCCTCGCTCGCGGCGATGTCGGCGCGCGCGATGCCCAACTGACGCTGCGCCGTGCGCAGCTCGAAGTAGTTGCGCGCCAGTTCCGATTGCACGGCCAGTTGCACCTGCGCCAGCGTGGCCTGCGATGCAACGACATCGGCATCGGCCGCCTCGATGGTGCGACGCACGCGGCCCCAGAGGTCGAGCTCCCACGAGGCATCGAAGCCGGCCTGGTAGAGGTTGTGCGGTTCGCTCAGCGCGCCGATCAGTTGCTCGCGGTTCGAAGGATTGAGCGCGTCGATCAGCCGCGTGCCGGAGCCGGACTCGCTCTGACGCTGGCGTGCGGCTGCGGCACTCGCGTTGAGCTGGGGCCCGCGCCCGGCCTCGGCCTGCTGGCGCTGGACGCGGCTCTGGGCGAAGCGCAACGCGGCGGCCTGCAGGTCGTGGTTGGCGTCGATCGCCTTCGCCATCAAGGCGTCGAGCATCGGGTCCGCGAATGCGGCCCAGCTGACGGACGCGCCCGCGGCATCGCGGGCCTGCGCATCGAGCAATGCCGCCGAGCCGCCGTGCCATGCCGAGAAATCGGCCGGCGCTTCAACCGTGGGCGCCTTGAACTCGGGCCCGACGGCGCAACCGCCGGCCAGCATCAGCGCCGCAAGGCACGGCGCACAGCGCAACAGGAACGACGAGGAGCGTTGCGGGTTCTTCATGTCGCGCTCTCTTTCAGACAAGACGATTGCGAAACAGCCAGGCCGCCAGCGGCAGCGTAACGGCGGCGATGACGACCAGCGGGATCAGGTTGTGCCAGACGGTCGGCAGGCCCACGCCCTCGAGGTAGACACGCTGCACCAGATCGATGGCGAAGCGCAGCGGGTTGGCGAGCGTTGCGATCTGCAACGCCTCGGGCATGTTGCGCACCGGGGTGGTCAGCCCCGACAGCAGCATCAGCGGCATGATCAGCACGAAGGTGTAGAGCATGGCCTGCTGCATGTTGGCCGACACCGCCGAGATCGACAGCCCGATGCCCACGCTGGCGATGGTGAAGCAGGCCAGGCCCGCATAGAGCGTCACCAGGGACCCGGCCATCGGCACCTTGAACCACAGCAGCGTGACCAGCAGCACGATGGTGGACTGCACCAGCCCGATCAGCACCGGCGGCACGGCCTTGCCGATCATGATCTCGGTGGGTGTGAGCGGCGTGACGAGCAGTTGGTCGAAGGTGCCCTGCTCTCGCTCGCGCGCCACCGAGAGCGCGGTGAGCAGCAAGGTCTGCAGCATGCTGAGCGCGGCGATCATGCCGGGCATCAGGTTCCAGCGCGTCTCGAGGTTGGGGTTGTACCAGGCGCGCGACTCGATGCGCACCGGCGGCTGCGCCCCGCCGTGCTGCACCCGCCACCGGGCATTGAAGTCGGCCACCACGGCGCTCACGTAGCCGGCCGCGGAACCGGCGGTGTTGGAGTTGCGCGCGTCCACGATGAGCTGCACCGCGGCGTCTTCGCCGGCCTGCAGTTGCTGCTCGAAGCGCGGGCCGATGTGGATCACGAAGAGCGCGTCCTGCACATCGATGACGCGCTCGATGTCGGCAGCAGTGCGCAAGGTCGCGCTGCGGTGGAAGACGCCGGTGCCGTCGAGCCTGGCGACCAGCGCGGTCGACGCAGCGCTGTGGCTCTGGTCGAGCAGCGCGTAGTCGGCCCGGTTGAGGTCGTAGGTGGCGGCATAGCCGAACAGCAGGCTCTGCATGAGAGCAGGCACGATCAGGATGGCGCGGCTGGCCGGGTCCTTGAGCACGGCGAGGAATTCCTTGCGGCACAAATTGAGAATGCGCAGAACGGCGTCGACGAGTGAAGCGTTCATGGTGGTCGCCTCAATCGAGCGTCTTGCGCGTCATCGCGCGCGCCACGCCGAGCAGCAGCACGGCATAGGCAATGAGGATGGCTCCGTTGCGCAGGACCAGCGGCCAGACGTCGCCGGCCAGGAAGAGCGTCCGGATCAGTTCCATGAAGTGGGTCGCAGGCAGCGCCTGCCCCACCACGCGCACCACGGCAGGCACGTTGCGCAGGTCGAAGAGAAAACCCGACAGCATCAGCGAAGGCAGGAAGCTCGCGAGCAACGCGACCTGACTGGCCAGAAACTGGTTGCGCGTGACTGCGGAGATCACCAGCCCGATGCCCACCGCCACCAGCATGTAGAGCATGGCGCACAGCACCAGCAGCGCGAGCGACCCGACCATCGGCACTTCGAACAGGAAGCGCGCGGCCAGCAGGCACAGCGCCAGCCCGACCATGCCGACAGCGAAGTAGGGAATGATCTTCGCCAGCAGGATCTCGATCGGCCGCACGGGCGTGACGAACAGCGCCTCCAGCGTGCCGCGCTCCCATTCGCGCGCCATCACCAGGGCGGTGAGAAAGGCGCCCACCAAAGTCATGATCAGCACGATGAGGCCGGGCACCAGGTACCAGGTGCTGGTGTTCGCCGTGTTGAACCACAGCCGCTGTTCGAGCGAGACCGCACCGATGCGCGCGCCGGGCTGGCCGCGATCGGCCAGGCGCTGCGCGTTCTGCTGCAGCGCGGCCGAGGCGTAGCGCAGCACGATGCTGGCCCGGCCGGCGTCGGCACCGTGCACCAGGAGCTGGATGCGCGCATCGCCCGCCGCGAGCCGGCGCGAGAAGTCGCCGGGCACGCGCACGATGCCGTCGACCCGGCGCTCGCGCATCAGCAGTTCGGCATCGTGCATCGAGCCCAGCATCACGGGCGAGATGTAAGGCGTGAGCTGCAGGCCCGCGACGGCATCCATCGCGGTGGGCGAGCTGTCTTCCATCACCACGGCGAGCGGCGCGTTCTTCACGTCCAGCGAAAGGCCGAAGCCGAAGATCAGGATCAGGATGATGGGCAGCAGCACGCCGATCGCGATGCTGCTCGGGTCGCGCAGCAGCTGGCGGGTTTCCTTGCGCGTGAGGGCGGCCACGCGCGAACCGAATCCGCTGACTGGAGTACCTCCGCCTCTGGCTACGGTGCCATTCGCCTTCGGAGCGGCCGTGCGGCTCACTGGAGTACCTTCGCCTTCGGCTACGGTGCTATTCGCCTTCGGAGCGGCCGTGCGGCTCACTGGAGTACCTTCGCCTTCGGCTACCGTGCTATTCGCCTTCGGAGCGGCCGTGCGGCTCATGGCGCAGCTCTCCGTTCGCGCGCCTGGGTCACGATGCCGATGAAGGCTTCTTCCATGTCGGGCGCGCGGCCGGCCTGCAGCCGCACCTCCTGCGGCGTGCCGATGGCCAGCACCCGGCCGGCGTCCTGGATCACGATGCGGTCGCAGTACTCGGCCTCTTCCATGAAGTGCGTGGTGATGATCACGGTCACGCCGGCCGCGGCCAGCGCAGTGATGCGGCGCCAGAACTCGCGGCGCGCGAGCGGATCGGTGCCGCTGGTGGGCTCGTCCAGGAACAGGATCTCGGGCTGGTGCAACAGACCGGTGGCCATGGCCAGGCGCTGTTTGAAGCCGCCCGGCAGCAGGCCGCTGGCCGACTGCTCCTGCCCCCTGAGATCGAACTGGTCGAGCACGGCCTGCATGCGCTCGCGCAGCCGTGCGCCGCGCAGCCCGTAGGCGCCGCCGAAGAACTCGAGGTTCTCCTGCACCGTCAGGTTGCCGTAGAGCGCGAACTTCTGCGAGACGTAGCCGATGCGCGCGCGCGCCTGCGCCCGCGCATGGCGCAGGTTGACGCCGGCCACCTGCAGGAAGCCGCTGCTGGCCGGAAGCAGGCCGCACAGCATGCGAAAGGTGGTGGTCTTGCCGGCGCCGTTGGGTCCGAGCAGGCCGAAGATCTCGCCGCGGCGCACGCTGAAGCTGGTGCTGGCCACGGCGGTGAAGTCGCCGAAGGTGCGCACCAGGTCCTTGACCTCGATCACGGTTTCGCCGACGTCGCCGGCGACCGCCACGGGGCCTGCAGCCGCACCCGGCGCTGCGGCCTTCGGCTGTTGCCGGGCACGCAGCAGCACCATGAAGCCGTCCTCCAGGCGCGCGGGCACGGGCTCGCAGGGCGCGCCGTCCAGCAGCGTGGCCAGCGCCCGGCCGTCGGCGCCGGGCTGGCGGATCAGGCGCACCTCGCCGCCCTGCGGCACGGCGTCGATGATCGTGCCGGGCGCATCCAGCAGCTTCGCCTGCAGCGTGCGCGCGGCCATGCCCTGCGGCGGCTTCGCAATGAAGCAGAGATCGCACGCCTGGTCGCGGAGCTGCTGCGGCGTGCCCTGCGCGAGCAGGCGGCCGTCGTGCAGCACGAAGACCTGCGAGCACCGCTCCGCTTCGTCCAGGTAGGCGGTGCTGACGATCACGCTGAGCCGCTCGTCGTCGACCAGCTGCCGCACGATCTCCCACAGCTCGCGGCGCGAGAGCGGGTCCACGCCCACGGTGGGCTCGTCGAGCAGCAGCAGTTGCGGCGAGCGCACCAGCGTGCAGGCCAGGCCCAGCTTCTGCTTCATGCCGCCCGAGAGCTTGCCCGCGGGCCGCGCGGTGAAGCGGCCGAGGTCGGTCATCTCCATCAGCCGCGCATAGCGCTCGCTGCGCTCCTTCTTCGGCACGCCGTGCAGGTCGGCGTAGAGGTCGAGGTTCTCCTGCACGCTGAGGTCCTCGTAGAGGCCGAAGCGCTGCGGCATGTAGCTGATGCGGTCCTGCACGGCCTGGGGGTGGGCCGCCACGTCGATGCCCAGCACGCGCAGCGTGCCTTGGTCGGCGCGCATCAGGCCGGCCGCGAGGCGCAGCAGTGTGGTCTTGCCCGCGCCGTCGGGGCCGACCAGCGCACTGAGCGTGCCGGCGGGGATCTCCAGGGAGACGTCGGCAAGCGCCTGCACCGTGCGCTTCGTGCCCTTGAGCTCGAAGCCCTTGTGCAGGCCGTGGCCCGCGAGCGCGGGCGCGGCGGCATTCATCAGCGCCCCGTGGCGACCGGGGTCGCGTTGCCGTCCAGCGCGAGGCGCACGGTCACCGGCATGCCCAGCCGCAGGCGGTCCTCCTTGTCGTCGGCGAGCACGCGGATTTCGTAGACCAGGCTGCTGCGCAGCTCCTCGGTCTGCACCGTCTTGGGCGTGAATTCGGCCACGGACGAGATGTAGCCGACCTTGCCCGCGAGCGGCTGGCCGGGATGGCTGTCGGTCGAGAGCGTGGCGGCCATGCCGGGCCTGATGCGGCCGAGGTCGGCCTCGGCCACATAGGCGCGCACCCATTTCGGGTCGGTGATGGCGAGCGTGTAGACCGGACGCTGGGGCGAGGCCATGTCGCCGGGCTCCATCAGCCGGGCGCGCACCACGGCGTCGATCGGGGCGCGCAGCTCGGCCTCCTCGAGCTGGCGGTCGAGCAGTGCAAGCTCGGCGCGTGCCACTTCGAGCCGTGCCTGCCCTTGTGCGATGTCTTCCTTGCGCGGGCCGCTCACCACCAGCTGCTGCGCCTTGCGCGCGTTCTCCAGCTGTGCCTGCGCGACCTTGCGGCGGGCCAGGGCGCTGTCCAGGTCCTGCTGGCTGACGGCGCGGCCGGCGGTGGTCTGGCGGATGCCCTGCAGGCGCTCCAGCTGCTGGCCGGCCAGCTCGGCGTCCGCCTGCGCCGCCGCCACGCTCGCGCGGGCCTGCGCGACTTCCTCGGGGCGGCTGCCGGTCTTCAGGCGCAGCAGGGCCTGCTCCTGCACGCCGATCTCCGCCTGGGCCTGCGCCGCGCGCAGCTTCAGGGTGCGGGTGTCGAGCTCGCCGAGCACCTGGCCGGCCTTGACGTGGTCGCCCTCCTCCACGTTGAGCTTGCCGATGCGATCGCTGCCGTTGAAGGCCAGCGAGACCTGCCGCTGGTCGACGTTGCCGTAAAGGACGAGGCTGGACGTATCCACGGGCTTGCGGTTGAAGTACCACGCGCCAGCGGCCAGCGCCGCCACGACCACGATGCCGCCGAGGATGAGGGGTTTCTTGTTCATGGGTGGGCTTTCACGCCTGCGGTCGTCGATGCAGTAGACTGGATCTTAACGAATTTGAATTTAAATTCAAACTAATTAGAGTGCCGCGCCCTTCGAGTGTTTCGCCATGCCCACCGCCACAAAAAAGAAAGCCCCTGCCGCACGCGCGATGCGTGCACCCCGACCCGACGGTGCTGCCACCCGCGCGCTGCTGCTCGAGACCGCGGGGCAGGTGTTCGCCGAGCGCGGCTATGCCGACGCCACCAGCAAGGAGATCTGCGAGCGCGCCGGCACGCCGATGGCGTCCGTCAATTACCACTTCGGCAGCCGCGAGGCCTTGTACGAAGAGGTGCTGATCGAGGCGCACCGCCAGATCGTCAGCGTGGACGAGCTGGTCGAGATGACGCGCGCGCTTGGCGATCCGCGCGACAAGCTGCGCGCATTGCTCGGGCACATGCTGGCGCCTTCTTCGCGCGAGGCCACGCGCTGGGGCTTTCGCGTGGTGCTGCGCGAGATGATGGCTCCCGGACCGCTGGCGCCGGCGCTGGTCGACAAGGCCGTGCGTCCGAAGGCGAAACTGCTGCTGGGGCTGCTGGCCGAGATCCTCGAACTGCCGGCCGATCATCCGGCGGTGCAGCGGGCGCTGGTGTTCTCCGTGCTGCCGTGCATCGTGATGCTGGTTGCCCCGAAGGAGATCCCGCTCAAGGTGCTGCCGGCCATGGCGAAAGACAGCGAGGGCGTGTTCGAGGACCTGATGCGCTACGTGCTCGCGGGACTGGACGCGCTGAGGCAGGCGCATCGGGTCGGGAAGAAGAGGCCCGCGAGCTGACAGCCCCGAAGCCGCATGTCAAACCATGCGGTCGGGCAATACCTCCAGCGCACGCAGGCGCGCGATCTCCTCGTCGCCGTAGCCATGCGCCGCCAGGATGTCCGCGGCATGCTGCCCGAAACCCGGCGACGCAAAAGGCCTGGGCCCCGGCGTGCTGCCGAACTTGACCGGCTTGTCGAAGCCGCGGTAGCCCCCGACGTCCGGATGGCTGAAGTGCGACACCATGCGCTCGGCCAGCACCTGCTCGTGCACGAACATGTCTTCCACTGCTCGCGCTGCCGCGCAGGGTACGGCCTCGCCGAAGATCGCTTCCCACTCGAGCGCGCTGTGCCGCTGAAGTGCGGCGCGCAGTTGCGGCACGATCTCCCCCGCATGCTGCGCTCGCTTGCGCACGGTGTCGTAGCGCCGGTCGGCAGCCAGGGCCTGCAGGCCGGTGCGCTCGCACAACGCCGTCCAGAAATGTGCGGTGTTGGCCGACAGGTACAGGTAGCCTTCGCCCGTGGGATGCAGGCCGGTCACGCCGCCCGAGCGCATGTCGCGGCCCACCTCGCGGCCCTCGCCGTCGGCCCACACCAGGCGCGCCGACTGCATGGCGAGTGCACTGCGCAGCAGCGACACGCCCACGTACTGCCCGCGGCCGCTGCGCGCGCGCTCCACCAGCGCGGCGCTCACGCCCATCGCCAGCATGGAGGCCGCGTAATAGTCCACCACCGAGCCATACACGATCTCCGGCGGACCGCCCGCCTTGCCCTGCATCGCGCAGATGCCGGTCATGCTCTGCAGCACCTGGTCGTAGCCGGCCTTGTCCTTGAGCGGCCCTTCCTCGCCGTAACCGGTGACGGCGCAATAGACCAGCGCCGGGTAGCGCTCGCACAGCTGCTCGTAGCCGATGCCCAGGCGAGCCGGCACGGCCGGCCTGAAGTTGTGCACCAGCACGTCGGCCTGCGCCAGCAGCCGATGCAGCACCTCGAGGCCCTCCGGCTTCTTGAGGTCCAGCGCCAGGCCCTTCTTGTTGCGGTTGACGCCGATGAAGGCACGGCTCTCGGCTTCCAGCGTCGACGGGTACTTGCGCAGGTTGTCGCCGGAGGGCGGCTCGATCTTGACCACGCTTGCGCCCATGTCCGCGAGCAGCGTGCAGCCGTAGGGCCCGGCGATGTAGGCGCTGAGGTCCAGCACGCGGATCCCGGTCAGCGGACCGCGCTGCTCCTGGTGGGTCGTCATGGCGATGTCCTTGTGTTCATGGGAGCGTCATTGCGGAGCGATGTTGGCGGTCTTCGCCGCCTGGCCCCACTTGCCGATCTCGCCCGCGATGAAGCGTCCGAAATGCTCGCGCGTATCCGCCGCGGGCGTAAAGGAAAGCGCCTTCAACCGCTCCTGCATCTCGGGCGTGGCCATCGCGCGGTGCACCGCCTGGTTGAGCTTGTCCAGCACGGCCGGCGGCGTCTTTGCCGGTGCCGCCAGGCCGATCCAGCCGACAGCGTCGAAGCCCTTCAACCCCTGCTCCGCCAGCGTCGGCGCCTCGGGCAGCAGCGGCGTGCGCTGCGCCGACCCGACGCCGATCACCTTCAGCTTGCCGGCGCGCACCTGCGGCAGCACCGCGGGCAAGGCATCGAACATGAACTGCACCTGGCCGCCGATCAACTGCGGCTGCGCCTCGGCCGCGCCCTTGAAGGGCACATGCACGGCCTGCACACCGGCCTGGTGAAGGAACATCTCGGTGGTGAGGTGCGAGGTGGAGCCGTTGCCCGCCGAGGCATAGCTCATCGAGCCATCCCTGGCCTTGGCGACGAACTGCTGCAGGTTGTCGAAGGGCGCCTCCCGGCGAGCGACGAGGGTCTGGATCACCAGCCCCACATTGGAGATGGGCGCGAAGTCGCGCACCGGGTCGTAGGGCAGCTTGGCATACAGCGCTGGCGCCGCGGCGAAGCCGGCGCTGGTGGCCATCACCAGCGTGTAGCCGTCGGGCGCCGCCTTGGCCACGAAGTCGGTGCCGATGGTGGTGCCGGCCCCGGCCTTGTTCTCGACCACGAAAGGCTGCCCCAGCGAGCGAGAGAGCTGCTCGGCCACGACCCGCGCGAGGATGTCGGTGGCCTGGCCGGCCGCGATCGGGACGATCAGGCGCACCGGGCGGCTGGGGTAGTCGGGCTGAGCGTGGGCGCGGGGCGCGAGCGCGAGCAGCGGCGCGCAGGACGCGAGCGCCAGAAAGGCATGACGGCGGGTCAGGAACATGATTTGGTTTCTCGGTAAAGGTTCAGGCAAAGCCGTAGAGGCGCGCCGGGTTGTGGACCAGGATGGCGTTGCGCGTGGCGGCGTCCGGCACCCAGACGCCGAGCAGGTCCATCAGCTCAGCGTCGTCGGGTTTGTGGATTTCCTCGGTGGCATGCGGCCAGTCGCTGCCCCACACAAGGCGGTCGGGCGCAATGCGCACCAGCGCCCGGGCGGTTTCGACGGTGTCCGCGTAGCCGTGGGCGCCGGAGTGCGTGTTGAGGTAGGCACCGCTCAGCTTGACCCAGGCGCGCTCCTGCTCGAGGAGTTCCCGCACGAGGGCGAAGGCGGGTTCGGCGTGCTTGCCGCCCACGGGCAGGCGCGCCAGGTGATCGAACACGATGGGACAGGGCACCTGCCGCAACACGGCCGCGTGCGCCACGATCTGCGCCGCCTGGAAGTGCAGCTGCAGGTGCCAGCCCAGCGGCGCGATGCGCTCGGCCAGTGGCATCAGCATGTCGAAGCGGGTGGGCGCCCCCGCGGCCGCGTGCAGCGTGAGCCGCAGTCCGCGAATACCGCCGGCGTGCAGGCGGCGCAGCTCCGCATCGCTCGCCCCGGGCGTCAGCACCGCGATACCGCGCGTGTCGGACGCACCCAGCTGCGCGATGGCGTCCAGCGTTGCGCTGTTGTCGGTGCCGTAGGCGCGTGGCTGCACCACCACCGCACGGCGGGTGCCCAGACGTCGCTGGATCGCGCGGTAGTCGGCGGCGGTGGCGTGCGCGGGCGTGGCTGTCAGCTTCTCGCCCGGCGCCTCCTCGAAGCGCGCATCGAACACATGGATGTGCGCATCGCAGGCGTCGGCCGGAACCGGATCGCGTGGCACGGCGCTGCCGGCCGAGTTGGGATAGGGTTCGCTCGCCATCACTCGGTCGAGATGCCGGCCTCCTTGGCCACCTTCTGCCAGTACGGAATTTCGCGCTGGATCTGCGCGGCGAACTGCGCCGGCGTCAGGCCCGCGGGCTCGGCGCCTTCGCGCAGCAGGAAGGCCTTCATTTCCGGCCCCGCAACGATCTTGTTGATCTCGGTGTTGAGGCGCTGCACCACGGCAGCCGGCGTGCCCGCCGGCGCCAGCATGCCCCACCAGATGCCGAAGCTGTAGCCGGGAACGGCCTGCGCCATCGGCACCAGATCAGGCGCCGTGGCCGAAGGCTTCGCGCTGGTGATGCCGACCGCGCGCACCTTGCCCGAGCGCAGCGCCGGCTGCAGCGAGGGGCCGCTCGCGATCAGCACATCGACGTTGCCGCCCATCAGGTCGGTGGTCGCGGGCGCCATGCCACGATAGGGAATGTGGGTGATGAAGACACCTGCGCTCGACTTGAGCAGCTCGGTCGCGAACTGGTTGGTACTGCCCGGACCCGAGGAGGCGTAGTTGAGCTTGCCGGGCCGTTGCTTGGCCAGCGCCACCAGCTCCGCCGGGGTCTTCGCTGGCAAGTCGGCGCGCACCGCGACCACGAAGGGTCCCTGCGCCATCATGGCGACGGGCGCAAAGCTCTTCACGGGATCAAAGGGCAGGCGCGGCTGGACCGCCGCATTGGTGACAAAACTGGACGAGACCGCGGCCAGCGTGTAGCCGTCTGCCGGCGCCTTGGCGACGATGCCGGTGCCCAGCGTACCGCCGGCGCCCGGCTTGTTGTCGATCAGCACTGGCTGGCCCAGCGCCTCCGCAAGCTGCCGGCCGATGGCGCGTGCGAAAACGTCGTTGGAGCCCCCGGCCGGATAAGGCACGACGATGGTGATCGGGCGCGAAGGCCAGGCGTCCTGTGCGGGCGCATCCGCGCAGAACACCGTGGCGCCGAGCAGGCCGATCAGCAGGCCTGCCGCGCGGCGGCGGTGGGCCGAAAAAGAAGGAAAGGGGCGGGAAAAGTTCATGTCGTCTCCGGTTGTATGCCTTCAGTTCAGGGTCGGGGCGGTCTCGTGACGCTCAGCCCTCGGGCGGCAGCAGGCCCAGGCGGCGCGCGTCCGCGAGCACGGCCTCGGCGCCGCGCACGAACGGCCCGTCGACCATGCGGCCGTCCACCATGTACGCGCCGACCCCTCGCGCCCGGGCCTCCCTAGCGGCCTCGACGATGCGCAGCGCGCGCTCGATCTCCGCCCGAGGCGGCCGAAACACCTGGTGCGCGAGCGCTACCTGGCTCGGGTGGATGCAGCTCTTGCCGATGTAGCCGAGCCGGCGCGCCATCTCCGCCTCGGCCAGGTAGCCTTCGGCATCCTCCACATCAGCGAAGGCCGCGTCGCACGCGAACACGCCGGCCTCGCCGGCGGCCATGCGCATCGCGAACATGGCGGCATGCACATTGGCTGCATCGCGACGCGCAATGCCGAGGGGCTCGAACAAGTCGCCAAAGCCGAGCTGCAAACCGGCCACGCGCCCATGCGCCTGCGCCATCGCGGCTGCCTCGCGCAGGCCGCGTGGCGACTCCACGTTGAGCAGCAGCCGCACCGGCCGAACGACGCCGTTGGCACGCTCGGCCGCTTCCAGCGCAGCCGCCGCGGCGCGCACCTGCTCGACGGACTCGGCCTTGGGCAGGTTCAGCAGGTGCAGCCCCTCGCACACGACGGCGGCGACATCGGACTCGAAATGCGCCGTGTCGATGGCATTGACACGCACGATCAGCGTCTTGCCCGCGGCTTGCGCCGCCGGAGAGCGCAGGAGCTCGGCGACCAGGCCTCTCGCCTCTGCCTTGCGCGCCTCGGCCACGGCATCCTCGAGGTCGAAGGACAGGGCATCGGAGGCGCCCGACAAAGCCTTGGCGAAGAGCTCCGGGCGCGAGCCGGGAACGAAGAGCTTGCTGCGCATCCGTTGTCTCCAGAAGAATTGCGGGAGTCTGCGCCCTTGCATCGAAAAGAAAAACCGCCCGGTGCTATCTTCAGAAGATAGTTTCTCTTCATGGTCGGGAGCGCGCCTTGAACACAGATTTCCTCAAGACGTTCGTGGCCGTGGTCGAGCATGGCTCGATGGCCGAAGCCGCCCGCAGGCTCAACCTCACCCCCGCCGCGGTGGGCCAGCAGGTGCGCGCGCTCGAACGTGAAATGGGCACCTCACTCGTCAAGCGCCTCGGCCGCACGGTGACGCCCACCGAGTCGGGCGATCGCATCATCGAGCGCGCTCGCGAACTGCTGGGACAGATAGCCGACTTGCGCACGGTGGCCAACGACGCGACGCTGTCAGGCGACCTGCGCCTGGGCGCCGGCCCCAACGCGCTGCTGGGCATGGTGCCCGACATCCTGGCCGGGCTGGTGAAGCGCTATCCGGGCGTGAGCGTGTACGTGCAGCCCGGCTACTCGATGGACATGCACCCGGCGGTGCAGCGCGGTGATCTCGACGCGGCCATCGTGCTGCAGTCGCCGGTGGCATTGCCCAAGGCCCTGGGCTGGCAGTTGCTGCGCGAGGAACCGCTGGTGGTGCTGGCGCCTTCCAAGTGGGCCAGCGCCGATCCGCACGAACTGCTGGCGACCCAGCCGCTGATCCGCTATGACCGGACGCAGTGGGGCGGCCGGCAGGCCGAGCAGTACCTGCGCAAGGCCGGCATCAAGCCACGCGAGCGCTTCGAGCTCAACGCGTTGGGCGCCATCGCGGTGATGGTGGAC
This sequence comes from Variovorax sp. PBS-H4, assembly GCF_901827205.1. NCBI lineage: Bacteria > Pseudomonadati > Pseudomonadota > Betaproteobacteria > Burkholderiales > Comamonadaceae > Variovorax > Variovorax sp. PBS-H4. The sequence continues at coordinate 2,420,159 of NZ_LR594675.1, read as the reverse complement.
CGAGGGCTGGGCGTCTCGCTGGTGCCGGACTGGATCCGCCCCTGGCCCGAGGGCTTGCGGGTGGCGCGCATCTCGCTCCCCCTGCCCTTCGAACCACGGCGGGTCGGGCTGATCTGGTCGCGCGCCTCGCTCAGGCTGCGGCTGGTGGAAGCTGTGCGGGACGAGGCGATGGCCTTGTTTCCGATGGCTGCAGGTCGGGCCAGGGGGAAAAGGCCGCTATAGCACCAGCAAGGCCCGGAAGTCGTTGACGTTGGTGTGCGTCGGCCCCGTCACGCAGAGATCCCCGATCGCATCGAAGTAGCCATACGCATCGTTGCGATCGAGGTGATCGGCCAGCTTGCGGCCCGCCCCTTGGGCGCGCGCCAGGGTGTCGGGCGTGACGAAGGCGCCCGCGTTGTCTTCCACGCCGTCGATGCCATCGGTGTCGGCGGCCAGTGCCCACACGTTCTTCTGCCCCGCCAGAGCGCCGGCCAGGCCGAGGCAGAACTCGCCGGCACGCCCGCCGCGGCCTTTCGCCTGCCCCGGCTGCCGCGGCCGGATGGTGACCGTCGTCTCGCCGCCCGACAGGATCACGCAGGGCCTTGCAAACGGCGCACCGCGCAGCGCAACGGCACGCGCCAGTGCGCCATGCACCTTGCCGACTTCGCGCGATTCGCCTTCCATCTCGTCGCTGAGGATGTGCGCCTCGATACCGGCTGCGCGTGCCGCCTCGGCCGCCGCTTCGAGCGACTGCTGCGGCGTGGCGATGAGGTGCGTCGCATGGCCCTTGAACACGGCGTCATCCGGCTTCGGCGTTTCGAGGGCGCCGCTTTCGAGCTGCGCACGCACGGCCGGCGGCACCTCGATGCGGTAGCGATCGAGGATCGCCAGCGCGTCGGCGCACGTCGTCGCATCGGGCACAGTCGGCCCGCTGGCGATCACGGCGGGGTCGTCGCCGGGCACGTCGCTGATGGTGAGCGTCACCACCTTTGCAGCACCGCAGGCGGCAGCCAGCCGCCCGCCCTTGATGCGCGACAGGTGCTTGCGCACGCAGTTCATCTCGCCGATGTGGGCGCCCGATTCGAGCAATTGCTTGTTGATGCGCTGCTTGTCCGCCAGCGTCAGCCCCTCGGCCGGCAGCGTGAGCAGCGCCGAACCGCCGCCGGAGATCAGGCAGAGCACCAGGTCGTCGGCAGTCAGGCCCTGCGTCAGCGCAAGGATGCGCTCGGCCGCCTTCAAGCCGGCCTCGTCCGGCACCGGGTGCGCGGCCTCGACGATCTCGATGCGCTGCGCCAACCCCTCGGCACGCGGCGGGATGTGCCCGTAGCGCGTGACCACCAGGCCCGACAGCGGCGCCTTGGCCGGCCACAGGGCCTCGAGCGCCTGCGCCATCGAGCCGCCCGCCTTGCCGGCGCCGAGCACCAGCGTGCGGCCCCTGGGCGGCTTCGGGAGATACGCGCCCATGCTGTCCAGCGGCAGCGCGCGCCGGACTGCGACGCGATAGAGCTGTTCGAGGAAATCGCGCGGTGCGGCGTGCGGATCGGGCAGGGCTGGGGATGAGTTCATTGCTTACAGTCTCCGTTGCCGGATTGTCCACGGCCCACTATTGGGTCTTGGCGCCACCCTCGAACCACTTCGCGACCAGCGCACGCTCGGCGTCGGTCATGCCGGTTGCGTTGTTCATCGGCATGATCTTCGTCACCACCGCCTGCTGGTACACACCCTGCGCATGCGCGGCGACCTGCTCGGGCGTGTCGAGGCGCACGTTCTTCATCTGCACCTGGGCGCCATGGCACATGTAGCAACGCTGCTCCAGCACCTTCTTGACGTCGCCGAAGGCCACCTTCTGCGAAGCGGCGGCGCCGGCCATCGGCGCGGCGGCGGGCTCGGGCTGCATCCACACGATCGACAGGCCCAGCACCACGACACCGACCATTGCATACGGCAGCGGGTTGCCCGCATTGCCGAGCTTGAAGCGGTGCCGCACCACGAAGAACTGCCGGATCGCCGCGCCGCCCAGCATGATCAGCAGCAGCACGATCCAGTTGTACTTGTGCGTGTAGGTAAAGCTGTAGTGGTTGCTTAGCATCGCGAACAGGACCGGCAGCGTGAAATAGGTGTTGTGCACGCTGCGCTGCTTGCCGCGGGCGCCGTGGATCGGGTCCACCGGCCGGCCTTCGCGCATCGCCTGCACGTTCTTGCGCTGGCCCGGGATGATCCAGAAGAACACGTTGCCGCTCATGGTGGTGGCCATCATCGCGCCCACCAACAGGAAGGCCGCGCGGCCGGCGAACCACTGGCAGGCCAGCCAGGTGGCGAAGGCGATGAACACCGCCACCAGCACACCCACGAGGGTGTCGCCATTCTTGCGTTGCCCGAAGATCTGGCAGATGCCGTCGTAGACGATCCAGAAGACGACGAAGAAGGCCAGCGCCACGCCAATCGCGGCGCCGGGCTGCCAGTCCATCTTGGACTTGTCGATCAGGTAGGTGCTCGCGTTCCACAGATAGGACATGGTGAAGAGCGCGAAGCCACTCAGCCATGTGGAATAGCTTTCCCAATAGGACCAGTGCAGGTGGTCCGGCAGCTTCCTGGGCGCCAGCGCGTACTTCTGCATGTTGTAGAAGCCGCCGCCGTGCACCGCCCACTGCTCGCCGCCGACGCCCTTGTCGAGCGATTCCTGGTCCTGCGGCTTCTCGAGGCTGTTGTCCAGCATCACAAAGTAGAAGGAGGCGCCGATCCACGCGATGGCGGTGATGACGTGGACCCAGCGCAGCAGCAGATTGGCCCAGTCGAGGTAGTAGCTTTCCATGTGCTCAACCTTGGTTTGGACTGCTCACCACTGCGGGCGCTGTAAGCAGAGAAAAGGCCGCGAACGCAGGCCCCTGAAAAGACCTCGCTCCGCTGCGGCTGTGGACTGAAGTGTATACACTTTTGAGATGAGTTCGCAGGATTTTTTGCGGGCGAGGCCTGCATGAAAACCCTAGCCCGGCGATTGCAACAACTGTGCCGCGACCGCGACCGCGATCACCTCGGGCTCCTTGCCTGTGATGCCGGGCACGCCGATCGGGCATGTGATGCGCGCCAGCTCTTCGGCCGTGAAGCCGCGCGCCTCGAGCCGGTGGCCGAAGGTCGCCCACTTGGTCTTGCTGCCGATCAAGCCCACGTAGGGCAGGTCGTTTCGCGCGCGCAGGCGCTTCAGGCAGGCGATGACGATGTCCAGGTCCTCCGCATGGCTGAAGCTCATGATCAGCACGCGCGAGCCGGGCTCGAGTTGCGCCACGGCATCGTGCACCGGGTCGGAATGCTCGGTCTCGATCTGGGCCGGCAACGCGTCGGGGAACACGCCATCGCGGCTGTCGATCCAGCGCACCTTGAAGGGCAGCGTCGCAAGCAGCCGCGCCAATGCCGCGCCCACGTGGCCGCCGCCGAACAGGGCCACCGGTTCCAGATGCGCCAGCAGTTCGGCCTGCAGCGACTTCGCATCGGCCGCCGAAATGCGCCGGTACGACAGGAAGACCACGCCGCCGCAGCACTGGCCGAGACTCGGGCCGAGCGGGTAACGCCGCACGCCTTCGACAGCCGCGCCGCCGAGCAGCCAGCCGCGCGCCTCCTCCGTCGCCTGGTACTCCAGCTGCCCGCCGCCGATGGTGGCGGTGAGGCCGTCGGCCCACACGGCCATCCAGGTGCCGGCTTCGCGCGGCGCGGAGCCCTGCGTCTGCTCGACGCGCACCAGCACGCCCTCCTCGCCGCGCGCGAGGCGCGCCAGCAGTTCGTCGACCATGCCGTTCATCCGCGAAACCTCCGGTTGCGCCAGGGGCTTGCGCCCACGGTATAAATCCCTGCATGACATTCACGCTGCTCGCCACGCCTCTGCGCCGCGCCTTCACGGCCACCTTGACCATGGCCCTCGGCCTCGCCGGCTGCGGCGGGCTTCCGGGCTCGACGGGCGCCGTGCCCGGCCAGCTCAGCGATGCGACCGCCCAAGGCTCCGGCGCGGCGCCACGCCCCTCGAATGCTGCAACCCCGCGCGAATACAAGCAGGACGCCGCCCGGCACATCTACGCGCGCAATGGAAATCGCATCTACGCCGGCAAGCTGCCGCCCCTGCTCTACGCCATCGGCACACTCTCGGTCAGCCTCGATGCGAATGGCCGCGTCACCAGCATGAACTGGATGCGCGCGCCCAAGCATGCCCCCGAGGTGATCGCCGAGATCGAACGCACCGTGCTGAGCGCGGCGCCCTACCCGGCCGCAAGCCGCATCGGCAAGCTGACCTGGACGGACACCTGGCTGTGGGACAAGAGCGGGCATTTTCAGCTCGACACCTTGAGCGAGGGGCAGGCCTCGCAGTTTTAGTGCAGCGGTCCAGGCCTTGCAGCACATGGGGCTGCTCGGGGGTGCGGACGTGGAGTTGCGCGAGGGTGCGGAGATCGGCCGGAGTGCGGAGCTTGAAGAAGAAACACACCCAAGCCAGGACGACAGATCCATCGGCTTTCCCAAGTACCCCATGGCGCAAGAGCACTCAGGACCCGCGGTAGGTCGAGTAGCTCCAAGGACTGACCAGCAGCGGCACGTGGTAGTGCTGCTCTGCGTTGGCAACACCGAAATCCAGCGCCACCCGGTTCAGGAAGTTCGGCTCGGGCAGCTTCACGCCGCGCAACTTGAAATAGCCCGCCACGTCGAACACGAGCCGGTAAGTGCCCGCCTTCAATTCACCGTCCGCATAGAGCGGCCCATCGCTGCGTCCGTCCGCATTGAGTGCAAAGCGCTTGACCAGCGTGGCGCGCGCGTCCTCGCCGGTGCCCTCGGTGGTGTAGAGCGCGACCTCCATGCCGGCCGCGGGGCCGCCATGCATGGTGTCGAGAACGTGGGTGCTCAGGCCCATGGTGATGCTCCTTCAGGAACGCAAGCACGTTCCAAGTGATTCGGGAAATTCCGGTCGACAAAAGTGTATACACTTCTCGGCTTTGGGTCTATCATGAAAAACATGGATTCGACCACCACCCGCGCGATCGTCGATGCGCTCACCAAGGCCATCGTGGACCACCGGCTGCAGCCGGGCAGCAAGCTGGCCGAGCAGAAGCTGGCCGATCACTTCGGCGTCTCGCGCACCCTGGTGCGGCAGGCGCTGTTCCAGCTTTCGCAGAACAAGTTGATCCGGCTCGAGCCTGCACGTGGTGCCTTCGTCGCGGCCCCCGAGGTCGACGAGGCCAAGCAAGTATTCGCCGTGCGCCGCATGCTGGAGGCTGAAATGACGCGTGAGTTCGTGCGCAGCGTGACGCCCGCCAAGATCAAGGCCCTCAAGGAGCACGTCGCGCTCGAAAGGGCTGCCGTCTCGGGTGAAGACGTCTCCGGCCGCACCGAGTTGCTGGGTGACTTCCACGTCCGCATGGCGGAGCTGATGGGCAACCAGGTCCTGGCGCAGATCCTCGGCGAGCTGATCTCGCGCTGCGCACTCATCACGCTGATGTACCAGAGCGCAAGTGCCGCCGAGCATTCCAACGACGAGCATGCCGACATCGTGAAGGCGCTGGCCGCGAAGGACGAGGAGCGCGCCGTGCGGCTGATGACCGAGCACCTGATGAACGTCGAGGCCAACCTCGTTTTCGACCGCAAGGTCCCTACCCACGACATCTCGGTCGCACTGGCCGCCTGATGCATGTCATGAGCAACATCTACGACACCACCCTGCCCTACCCGCGCGACCTGGTCGGCTACGGCCGCAACCCGCCGCATGCGCAATGGCCCGGCGGTGCACGCGTCGCGGTCCAGTTCGTCCTCAACTACGAGGAAGGCGGCGAGAACAGCGTGCTGCACGGCGACACCGGCTCGGAACAGTTCCTCTCGGAGATGTTCAACCCGGCGAGCTACCCGGACCGGCACATCAGCATGGAGGGCATCTACGAGTACGGCTCGCGTGCCGGTGTCTGGCGCATCCTGCGCGAGTTCGAGAAGCGCGGCTTGCCGCTGACCGTGTTCGGCGTCGGCATGGCGCTCGAGCGGCACCCCGAGCTGACGGCCGCCTTCAAGGAACTGGGCCACGAGATCGCCTGCCATGGATGGCGCTGGATCCACTACCAGACCATGGACGAGGCCGCCGAGCGCGAGCACATGCGGCTGGGCATGCAGGCCATCGAAAGGCTCACCGGCGAACGGGCCCTGGGCTGGTACACCGGCCGCGACAGCCCCCGCACGCGCCGCCTGGTCGCCGACTACGGCGGCTTCGAGTACGACAGCGATTACTACGGCGACGACCTGCCTTTCTGGATGAAGGTGCGCAAGACCGACGGCACCGTGGTGCCGCAGCTCATCGTCCCCTACACGCTGGACTGCAACGACATGCGCTTCGCACTGCCGCAAGGCTATTCGCACGCCGACCCCTTCTTCCAGTACATGAAGGACAGCTTCGACGCGCTCTACGCCGAGGGCGACGAGGCGCCGAAGATGATGAGCATCGGCATGCATTGCCGCCTGCTCGGACGGCCCGGCCGCATCACCGCACTGCAGCGATTCCTGGACCACATCGCGCGGCACGACCGCGTCTGGGTCTGCCGCCGGCTCGACATCGCGCGCCACTGGAAGGCGGCGCACCCCTACACCGAATCGAAGGGAGCCTGAAATGGCGCTGAGCATCGAACAACTGAACGCCGCCGCCCCCGACCCGTTCGCGGCCCTGCTCGAGGGCACCTACGAGCATTCGCCGTGGATCGCGCAGCGCGCCGCCGCGGCACGCCCCTTCCGCTCGCTCGCGCATCTCAAGCATGCGCTCGTGCAGGCGGTCTCCAGCGCGACCGAAGACGAACAGCTCGGCCTGATCCGCGCCCACCCCGAGCTCGCCGGCAAGGCCATGGTCAGCAAGACGCTGACCGCCGAGTCCACCCACGAGCAGGGCAAGGCCGGCCTCACCGATTGCACGCCCGAGGAGTTCGCGAAGATCCAGCAGCTCAACGCCGACTACAACGCCAAGTTCGGCTTTCCCTTCATCCTCGCGGTGCGCGGGCCGCGCGGCACGGGCCTCGGCAAGCGCGAGATCATCGAAACCTTCGAGCGCCGACTGCACCACCCCGCGGACTTCGAGCGCGCCGAGGCGCTGCGCAACATCCACCGCATCGCCGAGATACGGCTGGACGACAAGTTCGGCGTCACGCCCACCCTGGGCAATGACGTGTGGGACTGGCACGAGCAGCTCTCCGTGCACACCGATCCCGGCTATGCCGAGAAGGGCCAGCTCACCGTCACCTACCTGACCGAGGCGCACCGCGCCTGCGCGCAGCAGATCGCCGACTGCATGGGCGAGGCCGGCTTCGACAGCGTGCAGATCGACGCCGTCGGCAACGTGGTCGGCCGCTACGAGGGCACCACGCCCGATGCCAAGGCGCTGCTCACCGGGTCCCACTACGACACCGTGCGCAACGGCGGCAAGTACGACGGGCGGCTCGGCATCTTCGTGCCCATCGCCTGCGTGCGCGAGCTCAAGCGCCAGAACCGCCGCCTGCCCTTCGCCTTCGAAGTCGTCGGCTTCGCGGAAGAGGAAGGCCAGCGCTACAAGGCCACCTTCCTCGGCTCGGGTGCGCTGACCGGGCATTTCGACCCGAAATGGCTCGACCAGAAGGACGCCGACGGCATCAGCATGCGCGAGGCGCGTGCGATCGCCGGCTTGAAGGAGGAAGACATCCCCAAGCTGAAGCGAGACCCGTCGCGCTACCTGGGCTTCGTCGAAGTGCACATCGAGCAGGGACCGGTGCTGACCGAGCTCGACCTGCCACTGGGCATCGTGACCTCGATCAACGGCGGCGTCCGCTATGTCGGCGAGGTGATCGGCATGGCCAGCCACGCCGGCACCACGCCGATGAACCGCCGGCGCGATGCCGCCGCGGCGGTCGCAGAGCTGATCCTCTACGCCGAGAAGCGCGCCGCCAGGGATGGCGATTCGGTCGCCACCGTCGGCATGCTGGAAGTGCCCAGCGGCTCGATCAACGTGGTGCCGGGCCGCTGCAAGTTCAGCCTGGACCTGCGCGCGCCCAACAATCCGCAGCGCGACAAGCTGACCGCCGACGTGCTGGCCGAGCTGGTGGCGATCTGCGATCGCCGCGGTGTGCGCCACACGATCGAAGAGAGCATGAAGGCCTCCGCCGCGCCGAGCGCCCCCGAGTGGCAGCAGCGCTGGGAGAAAGCGGTCGACGCACTCGGCGTGCCCCTGCACCGCATGCCCAGCGGCGCCGGCCACGACGCGATGAAGCTGCACGAAGTGATGCCGCAGGCCATGCTCTTCGTGCGCGGCATCAATTCGGGCATCAGCCACAACCCGCTCGAATCGAGCACCAACAACGACATGCAGCTGGCGGTCGAAGCCTTCCAGTTGCTGCTCGACAACCTGGCCTCCGAGACAACGACATGACGACCACCGACTACGACCGGCTCGATGCCTGGATCGACGACCATTTCGACGAGGAGGTGCGCTTCCTCCAGCAGATGGTGCGCGTGCCCACCGACACGCCGCCCGGCAACAACGCGCCGCATGCGGAGCGCACGGCCGAGCTGCTGGAAGACTTCGGCTTCGCGGCCGAGAAGCATCCGGTGCCCGCGCAGGAGGTGAAGGACTACGGCCTGGAGTCGATCACCAACCTGATCGTGCGGCGCAAGTACGGCAGCACAGGCCCCACCGTGGCATTGAATGCCCATGGCGACGTGGTCCCGCCCGGCGAAGGCTGGACGCATGACCCCTACGGCGGCGAGATCGAGGACGGCCGTCTCTACGGCCGCGCCGCCGCCGTGAGCAAGAGCGACTTCGCGAGCTTCACCTTCGCGCTGCGCGCGCTGGAGGCGGTGGCGAAGCCCGCCAAGGGCAGCGTCGAGCTTCACTTCACCTACGACGAGGAATTCGGCGGCATCCTGGGCCCCGGGTGGCTGCTGAAGAACGGCCTCACCAAGCCCGACCTGATGATCGCGGCGGGCTTCAGCTACGAAGTGGTGACGGCCCACAACGGTTGCCTGCAGATGGAAGTCACCGTGCACGGCAAGATGGCGCATGCGGCCGTGCCCGCCACCGGCGTCGACGCGCTGCAGGGCGCGGTCCGCATCCTCGAGGCGCTCTATGCGCAGAACACGCTCTACCGGGAGGTCACGTCGAAGGTCGAGGGCATCACGCACCCTTACCTCAACGTGGGCCGCATCGAGGGTGGCACCAACACCAACGTCGTACCCGGCAAGGTCACGTTCAAGCTGGACCGCCGCATGATCCCCGAGGAGCATCCGGCCGAGGTCGAGGCAGCCATCCGCCAGGTCATCGCCGATGCCGCGGCGCAGGTGCCGGGCATCACCGTCGACATCAAGCGCCTGCTGCTGGCCAATTCGATGAAGCCACTGCCCGGCAACAAGCCGCTGGTCGATGCGATCCAGAAGCACGGCCACGTGGTCTTCGGCGAGCCGATCAAGGCCATGGGCACGCCGCTCTACACCGACGTGCGGCTCTATGTCGAAGCCGGCATCCCGGGCGTGATCTACGGCGCCGGCCCGCGCAGCGTGCTCGAATCGCATGCCAAGCGCAGCGACGAGCGCGTGGTGCTGGAAGACTTGCGGCGCGCGACCCAGGTGATCGCGCGCACCCTGCACGACCTGCTTTCCTGAGCTGCGCCGGGGCGCGGCGGCTCAACCGCTGGCGTTGCGCGCCACCACCGATTGGATGGCTTCGAGATAGGCGGTGCCCATGTCCTCGTCCGGTTCCAGGTAGGTGCCCTCGGCCCACTCGTTCCAGGCATTGATGAAGATGAAGCGGGCGCCGGCGTTGGTGGCTCTCTCGTACAGCTGCGAGAAGCCGCTGCGGAATGTATCGACATCCACGTTGCGCATGACCAGGCTCGTGTCCAGTCGCCTGCGCGGGCTGTTGTCCCAGTCGACGAAGGCGCCGGGGTACTGGTCAGGCCGCACCGGACGGCTGGCGAGCGCCCGCCACATCGCCCGGTAGTCCCTGCTGCGCGGCGCGTAGGGCCCTTTTCCAAGGTAGCGCCAGCACAGCCGGCTGGCCCCGTTCACGAGCTTCTCCGAAATCCTCAGGTGAACCGGCAGGTGCGCCTGCGTGTAGAAGGGCTCGAACTCGACGTAGGCGTCGAAAAGATGGCTGCGCTCGTCGCGCCCGAACACGGTCAGCATGCTCACCACGTGCAGCCCTGCGAAGCCGCTCTTCACCGCCAGGTTGCGCCAGCAATCCAGCATGTCGCCGCACTCGGCGATGCTGCCGCTTCGGTAGATGAGGATCACCGGACAGCCGTCGACCTGGATGTAGCGGGGGTCCCGGAACGACTTCTCGAGATAGCGGAAGTGAGCCTCCCAATGGGTCCTGTCGCCATAGCTCTGCGGCATCAGCACGTGGCGGTCGCCCCCGTCCCACGCGCGGGTCCACGGCTCGTTGGCCCATGCCAGGCAGAACGGAAAATCGGGCGCCCGCCGCCGCAGGATCGAATCCACCGGCCGTTCCAGCAGCTGGCGTCCAGCGAACCAGTAGTGGTAGTAACAAAAGCCGCCCAGGCCGTGGGACTTGGCGAGCTCGGCCTGCCAGTCCTGTGTGTTGGGGTCCAGCAGGTCGTAGTAGCGGCCGTGCAGCGGCACGCGGGGCTGACGGTGCCCGCGGAACCCCGGCCGTGCCTTCCTGACGTTCGTCCATTCGGTGAAGCCTTCGCCCCACCACTGGTCGTTCTCCGGGATGCGATGAAATTGCGGCAGCAGGAATGCCAGCAGTTGCGGACTGTTCAAGAGCGCGACCCGCGTTCAAGCGGCGCAGTCCAATGTGCGTGCGGTGCGACACCGGCTTGCGCCTCGGTTCGGCCTAGGTCGATTCCCATACTCGTTTCCTCATGTTCGTGTGTGTACGCCTGCACCAAGCGCCAAGCGCCAGGCGCCACGCGCCAGGCGAGATGCTCGGGCTTTCATCGTGAGGCATGCGTGGGCGGACAGCCCTTCACGTGCGTACGTTTTGCTTGTAGGCGCGCACCTACTGAGGCAAGGCGTTCCGTGGTGGCGCGCACTCCGGATGCCGAGCAACGGGCAACTGGATCTGGTCAGGGCGCGCACGCCCTGAGACACTGCCCGCATTGCAAGGAGATGCACATGCAAGAGCAATTCGACGCCATCGTCATCGGCGCTGGCCAGGCCGGTCCCGCACTGGCCGATCGCTTCTCGCGCGCCGGCCAGCGCGTCGCGATGGTGGAACGCCATCGCTTCGGCGGCACCTGCGTCAACACCGGCTGCATCCCGACCAAGGCGATGGTGGCGAGCGCGCACGTGGCGGCGCTGATGCATCGGAGCGAGGACTACGGCATCTCGATCCGGGGCGAGGCCGCGGTGGACTTCGGCGCGGTGATGGCGCGCAAGAGCCGGATCTCCGGCCAATCGAGCGAGAACGTCGAGAAATGGCTGCGGGGCATGCCAGGCGTCACGGTGATCCAGGGCCATGCGCGCTTCGAAGGGCCGGGCGCGGTCCGCGTGGGCGATCGGCTGTTGCTCAGCGAACGCGTCTTCGTGAACGTGGGCGGCCGCGCGAGCGAGCTGGCGCCCGACATCCGCAATGGCGTGGACGTGCTGAACAACTCGTCACTCATGGCGCTCGACCGCCTGCCCGAACATCTAGGCGTGGTAGGGGGCAGCTACGTGGGACTGGAGTTCGCCCAGATGTTCAGGCGCTTCGGCTCGCGCGTGACCGTGCTGCAGCGCGGCGCGCAGATCGTGCCGCGCGAGGACGCGGACGTCGCAGCCGCCTTGCAGGAGATCCTCGAGCGCGAGGGCGTCGAGATCCGCACGGGTACCGAATGCTTTGCCCTGCGGCGCGAGGGCGAGCGCATTGCAGCGCGCTGGCGATGCGGCGATGACCAGGACGAGCTGCAGTGCACGCACGTGCTCAACGCCACCGGCCGCCGTCCCAACACCGACGACCTCGGGCTGGAGCATGCCGGGGTCAAGATCGACGAACGCGGGTTCATCGAAGTCGACGACCAACTGCGCTCCTCGGTACGAGGCATCTGGGCGCTTGGCGAGTGCAACGGCCGCGGCGCCTTCACGCACACGGCCTACAACGACTTCGAGATCGTCGCCGCCAACCTGCTGGACGACGACCCGCGGCGCGTGGGGGATCGCATTCCAGCCTATGCGCTCTACACCGATCCGCCGCTCGCACGCATCGGCATCACCGTCGGCGAGGCGCTGCGGTCGGGCCGGCCGACGCTGATCGGCGAGCGTCCCATGTCCCGGGTCGGGCGTGCGGTGCAAAAAGGCGAGGAGCAAGGCTTCCTGCGCGTCCTGGTGGATGCGCAGACGCGTCACCTGGTCGGCGCCACGCTGCTGGGCGTGGAAGCCGACGAGGCAGTGCACGCGTTGCTGACGCTGATGTATGCGCGGCGGCCGGTGTCCACCCTGCAGCGCGCCGTGTTCATCCATCCCACGGTGTCGGAGCTGCTGCCGACGGTGCTGGGCAGCTTGCGGCCGTTGGAGGCGGAGCCAGCGCAAAACTGATGAATTCTGACGTTTAGGAGTTTGGGGCTGCTGGACGACGACGGAGGCCACTGCCGGACCCCATTTCTCGCCTGTGTCTTTTGTCGGTAACGCGCTTGTCAGGCCGTGAATTATTTGTTAGCCGGGCGTGTGGCTAAGTCCCGAGCCGGGCCCGCCTTCGAGAGCTCCGGTCAGAGGGAAATTTATCCCCCGGGCCCGTGGATAACGTTGTGGAAAACCCAGAGAGCAACTCATCCGTGCGAGGCCCTGCGGGCGTTCCGACGGAATGCCCGTCAAACAGGCATCCATGGACTCCCCGTGGCGCGTTCGCATCAAGTCACCCCCTTCCAGGGGTATTTTCGAAACTTAAGTACTCACCGCGCCTTACAAGCAGAGACAGGTCTACTCGGCCTCGATGCCCGCCGCCTTCACGATGCGGCCCCACTTCTGCGACTCGGCCGCCTGGAATTTCGCCAGCTCCTCCGGCGTGCCGGTGAACACCTCGGTGCCGGTCGGCTCGTAGAAGGCGGTCCTGGCGGCATCGCTCTTCGCCGCCTTGACCAGCAGCTCGTTGAGCCGCTTCACCACTGCCGGCGGCGTCTTCGCAGGCGCATAGGCCGCGAACCAGTAGCCCATCTCGTAACCCTTGACGCCAGCCTCGGCAATGGTGGGCACGTCGGGCGCGAGCGGCGAGCGCTTGGCGCCGGAGACACCCAGTGCGCGAAGCTTGCCGGCCTTGACCTGAGGCAGGCCAGTCGCGGTGTCGGTAATCATCATGTCGATCTGCCCGCCGAGGAGGTCCGTCACGGCCAGCGGGTTGCTCTTGTACGGCACGTGCAGCAGCTTGATGTCCGCCAGTTGCTGCAACAGCTCGCCCGCCATGCGGCTCGACGAGCTGCCGCTGCCGAAGCTGTGCTTGCCCGGCTCCTTCTTCGCGAGTGCGACGAACTCGGCCACCGTCTTGGCCGGAAAGTCGGGCCGGACCACCATGATCTGGCCGCCCTTGCCCAGTGCGGCCACCGGCGCGAAGTCCTTCACCGGGTCGTAGGGCAGCTTCTTGAACAGGTGCTCGTTGGCTGCGTGCGTGGTGTTGGTGGTGATGAGCACCGTGTAGCCATCGGGCGCCGCCTTGGCGACCTGCTGAGAGGCGATGAAGCCGCTCGCGCCGGCCTTGTTGTCGATCACCACGGGCTGCCTGGTCTCGGCCGTGACGCCGTTGCCCAGCGCGCGGGCGATCTGGTCGGTCGCGCTGCCGGCCGCGAAGGGCACGACGAAGGTGATGGGCTTCTCGGGAAAGCCTTGGGCCGCCGCGCCGCCTGTGGCCACCAGCGCGGCAAGGATCAGCGTAAGGGTAGGCACTCGGAATCGGATCATGCTCGTTGTCTCCTTGGGGTCGTTGAATGAAAAAATAAAAACGGGCGTGGCGCTCAGCCTTCGGGTGGGCCGACCAGCCGGTGCAGCAGCGAATCCGGGACCTCGAGCGGCATGTCCAGCAGCAGGAAGGACAACGCCTTGCCGTGTGCATCGAGGTTGAGCGCATCGTTGACGCCGCCATCCAGCACGCCGTCGAGCACGAAGTTCATGGCGCCGAGGCGTGGCAGCAAGAAGCGCTGCACGCGGCTGGGCGCGCGGTGGCGAAACTGCGCGGCCACGGCCTCCTGGGTGATCTGCTCGACCAGCAACGGATAGAGCTCCGGATGCCACGCGATCACGCTGATGTTCGAGCGGTCGCCCTTGTCGCCGGTGCGGCCATGGGCCGCGCGGAACAGCGGGACGCGATGCAGCGGCTGCGTGCCTGTCATGGCTGCTCCTCCTCGAGCATTTCGAAGCGCACCGGCACCAGCTCGCGAGGCAGCAGGCACGAGTGGATGTTGAGGCGCGGCGTGAGCGCGGTGCGCACGCCGCCGCCGCCGGCCGGACCGCAGGTGTAGAGCGCCATCACCTCGCGCGTGAGCCGCTCGGCCTGCGTGCGTTCATCGTGCACCGCCGCCACTCGCAGCCGCACATCGCGCGCGCTGCCCGCGGGCGTGGCCGACAGTGCGCGGCCGGCGTCGTCGGCCAGGATGCTGATGGCACCGATCAGGTCGACGCGCAATTGCAAGCCGGCGAGGCGGCTGCGCAGGATATCGGCCGCGAGCCTGGCGCGGCCCTCGGCGCGTGCGCCGGCATAGGAGATTTCGCCCTCGGCCAGCCAGCCGCCCTCGTAGCAGACGTTGACCTTGTAGTGCGCCGGGCGCGCGTGGCCGCGCACGCCCGACAGCGTGACGCGATCCGCACCGGCGGCGCACACCTCGGCCTCGCCGATGTCGGCCACCACGTCGGGTGTGAGATAGGCCGCGGGGTCGTGCACCTCGTAGAGCAGCTGCTCCTTCACCGTGGCCTGGCTCACGAAGCCGCCGGTGCCCTCGGCCTTGCCGAGCGTGCACCCGCCATCGGCGTCGATCTCGGCGATCGGGAAGCCGATCGAATCCAGTCCCGGGACATCCTTGTAGCCCGGGTCGGCAAAGTAGCCGCCGCAGGCCTGCGCGCCGCATTCGAGCAGGTGGCCGGCCATGGTGGCGCGGCCGAGGCGCTGCCAGTCGTCGGCGCGCCAGCCGAAATGCGACATCGCAGGACCCACCGTGAGCGAGGGATCGGCCACGCGCCCGCAGACCACGATCTGCGCGCCGGCATCGAGCGCGGCGGCGATCGGCTCCGCGCCGATATAAGCGTTGGCGCTGACCACGCGCATTCCGTCCATCGCCGAGCCCAGTTGCTCGCGCAACAAGGCGCGATGCGAGGGGCCCGAGAGATCGTCGCCCTCCACCACCGCAACACGCGGTGCCGGCGCGCCGAGCTCGCGGGCCAGGCGAGCGATACGGCGCGCCGCCGCACGCGGGTGGGCAGCGCCAAAGTTGCTGACGATGCGGATGCCGTGCGCGAGGCAACGCGCCAGCACCGGGCGCAGCATGGCTTCGAGCAGGGGCTCGTAGCCCGCTTCGGGATCAGCGCGGCGGCGCAATTGCGCCAGGGCCAGCGTGCGCTCGGCGAGCGTTTCGAAAATGAGGAAGCCGCGCTGGCCTGCAGGCCCGCGGGCAAGCCGGGCGACGAGCGTGTCAACGACGGCGACTGCAGCGTCGGTGCGGTCACCCGAGAAGCCGGCGGCGCAGCCGATGAGCAGGGAGGGGGCGGGCGATGGGCTCATGGGTGTCTCATGTCGTGAAGTGAATGTAGGCACTCCGCGGTGATCCGTAAAATCGAAACTTCGGATCGGCTTATTCGATTTCCAGATCAATAGAGGAACAGACGAATCATGGCTGCCACGGAGCTTTCCACCCGCCAGCTGCGCGCCTTCGTTGCTTTGGTCGACCTCCCCAACTTCACCCGCGCCGCGCAGGCCTGCCATCTGTCGCAGCCGGCCTTCAGCACGCTCATCCGGTCGCTGGAGCAGGAGGTGGGCGCGAGGCTGTTCGACCGCAACACGCGCAGCGTGCAGCTCACGCCCGAGGGCCGTCTGTTCGAAGCCTCGGCGCGGCGGCTGCTGGCCGATGTCGAGCGCGCGATCGGCGACCTCGGCGACCACGTGGAGCGGCGCAAGGGCCGCGTGCACGTCGCCGCCCTGCCCTCGCTGGCGGCCGGCTGGCTACCCACGCTGTTCTCTGACTTTCACGGGCAATGGCCCGGCATCGAGCTGCAGCTGAGCGACCAGCTGTCGGACGCCTGCATCGACCTCGTGCGCGGCGGCCTAGCCGACTTCGCCCTGGCCGCCGCGGGCAGCCGCGCGGCCGACCTCGCGGAGCTGCGCATGCGGGTGCTGTGCACCGACCGCTTCCATCTGGTGTGCCGCGCCGATCACCCGCTGGCGACAGAACCACGGCTCACGCTGCGCAAGCTGCAGCCCTTCTCCTTCATCCACATGACGCGCAACAGCAGCGTGCGGCAGGCGCTCGAGGTCGCGCTTCATCCCTTGGCGATGAACACCGTGCTGGAGGTCGAGCAACTGGCCACGGTGATGGGCATGGTCGAGGCGGGCCTCGGCATCAGCGTGGTGCCCACGCTCACGCTCTACCAGTTCAGGCGCGAGACGATCGCGATCCGGCCGCTGGCGCTGCCGCAGCTGACGCGGCGCATCTACCTGGTGCAGCGGCGCGAGGGCAGCTTGTCGGCGGCGGCGCAGGGATTGCATGACATGGTGGTGGAGCGGCTCGGGTCGTTGTCTGTTTGAATGCTTGTCTTTTGCTGCACGGGAATGCAGGTCGTTGGACGCACGCCCGGCATGCGGTGCGGGCCGGTCGACCCCACTGCGGCGGCCCCTTCGGGGCTTCCCTGCGGTGCTCGCCTTTCGCGGGGTCTCGCTCGAACTCGCTTCGCTCAGACAATCGCGAGCCCTGATCCGCGAAAGGCTGCGCTCCTCGGCGCCGCAGAGGGGTCGCCCGGCCCACACCGCATACCGGGCTTGGGGGTGTTCGGGCTTTGCGTGCACCTTGGAGGTCCGGTGCTCTCACCCTGGCCGTCTCTCCCGGAGGAGAGGACGGGTTGAGGGCACCGGACCTGTCCACGGAGGCGTGCGGTATGCCCTGGGCTGGCCGTTGAGGCGCCGCCGAGCAGCGCAGCGGCAGGCGGATCAGGGCCGCGCGTGTTTGAGCCGAAGGCGAGTTTGCGCGGACCCCGCCTGACGCGAGCAGCGCAGGGCAGCCGCGAAGCGGCCGGCGACGTCGGCCGGCCCAGGGCATACCGCACGCCTCCGCGCCCGCGCAGGAACCACGCACCCCGTACCCGCACCCGCACCCGCACCCGCACCCAAGCACGCCATACGCCGCACCAGTTCCCGAAACTGAACAGCCCCCAAGGGGCCCGGGTTTTCCGCCATACAGTCATCACGATATTTTGTATACAGTTTGGCGTACAAACCTGTGAGCCGCTGCAAACCAGCCTGGCTTGCCACTCGCCATCCGCCAGGAGCTTCCTGCATGACTGCTTCCCCTACCCCCGTCCACCCCGTTGACGAGCGCCTGCCCGCCGGCAAGCTCACCGTCCTCGGCCTGCAGCACGTGCTGGTGATGTACGCCGGCGCAGTGGCCGTGCCGCTCATCGTCGGCCGCGCGCTCAAGCTCAGCCCTGACGAGGTCGCATTGCTGATCTCGGCCGACCTGTTCTGCTGCGGCATCGCGACGCTGATCCAGGCGCTGGGCGCCACGCAATGGTTCGGCATCAAGCTGCCGGTGATGATGGGCGTGACCTTTGCCTCGGTCGCGCCCATGGTCGCGATCGCGAACGCCAACCCTGGCCAGAACGGAGCGCAGCTGCTGTTCGGCGCCATCATCGGCGCAGGCGTGATCTCGATCCTGATCGCGCCGCTGGTCTCGCGCATGCTGCGCTTCTTTCCTCCGGTGGTGACCGGCACCATCATCGCGGTGATCGGCATCAGCCTGATGCGTGTGGGCATCAACTGGATCTTCGGCAACCCCGTGGGTCCGACCGCGCCGGCGCTCGTCGACCCGGTCTACGCGAAGTGGCTGGCCGAGGTCACCTCGCCCGGCAGCTCGGTGCCGCCGATTCCCAAGGGATTGGCCATCGTGCCTTCGGTCCCGAATCCGAAGTACGCCGATCTCGGCGGCCTGGGCATCGCTGCGCTGGTGCTCGTGTCGATCCTGGTGATCGTCAAGTACGCCAAGGGCTTCGTCGCCAACATCTCGGTGCTGCTGGGCATCGTGATCGGCGCGGTCGTCGCCACGCTCTTCGGCTTCATGACCTTCGAGAAGGTGGCCAAGGCCGCCTGGGTCGACGTGGTGCTGCCCTTCCATTTCGGCATGCCGCAGTTCGACCCGATCCTCATCCTCACCATGACGCTGATCATGATCGTCGTGATGATCGAGTCCACCGGCATGTTCCTTGCGCTCGGGGAAATGACCGGCCGCAGCATCGGTCAGAAAGACCTGGCGCGCGGCCTGCGCACCGACGGCCTGGGCACGCTGATCGGCGGCGTGTTCAACACCTTTCCCTACACGAGCTTCTCGCAGAACGTCGGGCTGGTGGCCGTCACCGGCATCAAGAGCCGCTTCGTCTGCGTGGCCGGCGGCGTGATCCTGATCGTGCTGGGCCTGCTGCCCAAGATGGCCGCGCTGGTCGAGTCGCTGCCCACGGTGGTGCTGGGCGGCGCGGGCCTGGTGATGTTCGGCATGGTCGCGGCCACCGGCATCCGCATCCTCTCGGGCGTGGACTTCAAGGGCAACCGCCACAACGCGATGATCGTCGCGGTGTCGATCGGCGTCGGCATGATTCCGCTGATCGCTCCCAACTTCAAGCAGTGGATGCCGCACGCGATCCACTCGCTGGTGGAGTCCGGCATCCTGCTGGCGTCGATGGCGGCGGTGCTGCTGAACCTGTTCCTCAACGGCGCGAAGCACGACGAAGGCGCGGTGATCGCTGCGGCCAAGCAGGCCGAGGCGCACTGAGAGAACGCGAGTGCCGACGGCGGGCAAGACGCGCGTGCATCAAGCGCCGGCGCCGCGCCCCGGCCTGCGTCAGATCATCGCCAGCGGCTTCTTGCGCCGCGGAGGCGGGTGCAAGCGGTCGATCTCCGCGAGGTCGTCCGCACTGAGCCGCAGGTCGGCGGCGGCCAGGTTCTCGCGCAGATGCGATTCGCGCACGGCCTTCGGGATGGCGACCACGCCAGGCTGCGCGATCACCCAGGCCAGCGCAAGCTGCGCCGCAGTCACGCCCAGCCGCTGGGCCATCTTCTTCAGGCCCGCGTCGCCGGCCAAGGCACCCTGGTCGATCGGGCTGTAGGCCATCATCGGCATGCCGCGCTGGCGTTGCCACGGCAGCAGGCTGAACTCCGGCCCGCGCTCGGTCAGCGAGTAGTAGACCTGGTTCGCTGCGCAGTCGAGCCGACCCCCGCATACCGTGGCCAACTCCTCCATGTCGTCGGTGTCGAAGTTGCTGACGCCCCAGTGCGCGATGCGGCCGTCGGCCACGAGCTGGCGCATCGCGTCGCAGGTTTCGGCAAGCGGATGCTCGCCACGCCAGTGGAGCAGGTACAGGTCGATGCGGTCCAGCCCGAGCCGCGCCAGGCTGCGCGCGCAAGCGGCCGGCGTGCCCTTGCGGCTGGCGTTGTGCGGATAGACCTTGCTGACGACGAAGAGCTGCTCGCGCGTCACGTCGCCGGCGCGCAGCGCCTCGGCGATGGCCTGGCCCACCACCTCCTCGGCACTGCCCTCGCCATACATCTCGGCCGTGTCGATGAGGCGGTAGCCCATCGCGAGGGCCGAGCGCACTGCGGCGACTTCCGCGCGCCGCTCGGTGGGGTCCTCCCCGAAGCGCCAGGTGCCCAGGCCGAGCACGGGCAGCCGGCCGTTGCCGGTGGGAATGTCGAGGGTCGTGGGCAAGGCCATGTGCTGCACTCCGGAATTCGGCCTTTCATGTTAACGGCGCCGTCTACCGCTTCGCCGGTCCGATGCGGGACTGCTTCAGGCCTCGAGCACTGCCGCTGGCGTGTTGCGAAAGCTGATCGCCATGCGGTTGTAGGCATTCATCAGGCTGATCGCGATCGTGAGATCCACCAGTTCCCGCTCGCTGAAGATCGCACGCGCCGCCTGGTAGGCCTCGTCGGGCACGCCGGTCTCTGCCACGCGCGTCACGGTTTCGGCCCAGGCCAGGGCGGCACGCTCGCGTTCGTCGAACAGGCTTCCGCCTTCGGCCCACGCCTGCACCAGCGCCAGCTTTTCGACCTTCAGCCCCTTCTTCAGCAGTTCGCGGGTATGCATGTCGAGGCAGTAGGCGCAGTTGTTGATCTGCGAGATGCGCAGATAGACGAGGTCGACCAGCGCGGGCGCGAGGCCGCTCTGCGTCACGTAGCCGTACACGCCCCCGAGGGCCTTGGCGCCGGCCGGCGCGACCTGGTTGTAATCGAGACGCTTGCTCATATTGAATTTCCTTTGCTTCAGTGATCAGTTGTCGGGTGTGGTGAGTGCCCTGTCGTTCGAGTCGACGACGAAAACAGCGAGCAGCTTCGCAGGCTGCGTCGTGCTTGCATTCCTGCTGACCGGATGCCTGGAGCCCGGCGGTTCGCGGCTCCGAGTGTCATGGGTCATCAGCAGTGCGGGCGATCGGTCATGCCGTGCCGTGCGCCCTGCCTTGCGCCGCATGGTTGACGACGCGCTCGCGCCGGATGTAGAGATGGGCCGCCTCGGCGAGCATGAAGGCGATCGCGATCAGGCCGGCTCCGACCAGGCTGAGGTATTGCGGGTCCAGGTACAGGAGCACGACGCCGCCGATGACGCCCGAGCAGGCGAGCCCGCCATAGGTGGCCGTGTTGTTCAGGGCGAGCAGCAGCGGCGCGACCTCGGGCGCGATCTTCACGAGCCGGTGCTGCTGGGGCACGAGGAGGCCCCATCCGCACACGCCCCAGATCACCAGCGCGATGAGGGTGGTGGCCGGATGGGCGGCGGTCCACGGCAAGGCACAGAAGTTGACGATTCCGATGAGCAGGCCGGCGTTGACGATCCTGCGGCTGTCGAAGCGATCGACCAGCCGGCCCGCCAGCATGTTCCCGATCGTCGCTGCGATGCCCCAGAACAGAAGCATGCCGGCAAGCACGCGTTCATCGCCGCCGGTCACGCGCCGCAGCACGAGCCCTGCGTAGGTATAGACCATCAGGAATCCGCCGAAGGCGAACAGGGAGGTCAGCAGGGTCAGCGCGATGCGGATGTCGCGTAGCGGTGCCAGCCGGTCCCGCAAGGCGATGCGCGCAGGCTGGGGAACGGAGCGGAGCATCGTCCAGACGCCGATCATCGCGGCGAGCCCCAGGACTGCAACGAACCACAGCGTGGCTCTCCAGCTTCCGAACCCTCCGATGAAGGTGCCGATCGGCGCGCCAAGTGCGGTGGCGCCGGCCAGGCCGGCAGTCACGGTGGCGAGTGCACGCCCTCGCCTTGCCGGCTCCGCCAGCGCAGTGGCCACGCCGAGTGCCGTGGGTGCGAACATGGCGGCACCCAGGCCAGCGATCACGCGGCTCAACAGCACGGTGTTCAGGTCGGTCGCGAGGGCGCTGATGACATTGCCCGCAACGAAGACCCCCAGTGCAGCGACCAGCAGAACCTTGCGCGGCCACCCTCCGGCGACCGCGGCCATCACAGGCGCCATGACGGCGTAGGAAAGCGCGTAGACGGTCACCATCTGGCCGGCCAGACTGACCGTGGTGTGAAGTGACTGGGCGACGCCCGGAAGGATTCCGGCGACAACGAAGTTGTCCGTTCCCATGGCGAACATGCCAAGCGCCAGCATGAGGAGTCGACGGTCCATATCGATCAACTTTCGGTGGTTTCGATGGAGAAGAGTCCTGAGAATAGGCGCGCTTGCCCATGTCTCAAATGTCGTAAATACTGCAGATTCGAGACATCGCACGGAGTGGCACATGCACAGGATCGGATTCGTCGTCTTTCCCAACTTCTACCTGCTGGGCTTCGCCGCCGTCACAGCCTTCGAGACGGCCAACCTCGTGGTCGAAGAGCCGGCGTACGAGGTGACCCTGCTGTCGGAAACGGGCGGGCTCGTCGCCGCATCCGCAGGGTTTCGTGTCGAGACCCAGCCTTTCGGCGACGCCGTCTTCGACACGGTCATGTTCGGCTCCGGTCTCGAGACCGACTTGAGCTCGCCCGGATTGCTGGCCTTCGTCAAGCGCGCGCTCGACACCTCGAGGCGGGTCGCAGCGCCCTGCACCGGCGCCTTCCTCCTTGCCGAAGCCGGTGTACTGGACGGTCGCCGGGCGACGACCCACTGGCGCTTCGCGCGCGACCTGCAGCGCCGCTTTCCGAAGGTGGCCGTCGAGGAAGACCAGATCTTCGTCGTCGACGGCCCGATCTGGACCTCGGCCGGCATGGCGGCCACCATCGACCTGGCGCTTGCCATGATCGAGAAGGACTTCGGCAAGGACGTGTCCCGCACGGTCGCGCGCAAGCTCGTCGTCTATCACCGCCGCACGGGCGGGCAGTCGCAGTTTTCGGCACTGCTCGAGCTCGAGCCGAAGTCCGACCGGATCCAGAAGGCGCTCGACTACGCGAATGCGCATCTGCGCGAGGCGCTGCCCGTCGAAGACCTGGCCGATGTCGCGGGCCTCAGCCCGCGGCAGTTCAGCCGGGCCTTCAGCACCGAGACGGGCCAGTCGCCTGCCAAGGCCGTCGAGCTCTTGCGTGTCGAAGCCGCAAGACTGAGGCTCGAGCAGGGGCGCCTCTCGATGGACGTGATCGCCGACGAGGTCGGCTTCGGCGATCGCGAACGCATGCGGCGCGCGTTCCTGCGAACGCTCGGGCAGCCGCCGCAATCGATCCGCCGGCTGGGCAGGGAGGGTCGCGCGGGGTCGAGCACCTCCGAGGCGACCGGAGATGTCGCGCCGACTACTCTTGCGTGAGCCGGGGGCCTACAAGGCTGCCGGGGTCGACCAGTTCATCCTCCCCTCCCTTGCGCCGGAACCGGCGACGAGCCTTCGCGGCCGCGGGCTGTTTCGCGCCGCGCTATCCACGAGGATCGAACACCATGGACAGTCCAAGCGACCTGACCATCTCCCGCCGTGACCTGCTGATCGTGGGAGCGGCCACGGCGGCAACCACCGGCGTCTCCCCTGAAGCCGGTGCCGCCACGGCAGCGTCCGCCAGCGGCGCGGTGCCGATGGCCAAGTTCTCCATCGAGGTGAATGGCACCGCCCGCCAGCTCGCGCTCGACACGCGGACCACCTTGCTCGACGCCTTGCGCGAGCACCTGCACCTCACTGGGACCAAGAAGGGCTGCGACCACGGACAGTGCGGCGCCTGCACCGTGCTGGTCGACGGCGTGCGCATCAATTCGTGCCTGACGCTCGCCGTGATGCATGAAGGCAGCAAGGTCACCACGATCGAAGGGCTCGGCACGCCCGCGAACCCGCACCCGCTGCAAGCCGCTTTCGTCAGGCACGACGGCTACCAGTGCGGCTACTGCACACCGGGCCAGATCTGCTCGGCCGTGGGCGCGCTCGACGAGATGCGGCAGGGCATTCCCAGCCACGCGAGCGCGGACCTCACTGCACGACCGCTGCTGTCTGCCGACGAACTGCGGGAACGCATGAGCGGCAACATCTGCCGCTGCGGCGCTTACTCGAACATCATCGAAGCAGTATCGGAAGTCGCGGGAGTGAAGACATGAAGCCCTTCACCTACGAACGCGCGAAATCGCCGGCAGAAGCCGCCGCCGCGGTGGCCCGCGACCCCTCCGCGAAATTCATCGCCGGCGGCACCAACCTGCTCGACCTCATGAAGCTGCAGATCGAGGCACCCACGCACCTGGTGGACGTGAACCGCCTCGCAC
Source organism: Variovorax sp. PBS-H4 (assembly GCF_901827205.1). Lineage (NCBI taxonomy): Bacteria > Pseudomonadati > Pseudomonadota > Betaproteobacteria > Burkholderiales > Comamonadaceae > Variovorax > Variovorax sp. PBS-H4. The sequence continues at coordinate 2,396,381 of NZ_LR594675.1, read as the reverse complement.
TGGACAAGATCGAGCCGACACCGGAAGGCGGGCTTCGCATCGGGGCGCTGGTGCGCAACACGGCGCTGGCCGCCGACGAGCGCGTGCGGCGCGACTACGGCGTGCTCTCGCGGGCGCTGCTGGCCGGGGCCTCGGGCCAGTTGCGCAACAAGGCGACCACCGCCGGGAACCTGCTGCAGCGCACGCGCTGTCCCTACTTCTACGACACCGACCAGCCGTGCAACAAGCGCCAGCCGGGCAGCGGATGCAGCGCGATCGGGGGTGTGAGCCGGCAACTCGCGGTCGTCGGCAGCAGTCAGGCCTGCATCGCCACCCATCCCAGCGACATGGCGGTTGCGATGCGCGTCCTCGATGCCACCGTCGAGACGGTGCGCCCCGATGGCCGCGCCCGCGTGATCCCGATCGCCGATTTCCATCGGCTGCCGGGCGACACCCCGCACATCGAGACGACGTTGGAACGCGGCGAACTGATCACCTCGGTCACGCTGCCCCGGCCCGCGGGCGGCACCCAGCTGTACCGCAAGGTGCGAGACCGCGCCTCGTATGCCTTCGCGCTGGTCTCGGTGGCCGCGATCGTGCAGCGCAATGGCGCGGGCCGGATCGCGCTGGGCGGCGTCGCGCACAAGCCGTGGCGCGACGAGGCCGCAGACGCTGCGCTGCCGCAAGGCGCCGAGGCGGTGGCCACCCGGCTGCTGGCCAGCGCCCAGCCGACACACGACAACGCATTCAAGCTGCCGCTGGCGGAGCGCACGATCGCCGCGGTGCTGGCACAAGCGAGGGCCTGAGCCATGAAGTTCGACACCCCCGCCACCACCAACCCGATCGACCAGCTCAAGGTGATCGGCAAGCCGACGGACCGCATCGACGGCCCGCTCAAGACCACCGGCACGGCTCCTTACGCCTACGAGCGCCACGACGTGGCACCCGATGCCGCCTATGGGTACATCGTCGGGGCCGGCATTGCAAAAGGCCGAATCGCCTCGATGGATCTGCGCGCCGCGCGCGCGGCGCCCGGCGTGCTGGCCATCGTCACGGCGGACCACGCCGGCAAGCTCGGAAAGGGCGACTTCAACACGGCCAGGCTGCTGGGCGGGCCAGAGATCGACCATTACCACCAGGCCGTGGCGCTGGTCGTCGCAAGGTCCTTCGAGCAGGCCCGTGCCGCTGCCCAGCTGGTGCGCATCGAGTACACGCGCTCGGAGGGGCGCTTCGACCTGGCCGCGCAGAAGGCGTCGGCCCAGATGCCCAAGCCGACCGAGTTCGCAGGGCCGCCCGAGACGAAGGCCGGCGATTTTGCAGCCGCCTACGCCGCGGCCCCGGTGCAGCTGGACGCGGCCTACACCACCCCGGACGAGTCGCACGCCATGATGGAGCCCCATGCCTCCATCGCGGCCTGGAAGGGCGACAAGCTCACGGTCTGGACCTCGAACCAGATGATCGACTGGGGGGTCGGCGACGTTGCCAAGACGCTCGGCATTCCGAAGGCCAATGTGCGGCTGGTCTCGCCCTTCATCGGCGGCGGCTTCGGCGGCAAGCTGTTCGTGCGCGCGGATGCGGTGCTGGCCGCGCTGGGCGCGCGAGCGGCACGGCGGCCCGTCAAGGTGGCGCTGCAGCGGCCGCTGATGATGAACAACACCACCCACCGGCCGGCGACGATCCAGCGCATCCGCATCGGCGCCACGCGCGACGGAAAGATCACCGCGATCGCGCACGAGGGCTGGTCCGGCGACCTGCCCGATGGCCAGGCCGAGACCGCCGTCAACCAGACGCGGCTGCTGTACGCGGGTGCGAACCGCCTGACGACCACGCGGCTCGCGGTGCTCGACCTGCCCGAGGGCAACGCGATGCGCGCCCCGGGTGAGGCGCCGGGCATGATGGCGCTCGAGATCGCGATGGACGAGATGGCGGAAAAGCTCGGCCTGGACCCGATCGAGTTCCGCGTCCTCAATGACACGCAGGTCGATCCCGAGAAGCCCGAGCGCCCCTTCTCGCAGCGCCAGCTGATCCACTGTTTGCGCACCGGCGCAGAACGCTTCGGGTGGAACCGCCGCAATTCCCAGCCGGCCCAGGTTCGCGATGGGCGGTGGCTGGTGGGCATCGGCGTGGCGGCGGCCTTCCGCAACAACCTGCTCACGAAGTCGGGTGCTCGCGTGCGCCTGGACAACCGCGGCGTGGTGACGGTGGAGACCGACATGACGGACATCGGCACCGGCTCGTACACGATCATCGCGCAGACCGCGGCGGAGACGATGGGCGTGCCGCTGCAGAAGGTGCTCGTGCGCCTTGGCGACTCGGCCTTCCCGGTCTCGGCCGGCTCCGGCGGGCAGTGGGGGGCGAACAATTCCACCTCGGGTGTCTACGCGGCCTGCATGAAGCTGCGCGAGGCGATCGTGCAGAAGCTCGGCATTGCGTCGTCGGCCGATGTGGCCTTCACCGACGGGATGGTGCGCGCCGGCGATCGCGTGGTCCCGCTCGCCGAGGCCGCCGGACCGAGCGGCCTGGTGGCCGAGGACGCCATCGAATACGGGGACCTCGACAAGAAGTACCAGCAGTCGACCTTCGGCGCGCACTTCGTGGAAGCCGGCGTGGATGCCGGCACGGGCGAGATCCGCATCCGGCGCATGCTTGCCGTGTGCGCGTGCGGGCGCATTCTGAATCCGAAGAGTGCGCGCAGCCAGGTGATCGGCGCCATGACGATGGGCGTCGGCGCCGCGCTGATGGAAGACCTCGCGCTCGACAAGCGGCACGGCTTCTTCGTCAACCACGACCTCGCGGCCTACGAGGTGCCGGTCCATGCCGACATCCCGCACCAGGACGTGATCTTCCTGGACGAAACGGACCCGATCTCTTCGCCGATGAAGGCCAAGGGCGTTGCCGAGCTTGGCATTTGCGGCGTCGCCGCGGCCGTGGCCAACGCCATCTACAACGCGACCGGCGTCAGGGTGCGCGACTATCCGATCACGCTCGACAAGTTGCTGGAGCGCCTGCCGCGGGTGGCGTGACGCCCGGCCGGCGCTGCCTCTTTCAGGCAAGCCTCGACCCAGGTGCGAACGTCTGCCTGTGAAGCCGCAGGCAGCCCGAACATCATCCTGTAGACGATGGGCGCGACCACGCGGTCCATGAGCCCATCGACCGCAGGAACCCGCTGCCGGCGCGCCTTGCCACGTTCGACGATGACACCGAGCTGGCTCCGGGCGAACTGCGCGCACGGGCAAGGCTCGCCCATGCCCTCCGCGCCTCTCGCAGAGATCACATCGCGCACCATCGCGCGCCCGAGCTCCGAGGACATCTCGTCGCGGAACTGGTCGGCCCACGCGAGCAGGTCCCCTTTCAAGGTGCCGGTGTCGACCGGCTCGCTGTCCGGCTTCAGGCGCTCGACGGCGACATCGGCGAGCAACTCCGCGAGGTCGCCCCAGCGGCGATAGATCGTCGACGGCGTGACTCCTGCGCGCGCCGCAATCATCGGCACGGTGACCGATGCGCGGCCTTGCTCATCGATCAGTTGACGCGTCGCGGTGTGAACCGCGACCTGGACGCGGGCGCTGCGCCCACCGGGGCGGGAAACAGGGAGTGAGCTCATGAAACCATTTTAAAGCAAAGGATTTGCGTTAAGCACGCCATACCCTCACAATCCGCAAACGCGAATTTTTTGCTTTTGTGCAGCCCCGAGGAACTTCGATGCAGACCGTCCCGACCGCCCACCCGCCCTTTGCCGCCGGCTGGCCTTCAACGCGGCTGGGCCATGGCCGGGCGCTTTGGCTCAAGGCCTCGCTGCTGGTCAGTTTCCTCGCGGCGTCGACGGCGCCTTCTCCGCTGTACGCGCTCTACCGCGAAGCGTGGGGCTTCTCCGCCCTGACGCTGACGGTCGTCTTCTCGAGCTATTCGTTCGCATTGCTGAGCGCCCTGCTGGTCTTCGGCAGCCTGTCCGATCACCGCGGTCGGCGCGAGGTGATCCTGGGCGCATTGGTGCTGGAATTTGCCGCGACGATGCTGTTCTGGCGCGCAGACTCGGTCGCATGGCTGTTGTCGGCGCGCGTCCTGCAGGGCGTCGCCACCGGCATCGCGACCGGTGCGCTGAGCGCGGGCCTGCTCGACCTGCACCGCGAGCGCGGGCCCCTCGTCAACGGCGTGGCTCCGATGGTCGGCATGGCGGCAGGCGCGTTCGGCACCAGTGTGCTGGCGCAGTTTGCGCCCTCACCGACGCGCCTCGTCTTCGATCTGCTGATGCTCGTCTTCGCATTGCAGATGCTCGCCGCGCTGTACTTGCCGGAAACGGTCGTCCGCCGGCCAGGCGCGTGGCGCTCGCTTCGGCCCAGCATCGCGATTCCGCCACGGGCTCGCCCGATGCTGTGGCAGGTGCTGCCCGTGAATACGGCGCAATGGGCGCTTGGCGGTTTCTATCTCTCGCTCGGACCCACCCTGGCGCGCGTCGTCACCGGCAACGATGCGCCCCTGGTCGGTGGCAGCCTGATCGGGGTCATGGTGCTCGGCAGCGCGGCGGCCATCCTCGCCGTGCGCCAGTGGCCGCCGCGCCGGGCGCTCGCCGTCGGCGCCGCCGCGCTCACGCTGGGGCTCGTCACGAGCCTTGCAGGCATTGCGCTGCATTCGACCGGCGCATTCTTCATCGGCGCTGCCGTCGCGGGCCTGGGCTTCGGCTCGGCCTTCAACGGTTCGCTGCGCAGCCTCGTGTCGCTGGCCGCACCGCATGAACGTGCCGCGCTGATGGCCGGCTTCTACGTGCTGAGCTACCTGGCCTTCAGCGTACCGGCCATCGCCGCCGGACTGAGCACGGGGTTCTTCGGGCTGCCTGCCACGGCGATGGGGCTTGGCGCCTTGTTGACGCTCATGGCGCTGACGGCCTTGCTGATGATGATCGGCCGGCGTACGGACTGAGTTCGCAAAGCGCGTCAATCGTTCTCGCCGTCGGACTCCTCGGTCCGGCGTCGGGCCCGGTCCGCAGAGCTGACCTGGTTTCCGGATGGGCCGGCGTCCGCGTCGCCGGGCGGCACCGGCTGATTCCGGGCCGTTGTCGCGGGCCCATCGTTGGGGCCCACGATGTCGCCGCGCTCGGCTGGCGTCTTCGACTCCTGCTTCATGGCTTTCTGCGCCGGCGTGGGCGTGTTCTGCTGCGGCGTCTTCGATGGGTCTTGCATGGCGGCGTCCTTCAGTCGTTCGAGGGGTGGAAAGCCAGGGTGGAGGCTGCTTCGATGTGCCCGCGTAGGAGGGGACGCAGCACGTCCGCAGGCGCGGCCCGAGCACCCTCGCAAGTGGTGCCCGCCGCGCGACGATCCCAATAGGCCGCCGCCCTACACGCGCTGCACCTGAGCGCCGACGATGGCAACGGTGCGTGGCGTCGTATCAATGGGTCTGCCGGTCAGTCGACCGTCTTTTTCATCCTTTCATCCAAGGAGTCGCCATGGAGAACTACCCCGAATCAATGTCGTCCGGTTCGGCGCAGCCGATCAACCAGACCGCTGAAGAAAAGGCCAACGCCGCGGAACTCGCGAGGCAGGCAGCGCGCCAGGTGATCGACTCCGGAAAGGAGTACGCCCAGAACGCAGTCAACGCCGCCGGCAAGAAGCTCACGGCCGCGAAGGAGCAGATGGGCAAAGCCGCCGAGCAAGGCACCCAATACATGACCGAGCAACCCGGACGTGCCGTCGCGATCGCAGCGGCAGGCGGCGCCATCCTGGGTGCGCTGCTCGTGAGCGCGATGCGCGGCCGCCGCTGAGTTTTTTACTACTGACTGGAGAACAAGATGAACATTGTCATTTGGCTGATCGTCGGCGGCATCATTGGCTGGATTGCCAGCATGATCATGAGGACGGATGCGCAGCAGGGCATGATCCTCAACGTGGTGGTGGGCATCATCGGATCGATGATCGGCGGCTGGCTCATTGCGCCACTGCTGGGTTCCGCAACCGTCAATCAGAACGACTTCAGCATCATGGGGCTCGTGGCCTCGCTGATCGGCGCGATCATCCTGCTCGCGATCGTCAACCTGTTCCGGCGCGGGCGCGTCCGATAACGAACCCAGGCGGCGCTGGCTCAGGCGCCGCCTCGCTTTCCGAAGTGGCTACCTGGCCAGGCCCTGCGCCGTGGTCAGGTGTGTTCCTGTCGGCTGCAAGGATCCACAGGGCCTGGCGCTTGTTCATGGCAGGTGAGTCATCCTTCATGGTCGGGCTCCATCATTGAAGCGGCGGCCTTCGCCAACCGCAATGGCTTGTTCTCGAGCTCTGGCGCGCCGGGCAACCCGGTCACCTCCAGGATTTCCTGCTCGCCGAGGGTCTCGCGCTCGAGCAGCGCGGCGACCAGCGCATCGAGCGCGCGCCGGTGCTCGATGAGCAGCCGCTTCGCCGAGTCGTGGCACTCGCTGATGATGCCCTGCACTTCGGCATCCACCAAACGCGCCGTCTCCTCGCCGTAGGGCCGCGCCTCGCCGAAGCCCGCGCCCAGGTAACGGTTCTCGCGCGGGGCGAGCTGCACCATGCCCAGCTTGTCGCTCATCCCCCAGCGCGTCACCATGTTGCGCGCGAGCTGGCTGGCCTGCTCGATATCGCTTTCCGCGCCGGTGGTGCGGCTGCCGTAGACGATCTCCTCGGCCGCGCGGCCGCCGAGCATGCCGATGATGCGGGCCCGCAGGTAGGCCTCGGGGTAGTTGTAGCGGTCGGTCTGGGGGCGCTGGTAGGTCACGCCCAGGGCCTGCCCGCGCGGCACGATCGTGACCCGGTGCACCGGGTCGGCGCCGGCCACCACCAGGCCGAGGATGGCATGCCCGCTCTCGTGGTAGGCAATGCGCTCGCGATCCTCCGCGCTCAGCAGCAGCGGCCGCTCGGGGCCGAGCACGATCTTCTCGAGCGCATCCAGGATGTCCTTCTGCGCGACCTCGTCCTGGCCGCGCCGCGCCGCCAGCAGCGCAGCCTCGTTGACCAGGTTCTTCAGGTCCGCCCCCGACAGTCCGGGCGTGGTGGACGCGATGTTGGACAGGTCGACATCGCGCGCCAGCGGCACCTTGCGCGTGTGGACCTTCAGGATCGCTTCGCGCCCGTTCTTGTCGGGCAGGTTCACGACCACGCGCCGGTCGAAGCGGCCAGGCCGCAACAGCGCGCGGTCGAGCACGTCGGGCTGGTTGGTGGCGGCCAGCACGATGATGCCCTCGCGTCCCGAGAAGCCGTCCATCTCCGTGAGGATCTGGTTCAGCGTCTGCTCCTGCTCGCCCGCGCCGCCGACCGCGATCTGGCCGCGGGCACGGCCGATGGAGTCGATCTCGTCGATGAAGATGATCGAGGGCGCGTGCTCGCGCGCCTGCTTGAAAAGGTCGCGCACCCGCGCTGCCCCGACGCCGACGATCATCTCGACGAACTCCGCCGCGCTCATCGAGAAGAAGGGCACGCCGGCCTCGCCCGCAACGGCCTTGGCCAGCAATGTCTTGCCGGTGCCCGGCGCGCCGATCAGCAGGACACCCTTGGGTGCGGTGCCGCCGAGACGGGTGTACTTCTCGGGCGACCTCAGGAAGTCGACCACCTCCACGAGCTCGTTTTCCGCCTCGTCGATGCCCGCCACGTCGGCGAAGGTGACGCGGGTCTGCGTCTCGAGGTCATAGCGGCGCGCCTTGCTGCCGCCGAGGCCCATCAGCCCCATGCCGCCGCCGGCGCTGCGCCGGAACATCCACACGTAGAACAGGATGATCAGCAGCGCCGGACCGAAGCCGAACAGCAGAGAAGCCCAGCCGCCGCCCGCCTGTATGGGATCGGCGCGAATCTCGACCTTGTGCTCGATCAGGAAAGTCTCGAGACCCGGACTGACGAAGGTCGGCAGCGTGGTCTTGAAGGTCTCCACCGGATGCGGCTTCACCTGCACCGGAACCGGCGCCTGCTTCGCGCGGGGTCCGGGCGCTTCGCCGGGCGGCGGCCAGGTCACCGGCTCGACGAAGCGTCCTTCGATGTTGGCGCCCTGGCTGAAGATCGACTGCACGTTGCCCTTGGCGACCTGTTCCTTGAAGGCCGTGTACGGCACCGTCGCCGGCGCGTCGGGATCGGGGAACAGCCACCGCATCACGAAGTAGTTCGCCAGCAGGATCAAGGCGAAGGTCAGCCACGCCTTGCGCGGCGGCATCGCGGGCTGCTTGTCCGGCGCAGGCGGCCGGCCTGGCGGCGCGGTGCTGCGCGGAGCTTGCTTGTCGCGGGAGAGCGTCGGCCAGGCCATGTGCGGGTCTCCGAAGTGCGGAACCCATGTTACCCATGCTTGGCTTTCGCTTCAGGCCCGCGGCAGGATCAGCCGGAATGCGCTGCCCCGCCCCGGCACGCTCTCCAGCACCACCCTGCCTCCATGCCGTTGGGCCACGGTCTTGACGAAGGCCAGCCCGAGGCCCGCACCCTCGACGTGAAACCCTGCACGGCCTCGTGCAAAAGGCTCGAAGAGATGCGACCGAAGCTCCTCGTCGATGCCGGGTCCTTCGTCCTGCACGAGCACCGCCCATTCGAGCGGGAGCGGCTCGATGGCGCAGCGGATCGACGAGCCGGCGGGTGAGAACTTGAGCGCGTTGCCCAGGAGATTGGCGATTGCCCTGGCCACGAGGTCCCGGTCGATGCGGCTGTGCGCCACGTCCGGCGCAGGCAGCATGACGATCTCGATGCCGCGGCGCCGGGTTGTTTCCCACGCGTCGTCCACGCATTCGAGCAGCACGTCCACCAGGTTGCAGGCGTCGAAGTGGTAGCTGTGCGACTGCGCCCGTACCAGCTGCGTGAAATCGTCCGCAAGCCCCAGCGCCTTCCTGGCATGGCGCTCGATGCGCTCCTGGACCTGCGCTGGCGCGAGCGCCGAGGGATTTTCTCGCTGCAGGTTCAGCAGCGCGAGGATGGAAGCGAGCGGCGCGCGCATGTCATGGCTGAGAAAGCGCATGGCGTCGTCGCGCTGGCGCTGCACCTGGCGCATCGGCGTCACATCCACGAGCGAGACGATCCAGCCCAGGTGCTCTCCGTCGCCGCTGAAGGAAGGAGCCTGCCGCACCAGCAGCTCGCGCTCGGCACCATCGCGCGCCGCGGCGGAAAACGCCTCGGCACCCGCTCCAAAGCGCTCTGCAGTCACGACCGGCGAATGATCCGCACGCGACAGCAAGTCTTCCATCAGCACCTGCGCCTGCGCGCCTCGCAGCTTGCCGCCGGTGTCGACACCGAAGTGCCGCGCCGCCGCCGCGTTGGCCAGGAGGACGGTCCCCACCTTGTCGCACACCAGCGTCGCATCGGGCAGACCCTCCAGGCTGTCGCGCACGAAGCGGTGCAGGTTTCTCAGCTGCTGCGCGACCTGTCCCAGCGCATCGATGCGACGGCCGACGAAATCGCCGGTGCCGAGCGCGGTGCCGGACCCGCCCGCCATGCGGCTGTCCGCGTGCAAGCGGCCGAACTCGTCCATCAGGTAGCGCGTGGCGGCGTCGAGCTTTCGCCAGCTCCAGAGCCCGTAGGCCACCGCCACGCCAAGCATGCCCGCGGCCGGCGCGAACTGCAGGCCGAAGCGCGCGGCGCCCGCGGCGGCTGCCACCGGCAGCAGCACCAGCGCCAGCGTGAGCAGCAGTGCCGCGAGCGGCCCGATGAAAGCCATGCCGGCCAGCGCGAGCAGCGCCGGAAGAAGATTGAACGCCTCGTTCAGCCGCGCAGGCACCGGCGCCATGCTGCGTCCGTTCTCGAGACTGTCGAGCACGTTGGCCGACAGCTCGACGCCTGACATGAGCTTCGAGCGATCCGACACCGGCGTGGCGTACAGGTCGCCCAGCCCGGCTGCGGTGGCGCCGATCAGCACGTACTTGCCCTTGAAGCTGCCCGGTGCCACCGTGCCGTCCAGCACGTCGACATAGGACACCTGCCGGAAATGCCCGGGCGGGCCCGCGAAGGAAATGGTCAGCCGGTTCGAACGCTGCCAGGCGGGCACGCCGTCTGCATCGCCCATGTCGGCGTCGCCCTTGCGAGGCACTGCGTCGCCCCGGCCTTCGGCGACCTTGCGCATGGCGACGCTGAAGTGGTCCCACTCGCGACCGGCGAAGCCCTCGCGCAGGTACACGCTGCGGGCCACGCCGTCGTCGTCGATGGCCAGGTGCACATGCCCGAGCGCGCCGGCGCGGCGGCGCAGCGCGGTCAGCGGCTCCACCACGACAGGCTCGCCGTTGTGGCTCTGCATCATCAGCGGAAGCACCACCTTGCCGCTGCGGCCCAGTGCGGCGGCAAGCGCGGCATCGTCCGCCGGAAAGCGCAGATCCGGCTCGATCAGGAGCAGGTCCATGCCGATGGCGCGAGGCCCCTCCTTGTCGATTCGGTCGACGAGCTGGGCATGGAAGGAGCGCCGCCACGGCCACCGGCCCAGGGCCGCGATGCTCCTGTCGTCGATCGCGACGATCACCACCTCGCTGCGCTCGGCCGGCCGCGCCTGCAGGAACATCAGCGCATCCTGCAGCCACCGATTCGCACCCTGCAGCCAGCCTGCGCGGTCCACGACCAGCACCAGGCTCGCGACGAGGATCGCCAGTCCCAGCCATTCGAGCCAGCGCCACGGCAAGCGAGATGACGAGGAGGCGGTGGTTCGGCGGCCCGGCATTCGCGGCGAATACGTCTTTGCGGAAGATGCAGTGCAGCGCTACTGCCGGCCGATGGGCCGGCCGTCGCCGTCATGAACGGCGCCGCCGCTCGCGTCGCGCAGGACGGGCCCGATGCGCACCGCCTGCGGCACCGAGAAGGCCCCCGCGTCGCCTTCCGGGGCAATGGCCTGCATCCGCACGTAGTAGGTGCCGGACGGAAGCGACTCGAGCTGCAGGGAGGCTTCGGAGCGCGTCTCTGCCCCGACCAGGTCGACGAAGGCGCTGTCGCGCGCCACCTCGACGCGGTAGCGGTAGCCGGGCAGCGCGGACCAGTAGAGCTGCAGCGTCCCATCGGCGTCGCCGAACCGGGGCGGTGGGGGCACCGGCGGCGGCTCCACGACGTCGAAGCGCCGGCCTCCGCCAAAGGGCCCCTGGTCGGTCTTTCCGTCCGAAGCCACGCCAACGGAGGCCACGCGCCAGAAGTAGCGCCCCACGGGCAACTGGGCCGAGCGGCGGCATTCCCGGAGTTCGGCGTCGTCGACGCGCAAGTCCTTGAAGGACTCGTCGCTGGCGACCTGCAGCCTGAAGCGCCGGATGCCAGCCGGCTGCGCACAGCTGAATTCGACCGTGCTGCCGACGATTCTTGCGCCGGGTGCAGGCGCTTGCGAGAGTGGCGCGACCGGCCGCGCCTTGACTCGGATCGCACGCGTGCTCTCGAGGCCGGAGAGACCTTCCGCGTCCATGCCGCGGGCGCCCAGCGTGTAGTCGCCATCGTCGAGGCCGGCGAACCGCAGCTCACCGGCCTCGAACACGCCGTTGCGCACGACTTGCTCCATTGCCGCATCCCTCGCGATGCGCACGCGGTAGGCGGCCACGCCGGGCGCTGAAGGCAGGGGCAGCCGAACGAAGTCGGCATCGGTGATGGTGGCCGGCAGGGTTTCGAGCTCGGGGGCCTCCGGCAGGCGGCGCACCGCCCCCACCGTGCCGGCACGGCTCACGCGCGCGCCCTCTCCTGCCTGCAGCCGCTGCTCGCGCGAGCCACGCGGCCCCGAACTGCGCGCGCGCCCCTTGAGATCGACTGCCCCATGCGTGACCTCGCCGGTCACGCCCGCATCGGGCTGGATGGCAACGCCGAACTCGGTACCCCGCACGCTGGCCACCGCCAGCGGCGTACGGATCTCGAAGCGGCCCGCTGCGCCGCGCAGCGGTTGTGCCGAGACATCGACCCGGCCTGCATCCAGCTGAATCAGGGTTTCGTTCGCCTGCAGCGTCTCCTGGCGTCGCACGCCGGCGAGCCGCACCGTCGAGTTTGCCGGCACGCGCACCACGGAGCCGTCACTCAGCGCAAGGCGAAGGTAGCCGTCGGTCCCGACTTCGATGCGGGTGCCCTCCGGCAGTCGGTCGCCTGCCTGCACAGGCTGCGGCTGCATGTCCTGCGCGGCGAACTGGTGCACCTCGCCCGTGACGTACGCCACGGTCGCAAAGCTCGGCGCGAACACCAGCAGCGCAGCCGGAATGCGCACGTGGGTGCCCGGCTCGATGCGATGCGGATCGGCAATCCTGTTGTGCTGCTGCAGCAGAGGCCAGCGATCGGAGCGGCCCGTGTACTGCTCGGCCAGTCCGTAGAGCGTCTCGCCGGCCTGCACGGCATGCACCAGGTCCGGCTCGGCAGCGACGGCGGGCGGTGACGAGAAGACCAGGGCCAGCAGCGCTGCGGCGACGCACCGCCCGATGCAGCTCGCGTGAAGACGTGCGGCTCGCGCCGCTCCTTCACGCGACATGGTTCTCATCGCTGCCGAGCACTTCGAAGCGGTAACCCTGTCCGTAGATGGAAGCCAGCCGATAGCCGCTTTCGGGCCGCAGGCCGAGCACGGTTCGCACGCGTGAGATGTGCGTGTCGAGCGACCTTGACATGAGCTCGGTCCCGGGGGGATTGGCAACGCCCCAGATCGTCTCCAGCAGGTGCTTGCGCGAGATCAGGCGCCCCGCGTTCCTGAACAGGAACAAGGCCAGGTCGAACTCCTTCTGCGTCAACGCGACCGGCTTGCCCTCGATCTCCAGCTGCCGGCTCGCAATGACGAAGCGGTAGCGTCCCCACACCTGCTCTTCGGGCGCCGGGTCCATGTAGGCCCGCCGCAGCAGCGCTCGCACGCGCGCAGCCAGTTCGCCCACACGCACCGGCTTGACCATGAAATCGTCGGCGCCCGCGCTCAGCCCTTCCACCACGTCGCGCTCTTCGTGGCGGTTGGTCACGAAGAGGATCGGGATGCGGGCCTGCAGGTTGGCCCGGACCCATCGCACGATGTCCGGTCCGGTGATGTCGGGCAGGTGCCAGTCCAGGACCAGGAGGTCGAAGGTCTCGCGCTGCAGCTCGCGCCGCAGTGCGGCCCCTTCCGAGAAGACGTGGCAGTCGTGCCCGATGGATTGCAAAGTGCACCTGACGAGGTCGAGCTGATCGACGTCGTCGTCCAGTGCAGCAACTCGCATTTGTACTACCTTTTTGTTGAGCGCCCGCAATGCAGCCGGGCTTCGATGAACAAGAAAGTGTAGCGGTCACATTGACGCCGAAGCCGCGGCGGAATGTCAAGGAATGTCAATTTCGGGCGCGCTTATGTAGGACTGCACGCCCACCAATCTCCCAATGTGGATGGCGCCGCTCCTTCCCTTCGCGCGAGATTCTTATGCATTGTCAATTCGGTTGTGCGGCGTGGAGGGCGTGCCTACATTCACGCTCCAGACACACCCGCCACGGGTGCGTGCAGGCAAGGTCAGACGCCTGCCCTCTTGAACTTCTCAATCTTTCGCAACGCATGCACACGTCCCACATCGCACCCAGGAACGAAGCGCCCAATGGCGCCTTCCCGCAACCCCTCGAATTGCTTCGGCGCCTCGCGAACACGAGCCTGCCCATCCACGTCGTCGACCATGGCGAGATCGAGACCTTGAGGATCCTGAAACTGGCGGGCTCCATCAAGGCTGCGATTCCGGAAGCCGCACATCCCCCAGGCGGGCTGCATCGAAGCCCGCGGCAACTGCCGGCGAAGGTCGACGAGATCACCCGGCTGGGCAGAAAGCTGCTCGAGCGCTTTGCCGCCCCGTCTCCTGAAAGAACACTGGCCCGTTCGGCGGCGCGCTGCCTGCAGGCAGCGCACGCCCTTCGACCATGACCAGCGTCTTCGACCAGTCTCCCTCCGGCTGCTCCGCGCCCACAACCATGGATCTCCTGGACAAGGCGCTGGAGCAAGACAACCTGCGCGCCTGGGCACTTCGCCTGGGCCTGTCGGAAGAAGCATTGCGCACCGCGCGAAGCAGGGGTCGCCTGTCGCCCGTGATCGCGGGCGCGCTGGCCGAAGACCTTCATCTCGATCCGGCCCAGTGGATCGTGATCGCCGTGCTCGAGACCGAGCGCGACAGCGCTTGCAAGACCCGGATGGTCCAGCGCTTCAGGAAGTCGTGGCAGTGCCTGCGCGACCCGCGCGCGAACCGATCGTGACCGCCGGACGCAGGGGCGCGTGTTCGTCTCTCGGCGCGCGCACATGATTCAAAAGCCCGACTGCTGAATCACGACCGACAGCGCGTTGTCGATCCAATTGCGCGCAATGCTCTCGCGCGTGCCTTCGAAGTGCACTTTCACCTCGCGCACCGTGGCCAGCGGAGTGTCCGATTCGCCCTCGACCAGCACGCGGAACCACGCTTCCGCCGGCCTCAGTTCTGTCTTCGGCCGTGTCGGGTTGAGCGCGATGGGGCCGCCGTGATCCTTCGCCAACAGCATGTGCGGCAGGCGCTTGACGGGGTTGCTGTCGATGGCGCGGACCTGTCCTTCCAGCTTGCGCGTGCGCCCCTTCACGATGACCGTCGCCGTGCTGCCGCGCGCCAGGCGCTGCCGGTCGTGCTCGGGCACAAGCGCCTCGACACGCCAGCGCCGGCCGTCGACCACCATCGCGATGAGCTGCGAGGGCGCCACCCAGGTGCCCTGGCCCACCAGCGGATCGACGTCGCGCACTTCACCGGCTTGTGTGGCGACCAACTGCAGCCGGAGCAACTCGGCTTCACGCGCGCGGCGCTCGGCGTCCCAGCGGCTCGCCTGCTGTTCGGCCACGGCGAGTTGCGCCGCCGGGCCTTCGTCCAGGCCGAGCGCACCGCGCGCGGTGCGCGTGTAGGCCAGCGCGAGGACGCGTGCCTTGTCGCGCTCCTCGGCCTGGCTCGGCGCATCGAGCGTCAGCAGTTCGCGACCTGGCTGGACCTCAGCCCCGTCCGCGATGTCCAGTGCCCTCACGCGTGCCGCGAAGGGTGAATAGACCGGCTGCTCCGATCCGGCCTTGATCACGCCCGGCGCCGTGATGCCGGTGTGCCAAGGCAGCCAGAGCACCAGCCACGACGCCGCGGCGGCGAACAGCCATGCGAGCTTGCGCCGGCGCGGGATCTCGGCGCGGCGCCCACGCCACGCACGCAGTTCGGTCCATACCGGGCGGCCGACGAAGACGCCGATCTCGACGAAGAAGAGGAACACGCCGAGCGCCTTGAAGAAGGCGTGGTAGACCACCACCGCGATGCCGACGAACAGCACCAGCCGGTAGATCCAGGTGGCGAAGGCGAACGCGATCAGCAGGCGGCGAAAGCCGGGCGACAGGGTCTCCGGCAGCGGATCGTCCAGGCCGAGCAGCCAGCGCCGCAGAAAGTGCCTCGCCTGCTGCCCTGCGCGTTCGTGCAGGCCCGGAAAGTCGATCGCGTCGGCGAGCATGTAGTAGCCGTCGAAGCGCATGAAGGGACTGGCGTTGATGAGCAAGGTCATCACCCACGCGGTGGTGGCGAGGAAGAACAGCGCACTGCGCAGGTCGCCATCGGGCAGGAAGGCCCAGAGCAGGGTCGCCCACGCCGCCAGCACCAGCTCGGAAGCGATGCCCGCGGAGGCGATCGCGAAGCGATGGCGCGAACGCTCCAGCTTCCAGCTCTCGCCGGTGTCGGTGTAAGCCATGGGCCACATCACGAGCAGCGCCACGCCCATGTGGCCCACGCGAACGCCGAGCCTGGTGGAGACCAGCGCATGGCCCAGCTCATGCAGCAGCTTCGAGACGATCAGCGCGCCGGCGAAGCCCGCCACACCTTCCCAGCTCAGCGCGCCGCGCAGATTCGCTTCCACGGTGTCCCACTGCCGGGCTGCGAGCACCAGGCCTCCGCCAGCGGCAAGTGCGCTCAGGCCGGCGGACCAGCGCGTGAACAGCCAACCCACCCAGGGCAGGAGCCGCGCCAGCCACAACGCCGGCCGCACCAGCGGAATGCGGATGAAGAGGTAGTTGTTGAGCAGCCATCGCCAGATCGGCATCGGCGCCTTCTGGCGCGCTGCGCGCAGCAATTGATGGCGCTCCAGGAAACTGCGGAAACCGTCCACGTCGTCGGCCTCCGGCGCCAGCGTGGTGGCCTCCGCGACCTCGTGGGCGATACGTTGCGCATCGGCGAGGCGCCAGCGCTGCAGCATCTCGAACTCCAGCCAGCCGATGCGAAAGAAAAGATTGCGCACCGGATCGCAGATGTGCCAAGCGGGCGAACCGTCGCGGTTCGCGCCCGCCGCATGGATCTGCAGTTCTTCCCGCAGCGAAGGCCAGGGCGGGGGCACGGCGGCGGCGGCAGGGCTCAGCATCCGCACCACTCCCGCACGGCAGCAAAGGGGCGCCGGAACATCAGGTAGCCCAGCACGGTCCAGTCGCCCGACACGCGCGCCGTGCCGCGCAGCCCGATCCGGGTGACGGCGGCCGTCTCTTCGAGATGTCCGCGCAGCGGGTAGCTCGCAATCCCGTTCGGCGCTTCGACCGCCTGGTAGCCGGCGTAGTCGAGCCGCGCGGAGACGGGGTCGAGCGGCGCGACGCGCAGGAACAGCGTCATCGGCGCGCCTGGCGCGAGGTTGACCGCCTCGCTGACCGGTGCCCACGCCTGCACGCCGAGCGAGGCCGGATCGGCCAGCAGCCCCACGCGTTCACCCGTCTGCACCGGCCGCCCGGCCCAGTCGTCGGGATCGGAGTAGACGAACACCCCCCGGGCCGGCGCCTTGATCGACAGCTGCGCCACCTCGCGCTGCAGGCCGGCCACTTCGACCTCGCGCTCGCGCAGCTTGCCCTCGGCGAGGTTGAGCTCGGCCTTGGCGCTCTGCGATTCGATGGCGCGCTGAGAGGCCTGGTGCAGTTCGAGGCGCGCGCTGGCCAGTGCGGCCTGCGCGACGGCCAGCCGGTTGAAGAGCGTGGTGTCGTCGAGCTCGGCGAGCGTCTGCCCGGCCTCGACGGGTGTATTGGGACGCACCACCATGCGCTTGATGACGCCGTCGCGGGGCGAGGCGATCACCTGGCTGCGCAGGGAGACCACCTCGGCCTGCACCAGCGCGTATTCGCGCACGGGCACGAGCAGCAGCAGCGGAAGAAGGAGCAGCGACCAGCGCAGCGCCTTGCGGGCCCAGAGCCCTTGCCACAGCGCGCCGACGGAGCGCCGGCGGCCCGTCAGCGCCCACCAGGCATGCCCATAGGTCCCGGCAGCCTGCAGCAGCAGGTACTCGGGTGCCCCGGCGTCGAACTCGGCAGGCCACGGGTTTTCGCGGGCCAGCAACAGGACCGCCCGCACCCGGCCATCAGGCCCCGCGAGCGGCAATGCCCACACATGGTCGGGCAGCCAGTCGGCCCAGGAGGTGGCGAGCGCCGGCGGCAGCATCGCGGGCGCCAGCGCCAGCACCGGTGCCCCGGCGGGCAGCGCATCGAGCTGCGGCCGCAGATGGTCGCCCACTTCAGCGAGCCACAGCGCGTAGGGGGAATCCGGTTCGACATCGGCCAGCCCTGAATGGCCCACGAGCCGGGTGCGCCGCGCGCCGAAATAGCCAACGAGCGCCGCCTGCCGGTAGCTGGCGAGCGCATGGGTCTCGTTGCAGATGACGAAGGCGAGATCGGCTGCGCGCGTGGCCGCGCGCACCTTTGCGGCCAGCGCATGGAAGGCCAGGTCGGTCATGGCTTCTTTCCGCAGGGGGCGGGGCTCAACGCCGCACCGGCGCGCGAACCTGGCCGCTCATGCCGGGCAGCACCTGGCCGCTGGCGCTCGCGAGCTCGGTTTCTATCTCCACCGTCTGGCTCACCGCGTCGACGCGCCCGGCCACGCGCGTGACCTTGAGGCCACAGGCGCCGCCGGTCTCGTCGACCGTGCCTTCCAGGCGCTCGCCCGGCTTGAGCCAGGCCAGCCATTGCGAGGGCACGTTCATCCGCGCCTTGAGCGGACCGCTGCCGACGAGCTCCACCACCGGCGCGCCGGGATTCACGCCCTGCCCCACCTTGACATGCACGCGGGCCACCTTGCCCGCGAACGGAGCGACGAAGGCGCACTGGGCCAGCTGCGCGTCGAAGATGCGGATCTGGCTCTGCGCCTTGTTCACGTTGGCGGCAGCGAGCTCGACTTCGACCTCGGCCGCCGATTGCAGGCCCTGCAGCTTCATCTTGGCCTCGTACTGCACCCGCGCGGCCTCGGCTTCGGCCCGTGCCGCATCGCGCCGCGCCTGGATCTCGGCGCAATCGAAAGCGGCCAGCACCTGGCCTGCGCGCACGCTGTCTCCAAGCTGCACCGGCACCTTGGCGAAGCGGCCCGCGACCGACGCGGAGAGGATGCTTTCCTGCGATGCAACGACGAGGAAGCGCACCGGCGCGGCAGTGGGCGCGCCCTGCAGGGGCGCACGCGCCGGCACCGGTTCGGCAGCAGCCTGCTGGAGGCCGAGGCCGAGGCCGAGCCCGTGCACGCAGAGGAAGAGCGCAAGGAGACCGAGCGGCCTGGCGATCCTCTTCACGGCTTCTGCGCCACGGAGGCACCGCTGCGCGACAGGCGCCGCACGTCGGAGATCACCGACAGCGTCGCCGCCTCGGCGAAGGCGCCGAGCGCGCGTTCGGTCGGCGCGTTCGGCAGGAAGCTCGCATAGCGCTGCGACAGCAGTTGCCGGCCGCCGGGCTCGGAGAGCGTGACGCGCCATTGCGCGCGCGCCGTGGCGCGCGAATCCATGCGCTCGAATGCGAGCGTCAGCGCCAGCGCGTCGCCGCCCTGCGCGGTTTGCAGATCGTTGCGTGCCACGATGCGCTCGACCGCGCCGCGCACCGCGTCTTCGCTCACACCTTGCGGCAGGTTCTGAACGCGCACGACGATCGGCCGGCTCGCGGTCTGCACCGCGACGGTCTGCACGAAGGCCACTTTCTCGCCTTCGGCCAGGCTGTTGTCGATGGCCTTTGCCAAGGTCGGCAGGTCGGTGCCCGTCACGGTGTCGGGCAGGAGGTCGATGCCGACCGAATTGAGCACGCGCGCATAGGAGGCCTGGGTCGCGGCATAGGCGGTGGCCAGGTAGAAGCGCGAAACCAGCGCACGCGAATCGGTGCGCAGGGACTCGAGCTCGCTCTCGAGCCGATGGCTGCTGCCGGCGCGCGACACGCTCGCCAGGCGCTGGTCCACGCGGCTCGATTCGGCCGCGAGCTCCTGGTCCACCAGGGCCAGCTTGTAGCGCTCGACGGACACGCGCACCTGCGTGATCACGGCCATCGAAAGCGCGAGGCGGCGCGCCTCGTCGTTGCGCACCCGCGCTTCGTTGGTGCGCTTGATCGCCGGGATCGCGGCGAGGCGGAAGAGGTCCATCGAGACACTCACGCCGACATCGCTCCAGCTGTTGTTGTAGAGCAGGTCGTTGGAGTCGTAGCGCGGGCCCGCATACAGGTTGAGGCTGGGGAACAGCGCGGCGATCTGCTTCTTGGTCTCGTTGACGCCGACGCGGGACTTGTAGTCCTCCTCGCGCAGCTCGGGCCGATTTTCCAGCGCGGCGCGTTCGAGCTTGTCGATGTCGAGCGTGGCTGGAGCCAGCATGTCCACGGGGCCGTCGACCAGGGTGAACTCGGTGCCGGGCGGCAGGCTCATCAGCGCGGCGAGCTCGCGCTTGGCGAACTGCATTTCCTGCCGCTTGAGGTTGACCAGCGTCATCGCGTCCAGCAGCGCGCGCTGGTAAGCGAGGCCTTGCGCAGGCGGCAGAACGCCGGCGCGCTCGGCTTCACGCGACTTCGCAAGCGCATCCTCGATGCGGGTGGCGAGCTGGTCGGCGTCGGCGAGCAGCCGCTGCGCACCGAGCGCGCGCCAGTAGGCGTTGCGCACGTCCTGCACGATGTTCTGCAGGATCTTGCGGCGGCGTTCCTCGGCGATGTTCACCTCGTCGGCGGCCTGCTTGGCGCGGAAGTACGCCAGGCCGAAGTCGAGCGCGTTCCACGACAGCGTGGCGCGGCCGTAGTAGTGCGAGCGTTCCTCGGAGGTGGAGGGCCGCAGGCTCACCACGCGGTCCTCGATGCCGATGCTGGTGCCGCCCGAATCGTTGCTGCGGTCGTTGTAGCCGGCATCGGCCACCAGCTTGGGCAGCATGTCGGCGGCCGAGACGTCGAGCAGGCCGCGTGCGAGCGCGCTTTCCATCAGCTTGAGCCGGTAGTCGAGGTTGTACTTGAGCGCCCGCGCCAGCGCGTCGGAATAGCCGATGGGTGCCGCGACCGGCACCTGGTCCTTGTACATCTGCGCCTGGTCGCTGGCGACGCGCTGCGCCACCTCTTCCGGGGTCACCTGGACCGGATTGACGCTGCAGCCGGCGAGGAGGATGGCAACGGCGACTGCCGTCAGGCTGGCGACGCCGGGGAGTTTCGAGTGCTTCGATTGCTTCACTTTGGGGTCTCTCATGTCGGGTTTGGAAGATGGGTCCGAGGGAGCGCCTGCCATCACGAACGGGCTCCCGGCACCGTGACGCGCACGGCCTCGTGCTGCTGGACGCGAACGACGTCGCGCACGGTGCCGCGTTCGGCAGCACTCGCAGCGAGCCGGTCGGAGAAGGAACGCGCATCGGCCGGGCGCAGCGGGGTTTCGGCAGCGTGGGCTGAGGCCGGCAGGCGGATGATTTCCGCATGCGGTGCAAGCGCGTCGAGCGGCGCGGCGGAGGTCTTGGCCCCGGGCACCACGATGCGCTCGCCACCGCCCTGTGCAGGCACAGGCGCCTTTTCTTCCGGCGCGGCGAATAGAGGGAAGTCGCCGAACAGCGCATTGCCGCCACCCGGCAGGCCGGCAGCGAGTCCGCGCAGCGCCAGGCTCTGCCGCAGGTCCTCCAGCAGCCGAAGCGAGGCGGCCACGCCGTCGCGGCTGACGTGCTGGATGTTGCTCATGCCCTGGCCGATGCCGGACAGCGTGTCCTGCTCGAAAGCGCTGTACGACGCGCCTCCGGCCACGCGTGCCGCGATCGATGCCAGTGCCTCCTGGCTGACCCGCTGCGATTCCTGCACCGAGAACTGCACGAAGAGCGCGGGCGCCATGCCTTGCGAGATGACGCGCTGCTGCGACGGGTACTCGATCGGGAAGACCTGGTTGCCCTCGGGCGGGCGGAACTGCGAAGCGCCGCGGATCGTCACCACCAGCTGGGCGGTGCTCGTGCTGCCGTCCGCATCGGTGATGGTGTAGCTGAAGACCTCGGTCAGCGTCTGGCCGTCGCTGAGCGCGGCGACGCGCGAATTGCCGGTGTCCACCGCGTAGCTGTAGCCGCCATCCGCATTCATGCGCAGGCTGCCGTAGGCGCCGGCAAGTGCACCCCCGCCGATCACGCCGGAGCGCCCCTCGAAGGAGAAGGCGGTCACGGGCTCGGCCACGTAGTCGGCGCCGATGCGGTCGCCGACGTCGCCCGGTCCCCGGCCGTTCGGCCCGAACACGTTGCCGCCGACGGTGGAGGCGCCCGGCCGCGTGGTGTCGACCGCCGCGGCGTCGTCGTGCGCCGTGGGCACATCGTCGATCACCAGCACGCGCAGCGTGCCCGTGCGGGTGTCGCCGTCGCGGTCGCGCACGACGATGGCGATGT
Organism: Variovorax sp. PBS-H4; assembly: GCF_901827205.1. Classification (NCBI taxonomy): domain Bacteria; kingdom Pseudomonadati; phylum Pseudomonadota; class Betaproteobacteria; order Burkholderiales; family Comamonadaceae; genus Variovorax; species Variovorax sp. PBS-H4. Next base: position 2,374,947 of record NZ_LR594675.1, on the reverse strand, counting down.
CGTCCGTCGTCTCGCCGCCCGCGTGCGCCTGCCGGTGCGTCAGGGTGTAGTTGTAGGTGATTTCGCCGCTTGCCGGGTCGTAGCCGGTAAGCGTAAGCAGGCCCTTGTCGGTGACGAGGGTGATCGGCGCGGCGCCGAGCTGCGCCAGCTGCGACGGCGTCAGCGTGGTACCGGCAACCTCGAGGTTGCCGAGCCCGTCCGGCGTGCGGATCACGAAGCGGCCGGTGGTGGTCTCGCTCGGGTCGCCGCCGTCATCCAATCCGCGTTCGCTGACGGTGGCCTCGCCGGCGCTGCCGGGGTCGTTGCCGTCGTCGACCCCCAGCGACACGCCGTCGTTGGCGCCCCCGAGGGTGATGATGATGGTGGCCGTCGAGGTGTCGCCGTCCGCGTCGGTGATGGTGTAGTTGACCGCCTCGGTCAACGTCTCGCCGGGCAGCAGATGCTGGACGGCCGGATTGGCGTTGTCCAGGGTGTACGTGTAGGTACCGTCGGCGTTGACGACGATGCTGCCGTAGGCGGTCGCGAGCGGTCTGCCCACGCTGCCCGACGTGCCGCCGAAGCCTACGCCGGTGACCGGCACGCCGTTGGCGTCATCGGCGCCGTTGGCATCGTTCGCCTTCACGTCGCCGCTCACGGTATTCGGCGTGGCGTCCTCGGTGATGCTGGCAGCATCGTTCGCCGCCACCGGCACGTCATCGACGATGCGCACCTGCAGCGTGCCCGTGCCCGCGCCGCCGCCTGCGTCGGTGACCTGCAGCGCGACGGGATCGAAGCTCTCGGCGGCGCCGGGCTGGCCGAGCGGGTTCTTGAGCGTGTAGGTGTAGCTCAGCTCGCCGGCGGTCGGCACGCCGCCGACCGTGCTGGTGGCCGTGAAGCCGGTGAGCACGAGCGTGCCCTCGCCGGTGTCGATGCTGCGCGGCGTGGTGCCGAGCGCCTGCAGTTCCGCGACCGTCAGCGTCGTGCCGCCGACGGTCACCGAAGTCATGCCGTCGGCCGCGCTGATGGCAATGGTGCCGTTGGTGGTCTCGCGCGAATCCACGCCGCCGGGGCCGTCGACCAGGCCGCTTTCATGCACCTCGGCCTGGCCGGCCGCGGCGCCGTTGCCGTCGATGGGAACGATCGCCGGCCCGCCCGGGTCGGTGCGGCCGTTGATGGTGAGGGTGAGCGTGGCGGTCGAGGTGTCGCCGTCGGCATCGACGATCGTGTAGCTCAGCGTCTCGGTCAGCGTCTCGCCGTCCTTGAGCGCGTTGACGAGGGCGTTGTCGTTGTCCAGCGTGTAGGTGTAGGTGCCGTCCGCGTTGACGACGATGCTGCCGTAGGCGGTGGCGAGCGGGCTGCCCAGCGTGCCCGCCGTGGCGCCGAAGCTGACGCCCGTGAGGGGCACGCCGTTGCCGTCGTCCGCGCCGTTGCGGTCGTTGGCCTTCACGTCGCCGCTGACCGTGTTCGTGCCCGCGTCTTCGTCGATGCTGTTCGTGTCGTTCGCCGCCAGCGGCACGTCGTCGACGATCAGCGCCGTGAGGGTGCCGTTGGCGACATCACCATCGCGGTCGGTCACGGTCAGCGCGAACGGGTCGACGACCTCGCCGCCGCTGTGGTCCTGCCGCTGCAGCAGCGTGTAGGTGTAGCTCACGTTGCCGGCGGTGGTGAGCGCGCCCACCGTACCGGTCGGCGTGAAGCCGGTGATGTTCAGCACGCCGTCGGCAGTCGTGATGACCAGCGGCGCGCCGGGGGTCGCGGCCTGCAGCTGTGCCAGCGTCAGGGCCGTGCCGTTGATGCCGATGCCGCTCAGGCCATCCGCGGCGGTGATCGCAAAGCTGCTGCCGCCCGTTTCGCTGGTGTCACCGGCGCTGGTGAGGCCGGCCTCGTTCACGCTCAGCTGGCCGGTCGCCGCACCGTTCTGGTCGTTCACCACGATGCCCGGAATGTCATCGCCCGGCCCGCCATCGGCAGCCCCGTTGATGGTGATCGTGAGCTGCGCGATGTCGGTGCCGCCCGCGCCGTCGGAGATGGTGTAGGTGTAGACCTCCGTCAGCGTCTCGCCGGCCGTCAGCGCCTGCACCCGCGGGTCGGCGTTGTTCAGCGTGTAGGTGTAGCTGCCGTCGGCATTGAGGACGACGCTGCCGTAGGTGCCCGCCAGCGGGCTGCCGACGCTGCCGGCGGTGCCGGTGCCGGCCTCGGTGCCGGTGCGCACGGCGCTCACGGTCAGCGTTGCGTTGTCGGGATCGGTGTCGCCCTGCCCTCCCAGGCGGCCGGTGACGACGTTGGCGCCGACCGAGGGCGTGTCCTCGACGATGCTGTGCGTGTCGTCGTTGGCCGTGGGCAGATCGTTCGCGGCAACGATGGTGAGCGTGCCGGTCAGCACGTTGCTGTCGAGCGCGGGGCCGCCCGCATCACCACCCGCCTGCACGTTGTTGCCGTCGTTGACGACGATGGTGTAGACCCGGTCCGGGTCGGCGCCGAAGTTGGTGGGGTTGTCGCCGGTGCTGCGGTACGACAGCGCATTCAGCACGCCCTGCACTTCGGCCAGCGTGGTGTCCGCATCGAACTGCACGACCAGCGGCGTGCCGTTGCCGCCGGAGACGATGGCACCGGCCGGCAGCGCGCCGTCCACCAGCAGCAGGTCGCCCGGCTGGTAGCCGTCGAGGCTGACGGTGACGCGGCCCGCGCCGAAGATGCCGGCGCCCAAGCCCGGTGTGGTGGCGAGGTCGAGATCGGACACACTGCCGCCGCCGAGCAGCGCGACCGGCGGGATGCTGACCCCGGTGCCGGTCTGCCCGTTCTCGACCGCATCGGCGTTGGTGGGCGTTCCCGCGAGCACCGGCGCGTCGTTGCGCGGCGCCACGGTGGTGGACAGCGTGTGCGTCACCGACCATGGGCTGGTGGGAGCGTCGACCGTGGCGCTGATGTCGCCCGCGCCTGCGACTACGGCGGTGTCGGACACGCGCACGGTCAAGGCGCCGGGCGTGCCGTTGTAGTTGGCGGCCGGCACGAAGCGCAGTTGCGCATCGGGCGCCAGCAGGACCGCGCTGCCGTCCGATGCACCCGCCGGCACCGCCGTCCAGCTCGTACCGCTGTCCGTCGAGTACTGCCAGGTGCCCTGTGCCGCGGTGGCGGCATTGCCGACGATCGCGATGCCGCCGAAGGGCGTGGCCGCATTGCCGCCGCCGGTGATGCCGGTCTGGTTGTCGGTGGCATCGGCGTAGCCGCCGCCGAACAGGCCGGCCGCGGTGGCTGCAGGCGCGGGCTGGCCCTGCTGGTCCTCCACGCCGGCAGTGAGCACGGCATCGGTCGCGGTGGGCCGGTCATTGACGTTGGCCACGCTGGTCGACAGCACGACTGTGCCCGCGCTGTAGACGGTGGTGCCGCCGTTGCCGGCGCCTGCGACGTTCACGGTCGAGCCGGATACCGGATCGGGCGTCGCGCTGTCGGCATTGGCATCGGTCTCGACAAGCCGAACCGTGAGCACGTTGGGCGTGCCGTGGAAGTTCGCGGCCGGCACGAAGCGCAGTTGGGCACTCGATGCGAGCACCAGCGCGCCGGCATCGCGGCGTGCGCCCACCGCTGTCCAGGTCGTGCCGTCCAGCGAGTACTGCCATTCGCCTTGCGCCGGATTCAACGCCAAGCCGGTGATTGCCACGCCGAAGAAGCCGTCGGACGCGCTGCCGCCGGTCGCGCCGGTGGCGCTGTTGTCGATCAGGTCGGCCGCATCGCTGAAGTGGCTGCCGAAGAGTGCAGCGACGGTGCTGCCGGCGGCCGCGTTGCCGGCGTCCTCGTTCACCGCCGGCAGGGTCTCGGCATTGCCGCCGACCACGACCGGAGCGTCGTTGAGCGGGTCGACCGTGACGCTGAACGTGCGGGTGGTGACCAGGTCGGCGGCCACGCCGTCCTGGTAGGCGAAGGTGCCGGTCGTGCTGTTGTCGCCCGGGGCCACCGTCGCTGGCCGCCCGCCCGTGTTGCCCTCGTCGTCGACCACCACGGTGACGGTGAAGGAACCGTTCCAGTCCGGCCGCCCCGCGACGCCGGGCGCGTCGGGCAGCTGCACGGCGATGGTGTTGATGCGGCTGTTGATCTCGGCCAGCGTGCCGGTGAGGGTGACCGAACGGCCGTCGCCCGCGATCACCGCGCTGCCGCCGCTGCCCGCGCCAATGCCGGTGATGGTGAAGCCGGCGGGTACCGACACGGTGGTGGTGAGGATGCTGGTGTCCAGCGCGTCCTGGTCGGTCACCGTGATGCCGGTGATGGTGACGCTGCCGCCGCCCTCCCCGGCATTCAGGTTGCCGGCCGCGATGTGCGCCGGATCGTTCACGGACGACGGGAACAAGCTGCGGTAGGTCGATGCGACGTTGCTCGCCAGTCCGCCCGGGGTGGCCGCGTAGGGGTTGATGGCCGTTGCCGGGGGGAGCACCGTGCCGTTGCCCGCGTTGTCGTTCTGGCCGCCGTCGGCGCCGGTCACCACGCCACCGCCGTCGCGCACGCGGTCGTCGGCAATGACCTCGACCCGGTAGCCCACGTCGCCGTTGGCCAGCTCGCCAGTCAGCGCGACGGCGAGGCCGTCCAGGTAGGCCTGCACCTGGGCTCGGGTGCCGCTGATGACCAGCGCGCTCCCGGTGCCGTCGTAAACGCCGTCGACCGTCACGCCCGAGCTGCCGGCGTTGCTCGAGGTGATGGTGACCTCGCCGTTGGTGCCGTCGTAGTAGGTGGCGGGCAAGGCATTGCCCGCGGCATCGGTGATGCGGAGGGTCAGCTGCAGGAAGTCGCTCTCGCCATCGGTCACGTCCGATGCGCCGCCGTTGCCGGCGATGTCGCCGTCGATGTCGACGTCACCGACCACGAAGCCGGGTACCGCGGTGGGCGTGGCGCCGCCGGTCAGGACGACGGGTGTACCCGGGGTGACGCCGCCGCCGAGCGAAACCGTGGGCGCATCGTTCACCGGCGCGATGGTCAGTGCGATGGTCACGTCAGGCGGGTTGTCGGCAACGCTGCCGGCACCCACGTCGCCGCCGATGCGCGAGCCGGCGTCGTCGAAGGAGACGGTGAGCGTCACGTCGCCGGCATCGCCGCCGTTGGTGTCGTGGTTCACATTGGCCGCGCTGCGGTAGGTGAGGCCCGTCGAGGTGCCGCTGTTGATCAGGGCCTGGATGTCGCTCGCACGGCCGGTGAGGACGAGCAGGCCGGTGTTGTCGCCCGTGACCGTGACCGCCTGGCCGCCGCCGGGCGTGACGCTGCCCTGCGCGCCGGCGCCGCCGATGCCGAGCGTGCCGCTGGGCACCGACAGCCGCACGGTGACCGGCGTGTCGAACGCGGCGGACTCGGGGTCGGCGACTACGAAGCCGCCACCGATGTAGGTCGCCTGGTCCTCGACCACGTTCGCGCTCGGCGGCGCCGTCAACGTCGCGGGGTCGTTGTCGCTCGAGGCCTGGATGCGCACCGACGCCGCCGAGAGATTGCCGGTGATGGCGCCGGCCGTCGGAACGCCGGCGCTGTACCAGTCGTACTCGGTCGCCGGGACGGCGATGCCGGCGGTGCCCGGCGGGACGGATTCGTTGACCGGGCCCCCGTTGGCACCGGCCTGGAGGGTACCGGCCGCGTCGCGCAGCCGGTCGTCCGCGATGACCTGCACCTGATAGACCGCGTCGCGGTCGTCGCCGAAGGTCACGGTCAGGCCGGCGAGGGCCGCGTTGACCTGCGCGCGAGTGCCGCGCAGCGTCAGGAAGTCGGCGGCGCCGTTCTTGTCGCCGTCGACCGTCACCCCTCCGAAGGACGTCGACCCGATGGTCACGCCCGCGTAGGCGCCGGCGTTGAAGGCGTTGCCGCCCGCATCGAGCAGGCGCACGGTGACCTGGACGAAATCACTCTCGCCTGCCGTCGGCGTGTCCATGTCGGAATCGGCCACGCTGAAGCCCGGCACCGGATTGTTGACGGCCGTCGCGCTGTCGATCGGGATCGGACCGGCCGGCCCCGTGACCACCGGCGCATCGTTGGCCGGCGTGACGTAGATCCAGAACTGGTTGCCGGGCTGCTCCTTGTCGCCATCGCCCAGGCTGAAGGTGAAGGAGTCGCTGGGCGGATTCGGATAGGTGGCACCGTCGGACTCGTCGCCGCCATGCAGGTAGTAGATGCGCCCGGCCCGCACGTCGGCTTCCGAGAAGGACGATCCGACACCCAGGCGCAGGAAGGTGACGCCGTCGGTCGAGTACGCGATGCTGCCGTGCGTCGTGGCTGCGGTGATGGTGTACTGAACCTGGGTCGTGCTGCTGTCGGTGTCGAAGGCCGACAGCATGGCCGTCGAGACCTGCGCGTAGCCGCCCTCCGCCACCGTCAGCGGGTTGTTGGCCGACGTCCCGGGGTCGGCCTGCGTCGGGTCCGGCGCAATCTGCGGCGCGTCGTTGACGTTGGTGATCTGGATGCCGACCGTTGCCGTGTTCGAGGTGGCGTTCCAGCGGTCGACCGCGCGCACGTCGAAGCTGGTGCTGCGCAGCTCCGAGCCGTCGCTCACGAAGCGCAGCCCGGTGGTGCCGGCGCTGCCGGTGATCAGCGCCGCATCGATGCGCTGGCCCGCACTCACGTTGAGCCAGTTCGTGCCGCCGTCGGTCGAATACTGCAGCGTGCCGCCAGGTGGCAGCGTCAGCACTTCGACCTGCAGCGCGCCGGCGCCGCTTGCCGCGTTGTCGAACGCGTAGTTGCTGCCGCCGCCGGGCAGCGTGGTCGAGGACTCGAGGTAGCTTTCGCTGGCGACGTCGTCCGGGTCGGTGATCTGCAGCTGCCCGGTCGTGATGTAGGCCGTGCCGCCTTCGGGGATGACCGTGTTCGACGAGCCGACCGTGACCGGCGCGTCGTTGACCGGCGTGATGAAGAAGGTGAAGCTGGTTTCCCAAGAATCCGAGGTCAGCCCGCCTGCGCCGTCATCGACGAGCACGCCGGCCGATGCGGAGAGCCGCACGCTCGACTCGAAGTCTTCGCTGGCGCCGTCGTGCTGGAAGCGGATGCTGCCCGCGTCGAGATCGGCCTGGGTGAAGGTGTCGTACACCCCCATGCTGATCCACGTCGAGCCGTTGAAGCGCTGCAGCACGCCGTTCCATGCGCCGCCGGTCACGCCGTCGAAGCCGAGGATGGTGTAGACCACCTGCTCGGCCGGCACGCCGTCGGCCGTGTAGCTCAGTCCTGGCGTGACGCTGAAATCGCTGCCGGTGCCGGCCAGGACGATGGTGCCGCCCTCGCTCAGGGTTCCGCGCGACACACCGCTGTCGTTGGTGCCTGCGTAGTTGGAGTCGGCGTGGGCGGTGGCGTTGTCCAGGGGCGGAAAGCTGCCGTTGTTTCCGGTGGGCGTCTCCACCAGGTTGATCGTGAAATTGAAACTGCGCAGGCTGTCGTCGTTGTAGTTGCCGGGCGTGCCGCCGTCGTCGTACTGGCCGCCGTCGCGCTCGACTCGCGTCCCGTCGGGGTTCCAGCGCACGCTGGTGGTGTTGTCGCGCACCTGGAACTGGAAGGCGTCGGTCTGGTTCGGCCCGGCGCCGGTCTGCTGCACGTACTGCACGCGCCCCGCCTTGACATCGGCAATGGTGAAGGTGCCGCCGTTCGGCAGCACCTGCCCGTCGAGCAGCAGGCGGCCTTGGTCGAGCAGGGCCTGCGAGGTCACGGCGATGGTCAGGCGATCGTCGCTCGAGTCGACATCGAAGGCATTCAGCATGGCCTCGGTCAGCGTCACCGTATAGGGCCCGCTGCCGTCGCCGGATGCGGTGACGGTGGCAACCAGGCTGCTCGCCGGGTCCAGCGTCGGGTCGTCGTCCGTGGGCTGGATGGTCAGCGCGATCGTCGCGTTGGTGGTCAGCGCGGCGCCGACGCCTGCGCCGCCGCCGCCGTCGCTGATTGCGACGCCGAAGCCGTCTGCGTACGGGTATGGGGTTGCGGGGTTGATGTCGCGGTTGCCGTTGTTGGCATAGGTCAGGCCGCCACGCGCCCCATAGGCGAAGACGAAGCCGGCATCGATGTCGGCCTGCGTCACCGCGCGGTTGGTGACAGCCTGGGACACGCCGCCGATGGCGACCGTGCCGGTGAAGAACAGCGTGCCATCGGTCGGCAGGCTGGTCAGCCGCACGGTGAGCGCCCCATCGGCATCGTCGCCGCCGCCTGCGGCGACGATGAAGTTGCCGACCACCGACGCCGGGTTGCCGCCGCCGTCGAGCGCATGGGCAGGCTGGCCTTCGAGGATGGTGCCCGAGCCGCTGACGGTCGGCGCCTGGTTGAGCGGCGTGACGTTGAGCGTGATGGCGGCTGTGTCGGACCGGTTCGAAGGCGTCGCGCCGTCGTTGATCTGCACCGCGAAGCCGTCCTGCGTGTTCTGGTCGGCGCCCGTGGCGGTATGGACATACACCACGCGGCCATCGATCACGTCCTGCTGCGTGAAGACCGCGCCGATGCCCAGGCGCGTGCCGTCGAGCGTGAGATACCCATGCACGGTGTCGGCCGTGAGGGCGTACACCACCTGGCTGGGCACCTGGGTACCGAGCGCCACTTCCGGATCGATCGCGTTCAGCGTCGCGACGGTCAGGACCGTGTTGCCGATCTCGTTGACGGACTGGGTCGCATCAGCCACCGATACGGGGTCGTTCGACGGCGTCACCGTCACGTCCAGCGCGCGTGTCGCGGTCAGCGCGGGTGCTTCCGAGTCGGTGACGGTGACCACGATGCGGGTGCTGGCCGCCGTGGTGCCGAGCTCGACATCGGCTGCGGCGAACACCAGCTGGTTCAGCCAGGCATTCGCCGCCGCCACGCTGCCGGTAAAGCTGTAGCCGCCGGCGATGCCGGTGACGCCGGTGGTGCTGGCAGAGGACAGCGTGCCCTTGGCCGGATCTTCGACCACCGCGGTGACGGTCACGTTGCCGGAGCCGTCGTCGGTGAGGGTCCAGCCGCTGAGCGTGCCGCGATCGGCGCCGGGTGCATTCAGGCTGCTCGGCTCCGCGACGACCAGGCGCGTCGCCGTGGTGCTGACCGTCGGCGCGGCCATCACGCCGTCGTAGTCGGTGTCCACGAAGCTGCGCGCCTCGATGTGCCCGGTGGCGGATTCGAGCGTCCAGTCCGCGCCGCGGGAGGCTGCGCCGGTGGCATCGGTGGACGAGGCCACGTCGGCGCCGGTCAGGCTGGCGAGCGCTTGCGAGAACTGCGCGCCATCGGCAGCGACGTCGCAGCCGTAGAGCAGGATGTCGGCGTCGGCGGTGAGGCTCGCGCCGATGGATCTCCAGGCCTCGGCCGAGCGCGCGAGGCCGGCTGCATCCACCTGCTCGTTGCCGAGGGTGATTTCGCCGGTGCTGCCGTGGCTCAGGATATGCAGCGCGGTGATGCCGGTGTCGCCACGAAGGGCGTCCGCGAGCTGCTGGACGCCCGAAGAGCGGCTGTCCAGCAGGATCAGTTCGGCCCCTTGCGGAACCGCAGCGGCGAGCTGCTGCCAGTTCGCGACGTTCTGGTCGACCACATAGACCTCGTGCGGCGCGCTCGGTGCGGGCTGCGCAGCGGGCGCCGCATCCGACGGGGCCGGTTCACGTTGCGGCGGTGCCGGATGCGCAGGCTCCGCGTGGTGTTGCGTTTCCGCCGGGGCGCTGGCCGCCTGGGGCGCGTCGGCCGCGTGTGTGGCTGCCTCGACGAAGGCAGCGCCGTCGAACAGCTGACGGCTCTCCAGCGCAAAGCGATGCGTGCGCGGGCGAAGGAAGTCGACCTTTGAATCTGGCATTTGGGCTTTCAGCTTTCGGGGGACGTTGGCATCGGATATGACTGGAGGCGCGTGAATGCACACGCGGCTGTCATCGGGGCGCAGGGCGGGTCAACGAAGGAATGCAAGCTCAACCACATCAATGGGCCCGGCGGGCGTTTTGCCTCTGCCGGAACCTTCCCACCCCTGAAGAAAAGCGCAGCCGAGTTGGCGGCAGCGAGAAGCGAGCGCGATGCTAAATGTGGCTAAGCAAAGTTACCGCTTGTATGTACACGAGTCGCAACGAGGCCTAGCTGGAGAGCACTTTCTGACTACAAGAAAATCTCAAGCATTGTCAATTCGATGGTTCAAGACGTTGGGAACGCCTACATTCCCGCCCGATGGGCCAGCGCTGCCTGTTCCACCGAAGCCGCCGGCAAGTGGCCCATTTGCGTGAGGTGACATGGAACGTTCAGTCTTCCTCGTCGAGGACAACCAGAGGATTCGTCAGCACTTGAGCTCGGCGCTGGAGGAGCTGATTTCCGCCCAGGTCGCCGGCACGGCGGAATCGGAGGCAGAAGCCTGCGAGTGGCTCGCCAGCCATCCTGCACAGTGGCAACTCGCCGTGGTGGATCTCTTCCTCAAGCAGGGCTCGGGCCTGGGGGTCCTGGCTTTTTGCGCGCGACGCGCTTCATCGCAGCGCGTCGTCATGCTCACCAACTTCGCCACCGCGGATACGCGCGCGCGATGCAGGCAACTCGGCGCAGATGCGATCTTCGACAAGTCGACGGAACTCGACGACTTCTTCCGCTACTGCGCGGATCGAACGGCGTAGACGAGCTACGGCCCCGTCTTTTTGTTTCGCGCCTGTTTTTCGATCACCTGCCGGACCTTGCGCGCAAGATCCTCGCGTGAATAGGGCTTGGTGAGGAGATCGACGCCGGGATCCAGCCGCCCGCCGTGGACGATGGCGTTCTGCGTGTAGCCGGACGTGAAGAGCACGGCAATGTCCGGAAGTCGCTCGCGGGCCTTGCGCGCAAGATCCGGGCTGCGCAGCGGTCCGGGCATGACGACGTCGGTGAAAAGAAGATCGATCTTGATGCCGCTTTGAATGATCGCCAGGGCGCTCTCTCCGTCGTGCGCCTTCAGCACCTGGTAGCCCAGTTCGGTCAACGTTTCCAGCACCGTCGCACAGACTTCTTCGTCGTCTTCCGCGACGAGCACGGTCTCCGTGCCGCCGCTCACGACACGTGCATCCGCGGGTGCCGGCAGGTCCTCGGCCTCTTGCGAGCGCGGCAGGTAGAGCTTGACTGTCGTGCCATGCCCCACCTCGCTGTAGATCTTCACATGCCCGTTGGACTGCTTCACGAAACCATAGACCATCGACAAGCCAAGTCCGGTGCCCTGGCCCTCCGGCTTGGTCGAGAAAAATGGCTCGAAGGCCTGGGCCATGATCTCCGGCGTCATCCCCGCGCCCGTATCGGAGACGGCGATCAGCACGTACTGCCCTGCCACGACATCGGCATTCACCCGGGCGTAGGCCTCGTCGAGAAAAGCGTTGCCGACTTCGATGGTGAGCTTGCCAACGCCATTCATCGCATCGCGGGCATTGATGGCCAGGTTGAGCAACGCGTTTTCGACCTGGACCACATCGACCGATGTGTTCCAAAGGCCGCCGGCGATCACGGTCTCGACTTCAACCGCCTCGCCCAGCGTGCGCCGATACAAGTCTGTCGTCGCGCCAAGCAAACGTCCGAGGTTGACGACCTTCGGCTCGAGCGGTTGGCGCCTGCCGAACGCAAGGAGCTGGCTGGCGAGCTTGGCCCCTCGCCGGATGCCCGCCAAAGCTCCTTGCACCCGGCGCTCGGCGCGCTCGTTTCCAGCGATGTCGCGGGAGAGCAGTTGCAGGTTCCCGGCGATCACCTGGAGCAAGTTGTTGAAGTCGTGCGCGACGCCGCCGGTCAATTTGCCGATGGCCTCCATCTTCTGCGCCTGCAGCAGGGCAAGCTCGGCCTTCTTCAGAGCAGCGGCTGCCTCCTGCTTCTCGGTGATGTCGCGGGTGATCTTGGCGTATCCGATCAGTTTGCCATCCGGGTCGGCGATGGGCTCGAGCAAGGCGCTGGCGATGAACCTGGAGCCGTCCTTGCGCAAGCGCCAGCCTTCATGCTCGAAGCGGCCTTGCGTGGCGGCCGTCTGCAAGGCTTCGTCCGGGAGGCCGCTTGCACGATCTTCCGGCGTGTAAAAGAGGGAGAAGTGCTGGCCCAGTACCTCTTCCTTTTCGTAACCCGTGATTCGCCGCGCGCCCGCATTCCAGTTCGTGACACGGCCCTGCGGGTCGAGCATGTAGATCGCGTAGTCCTTGACGCCCTGGACCAGCAAACGGAATTCCTGCTCGCTGCGTTGCAAGGCGTCGGCCGCCGCCTTGCGCTCGCTGATGTCCCGGGTGATCCTGGCGAAGCCCAGCAGCCGACCATCCTCGGCACGAATCGGGTCGATGACGGCACTGGCCCAGAAGCGCGAACCGTCCTTGCGAACTCTCCAACCCTCAACCTCGAACTTTCCATGTTCCGCTGCGGCCTTCAGTGCCCTTTCAGGCAAAGCTGCAGCCCGATCCTCGGCTGTATAGAAGCGCGAAAAGTGCTGCCCACGAATCTCGGCTTCGGAATACCCCTTGAACCGCTGGGCCCCCGCATTCCAGCTCACGACACGTCCATCGACGTCGAGCATGTAGATTGCATAGTCGTGAATCGCGGATACCAATAATTGGAAGCGGTGCAGATCAGACAGGTGGTCGTCGTTTGAAGAATTGACTTCGCTCATCCATTGATTGTGTCGCCTTTTCCATGTGTTTCCAGAAGGCGTGGCAGGCGCGGCGCCGGGATTTCGGGACGTGGTTCGTCACCGTTGCGAAAACACGCGAGCGAGTTCATAAGGCGGCGTGACCTCCAACTGGTCGTAGCGGCAAGCACTCGGCGGCTTGTCGAGACGCCATCGAAGGAACAAGGTGGCGTGGCGGAAACGGTCGCCCTGGAGGTGGTCGTACCGGACCTCGCACACGCGCTCGGGACGCACGGGCTCCCAGGTGAGATCCTTGCTCCCGCTCCAGCGGCTGCGCGCGCCTGGCATCCGCTGCTGCGGCCCGCCGTCGGCGGCCTCTGCCCATCCGGCCCAGGGGTGTCCCTGCAGCGCGTTGTCGCGCAGCGGCTGCAACTCGTCGGCCAGTCTCCTGCGCGTTGCCATGTCGAAGGACGAGGTCACGCCCACGTGCTGCAGCACATCGTGCTCGTCGTAGAGGCCCAGCAGCAGCGAGCCCACCGCATCCGATCCGCTCTTGTGCCAGCGAAAGCCTGCAACCACGCAGTCCGCCGTGCGCTGGTGCTTCACCTTCAGCATCGCGCGCTTGCCCGGCAGGTAGGGCTGGTCTGCCCACTTTGCAATCACGCCGTCCAAGCCCGCGCCTTCGAAATGCTGCAGCCAGCTGAGCGCAAGCGCGCGATCCGTGGTCATGGGCGTGAGATGAATCGGCGGCACCGACTCTGCCAGCAGCGCCTCCAGCAGGAGGCGGCGTTCCGCCTGCGGCCGCGCCGTCAGGTCCTGTCCGTCCAACGCCAGCAGATCAAAGGCGACGAACGACGCGGGCGTCTCGGCAGCCAGCCGCGTCACCCGCGAGGCGGCAGGATGCACGCGCTGCTGGAGCGCATCGAAGTCGAGGCCGCCCGGCGTGGCGATCACGATCTCGCCGTCGAGCACGCACCCTTCGGGCAACGCTGCCAAGAAGACCTCGTGCAGATCGGGAAAGTAGCGGTCCAGCGGCCTGCCCTCGCGGCTCTGGATCAGGACCTTGCCGTCGCGGCGGAAGACGATCGCCCGGAAGCCGTCCCACTTCGGCTCGAAAAGGAATTCAGCGCCCTCCGGCAGGCTCGCTGCGATCTTGGCGAGCATCGGCAGGATCGGCTCGAACACTGCTTCTGGAGACTCCATGTGCGCAATGAAGCACTGTGCCGGTGTGTGCGTTGAAGGGGTCTCGCCCGTGATGGGGAAATCTTTCTTCCGGTCAATCCATCTGGATCGTTGCCACGCCGTAAACGGTGACGGCCGTCGAGCACTACCGGACTCGTCCTACCAGCCGCCGCGAGCACCTTGCCGCAACGTCAGGGCTGGCCCACTTCAGTTCCGGAAAACAGCCATGTTGATGTCCTTCAGCCTCGATCCGTCCATGATTTCCACGCTGGGCGGCACGTTCTATCCCTCGGGATATTCCATGGTCATGTTCCCGGACGAAGCGACCGCCGTTTCAGTAGGCGAGGAGCTCAGCACGCAGCTCGAGGACAGCGAGGTCTACCTGCTCACGCCAGCCGCGATCCTCTCGCAGATCACGCCGACGGTCAGCGATGCCGACGACCCGCTGCCTTCGGCGGGGACCGAGGGCGCCACGGTGAGGGTCTACACCAAGCTGGCAAGGGAAGGCCACCACGGCCTGCTGGTCAAGACGCCGGACGCAGAAACGGCGCAACGGATGATGGAAGTCGTTCGCCGCGGCCCCTACTCCGTCGCGCAACGCTATCGCACCTTGGTCATTGAGGATCTCTAGACCCGCTGTCCGCTGCAGGAACTCCCTGCCCGGTCGCCCGCACCGCGGCAAGGCTTGGCACCGCCCATCCCATCGCGCCGCGCCTCAAAAGAGCTTGCCGGGCACCAGGCTGTCCTTGCCATTGAAGGTGAGCTCGCGGCCTTTCAGGAAATCCAGCATTCGGGTCCTGCGGCCTGCTGCCAGGTTGGCCACGTAGTTCACGGCATCCTGGACGCTTGACCACGTCGTGGCCACCAGCTTCGGCGGATCCGAGTCCAGGTCGATGGCTGCATACCGCCCCGGCGAATGACGGTCGAACCCGATGGGAATCTCGATTCCGGCGGCCTCGCAGTACGCCTCGATCTTTTTCTTGTAGCTTCCGAACATGTCTGTGTTCCTGGATAACGGGTGGATTGAAGCTGCCCTGATGCCAACTACTGTCGGCAAGAACACGCGATGCAAGCAGGCGCAAGCAACGCTTTAGATTGACAGATAGTTGCTCACGCGCGCGTCAGCGCCGGCGTGTGTCACGCATGTATCCGCCCGGTATCACCCAGGCAATGACCCTGCGCACGACGTTGCGGCGGTCTAGACTGCGGCCATGGCTGCCCCGGAACGCCGTCTTCGCTGCGCCGACGCACCCGCGTGGACCGACGCGGCCGAAGCGATGTACCTGGCCGCGCAGGCCGTCGCCGGCGGCCCCGGCACCCTGGCCGAGCTGGTGGAAGAGCTCGCAAAGATCCTGCGAGTGGCCTGCGTGTTCGTGGCCGTTTTCACCGACAGCTCGCGCAGCACATTGCGAACGCTGGCAGCGGTGCTCGATGGCAGGCCGCTGGACGACTTCGAATACACGCTGGAGGATTCGCCCGGGGCGCAGGTCGCCGGCCGCGCTCACCGCTTCGTTGCACGCAGCGTTGACGCAGGAACAAACCCCGTGGCGATGTTGCCGTTGGAGGGCATGGATGCGTATGCCGCTCTTGCACTCGACGACGCGCGCGGCAGTCCGCTCGGGCTGCTGGTGGCCATGGATCGCGACCCGCTTCCTGATCCCAGGCTGGCCGAGGCCCTGCTGAAGATCTTCGCGAGCCGCATCCTTGGGGAGATCGAGCGCAACAGCGCAGACGATGCCGTGCGTGCTGCGACGCTGGCCGCGCCCGCGGCGGCGGAGCGTCTCGAGTCGATGCTGCGCCTCGCAGGTGGACGTGCCGCCTGCGAGATCGACCAGGCGGGCCCGCGCCAGCCGCCGCAACGGCCGGAGGTCAGCTACCGCGCCATCTTCGAGGCCTTGCGCTCGCGCGAGGAGCAGTACCGGGTGATCTTCGACGGCAGCGCCGATGCGCTCGCACTTTGGAACGACGCGCTGCGCATCGTGGACATCAATCCGGCCTTCGTCTCCATGTTCGGCTATGCGCGCGAGCAGATCATCGGCAGTTCGCTCCCGCCCAACATCGATGCCCAGGAGCGCGAGCGGCGCATCCAGCGCATCCGGGCTGCGCTGGCCGGCCAGGAGGGATCGATCGAGACGCGCGGCGTGCGCCAGGACGGCAGCACCTTCGACATCGAGCTGCGCTATCTGCCGATCGGCTACGCAGGCACCCCGCACGTGCTGGCGGTCGGGCGAGACATCACGCAGCGCAAGGCAGCGCTTGCGGCGCTGCAGGCGCAGGAGCAGAAGTACCGGGCCATCTTCGACGGCAGTATCGATTCGATGGTGCTGTGGAGCCGGGATCTGCGCACCGTCGACATCAACCAGGCCTTCGTGCGCATGACCGGCATGACACGCGAGCAGGTGATCGGCAAGCACTGGACCGAACGCCCCGACGCGCAGGACATGCGGCGACTGATCGGCTACGTCGAAGCCGCGCTGCAAGGACGCGAGACACAGGCCGTCGAGCCGGTGACGCGGGGGGACGGCAGCTCGTTCCACATCGAACTGCGCTACTTGCCGGTTCAGCTGGGCGATACGCCCTATGTGCTCGGCGTCGGGCGCGACGTCAGCGAGCGGATCGTCAGCGAGCGCGCGCTGCGGGCGAACGAAGCGCAGTACCGCGGCATCTTCAACGCATCGGCCGACGCCCTGGTGCTGCGCGCCTCCGATTTCAGCATCGTCGACGCCAACGCCACCTATGAGCGGATGAGCGGCTACCGGCTCGACCAGGTCCTGGGGGTGGCCCGGGTGCTGGCCAACCCACCCGAGGTCGCGGCCACGATCCGCCAGCTGCACGAGCAGGCGCTGGCCGGCGAGCCGATCCGGCTCGAGACCGAGCTCGTGCGGCGCGATGGCCAGCGCTACGACCTGGAGCTGCGAGGGGTTCCGATCCTCCACCATGGCGAACCGCATGTGCTCTACATCGGCCGCGACATGACGCAAAGCAAGCGTGCCGAGCGGGCGCTGCGCAACAGCGAGGAACAATACCGGGCGATCTTCAACGCGTCTGCCGACGGCCTGGTCGTACGAGACGCCGAGTACCGCGCGGTAGACGTGAATCCCGCTTACCTGGGCATGAGCGGCTACTCCCGCGAGGAAGTGCTGAGCGCGACCCGCGTCCTGACGCAACCCGACCCGACGCTCCAGGAGCGCCACCGGGAACAGCACTGCGCCATCCTGGCCGGTGAGGCGGTCCGCTTCGAGGTGCCGGGTGTGCGCAAGGACGGCAGCCACTTCTACCTCGAGGTCACCGGCATGCCGGTGACTTACCGAGGCGAGCCGCATGTCCTGTATGCGGCCCGCGACATCACCGAGCGCCGCGCCGCCGAGGCCGAGCGCGAGCGCCTCGAGGCCCAGCTGCGCCAGGCGCAGAAGATGGAGGCCATCGGCCAGCTCACCGGCGGCATCGCGCACGACTTCAACAACATTCTCACGAGCGTGATCGGCTACCTGGTCCTCGGGCAGGAGCGCGCCGCGACGCTGGGCGACGCCAGGCTGCAGCACCAGCTGGGCCAGGCTCACATCGCTGCCCAGCGGGCCCGCGAGCTCATCGCGCAGATGCTGGCGTTTGCGCGACGCCAGCGGGGCCAGCGCCGGACCCTGGCACTGGCCCCGCTGGTCGACCAGACCCTGCAACTGCTGCGCGCCACCCTGCCCTCTTCGGTATCGCTCGAATCCACCGCAGCACCCACGAAGAGGGCCCAGGAGCTGCACGTCGCGGTCGATGCCGTGCACCTGGAACAGGTGCTTTTCAATCTGTGCATCAATGCGCGCGACGCGATCACCGGCTCCGGGTGGATCCGCGTTCGGCTGGGCCGCAGCGGCGGCGGCTGGACCTGCGCCTCGTGCCGCGCCACGGTCGACAGCGGGCGGTGGGTCGAATTGAGCGTGGCTGACAGCGGCAGCGGGATCGCGCCGGACCTGATCGATCGCATCTTCGAACCCTTCACATCCAGCAAGGAGGTCGGGCGTGGCTCGGGCATGGGCCTGGCGATGGTGCACGGCATCGTGCATGACCACGGTGGCCATGTCATCGTCGAGACAGCACTCGGCGTTGGCTCCGTGTTCCGCGTCATGCTGCCGCCCGCCAGCGGCGCGGAGGTCGACGTCACCGACGCGCCCGTCGTTGCAGCGGCCGGCAAAGCGCTTTGCGCGCGCGTGATGGTCGTCGACGACGAAGTCATGGTCGGCAACTTCATGGTCGAACTGCTGTCGGGCTGGGGCATCGAGGTGGTGCTGCATCGCAGCCCCCTGGAGGCGCTGGCCTGGCTGGACGACCTGAGTCGGCCGCTCGATCTGCTGATCACCGACCAGACGATGCCACAGCTCGACGGCCTGCAGCTCGCAAGGCGGGCCACCGAGCTGCGCCCGGGCCTGCCGGTCCTGCTGTACACCGGCAATGCCGACGAGATCGATGAAGCCAAGGCGAAAGCGCACGGCGTCAGCAACGTGCTGCACAAGCCCGTCGACCACCAGGCACTCCGCACGCTGATGGAATCGTGGCTTCGAAGGGACCGCAGCAGCCCCTCCCACGGCGGCTGAAGCTCCCCCCATCCGTTTACCAGGTCGATACAAAGGCGAGTCGCCGCGACGCGCGGTGATTACCAACGGCTCGCAGACTTCTTCCCAGCCGTTGAAAACCGCGCCTTCCTGCCGGCTGGCGGCAAATCAAGGAGAACATTTCATGATTGACTTTCAAACCGCCCAAGGCGGCACGGTCGGCATCGCGGACGAACCGGTCGCGGCGCTGCGCGCAGCGCTGCGCGGTGGACTGGTGATGGCGGGAGACGACGGCTACGACGTGTCGCGCACCTTGTGGAACGGCATGATCGACCGCCGGCCGGCTGCGATCGTGCGTGCCGCCGGCGCAGCCGACGTGATCCAGGCCGTGAACTTCGCGCGCGAGCACCAGCTCCTGATGGCGGTCAAGGGCGGCGGCCACAACATCGCCGGCAAGGCCGCCTGCGACGGCGGGCTGATGATCGACCTGTCGGGGATGAAGTCGGTACGCGTCGACCCGGTGGCACGTCTCGCGCGTGTCGAGCCGGGAGCGCTGCTGTCGGATTTCGATCGCGAGACGCAGGCGTTCGGTCTGTCGACGCCCACCGGAATCAATTCGACCACCGGCATCGCCGGGCTCACGCTGGGCGGCGGCTTCGGCTGGCAGAGCCGCAAGCGCGGGCTGACCATCGACAACCTGACGGGCGTCGACGTGGTGCTCGCGTCCGGCGAGCTGGTGCAGGCGAATGCAACGCAGAACGCCGACCTGTTCTGGGCCGTGCGCGGCGGCAGCGGCAACTTCGGCGTGGTCACCTCGTTCGAGTACCGGCTGCATCCCCTCGGCCCCGAGGTGCTGGCGGGGCTGATCGTCTATCCGCTCGAACAGGCGAGGCAGGTGTTCGACGGCTATCGCAGGTTCACGGCAGACGCGGGCGACGAGATGACGGCCTGGATGGTGCTGCGCAAGGCGCCCCCGCTTCCCTTCCTTCCGGCGGATGTGCATGGGAAGGAAGTCGTCGTCATCGCCTTCTGCTGGATCGGCGAGAGGGCCCGCGGCGAGAAGCTCGCTGGCGCGCTGCGCAGCTGGGGCACGCCTGCCGGCGAGCACGTCGGGCCCATGCCCTTCGCCACCTGGCAGACCGCCTTCGATCCGCTGCTGCAGCCGGGCGCGCGCAACTACTGGAAGTCGCATGATTTCAAGGCGCTGAACGCCGAGGTCGAACGCATCGTGTGCGACGCCACCGCCCGGTTGCCGAGCGACGAGTGCGAAATCTTCATCGGCCAACTGGGCGGGCAGATCAACCGCATCGAGGCCGGCGCCACGGCCTATCCGCACCGCGATGCCGAGTTCGTCGTCAACGTGCACACGCGCTGGCGCGAGGCTGGTGGCGACCGCGAGTGCATCGCTTGGGCACGCGCGCTGTTCGATGCGCTCGCGCCGCATGCGACCGGCGGTGTCTACGTGAACTTCATGTCGGAGGACGAGACGCAGCGCGTGGCAAGCGGCGCCTACGGCCCGAACTATGCGCGGCTGGCCGCCCTGAAGGCAAGGTTCGACCCGAAGAACCTGTTCAGCCAGAACCAGAACATCCGGCCGCAGGCCTGAGCGTCGGAGGGCAGAGGGCGGCGCGGGAGCTCATCGCTCAGGCACCGGCCGCCGCGACAGGACCGCGCTCAGCACCACCACCAGCAAGCTGCACAGGATGAGCAGCGTGCTGACCGTGGCGATCGTCGGATCGATCTCGTCGCGCAGCGACCCGAACATGACCTTGGTGATCGTCGCGTTGTCGCCTGCGGCAATGAAGAGCGACACCACCACCTCGTCCAGCGAGGTGACGAAGGCGAACAGCGCGCCCGACAGCACGCTCACCCTGATCTGTGGCAGCGTCACCGTCAGGAAGGCCCGCAGCCGGGTGCAGCCGAGGCTGCGGGCCACCATCTCCTGGGCCATGTCGTAGGAGCGCAGGCCCGCCAGCACCGTGACCACGACGAAGGGCAGCGCCAGCATCGTGTGCGCCAGCACCAGCCCGAAGAAGCTGCCGAGGATTTCCAGCTTCACGAACACATAGAAGATGCCCACCGCCACCACGATGTGCGGCACCATCAGCGGCAACAGGAGCAGGGTCTGCAGCGGTCCCACCGCGGCCTTGCGCCCGCAGTGGATGCCGTAGGCCGCGGCAACACCCACCGGCGTCGCCAGCAGCACCGTGCAGGCGGCGACCTTCAGGCTGACGACCAGTGCGCCGGACCATTCCATCGCCGTGAAGAAGCGCTCGTACCAGCGCAGCGACCAGCCGCGCGGCGGAAAATCCAGCATCCGCGAATCCGAGAAGGACATGGGCACCACGATCAGCACCGGCAGCACCAGGAACAGCACGACCACCAGCGCCAGCAGGTAGAGCCAGGCCCGGCGCGAATGGGAAACGAGAGGCTGCATCGCGCTACCTCTGGAACAGCCGGTCCACCGGCATCCAGCGCCCGGCCACGGCAAAGACCGCCAGCACGACGGCCACGAAGAACACGGCCACGGCGCTGCCGACGCCCCAGTTCATGCTGCCGTTGATCTCGTGCTCGATCAGGATCGACATGACGACGGTCCGGCCGCCGCCGAGCAGGGCCGGCGTGATGTAGAACCCCAGGCACAGCACGAACACCAGCACGCAGCCCGCGACGATGCCGGGCACGGTCTGCGGAAAGAACACGCGCCAGAAGGTGTACGTGGGAGAGGCGCCCATGCCGGCCGCTGCGCGAACATGGTCCGGGTCCACCTTCTGGAGCGCGGCGTAAAGCGGAAACACCATGAAGGGCAGCATGATGTGCACCATGCCGACCAGCGCGCCCGTCACGTTGTGCATCAGCGGCAGCGGTGCGTCGAGCAGGCCGGACTTCAGCAGCAGCGAATTCACGATGCCGCGGTTCTGCAGCAGCACGAGCCACGCGTAGGTGCGCACCAGGACGCTGGTCCAGAAGGGCAGCGCAATCAGCGCCATCGCGATCGTCACGGCCCAGCGCGGCAGCAGCGTCAGCGCGTAGGCCAGCGTGTAGCCGGCCACGGCGCAGATCAGCGTGGTGGCCGCCGCCATCCACAGCGTGAGGTTGAAGGCGCGCGCATAGGAGCCGTCCGCGAAGATGCGCGTGTAGTTGCCGAGGGTGAGGCCGCCCTGCCCGTCCGAGAACGACATCCAGAATAGCCACAGCAGGGGCACCACCAGCAGCAGGGCGACGAGGGCCGCCCCGGGAGCGATGTCGAGCAGCATCCAGCGCTGCTCGTCGCGGCTGCTGTCGGCGGCAGCCGCGGCCGGAAGGGACGACGGAAGGGTGTGCGCGGACATGGAAGACCCGGCTCCGCTCAGTTGATGAAGGGGCCGGACGGATGCGCGCGCGGATAGCTGCGCAGGTAGCGCAGGAAGCGGGCGAGCGTGGTGTCGGCCCGGGTCAGCAGGCCCTGCCGGTAATGGATGGTGTTGAGGATGTCCTTGTCCTCCCCCACGGTGCGGCGGCTGATGGCCAGCACGTCGGCCAACTGCGCGGGCGCGTCCGGACCGGCGCGGACCAGGCTGCAGCTGAAGACCTCGTGCCGGCCCGGCCGCGGCAGGGAGAAGCCCGTGACGTTGCAACGCCAGTAGCCGTTGTACATCCCCCAGCGGTAGAACACGCTGGTGCCGAGGATGCCGGCCGTGTTCGCGATCGGCACGTCGCCCTGGTGCAGGCCGGTGTAGCTGAACTCCATGCCGTGCGGATGCCAGCGCACCAGTTCGTGCGGATCGTCGGCGTCGAAGCGAATCTTGTGCACCACCTTCAGGTGCTGCATGTCCGGCGTGTTGGCGGCGAACACCCATGGGTCGCAGTGCAGCGGCTCGCCCATGCGGTAGGAGCCGCTCGCCAGTTCGGCGTCGGGATAGGGCAGCGCCGGCAGGTCGAACAGCGGCTCTTCGCCATTGAAGACCCAGATGATGCCGAAGCGCTCCTGCGTCGGAAAGACGAACAGGCAGGCCGACCGCGGCGGCGGATCGCCGATGCCGGTCTTCACGCAGACGCCTTCGCCGTCGTACTCCCAGTGATGAAAGGCGCACTGCACGCGATGGCCGACGACCCGCCCGACCGAGAGATCGGCTCCGATGTGCGGACAGTACGCACTCATCGCCTGCGGCACGCCGCCTTCCTTGCGGAAGAGAACGATCTTGCCGTCGAGGAACGGAACGCCGAGCACCTGGCCCTCCGCCAGGTCGGTGGAGAGCGCGACCGGGAACCACGATTGCGAGAAGCCGCCCTCGCCTTCCGGCGGCATCGGTTGGGTTCGCGGCGGCTGCGGGCGCGTGCGGGTGGAGGAAGGCGGGGCGATGGTCTGTTGCATGAGGTACTTCCCGTGGGATAGGCGACGCCGGGCTCAGTCGGGCACGACGATGGTCGCGGCCGGCATCAGCCCCAGGACGATGGGCTGCCCGGCCGCGAAGCCGTGCGTGCCGGCAGCGCCGCGCAAGGGCTTGCGAACGGAGACGCGGTGGCCGCCTTCGATGCCGGCGACCAGGAGCAGGCTGTCGCCCTGGTAGATCACATCCTGGATGACGGCCGGGATGCGGTTGGCGCTGGCGTCGTACTCGCCCGGCAGCAGCAGCCGCTCGGCACGCAGCGCGACGTGCAGGGAGGCCACCGCCGGGAGCGGATCGGTGACGCCGAGCAGCGTGCCGCCCGGCAGCATCACCGAACGCGAGGCGTTCGCCGCGGCGGGCACGAGCGTGGTCTCGCCGATGAAGCCGGCCACGAAGCGGCTGGCGGGCTTCTCGTAGATGACGGAGGCGCTGTCGCACTGCTCGATGCGCCCCTTGTTCATCACCGCGATGCGGTCGCTCATGGTCAGCGCCTCGCGCTGGTCGTGGGTCACGTAGAGGGTGGTGGCGCCGATCTTTTCGTGCAGCCGGCGAATCTCGACCTGCATCTGCTCGCGCAGGTTCTTGTCGAGCGCCGAGAGCGGCTCGTCCATGAGCACGATGCGCGGAGAGAACACCACGGCGCGCGCGAGCGCCACGCGCTGGCGCTGGCCGCCGGAGAGCGCCGCAATGCTGCGCCCGCCCAGCTGCGGCAGCTGCACCAGCTCGAGCACCGCCCGCACCCGCCGCTCGATCTCGGCCTGCGGCATCTTGCGGACCCGCAAGGGAAAGGCGATGTTCTCGTACACGCTCTTGTGCGGGAACAGCGCGTAGTTCTGAAACACCATGCCCAGCTCGCGCC
Source organism: Variovorax sp. PBS-H4 (assembly GCF_901827205.1). Taxonomy (NCBI): domain Bacteria; kingdom Pseudomonadati; phylum Pseudomonadota; class Betaproteobacteria; order Burkholderiales; family Comamonadaceae; genus Variovorax; species Variovorax sp. PBS-H4. Next base: position 2,351,538 of record NZ_LR594675.1, on the reverse strand, counting down.
GGTGCACGGGCATCCCGGTCACGTCCTCGCTGCCGAACCACAGGGAGCCCGCGTCCGGCCGGATGAAGCCCGCCACGATGTTCAGCAGCGTGGTCTTGCCCGAGCCCGACGGGCCCAGCAGGGTCAGGAACTCGCCCGGCTTCACCGCCAGCCCGACCTGGTCCAGTGCGGTGAAACTGCCGTAGCGCTTGGACAGCGCCTCGACGCGGACGCCGGCTGAAGCGGGTCCGGGCAGGTGGCCTGCGAATGCCGCCGCGCCTTGCGGCCCCATGCCTGCAGGCGATGCGCCCGAATCCGCGCGCATGCCCGCCGCCGGTTCGAGGACGGCGGTCATTGAAGGAACTTGGCGAAGCGCTGCAGCACCGCCTCGGTCTCCGGCGCCGCATACCAGCGCTGGTCGGCCCAGACCTGCCTCGGCAGGTTCTGCGGCGCGCTCGGCAGCCACTCCATGGCTGCGGCCGGAATCAGCCCGCCCTCGAAAGCCTTGAGGTTGGTCGGGCCGTAGTAGCTGGCGGTGGCGAACGCGGCCTGGTTCTTCGTGTCGAGCGCGGAGTTGATGAGCTGCATCACCGCCTTGGTGTTCTGCGCGTTGTTGGGCACCATCAGGCACTCGGTGTCGACGAAGGCCTGGTCCCAGACGAAGGTCAGCGGCGTGCCGTCCTTCACGACCGATTGGGCGCGGGCATTGGAGATGAGGCCCATGTCCACTTCGCCGTCGCGCATCAGCTGCATCGCCTGGCCGCTGGACTTGTACCAGACCGCCACGTGCGGCTTGAGCTTCTCGAGCTTGGCGAAGGCACGGTCCACGCCGGCCGGCGTGCGAAGCAGCTTGTAGACATCGGCCGCGGGCACGCCATCGGCCAGCAGCGCGGCCTCCAGCGCGTAGAGCCCATCGGCGAGCATCGTGCGGCGGCCGGGGAATTTCTGCGCGTCGAAGAAGTCGGCCCAGCTCTTGGGCCCATTGGCGCCGTACTTCTTGGTCTGGTAGGTCAGGCCGTAGGTGAAGGTGTAGACGCCGACATACTTCGGCTGCGCGAGCGCGGCCGGTATCCTGCTCTTGTCGACCACCGTGTAGTCGATGTCCTGGATCAGGCCGGCCTGCGCCGCCTGTTCGCAGCGCGCGAATCCCACTTCGGTCAGGTCCCAGCCGGGTGCCTTGGCCATCAGGTGGGCCTTGATGCCGGTCCAGAAGCCGTTGCGGTCTTCCTTGATGCGGATGTTGAGCTTGCCCGCGTCGGCAAACATCTGGTTGACCATCGCCTCCTGCAGCGGACCGCCGAAGCCGGCGAAGGTCAAGGTGGTCTGGGCCTGCGATGCAAGCGGCACCTGCGCCAGCGCGGCAGCCGCGCCGAGCACGAGGGTCTTCAAGAATTTCATCGGGAGCTCCGTGGGATTGAGAAGGCTGTGCGGCTATCGGATGAATGCGGCCGACGGATGCGCACGCGGAAAGTCGCGCACGATGCGCAGGTACTTCGCCAGCGTTCGATCGGCCACGGTGAAGGTGCCCTGCCGGTAGTGGATGGTGTCGAGGATCTGCTCGTCCTCGCCGATGGTCCGCTCGGTGATGCCGCGCATCTTCGCCAGCCGCTCCTTGCCGTGCTCGCCCTTCAGGACCATCGCGGCGCCGAACACCTGGTGCATGCCGGGCGACGGCAGGCCGAAGCCGGTGACCGCGGCGCACCAGAAATCGCCGTAGGTGCCGGTGCGCCAGAAGAAGCCCGTGCCGCGCAGGCCCAGCGTCCAGTCGATGGGCACGCCGCCCTGGTGCTTCGCCTTCACGTTGTAGCGCAGGCCCCATTCGTCCCACTCGATCAGGTCGTGTGGATCGCCGTGCTCGAACTTCACGCCGTGCACCGCCTTCAGGTGCTGCATGTCGGGCGTGTTGGCGGCGAACACCCAGGGATCGCTGTGGAACGGCCGAGGGAACTTGTAGGGCCAGATCTCGAGCGTGTCCTCCGGATAACCCATGTCGGGCAGGTCGAACAGCGGTTCCTCGCCGTTGAAGACCCATACGATGCCCCAGTGCTCCTGCGACGGAAACACGAAGAGGCAGGCCGAGCGCGGCGGCGGGTCGCCGATGCCCGTCTTCTCGCAGACACCGTCGCCGTTGTATTCCCAATGGTGGAAGGCACAGCGCAGGTTGTTGCCGACCACTTTGCCCACCGACAGGTCGGCGCCGACGTGCGGACAGTACGCGCTGGTCACGTGCACCACGCCGTCGTCGCCGCGGAACGCGACCACCTTGCCGTCGAGGAAGCTGCAGCCGAGCACCTGCCCGTGGGCCACCTCGCTGGACAGGCACAGCGGATACCAGGACTGGCGGAACAGGCCGTCTTCGCCCTCCTTCGGGATCGCCAGGGCGCGCGGCGGCGTGGGCCGGGCGCGGGCGGCGGGCGGGGGCGGGATCGTGGTGGTGGTGTTCATCGTGTGCCTTGGCGTGCCGTCGGTCAGGAGCAGCCGATCAGTTCGATGCGGTAGCCGTCCGGGTCCTCGATGAAGGCCATCAGCGTGTCGCTGTGCTTCATCGGCCCCGGGGGCCGGGTGATCTTCACGCCGGCTTCGGCGAGTTCCCCGCAGGCGGCGTGGACATCGTTCACCGCCAGCGCGATGTGGCCGTAGCCGGTGCCGAGTTCGTACGGCTCGTCCTGGTCCCAGTTGTGGGTGAGCTCGAGCACGGTGTGGGCGGCTTCCTCGCCGTAGCCGAGGAAGACCAGCGTGAAGCGGCCGCTCGGGTAGTCCTGCCGGCGCAGCATCCGCAGCCCCAGCGCGCCGATGTAGAAATCCATCGAGCGCGCCAGGTTGCGCACCCGCAGCATCACGTGCAGCAGCCGCGTCGGCCGCTCGCTCGGGTCGAGCCGCGGCTGGGGCGATTCGTGGAGCGCCAGTTCGTAGTCCATGGGCGTGGGGGCGGCAGGCCGGGCGGCGCTACTTCGCTGCGATGGCCTCGATCTCCACCTTCCACTCGGGCTTGACCAGGCCCGACACGTAGACCAGCGTGGAGGCCGGCTTGTGCGTCTTGAGCACCCCCTTGCGCACTTCGACGAACGCGGGATAGTCGGCACGATCGACCAGGAAGATCGTGGTCTTGACGATGTTCTCGATGCCCATGCCCGCCTCGGCCAGGATGGCCTCGATGTTCGACCACGTCTGGCGGCACTGCTCGCCGAAGTCGGACGATGCCACGCCCTTGGCGTCGATCCCGATCTGGCCGGCGATGTAGAGGGTCCGGGCCGGCGCCTCGGCCATCAGGCCGTTGCTGTAGGTGCCGGGCTCGCCGCCCATGGACGCCGGGTTGACTTTGATGAGGCTCATGCTTGTTTCCTTTGGATGGTGTGTGTGCATCGAGATCCGATGGGCACCGATATTTGCCGCAAGGGCCGCCGGGAGCAAACGAATAAATCTTGGGTTCGGCCCCCGGAAAACTTGGGGCCGCTGCGTTCGCTGCGGACGCCAAGGGCTGGCCCGGATTTCGCAATGGCGCTGCCGGCGCTATCTTCCGGAGGCCGCAGCGCCCCAAAACGGGGGCATGCGGCGGCCGTGCCGTGTTCCATGTCCACAACCGCGATCCATCCCATGCGAAAACGAAAGCAGCTCCCGCCGCTGAAGGCGCTGAAGGTCTTCGAAGTGTCCGCACGACTGGGCAGCTTCGGGCGTGCCGCCCAGGAACTCTGCGTGACGCAGACGGCCGTCAGCCACCAGGTGAAGATGCTGGAGGAATTCATCGGCGGCCTGCTGTTCGAGCGGGCGCCCAGCGGACTGGTGCTGACGCGCCTGGGCCAGACCATCCTGCCCGGCATCGTGGCCGGCTTCGAGCACTTCGAAGCGGCCATGGCGCTGCTGCCGCGTCCGCAGCCGCGGCCGGCGGAGACGCTGGTCATCAGCGCCCTGCCTTCGTTCACGCAGGAATGGCTGATGCCGCGGCTCGAGGCGTTCCGCGGGCACCGGCCAGAGATCGACGTGATGGTGCTCACCGACTACAAGATGGTCGACCTGGCCAACTCCGAAGTCGACATCGCAATCCGCTTCGGCCGTGCCGGCTTCGCCTCGGACCTGAGGGCGGACCTGCTGGCAACGGAGCGCGTCTTTCCGGTCTGCAGCCCGTCCATCCTCGATCAGCCCGCGGGCAGCCTCGGCTTGCAGGACCTGTCGCGTTTTACCCTGCTCAACTCCTCGCAGCGCATGGTGCACGAGCCGTGGATGTCCTGGGAGCTCTGGCTCGAGGAAGCCGGCTTCGACAGCTCGGGCATCCACAGCGGGCCCTGCTTCAGCGACCCCTTGCTGATCCTGCGCGCGGCCGTTGCCGGGCGCGGGCTGGTGCTGGGCCGCAGCATGCTGGTGCGCGACCATTTGCGCGCCGGCCGGCTCGTGGCGCCGTTCAAGGACTGGAGCAAGCCGATCATGTCCTCCTACTTCGTCGTGAGCACGGTCGAGAAGTCGAAGCTGCCGAAGATCGCGGCGTTGCGCGAATTCCTGCTCGACTGCGCGCAGCGCGAGGCCGCGGGCGCCGACGGGAGCAGCAACCCGGCGGGGGCGCCCGCAGGCCGGCCCCTCGAAGATCTGAGCCTTGCCGGAGATTGACGACGCCGGCGTGCCGGACTCGGCGCGCGCCCTGGTCGACGGCGTGACTGCCCATGGCCGCGGCATCCCGGCTGGCGCCTCGAGCTTCTCCGCAGAAAGCCGGTGCCGGCAACTCCTCGGGCGGTGCGAAGCGCAACACAGCCTGAACGCATTGAGCTGGCAAGCCACGCCGCGCCTGCTCGAACAGGCGCGCCAGCTCGACCGCGCCCTGGCCGCCGGTGAACCGGCCGGCAGGCTCGCGGGCCTGCCGCTCGTCGTCAAGGACAACATCGACACGCCGGGCTTCCCGACTTCAGCCGGCAATGCCTGGCTTCGTCGCGACCTGCCGCCCCGGCCGGCGCCCGTCTGGCGTGCGCTGGAAGAAGCCGGCGCCCTGCTGCTCGGCAAGTCCAGCATGCACGAACTGGCCGCCGGCGCGACCTCGAACAACCCGGTCTTCGGCCGGGTCGGCAATCCGCGAACGACCGATCGCATCCCGGGCGGCTCCAGCGGCGGCACGGCAGCGGCGATCGCAGCAGGCCTGGCGCCGGCGGGGCTCGGCACCGACACCTCCGGCTCCCTGCGTACGCCGGCCGCCTTCTGCGGCATCGCGGCCCTGCGGCCATCCACCGGGCCGCGGAGGGCGTATTCCCTCGAAGGCATCGTGCCGCTGGTCGCCGCGTTCGACACCGCAGGACCGATGGCGCGCAGCGTCGACGATCTCGTCCTGCTGCACGAAGTGATCGCGAGGAAGAAGGTCGGGCCGCCGCCGGAGGCCGGCACGCTGCGCATCGGCGTGCCGCGCGGCGGCCTGTGGGAGGCGCTCGCGCCCGCCGTCGACGCCGTGTGCATCGGCGCACTCGAGCGATTCCGTGCAGCGGGCGCGGCACTGGTCGAGTTCGACGCCGGTACGCTGGTCGGCGAAGCGGTGCGTTTGCAGATCTCGCTGGGGCGCCTGCAACGCCGAAGCGAGCTGCGCGCCTGGTTGGCGGCCCGCGGCCACGACATTCCGTTCGACGCCTTCGTCGAGGCGATCCGCAGCCGCGACGTGCGCGCCATCTATGTGGCCGACGCGGCGGGCGACAACGACCAGGCCGCCGCAGAAGCCGCGACGCTGAGGCGGCATCTGGCCGTGCTCGGGCAACGCTGGCTGGCGCTGATGGACGGCCACGCGCTGGATGCCGTCGCGTATCCGACCACGCCGGTGACCGCGCCTTTGGTTTCGCAGGCGCGCGGCGAACCGGACGATTCGATCCTCCATCTGGGCGCCCGGGTGCCGCTCGGCGCCGTCGTCTCGCGCAACGCGCGCTTCGCTGCGGCGCTGGGACTCCCGGCACTGGCGCTGCCGGCAGGGTGCAGCGTTGACGGCTTGCCCGTGGGCATCGAGCTTGCCGCGCGACAAGGCGACGACGAGGCCTTGCTGGCGCTTGGCCTGCGGATGTCGCTTGTGCTCTGAGCCCGCGTAGCCTCAGCTCAATGGGGAGAAGCCGCGGAGATCCTGCGGCACAAGCGAAGAACAGCCGGCGATCGCGAGCACGGGCGCGATGCCCGCCGCGATGATCAGCTCTCCGGCCGGCTCCAGAGCCAGATCGCGACCATCGCCATGACTGCCGGCACGCTGGCCTTCAACGCCAGGGGTGCTGGCGTCAATGCCAGGAGGATGGCGCTGCAGAACATCATCAGGGTGGCGCCCCACTTGGCGCGGCGTGGAACCACGCCGCCACTGCGCCATTGGCGGATAGGCTCGCCGTAGCGCGGATGACCGAGCAGCCATTGCTCCAGCGCCGGCCAGCCGCGGCCGGCCGCCCACGCGGCGGCGAGCAGGAAGGGCACCGTCGGGACGATCGGAAGAAGCACCCCGAGCACGCCCAGGACCATGAAGAGGATGGCCAACATCCGCCACAGCAGGCGCGCAACACGGGCCGACAGGCTCAGGCGAAAGCGCAGGCGCCTGGGTTTTTTTGGAGAGGACATGCCCGGTGCCAGGAGTTGGAGTCGATCGGAAGTGAATCCGACAGCGCGCCCGGCGCATCGAGGAATCGCCGGGCCGTCGAAGTGAATGGTCCGCGGGATCATAAATGACGGCCTGCCGCTCGCGATCTCACTCCGGCTGGATCCCGGCGTCTCGAACGACTTTGCCCCATTTGATCAAGTCGGCCTTCATTCGCGCCCCGTACGCCTGGGCTGTCCCGCCCTGCACTTCGATGCCGGCCGCTTTCAGCTTCTCGCGCACGTCGGGCAGGTTGAGGGCGGCATTGATCTCGGCATTGAGCTTGGCGAGGATGGGTTGCGGTGTGCCGGCCGGGGCGAGGAAGCCGCCGTTCGTGTTGGCTTCGTAGCCCGCGAGGCCTTGCTCGTCGGCGGTGGGGATCTCGGGAAGCGAAGAGGCCCGCTTGAGCGAAGTCACCGCCACGCCACGCACGGAGCCGGCCTTCACCTGTGCCTGGATCGCGCTCACGGTGTCGATGTACAGAATGGTCCGCCCCGCCAGCAGATCCGGTTGGGCCGCGGACGAACCCTTGTAGGGGACCATCAGCATGGGAACACCGCTCGCGAGCCGAAACAGCTCCGCCGCCATTTCCTGGGCGCTGCCGCGGCCCGAAGTTGCCACCTTCGCCTGGTCCGGATGGGCCTTCATCCACGTGACGAGTTCGGGCAGCGTCGTGGCCGGGATCTGGGGATAGACAGCGAAGACCAGCGGGACCTCGTGCGAGTAGACGATCGGCTCGAAACTCTTCTCCGGGTCCCACCCCAGGTTCTTGAACAGGTACTTGTTGATGGTGTGGCTGCCACCGACGATACCGATGGTGTAGCCGTCAGGCGCTGACTTGGCGAGCACCTCGGTGCCCAGGTTGTTCGATGCGCCCGGCCGGTTGTCGATGACGACCGGTTGACCCATCGAGATGGAGAGCTTGTTGCCGACCACGCGGGCCAGGATGTCGATGGCACCACCCGGCGGCGCGGGCACGATGATCTTGACCGCACGGCTGGGATAGCTGTCGGCAGCGACGGAGCTGCCCGCCAGCACCACGGTGAGCGCTGCGGCCAGGAGCTTGGATACTGAAATGCGTAGCACGGTTGTCTCCTCGACTTTGATGATGAGGCACGGAAAGATCCGGTAGGGTTCCGACTCGAACGACGAAGCGCATGGACATCGAGCGGCAGCGCGGCGATATGGCCCGGTGCAAAGACGCCGGCCGTCGCCAGTGCCCTCAGTCGATCGTGATGTTGCGGGTGCGAACGATCTGGCCGTAACGGCCCCGGTCATCGGCAATCAGCTTGGCGAACTCTTGCGGAGACGTGGCGCGGGGAACGCCGCCCAGCGCTGCGAACCGGGCCTTCACCGCATCGTCGGACAGCACGGCACGAACGTCCGCCGCGATGCGCTCGACGAGGTCGGGCGGCGTACCCGCAGGCGCCAGCAGGCCGATCCACGAAATGGCGTTGAAGTTGCGAAGGCCGCTTTCCGCGAGGGTGGGTACATCGGGCAGCGCCGAGACACGCTTGTCGCTCGTCACGGCGAGCGCGCGCAGCTTGCCTGCCTTGATATGCCCGGAGGCTTCCAGCACCGTCAGGAATGACATCTGCACCTGGCCGCCGAGCAGGTCGGTGATCGCCGGTCCGCCGCCGCGGTAAGGCACATGCAGGATGAAGGTGCCGGTGCTGTCCTTGAAGAGTTCCGCCGCCAGGTGCGGCGCGCTGCCCGCGCCCGAACTGCTGTAGCTCATCCGGCCCGGCTGCGACTTGGCAAGCGCGATCAGCTCGGCCGGCGTCCTCGCGGGAACGGCAGGATTGACCATCAGCGCCAGCGGCAGCTCGGCGACCAGCGACACAGGACTGAAGGCCTTGTCCGGATCGTATGGAAGCTTGCGATAGAGAGAGGGGTTGATCGACTGCGTTCCGACATTGCCGAACAGCATCGTGTAGCCGTCAGGCCGGGCCTTGGCCACGACATCGGCGCCGATCTGTCCGGCGGCACCCCCCTTGTTGTCCACCAACACGGGTTGGCCCCAGCGCTTGCCAAGTTGCTCGGCCATGATTCGGGCACCGGTGTCGGTGCCTCCGCCCGGCGGAAAGGGCACCACCAGTGTCACCGGCTTCGAAGGGAAGGCCTGGGCCAGGCACACGCCGTGCGCGATCGCCATCAAGAGTCCGGCCAGCGTGGCAGCAACGCGGGTTGCAAACATGTCTTGTCTCCTGCTTTTTCGATGGGCGATTCGATCGCCCGATGCTTCGATCCGCCAGATGAGTCGTGATTGGCTCAGGTCGTGAGGCTCATCGCCGGTCGGTCGCCGCCGAGCGCCTGGGCCAGGCTGTCAAGGACCATCTCGGCCATGGCCGTGCGCGTTTCCCAGGTGGCGCTCGCGCGATGCGCCTGCAACGTGGTGCGGTCGGATTCGAGCAGTTCGACCGGGACGTTCGGCTCGTCGACGAAAACGTCCAGGGCTGCACCGGCAATGCCGCCGGCGGCCACCACGCGGGCAAGCGCGACTTCGTCGACCAGACGGCCACGTGCCACATTCACCAGGAACCCGCGGGGCCCCAGGGCATCGAGGACTGCCGCATTCACGATGCCATCAGCCTTGTCTGCAGCGGCGCAGAGCACCAGCGCATCCACTTCCCTTGCCAGGTCGATCAGCCCGGCGCAGAACCGGTGTGGCACATCGTCCATGCGCTGCAGATCGGTGTAGCTGATGGTGCAGCCGAATGCAGCGGCTCGCTGTGCCACCGCGCGGCCGACGCGACCCATGCCGACGATGCCCACACGCATGCCGCTGAAGCGGCGTGCCAGCGGGATCGCACCCGGCTGCGGATGCCGGACCCAATGGCCCTCGCGCACGAAGCGATCGCCCGCGCACAGGTTGCGACAAGCGGCGATGAGCAGTCCGATCGCCAGGTCGGCGACATCTTCCGTGAGCGCGCCGAGCGTGGCTGTGACGGGCAAGCCGCGGGCCCTGCAGTAGGCCAGATCGACGGCGTCCGTTCCGACGCCGTTGATCGCCACCACCTTGAGTGCCGGCATTGTCTCCAGCAAGGCCCGGGAGACGCCCGTGTGGCCTCCCGTGATGACGGCGGCGATGCTCGAGGCGTGCGCATCGAGCCAGGCTTGCTTGTCGTCGATCTCGAAAAACCTGTGCACCTCGTACAGCGCCGCCAGCCGCTCGTTGACCGACGGAACCAGGATGGGATTGAGTTGAAGGACCTGCGCTTTCATGCAGTGAAGTGTGTATTTAGTTGATCGTGATGACAATCTTGATCATTAAAATCAACATAAATTCCTTGATACCTACCCTTCATGGCCCTCTGGATCTCGTTGGACGACGCGTGCCGGCAACTGGACGTGCGACCTCAAACGCTCTACGCCTACGCAAGTCGGGGCAAGCTGGAGGTCATTGCCGACCCGGCGGACTCGCGGCGCAGCCTGTACCGGACCGAGGACGTCGAAGCCCTGGCCAGGCGCAAGCAGGCTGGCCGCAAGCGCGAGACGGTCGCCGCCAACACCCTGTACGGCGCCGAGCCCAGTATTCCCACCGCGCTGAGCACCTTCTACCGCGGTCGGCTTTTCTACCGAGGCCAGGACGCCGTGGAGCTTGCCCGGACAGCCAGCCTCGAAGAAGCCGCCCGGCTGCTCTGGGGCGCCGAGCAGGCGGTGGACTTCTCAGCTGCCGGCGCCACGCGCCCGGTGCAGGCGGGGCGGGTCGCCGCGTTCACCTCTCTGGCTGCACGCGCGGCGGTGGGTCATTCGACCGGTGGCCGCATGACCCGCGTGCTGCACGAGGAAGCGCAGGACCTGGTGGGGCATGTGGCCTGCGCGTTCGGGGCGCAGCCTGGCACGCAGCCATTGCACAGGCGCTTCGCCACGGGTTGGCGACAGCCCGCGCGCGTGGCGGAGGTCTTGCGCGTGGCCATGGTGTTGATGGTCGACCACGAGTTGACGAGCTCCGCCTTCGTGGCGCGCATCACGGCATCGACCGGCGCGTCGCTGCCGGCCTGTCTCCTGGCCGGACTGACGACCCTTTCGGGACCGCTCCATGGCGATGCGTCCGGCAGGGTACGCGCCCTGTTCAGCGAAGTGGAACGCCTCGGCGCCGACGCGGTCCTGGGTCACTACCTCTCCACGGGCCTTTCCCTTCCGGGGTTCGGTCACCACATCTACCCGGAAGGCGATCCGCGCGCGGGAGCGCTTTTTTCCATGTTCGAACCGCTGGAACCCATCTCGCGCTTCATCGAGAAAGCGCAGGCTCTCACGGGGTTGAAACCGAATATCGACCTGGCGCTCGCTGCGCTGGTCGCGAAGATGCGGCTCCCACAGGATTCAGCGTTCGGCTTGCAGGCGACCGCGCGAAGCATCGGGCTGCTGGCACACAGCCTCGAGCAACTCGGCAGGCCGCAGGTCATCCGGCCCAGAGGACGCTACGTGGGGACGCAGCCCAGCGCGCAAGCCGGCGTCTGCAGCAGGTAGTGCGCCAGCGGCAGCACCAACCGCTTAGCTCAGGCCAGCTTTGCGCCGTCGCTGAGCAGCTGTTCGCGCAGCGCCGGCATCGGCACGGCGCGGACCTTCCCCTGCTGATTCGACTGCGCTGCCATCGCAGCCGCGGTGCCGGCTGCCTGGCCCACGGCCATCGAAATGGTCATTACGCGAATCGCCGCATGCGCGCTGTGCGTGGCCGAGACGCCGCGCCCGACCACCAGGGCGTTGTCGAAGCCGACAGGAATCAGGCAGCGGTAGGGAATCCCGTACGCGTGGTCATCTCCAAGACCCTCGTAGCGCAGTTCGCCGCCAGTCGCAGGATGGATGTCGATCGGGTATGCGCCGGCGGCGATTGCATCGGGAAACTGTTCGGGGCGCAGCAACTCCTCGCTGGTCAGGACGTGGTCGCCGACGATGCGCCGCGTTTCGCGAACACCGACCTGGGTGCCGAACGCACGCAACTGGCCTGCCTCACAACCCGGCACGCATTGCCGCAGGTACTGGGCCGCGCTCCAGGCCTGCCGCCGTCCCTCGATCTCGGCAGCGCCCAGTGCCATTGCGTCCGTGGCGTCGATGCCGAGGCGGCTGATGTTGAACCAGCCGTCGTTGCTGAACGGATCACGGCTGAAGTGCAAGGCGGCGCGCGCCAGCCGGCCGTCTTGGTAGCCAGCGCGCGCCAGGGCGGCGACTTCTTCCTTCGAAAGCGCATCGATGCGCGCAAAGTCGATGGGCCCGAAGCGGAACATCATCGTGGCCGGCTGCAGCGCCTCGCCCTCTTCCAGTCCGAGGAAGGCGGCGCCTGCGCGTTGGAGCGCATCCATGTCGCCGGAAGCCTCGATCAGCACCTGCGGGCACAGCTCGACCACGCCACTCTTGGTCAGCACGTGCAAGCCATCGATGCGCCGATCATTCACGGGCGCGTCGAGCACGCTGGCATGCAGCAGCGGGCGCACACCGGCCTCCTGGACCATATCGTCCAGCACCAGCTTGAGCACTTCGGGCGCGTACTCGACCCGGTCCATCTTGTGACCGGTCGACATGACGAAGGTCCCGTGCTCGCCGGCCCCGCCGTAGCGCCCAAGCCGCGTCACGACCTCGTCGGCCAGCCCCGCCACCACCCGACGGCCGCCGGCGGTCTGCCAGCTGTTGAACTGCGCCACGGCGCCGGCCGTGGCATTGCCGCCGAGAAAGCCGTAGCGTTCCACCAGCACCACCGAAGCACCGGCGCGCGCGGCTGCGACCGCTGCCATCGCTCCCGCGACGCCGCCACCGCAGACGACCACATCAGCGCTCATCGTGGAGGCGAGGCAATAGCCAAAGGCTTTTTCGCTGTCCATCATGAGTCGGCCTTGATGCCGCGCGCCTTGATCACCTCCTGCCAGCGGGCGCCCTCGGCTTTCAGGTGCTGCGCCGTCGCGTCGCGGCCGCTGACGACGGGCTCGACGCTCAACGCGGCGAAGCGCGTCTTCACGACATCGGTTTCCAAGGCCTGGATCAGCAGGGCTTCGAGACGGACCAGGCCCTCCTTGGGAATGGTGCCCTTCGGCGCGAGGAGCGCGGCCCAGCCTTGGACCTCGAGGCTGGGCTGGCCCAGCGATCGCAGTGTCGGCACGCCGGGCAGGTCGGCCACCGGCGCAGGCGAAGACACCGCCAAGGCGCGCAGCCGGCCTGAGCGGATGTGCGCCATCACGCTCGGCAGGTTGAGAAATCCAAAAGAAACCAGGCCCGAGATCAGGTCGGGCAGCAGCGCGCTTTCACCCTTGTAAGGGACGCTGGTGATCGTGGTTTGCGTCTGGATCGAAAACAACTCGGCCGTCAGGTGCGCCAGCGTGCCGTTGCCACTGTTGCCGGCCGTCAGCGTGCCGGGCTGCGCCTTGGCCTGGGCCACCAGGTCGGCAAAGCTCGCGATCTTCGACGTCGCGGGCACGACAAGCACCAGCGGCTGCGCCGAAACCATGCCGACCGCGTCGAAGTCGCGGGCCACGTCGTAGGTGATGGAGGGATTCAGCACGGGGTTGATCACCATGCTGTTGCTGCCCATGAGAAGGGTGTGGCCGTCCTTGCTCTGCGCCGCAGCCATCACGCCGATGGCACTCCCCGCACCCGGCCGGTTCTCCACGATGACACTTTGTCCCAGCTTCGGCGCCAGCACCTCGGCCAGCACGCGCGCCGAACTGTCGGCGCCACCACCGGGAGCGAATGGAACGATGATGCGCACCGTCTTGCTCGGCCACGCATCCGCGGCCCAGCCGTGTCCGACGTGCACGGCGGTCAGGGCAAGCGCGAGGGTGGAAAGCACCGTGCGCCGGTTCACTGTTGCAACGGGATGGTTCATTCGCTTGTCTCCAATCTGGGGTTTTCCGATCGATCATAGGAATGGCGACATCACGGCGCCAATACCAAGATTTGTCATTCCCATAACATCGTGTTATCAGGAGGCCGCATGAACTTGAGACAGATCGAGGTGTTCCGTGCCGTGATGCTGGCCGGCTCCGTCACGGATGCTGCGCACCTGCTGCACGTCTCTCAGCCCGGTATCAGCCGGATGCTGGCGCACATCGAGCTGCAGCTGGGCCTGCGGCTTTTCGAGCGCACGAAGGGCCGGCTGTTGCCCACGCCCGAAGCGCAGGCGCTCTACGCAGAAGTGTCCGAGGTGTATGGCGGCATCCGGCGGGTGAGCGAACGAGCCGAGGAACTCAAGTCGGGTGCGCGCCTGTCGTTGCGCGTGCTCGCCAGCCCGAGCACTGCGTTGGTCGCCGTGCCACGCGCTGTCGCAGCGCTGGCGACCGAGTATCCGGCGGCCAGGATCTACCTCGAGACGCTGCCGACGCGCGAAATGCTAAGCCGCCTGACCAGCCGCGAAGCCGACGTCGCGATCTCGACCCTCCCGACCGACAACGCGCTGCTGGCCTCGAAGCCGATCGGACATTGGCGGCTCGTCTGTGTGTTCCCCACGGGCCACGCGCTTGCGGCCAAACGCCTGCTGCGCCCGCGCGACGTGCTGAACGAGCGTCTGATCTCGTTCAGCCCGGATACGCCGCAGGGCCGCATCATCGCCGAGTGGTGCGCCAGCAGCGGGGTCGAGGCAGCGTCATCGGTCGAGGTTCGCTCCGGGCAGATGGCCTGCGCGCTGGCCGCCTGCGGCGCCGGCATCGCGATCGTGGACGACCTGACCGCTCGCGCCTGCCAGACCAAGGAGCTGGACTTCCGGCCCATCGCCGGCAGTCCGTCGCTGGAGATCTTCGCGATCACGCACCAGGGCTTCGCGCCTTCAATGCTCGGCAAGCGGATGGTCGAACTGGCGACCGCCTCATTGAAGCAGGTGGTCTCCCGAGCGGTCAGTCGTCCCGGAGCTCCACCCAGACCGGAGCGTGGTCGCTCGGCTTCTCGCGCCCGCGCTGTTCCGCATCGACGCCCGATGCTTGAAGACGGCCGACGAGACTTGGGCTGAGCAGAACGAAGTCCATTCGAAATCCGGCGCCCCGACGGAATGCGTGGTCATTGACCCAGAACGTGTACAACTCCCGACGCCCCTGCGGATTCAGGAAGCGCGCACTGTCGACCCAGCCTTGGGCGAGCAGCCTCTGGTAGGCATCCCTCGTTTCTGGCTGCAGCACCGCATCGAAGCGCCAGGATCCGGCGTTGTAGATGTCGGCATTGGTCGGGACCACATTGAAGTCTCCGCACAGGACGACGTCGCGCCCCACCAGCGTTTTCGCGTGGGCGTTGAAGCGCTCAAACCACTGCAGCTTGTAGTCGAAGTTGTTGCTTGGAACCGGATTCCCGTTCGGCAGATACACGGACGCCACCAGCACGGGGCCGACGTCAGCCTCGAGGTATCTCGCCTGGCCATCCGAGTCGTCGTTGGGAAGTCCTCGCCGAACCTCTGCCGGCTCGGCGTTTCGGGACAGGATCGCAACGCCGTGGTGCCGCGGCTGGCCATGCCAGATGACGTGGTAGCCCGCCGCCTCGAGGGGCTCATGGGGAAAAGTCGCGTCGCCCGTTTTGACTTCCTGCAGACAGGCGATGTCCGGCTCGGCGTCTTGAAGCCAGTCGAGAAGACGCGCCATACGCCCCCTGATGCCGTTGACGTTGAATGTCGCGATCTTCATGGCTTTCGCAAGGCGTGTGGCCAGGGCGTTCGCATGGTGGCATGTAGACGTTCCAGGTGCGGATTGTCACAGAACGGGTTGGACCAGACTCGCAAATCTCCAGGCTATGGCTGCATCTGCGAACCATTCAGACCATCAGTTCGATCAGGAATGGTCCTGGATCTTTGAAGCTTTGATTCAACAGGTCGGCAAGTTGCTCCAAATTGGTAGCCTTGGCAGCCTCCACGCCGAGCCCATTAGCAATCTTGACCCAGTCGAGAGATGGATTTCCAAGATCAAGCATATTCATCGCCGTGGTGCCCAGTTTTGCTCCGACGTTCTTGTACTCTTCGATGAGGATGCTGTATTTTCGATTGTTCAGCAGTACGGTGGTGATCGGAAGCCGCTCCCGCGCCTGGGTCCACAGCGATTGGAGCGAATACATCGCTGAACCATCCGCTTGAAGACTGATGACCCTTCGCCGCCTCCCGGCCCCAATGGCAGCCCCTGTTGCCACAGGCAGTCCGTCTCCAATGGCACCGCCCGTCAAATGAAGCCATTCGTGAGGTGCGGCAGCGTGGGTGTATTGGTAGAACGAACGCCCATAGGAAACGCTTTCGTCCGAGACAATAGCGTTATCAGGCATAAGCGCGGCGATTGTTTGCGCCAAGCCTTCTGGCGTAGGTGCACCGCTGGCCGGGACGGGTCGTGGCCCCACATTTGGAAAGCCGACTTCGCGCGCGCCGAGTTCATCGGCCAGCGCCTGCAGCGCCTCATCCGAATCTTGATCAAACCTCGTGAGGACGTGAACCTGCGTTTCCGGACGGTACAGAGTCGATGGCCTGCCGGGATGGGCAAAGAAGCTGACCGGCGCACTTGAGTTGACGAGAACGATATGCTCGAACTCGCTCAGAACCTGCGTCGCCTGAGCAGAAACGTACGGAATTCTCTCGAGAGGAATGCTGTCGCGCCCGCGCGGAAAATGAGAAACCCCGTAGCTGACCATCACTGATGCATCTGTAGCTTTCGCGATTCGCCACGCCAACTTCTGAGACCGCGCGCCGGTACCTTGGCCGTCTAGCAGTATGAGCACCCTTGAGCCACAGCGCAGGGTCTGGGCTACCTTCTGGATCGCGAACGGATCCACTGGCGGCGGCGCTGGCGACCTGAGCACCTCGGCCACGACACCGCCTTCGTTCCAGGACACGTCCGACGGCAGGATCAGTGTCGCGATCTGCCCAGGCTTCGTGCGCGCCGCCTGGACTGCGGCTGCCGCGTCATGTCCCACGTGCCGCGCATCGGAGCTGGTCCTCACCCAACTAGAGACGGTGCGGGCGAGCGAGTCCGTGTCCGCAGTCAGAGGCGCATCGAGGGGGCGGTGATGGGTTGCCTGGTCACCCACGACGTTGACGATACCGCTGCGCGCGCGGCGCGCATTGTGCAGATTGCCCAGCCCGTTTGCCAGCCCAGGGCCGCAGTGAAGCAAGGTGCAGGCCGGAATGCCGGCGATGCGGTAGTACCCGTCGGCCATGCCTGTTACGACATTCTCCTGAAGACCGAGCACGGACTGTATCCCGTCGGTCTCATCGAGTGCCGCGACGAAATGCATTTCGCTGGTTCCAGGATTGGCGAAGCACAGCTCTATGCCGGCTGCACGCAAGGTATGGACAAGACTTCTGGCGCCGTTCATGTGGCAATCACTCCGATGTCTTTCAGCAAATGGCGCCAGGGCTTCCGGCGGTCAGCGGCTGGACGCGTCAGCCAATAGCGGATGTCGCGCGAGCCTTGGCCCGCTCGGCCTCCTGCAATTGGCGCCACGCGATCTTTCCGGTGGCCAGCTTCGGAAGCTCGTCCACAAAATCCACCAGCCGCGGGTACTTGTAGGCAGCCATCCTGGCTTTGCACCAGTCGATAATGTCCTGGGCGTGCACGCGCTCCCTGGCCGCCTCGTGCAGCACGATCACCGCCTTCACTGTTTCGCCGCGGTAGAGGTCGTTGGCGGCGATCACGCAGGCCTCGAGGATGTCGGGGTGCTCATGCAGAAGGGCCTCGACCTCCGTGGGCCACACCTTGTATCCAGAGGCGTTGACCATGCGCTTGAGCCGATCGACGATGAAGAAATGCCCCTCGTCGTCCACATAGCCCAGGTCCCCGCTGCGAAAGAAACGTCTTCCTTCCAATTCGATGAACGCCTCGCGAGTGGCCTGCTCGTTGCGCCAGTAGCCCTCGAACAACTTGTCGCTGGAGACGACGATCTCACCCACCTCGCCCTGGGGCATCTCCTGCAGGCTCCCCGCGTCGACGATGCGAACGTCCGTGTCGAACAGCGGCACGCCCAGGCATTGGCGCTTGAAGTGCGCAGCGGGATTGCCCGTCAATGGCATGCCTTCGGACAGCCCATAGCCTTCGAGAAAATCAAGCCCGATCCGCGCCTTCACGCGCTCGCCTACCGCCTGCGGCATGCCGGCGCCGCCGCCGCCCAGACGCCGCAGCGAACTCAGGTCGTAGCTGGCCAGTTGCGGGCTGGCCAGAAAGTCGATGAGCATGGTGGGCATCGTGTTCCAGTGCGTCACCCTGTGGCGCGCAATCAGTTCGGCGGCGGTATCCCGACTCCACCGCTGCAGCAGAACGAGTGTCCCGCCGACGTAGATCGGCGTGTTCATCATGTTCTGCATCCCCGTGATGTGGAAGAAGGGCAGCGCCGCCAGGACGACGGTTTCCGACTGCATGCCCATCCAGTGCGCCACCGCGTTGGTGCTCGCCATCATCGAACGATGGGTGTGCATGCAACCCTTGGGACTGCCGGTGGTCCCTGAGCTATAGAGGATCACCGCCAGTTGCGAGGGATCGTGTGCGACGGGCCGGTCCGGTGTGCGCCCGGCCGCGATGGCCGCGTCGAAATCGTGTACCTTCCGCGGCGGGTCCCCGGCTGCGCGTTGTGTTCCGGCCCTGTCGGCCACGATCACGGCCGACAGCTCCTCGGCGCCCTCCATGGCCAGCAGTTCCGCCAGGCTCTCGCTGCCGCAGAAGGCAACGCGCGCCTGGCTGTCGCTGCGATAGTGCCCAAGCTCGCCGCGCTTGTTCATCGGATTCACAGGGACCAGCACGGCGCTGACTCGCAGGATCGCGTAGTACGCAACGACGAACTCCCGGCAGTTCTGCATGTACAGCATGACCCGATCGGCGGCCTGCACGCCCAGACTTTGTTCCAGGTAGCCGGCCAGCCGGTCCACCTGGTCGAGCAAGCCACGATAGGTCAGGGTGCCATGCGGATCGATCAGCACCGCCTTGTCGGGAAAGCGTGTCGCCGAGACGAGCAGGTTGAAGTAGAGGTTCGTTGCCGGCGTCGTCAGCTGATGAGGAAGATGCTGGGGCCAGGTGCGGATTTGCTGCGGCGTCATTGGACGATCACCTCCGAAATTTCGCGTGCGTTCAATCGAGGGTGATGTTGAAGTCGGCAATGGCCTTGGCCCAGGTTTTCCGGTCGCGGGCCACCCGTTGCCCGAACGCCGCCTCGTCGGCGCCCGTAGGTTCCTGTCCGGTCGCGAGGATGCGTGCCGCCACGTCCTGGCGCTGCACCGTCTTGACAATCAACTGGGACAGTTGGGCCACGACGGCCTTGGGCGTGGCTGCAGACGCAAAGACGCCGCACCATCCGCTCGCATTCATCTCGGGGAAGCCCGCCTCGATGAAGGTCGGCACGTCCGGCAACAGTACCGAGCGAACCGGGTTCGCGACCGCAAGAATGCGGATCTTGTGGGTGTCGGCCTGCTGCTTGTACGTGCCGACGGCACCCCACCCACTGGTGATGTGACCTGCGAGGACGTCCTGCATCGCGGGGATCTCTCCACCGTAGGGCACGTGTACGAGCTTGATTCCGGCGTGCTGAGAGAACTGCTCAGCCCAGATATGCGCCGACGTCCCCTTTCCATAGGAACCGTAGCTCAGCTTGCCGGGCTCGGCCTTCGCTAACGCGATGAAGGACTTCAGGTCGGTGACCGGCACGTTGGCTCCCACCCCGAAGGCCACCGGCGTGTTCGACACCTCGGCCACCGGCGTGAGATCGCTCAGCCGGTAGGACGATTTCGCGCGCAGGAGGTCGGCCTGCAGTACGCCAGTGTGCGTCACGAGCAGCGTGTATCCATCCGGAGCCGATTGCGATACCGCGGTGGCCGCGATCATCCCGCCCGCCCCTGTCTTGTTCTCCACGATCACGGGCTGCTTCAGTTCCTTGCTGAGTTCTTCGCCGAGAACCCGCGCGATCGTGTCAATGCTGCCGCCCGGGTTCGTCGGCACGATCAGCTTGATGGGCCTGCTGGGGAAGGCCGGCTGCGCCGCGGCCAACGTACCAGCCGCCGCCACGGCGGCGGCAAGAGCGAAATCCCTGCAACCCGAGAAAAAGACGCGACGCTTCATGAAGACTCCTTTGCTGCTTAAAAACAGGAAAACTGGTCGAGGCCGTGGAAAGGAAAAGAAATCCGTACGCCGGTTCAAGACGTGAACCCGTCGCCGAGGAACGCCGGCTGGCTGGCAAATCGGGCCAGGTGGTGATCGATGTCTCCCAGCATCGACTCGATCACGGTGAGACGCTTGACGTAGTGGGAAACAGGCAGTTCGTCTGTCAGTCCCATGCCGCCGTGCAACTGCACGGCCTGCTGTGCGATGAACCTCATGGCCTGCCCGACTCGCACCTTCGCAGCCGAGGCCGCGCGCCTGCGTTCCTGGGGATCGCAGTCGGTCGACAGCTTCACGATCGCCAGCAGGGCCACAGCGCGCGCCTGGGAAAGATGGATGACCATGTCGACCATGCGGTGCTGCAGCACTTGGAAGCTGCCAATGGGAACGCCAAACTGGTGCCGAGTCTTGAGGTACGCAAGGGTCTCGCTGTTCAGGGACTCCATGGCACCGACGGCCTCGCCACACAACAGCACGATGCCGTAGTCCGTAGCCGCCTCCAGCATCTCCCAGCCGGCGCCCTCGGTGCACAGCAGGGACGATGCCGGAAGGCGGACGTCAGACAACTCGACGTCGGCTGCGCGAAGTCCGTCGATGGTGCGATAGTCGTGAACACGCAGGCCTGGCGCGTCGGCGGGCACCAGAAAAAGGGAGATGCCGCTGGTATCGCGCTGCGCGCCCGACGAGCGGGCGGACACGATGAGTTGGCGAGCCTGCGCACCGTGCGTCACGACCGTCTTCACACCGTTCAACAGGTAGCCGCCGTCGACCCACCTACCTGTCGTCGCCACGTCAAACAGGTCATGCCGGGATTGCCGCTCCCCGAGCGCGCAGGCCAGCTTGAGCCGGCCGGCGGCGACCTCTGCGAGCCGCGCCTCATGCCGGCCGGACAACTTGAGGAACTGCGCCCCCATGGCGGTGGCAAAGAACGGCTCGACCACCAGCCCGCGCCCCAGTTCCTCCATCACGATGAACATGTCCAGGGCGCTGCCGTCGAAGCCACCTGCAGACTCGGGCATCGCCAGCGCCGTGACGCCCAGTTCGGCCAGAGCGTCCCAGGCGTTGCCGGACACACCTTCGTCGGTGCGAACGATGGCGCGGCGCCGCTCGAATCCGTAATCCCTCTCGATCCAGCGGCGCAGCGCATCGGCAAACTGCTGCTGTTCCTGTGTGTAGTCGAAGTTCATGTCGGCACGCTCCTCACAGGCCCAGCACCAGCTTGGCAATGACGTTCTTCTGAATCTCGTTGGAGCCGCCGTAGATCGCGATCTTTCGATGGTTCAGGTACAGCGATGCCAGGGGCGCCGCGTCATCGTTGTTCGCGGCGCTTTGCGCATGCTCTCCGGCGAGGAACGCGGGATCGAAGGGCGCGCCATAGGGGCCGACCGCCTCAAGCATCAGCTCGGTAATGCCCAGCTGGATCTCGCTGCCCTTGATCTTCAGCATAGAGGCCTCCGGCGGAGGGGTCTTGCCGTGGCTCATCTGGGAAATGGTCTTTTGCACCAAGACCTCCAGCCCCATCAGCTCGATCTCCAGCGACGCCACCTTCGCGGCGAACATCGGGTCCTTCAGCAGCGTCTTGCCGTTCTTGTGCTGCTTGCACGCCAACTGTTTGAGCAACCGCAGTTCGCGTTTGGAGCGCCCCACGGCGGCAATGTTCGTTCGCTCGTGGCCCAGCAGGTATTTGGCATAGGTCCAGCCACTGTTCTCCTCGCCGATCAGGTTCTCCACCGGAACCTTGACGTTGTCGAAGAACACCTCGTTCACCTCGTGTTCCTCGTCGAGCATGATGATCGGCCGCACGGTGATGCCAGGGCTGTTCATGTCGATGAGCAGGAAGGAGATGCCCCCCTGCTTCCGCGCCTTCGCATCGGTGCGCACGAGGCAGAAGATCATGTTGGCGTACTGAGCCCAGGTGGTCCAGGTCTTCTGGCCATTCACGATGTAGTGATCGCCCACGCGCTCGGCACGGGTCTTGAGCGCGGCCAGGTCGGAGCCCGCGCCCGGCTCCGAGTAGCCCTGGCACCACCAGTCGTCGCAATTCAGGATGCGCGGCAGGTAGTGGCGCTTCTGCGCCTCGTTGCCAAAGGCCATGATGACCGGCGCCACCATGTTGACGCCAAAGGGCATGATGATCGGCGCGCCGGCGGCCGCGCACGCTTCGTCCCAGATATGACGCTGCACCGGCGTCCAGCCGGTCCCGCCGTGCTCGACCGGCCAGCCGGCGCCGACCCACCCCTGGGCGGCCACGATGCGGTGCCAGCGCACGTAATCCTCGCGGCTGAGCCGCTTGTGGTTGAGCACCTTGTCCCGCAGGTCTTCGGGCAGGTTCTGGCGTAGCCATGCGACCACGGTGTCGCGGAAGGCGACGTCCTGCGGGCTGTAGTTCAGATCCACGTTATCTCCGTAAGTACGGGTTGTTGCTGACGGCAGGTACGCCGGCGCGCCTTCCCCGGTGCAGCGGCACGCACAGCGCTGCCTGCTAGATGGGAGGCCAGTTGAAGACGTCGGACGTCTCCTCCAGCGGGGCGAGCGCGCCGCGCATTGCGGGCAGCGCATGCTCGGTAATGCTCTGCGGCGTCCAACCCTCGGACCGGTGCACGGACTTCACCGGCCGCGGTTGGCTCATGAGCATGATCTCGTTGCCGCGCACGGCGAACACCTGGCCATTGACTTCGGCTGCCAGATCGCTGGCAAGAAAGACTGCGAGCGGCGCAACCTTGGCCGGCGTCATCAGCTGCTGCTTGCGCTCGGCGGCCAGGCGCTGGGCTTCAGTGGTGATGGGCACGGAGGCCACCATGCGCCCCCAGGCAAAGGGCGCGATGCAGTTGGAACGCACGCCTGAGCGCTGCATGTCGATGGCGATCGTGCGCGAGAGCCCGACGATGCCCATCTTGGCGGCCGCGTAGTTGGCCTGAGCGCGGTTGCCGACCAGGCCGGATGTGGACGTCATGTGGACGAAGGAGCCGCCGCCCTGCTCCTTGAAGAAGCCGGCCGCGGCGCTGCTGGTGTAGAAGGACCCATACAGATGCACCTTCACGACAGCGTCCCAATCGTCCTCGCTCATCTTGTGAAAGAAGCGATCCCGCAGGATGCCGGCGTTGTTGACCACGCAGTCGATCCGTCCGAAGGCGTCGACGGCCTGCTGGATCAGGCGCAGTGCGCCTTCGCGCGTGGCGATGGAGTCCGTGTTGGGTACGGCTTCGCCGCCGCCGGAACGAATTTCGGCCGCCACGGCTGCGGCTGGCCCGGCGTCATTGCCTTGGCCGCTCAGCGACGCGCCGATGTCGTTGACCACGACGCGCGCGCCCGCCTGCGCCAGTTGAAGGGCGATGTCGCGGCCGATTCCGCCACCGGCGCCCGTGACCACGGCCACCTTGCCGGACATGGATTCGTTCATGGATTCCTCCTTGATCATTGAAGACGTGCTCGCGCATGGCTGATCACCACGGCGGAGCGCGCAGCGACGCGGCCTTCGAGCGCCACATGGCAGCCCTCGTCCCACATCCGGAACTCCACGTCCTCGCCTGGGTACAGAGGTGCGGAGAAGCGCGCGTCCAGGCCAAGCAGCCGCTGCGCGTCGCCGTCCGCGAACGCGCGGATGACAGAAATGGCCGCAAAGCCGTAGGTCGCCAAGCCGTGCAGGATGGGACGAGGGAAGCCCGCGTGCTGCGCAGCCTGAGGGTCGATATGCAGCCTGTTGTTGTCGCCGCAAAGGCGATACAGCAGCGCAGCATCGACGCGCACCGCGCAGTGCTCATGCCGGTCGGCTTCGCGTTCGGGTGCAGCAGCCAGCGGCGGCAAGGGCGCATCGTCCAAGACCAGATCGTCCGCGCCGCTCGCCGAGAAGCCCCCGTCGCCGCGGCAGAAGAAGAGCTGCCATGCATGGCCATAACGATCGCCGTTCTCGGACTGGAGGGTCTTGCATACGGTGATCAAGGCGCCCTTCCCGGCGCCCTTGTCGACGATGCGGGACACGCGCGATATGCCGACCACACGGCCCTTCGCCGGCAGCGGCCGCTCCAGCGCGATCCGCTGCTCTCCGTGGACCAAACGTTGGGCGTCGATTGCCATGGACTTCTCGTCGCGCGCCCAGAAGCCGGGCGAAGCGATCACGGCCGCCATCGACGGGACGGCCACCTGATCGGTCTCATCCACCAGCTGCAGCTGGCGCGCATCGAGCGGATCGGAGACAGCACCGACAGCCAACGCGTAGAGGGCGGTGTCGCGCGCCGTGTAGTCGTGCACAACCGTGCGGCTCCAGGCTCTGACGGCGTCGATGTTCACGTGCCTGCCCTCGCCTCTTCCAGCACGAAGACTGGCACCCTGACGCTGCCGGCGCGGCCGAACGCGACCCGAAGCGCCGCGCCGACGGCCAGCCGGTCGGGCGGCGCGTCCACGATGTTGCTGAGCATGCGCACGCCTTCCGCCAGCTCGACAAAGGCCAGCACTTGGCGATCCGAGGCAGGGCCGGTGACGGTGTACGAGTAGATGGTGCCACGGCCGCTCGCCTCGACCCCGTCCACCTCGGCGGCGAAGCAGTATGGGCAGCTGAGACGCGGGTAGTAGTGCGCCTTGCCGCATCCGCGGCAGCGGCCGTATAGCAGGCGGCCCTGTGCCGCGGCTGCGAAGAATGCCTCGTTTTCAGGGTTGGTGGCGGGAGCCGGCCACTCGCGGTCGTCCGAGAGAAACATGTGATCAATTCCGTCCGAGGATGAGCGTGGCGCTGCCATGGCGGGCACCCAGGTTGCCGCCCGTGCCCTGCGCAAGGGCTATTTCGCAGCCGGGCACCTGCACTTCGGGATGCGCTTCACCGCGCAGCTGGCGCACGGCCTCGATCACCTTGGTGATGCCACCGCGATTGGCCGGGTGGTTGTTGCACAGCCCTCCGCCGTCGGTGTTGAAGGGCAGGCGGCCGACGCCGGAGATGAGGTTGCCGTCCTGCACGAAGCGCCCGCCCTCGCCTTTGCGGCAAAAGCCCAGGTCCTCCAACTGAAGCAGCACGGTGATGGTGAAACTGTCGTAGATGGATGCGTACTGGATGTCCGCCGGGGTCACCCCGGCTTCGGCGAAGGCCTGCGCGCCCGATTGCGCGGCGCCGGTCGTCAGCAGGCCCCCCTCCCATCCGCCATACGCCCCGCGCACGGCCTCGCCCGCGCCTAGCACGCTCACTACCGGGCGCGCGAGGCTGCGGGCGATCTCCGGCCGGGTGACCACCAGCGCGCCGCCACCGTCGCTGACCACGCAGCAGTCCAGGCGGCGGAGCGGATCGGCTACGAGCGGCGAATTGACAACCTCCTCGACGGTCACCGGCTTGCGCAGCATGGCGTGCGGGTTGTGCTGCGCGTGCGTGGAGGCCGCGACCTTGATCCACGCCAGCTGCTCGGGCGTGGTGCCATATTCGTGCATGTGGCGTCGCGCCACCAGCGCGTAGCCGGCAAGGGTGTTCATGCCGAAGGGCTGCTCGAAGGCTACGTCGGGTGAAGTCGCTCCGTATTCGCGCGGCTTGCCCATGGACGGATCTGTGCGCGGCTTGCCGGCCAGCGTGATCAGCGCCACATTGCATTTGCCTACCGCGATGGCCTGCGCAGCGTGCGCCACATGGATCAGGTAGGACGAGCCGCCCGTTTCGGTGGTGTCCAGGTGCCTCACCCGCAGCCCCATGTAGTCCAGCATGGACAGCGGCCCCAGACCCGGCGCATCTCCCGCGCAGAAGTAGGCATCCACGTCCTGGATCGAGAGCCCCGCGTCAGCCAGCGCTCCCCGGGCGCATTCGGCGTGCAGCTGGGCGACCGAGTGACGCTCCGCCTTGCGCAGAGGATGTTCGAAGGCGCCCACGATGCAGGCTTTTCCCTTGATGGTCATGAAAGAGGATCCGAATGAATGACAGAAACGGGCGCGGGGATGCGAGCCTGCGGGCGCTGCGCACCCCAGGTTGAGCGCATCTCAGATGCCGCGTAGCGCTCTCGCGAAGAACAGCAAAGGTGATTCATGCCCTAACAAAGAAATTCTTGCAGACAGAACGTCGTTCTGAATACAGAACTGTATTTTGCGCAGAACTCAGAGAGAAATGCAACAGGGTTATGATCGATCGGCTCGGGAATGACCCCGCATCCATCCAGAGCGCTGTCTGCGAGCAGCCCTTCCGGCCAAGGTCAGGCGTCGCTCATCGAACGAACATGTCCATTGCTCATACACAAGACCGTGCTTCGGGCGCAGACAAGGTCGGCGCGGCGGTCTATGAGGCGCTTCGCGCCAAGGCAATCACGCATTCCTTCTTGCCCGGTGAGCGCTTGAACGAGGGCGAACTGGCCAAGGAACTGAGCGTGTCGCGCACCCCTCTGCGAGAAGCGCTCAACCGGTTGGCCACTGAGGGTTTTTTGCGGTCCGTGCCCGGCAAGGGCTTCTTTTTCAGGGAACTCGACCCCAAGGAACTCTTCGACCTGTACGAGCTGCGTGCGGCCCTCGAGACGGCAGCGGCGCGTCTGGCCGCAGAACGCGCCAGCACGGAGCAGGTGGACGCGCTTGCCGCGATGGTGAGCGACGATCTCACCGGGGAAGAATGCCCCGCGGCAGAACTGATTGCACAGGACGAGCAGTTCCACGAGCGCCTCGTTGCGCTGGCCGGCAACTTGGAGATGTCACGTGTCCTGGACAACATCAATGCACGAATCCAGTTCGTGCGATGGATCGACGTGGGCCGACCCACACGCCAAGCCGCGCATCACACCCACAGGGCCATCGTGCAGGCGCTGAGGAACCGTGACGCCGAATCATGCGCCCGTCTTCTCGGGAAGCACATCGAGCGCCGGCAGGACGAGATCATCGAAACTGCCCATGCGCGCATGGCCCAGCTGTTCACGGAACGCGCATCCCTCTTGCGGCGCTGATGCATGAGCAGGCGGCCAGCAAGACAGCAAAATTGCCAGCACATGGTCTCGAACCAGAATCAAGTTTCACACAATAGAACAGTGCCGGTCGTGCTCCGTTGGGCCCTGGCAAGACGCCGCAAGAAGTAGCGCCCCGCCGTGAAATCGGTCACTGACGAATGCGTGGTCCGTGCTCATGATGACGCACATGTTTAGATCATTCGCCCTTCTTCTGACTCCCCTGGTCACCCTCGGTCTCGTGTATGCCTTCGGGATCGGTGCGCTGATCACATGCTTCGTGCTTGCTCTTCTTACGTTGATGCTCTCAACCGGGAAATCCGAACACGACGCTGCGAAAGTACGTAGCCGCGACTTCGCCTACACGACTGTTGCGGCCGGGCTATAAGTCCGCTGGAGAAGGCCGATTCGGCTTGAGGATTGGGGCGATCTAAGACCGCGCTCGGCGTGCGGGGAAGGGCGGCTCACGCGGCTCAGTCGCCAACAGCGGTATTCCACAAGGCGTTGGCCGCCTTCCCCAAAAGCTCGCTGTCGCGGTAGAGCCTGATTTCCAGCGGGACGGCCCACTCGCTACTGGCTGCAGCGACCAGGCGGCCTTGGCCAAGGTCATCCTCTACAAGCGTCTGCGGCAGCCACGCAATGCCTCTGCCATCGAGCGCCATCGTCCGAAGAACCGAGGCAAGGTGCGCGGTGAAGACGATTTGAACCGGCAGCGATTCCAGCCTGCGCCCCAGAACGGCGCGCATGATGCGTCCCAACCCAGATTCCTCCGTGTACTGGAGGACGGGAACCGCAATGCCGCCCCTCCCCAATGGGTGGCGCGCGCTGCCTCCTTCGTTCGGCGCTGACACAGCGACCAGCACATCCTCGCCAATCCGAGCCGAGCTGTAGGGCTCCGCGTCCAACGCGCCGTGTGCTTTGCCGTGCGCATGACTCAGCACGAACTGAACCTTGCTCTGCAGCATCAGTGCTTCGCAACGCTCGAGCACATCGGACATGAGCTGCACCGGCCCGAGCGTCGTGTGCGATTCGAGACTTCGCAACCACCGCGGCAGGAATGTGAACGACAGAGCGTGCGTGGATGCGATTCGCAAAGTGACCGAGCTTGCCTCGGCGATCTTCTTGGCGTCGCCGGGCACCCGCGCTACCCTGGCGTTCAATTCCTGCGCCACGCCGGCGAACCACTCTCCGACTTCGGTCAGCGTAGCGGGCTGCGAACTGCGGTCGAACAGATCGGCCCCGATCCATTCCTCCAGTGCGCGAATGCGCCGGCTGAAGGCCGGTTGCGAGCTGTGCCGGTCATCTGCCGCGCGCGAGAAATTCCCCGTGGCCGCGAGCGCCAGGAAGTCATCCAGCCAGATCAGATTCATAGCGGTTCGTCCAGCGCATAGAAGTTGAGAAATTGAACATTGGCCGAAAAAGCATGCGTCGCCGACCATTCAGTCTCGCCATCCAACCCGCCTGAAGACAACCATGAAGATCGTCGAAATCCGCGAGAAGACTATCCCCATCAGCTCGCCCATCCGCAACGCCTACATCGACTTTAGCAAGATGACCCTGAGCCTGGTCGCCGTCGTAACGGACGTGATCCGTGACGGCAAGCCGGTGGTGGGATACGGCTTCAACTCGAACGGCCGCTATGGCCAGGGCAAGCTGATGCGCGAGCGCTTCATCCCCCGCATCCTCGAAGCGGATCCGGCAGCGCTGGTGGACGCCACCGGCGACAACCTCGATCCGCACAAGATCTGGAACACCATGTTCACCAACGAGAAGCCCGGCGGCCACGGTGAGCGCTCGGTGGCGATCGGCACGATCGACATGGCGGTCTGGGATGCGGCCGCAAAGATCGAGGGCAAACCGTTGTTTCAACTGCTGGCCGACCGCTACGGCGATGGCAAGCCGAACCGCAAGATCTTCGTCTATGCGGCCGGCGGCTACTACTACCCCGGTCAGGACCACAACAAGCTCAAGGACGAGATGCGCAGCTACATCGACCGCGGCTACACCGTCGTCAAGAAGAAGATCGGCGGCGCCTCGCTCGATGAGGACCTGCGCCGCATCGACTCGATCATGGAAGTGCTGCAGGACGGCCAGAAGCTCTGCGTCGACGCCAACGGCCGCTTCGACCTGGAGACCGCCATCGCCTACGCCAAGGCCTTGTCGCAATACGACCTCTTCTGGTACGAAGAGCCGGGCGACCCGCTCGATTTCGAACTGCAGGCGGCGCTGCGCAACTTCTACAAGAACCCGATGGCCACGGGCGAGGATCTGTTCTCGATGCAGGACGCACGCAACCTGATCCGCTACGGCGGCATGCGCCCCGACCGTGATTGGCTGCAATTCGACTGCGCCCTCAGCTACGGCTTGGTGGAGTACCTGCGCACGCTCGACATGCTCAAGGAACACGGTTGGTCGGCCAGTCGCTGCATCCCTCACGGTGGCCATCAGATGTCGCTGAACATCGCGGCCGGCCTCGGATTGGGCGGGAACGAGTCGTACCCGGACCTTTTCCAGCCTTTCGGTGGCTTCCCGGATGGCGTGAGAGTCGAGAACAGCTTTGTCACGCTGCCGGATCTGCCTGGCATTGGCTTCGAAGGCAAGGCGGACCTGTACCGCGAGATGGCGGCCCTATCGGCGTGAACCTCGACAACATGAATTGGAGACAAACATGACAAACTCGATGCGCTTCGTCGCCGGACTGGCGCTGGCCAGCGCCGCCTCACTGGCGCTGGCCGAGTTCCCCGACAAGCCGATCACCCTGGTGGTGCCATTCGCGGCAGGCGGGCCGACGGACAAGATAGCCCGAGATCTTGCCGAGGCACTCCGCAAACCGCTGGGTCAGACGATCATCGTCGACAACACCGTTGGTGCGGGCGGGACGATCGGCTCTGCCAAGGTAGCGCGAGCAACCCCGGACGGCTATACCCTGCTGGTCAACCACATCGGCATGGCCACAGCCCCTGCGCTGTACCGGAAGCTGAGCTACAAGGTGCCCGATGACTTCGAGCCGCTAGGTCTCATCAATGAAGCCCCGTCGGTAGTGATCGGCAAGCCATCGCTCGGGGCGAATAACTTCGCCGACTTGCGACAATGGATCGCTGCAAACGGAAAGTCTGTGAACATTGCCAATGCCGGCCTAGGCTCCGCCTCGCACCTCTGCGGCCTGATGTTCCAGGACGCGCTGAAGATCACCATGACAACCGTCCCCTACAAGGGAACGGCGCCGGCCATGACCGACCTTATCGGTGGCCAGGTGGACCTGATGTGCGAGCAGGCGGTCAACGCTGTGCCGCAGATCGAGGGTAAGAAGGTCAAGACGTATGGCATCACAAGCCTGCAGCGCCTGCCACTGCCGGCGCTCAGGGACACGCCGACCCTCTCCGAGTCGGGTCTCAA
The DNA here is from genome assembly GCF_901827205.1 of Variovorax sp. PBS-H4. Classification (NCBI taxonomy): domain Bacteria; kingdom Pseudomonadati; phylum Pseudomonadota; class Betaproteobacteria; order Burkholderiales; family Comamonadaceae; genus Variovorax; species Variovorax sp. PBS-H4. The sequence goes on along the minus strand of NZ_LR594675.1, from coordinate 2,321,680 downwards.
GGATTTCAATGTCCAGGTGTGGCATGGGCTATACGCGCCGAAGGGAACGCCAGCGCCAGTCCTGGCCACGCTGAACAGCGCACTGCGCGCCGCCCTGAAAGACCCCGAATTGATCAAGCGTGAGGAGGCGCTTGGCCTGACCGTCGTCACCGACGAGCGCCTCGACCCGGCAAACCACAAGAAGTTCGTCGAAGCGGAGAAGAAGCGATGGGCGAAGGCAATCAAGGACGCCGGCGAATACGCCGACTAATCTGTAGGCGAACCGTTGTAGAGACGCAACTTCACGCGACGCAGAACTAGTACTTTGGTCCATTCTTGATGTTTCAATGTCTCAAGCAGTTACATTCTGCGGCGCGAGTGCCGAGCCCTTCGGGCCGGGGCTGCGATGACGATGAACTTCAGGAACCAACAAATGAAACTGTGGAGTGCGGTCGCTGCGTGGGCGATGCTGACGATGGGACTGGTCGGATGCGGAGGCGGAGGGGGTGGAGGCGGCGGCGGCATGCTGCCCATCTTGCCGACCGCACCGGCATCTATGAGCACGACGGTCAAGGTCAACGGTGCGACCGCTGCGGCTGACGCCAACGGCCAGTTTCCCGTGAAGCCGGGCGACACCGTGGAGGTCGCGCCGAACCAGGACGCCAACTGGAGCAGTGCCAGCGCTCCTGCCGACGCGGTAACGCTGCGCAATCCCGATACGACGAGCACCAAGTGGAGCGCCCAGATCGTTAACACGACTACGGATGCGGCCACCTTCACGGTCACTGCCAGGGCCACCGCAAACGCGTCGCTGGCCAAAGATACTGTGCTCAAGGTCGCGGCGGGTAATGCGCGCAATGCGTCCTATCGTGTTTTTTCCACCAATGGTTCGCAGCTGACGCTCGCATTGAACTTCGACACGATGAGCTACACGCTGACGGATGGCGCGGGCGCGGTGGTGACCGATGCCTTCGTCACCGATCCTCAGGTGAGCGACGGCTATGTTTTCAAGAGTTCGCGCATCTCGACGCCCGTGAACAACGCGCGCTTCCGGCTGGCGGCCAACACTGTGGTGGGCGCTTTTCCGTTCGCCGTGCTGACTGCGGCGACGCCGACGTTCGCGGTACAGCCCTTTATCGCGTCGAACGCGCTCGTTACCTCGCAGGCCGCGTTGGCCGGCACCTACAACAGGCTGGGCATTAACCTGAACTCGAGCGGTCGCGACTCCAACATTCGTGGCATCGAGGTCACGGCGGGCGGGGCGCAGGTGCTCATGTGCAACGAAGTCGCAATCACGCCGCCTGTCAACTGCCCTCCGGCCTCCCTCATGACGTACACGGTGAGCCCCGGCACGTCGCCGTCGAGCTGGCGCATCGTGAACGTGGCGAATCCGAACGACAGCGGCGCCTTCTCGGTCGCGACAATCAACGGGCAGAACGTCTATCTCTCGGCCGGCAGCTCACCCAACGGTGACGTCGTGTTCCGCGTCGGGACGCCACAGGTCGCAGCCTGGCCTCTGACGACTGGCATCGCTTCTGACACCGACGGAACCTGGGGGCCCATAGCCCTCGACACCACCCAATTTGGCTACAACTTCGTCCGCGCGGACGCCAGCAGCGGCTCGCTCGCCTTCGGTCTCCAACCGATAGGGCAGCCCACCACGCTCAACATCCGTGCGGACACGACGGCCGGCCCGGGCCACTGGTTCGCAGTGCAAGGCGCGGGGCTCACCGCAGTCGTCGGTGCACGCGGGCCGAACGGGGGCTACATGTTGATCGGCCTAGCAAAGTGAAGGGCTAGGAGCGTCGCCAGCACCTGTGAAGGCCGCGAGCACCCTGGGGCATTGAATACGGTCCTGCTGACGAACCTTGGGGCGTGCGCCGATTCTTCGCGGGACCCATTCGACAAGCTGATCCAATATCCTCGCTCACTCGTGGCGCCGCCGAATCACGAAGCAACCATTGCATCGGAAAGACCTTGAAAACCCAGTACTACACATCTACGAGCCTTGATGGATTCTTGGCAACCGAGGACGATTCGCTGGAGTGGCTTTTCCCCCTCGGAAGCTTGAGTACTTCAAGTTATCCGACCGGCTCCCGCAACGGCATACTCGTGCGCGGCAAAGCGGGGGCCAAGAGGACCATCATGACAAAGCGCGTCAGCCCCAGTGGTACATCTTTCGCGATTCGTGAAGTCGACTGCGTCGCTCAGGCCTTTCGCTGGACATGTTCTTGATGCGGCACACATCGCAAAGGGAACTGAAGGCAACCGATGCAAAAGACTACAAGAGGCTGGAGAAGACACTGTTCGCATTCGAACAGTTCATCCTCTTCCTCGAGACGCTAAAAAGGCGATGAGGCCAAAGGTGTGTTTGCAATGCCGCTGCAAGTGATCTCGCCGTCGAGAGAATGAAGCTCGATCGCCGGATTGCCGGCGAACTTGCCGTTGGTCCGAGTTGTCGGACGTCTCGATCTTCTTATCCGGGATGCCCTCAGGTCAGAGGGCGCTCGACTACCGGCCCTGAGGTAAGCCTCTGCGGCAACGCGCAGAATGCGCCAGAAGGCGACACTGGACACACTCCTGGAAAATGCGCACAAAGCGGTCGCTCCCTAAAACGGTTCTGGCGTGGGTAAGCCCGTGGATGCGTGGGCGGCCAGCAATAAGACTCCGGGCCATTCTTCCCCGGTCACCATGCACATCACACTCCGTCAGCTGAAGTACTTCGTCGAGATCGCGCGCAGCCGCAGCTTCTCGCGCGCTTCACAGCGTCTCCAGATCGCGCAGCCGGCGCTAAGCCAGAACATTGCTGCGCTGGAGGACGAACTGGGGGCCAAACTCTTTGTACGTCATGCCAAAGGGGTCGACCTCTCGCCGGAAGGCCAACGTCTTTATGACCGCGCCCTGGACCTCATCGCGAGCTTCGATACGCTCCGTGGAGAGGTTCATGGTCGGGACGCGCAGCCGGCCGGCGCCGTCCGACTGATGGTGGCGGGCTCCGTGGCCGGTGTCGTCATCGCGCCGCTCCTGCATGCGGTTGCCACCTCGTATCCCGACATCAGGCTCACCGTGAGCGATGCGCTATCGTCTGAGGCACGGAGGGAAGTCGAAGCTGGTCATGCGCAGCTCGCCCTGATGCCGAGTCCCGCAGAGTTGCAGGGGATGGAGGCCGTGCCGGTGTTCGAGGAGCACTTCATGGTCTATGGGGCGGCCAAGTTGATGCGGCGAGAACCGGCGGAGATTGCATTTGCAGAGCTTGCCCTGCGGCCGCTGGCAGCACCCGACCGCGCCCACGACCTGCGCAAAATCATCGAGCGTGCGGCCATCGCAATTGATCAACCGCTGGACGTCCGATACGAGCTGAATAGTCCACCGATGTTGGTCGCTGTCGTGAAGGAGGGACTGGCCTATGCCATCCTGCCCCCAAGCAGTTGCATCGAGGCTGTCGCCGCGAAATCAATCGTGGGTCGCCCCATCGCCGGCACGAACCTGAGCCGGGTGCAAGCCATCGTCTGGCCCCAGGAACGTCCACTTTCGCCCGCAGCAGCAGCCGTACGAGACCTTCTCGCACAGGTCGTCCGCCAGCAATTGGAGGCGGGCCTGCTGTACGGTCGGCTCATCGAACCAGGCCATAAGAAAATCTGAAGCCCCCCCAGTCCAAGACGGTATTGGATTCGAGCGCTGGCATTGCCCACACTCCGATGCATGGGAGCCCCTGAGGCTCAGGCAACCGGAGACAAGACATGCCAGGAAAGAACGTTGTGGTCATCATGTCCGATGAGCATGACCCGCGAATCATGGGGTGTTCGGGCCATCCCTTCGTCAAGACGCCCCACCTCGACGCGCTGGCCAGGCGCGGCATCCGCTTCACAAACGCCTACACGCCGAGCCCCATTTGCGTTCCAGCGCGTGCGGCCTTCGCGACCGGCCTTCGCGTGCATCAGGTCCGGCTGTGGGACAACGCCATGCCCTATACCGGCGAACAGCGCGGCTGGGGCCATGTGCTGCAGGAACATCATGTCCGCGTGGAGAGCATCGGCAAGCTGCACTATCGCAGCGTGGAGGACCCGGCGGGATTCGACGAAGAGCACCTGCCGATGCACGTCGTCGGCGGCCATGGGATGGTATGGGCCTCCATCCGCGACCCCTTCCGTCCCCGAGTGGACGGCCCGCGGATGCTGGGAGAACGCATCGGTGCGGGGGAATCGTCCTATACCCAATACGACCGTGCCGTGACCCAACGTGCGGTGCAGTGGTTGAAGGAAGCAGCTGCGCGAAACGAAGAGCACGGCTTCGTGCTGTACGTGGGCCTGGTCGCGCCGCACTTCCCCTTCGTTGTGCCTGACGAGTACTTCAACCTGTACCCGCTGGCCAGCTTGCCCGAGCCCAAGCTCCATCCGAGCAACGGCTATCAACGGCACCCCTGGGTGCAGGAGTACGCGGACTTCATGGGCTCGGAGGACCGCTTCGCCGACGCGCAGGAGCGCCTACGCGCCTTCGCGGCCTACTACGGTTTGTGCAGCTGGCTCGACCACAACGTCGGGCAGATAGTGCGTGCCCTCGACGACTCGGGGCTGGCGGACAGCACGCAGATCATCTACACGTCGGACCACGGCGACAACCTGGGCGCTCGCGGCGTGTGGGGAAAATCAACGCTTTATGAAGAGAGCGTGAAGGTTCCCATGCTGATGGCAGGCCCCGGAATCACACCATCTGTTTGCGAGACCCCGGTCGACTTGCTGGACTTGTTCCCAACCATCCTCGAGGGCGCCGGAATTGACCCCGCGCCTGAGATGCAGGACCGGCCTGGGCGTTCGCTGCTGGAGGTCGCGATGTCGGAACCCGAACCGGACCGCCCCATTCTCAGCGAGTACCACGCCGCCGGCAGCAACTCGGCCGGATTCATGCTGCGCAAGGGCAGATGGAAGTACCACCACTACGTGGCCTTCCGCCCCGAGCTGTTCGACCTGCAGGAAGACCCGGAAGAACTGCGCGACCTGGCTGAGGACCCGGCCTATGCCGGGGTGCTGGAAAACATGCGTCTTGCGCTCTACGCCATCTGCGACCCGCAGCTCGTCGACAGGCAGGCCAAGGCCGACCAGGCGGAACTGATTGAACGCCACGGGGGCATCGACGCTGCGCACAAGCTCGGCTCGTCCACTTCGACCCCGGTCTCGGCAAAGCCGGAAGAGCGCCTGTCATGAGCACGACCATCACGGAAATCGAAGAGCGCTTCCTGAGCGATTGGAGCGGCCTCACGGTCGGGCGACCGCGTGAAGTTCACCGCCCGCGAAGCACGGAGGAAGTGGCTGCCCTGGTGCAGCGCTGCAGGCAAGAGGGCTTGTCCATCACCGTGCAGGGCGGCATGACCGGGGTGGCCGGAGGTGCTGTTCCTTCCGATGGCGACATCGTCATCAACCTCGAGCGAATGAACGCCATCGAGGACATCGACCCCTTGGAAGGCGTGATGCAGGTGCAAGCCGGCGCAACGCTTCAACAAGTGCAAGAGGCGGCGGCAGCGGCCGGGTGGATGTTTGCGGTCGACCTGGGAGCGCGAGGCAGCTGCCAGGTCGGTGGAAATGCCGCGACCAACGCCGGCGGCATTCGTGTGATTCGCTATGGGACGATGCGGGATTCGGTGCTGGGGGTGGAGGCCGTGCTGCCGGACGGGAGCGTTGTGTCCTCCCTTACCCGTCTCGTGAAGAACAGCACAGGACTCGACCCGCGATTCCTCTTCATTGGCACGGAAGGCACGCTGGGCATCATCACGCGATTGACCTTGCGTTTGCACCCGCCGATGGGGCAGACGGCGGCGGCTTGGGTCGCTGCTTCGGAATTCGAGGCGCTGCCCCGGCTGCTGCGTTCGCTCAAGCGAACCTTGGGCAGTGCGCTGTGCGCCTTCGAATTCATGTCGGACCGCTATGTGCGTTTGGCGTGCCGATTGACAGGCGCCGCGGCGCCTGTACCGGTCGAAGGCGCATGGCACGTCCTGATTGAGGCCGCCGGAAATGCTGGTCAGCCCATGGAGGAGGCGCTGCAGGCGGCCCTTGAGCACGCCATGGAGACGGGCGAGGTCAGCGACTGCGCAATCGCTGCAAGTGAGGCACATCGAGGAGCCTTCTGGCGCATTCGTGAAGCCATCCCGGAGGTCCTCACGCATCTCAAGCCGGCGGCGACGCTTGACATCGGACTTCCCTGGGCCCGCACGGGTGAATACCTCAGGAAGGTGGACGCCGAATTGCAGGCGAAGCTGCCGGGAGCCGAGCACCTGTTCCTTGGGCACCTGGGCGACAACAACCTGCATCTCATCAGCGGCGCGGTCGACGAGGCCGGCGTGCATGAGGTGGATGAGATCGCGTACGGTGCTCTGCGCGGCTGCGGCGGCACGGTGAGTGCCGAGCACGGCGTTGGTCGTCTGAAGAAGGACTACCTCTCGGTGTCTCGCTCCGCAGGGGAAATCGCACTAATGAGGCAACTCAAGGAGGCCTTGGACCCGACGAACATCCTCAATCCCGGACGCATCCTCGGCTGAGTAACGCGATGAATCAGGCGAACCAAGGAGACAAGAGATGAAACGCAGAACACTACTCGCCCTGATGGGCGCAACGTCAGCTGGCTGGCTCGCATCGCCATCGTATGCGGCGCGCTCCTCGTATCCCAGCGCGGCCGTTCGCATGGTCGTGCCATATTCAGCCGGCGGCGGCATCGATGCAGTTGCCCGCATGTTGGCCCTGGGCATGGGCGAGGAGTTGCACCAGCCGGTCGTCGTGGACAACCGCGCGGGCGCTGGCGGAATGCTTGGTGCGGAGGTCGTGGCGAAAGCGCAGCCTGACGGCTACACGATACTGCTGGCCGGTAATCCGGAACTCAACATCACGCCGCAGCTACAGGCGAAGACGAGCTATTCAGCGGTGAACGACTTTGCGCCCGTGGTGCTTGTTTCCCAGTCGCCGAATATCCTGGTCGCCAATCCCTCACTTGGCGCTAAAAGCTTGCGCGAGGCGCTGGACGCAGCCAAGAAGAAGGGCGCCATCAGTATCGGCACGCCCGGCAATGGCTCGCCACAGCACATTGCCGTCGAAGTTCTGCGCATGCAGACCGGCATGGACATCATGCATGTGCCGTACAAGGGTGCCGGCCCTGCCACGGTCGCCGCGCTCGGCGGGGAGGTGACTTTCGCACTCGTCGGCGCACCGCCCGTACTGCCGCACATCAACAGTGGAAAGCTGGTCGCATTTGCCGTCACGCAGCCAAAGCGCTCGCCGTTGGTGCCGAGCGTACCGACCCTCGGCGAGGCGCTCGGCATGATGCAGAACGACGACTTCGTCACCTGGTACGGCCTGCTTGTTCCTGCCAAGACACCGCCTGAGATTGTCGATGTCCTCTCAAAGGCGGCGTTCTCCGTCCTCAACCGCAGTGACTCGCGCTCGCGGCTGGCAGTTCTCGGCACTGACCTCGTCGCGATGCCGGCAGGACCTTTTGCTGAGCGGATGCGCCGGGAGACCCAGGTCTACGGCGAAATCATCAAGCGGTTTGGAATCAAGGCAACCTGAGGAGTGGTGGTCAGCAGATTTGACTGGGACCGAACTGCAGGGAGACTCGTTTCCGACCTTCGCTTCAGAAGAACTGCCCGGAAGCACCGGACGTCTCGAGGCGACAACCCGAAGGACCGCTTTCTCGGAATGACGACTATCCCTACGACGCACTGGCGACGGGCACCGAACCGGTCTTCGTGGCGGTCGGCAAGCCATCACCCGACGACGGGGCCAGCCACGCGATCGAGCGCTTCGATCGCGTCGTCGGGCAGCTCCAGCTTCGCGGCAGCGAGGTTTTCGTGAAGGTGTCCCACGGACGAGGTGCCGGGGATCAGAAGGATGTTGGGTGAGCGTTGCAGGAGCCAGGCCAGCGCCACCTGCATCGGCGTGGCGCCCAGACGCTGCGCGACGTCGGAAAGCCCGGCAGACTGCAGTGGCGTAAAGCCGCCGAGTGGAAAAAATGGAACGTATGGAATGCCGTCGCGTGCCAAATCGTCGATGAGCGCGTCATCGCCGCGGTGCACGAGGTTGTACTGGTTCTGCACGCAGGCAATGTGGCAGATGCCGCGTCCCTCGACGACCTGTGCGTGCGTCACGTTGCTCAAGCCGATCTGGCGTACGAGGCCCTGGTGCTGCAGCTCGGCCAATGCCGCGAGCGGTGCCTCGATCGATCCCTCGGCCGGACCGTGCACATCGAACATGATGCGCAGGTTCACCACGTCCAGCACGTCCAGTCCGAGGTTCCGAAGGTTGTCGTGTACCGCCTGTGTCAGTTCCTCGGGCGAAGACGCAGGCAGCCAACCGCCCGTGTCGGAGCGCCGCGCCCCGATCTTGGTAACGATGACAAGGTCCTTCGCGTAGGGCGCGAGGGCCTCCCGGATGATCTGGTTCGTGATGTGCGGGCCGTAGAAGTCGCTCGTGTCGATGTGATCGACACCGCCGGCGACCGCTTCGCGCAGCACGGCCAACGCGGCCGCGCGATCTTTCGGCGGGCCGAACACGCCGGGTCCGGCGAGCTGCATGGCGCCGTAGCCGAGCCGATGGACCGTACGGTCCCCGAGGGTGTAGGTGCCAGGGGTTTGCGTTGTGGACATGGTGTTTTTCCTGAGGAGCCGAAGAGTCGAACGGGTGGTGAAGCCAGTCTAGGCAGCGCACCTCTGTTTGATAAGCGGCCGCAATCGGCACGGGCCGTGCAGAATTCGGAACAATGAAAGTCGACCTCGGAGATCTCAACGCCTTCGTAGCCGTCGCCGGAGCCAAGGGGTTTCGCGATGGCGCGCGCCTGAGCGGCGCCAGCGCATCGGGCTTGAGCGAAGCAGTGCGAAGGCTGGAAGCTCAGGTCGGCGTACGGTTGCTCCACCGCACGACGCGCAGCGTTCGGCCCACAGAAGCAGGAGAACGCCTGCTCGAGCGGCTGAGGCCCGCGCTCACTGAAGTCGAAGCCGCGCTCGATCTGGTGAACAGCTTTCGCGATCGGCCCGCCGGCACGCTCAAGCTGAACGTGCCGATCAGCGCCGCGCGGCTCGTGCTGCCATCGATCGTGCCGCGCTTCCTTGCCGCCTACCCTGATATCTCCCTTGAAGTGATCGCGGAGGACGACTTCGTCGATGTGCTGGCCGCCGGTTGCGATGCCGGCATTCGCTACGACGAGCGGCTCGAGCAGGATATGGTCGCCGTGCCCATCGGTCCGCGCTTGCAGCGCTTTGCCGTGGCGGCCGCTCCTTTGTACCTCGATCGCCACGGCAGGCCGGAGCATCCGCGCGACCTGCTCGGCCACAACTGCCTGCGCGGGCGTTTCGCCAGCGGGTCGATGCCGCCGTGGGAGTTCGAACGCGGCGGTGAAACCTTGCGCATCGACGTGGGCGGGCAACTGGTCGTGCGGATCGGCGCAGCGGCAGAGCTTTCGGTCGATGCGGCGATAGCCGGTGCCGGCGTGATCTACCTGTTCGAGGACTGGCTGCGGCCCCACCTCGACAGCGGTGCGCTCGAACCGGTCCTGGAGCCCTGGTGGCCGCGCTTCTCGGGGCCCTACCTCTACTACCCAGGCCGCCGGTTGCTGCCCGCGCCGCTAAGGGCCTTTGTGGATTTCATACAGAGCGCGTCCTGAATGCTCGCTGGTTTCCCATTCGTCCACGAAGCCTCGCAGCACATCGGCCGCCCCAGCGCCTCGCGCCTTTGGCCTTTGCGTGGCGGACCGCGACGGCAACGCGCTGTCGCTCATCAACTCGATCCCGGCAAGCGACCGGAGCAGCCCGAGCGGCTCTTCCCCAGGTCGACGCACTTCTTTGTTCCATTTTGCAGAACGACTGGACTGGTTTGCCGAACTGGCATAGCCTTCCCGCTGCGTATGAACAACACCTTGCTCAAAGGCCTCGCCGTTCTCGAACTTCTTTCGCGCAGCCGCCAGGCGCTCGGGTTGACCCAGATCGGCAAGGAACTGGAGATGTCCAAGAGCAATGTGCATCGCCTGATGCAAGCGCTCGTGGAAACGCGCTTCGTGCTGCGCGACGAACAAACCGGTGCGTACACGCCTTCCATCAAGCTCTGGGAGCTCGGATCCGCGGTACTCGGCAAGCTGGACCTGCGCCGACATGCGGAGCGCCAGATGGAAAGCCTCATGGAGTTTGCCGGCGAGAGCGTTCACCTGTCGGTGCTCGATGGCACGGAGGTGGTGTACGTTCACAAGGTTGACAGCGAACGGCCGGTACGCGCCTACACGCAGATCGGTGGGCGCGTTCCCGCTTATTGCGTCGCAACGGGCAAGGTGCAGCTGGCCTTCGCGCGCGAACACGTGCTGGAATCCGCGTGCGCGGCCCTCAAGCGCCACACCGACGCCACGATCATCGACCGCGACGAATTCCTCAAGGAGATGCGCAAGGTCCGCCAGCGCGGCTTTGCGACCAACCGCGCGGAGTGGCGCGAGGGCGTCCATGGCCTTGCAGCGCCCATCATGGACGCACGCGGATTCGTCATCGCTGCCGTCGGCATCTCGGGGCCGGCCGAGCGATTCCGCAAGACGGTGCTGCCGGCGTGGGCCGATGCCGTGATCGCGACCGCGGCAGACATCTCCGACGCGCTGGCGGGCGAGCGGTCGCCTGCGGCGTTGAATCGGCTGCGGTTTGGAACGAGCTCGGCTCCTCCCACGTGATCCAGCTCAAGCGGCAGCATGCCGCCCGCGGCGCACTGCCATGACCGCCTCGGTCACCGCCGAGACGAACGCCGTCGGTCTTTGCGCGAAAGCCAACAGCGTGAGCTCCACGCCAGGCATCGCAGGCGTGACATTCAGGATTTCCAGCTTGCCCAGGGACACTTCGGTGCCGTAGTAGTCGCAAGGCAGCAGTCCCACGCCCTCCCCTCGCGCCACCAGCCGCGCAATGACTTCCATGCTGTTGCAGGTGATTGCCGGCTGGAAACGCACGCCGCCGGCTTTGAACCACGACTTCATCGCGGCGTGGTGGAAGGACTCCTGCGAGAAGGCGATCACCGGATAGGCCGCCAGATCGCCCGGGGTCATCGCGCCCCGCGCGGCGCCGAGCGCGGGGCTCGCCATCCACGCAAAGCGCTCCTGGCCGACCAGTTCGCATCGCAGCTCGTCGTCATCCAGGCGCCCCGCGATGATCGCCACGTCAAGCTCGCCGCCGCGCAGCTTCTGTGCAAGCACCTTGGAAAGCGCCACCTCCACCTGCAGTTGCAGCGCCGCATGCCGGGCGCGCAGTTCACGTACCAGCGGCGGCAGCCAGGTGCCAGCCACCACGCCCACCACGCCGAGCCGCAAGGTGCCGGTGAGCGACGCGCGGTCGGAAATGCGCTCGCGCAGCTGTTCCAGTGCGCCCACCACCTGCCGCGACATGGCGAACAGCTCACGGCCCTTGGCCGTCAGATGCGCCCTGTGCGTGCTGCGGTCGAACAGCGCGACACCGAAATAGTGCTCGAGGTCTTTCACCCGCGCGGAGACCGTGGATTGCGTGGTGTGCAGCGCCTCGGCCGCCGCCGCGAAGCTGCCCTTCTCCACGACCTGAAGGAAGGTTTCTAGTTGCTTGACGTTCATCGCCGCCAGCGATGGATAGCCATCGCCCGAATTCGTTGGCAAGTCTAGCGGAGCGCTCCTAGACTGCCTCGCATCCATTCAACACATGCACCCAGGAGACTTCATGCAAGGCACGGGCAACATCCTCAGCGAAGCAGAGCACAGCCCTGCCTCCAACATTCCCCGCACGCCGCTCGTGGGCAGCGTGGTGTGGGACGCCAGGAGCCTGCGGCCGACGGACGGCATCGTGACGCTCGAAGCCGAGGTCCTGCGCGAACTGGCGGATGTGGTGGCCCTGCTTCGGGACAATCCCTTGCCGGTCGAGATGCTGGAGCCCGACGCGTTCCGCATCGACGCGTGCCGCCGCATGATGGCGCGTGTGCGCGAGACGCTGGAGACCGGTGTCGGCTTCGTGATCATCGACAAGTTGCCCATGGACGTGTTCTCCAAGGACGATGCCAAGGCGATCTACTGGATCCTCTCGCAGCTCGTGTCCCGTCCCGTCGCGCAGAGCTGGGACGGGAAGATGATCTACGACGTGCGCGACCTCGGAAGACCGCCGGGCAATGGCGTGAGGCCCGACGTGACCAACGCCGAGCAGAACTTCCACACCGACAACAGCTACAACCTCTGCCCGCCCGACTACGTCGCACTGCTGTGCCTGCGTCCGGCCAAGGAAGGCGGCATCAGCAGCATTGTCAGCTTTCACACGGTCTACAACGAGATGCTCGCCAAGCACCCGAAGCTGATCGACAGGCTCTTCGCGCCCTACCTCTTCGACCGCAACCATGAGCATGCGCCCGAGGCACCGCCGGTCATCAGCCACCCGCTGATGCAGGTGACGGACGGGCGGCTAACAAGCCGGCTCTCGCATCGGCACGTCGTCAATGGCTACAAGATGGCTGGCATCGAACTCGATGCACTTGGCGAGGACGCGCTCGAGGCGCTGGAAGCCACGATGAACCAGCCGCACCTGATCCGCGAGTTCTTCTTCGAGCCGGGCCAGATCCAGATCGTCGACAACCGCCGGCTGGGCCATCGCCGCACCGGCTACACCGACTTTGCCGAGGAGGACCGCAAGCGTCACCTCGTGCGGCTGTGGCTGCGCACGCGCGGCCGCCGCTTCTACAACGGCTGAAACCACCGCGGGCGATGGCGAGAATGGCCATGGCCCAGTTCCAGAATACGGAACGTTTGACCCGTTGCTGTGAACAGTGGGACTCGCACAGCACCCGCGACGAATACCTATTCACTGGAGACAATATGCAGCGACGCAACTTCCTCTGCGCGACACTCGCCGCGGTGGCCACGACCCGTACTGCGTTCGCACAGTCCTGGCCCTCCAAGCCGATCCGGATGATCGTTCCCTACCCGCCGGGCGGCGCCAACGACATCACGGCACGGATCTACGGGCAGCACCTCGGCTCGGCCCTCGGCCAGTCGATCGTGATCGACAACCGGGCGGGTGCGGGCGGAGAGATCGGCGCAGAGGCAGCGGCCAACTCCGTGGGCGACGGCTACACGCTGCTCTTCGCCGCGATCGGCACGCTCACCATCCACGCAGTGGCTGCGACGAGCAAGCCTTACGACCTCAACACCGACCTGATGCCCGTGTCCATGGGCGCGGGGGTGCCTCTCGCGCTCGCCGTGCGCGCATCGCTGCCGGTGAACAGCGTCAAGGAATTCCTCGTTTACGCACGCGCGCAGAAGCAGCCCCTCACCTACGGTTCCGCAGGCAACGGCTCGACGCAGCACATGACCGGCGAGTACTTCAAGCAGGCCGCCAACGTCGGCCTCTTGCATGTGCCCTACAAGGGCAGCGGCCCGGCCATGACGGATCTGCTGGGCGGGCAGATCGACGTGGTCTTCGAGACGCTGCCTGCGCTCAGCGCCCATTACGCCAACCCGAAGATCAAGATCCTGGCGGTCACCAGCGGGACTCGCAGCAGCATGCTGCCCGAGCTGATGACCCTGCGCGAAGCCGGCGTGGCGGACTTCGATGTCACCACCTACTACGGCCTGCTCGCGCCCAAGGGCACGCCGAAGGCCATCGTCGGCCAGGTGTCTGCCGCCATGCGGGATGTCGCGAAGAAGCCCGAGTTGCTGGCCGCGATGAACAAGGCCGGCGCTGACGTCGTCACGACCACGCCCGAACGCATGCAGGCGATGGTCCAGGCCGAAATCGAGAAATGGGCCCGTGTGCAGAAGACGGCACAGATCAAACTTTGAAGAAAGAAGCTTCCATGGCACTTTCCCCTCTTCCGCTGGCGGGCGTGCGCGTCATCGAGGTCTGCAATGTTGCGGCCGGGCCCTACTGCGGGATGCTGCTCGCCGACATGGGCGCCGACGTCGTCAAGGTCGAGCATCCGGACGGCGGCGACACGCTGCGCAGCTGGCCGCCGATCAACGAGGGCTTCAGCGAGAACTTCGCCTCCCTCAACCGCAACAAGCGATCGGTGACGCTTGACCTGAAGGCGCCGGCCGACGTGATGCTGTTGCGGCGCCTTGCGCAGGATGCTCAGGTGTTGATCGAGAACAACCGCCCCGGCGTGATGGAGCGACTCGGCGTCGGCTACGAGAGCCTGAGCGCACTCAATCCGGCACTCGTCTACTGCTCGATTTCGGCCTATGGCCAGAGCGGGCCGCGCTCGCAGGAAGGCGGCTTCGACCTGACCATCCAGGCCATGAGCGGGATCATGAGCGTGACCGGAGAGCCGGACCGCCCGCCGGTGAAATGCGGCGTGCCGCTCGCTGATTTCTCCGCCGGCCTCTACGCCGCGTTCGGCATCGTGTCCGCGCTGCGGCACGCCGAAGCCACCGGCGAGGGAACGCACCTCGACGTACCGATGCTCGGCGCCACGCTGGGCATTGCCGCCTTGCAGACCTCCGAGTACTTCGGCAGCGGGCGCGACCCGGTCCAGCTTGGCTCCGCGCACCCGCGCAATGCGCCCTATCGGGTGTTCCGCAGCAAGGACGGCTACTTCGGAATGGCCGCGGGCAACAACGCGCTGTGGAAGTCCGTGTGCGACGTGATCGGCCGGGAGGACCTGCTGGCCGACGAGCGCTTCGGCTCCCCCACCCTGCGCGCCAGGCATCAGGATGCGCTGCTGGGCATCCTGGAAGAAGAGTTCGCATCCACTGACACGGCCACCTGGCTGGTGCGCTTTCGCGACGCGGGCGTGCCTTGTGCACCGATCAACCGGTATTCGCAGGTGCTTGCTGATCCCCAGGTGGAGCACATGGAGTGGGTGCAGCCGCTGGAACTGCCTAACGGCGTGCGCACGCGCACCTTTGCGTCGCCGATGCGCTTCCGGGGCAAGAACCTCCCGGTCTCGCGCCGTCCGCCGAGCCTGGGCGAGCACAACGACGAGGTACTGGGCGCGCTGCTTGCGGCCGCGGAGTCCGGCGCATGACCGACGCGGTCGCCTTGCAGCGCGACGGCGAGGTCTGGACCCTGACGCTCGCGCGCCCCGGCAAGCGCAATGCGCTCTCGTCGCAGCTCGTCGAGGCGTTGATCGAACTCGTGCAACGCGCGCCCGCGGAGGGCGCGAAGGTGCTGGTGCTGCGCGGTGAAGGGAAGAACTTCAGCGCCGGCTTCGATTTTTCCGAAGTGGAACAACAGACCGAAGGCGATCTCCTGCTGCGTTTCGTGCGCGTGGAGATGCTGCTGCAAGCGGTCGCCTCCTCGCCTTGCCTGACCGTGGCGCTCGCGCACGGCCGCACCTTCGGCGCGGGCGTGGACCTGGTGGCTGCTTGCCGGCAGCGCCATGCCACGGCCGACACCAGCTTCCGCATGCCGGGACTGAAGTTCGGCCTCGTCCTCGGTACGCGCCGCTTCGGCGAGATCGTCGGGCGCGAGCATGCCGCGTCGCTGCAGGAAGCGGCCGCGACCTTCGACGCGCCGCAGGCGGTGCAGCTCGGCTTCCTGCACGGCATCGCAGAGCAGGCGGAATGGCCTGCGCTCGTCGAGCAGGCCCGCCTCAGGGCGTCGGCTCTGCCGGCGTGGAGCCGCAGCGCACTCTACGAAGTGCTCGCGACGCGGGAGCCGGACATTGACTTGGCCTGGCTCGTGCGCTCCGCCGCGCGGCCGGGACTGAAGCAGCGGATCGCGGATTACCTCCGCTCTACCTAGAAGGAAAGAACATGGGCAGTGGATTCGGCGCTTCCGGCAAGCAGCTGGAATTGAAAGAACTGGTGGCGAAGGTGCCCGACGGCGCCTCGCTTGCTCTTGGCGGCAGCTTCCTGCACCGCGGGCCGTTCGCGTTCGTACGCGAGCTGATCCGCCAGGGGAAGACGGAGCTCGAAATCATCAAGCAGTCGCCCGGCTACGACATCGACATTCTCTGCCGTGCCGGCGTGGTGAAGAAGGTGCGTGCGGGAATCGTGGCGATGGAAGGCAATTTCGGCCTGGCACCGTACTACCGCCGCGCCATCGAGACCGGCGCCACGACGCTCGAGGAGCACGCCTGCGCCAGCCTCACCGCGGGCCTGCGCGCCGCCGCCTTCGGCATTCCGTTCCAGCCCTGCGGCGGGCTGCACGGCAGCGACATCCCTGCCCTGAACGGCTGGAAGTGCCTGGAGGACCCGTATGGTGGAGGCGAGCCGGTTTGGGTGATCCCGTCGATCCGGCCGGACTTCGCGGTCATCCACGCGAGCGAGGTCGATGTGCAGGGCAACGTTCGCGTCGCCGGCACGCACCACTGGGACCGCATCATGAGCCGCGCTGCCGGCAGCGTGCTGGTGGTCGCCGAGAAGCTGGTCGACACCGCCATCTTTGCGGGTCAGCCGGAGGCGACATTGGTTCCGCACTTCATGGTCGAGGCCTTTGCCGTCGTACCGCACGGCGCATGGCCCGGCTCATGCTGGCCGACGTACGAGATCGACTATCCAGCAGTCGAGGCCTACCTGCCGCCAGGCGAAGACGTGCTCGCGGCGCACATGGCGAAGGCACCGGAAGCGATGGAGGCCAGCCATGTCTGAGTGGTCCGGCTTCTCCTTCATCGTCACCCACCTCGCGCGCTTCATCCGTCCGAACGAGATCACCTTCAGTGGTGTCAACTCGACGATGCCGATGCTGGCGTGCCTGCTCGCCAAGCGCGCCTACGACTTCGACTTCACCTACATCAACGTGGCCGGCGGCGTCGACCCGGTGCCGTCCAAAATTCCCCTGTCGAGCTCTGACCCGGTGCTGGCCGAGCAGTCCGCCTCCATCTTCGCCAACGAGGACTTCTACGACCTGTGCACCCGCGGCCGCATGGACCTGACCTTCCTGGGCGCCGCGCAGATCGACGGGGAGGGTTGCGCCAACAACTCCGTTATCGGCGACTGGCACAGGCCCAAGGTACGGCTGCCCGGTGGCGGCGGTGGCGCGGTGATGCTGCCGACCGCGAAGCGCTCCTGCACGTGGCGCACGGAACATTCGAAACGCACCCTGGTCGACAAGCTCGACTTCCGCACGTCGTGGGGCGGCTTCCACGGTGTCGTGACCCCGATCGCCGTCTTCAGGAGGCGGGATGGGCACCTTGCGCTGCAGTCGTGGCATCCCGAAGCCAGCCTGCAGGAAGTGCGGGAGCGCACCGGATTCGACTTCGACGCCACCGGTGCGGCGCCCGCTGAGCCGCCGACGCCGCGCGAACGCGAGGCCCTGGCATCGCTGGACGCGGCGGGACGTTTCGAACGCGATGCGGCGGTGAAGCTGTGATGAGTGAAGCGGGCGTTGCTGCGTCGCACCTGCTGGAGCTCTTCGAGGCGCGCTGGACCGATCCTTCCTGGGCTTCAAGGCTTGCGCTTCAAGACGAGCGTCGCCGCTGCACGTATGCCGAACTCCACCAAGCGGTCGGCCGCTGCGCCGGCGGGCTGCGTGACGTGGGCGTACGCGAGGGCGACCGGATCGCACTCGTCATGGAACGCTCGGTCGAGCTGGTGATAGGCATCCTGGGCGCCATGGCCGCCGGCGCCTGCCCCTGCCCGCTGGAACCGAGGCTGAGCGAGGAAGAAGCACGGCGGCGCATCGACGTCGCCCGCATCCGCTGGATCGTCGCGGATGCGGCGAACGCGCGCGAGGCCGAGGCCACCGGAATCGCCGCCGAGTGCCGCCTGGCTTTTGAAGCCCTGCCCTTCGACAGCCTCTACTGGACCCATGATCTCGCGCCCGAAAGCGACGGTTTCCTGCTCTTCACTTCGGGCAGCAGCGGCAAGCCGAAAGGCGTGCTCCAGGGCCACCGAGGCATGCTGGCCAACGCGCTGGGCGTGATCCGGCACACTGGGCTGGCGCCCGCCGACCGGCTGCTGCACATCATGCCGCTGCACCACACGAACGGCGTGAACAACCAGCTGCTGGCGCCGCTCGCGGCAGGAAGCGCCGTCGTACTGGGGGCCCGCTTCAGGGCAGAGCAGATGCCCGACCTGATGGCCGCTGCGCAGCCGACGATCGTGACCGGCGTGCCGACGATGTTCGCGCGCATGCTGCCGCTGAACTTCCCGCGATCGTCGCTCGCCTCGCTGCGCATGATGCGCTGTGGCTCCGCGCCGATCACCGAAGAACTGCACCGGCGCATCGAGGACAAGTTCGGCCTGCCACTGGTGATTTCATACGGCTTGTCCGAGGCCACGTGCACGTCCACCATGAATCCTCCAGCACGACGCAAGCTCGGCTCCGTCGGCACACCGCTCCAGGGCCAGTCGGTCTATCTGCGCAGCGCCGATGGTGAACGGGTCCCCGAGCCCGGCGTGGACGGGGAGATCTGCATTGCCGGACCGAGCTTGATGAGCGGCTATCTCCTGGAAGGCGGCAATGGCGTCGCGCAGTCGCCTGGTGGGGAGGTGCGCACTGGCGACATAGGCCGTTTCGACGAAGACGGCTACCTGTTCGTGACCGGGCGGCTGAAGGATGTGATCATCCGCGGAGGCGAGAACCTGTCACCCAGGCTGATCGAAGAAGCGATCTCGGCGGTCCCCGGAGTGGCGGCCTGCTGTGTGGTGGGGAAGGCTCATGCAGATCTCGGTGAAGTCCCCGTCGCGGTCATCGTGCGGCAGCGCAGTTCCGAAGGCGCGGACGTCGAATGCGAAACGATCCGGCGCGCCGTGGCCGCGCGCCTGTCGCCCATCCATCAACCGGCCACGATGCACTTCGTCGAATCGTTGCCCGAGAACGGCACGGGCAAGGTCGATCGCAAGAGGGTACGGGAGAGCGTCGCCGACTCGTGATGGGGCTGAGGACAGCATTGCTGCATGAGCCGCTTCCGCTTTCTTGTATTGAGGATTGAAGCACTCCGGTCCGGAGCTTTCGAATGGGTGCTGCTCGAAACTCTCGATGACGTGCCCAGCTTTGAGCCTTCGCGCGCTCGGAACTCAGCTTCACCACAGACAAGAGCGCTTGGGAGGCCGGATGCCTTGCTCTGCGATCAACCATGGAAGAGCCTTCCCTGAACCTGCTCGACGACGATGCCTGAGCAGCGGCGCACCAGCTCGTCTGCCTTGAGAGCGCTGGCAACGGGCGATCAAGCGGTAAGTCATCGTCGGATTTCCCTCTAGACAAATGGATGGGCAGGGCGTGGCTATCGCTCAGGCCCCATGACAAGGTTGGGGAGAACGGTCACGATGCTCGGAAACACCGTGAGCAGCGCAATGCAGACGATGAGGCAGAAAAAGAACGGGATGGCTGCCTTGGCGATGACGGTGCTGTCCTTGCCCGTCATGTTCTGCAGGACGAACAGATTGAAGCCGACCGGGGGCGTCACTTGGGCGATTTCCACCAGCATGACGACGAAGATGCCGAACCAGACCAAGTCGAAACCTGCCTTCTGGATCATGGGCAGCACGACCGCGGTGGTCAGCACGATCATCGAGATGCCGTCAAGCGCCGTGCCCAACACGAGGTAGACCACAACCAGGGCAGCAATCATTGCCTGAGGCGACAGCTGCATGCCGTCCACCCAACCGGCGAGCGCGAGCGGAATGCCAGTGAACGCCATCGTCTTTGTCAGGAATGCGGCGCCGCCCAAGATGAACATGATCATGCAACTGGCGCGGGTGGCGCCGACCAGCCCGTCCATGAAGTTGCGCACGGTTAGCGACCGCCCCCAGGCCGCGATGGCGAGCGAGCCCACCACGCCGCAGGCTGCACACTCCGTCGCCGTCGCGTAGCCGGCCACCAGCACCCACACGATGAAGACGATGAGCGCCGCACAAGGAATGAGGTTGCCGCTCGCGCGCAGCTTCTGGCGCAAACTGGTTGGCGGATCGGCAGGCGGCATGCGCTCAGGATGGCGTGCCGACCACCAGCCGATGTAGCCCATGAACAGCCCCATCAGAAGCAGCCCGGGCAGGAAGCCGGCCAGAAAGATCCGAATCACTGAAGCATCGGCAGCCACGGCGTACACGACCATGGTGATCGACGGCGGGATCAGGATGCCCAGGGTTCCACTGGTGGCCAGGGCGCCCAAGGCCAGGTTCTCGTCGTAGCCGCGCCTTCTGAGTTCCGGCAGGGCGACCTTGGAGATGGTGGCGCAGGTGGCGGCCGAAGAGCCACAGACCGACCCGAAGATGCCGCAGCCCAGCACGGTCGTGTGCATAAGCCGGCCAGGGATGCGGTTGAGCCACGGCCGCAAGCCTTCGAACATCTCTTCGCTGAGCTTGGTCCGGAAAAGAATCTCACCCATCCAGATAAACAGGGGCAGTGCTGCCAGCTCCCAGGAGGCATTGCTGTCCCAGAACGCCGAGAACAGATTCTTACCGGGCTCAGTGGCGGTGAAGAAGAACTGCCCGACCCAACCACAGAGGGCGAGCGTCATCGCGATCCACAAGCCGCCTGCCAGCAACACCAGCATCAGGACGAGCAGCAGCAGGCCGATTCCAAGAGTTTCCATCGCAAAGGTGCTTTCAGATGTCGGAAGAGAAGTCGCCTCGCGCATGGCGTTCCTGGACGGCGGCGACGTAGGTCGGCACACCGCCGCGCAGCACGATGGCGGCCTCGTCGAGCACGGCGATCAAGAAGACCCAGGCACCCACCACGAAGCTGAGTTGGGGAATCCACAGTGGCCAGGCCAGCATGCCGGTGCCCATTTCGTGGAACTCCCAGCTTTCCCAGGTGAACACGGTGGCCCACCAGGCCAGGTAGGCGATGGCGATGCACGCCACGCACAGGGCCACCACCTCGAGCACACGCCCGGACCGAGCTCCCAGCTTGTCGAAGACCAGGGTCACCCGGACGAAATCGCCATGCCTGAATGCATGCGCCATGGGCAGGAACGCGGCCGCTGCGCACAGCCACGCGACCAGGTCGTTGGCGCCACCGGTGGGCATGCCCGCAACCCGGCCCAGGCTCTGCCCAACCATGACCACGCAGATGGTCAGCACGCAGAACGCGCCCAGGTAACCGCAGGCTTCGTAGACGGCGTCGAGCAGCCGCCTCACTTGCGCACCGCCTGACTGTCGCTGGCGCGCAGTTGCTGATACTGCGTGACGATCCCGGCCGCATCCGGACCGGCTTTCTTCTGCCAGTCCTGCAGCAACTGCTGGCCCATCCGCTGCACGTCCGCGCGCAGCGTTGGCGAGGGCTCGGAGACGGTCATGCCCTTCTCGCGCAGAGTTCTTTTCGAAGCCTCGTTCCACTCGTTGCTCAGTTGCCAGCCCCGGTCCTCGGCGGCCTCGGCGGCCTTCATCACGGCCTGCTGCTGCTCCACACTGAGAGACCGGAACGCCTTGGCGTTCACGAAGACGGCGTTCTTGGGCAGGCCAGCCTGCAGGTCGTAGAAATACTTGACCTGCTCATATGCGCGGCTGTCGACACCGGTCTGCGTGGATGTCATGAAGGCCTCGACCACGCCAGTAATGAGGGCCTGGCTGAGCTCCGCCGGCTGCACGGTCACCGGCTGCGCCTGCATCAGCTCTCCCATGCGCGTCGTGGCCGGCGAATAGGCGCGCCATTTGATGCCCCGCATGTCGGCGATGGAGTCGACCGCCCGCTTGCTGTAGATGCCGGAAGCCGGCCACGGCACGCAGTACAACAGCACTATGCCCTGCTTCTCCAGGTAGGCCTGCAGCACCGGCTTCTGCACCTGGTACAGCTTGCGCGCATCGGCGTAGCTGGTCGCAAGGAACGGCACGCCGTCAACGCCCAGGACGGCACTTTCGTTCTCGTAGGCGGTCATCAGAATTTCGCCGGCCTGGACCTGGCCGCCTTGCACAGCGCGCTTGATCTCGCTGCCCTTGAACAGACTGGAATTGGCATGCAGGGTGATGCGCAGCTGTCCCTGCGTTCCCCTCTCGACATCGGCGGCGAATTCCGCCAGGTTGGCCACATGGAGATTGCTGGTGACGAAGGCCGAGGCCAAGTCCCACTTCTTCAGGGCGAACGCCGCAGGGCTTAGGGCGAAGGCGGCGAGCACCAGACCGGTCTTGAGAAAGCGCATGAAAGACTCCTGCACAAGTGCGATGCGGGCTGGCCGCGCGAGAGGCGGACGTGGTCTGTCCCCTGGGGGGACGCTGCCCTGGTTGAAATAGCTGGGATGGATCGGAAGCCGCAGCGCACGGGCTGCGGAGAAGGCCGGCTACGCCAGCGTCAGTGCTTGTCCGAGTACCGGGATGTCGCGCGGTGCCAGGCCATGGGTGAGTAGACGGGTTCCGCCCTCGGTGACGACCACCAGGTCCTCGGTGTGGTAGAGGTTGCCGTCCTCGTCCCTGGTGAGCGGCTCGATGTTGATCACCATGCCGGGCACCAGCACCGTGTCCTCGCCAGGGCGGATCATGGGACTCTCATGCGCTTCGATGCCGAAGGAATGGCCGACATGCGGCAGCGTGCAGGGCAGGCCACGGTCTGCGAACGCTGCACGGCAGGTCTCGAACAACTCGCCTGCGGTGACGCCGGGCCTGATGGAAGCGATGGTCAGCGCCTGTACCTCGCAGAGCGCGCGGTAGACCTCGCGGTGCATCGGACGGGGTTCCCCGGTGGAATAAGTTCGTGCAACATCGCTCGCATACGCGCCGTAGGTGCCGCCGACGTCCAGCCGCAGGATCTCCGAGACGCGGGTGGCGTCCGGCGACGGTGCGTTGTGGATCTGCGGCGTGCGAGGTCCCGAGGCCAAGTGAAAATGCTGGACGCCGCTGGCCCCCTGGTCGAACATGCGCTTGATGATGCGGTTGGCGATCAGTTGGTCGGTGTCGCCCAGGCGGCTTTCGGCGAGCGCTTCGACTATGGCCCGGTGTGTCTCGCGTGTGGTCTTCTCCAGCCACGCAACCTCGGTGGCGGACTTGATGGCGCGCACGGCTGCGACAGCCTCGGTGGTGTCGATGAACTGCGCTTCGGGCAGCAAGGCGGTGAGGCGGGCGAATGCCGCGGCCGGCACGTACTCCATGTCGAAACCGATGCTGGCGGAGCCCAGTCCCATTTCCTGCAAGGTATCCGCCAGGCAGGTGATGGGATCGTCGCGGAACTCGGTGTAGGGGAGCACGTCCGCCATCCAACTTTCGACGCGCACCAGGTCTTCTTCGATGCCGCAGACGATAGCGCGGGCGCAGCCTCGCCGGGTCAGGATGGCAAAGGCGTGCCGCGGGCGGATCGTCTTGAGCGTGGTGATGTAGGCGCCGGCCAGATAGGTGAAGTTCTCCGGGCTCATGCATACCAGTGCGTCGATGTTCTTGCGCGCGATCAGCGCTTGCAGCGCTTGCAGGTTGGGGCGTATGTCCGTGTCGAATCCGGTGTGTTGCAGTTGTGTGACGCGGTCCATTCTTCAGCGATCGCAATGACTGCACAAACTGATTCTGTCGAGGCAAGCTTCGGAAAATCCGATGTTGGCGTTTGACCTGTTGCAGGCACCAAGCTTGCATGCGAGCCTTGCCCCGACTGCGACCCTCCTCCTCCTGCATCACTTTCTGGACCATGACATGGTGCGCTTCGACATCTCCGACCTGCGAATCTTCGTCAACGTGGTGCAGGCCGGCAGCATCGCACTGGGCGCCGAGCGGTCCCACCGCGCAGCGGCGTCCATCAGCGCTCGCATCAAGGAGATGGAGATCGAGATGGGCACGCCCTTGCTGACCCGCGCGCGCACTGGCGTAGTGCCCACCGAGGCAGGCCGCAAGCTGCTGGAGCACGGTTTTCGCCTGCTGAACGAAGTTCAACGCATGAACGACGACTTGGCGGAGTACGGAAATCGCGCCAAGAGCTTCATCAAGCTCTACTGCAACACGGTGTCGCTGTACGAGTTCCTGCACAAGCCGATCAGCACCTACCTGCGCCGCAATCCCAGCACGACGTTGACCATCGAGGAGCTGGTCAACCACCAGATTCCCCAGGCGGTCGTCGATGGCAGTGCAGACATCGGGGTGGTGGCGGAGCCCGTGGACACCAAGGGGCTGGAGACGATCCCGTTCGCGCTGGACCGTTACGTGGTGATTTCCAGCACGGATGTCGCGCCGCTGGTCGGCCGGCGCTTCGTCGACTTCCTGGGTTTCGAGTTTGTCGGACCCGGTCGCGGCAGCTGGATGCACACCATGCTGCAGCAGCATGCGGCCGACGAAGGAAAGCCGCTGCGCTACAGCGTGCAGCTGCGGAGCTTCTCGATGACCTGCGAGCTGGTCGCCGATGGGGTCGGCATCGGCATCGTGCCGGCGTCCGCCGCGGAACGCATGCAAAAGCGCGTTCCCTTGCGCGTCACCGAACTGGAGGACTCGTGGGCCAAGCTCCCGCTGAAGCTCTGCGTGCGCAGTCGCGACGAGCTGTCCAGGCAGTCACGGGCGCTGCTCGACTTCCTTGCCAACCAGGAGCATCAGGAGCGACCGAAGCTGCGGTCCGCGTGAGCTAAGGTCCCGCAGCGCCTTCTGCGCTCCGAGGCCTCCTTGTGGCCAGCGGATTTTCCGAAGGGTCACTCCAGATTTCCTGCTTTTCGCAGCGCAACGAGATCGGAAGAATCGGGGGCATCAACCCACTTTCCCCGACATGACCTACTCCGTGATTGGCCGATGCCCAAAGACCCATGAGGTCGGCATCGCAATAGCAACCTACTCCCTGGCGTGCGGTTCTTTTGCCCAGGGCGCCCACGGTGGCTTCGGCGTCGCCATGACGCAGGCAAACGTGCGCAAAGGAAACGCCCACTTGGCGAACAAGCTGCTTGCCCTCGGTTACTCCAGCCAGAGCGTCGTGCAGGCGCTGGTGCAGGACGACGCACACGAGAGCCTGCGCCAGATCGCTGTCATGACCCGAGATGGACGCGTGGCCGCCCACACAGGCAGTGCGGTCGCCGGATGGGCCGGCCAGAAGGTCGGCACCGACCACGTGGTGTTCGGCAACGTCCTGGTCGGCGAACACGTGCTGGACGCGATGGCCGCAGGCTTCTGTGCCGAGCCAGGACAGCCGCTGGTCGAACGGCTCATCCAGTCGTTGGAATGCGGCCGCGACGCCGGAGGCCAGGGCAGCGCCACCTCGCACATGGCCGAGCGCTCGGCATGCGTGGTCGTCACCGGGCCCCAAAAGCCCCAGGCCCTGTGGGACCTGCGCGTGGACCTGCACCGCACCGCCGTGGAGGAACTGCGGCGCGTCTACCACGCCTTCGCCCACTACCACTGCTACTACGAAGACCGGGATCAAGACCCCAGCCGCTGTCGTTCGCAGGTGGCCTGGGAACGGGACAGCCTGACCGAAACGCAACGCGCGGAGCTTTTGAAATGACGATGACGAAATCGATGCTGTCCCTGTGTGCCGCGGCCGGCATCGCCGCCACGACGCTCATGTCCACCCCGGCTCCTGCCCAGGACTGGCCCAAGGCGCCGGTCCGCATCATCCTGCCGTTCACCCCTGGCGGCGGTGACCAGGTGTTCCGGATCATCTCGCCGCTGCTGCAGGAAAAGTGGAAGCAGCCCGTCGTCATCGAGTACAAGCCCGGCGCCAGCAACATCATCGCCACCGACTACATCGTCAAGTCCAAGCCGGACGGCTACACGATCGGCGTGACCGGTGCGACGGTCGCCAACAACCCGCTGTTCTACAAGATCATTCCCTACACCTACGACGACTTCAGTGGAATCACGCGCGTGGTGAACCTGGAGATGGCTCTGGTCGCCCGCAACGATGCCCCGTTCAACTCGATTCCCGAGTTGGTGGCCTATGCGAAGGCCCATCCGGGCCAACTCAACTGGGGCACGGGCGGCTTCGGCGCCACCTACGCGGGATTCCGTCAATTCATGTACGCCTCAGGGATTGACATGGTCCATGTGAACTTCCCGGGTTGGTCGCAAGCGCTGTCAGAACTCATGGGCGGGCGCCTGGACCTGGTCATCAATCCGCATGATTCGAGCGTGCAGTTCGTCAAGGCCAACCGCATAAAGATGATCGCGTCGTTCGGCCCGAAGCGGATCGCGGGCTTCGAGAAGGTGCCTGCCGTCAACGAGTCGTATGCCGGCGTCGACATCACGCCCTACCTCGCCTTCATCGCCCCCAAGGGAACGCCGGGCCCGATTCTCCAGAAGATCCACCAGGATACCGCCCAAGTCCTGAACGAGCCAGCCGTCAAACGGCAGCTGGCTGACCTCGGCCTCAATGTCGCGACCTCGACACCTGAAGAGACAGATCGCTCGTTTCGCAGCGAGACGGTGGAGTGGGCGAGGATCGCGCGTCAGATCAAGCTGCCTCCTCCGCAGTAACTGTCATTCAGCCAAGCGCGCAGAACGGCGATACGTTGGCCGGTCTTCTCTGGGCGCTTGCAGTCGACAGACAGGCAGCGCGTGCGCCACTGTCGCACTTGTGGCGACCGCCAACCGGAGCAGAGCTTCAGCGTCCGCTTCTACTCGGATCGGTCGCTGACGCCGCAGTGGCCCGAAGGCCACTTCTGGCCGCATTCTGCCGCTCGATCAAGAACCCCGGTCGGCTCTCAACACGGCTTCTCCCGTTCTTGGATTCGTCAGCGTGACGTTCTCAAGCGCCTTGATTCCCCACTGGCCAACCTGCCGTGTGAGAACAGCAAGGATCAATGTGTCGACAACGTGCGGGCCCGCAGGATGAGCCACACCGACCGTGAGGCGACTCCAGAAGTGCATGACTGCCGCATCGTCGCTGATCGGGGCCACGTCGATGAGTTCGTTCTCCAGCGTGGAATCGCTGTAGATGGTTGCGTGGATGGGCGCATGCAGCTTGACGATCTCCTCGATGCCGCGCACGTAGTGCCCGAACCGGTTGACGAATGTCGCATCGTCACGGAATAGTGCCCCGAGGGCCTTCATGTCGTGGGTGTTCCAAGCGGCTTCAAACGCTGGAGGCACATCTTCGGGCTTTTCTATTCGATTCATGGGGACGCTCTCCGCGGCTCAGTCGACGGTGAGGACGATCTTGCCCTGAATGTGCCCGCGCGCGGCGCGTTCGTGCGCGGTGCGCGCATCTGCCAGCGCGAAGGTGCTGTCCACCACGACGCGGATCGTGCCGTCGTCCAGCAGCCGCGAGAGCTGCGCCAATTGCGCGCCGTTCGATCGCACCTGCGTGGCCGAGACGGTCACGCCCCGGTTGCGCGCCTCCTCGATTGCGTCGAAGCCGAGAGGGAAGATCGGGAACAGGGCGCCGCCGCGCTTGATCGTGCGCAGGAAGCGACCCGTGGCCGGGCCACCGATGGAATCAACGACGAGATCGATGTCGCGCACCGCTTCATCCGCGTTCGTCTTCGCGTAGTCGATGAATTCATCGGCGCCCAGTTCGCGCAGCAGCGCCTCGTGCCTGCCGGACGCCACCGCGATCACGCGTGCGCCCTTCCACTTCGCCAGCTGCACCGCGAAGTGGCCGACGCCGCCGGCCGCGCCGTTGACGAGCACTGTGCGCCCCTGCAGCGGCACCGGCACGTGCTGATGCGGCTGCAGGGGGTTCTGCTCGTCGTGACCCAGATCGATCAGGAACTGCCAGGCCGTCAGCAGGGACATCGGCGCCGCCGCCGCATGCACGTGGTCAATGGCCGTGGGCTTGCGCGCGAGCTCGTTGGCCGGCACGCTCACGTACTCGGCGTAGGCCTTGCTGCCCTCGAACACGCCGCTGGGAAAGCGCACCATCGAATAGACCTCGTCGCCGGGCGCGAAGCCGCTCACGTCCGGCGCGACGGCATCCACCACGCCCGACACGTCGGTGCCCGGAATCAGCGGGAACGCGCCCTTGGGCCGCCACTCGGGCGGCAGCGACTTGTAGCCCTCGCGCAGGTACCAGTCGGGCGGGTTCAGCCCCACGGCGCGCACGCGCACCAGCACTTCGCCCGCTTGCAGTCGAGGCACCGGCGCATCCTCGTAGCGCAGCACTTCGGGCCCGCCGAACCCATGCAGGCGCACCGCCTTCATCGTGGTCTTGGTGGTCATCGTCTTGTCCTTTCCCTGGAACTGGGTTAACGGAGCATTGCTCCGGATAGCCGTCGATATGCGGAGCGGCGATCCGTTTGTCCGCCACGCCCTCTCGGTCGTAGCCCGCGTTGTTGGAGATCACCGTCAAGTCGCGCACGCCGCTGTCCAGCACCGCATGCAGCAGATCGACCGGCAGGACCGCGCTGCCGAATCCGCCGACCCTCACGGTGTCGCCCGACGCGATGCCGGCCAGCGCCGCCGATGCGCTGTCTTGCCCTTGTGGATCATGGTTCGTCATGCGGCGTGCCAGGTCGCGATGCCCTTGTAGAGCATGTACGCCGCCAGCCCGTACAGCACCGCGGCGAACACCCGCTTGAGCACCTTGACGGGCAAGGCGTGCGCGGCGCGCGCGCCCAGCGGCGCGGTGGCGATGCTGCAGGCGGCCAGCACGGCCAGCGCCGGCAGCCAGATGTAGCCGAACGAGGCCGCCGGCAGATCGGCGACACCCTGCCCCGCCACCACGTAACCCAGCACGTTGGCCAGCGCGATCGGAAAACCCAGGGCCGCGGAGGTCGCCACCGCGCTGTGAATCGCGACGTTGCACCACGTCATGAACGGCACGCTGATGAAGCCGCCGCCGGCGCCGACCAGCCCCGAGAGAAAACCGATGGCGCCGCCCGCAGCGATCTGGCCTCCGCGACCCGGCATCTGACGCGTGGGCTGCGGCTTGCGGTCCAGGAACATCTGCGTGGCCGAGAAGCTCACGAACAGGCCGAAGAACACGGCCAGCCAGCTGCCCTTGACGTGCGCGAACACGCCCATGCTGCTCACCAGGCTACCGACGACGATGCCGGGTGCAAGGCGGCCGACGATGTCCCAGCGCAGCGTGCCGCGCTGGTGGTGCGCGCGCACGCTCGACACCGACGTGAACACGATCGTGGCCATCGAGGTGGCGATCGCGATCTTCACGGCCAGCGCGGACGAGACCCCGCGCCCCGCCAGGATGATGGTGATGAAGGGCACCATCAGCATGCCGCCGCCGATGCCCAGAAGGCCTGCGAGAAAGCCAGTGGCGACGCCCAGAGCCGCAAGCTCGGCCAGGGCCAGTGGAGACAGTCCCATCATGCGAGCCTCCTCATGCGTCCACGGCCTGCAGGCTGGGCAGCTGGTAGCCTTCGAGCTGTTCCCTCAGCCTGGCCTTGAGCATCTTGCCGGTGGCGCCCAGCGGGATGGCATCGACGAAAACCACGTCGTCGGGCATCTGCCACTTGGCGATCTTGCCCTCGAAGAACCGCAGCAGCGCCTCGCGCGTGAGCTGCGCGCCCGGCTTCTTCACGACCACCACGATGGGCCGCTCGTCCCACTTGGGGTGGCGCACGCCGATGCATGCGGCCATCTGCACGGCCGAATGCGCCATCGCGATGTTCTCGACGTCGATGGAGCTGATCCACTCGCCGCCCGACTTGATCACGTCCTTGCTGCGGTCGGTGATCTGCATGAAGCCGTCGGCATCGATGGTGGCCACGTCGCCGGTGGGAAACCAGCCGTCGACCAGCGGATCGCCGCCCTCGCCCTTGAAGTACTCGCGCAGCACCCATGGGCCCTTGACCAGCAGGTTGCCGAAGGTCATGCCGTCCCACGGCAGCTCGGCCCCGTCCGGACCGACGATCTTCATGTCCACGCCGAACAGCGCGCGGCCCTGCTTGAGCAGGATCTTGGTCTGCTCCTCGCGCGGCAGCGCATCGTGCTTCTTCTTGAGCGTGCACACGGTGCCCAGGGGGCTCATCTCGGTCATGCCCCAGCCGTGCAGCACCTCCACGCCGTAATCGTCGCGGAAGGCTTCGATCATCGCGGGCGGGCACGCCGAGCCGCCGATGATGGTGCGCTGGAGCGTGGAAAAGCGCAGGCCGTCCGGCTTCATGTGCGCCAGCAGCATCTGCCACACCGTCGGCACGCCGGCCGCGAAGGTCACGCCTTCGGCCTCGATCAGCTCGTACACCGACTTGCCATCGAGCTGGCCGCCAGGGAAGACCACCTTGCAGCCCGTGAGCGCCGCCGAATATGGCAGTCCCCAAGCGTTGACGTGGAACATCGGCACCACCGGCAGCACCGAGTCGCATGCCGACAGGTTCATCACGTCCGGCAGCGCCGCGGCGTAGGCGTGCAGGATTGTCGAGCGGTGGCTGTACAGCGCCGCCTTAGGGTTGCCGGTGGTGCCGCTCGTGTAGCACATGCTCGATGCGGAGTTCTCGTCGAACGAGGGCCACGCATAGTCGGTGGGCTGCGCGCCGATCCAGGCCTCGTAGCTCACCAGGTTGGGGATGCCGCTGTCGGCCGGCAGCCGGTCGGCGTCGCACAGCGCCACGTACTGCCGGATGCCGGGGCAGCGCGCGTGCATGGCCTGCACCATCGGCAGGAAGCTCAGCTCGAAGCACAGCACCTGGTCCTCGGCGTGATTCGCGATCCACATCACCTGGTCGGGGTGCAGGCGCGGGTTGAGCGTGTGCAGCACGCGGCCCGAGCCGCTGACGCCGAAGTACAGCTCGAGGTGCCGGTAGCCGTTCCACGCCAGCGTGGCCACGCGGTCAGAGAACTGCAGGCCCATCGCGTCCAGCGCGCGCGCGACCTGGCGCGAGCGCCGCGCGCAGTCGGCCCAGCGATAGCGGTGCAGGTCGCCCTCCACGCGGCGCGAGACGATCTCGCCGTCGCCGTGGTGGCGCTGCGCGAACTCGATCAGCGAGGAAATGAGCAAGGGTTGGTTCTGCATCAGACCCAGCATGGGCGTGTCTCCGAAAGAAAGGGTTAGTCGAACACGCGGGCCAGGCGCGTGCGCACGAGAGTGCGTGCTTCGTCCATGATCCGCGCCACGAGCTCGGCCACTGACGGGAGGTCGTGGATCAGCCCCGCGGCCATGCCGCAGCTCCACGCGCCCGCGTCCACTTGGCCTTCGTGCATGACCTTGGGGTAAACGCCGGCCACCAGGTCGGCGATGTCGCTGAACTGCACGCCGGCGCCGATGCGGCGTTCGCGCGCGATCAGCTCCTCGACCGCGGGGTTGGACAGTACGCGCTCGGTGTTGCGCAGCGGCCGCATCACCAGGCGCGTGTCCAGCTCGGTGGCGCGCACGATCGCGTTCTTGACGTTCGGGTGCACGGGCGCCTCCCGGGTGGCGAGAAAGCGCGTGCCCATGTTGACGCCCGCCGCCCCCAGGGCCAGCGCCGCGACGAGCGAGCGCCCGTCCACCATGCCGCCCGAGGCGATGAAGGGCACCTTCAACTCGTCGGCCGCGCGCGGCAGCAGGATGAAGTTGGGCACGTCGTCCTCGCCGGGGTGGCCGGCGCATTCGAAGCCGTCCACGCTGATGGCGTCGCAGCCCAGGCTCTGCGCCTTGAGCGCGTGCCGCACCGAGGTGCACTTGTGGATGACCGCCACGCCCGCCTCGTGCAGCGTCGGCAGCACGCTTTCGGGGTTGCGGCCCGCGGTCTCTACGATCTTCACGCCGCCTTCGATGATGGCGCGCACATAGCCGGGGTAGTCCGGCTGGCGCACGGAGGGCAGGAAGGTGAGGTTCACGCCGAAGGGTTTGTCGGTGCGCTCACGGCACTGTCGGATCTCGGCCGCGAGCGCCTCGGGCGTGGGCAGCGTGAGGGCCGTGACCATGCCCAGCCCGCCGGCGTTGGAAACGGCCGCGGCCAGCGGCGCCAGGCCCACGCAATGCATGCCGCCTTGCACGATCGGATGCTCGATGCCGAAGAGTTCGGTGATTCGCGTTTTCATGTCGTAAGGCTCTCGGGTGAAGGCACGGCAGCCAGGAAATCGCCGCAGGCCTGCACCCACAGCCGCGCGGCGCGCACGGTGCCGTGGCCGGCGGTCTCGCGGCTGCCGGGGATCAGCAGCTGGCGGCCATGGGCCAGGCGCGCCATCGCGCTTTCGGTGGCGCCGAGCTCGGGCGGGTTGCGCTCGTCGTCGGCCGAGTTGATGGCGAGCACGTGCGCGCGAATGCTTTCGAGCGCGGGCGACGGGTCGTAGTCGCGCGAGGCGTCGTACTGGTACAGCAGGTCGTCGGCGTCGGTCTCGAAGGGCTGCGCGCGCCGGGCCGCCAGCCATCGGTCGGCGGCCTCGACGTCGGGCGCCGCGGCCTGCAGCGCGAGCGTGCCGCCATTGGTCGCGACGTTGAAGAACTCCCACGCGCGCCGGGCACTGGCCGGGTCGCTGCGAACCTGGTCGACGAGCAGGCGGCGCAGCAGCCAGTTGCGCCCGCCCATGGCCACGGGCGACGATGCCAGCGGCACCAGCGCGTCCATGAACCGCGGATGGCGGATGCCCCATTGCCACGCGTGCATGCCACCCATGGAGATGCCGAACACCAGCCGCAGATGGCGCAGGCCCAGCGCCTCATGCACCACGCGGTACTGCCCCTGCACCATGTCTTCGTAGTTGTAGCGCGGGAAGCTCCTGCGCAGCCCGTCGGAGGGTTTGGCGCTGCGGCCGTGGCCGATCGCGTCGGGCAGCACGATGAAGTGCTCCGCGGCGTCGAGCACACCGCCGGAGCCGAACAGCGCGCCGCCGAATTCCTTCGTCAGCAGGCCCGCGCCATGCCCACCCGTGCCGTGCAGCGCGAGCACGGGCTTGCCCTCGGGGTTGCCCAGGACGGTGTAGCCCAGGCGCAGTTCGGGCACGGTCTCGCCGGTGTGGAAGCGAAAGTCGCGTGCGATGAATTCGCGCGTCACCGGCACGCGCCACTCGGGGGCTTCGTTCATGCGACGGTTCCTGCTTCCGAGGTTTCCGCGGTGAGATCGAAATTGAGTTCCACCGTCAGGCCCAGCGGGTCCTGCAGAAACACCTGGTAGAGCGAGGTGCCCGTGAGCGGCGTCTCGCGGAAGGCCACGTCGGCGGCACGCAGGGCCTCGCGCGTGGACGCCAGTCCGGTCGCCTTCAGCGCGATGTGGTCGACGGGCCCCACGGACTGCGCGTGGGAGGTCTGCAGCAGCGCATTGAGGTGCAGGATCGCGTGCCCGCCCGCGTAGAGCCAGTGGCCCGGGTGGCGCAGCGCGGGCCGGTAGCCCTCCTTCAGGCCCAGCGTGCGCGTGTAGAACGCCAGCAGCGGCGGGAGCTCCTCGACGGTGCAGCCGATGGTGAAGTGATGGATGGTCGAGACCGCGACGGCCATCAGCTGCTCCGCGAAAGAATCGCGTCCAGCGCGGCCTGCAGCGCCTGCGCCGGGTGGTCCGCTGCCGACGTCGAGCGCCAGCCGACGTGGCCGTCCGGGCGCACCAGCACGGCGCCGTCTTGCTGCAGCCCGTAGACAGCGAGCCAGCGCCCGTTCTCCTCGCTGCGCAGCGCCTCGCCGATCACGATGCTTTCGACTTGCACGGCCAGCGTGCCCGCGGCGTCGCGCCAGGCTACGCCTTGCGGCGCCGTCAGCAGCACGAAGCCGCGGCCGAACAGGTCGAGCGTGGACAAGCGCTGGCCCGACTTCGTCAGCGCCACGTGCGGGGCGCGGCAGCCCGGCGCGGCGCTGGGCACGTACTCGAGGATGGGGTCGCCTGCCGGCGCGGCGCCGCCCTCGGGCACGACCGCGCTGGACGCGTAATGCGCGCCGAACACCAGGCCGATCTCGGCCAGAAACTCCTTGCGCGGCAGCACCGCCTTGTCCTGCTTCGAGGTGCGGCCCATCGAGAGCGCGTTGAGCAGGCTGGACTGCGTCACGGCTTCGCCCACGGGGCGGCGCTCGGGATCGTAGGTGTCCAGCAAGGCCTCACCCGCTTCGCCGCGCAGCACCGCCGCCAGCTTCCACGCCAGGTTGTGCGCATCCTGCACACC
This sequence comes from Variovorax sp. PBS-H4, assembly GCF_901827205.1. Lineage (NCBI taxonomy): Bacteria > Pseudomonadati > Pseudomonadota > Betaproteobacteria > Burkholderiales > Comamonadaceae > Variovorax > Variovorax sp. PBS-H4. The sequence continues at coordinate 2,288,017 of NZ_LR594675.1, read as the reverse complement.
GGTGTTCAGGCCGAAGCCGCCGGTGGGCGGCATCTCATGCGCCGCATCCCCCGCGAGGAACACGGGCCCGGCGCGGTAGCGCTCGGCCACCATGGCCGAAGCCTTCCACGCGCCCACGCCCAGCACCTCGATGGGCACCTGCTTGTCGTCCACCGCGCGGCGGATGATCTCGATGCAGAACTCGGGCGTGAACTGCTCGGGCGTGAAGCCGTAGTGCGACAGCGAGGTGACGAGGAAGCCCCAGCGGTCCGTTCCGTTGATGGTAAGGAAGGTCCCGCGCAGCTCGGGCTGCTCGATCAGGTAGAGCGCCGCGGGGCGATCGGCCATCCAGGGCGTGAGGTCGGCGCGGAAGTGGATGTTGACGCTGTCGTAGACGTCGGGCTCGCCGCGCCGCGCGATGCCCAGCTGCTCGCGGATCTTGCTGCGCGCGCCGTCGGCCGCGACCAGGTAACGCGCCTTGACTTCTTCCTGCTCGCCCGACTCATGGCGGACGGTGGCGCGCACGCCTTCGTCCGAAGGGGTGAACGACAGCAGCTCGGTGCCGAAGCAGACCTGCGCCGCGCTCGCGGCCTCGGCGCGGCGGCGCAGCACCGGTTCCAGCACGTCCTGCGAGCAGCCCAGGTTGCCCGACACGGAGAATGAAACCGCCTCGCCATGCCCCCTCGGCGCCTCCAGGCGCTTGATGACGGGGCCGCCGAGCGTCTCGGACCAGAGCACCGCGCCCGCGAACTTCTGCGGCATGCTCACGGCGCGGATCTCCTCCTCCAGGCCCATCTGCCGGTACATCTCCATCGTGCGCGCATTGAGCGCACGGGCCTTGGGCAGCACGGCGGTGCCCGGGTGCCGCTCCACCAGCAGCGAACGGATGCCGAAGTGCGACAGGTAGATGGAAGCGGTCAGGCCCACCGGGCCGCCCCCCACGATCAGAACGGGAACATCAATCATCGAAGCATCTCCAGGCGCGCCTTGCGCCGAAGGTCATCCAGGAAATTCAAACGAGGAACTCGCGCAGGTGCGAGGCCACTTCCTTGGGCGCCTGCGCGACGCTCAGGTGTCCCACGCCGGGCAGCAGCACCGTCCGCACGGCCCCGCCGACGCGGTCCTTCAGCGACAGCGTCAGTTCGGCGGGCACCAGGCGGTCGGCCGTGCCGGCCATCACCAAGGTGGGCTGCGCGATGCGCGAGAGGTCCAGGTCGGGCAGGTCCCCCACCGCCGCCGCCCGGCGGTCGGAACGCGCCGAACGCGCTGGCGCCGACTTGAAGTACGCGCGCGCGTCCGGATGCGCCTGAAGGTAATCCGCCGGAAAGAAGATCTCCGCCATCTGTTCTGCCGTGGCCGGCAGGCCGGCGCGCAGGCGCCCGAGCGCCTGCACGATCTCCGGGTTGGCGCTCGCGAGCGACACCGATGAAGGCCAGGTGCTGGCCAGCACGAGGCGGCGCACCGCGGAGCCATGGCGCACCGCCAGGGCCTGCGCCACCCGCCCGCCGAAGGAGGTGCCGAACACGAAAGCCGACGCATGGCCCAGCGCTTCGAGCAGCGCGCGTGCATCGTCGGCCAGCTCGGCGAGCGTGGGTGCGACCTCCGGGGCCGTGGTTTCGCCGCAGTCGCGCTGGTCGTAGGTGATGACGGTGTAGCGGTCACTGAGCTCCGGCCGGATGGCGGCGAACTGGCGCCTGCTGCCCTCGGCGCCGTGCAGCATCACGAGCGGTGGCCCGGAGCCCTCGACTTCGACTGCGGTGCGCGTTCCGCGCACATCGATGAAAGTCGTCAAGGTGCTTCTCCTCAAGCGCCGAGCTCGATGCCCAGCGGCGGCAGCACGCGGCGATAGCGCTCGATCTCGCTCGTCACGTACGCCTCGAACGCGGCGGGCGGCAACGCTTCCGGCTCGCCCCCGCTCTCGCGCATGTACTTCTCGATCGCGGGCGCCTTGGCCACCTTGGCCAGCGCGGCGTAGACCGATTGCACCGCCGCCGGCGTCATCCGGCCCGGCCCCCACACACCGCTCCAGGCAGGGATGTCCTGCACTTTGTAGCCCGCCTCCGCGAAGGTCGGCGTGTCGGGCAGCAGCGACGAGCGCACGTCGCCCGAGATGCCCAGGGCGCGCAGCTGCCCCGAGCGGATCTGCTGGGCGGCCAGCGACGGCGAGACGAAGGCCGAATCCACCGTCTGCGCGATCAGGTCCGTGAAAGGTGTGCCCTTGAAGGGGATATGCAGCAGATCGACGCCCACGCCCTTGCAGAACAGCGCGCCGATCACGTGCGTCGTGTTGCCGATGCCCGAGGAGCCGTAGGTGACCCGGCCCGGCCGCTTCATCGCGTCGGCGACGAAGTCGTGCAGCGTCTTGTAGGGCGACTTCTCGCTCACCAGCAGCGCGAACCCCGAGGCTCGCGTGACGCGCGAGATGGGCGTGAAGTCCGCGACCGGATCGAACGGCAGCTTCTTCATCAGCACCGCATTGGTGGTGAAGCCGCCTGTCGTGTAGAGCACCGTGTTGCCGTCGGGCCGCGCGCGCGCCACTTCGAGCGCGCCGATCACGCCGCCCGCGCCGGCCTTGTTGTCCACCACGACCGCACGCCCGGTGCCGGTGGTGATGGCGTCGGCCAGCACGCGCGCCAGGATGTCCGCTCCGCTGCCCGCGGAAAACGGCACGACCATGCGAAGCGGCGCCTGATCCGCGGCTCGCGCGAGATGGGGGGCGAGCGCCGCGGCGGCCGCGCTCGCCAGAAAGAATCTTCGGTCGTACATCATGGCTTGTCTCCTTGCTTGCCTGCAGTCGTTGGAACGGCAGGAGGTTAGGTTTGCGGCGCGTTCACGTCCAAGTGAATCGGCTGATTCGTTCGATAACCGGGCGGCATCGGGCGTGCGCTTTCAGGACAGCTCGGCATTCGGCCACCGGCCTTCCCGCACGTGCCGCTCCACCACCATGCGCATGACGCTCATCACGCCTTCGGTTGCGCGCGAGGCCGGCCGGTCCGACGCGCGCGCGATCACGCGCTGCAGGGCCAGTGCCTCGATCGGCACGGCGCGCAGCCGCTTCGCCTGCGCGTCCTCCTGCACCGCCGCGGCGAAATGCACCGCCAGGCCCACACCTTCGAGCACGAGCCTGCGCGCGACCTCGGCGGTCTGCACCTCCACCACGTGCCGCAGCTCCACCTTGGCCCGCGCGGCCGCCAGCTCCAGCTCGAGCCGCACGCCGGACTTGACCATGCCGGTCAGCACGAGCGGCACGCCCGCGAGCTCCCGCACGGCCACGCTCGCCTGGTTCAGGCGCGGATCGTCAGGCCGGCCGATCAGGCAGATGCGCTCCTTCAGCAGCGGCACCGTGGTGAGGTTCGAACGGTCGACGGGCTCGATGAGGAAAGCGACGTCCACTTCGCCGTCGGCCAGCAGCGCCTGCAGCGAAGGCGCGAAGCCCTCGAAGATGCGCAGCCGCACTTCAGGCAGGTTCTGCATCACCGCCTTGGTCAGCATCACCGACAGCTGCTGCGCGAGCCCCGGCGACATGCCGATGGCCACCGGCCCCCGCGGCTCGCGCTGGCGCGCCTGCAGGTCCGACTTCATCTGCTCCGCATAGCGCAGCAGGAACATCGCGCGTTCGAGCAGCAGCCGCGCCTCGTCGGTGGGCGCCGCGCCGCGCGCGTGGCGTTCGAACAGCTTCACGCCCAGTTCCTCCTCGAGCAGCCGGATCTGGCGGCTGAGCGCGGGCTGCGTGACGTGCAGCACGCCTGCGGCGTTGCCGTAATGCTGCTGGGTGGCGAGCGCGACGAAATAGCGAAGTTGGCGAAGGTCCATTCAGGCACTCTAGCGACGCGAGCCGAAGCGCTCAGGGCTTCACGTCGAAGGTGAGTTCGATCTTCGAGCCCACCGGGTCTTTCAGGAAGATCTGCCGCAGCGGCCAACCTGGCACCGGCAGTTCCTCTAGCGGCAGGCCGAGCGCCCTCACCCGCTGGCGCGTGGCGGCGATGTCCGTGCCGTGCAAGGCCACGTGGTCGAACCCGCTGCCCGCCGCCTGCGTGGCCGTGTCGCCGTCCGGCACGATCGCCGCCAGGTGCACGACCGCGGTGTCGCCGACGTAGAGCCAGTACCCGGGGAACTCGAACCCGGGCCGCGGCCCCGTGCGCATGCCCAGCACGTCGCAGTAGAAGGCACGCACTCCTTCGAGATCCGCCGGGCGGCAGCGGATGGTGAAGTGATGGATGCCGAGGACATTCATGATCTTGCCGCCGGCGCGAGGACCTTGCCCAGCGCCGCGGTCACTTCAGTGGCGGCATCCTGCGGCAGCCATGCGGCGCGATAGCAGACGTGGCCGTCGGGGCGCACCAGCGCCGCCCCGCGCATGCCCATCTGGAAGCCCTGCGAAGGAATGGCCAGCGGCAGTTGCCGGAAGTGGACGGCCACGCCGGCTGCTGCGGCGGCGCGGGCTGCCACTTCGTTCCAAGCGTGTCCGAGCGGCCCTGCGACCAGCACGAACTCGCGGTCGAACCAGTCGAGCGTGGAGTGCTGCCGCGCGGCATCCAGCCACATGTGCGGAAAGCGCGAACCGGGCCGGTCGCTCGGATCGTAGAAGCGCGGATTGAGCGGTTTGGCGGCGGTGCCGTCCGGCACGACTGCGTCGCTCGCGTAGCTGAAGCCCAGCGACTGGCCGATGCTGTGCAGGTGGTTGTCCGAGTCGCCGATCCAGAAGGCGATGCGGTCCTCGTTGCCCGAGCGGATCGCGTCCTCCACCAGCTGGTAGCGCTCGCGGTTGGCAAAACTGAAGTTCGCGTTCGATTCGGCCACGGGGCGGCGCTCGGCCTCGTACGAGTCGAGCAGATGATCGCCCGCCAGCCCCTTGAGCACGTAGGCGAGCTTCCACGCCAGGTTGTGCGCGTCCTGCACTCCCGAATTCAGTCCGAAGCCACCCGTGGGCGGGAAGCGGTGCACCGCGTCACCCGCCAGGAACACGCGGCCGCGGCGGAATTCCTTGGCGACCTGGCGGCTCACGCGCCAGGTGGAGCGATTGAGGATCTCCACCTCCAGGTCGCGGATGCCGGCGTGCGCGCGCACCATGGCGATGACTTCGTCGTCGGTCGGCACGTGGTCGCGCTCGTCCTGCGTGAGGCCGATCTGCGTCAGCGTGAGCCAGCGGTCGCGGCCGTTGGTGTTCAGGATGGTGGCCACCGGCACGCCCTCCTGTTTCGGCAGCACGCGGAACATCGCGGCCTCGCGCGCGACGCGCAGGCGCGAAAGATCGGCACGCCAGTAGTCGTTGGCCATGACGGCGAGCGTCGAGGGGCCGTCGAACTCGATGCCCAGCTTGCGGCGCACCGAGCTGCCGGCGCCGTCGGCCGCGATCAGGTAGCTGGCCTGCCAGCGGCGCTCTTCGCCGGTGGACACGTTGCGCGTCGTCACCGCCACGCCGCCGCCGAGATCCTCGAAGCCGAGGCACTCGGTGGAGAACAGGACCTGTCCGTGGCGCGACTCGCGCGCCAGCGCATACAGCTCCTCTTCCACCGCGTCCTGCGCGACCAGCGACTTGCGCGCCGGCGTGAAGGCAGCGGCGCTGGGCTCGGGCGTGGTGCGGCCGATCTCGCGCCCGGCCATGCTTTCGACGAAGGCGAAGATGTCGGTGCCGTCGTTCAGCCCGCGCGCGCGGATCTTGTCTTCCACACCCCACTGGCGGAACAACTCCATGGTGCGCGGCCAGCAGCCGCGCGACTTGGGATGGTTGGTGGTGGACGGGTTGCGCTCGACGACGACGAAGGGCACTTCGAAGCGATCGAGCAGCACCGCCATGGCGAGGCCGACGGGCCCGCCGCCGACGATGAAGACCTGCGTGTCTTGTGTGGAGGAGGAAGGAGAGGAAGTCATGGCATTCGGGAGTTGAAAGGTGGGGCCGGGGTCAATCCAGCTTGATGCCCAGCGGCGTGATGTCGCGGCGGTAGCGGCGCAGCTCGTCGGCGTTTTCCGAGGCGAACTGCTGTGGCGGCACGTTGGTGACGATGACGCGCGAGCCCTTGGCCCACGTGGTGTATTCGGGCTGGCGCGAGGCCGCCACCACGTTGGCGTAGAGCGACTGCACGAGCGCTGCGGGCATGCGGGGCGGGCCGTACAGGCCGGTCCAGGCGGGGATGTCCACGTCCTTGACGCCCAGCTCGGCGAGCGTGGGCACGTTGGGCAGCTCCGGCACGCGGCTCGGCCAGCTGATGGCCAGCGCGCGCATCTTCCCGTGGTCGATGAACTCCTGCGCGCCGGAGGTGTTGAACCAGGTGAGGTCGATGTGCCCGCCCATCAAGTCCTGCAGCGGCGAGCTCTTGAAGGGCACGTGCAGCAGGTCGACGCCGGCGGAGCGGGCGAACAGCGCGCCGACCAAGTGCGTGGTGTTGCCCGGCCCGAAGGAGCCGTAGCTCACCGTCCCGGGCTTGGCCTTGGCTTCGCGCAGCACGTCGGCGACGGTCTTGAAGCGCGACTCGCTGCGCACCAGCAGCGCGAAGCCCGGCGAGGTGGCCAGCTGCGTGATGGGCGTGAAGTCGCGCAGCACGTCGTAGGGCAGCTTGGAGTACAGCACCGCGGTGGTGTTGTGCCCGCCGGTGGTGAACAGCAGCACCGAGCCATCCGGCTTGGCGCGCGCGACTTCCGCGCTGCCGATGATCCCGCCCGCGCCGGGCTTGTTGTCCACGATGTGGTTGCGCCGGGTGGTGGCGCGCAGGCATTCGGCGAGCACGCGCGCGCCGGCATCGATCGGGTTGCCCGCGGGGAAAGGCACGACGATGCGCACGGTGTCGTCCTGGGCGAAGGCACCGCTGCCCAGCATGGATGCGGCCACCGACGCGCCTGCCTGGCGCAGCCAGGTTCGGCGGCCGGAATCGAGGGCGCGGGAAAGGGACGGGGCTCGGTGCATGGTGTCTCCAGCAGTTGGCTTGACTCGGTAACGCGACATTTGCTGCGTTAATGGTTGCATTGTTGTCGGTCAAGAAGGCTGCGCAATCTAGGGAAAGCACCTATCTCCGACGAGCGTGGATGAACTTCTCGCGGGCAGCGCCGAGAGGCACGGAAGCGTGGAAAGCGCGGCTCAGCGGCGCTTGGCCGTGGGCGCAGACGGCAAAGTGCCGTCGAGGAGCCGTTCGAGGAAATCCGGCGTGACCGGACGGCGGCTGAGGAAGGTGCGGATGTAGATCGGGCCGATCGCCCGCTCGATGATCTCGCCGGTGTCGGTGTCGTGCGAGATCTCGCCGCGCGCCAACGCGCGGTCGAAGACGGCTTGGTGCCGCTCGGTGCGCATGTGCCACAGCGCGTTCTGCACGCTGTCGCTCTCCGCCGTATTCGGTCCGAAGGCGATGGCGAACAGCGCCTTGCTGGCTGGCTGCGTGACGAACACCGCCACTTCTTCCACGATGCGCAGCAGGTCGGCGCGCAGCGAGCCCAGGTCCGGCATCGGGATCGCCTCTTCGATGTGGTGGATCGCCGCGAAGGTGATCAGGTCGGTTTTGGTCTGCCAGCGGCGATAGATCGACGACCTGCTGACGCCCGAGCGCACGGCCACCTTTGGGATCGAGAAGGCGCCGAGGCCCGATTCGGTAAGCTCGCTCATCACCGCGTCAGCCACGGCCGCCATCACGCGGGCACTGCGGCCGCCGGTGCGCCGGCGCGGTCCAGCCGCCGGGGCATCGGTTCGGGGTGGCTGGCTCATCGAAGGCGGACAACTTGCATCGGGTGGCCGATTATGAGGTCGTGCGCGGTGCGCTCCTGGCAGCGGCCACTAGCGACTCGGGCTGGGCAAATAAAGCAAGTGCCGCCACTTCGGGCGACAACAGCTCTCCCACGGGTCCGCTACTGGTCGGAGTCTCGTGCCGCACCTTCGGAAGCCGTGATCGCTTCGACCGAGCCCGCCCGGGCACGCAGTTCGAATTTCTGGATCTTGCCGGTCGACGTCTTGGGCAGTTCACCGAAGACCACCGTCCGCGGGACCTTGAACGCGGCCAGGTGCTGGCGGCAATGCGCCACGATGTCGGAGGGCGTCAAACTCGCCCCGGCCTTGAGTTCGACGAAGGCGCAGGGCGTCTCACCCCACTTCTTGTCCGGCATCGCAACGACCGCCGCCGCGAGCACGTCGCAGTGGCGGTAGATCACGTCTTCCACCTCGATGGAAGAAATGTTCTCTCCCCCGGAGATGATGACGTCCTTGCTCCTGTCCTTGATCCTGATGTAGCCATCGGGATACTGAACCGCGAGGTCGCCGGTGTGAAACCAACCGCCGGCAAACGCTTCCTGCGTTGCCGCCGGGTTCTTCAGGTAGCCTTTCATCGTGATGTTTCCGCGGAACATGACCTCACCGATGGTCTCGCCATCGGTGGGTACCGGCCTCATGGTGACGGGGTCCATCACCGTCGCGGCCCGCTGCAGGTGATAGCGCACGCCTTGTCGGGCGTTCAGCTGCGCGCGCTCACCGATGTCGCGGTCGTCCCAACTGTCGTGCTTTGCGCAGACAGTCGCCGGACCGTACACCTCGGTCAGGCCGTAGACATGCGTCAGGTCGAAGCCGAGACGCTCCATGCCTTCGATCATGGAGGCCGGAGGCGCCGCACCGGCCACCATCGCCTTCACGCCGCGGGGCAGGCCTTGCGTCTTGTCCCGGGGCGCGTTCACCAGCATGCTGTGCACGATGGGCGCGCCGCAGTAATGCGTCACGCCATGGCGCTTGATCGCGTCGATGACCGCATCGGCATGGACCCTGCGCAGGCAGACGTTGACGCCGGCGCGCGCGGCCACCGTCCAGGGGAAGCACCAGCCGTTGCAGTGGAACATGGGCAGCGTCCACAGGTACACCGCATGCTTGGGCATGTCCCACTCGAGAACGTTGGAGACGGCGTTCATGGCCGCGCCGCGGTGGTGGTAGACGACGCCCTTGGGATTGCCCGTCGTGCCGCTGGTGTAGTTCAGGGCGATGGCATCCCACTCGTCTTGCGGCCACTCCCACGCATACGCCGGGTCTCCCTCGGCCACGAGTTCTTCGTACGTCAGCTCACCCACGCGCTCGGCCGCTTCGTTGAACTGCGCATCCTCCGCATCGATCACGAGCAAGGCATCGCGGCTTTTTCGCAGCGAGAGGGCGTGCTCGATCCCGCCGGCGAACTCGGGGTCCACGATCAGGGCCTTGGCCTCGCCGTGGTCCAGCATGAAGGCGATGGTGGCGGCGTCGAGGCGGGTGTTGAGCGCATTGAGGACGGCGCCGGCCATGGGCACGAAGAAATGCGCCTCGACCATCGCGGGCGTGTTGGGCAGCATGACGGCGACGGTGTCGTTGCGGCCGATGCCCCGGGCCCGCAGCGCGCTGGCAAGTCGCCGGCACCGCTCGTAGGTTTCGGCCCAGGTGCGCGTGAGCGGACCCTGGACGATGGCAACGCGCTGCGGGTGGACCTCGGCCGAGCGCTCGAGGAACGCGAGCGGCGTCATCGGCGCGTGATTAGCGGGCGTGCGCGGCAGGTGCTGGTCGAAGATGGAGGTCATGCTCTGCTCACGCGTGATCCAGATCGATGGAAGGCAGCACTTCGCCACGGCATTCGCCGAAGCCGACGCGCGCCGCCCCCGGCTTTTCGCACCAGCCCTTGAACACCACGCAGTCGCCGTCCTCGAGGAAGTGGCGCACTTCGCCGGTGCCCGGCAACGGGACCTCCCGGGTGCCGCCGACACTCAGTTCGACCAGCGCGCCGGCCTCGCCCGGTGTGGGGCCCGAGATCGTGCCGGTGCCCATCAGGTCACCGCTTTGCACGTTGCAGCCGCCGACCGTGTGCTGAGTGAGCATCTGCGCCACGGTCCAGTACTGGTGGCGAAAGCTCGTCGCGCAAATGTTGTCACCGGGCAGGTCCCGCTCACGGTGCCGGCGGGTCTGCAACAGCACTTCGAGCTGCACGTCGAGGCTGCCCGCCGCGCGGTCGGCGGTGTCGTCCAGGTAGCGCAAGGGCCGCGGGTCTCCTTCGGGGCGCTCGAAGGGGACGCGGAACGGTTCGAGCGCTTCCATGGAGACGATCCACGGAGAGATGCTGGTGCAGAAGTTCTTGCCGAGGAAGGGCCCCAGCGGGTCCATCTCCCAGAACTGGTGGTCGCGCGCCGACCAGTCATTGAGCAAGCACACCCCGAAGATGTGGTCACGTGCCCGTGCGAGCGGAATGGGCTCGCCGAGCGCGGTGCCGGGGCCCACGAAGAAACCCATCTCGAGCTCGAAGTCGAGCCGTCGGCACGGACCGAACGCCGGCACCTGGCCCGCCGCCGGCCGTGACTGGCCATTGGGCCTGCGAAAAGGCGTTCCGGACAAAACGAGGCTCGACGCACGCCCGTGGTAGGCAATCGGCAGCCACTGGAAGTTGGGGGTCAGAGGGTCTTCCGGCCGGATCACGCGGCCAACGTTGAGCGCATGGTGCAGGGAGGTGTAGAAATCCGTGTAGTTGCGCACCTGCGCCGGCATCTTCATCTCGGCGTCGACGAGTGGGACGAGGCAGTCGCGGACCTGGGCCTGCGTCGCAGGATCGGTGTCGGCGGACAGCAGCCTGAAAAGCGCGTGCCGCAAGGGCTGCCAGCCAGCCAACCCCATGCCCATGAATGCGTTGAGAGTTTCACCGCCCGCGACGCTGCAGGCCGTCCGTGCGTGCTCGGGCAGCAGGCCACTTGCGGCCAGCTGCGCAAGGTCGACCACCTGGTCACCGATCGCAACGCCCCCGCGGGGCCGCTCCTGCGCGCCCTTGCGGGAGAACACGCCATAGGGCAGGTTCTGCAGCGTGAAGTCGCAGCCGGGCGCCTGCGCGGCGGCGACCCAGCTGCGGGTGGTGGGGTCATGGGTGAAGTTCGACATCAGGCTTGCTTGTGCTTGGGCATCAGCGCGTCGTCGAAGATGGCGACCGCACGCGTCCAGCCCGCCGAGGCGCCGCGGATCTTGTGCGGGAAGCAGCTGATGTAGAAGCCGTCCGCCGGCAGCGATTCGAGCTTGTGCAGCTTCTCGAGGTGGCAGTAGCCGATGTCGCGTCCCGCCTTGTGTCCTTCCCAGATCAGGGAAGGGTCGCGCGTGGCCTCGTACTTCTTCGCCGTGTGCACGAAAGGCGCGTCCCAGCTCCACGCGTCCGTTCCGGTCAGCCGCACGCCACGTTCCAACAGGTACATGGTCGCCTCGTAGCCCATGCCACACCCGGCAGAAAGGTAGTCCGCTTGGCCGTATCGGTCGCCTGCACGCGTGTTGACCACCACGATCTCCAGAGGTTGCAGCGTGTGCTGGATGCGCTCCAGTTCCACCTCGACCTCCCGGGCCGTGACGACGTGGCCGTCCGGCAGATGCCGGAAGTCCAACTTCACGCCCGGCTGGAAGCACCACTCCAGCGGAACTTCGTCGATGGTCGTGGAGCGTTCGGCCTGGCCCAGCGCCTTGTTCATCGTGCTGTGGAAGTGATAGGGCGCGTCGAGGTGCGTGCCGTTGTGCGTCGAGAGCCGCACGGTTTCGGCCGCCCAGCCTTCGCCATCGGGCAGATCGCCCTTGCGAAGTCCGGGGAAGAACGCGGCGATCTGCTCCGGCGAATCCTGGTGCGTCACGTAGTCGATGTGCGGCGCGAAGGCGGGCGGATCACTCAGGACGCCGTTCTCCAGGTAGATGGACAGGTCGATGAAGCTGCGGGGCATGGTGTCCTTCGGCTACTCACTCGATGGTGATGTTTCGGGCCTTGACCAGGGCGCCCCAGGTCCGCTTCTCCTGGCGCACCATGTTCGCCATGGCATCGACGCTTGCGCTCATGGGCTCGCTGCCCGTCTCGGCGATCAGCTTCTGCACGTCGGCCGCCTGCGTGATGCGCGTGACCTCGGCGTTGAGCCTCTGGACGACCTCGTTCGGCACGCCGGCCGGCGCCCAGATGCCATGCCAGCCCACGACGGCGACGGCGGGATAGGTTTCTGCAATGGTCGGCACGTTGGGCAATTGCGCATGGCGGCGGCCGCCGCTATAGGCGATCGCGCGGACCTTGCCCGAGGCGATCATGGGAATGGCCGTCGCGGAGGGTTCGACACACAGCGGAAGCTGCCCGGACACCACGTCGACGAGCGCCGTGCCTTTGTACGGCACATGCAGCATCTTCACGTTGGCGCTCTGGTTGAACAGTTCCATGATCAAGTGCAGGAAGCTGCCCACGCCGTTGGTACCGTAGCTCAGTTGGCCCGGGTGGGCGGTGGCGTAGTCGACGAGTTCCTTCACCGTCTTGAACGGCACGGCGTTGTTCGCCACGATGAAGGCACCTTGCGACAGCAGGGGCGTCACGGGCCGCAGATCCTTCTCTGGGTCGAAGCCGAGCTTGTGATAGATCCAGGGATTGACCGTGAACGAACTCGAGACGGTGTACAGGAACGTGTAGCCGTCCGGGGCAGCCTTGGCCACGACATCCGACGCGATGTTTCCCGCCACACCGGGCCGGTTCTCGATGATCACCGGCGCATTCAGCGCCTTGGCCAGCCGCTCCGAGTAGATGCGGTTGTAGGTATCGGGCGCAGTTCCCGGCGGCGCCATGTTCACGAACTTGATGGTTCGCGACGGCCACGGCTGCTGCGCAGACGCGCTCTGCCAGGGCTGCAGGGTGGCCGCCGCGCATGCGGCGGCGGCGCGGACGATGATTGCGCGGCGTTGGAGGGCCATGGGATTTCCTTTACGGTCTGGCGGGCACGATGGGCAGCAACAGGAAAGACGGATGGGCCCCGCCGGTGTGGATCGTGATCTCACCGCCGAAGCGCTCCGGGGTCCGGTCTTCGGGGTGGTCGTGCAGGAGAACGGAAGAGCCCCGCATGGGCTTGCCGTAGATTTGCGGCCAAGGCCCCGGGAGGTCATGCTGGAAGTCCGTGCTGCCCACCGTCAACACCAGCCGCCAGCCCTTGGGGAACACGAACGACATCGGCCAGATCTCGATCTGCAGTTCGTAGATCTGCCCGGGTTCGAGAAACTGCAGTTCGTCATGCGGGTGCCAGGGCTGCCACGGTTTCGACTTCACCGGGTCCAGCTTGCGATGGGAGGCGCGCAGCCAGCCTTGCGCCAGCGGCGCATTGAGCTCGGAAGCCGCGACGATGAGATGCTCCTTGCCGGCCGTGTCATAGGCGCGGACGGTCACGAAGAGGTCGGCGTCCTTGGCGGTTGTCGAGACATGCAGCGTGGCCGCCAGCGGCCCCGTCACTTCCGTCTCCTGCTCGAACGGGGCGGTGCTGAAGTCGACCTTCCCGTCCAGGCCGTCGATTCGCGCTTGCCCGTCCACGCCGGAGGGCTCGCTCTTCAGGCGCAACGAGGCCGCATCCAGGTAGCTGCGCGTCCACTGCGTCCGCGCCAAGGGCCACTCGTGCTCCGCGCGTTGAACGAAGCGGTCGACGTGCCGCACCAGCATGCTGATCGGCGGCTGCTGGTCCCAGCCGTTGTCTTCGCCCTTGAGGAAATGGTCGAAGAAACGTTTCTGCAGGGCGACGCCGTAGTCTGTGTAGAACTCCGTCCAATGCTCGCGACCGTGGAGTTCCATCCACTTCTGCTTGGACCCGGCCCCCAGCCAACCCTGGACGTTGCCACGCAAGTGGACACCGTGGCCGCCCCAGTTGCCGCAGGAAAGCACCGGCACCTCGATCGCGGCCAGGTCCGGGGTGCGTTCCTTGTAGTAGCTGTCGGTGATGAGTTCCGCCGACAGCAATTTGCCCGGGATATCCACCCCGTTGGCGAGCAACTCATCTTCGCTCAAGTCGTCGGGCCCGGCGATGGAAACCCCCGTGTTCGGATTGACCCGGGCGCGCGAACCCAGCCCGTTCTGGACGTTGGCGATCTGGTTGGGATACCAGTTCATCAGGAAGGTATTGAGGATGCCCCCGTGCCGGCACGCGTCGCGGTACATGTCGGTGTAACCCTCGAACGGGCAGATGGCCGCCAGATGCCTGGGCCGCCGGGCGGCCACCTGCCACTGCGTGCTGGCGTAGTAGGAGACCCCCGCCAGGCCGATCTTTCCGTTGCTCCACGGCTGGGCGGCAGCCCATTCGATGCATTCGCAGAAGTCGTCGATCTCGCGGGGCGACCAGCAGTCGAGGACTCCGGGCGAACGGCCGGCGCCTCGCGAATCGACCCGCACGCACGCGTAGCCGAAGGGCACCCACCGTTCCGGGTCGACGGTCTCCCAGTTGGCATAGCGGCCCGAGCTGCCACGCAAGACCTCGGGATAGTCGGAGGTCAGGCCCTTCCACTGCATCGGGAAGCCTTCCCCGAAGTGCAAGCCCTTGGCGTAGGGGCCGTGCGACATCAACACGGGAAAAGGGCCTTCGCCGTCGGGACGGAAGATGTCGGCGCGGACGATCGAGCCGTCGCTGGTTGTGATCTCGACATCCCAATCGATCTTCATCTCGGACTCCTTAAAGCGGTCGTATCAAACACGTGTTTAATGTAGGTGTCGCGGCCCCATGGAGCACTTCGTGCAAACCCTAGTCGCTCGTTTGAAACGGTTGTTTAAACTTCGGGAATGAAGAATCGAAAGGAACCTGTGCCCGCACAGGCTGGGGGCGATGCGCGCGAGAGGATCCTCGTCACGGCGGAGCTTCTCTTCGCCAAGCAGGGCGTGGACAAGACGTCCACGCGCGACATCACGGCGGAAGCGGGCGTGAACGTGGCTTCGATCAATTACTACTTCCGCTCCAAGGAAGCGCTGGCCGAAGAGATCTTCATGCGGCTGGCGCAGCGGGTCACCGTGCTGCGGCTCGCGGATCTGTCCAGGTACATGGACGCGGCGAGGGAGAGCAAATCGTCACTGCGGCTGGAGGACCTGATCGATTGCTTCCTCAGGCCCTATTTCGCGCCGGGCTTGCACGGCGCCCTCCTCGCGCGCTTCATCATCCAGCACAGGCTGCATCCCAGCGAAATGACTCGCCGGGTGTTCGTGCAGTACCTGGACCCATTCGCCATGGAATTCATCGACGCGCTGTGCCTGACCGACAAGCGCGTCAGCCGGGTCGAATGGCTCTGGCGGTACAACCTGATGACTGGCACGGTCATGCTGGCGATGACGGACATCGGGCCCGCCAACCGCATGACCGCCTTGTCGAACGGGCAAGCCGATGCCTCTCAAACGGGCGAGCTGAAGCGGCACCTGGCCGGGTATCTTTGCCGGGCCTTGGCGGGTTAGAGCAGGCTCCCCGCCGGTGGGCCGCTGACGGAGCATCACCGACGTGCATCGACCGATGCGCTCGAGTGGCAGCGGCAGTCCGGCCATGCCTGCGATGCGCATGACCCGCGCAACGTTCGCCGCAGCTCAATCCCACACGATCTCATTGCGGAGCGTCAGCGATCCGAGCCGCTGCTTGATCTGGTGGGACAACGACTCACGTGCGTGCAGCGCAGATCCCGCAACGCGGACCGTGATCAGGTTGCCGTGTTCGGCGTGCTGGCTGGCGCTGCAGCGAATGCGCGCCCCTTGAGAGTGGAGCCCGGCCAACAACCGCATCACCGCCCGTTCCGTTGCGTCCAGGCGCAGGGCAGGCTTGAAGACCTTGCCCACGGCCGTGAGGGGAATTGCGTCTGTGAAGTAAATCTGCACCGGCACGGCGGCACGCTCCGGTGTCCGCTCGCGCACAAACGCTGTGAGCGCAGCGGCATCGAGCGCCATGCCGGGCCGTAGCTGCACGAAGGCCACCGGCAGTTCACCCGCGTGCGGGTCCGGCTCGCCAACCACCGCAGCGAGCGCCACGCCCGGATGCTGGAAGAACACTTCCTCGATCGCCGCGGGGTCGATGTTGTGGCCACCCCGGATGATCAAATCCTTTGCGCGGCCCGTGACCCACAGGTAACCCTCTGGATCGATGCGTCCCAAGTCTCCGGAGTTGACCCACTCCGGCTCGATGAAAGCATCGTGGTTGTGTGCGTCGTTCACGTAGCCCGAGAACACCCCGGGCCCCGCCATCGCGATCACGCCGATTTCATTGGGTGCACAGTTACCGGCCGCGCGGCCGTCGCTGCCCAGCTTGACGATGCGGACGCGGCTGTAGGGCAATGCGTGCCCAGCCGAGCCCATTCGCAGCGGCCGGCCTGGGTAAGCGAGGGTGAGCACGCTCGAAGTCTCGGTCATGCCATAGACCTCGTACATGGGCAGGCCAATTTCTCCATAAGCACGTCCGACGGCCAGCGGCACGGCCGACCCGCCCGCCGCCGCACAGCGCAGGCTCAAGATGTCGGCGCCCTTCAACGGGACCTGGACGGCAGCGGCGAGCACCGTGGGCACAGCGGCCAGCACCGACGGGCGGAAACGTTCGACCAGCTTCCAGACATTCGCGAATGCATTGGGCTGGCGCCAGCCCGCTGGCCCCAGGACCACCAGCGAACCGCCGGCGGACAACACGGCCAGCGCCTGGGTCAGCGCGCCGCCCACATGGAACAACGGCAGCCCGAACAACAGGGGATTGCGCTCGAACGGCAGCATCAGCGCCATCGCCCAAGCCTGGTAGACCTGGTTGCCATGGGTGTGCCGCACCAGCTTCGGCACGCCGGTGGTTCCGCCCGTATGAAAGTAGCCCGCCGTGTCCTCGGCTCGAATACTGCGACCGCTAACCAGCCGGTCATCCGCGCACCGCGCGAGCGCGGCGTCGAAATCAAGCGTTCCCAGGGGGTCCAGGCTGTCCCCTCCCACGGTCAGGATCGCCTTCAGTTCCGGCAACTCGTCTTTGATCTGCAGTACCTTGGCATGGATGTCCGACCCCGGCACCGGCCCGAGCGTGACCAGAACCTTGGTCCGCGCGGCACGAAGAATTTCCGCGATCTGGGCTGCTGACAGCATCGGATTCACGGGATTGGCAATGCCCGCTGCCTGCGCGCCGAACACAGCGAAGAACGCCTGGGGCAGCAGCGGCAACAGCACGCTCACGACATCCTCCGGCCCCACCCCCAATTCGTGGAACAGATTGGCCGCCTGCGTGATGCGTGCGAGCATTTGCCGGTGCGAGAGCGCAAGCGGCGTTTCATCGGGGTCTGCGTGCGACAAACAGTGCAGCGCCGGCGAGTCCGGATCCGCCGCCGCACCCAGGCATAGCGCCTCATACGTGCTGCGCGCACCGACGCGAGCGGGATAGGGTGTGCTTTCGAAGGCAGTCACTTCGGCATCGCTTCTCAACATCGGCAGCTCGGCGCCGATGACGGTATCGAGCAGGTGGGCTGGCGTCATGGACGTTTGCATGGTTTGCCTTTTCGGCATTCTGTTCTGGATTGCGCGGCGTGCCTATCCAGTCCTCGCCCGGAGAATGCAACGCGGCCAGGAGGCCTGCGGGTTCGGGCGTCGTGAAGGGCTGCTTCTGGCGGGAAGCAGAAGTCCGCAACGCTCTAAAGAGCACAAAGGTGTTGTGCCTCGATCATCCAATCCTGAATGCGAGCAACCAAGAAGAGCAGCAGGTCCTGCATGAGGGCGAGCCCGCCAAGGCTCTCCGAGGACCACGCGCACACGGTCCGCGGCGCTCCGGCCACAGCGCATGAGCAGCAGCATCGGCCGTCCGGGACGTCACCCTCGTGGCTCAATCTGCAGCAGTCTGCTCCGCGGCGGCACACCTGGCCCGGCCAGCGCCGACCGCCCGTCGCGCCCGTCGCCCCTCAAATCCGTTGCCCGACAAGGACTTGCGCGTTCACACCAGCGGCTGGCACGCACTGGCCCGCCGATTGCGACGTGCTCCATGCGATTCCTTCCCTCAACTTCAACGGAGATGATTTCATGGACATGGCTGAAATGCGCAACCTCGGCATTGCGAACCCCTTCAAGAAGCAGTACGGCAACTACATCGGCGGCCAGTGGGTGGCACCGATCGACGGGCAGTACTTCGACAACCTGACGCCGGTCACGGGCACCGCCTTCACCAGCATCCCGCGCTCCAGCGCCAAGGACATCGAGGCAGCA
Source organism: Variovorax sp. PBS-H4 (assembly GCF_901827205.1). Classification (NCBI taxonomy): domain Bacteria; kingdom Pseudomonadati; phylum Pseudomonadota; class Betaproteobacteria; order Burkholderiales; family Comamonadaceae; genus Variovorax; species Variovorax sp. PBS-H4. The sequence goes on along the minus strand of NZ_LR594675.1, from coordinate 2,270,129 downwards.
CTGGATGCGGCGCACAAGGCCAAGGCGTCATGGGGACGCACCTCGCCGACCGAGCGTGCCAACATCCTGCTGAAGATCGCCGATCGCATGGAGCAGAACCTGCAGACGCTGGCCGTGGCCGAGACGCTGGACAACGGCAAGCCCCTGCGCGAGACGCTCGCCGCCGACATGCCCCTGGCGATCGACCACTTCCGCTACTTCGCATCCTGCGTGCGGGCCCAGGAAGGCGGCATCAGCGAGATCGACCATGAGACCTACGCGTACCACTTCCACGAGCCGCTGGGCGTGGTCGGCCAGATCATTCCGTGGAACTTTCCGATCCTGATGGCGGTGTGGAAACTGGCGCCGGCGCTGGCTGCAGGCAACTGCGTCGTGCTCAAGCCCGCGGAGCAGACGCCCGCATCGATCCTGGTGCTGATGGAGATCATCGGCGACCTGCTGCCGCCGGGCGTGATCAACGTCGTCAACGGCTTGGGCCTGGAGGCGGGCAAGCCGCTCGCATCGAGCCCGCGCATTGCCAAGATCGCCTTCACCGGCGAGACGACCACGGGTCGCCTGATCTCCCAGTACGCCAGCCAGAACCTCATTCCCGTGACGCTGGAGCTGGGCGGCAAGTCGCCCAACATCTTCTTCGAGGACGTGCTCTCGGCCGACGACGCCTTCTTCGACAAGGCGCTGGAAGGCTTCACGATGTTCGCGCTGAACCAGGGCGAGGTCTGCACCTGCCCGAGCCGCGCGCTGATCCAGGAGTCGATCTACGAGCGCTTCATGGAGCGCGCGATCAAGCGCGTCGAAGCCATCACGCAAGGCCATCCGCTGGACACCGCGACGATGCTCGGCGCGCAGGCCTCGCAGGAGCAGATGGAGAAGATCCTCTCGTACATCGATCTGGGCAAGCAGGAAGGCGCGCAGTGCCTGACCGGCGGCGCGCGCAACGTGAAGAATGGCGACCTTGCGGGCGGCTACTACATCAAGCCGACCGTGTTCAAGGGCCACAACAAGATGCGGATCTTCCAGGAAGAGATCTTCGGCCCGGTGGTGTCGGTGACGACCTTCAAGACCGAGGAGGAAGCGCTGGAGATCGCCAACGACACGCTCTACGGCCTGGGCGCCGGCGTCTGGAGCCGCGACGGCGCACGTGCCTTCCGCATGGGCCGCGGCATCCAGGCGGGGCGCGTCTGGACCAACTGCTATCACCAGTACCCGGCACACGCGGCCTTCGGCGGCTACAAGCAGTCGGGCATCGGGCGCGAGAACCACAAGATGATGCTCGACCACTACCAGCAGACCAAGAACCTGCTGGTGAGCTACAGCCCGAACAAGCTGGGCTTCTTCTGAGCAGTGCGTCCATGAGCGATTCACCAGTCGCTCGCGTGTCCGTGACGCCGGCCGCGCAAGCGCTCATCGAGCGCTTGCGCGCGGCGCACGGGCCGCTGATGTTTCACCAGTCGGGCGGCTGCTGCGACGGCAGCGCGCCGATGTGCTTCGCGCTGGGAGAGTTCATCACCGGCGATGCCGACGTGTGCCTGGGCGAGATCGCGGGCACGCCCTTCTACATGAGCCGATCGCAGTTCGAGTACTGGGAGCACACGCACCTGATCATCGATGCCGTGCCCGGCAACGGTGGGATGTTCTCGCTGGAGCGGCCCACCGGAATGCGCTTCCTCACGCGCTCGCGCCTGTACGGCGATGCAGAATGGCAGGCCCTGCAGGCGCAGGGCCCTCTGCCGTAGCGGGGGCCTGGCCGGAGGGCCTCCGCCAGGCCGGCCTTCAAGGCGCCTGCCAGTTCACCTTGGCGCCTTCGAACAGGCTGCGCAGCTGTCCGCTGCCCTGCAGGTCGTTGATGCCGGCTTGCAGCGCCTGCGCCAGGTCGCTCGCGTCCTTCTTGACCGCCATCCCCACTGCCCAGCCGTCGCGCCGCGCACGCGGGGACGGCAGCGGCGCGATGGCAAAGCGCGAATCGCCGCGCAGCACCGATTCCATCTCCGAGGCGAGCCCGGCAGCCGCGGCGAACTCGCCACGCTGCAGGGCGCGCGCTGCTTCGGTGCCATCTTTCCACTGCGTGGTGAGCTGGTTGCGGTAGGCGCCGCCGTCGGCCCCGATCATCAGCCAGCCGGCCAGCGTCTGGCCCGGCACGGCCACTTTCGCGTCTCCGAGCGCCGACAGGCTGTCGAGATGCGGCAGCTGCTCGAGCCGCCGCGCCAGCACGACGCGTTCGCGGTAGTACGGCGCGAAGATGCGGGCCTGGGGCGTCTCGTCGATGAGCGGCTTGTCCACCGGCACGTGCATCAGCACGTCCGCGGGCCCGAAGCCCAGGTAGTGGCCGCGCCAGACCATGTTGCGCAGGTCATCGCCCATGTTTTCGTCGGCGATGAAGGGCAGCATCGACAGGCGCACGCCCAATGCGCTGGCGAGCGCCTGCGCGAGCTGCACGTCGATGCCCTGGCCGTCGACGTGGAACGGCGGCATGTCCTTGTACAGCGCCACCACGAGCGTGCCGCGCTCGCGGATGCGGTCCAGTGCGCCCGCGCGCGCCGCGAATGCCGGGGCGCCAAGGCCGGCCGCACCCATCCATTGCAGGACGGTGCGGCGTGAGAGATGGGAAGCGCGCATCGTCGCCTCCTACATCGGCTTGTCGCGGCGGGTCTCCAGGTAGGCCTTGATCGACCAGATCGCCTCCTGGTTCATCACGCCCTCGAACGGCGGCATGTACACCGCACCGTTGCGCGTGCGGCCGTGGCGCACGGTCGTCTGGAAGTACTCGTCGATCTCCTTCACGCACGCCGTGCGCTTGGGGGCGTCCTTCTGCGTGGCGCAGTCGTTGTCGATCTTGCGAAGGTCGGGCGCGATGCCACCGGAGATGGCCTCGATGCCGTGGCAGCGCGCGCAGTTCTGGTTGTAGGCGGACGTGCCGATCTTGATGGCCGCGGCATTCCCGCGAAATGGATTCTCGGCCCGCCACTCCTTGCCCAGCGGCGGCAGGCTCGACGTGTCCACCGCCTGCGGCGTGACATCGCCGTGCGCCCAGGCCAGGCCGGCGCAGGCCATGGCCAGGGCGGCGGCGGCCAGTTTCAATCCCTTGCGGGCTCCTCGGTGCAGCGGGGTGCCTCTCGCTTGCTTGGCTTGCATCGCTTCGTCTCCGTTTCACGTTCAGTTGATGACGCGGCCAAATGCGCAAACGCTGTGCCATGCCCAGGTTGTTTCAGGCGGGAACACAAATTGCGTCAAATGCCCCGCGTGTGGCATCCTTTGAAGCTGCCACCCGAGACGTAACAGGGGCGGGCTGTCCCATTGCTCCGAAACGCAACACAGCCTGGCCGCAAGACCGAGAGCTTTTGGACAGAACGCAGATCACCTGCTCCGAAGAGGCAGTGGAGACAAATCATGGTTGCAACCCCGCACGCGCTGGCGACGACTGCCAGGACCTGGACCGCCCCCGAGGCCGTGCCGCTCCCGCAGCAGAAGGAACGGGTCGAGCTCATCGAACAGTGGCACCAGCGCTGCTCGGCGCTGGGCCTGACCCGCGTCGAGCGGCCCGACTTCGAGCCCCTGATGCGCACCGACCTCGCCGTGGCGCGCGAGCGCAATCAGCGCCTGTTCACCCATGCGGCCCCCGTCATGGAGATGCTGTTCGAGCAGATCGTCGATACCGAAAGCATGATCGTGCTGGCCGATGTCTCGGGCACCATCCTGCATTCGGTGGGCGACGACCGGTTCCTGCAGCGTGCCAACAAGGTCGCGCTGTCTCCGGGGGTGAACTGGGCAGAGCATTCCAAGGGCACCAACGCGATCGGCACGGCCCTGTTCGAAGAGGCGCCGACCGTCGTGCACGGCGGCGAGCACTTCATCCACGCCAACAACTTCCTGACCTGCTCGGCCGCGCCCATCTTCGATCCGCGCGGCAACATGCTCGGCGTGCTGGACGTCACGGGCGACCAGCGCTCCTACCACCGCCACACCATGGGCCTGGTGCGCATGTCGGCGCGCATGATCGAGAACCAGTGGCTGTCCGACGATTACGGCAACCGGTTGCGGCTGCACTTCCATACCCGGGCGGAATTCATCGGCACGCTGCTCGAGGGCATCATCGTCGTGGGGGCGGACGGCAAGATCCTGGGCGCCAACCGCAGCGCGCTCGATCAGCTCGACATGAGCAGCGCCGCGCTGCGCATGCACAGCCTGGTCAGCCTGTTCGGCACGACGGCGCCGGCCATCTTCGACCACTTCCGCGCGCCGCTGGCGACGCCGATGACGCTGTGCCTGGCCAACGGCCGCCAGTTCCATGTCAGCGCGCGCTTCAACGGCCCCCAGCGCTCGATGCCGGGCCAGGCCATCGTGATCGATTCGCACGACCACGCCCCCATCACCGATTCACCCAAGCCCGCGGGGATGTTGGCCGGCGCCGCGGCCCATTCGGCCGACGGCACGCTCTTCTCGAGCCTGCACTACCTCAACACCGGCGATCCGCAGATCGGCACGCTGATCCAGAAGGTGCAGCGCGTCATCAACCGCGACATCCCCCTGCTCGTGCTGGGCGAGACGGGCACGGGCAAGGAACTGCTCGCGCGCGCCGTGCACCAGGACTCCAATCGCGCCAGGCAGCCGTTCGTGGCAGTCAACTGCGCTTCGATTCCCGAGTCGCTGATCGAGGCGGAGCTGTTCGGCTACGAGGACGGCGCCTTCACCGGCGCGCGCCGCAAGGGCGCGGTCGGGCGCATCGTCTAGGCCAACGGCGGCACGCTCTTCCTGGACGAGATCGGTGACATGCCGCTCGCCCTGCAGGCGCGGCTCCTGCGCGTGCTGCAGGAGCGCCAGGTGACGCCGCTGGCCAGCCTCAAGTCCATCCCGGTCGACATCGCGGTCATCGGCGCGACCCACCGCAAGCTGCGCGACATGATCGAGGCCGGCTCGTTCCGGGAAGACCTGTACTACCGGCTGAACGGGCTGGTGGTGAAGCTGCCCGCGCTGCGCGAACGCCAGGATCTCGAAGTGGTGGCGCGCCGCATCCTGCTGGCCGACTGCCCGCACGGCACGCCGGAAATCAGCCCGGCGGTGATGGCGCTTTTCAAGACCTACAGCTGGCCCGGCAACGTGCGCCAGCTCGCCAACGTGCTGCGCACCGCGGCCGTCATGGCCGCTGGCGAGGGCCAGATCGAAGAGCACCACCTGTCCGACGATTTCCTGGAGGACGTGCGCAACGGGCGCGCGCCGCAGCCGCCGCAGCTGTCTGTGCCGAACCGCCCTGCCCCTGCGGCGGCACCCGCGACGACGGCCGCCATGGCGGCGCCCGTGGCGGACGCAATGGCACGCGCACCGCTGCTGCCCGAACCCCTGGCCGCAGAGCTGGCCCCGGCCCCGGCGGACCTCGCGCCTCACTCCGCGCAGGCGAGCCCCGAGCCGGCACCGCTGCGCACGCTCGGCGAAGCCGAGGTCGAGCTGATCCGCAGCACACTCGCCGCGGCCAACGGGAACATCTCGGTGGCCTCCAAGCGCCTGGGCATCAGCCGCAACACCATCTATCGCAAGCTGCGCTGGGGCAAGTGACGCCCCACCGGATGTAGCGCCTGCCGGGCGTCACACGGGTTCAGGGTCTACCCTGTACCGCCGTCGAACGGCGCTGTACCAGCCTGGAGCACTCGCTCCCGGACGCCGGTGATGCGAGGCGCCGAGGGGGCGCGCATCGCCTCGAAAGCCCGCTGTATCAGGGGCAACCCCAATCCTGCCGACGCTCGCCGCATCACGGCGCGACAGGCATGCGACTTGCGCAGGTGTCCAGGCCCGACCGGCAATTTCGCCCGGGCCCTGTTCCGCCATCCAAGGAGACACCATGCAATGGACCACCCCCGCGTTTGAAGACCTGCGCTTCGGCTTCGAAATCACGATGTACATCGCGCACCGCTGAAGACCGCGTCCTCCGGTGGCCGCGCCCCGTGCGCGGCCACCGGCCCCATTCCCTTGCCTTGCTTCTCATGAAAATACTCGTGCTCGGCTCCGGCGCCGGTGGCGGCTTCCCGCAGTGGAACTGCAATTGCCGGCAGTGCGCGGGCCAGCGCATCGGCGAAGTCCCGGCACGTGCGCGCACCCAGAGTTCGGTGGCCGTCTCGGCCGACGGCAGCGCCTGGGTGCTGCTCAACGCATCGCCCGACATCGGCCAGCAGTTGCGCGGCCAAGCCCAGCTGCATCCACGCCATGGCCTGCGCGACACGCCCATCAAGGCGGTCATCCTGATGGATGCGCAGATCGATCACGTGACGGGACTGCTGGGCCTGCGCGAAGGCCCGTGCATCGACATCTACGCGACGCCCTGCGTCTTCGAGGACCTGACCACCGTCTTTCCTGTCATCAGCGTGCTCGAACACTACTGCGGCACGCGCTGGCACATGCTCGGCGTGGCCGGGAGCGTGCGCAGCGCGGCCTTTTCGGTCGAGGGTTTTGCCTCGCTGCGCTTCACGGCGGTGGCGATCCCGGGCAAGGCACCGCCCTACTCGCCGCATCGGGGCGAGCAAACCACGGGCGACAACATCGCGCTGCTGATCGAAGACCTGGACGACGGCAGCCGGCTGTTCTATTCGCCGGGACTCGCCGCGGTGGGTGCAACGGAACTGCAGTGGATGAACGGCGCCGACTGCCTGCTCGTCGACGGCACCTTCTGGGCCGAGGACGAGATGCTGCAGGCGGGCCTGGGCCGCAAGACGGCCAGCGAAATGGGCCACCTGCCCCAGATGGGCGACGAGGCGCGCGCCGGCATGGTCGACGTGATGCTCGGCTCGAGCGCCCGGCGCAAGGTGCTGATCCACATCAACAACAGCAACCCGATCCTGGACGAGACGAGCGCGCAGCGCCGCATGCTCGATGGCCATGGCATCGAAGTGGCCTACGACGGCATGGAGATCACGCTATGACGGAAACACTGGCAGCCCCCGCGGCCACCCGCGAAGCGAGCCGCAGCGAGCTGCAGCGCCTGTGGGACTTCGACGAGTTCGAAGCGCACCTGCGCGCCTGCGAAGCGCGCTACCACATCCACCACGGCTTCAACCAGCGGCTCAACCGCGGCGAGCTGGCGCCCTTCCAGGTCCGCGCCTGGGTGGCCAACCGCTTCTACTACCAGGTCTGCATTCCGCGCAAGGACGCGGCGGTGATGTCCAACTGCGACGATCGCGAAGAGCGCCGCCGCTGGATCCTGCGCATGCTCGACCACGACGGGCGCGGCGACTTCACCGGCGACGATGCCGGCGGCATCGAGGCCTGGGTGCGCCTGGGCGAGGCGGTGGGCCTGCAGCGCGCCGACCTGTGGGCACACCGCCATGTGCTGCCGGGCGTTCGCTTCGCCGTGGACGCCTACGTCAATTTCGCGCGGCAGCGGCCGTGGGAAGAAGCGGCCATCTCGTCGCTGACCGAGATGTTCGCGCCGCGCATCCATGCGGACCGGCTCGCCGGTTGGCCGCAGCTGTACCCGTGGATCGACGTGCAGGGGCTGGCCTACTTCCGCAGCCGGATCCCGCTGGCCACGCGCGATGTCGAGCACGGCCTGGCGGTCGCGCGGCGCTGGTGCACCACGCGTGCCCGGCAGGAGCGCGCGATCGGCATCCTCCACTTCAAGCTGGACGTCCTGTGGTCGATGCTCGACGCCATCGAGCGGGGCTTTCCCGACGACATGCCGCAGGAGCTGCGGCCATGATCGCGCGCGACGAACGTCCCCGCATGTCCAGCCTGTACCGCATGCAGTTCGAGCCGAGCCAGGACCACTGGGTCCTGCTCTACCCCGAAGGAATGGTTCGGCTCAACGGCTCGGCCGCGGAGATCCTGCAGCGCTGCGACGGCCAGCGCACGGTGGACGACATCGTGGCCGAGCTCGAGGCGGTCTTCGCGCAGCCTTCCCTGCAGGAAGACGTGGTGGGTTTCCTGAGCCAGGCGCGCCAGCGCGGCTGGCTGCAATAGGCGCAGCACAGACATGCCGGCGCCATCCCCCGCCGCGGTGCGACAGCCCCTGTGGCTGCTGGCGGAGCTGACCTACCGCTGTCCGCTGCATTGCGTGTTCTGCTCCAACCCGGTCGACTACGCGCGACACGAGGACGAACTGGGCACGGCCGACTGGAAACGGGTGCTGGCCGAGGCACGCGCGCTCGGCGCCGTGCAACTGGGCTTCTCGGGGGGTGAGCCGCTGCTGCGCGGCGACCTGGAGGAGCTCGTCGCGCATGCGCGCTCGCTCGGCTTCTACACCAACCTCATCACCTCGGGCGTGGGCCTCACGCCGGCACGCGCCAGGAACCTCAAGGCCGCCGGACTGGACCACGTCCAGCTGTCGTTCCAGGACTCGACGCGCGAGCTCAACGACTTCCTCAGCTCCACCCGGACCTTCGAGCTCAAGTCCAGGGTCGCACGCATCATCAAGGACGAGGGCTACCCCATGGTCCTGAACTGCGTGATGCACCGGTACAACCTGCAGCACGTGGGCCGCATCATCGAGATGGCCGAGGACATGGGCGCGGACTTCCTCGAGCTGGCCAATACGCAGTACTACGGCTGGGCCTGGCTCAACCGCGCTGCGCTGATGCCCACGGCCGGCGAGCTGCGCGAAGCCGAAGCCGCCGTCGACGCGCACCGCGCGCGGCTGGCCGGCCGCATGAAGATCATCTGGGTCTCGCCGGACTATGCCGACGCCAAGCCCAAGCCCTGCATGGCGGGCTGGGGGTCGGTGTTCATGGTGGTGGCGCCCGACGGGCTGGCCATGCCCTGCCACAGCGCCAGGCTGCTGCCCGGCCCGCCTCTGCCGAACCTGCGCTCGATGCCCGTACGGCAGGCCTGGTACGACAGCGAGGCCTTCAACCGCTACCGCGGCCAGGCGTGGATGAGTGAGACCTGCAGCACCTGCGACGAGCGCCACCACGATGTCGGCGGCTGCCGCTGCCAGGCCTACCTGGTGACGGGCGACCCGGCGGCGACGGACCCCGTATGCCCGAAGAGCGACCAGCGCGGGCGCATCGACGCGATGCTCGAAGGCGCCGAAGCGGCGCGCCGTGCGGCCGCCGCGCCGCAGCCGCTGCGCTTCGTGCCGGGCGCGGCGCGCGCTGCCGAGATGGTGTATCGCAGCGACGAGAATTCGCGCGCCCTCGGCGCCGCGCAGGCCGCCCCATGCTGAGGGTCCGCGGCCTCACCCAGCGCTACGGCGCGCGCGTCGCCCTCGACGCGTTGAGCCTGTCGATCCCGCGCGGAAATTTCGCGGTGCTCCTGGGCCCCAACGGCGCGGGCAAGTCGACCCTGTTCCAGGTCCTGACCGGCCTCTTCGCGGCCCATGAGGGGGAGGTCGAGGTGGCCGGCCTGTCCATGCGCACCGACGCGCGGCGCGCGCTCGCGAACATCGGCGTGGTGTTCCAGCAGCAGTCGCTGGACCTGGACCTGAGCATCGCGCACAACCTGCGGTTTCATGCCGCCCTGCAGGGATTGCCGGCGCGCGAAACGCAGGAGCGCATCGCCGGCGAGGCGGTCCGTTTCGGAATCGGCGCCGACTTGCAACGCAGCGTGCGTGAGCTGTCGGGCGGCACCCGGCGCAAGGTGGAGCTGATGCGCGCCTTGCTGACCCGCCCGCAGCTGTTGCTGATGGACGAGGCAACGGTCGGCCTGGACCCGAAATCCCGGCGCGACCTGATCGACGGCCTGCGCGGCGAGGTAAGCGAACGCGGCGTGACCGTGCTGTGGGCCACGCACCTGGTCGCCGAGGCCGAGCACGCCGACCAGGTGCTGGTCCTGCACCGCGGACGGCTGCTGGCCGATGGGCCGCCCCTGCAAGTGACTGCCGCACTGGGCGGCGCCACGCTGGAGGATGCTTTCCTGAGCGCAACGCGCCAGGGCATGGGCAACCACCCCGGAGACATCACCGCATGACCCGCACCACCCGCACCACCCGCACCGCCTCTTGCCTGCTGGCGCTGGCTGCCATGCTCCCTGCACCGCCCGCGTCGGCCAGGGACAGCCAGCTCGCTTACGTGTCCAGCGAGAAGGACAACGCCATCACCCTGGTCGACCTCAAGACACTGGCCGTGGTCGGCGTCATTCCCACCTGCAAGCGGCCGCGCCACATGCAGCGCCTCCAGGGCGACACCCGGCTGATGGTGGCTTGCAGCGACTCGGGACGTGCGGACATCATCGACCTGGCCACGCGCAAGTCCGTCGCGCGCGTGCCGCTGGGCGAGGACCCCGAGACGTTCGACCTGTCACCCGACGGAAAGACGGCCTACGTCTCCGCAGAGGACGACGGCGCGCTCAACGTGTACGACCTCGCGGCCGGGAAGCTGGTCAAGGCCGTGCCCGTGGGCAAGGAGCCCGAAGGCGTCAAGCTGGCGCCCGATGGCAAGCGCGTGTACGTGACCTCGGAAGTCGCGCACATGGTCCACGTCATCGATGCGCGCACGCTCGCGGTGATCGCCAACATCCAGGTGGGCCAGCGCCCGCGCCGGCTGGCCTTCTCGGCCGACGGCCGCGAGCTGTGGGTGAGCAACGAGCTGGGCGCCAGCGTGAGCGTGATCTCCACGGCGGAGCTCAAGGTGGTCGCCACGATCGCCTTCGAGGTCAAGGGCATGCGGCCCGACGACATCACGCCGGTAGGCATGACGCTGTCGCGCGACGGCCGCAAGATGTACGTCGGCCTCGGGCGGGCCAACCACGTGGCCTTCGTGGACGTGGCGTCGCGCAAGACGACGGCCCTGGCGCTGGTGGGCAAGCGCGCCTGGAGCACCGCCCTCAGCCGCGACGGCTCGAGGCTCTTCGTGGTCAATGGCCTGTCGGACGACATGACCGTGGTGGATACCGCGACGGCCAAGCCGATCAAGACCCTGGCGGTGGGACGCGTGCCGCACACGGTGGTCGTCGATGACTGAGCCGGTCCGCGGCCTCCTTCGTCCGCGCGGGCTGGCGCTGGTGGCGACGATGAGCTTGGCGGCGACGCTCGCCCTGGCCGGCCCGGCGGCCGGTGCGGCAGCGGCGAGCGCCGCCACGCTGACGATCGGCATCGTCCAGCGCGCCGACGACGATCGCCTGGATCCGGCGCGCGTCGCCCTGGCCTACCCCGGGCAGCCGGGCGGCCGTGCGCGCGACGGGGTCGACGTGGCCATCGAGGAAAGCCGCTTCGCGCTGGCGGCCGCCGGCCTGCAGGTGCAGGTCACCCTGCGCGACGCCGCGTCCGCGCAGGAGGCTGCCGAGCAATTGCGCCAGATGGACCAGGGCGGCGCGGCCGCCGCGCTGCTCGACCTTCCCGCGGCCTGGATCGCGCCGGCTGTCTCGTCCATGCACACCCTGCCGCTGATCAACGTCGGCGAAAGCGCCGAGGCGGCGAGGCAGCTCGGCTGCAGCGCCAACCTGTTCCATACGCTGCCCAGCGACCGGATGCGCGCCGATGCCGTTGCGCAGGCGCTGCTCGCGCGCAAGTGGACGCGGGTGCTGCTGGTCCACGGGCCCGGCGCGCAGGATGCGGCCCGGCTGGCGCTCGCGCAGGCGGCGCTCAAGCGCTACGGCCTCAAGCAGGTGGCGGCCCGGCCCTTCAGGCTGTCCGCGGATCCGCGCGAGCGCGAACAGGCCAACCCGCTGCTGCTGACCGCGCCTGCGGCGGTCGGCGGCGACTACGACGTGGTGTGGGCCGTCGACAGCGACGGCGAGTTCGCGCGCACCCTGCCCTACCGGCTGGCCTTGCCGCGCCCGGTGGTCGGCGATGCAGGCCTGACCGCGCAGGCCTGGGCGCCGCATTTCGAGCGCTACGGCGCGCCGCAGCTCGCCCGGCGCTTCGCCCGCGCGGCGCAGCGCCCCATGACCGGGCACGACTGGGCCGCCTACATCGCCGCCAAGGCGCTGTTGCAGGCGGCACTCGAGCCATCGGGCGCGCCGACGTCCGCCAGGCTCGGCGCCGCGCTCGGCCGGCCCGACTTCACGCTGGACGGATTCAAGGGCGTGCGGCTGAGCTTCCGGGCGTGGGACCATCAATTGCGCCAGCCGCTGCTGCTGACGGATGGCGTCGGCGTGATCGGCACCGCGCCGGTCGAAGGCGTGCTGCATCCGAAGAACGTGCTCGACACGCTCGGCACGGACGCGCCGGAGTCGCCCTGCAGGAGCGCGCCATGAGACGCGCGGCCGTTCCCAAGCCGAACGGCACCGCAACGCGTCGCGCGGAGGTCGATCTAACGAGCGCCGTGCAGCGCCTGGGCGCCGTCCCGCACGCGCTGCAGGCCTTGCGCGCCATCGTGCTGCGCGAGCTGCTGCGCTTCTGGCAGCAAAGGACGCGCCTGGTCTCGGCGCTGGTGCGCCCGGTGCTCTGGCTCACGGTCTTTGCGGCGGGGTTCCGCAACGTCTTCGGCGTGGCCATCGTCGCGCCCTACGACAGCTACATCCCCTACGACGTCTACATCGCGCCCGGCCTCATCGGCATGGTGCTCCTGTTCAACGGCATGCAGTCCTCGCTGGCCATGGTCTACGACCGCGAGATGGGGCTCATGCGGCTACTGCTCACCGCGCCGCTGCCGCGCTGGTGGGTGCTGCTGTCCAAGATGGTCGCCACGGCGCTGCTGAGCCTGCTGCAGGTGCTGGCCTTCGTGGCGGTCGCGGCGCTGCTGGGCACCGAGCTGCCGGCCGCGCCGCCCGCCTCGCTGCATGCCCTGCTCGCGACCTTCGCCTGCGCCTTGATGCTGGCATCGGTGGGTTTGCTGCTTTCCGTCCACGTACGGCAACTGGAGAACTTCGCAGGTGCGATGAATTTCGTGATCTTCCCGATGTACTTCCTCTCGACGGCGCTCTATCCGCTGTGGAAGCTGGAGGAATCGGGCGCGACCTGGGTGTACCGGGTGGCGCAGCTCAACCCGTTCACGCACGGGGTCGAGTGGATTCGCTTCGCGCTCTACGGCAAGGACCCGGGCCTGGCGCCGCTGGTGGTGGTGGGCACGCTCGCGGTCTGCTTCACGCTGGCCTGCCGGGGATACGACCCGCAGCGCGGCTTCGGCCGCCTGGGGCATCGGGGCGGCGCATGACGGCGCGGCGCGACCTGCTGCGCGCGGCTGCCTCGCTGGCGGCGATGGCAGCCGCGCCATGGACGCCGGCGCGGGCGGTCGAGGCCGCACCGTTTCCGCAGCACGCCCTGACCCTCTGGGTGCCATGGACGGCCGGCGGCGGGACCGACCTCACGCTGCGCCTGTTGGCCGAGCTGGCGCAGGAGCGCCTCGGCCAGCGCATCATCATCGAGAACCGGGGCGGCGCGGGCGGCACCCTGGCCATGCCGGTGCTGCAGCAGGCGCCGCCGGACGGCTACACCCTGGCGCAGATGCCGCAGACCGTGTTCCGCGCACCCTTCATCCGCAAGGTCTCGTGGGACCCCATCCGCGACATCACGCCCATCCTGCAGGTCAGCGGCGTGACCTTCGGCTTGCTGGTGCCCACCGACAGCCCGCTGCACAGCGTCGCCGACCTGCTGGATCGCGCCGCGGCGCAGCCGGGGCGCGTGACCATCGCCACCAACGGCATCGGGACCACCCCGCACGTGGTGCTCGAGGCGCTGTTCGCCCGGCACGGGCTCAGCTTCGTCCATGTGCCCTACAAGGGCGTGGCCGAGCAGATGGTCGCCCTGTCGGCGGGCCACGTGATGGCCGGCGTCAATGCCAGCGGCTTCGCCCCCTACGTGGATTCGGGGCGCCTGCGCCTGCTGGCCACCTTCGGCGCCGCCCGCTCCGCGCGCTGGCCGGACGTGCCGACGATGCGCGAGCTGGGCCATGGCATCGTCGCGATGTCGCCCTACGGCCTGGCGGGCCCCCGAGGCCTGCCCGAGCCGGTGGTGCGGCGCCTGCATGACGCCTTCCGCAGCGCGCTGTTCGACCCGCGCCACATCGCGGAACTCGCCAAGTACGACCAGGAGGTCGCCTATCTCGACAGCGCCGACTACGCACGCAGCATGTGCGAGGTCTATGCCGAAGAGAAGCGCACCGTGCAGCGGCTGGGCCTGGCGCCGGCATGAGCCAAGTGCGCAGACCGTGGCAGTGCTGCATCGCGGCCGTGCTGCTGTGCCTGGCCGTCTGTGCGCACGGCGGGGTGATGTCGCGCGCCGCGCTGCAGCAGGTGCTGCCGGCGCCGCTGACGGTGGGCGAGCGGGATGCGCAGCTGCCGGTCTGGCCGATCTTCCGGCAGGAGACGACCACGACGGTGCTGGCCGGCTATGTCTTCGAATCGATCGACTTCGCGCCGATTCCCGGCTTCTCGGGCACGCCCTTCAACCTGCTCGTCGCGCTGGATCCCAAGGGCACCTTCCTGGAGGTGCGCGTGCTGTCGCAGCACGAGCCGGTGTTCCTCGATGGGCTGGGCGAAGGGCCGCTGCTGCGCTTTGCCGAGCAATACAAGGGACTCTCGCTGCAGCAGAACATCAAGATCGGCACCAATGCCAACCGCGGCGAAGAACGCGCGAGCGCCAATGTCTACATCGACGGGGTGGCCAAGGCGACGGCCTCGGTGCGCATCCTGAACCAGAGCCTGTTGTCTTCGGCCTTGCACGTGGCGCGGGCCCGGCTGGGCTTTGCCGCGGGCCGGGACCCGGGGCAGCTCGCGCGCGTGCGAGGCGACACCTACGCGCCCGGCGACTGGGACGCCCTGCGCAAGGAAGGTCTGGTCCAGCACCAGCGCATCACGCAGGCCGCGGTGGAGAAATCCTTCGAGGGCAGCGGCGTCGAACGCCGCGCCGGCGGGCCGGAAGGCGACACGGACCTCTTCATCGCCTACCTCAACTCGCCGCGGGTGGGCCGCAACCTGTTGTCGGAGCCGGGCTGGAAGCACCTGCTGGGGCGCCTCGACGAGGGCGACCACGCGTTCCTCGTGGTCGCGTCCGGCCCGCGCACCTTCGTGGGCGATCGCTTCGTGCGCGGGGCCGTGCCCGACCGGCTGACCCTCCAGCAGAACGGGTTGCCGCTGGAACTGCGCGACCTCGACCTGGACGAGCCGCTGGCGCTGCCGCCCGGCCTGCGCGGCGCCGACGCCAAGGTCTTCCGGGTGATCGGCCCGGCCGGACTCGACCCGGCACAGCCGCTGGACTTCGCGCTTCGGGTCGTGCGGGACAAGGGCGTCATTTATCCCGAGCGCATCGCGCGCAGCTTTGCCTTGCACTACCGGCTGCCGGCCAGCCAGGTCTCGATGCCCGGCACCGACAGCACGGGCTGGCAGGGCGTCTGGCGCGCCCGCGCCTGGGAACTTGCAGTGCTGGCTGTCGCACTGGCGCTGCTCGCGGCGGTGCTCGCCCGGCCGAACTGGATCGTCGCCACGCCGGCGCGGCTGGCGCGCTTCCGGCTCGGCTACCTGCTCTTCACGCTCGTGTTCGTCGGCTGGTTCGCGCAGGGGCAGCTGTCGATCGTGAACATCACGGGCGTGGTGCAGGCCGCCATGGCCGGGCGCAGCCTGGGCTTCTTGCTGTACGACCCGATGACCGTGGCGCTGTGGGCATTCGTCGCGCTCACCCTGGTCGTCTGGGGGCGCGGCACTTTTTGCGGCTGGCTCTGTCCCTTCGGCGCGCTGCAGGAGCTGGTTGCCCAGCTGGCCCGGGTGGCGGGCATCCGGCGCATCCGGCTGAACCGCGCGCTCGATGCCCGGCTCAAATGGGTCAAGTACGCGGCGCTGGCCGTCATCGTCGGCCTGGCGGTGGTGTCGCCGGCGTGGAGCGACCGGGCCGTGGAAGTCGAGCCGTTCAAGACCGCGATCACCCTGGGCTTCGTGCGCTCCTGGCCCTTCGTGGCGTGGGCGCTCGGCTGCGTGCTGGCCGGCGCCTTTGTCTACAAGGGCTATTGCCGCTACCTGTGCCCGCTCGGCGCGGGCCTCGCGCTGATGGGGCGTGTGCGGCTGCTGCGCTGGATCGCGCGCCGCCCCGAATGCGGAACGCCCTGCCAGACGTGCCGCCACCGCTGCGAATACCAGGCCATCCGGCCTGCCGGGACGATCGTTTACGAGGAGTGCTTCCAGTGCCTGGATTGCGTGGCCATCCACGACAGCCCGACGCGCTGCGCGCCGCTCATTGCGAAGAAGCGCGGCCAGGCCATTCCGATTCGCGCGCTGCCTGCGCTGGCGGGGAGCAAGGCATGAAGCGGCGCCAGTTCCTGCACGCGGCGCTGGGCGCGGGTGCGCTGGCCGGCTTCGCCGAGCTGTCGCCGGCCATGGCTTCGCTGACCTGGGCCCGGCGATCCCTGCTGGGCTTCGGCACCACGCTGTCGCTGCAGGCCGGCCACGAGGATGCCCGCACGCTGGAACGCGCGCTCGACGCCGCGGTGCACACGCTGCGCCGGATCGAAAGCCAGATGAGCCTCTTCGACCCGGCGAGCGCCCTGTCGCGCCTGAACCGCGAGGGCGAGCTGGTTTCGCCGCCTTCCGAGCTGGCCGAAGTCCTGGACATTGCCCACAACGTCTCGCGCGACCACGACGGCGCCTTCGATGTCACGGTGCAGCCCTTGTGGCTGGCGTTCGCGGCGGCGCAGCGCGAGGGCCGCCTGCCGGATCGCCGGGAAGTCCGGGACGCACGCGCCAAGGTGGACTGGCGAGCGGTGCAGGTCTCGGCGCAGCGCATCAGCCTCGACAGGCCCGGCATGGCCGTCACGCTCAACGGCATTGCCCAGGGCTACGCCGCCGACCGCGTGCGCGCGGTGCTCGCCTCTTACGGCGTCGGCCATGCGCTGGTCGACGCGGGCGAGTTCGCGCCCTTGAGCACCAACAGCCTGGGGCGCCCCTGGACGCTCGGCATCGCCGACCCGCACGCGGAGCGCGCGCTGCTCGCCCGCCTGATGACCGACGGCCGTTGCGTTGCGACCTCGGCCGACAACCTCACGACCTTCAGCGAGGACCATCGTCACCACCACATCTTCGATCCGCACACCGGGTATTCGCCGACGGAGCTGTCGGCGGTGACCGTGGTGGCGGACAGCGGCGCGCTGGCCGACGCCTTGACCAAGGCCTTCTTCGTGGCAGGGCCGTCGCAGGCACGCGCGCTGGCCCATCGCTGGAAAGTCGATGCGCTGTGGGTCGACAAGGCCGGCCGATGGGAGGCCACGCCCGGCCTTCGGATCGAGAAGGCCTGACGGACGTTCAGGGATCGAAGGTGTAGCGCAGACCCACCCAGGCCGCGCGCGGCGCACCCGGCGACATCAGGCTCGCACGCCGCACCGGGTAGGCGCCATTGGCATTGGCCGGGAGTTCGCGCGCGATGTAGGCGCCGCTGCCGGTGAAGCCGTTCGCCGCCAGTTGCCCGCCCGTGGTGTACCGGGTGTTGAACAGGTTGGTCACCTGCACGAAGAACTTGAGGCCGGGGCGCGGCTTGTAGTCGACGCCGAGGTTGAAGACCACGTAGCCCGCGCTTCGCCCCGGCCCCGTGTAGTACACGCCGTCGGGCGCATGCAGCCCGTTCTCGTTGCCCCGCAGCTTTGCGCCGCTCGTGGCCAGCATGTCCATGCCGATCCGCCACCGGGCATTCGGCTGGTAGTCGGCGAACAGCTTCAGCACTTGCGAAGGCAGCATCGGGATGCGGTCGCCGGGCCGGATGTGGATGTTGCCGTCGGTCCCCGGGAGCCCGGCCAGCGCCTGGTCGTTGCTGCTGTTGCCGGCGCCGCCGACCGTTTCCGCGCTGCGGTAGGTCGCGTCCAGCAGCATGAGGTTGCCGCCCAGCGTCAACCCGCGGGCGGGCTTGGTGCTCAGGCCCAACTCGAGCCCCTGGCGGCGCGTCTTGCCGAAGTTCTTGAAGTAGCCGAAGCCGCTGGAGTCGCCCGCCACGAACAGCAGGTCGTCGCGGTTGTCGGAGCGGAAGACGCCTGCGTTCCAGGCGATGTCCGGCTGGAGCACGCCGCGAAGGCCGGCTTCGAAGGTGGTCGTGACCACCTGCTTGAGCGGCGGATCGCCGGCGAAGGCGTTGGGCAGCTTGCACGGACTCGCCGGGTCGGCGCAGCCCAGCTCGATGGCCGTCGGCGCGCGGTTGCCCTGGTTGGCGCCGGCATAGAACGTGACGGCCTCGCTCGGCGCAAAGGTCAGCCCGACCGCGGGGTTGAAGCGGCTGAAGACATGGTGCCCGTCCAGCGACCCGCGCCCGCCGCCGGGGGTGAGTTCGTCGGTGTTGTCGACGGTGGTGCGGTTGTAGCGGCCCGAGAGCGTGATGTGCGTGCGCGGGTCCAGCGCGATGGTGTCGGTGGCAAACACGCTGACGGTGCGCGACCGGCTCCTGAGGGCGACCCGCGCATCGAATGCGTTTTCCGAATCCTGCGTGCCATCCGCGAAGGCGCCCGGTCCGCTCACCGGCGTGACGCTGCGGTCGGGGTTGATGTAGCCGAACTGCGTGCCTTGCCCGAACCGGATGCGGCTGCCGTCGTAGGCCGCGCCGGCCACGAACAGGTGCTCGAGCGGGCCAGTCCTGGCTTCCGTGGACAGCTGCCCGGCGAGGCCGTAGTTCTGCTGCTTCGTCCGGGTCCGGTTGAGCAGGCCGTTGCACTTCTCGTTCGGCTCGGTGTCGAGCAGGGCGTTGGCGATGCAGCGCCACTTCGGAAAGGGCGTGTTCGAGGCATTGGCGCCGCTGGCCGGGTAGCCCGTGAAGCCTGCAGCGGCCAGTGCGGCGCGTTCGGCCGCGCCCGGCTGGTAGACCGATTCGCTCATCGCCTCGTCGTTGACGTCGCCATTGAAGGTGCGGGTCTTGATGTTGCGGTAGTAGGCGTTGCCGCTGAAGGTCCAGGTCGCGTTCAGCGCCTGCGTGAGCGCCAGGTTGACGAAGGCGGCCTGGTTGCGCGTGGTGTCGGGGACCGTGCGCACGCCGTGCCAGTCGCGCCGCAATGCGCCGAGCTCCTGCGTGCCGTTGCCCGTGAGGTCGTTGTCGGCGAAGGCCGTCGTCAGCGAGATGCCGCCGTCGCGCGTGACGCGGCCCACCTTGGCGAAGAGCTGCCGCAGGTCCGAGGGCGAGTCCACGCGCCATCCGCGCTCGTGCAGGCGGTTGCCGCTCACGAACCAGTTCCAGCCGCTGTCCTTGTCGCTGCCGCCGGTCTCGAACTCGGCGGCCGCACGGCCCCAGGAGCCGCCCGTCACCTGCACCGCGGTGCCGGCATCGTGCAACCCGTCCTTGGTCTGGATGGCCAGCGCGCCGCCGAGCGTGTTCAGGCCGAACAGCGGGTTGCTGCCGGGCATCAGGGCCATGGTCGACAGGGCCGAGCGGGGGATCAGGTCCCAGCTCACCACGTCGCCGAAGGGCTGGTTCAGCCGCACGCCGTCCATGTACACCGACAGGCCCTGCGGCGTGCCCAGCAAGGGCGACGCGGAGAACCCCCGGTAGTGGACGTCCGGCTGGAACGGGTTGCCCTGGGTCTCGTTGACGGTCACGCCGCCGACGGCCCGCCACAGGTAGCCGGACAGGTCGGGCGAATGCAGCCGCTCCAGATCGGCGCCGGTGGCGGTCTGCACGTTCGAGGGGAGCTGATCGCGCGGCACGTCGATGCCCGGCAGCGGCGTGGGCGCAACCACCACGATGGTGGACAGCTCGCGCGCCGGCGCCGGCGCCGCGTCATCGGCCCGGGCCGGCGCGCACAGCAGCAGGCCCGCTGCCGCCGATGCCAGTGGCGCCAGGGCGAACGCGCGGCGTCGCGTGCCGCCCGGCGCCGTGGGCCCGGCCACGGCGGGCACCGGTCGTGCGAAGCGAGCCATGCGCGCGCCTCCCCGCCCGGCGCGTCAGGAGGCGCCGGGCTTGGGGGCCCACGCCATGCACCAGCCTTCGGCCGCGACCTGCTTGCGGCCGAACATGGCACATCCGGCCCAAGGGTCGCTGGCGGTGCCTTGCCACATGGCGCAGTTCACGCAGCGCTGGCTGGCCGCATGCTTGGGGTACTTCTTGCCGTCCACCGCCTTGGTGTCGTGCTTGTAGCCCAGGCTCACCGCGGTCTCGTCCGACTCCTCGACGCGCGGTGCAGCCGCGAGGGCCGCGACGGGCACCAGCGCCACGATGCAGCTGCCGGCCATGGCACGGCCCGCGAAGGCCCTGCGCGTCATGCCCGCAGGCCTGTTCTCGTCCATGTCGCTCATCGCCGTCTCCCCCGCTCAGTTGGATGCGACGTGGGCGGCCTGGCCTGCCCGCGCGCTGCGCGTCGTGCCGCCGGCACCTGGGATCTTGAAGACCCAGACCATGCCGCCCTGCTCGAGCAGGTTGACCTTCTTGGCCACCTCGCCGCCCCACAGCGGCACGGCGCCGCCCCAGCCGGAGACCACGCCCACGTATTGCTCGCCGCCCTGCATCCAGGTGATGGGCGGGGCGACGACGCCGGAGCCGGTCTGGAACTCCCAGACCACCTTGCCGGTCTTGGCGTCCGCGGCCTTCAGGTAGCCCTCGGGCGTGCCCCAGAACACCAGGTTGCCGCCGGTGGTGAGCACGCCGCCCCACAGCGGCGCCCCGTTCTTGACTTCCCAGGCCATCTTGCCGGTCTTGGGGTCGATGGCGCGCAGGGCGCCAATGTAGTCCTCGTTCAGGGGCTTGATCGTGAAGCCGGCGCCCAGGTAGGCGGCCCCCTTCTTGTAGGCGACGGGCTCGTTCCAGATGTCCATGCCCCATTCGTTCGCCGGCACGTAGAACATCTTGGTGTCGGGGCTGTAGGCCATCGGCATCTGGTTCTTGCCGCCCAGGAAGCCCGGCGCCGCGAACACGGGGCTGCCCTTGTTGCCTTCGGGCGTGGCCGTGGGGCTGCCGGGGCGGTTGTCGGCGATGAAGTTGGGGCGCCCCGTCTTCAGGTCGATGCTGCTGGCCCAGGTGATCTTCTTGACGAAGGGAAAGGCGTTGATGAGCTGGCCCGTGCTGGCGTCGTTCACGTAGAAGAAGCCGTTGCGGTCGGCCTTGCCGCCCACGCGCTTGCCGTCCATGTCGAAGGTGACGAACTCGTTGACACCGTCGAAGTCCCAGCTGTCGTTGGGCGTGCCCTGATAGCTCCACTTGATCTGGCCGGTCTTGACGTCGATGGCCACGGTCGAGCAGGAGTAGAGGTTGTCCCCCTCGCGCAGATGGCTGTTCCACGGGGCAGGGTTGCCGGTGCCGAAATACGCCAGGCCGGTCTTGGCATCGTAGGTGCCGCCCAGCCAGGTCGCGGCGCCGCCGGTCTTCCACAGGTCGCCGGGCCAGCTCTTGTTGACGGTGCCGGAGACGCCGTTCTCCTTCTTGTTGCCGTCCTTGTCGTAGACGTAGCCCATGTGGCCTTCCACGGTCGGGCGCGTCCACAGCAGCTTGCCTGTCTTCGGGTCGCGCGCCTCGACGCGGCCGACCACGCCGAACTCGCCGCCCGACACGCCGGTGAGCATCACGCCCTCGGCAATGATGGGCGCGGCGGTGGCCGAGTAGCCGGCGGCGTAGTCGTCGATCTTCTCCTTCCAGACCACGTCGCCGGTGTTCTGGTCGAGCGCCACGAGCTGGGCGTCCAGCGTCGCGAAGATGACGAGGTTGTCGTAGAGCGCAGCGCCGCGGTTGACCACGTCGCAGCAGGGCATGATGCCTTCGGGCAGGCGATGCTCGTACTTCCACAGCTTCTTGCCGGTGGCCGCGTCCAGCGCAAAGATGCGCGAGTACGACGCGGTCACGAACATCTTGCCGTTCGCGATCACCGGCTGGGATTCCTGGCCGCGCTGCTTCTCGCCGCCGAAGGAGAAGGCCCAGACGGGCAGCAGCTTCGAGGCGTTGCCGGCCGTAATCTGCCTGAGCGGCGAATAGCGCTGCCCCTGGGTGTTGATCCCCCAGGTCAGGACGTTGCCTTTGGATGTGGCTTCGGACTGGATCATCCGGTCCGTGACCTGTGCGTGGGCCGTCGCGGCGGCAAGGCCAGCCGCGATGAGGGCCGTCAAGAGCTTCAGTTGCATGGGGTCTCCTTGGTGGGATCGTGGTCACGGGAGCGCTGAAAGTGCGCGCCCTCCGCCCCTCGCAGGGGCAAATGCCATGCCATGGGCGCAAAGGCATCTCGCGGCCGCGCAACCAACTTCGGGGCAGGGTCGGCGTGCGGGTTTTCCCGTTGAACTGCTCCAAGGCAGAACACTGGGCCGCCAGCGGCGTGCCCTCGCGCCACAGTGGCCATGGCGGCCTGGGACGTCCGCCGATGGAACAATCGACGCATGTCCGATCCTGTCGTCACTGTCCCCGTCGCCGACCCCGCCGCCGAGCCCGTCTGCGCCCCCTTCGGCACCTGGGCTTCGCCCATCACGGCAGAGCACGTCGCGTCGGCCCAGGTCACGCTCGCCGACGTGCTGCTGGACGGCGACGAGGTCTGGTGGATCGAGGGCAGGCCGCTGGAGGCCGGGCGGCAGGTGCTGGTGCGGCGCAGCCGGGCCGGCGTCCCGTCCGACTTTGTCCCGGCGCCCTTTTCCGCCCGCACGCGGGTGCACGAGTACGGCGGTGGCGCCGCCCTGGTGTCGCGGGGCACCGCGTACTTCTCGAACTTCGCGGACCAGCGCCTGTACCGCCTCGGCGGCGACGGCGTCCCGGTGGCGCTGACGCCTCCCACCGAAGGCGCCGCCCTGCGCTATGGCGACGGCCTGATCGACACCCGGCGCCGGCTTTGGATCGGCGCTCGCGAGGACCACCGCGCGAGCGGCGCCGAGGCGATCAACGACATCGTTGCCGTGAGCCTGGACGGCGGCGATGCCGGCCGCGTGATCCTGCACGGGCGCGACTTCTACGCGGCGCCGCGCCTGAGCCCTGACGGAACACGGCTGGCGTGGCTGGCATGGGACCATCCCGACATGCCCTGGACTGCGGCAGAACTCTGGCTCGGGGAGTTCGACGGCACCACGGTGTCCAACGCAACCCGCATCGCGGGGGGCGCGGGTGAATCGGTGTTCCAGCCCGAATGGTCACCCGACGGCCTGCTCCACTATGTCTCGGACCGGTCAGGCTGGTGGAACCTCTATCGGCGCCATGCGGACGGCAGCCACACCAACGTATGCCCGATGGCGGCGGAGTTCGGCCGTGCGCAATGGAGCCTGGGCATGTCGACCTATGCGTTCCTGTCGGCGCATGCGCTCGTGTGCACCTACGTCGAAGACGGCGTCGGCAGGCTCGCCCGGCTGGACCTGCGCGACGGCACGCTCGATCCCTTCGACCTGCCCTACACCGAGTTCTCGGCGGTGCGCGCCAGCGGCGGCAAGGTGGCGGTCAAGGCCGGCGGCCCAGCCACGGCGGCGGCCGTGCTCGTGATCGATGCGGCCACCGGCGCCGCCAGCCTCGTCTGGTGCGCCGCAGGCGCAGCGCATGACACGTCACTGCGCGGGTGTCTCTCGTCGCCGCAGCTCATCGAGTTCCCGACCTCGGGGGGCAACAGCGCCTTCGCCCTGTTCTATCCGCCGGCCAATGCCGGCTTCTGCGCGCCGCAGGGCACCTTGCCGCCGCTGGTGGTCAAGTGCCACGGGGGGCCGACTTCTGCGGCATCGAGAAGCCTGGACTTGCGAACGCAGTTCTGGACCAGCCGCGGCGTTGCCGTCGTCGATGTCGACTACGGCGGAAGCACGGGCTACGGCCGGGCCTACCGCGAGCGCCTGAAGGGGAAATGGGGACTCGTGGATGCGCAGGACTGCGCGGCCGCGGCGTCGTACCTGGCCGATGCGGGACGGGTCGACAAGAGGCGCATCGTGATCACCGGCGGCAGTGCCGGCGGGTTTACCGCCCTGCGCTGCCTCACCCACGAGGACCCGGCCATCCGGAACTGCTTCAAGGCCGGTGCAAGCCACTATGGCGTGAGCGACCTGAGCGCACTCGCGCGCGACACACACAAGTTCGAATCGCGCTATCTGGACTGGCTGGTAGGCCCGATCTCCGATGCCCAGGCCTACTTTGACCGAGCCCCGCTGCACCACGCCGAGCGCTTGAACGTGCCCGTCGCATTCTTTCAGGGCGCGGAGGACAGGATCGTGCCGCCGAGCCAAACCGAGAAGATGGTGTCCGCCCTGCGTGCCCGAGGCATCCCGACGCTGTACCTGCTCTTTGCGGGCGAGCAGCATGGCTTTCGGCAAGCCCACAACATCGAGCGGGCCCTGGAAGCGGAGGCTGCGTTCTTCAAGGCGGAGGCGTTCGCCATCGCGGAGCGGAGCTGCTGATCCCGGTTGGCTTCGTCCGGCTCGACATCTGCATCTGCACGATCAGTCGGCGGTTCATCGCTTGTGAAAGTGGTTGCTTGAATCACAGGAGCGGCAAC
Organism: Variovorax sp. PBS-H4; assembly: GCF_901827205.1. NCBI lineage: Bacteria > Pseudomonadati > Pseudomonadota > Betaproteobacteria > Burkholderiales > Comamonadaceae > Variovorax > Variovorax sp. PBS-H4. The sequence continues at coordinate 2,245,953 of NZ_LR594675.1, read as the reverse complement.
GTGACCCCGATGACCACGATGATCCCGCCGCACACGTGGTTGAACGTGCGCCCCACGCGGGCCAGCCAGGCGTTGATCCTCTGCGCCATGCCGGCGATCAGCATCTCGCAAGCGAACTCGATGGCAGCGAAGGTGCTCGCGATGATCAGGAATTGCGTGAAGAGGCTGCGCACCGGGTCGATGAAGCCGGGCAGGAAGGCCGTGAAGAACAGCAGCACCTTGGGGTTGGTGCCTGCCGACAGCAAGCCCTGCAGGAACATGGCCTTGCCCGAACCTGCTCCTTGTTCGGCGTGGGTCTGCACGCCCACGGGAGGGGAACGCCAGACATGGAAGCCGAGCCCCACCAGGTAGGCGCCCCCCAGCCATTTCATGACCGTCAGCGCGGTGGCAGAGGCTTGCAGCAGCGCGCCGATCCCGAACATGGACATCGCGATGAGGGCAACGAAGCCGATCACGCCCCCGAGGACCGTGAATGTCGTCTTGTGCCAGCCGCAGGCGGCCCCATGCGTGAGCGCCAACAGGCCGTTCGGGCCAGGCGACATCGACAGGCCCAGGACCGCGGCGACGTACAGGAGCCAAGTGTGCAAGCCCATCGCATGGGTACCTCAAGCCGCCTCGACCCGCTGGCAATAGGCTTGGAAGGCCCGCGTCCAGGCGGGCCGGGCCAGACAGCGGTCACGGTAAGCCTTGAGGCTCGGGTATGGCGCGATCAGCGTCGAATCCTTGATACCCGCCGACAGCACGTGGGCCATCAGGATGTCGGCCACGGTGAATTCATCGGTGGCGACGAACTCGCGGCCGGCGAGCCAGCCCTCGAGATTTCCCAGCGCCCGATGCCCCCATCCCACCAGGAACTCGCGCGGCTTGGCGCAGCCGCCGTCGGCCGTCCAGTCGTGCACCATCAGCGCCATCAGCGGCAGCTCGACCGTGGCCAGCGCGGCGAAGCACCAGCGCAGCACCTGCGCCTCGCCCGCACTGTCGCCGGGGATCAGTCGGCCCACCTTCTTCGCAAGATGAACCAGGATGGCCCCGGACTCGGACAGCACCAGCCCGTCGTCGTCGATGGCGGGGATCTGATCAAAGGGGCTGAGCCGGTGGTAGGCCCCTGAGCTCAGGTCGCCTGCCGGATGATCCATGCCCACCATTTCGAAGGGCAGCTGCATTTCCTCCAGTGCCCACAGCACCCGAAGATCTCGGGTGTGAGTGCGGGCGCCGGCGTTGACCTTGGAAAAACCGTAGAGCTTGAGCATGCAGGGCTCCTGTTGTGTTGCATTTCGACTGAAGGGCACGATAACAACCCCATAGCGCGCCGCACAGCCACAACGACAGTCCGCTCCGACTGGTACAGATCCGGTGCTCGCCTGCCCTGTACCAGCTGCGATGGCGGTCTTCTGTACCAGTCGCAGCGGCGGTAGCGATAGAAAATGGCCTCATGTCACGCCCACCCGGTCCACGCGAGCCCACGACGCTGTACTTGCAAATCGCGGACAGCATTGCCGCGCCGATACGCAGCGGAACGCTGGCCAGCGGCGAACGCATTCCGTCGGTGCGCGAGCTGTCGCGGCGGCACGGCGTGTCGCTGGGCACCGTGGTGCAGGCCTATCGGGTGCTCGAGGACTCTCGCCTCATCGAAGCGCGGCCGCGCTCCGGCTACTTCGTCGCGCCGCGTCCCTCGGGACCACCGGAGCCGGAGCTGTCCAACCCGCCGGCCAGCTCACTGGCCGTGGACGTCAGCTCCTTGGCAGAGCGCGTCATGCAGCTCGCGCACGACCCCAAATGCATTTCCTTCGGCGCGGCGTGCCCCAGTCCCGAGCTGTTCTCCGAGGATCTCGTGCGTCGCGCCGTCAGGCGCGCCGCCGAACACCAAGGCGCGGCGCTGACGCGTTATGCCATCGGCCCCGGCCACGACGTGCTGCGCCGAGCCATCGCGCGGCATGCGCTGGGCCTGGGTTGCCAGCTTGACGCACGCGACATCGTCGTCACCAACAGCTGCCTGGAGTCGATCACGCTCTGCCTGCGCTCTGTCACGCAACCCGGCGATGTCGTGGCGCTGGAGTCGCCCACGCTGTTCAGCTTTCTGGTGATCCTGGAGAGCCTGGGCCTCAGGGCGTTGGAAATCCCGACGCATCCGCGCACGGGGATGTCGTTGGACGCGCTGCAGCTCGCCTTCGACACCCAACCAGTCAAGGTCGTGCTGACAGTTCCCACGCTGTCCAACCCCATCGGCGCCTGCATGCCCGTGGCCGAGCGGCAGCGCCTGGCTCAGATGGTGACGCAGCGCCGAGTGCCGCTGATCGAAGACGTGCTTTGCAATGACCTCGCGCAGAGCGACGAGCATCGGAATGCGGTGCGCGCCTTCGATGCCACCGGCCACGTGATGCTTTGCGGCTCATTCTCCAAAACCGTGGCGCCTGGTTTGCGCCTGGGCTGGGTCGAGGCCGGTCGCTGGAGTTCCGACGTTGCTCGACTCAAGCAGGCCACCAGCGGCGCTCAGGCCGCGGTGCTGGAAGTTGCTCTGGCGGCGCTGCTCACCCGCCCGGGTGTCGAGGCGGGACGCCGACGATTGCGCACGGCGTTGGCAGCCCGCCTTGATGAAGCTCGCGAAATCATTGCGCGGCACTTCCCGACGAGCACGCGGGTCACCAACCCTGCCAGTGGCCTCTTCCTCTGGGTGGAGCTGCCCCGGGAAGTCGACGCCCTTGCACTATTCCATGCTTGCCTGGAAGAACACATCGTTATCGCGCCGGGGACGATGTTCAGCGCGACCGACCACTTCCGGCACTGCATCAGGTTGGGACTGGGCGGCGAGTGGGACGAGCCGCACCGGCAGGCGCTAAGGCGGGTAGGTGAGTTGGCGGGTCGGTTGGAGCGCCGGCGCGCACGTCGGCCTCCTGAGTTCGAGGCTCGAACTTGCGCAACCGCATGTCCTGGAGCATGCGTTGACGCAGCGGGGTGAGTTGCCAGGCACTTCTCTACGTCTTTATCAAAGGACTGCGACTCTAGTCGCCAAACTACGAGTTTGTTTTCACAGAACAAGCTGCTGAGAGCCTGGTTCTTTCGCACCGGCAGGGGCATGGCGCTCACCGAGCTCGGTGAGCGGATCCTGCCGCTGGTGCACTCGTTGGCCCTCGAGCACGAAGGACTTCTGCAAGATATCCCCAACACGAATGAAAACCGTCCTGCGGGGCAGGTAGTCGATGCCTCGCAAGCTTCGCATCGCGCTGATCCGATTCGCTGTTGCACCGTGCTGATGCTGTTCCTCGGCATCGAGCTGTTCGGACTTCCTCTCGTGCCCGGCGAGCCGCAAGGCCTGTCCGTCCTTTCGACGTACCTCTTCAAGGTCTTCGACCGATACTGCAGTGACGGCGGCTTGCGCCGGTGCAGCCCGCAGTCGAAACGCGCGCGTGCGCTGAAGAGCAGATGAAACGGCGAGCTCTGGCATGGTGAGGCAGGCGAGCGCAACAGTGCTCATCGAGTCGCAGGAAACACGAGGTTTGAGCAATGCCATCAGCAGGCCCATGCCGCTGGCTGGCCGCCATGCCGCATTAATCCGACGCCGCGAGCCCACGCGATGCCTCATGCCGGAGTTCCTGCAAGAAGCCTTCGCGCGGCTCGGGCAGGAAGCCCGTGAAGAGCGTTCGTCTCACCTCGGCGAAAAGACCGGCGCGCGCATAGGGCTCGCTGGCCAGAAAGTCGTCGGACTGCGCGGGATCGTCGGTGGCCAGCAGCAGGAACATGCCGACCAGTTCGCCGTCGGCCAGCGACGGACCGCCGTGCAGCACGCGTTCCCGGTTCGCGATCATGTAGTCCAGGTGGACAGCACGGATCGGCAGACGGTCCTGCGCGCCGCCGGGGCGGTAGTAGCAATCGAGAGCGATGGGCATGGGACGTCTTCTGGATCAGGCGGTCTTCAACGCGGGTGGCTGCATCGTGGGCGGCGGTGCATCGTGCGCGGCCAGCAGCGTGGCCAGGTTGTGGCGATACGCGGCGATGCCGCGCGCCTTCACGTGCCCATAGCCGCGGATCTTCTCGGGCAGGACCGCGATCGCCACCGCGCTGCCGATGCGCTCGCTCGTCAGTCCGTCGAGCAGGCGCGCGACGAGTCCCTCGTACTCCACCACCAACGCGCGTTCCTCGCGCCGCTCGGCCATCAAGCCGAAAGGATCCAGCGGCGTGCCGCGCAGGCGGCGCAGCGCCGCGAGCGTGCGGAACACCGGCAGCATCCAGGCCCCGAAGCTGCGCTTCAGCACCTTTCCGTCGGCACCGCGCTTCTCGAAGATCGGCGGCGCCAGGTGGAATTGCAGCTTGAAGTCGCCCTCGAACTGGCTGCGCAGGTTCTGCAGGAACTCGGGCCGCGCATGCAGCCGCGCGACTTCGTACTCGTCCTTGTAGGCCATCAGCTTGAACAGCGAACGCGCCACCGCCTCCGCGAGCCGCGGCCGCCGTGCACCGGGCGCGATGCCGCGCTCGGCAGCCTCGACCCGGCGCACGGTGTCCAGGTAGCGGCGCGCATAGCGCGCGTCCTGGTAGTCGGTGAGGAAGCGCACGCGCTCCTCGAGCAGCTTCTCGAAGGACTGCGGCAGGTTCAGCGTGACGACGCTGCGCTGCTCGCCCATCAGCGTCTGGCGCCATTGCGGGTCGGCGGCCGTGAGTCGGCCGGCCGCGAAGGCGCGCTTGTTGGCGGCCACGGCCACGCCGTTGAGCTCGATAGCGCGCATCAGCGCCGCCAGGCTCACCGGCACGCCGCCCTGCTGCCAGGCATGGCCCAGCATCAGCATGTTGGCCCCGATGGCATCGCCCAGCAGCGCCTTGGCGGTGGCGTGCGCATCGATTCGCTCGACCTGCGCGGCGCCCGCGGCGGCCTCGATCTTGGCGAGCAGCGCGTCCTCGCGATAAGGCAGGTCGGGCTGGCGCGTGAACTCGGCCAGAGTCTGCAGGTGGGTGTTGACCACCACGCGCGTGCGGCCCTCGCCGATCACGCCCAGCACGTCGGGCAGCACGCCCACCACGAGGTCGGCCGCGATCAGGGTGCGCGCGGTGCCCGGCAGCAGGCGCACTGCGTGCAGGCGATCGGGCGTGTCGGCCAGACGCACGTGGCTCACCACCGAGCCTCCCTTCTGCGCGAGCGCGGTGAAGTCGAGCACCGAGATGCCCTTGCCCTCGAGGTGCGCGCCCATCGCGACCAGCGCGCCGAGCGTGATGACGCCGGTGCCGCCCACGCCCGCGATCATGAGGTCGAAGGGCTGCGCGAGCGAAGGCAGCGCGGGCGACGGCAGCGCTGCCGCCAGCGCCTCGGGGTCCTGCGCGGGCGCAGCCGCTGTTCCCTTGCGCAGGCTGCCGCCGAGCACGCTCACGAAGCTGGGACAGAAGCCCTCGGCGCACGAATAGTCCTTGTTGCAGCTCGACTGGTCGATCTGGCGCTTGCGGCCGAACGAGGTCTCGAGCGGCGCGACCGACAGGCAGTTCGACTGCGTGCCGCAATCGCCGCAGCCTTCGCAGACCTCGGGATTGATGAGCACGCGCCGCACCGGATCGGGATAGCCCTTGCGCTTGCGGCGGCGGCGCTTCTCGGCGGCACAGGTCTGATCGTAGACCAGCACCGTGACGCCGGCGATCTCGCGCAGCTCGCGCTGCACCGCGTCGAGCTCGCGCCGGTGGCGCACGTGCACGCCCGCGGCCAGCGCCACGCCGTGGTAGCGCTGCGGCTCGTCGGTGACCACCACCACCTTGCGCGCACCTTCGCTCGCGACCTGGGTGCAGATCTGCGGCACGCTGGTCTGGCCGTCGACGGGCTGGCCGCCGGTCATGGCCACCGCGTCGTTGAACAGGATCTTGTAGGTGATGTTGGCACCGCCCGCGACCGCCTGCCGGATCGCGAGGTAGCCCGAGTGGAAGTAGGTGCCCTCGCCCATGTTCTGGAACACGTGCGGCACGCGCGTGAAGGCGCCGCGCCCGAGCCAGTCGGTGCCCTCGCCGCCCATCTGCGTGAGGCCGCCCGTGCCGCGGTCCATCCAGCTCGCCATGTAGTGGCAGCCCACGCCGGCCTGCGCCTGGCTGCCCTCGGGCACCTTGGTCGAGCTGTTGTGCGGGCAACCCGAGCAGAAGTACGGCAGCCGCCGCATGCCGTCGGCCTCGTTCGACAGCGCCGCGCGCGCGGTGAAGCGCGCGGTGTCGATGCGCTCGGCCAGCGGATGGTCGACGGCGCGCAGCCAGGCGAGCAGCGCGGCGGCGATGCTCGTGGGCGAGAGCTGGCCGGTCCAGGCCAGCAGCGGATGCCCCTCGAGGTCCTGTTTGCCGCAGACCGTGGGCCGCCGTGCGCGGTTGAACACCCGGTCCTTGAGCTGCTGCTCGACCACAGAGGCCTTCTCCTCGATGACCAGCACGTGCGACAGCCCTTCGCAGAAACGGTCGGCGCCCTCGGCATCGAGCGGGAACACAAGGCCGGGCTTGTAGAGCCGCAGGCCGAGCGCGGGCAGGTCGTCGGCCTCGAGGCCGCAACGCTGGAGCACTTCCATCAAGTCGTGGAAGGACTTGCCGACCGCCAGGATGCCGGCCGTGGCCCCGGGCGCTGCCACCACCAGGCGGTCGAGCGGGTTGCCGCGCGCGAAGGCGCTGAAGGCCTCGAGCCTGGCGGCCAGCCGCAGCTCGACGGCCGGCGTGAGGAAGTCGTCGGTGCGGTATTCGAGCGCGGAGGTGTCCGGCAATTCGGACGCTTCGGGCAATGCGAACGCCGCGCCGGCGGAGGCCTCGACCGAGCGCGCGCTCTCGACCGTCTCCGAGATCGCCTTGAACGCAACCCAGGTGCTGGCATGGCGCGAGGCGGCCCAGCCCCAGAGGCCAAAAGCTTCGTACTCGTCGACCGAGGCCGGATGCACGATCGGGATGCCCCAGCCCATCAGCGACAGGTCGCTCGCATGGGGAATCGACGACGAGGTGGCCGCATGGTCGTCGCCCACCACCATCAGCACGCCGCCGCGGCGCGAGGTGCCGGCCGCGTGGCCATGGCGGATCGCATCGCCCGCGCGGTCCACGCCCGGCCCCTTGCCGTACCACATGGCGAACACACCATCGACCTGGCGCTCGGGGTCCAGGCCGACCTGTTGCGTGCCCATCACCGCAGTGGCGGCCAGGTCCTCATTGATCGCCGGCAGGAACCGGATGCCGTGCTCGGCCAGGTCCGACTTGGCGCGCCACAGCTCGGTGTCGACGCCCGCGAGCGGCGAGCCGCGATAGCCGCTCACGTAGCCGGCCGTGTTCCAGCCGCGAGCCTGGTCCTCCTGCTGCTGGCGGAACAGCAGGCGCACCAGCGCCTGCGTGCCGGTAAGGAACACGCGGCCTTCGCGCGCGGTGCGGTTGTCTTCGAGCCGGTAGGCTGTCTCCAGCGCGGGCGCTGCTTCTTCTGTCTGCATGGTGGGGATCCGTCCGTCGGGGGGTAGATCAAATATTAATCCGTCTGGACAGCATATATAATTGCAATCCGTGCGGCGTTGGTGACAACCCGGCATGTTTCATTCCGGAGATCGCCGCCATGCGAAAGACCGATTCGACGCCGCTGTCCGACGCGCCCACCCGCCGCATCCTCGACCTGCTGCAGGCCGATGGCCGCATGACGGTGCAGGCGCTGGCCGACGAGGTGGGCCTGTCCTCGGCGCCCTGCTGGCGCCGGCTGCGCGAGCTCGAGGACAGCGGCATCATCCGCCGCTTCGTGGCGCTGGTCGACCGCAACAAGGTCGGGCTGCATGGCTGCATGTTCACGCAGATCAGCCTGGAGCGGCATTCGGAATCGGTGGTGGCGGCCTTCGAGCGCGCGGTGCAGGCCACACCCGAGATCCTCGAGTGCTGGGTCACGACCGGCGACGGCGACTACATCCTCAAGATCGTGGTGCCCGACCCGCTGGCCTTCGACCGCTTCCTGCACCGCTTCATGCTGAAGCTCGAGGGCATCCGGCAGATCAAGACCTCGGTCGCGCTGCGCGAGGTGAAGAACGACACCCGGCTCGACCTGACGCGGGTGCCGCTCTAGGGGAACGGTTCAGACGCTGCGTTGCCGCAGCACCTTGCCGGGGTTCATGACCCCGCGCGGATCGAGCGCCTGCTTGATCGCCGCCATCACGCGCATCGAGGCGCCGCGCTCGAGCTCGAGGAAGTCGATCTTGCCGTAGCCGATGCCGTGCTCGCCGGTGCAGGTGCCGCCCATCGCGATGGCGCGGCGCATCAGCCGCGCGTTGAGCGTCTCGGCGCGCGCCATCTCGTCGGCATCGGCGGGATCGACCACCACGCACAGGTGGAAGTTGCCGTCGCCCACGTGGCCGCACATCGGCGCCGTGAGCCCGAGTTCCTCGACGTCCGCGCGCGCCGCCAGCACCGCCTCGCTCAGGCGCGAGATCGGGACGCAGGCATCGGTGGGCATGCCCTGGCAGCCGGGGCGCAGCGCGAGCGCGGCCCACCACACATCGTGGCGCGCCTGCCAGAGCCGGCTGCGCGCCTCGGGCGTGTCGGCCCAGGCAAAGCCCACGCCGCCGTGCTCGGCCGCGAGTTCCTCGGCCACGCGCACCTGCTGCACCACGCTCTCGGGCGCGCCGTGGAACTCGAGGAACAGGGTGGGCATGACCGGCAGCCCGAGCTTCGCGTAGCGGTTGCAGGCCTCGACCTGCTGCGCATCGAGGAACTCGATGCGGCCCACCGGCACCCCGGTCTGCATGATCGCGGTGACCGCGTCGATGGCCGCGCGCAGATCGGGAAAGCCGCAGCGCGCGGCCGCGATCTGCTCCGGCAGCGGATGCAGCCGCAGGCCTACCTCGGTCACGATGCCCAGCGTGCCCTCGGCACCGGTGAACAGGTGTGTGAGGTCGTAGCCCGCGGCCGACTTGCGGGCGCGGCCGCCGGTGCGCACCACCTCGCCGTCGGGCAGCACCACCTCGAGCGACATCACGCTCTCGCGCATGGTGCCGTAGCGCACGGCGTTGGTGCCCGAGGCGCGCGTCGACACCATGCCGCCGATCGAGGCATCGGCGCCGGGGTCGATCGGGAAATGCAGGCCGCTGCCGTGCAGCGCCGCATTGAGCTGCTTGCGCGTCACGCCGGCCTGCACGCGGCAATCGAAGTCGGCCTCGTGGATCTCGAGCACGGCATTCATGCGCGAAAGATCGATGCAGATGCCGCCATGCAGCGCCGCGACGCCGCCTTCGCACGAGGTGCCGGTGCCGAACGGGATCATCGGCACCGAGGCCGCGTGGCACAGCCGCGCGATGGCGGACACCTCCTCGGTCGATTCGGCGAACACCACCGCGTCGGGCGCATGCAGCGGGTGGAAGGACACGTCCTTGCCGTGCTGGTCGCGCAGCGCCTGGCCGGTTGCGCAGCGATCGCTGAAGCGTCCGCGCAGTTGGCGGATCACAGCGGCGACTGGGCGCGCGCGCGGCGCGAGGGATGCTTCGTTCATCGAGGATCTCCTTCAGGCCACCCGCTTGACCGGCGGCATCGATTCGACAGGGGCCAAGGGCGCCGCAGCCCGCCCCAGGTAGCTGTCGGCGACCCGCGCATCGCGCGCGACCTCGGCGGCCGGCCCCTGCAAGCTCACGCGACCCATCTCGAGCACGTAGGCATGGTCGGCCACCTCGAAGGCGGCGCGCGCGTTCTGCTCGACCAGCAGGATCGCCACGCCCTGCGCCTGCAGCCGCCGCACGGTCGCGAAGATGTCGCGCACCACCAGCGGCGCAAGCCCCAGGCTCGGCTCGTCGAGCAGCAGGATGCGCGGGCGCGCCATCAGCGCGCGCCCCAGCGCGAGCATCTGCCGCTCGCCGCCCGAGAGCGTGTGCGCGAGCTGCGCGTGCCGCTCGCCCAGGCGCGGGAACAGCGCGTACACGCGCCCCATCTCGGCCGCGATCGCCCGTCGGCCCGCGCGGCGCCAGCAGAAGGCGCCGAGCTCGAGGTTGTCGGCCACGCTCATGGTGCCGAACAGGTCGCGCTGCTCGGGCACCAGCGCCAGGCCCATGGCCACGCGGCGCTCGGGCGAGACGAAGCGCAGGTCGGTGCCGTCGAGCCGGACCTCGCCGCTCATCGGCAGGCGGCCCATGAGCGCGGCCAGCAGCGTGGACTTGCCGGCGCCGTTGGGACCGACCACGGTGACGATGCCCGAGGGCGGCACCGCCACGTCGACCTCGTGCAGCGCCGGGATGCGGCCATGGAAGGCGCACAGGGCGCGGGCTTCCAGCGTCATGCCGCGCTCCCGAGGTAGGCCTGCTGCACGCGCGGGTCGTCGCGCACCGCCTGCGCCTCGCCCTCGGCGATCTTCTGGCCGAACTGCATCACGACCAGGCGGTCGGCGATGTCCATGATGAATTCCATGTCGTGGTCCACGATGAGCACGGTGACGCCCTCGCCGCGCAGCTGCTTGAGCAGCGCGGCCAGGGTCTTCTTCTCCTGGTGCCGCAGACCCGCTGCGGGCTCGTCGAGCAGCAGCAGCTGCGGACGGGCGCACAGGGCGCGCGCGATTTCCAGGACGCGCTGCTTGCCCAGCGGCAGGCTGGCGGCGGGCGCGTCCGCGAGGTCCTCGAGGCCGCAGCGCCGCAGCTGCGCCAGCGCCATGGCCTCGATCGCAGCCTCCTCGCGGCGGTCGAGCCGCAGCATGGCTCGCAGCCAGCCATCGCGCCCGAGCAGGTGGCAGCCGAGCGCCGCGTTGTCGCGCACGCTCATGTCGGCCACCAACTTCACGTGCTGGAAGGTCCGCGCCACGCCGCGCGCGGCCACGTGGCGCGCGCCGAGCGCATCGATGCGCTGGCCGCGCAGCGTGATCGCGCCGGCGCTGGCGGGCAGCAGGCCGGTGATCAGGTTGAACAGCGTGCTCTTGCCCGCGCCGTTGGGCCCGAGCAGCGCGACGATCTCGCCGCCGCGCACCTCGAAGGAGACGCGGTTGACCGCCACCAGCCCGCCGAAGCGCTTCTCGGCACCGTCGACGCGCAGCAGCACCTCGCCCGGCGCGCCGGATGCGCGCCCCGCGGGCGCATGCAGCACGGCCGGTTCGCCGCGCGGCACGGGTCGCAGCGGCGCGGCGGGCGTTGCACGCGTCCAGCGCGCGAGCAGCGGCCACAGCCCCGCGTTGGCGCGTGCGAGGATCAGCAGCATCAGCAGGCCGAACACCGCCATCTCGAAGTTGCCCGAGCGGCCGAGCAATGCCGGCAGCACATCCTGCAGCACCTGCTTGAGCACCACCACCAGGCCGGCGCCCGCGAGCGCGCCCCACAACGCGCCCACGCCGCCCATCACCGCCATGAACAGGTACTCGATGCTCATCTGCAGCCCGAAGGGCGTGGGATTGAGGAAGCGCTGCATGTAGACGTAGAGCCAGCCCGCCATGCCGGCCAAGCCCGCAGCGGTGCAGAACACCGCGACCTTGAGCCGGAACGCATGTGCGCCGAAAGCCTCGGGCAGGTCGCCGCCGGCGCGCAGCGCGCGCACCGCGCGGCCCAGGCGCGAATCGAGCAGGTTGCGCACCAGCCAGAAGGCGAGCGCGAAGCCCAGCGCGATCAGGCAGAACATCGAACGCTCCGAGGCGAAGTCGAAGCCGAACAGCGTCAGCGCGGGAGTGCCCGACAAGCCGTTGAAGCCGCCCAGCGGCTCGACGATGCCCAGCCCGTAATAGACGACGACGCCCCAGGCCAGCGTGGCCAGCGACAGGTAGTGCCCGCCCATCGAGAGCGTGAGCGCGCCGATGGCTGCGGCCGCCAGCGTGGCGAGAGCGACGCCGGCCAGCAGCGTGGCCCAGCCCGGCACGCCGTGCGCCACCGCGAGGTAGCCGGCCGCGTAGGCGCCGATGCCGACGAAGGCCGCCTGCCCGAAGGAGATCAGGCCCGCGAAGCCGGTCATCAAGGTGAGCCCCAGCGCCACCGTGGCGTAGAGCAGCACGAAGCTCGCGAGCGTGACGTAGTAGCTCGAGGCGAACAGCGCTACGCCGGCGGCGGCCGCCACGGCGACGGCCGCGAGCACCCAGGAACGAAAGGTCATGAAGCCTCCTGCGAATGCGGGTCGGCCAGCGAACGCCACAAGAGCAGCGGCACGATCAATGCGAACACGATGATCTCCTTGGCGGCACTCGCGCCGTAGGACGAGAAGGCCTCGAGCAGGCCCACCACGAGGGAGCCCGCGGCGGCGAGGACGTAGCCCGAGAGACCACCGACGATCGCGCCGACGAAGCCCTTGAGCGCGAGCAGGAAGCCCGAGTCGTAGTAGATGGTGGTGAACGGACCAATCAGCACGCCCGAGACCGCGCCGATGAAGGCGGCGATGGTCAGCGCCAGTTCGCCCGAGTGGTCGGGCGAGATGCCGACCAGCCGCGCGCCGTCGCGGCACACGGCGGTGGCGCGCAGCGCCTTGCCGCTCAGGGTGTGGCCGAAGAAGGCGAAGAACACGGCCACCAGCACGGCGCTCGCCGCCACCACCGCCAGCGTCTGCGGCGCCACCGGCAGTCCCGCGAGCAGGCCGGCCGGCAGTTCGAAGCCTGGCAGCCGCGAGCCCTCGGGCCCGAACACGTACAGGCCCAGCGCCACCAGCACGAAGTGCAGCGCGATCGCCGCCACCAGCAGCACCAGCGGCGAGGCATTGCCCATCGGCCGGAACACCGTGCGGTAGATCAGCGGCCCCATCACCGTGACCAGCGCCACCGCAGCGGCCGTCTGCATCCAGGCCGGCGAGCGCGCATCGACGCCGAACCAGGCGAAGGCGCAGGCCGCCAGCGGCAGCGCGCCGAGCAGCGCGAGCCGGGCACCGAGCCCCGCGAGGTTGCGCTGTCGCAGGCGCTCGGCGGTTTCCATGCCGCAGGCCAGCAGGGCCACCGCCGCGACCGGCACCGCCAGCCCCGGAGCCTGGCCCTGCTGGAAGGCCGCGATGGTCAGCACGCTGCAGCTGACGAATTCGCCCTGCGGAACGAACACGATGCGCGTCACGGTGAAGACCATCACGAGCGCCAGCGCCAGCAGCACGTAGACGGCGCCGCTCGCGAGGCCGTCCTGCACCAGCAGGCCGAAGATCTGCATGTCCATGATCTGTCGGGTCCGCCGCGCGTCAGGGGATGTACTTCCAGCTGCCCTTCTCGATGCGCACCATCACTCGGCTGCGCTGATCCAGGCCGATGTGGTCCTTGGGCCCGAGGCTGTAGACGCCGTTGGTGGCATGCAGGTCCTGCGTGGACTCGATCGCGTCGCGCAGCGCCTTGCGGAATTCGGGCGTGCCGGGCCTGGCGCCCTTGAGCGCGCGCGGCGCCGCGTCCTGCAGGATCAGCGCCGCATCCCAGAGGTAGGCCGCGAAGGTGGAGCGCTGGCCCGCATTGGGCAGCGCCTCGTACTTGCGGATGAATTCGAGCGAGGGCTTCTTCGCCGGGTGGCTGTCGGGCAGCTGCTCGGCCACCAGCACCGGGCCGGCCGGCACGAAGGTGCCCTCGAGCTTGGTGCCGCCCACGCGCAGGAAATCGTTGTTCGCCACGCCATGGGTCTGGTAGACCTTGCCGCGGTAGCCGCGGTCGAACAGCGTGGCCTGCGGCAGCACCGCGGGCGTGCCCGAGGCCGCGATGAACACCGCGTCGGGCTGCGAGGCCAGCAGCTTGAGTACCTGCCCGGTGACCGAGGCGTCGGTGCGCGTGTAGCGCTCGTTCGCGACCACCTCGATTCCGCGCAGCTCGGCGAGCTTGCCGAACTCGCGCCACCAGCCTTCGCCGTAGGCGTCGTTGAAGCCGATGAAGGCCACGCGCTTCACGCCGTTGTCGGCCATGTGCTTGACGATGCCGGTCGCCATGTGGGTGTCGCTCTGCGGCGTCTTGAAGGCCCAGCGCTTGCGATCGTCCACCGGTTCGACGATGGCGCCCGACCCCGCGAGGCTGATCATCGGCGTGCCGCTCTCCACCAGCACGTCGAGCACGGCCAGCGAGTTGGGCGTGAGGCTCGGCCCGATCAGCAGGTCGATCGCCGACTCGGAGATCAGCTTGCGCACGTTCTTGACCGTGGTCGAGGTGTCGGAGGCGTCGTCGAGCAGGATGTAGTTGATCTTCTCGCCGCCCGCGGTGGCGGGCAGCACCGCTACCGTTCGCTGCTGGGTCACGCCCACCGAGGCCGCGGGCCCGGTGGCCGAGACCACCACGCCCACGTTGATGTCCGCCCGCGCGCCCGAGAGCGCCGCGAAGCACAGTGCCGCGCCGAAGGCGGCAGCCCGGAAGCGGGCCTTTGCAATCTTGATCATCGTTGTCTCCTTTTATGTGTCTGTCGTGCCGGGAAAAAATCGAAAAGCTAGGTCTGCGCCACCGGCGTGAAGCTGTCGGCCGAGATCGCCGTGCTCGCCATGCCCAACGCGATGCAGGTGTCGGAACAGGCGGTAACGAAGCCCGGCGAGCCTCCGATCACCGCCCGTGCGCCCGCCAGCGAGCCATGGTTCTCGCGCAGCCAGGAGGGCGCGTACTGCTGCTTCGGACAGAAGCGGCTGCGCGCCTCGGTCACCAGCAGCGCGTAGCGGAAGTTCGGATGTGCACGGGCCAGCCGCGCGAGGCGGTCCATCAACATCAGCTCGGCGTCGTCGCGCACCGAGAACACCAGCGTCATCTGGCTTGTGTCGCCGTTCGAGAGCGCGTCCTCCATGATCGAGAGCACCGGCGCCAGGCCGGTGCCGCCCGCGAGGCCTAGCACCGGACCCTCGCCCTCGGGCAGCCGGCAGGTGCCGTACGGCCCGGTCACGCCCACGCTATCGCCGGGCTGCAGCAGGTCGTGGATGTGGCCGCTGGCCGCGCCGCCCGGATGGCGCGCCACCAGCAGCTCGATCAGGCCGTCGCTCGAAGGCACGGTCGCGAGGCTGTAGCGCCGGTGCGGCGACAGGCCCGGCAGCGCGAGCTCGACGTAGGCGCCGGCCTGCGCCTCGAAGCGGGCCGGCTCGCACGCCTGCAGCACCAGCCGCCGCACGCGCGGCGTAAGCGGCGTGTTGCACAGCACACGCGCCTCGAAGCTCTGCACGGCGGAGCCCTCGCCTCCCGGGATCGGCTGCACCGTGCTCAGGTGCACCTCCGCGCTCACCGGCCGCGCCTGGCACATCAGGCAGAAGCCCTCGGCGATCTCCTGGTCCGAGATCGCGAGACCCAGCGACCAGCCGTTGTCGACCGCGCCCTGTGTGACGCGCGCCTTGCACATGCCGCAGGAGGCGCCGCGGCACTGGTGCGGCAGCACCACGCCCTGCGACAGCGCGGCGTCGAGGATGATCTCGCCTTCGGGCACGCCGAAGCGCAGGGCCTCGTTGACGACGATCGTTCGGCTCATGTTCATCGAGGTCATGCGGCCTAGAAGATCGGAATCACCTTCTCAGGATCGAACACCACCTCCTTGCCCTCGATGCCGACTTCGGGCAGCGCGGGGAACTCGATGCCGTAGGGATCGAGGTTGGCCTTCATGCGCAGCACGGCCGTCTTCCAGTTGGCTTTGCGCTCGTCGAGCGTGAGGATGCCCAGGCCGGCGCTGCGCGCGACCTCGTCGATCTGGCGCTGCGCGGGAATGAAGGTGGGCGGCAGCTTCCAGAATTGCTCGGGCGGCTCGTGCAGGATCCCCGATAGAAACACGAAGCCCGCGCGCAGCTGGATGCTGATCATCTGCTTGTCGTCCTCGGTGAGCACCGGCAGCAGCTTCTGCAGCACCGCCAAGCAAATGCCCAGGTGGCGGCCTTCGTCCTGGCCGATGCGCTTGAAGGCCTCCTTGAACACCGGGATGGTGGTGCGCTGGTACATCCCGTGGAACAGCGTGCTCGAGGCCACTTCGCCGAACAGGAAGGAGGTGAACAGGATCGCGAGCGGGTACTTGTCGACGCCGTTCTTGAAGCCGGTCCAGTAGCGCGAGCCGTTGTAATAGAGCCACTCGATGTTGTTGCGCGCGAGGCGCCCGAGCGGCGTCTCGGGCTCGTAGCCAAGGGGCCCACCGGGCGTGAGGCGCTTGATGGCGCGCCCGCACACTTCTTCGTGGTTCATCTCGTCGCGCACCACCGAGAAGAAGCACTTGCGCACCGGATCCTCTTCCTTGCTCTCGTAGGTGTGGATCATGGCGCGCGCGAACACCGACGGTCCCGAGCCGTCGAACACCGCGAGCAACGAGAACCAGTAGGCCATGGCGTAGCGCTGGTCGAGGCTGTAGTCCTCCGCGCGCAGCGTGTCCCAGGCCAGCGTGTGCGGCGACCAGCCCGGATCGCGCGCCGCGTCGTAGATGTCGTAGAGCTTGGGCGTCTCCACGTGCCACTCGAGCGGGAAGATGTTCGCGCCGTCGATGCCGGGCGCGGCCTCGATCTCGGCGATCAGGGTCTGCGGATCGGGCATCGCGAGCACCTGCTCGGGCGGTGCGGTCAGTGCGCGCGCGAGCGCGGCGGTGTCATGGGCGGTGTCCAGGGCGGTCGGGGACGGGTTCATCGGGATCTCTCCTTGTCATGTGTTCGGATGGGGTTGTGGTTCATTTATTCGCCTTCCAGACGGTATATCAATTGGCAGCAGGACGCCGATGTCGAACAGCGTGGCCTCGACCGACCGGCCCGCCCGACAACTCGCGCTCGCGCAGTGCCATGCGACAGATCGATCACGCGCAGGCCGCCCAGCGGACCGGGCCCGCGTTGCGTTGCGTGCGTCATGCCGGGCTGGCCTCCGCGGCGCTGCGCCGCAGCACGCGCGTGGCCTTGGCCTCGTAGCGCGGCAGCGCACCCTCGTCGTGGCAGCGCACCTCGCAGCTGAGGCCCAGCCGTGCCTTGAGCCGCGCGCGCACCTCGCGCGCCAGGTCTTCGCGCGCGCAGGCCGCGCCGGGCACGCGCTCCACGGCCACCTCCATGTGGTCGAGCACGCTGCGCTCGCTGTCGATGTAGATCTGCCAGGCATCCTTGGCCAGGCCCTCGACACCCGCGATCACGTCCTCGATCTGCGAGGGATAAACCAGCACGCCGCGCACCTTGAGCATGTCGTCCGAGCGGCCGATGATGCGGCCGATGCGCGCATAGGCATGGCGGCCGCAGGCGCAGCGGTAGGGCTGGGCCGAGCGGCGCACCAGGTCGCGCGTGCGCCAGCGCAGCACCGGCGAGGCCTCCTTGTCGAGCGTGGTGAAGACGATCTCGCCGACCTCGCCCGGCGCCACCGGGCGCAGGGTCTGCGGGTCGAGGACCTCGCTGAGCACGCTGTCGTCGTTGACCAGGTGCATCTCGTCGTCGCCGTGCGAATGCGGGCAGGAGACGCCGAGCACAGGCCCGCCGGCCTCGGTGGTGCCGTAGATGTTGTGCGCCAGGAAGCCCTCGGGCATCAGCGCCTCCATCTCGCTGCGGAAGGTGGCCGACACCGACTGGCCGCCGAACAGCCCTACGCGCAGCGCCCAGTCGCGGCGCGGGTCGATGCCGGCCTTGCGCGCCTGCTGGATCAGCGTCATCAGCCACAGCGGCGACATGGTGGTGACCGTGTGGCGGTGGTCGCGCAGCCATTGCACCATCAGCTCGCCGCGGCCCGGGCCGACGGGGAAGTTGACCGCGCCGTAGGCCTTGAGCGCCTCGTCCATCGAGCTGCCGCCGACCCACAGCCCGTAGCCATAGCCCTGGTAGACCCGGTCGCCCGCGCGCACGCCCACCGTGCGGTAGATGCGCGCGAGCTGGCGCACCAGCGTGTCTTCCCAGTCCTTGCGCGTAAAGCCGAACAGCACCGGCAGGCCGGTGGTGCCCGAGGTGGCGCAGAAGCGCACCACCTGCTCGAGCGCCACCGTGAGCAATGGGTACGGATAGAGCGCGCGCAGGTGGCTCTTCTCGAGCAGCGGCAGCGCCTGCAGCGCGGCGCGGTCCTTCAGGTCGCGCGGCGAGGCGCCGGCCGCCGCGAAGTGCGCCTGCCATTGCGGCGATTCCGCGAGCCGGCGGCCGAGCGCGGCGAGCTTGGTGTCCTGGCGCGCCTGCAGTTCGTCGAGCGACAGAAAATCGTCGGCGGCATCGGCCGCCGCCTGCGCATTGCGGGATTCGGTCATGAAGCGTCTCCTTTGTTCTTCGGGGGCGGTCGCGCTTCAGGCGGCGAGGTAGCGGCGCGTCTGCAGCACGCGGAAGCGCGGCAGCACGAAGGCCGTGTCGCACAGCGCCGCATTGCCCGCCGCGTTGTAGCCGCTCACGTGCAGGTCGCTGAAAGCGGCCGACTGGTTGACGAGCACCGGACCGGTCATGTCGAGCGTGAGGTGCACGCCGGCATCGGCGGCCGCCTGCTTCGCGCGATGCACGAAGGCCTCGTCGCGCGAGTACACCGACCAGGTGATCGCACCGCGCGAACGCGTGACCTCTTGCGCATGCCGCAGCGCCGCGTCGGCGTCCTCGGTCACGATCAACAGGCTGATTGGGCCGAAGTGTTCGCGCGCAATGGTATCGAGGTCCTCGGGCGGCACCGCGTACAGGGCCGGGGTGCGCAGCACCGCGTCGGGCATCTCAGGATGCGCGAGCCGGCGCGAGGCGAACACCGGCTCGCCGATCGACGCCGCATGAACGGCGCGCTCCTCGGTCGCTTCGCTCTGGATCGCGCCCAGCAATTCGAAAGCACGCAGCGGATCGGCAACCAGCTTGGCGACGGCCGCTGCCAGGTCGGCCTTGAAGTCCTCGACCGTCTTCGCCGTGCCGTCCTGCAGCCGGATGCCCGTGCGCGCCAGGTACACGCTCTGCGGCGTGGTGCACATCTGGGCGCTGTAAAGGCTGAGCGTGAGCGCGAGGTTGCGCACCAGGCCGCTGTAGTCGTCGGTGCTTTCGATCAGCACCGCGTTGACGCTGGCCTTCTCGGTGAAGACATGAGCCTGGTGCGCATGGGTCTCCAGCCAGTCGCCGAACTCGGGACCACCCGTGAAGTCGATCAGCTTCACGCGCGCATCGAGCGCGAGCGCCTTCGTCTTGGGCGAAGCGCGCGTGTCGACCAGCAGCTGCACCACGTCGGCCTCGAGGCCTAGGCTTGCGAGCACCGTGCGCGCCGTATCGACGCACAGCGCGAGCGGCAGCACGGCCGTGGGATGCGGCTTCACAACGACCGGGTTGCCCGTGACCAGGCTCGCGAACAGACCCGGATAGGAATTCCAAGTCGGGAAGGTGGCGCAGCCGATCACGGCCGCGATGCCGCGCGGCACGATCTCGAAGCTCTTCTCCACCCGCACCGGCCGGCGCGAATCGGGTTTCTCCCAGAGCACGCGCGCGGGATAGGCGACCATTTCGCGCACGGCGATGGCCACGGCCTCGAGCGCGCGGTCCAGCGCGTGCGCGGTGCCGGCCTGGAAGGCCATCGCAAACGGTTGGCCGCAGGCATGCATGCAGGCGAAGGCCATCTCGAAGGCGCGCTGCTGCAGCGCCTCGAGGATCTCGAGCGCTACCGCGGCACGCTCGGCCGGGTCGAGCGCGGTCCAGGCCGGTGTCGCGGCCTCGGCGCGCGCGAGCACGGCATCGACCGGCTCGTCGGCATAGGCGGTGTCGAAGGGCGCGCCGAAGGCGCTGCGCTCCTCCCCGCGGATCGCGCCGTCGCGCTGCGTCCAGCGTGCGCGCACGGCCGATTCGCCGGCTTCGCGCGAGCCGCGCGCATGGACCGGATGCGCTGGGTCTTCGGGATAGGCGCTGTGGTACCCGCGGCGGGCGATGGCGGCGATCGCATCAGCCAGGCGGCCGGCGTGTTTCTGTGGCAGAGCTTGGAGTGTCATGAATGGGTTCAGAGCGTGGCGGCGGTGCCGAAGATCGCGGTGCATTGGCTCGACATGTAGCCGCCCGGCGCATGGGCCAGCGCGAGCTCGGCGCCGGCCACCTGGCGCGCGCCGGCGTCGCCACGCAGCTGCACCACCGACTCGATGGCGGTGTAGATGCCGAACATGCCGGGATGGCCGAGCGAGAGCCCGCCGCCGTTGGTGTTCATCGGGAAGTCGCCGCCTGGAGAGGCGCGGCCATCGAGAAAAGCACCGCCCTCGCCCTTGGCGCAGAAGCCCGTGTCCTCGGCGAAGACGATCGGCATGATCGTGAAGGCGTCGTAGAACTGCACCACGTCGATGTCCTTCGGTCCCACGCCGGCCTGCGCATAGGCGGTGGCCGACGACACGGTGGCTGCGGTGCGCACCAGGTCCGGCATCTGCGCGATGCTGCGGTGCGTGGCAGCCTCGCCCACGCCGAGCAGGTAGACCGGCTTGCGCCGCAGCTGCGCGGCACGCTCGGCCGAGACCACGACCAGCGCGCCGCCGCCGTCGGTCACGAGGCAGCAGTCGCGCACCGTGAAGGGGTGCGCCACCGGCCGCGCAGCGATCACGTCCTCGATGCTCAGCGGCCCGGGATCGGGCACGTCGGTGTCCAGCCGCGCCCAGTCGCGCGCGCTCACCGCTACCTGCGCGAGCTGTTCCCGCGTGGTGCCGAATTCGTGCATATGGCGCTGCGCGACCATCGCGTAAGCCGCGATCGGGCCGGGGTAGCCATAGGGCACTTCGTAGGGGTTGGGTTCGGAATGGGTCGCGAATTGTCCGCCCGCGGACTTCTGCGTGCTGCCGTACGCGATCAGCACCACCGAGCACAGGCCGGCCGCGATCGCGGCGCGCGCATGATTCAGGTGCGCGAGGAAGGCACCGCCGCCGACCTGGGTGGAGTCGGTGTAGCGCGGGCGCAGGCCCAAGTATTCGCACAGGCTCAGCGTCGGCATGAAAAGCTGCAGCCCGGCCGCGAACACGCCATCGACCTCGGTCAACGAAAGGCCCGCGTCGTCGAGCGCGCGCACCGAGGCCAAGGCCATCGCGTCGAACGGCGAAGAGAGTGCCGGCATCGTCGCGAAGCCGGTGCTGCCGATGCCGGCGATCGCGGCCGCGCCGCGCAGATTCGTTGCCGTCATGCGAGCGCTCCGAACACCACGCGGTGCGCGTCGTTCCAGGGCTCGATGCGCGCGGCCACGCGCAGGCCGATGCGCAGCGTGCCGGGCGCCGCGTCGACCACGGTGGCCATCATGCGAAAGCCCTCGTCGAGGTCGACCAGCGCGATATTGAAGGCGCCGTCGCGCCGCTGCACCTCGGTACAGGCATGCACCGTGCCCTCGCCGCGGCTGGTGCGCCATTCGAGTTCTCCAGGTCGACCGCCCGGACCCACGACTTGCGGCGGAAAGACCGCGCGGCCCGTGCCATGGTCGAACTGGTAAACCAGCTGGCCTTCGGCCAACGCGGCGAGAAAGTGGGCGCGGGGCGAACGCGCGGCGCCGGCAAGGTGGGGCATGCTCATCGCCTAGCGTCCGATAAAGCGCGGCTTGCGTTTCTGCTGGAAGGCGCCGATGCCCTCGATGCCATCAGGCCCGGCCAGCGCCTCGGCCTGGGCGATCGCCTCGAGCTCGAGCGTCTCTTCGAAAGAACGGGCGCGCGACAGGATGCGCTTCGACGCGGCGAAGGCTGCGGTGGGGCCGCTCGCGATCTCACGCGCCATCCGTAACGCGATCTCGTCGAGCGCCTCGGCGGCCACGCTGCGGTTCACGAGCCCCATGGCCGCGGCTTCGCGCCCCGAGAACAGGCGCCCCAGGAAGATCAGCTCGGCCGCGCGGTGTGGCCCGACGCGTTCGCGCAGGTGGTGGTGGCCGCCCGAGTCAAGCACCGCGCCGATGTTGCGGAACGGGCTGCCGAGCAGGGCATCGTCGGCGACCAGCGCGATGTCGCAGGCCAGCGCCAGTCCAAACCCGAAACCCAGTGCAGGACCCTGTACTGCGGCGATCGTCGGCACCGGACAGTCGCGCACCGCGGCAAGCACGGGGTTGATCCGATCGCGCAGGATGGCGAGCGTGTCATCGCTGTCGGGATGCGCGTCTTTAAGGTCCCGGCCGGCGCAGAAGGCATGGCGCGTACCGCGCACCAACACCACGCGCGCACCGGCCGATACGGCCTCGCCGATTGCATCAGCGATCGCAGTCATCTCATCCAGGCGCAGGCTGTTTTTTGCGGCGAGCCGTTCGATCGCGATGACCGCAACCGGCAATTCCAGCGTTAGCCGCACCGCATCGCTGAAGGTGAAGCCGCTCATTGCGAAGCTCCCTGGAACGCCATCAGGATGCGCAACTCGCTGGCCATCAGCAGCAGTCCGTTTTGGTTGTGGACGTTCCACTGCAGCCGCAGCACGCCGTCGGTTCCTGCCCGCTTCACCGTCTTTTCGAGCACGGCGGCCTCGAGATGGATGGTGTCGCCGATGAAGGCCGGCGCAGTGAAGCGCAGTACGTCGCTGCCGTAGTTCGCAACGATCGCCGGCGCCGCGGGCGGGATGCCCAGGCCCGCCGCATACGCCAAGAGCATGAGGCCTGGTGCGATGCGCTGTCCAAAGCGCGTCTGCGCCGCATGGTGCGCGTCAGTGTGCAGCACATACCAATCACCGGTCAGTGCGCACCACTGAAGGATGTCCGCCTCGGTAACGGTACGTCCGCGCGAACGAAAGCGCGCGCCCTCCTCGATCTCGTCGAAGTGCTGCTCGAGGAAGCCGCAGGTGCTGGTAATCTCGGTCATCTCTTTTATTTACCTTCCGGACGGAATATAAATTGAGATGGTGATCTCTTGTTAGCTAGGGCTTACCCGTAGCTATTGATACACCATGGATCGAGCGAGTGACGAAAAAGAGCCCGGCACGTCGATGCAGCAGCCGTCTTGCCGTGTCGTGTCTTGTCGCCTGTACGCTTGGCTTTAATTGCCGCCCTCGCGGCTCAACATGTGACCGGCAGCCTGCAGAGCACAGCGCCTACTGACTGGGCCGGCAATGGCGTCCGGTGCAGCGCCAGGTGCGCGCTACACAATTCCGTGCAGGCACATGTCGGTCGCCTGATCGGCAAGGGTCTCCAGACTCAGGCGACCCGTCGGGTGGTACCAGGTGTAGGTCCAGTTCAGCATGCCGTAGATCAGCATCGCGTGCGTGGTCGCAGCCTGTCGATCCTTGAATCTTTGCGCGTTGATCTCGCGCAGCAGCGAGCAGAGCAAGCCGACCAACTTCTGCTCGTTCGCCTTCACTTGCGCGCGCACTTCGTCGGGCAGGTGGTACACGTCCTCGATCAGAACGGTGTGACGGTCGCGCTGTTCGTAGTAATACTTCAAATGCGCAAGAAAGTAATTGCGCAGTCGCGCTCGTGGATCCAGCGGCGCGGAGACCAAGTCAGAGGCAATCAACACCAGTGCGCTTACGTGCTCGCCCAACATCTCCGCGAGCATCGCCTCCTTCGAAGGGAAGTAGTGGTACATGCGCGACTTCGATGCATTGCAGGCCGCTCCGATATCAATGATGTTCGTGTTGCGGAAACCGTTCTTCGCGAAGAGCGATGCTGCGACATCGAGAATCTTGGCTCGGATGTCGTCGAAGTTTTCGGATTTTGTTCTGGCCATGGCGGCGTCGCGTGCAAAGAAAGAGTCCGGTCGAAACCATTGCAATAGCGCATGTTTCGTTCGCCCATACAGGCTACAGCCAGGAGAAACGGCGAACTTTATTCCGTCTGGACGGCATACTCTAACCCATGTCTCGCGGCACTTGGGCGGGGCTGCTTCCCAATCACATGCCGATGGAGCCACGAATGAAACACTGCGTCCCCCACGCCCTCGTATGGCTTGTCATCTCCACCGCTGTTGTCGCCAGCGCCCAGACGTTGGACGCACCCGTGCGCATCGGCGTCGCCGCGCCATTGACCGGCGCGATCGCCCATCTCGGCAAAGACATGGAGAACGGCGCGCGGCTCGCCATCGAGGATCTCAATGCACAGAAGCTGGTGATTGGCGGGCGCCAGGTCCGTTTCGAAGCGGTGGTTGAGGACGACCGGGCTGACCCTGCCACCGCCACCAACGTGGCGCAAAAGCTTGCCGACATGCAAGTGAACGGAATCGTTGGTCACCTCAACTCGGGTACTACGATCCCAGCGGCCCGCGTCTACAACAACGCCGGCATCCCACAGGTTGCTCCCGCCGCTACCAACCCTCAGTACACGCGTGCCGGCTACCGGTATGCCGCACGGCTCATGGCCACCGATGTGCAACAAGCCAATGGAATCGCCAGCTATATCTCGCGCACTTTGCAGGCGAAAACAGTTGCTGTGATCGACGATCGCACGGCCTACGGCCAGGGACTGGCTGATGAAGTGGTTGCGAACCTTGGCAAACTGCAGGTCAACGTGCTCAAGCGAGAGTTCGGTACGGATCGCGCGACCGACTTTTCGGCCATTCTTACCACTCTGCGAGGCCTGAAGCCCGACGTGATCGTCTATGCCGGCGCAGACGCGCAGGCGGCTCTGGTCAACCGGCAGATGAAGCAGCTCGGGGTGAATGCCAGATTCATCGCTGGCGACGGAGTCTGTACTGGGGAATGGAGCAAGCTTGCGGCGGGGGCCAATGAGGGAGCCTATTGCACCCAGGCGGGCGCCCCGCGCGATGCCATGGGCGCTTTCGAGGCATTCAACCAGCGATTCAGGGCACGCTTTGGGGCCGAGGTGATCGTGTTCGCACCTTATGCCTACGACGCGGTGATGGTGTTGGTCGAGGCCATGAAGCGAGCTGGGTCTACCGACCCTGCCGCCTACGGGCCGAAACTACCGGGCGTGACGGTCACCGGCGTCATCGGGCCGATCGCGTTCGACGCGCGAGGTGACAATCTGCATGGCTCGGTGACGATCTACCAAATCCGAGGCGGCAAGCTGGTTGTCGCGCAGTAGCATCTTGTGCGTTCCTCTCGCTCGGGATCCAAACTTGATAAAGATCCGGCCTGATCCTGAGCCAGGAAAGTGCTGTCCGTTCTGGCTGAAGCCCGGGATCACGCAGCTCGCCAGCAGCGGGGACCGCACTGGACATGGAACTTCGCACGCAGGACAAGTGCCCCAATCAAAGCGCATCGCTGGCCGCATGGCCGCTCGATTCGCCGAAGCGATCCACCACTGCCGCCACCGACGGCGCGTACGGGCGGTGTTCATCAAAGCTTGCCCACCTCACTCGTTGTGGACTTTCATGAAGACTCGCGCAGATTGCCTGTCGTCAAGACCATGCGGAACTTGACCTCACCGGACTTCATCTTCTGGTAGGCCGCGCCGGCCTGCTCCAGCGGCATGACTTCGATCGTCGGGCGCACGCCGGCCAGCACGCTGAAATTGAGCGCTTTCTCGTTCTCGTACGGCGTACCGGCGATGCGGTTGCAGCGTCCGGTCAGCGCCTTCGATGTCACCGATGTCGGCGCCGCGAACGCCGCAGGCTTGCACCTCGATCAGCACCTCGCCAATGCCGGGCGTCGGCGTCGGTCGCTCCGCCAGTTCGAGGGAACCGGGGCGGGTCACTTGCATCGCGCGGTAGGTGATCTTCATGGTCGTCGCTCCTGGAGTTGTCGAAAACTCGAGGGAAGCCATCAGCGCAAGGTCAATGCGAGACGGTTCATTGCCTCGCCGAGCGACCGTTGCCGCAGATTCAGCCGCGCAGCGTCGCGCGCCGGCTCTGACAGGCGGCGCAGATCGCGCGCAGCAGCTGTGGCACGGACTGGCGAGGATGGAGCGTGGAGCCGATGGGGCCGAGGCCGCACGCGGCGCGCGCCAGGCCTGTCGACTTGTTCGCTGGTCGACTTCAGGGACGCAATGGATGGACTTGCAGCCATGGCGGTGCACGAATCGCTTGCCCACGGATGAAGACGTGCACACCAGGGTTTCTCCCAAGCTATTTTCGATACAAGATGACTAGTATCTATATCAGCGACTAAGCAAGAGGCTGCACACTGACAACTGCGACCCGCCGGCGTCTTGCACTCGTTTCATCCAACCAGTGGCCCAAATGAAGCAACAACTCAACCGCAAGATCACCCTGAAGAGCCGCCCGAGCGGGATGCCGCGGGTCGAAGATTTCGAACTGAGGCAAGAGCCCGTCCCGGCCCCTGGGCCAGGCCAAGTACTCCTCCAAACACTTTTTCTGTCACTGGACCCCTACATGCGGGGGCGGATCAGCGATGCCAAAAACTACGCAGCTCCCGTCGGCCTCGGCGAGGTGATCGTCGGCGGGACAGTGTCCAGAGTGCTCGAGAGCGCTGCGCCCGGTTTCAACAAGGGCGACATCGTGGAAGGGCCCGGCGGTTGGCAGGAGCTTTCGGTGCTCGCCGCAGGCTCGCTGCGCAAGGTCGATCCTGACCTGGCGCCGCCATCGACGGCACTCGGCGTCCTCGGCATGCCCGGGCTCACCGCCTACTTCTCGATACTCCATGTCGCCAGGCCAATTTCCGGCGATGTCGTCGTCATCTCTGGCGCAGCCGGCGCGGTCGGCCAGCTCGCGGGACAGATCGCCAAGCTCGCCGGCTGTATCGTCATCGGAATCGCCGGCAGCGACGACAAGCTCGAATACTGCCAAAAGACTCTCGGCTTCGACCACGTCATCAACTACAAGAAGACACCCGAACTCGCCTCGGTACTCACCAAGCTCTGCCCCGCAGGGGTGAACGTCTATCTCGACGGCGTTGGGGGCGCCATCTCGCAAGCCGTGTTCGGCAATCTTGCCTTCAAGGCACGCGTGGTGATCATCGGCCAGATCTCCCAGTCCAATCTCGTCGAACCCGATCTCGGCCCCCGCAGCATGAGATATCTGCTCACGAGCCGCGCCCGTATTGAAGGCTTTCTCGTCGGCGACTGGCAGTCCCGCAATAGCGAAGCGCTTCTTCGCCTCTCAGGTTGGCTCAAGGCCGGCCAGATCCAGTACAGCGAACATCAGGTTGACGGACTGGAGAACGCGCCGTCTGCGTTCATCGGAATGCTCAGCGGCGCGAACCTGGGGAAGACGATCGTTCGAGTCGCAGATTGACCGCTCAGTTGCGAGCACACCCTCCCGCCACATAAGAACAGACAACATGAAGGCCGTTCAAATCCTAGGCTTCGGCACCGATCCGGACCTGCTGTCGATCGTCGACGCGCCCGAGCCCGAGTCACCAGGTGAAGGGGAGGTCATCCTGGACATCCTTGCAGCGCCCATCAATCCGTCCGACCTGCTCAACTTCCAGGGACGTTTCGGTTCGAAGCCGCCGCCTCTTCCCTGCATGGCCGGAGGCGAAGCGGTCGGTCAGGTGCGAGAACTGGGAACCGGTGTTGATCACCTCAGGGTCGGCGACCGTGTGCTCGCGCTATTCGCTGGCCGAGGCAACTGGTGCCAGCGAATCAAGGCCCCATCCGTCGGCCTGCGCCCCCTCCCCGCCAATGCCGATGTCAATCAGCTGGCCATGATGGCAGTCAACCCCGCGACCGCCTGGCACCTGCTAAAAGGTTTTGTGGCACTCGAGCCCGGCGACTGGGTGCTGCAGAACGCCGGCAACTCGGCGGTCGCGCACAACGTCGTCAAGCTGGCGCGCCATATGGGCATGCGCACCATCAACATCGTGCGCAGCCAATCCCAATGCGCAAGCGTGCTGGAAGCTGGTGCCGACGCGGTCGTTGTTGACGGCTCCGACTTGGCAGACCGCGTCCAGACAGCCTCGGGGAACACGCCCATCAAGCTGGCTTTCGACGCCGTCGCGGGACAGGCCACCGCGAAACTGGGGCGGTGTCTTGCCAACGGTGGCACTGTCGTCACCTACGGCTTGCTGTCATCACCGTCCTGTCAGATCGACGCGGCGGATCTTGTCTTCCGGAACGTCGCGCTTCGTGGCTACTGGTTCACACACTGGTTCGAGACATCGACCGTCGAAGAGCGGAATGCCGTCTACGACGTCATCGCTGGACTGATCGAAAGCGGCGTCATTGATGTGGAGGTCGAGGCGACGTATCCGATGAGCCAGGTCAAAGCCGCAGTCGCCCACGCAGCACTTGAAGGCCGCAAGGGCAAGGTGATCTTGCTGCCGCAACTCTGACCGCCCTTTCGCGCTCGACCTGGCCGACCAAGCCGAACCATCAGGAGACAACCATGAGATCAAGAGTTCTTGCCTTCCTCGCCTCCGTGGCGGTAGGTCATTGCATCTATGCACCTCCCGCGTCCGCGCAGCAAAAAGTTGTGCTCGGACATGTGGCGACTGCCGAGATCGCCGGTGCCTTCGCCGCGAGCGCTGAAGGCTACTTCAAGGAGGCCGGCGTTCCGGTCGAGCTGCAGCTGATTCCACTCAATCCATCCATGCCACCGGCACTGCAATCCGAGGCAGTCCAGATCGCCACCATCACGACCACCACTTTCCTGCAAGCTGTCGATGGTGGCCTGGACCTCGTGATCATTGCAGAGGGAAGTGTCGGCGCGAAGACCAGCAAGAACTTTGCTGTCTTTGCGAGAAACGGCTCGGGTATCCAGAAGGCCCAGGATTTCCTCGGGAAGAAGGTCGGGTTCCCGGTGTCGGCGCGATCCTCCACGTATGGTTTCGCAAGTGGCTGAGCCTCAATGGCGTCGACCAGCGCCGGGTGACGTTCGTGGAAAGCGGCTTTCCCCAGCATGCCGATCTGATCCGCGGCGGCAGCGTCGATGCCGTCGTCACCGCTGAACCGATGCTGGGACGCATGAACGAAGCGAGCATCGGCTATGTAGTCACGCCGATGGTCTCCAACTTCGAGCGCCCGCTTCCCATCTTCTATTACATCTCGACTCGAGACTACGCCAAAACGCATCCAGAGGCCATCGCAAAGTTCAGGGACGCACTGAAGCGAGGCGTCGCCTTCGCCGAAGCCAATCCAGAAAAGGCCAAGGCCTACATCGCCAAGTTCACGGGCATGCCGCCTGATCTTGCAAATCGGATTCCGATGCCGCAACTCATGACGTCGTCTGACCGGCCCGCGCTGGAAGAGACCATCAAGATGATGCGCGAGCAAGGAATGCTGCGCAACAGCGTGGATGTGGGACGCCTCTATGCGCAATAGCAAGAACGCAGAAGGCGCGGCCACGCTGACCTTCCGCGACGTCTCCGTCGCCTACGCGGGTCGGCCGGTGTTCGACAGGATCTCCTTCAAGATCCCAAGTGGCAAGTTTGCATGTGTCATCGGCCCTTCGGGCTGCGGCAAGACCACCGTATTGCGCGTGGCCGCAGGCCTGGTGGCGCCGTCGAGCGGCACCATCGATTTTGGCGGCGCGCCGCTGGCCGGGCCAAGGCGCGACATGGCCGTTGTCTTCCAGGACTATGGCCGGGCCTTGCTCCCGTGGCGAAACGTTTACGCGAACGTCTCATTGGCACTTGAAGCCGCGAAAGTGCCCATGTCCGAGCGCGCCGACAGGATCCATGCATTGCTCAAGACCGTTGGACTTCGCGATCACGCGAAGAAGTTTCCCAGCCAGATGTCCGGTGGCATGCAGCAGCGGGTGCAGATTGCCCGTTGCCTGGCGCAAGAGCCACGCCTGCTGCTGATGGATGAGCCCTTCGGCGCACTCGATGCGATGACTCGGCAATCGCTGCAGGACGAGATCCTGGCCATTGCTGCCGAGCGGCACATCACCGTGATGTTCGTAACGCACGACCTGGAAGAGGCCATCTATCTGGGAGACGAAGTGATCGCGCTTGCGTCACATCCTAGCCGCATCGAGCGGATCGTCGATGCGCCCCTTCCACGGCCGCGCCATCAGTTGACCACACGTGAAGATCCGGAATTCCTGCGCATGCGCAGGGAACTCTACGGACTGATGCAGGGGGAGCACGCATGAGCATAGCCAAAGGCCTTGTCGTTCCCGTCTGCCTCGTGGTGATCTGGGAGCTCACGGCGCGTACCTGGGCCAGTTCCAGCGACACCTTGGTCCCGCCGAGCGACGTGGTGGCCTCCATCGCCGAACTCCTGACCAATGGCGTGCTGCTCACAAGGACCCTCCAAACCATCGTCAGCGCCGGGGTGGGCCTTTGCTACGGTGCGCTGTTGGGGCTTGCGGGTGGACTGCTTCTCGGCGTGTCGCCAAATGCCGCGCGGCTGCTGAATTGGCCGATCGAGCTGCTCAGGCCGATGCCCTCCGTCGCCTTGATCCCGCTGTCCATGATGGCCTTTGGCTTCGGAGTGAAGATGGAAAGTGCGATCGTCGGCTTCGCTACCTTCTGGCCCGTGTTGATCCTCGCGCAAAGCGCCATTGCCGGCGTCGACCGACGCTTGCTGGAGGTGGCGGACGTGCTGCAACTCGGAACGGCCCAAAGAGTATTCAAGATCTTCTTGCCGGCCGCAGCGCCGCGGCTGATCGTCGCGCTCCGCCTTGCGATCGGGCTTGCGCTGGTCGTCGCGGTAACGGTCGAAATCGTGGCCAATCCCCAAGGCCTCGGCTACGGCCTTGTGACTTCCCAGACAGCGCTCAAACCAGCCGACATGCTCGCCTATTTGTTTTGGGTCGGCCTGCTTGGCTGGCTGCTGAACTCCGCGCTGGTCGCCGTCCAGCGCCATCTCCTGGCGGGCCTCGGCGTCGGCAATGCACTTGCAAAGGAAGCGCGATGAAGGTGCTCGCCCGACTCTCATTCGCGCTCGGCGGGCTCGTGCTCCTGGGGCTGCTCTGGCATGCCGCCACTGCAAGCGGGCTCGTCCCCAAGATCTATCTGCCAACGCCGCGAGGCGCTTTCGACGCGCTTCACTGGGGATTCACCGAAGGCGACCTCGCACATCAAGCCATTGAGACGTTGATGAGGATGATCTGGGGATGGCTGCTCGCCAGCCTGATCGCGGTGCTGATCGGCGCCTTGCTAGGTGTCTGGGAAGAAGGGGCGCTCTACCTGAACCCCCTGCTGGAGTTCGTACGCCCCCTGCCAGCGTCAGCAGTCGTCCCCGTTGCGATCGTTTTCTTTGGCCTCACTCCCGGGATGGTGATAGGCGTGGTTGCCTTCGGTTCGCTTTGGCCCACCCTTCTAGCCACCGTCCATGGCTTCGCATCTGTTGACCCGCGCCTCAAGGAGGTCTCGAGGGTGCTGGCGCTTGGCAAGCTGGAGTACGTATTGAAGATCGGCTTGCCGAATGCCGTGACGGACATTCTGGGGGGCATGAGGGTATCGATGACGATCGCCCTGATCCTGTCCATCGTGGGCGAGATGCTCTCGGGTCAACCGGGCCTTGGAACGGCCATCCTCCTGGCCGGAAGATCGTACCAATCAGCCGACCTGTTTGCCGGCATCGCGCTACTTGGACTCATCGGCCTCGTCACGAACGCCTTGCTTCAGCGCTGCGAAGCGCACCTGCTGCGCTGGCGTTCCTGAGTGCATGCCGAGTTTCTGAACCCAACCAATCACCTTGCAAACCAAATGATCTTCCATCTGGCCACAATCGAATGCGTCCCTGGCAGTGTGGCAGCTGTGCTGGGCGCGCTAGAGAAGGCGCTTGCTAGGCGAAAGGCGGCTTCACTGATCGGCTGCTGGGTCGCGGAAGTCGGACTTCTCAACGAAATCGCAGTGCTGCGAAGCTTCCGATCGGCCGAGGCAATGGAGGCTGAGCCACTGGGAGGTGCGGAGCTCCGGTTCCCTGCGGACGCCGCTACAAAGGTGGTCGCAGTCCAGCAGGACGCCTACGCCAGCTTCCCCGGCATCGAGCCGGTCGTGAAGGGCGAGCTAGGCCGCTTCTACGAGATCCGGACCTATCACCTCAACGAGGATCCGGAATCCCTGCCCGCCTCAATTGCCTCCTGGCAGGCCGCGGTGCCCGACCGCATCTCGCTGTCGCCGCTCGTCATCGTAATGCACGCGCTTGCGGAACCCAAGCGGATCGTGCATATCTGGCCGTACACCTCGCTGGACCAGCGCCAGGCCGTCCGCGCCGACGCTCTCGCCAAAGGCTGGTGGCCTCCACGTGGTTCGCTCCAGTGGATGAAGCGCGCCCAGACGGCCATCTACGTCCCCGCTCCGTTTTCTCCCTTGCAGTGATACGTGCCCAGACTGCCGCGGAACCGCGGTCGTCCAAAAAGGAACCCAAGTGAACCCCCCCCAAAAGAAGGTCATCATCAGCTGCGCCGTGACCGGAAGCATCCACACACCCAGCATGAGTCCGCACCTGCCCATCACGCCCGCGGAGATCGCCCACAGTGGCATCGAGGCATTCGAGGCTGGCGCGGCGATCCTGCACCTGCATGCCAGGGATCCCGCGAACGGCCAGCCGTCGGCAGACCCCCGAACGTTCATGGAGTTCCTCCCGGCAATCAAGGAGCGCACCGACGCAGTCATCAATATCACGACAGGCGGCGCGCAGTGGATGACATTAGACGCACGGCTCGCAGCCGCACGACGTGCGTCGCCGGAGATGTGTTCGCTGAACATGGGCTCCATGAACTTCGCGCTCTTTCCGATGCTGGAGAAGTACAAGGACCTCAAGCATGACTGGGAGGCGCCTTATCTCGAAGGATCCCGTGACGGAATCTTCCGCAACACATTCAAGGACATCGAATACATTCTCCACGAACTCGGGGATGGCCATGGGACACGCTTCGAGTTCGAGTGCTACGACATTGGCCATCTCTACTCGCTGGCGCACTTCCTCGATAGAAAGCTGGTAAAGCCACCGCTCTTTGTTCAGACCGTCTTTGGCATTCTGGGCGGCATTGGGGCGGACATCGACAACCTCAATCACGCCAGACACATCGCCGACAAACTCTTCGGCGACGCTTACGAGTGGTCCGTCATGGCGGCCGGGCGCAGCCAAATGCCGCTCGCCACGTCCGGCGCGCTCAGGGGTGGCAATGTGCGCGTCGGTCTGGAAGACAGCCTTTACATCGGCAAAGGCACGCTTGCCCCTTCGAATGCCTCACAGGTGAAGAAGATCCGTGCCACGCTGGACTCACTCGGGATCGAGATTGCTTCTCCCGAGGAGGCTAGAGCACGACTTGCACTCAAAGGCGCATCCGCCGTGGCCTTCTAGTTCGCCCAGACAGCACCGCAGCATCACGGTCCGAGAAGGCCGACCGTCATTCACAGAAGGACCCCAATGCAGAACTATCGAGCCGCGAATTTCTCGATCCACGACAAGGTCGTCATCATCACCGGAGCCGGGGGCGGCATCGGCAAGGCCATGGCGTTGGGCCTGGGCCAGGCAGGGGCCATGGTTGCATGCGTCGACCGAGACTTTTCCGCTGCCAATGCCGTCGCCAAAGAAATAGGCCCCGACAAAGGCGTCGCGATCGATTGCGACGTCACGCTCGAAGATTCCGTAACGGCGGCCGTCGCAGCCGTAATAGGACGGTTTCGGCGTATCGACGCCCTCATCAACAATGCGGGTCAACTCCACCGCTGTTTGGTGAAGGATCATACGTTGGCAGACTGGAATCGGATCTTCACGGTGAACGTCACGGGGACGTTCTTGTTCTCGTGCGCAGTGCTACCTCGGATGATCGAGCAAGGAGCCGGGCGCATCGTGAACTTCACGTCCGCGCTAGGCGTCCGAAGCACGCCTGGAGGGGCAGCCTACGGGGCAGCCAAGGCTGCGATCTCCAGCTTCACGAACACGCTGCACCAGGAAGTTGCCGGCCACGGCATCTCTGTTTCGGCGATAGCACCGGGCCTTACCAACACGGCAATGGCCAACGACAACATGACCTCCGAGTACATGGAGCGTATCGCTGCTTCCTATCCAGGTGGTCGCCTCGGGCAGCCAGAAGACATCATCGGTCTGGCGCACTTCCTGATGACCGAGGCATCGAAGCATGTAAGCGGTTCGACCATTTTTGTTCGACCGCCGGGCGGTTGAATGCCGGCACCAGCTACCGGCGTTCAGAATATTCCCATTGTCCGCGACCAGGATCTCTTATGAACGAAGCTTCGTCTCCCATCAATCCACAGGGCACGCGCAGTCCAGGGCGCCCGCGCAGCGAGGAGGCCCGGGTTGCCGTGCTGGACGCGACTCGCACCTTGCTCGGAAAGACAAGAGTACGAGACCTGACGATAGATGCGATCGCGCAGGAGTCAGGGGTTGCGAGAGCCACCATCTATCGGTGGTGGGCCAACAAGAATGCCGTGGTCATCGACACCTTCATCAAGCTGATGCTGCCGAGTACCCCGACACCGGATGCTGCATCGGCGATGGATGCGATGGCCAAGCACCTGGCATTGCTCGTCAAGCAATACCGGGGCGAGCTCGGCCAGATGGTCGCGGAGATCCTGGCAGAGGGGCAGACCGACGCGGTACTGCGCGATGCGTTTCGAGAGGGCTTTTTCAAGCACCGGCGCGCGGCGGTTCGTGAGGTCGTCGAACGCGGCATGGCATCCGGAGAGTTTGCTGCCGAGCTGAATGTGGAGATCGCGCTCGACATGCTCTATGGTGCCGTCTACTTCCGACTTCTGATGGGTCATGGGCACCTCGATGCGCGTTTCGCGCGCGAGCTGGCCGACACGGCGCGCGCCTTTCTTTGCAGCCACACCGGCCGCACCCATCCAGTGCAGTGACCCTCGGTCCTCGCATCAGGAATCCAATGATGGGCAAATATCGATTGTTCTGCCGTGGCGAGTCCGGAAACAGCTACAAGGCAACCCTCATGCTGAACCTGGTCGGCGCGGATTGGTCGCCGGTGTTCGTCGACTTCTTCGATGAGCCATCAAGATCCGCCTTTCGCCAGACCACCAATGAGATGGGCGAGCTTCCCACGCTCGAGTTGCCCGATGGACGGCTGATCTCGCAAAGCGGCGTCATCCTGAGTTTCCTTTCCCGGGAAGCGGGGATGTACTCAGCGGCAAGCCAAATGGAACAGGATGAGGTCCTGCGCTGGCTGCTTTTTGACAACCATCGATTCACGCCTCCGTTTGCCACGCTCCGTTTCATGATCGGACTTCGAGGCGCCGATGAGTCGGTTTTGACCGCGCACCTGCGCGCGCAGGCACAAGCGGCCTACGAGATCGTCGACGCGCACCTTGCGGGCCGTGAATACATCGTCGGCGCCTCCCCCACGATCGCTGACATCTCGATGGCGGGCTACCTGTATTACGAAGAGGATGCGCGCTTCGACAGGAAGGGATTTTTGAACATCGCCCGATGGGCCGACCGGATCAAGCGGCTTCCTGGATGGAAACACCCATACGACCTGATGCCCAGGGCAATTCGCGAGGAATGACGGCATGATTTTTGATGACCTCAGGGGCAAGACGGCGCTGGTCACCGGCGCTTCTTCCGGATTGGGCGCCTACTTTGCCGGCGTGCTCGCGGCGCACGGCGTCAAGGTAATCCTGGCTGCTCGGCGCACCGAAGCGCTGGACACGATCGCAGCGATGATCCATTCGTCAGGCGGCACCGCTTCTATCGCCTCGCTGGACGTCCGGGATGTCGAGGCGTGTTCCCGATCCATTGCCGCGATCGGCTCGCTGGACATCCTGGTCAACAACGCCGGCGTCGTCCACGAAGGAAGCGCGCTGGATGGACAGACGGAGACGGACTGGGATGACGTCGTAGACACGAACCTCAAGGGCATGTTCTTCGTCGCGCAGTCGGTCGCGAGTCTGATGAAGGACTGCGGCGGCGGCTCCATCATCAATGTCGCATCCATCCTTGGCTTGCGCCAGGCCGGCGGCGTGCTTCCCTATGCGGTCTCCAAGGCCGGCGTCATTCAGCTCACCAAGTGTCTCGCGCTGGAACTCGCGCGACACGGCATTCGCGTCAATTCCCTCGCTCCAGGCTACCTCTACACCGAGCTCAACAAGGACTTCTGGCAGTCAGAGCCCGGCTTGGCACTCGTGCGCCGGATTCCCCAGCGTCGGCTTGGTCAACTCGATGACCTTCAGGGGCCGCTCCTGCTGCTGGCCTCGGAAGCGTCCCGCTACATGACCGGGACGGAAGTGGTCGTCGAAGGAGGCCACCTGGTAGGCACGCTCTAGAGGGTGGGCGGCTTCCCCCTTCATGTGCCCTGTAACGCGGCGCAGAGATGCGGCACGGCACTCTCGGCGCGCCCTTTCTTTATTCACCATTCGAGGGGTTCCCCATGAAAGGAGAAGTGGCTTGGCTTACTCCCTACTGAAAATCGGCATACCTGCAGAAACGATTTCCGGCGAAACCCGAGTGGCCGTGACTTCGGAGACGGCCAAGAAGCTTGTCGCGCAGGGGCACACGGTGCGTGTGCAGTCCGGCGCCGGCGTTGCTGCCTCGCTCACCGATGCCGCCTACCAGGGTGCCGGTGCCGAGATCACCGATGCCGCTGGCGCCTTTGCCTGCGAGCTCGTGCTCAAGGTGCGTGCACCCACGCACGCCGAGGCTGCGCTCATGAAGCCTGGCACCGTGGTGGTGGGCATGCTCAACCCCTTCGATGCCCAGGGCCTGCAAAGGCTCGCGGAGGCCGGCCTCACCGGCTTTGCGCTGGAAGCCGCCCCCCGCACCACCCGCGCCCAGAGCATGGACGTGCTCTCTTCCCAGGCCAACATCGCCGGCTACAAGGCCGTCATGATCGCCGCCGACCGCTACCAGCGCTTCTTTCCCATGCTCATGACCGCTGCGGGCACCGTCAAGGCCGCGCGCGTCGTCATCCTGGGCGTCGGCGTCGCTGGCCTGCAGGCCATCGCCACTGCCAAGCGCCTGGGTGCCGTCATCGAGGCCTCGGACGTGCGCCCCTCCGTCAAGGAGCAGGTTGAGTCCCTGGGCGCCAAGTTCATCGACGTGCCCTACGAGACCCAGGAAGAAAAGGAAGCCGCCGAAGGCGTCGGCGGCTATGCCCGCCCCATGCCCCAGAGCTGGCTCGATCGCCAGAAAGCCGAAGTCGCCAAGCGCGTGGCCCAGGCCGACGTCGTCATCACCACCGCGCTCATCCCCGGCCGGCCCGCCCCCGTGCTCGTCACCGAGGACATGGTCAAGGCCATGAAGCCCGGCTCCGTCGTCGTCGACCTCGCCGCCCCCCAAGGCGGCAACTGCCCCCTGACCGAGCCCGGGCGCACCGTCGTCAAGCACGGCGTCACCCTCGTGGGCGAGACCAACCTGCCCGCCCTCGTGGCCGCCGACGCCTCCTCGCTCTACGCGCGCAACGTGCTCGACTTCCTCAAGCTCGTGCTCCCCAAGGAGGGCGGCTTCAAGATCGATCTCGAAGACGACATCGTCGCCGCCTGCCTGATGAGCCGCGACGGCCAGCTCACCCGCAAGTAAGAACAAGCCGAACGAGGAGAAAGCCATGGACCCGGTATCCCATACCGTCATCAACCTGATCATCTTCGTGCTGGCCATCTACGTGGGCTACCACGTGGTCTGGACCGTCACCCCTGCGCTGCACACGCCGCTGATGGCCGTGACCAACGCCATCTCCGCCATCGTCATCGTGGGCGCCATGCTCGCGGCCGCGCTCACCACCACCTGGCTGGGCAAGGGCATGGGCGTGCTGGCCGTGGCCCTGGCAGCGGTCAACGTCTTTGGCGGCTTCCTCGTCACCCGGCGCATGCTGGAGATGTTCAGGAAGAAGGACAAGAAGGCCCCGGCTGCTGCAGCGGCCAAGGCGGGGGGCCACTGACCATGTCGATGAACGTCGTCACGCTGCTGTACCTGGTTGCCAGCGTCTGCTTCATCCAGTCCCTCAAGGGCCTGAGCCATCCGACCACCTCGATCCGCGGCAACATGTTCGGCATGGCCGGCATGGCCATCGCCATCCTGACCACCGCGGCGCTGATCGTGCAGCTCGCCGGCGGCAGGGGCCAGGGCATGGCCTGGGTGCTGCTGGGCCTGGTGGTGGGCGGCGGCTACGGCGCCTACCGCGCCAAGACCGTCGAGATGACCCAGATGCCCGAGCTGGTCGCCTTCTTCCACAGCATGATCGGTCTGGCGGCTGTCTTCATCGCGGTGGCGGCCGTGGTCGAGCCGTGGGCCTTCGGCATCACGCCGCCTCCGGTGGCTGCGCTCATCGGGGGCAACACGCCCGAGGGTGCCTACGTGGTCGACGGCCTGGCGCGCTGGGCGATTCCGGCGGGCAACCGGCTGGAGCTGTTCCTGGGCGCGGCCATCGGCGCCATCACCTTCAGCGGCTCGGTCATCGCCTTCGGCAAGCTCTCGGGCAAGTACAAGTTCCGCCTGTTCCAGGGTGCGCCGGTGCAGTTCAAGGGCCAGCACATGCTCAACCTGGTGCTGGGGCTCGCGACCATCGGCCTGGGGCTGGTGTACATGGCCACCGAGAGCTGGACTGCCTTCTTCCTGATGCTGCTGCTGGCCTTCGTGATGGGGGTGCTGATCATCATCCCGATCGGCGGGGCGGACATGCCGGTGGTGGTGTCGATGCTCAACAGCTACTCGGGCTGGGCGGCCGCGGGCATCGGCTTCAGCCTGAACAACGCCATGCTGATCGTGGCGGGCTCGCTGGTGGGCAGCTCGGGGGCGATCCTGAGCTACATCATGTGCAAGGCGATGAACCGCTCGTTCTTCAACGTGATCCTGGGCGGCTTCGGCGGCGAGCCGGCAACGGCCACGGGCGCGGCCCAGGAGCAGCGCCCGGTCAAGAGCGGCAGCGCCGACGACGCGGCCTACATGCTCTCCAACGCCGAGACCGTGATCATCGTGCCCGGCTATGGGCTGGCGGTGGCGCGCGCGCAGCACGCGGTCAACGAGCTGGCGCAGAAGCTCACCGAGAAGGGCGTGACGGTGAAGTACGCGATCCACCCGGTGGCCGGGCGCATGCCGGGGCACATGAACGTGCTGCTGGCGGAGGCCGAGGTGCCCTACGACCAGGTGTTCGAGATGGAGGACATCAACGGCGAGTTCGCGCAGGCCGACGTGGCGATCATCCTGGGGGCCAACGACGTGGTGAACCCGGCCGCGCTCACCAAGGGCACGCCGATCTACGGCATGCCGATCCTGGAGGCCTACAAGGCCAAGACGGTGATCGTGAACAAGCGCAGCATGGCCGCGGGCTATGCCGGGCTGGACAACGAGCTGTTCTACATGGACAAGACCATGATGGTCTTCGGCGACGCCAAGAAGGTGGTCGAGGACATGGGCAAGGCGATCGAGTAGGAAGAAATCGGGGGCGGCCGTTGCTGGCTTCGTGTTCGGGCAGCGAAGGCCAAACACCTAAGAACTGGCCGTCGGCGAACTGCCGAAGAGCGCGACCATGACGTTTCGCAGCCAGCGATGCGCCGGATCTGCGTCCTGGCGCAGTGCCAGTACATCCTGATGTCGAGCGGTAGCATCGCAAAGGGGACGTCGCAGATCTCCAGATCAATCGGCATTGCGGATGTTGCGCGCCACCGGAGGGCGGAACGAGAGCTTCGACGGAGGGAACACTCCAAGTGCAGCCCTCCCATTCCTTCTGAACGGTAAACGCCGTCTGACCAATCGGCACACTTTCCCTGCGAGACGCAGGCCAGAGTTTTTTGGGGATCTCCTCGCATCTCTACAGGAACTAATCCATCACCTGACGCTGCATCAGCTCGCAACGGGCAGCGGCCAGTTCTGTAAGCGGACTTCACGGTCCAGCGCTTGGAGCTTCCGCAATCATCTGGACCATGCATAGGCTTATGCACCGGCGCGCGCCTGGCTTGGAGCAAGTGACTGGGCCGATCGGCAGCGCTGTCCCATCCGACCTCCGACTTCGCTTCGATGTACATGGCGCGGCTTCGTCACGTTCTCTGCTCTCGTGTCAGGCTACGTCGGAGCCCCGACTGTTTGCGCATTTATTAGCTTGTTTGCGCATTTATTGAGCTGTTCGGTCATTTATTGACCTAGAACAGCCGCTGTTCTGGCTCAATAAAAGCGCAAATAGCTACCCACGCCAGTTGTGGCCTCCCAGGGGACCGGCTCAGGCACCAGGGGCCCGAGAAATCCCAAACAACGTCACCCCGAGCACGAACGTAGGTCTCAGGGAACCCCATAAATGCGCGGACACTGGGCCCAAGATGCGGTGCGCAGCCAACGAGTGGAACTCCCTGCACGACCCGCGTTCTCTTCTTTCCCAAGCGATGTGCGAAGTGCGAGGCGCCGCTGCTTCCCAAGCATCGCTGGGGACAGGAGCGAAATCTTCGCGCCAGAAGCAGACTTCCGACGACGCGGCAGGGGCACAACCCTGACCTGGAGGGAAGGCGAATGCAGAATTGGCTAGTCGGAGTTCTTGCTACCGCTTAGCTTGTAGCCGGCGTGGCCTATGTCGCGATGGGCCAACGTGCGCAAGGGCACTTGAGCGAATGCGCCACGAGCCAAGACCGTTTGGTCGGATGGCTCTTCTGGTGGTCCTTTGCCACCGATAAGTACGACGATGAGGGAAAGCGGCTATGCCGCCGAGCTCAAGGCTTGGCGTTCCTCATCATCGCGCTCTTTGTTGCCTGGAATTGGCTTCTGCTCCGCCCCAGATGATTCGGCTGGTACCGTGGCGCCTCCATCCAGAAAACGGACCGAATGACCTACGATGACTGGAGGCGGGCCACTCGAAGCTGCTTCCAAATTGCCTAAGGACCCAACATGTTTTCCCACGTCTTTGGCCAGGACCGGACCTTCACAGTCGTCTCCCAGTACATCGGACGAGACCCATCATGGAAATCATCGACTCTAAGCCTCAGGGATGGTTCTTGCTGCAGGACGGCAACGACTTGCTGCTCGACGTGAACTGCAGCTACTCGGCGGTCAGCTTTGACATCGTCGTGCGACTGACGCCGGGGGAGGCTCAAGCCTATGGTGTTGAAGGCCGATCGTTCGTCTCACGGCTTGCCGAGACGGCGTAGCGCGATGCCTTGACCGAATTCAGAAGTAGGAATGTGGCCGCCAAGGTGGGCCCGAAGGTGCTTGCAACCATCATCGCTGCACTGGGAAGCCGTGCCGCATGAGACAGACGCCAGCAGCAGACGTTCGACGACGCCGTCCAGTTCAACATTTTGAAGCCACACGAGTAGCAGCCTCAACAGCCTGCGGGACGACCTGATTGCGTCGCTGCATTCCGACCAGACAGTCGCGTCAAGAATCACCGGGCGGCTTGGCGACCAAGCGTTCGTCCGTAACCTCGTCGAGGTTTGCAAGCCTTTCGACGACTACACGAGACGCTGGTCATCAGCGATGTGCTCGTTCACGCAGGAATGGCTGATGCCGCGGCTGGAGGCGTTCCGCGGACACCGGCCCGAGATCGGCTGGCCCTCGGCCTGCGGATGTCGCTCGTGCTCTGAATACACCCGCCAGGAGCGCGCCTCCTGCCCGCCACGGGCATCGCGCCAGCGAACGGGAAATCGACAAGACCCTCCGCGATTCAGACAAGGGCGGCGGCAGGCTGATCCCTACGATGCGGCAACCCTCACGGAGATTGCATGCCGCTTCACTACCTCGAACACTACCTGCTGCAGACCAGCGACCTCGCCAGGACCATCGACTGGTACGAGCGCGTTCTCCTGTTGCGCCGCGGCCCCACGCCCGATTTCGGCTTTCCGGTGCAGTGGATGTACATCGGCGAGAAGGACGTGCTGCACATCACGCACGGCGGCGCCAAGGCATCGGACAACCGCAAGGCGTACCTGGGGCAGCAGTCGCAGGCGCTCAGCGGCACGGGCGTGATCGACCACGTGGCGTTCCGCTGCTCGGGCCTTGCCGAGATGGTCGAGCACCTGCGCCGTAGCGGTGCCGAGTTCAAGGAACGGCAGGTGAACGACCAGGGCCTGTACCAGGTGTTCTTGTTCGATCCCAACGGCGTCAAGGTGGAGTTGAACTTTCCGATGGAAGAAGCGCGCGCCGCCGGCATGACGGCACCGGTGAGCGCCAAGCATTTCGCCTACCAGCACGTCGAGGACGACCACTGAGGCCTACCGTGCTGCGCGACACGGCGCCACGCGACGACCCGACCACGACGACACGAACGACGACGGAGACAAGACTGATGAAGAAGGCAATCGATCAACCCACGAGCCGGCGCAGGTGCGCCCTGGTCGCCGGCCTGGCCGCCGGCGCACTGCCGTCGCTCGCGCCGCTGGCAGCAGTCGCGCAAGGCGCCGCGTGGCCGCAGCGCCCCATCAAGCTGATCGTTCCGCAGGGGCCGGGCGGCGGTGTGGATATCGTCGCGCGAATGCTCGCGCCGCTGCTCGGCGAGGCGCTGGGGCAGCCGATCGTGGTGGACAACCGGCCGGGGGCCTCGACCAACATCGGCGCGGAGTACGTGGCGCGCGCGGCACCGGACGGCTACACGGTGCTGTTCGGCATCAACCAGACCGCGACCATGAATCCGCACATCTATCCGAAGCTGTCGTTCAACGCACTGACGGACCTGGTACCGGTGACGCAGACCTCCACCGTGGCCTACGTGCTCACGGTCAACAATGAGCTGCCGGTGAAGACGCTGGGCGAACTGGTGGAGTACGCCAGGAAGAACCCGGGCAAGCTCTCCTACGGCAGCTACGGCGCCGGGTCGGCGCATCATCTGCTCACCGAGATGCTCTCCGGCACGGCGGGCATCCAGATGACGCAGGTGCCGTACAAGCAGCCACCGGTGACCGACCTGATCTCCGGCAATATCCAGGTGCTCGTCGACGTCAGCGCCGTGATGCTGCCTTACGTGAAGGCGGGCTCGGTTCGTGGCCTGGCCTACACCGATGCGCAGCGGCACCCCGCCTTTCCCAACCTTCCCACGCTCAGCGAGACCTACCCCCAGCTCGTCATGGTCGGCTGGCACGGCGTGTGGGTGCCCAAGGGCACGCCGCAGCCGATCGTGGACAGGCTGAACAGCGAGTTCCGGAGGATCGTCCAGCTGCCGGAGATCCGCAGGAAGCTCGCCGACTTCAGCGTCCAGGCGACCGGCACCAGCGCGGCCGAGTTCCGCGACATCATCGCGCGCGACTACCAGCGCTGGCGCACGGTCATCCGTGATCGCAACATCCGGATCGACTGAAGCATGGCCTTGTTCGATTTCTCCGGTCAGCGGGTGCTGGTGGTTGGCGGCAGTTCGGGCATTGGCCTGGCTGCGGCGCAAGCCTTTGTCGAGGCGGGAGCCCGCGTCACCATCGCTTCGCGCAACCCGTCGAACGTGCAGGCGGCCGCCGAGGCCATCGGCTGCACCGGCCTGGTGGTCGACGCGACGGTGGACAGCGACGTGGCGTCGCTCGCGACGGACCACGAGCCCTGGGGCCACGTGGTGGTCTCCGCGGCCCGGACACCCACCGGCCCGGTGCGCACGATGTCCCTGCCCGACGCCCGTGCTGCAATGGACAGCAAGTTCTGGGGCGCCTACCGGATCGCGCAGGCGGTACCTATTGCGCCTTCCGGCTCGTTGACCTTCGTCTCCGGCTTCCTGGCCGTGCGACCCAACCCGAAGATGGTGCTGCAGGGCGCGATCAACGCCGCGCTGGATGCGCTCGGCCGTGGCCTGGCGCTGGAGCTGGCGCCGGTGCGCGTCAACACCGTCTCGCCGGGCCTGATCGAGACGCCCTTGTGGGACCGCGCGGACCAGGCCGCGAAGGCCGCTGCCTTTGCCGCGGCGCGATCGTCGCTGCCGGTCCGCCGTGTCGGCGTGCCCGAGGACGTCGCCCGCGCCATCGTGTATCTCGCCGCAAGCGGCTTCGCGACCGGCACCACGGTGCGGGTCGACGGCGGCGGTTCCATCGCTTGAGCGGCTGATCCCATGCGCACGCTCATCATCGGATCGGGACCCATCGGCAGCTACCTCGCTGCACGCCTGCAGCTCTCGGGCGCGGACGTGGTGCTGCACGGCAAGGGCGAGGCCTTCGAACGCACGGTGCGTCAGGGCGGCCTGACGCTCCAGCCGCTGGACCCACCGCACGATGCTCGCCATGTGTCGCTGCGCTGCAGTGCCGCGGTGCCGCCACCCGGGGGCTGGGACCTTCTGGTGTTCGCCGTCAAGGCGCAGGACCTGGGCCTGGCCGCGCAGCAGTTCGCGGCGCACGCCCGCGACGCGATCATCCTGTTGCCGCAGAACGGCCTGCCCTGGTGGCAGTACCTCGGCACCGATGCGCCGCCGCTGCGGCTCCAGGCCGTCGACCCGGATGGGTTGGCGGAGGCCGCGCTGCCGCTCGATCGCATCGCAGGCTGCGTGGTGACCAAGGGACTCTCGCTGTCCGCCGAGGGCGCCCTGGTCGAAGTCACCGTCGCCAGCGACCGCTTCGCGCTGGGCGACGTCGTCCGGGGGTCCGATGCATCGCGCGGCCCGCTCGAGCTGATGCGTGGCGCGAAGCTGCCGGTTGTGCTCAGCGACGACATCCGCACCGACAAGTGGCGCAAGCTCCTGGTGAATGTGGCCTTCAACCCGTTGGGTGCACTGTCGCAGCTGGGCTTCGGCGAGGTGCTGGACGAGCCCGAGGGCGAGCGCCTGGCACGCGCGATGATGGATGAG
The DNA here is from genome assembly GCF_901827205.1 of Variovorax sp. PBS-H4. NCBI lineage: Bacteria > Pseudomonadati > Pseudomonadota > Betaproteobacteria > Burkholderiales > Comamonadaceae > Variovorax > Variovorax sp. PBS-H4. Next base: position 2,201,881 of record NZ_LR594675.1, on the reverse strand, counting down.
GCCATGGCCGTCGCGCGCGCCTGCGGACTGGCCGAATCCATCGATGCGCAGGCCGCCTTTGCACGGGCCCGCAGCAGCCGGTACCACCGGACGTCGATGTTGCAGGACGTGCAGGCCGGCCGGCCCTTCGAGCTCGAACCGATCGTCGGGGTGCTGCTCGAACTGGCACGGCGCCAAGGCATCGACGTGCCGGCGCTGGGCACGGTCTACAGCTGCCTGCGGCTGCTCAATCTCAGTGTGCGCAAAGGCCCGATCCGGCAGATCCCGCGCGAACGCGGCGGCGCGTAGGCCAAGGTGCGGGAAACGCCGGATTGCCGGATGCCGCCGCTTCGCTACAAGCGGGAGATGCTCGCCAAGCCCGCTTCGTCCATGCTCAGCCGCGTGGTGCCCACCTTCACGCTGGCGCAGAAGACCTTCTGCTGGTCGGGCTTCGGGGTCCGCAGCACCGCGGATGCCCAGCGCGACATGGCGCCGCATCGACATGCGTTCTTTCAGGTCTTCTTCGTGGCCGCGGGCACGGCCACGCACGAGATTGCCGGGCGCACCCACCACGCGCGCAGCGGCAGCATCTTCTTCGTGCCGCCCTACACCGTGCACCGCGTGGCCTTCCCGGCCGAAGCCGAGTGCTACGTGATCTACTTCAGCGCGCAGTTCATCCGGCAGAACGTCGCGCTGCCCGACGAGTCCGCGCATGGGAACGCGGAGCTGATGCAGCTGCCCGAGCTCGCGCCTTTCTATTTCCAGCCGCGATGCAGCTACGTGCTGGATGCGGCAGAGACTGCCGAGGCCCGTGCGCGCTGCCAGCGCATGCTGCAAGCCAGCGACCGGCGCGGCATCTTCGATGCGACCCGTGCCCGGGCCGAGCTGACGCTGCTGCTCGCCCAGGTCGGCGACAAGTACCTGCCCGAGTTCCAGCGACTCGAGCGCGATGGCGCGGTACAGCGCGTCATCGACCGGCGCGCCAGTGCGGCCATGGCGTATCTGGCGCAGAACTTCCGCCGCAACATCACGCTCGGCGACGTCGCGGCCGAGGTTCACCTGACCGGCACCTACCTGACGCACCTGCTCAAGCAGGAAACCGGCAAGACCTACAAGCACCTGCTCGACGAGATCCGCCTGGAGCACGGCAAGCAGCTGCTCGCCTACACCGACATCCCGATGCTCAAGGTGGCGGAGGACTCCGGCTTTCTCGACCAGGCCCACTTCAACAAGCGGTTCAAGGTCTACACCGGCATGACGCCCGGCCAGTACCGGCGGCTGCACCACGCGCCCTTGCACGACGAGGTGGCGCCGGCCTGAACCCGCCCACGCCCGGCACCGAACCGGCGCGTGCGAAAACGCCAAGCGCCCGGTGGTTTTGAACAAGCGCGCGGCGCCTGCAGCGGCCACAGTCGAATGCACGTGCCGACCCCGGCGCAGGCCACCTCGACATGCAATCCTCCATCATCTACACACGCCTCCCATCCGCCGCCCTGCGCTGCGACTGCAACGATGCCGCGCCCTTCGGCGTCGCCGACCTGCACGAAGCCATGGGTGCGCTGGCCGGCCGCCGGGCACTCATGAATCCCGCCATGCGTGCGCTCGAGCGCGGCTTGCGGATGGCGGGCCCGGCCGTCACGGCCTATTGCGATCCCGGCGACAACCTGATGGTGCAGAAGGCGTTGCGGCTGGCGGCGCCGGGCCAGGTCGTCGTGCTGAGCAACGGCGGGGCCCCGCACGGTGCCCTGTTCGGCGAAATGATGGGCACCTATGTGCTGCACAAGAAGCTCGCAGGTGTCGTGGTGCACGGCCCGATCCGCGACGTGGATGCGCTGCGCGCCATGCATGTGCCGATCTGGTCCACCTGCATCTCGCCCTCGCGCCCCGAACGACGCGGACCGGGCGCGGTCAACGTGCCGGTGGCGTGCGCGGGGATCACCGTGCACCCGGGCGACATCGTGGTCGCGGACGGCGACGGCGTCATCGCCATTGCACCGCACACCTTTGCCCGTGTGATCGAGGCTGCGCGCGCCCGCGTGGCGAAGGAGGCCGCCATCATCGCCGCCTTGAAACGCGGGGAGCACCTCGACGAACTCAGTGGCGCGGACGCGGTGTTTCGCAGCCTCGAGATCGAAGAGCGCGACATCGATTGGGAAAGCGACATGCGGCGCACTGCAGGTTGACCGACCGCCAGGCGCAACGGCGACCGAACACCGGGTGAACACCAAGGAGACTGGATGAGTGCAAGAGCGAATGGGTCGTCGGGCCGCGCAGGGCCGACGTTCTGCCCGCATCGCCGGCAAGCGATGCTGGCCTTGCTGTCGTTGTCGGCCTGGCCGGCTGCGCCGTCGATCGCCGGCGCCGGCTACCCCGCCAAACCGATCTCGCTGATCGTCTCGCTGCAGGCCGGCAGCGGTTCGGACGTTGCGAGCCGGCGTGTCGCCGAGCGCATTGCAGACCGGCTCGGCGTGCCGGTGCCGGTCGAGAACGCGCCGGGCGCGGGAGGCCTCGTGGGCGCCTCCAAGGTTTTCAATGCGCGCCCGGACGGCTATACGATCGGCGCGCTGAACAACGGCCTGGTCTGCCTCGTGCCCAATCTCAAGGACCGTCCCTCGCTCGACGTCGGCCAGCTCACGCCGATCGGCATGGTGGCCGAGTTGCCGAGCGTGCTCGTCGTGTCATCGGGCCTGCCGGTGCGGACGCTGGCGGAGCTGAGCGCCCTGAGCCATCGCAATCCCGGATCGCTGTCGTATGGCTCGGTCGGCATGGGCAGCCCCCAGCACGTGGCGATGGAGATGCTCAAGAAGTCGACCGGTGCCGACCTGACGCACGTCCCCTACAAGGGCGGTCCACAGTCCGTGGCCGACGTGGTGGCGGGCCAGATCGCCGCCACCTGGATCGCCATTCCGGTCGCCATGCCCTTCGTCAAGTCGGGCCGGTTGAAGGCGATCGTGGTGGGTGGCACCACGCGGTCTGCCCAGCTTCCGTCGGTGCCGACACTGCGCGAGGCCGGCGTCGCCGAATTCACCTACCTGCCGTGGATCGGCTTCTTCGGCCCTCCCGCCCTGCCCCAACCGGTGCGCACCACGCTGCACACCGCGCTGCAGGAGGCCTTGCGCGACCCGGCCACCTCGGCGGCACTGGCCGCTGCCGGCCTCGACGTGCGGCCGATGAGCGTTGCTGAATTTGCGCAACGCCTGGGCGCGGAGCGGCGCGAGATGAGCGCCGTGCTCAAGCAACTCGAGCTGGGGTGACGATGCCGCCGACTTTGCAGGAAGCGCGCCAACGCCACGCGATCGCAGAGGCCTGGCTGCGCGGCGCCTACGCCAGGCCGCTCGTCGCATCGGGCAAAGGCGCGCGCGTCGTGATGCGCGCCAGCGCGCATCCCACGGCGGATGCGTGGGTCGTCCCCAGCGTTTTCGAGCCCTCGTTCGCGGTGCTGAACGCCATGGCGAACGGGCGTATCGCCGTGACGGCCGCCTGGGGTGAATCCGCGCATCCGGCGCGCGAGGGCTTTCAGGCGCTGGTGGACGGCCGGACCGATTTCGCGCCGTGCTACACCTCGTGGGAACCCGAGCGCTTTCCGCTCGCGCAACTGCTCGCCTTGCCCAAGCTGTTTCCAAATACGGAGGTGGCCACGGCGGCTTCCGAAGCGCTCTACGCGCCCTTTCTGCGCGACGAGTTCGAACGCGCCGGCGTGCTGCTCGGCCGATTGAAGGCCACGGGGGCTTACCACCTCTTCGCCCGGCGTCCGATCGAGCGCCTGGCCGACCTGCGGGGACTGAAGATCGGCACCAACGCCGGCATCGACACCCGCATTGCTGCCGCGCTGGGTGGCCGGCCCGTTGCCTTGCGCTCGGTGGACCTCCTGCCGGCCTTCATGGGCGGCGACGTCGACCTCGTGTCGTTGGCCGATGGCTCCGCCCAGGTGTTCGGCGTCGGTCGCCACGCGGCGGTCAGGCTGGAGATCGGCGTGTCGATGATGAACCTCGAGTTCGGACTGGCGCGGCGCTTCCACGATGCGCTGCCGGGTGAACTCCGCGTCGTGCTGAACGATTGGTTGCGCGCGCAGTCGCAGGCCGAAGCGCAATACTTCTATGGCGTCGGGGGCGCCATCGCGCGCGCGGACTTCGCGGCGGCCGGCTGCCGCTTCGTCACCCTCGATGCAGAGGATGCGCGCGACCTCGATGCCCGCATGGACCAATTGACGAATGACATCGCGCGCGAACTCGGCGCCAGGGGGCTCCCTGCCCGCGAATTCGTCGATGCGGCGCGCGCTGCTGCCGCGCCACTGAAGAACCGCAGCGCCGACGCATTGATGCTCGACGCCATCGAACGACCGCGCTGGCTGCTGCCCGGCAGCCGCCCGGAGTGAAAGAAGGACGCATTCGCATGTCTGCTTATTGGATCGCCCGCTCGAAGATCCTCGACCCCGAGCGCTACTGGAACTACGCCCGGCAGATACCCGACATCGTCGCTCGCCACGGCGGCCGACCTCTGGCCCGAGGCGGCAGGTTCCACATCGCCGAGGGGAGCCAAGGCTTCAACCGCTTCGTGGTGCTGGAGTTCCCGACCATGCAAGCCGCCATCGACTGCTACGAGTCGCCGGAGTACCAGACGGCGCGGCAACATCGGTTGCCGCCCTTCGGGGAGGCCGAGATCGTGATCGTGGAAGGCGGGGAGTTCACATCGGCCGGCGGATTGGCGGCGGCCGCTGCAGCAGAGGCGAAGAAGAACGCCTAGGGCCGGATGGTTCGTGGCGGTCAGAAGGCCCACGATGCGCGCGGCGCGTTACACCGGCGGCCTCTGGGTGGGCAAGTTCATCAAGACCTCCGCCCGGATTGCCTTTATGCGCGAAGGTGGTCAGGCGTTCCAACGCGAGCAGCTGCGGGCGGCGACCGTCCTGGAGGCAGATGAAGCATCTATACCAGCCGAAATCAGGTCCTATTTGCGCTGCAATGAAGGGGCGGTCATGTTCGGGGGCGAAGGCTGAGGTCGTGGCCTTCCAATGCCGCTTTCTGGCTACCCTAGGTCTCTGCTGGACGACTGCTCATGGCCCGACGGCGGTCAAGGGAATCTTCGTACCCAGCCCCTTGCGCGCGGCGGCACCGGGCGCGAGGTTCTGAACCAGCACGTCGGCCTTGGCGATCAGGTCCTTCAGGGCAGCAATCGTTTCAGGCTGCTTCAGGTCAAGCGCGAGGCTCTCCTTCGAGCGGTTCACCCACACGAAGTGCGAAGCCAGCCCCTGGTTGCGATCGTCGTAGTCGCCCACGCCGGGGCGCTCCACCGTGATCACTCGCGCGCCCAGGTCGGCGAGCTGGCGGGTGCAAAAACGCGCGGCGATGGCGTGTTCCAGCGACACGACCGTGATGCCATCGAGGGGTCGTGGCAAATCAGAAGCTCCGCGGCAGCCCGAGCACATGCTCGCTGACATGGCTCAGGATCATGTTGGTGGAAATGGGCGCCACCTGGTAAAGGCGCGTCTCGCGGAACTTGCGCTCCACGTCGTATTCGCAAGCGAAGCCGAAGCCGCCGTGCGTCTGCAGGCAGGCGTTGGCGGCTTCCCAGCTGGCCTTCGCCGCCAGGTATTTCGCCATGTTGGCCTCGGTGCCCGCGTTCTGGCGCGCATCGATCTTCTCGCACGCGCGCCAGCGCATCAGGTTGGCGGCCTCCAGCTCGATGAACGCCTCGGCCAGCGGGAACTGGATGCCCTGGTTCTGCCCGATCGGGCGCCCGAACACTTTGCGCTCGCCCGCATAGTCGCGCGCCTTCTCCAGAAACCAGTAGCCGTCGCCGATGCACTCGGCGGCGATCAGCGTGCGCTCGGCGTTCAGGCCGTCGAAGATCACCTTCAGGCCCTTGCCTTCGGTACCCAGCAGCGCATCCTCGGGCAGTTCGAGGTTGTCGAAGAACAACTCGTTGGTCTCGTGATTAACCATGTTCAGGATGGGACGCACGGTGAGCCCGTTGCTGACAGCTTTGTCCAGCTCGATGATGAAGCACGACAGGCCATCGCTCTTCTTCTGCACCTGGTCCAGCGGCGTCGTGCGCGCGAGCAGGATCAGCAAGTCGCTGTGCTGCACGCGCGAGATCCAGACCTTCTGGCCGTTGATCACCCAGCGGCCGTCCTTCTTCACCGCCGTGGTCTTGAGCTTGGTGGTGTCGCTGCCGGTGGTGGGCTCGGTCACGCCCATGGACTGCACGCGCAGCTCACCGGCGGCGATCTTCGGCAGGTAGCGCGCCTTCTGCTGCCCGGTGCCGCTGAACACGATGGTGTTCATCACGTACATCTGGCCGTGGCAGGCGCCGGAGTTACCGCCAGAGCGATTGATTTCCTCCATGATGACCGAAGCCTCGGCCATCGACAGGCCGGGCCCTCCGAACTCCTGCGGGATCAGGGCGGCGAGCCATCCGGCCTTTGTCAACGCGTGGACGAATTCCTCGGGGTAGCCGCGTTCCTCGTCGATCTTGCGGTGGTACTCGGCCGGGAACTGGCGGCACAGATCGCGCACGGCGTCGCGGATCTCGTGGTGGTTGTTGGAGCTGGTCTTGTCGAGCATGGTCGTGGAAGATGAGGAGGGTTCAGCGGATCGTGGCCGTGGCCTGCATGGCGAGCCAGCCTTCGTGGTCGCGCGCCCACAGCCGGATGGTCTTGCCGTCTTCCGACGGTTGGCCATGCACGCTAAAGGGATGCACGTCGATGATGGGGCGCACGGCCTTGAAGGCGAAATCCGTCACCACGGCCTCCGGTGCATGGCGGCGCAGCAGGTCCAGTAGCAGCGTGGCGACCAGCGGCCCGTGCACTACGAGGCCGGCATAGCCTTCCTCGGCCGTCGCGTAGGGACGGTCGTAGTGGATGCGGTGGCCGTTGAAGGTGAGCGCGGAGTAGCGGAACAGCAGCACCGGATCGGGCACGATCTCGCGCGACCAGGCTGCTTCGCCTGGCGCCGGCGTGGGTGGCGCAGGCGTATCGCCCGGGCGGGCCGGGGCGCGGTAGACGATGTCTTGCTCCTCGCTGATGCACAGCGTCTCGCCGCGACGGATCTCGTGCTGCACCAGCGCGAACACCAGATCGCCGGTGCGGCCGGCCTTGTGCGTCACCGAAGCGATGCGCGAGACACGCTGCACCGCATCGCCCCCCCGCAGCGGCGCGCGCCACTGCAGACGCCCGCCCGCCCACATCCGCCGTGGCAGCGGCACCGAAGGCAGGAAGCCGCCCAAGCGCGGATGGCCGTCCGCGCCCAGCTCGTGCTGCGGCGCACGCGGCAGGAAGTACAGCCAGTGCCACGGCGGCGGCAGCGCGTCGCCGGTCGCATCGGCGTCGCAGTCGAGCGCCGCCGCCAGGCCGCGGATGGGCGCGGCGGTGATGCTGTCGTCCAGCGTTTCGCTGCGGCCTTCCCAGGTCCTCAAATGGGCGAGCACCTCAGGCGTGATACGGGGAGTCACGGAATCGTTCTGCATGCCACTATCGTCTCTGCTCTCACCCGCCGGCACAATGCGCAAGTTCGAGACGGAGCCTTCCAAGTTTCAAAAGGCTGCTCTAATAGGCCGATGGTGTCTCGACGGCGATCAGACTTCGCCCTGATGTTCAGCTATTTCCCCACCAACTACGTTTGGAACCTCTCGGTCGACATCGCCATCGAGATGAGCGCCAAGATCGGCGAGATCGAAGAGATGTGCGCGCCGCTGCAGCAGGCCGCCAAAGCCCCGATGCCGCCGGCATGCAGGCCGTTCGCGAAACTTGGTCGCGAATGGCAGACAAGCTCTGCGCGCTGGCCGAGGAGGACGAGGCCCGAGGCCGGCGGATCTCAGCCGGCGAAAAATACGGCCGCGCTGCCATCTACCTCCTGACTGCCGAACGTTTGCAAGGTCGCGACGCACCGGGCGGCTGGAGCTCTACAAGCGCTGTCTGAGTCTCTTCATGCGCGGCATCGAGCTGACGGGCGAGGAATGCCGCAGGGTCGAGATTCCCTACGGGCCATCGCACATCGCGGCGCTTCTCGTGCCCGCGCAAGGCATGCAAGGCAAGACGCCGGTGCTTGTTCAAATCAACGGTCTGGATTCGACGAAAGAGATGCTGCTGCGCGTGGGCTTGCCGCGCGAACTGTCACGCCGTGGCGTCTCGTCACTGCTGGTGGACCAGCGCGGTACCGGCGATGCAATGGGTGTGGGGTGTGGCTGATCAGGATGCGTTCATGCGTATCGCCGAGGACGTGCATCTGGACGGCGTGGTGGAGCGTATCAAGGTGCCCTTTCTTGTCACCCACGGCAGAAGGATTCGCAGATTCCGCTGCACTGGGCACAGCGCACCTACGACCAGTTGACCGACAGTCCCAGGCGCGAGATGAAGGTGTTCACCGACCGGGCAACGGCGCGATCATGCGTCCGGTGCTGGCCGGAATCCCGGCGGACGCAACCCGCGCCAGCGGCACGACGGTGCGGCTGGGATGCACCTTCCGATCGCGCCGACTTCCTCGCGATGTTCAAGTCCTTGCTGACCGCGTTCAGCGCGCCGCAGGTGGTTGCCATCCGCAAGCAGGTCGATGAGCAATCGCAGATCGTCTATCGCCCGCTCGAAGCGCCGGTGCTGCCGCTTCCCTGGCATCGTGGGCGAGTGAGATGACCTTGGACGACTCGGAAGCCGCGCTGGAGCCCGGCAGCGTTGTCGTTCAGCGAGGAACCAACCAAGCGTGGGCCAACCGATCCGGCAAGCCCTGCCGGATGCTGTTCATCCTCGTCCATGGGCAATACGAACCTGCGGTCGCGGCGGCTCTTCCAGCGGGTTAAAGGGAAAAATCCTGCTTCAGTAACCCTGAGACCCGAAGACCAACGAACGATGGACCGCCGCGCCGGCCAGCGCGCCATCGCCAACGGCGAGCGCCACGTTGCCGGCCGCACGCGCCAAGTCTCCGCAAGCAAAGACGCCGGGCACGGACGTCTCCTTCATCGGCCCCGTCTTGACGAACGCACCGAGGGGGCCCTGCTCGTGCACGCAACCCAGTTGTGCGGCGAGCTCCGATGCGGGCTCGGTCCGGGTCGCGGTGAAGAGGCCGGCGAAATCCTCGTTGCGACCGTCGACCAGCAGCACACGTGCGCGCTCGGCGATCCGGGCGATGGGGGTCGGTTCAACCACCACGCCGCGCGCCGCCAGCGCCCGTGCATCTTCGTCGCTCGGGACTAGCGCGCCGTTGAGGAAGAAGGTGACGCTGCCCCACTCGGGCAGCAGCAGCGCCTGATGCAACGAGTTCGGTCCGGTCGCTATCACGCCGATCCGGCCCAGCGCCAGCTCATAGCCGTGGCAATATGGGCAGTGGAACACGCTGCGGCCCCAACGTTCTTCGAGGCCTGGGACGGACGGAAGCCCGTCGGCGACGCCCGTGGCCAGGACGACGCGGCGCGCTTCATGGGCGCCACCGTCCACCTGCAGCGCGAAGGCCTCCGGGCCGCCCGTGATCGAGGACACATGGCTTTCGAACCAGCGGACCGTGGCATACGCACCCACCTGCGCCCGCGCCTCGGCGACGATCGCGCCGGGCGCGCGGCCGTCTTGCGCGAAGAAGCCATGGGCGCTGGCGGCGAAGCGGTTACGCCGCACGCCGGTGTCGAAGATGGCGACACGGCGCCGGGCACGTGCCAGTTGCAAGGCAGCGGAAAGGCCGGCAAAGCTGCCGCCGACGATGGCCACGTCAAACGTCATGGGAAACCTCATGGAAGGACCGGCCGCGTGCGGCGAACCGGCGTTGGAAATCGCGCGACAGCGCCGCGAGTGTGATGGAGCCCAGGCGTTCGAGCAGGAGGGCCTCGGCCTCGCCGTAGGCCTGCTCCAGGGCGGTGTTGACGGCCTGCTCCACCAGGCAGCCGGGGCTCTCTTCGCGGTGGCCCACCGCCAGCAGTTGCGGCGCGCCCACGGCCTCGTGGATGTCCCGCAGCGTGATGTGCTCCGGAGCACACGAGAGGACCCAGCCACCCCCATGCCCTTTGGCCGAGGCGACGAAGCCGGCGTCGCGCAACCCTGCCATCAGGCGACGGATGACCACCGGGTTGGTCTGCATGGCCTGCGCCAGCCATTCCGAGGTGACGGGCCGGGTCAGTTCGGCCATGTGCAGCAGGCAGTGGAGGACGCCCGAGAGGCGGCTGTCTCTTTTCATGCAACTATGATAGTTGCATGACATGACCCCCGTACAACCAGGGGTTATGGGACCGAGGCAATCACCGTGCATCGGGCAGCGGCGCCGAAGGCAGCTGCCGTGCCGCCCGCGACGCCGCCTAGGAGCGCTGCCGCGCGTAGCGCACCACGGTGACGCCCGCGCGGGCCTGCCGGGTGGAAGGCATGACGAGAACGCAGTCGTCAAAGGGGGTCTCGACGGGCTCGCCGCCATTGATCCCGATCACCGAACCGGCGCGGGGGATGAGCTCGAGGGGCTGCAAGGGCCGGACGAAGCTGAAGTTCTCATCCTTCGCGACGACGGCGCCTTCGACCTCCAGCACCACGTGCGCCTCCGGTGCCGGCCGCCGCCAATCGGCCAAGGCGTCCGCCAGCACGCTCGCCTCGACCGCGCCCGTCGCGAGCAGGAAGCGATGGCAAGCGTCCCTGGCCACCGCGATCGAGGTACGGTCGCCGTGGAAGCCGCACTCGATCAACGCGGCCGTTCGCGCATCCGGCGAGCCGTCCGGCAGACCGAAGCGACCGAAGTCCCGCATCCGCACGCCGTCGGCATGTCCCGCATCCCGGACGATGTGGCGCACGGCGCCCAAGGCCTTAGCGAAGTCGACCGCCCTTCGGTGCGGGCCGGAAAGCAGCAACGGCGGACCGGGCTCGTGCATCGAATGCAGGTCGAGCAGCCAATCGGCGCGTTCCACGAAGGGTCGAAGCCGGGCCGCGCGGATCCGCTCCACGGAATCCGCCCGGGCGAGCCGTTGGTCCGACCACTGCCGGTTCATGTCCTCGTCGACGAATCGGGATGCGTCGTGGTGGGCGGGATCGAAACGGTCGAAGGCCGCGAGATTGCAGAAGGCCAACGTGAGCGCGCCCCGGCGCGGGCGCAAGCCGGCCTCCAGCAAGCCCAGGACCGCCCAGGCCCCGCACAGTTCGTTCCCGTGCACCAGCGAAGCAATCATCACCACGGGGCCAGGCTCGTGCGCCTCGAAGTGCCATACCCCTTCCACGCCCGTGTTGCCGCTGCGCCAGGCGCCGAGCGAAGGCCGGCCGACATCGAAGGTCGCGCTCATTCCTTGATCTTCGCGAAGTCCGCGATCCGCTGGTACTTGGCGTCTTCGTCGGCCAGGAATCGCGCCATGTCGACGCCGGGGGGAGCGATCCGAGCGCCCGTTTCCTCCAGCTTCTTCCTGAACTCCGGCGTCTGCAGGATTTCGTCGAGCGCTCTCCTGAGCCTGGCTGCCAGCGGTGCCGGCAAGCCCGGCGGCGCCATCAGGGCAAACCACACCGAGATGTCCATGTTCTTCAGGGCAGGATGCTCCGCGAGTGCCGGAATGTCCGGCGCGAAAGTCGAGCGCTGCTTCTCGGTGACGCCGAGCGCGACGATCTTGCCGCTGCGGATGTGGGGCAGCCCGCTGGAGAGCACGAACACGCCATAGCCCAGCGAGCCGCCCATGAGGTCGTTCGTCAGCGGCGCGACACCGCGGTACGGGATGTGCGTGACGAAGATGCCGGCCTGTTGCTTGACCATCTCGCCGGCCAGGTGCAGCGCGGTGCCCACGCCGGAGCTTCCGTAACTGAGGCGGCCGGGTGCGGCCCGGGCCGCCTTCAGGAAGTCGTCCACGTTCCTGGCGCCGCTCTGCGCTGAGGCGACCAGCACCATCGGCTGATAGGCAATGAGGCCGATCGGCGTGAAGTCCTTGTAGGTGTACTTCACACTGGAGGAAACGAGCCGGCTGATCGCGATCTCGTTGTTGGCACCCACCAGCAGCGTGTAGCCATCCGGAGCCGCCTTCGACACCTTCTGCGCCGCGATCGCGCCCCCTGCCCCGCTGGCGTTCTCCACGATGACAGTCGCCCCGAGCTTCTTCGCCAGCTGATCGGCCACGGCGCGGCCCGTCAGGTCCGTGCTGCCGCCGGGCGGGTATCCCACGACCACCGTGATCGGGCGCTCGGGAAAGGCGTCCCCTTGCGCGAGCGCAAGGGGACAGAGGGTGCAGAGAAGCGAAACGATCAAGAATCGGCGAATGGTGCTCATGGCAATCTCCTGTGGGTGGGTGCGGACCGATGGTGGCCCGCACGGAACATCTCCCCAGAGCCATTTCGGCACCAGTTGATGCCGATCCTGCACCGGCTCAGGCGCTGTCCACGGCCGACCACACGGACTCTGCGACCGGCCCCAGCCGCCGCTTCGGCCGCACGACCCGGACCTCGAAGCCGATCTGGAGCGACTTTCCTCCCACGGGCGCCAGGCGGCCGTCCTTGCAGGCGCCGACGGCCAGGGACCAGGGAAGCCACGCCACACCGAGTCCCTTGATCGCGTACTCGAGCAATGCGTCGGCCGAATCCGATTCGATGCGCTGCGCGAGCCGCGGCGCCTGCGCATGGTTGATCAGGTGGTCGCGCACGAGGCGGCCGAGGGCCAGCTTCTCCGAGTAGGCCAGGTAGGGGAGAGGCTTGGCGGAGCCCATGTCTCCGGTCGACGGCAGGAGCCCCGCCCGGGCCAGCGGCACCAGCTTGTCATGCGCCAAGGTGCGCTGAAGAAAGTGCGCAGAACTCAGGCGCACGGCGATGGCCGGGTGGTGATAGGCCAGCATGAACTCGGCCTCGCCCTGCTCGAGCCATTTCAAGGTCTCGGCCATCGAGCCTGTGCGCACCCTGATCTCGGCGGCCGCCGTCTTGCGCTTGACCCGGGCCAGCCAGTCGGCCGCGATCGTGCGTGCCAGGGTCCGGCCCGCGACCAGCGTGACCGTCTCGCGTGCGCTGGCATGCAGGCCTTTCAGGTCGTCACGTGCCAGGGCCATCGCCTGCACGGCCTCGACGGCATACTGCACCAGCCTGTCGCCCGCGGGCGTGAGCGCCACCGGCGCCCGGTTGCTCAGGACCAGCGGCGTGCCGGCCCATTGTTCGAGCGCTCGAATCCTTCTACCGAAGGCAGGCTGCGTCAGATGACGGCGCTCTGCGGCGCGGCTGAAGCTGCGGGTTTCCGAGAGCGCGATCAGGTCTTCGAACCATGCCGTCTGCATGGCGGCATTCTATGAACCTGCACGTGGAGCGACGCTCCGTCGTCGGGTCGATGGCTGGCTCAGCTCGCAGAACGCTCCGCCCGACCCGGCCAATGGCGGACAGCACCGCCGCCGGCCATGCGACCGCTCAAAAGAACGACCAAAGGACGAAATGCACGGACAGGCAGGCGAGACCGAGTATCGCCATGTATCTCTGCCCGCGGTAGTAGTCGTCTTGTTGCGCTGCCGGAAGACAGAGCAGGCCCACGAGCAGCCCTTCTTCCGCCAGTGTCGGCACGCCCGGAAGGGCGGCGACGCGACGCGGGCCCACGATGCCGATCGCGCGAAGCTTTCCCGCCTTGATCTGGGGAATCGAATTCAGATGCCCACGGCCTGGGAGGACGACTTCCACGAACCGACAGCAAGCTGGAAGTGCAGCGCATGGTCGAGTTCTCCGTCGACATGTTCCTTGCTGCCGTCGTGGCGGGGCCGGAAAACTTCAAGCGCACCCGGATCTAGCCGTTCTCGGCCAGGGGAGACGACGAGAGCGAGCGCAAGCCCCGACGCGATCACGGCGCGTCATCGTCCCGATCGGGCAAAGCCCGTCCCACCAGGAGCACACCGCGAGGCGGTGCTCTCTACCATGGTGAAAGAAGGCGCGGCGAGCGCTTTCGATCTCCTTCCACCCTGATGGTGTCAATTCTTGAGCAAGCTCTTTTCGCCGTGGCACATCGGCAACCTGTCCCTTTCCAACCGAATCGTCATTGCCCCGATGTGCCAGTACTCGGCGGTGGACGGAAACGCCGGCGACTGGCACACCGTCCACGTCGGCCATCTGGCCCTCTCGGGCGCAGGCCTGTTGGTGCTGGAGGCCACCGCCGTGCTGCCCGAAGGCCGCGTCACCCCCGGCGACCTCGGCTTGTATTCGGATGACAACGAGGCCGCCCTGGCGCACGCACTCCGCGCAGTACGCGCCCATTCGCCGATCAAGATCGCGATGCAACTCGGCCATGCCGGCCGCAAGGCTTCCAGCGACGCTCCCTGGCTGGGCGGACGGCAGATTCCCGCGGGCAAGCCCCCGGGATGGCAGTCCGTGGCACCGTCTGCCTTGCCGCATGCGCAGGGAGAGGATGTCCCGGTGGTGCTCGATGCGGCCGGACTGGCGCGCGTACGCGACGGCTTCGCCCGATCCGCCACGCGCGCAGGCCGCCTGGGCATCGATGGCATCGAGATCCATGCGGCGCACGGCTATCTGCTGCATCAATTCCTGTCACCGCTGGCCAACGCGCGCACCGATGCCTACGGCGGAAGCCTGGAGAACAGAATGCGTTTTCCGCTGGAGGTGTTCGACGCAGTGCGCGCCGCATTCCCGCCGGACAGACCCGTGTGGGTGCGGCTGTCGGCCACCGACTGGGTCGAGGGCGGCTGGGACATCGAAGACACGCTCGCCTTGGCCCAAGCGCTGAAAGCCCGCGGCTGCGACGCCCTCCACGTTTCCAGCGGCGGGGCTTCGCCTCTTCAGAAGATCGCGCCCGCCCCCGACTATCAGGTCGCGTTCGCACGACGGGTCAAATCAGAGACGGGGCTGCCGACCATCGCCGTCGGACTCATCACCGAGCCCGAGCAGGCCGAGGCAATCCTGGCAAGGGGCGACGCGAGCGCCGTCGCCCTGGCGCGCGCGATTCTCTACAACCCCCGCTGGCCCTGGCACGCGGCCGCCGCGCTGGGCGCGCAGGTGGAGGCTCCCCGTCAATACTGGCGCTCGCAGCCATCGGAGCACAGGAACCTGTTCAAGGGCTCCCGCATCGGGCAGCGCTGACCCTCATACCGGCGGAGATGCGCCGTTCCCGCCGCGTGCGGCTTGGGAGCGCCAGTCCGAGGCTGTGCACTCGAACGACTTCTGGAACCAGCGGGAAAACGAACTGAGGTTCTTGAAGCCTGCCGCATCGGCGACTTGCGTCATCGAGCAATCGGACCCATGCAGGGCCCGGCACGCGATATCGACGCGAACGCGCTGCAGCACGCTGGAATAGGTCTCGCCCTCGTGTTCCAGGCGGCGATTGAGTGTCCTGCGGTCGACACGGAAGTGCTCCGCGACCGCACTCGCCTCACAAGTGCCCTCGCCGATCATGCGCTGGATCACCCGGCCAACCTTCATCGAGAAGCTGCCTGGCGACCGCGGGAGGCTGGACGCCAGCTGGTCACGCGCCAGCTTGCGCAGAAATGGCGGCGACGTGACCAGTTGCCGCTCCAGGTCGCGTCGATCCAGGACCAGCCCGGACACCACCTGCTTGTAGAGGACCGGGCACTTGAAGAAGCGCTGGATGGCATCCGCGCGCGCCGGCCTGGGGAAGCCGAACGACACCAGGTCGGGCTGGAAGTTGTCGCCGATCAACCAACGGATCTGCATCGTGATGCCGACCAGGGCGTACTGCGTGCATTGAAACGACTCCTCTTGCGTTCGAGCCGAGATTTCGACGAAGACGAGGGGATTCTGGAAGCGCTTGTCCAACTCGATGAACGTGCCGTCCGCATGCAGCGTCAGGTGCGAGGTGTAGAAGTTGAGCGCTTCCTCGAGCGTCTCGGCCTCCCGCATGAGAAGGCTGACGGTGCCATAGTTGGGCGTCCCCCGAGCGATGGCCGCACGGGATGCAAAGTCCGGGCAGTCGGCCTGCCTGGCGGACTCTGCAAGCAGCTGCAGAAATGCGTCGAAGGAAATCTGGGTCTCATGATCCTCCATGCATCGCAGGTCCAGGCCGACGCGCTCGAACATTCTTGCCGGATCCAGGCCCACGGCGCGTGCGGCCTGCGGGTAGCCCAGAAGCGTTGCACTCCGGATGGCTCTGGCGGTTCGCATATCCATGTGGAGCTCCCCACTCGCCCACTCTTCGCCATCACTGCACGACGATGCGGCGCGTGCGAATCAGCGAGCCCCAGCGATCGTATTCGGTACGGATGAAGGCGGCGAAGTCGGAGGGGCCGCCGGTCATCACTTCGAAGCCGATCTCCTTGAGCTGCGCCTGGCCGGCCGGACTGGTGACGAATTCGTTCACGGCACGCGCCAGCTTGGCCTTCACGGACGCCGGGGTGCCCTTGGGCACCAGCAAGCCGCTCCAGGTCTCGGCAACGTACCCCGGAAAGCCCTGTTCAGCCACCGTGGGGATGGCCGGGTAGCCTGGATTGCGCTGGGCCGACGTCAGGCCCAGGATCTTCATGCGGCCGGCCTTGGCTTGCTGCTCGGCATAGGGCACCTGTACCAGCAGCATGTCGACCTGGCCCGCCAGAAGCGCTGCCTGTGCCGGCGCGCCCCCGAGGTAGGGGACATGCAGCATCTCGATGCCGCCGATCTGCTCCATCATGGCCCCCGCCAAATGGCCGAGGCTGCCCATGCCCCACGACGCGTAAGTGAGCCTTCCAGGCGATGCCTTGGCCAGTTTGATCAGGCCCTGCCCTGTGCCTTCGCTGAAGGTGGGGCGCAGCGCCAGCACCATCGGCAGCCGACCGAGCGGCGCCACCGGCTCCACGGCCGTCAGCATGTCGTAGCCCGTGTTGGGATAGATGTGCGGATTGATCGCAAGCTGGTCGGCAATGGCGTACATGAGCGTGTAGCCGTCCGGCTCGGCACGCACGACCGCCTCGGTTCCGATGCGGCCGCTGGCACCCGGCTTGTTTTCCACCACGAAGGGCTGGCCCAGGGCCTTGCTCAGTCCGGCAGCGAGCGCGCGTGCACCGACGTCCATGGGCCCGCCGGCGTTGTACGCCACGATGACCCTGACCGGCTTGACGGGATAGTCCTGCGCCGGCCCGCCGAACGTCAGCGCGGGTAGAAGGCACAGCATGAGGCCTGCAACGGCCAGTGAGAAGCGCTTCGAGAACATGTTCGATCCTTTGGGGGTGAGTTGGAGGGCAGTCTGGCTAGAGCGCATCCATCCAGGCCGTGATGGCTGTGTTCACATCGGCCTTGCGGTCCAGCATGATCCAGTGGCCGGCGTCGGTCCAAACATCGACCTTCGATCGGGGGTGGGAGAACCAAGGACGCATGCGCTCGGCCTGCGCCGGGTCGCGGCACAGGTGGTAGACGGGGACCGGCAGGCTTCTGCAGAAGCGCCCGCTCTCCTCGCCTACACCCACCTGATCGGCGCCCAGGAACAGCGGTCCGAAGGACTCGCGCACGACATGCATCGGCATGCCCTGCAGGCGCCTGGCGTGCCACCGCTTGTACGCCGGGTCGGTGGCGGCGTCGTAGAACAGCTCGAACAAGGCCGGCCCGACGACGCCGGGATCCTGCGAGGCCAGGTCGTCGGTGGTCTTCTGAAAGAGCGGAACAAGGTCGGCCGAGAATCCCAGGGACCCATCGACGGAGACCACCGCACTGACTAAGTCGGGCCGCCGGGCAGCGAGGCGCGCGGCGACCTGCGCACCCATCGAATGTCCCACGAGGATGAATCTTTGGCCGACGTACTTCGTGGTGAGAAGCGACTCGATGTCCGCCACGTAATCGGCAGGCTCGTATGCCCCCGGCGGCATGACCTGCGAGCGGCCATGGCCCCGCAGATCGACGGCAACGACGCGGTACCTGGCTTCGAGCACCGGCAACTGCCAGCTCCAGTCGTGGGAATCGCAGGTCCAGCCGTGCAGAAGCATCACGTTCGTGCCGGCACCGGATTCTGTATGGAACAGCGTTGCCGTCGGCTTCGCGGCAGCGGGCAAGCCGCCGCTTGCGCTCGCCGGGATCGGCTCCGCGCCTGCGCCGCCGCAACCTGCCGCAGCGGCGGCCGCGGTCGCCCCCGCGAGCGCCAGCAGCCCGCGTCGGGACAGATCAGTCCGGTTCGTCCTCAATGTGCAAATCCTCGTGTGATCCATGGGGTCCCCTTGTGCTGTTGTGGGAAGTTTCCGGATCGGTCTTGCGCGGCTTCAAGCCGCCAGCTGAGTCTAGGAATCGCCCGTCCAGCCGCTTTCCCAAATGGCGCGGAGCTTGACAAGATGGGACAAGTCGCAGGATTCATCGCGACCCTTTCAAGGACGAAGCCGCGTGGCCGGCGAGATCTTTCTCCACGGGAGATCTGCGGGGTCAACCGGCAGCATGCCTGGCGCCAGCGCGAACAGGATGTCGGAATCCGGCACCTCGACCAAGGACTCGAAGTCGGCCCGGAAGTGGTGAGAACTCTTGACGACGATGATCTTCATCGCCTCTGGGTGGACGCCCACCATTCGGAACAGCTCCCGGTCCTGGGCGCCGATCCTGCCGCTGGACACGACGACGAGAACACCTTCGATCTCCAGGCAGGCGCTCGGGCCGAGCTGGGTCTGGAAGCCTGTCATCTTCGGGCCCTTGAAGACGGTCACGCCATCCGAGAGAGCGGCCACGCGGAACGTGCCTTGGACCGGGGGTTCGCTTGCGCCCGTGGGCGTCTCGACGGATTCCCCGATCGAACATTGCAGGGTCTGGCCCGCGCCAGCGCGGTGGGCGAGTGCCGCGGCCGCCGGGTCGTAGAGTACCCCCAGGGCGACGCGGCCAGGGAACGCGTGGCCGGCTCTTGCGTCCAGCAGTGCGTGCAGCATGCCCGTGGTGGAGCTGGTGCCGCCGATGCCCGGGTTGTCCTGGGTATCGGCGATCACGACCGCAGCGCTGCTTCCGTGCGCGCGCTGAATCGCCGCCTCCACGGCCTCGCGGGCGTCCGGCGCGTCGAGGCGCCACTGCGTCGGTTCTGCCACGTGCGCGTGCAGCATGGCGATCGCCTCGGCGGCCCTTTCGCCGTGGGACCAGAGCACCGGTCCGCATTCCTCGAAATCCGAGGCCGGAAAGGCCATGCAAAAGCTGGAGACCGTACCGAAGCGCTCGTCGACTTGCTCGAGCAGCTCGTAGCAGCCCTTGGCGGGTTCGGTGGAAGTGCCCTGGACGTTGATCGAGATGAGAAAAGGAAGACGTTCGGAATGCAACGCCTCGCGCCTGCCATGTCGCAGCAGGCGCTCCAGCAACTCGGCTGCCCGTTCGCCTGTCTTGACGTAGTCGATATGGGGGTAGGTGCGGAACGCGACCAGCGCATCGGCCTGCTCCAGCATCGCGCGCGTCACGTTCGCGTGCAGGTCCAGGCTGGCCACGATCGGAACCGAAGGCCCGACGATGCGTCGGACCCGCGTCAGCAGTTCGCCCTCGGCATCGTCGAAGGACTCTGCCATGGCAGCGCCGTGCAGGTCGAGATAGACGGCATCGAAGTCCAGGCTCCGCACGTCGCCGAGGATGGTCTCGCAGACCCTCTCAAACGCGTCGTCGGTGACGTACGACGAAGGCACGGCGCCGCACCAGAGACTCGGGGCGATGGTCCACCCCCGCCGCAGCGCCTGGCGAACGAAGCCGGTGGCCGAGACATCCACCTTCGACAGCATCTCCAGCATGGCGGGCCCCTGGACAGGCTTGGGAAAGGTCTCGCCACGTTCGAAGGCTGCCCAATCCGCCCGGTTGGAGGCGAACGTGTTGGTCTCGTGCTTGAAACCTGCGACCAGTACCTGCATACGAATCCTTGTCAATGTGATGGACCGGATTCTTCGGCGCCGCACAGGCCGGCACAATCAACTTATAGTGCGGCCGATCTCAATGAAACTAATGAAAACGAGTGCCGCACCCTTTCTGTCGCCGTCGGTGCTCGCGTGGTTGCGCTGCTTCGACGCTGCGGCGCGCTGTGGCAGTTTCACGAAGGCCGCGCAGGTGCTCCATGTGTCGCAAGGGGCGGTGAGCCAGCAGGTCAAGAAGCTCGAGGACCGCGTGGGGCATGCATTGCTGTCGCGGACACAGGAGGGTTTGAAGCTGACACATTCGGGAGAGCAGCTTTTCACGGCCACCCGCGATTCCTTCAGGGGCCTGGAAAACGCTCTGCACCGCCTGGACCTCACCCGCATCCAGGAGCCCTTGAATGTGAGTTGCTCTCCCTCTTTCGCGATGTTCTGGCTCACGCTGCGGCTCGGGAGTTTCTACCGCGCCTATCCGCACCTGGCGCTGCGCATCGTGGGCGAATCCGACCGGATCGACGCGGCACGCATGGCACGCGAGAACATTGCAGCGGCCGTCCAGTTCGGCACGGTCGAAATCAAGGATGCGACCGACGTGGCGCTGTTCGACGAATGGCTGGTACCGGTCGCGACACCGGCATTCCTCCAGGCGCATCCGGCGCTGCGCAAGGCCTCCGACCTGAAGGGCGTCCACATGGTGCACGCCGCCGATCCCTGGGAAGGGACCGAGCCGACCGAGGAGTGGGCGACGTGGCTGGCCGCGGCGAGCGTCGATCTCCCGGCGTCGGCACTTCGCCAGGGGACCCAGTTCACCCATGCCTTCCTCGCCATACAGGCCGCCCTTGGCGGGCAGGGCATTGCCATGGGAAGGGCCGGACTGGTGCTGGGCTACCTGCTGCAGGGACGCCTGGTGGTCCCATTTCCGCAGCGCGTGAAGCTGCAGGCGTCCTATCGCTTCATCGGCAATCCTTCCTGCCCTGAAATGGCGACGCTGCTCGGCTGGTTCCAGGACGAGGCCAGCCGGTACACCCAGCAGCGCGATGCGCTGTTCGACAGCGCGCACATCGCAGAACACTGAGCACGCGCCGATGCATTAGCGGCACTGAGGCCCACCCCAGCAAGAGTGGGTTGCCTCCACCCGAGCCCATCGCAAGAATTCAGGCATTGAAATTCAGGGCTGGGGAGCCTCAAAAATGTTTTTCGATCTTGCAAGGCGAGCTTTCGCCCTCGGCCTGGCTGCGGCCATCGTCCACGTGAACGCCGGGGCGACGGATCGCTCGCAACCGATCCGTCTCATCGTCCCCACGCCTCCGGGCTCAGCAGCCGACGCGATGGCGCGGGCTTTGTCCGCGCCATGGGGCAAGAGCAGTGGCCGCCCCATCGTCGTCGAGAACATCGTCGGCGCCGGCACGACCATCGGCACGACGCGGCTCGTGCGGGCTGCCAAGGACGGCCTGACACTGGGCATCGTCAGTTCCAACCACACGATCAATCCGTGGCTGTACAAGGCGCTTCCGTATGACGCGATCGCGGATATCACGCCGATCGCGATGATCGGCAGCCTGCCGGCGATGCTGGTGGCCAACAACAACTTGGCCGCGAGCACGCCGGCCGAACTGGCGAGGCTGTCGAAAGCCTCGAAGACGCCGTTGGCGGAAGGGGTGGTCAGCGGGACCGCCTACCACCTGGTGAGCGAGATCTTCAAGGAACAGGCCGGCTTCACGACCACGCCGGTCCCCTACAAGGGCTCTGCGCAGGTGATCACCGACGTGATGGGAGGCACTCTGGACGTGGGCATCGTCCCGGCGCAGGCGGCGGCGCCGCTCGTCGCGGCGGGAAGGCTCAAGGGCCTGGCCGTGACCACCGCGGCGCGCACGTCGGTCGCGCCGCAGATTCCGACGCTGGCGGAAAGCGGCTTCCCGAAGTTCAAGGCGGAGATATGGCTCGCCGTCGCCGGGCCCGCCGGGCTCGGTGCGGCGGACATCGCCATGCGCCGCAAGGAGATCGAATCCGCCCTCGCGGCGCCGGAAGCGCAGCAGGCGCTCCAGCACCAGGGCATTCAAGCCATCCCGATGCGCCAGCCCGAGATGCTCCCCTTCCTCAAGAGCGACCTGGAGCGGAATCGCCTGGTGGTGCAACGGGTCGGCATCACGCTCAATTGATTCCCAAACCTCTCAGGAGCACTTCATGTTATCGACCACGTCTTGCCTTTCCACACCGCGCAGCGGGACGGCCCGGCCATGAGGGGCTTGCGCATCCGAGCCCCGGGGGGATTGGACAGGCTGGAGGTGGTGACGCTTCCGGATCCCGGTCCACCCGGCGCCGGCGAGATCCGCGTGCGCTTGCATGCGAGTTCGCTCAACTACCACGACTACCGCGTCGTCACCGGGGCCGCGGAGCCAGCGGACGGCCGCATTCCCATGTCTGACGGCGCGGGCGTGGTCGAAGCGGTGGGAGCCGGTGTCCCGGAGTTCAAGGTGGGCGACGCCGTGGTGTCGGTGTTCTTTCCCCAGTGGCGGGACGGTCCCCCGCAGGTGGGCGACTTTTCGCATACGCCCGGCGACGGCGTCGACGGTTACGCGCGCGAGGTCGTCGTGCGGCCGGCCCTGTGCTTCACGCGCGCGCCGGCGGGCTACAGCCACGCCGAGGCCGCGACGCTGACTACGGCTGGGCTGACTGCCTGGCGAGCGCTGGTCGTCAACGGCGCCCTGAAGGCCGGCGATGCCGTGCTGGTGCTCGGCACAGGAGGCGTGTCCATCTTCGCTTTGCAGATCGCGCGGGCGGTGGGCGCCACGGTGATCGCGACCTCGTCCTCCGATGCGAAGCTGGAGCGCCTGCGCGCGTTGGGCGCTGCGCACACCGTCAACTACAGGACCGAGCCCGCGTGGGGACGTGCGGTGGCCGAGTGGACCGGCGGCCGCGGCGTCGATCACGTGATCGAAGTGGGCGGCGCGGGCACGCTCGTGCAATCGATCACCGCGGCCGGGATCGGCGCACATATCTCGCTGATCGGCGCCCTCACCGGACGGTCGGGCGACATCCCGGCCGCGACGATGATCGTCAAGCAGACTCGCCTGCAGGGAATCGTGGTCGGCAGCCGGGCGGATCAGGAGAACATGATCCGGGCCCTGGAAGTCACCGGCATCAGGCCGGTCATCGACCGGAGCTTCCCGCTGGAGCAGCTCGTGCAGGCCTTTCAGTACCAGGAGGCGGGCCGTCACTTCGGCAAGATCGTCCTGGAGTTCTAGCGCGTCATCCGCCCACCCTGGCCATGGGCACACCGGCCAGGGAAACCCCGTGTCCTATTCGGACTCGACGCCGTGCTGCAAGGCGTACGCGGCCACTTCGTCGTGCCGCGCAAACCACACGCCACCCGGGAGGCTCTTGGCGTAGGTGATCAGCTCCTCGACGATCCAGATTCTCGAGCGGTTGGTGATGACGTGCGGATGCATGGTGAGTTCGAACAGCCCACCCTCCTGATAGGCGCCGTCGAGTTCGCGCTTGAAGATATCGAAGACTTCCGATGGCGCGGTGTAGGGGCGCAGCCCCTGAAAGCGATGCATCAGGAAGTAGACCGCGTCGTCCCGCACCCAGTCGAAGGGAAGCTCGACCACGCCAGTGGGCTTGCCGAACAACTCGAGCTCATAGCAGTCGTCGTCAGCCGCCATCGAGGAATCATAGGAGATGCCCAAATCGCACAGCAGCTGCAGCGTGTTCTCCGAAAAGTCCGCCGAGGGCGAGCGCATGCCCGTCGGGCGCTTTCCGGTCACTTTTTCAAGGGTATCGAGCGAGCGCATCATGAGGTCGCGTTCGTCGTCGAGTGCCAGCACCGAGTTCAGTTCGTGAATCCAGCCGTGGATGCCGATCTCGTGCCCGGCCTCCACGATGCGGCGCTGCTCGTCGGGATACAAGAGCGCGGTGACGGCGGGCACATAGAAACTGGCGGGCACGGCGTGCTTTTCCAGCAGGGCCAGGATGCGCGGAATGCCGATGCGATGGCCGTACTGGCCCCATGCCAGGCGGTTGATGGAGCGCCCTCCGTCACGCAACTCGTTGGTTTCGTGATCCGAATCGAATGACAGGGCGACCGCGACCTGCGCGCCGTTCTTCCATTTTCCCGGACGGAGACGGCGGCCGGCTCGCACGCGCTGCACCAGGCGACGCCACTCCTCTTCAGGCCACTGCCACGGCTGTACCGCATTCCGGTCGACTGTCATCACTGCCTTTCTGCGCAAGGACTGCGCGTTCTGTTGTTGCAAGGGGTCTGCGGGCCTGGGCCCGTTGCGAGCAAGCGTGGCCGGACTACGTCTCGGCCAGGAAGGAAAGCAGCGCCGCGCCTGTCCTGACGCCGTTCAGGAAGCAGTCGATGCGCAGGTTCTCATTGGGTGCATGGTTGGACTGGTCTGCGTTTGCGTAAGGAACGAGGAAGGCAGGCAGTCCCAGCGTTTCCGTGAACACGTAGTTCGGCAAGCTGGCACCCACCACCGGGTACAGCAGCGGACGCCGGCCCTGGCCGCTTTCGACTGATCTGAGCACTCTGGCCGTGAATGGCGAGGCCACCGGCGTCTTCGACGGCTCCATGCTGTTCAAGCGCATGACCTGGACGCCCGGCGCATGACGTGCAACGTGTTGCACGACCAGGTCGAACACATGATCGGCTGTCTGCGATGCCACCAGCCGCATGTCGCATTTGACGCTGGCCTCGCGGGGGATGATGGTCTTCATGCCTGGCCCGCCGTAGCCGCTGTGCAAACCGTTGATCGTGATCGTGGGGTGGAACATCAGGCGCTCGAAGTAGCCGCGGCCTCGGGGACCATCGAGCCCGGCTATTCCCAACTGCTCGCACAACAGCGGGACATCCATCGGCAGTGCCTCGACGGCCTCGAGTTCCGCCGGCGTGGGCAGATCCACCGTGTCGTACAGGCCATCGATGGTGATCTCGCCCGAAGGGTTTTTCATCGTCGCCAGCAGCTGGACGAGTGTCCACGCCGGATTCGGCACGACCCCGCCGAAGTTTCCGGAATGCACATCCTGCCTCGCGCCTCGCGCATGGAGTTCGAAGTTCAGAAGCCCTCGAACCCCCATCTGCACGACGGGCGCTCCCGACGGATGCATGGATCCGTCCGCAATCACCACCAGATCCGCGTTCAGGCGATCCTTGTAAGTCCGAACGAACTCGGGAAGGCTGGGACTGCCCACCTCCTCCTCGCCGTCCAGCATGAAGATGACGTTGCAGGGAAGTTGCCCATGCACCTGCAGATGCGATTCGATGGCAAGGATCTGCGCGTAGTGCTGGCCCTTGTTGTCCCCGATGCCGCGAGCATAGATGCGCTCGTCGCGGATGGTCGGCTCGAACGGCGGGGAGAGCCAGGCCTCCAGGGGTTCAGGGGGCTGCACGTCGTAGTGGCCGTAGAAGAGCACGGTGGGAGCCCCGGCCTTTTGGGTCCATCGCCCCAGCACGACGGGGTTTCCCTGGGTGGGCCAGATCTCTGCTTCGAGCCCCATCGCCAGGAACTTGACCATCAGAAGCCTGGCCGCGTGGTCGATGCCGATGCCCTGCGCGCTGATGCTCGGGTGCGACGCGTAGGCGATGAGGTCCGAGACAAAGACGTCTGCCTTCGCTTCGATGAAGGAAAACACGGCCGCGAGCGCGGCATCACCCTTCTCGGTCGGTAGCCTATTTGCACTTGCTGTGCCCATGTTCCCTCTCAAGTTAATCTCCACAGGTGGCTTCGGTGTCAATGTAAGAGGGTCTTTGCGAGGCCAATTGACCTGGCGGGACTGGCCTATTCCGCTTGGGACACCCACGGCAGGAACGGCGCCGGCGGATACCGCGGCCGGCGCGGACCGGCCCGCACAAGGCTACAAGTCCTACTGACCGCGCCAAGCGCAGCCTCGTGCTGAACCTCAAGATGCCGGTAGGCGTGGAGGTGCTGCGCAATCTTCAGCCCAGGCCCACCCGCGGCTCGCCGACATCACGGCGCGCGCGCAGAACTTGGATCTCATGGTGTCCAAGGCGCGGCTGCACGGCTGGATCGACAGCGCGACCGGCGACATCCGTGCGCATGTGGAGCGGCATTGATTCCGCATGCGATCATGAACTCCGCCTTGCGTTGCTCGAGCCATTTCAATGGCGCGGCGCATGCGCCCGAGTCTCAGAGCAGCTTGCGCACGAACGCCTTGTGCAGCACCACCCCGCGGCGCACCGGCGGGCGACGCTCCACGACCTGGAAGCCGGAGCCGGCGAAGAAGGGCTCCGCCGTCTTGCTGACATCGGCGGTGAGCTCGCCCAGACCAAGGATTTCGGCCTCCCGATGGATGCGCTCCATCAGCACGCGCCCGATGCCCGATCGATTTCGCGCCGGTGACAGATCTCGGGGGCGATCTCACAGCGCTGGCTGAGCAGGTCGAACGAAGCATCGCCTGGGTCTCGCGCCATGCATCGACTTTCGGGGGCGACGCAAGACGCATCCACCTCTCGGGTCATTCTTCCGGGGCACATCTCTTGGGCGTGGCACTCACCCGCGACTGGAAGGCTCGCAACTGCGTTGATCCTCGAACCCTGCGGTCCGCGTTGTTGCTGAGCGGCATCTACGATCTGGAGCCCGTCAGCTTGTCGGAGCGCAGCCGCCATGTTCAGCTTGGCGATCCCGACGTTGTTTCGGATCTGAGTCCTGTGCGCAATGCAAGGACCTTCGCTTGCCCGGTGGTGGTTGGCTACGGATCTCTCGATATGCCGGAATACCAGCACCAATCGAAGGCATTTGTCGATGAACTGAAATCAAGCGGCAAGCAGGCTGCCTTGCTGAAAGCAGACTTCTACAACCACTTCGAACAACTCGAAACCTTGGGCAATCCGCTTGGAACTTTTGGCCGTGTCGCGCTGGGCCAGATAGCGTCACATCATTCTTGAAAGATAGCGTAGGAGAACAGCTTGAGGTCGCGGCACAGGCCACGAAGCAGCGGCAGACGTTGCGAATGCCGGCTCCTGCGTCATGACAGAAGTCGGCAATGGGCACCCAACAACCTGTTCGGTCATTTATTGACCTAGAACAGCTGCATTGCCGCAGCCCCCGACCCCGGGAATACCCGCACAGAAAATCCCGAGATCTTGCCTACATTGCTTGTATGCAAGATCTTCCTCGTCTTGCATGCAACCCCTCACGGAGACAAGGCATGCCCCGCTTCGCCAAATCACTCTTCGGTCAGGTGGTCATCGCGCTGGTGCTCGGCGTGGCGGCAGGCCTGTTCTTTCCCGACTTCGCCGTCAAGCTCAAGCCGCTGGGCGACGGCTTCATCAAGCTGATCAAGATGATCATCCCGGTGCTGGTCTTCTGCGTGGTGGTGCACGGCATCGCCGGCGCAGGCGACCTCAAGCGCGTGGGCCGCGTCGGCGTCAAGGCGCTGATCTACTTCGAGGTGCTGACCACCATCGCGCTTGCGCTGGGGCTGGTGCTGGCCTTCGTGTTCAAGCCCGGCGTGGGCATGAACGTGGACC
Organism: Variovorax sp. PBS-H4; assembly: GCF_901827205.1. Taxonomy (NCBI): domain Bacteria; kingdom Pseudomonadati; phylum Pseudomonadota; class Betaproteobacteria; order Burkholderiales; family Comamonadaceae; genus Variovorax; species Variovorax sp. PBS-H4. The sequence goes on along the minus strand of NZ_LR594675.1, from coordinate 2,174,736 downwards.
CGCGCGCGCTCGACCCGGCGGCGATGAGTGCCTATGCGTCGAACGCCGACAAACTCACCAGCGGCGGCACGGTCGAGTTCCTGATGAAGCTGATCCCGACCACGATCGTCAACGCATTCGCCACCGGCGACGTACTACAGGTGCTTCTTTTCGCAGTGCTGTTCGGCTGCGCACTGGCACTGCTCGGTGACCTCGGCAAGCCGGTGGCCGCGGTGGTGGATTCGCTGTCGCTGGTGCTCTTCAAGATCATGGGCATCATCATCAAGCTGGCGCCTCTGGGCGTGCTGGGCGCCATCGCCTTCACGGTCGGCAAGTACGGCGTCGGCTCGCTCAAGCAGCTGGGCATGCTGGTGGTGCTGTTCTATGCCTCGGTGTTCATCTTCGTGTTCGTCGTGCTGGGCTTCGTGATGAGGTTGTCGGGCTTCAGCCTGATCAAGCTGCTGCGCTACCTGCGCGAGGAGCTCACCATCGTCTTCGCCACCACCTCGTCGGACAGCGTGCTGCCGCAGATCATGGCCAAGCTGCGCCACATGGGCATTCGCGACTCGACAGTGGGCCTGGTGATCCCCACCGGCTACTCCTTCAACCTCGACGCCTTCTCGATCTACATCACGCTGGCGGCCGTGTTCATCGCGCAAGCGACCAATACGCCGATCTCGATGTCGGACCTGCTGGCCATCCTTGCGATTGCACTGGTCACGTCGAAGGGCGCGCACGGCGTGCCGGGCTCGGCCATCGTGGTGCTGGCCGCGACGCTCCATGCCATTCCCGCGATTCCCGCGATCGGGCTGGTGCTGGTGCTGTCGGTGGACTGGTTCATGGGCATCGCCCGCGCATTGGGCAACCTGATCGGCAATTGCGTGGCCACCGTCGCGATCGCGGCCTGGGAAGGCGACATCGACCGGGAGCGTGCCCGCGCCGTGCTGGACGGCACCCACTCGCCCGAGGACGAGCCGCTGGCCGAGCCGGATTCTCCGGTTGCCGCCGCACACGCGATCCAGGCCGTTCATCCCGCACACTAGGGAGCCATGACCGACGTCACGCCCACCACCATTGCCGCACGCGTGGTCGAGGCCATCCTCGCCCAGAAGCTCGCGCCCGGCGAACGCCTCGGCGAGCAGCAGCTGGCGGAAAACTTCGGCGTCAGCCGCACCATGGTGCGCGAGGCGTTGATGCAGCTGCAGGCGCGAGGCTTCGTGGAGGTGCAGTCGCGCCGCGGCTGGTACGTGGTGGAGCCCTCGGCCGAGGAAGCACGCGATGCCTTCGCCGCGCGACGCATCATCGAAGCGGGCATCCTGGCCGAGTCGGGCCGGCCGCTGTCGAAGGTGATCCGCAAGCTGCGCGAGCACATCGCCGACGAGAAGCGCGCCATCGCCGGGGCCGACGCCGCCACCCGCGCCTTCCTGCTGGCCGACTTCCATGTCTGCCTGGCCGATCAGATGGGGCACCGGCTGCTGTGCGACGTGCTGCGCGACCTGACGGCGCGCACCACGCTGGCGGCCACGCTCTTCCAGTCCACGCACGAGGCCGGTCAGTCCTGCGCCGAGCATGCCGCCATCGTCGCCGCGCTGGAGGCCGGCGACATGAAGCGCGCGCGCCAGCTGATGCTGGACCACATCGGCAACGTCGAAGAGGCGCTGGAGGCGGAGGTTGCCGCCAGCCCCGCTGCGGACGAGCGCCTGCGCGCCACGCTGGCACCGGTGGCACTGCCGCGCGCCTCACGCTGAGCGCTGCCCTCGCCGTGCCCGGTGGCACGGTCACGGGCTTCCCGCTGACAGGGCCATGGCACGGGCCTCGGCTAAAGTCGCCTGGCATGAATTCACCTGATCTGCAGCGAACGGTCTTCCTCCTGCTGCTGGCGGCCGTGACGGCCGCCTTCCTCTGGATCCTGCTGCCCTTTTTCGGCGCGGTGCTCTGGGCCGTGGCGCTGGCGATCTTGTTCACGCCGCTCTACAAGCGGCTGCTCAAGCGCATGCCGGGGCGCCACAACCTGGCGGCGCTGACCACGCTGGCGATCTGCCTCGTGATCGTGATCATCCCGCTGGCCATGGTGACAGTCTCTCTGGTGCAGGAGGCCTCGCTGGTGACGCAGCGCATCCGCACCGGCGAGATCAACTTCGGGCGCTACTTCCAGCAGATCCTCGGCGCCTTGCCGCAGTGGGTGCTCAACCTGCTGGACCGCTTCGGGCTGGGCAACGTGGAATCGATGCTCTCGCGCATCGCCCAGGGTGCCGCCCAGACCGGCCAGCTCGTCGCCACGCAGGCACTCAACATCGGGCAGAACACCTTCGATTTCCTGGTGAGCTTCGCGCTGATGCTTTACTTGCTGTACTTCCTGCTGCGCGACGGCACCGCGCTGTCGAAGACCGTGCGCCAGGCATTGCCGATGGCGCGGCCGCACACCCACTTCCTGCTCAACAAGTTCACCACGGTGATCCGCGCCACGGTCAAGGGCAACGTAGCGGTGGCGGCCGTGCAGGGCGCGCTGGGCGGCCTCGCCTTCTGGGTGCTGGGCGTGCAGGGCGCGCTGCTCTGGGCGGTGCTGATGGCCTTTCTCTCGCTGCTGCCCGCGGTGGGCGCGGCGCTGATCTGGCTGCCGGTGGCGATCTATTTCCTCACGACCGGCCACATCTGGGAAGGCGTGGCGCTGATCGTCTTCGGCGTGGTGGTGATCGGCCTGGTCGACAACGTGCTGCGCCCCATCCTGGTGGGCAAGGACACGCAGATGCCTGACTACATCGTGCTGATGTCGACGGTGGGCGGCATGGCGCTGTTCGGGGTGAACGGCTTCGTGATCGGTCCGGTGGTCGCGGCGCTCTTCATGGCGGCGTGGGACCTGTTCGCCTCGTCCAACGAGGAGGCTGAAGGGCCGCGCTAGAAGCGAATCCGGGTGCCCCGGGGGCGCGGCACCCTCCTCGCTGCGTTGCCGCTCAACCGAAGCGCAACGTGCGCAAGCCCACGGTGCGGTCTACCCACACCACGGCTATCAGCGTCAGCACGATGCTCAGCGTCGACACCGCAGCGGCCGTCGGGTCGAAATCCCAGCGCAGGTAGTCGAACAGCTGCAGCGGCAGCGTCGTCATGCCGATGCCCTTGAGCAGCAGCGACATGTTGAACAGGTCGAACGAAATGACGAAGGCGAACAGCGCACCCGTGATGATGCCCGGCTTGATAAGCGGCAGCGTCACGCGCACGAAGGCGCGCCACGGCGACGCGCCGAGGCTGCGCGCGGCCTGCTCCAGCGAGGCGTCCTGGTTGTAGAGCGACGACGCCACGTTGGTGAACACATAGGGCAGCGTCACCAGCACATGGCCCACGAGCAGGCCGAACATCGTGCGCGTGCCGATGCCGCTCGCATACAGGAAGAACAGCAGCGCAATGGCCGTGAGGATCTCGGGCAGCATGAGCGGCAGCATCAACATCATGCGCAGCCATTCGCGCAGCCGCGTGGCATGGCGCACCACGTAGAGCGCACCGGCCACGCCGATGAGGGTCGAGCACACCGTCGCGATGGCCGCCACCTTCAGCGAGGTGCCGATGGCCCGCATGAAGGCCTCGTTGGCGAACAGCGCACCGAACCAGCGCAGCGAGATCCCCTGCGGCGGAAAGGTCAGGAACTCGCCCGCGTTGAGCGACATCATCACGATGACAGCGATGGGCAGCACCAGGAACACATAGACCGCGCCGACATAGGCCAGCCCCAGCCCGTCGGCCACGCGCGTGCCCACGGCCTTGCGCTTGTTCTTGCTCATTGCAGGCCTTTCATGAAGCGGCCCGAGAGCCGCGCATAGATGCCCACGGCCAGCATGCCGCAGGCCGACAGCACCAGCGCCTGCGCTGCGCCGGCCGGCCACTGGAAGTTGTCGATGAGGTTCTGCACCACCAATACCGACATGGTCTTGACCTGCGCGCCGCCCAGCATCACGGGCGTGACGTAGGCGCTCAGCGTGAGCACGAACACGAGGATGGTGCCGGCCTGGATGCCGGGCCAAGACATCGGCAGGATCAGCCGCCAGAACACCTTGAGCCGCGACGCGCCGAGCGAGCGCGCGGCCTGCTCCAGCGACGGGTCGATGCTCTGGATCACGCCGACCAGCGGCAGGATCATGAAGGGCAGGAACACATGCACGAGCGCGATGGTCACGCCCAAACGGTTGTTCATGAGCTGCAAACCGGTCTGCAGCAGCCCCATGTCGATGAGCGCGCGGTTGACCACGCCGTTGCCCGACAGCAGGATCAGCCAGCCGAAGCTGCGCACCACGACGCCCACCAGCAGCGGCGACAGCACCAGCACATAGAGCAGGCTGCCCCAGCGCGAGCGCGTGCGCGCGAGATGGTAGGCGACGGGGTAGCCCAGCAGCAGGCAGATGGGCACGGTGGTGAAACCGAGCAGCATCGTGTCGGCGAGCACGCCAAGGATGTAGCCGTCGCCCAATGCGTTGGCGTAGTTGGCGAGCGTGAAGCCCGCGCCGTAGGGCGCGCCCACGGCCGTGGGGCGCAGGCTCATGCCGATGATGTTGACATACGGCAGCACGAGGAACACGCCGATCAGCACCAGCGCCGGCGCAATGAGCCAGACCGCGCTGCGCCCCGGTCGCCGCGCCTTGGTGCGCCACGTGCCCGCTGCGGGCGCGGCGCCGGAGGTCATCACGGCGCTCATGGCGTGGATGCGACGATCCAGGCGTGCCCCGGATCGAAAGCGAAAGCCGCGTTGGCGCCGGCCTCGAAGCGCTGCCCCGGCGAGGTCTGCACCAGCAGGCTCTGCCCGCCCGCGCACTCCACCGTGTGCTCGACCGTGCTGCCGAGGAAGTAGGCCGAGCGCACCAGGCCGCCGTAAGGACCGTCGTTCATGAAGCGAACCGCCTCGGGGCGGATCGTGACGTGCACGGGTTGGCCCGTGACCAAGGGCTGGTCGTGCGACGCCGGCACGCTGCCGAGCGCGGTGCTCACGCGGTAGGTGGGATAGGCGCCCGCCGCGTCGGTCATGCCCTCGACATGGCCTGCGATGAGGTTGGAGCGGCCGATGAAGCGCGCCACCTCCACGCTGCGCGGGCGCATGTAGATGGCCTCGGGCACGTCGAACTGCAGCAGCTTGCCGCCGAGCATCACGGCCACGCGGTCCGACATGACCATCGCTTCCGCCTGGTCGTGCGTCACGTAGAGCGTGGTGATGCCCACGCGCTTTTGCAGTTCGCGGATGAACACGCGCATGTCTTCGCGCAGCACCGCATCGAGGTTGGCCAGCGGCTCGTCGAGCAACAACAGGCGCGGCTCGATGACCAGCGCGCGCGCCAACGCCACGCGCTGCTGCTGCCCTCCCGAGAGCTGGCGCGGGTAGCGTTCGGCCATGTTCGTGAGCTGCACCATCGCCAGCACGTCATCGATGCGGCGCTTGCACTCGGCCTTGGCCGTGCCGCGCATCTCCAGGCCGAAGGCCAGGTTGCGCCACACCGTCAGATGCGGAAACAGCGCGTAGTTCTGGAAGACCATGCCGATGTCGCGCTTCTCGGGCGGCAGGTCGGTGATGTCTTCGTCGTTCAGGCGCACGCGGCCTTCGTCCGGAAACTCGAAACCCGCCACGCAGCGCAGGGTGGTGGTCTTGCCGCAGCCGCTCGGGCCCAGCAGCGAGATGAATTCGCCCTCCTCCGTCTGCAGGTCGAGGTGCGCGATGGCCGGGGCCGGCGCGTTGTCGAAGCGCTTGCGCAGACCGTCGAGCTGCACGCGCGTGGTGCGCGGTGCGGTGGTGCCCGGGGTGCTCACTTCATCTCCCGGTTCCAGCGGTCGGTGATCGCCGCCACCTGCGGGTTGACCTGGGTCCAATCGAACTGGAAGATCGACTTCATGCGCTCGCCGCTCACGGGCACGTCCTTGGCCAGTTCGGGCGAGAGCTTCGCCTTGACGTTGGTGGGCGAGGTGAAGAACTCCTTGGCCATCATCTCCTGGACGTCGGGGCGCAGGATGAAGTCCAGGTACTTGTACGCCTCTTCCTTGGCCGGCGCGTTCTTCAGCACGTTGAACGACTGCTCGAACGCCAGCACGCCTTCGGTGGGCACCACCATCTCCACGGGCACGCCCTTTTTCTGCAGCGCCACGATCTCGGGAAAGTCGATGACAGCCACCGTCACGTCCCCGCGCGTGAGCATGGTCGAGAGCGTCCCGCTCCAGTCGGCCTGGGTGAAGGGCAGCAGCTTCTTGATCTCGACGAAAGCGCGGTCGATGGCGTCCTGCGAGCCGCCGTAGAGTTTGGCGGTCATCAGCAGGAACAGCATCGCGGCGGTATTGCCGATCTGGTAGAGGCCGATCTTGCCCTTGAACTCGGGGTTGCTCCACAGGTCGGACCACGACTTGGGCGGCGTCTTCACGAGGTCCTTGCGGTAGCCAATGCCGATGGTCGACACGATGGCGCGCACGCCGTTGTCCTCGGGATTGCGCAGGATGGGGTAGGCGCTCGCGAGGTTGGGCACCTTCGCCGCGGGGATGGGCTCGAAGTAGCCCTCGGCGCGCACCAGGCTCGCGATGTTCTCGTTCACCATGAGGATGCTGTAGGGCGGCTTGGCAACGCCCGCGGCGCGCAGGTTGGCGACGAAGTTCTTGCCGAGGCCCACGTCGAGCGTGGTCTCCACGCCGGCCGACTTCAGGAACATCGGCATGAGGTCCGAGCGCCAGAATTTTTCCCAGCGCCCGCCGTAGGTGTTGACGACGAGGTTCTGAGCGGCAAGCGAAAGGCCGGGCGTGGCCAGGGCGGACATGCCGGCTGCGGCGGCCATGGCCTGGAGGATGTCGCGGCGATTGAATTGCATGATGTGGGGTTCTTGAAAGAGAAGGGAGAAAGGATCAGACGGTGGTGGCCGGCGCCTTGCGGTACGCGTAGTTCTTGTCGAGCCGCTCCATGAGGTATTGGCCGTAGGTCACGGGCTCGTGGCGCGGCGGGTGCTTCGCATCGGTGCAGGTCGGCAGGCACTCGATGAGCGCGTCCATGCTGGGGTCGAGGAAATAGGGCAGCGAGTAGCGGTCGCCGCCCGAGCGGTTGATGACGCGGTGCGGTGTCGACACGAAGCGGTCGTTGGTCCAGCGTGCGAGCATGTCGCCCACGTTGAGCACGTAGGTGTCGGGAATGGGCGGCGCCTCGATCCAGTCGCCGCCGCGCGGGCGCACCTGCAGGCCGCCGCTGTCGTCCTGCGCGAGCAGCGTGATGATCCCGTAGTCGGTGTGCGGCGCCGAGCCCATCTGGTCGTCGTCGACGGGCGGCTGCGGCGGGTAGTGCAATGCGCGCAGGAACGTGGTGGGATGGTCGAAGTAATGGTCGAGCGCCGTGGCCTCCAGGCCCAGGCTCATCGCGATGAGGCGCACGATGTAGCGACCCAGCGCGTCGACCTCGCTCACGTACTGCGTCATGGCGCTCCTGAAGCCCGGCAGCCAGTCGGGCCATTGGTTGGGACCCTGCATCGGCAGCCCTGCGAGCAGGCCCGGATCGTCGGGCGGCAGCTCGTGCATGAGCATCAGCGACTCGCTCATGTTGGGCTTGGTGACCTTGGCCACCGAGGACGTGACGATGGTGGACGTGGCCATGCCCATGTAGCCGCGGTGCGCGGCGTTGATGGCCAGCGACTGCTTGCGCTCCAGGGGCGACGCATGAAAGTCGCGCGAGGCCGCAAAGGCCGCATCGCGTGTGCTGCGCCGCACCGTATGGCCTCCGATGTAGGCGAAGCCGATGGTGCTCAGTGCGTCGTGCAGGCGCGCGGCGGCATCCCTTGCCACGGGTTGCGTGGGGTCGAGGTTGCCGGCGAGATCGATCAGGGGAATGGAGGTCAGCATCGGGCGGATGAGGTGGAATAGTCCATGACGAGCGAACGGGCGGTCCGTGGCGTCGTCGTGCAAGGTGGCATGACTCTCGCCATGCAACGTCTGTGCCAGTTGGACCAAATGGACAAATTCCAGTTGTCGCGTCAGCATGGTGCGTGGCAGGGCACTTGCAAGGAGGTCCGTGGTGCAAGGCGACGCACGCTGGCTCTACAGTGGTGCGCGCAAGAGGAATGCGATTGACGATAGATAGAGAGCGAGGAACGATGCCGAAGACCAAGGCGCTGGCCGCAGCCAGCACCACCCACACCCCGCCGCCGGCGCTCAAGCGCGCGAAGCCGGCCGTGCGCAGCGCCGCGTCGGTGAAGCGCCGCCTGCGCCAGATCGAGGACAAGCGAAGCGCCATCCTGGGCGCGGCGCTCGGCCTGTTCTCGCGCTTCGGATTGCACGGCACCTCCATCGACCAAGTGGCCGCGCGCGCCGATGTGTCCAAGAGCAACCTGCTCTATTACTTCGCGAGCAAGGAAGATCTCTACGTCAACGTGCTGCGCGACCTGCTCGCGCTGTGGCTCGAACCGCTTCGCGGCTTCAGCGAAGAGCAGGACCCGGCCGAGGCCATCGGCGACTACATCCGCCGCAAGCTCGTGGTGTCACGCGACCGGCCCGATGCGTCGCGCCTGTTCTGTCTTGAAATGATCCAGGGCGCGCCGCTGCTGCGCGACGAGCTCGACCGCGAGTTGCGCACGCTGGTGGAGCGCAAGTCGGAAGTGATCCGCGCGTGGGTGAAGGCGGGCAAGCTCGCACCGGTCGATCCGCACCATCTGATCTTCGCGCTGTGGGCCATCACGCAGCACTACGCCGACTTCGGCGTGCAGGTGCAGGCGCTGACGGGGCACACGCTCGACGACGACGCGTTCTTCGAGCAGACGGTGCAGAACGTGCAGCGCATCGTGCTCGACGGCATCACGCCGGTAGGCAATCCTTAGAGCGCCGGCGCCGCAATCTCGTGATAGCGGCGGTCGAAGTAGATCAGCCCCTGGGCCGCACCGCCGATCGAGATCGAGACCGCCTCGCAGAACAGGACGTCGTGCGTACCCGCGCTGGTCGCATGCACCACGCGGCAATCGAAGGACACGGCCGCATCGTCGAGCACCGGCGAGCCCGTGGTCTTCTCTCTCCATCGCGCCGCGGCAAATCGCTCGTCCATCGGCGTCTTGCCGCCGAACAGCGCGGACAGCGACTGGTGCCCCGGCGCCAGCACGTTCACGCACAGCACCTCGTTGCACTTGAACGCCGCATACACCGACGCCGAGCGGTTGAGGCACACGAGCAGGGTCGGCGGGTCGTCGGTCACACTGCACACGGCCGACGCCGTGAAGCCCGCGCGGCCCGCAGGCCCGTCGGTGGTGATGATGTTGACGGCAGCGCCCAGCCGCGCCATCGCATTGCGGTAATCGGCCTTCGGGTCCGGCATGTTGCGCGCCCGGTTCACGCCAGCACGCAGGCTTCGTCGAAGGGCAGGCGCGGCAGGCGCCCGAACACCTTCGATGCATCGCCGTGGCCGAGGTTGATGAGGAAGTTGACGCTCCAGTCGGTGCCTTGGAAGAACGCGGTCTCGACCTTCGCCTTGTCGAAGCCCGACATCGGTCCCGCATCGAGGCCCACGGCACGCGCGGCCAGCAGCAAATAGCCTGCCTGCAGGCTCGCGTTGCGAAAGGCGGTTTCGCGCGCGCCCTCGGGACTGCCGGTGAACCAGCTGCGCGCGTCCGCGTGCGGGAACAGCGTGGGCAGCTTGTCGTAGAACTTGCGGTCCCAAGCGGCGATGACGGTGACGGGCGCGCTCATCGTCTTGTCGAGGTTGCCCTTCGACAGCGCGGGCGCGAGCTTCTGCTTGCCCTCGGGCTTGCACACGAACACGAAGCGCGCGGGCGAGCAATTGGCCGAGGTGGGGCCAAGGCTCGTGAGCGCGTAGATGTGCCGCAGCTGCGCGTCGGTCACGGGCTCGTCGGTCCAGCCGTTGTGGCTGCGGGCGGCGGTGAACAGCAGCGCGAGGGCCGTGTCGTCGAGGGTGGAAGAAGAAGAAGTGGTCATGCGGATGGGCGGGAAAGAAAGTCGAGCAAGGTGCTGTTGAAGGCGTCGGCCTCGGTCACGCAGTGGGCGTGGCCGCCCTGGCCCATGAGCTTCAGCGTGGCGTTGGGCAGGGCGTCGCCCATGCGCTGCGAGCAGGTCCAGGGCACGAGCACGTCGTCCTTGGCGGCGCTGACCAGCACGGGCACGTTGATGTCGCCCAGGCGCGCATCCACGTCGAAGGCACGCAACGCGGCGATACGCGCGCGCATGTTGGCCTCGCCGGGGAAGTGCGCGAACGCGTGGTCGACCTCGTCCTGCACGTGCTCCGCATGCGCGGCGGCCCATGCCGCGGGGTAGAGAAAGATCGGCTGCGCCTCGACGTACGCTCGCGCGCCGATCGCGCCCAGCAAGGCGAGCCGGGCATCGAAGCAGCGCGCGGAATGCGGGTTGGGCTTCGACCACGCGTTGATGAGCACCAGCTGCGCGATGCGCGAAGGTTCGTCCAGCGCGAGCTGCAGGCCCACCAGGCCGCCGAGCGCATGGCCCGCGAAGTGGCAGCGCGTGGTGCGCGTCGCGTCCATCACCTCGATCACGTCGCGCGCCATGTCGGCAACGGCATACGGCGCCGGCAGGTCAGCGGGGCTGCGCCCGGTGCCGCGCTGGTCGTAGACCACCACGCGATGCCCCGCCGCGATCAGCGCGCAGAGCTGCGGCTGCCAGAACCCGGCCGAGCCGCCCAGGCCCGACGACAGCAACACCGTCGATGCCGCGTCGGACGGCCCGTGGACCTGGTAATGCAGCGTCGTGCCCATGCGGTTCAGCCCTTCTTGCCGACGTGGGCGATGGAGGCGATCTCGATCAGCGCGTCGGGCTTCACGAGGCCGCACTGGATGCAGAAGCGCGCGGGCTTGGTGCCGGGGAAGTATTCGGCATACACCGCGTTGATCTTCGCGTAGTCGGCCCAGTCCTTGATCATGATCTGGTTGAAGGTCACGTCGTTCATGGTGCCGCCGGCGGCTTCGACGACGTCCTTGATGGTGGTCAGCACGTGGTGCGCCTGCGCGGCCGCGTCGCCCACGTGCACGACGTTGTTGTCCTTGTCGAGAGGCAGCGTACCCGAGACGTAGAGCACGCCGTCGGCCAGGGTGCCCGGAACGTAGGGTGCGAGCGGCACGCTGGTGCCGGGAGGAATGATGGCGGTCTTGGGCATTGCAGGGGTCCTCGGTGGATCGGTCACGGGGTGGCAGGTGTGAAGGTCTCGCAGAACGCATCGACCGTCGACACCCAGCCGAAGAAAGTCTCGACGTTGTAGACGGCCGCCTGCTGGATTGCGGCGCCGCCGAGTTCGTGCGTGGCGTCTTCGAGCATCACCGCGAAATACTCGAGATGGAAGGCGTCGCGCAGCGTGGACTCCACGCACACGTTGGTGGCGATGCCGGTGAACACCAGGTGGCGGATGCCGCGTGAGCGCAACGTGCTGTCGAGCGCGCTGTTGAAGAAACCGCTGTAGCGCGTCTTGGGCACGACGATGTCGCCCGGCTGCGGTCGAATCTCCGGAATGAGCTCGTAGTCCCAGCCGCCCTTGGCCAGGAAGCGTCCCGCGAGCTCGGGCTTGGCGCGCATGGTCTTGAGTGCGTTCGACTTGTGCCAGTTGGGCGAACCGGGCCCTCCTGCCTCGACATACGCGGCGTCCCAGCCGTTTTGCAGGAACACGACGAGCATGCCCGACGCGCGCGCCGCCGCGATGCTGCGAACGATGGTGGCGATGGTGCCCTGCGCGCCGGAAATGTCGAAGCCGGCCGAGTCCACGTAGCCGCCGATGGTGGCGTAGGCGTTCTGCATGTCGACGACGATGAGGGCGGAGTCGCTGGCGTGCAGTGCGAGCGGTTCGGGCCGCGCGGGCAGCACGCGCGGCGCGGGCGCGCCGGGCGGGCGCAGAGCGCCGACGGGCGTGGTGGATGTGAGGGTGGTGTTGGTCTTGGTGCCCATTGCAGAAACCCGGTCCGTTCAGGCGGCGAGCCGCTCGGCCTCGACGCGCGAAGGCACGGGGCTTCGGACATGGGCACGGCTTTTCATCAGCGGCTGAATCCGTTCGCCGAACGCTTCCACGCCCTGCAAGAAATCGTCGAAGGTCAGCAGCACGCCTTCGGTGCCGGGCACTTCGGCCATTTCGTCGAGCATGCGCGCCACGCTCTCATAAGACCCGACGAGCGTGCCCATGTTGATGTTCACGGCTGAGGTCGGGTTGGCCATCTGACGCACGTTGGTGTCGGCGCCCGATTTGGTGTCGGCCGCGCCCTGCGCGCCGAGCCACGCGATGGCTTCCTGGTCGGCGCCGGCCTTGTAGTGCTCCCACTTGGCGCGCGCGGCGTCATCCGTCTCGTCGGCGATGAGCATCATCAACACGTAGGTGGTGACGTGGCGGCCCGTCTTGGCCGCGGCCTCGATGAGCTTCTCCGCGGCGGGCGCGAAGGCCTTGGGCGTGTTGATGCCCTTGCCGAAGCAGAAGTTGTAGTCGGCGTACTTGGCCGAAAAGGCCATGCCCGCGTCGCTCTGGCCCGCACAGATCACCTTCATGTCGGCCTGCGGCCGGGGGCTCAGGCGGCAGTCGTCCATCTTGAAATGCTCGCCCTTGAAATCGGACTGGCCCCTGCCCCACAGGTCGCGCAGGACCTGGATGTATTCGGAAAGGTATTCGTAGCGCGTGCCGAAGAACTGGTCGCCCGGCCACAGGCCCATTTGCGAATACTCGGGGCGCTGCCAGCCCGTGACGAGGTTGAGGCCGAAGCGGCCGTTGGAGATCGAGTCGATGGTGCTGCTCATGCGCGCCACGATGGCTGGCGGCATCACGAGCGAGGCGGCTGTGGCGAAGAGCTTGATCTTGCTGGTCACGGCCGCCAGGCCGGCCATCAGCGTGAACGACTCGAGGTTGTGGTCCCAGAACTCGGTCTTGCCGCCGAAGCCGCGCAACTTGATCATCGACAGGGCAAAGTCCACGCCGTAGTGCTCAGCCTTCAGCGTGATCTCCTTATTGAGCTCGAAAGTGGGTTTGTATTGCGGCGCGTTCTCGGAAAGCAGCCAACCGTTGTTGCCGATGGGAATGAAGATGCCGACGTTCATCAGAGCTCCTGTTGCGTGTTGACGGAGCGATTGCACGCTCCGTGCCAAGCTGAAAAGTCGTTATTTATCAATGACTTATAGAAAAACACCGCGCTCGTTTTGACCAAATGGTCCGAAATGGAGCATGCGATTTGAAGAACATGCTGTCCCGAGGTGCGGCGCTGGCCAAAGCGGTGCAGCACCCGGCCCGGCCTAGGGATACTTCCTAGATCTTTGGTCCTACACAGATCGGTGGACGGCGCACAGACGGAAGATGGTTAACCTCTAAGTTCTCTTTTTTGGGGTGGGATATGCCGACTGCCTCTCCACCATTTCCACCCGCTTCGGGCCTCAGGTGGATCGCCCTGTGGGCGCCACTGGTGATCACCGCGTGCGGCGGTGGCGGCGGGGACGGCGGCGTGACAGCGACCGGTTTGGCCGGCTCCGCGGCGGGCACCGCGGACACCTCCGCCCCCGCTCCTGCACCTGCCCCGGCTTCCGGGAGCGGCGAAGGCGGGACGGCTCGGGCGCTTGCCGCGGCGGCACCCGGCAGCGCCGATCCCACGCCGCCCTCCACTGCCAACGAAACCGACGCCAAGGCCTCGGTCGTGAGGGCACGCAAGGCCGTCATAACGCCGCAGGACATTGCCCGCCAGCGCGAACTGGAACGGGACCGGCCCGCCCCGATCGACCGCGGCCCCGGCGCCGACGGCGCCCCGACGGCGACCACGAGCGCCATCACCACCGCAGCGGCGGACGCGGCGGCCGCTGGCGTGGCACCCAACACGGGCGGCCAGTGGGCGGCACCCATCGGTTGGCCGATCAACGCCATCCACGCCGTGCTGACGCCCGATGGCAAGGTCATGAGCTATGGCACCGACCCGAGCGGCAATCAGGGAGCCCAGCTCTACTACGACGTCTGGACCCCCACTACCAACGCCCACAGCCTGCTGCAGCACAGCGTGCGCACCGATCTCTTCTGCACCGCCCAGACCATGCTGCCCGCCGGCCAGGTGTTGATGGCCGGCGGCGACACGCGCGGGATCACGCCGGACAAGGTCAATGGCGGCGTCCCCGACGTCAACTTCTACGACCCGGCCTCCTCACTCATCACGGCCGGGCCGCCGATGGCCTATGCGCGCTGGTACGGCACGGCGGTGCCCCTGGCCGACGGCCGCGCGCTGATGCTGGCCGGCATCGACGGCGGCGGCGCCGGCTCCGGCGTGCCGGAGATCTACACGCCCGGGCAGGGGTGGCGCACGCTCTCGGCCATTCCCAATTGGCCGGGTGACTGGTTCTATCCGCGCGCGGTGCTGGCCCCCAACGGCCGGGTGGTCGTGGCCAGCAGCAACCAGATGTTCAGCATCAACACCGAGGCGCCCACCATGGGACCGGTCGGGACGCTGCCGAAGTTCCTCAACTGGGTGCTGCCCTGGGCGATGTTCGACCGGGGCAAGATGCTGATGGTGGCGGACGACGGCAGCGCGATGGTGATCGACATCAACGGGCGCACGCCGGTCGTCAGCACCGTCGCGGGTCCCGGGCTCAACCGCGAATGGGGCACGGCCACCGTGCTGGCCGACGGCCAGGTGCTGGTCACCGGCGGCTCGGCGCAAGTAAACGAGCTGATCGACACCGCCTTCACGGCCCTGATCTGGAACCCTGCGACCGGCCAGTGGACCACCGGCAATGCGGCGCAAAAGGCGCGGCTCTACCACTCCACGGCCATGCTGCTGCCAGACGCCACGGTGTTGTCCGTCGGCGGCGGCTCGCCCGGGCCGGTGCTGAACCTCAATGCCGAGATCTATTCGCCGCCTTACCTGTTCGACAGCAGCGGCCAGCGTGCGGCGCGCCCGATCATCAACACGGCCCCGGGCCAGCTGACGCTCGGCACCGACTTCCAGATCAGCGTGATGTCGCCGAAGTCGATTCAGCGCGTGACGCTGGTGCGCACGGGCGCGGTCACGCATTCGACCGACTTCGGGCAACGCTTCCTCGACCTGCCTTTCGCCCAGGCGGCTGGAAGCTCGACGGTCAACATCACCCTCAACGAGAGCCCGAACATCCTGCCCACCGGCTACTACATGCTGTTCGTGATCGACAGTGCCGGCGTGCCCTCGGTCGCAAAAATCCTGAAGGTGCAGGGCGGCTGGACGAAGGTGGCCGACCAGGGCAACACCTTCACGCTGCCGGCATCCACCGTGGTGCAGTTCGGGCAAGGCGGAAACTGGACCCAGAAGACGGTCACCGGCAATGTGAGCTGCAAAAGCGAGTTCTTCGGGATGAATCCGGCACCGAACGTCGCCAAGACCTGCCAGGTGCTGGCGCCCAAGGCCGGCGGCGTGACGGCCGGCAGCCAGTTCACGACCGCCGACCGTACCGTGGCCGCGCAAGGCGCCGCCTTCAACATGGCGAGCGCGACCGTGGTGAGCTACGGTGTCGATTCGCGCTGGGTCGACAAGGTCGTGAGCGGTGCAGGCAATTGCAACACGACCTTCTTCGGGAGTGATCCGGCGCCGGGCGTGACCAAGTCCTGCGTGGCGGACACGGGGACTGCGGCGCCGCCCGCGCCCGCGCCCGCGCCTGCACCCGCGCCCGCGCCTGCACCTGCACCTGCGCCGGCACCGGCGCCCGCGCCTGCTCCAGCGCCTGCGCCTGTCCCGTTGGGCGCAACCCTGGCTACCGAAGGCGGCACCTTCACAGTGGCGAACTCGACCTTGGTCTCGTATGGCGCCGACACCCGCTGGGTGCAGAAGGCGGTCAGCGGTACGGTGCCCTGCACCAACGAGTACTTCGGTACCGATCCAGCGCCGTTCGTGATGAAGTCCTGCAGGCTAACGACTGCTTCGCCTGCACCTGCACCCGCACCTGCACCTGCGCCTGCACCTGCACCCGCACCTGCGCCTGCGCCTGCACCTGCACCCGCACCTGCACCTGCGCCTGCACCTGCGCCCGCGCCTGCGCCTGCGCCTGCGCCTGCGCCTGCGCCTGCGCCTGCGCCTGCGCCTGCGCCTGCGCCTGCGCCTGCGCCTGCACCTGCGCCCGCCCCTGTTCCATCGGGAGCAACGCTGGCCGTCGAAGGCGGCACTTTCACGGTGTCGAGTCCAACTCCGGTGGCCTACGGCGCCGACACGCGCTGGGTGCAGAAGACGGTCAGCGGCACGGTGCCCTGCACCAATGCCTACTTCGGCACCGATCCGGCGCCCTTCGTGACGAAGTCCTGCAGGCTCGCGTCCGCACCTTCACCTGCACCTGCACCTGCACCTGCACCAGCACCTGCACCTGCACCTGCACCGGCACCGGCACCGGCACCAGCACCAGCGCCTGCGCCTGCGCCTGCGCCCGCACCCGCACCCGCGCCCGCGCCCGCGCCCGCGCCCGCGCCCGCACCCGCGCCCGCACCCGCCCCGGCGCCAGCGCCCGCACCAGCGCCGCCGCCGTCCGGGATGACACTGGCGACCGAAGGCGGGAGCTTCACCGTGTCGAGTCCGACCTTGGTGGCCTATGGCGCCGACACTCGCTGGGTGCAGAAGACGGTCAACGGAACCGTCGCCTGTACCAACGCGTTCTTCGGCACCGACCCGGCGCCCTTCGTCGTCAAGTCCTGCCGCGTCGTCTGAGCCTCAGGCGTAAAAAATGCGCGCCCTGCACCAGCCGCAAGCGCTCTCCATCAGGCATCCGGGACGGCGCGCGGCACCGGATCGAAGTAGGTGAACAGGTTGGGGATCGGCAAGGCCAGGTTCGAGTAAGAGAAGGAAACGCTGACGTCCAGCGCGCGCACCTGGTGCCACCAGCCCAACGGCAGGAACATCGTCTCGCCCGGCCAGACCACGACCTCGAGGACGCGCACGCCCGCGAACAACGGAAACTGCCTCAGGTCGACAGCATCCAGATCGATGGGGCTGAAGACGCCATTCGTGTTGTACAGCCGCTGCCCCTGCAAAGGCGAGATGAGGCGCCAGCGCTTGCGCCCGACGACCTGCGTGTGGAACAGCATCAGCGTGTCGTGGTGCAAGGGGGTCACCGTGCCCGCCGGCCCGAACCAGAACGACGATCGCTCGGCCAGCTCCGAGCGAATGCAGCACGGCGGCAGGCTGCCGATGTCATCCAGTAGCGGAGCGAAGTCGGGCCGCCGCAACGCTTCATTGTTCGCGGTGAGGTAGTAGTCATTGGTCTCGCCGCCGGCCAGCACCTGGTCGACGAAATCGCCGAGGCGAACGCTACGCCGATGCGCCGCCTTGTCTTCCTCATAGCGCGGATTGGCCTGGCGCTCGGCCTGGACCTCGACATCGAGATGGCCGAATCGCTCTTTCAAATAATCCGGCGACCAGCGCTGCATCGCAGGCCAGTCCCGCGTATGGCCCGTAAGCACCAGCGGGCGGCAGCCGCGCACATAGCGCTCGATGAATTCTTCCTCGCTCACCGACACGCGCTTGTCCACGATGCTGTACATCGGGTCGATTTCCCAGAGCAGCTGCAGGTTGGCCAGCGTCGACTCCAGCTTGCGCAGCTGCTGCGCCCGGCCTTCGGCCGCGATGTAGACGGCGTTGCCGGGCACCAGCTCGATCAACTCCGCGCTGGCTTGCGCGTCGAGGCCCGCAGCGGTCATGGACGCCAGCACCGATTCCGGCGTGCAACCGCGCAGCAGCTGCTCGGCAGTCCACCGCAGCCATTCGGGTGTCAGCGGAGTGGCCGCCGGCGCCGGCGGTGCTTTCTCGACCTGGCTCCCCGGGGGGCGTGGCGGGGCCGGCGGCTTGGGTGGCTTCATGCGGAGATCTCCTGCGCTTTCTGGCTCGCCGATTGTGTGCGAACCGGCGGTTTGTGGGGCTGCCACCATTCCTCGCCAAAGCGCCCCTGCAGGAAAGCCACGAAGCTCGACACCTTCCCCGGCACCAGCTTCGGCGACGGAAAGACCGCGTGGATCTCCTGCTCCGGCAACGCGTGCCCCGGCAGCACCTCCACCACCGTGCCGGCCGCCAGCGAGTCGCTCGCCACGTAGCGGGGCATCAATGCGATGCCCAGCCCCTCGCGCGCCGCGGCCAGCACCGCCGACAGGTTGTTGGAGCGCAGGCGGCCGGTGACCGGCACCGTCACCGGATCGCCCTTGGGCGTGTGCATGCGCCAGACATCGTCGCCCACCACGCTGCTGTAGATCAGCGCCACGTGGGCGCTCAGGTCCTGCGCGCGCTTCGGCGTGCCGTGCTTCTTCAGGTAGCCCGGCGCCGCCACGATCACCCAAGGGTTCATGCCGAGGAAGCGCGCGCCCAGCGAGGAATCGGCGAGCTTGCCCATACGCACCGCGACGTCGATGCCCTGCGCGATCAGGTCGACGTAGCGGTCTTCGAAGCTCAGGTCCACCTGCACCTGCGGATGACGCGCCATGTACTCCAGCGCCAGCGGCACCACCACACGACGGCCGAAGGCGACCGAGGTGCCGATGCGCAGCAGGCCCTGGGCTTGCGACTCGCGCCGTCGAACGATGTGCTCGGCCTCCTCCGCCTCGCGCACGATGTTCTTGCACTTGTCGTAGTAGAGCGAACCCGCCTCGGTCAGGCCCACGCCGCGCGTGTTGCGATTGAGCAGCCGCACCTTCAGCCGCCCCTCGGTGGCCGCGACCTGCTTGGTCACGGTGGGCTGGGTGGTGTTGAACTCGCGCGCGGCCTTGGAGAAGCTGCCGGTCTCCACCACGCGGACGAACATTTCCATCGCAAGCAATCGGTCCATGGCCTTGATCGTAGCCATTTATTCCATGGCGGAATAGCTTTTATGGTCCGGTGCCGCCTTCTGCCGGAAGCCCCGAATTCCTACATTGCAGGCATCCCAAGGAGACTTCAAATGGCAAAGATGACCGCAGCCGAGGCTGCCGTTCTGGTGATGGAAAAAGAAGGCGTGACGCAGGCCTTCGGCGTGCCCGGCGCCGCCATCAATCCGCTTTACTCGGCGCTGCGCAAGCACGGCAGCATCGCTCATATCCTGGCGCGACACGTCGAGGGCGCCTCGCACATGGCCGAGGGCTACACCCGCGCGGTGGCCGGCAACATCGGTGTGTGCATCGGCACCTCCGGGCCCGCCGGCACCGACATGATCACCGGGCTGTACTCGGCCTGGGCGGACTCGATCCCCATCCTCTGCATCACGGGCCAGGCGCCCCGCGCCCGGCTCTACAAGGAAGACTTCCAGGCGGTGGACATCGAGTCGATCTCGAAACCGGTCACCAAGTGGTCCGTCACGGTGCGCGAGCCGGGCCAGGTGCCGCAGGTGTTCCAGCAGGCCTTTCATCTGATGCGCTCGGGCCGTCCAGGCCCGGTGCTGATCGACCTGCCCTTCGACGTGCAGATGGCGCAGATCGAGTTCGACATCGACACCTACCAGCCGCTCACGCCCTACAAGCCTGCCGCCACGCGCGCCCAGATCGAGAAGGCGATTGCCATGCTGAACGCCGCCGAGCGCCCGCTGATCGTGGCCGGCGGCGGCATCATCAACGCCGATGCGAGCGAACTGCTGGTGCGCTTCGCCGAGGCCACCGGCGTGCCGGTGATCCCCACGCTGATGGGCTGGGGCACGATCCCCGACAACCATCCGCTGATGGCCGGCATGTGCGGCCTGCAGACCAGCCACCGCTACGGAAACGCGACGATGCTCGCCTCCGACTTCGTGCTGGGCATCGGCAACCGCTGGGCCAACCGACACACCGGCTCGGTCGATGTCTACACCAAGGGCCGCACCTTCGTGCACGTGGACATCGAACCCACGCAGATCGGCCGCGTGTTCACGCCCGACTTCGGCATCGTCTCGGATGCGAAGGCCGCCCTGCAGCTCTTCGTCGCGGTGGCCGAGGACATGAAGGCAAAAGGCCAGCTCCCGAGCCGCGGCGAATGGGCCGGCCAGTGCCTGGAGCGGAAGAAGACGATGCTGCGCAAGACGAACTTCGCGGACGTGCCGATGAAGCCGCAGCGCGTCTACCAATGCATGAACCGCAACTTCGACAACGACACCTGCTACGTGAGCACCATCGGGCTCTCGCAGATCGCGGCCGCGCAGTTCCTGCACGTCTACAACCCGCGCCACTGGATCAACTGCGGGCAGGCCGGCCCGCTGGGCTGGACCATCCCCGCCGCGCTGGGCGTGCGCGCCGCCGACCCATCGCGCAAGATCGTTGCGCTCTCGGGCGACTACGACTTCCAGTTCATGATCGAGGAGCTGGCAGTGGGCGCGCAGTTCAAGCTGCCCTACATCCACATCGTGGTCAACAACTCCTATCTTGGCTTGATCCGCCAGGCGCAGCGCGGCTTCGAGATGGACTACTGCGTGCAACTGGGCTTCGAGAACATCAACGCCACCGAGCAGAGCGGCATCGAGCGTGAGTACGGCGTCGATCACCTGAAGGTGGTCGAGGGCCTGGGCTGCAAGGCGCTGCGCGTCTACAAGCAGGAAGAAATGAAGCCGGCGATCGAGCGCGCGGAGCAGCTGATGGCCGAGTTCTCGGTGCCGGTGGTGATCGAAGTGATGCTGGAGCGCGTGACCAATATCGCGATGGGCACCGAGATCGATGCCATCAACGAATTCGAGGCACTGGCCGAGAGCGTTGAGGACGCCCCGACCGCCATTGCCGCCGCGATGCTCGATTGATGAGAGAGGAGACCCACAAGATGCCGCGTTTCGCCGCCAACCTGACGATGCTCTTCACCGAGCTGCCTTTCATGCAGCGCTTCGAGGCCGCTGCCAAGGCCGGCTTCAAGGCCGTCGAGTACTTGTTCCCCTACCCCTTCGACAAGAAGGAGCTCACCTCCGCGCTGCGCGCCAACGGCTTGCAGCAGGTGCTGCACAACCTGCCCGCCGGCAATTGGGAAGGCGGCGAGCGAGGCATTGCCTGTCACCCCGACCGCGTGGGCGAGTTCCGCGAAGGCGTGGGCATGGCCATCGACTACGCGACCGCGCTGGGCTGCCCCAAGCTCAACTGCCTCCTGGGCAAACTGCCCGCCGGGGTGAGCGCCGAAGCGGCACGCCAGGTCGCGGTGGACAACCTGCGCTTCGCCGCCCGCGAGCTGCAGAGTGCCGGGATCATGCTGCTGATCGAGCCGGTCAATCACTTCGACATTCCCGGGTTCTTTCTCACGCGCACCGATCAGGCGCTGTCGATCATCGACGAGGTGGGTTCGGGCAACCTCCTGCTGCAGTACGACATCTACCACGCGCAGCGCATGGAAGGCGAACTGGCGGCCACGATCACGAAGAACATGGCGCGCATCGGCCATATCCAGCTGGCGGACAACCCGGGCCGCGGCGAGCCGGGCACGGGGGAGATCAACTACCCGTGGCTCTTCAGGCACATCGACGGCGCCGGCTACACCGGCTGGATCGGCTGCGAATACAAACCGAAGAGCGACACCTTCGACGGCCTCGGATGGCGCACCGCCCTCACCCAATAACGACACCCAGACCAGACAAGGAATTCACGCATGTCCGCTACGGCATCACGGAAGATCGGTTTCATCGGCCTCGGCATCATGGGCGCGCCCATGGCGGGGCACCTGCTCGACGCCGGCCACACGCTCTTCGTCAACACGCATGGGGCGGTGCCCGAGGCCATCGCGGCGCGCTCGACCGTGTGCACTTCGGCTGCCGACGTGACGAGGCAGGCCGACGTCGTCTTCATCATGGTCCCCGACACGCCCGACGTGGAGAAGGTGCTGTTCGGCGAGAACGGCGTCGCCTCCGCGCTGAAGGGATCGGAGGACGGCGCTGCAGGCCGCCGCCTGGGCAAGACGGTGGTGGACTGCAGCTCGATCGACCCGATCGCGACCAAGGGCTTCGCCAAGCGCATCGAGGCACTGGGCTGCGGCTACATCGACGCGCCGGTCTCGGGCGGCGAAGTGGGCGCCAAGGCGGCCAGCCTCACGATCATGTGCGGCGGCGACGAGGGCGTTTTCGCCGACGTGCGCCCTCTGCTCGAGAAGATGGGCAAGAACGTCACGCTGGTCGGCGCCGCGGGCGACGGCCAGGTGTGCAAGGTGGCCAATCAGATCATCGTGGCGCTCAACATCGCCGCGGTCGGGGAGGCATTGGTCTTCGCCAGCAAGGCTGGCGCCGATCCGGCCAAGGTGAGGCAGGCGTTGATGGGCGGCTTCGCTTCTTCGCGCATCCTCGAGGTGCACGGGGAGCGAATGATCAAGCGGACTTTCGCGCCGGGCTTCCGGATCTCGCTGCACCAGAAGGATCTGAACCTCGCCATGCAGAGCGCGCGCACGCTGGGCGTCGCGCTGCCGCAAACCGCTGGCGCGGCGCAACTGATGAACGCCTGCGCGGCACTGGGCCACGGGCAGGACGATCATTCGGCCTTGGTGCTCGCGCTGGAGGCCCTGGCGCAGCATCCGGTAACGGGCGAGCACTGAGCGGAGGGACGAGGGAGTACGAAGCGCAAACATGTATCTACGAAGGATCGCGAATAGATTGCGAGAAAGCGCGACATTTTTTGACCGGGTTGTGGGCGGCTGCTACAAATGGCGCCCCCCACCTCCAAAGGAAGTTCGCCAAATGCATTCAAGCAGCATCAACTCTCGCAGCCAACGATCTTCCTCAAATAGCTATATAACGAATACACCCGAGAATACCCCGCCCAACGCAGAAGTAAAGATAAAAATAGAGCAACCGCAGGAGCACGACCTTCGCTTGAAGGTCCCCGCACTCAATATCAGCGTGGTTCGGCAGCAATTCGCTCAGGAGTTCACCCAGCACCCACCCCGTCTGATCAGGCAAAACGGACTGAAAGCCATTCGTGCTACTTACGAACGTGCGTTCACCCGTGCCATCAAAAGCGTGAGGAGAGAGATGGGCGAGGGCGAAATCCAGATTTCGAACCGGCTCATCCGATACGCAGAAGCCCAGGTCCAGGGCGGCAATGACAACGATTACGAGCTGTCGCGTGACATCGATTGTCTAATCGGCTTGATGCAAGCGGCTGCCGCGGAGCATCCAGGAAACAACCCCGATGCCGAGCAGCAGCGACGACTCGCGCTGATCGATCTTTTCAGCAAGGTCCTTCGCAACGAATTCAGCAGCGACGCGGCCCGGTGGGGCGCCAACATCTTTATTGTGGGGCTGCGTACCGGGCTCATCGTGGCGCTATGCACATTCATGCGCGACGCGATCGACTTTGAGGTGCACAGAGCTCTCGCGCTTCATGGGCAAGACTCCTCGCTATATGCCGCGGGCATGTTGGCAATCGCCATTGCACCCACGCTGAATCTGATGGGCGGTGTGCTTTCGGGGCTTCTCGGGACCGCCAACGCTGCCAGTGCCACCACGCGCGTGATATTGGGTCTGGCGAACCTGGGGCTGATACTGGCCTGCTATCAGATGGGTGCGCTGGACGAGCTTGGCGAGGCGTTACCATCGTTCGTCTGCTATGGCGCAGCTCGCGACGTATTGAATTTTTTCTTTCCGCTCGGTGACAACCTCACATCGCTTCCGACGCGCGGCATCTTCGCGTCGGGATCCATCTATGCCTTTCTTCAATGGCTTGGCGGAATGACAATGGGCATTGCAGCGCCTCTCTCTGGCGCTCACGGCTTCCCCCGCGCAGTCGGCAACGAAACCGTGTCCTGGGAGCGTATCGTCAACGCCAAACTCAATATTTCGGATTCTGCAATCCACGGCCTGCTTAATGGCTTCGTATTGGAGGTCGGGGACGACCTGGTCATGCCGGCAATCGTGCGGAAACTGGAACAAAATGAATATCGTTCGAAATCGGAACTCAACGTCGAAGACGAGATCGCTCACAAAGAATACATCACAGAGCTGATCGACTTTGCCAAACAACTGCTGCAGCAACCCGCCGAAATTCGGCAAAAACTAATCGACGAAAAAAATATCGAACTTTACAAAAGAGAATGGAGGCGAATGACGAATCTGCCCAAAGATCTGCTTGATCCTGCACACAAGCAATATTTGGTAGATATCGAGAATCAGCTTCGCCCCCACTTCCTGAAAGAACTGTGGGATCGTACGCCAGCCGAATTCACCGCTACGGAGATGAAATATTTATGGGAGCTTGAAAACGAGCTTGGCGTCTATAAAAAAACAAGAGAGTTGGAGCGAATGGAAGCCAATTCCAAGAATTTCAACGCAGCGCAATTGCAGGCCTTGAAAGATCTGCAAGAAGAGGTCGCCGACGAACGCCGCGAGCTTCTGAATCTGCAGCTGAGGAAAAAAAGCAATCTTGATTATGCACCAGAGGATCGCCTGCGGCACCTCAGATACGAATTTGACAATCAAGACCACTTGGATCTCGCAATACTGCCGATGTCCCTCCTGGGCGCCAAATCTGATTCGAAAATACCGAGTTTTTCGACTTACGATGCCGATATCAGAAGAGTATGCAGGAAACACTATCACCTTAAGAAGAAAGACATTCTCCCAATCGTGGAAGAGCTGTATGTGCATGAGTTCGTCAGAGTCCATCTCCCGTTCTCGACGCTCACACCCGTCGAACGTGAAGTCCGGGCTTCCATACTCAAGAAGACGCCGGCAATTCTTCCCGTTAAACTTTTGTCGACCTTGGAAGCCGAAGTCGAAGAGAAAAGACGCAAGGACGCCGAGGGGCTGCGCATCCGCCTAGGCGTTGTCGACATAGACTCCGCAGCTGCGCTAATTAACCGCGCCGGGCGGACAGTGCTCCTTACCAATGCAGCACGACAGAGTGTGTTCGCGAGCCTTTTGGCCGCAATAGTCGTGCTGGCCGAAATGCTCGAGGACAGAGATCAGGACAGGCACTGGGCCCTGGATCTGTTCC
This sequence comes from Variovorax sp. PBS-H4, assembly GCF_901827205.1. Classification (NCBI taxonomy): domain Bacteria; kingdom Pseudomonadati; phylum Pseudomonadota; class Betaproteobacteria; order Burkholderiales; family Comamonadaceae; genus Variovorax; species Variovorax sp. PBS-H4. Next base: position 2,149,976 of record NZ_LR594675.1, on the reverse strand, counting down.
CCGCGGCCCTCATCTTCGTGCTCTACGCATGCCTGTACCTGATGCACATGGAAGGCGCGTCACCAGGGCGGCCGGTCGACCGGCCGGGAGCTCAGGGCGGTCTCCCCCCCATTCGAGAAGACGAGCCCGAGGTCGTGGAAGAAGTCATAACACCGAGAGACAATGGGCCGCATACATTCGGCGAGAACGGCGACGACCGAAAGTTCAGCGTGGCGGAATCCGACGCTGAAATCTCATCTGATCCCCAAGATATCGCCCTCGATCGAATACTCCCCAGCCCTCACATAAATCTCATGATGGAGCCGGAGCCTGACGATGAGAGCGCTCCCGAGCCAACTCATGTCCGTCCCGACTCGAAATAGATCGCGCCCAGCGCTTGCCGACACCAGCCCCACACGACATTGACGGGCGAGGCACTTGCCGGGCGGGCCGCCTACCCCGCCCGGCAGTTCCCGAACTCGCAGCGCACAGCCATCGTCTGCCCGTTGATGCACGGGATGCTGTGGCGCTCGTAACCCGGGCCTTTCTCGACCAGCACGGCCATCGGCAGCACGCTGCAGCGACGGGCCTTGGCGAACTGTTCAGCGCTGTAGGTGTCGCGGCCGGTGCTGCGCAGCGCGGACTGTGCAGTGCGCTGGCCCGGCGGCACCCAGGTCACGCGCACGCTGGGATCGGTGTTGACGTAGCCCTTCTGCGCCAGGCAGTTGAGCATGGCCGTTTCCTGCTTGGCATGCCAGGCGCGGCGTTCGGGGGTGTAGACGGCCTGCTGGAAGGCATAGAGGCCGCCGACCACCGCAACGCCGCTCAAGGTCGGGATGCCGGCCATCCAACCGGCGCCGACCACGCCGGTGTCCAGCACTGCGAGTGCACCGTCATGCTGGCTGGCGCGGAACGGAATGGTCGCCGCGGAGGCACGGCACCGGGCCAGATCCTGTTCATAGGCTGCGGGTGCGTCGGTGCGCGCCTGCACGGCGGGGACGTAGTTCGCGCCGGAGCCCGAACCAGGACCCTCATTGGGGCGGGTCGCACAGCCAGCCATCAGGGCGGCGATGCAGAAGATGCTCAGCAGTCTTGTCATGGATGTCCTCGACGGTCCTCTACTCCGCCGCCGATTGAATCACACAAATAGTTACTTTTCCAAGCTACTTTTGGCGTGGCCGGGCGCTTGTGCCACAGGCCACGGCTCGAGCACCGGGCCGCCGGACCGGAACACTTAGCATCAAGCGCTTTGGCCTCATGCTTTCCGCCGCCCTCTTCTGCCTGGTCGTTGCCATCAGCGACGGCGACACCCTCAAGGTCCGATGTGGCGAGCCCGGCGACTTTCGCCAGCTCACCATTCGGCTGCATGCCGTCGATGCGCCCGAGCTGAACCAGCCCTTTGGCCGCCGCGCCAAGCAAGCGCTGTCGCAGGTCGCCTACCGAAAGATCGCACGGCTGTACTGCGAACATGACGAAGACCGCTACCAGCGCCGCGTGTGCCGCGTGCAGGTTGCACCCGATGACTGCACCGAAGCCCGCTGCGCGACGACGCGGGACGTCGGCCTCGCCATGCTCAGCGCAGGCCTGGCCTGGTGGGCACGTGCCTATGCCAACGAACAAGGCCCCATCGAGCGCGGCCGGTACGGGTTGGCCGAGTTCGAGGCCAAGGCGAAGGGTGCCGGGCTGTGGGCCGATCGCCGCCCCGTGCCGCCGTGGCGGTGGCGGGCCGAGCACCCACGCCCTCGCTGAACAGGTGGCAGCCCTCCCGGCTCAGGCCGTCTCGTTCTGGGCGGCCGCCGCGATCGAACGGGCCACTACCCGGTCGATGCGTTTCCCGTCGAGCGCCACGATCTGGAAGCGCCAGCCCTCGCAATCGATTTCCTCGTCAACCTCCGGCAGGTGGCCGGCCACGAAGATCAGCAGCCCGGCCACCGTGTTGTAGCGGCCACGATCCTCGTCGGGCAGTTCGCGGATGCCCAGGCGCGCACGCAGCTCGGCCACGGGCATCAACCCGTCGAGCTCCCAGACGCCATCCGGCCGCTTGTGGGCCCAGGCGTCCCCTTGGGTGGCGGTCTGCAGCTCGCCGGTAATGGCTTCGAGCAGGTCGCCCGGCGTCATCAATCCCTGCACCACGCCGTACTCGTCGACCACGAACACCAGTCGAGCCGCGCGCGCGCGGAACTGCTCGAGCAGCTCCATGCCGGTCAGGGTCTCGGGCACGAAGACCGCCGGCTGCGCCTCGTCCTCGATGACGCCGGCATGTGCCAGGCCCGCCGCCAGCAACCGGGCCACACTGATGGTCCCCACGACGTCGTCCAGCGACCCGCGACACACCGGGTACCAGGAATGGATCTCGTCGTGTGTGGCGTCCAGCGACACCTTGCGCAGGGCTTCCTCGACACTCGCGGAAGCCTCCAGCCAGTCGATATCGGCGCGCGGCACCATCAGCGAGCTGAGGCGGCGGTCGTCCAGGTGGAACACGTTGCGCACCATCTGGTGCTCGTGCATCTCGATGACGCCGGCGTCGACGCCCTCCTCCAGGCTTGCCGAAATTTCTTCCTCCGTCACCAGGCGACCCGCGTTCAGGTCGATGCGCAGCAGCTTGAGTATGGCGGCCGTGGCCCCCGAAAGCAGCAGCACGAACGGTTTGGCGGCCGCGGCCAGCATGTGCATCGGCCGTGCGACGTGCCGTGCCACCGGCTCGGGATAGAGCTGCCCGATGCGCTTGGGCACCAGCTCGCCGAAGATGATGGTGAAGAAGGTGATGCAGCTCACCACCACAGCGGTGGACACGAAGCTCGCCGCGCCAGGGCCCATCCCCGCGCCCTCCATCCAGATCGCAAGCGGCCCGGCGAAGGCGGCCTCGCCGACGATGCCGCTCAGCATGCCGATCGAGGTGATGCCGATCTGCACGGTGGAGAGGAACTGCGTCGGCGATTCCATCAGGGCCAGCGCGGCCGCCGCCCCTGGATCACCCGTTTCGGCCAGCGCGGCCAAGCGCGCCCGGCGGCTGGTGGACAGGGCCATTTCGGACATTGCGAACAACGCGTTGAGCGTGGTCAGCAAGGCCAGCAGAAAAACATCCATGGAGGCGGGGGAGAATGGGAACCCATGGCACTTTACTTGATCGGCGACGTGCAGGGCTGCGACGAACCCCTGGCGCGCCTGCTCGACCACATCGCTTTCTCTCCTAGCCGCGATCAGCTGGTGCTGCTGGGCGACCTGGTCAACCGCGGCCCCGACTCGCTGGCCGTGCTGCGGCGCATGCAGCGCCTGGGAGGCGCCGCGCAGAGCCTGCTGGGCAACCACGACCTGCACCTGCTGGGCGTGGCCCAGGGCGCGCGCAAGCACGGCCGTAAGGACACGTTGGACGAAGTGCTGGCCGCGCCCGACCGCGACAGCCTTCTGGACTGGCTGCGTCGGCAGCCGATGGCACTGCATCGCGAACTGGCCGATGGCGAGCTGCTGATGGTGCATGCGGGCGTGCTGCCGCAATGGACGCTCGCGGACACGCTGGCGCTGGCGGCGGAGCTGGAGTCGGCGCTGCGCGGCCCCGCCTGGACCGAGTTCCTGCAGACGATGTACGGCAACGAGCCGGCGCAGTGGAGCGACGCGCTCGGCGGCAGCGCGCGCCTGCGCGTCATCGTCAATGCCCTTACGCGGCTGCGCTTCTGCAGCGCCGAAGGCGTGATGGAGTTCGACACCAAGGACGGATCAGCCGCCGCGCCGGCCGGCTTCATGCCCTGGTTCGACGTACCCGGGCGGCGCACCGCGAAGCTCACGGTGGCCTTTGGCCACTGGTCCACGCTGGGCTGGCTGTCGCGGCCCGACCTGCTGTCGACCGACACCGGCTGTGTCTGGGGCGGTTGCCTGAGCGCCGTGCGCATTGGCGCGGCCACTTCGGACCGGGAGCTGATCCAGGTGCGCTGCGCGCAAGCGCAGCAGCCCGGCTGAGCGCGCGACCGCCGCCGGCGCGTCGCAGGTCCTAGTTCGGCTGCGGCGCCGAGGCCTTGAACAGCGCCGGGACCTTGCGCTTGCTCTTGATGTTGCTCGAGAGGCCACGCGCGGGCGCGGCCTTGGCGGCCGCTTCCCAGGAGGGCGCAGCCTCGCGTTCCGGACTCTCGTAGGGCTTTTCGAAAAATGGGTCGCGCGGCGCCGCGGGCGCGCGGTGAGGCCGTGCGGCGCGCCCGAAGCGGGCTTCGCCGTTGCGCTCGCGCGGCTGGTCGAGCACGTCGCGTGCATCGCCGGCCTCGCCTTCGTCGCGCCAGTGGCGCCGGCCATCGTTGATGCGTCCGCGTGGACGGTCTTCTTCGAATTCCACGGGCTCCAGCTCGATCTTTTTCTTGATCAGCTTCTCGATGTCGGCAACGAGCCGCACATCGTTGCCGCCGCTGGCGAAGCTCACTGCCAGGCCCGAGGCGCCGGCCCGGCCGGTGCGGCCGATGCGGTGAACGTAGTCCTCAGCGTTGAAAGGAATGTCGAAGTTGAACACCGCGGGCACGTCCTTGATGTCGAGTCCGCGGGCCGCCACGTCGGTGGCCACCAGCAGGTCGACCTCGCCGGCCTTGAAGGCGGCCAGCGACTTCAAGCGCTCGTCCTGGCTCTTGTCGCCGTGCAGCGCAGTGGTGTTGAGCCCTTCGCGCTCCAGCGAGCGCGCGAGCCGCGCACAGCCCAGCTTGCTGTTGACGAAAACGAAGGCCTGCTTGAGCCCGCGCTGCCGGAGGATCTGCTTCAAGGCGCGGCGCTTGTCGTCGTCGCTGACGCTGTAGAAATGCTGTTCGACGGTGGAGGCCGTCTCGTTCGGGCGGGCCACCTCGATGGTGACCGGGTTCTGCAGGTAGCTGCCGGCCAGGCGCCTGATCTCGGGCGAGAAGGTGGCCGAGAACAGCAGGGTGGTCCGCTGCTTGGGCAGGTAGGAGAGGATGCGCTGCAGGTCGGGGAGGAAGCCGATATCCAGCATGCGATCGGCCTCGTCGAGCACGACGTACTCGACCTGATTGAGCACCGCGTTCTTGGCCTCGATATGGTCCAGCAGCCGGCCTGGCGTAGCCACCAGGACCTCGACACCCCTCTTCAGCTCCAGTGTTTGCGGCTTCATGTCGATGCCGCCGAAGACCACCGTGCTTCGCAGGTTGGTGTACTTGGCGTAGAGCTTGACCTGCTGCGCGACCTGGTCGGCCAGCTCGCGCGTGGGCAGCAGCACCAGTGCACGCACCGGATGGCGGGCCGGCGAGGTCGAGCTGTTCTCGTGCTTGAGCATTCGCTGGAGCAGTGGCAGCGAAAAGGCCGCTGTCTTGCCGGTGCCGGTCTGCGCGGCGCCCATCACGTCCTGACCTGCGAGCACCACCGGAATGGCTTGCTCCTGGATCGGCGTCATGCTCTCGTAGCCCATTTCGGCCACGGCGCGCGCCAACGGTTCGGCCAGGGAAAGATTGGAGAAGGAACTGGTCATGAAGCCCGCTATTGTCGCACTGCGGCAAAAAACGGGGATGACAGTGCGGGGACCGGCCCGATGGCTCTGTTTCCGGTCCCCGTCAGCGCGCGGGCTCCGCTCAAAGGCTCCGCGCGGCGAAGGTGTCGCAATCCTGGATCTTGCCGGTCTTGTACCCGGCGCCGAACCACCGCTGGCGCTGGGCGCTGGAGCCATGGGTAAAGCTGTCGGGAACCACGGCCCGGCCGGCCGAGCGCTGGAGGGCGTCGTCGCCGATCTTGGCGGCGGCGTTCATGGCGGCCTCGATATCACCCGGGTCCAGCCAGCGCTTGGACTCCTGGGAATGGTGCGCCCAGACACCCGCGAAGCAGTCGGCCTGCAGTTCGACCCGCACGCTCATCGCGTTGTTCTGCGCCTGGCTCAGGCGACCACGCATCTGGTCGACCTTGCCGGTGACGCCGAGTTCGTCCTGCACGTGGTGGCCCACCTCGTGCGCAATGACGTAGGCGCGGGCGAATTCGCCGGGCGCGCCCAACTGGCGTGAGAGGGTGTCGTAGAAGCTCAGGTCGATGTACACCTTCTTGTCGCCCGGGCAGTAGAAGGGGCCCATGGCTGCCTGCCCGGCGCCACAGGCCGTGGACGTGGCGCCACGGAAGAGCACCAGGCGGGTGGGCGTGTAGCTGCTCCCGTTCTGCCGGAAGACATCGCTCCACACCACCTCGGTATTGCGCAGGACGGTAGAAACAAAGGCTGCTTCGCGGTCCTCGGCCGGCGGCTTCTGGGCAGGGCCCTGCTGCTGGACCTGTGCCGGGGGCTCGCCCCCGCTCATCATCCCCAGCAGGGTGAGCGGGTTGATGCCGAAGATCCACCCCGCAATCACGGCGACCGCAACGGTGCCCAACCCGACGCTGCGCCCGCCGATGGGCAGGCCACCGAAGCCGCCGCCACCGCTGCGCCGGTCCTCGACATTGTCCGATTGTTCGTTGCCTTCCCATCTCATGACGTATCTCCTTGCCGCCCGCGACGGCTGATGCCTCGCCGATGGTACGCGCTCGATCCGGGAGCACATCCATGGCCGACGATCCTCGCGCAGGCGGGATGAGGCCGCAGGGCCGGCAAGGCCCGAGCGCGTGCAGGACAGCGCCGCGAGTGGCTCAGGCCTTGGGCAGCGTCACCCCCCGCTGCCCCTGGTACTTGCCGCCGCGGTCCTTGTAGCTGGTTTCGCAGACCTCGTCGCTCTCGAAGAAGAGCACCTGGGCACAACCCTCGCCGGCATAGATCTTGGCCGGCAGCGGGGTGGTGTTGCTGAACTCGAGCGTCACAAACCCTTCCCATTCGGGTTCGAAGGGCGTGACATTGACGATGATTCCGCAGCGCGCGTAGGTGCTCTTGCCCAGGCAGATGGTCAGCACGTTGCGCGGGATACGGAAGTATTCCACCGTGCGCGCCAGGGCGAAGCTGTTGGGCGGGATGATGCAGGAATCGCCGTGGAAGTCGACGAAGCTCTTCTCATCGAAGTTCTTCGGGTCGACCACCGTGCTGTGGATGTTGGTGAAGACCTTGAACTCGGGCGCGCAGCGGATGTCGTAGCCGTAGCTCGAAGTGCCGTAGCTGATGATGCGGTGGCCGTCCTGCTCGCGGATCTGGCCCGGCTCAAAGGGGTCGATCATGCCGTTCTTCTCGGCCATGCGCCGGATCCACTTGTCGCTTTTGATGCTCATGTCGGGTTCTTTCCTGGGCCGCCATTCTAGGCAGCGGATGGCCCGGACAGCGGCTTGAGCCCCCGGCCGGCGGTCAGGCGCTCAAGGCCTGCGACACCACCGTCCGCTCCACCAGCCGATCGTCCCCCAGCACGATCATCGCGAACAGCAATTCCTCCAGGCTCTCCGCCCGCGCCGTCTTGCGCGCAAGCATCGGCGTGGCCTTGGGGTCGAGCACCAGAAAGTCCGCCTCGCAGCCCGGCTGCAGGTTGCCGATGACACCCTCCAGCCCAAGCGCCCGGGCCGCGCCGCCGGTGTGGCGCCACCACAGCTGCGAGGGCGCAATGCTGACGCCCGGCTTGGTCTGGCCTTCGCGGCCCACGTAGTAAGCGGCCAGCATGGTGGAGAAAGGGCTGAAGCTGGTGCCGCCGCCCACGTCGCTGGCCAGGCCGTAAGCGCAGCCGATGCGGTCAGCCCCCTCGAAGTCGAAGAAGCCGCTGCCGAGGAACAGGTTGCTGGTCGGGCTTACGGCCGCGGCGGTGCCGGTCTCGCGCATCAACCGCCGGTCGTCGTCGTCGAAATGGATGCAGTGGGCATAGACCGCGCGCTCGCGCATCAGGCCGAAGCCCTGGTAGACGTCGAGGTAGGAACGGGCCCCGGGAAAGAGCTCGCGCGCCCACCTGACCTCGTCCTTGTTCTCGGCCACGTGCGAGTGGATCCAGGTGTCCGGGTACTTGGCGGCCAAGTCGCCCGCGCCGCGCAATTGAGCGTTGCTGCTGGTGGGAGCGAAGCGCGGGGTGATCGCGTACCCCAGCCGGTCCACGCCGTGCCAGCGGCGAATCAACGCTTCGGTGTCGCTCAGGCTCTGTTCAGTTTGGTCGCGTACACCGTCTGGCGAATGCCGGTCCTGCAGCACCTTGCCAGTGATCATCCGCAGCGATCGTTGCTGCGCCGCCTCGAAGAAGGCTTGCACCGAAGCCGGATGCGACGTCGCAAAGGTCAGAGAGGTCGTCACGCCGTTGCGCAGCAGCTCGTCGAAGAAGACGTCGGCAACCTCGGCCGCATGGGCCGGCTCGGCGAAGCGGCTCTCGGCCGGAAAGGTGTAGTTCTCGAGCCAGGGCAGCAGCCCCTCGGAAGGTGCGCCGATGATGTCGGTCTGCGGAAAGTGGATATGCATGTCCACGAAGCCCGGCGCAATGATGCGGCCCGGCCAATGCGTGACCGCCGCATCCGGATGGCGGGCGGAGACGCTTGCGAAGGCACCGGCATCCAGCACCCGCTGGCGGCCAGCGGCGTCGGGACCGACGAGCAGCAAGCCGTCCTCGTCGAAAACGGGCTGGCCGGCGGCGTCGAAACGCAAAAGGGAGGCACGGTAGGCTTGCATGGGCTGGAGGGTAAGGCAGCGAGGCCCGGTACGGAATGTGCGAGCGCATATGGACGCTATATGACAGCCGGCGCGGCCTGGGCCTGCCTCCAGGGTGTGCCGGCCGCTAGACCATAATTCTTGCTTCACTCCAACAGGAACAGAGATGACTTCACGCGACGCAGACCGCCGCGCATGTCCAACATGAAAGTGCTCCTCATCGGGAACTACGTCCCCGACGGCCAGACCAGCATGCTGGCATTCAAAAGAATTCTGGAACGCGAACTGCCCCGCAACGGCTGCGAGCTGCGCGTGCTGACGCCGCCGAGGCGCGTGCTGCGGGTGCCCACGACGTCGCGGCTGTGGAAGTGGCTGGGCTACGTGGACAAGTTCATCCTCTTCCTCCCCTCGCTGGCCCGCCACCTTCGCTGGGCCGATGTCGTGCACGTAGCGGACCATTCCAACGGCATGTACATCCCGTGGGTGAAGTCCAAGCCCAACATCATCACCTGCCACGACGTCATCGCGGTACAGGCCGCGAAGGGCATGGTCGACGGCTGGAACGTAGGGTGGACGGGCCGGCTGTTCCAGCGCCTCATCGTCAAGGGGCTGCGTGCGGCCGACCTGGTGGCCTGCGTCTCGCAGCTGACGCGGCGCGAGCTGCTGGCGCTGGGACTGGCCGAGGAGCCGCGGGTCACCGTGGTGCTCAACGGGCTCAACGACGACTTCCGGCCGGTGCCGCCCGAGGAGGCACAGCGGCTGATCCAGCGCTTCGGCATGTCGACGGCCGACAAGTTCCTGATCCACGTCGGCTGGGATCTGGCGCGCAAGAACCGCCGCAAGGTGGTCGAGACCTTCATCGCGCTGCACGAGCGCGCAGCGGCGAGCGGCCGGCCCGCGCCTGTGGAGCAGTTGCTGTTCGTCGGCCCGGAGCTGGTGCCCGAGGTGGCCGAGCTCGCCCGAAAGCACGCGGTGGCCAATCGGATCAAGACGGTCCAGGGCGTTTCCCACGAGGAGCTGCGCGCGCTCTATGCCAGCGCCACCGCCCTGCTCTTCCCCTCGCTGCAGGAAGGCTTCGGCTGGCCGGTCATCGAGGCTCAGGCCTGCGGCTGCCCCGTCTTCACCTCCGACCTGGCACCGATGAACGAGATCGGTGGCGAAGGCGCGGTCTACGTGGACCCCGACGATGCCGATGCCATGGCCGCCGCCATCGAGAACGCAGCGCCGCGCTTCGCCGAGATGCGCCGCCTGGGCATCGAAAACGCCACGCACTACTCGGCGCAACGCATGGCTTCGAGCTATGTGGACACCTATCGCCGCGTGCTCGCCGAACGGAAGGCCGTCCGGTGAGGAGGCTGCTGGGTCTCCTGGTGGTGTTCCTGCCCTGGGTGCTGAAACGCGCGGTGCTGCGCCGCTTCTGGGGGTACGAGATCGCAGAGGGCGCGCGCATCGGGCTCTCCTATGTCTTCCCGGGCCATTTGGTGATGGGTGAAGGGGCGTACATCGGCCACTTCAACGTGGCCGTCCACCTGGGCCGGCTCGAGTGCGGCGCGCATTCGGTCATCGACCGCTCGAACTGGATCACCGGCCACCCGCCGGCAGGCGCCCATTTCCGGCATCGGACAGACCGCGATCCGACGTTCTCGCTGGGCGAGCATGCGGCCGTGACCAAACAGCACATCATCGACTGCACCGATCGCGTCGAGATCGGCGCCTTCACCACCCTCGCGGGCTACCACTCGCAGCTGATCACACACGGCATCAACGCACAGGAGAACCGGCAGGACTGCAAGCCTATCCGGATCGGCGCCTACTGCCTGGTGGGCACGCGCGTGACGGTCCTGGGCGGCGCCGCCCTGCCCGACCGTTCGATGCTGGGCGCGGGCTCGGTGCTCAACAAGGCGCACAGCGAGGCGTACACGGTCTACGCCGGCGCGCCGGCCATGCAGGTGAAGAAGCTCGATCCCGAGGCTGCGTACTTCCACCGCGAGCGCGGCTTCGTGCACTGAGACGGTCCGCCGCAGTCAGCGAGCGACACGCCCCTCCACCCCCTCGACCAGCCAGTTCATCATGAGGATCTGGTCGTCGCGCAGGCCGGTCCCCTTGGCGATGGCAACCTTCCCCTCGTTGTCGCGCACGTCCTGGCCCGCGCGGAAGACCTGCAGCTTGCCGCTCGCGATGTCCTGCTGCCGCGCCAGCACCTCTTCCTGCACGGCCTTGGGCACCTTCGGGCCGAAGTTGCCGACGCGCACCATTCCTTCCTTGACGCCCCCCCACGTATTGACCGGCTTCCAGCTGCCGTCGAGCACCGCCTTCGCGCGCTGGATGTAGTAGCCGCCCCACTCGTGGATGACGGCGACGATCTGAGCATCCGGCGCGACCTTGCGCATGTCGGAGTGGTACGCCACGGCCATCTTGCCGCGCTCCTGGGCCGCGGCCATCACGGCGGTCGAACCGGTGTGGAAGGCGATCACATCCACGTCCTGGTTGAACAGCGTCATCGCGGCGTCGCGCTCCCTCGGGGGATCGAACCAGGCGTCCAGCCACACGACCTTGACGCGCGCTTTCGGATCGACCGAGCGCATGCCGAGGGTGAAGGCATTGATGCCCTGCAGCACCTCGGGAATCGGAAAGCCCGCGACGTACCCGGCCACGTGGGTCTTGCTCATGCGCCCTGCCGTGACGCCGGCCAGGTAGCGGCCCTGGTAGTAGCGCGCGTTGGCCGTCGCGACGTTGGGGGCAGGCTTGTAGCCGGTGATGGACTCGAACTTCACGTCCGGGAAGTCGCGCGCCACCTTGAGCGTGGGCTCCATGTAGCCGAAGCTGGGAGTGAAGATCAGCCTGTGGCCCTGCTGCGCGAGATCGCGGATCACACGCTCGGCATCGGCGCCCTCCGCAACGTTCTCGACGTAGGTGGTCTTCACCTTGTCGCCCAACGCCGCCTCGACGGCCTTGCGGCCTTCATCGTGCTGCCGCACCCAGCCGGCATCGGTGATGGGAGCGACGTAGACGAATCCGATCTTGAGCGGATCCGCCGCAGCGACGGATTGCGAAAAAGAAGGCGAAATGAAAAAACAGGCGGCCGCGAGCGCGGCGGCGAGGTTTTTGTACATGGTGTTCCTCTACATGGCCCCGGATAAAAAAACGGCGCTGCGGGGCGGCAGCGCCGGAACCTGCATTTTAGGCGGCGCGAGGAGGCGTGACTTCGTCCGCTGCGAGGGGCGGTTTGTGGCGCCAAAGCCGCGCGGCGGCGCCCCGGGCGCGCGCACAATGCAGATATGCAGGAATTTGCAACATGTCCGTCCGGCGGGACCCCCTCAACCATCGCCAGCGAGAATTACTTGCAGTGACTGCCCCGATCAGAGCCGACGCCGCCGCCCCGGGCAATGAGCCGAATTTCACGATGGCCTTCCAGCCCATCGTGGACCTGGCGCTGCGGGAAGTCTTTGCACATGAGGCCCTGGTGCGCGGCGTTGCCGGCGAAGGCGCTTCCGAGGTGCTCGCCCGAGTGAGCCCGCAAGACCGCTTCGCGTTCCACGAAGCCTGCCGCGTGAGGGCGATCGAGCTGGCAGCCGCGCTGGGCATGCAGTCCAGGCTCAGCCTCAACGTCATGCCCAACGATGTCGCCGGTCAGGAGGCCTGCTTCCGCACCGCCATGGCAACGGCGGGGCGCTGCAACTTTCCCGTCCAGCAGCTGATGTTCGAGATCACCGAAGGCGAGCGCGTCGAGGACCTGCCCGGCCTTGCCGCCACCTTCCGCATCTTCAAGCGCTACGGGTTCACCTCCGCGATCGACGATTTTGGCGCGGCCTACGCGGGCTTCGAGCTGCTCGCGGCCTTCCAGCCCGATGTCGTGAAGATCGACATGAGCCTGGTCCGCGCTATCCACATGGACCCGGTCCGCATCGCGATCGTGAAAGGCTTCGTGGCGACCTGCGACGATCTCCAGATCCGGGTCATCGCGGAAGGCGTCGAGGTCAAGGAAGAAGTCCGTACCCTGCGCGCGCTGGGTGTGGACCTCTTCCAGGGGTTCCTGTTCGCCAGGCCTGCCATCGCCGCGCTGCCGGCCGTGGCGTGGGATGCCGCCTGAGGGCGCGCCAACCGCTTTGAACGGAGCCCGCCGCCGGCTCAAACGTTGCTGGTAGCGCGCACTTCGTCGATCGTGGTCTGGCCGGACAGCACCTTGGCGATGCCGTCCTGACGCAGGGTGCGCATGCCCTCGCGCAGCGCCGCCTGTTGCAGCTCTTCCGCCCGGGCGCCGGCCTGGACCAGGCGCCGCAGCCCCTTGGACATGGTCATCAGTTCGTGGATGCCGACGCGGCCGCGGAACCCGGTGTCCTTGCAGTGCTTGCACCCGGCGCTCGAGAAGCTCATGAGTCGCCCGTCGCGGGCGTGGCGGCGCTCCCAGGAAGCGACCACCCCTTCGCGATCGGACTGGGAGGCCTTCACCGCGTAGGCATTCAGGTAGTCGGACACCAGCTCGTCGATCTCCTCCGGCGTCAGCGGCCGGCTGGTGATGCATTCGGTGCACAGGCGGCGCACCAGCCGCTGCGCCAGCACGGCCAACAGCGAGTCCGCGAAATTGAAGGGGTCCATGCCCATGTCGAGCAGGCGCGTCACCGTCTCGGGCGCGCTGTTGGTGTGCAGCGTCGACAGCACGAGGTGCCCCGTCAGCGAGGCCTCGATCGCCGTCTTCGCAGTCTCCTCATCGCGAATTTCCCCGACCATGATCACGTCGGGATCGGCGCGCACGAAGGCCCGCAGCGCCTTGGCGAAAGTCCAGTCGATGCGGGGGTTGATCTGCACCTGCCGCAGCCCCAGCTGGGTGATCTCGATCGGGTCTTCCGCGGTCCAGATCTTGCGCTCGGGCGTGTTGATGTGCATGAGGGCGGAGTGCAGGGTCGTCGTCTTGCCCGAGCCGGTCGGCCCGACGCACAGCACCATGCCGTAAGGGCGTTCGATCGCCTCGGTCAAGCGCGCCAGGTTGCGCCCGGACAACCCCAGCGCATCCAGCGCGATCGGCTTGGCCGACGCCAGGATGCGCATCACCACGTCTTCGAGCCCGCTGGTGGTGGGAATGGTGGCGACGCGCAGCTCGATACGGTGCTGGGGCGAGAACTTGGCGAAGTTGATCTTGCCGTCCTGCGGCTTGCGCTTCTCGCTGATGTCCAGGTCGCACATGATCTTCACGCGCGCGACGATTGCGCTGCGATAGCTCGGGGGCAGCTCCAGGTAGGTGTAGAGCCGGCCGTCGCGACGAAAGCGGATGCGCGTCTTCTCGCGCCCAGGGTAGCTCTCGATGTGGATGTCCGAAACCCCCTCGCGGTGTGCCTCCAGGATCATGCTGTTGAGCATGCGCACCAGCGAATTGTCCGACTGCTCGATAGGCGCGTCCTCGTCCGTCGGCGGGCGGACCTCCTTTTCGAGGGTCTCCAGCAGCTCGCTGGTGCCGGCGAGGTCGAAGTCGAGGCTCATCGGGTCGGCTGCGCTCGAGCGCGCTTCGGCCGGGGCGCCGATCTTCTCGTAGGCCTTGTGCAGGACGGCGTCCAGGTCGCGGCACTGGCCGATCACCGGCACCACCTTCATCTGCGCGATGAACTCCACCTCGTCGACGGCAGCGTGCCGGCTCGCAGGGTCGTCGAGCGCAAGAACGAGGCGGCCTTCGTGAATCATCAGCGGCATGACCTGCAGGCGCCGCGCCACGCCATGGTTGATCTTGCGCAGAGCCTCGGCCGCGGCGGGGAAGAGCTGCAGGTCGACCAGCGGGTAGCCCATCTTGCGCACCAGCGCAATCTGGAGCTGCGAGCGGCTGACCACGCCCATGCGCACCAGCGTCTCGCCCAGCGGTACGTTGCGGTCGAGCTGCTGCTGCGCAAGCGCGGCCTCCAGCTGCTTCTCGGTCACCATCCCGAGCGAGACCAGGGCCTGGCCGATGCGCATGATCGGCATGCGGCTCTGGGCCTCGAGCTCCTTCAACAACTGATCGGGCGTGGCAACTTCCGCAGACGACATGGCTTGGACCTCTTGTTCGATTTTGCAATGGGGATCTGGGCTTCCCCCTGGCACGATTTCAGCACAGCTGCGCACGGCACACGAGTGTCTCCTTCGCCTGCGTCCAGAAACTAGTCTGCAGTGAGCACAAAAGTATTGCGCCCCGCCGCCTTGGCGCGATAGAGCGCAGCGTCCGCGCGGGCCAGCAGTTCCGCTGTCGTGATGGCGCCATCGGCAGGCAGATGGAAGGCGACGCCGATGCTGGTCGTGACGTCCAGGCTTCGGCCATCGACCTGGAAGCCCGTCGCGCCGATGCCGTTGATGACTTTCCTGGCCACCATCGAGGCAGCCTCGGGCCTCTCCAGGTTTTCGAGCACGATCACGAATTCGTCGCCGGCCAGCCGCGCCACGGTGTCGGTGACTCTGACGTTGTCCTTCAGGCGCCGGGCGAATTCGGCCAGCACGTCGTCGCCCGCCGCATGGCCCAGCGTGTCGTTGATGGACTTGAAATGGTCGATGTCGAGGAACATCAGGGCGAGCGCGCTTTGAGCGCGAATGGCGCGCGCGATTGCCGCCGGCAGCAGCTCATTGAAGGCCAGGCGGTTCGGCAAGCCGGTCAGCGTGTCGACCCGCGCCAATTCGATCAGCTTGCGCTCGACCGCCTTCAGGTCGGTGATGTCCAGGCTGAGCGAGAAGATGCCGTGGGTCGCTCCGTCGGGTCCGACGTCGGGCACATAGATGACGTGGGTGACGCGATCGAACTCCCCTCGCTTGGTGCCTGCCTCGAACTCGACGCGCTCCCCCGCCAATGCCCGCTCGATCGTGGGCCTGCGCGATTCGTAAAGCTCAGGCCCCGCGACGTCGCGGATATGGCGCCCTATCAGTTCGGCAGGATCGAGCCCCAGCCATTCGCGGTAGGTGCCGTTCGCGAAGGTAATCTTCTGCTCACGGTCGATGTAGGTGATCAGTGCCGGCAGGTTGTCGGTGATGGTGCGCAGCCGCATCTCGCTCTCGGCCCGGAGCATTTCTGCCTCCTTCAATGCAGTGATGTTGAAGGTCATGGCATAGAAGCCCAGTACCCTTCCCTGAAGGTCCTTGTCCGGAACCAGGTTTACCTGGAAGTACCCGATGCTGTCGTGCAGCGGCGCCTCGACCGGAAAGCGTGCCGCCTCCCCTGCCAGCACGACAGGTATAAAGGGCAGGTGCTGCGCGTACAGCGCCTCGCCCACCGCGGAGCGCAAGGTCACGCCGTCCAGCGGTCCGTTGCCTAGGCCCGCCATCTGCCGCGCCCGACTGTTGCCGTAGAGGCAGTTCTCATCGCGATCGAAATACCCGACCAAGGCAGGAATGCTGTCGGTCACGTCGCGCAACCGCTTCTCCTGCTCGCTCAGGGCCTTGCGGACGTTGACCTCGTCGGTGATATCGAAGGTCATGGCGAAAACGCCCTGCACCATGCCCACGTCGTCCTGGTCCGGGATGTAGTGGGCCTTGTACGTCCGGCCGCCAATCCCCAGCGCCGCATCGCCGGCCTTCTCGACGATCACCGTCTCCCCGGCGAGCGCACGCCGATAGAAGGGTTCGACGCTCGCGAAACCCGACGGACCGCGCGCCTGCGCAATCGACAGGCCCACCAGCGCATCGGACCTGTGCAGCGCCTTGACCTTTGCATTGACGAACGTATAGCGCAGCGAGGCGTCGACGTGCGAGACCATCGCGGGGATGTTGTCGGCGATGGTGCGGATCCGCCCCTCGCTGTGCGCGAGGCTCAGCTCGATCCGCTTGCGCTCCGTCACGTCGGAGGTCATCGCGTAGTAGCCGCGGACCGCGCCTGTCTCATCCCTGTCGGGAATGAGATCGGTCTGAAAGAAGCGGGGCTCCTCGCCCTTCCGGATCGAGCCCCGGCGTTCGAAGGTCACGGGCTCACCGGCGAGGACCCGCTGAATGTAGCGCTCCGGGATCACGCTGTAGTCGGCACCGCGCGCGTCCCGCACAGGATGGCCAAGGAGGTCCGCGGCGCTGCGGCCCAGCTTCTCGCAGAGGCGCGCGTTCACGAAGGTATAGCGGCCTTCTGCATCCGAATGCGACACCATGACGGGCAGGTTGTCCGTGATGTCTCGCAGGAACTTCTCGCTGGCGCGGCGCTGCTGCATCAGTTCGTCGAACGTCCGCCCGAGGTCGCCGATCTCGTCGGGCCCATAGGTCCGAGGCGCCATGGTCTCCTCAGGCGCAGTCTGCGCATCCAGCATGCGCCGGTGCAGCTGCGAAAGCGGCTGCAGCTGTCCCCGCACCACGGCCAGGGCGGCCGCACCCGCCAGCATGGCCAGCACGATCGCTGCGCCCCAGGCGACGCGCTCGATGGCATCGATGTGCGCGAAGGCCTCCTCTTGCGGATACACCGCGCCCAGTATCCAGTCGGTCTGGCGAATGCGCTTGAAGGCGTACAGGACATGCGCCCCGTCCAGGTCCTTCCCTTCGGCCGTGCCCTCGAATCCCGAAATCGCACGTTGGAAATCGGCGTTTCCGGCACCGTCGGAGCCGGCTCGATTCAGCACCAGCTCCGGGCGCGGATGATCGATCACGATGCCGTCCTTGGAGAGGATGAACAGGTGGCCCGTTTTGCCGAATCTGACGTCGGCCAGATCCCCGAGGATGTTGCGCTCCTTCAGGTTGATGGAGCCCGCGATCACCAGGCGAACCTGCCCGGCATCGTTTCGCACCGGTTGCGTGATGGCGACCTGTTCCAGGCCATTGATCCGGTTGCGGTAGGGTGCCGAGATCACGCCAGTGCCCGCGGAGAGGGTATCTGCGAAATACGGCCGGTCCTTGACATTCGCGCGTCCGATGACTTGCGCTCCGTTGAGGTTTGCCACGATCTCGCCATCGAGATCGATGATCGCGACGTTGTCGAAGGCCTCGCGCAACGACTGGTGGTGCTCCAGCAGGTGCTGCAGCGGCGCGCCGTTCGGGCCATCGTGCGACTGCACGCTTTCGGCGAACGCCTTCAGCAAGGTCCGTCGGCTGACGAACTTCTGGTCGACCGCATCGGCGATGGCCGTCACCTGCGCCAACTCCTCGTTGGCAATCGATGCCTGCATGCTGGCCTTGACGAGGTGCAAGGCAACGGTCGCGATCGCGAAGGTCGCGGCCAGCACCACGGCCGCCACGCCGGCGCTCAGGCGCGTGTTCAAGCTGATGCGGAGGTTGCTGAGACCTGATTTCATCGACATGGTGGACCGGGCAGCATAAGCCACACCAGACCCCCGGCCACGGAAGCCCTGCCGCTGCGGCTCACTCGCCCCGCGGGCGAAAGATCGATGTGGTGTCGAAAGGCCTGCCAGCGCGTGGCGCCGACGCCACCCTCATCGATGCGAATCCGCAACTCCCTGGGTGCTGCGGCACTAGTTCACGCAAGTCCCATGCAAGCGCCGCCATGCGGCATTACCATGACGATGACGAACCCTTCAGCGTTCGTGAAGCGGCAGGTCCTCATGAAAGCGCGTGTTGAATTGGGAGCACTTCTATCGGCGTCGGTCATCGGTATCTCCCTGCCGGTGGACGCCCAGACGACACGGCAGCCCGGGGCGCTTCATGCCGCCGAGCAGCAGGAAGCCGACTACCGGGTGATCGCAGCTCGCTGCGGCACACCGGCCTTCGAAAAAGGCTTCTTCAAGGACTCCCGGGCGGCGGTTGCGGCCGGACTGGTCAACAAGAACCGGATGCCGGCCGACGTCGAGAAAACGGTCGAGGCGCTACGGCGCAGCCCCTTCGTGCTGGTGGCGTCCAACGCCGACTGCCCGAGTCAACTGGCGCAGCTGAAGGAACTGCAGAAGGCCCGCAAGGAGGCGATCCGCACCGGGCGGCCACGCAGGCCGTAACCGGAGCTCTTTAAGTCGGTTCCATCGGGTAAACGCCGATGCGTGCGGGGCTGGCAGGCGCTCACGCCTTGCCGAACTGCGCAAAGCTCTCGTTCAGCCGGTCCATCCAGCCCGCCTTGGTCTGCGCGTCGACGAAGCTGCCTTCGAAGCTGTTCGCCGCCAGCTGCCACGCATGCTGCGCCGTCAACCCCGTCGCCGCGAAGGTCTGGACGAAGTTCTCGTTCATGTAGCCCCCGAAGTAGGCGGGGTCGTCCGAGTTGACCGTTGCGACCAGGCCGGCTTCCAGGAGCTGGCCGAGGTTGTGGCGTGCGAGGTCCGGAAAGACGCAAAGCTTGAGGTTGGACAGCGGGCACACGGTCAGCGGGATGCGCTCCTGCGCCAGCCGCTTCATCAGCGCCGCGTCCTTGGTGCTCTGGACGCCGTGGTCGACCCGCTCCACCTTGAGCACGTCGAGCGCGCTCCACACATAGGCCGGCGGCCCCTCTTCTCCCGCATGCGCGACGAGGTGGAAGCCCAGTGCGCGGCAGCGCGCGAACACCCGCGCGAACTTCTCCGGCGGGTGGCCGACCTCGCTGGAATCCAGCCCGATACCGATGAGCTTGTCACGAAACGGCAGCGCCTGCTCCAGCGTGGCGAAGGCTTCCTCCTCGCTCAGGTGTCGCAGGAAGCACAGGATCAGCGCGGCGCTCACGCCCAGCCTGGCCTTCGCATCGACGCAGGCCCGATGCAGGCCGTCGATCACCGTCTGCATGGCGACGCCGCGCGCCGTGTGGGTCTGCGGGTCGAAGAACATCTCGGTATGGACCACGTTGTCGGCGGCGGCGCGCTCCAGGTAGGCCCAGGCCATGTCGTAGAAGTCCTGCTCCTTCAGCAGGACGCTGGCGCCGGCATAGTAGATGTCGAGGAAGCTCTGAAGGTTGGTAAAGGCGTAGGCGCGGCGCAGCTCTTCGACGCTGGCGTACGGAAGCGCCACGCCGTTGCGCTGCGCCAGCGCGAAGATCAGCTCGGGCTCCAGCGAGCCCTCGATGTGCATGTGCAGCTCGGCCTTGGGCATGGCGCGCAGCAGCGCAGGCAGCCGATCGGCGGGAATGTCGTAGGCGTAGGGTCGGGCGTCAGTCATGGGGCGGTCGCGGGTTGTGGTCCCGCACAGCATATGCGCAACCGGCCCTGGCGGGCGATGCCTGCCCGGCGAAGGTGCGCTCAGCGTGCAGAGCGCAATGTCTCGTTGGACAACAGCGAGCGCTTGGCCAAGGCGCTGGGCATTGATGTTGCGACGCTGTTAACCGCGGCCTAGCCGCAACTCGGCCTGGGCTCGACAACTTCGAGCAACGACTTCGCAAGAACGAAGGTGGAAATGCAAAAAGGGTTGCCGCGCAGGCAACCCTTTCAGAAAAAGTCCGGCTGCTTATTTCTTGTCGCCGCCGGGGACCTTGCCTTCGACCCCCTTGACGTAGAAGTTCACGCCCGAGAGGAACTTGTCATCGGCAGCAGCGCCTGACGCCACCAATTCCTTGCCGTCCTGCCCGACGATCGGGCCCTTCCAGATCGAGAAGCTGCCATCCTTCAGGCCCTTCTTGACCTCCTCGACCTTGGCCTTGGCTTCGGCTGGCACATCCTCGGCGATCGAAACGATGTCGATCGCGCCTTCCTTCACGCCCCACCAGGTCTGGCCGGTGGCCCACTTGCCGTCGAGCACCTCCTGCACGGCCTTGGTGTAGTAGGGCGTCCAGTTGATCACGGCCGAGGCCAGGTGGGCCTTCGGGCCATAGGCGGTCATGTCCGAGTCCCAGCCGAAGGCGCGCTTGCCCTTTTCCTGCGCGGTCTTGAGCACGGCCGGCGAATCGGTGTTCTGGAACAGCACGTCGGCGCCGCCGTTGATGAGCGCCGTGGCCGCCTCCGTTTCCTTCGGCGGATTGTTCCATTCGTTGACCCACACCACGTTGGTGCTGATCTTCGGGTTGACCGACTGCGCGCCGAGGGTGAACGAGTTGATGTTGCGAAGCACCTCGGGGATGGGCACCGAGCCGACCACGCCCAGCTTGTTGCTCTTGGTCATCGCACCCGCGATGATGCCGGCCATGTACGCGCCTTCGTAGGTACGGCTGTCGTAGGTGCGCATGTTCTCGGCCGTCTTGAAGCCGGTGGCATGTTCGAACTTCACGTCCTTGTTGTCGTTCGCCACCTTGAGCATCGGCTCCATGTACCCGAAGGTGGTGCCGAAGATCAGCTTGTTGCCCTGGCTCACGAGGTCGCGCAGCACGCGCTCGGCATCCGCGCCCTCGGGCACGTTCTCGACAAAGCTGGTCTTGATCTTGTCTCCGAATTGCTTCTCGAGGGCCTTGCGGGCGTTGTCGTGGGCAAAGGTCCAGCCGCCATCGCCGACCGGGCCGACATAGGCGAAGCCGATGTTCAGCGGGCCTGCCGGCGCGGGCGCCGCGGCAGTCGGAGCGGGGGCCGGCGCGGCGGGTGCAGGAGCCGGCGCCTCTTCCTTCTTGCCGCAGCCGATGAGCGCGGCCGAGGCGACCGCCGACACCGCAGCCAACTTGAGCAGGAGACGTTTGTTCATATCGTTCATTGGGGGAATCCTCAAAGGATGTTTGTCGGAAACAATTGTGAACGCGATTATGAGCCGGGGTAGAAGGGTTTTCCGATCGAAGCCGGCATGTTCACGCGGATGAAGGCCGGGTTGCGCGAGATCAGCGCCAGCACCACGATCGGCGCGATGTACTGCAGCATGCTGAGGAACTGGCTGGGCACGTTGACACCGGTACTCTGGAGGTGAAAGCCAAGCATCGACACCCCGCCGAACAGGTAGGCGCCCAGCAGCACCCGCACCGGGCGCCAGGTGGCGAAGGTGGTCAGCGCCAGCGCGATCCAGCCACGCCCCGCCACCATGCCTTCGACCCACAGCGGCGTGTAGACGGTCGAGAGATACGCGCCCGACAACCCGCACAGCGCGCCGCCCGCAATCACCGCCATGAAGCGGATGCGCCGCACCGGATAACCCAATGCATGCGAGGACTCGGGCGACTCACCCACCGAGCGCAGCACCAGCCCGGCGCGCGTGCGGTACAGGAACCAGATCAGCCCGACGGTCAGCACCACCGCGAAATACACCATCGGGTGATGGCGGAACAGCGCCGGCCCGAGCAGCGGGATGTCTCCCAGCAGGGGCAGCGCGTAGTTGGTGCTCTCGGGCAGCTTGGCCTGCACGAAGTTGATGCCCGCGAAGGCCGAGAAGCCGACGCCGAAGAGGCTCAGCGCCAGTCCGGTCGCGTACTGGTTGGTGTTGAGCCAGATCACCAGCACGCCGAAGAAGGCCGCCAGCAGCGCCCCGGCCGCCATGCCGGCCGCGAAGCCGAGCCAGGTGTTGTGCGTGGTCACGACGGTGGCGAAGCCGGCGATCGCGGCGCACAGCATCATGCCCTCGGCACCGAGGTTGACGATGCCGGCCTTCTCGTTGATCAGCAGGCCCAGTGCCGCGATGGCCAGCACGGTGCCGGCGCTGAGCGTGGAACCCAGGAGGAGTGCGTAGGATTCCATCAGAGGGCTCCTTCGGTGGCTTGTGCAGGCACCGGTGCGTTCAACGGCGTGCTGGCCTGCAGCGATGAGGTTCCGGCGGGCGCAGCCACCGGCTTGGGCGCCGACTTGCGCCGGATGCGGTAGGCGATCAGCGTGTCGCAGGCCAGCAGCGTGAACAGCAGCAGCCCCTGGAACACGCCCGTCAGCGATTTGGGCAGCCCGAGCCGCGACTGCGCCAATTCGCCGCCGATGTAGAACATGCTCATCAAGATGGCCGAGAAGATCATGCCCACCGGATGCAGGCGCCCGACGAAGGCCACGATGATGGCCGCGAAGCCGTAGCCGGCCGGCACGTAGGGCGTGAGCTGCCCGATCGGGCCCGCCACTTCCAGCGCGCCCGCGAGGCCGGCGGCGCCACCGGAAGTCAGCAGCGCAATCCAGACCGCGCGCCGCGCCGAAAAACCTGCATAGCGCGCTGCCGCTGGTGCCAGCCCGCCGACCTGCTGGGCAAAGCCGGCCCGCGTGCGGAACAGGAACACCCACAAGGCCACCGCGCCCAGCACCGCAATGATGAGTCCGATGCTCATGCGAGACCCCTTCATGAGCCGCGGGATCTGCGTCACCGCCTCGAAGGTCTTGGTCTGCGGAAAGTTGTAGCCCATCGGGTCCTTCCACGGGCCGTAGACCATGTAGCCCAGCAGCAGCGTCGCCACGTACACCAGCATCAGGCTCACCAGGATCTCGTTGGCGTTGAACCTGTCGCGAAGGAAGGCCACGATGGCGGCCCATACCATTCCGCCCACGATGCCAGCCGCCAGGATCGCGGCCACGATCCACGAGCCGGTGGTCTTGTCGGCCATGAGGGCCACGCCGCCGGCCGCGATGGCGCCGAACACGAACTGCCCCTCGGCGCCGATGTTCCACACGTTGGAGCGAAAGCACACGGCCAGCCCGAGCGCGATGATGAGCAGCGGCGTCGCCTTGACCATCAGCTCGCCGAGCGCGTAGGCGCTCTTGATGGGCTCCCAGAAGAAGACCGTGAGCCCCCTGACCGGGTCTTTCCCGAGCGCCGAGAACAGCGCCATGCCGATCAGCACCGTGATCAGCAGCGCCAGGATGGGCGAGCCGTAGCTCCAGAAGCGCGACAGCTGCGGACGGGGTTCGAGCTTAAGCATGGACCACCTCCTCTTGCGTTGCCGCCTGGGGCGGGGCATTCCACAGGCCGCTCATCCACTCGCCGATCTGCGGCACCGTGGCGGCTGCGCGGTCGATCGAGGGCGAAAGCCGTCCCTTGGCGATCACGTGCAGCCGGTCGCTGATCTCGAACAGCTCGTCGAGCTCCTCGCTCACCACCAGCACGGCGCAGCCGGCGTCGCGCAGCGCCAGGATCTCGCCACGGATCAGTGCCGCGGCGCCGACGTCCACGCCCCAGGTGGGTTGCGAGACCACGAAGATCTTCGGGTCGGCGTCGATCTCGCGCCCGACGATGAACTTCTGCAGGTTGCCGCCCGAGAGCGAGCGCGCTGCCGCGCCGGGCCCGCCTGCCTTGACCTTGAAACGCTCGATGATCCGCCCCGCATGCTGCTGCAGCGCGCCGGTGCGGATCCAGCCGCCCTTCCCCACGGCGTTGCTGCGCGTGAGCAGCATGTTGTGAGCCAGGCTCAGCGTCGGCACCGCGCCGCGGCCCAGCCGCTCCTCGGGCACGAAGTGCAGTCCCAGCGCGCGCCGCCGGCGCGGGCGGAAGTGCCCGGCCGGCTGGCCGAAGACCTCGATCATCCCGGCCTGGGCGCGCGTGTCCTCGCCGGAAAGCGCGTACAGCAGCTCTTTCTGGCCGTTGCCCGAGACGCCCGCGATACCCACCACCTCGCCCGCCCGCAGCTCGAGCGAGACGCCGTCGAGGTCGACCCCGAACTGGTCCTCGCGCGCCAGCGTCAGGGCCTTGACCCGCAGAGCCACGGCCCCTGCATGCACCGGCCGGTGCTGCAAGGGCGGTGGTTCCGCGCCGATCATCAGGCGTGACAGCGATTCGTTGCTCTCCTGTCGCGGGTCGCACACGCCCGTGACCTTGCCGCCGCGCAGCACGGTGCAGGCGGTGCACAGCTCGCGGATCTCGTGCAGCTTGTGGCTGATGTAGAGGATGCTGCAGCCTTCGGCGGCGAGCTTCTTCAGGACCACGAAAAGCTTGGTCACCGCCTGCGGCGTCAGCACCGACGTGGGCTCGTCGAGGATCAGCAGCTTGGGATCGGTGAGCAGCGCGCGGATGATCTCCACCCGCTGCATCTCGCCCACCGACAGGGTGTGCACCGGACGCGCGGGGTCGATGTCCAGCCCGTACTCGCCGGCCTTCGCCGCGATGCGACGCGTGACCTCGGCCAGCGTCAGGCTCTTGTCGAGCCCGAGCCAGACGTTCTCGGCGACCGTGAGCGTGTCGAACAGGCTGAAGTGCTGGAACACCATGCTGATGCCCAGCGCCCTCGCCTCCTGGGGGTTGCGCACGCTCACGGGCTGGCCGTTGAAGACCACGCTGCCCTCGTCCGGCTTCACCGAGCCGTAGATGATCTTCATCAGCGTGGACTTGCCGGCGCCGTTCTCGCCGAGCACGGCGTGGGTTTCACCGGGCGCCACCGTCAGCGAGACGTCGCTGTTGGCGACGACGGCGGGGTAGCGCTTGGTGATGTTCGATAGCTGGAGTCGTTGGATTGTCATGCCTGTGCCTGGCCTCTGGGTTTCGGAATCCCCTGAATCGCCCCCTGAATTCACGACGGGGGCCATCGCATTATTTTCTGTCGTTCAGTGTCCGCCTATGTAGATGAACTTGAAGAGAAAGACGCCGCCGATCAGCCACACCATCCAGTGCACCTGCCTGGCGCGCCCGGTAAACAGCTTGAGCACCGCATAGGTGATGAAGCCGAAGGCCAGGCCGTTGGCGATCGAATACGTGAAGGGCATGGTCAGGGCGGTCACCGCCGCGGGAATCACCTCGGTCGTGTCGTCCCAATCGAGTTCGGTGATGTCCCTGAGCATGAGGCATGCCACGAAGAAGAGCGCGGGCGAGGTGGCATAGGCCGGCACGGCACCGGCCAGCGGCGAGATCGCGAGAGCGGCCAGGAACAGCACCGCCACCGTCAGCGCGGTGAGCCCCGTGCGCCCGCCCGCCTGCACGCCCGCCGCGCTCTCCACGTAGGCCGTGGTGCTCGACGTCCCCAGCAGCGAGCCCGCGAAGATCGCGCCGCTGTCGGCCAGCAGCGACTTGTTGAGCCGGTCCATCTTGCCCGGCACCAGCAGGCCGGCGCGGCGCGCCACCCCCATCAGGGTGCCGGTGGCGTCGAACAGCTCGACCAGGAAGAACACCAGGATCACGTTGAGGATGCCGCCCGACAGCGCCGACTTGATGTCCAGCTGCAGGAAGGTGGGCGCGATCGAGGGTGGCGCCGCGAACACGCCGTGGAAGGTGTTGCCCGCGAAAAAGAAGGACAGCACCGTGACCGTGATGATGCCGATCAGGATCGCGCCCGGCACCTTGAGCCGGTCGAGCACCACGATCAGGAAGAAGCCGAGGGTGGCGAGCACCGCCTGCGGCGTGTGCAGGTCGCCCAGCGTGACGTAGGTGGCCTTCGACGCAGCCACGATGCCCGCGCTCTTGAGCGCGATGATCGCCAGGAAGAGCCCGATGCCCACGGTGATCGCCAGGCGTATGGACTGCGGGATGCCGCGGATGATCAGCTCGCGCAGCCGGAACACCGTGACCAGCAGGAACAGGCACCCCGACACGAAGACCGCGCCCAGCGCCGCCTGCCAGGTGAAGCCCATCTGCAGCACCACCACGTAGGCGAAGTAGGCGTTGAGCCCCATGCCCGGCGCCAGCGCGATCGGGTAGTTGGCATAGAGCGCCATGATGCCGGTGCCCAGCGCCGCGATCAGGCAGGTGGCGACGAACACTGCGTCCTTCGGCATCCCCGCGTCGCCCAGGATCGAGGGGTTGACGAAGATGATGTAGGCCATCGTCAGGAACGTGGTGAGGCCGGCCACGATCTCGGTGCGCACGGTGGTGTTGTGCTCACGGAGCTTGAACAGGCGTTCTGTCCAGCCGTTCGCAGGCCCTTTGGCCTGCGCAGTGGGGGTCGGCGTGTCGTGCTCGGGCATGCCGAGCACCTGCTCTGTAGGGTTCATCGCGTTGTCTCCGAATCTTTCTGTCGTGGCGTTGGCAAGAGGTCGCGACGCCGGGCGCGAGTGGCAGGACCGGCCGGCTATCCGGAGCCGGCCGCGGAAGGCGCGGGCCTCAGCGAGGCCGCCACCGATTTGGTTCGCTCGCGCAGCCAGCGCGCCGAGCTGGAGGAATGGGTGCGCTCATGCCAGAGCTGGTAGTACATGAGGCGCGGCAGCTCGACCGGGCACGGGAGGATCGCGACCGGCAGCCGCTCGGCGAAGCGCTCGCAGTACTGCCGCCCGGTGGTGAGCACCAGCAGGCTGGAGGCCACCATGTCCGGGATCAGCCCGAAGTGCGCGCAGCGCGCCATGATGTTGCGCTGCCGGCCCATCTCGTCGAGCATCTGGTCGATGATGCCGCGCGCGCCCGGATGCAGCGGCGTCGGCGCCACGTGCTCGGCCGCGAGCCAGCTCTCGAGGTCCCAGCCGCGCCGCACCGCAGGGTGGTCCTGGCTGACCAGGCAGACGATCTCGTCCCCGAAGAGCCGCGCCATGTGCAGGTCCTCGGGCGGCTTCAGCCAGTTGCCGATCACCAGGTCGACCTGTCCGAGCGACAGGTGCGCGTGGTAATCCGAGTCGGACGAGAGCGCGTGGATCTCGATGCGGCACAGCGGCGCCTGCGCCTTGACCTGCGCCACCAGCATGGGCAGGAAGAGCGGGTCGAGGTAGTCCGACGCGGCGATGCGAAACGTGGTCTGCGCGCTGTGCGGATCGAACCCGCGCGCATCCGAGAACAGCATCTCCGCCGCACGCAGGATGCTGGCGGCCGGGTCGATCATGCGCAGCCCGGCATCGGTGGGCACCATGCCCGAGCCCGAGCGCACCAGCAGCGGGTCGCCCGAGAGCTCCCGCAGCCGCTTGAGCGCCGCCGACACGGCCGGCTGGTACATGCCCAGCCGGATGGCGGCGCGCGAGACGCTGCGGTCGGTCAGCACCGTATGAAGAACCCGGATCAGGTGGAGATCGATCTTGTCCAGAAGCGCTTGGTCTCGCATGGGCAGCCCGCAGGGTGATGAGAACGTGCGGGCAGTTATACAGCGCAGCATTCACATCGGGCCCCTTGTCCATTGGGCGGCTTCAGGCCAAGGCCGACTGCACCGCCGTCACGGCGCGCAGGATGGATTCGCTGGTGGCCGGCGCCGTCAGCGGCGGGTCGACCCGGTGCCCGCCCACCGCCGACACCGCGTCGCGGATCGCGAAGAAGACCGAGAACGGCAGCAGCAGCGGCGGCTCGCCCACCGCCTTGCTGCGGTGGATCGAGTCCTCGAAGTTCTGGCCCTCGAACAGCTTGACGTTGAAGACCGGCGGACAGTCGTTGGCCGTCGGGATCTTGTAGGTGCTCGGCGCGTGCGTGGTCAAGAGGCCGGTCTTCGGGTGCCACACCAGCTCCTCGGTGGTGAGCCAGCCCATGCCCTGGATGAAGGCGCCCTCGACCTGGCCGATGTCCACCGCCGGGTTGAGCGACTTGCCGGCATCGTGCAGGATGTCGGCGCGCAGCAGCTTCCATTCGCCGGTGAGCGTGTCGACGATCACCTCGCTCACGGCCGCGCCGTAGGCGTAGTAGTAGAAGGGGCGGCCCTGCATCGTGTCCTTGTCCCAGCTGAGGCCGGGCGTGGCGTAGAACCCGTCGGACCACAGCTGCACGCGGTCGAGGTAGGCCTCGCCGACGACGGTGCTGAAGGACAGCGTGCGGCCGGCGACTTCGACCTGGTCGTTGGCAAAGCGCACGTCCTCGGCCTTGCCGCCGTGGCGCGCGGCGGCGCAGGCGGCCAGGCGCTCGCGGATCTGGCGCGCCGCGTCCTGCGCGGCCTTGCCGTTGAGGTCGGCACCGGTCGATGCCGCGGTGGCCGAGGTGTTGGCCACCTTCTGCGTGTCGGTCGCCGTGACGCGCACGCTCTCGAAGTTCACGCCCAGTTCGTGCGCCACCACCTGCGCCACCTTGGTGTTGAGCCCCTGCCCCATCTCGGTCCCGCCGTGGTTCACCAGGATCGAGCCGTCGGTGTAGACATGCACCAGCGCGCCGGCCTGGTTGAAGTGCTTGACGTTGAAGGAGATGCCGAACTTCAGCGGCGCCAGCGCGATGCCGCGCTTGAGCACCGGGCTGGCCTGGTTGAAGGCCGCGATCTCCCCGCGCCGGGCGCGGTAGGCGCTGGTGCCCTCCAGCTCGGAGACCAGCTCGTGGATGATGTTGTCGGACACCACCTGGCCGTAGGGCGTGACGTTGCGTTCGCCCTTGCCGTAGAAGTTGATGCGCCGCACGTCCAGCGGATCGCGCCCCAGCTCGCGCGCCACGCTGTCGAGGATGTTCTCGATCGCGATCGCGCCCTGCGGGCCGCCGAAGCCGCGGAAGGCCGTGTTGCTCTGCGTGTTGGTGCGGCCCGAATAGCCGTGCATCGCCACGTCGGGCAGCCAGTAGGCATTGTCGAAGTGGCACAGTGCCCGCGTCATCACCGGGCCGGACAGGTCGGCCGAGTGGCCGGCGCGCGAGACCATGCTGATCTCGGCGCCCAGGATGCGGCCCTCGTCGTCGAAGCCCACGTCGTACTCGTACCAGAAGCAGTGGCGCCGCCCGGTGATCAGGAAGTCGTCGTCACGGTCGAGGCGCAGCTTGACGGGGCGCTTCAGCTTGTTGGCCGCCACCGCCGCCACGCAGGCGAAGAGCGCCGATTGCGACTCCTTGCCGCCGAAGCCCCCGCCCATGCGCCGGCACTCGACCTGCACCGCGTTGGCGTGCAGGTGCAAGGCGTGCGCGACCAGGTGCTGCATCTCGCTCGGGTGCTGGGTCGAGCAGTGCACGTGCATCGCGCCGCCCTCCTTCGGGATCGCGTAGCTGATCTGGCCTTCGAGGTAGAACTGCTCCTGCCCGCCGACATCGAGGGTGGCCTTGAGCCGGCGCGGCGCCTTGGCGATCGCAGCCTGCGCGCCGCCCTCGCCGGTGCTGCGCACCAGGTGCATCGGGGGCAGCACGTACTGGCCCTTCTCGTGCGCCTGGCGCGGCGTGATGACGGGGGGCTCGGCCTCGATGTCCAGCGCGTCCTTCGCGCAGGCGGCGGCGCGGCGCGCGGCGTCGCGCGTCTCGGCGATCACCGCGAACACGGGCTGGCCGAGGTAGCGGATGTCGCCGCTGCAGAGGATCGGGTCGTCGTGCACGATCGAGCCGCAGTCGTTGCTGCCCGGGATGTCGGCAGCGGTCAGCACCGCCACCACGCCGGGCATGGCGCAGATCGCCTCCAGGTTCATGTTCTTGAGCCGTCCGTTCGCCACCGGCGACAGCCCGAGCGCGCAGTGCAGCGTGCCCGCGAGCTCGGGAATGTCGTCGATGTAGGTGGCCTCGCCCGCCACGTGCAGGTGCGCCGATTCGTGCGGACGGCTGATGCCGACGCGCGCGCCGTCGTCGTGCGCCTTGGCCTCGGCATGCACGTCGATGCGCGCGGCGGCGTTCTTCAGGTAGTCGGCGAAGGCTTCGGCCGATTGCAGCAGGGCGGGGTCGATGGGCTTGTTCATGTTCAGACTCCTTCGGCGGCTGCGGCTGCGGCGGCGACGGTGGTGGCGTGCGGCATCACGCTCCAGACGCTGGTGGCTTCCACCGGCAGCGGCTCCTTCGTGCGCGTTTCCAGCCACAAGCGCTGCAGCAGGTTCTGCGCCACCAGCAGCCGGTAGTCGGCGCTGGCGCGCATGTCGGTCAGCGGCTTGAAGTCCTGCGCCAGCGCGAGCTTGGCCGCATTGACGCTGGCCTGCGTCCAGGGTTTGCCGACGAGTGCGGCCTCGGCCTGCGCCGCGCGCTTGACGACCGCGGCCATGCCGCCGTAGGCCAGCCGCACCTGCTTGACGATGTCGCCGTCGAGCTCGAGCGCGAAGCCCCCGCACAGCGCCGAGATGTCGCAGTCGAAGCGCTTGCTGATCTTGTAGGCCCGCACCTGGCGCTTCATTGCCGCGAGCGGCACGGCCAGCCCCTGCACGAACTCGCCGGGCTCCAGCCTGTTCTTCATGTAGTCGACGTAGAAATCGGTCAGCGGCATGCGGCGCACGCGTTCACCGCGGCGCAGCTCGATAACGGCGTCCAGCGACATCAGCACCGGCGGCGAGTCGCCGATCGGCGAGCCGTTGGCGACGTTGCCGCCCATGGTGCCGGCATTGCGGATCGGCGGCGAGGCGAAGCGCAGCCAGACGTCGGTGAGCGCAGGCACCCGTGCCGCCAGCGCGCGGAAGGCGTTCTCGAGCGAGGCGCCGGCGCCGATGCAGAGGGCGGGGATACCGTCGATCTGGCGTTCCTCCACCACCTTCATCTCGGCCACGTCGCCGACGTAGATGATGTCGCCCAGGTCACGGAACTGCTTGTTGACCCACAGGCCGACATCGGTGGAGCCGGACAGCAGCTGGGCCGCCGGCTTGGCCTCGCGCAGCGCAGCCAGCGCTGCGAGCGTGGCCGGCGCATGGAAATGGTCCAGCCGCTGGCCCAGCGGCGCGACGTAGTCGAAGCTCGCTGGGTGCTCGAGGCTCTGCAGCGCGGCCACCACCGGCTCGGTGTCCAGCCGCACCGCGGGCAGGTCGAACATGCGCTGGCCGGCATCGAGGATGGGCCGGTAGCCGGTGCAGCGGCACAGGTTGCCCGAGAGATCGTCGGCCAGCTGCTGGCGCGTGGGCTGCGTGCCGGCGTCCTGGTGGTGCTCGTAGGTGGACCACAGCGACATCACGAAGCCCGGCGTGCAGAAGCCGCATTGCGATCCATGGCAGTCGACCATGGCCTGCTGCACCGGGTGCAGCGGGATCGCCGCCTGCTTGTCGCGCGGCGCCCGGTCGCGCTGGCCGGTGCACTGCGTCTTGAGGTCTTCGACCGTGAACAGCGCCTTGCCATGCAGCGTGGGCAGGAACTGGATGCAGGCATTGACCGTCTGCAGCCGCAGGCCGCCCACCGCGTCCTTGTCGCCGGGGTCGGCCAGCTCGCCGAGGACCACCGTGCACGCACCGCAGTCGCCCTCGTTGCACCCTTCCTTGGTGCCGGTGCAGCGCGCGTCCTCGCGCAGCCAGTCCAGCACCGAGCGGGTGGGGTGCACGCCGCTCACGTCGACGATCCGGCCGCGGTGGAAGAAGCGGATGGGTTGGGTGCTGGCGTTCATGCTCATGGCGGGTGGGGAGTCTTCGTGGCGATCAAAAATCGTGCCTGCGAAGGTATTCCTTTGCGAGGCGGTACGCATACGGACGCGCCCATACGGCCTATGCGGGGCCTGCTATATAACGCCCGGGTAAACCCTCAATTGGGGTGTTCGGTCGCGGCAGGCCGCACACTGGGCATGTCCGATGGAATCCAGCATGAGCCTCAGCACGCAACAAATCAACTTCCAGGTGGGCGGCCATGGCACCGTCTCGGGACTGGTGATGTCACCGCCCGACGCCTTCGCCTGCTATGTCTTCGCCCACGGCGCGGGCGCCGGCATGGGGCACGCCTTCATGGGCGCGGTTTCCGAAGGCCTCGCAGCACGCGGCATTGCGACGCTGCGCTACCAGTTTCCGTCGATGGAGCTCGGCAAGAAGCGGCCCGATCCGCCGCCGGTCGCGCATGCCGCCGTGCGCGCGGCCGTCGCGCAGGCGGTGGAACGCTTCGGGCCGCTGCCCCTCTTCGCCGGCGGCAAGTCCTTCGGCGGGCGCATGACCTCGCAGGCGCAGGCGCTCGATCCGTTGCCGCGCGTAAAGGGGCTCGTATTCGTCGGCTTTCCGCTGCATCCGGCAGGGACGCCTTCGACCGGGCGGGCCGATCATCTGTCCGATGTGCGTGTGCCGATGCTGTTCGTGCAGGGCACGCGCGACGCGCTGGCCGACCTCGCGGGCATCCGCACCGTGGTGGCGAAGCTGGGCGCTTTCGCGACTCTGATGGAAATCGCCGAGGCGGACCATGCCTTCCACGTGCTGCGGCGTTCAGGCCGCAAAGACGAAGAGGTTCTGGTGGAAATGCTCGACGGCACGGCGGGCTGGATGCGTGCCCGGCTGCCGGCTCCGCCCTGAGCCCCCCCCCGCAGGGTCACCCCTGCTGCTCGAGAAAACGCTGCGCATCCAGCGCCGCCATGCAGCCCGTACCCGCACTGGTGATGGCCTGCCTGTACACGTGGTCCTGCACGTCGCCCGCGGCGAACACGCCCGGCACGCTGGTCATCGTCGCCAGGCCTTGCAGACCCGAGCGGGTGACCAGGTAGCCGTCCTTCATCTCCAGCTGCCCCTGGAAGATGTCCGTGTTGGGATGGTGGCCGATGGCGATGAAGCAGCCGTGCAGGCTCAGCGCCTCGGTCTCGCCGGTTCGCTCGTCCTTAAGGCGCACACCGCTCACGCCCTGCGCGTCGCCCGTCACTTCGGCCAGGGTCTTGAAGAGCTTGAGCTCGATGGTCCCGGCCGCCACTTTCTCCATCAGCTTGTCCACCAGGATCGGCTCGGCCTTGAACCTGTCCCGGCGATGCACCAGGTACACCTTGCTCGCGATGTTCGACAGGTAGAGCGCTTCCTCCACCGCCGTGTTCCCGCCGCCGACCACGCAGGTGACCCGGTCGCGGTAGAAAAATCCGTCGCAGGTCGCGCAGCCCGAGACGCCCCGGCCCATGAAGGCCTGCTCCGATGGAAGGCCGAGGTATTTGGCCGAAGCCCCGGTGGCGACGATCAACGCATCGCAGGTGTACCGGCCGCTGTCGCCCTGCAGCACGAAGGGCCGGCTGCCGAGATCCACCCTGTGGATGTGATCGAACCCGATGCGGGTCTTGAAGCGTTCCGCATGCTCGAAAAAGCGCTGCATCAGCTCGGGCCCCTGCACGCCATGGACATCGGCGGGCCAGTTGTCGACCTCGGTGGTCGTCATGAGCTGGCCGCCCTGGGCCATGCCGGTCACCAGAAGCGGTTGAAGGTTGGCGCGCGCGGCATACACCGCTGCGGTATAGCCGGCGGGGCCGGAGCCGAGGATCAGGACTTTGGCGTGCATGGTCGGGCGTGGGTGGAACTAGAGGCGATTCTCCGAGCGACGGCCCGGCGCTTCGGCGAAGTTTTGCGAAGTCAGTTTTCGCGCGACGGGCGTTGGCGGCCCGATGCCGGCGGCGCAAAGTCCCTTCATGGACCTTGCCGTACTCATCAGCGGCGTTGCCGACCCCAAGTGGCCCCTGCCCCAGGCGCTCTCGGTCGCATCGCTGCAAATCCACGCCTCCCGGTACGCAGCGCTCAGCCCCTTCGACGAGGCGGCGCTGGAACTCGCACTCGCCTTGCGCGACGCGAACCCGGACATCCGCATCACGGCGCTGGTCGCCGCTGACGATGCCTTGACGCGGCGCGTCGCGGGCTGGCGGCCGGACGCCGTCTGCCGCGTCGACCTCGACGCACTGGCGCGCTGGGACGGCGCGGCGGTCGCCGGCGCGTTGTCGCAGGCGCTGCGCGAACGCGCGCCCATGGCATCGCTCGTGCTGGTCGGCCGGGAATTCGGCGATTACGACGACGGCTCGGTGCCCGCCGCACTCTCGCTTGCGGTCGGCATGACCTACGTCCCGCTGGCCCTGAACATCCGCAGGCAAGGAGAAGGCTTCGCCGCGCTGCGCCAGGGCGCGGGCGGCCTGGAACGCGTGCAGCTTGCCGCACCCATGCTGCTCAGCGCGACGAACGACCCCGGCAACCGGCTGCGCCACCCGCTGATGAAAAACGTCATGCTGTCCAAGAAGGCTGTCTTCGAGGTCCTGCATGCGGCATCGCCCGCGTCGGAAGGCGCGCTGCGGCTGGATGCGGTGGGGCCGGCACAGGCGCCGGTCCGCCACACGGAATGCGAATGGCTGGAAGGCTCCCCCGAACAGAAGGCGCGTGCGCTGGCACAGGTGCTGATGGGGGCGGTGGCCTCATGAGCGGGACGGACGCCGCGGAGGCGATGGGCATCATGGACCCAGTCGGAGGTGCCCCGGCGAGCAGCTTGCAGGTCACCGTCGTGCTGCATCCATGGGAGACCGGGCGCGAGGAGCGCGAGCGTCTCGTCGGGGAGGCCTTGGCGCTGGGCACGCCGGCAGCGCCCGTGGTGCTGGACTACATCGGCGCCACGCATCCCGCGGCCATCGCAGGGCACCTGGCGGACCGGCTGCGCGACTGCGGGCGCAGGCAGCTCGTGCTCCTGCCGGCCGGCACCGAAGGCGAGACGATCGCCGCGCTCGTCGCCGGTCGACTCGACGGCGTCAGCCTCGGCCGCTGCACCGCGTTGGCCGTCGCCGATGGCGCAGTCACGGCCAGGCGCGCCGCGTTTGGCGGGCGGGTTGAACTGATGCTGCGCAGCGCAGCGCCGGTCACCTGCGCCACGCTCCGGCCGCAGGGCGAAGGCAAGGGCACAGCCGCACACACCACCGTGACGCAGGTGGCCCTGCACGAGCCGCCGCCTTATCCCGTCGAAGCGCAGGCGGCAGACAACGGGCGCCCGCGCGTGGAGGGCGCGAGCCTGGTGGTCGCGGGCGGGCGCGGCATCGCCGGGCCGGAAGGCTTCGAGTGGCTGGGGCGCATCGCCGCCGCACTGGGCGCCGGCCTCGGCGGAAGCCTGCCCGCGGTCGATGCGGGGTGGGTGCCGGTGGCCCATCAGGTCGGCCAGTCGGGCAAGTTCGTCGCGCCCAGGATCTACTTTGCGGTGGCCATCTCCGGCACCCCTCAGCACATGGCCGGCATCTCGCCCGCCACGCGCATCGTGGCGCTCAACAAGGATCGCGACGCGGACATCTTCTCGCGCTGCGACGTCGCGGTGGAAGGCGACTGGCACGACATCCTCCCCCTGCTCGCGCTCGAACTGGAACGCAGCCGCGCGCCCGTGTGAGCACACGACCGGGAATGGAATGGTCCAACCGATCTAGAATTTGCACCGTCCGACATCTACCAGGAGACAGACATCGACAGGCTTTGGGGCATGGAGGTCTTCGTTCGCGTGGCCGAATGCGGCAGCTTCTCGCGAGCCGCCGAATCGCTGGACCTCGCGAACGCGACCGTGACGACGTGCGTGCGCAATCTCGAGCGCCACCTCGACGTGACCCTCATCAATCGCGACACCCGCCGGCTGCGGCTGACGGAGGAAGGCCAGACCTTCCTGCTGCGCGCGCGCGAACTGCTCGAATCCGTCTCGCGCACCGAAGACGAGATCCGCAGCCAGGTCGGGCAGTTGCGCGGCCGGCTGCACGTCGAGATGCCGATCTCGCTCGGCCACGCGCTCCTGTGCCCGGCCCTGCCCGAGTTCGCCAAGCGTTACCCCGAGATCTCCACGGCGCTCACCCTCACCAACCAGCGGCACCACGTGATCGAGCGCGGCATCGACCTGGCGATCCGCATGGATCAGGTCGAAGACGCCGACCTGATCGCGCGGCCCATCTATGAAGGCCACTATGTCGTGTGCTGCGCACCCGAACTGGTGGCAAGCCTGCCCGCGCATCCCGGCGACCTGGATCGCCGCAAGTGCATCGGCATCCTGCCGGAGGAACGGCGCTTCGTGAACCCGTGGCCGCTGAAGAAAGGCGACGAGGAGCTCGAGATCCGTCCCGATGGCCCGCTCCACTACAACAGCAGCGACGCGCTCCTCATCGCGGCGGAGCGCGGCGTCGGGGTGACCTGCGTGCTCGACGTGTTCGTGAACCGGCAACTCGCCGACGGCACGCTGGTCCAGGCCTATCCCGAGTGGGACACCGCAGTGAAGACCTTCTACGTGGTCATGGCCAAGTCGCGCGTCGGCTCGGCCAAGGTCAAGGCCTTCACCGATTTCCTCTTCGAGGTGTTCGCCTCGCAGCGCCGGCCGAGCGGACGCGGCGTGGTGGGCGTCCGCGCGATCGGCTCGCGTTAGCTTCTACGCTGCGGCGGCGAAGCGGCTTGCCTCCACCAGGCAGTGGCGGGCCGCAGGCAACGTGTTCGCGTGGTTCAGGAAGCCGTGGGGCACACCGGGGCACAACCGGAGTTCGGCTTCCACCCGCGCTGCGCGCAACGCGCGATGCAGGTCGATGGAATCGTCCAGCAGCATGTCCAGCCCCGCCGCCAGCAGCCAGGTCGATGGCAGCCCATCGAGACGCCCAAGCAGCGGATGGATGCGCGGATCGTGAGGGTTCATCCCCTTCGAGACATAGGCTTCGACATAGCGCTGCTGCGCCCTCGCGCTGAGTCCGAACTCGCCACCACCATAGGCAGCGACCGAGCCGCCCTCGCGCATCGGCGCATAGACGCCGTAGAAAAGAAGCAGCGCTGCAAGGTCTCGCGAGGCCCCGTCGTCGCGCCGGCGCATGGCCTCCACCAGCGCGAGGTTGGCACCGGCCGAGTCGCCCGCCAGCACCAGACGGCCGCCGCGGCGCCGAATCTCCATCAGCATCAGGTCCACGACAGCCCGGACATCCCGGGTCGCTGCCGGAAACGGATGCTCGGGCGCAAGCGAATACTCGACGCCGCACACCGGCATGCCCGATGCCGCGGCGAGATGGCGCAGCACCGTGTCATGCGTATCGTTGGAGCCCACGCACCAGCCGCCCCCATGCAGGTAGACGATGAGCGATGCATCGGCCCGTGCCGTCGGTCGGTACCAGCGCAGGCCGACCGTTCGACCCTCGACCCGCAACGATTCTTCGACGATCTCATGCATCGCCGGCAAGCCGGTGTGGCTGCGGCGACGCTCCTCGATCAGCAACGCCCGCGCGTCGGCGAAGGGCAGCGTGTAGCGATCGGGCGCGGGGCCTTCGCGCAGCGCGTGCGCACGCTGGGTTTCGAGGATCGCTGCCATCGCCGGATCGAAGTCGCGGGGATAGCGGCTTTCGCCAGGCTGGCCCGGGCCCGGTGTCATGACGACGGTCAGCCCGCGGGCAAACGCAACAAGGCTTCGAACACCTGCTGGAACAGCGGCAGTTCCGGGCGCGCCAGGTCTTCGAGCACATCGAAGTGCGTGCGGTTCGGCACGATCACCAGCCTGGACGGCGTGCCCACGCGTTCCGCCCAGGTGCTGAAGCTGCGGCTCTGTCCGATGAACCCATCCGTCTCACGGGCACCCACCGCGACGATGAACTCGCGCGCGTGAAAGCGCTCCATGCCGTCGGGACTGAGACGCAGGGCTTCGCGCGGGGTCATGCGCACGTCATCGTTGACGCTCGTGAGCAGCAGCGGCGCCAGCGAGAACACACCGCTGACCGGGACCGAGGCGACGAAGGGATGGCCTTCGAGGTCGGCAGGTGGCGTCGCACTCAGCATCGCCGCGAGGTGGCCGCCGGCCGAATGGCCCGAGACCGTGACGCGGCGTGGATCGAAGCCGAGCTCGCCCGCGCGCCGGTTCAGCCAGCGCATCGCATCGCTCACCTGTTCGACGATGCGCCCCAGCTTCACCGCCGGCGCGAGCTCGTAGCCCAGCATTGCGACGGAGACGCCCGCCTTCACATAGCCCTCGGCGATAAAGCTGAAGATGCGGCGATCGAGTGCGCGCCAGAACCCCCCGTGAATAAAGACGAGCAGAGGCGTCCCCTCCTTCGGCACGCCCTTGGCGGCGTCGGCAGGAAACCAGTCGATGGCGCAGCGCTCCGGAGCCGCGTAGGAAAGTGACCGCCATCCCGGCGTCGCATTGCGGAAGCGCTCGCTGCGTGCCGAGTAGTCGGCATACACCGACTCACGCTCGGGGTGGCGGCGGCGCAGGCTGTAGTTCTGCTCCATCGCCTCGACGAGCTCGACGACGTGTTGGCTGTCAAACTCCAAGATAGGCTTCCTTCACACGCTCGTCGCGCAGCAGTTCACCGGCCGGACCCGACAAGGTCACCTGGCCGTTTTCAAGGACATGGCCGTAGGCCGCATGGCGCAGCGTCACCTCGCTGTTCTGTTCGCAGACGAAGATCGTCAGGCCCTGCTCGCACAGGGTCGAGAGCGTCGCGAAGATCTGCGTCACCACCAGCGGCGCGAGGCCCATCGACGGTTCGTCGAGCAACAGGAGCCGCGGCTCGCACATCAGTGCACGGCCGATGGCCAGCATCTGCTGCTCGCCGCCCGACAGGGTGCCGGCCGGCTGCGCCAGCCTTTCGGCCAGGCGCGGGAATAACGCCAGCACGAAGTCGAGCCGGCGCCGATACCGGTCTTTCGTGCCGCGCATCAGGAACTGGAACGCGCCCATCTCCAGGTTTTCCCCTACCGAGAGCGGCGCGAAGACCTTGCGCCCCTCCGGCACCAGTGCGACGCCCTGCCGCACGACGCGTTCGGCGCGCTGTCCGGAGATCTCCTGGCCGTCGAGCACGATGCTGCCCTTCGAGGGCTTCATCAGGCCGCTGACGGTTCGCATCAGGGTCGACTTGCCGGCTCCGTTGGCCCCGATCAACGCGGTGAAACCGCCGTCGGGAATGCCCAGCGAGACGCCGCGCAGGACGTCGCCCTGCCCATAGGACACGTGCAGGTTGCGGATCTCAAGCATCGACGGTCTCCTCGAGCGGCTGGCCGAGGTAGGCACCGATGACTTCCGGATTCGACGAGATCTCGGCCGGCGTTCCTTCGGCCAGGAAGCGCCCGCTGCGCAGCACGAGGATCTCGTCGCACAGCCCCATCACCATGCGCATGTTGTGTTCGACAAGCACCACCGTGACGCCTTGCGCATTGACCTGCCGGATCATCCGCGCGATCGGCGCCTGCTCCGATGCGGGCACACCGGCAATGGGCTCGTCGAGCATCAGGACCTTGGGATCGGCGGCCAGGGCGCGCGCGATCTCGAGCAGCTTCGATTCGCCGAAGCTCAGGTTGCCGGCAAGCGACATCGCGCGGTCGGCCATGCCGAGCAGCGCGAGCTTGGCATAGGCCGTGGCCTCGATGCGCCGCTCTTCCTCCCGCGTGCGGGGTGTGCCGAGCATCGACGCGATGAAGCCGCTGGCCTGCGCCTTCGGGTGGCAGCCGATCATCACGTTTTCGATCAGGCTGAGCTCCGGAAAGATCTGCAGGTTCTGGAAGGTGCGCGCGAGCCCGAGCTTTGCACGCTGGAAAGGCTTGAGCGTTTCGATGCGCCGGCCTTCGAGCGTGATCATGCCCTGGCTCAGGCGCTGGATGCCGGCGATGGCGTTGAAGAGCGTCGTCTTGCCTGCGCCGTTGGGGCCGATGATGCCCTTGATCGAGCCTTCGCGGACCGACGTGCTGAGGCCGTCGACCGCATGCAGCCCGCCGAAGGTGACGCGCAGGCCTTCAACGTCCAGCAGTGCCATCGACGGCCTCCACGCTGGTGCCCGGCCCGGCGGGCGCGGCCGCGGCCTTGGTGGTCTTCGTGACGTTGAACGCGTCGCGCGGCCTCGCACGTCGCTTCAAATGCCCTGGCAGCCCGGCAATGCCACCGGGAAAGTACAGCAGCACGCAGATCATGCAGATGCCGAACACAAGCAGTTCGACATCCTGGAACTGCCGCAGCAACTCCGGCACGACCGTGAAGATCGCCGCGCCGAAGAAAGGGCCCCAGTAGCGCCCTGCGCCACCCAGCGCGACCATCACGACCAGCAGAACCGACGCGGCGAAGCCGAAGGTCTCGGGCGAGACGAAGAGGTTGAAGTGCGCATACAGGGCGCCGGCCAGCCCGGCCATCGCGGCGGAAAGGCTGAAGGCCACCACCTTGTACGCGAAGGTGTCGACACCGAGCGTGTTGGCACCGATCTCGCTGCCCGCGATCGCGCGCAATGCGCGCCCCGGCACGCTGGCGAACAGGTTGAGCAGCAGCCACATCAGCACCGCCGACACGGCCCATGCGAGCCAGAAGAAGCGCGCCGGGGTGTCGAGCTCCCAGCCGAACAGCGCGTAAGGCGCAATGCCCGCCAGGCCGTTCGGCCCTCCGGTGAGCGGCACGAGTTCGACGAAGAGCACCGAGAGAATGCCGCTGAAGCCCAAGGTGCCCATCGACAGGTACGGCCCCCGCAAACGCAGCGTGGTGAGCCCGATGAAGCCCGCGGCCACCGCCACCATGAGAATGGCCGCCAGCGAGCCGAGCCACGGCGAGATCCCGTACTTGGTGTTGAGCACGCCGCTCACATAGGCGCCGAGCCCGTAGAAGGCCGCGTGCGCGAGCGACACCTGCCCGGCCCAGCCCATGATCATGTTCAGGCTCGCGATCAGGATCAGGTTGAGGAAGAAGTAGACGCCGAGGCTCAGCACGTAGTCGTTGGGTGCGACCAGCGGCCAGGCCATTGCCAGCAGCCAGACGATGAGCAGCGCGCGCCGGCTCCTGCCCTTGTTCGAGACGCTCGTCATATCTTCTCGACCTGTCCTTGTCCCAGGAGACCGTTGGGCCAGCGCACCAGCACCATCAGCAGCACCACGAAGGACACCGCGTCCTTGAAGTGCGAGGACAGCATGCCGCCCGCAAAACTCTCGGCCAGCCCGAGCGCCAGTCCGCCGACCATCGCGCCCGGCAAGCTGCCGAGTCCGCCGAGCATCGCAGCGCAGAAAGCCTTGAAGCCGAGGATCGTGCCGTGATCGAAGGACGTCAGCGTGAGCGGCGTGACGATCACGCCGGCCAGCGCGCCGATGCCTGCGGCGAGCACGAAGGACAGCGACATCGTGAGCCGCGGGCTGATGCCCACCAGCGCCGCAGCCTCGGGTTGCGCCGCCGCCGCGCGCATCGACTTGCCCAGCACCGTGCGGTTGAAGAACCAACCCGCGCCGCCCATCACCAGCGC
Organism: Variovorax sp. PBS-H4; assembly: GCF_901827205.1. Lineage (NCBI taxonomy): Bacteria > Pseudomonadati > Pseudomonadota > Betaproteobacteria > Burkholderiales > Comamonadaceae > Variovorax > Variovorax sp. PBS-H4. The sequence continues at coordinate 2,109,282 of NZ_LR594675.1, read as the reverse complement.
GGCGACGCCGATGATCCACAGCGATTGCGACTCGAACACCGCGCCGGCGAAGTGCACCGCGCCGCCGCTGGAGAACGAAGGCAGCCCGGCCGGGTTCTTGCCGAGCAGCAGCATGACCAGGCTCTTGGTGCAGATCGCGATCGCGATCGTGACGATGGTGATCGACATGGCCGTGGGCCGTTGCAGCCGGCGCACGATGAGCCGCTCGGACACGGCGCCGACCAGCATCGCGACGCACACTGCGGCGACCAGCGCCAGCCACAGCGGCACCTTGGCTGCATAGAGCGTGGCAGCCACCATGCCGCCCAGCATCACCCATTCGCCCTGCGCGAAGTTCAGCGCGCCCGTGCTCTTGAAGATGATGTTGAAGCCCAGCGCGACCAGCGCATAAATGCTGCCCGTGCCGAGGCCGGCGAGTAGCAGCTGGACCGACTCGTTCATGCAACGTCCTCTCTTGAACTTCGGCCTGTCAGACCTCGCCGAGCACCGGATGGCGCACCGTCGGCAATGCAAAGCCCCACTGAGCGAGCCGTGTGCGCGCATCCTGGACGCACTGCCTGAAAGTCTGCTGCTCCTGCGCCGGCGTGGCCGCGCCGAGGCCCGCCTCGGCCGCGAGCGTTGCAGCAGCCTCGTAGTCACCCGCATCGATCTCGGTCGAGAGACTCGGGATCTGGTAGCCCGCGAAGGCCACATGCGTCAGCCACGACTCGATCTGCGACACGATCGCCGCCTTGGCGGCATCGTCCATTCGCGCCGCGCGCTCCTGGAGATAGAGCCAGCCGAAGGACGCATGCCGCTCCTTGGCTGCGACCGCCCTGGCGAGGATCTGCGCCGCCACCGGTTCGCGCGCGTTGCCGGCGTAGAGCTGGTAGAGCGCGAGTTCGATCCCGTCCTCGATTGCACAATGCACGGCGACATAGCCATCGAGCGATTGCGTCGCATCGAGCGCGTCGCGGTAGAGCGTGCGGTTGAGCACCGCTTCCCAGCGCTTGTCAGACGGTGCGTTGATGTAGCCGCCCAGTGCCTTCGCGTAGCGATGAAAGCATTCGAGATGCCACGCCTCTTCGGTGTTGCGCACGGCCAGGAAATACTTCGGATCGGACTCCCGGTCCAGCTCCAGGCAGAAGCGGATCAGCAGGGCCGGCGTTTCGGCGAGGCCGGTGTATTCGAGCCAGGCACGCCGGCTCCACACGAGCCGTGCGGCATTGCGCGCGGCTTCGGAAGCGCCGGGATCGAAGGAGTCCCAGGCGATGTCCTTGGCCGGCGTCCACCGGCTGGCCTTGGAGATCTCGTAGAGCTCGCGGATCGAGACGATCGAGCGCTTGAGTTCGAGCGGAAAGCGGCGCTCGACAAGGATCGGGGTCGCCTGCATGCTCAGAACTCCCCTTCGATCTTCGGGTGGCGGAACATCGGCAGCTTGAGGCCCCACGACTCCGCCATCTGCCGGCGGATGCGGGCCACGGAGGCAATGAAGACGGGCTTCTCGAGCTCTTCGACGGTCGCGCCCAGGCCAGCTTCCCAGGTCAGCCGGTCGACTTCGACTTCGGTGCGTGTGGCCGCGCTGTCCGGCGAGAGCCAGGCGGAGTGATAGCCGTTGAGTTCGACCTTCTCGATCATCGTGATGACCGCGTCCTCGACCGCCCGCAATTGCGCCTTCGAGAGATGCGGAACGCGGCTGCTCATGAAGGCCCAGCCGAAGGCGCAGTGCCGCACCTCGTCGCGCATGATGCTCTTGAGCACCTGCTGCGCGACCTTGTTGGGCGTGATCTCGATCAGGTGGCGGAACACGTCGAAGGCGATCTCTTCTGCCGCGCAGACCAGCGCCGCGATCACGCCTTCGAGCGGTACGTCGGGATCGAGCGCCATCTTGCGCACGCCATGCGTCGCGACCGCGCCCTGGAACTCGGAGAGATCGGGCTGTTCGATGTAGCCGCCCAGCAGTTCGGCCATTCGAAAGCAGACCTCGGCATGGCGCGACTCCTCCTGCGTGCGGATGGTGAAGAAGAGCCGCATGTCGGGCGGGCAGTTCTCCTTGCAGAAGCGGATCTGCAAGGCAGGCGATTCGGAGATCGCGCCATACTCGCCCCAGGCGCGGCGGCTCCAGTACATGCGCGCGGCGTACAGCTGCTCGGGAGTAAAGGGCGTGATGTCGAGCGCGTCCCACTCGATGTCCGACGAAGGATTCCACTGGCTGCTGGTGGCCGAGTGAAAGAGGTTGCGGATGCGCGGGATCTCGACGTCGAGGTCGAGCGGGAAGCGGCTTTCGGGCACATCGAGAATGGTGCGCGTGGTCAAGGTCGCGACGGACATGCGGTGGGCTCCTGGTGCGGGATGGGAAATCAGGTCACTGGTAGTCGGCCAGGCGGAAGCGGCCGTCCTCGTACTTCAACAGCACGAGGTCCGACTTGGAGAGGCCCGAATGCTGGGTCGCGGAAAAATTGAAGGTGCCGCCGACCCCGTTGTAGTTGCGGATGCCGGCCAGCGCATCGCGCACCTTGGTCTTGTCTTCGCCGCCTTTTTCGAGTGCCATCTTCGCGAGATACATGGCGTCGTAGGTCTGGGCTGCGAACTGGTTGGGGCGGCGCTTGAAGCGTGCCTCGAAGTTCTTGTTGAGCGCGAGGATGCGCGGCTTGGCCAGGTCCGAGTCGGGCAGGTCTTCACCGACCGGGAACTTGACGCTTACCAGCAGCACGTCCTTGGCGGCATCGCCCGCCAGGTCCATGTAGCGCTTGTCGACAAAGCCATAGCTGTGGATGAAGGGGATGCTGCCCAGGCCGAGCGTCTTGGCCTGCTTCATCGCCACCACGCCGGCCGGGGTGACGGTCCAGCAGACGATGGCTTGCACGTTGGCGGCCTTGAGCTTGCCGAGTTGCGGCGCCATGTCGGTGTCGGTCGGGTTGAAGGTCTCGTACACCACGTCGAGCCCGCGCGTGGCCGCCGTCTTCTTGAGCTGCTCCACGGCGCTCTGCCCGAAGCCGGACGAATCGGAAAGCAGTGCGATCTTCGTGATCTTCTTCTTGGCGAAGTAGTCGGCAAGACGCTCCATGACCTGGTCGTCATCGACGGTGGACTTGAAGGTGAAAGGCCGCTCGGACACCGGCGTGACGATCTGCATGCTGCCCTCGGTCGCGATGAAAGGCAGGGTGGCCTTCTCGGTCAGCTGCGACATCGCGATGGCCATGCCGCTCATGTTGCCGCCACCGACGATCATGTCGACCTTGTCCTGCGTGAGCAGCCGGCGCGTCGCGCCGAGCCCTTTCTGCGTCTGGCTCTCGGCGTCGTAGAAGAACCATTCGATCTTCTTGCCGTTGACGCCGCCCTTGGAATTGATCTCGTCGAGCGCGAGCTCCATGCCGGCCTTCATGTCTTCGCCGAGAAAGGCCGCGGGCCCGGTCATGGAAAGGACCGAGCCGACCTTGTAGCTGCCTTGCGCGAAGGCGGCGACAGACGAGCCGGCCACGATGCACGCGATCGCGAGCCGGGACGAGAAGCGAAGAAGCGGGCGGAACGAGTGGAGCATGGTGATTGGTTCAGAAGTGGATGAAGAAAGGGCAATGCGCGCGCGATGGCTTCAGTCGTGGTCCTCCAGCGCGGTCTGGGGGCCGGGCGCCACCGGCGGGTTCGTGTTGCCGCCCGCAGGGGGCGAGAGGGCGACGGTGAAGGCGTGCCTGAGCACGCCCCCCGGCGAATACGAGCGTCCCGCCATCACGGGCAGGCCCTCGGTGCAGTAGTAGGCGAGCTCGCGCACCATCACCGGCGAATCCAGGGCGACGCCGAGCAGCTTGGCGGTGCGTGCGTCGGCGAGCGATGCTTCCAGCCGGTTCTGTGCATGCGACAGGCTGGTGCGCCGCGCCAGGAGATCGAGCAGCGAATGCTGGGCCGCCTCGACTTCGGTGATCGACGCGGCGAAGTCGGGATGGATGTAGCGGAAGTCGTACGACGCGACCGTCTGGCCGGCCTGGCGCACGCGTTCGATGTGCAGCACGCTCTGGTCGGCGCTCACGCCGAGGTGGAAGGCCATGTCTTCCGGGCAGGGCAGCATGGCAAAGCGCCTGAGCTTGAAGGTCAGCGGCCGGCCGATGCGCTCCCACTGGTGCTTGAAGTCCATCTGCGGGCCGAAGATCTCGTCGAACTTGTCGGTGTTGACGAAGGTGCCCTGGCCCTGCACGCGGCGCAACAGACCTTGCGCGACCAATTCCTGGATCGCCTGGCGCACCGTGAAGCGGCTGACGCCGAACATCGCGCAGAGCTCCTGGTCGGAATAGAACTTGCCGTCGCCCGGCACGCCGGTGCGGATGATCGCCTGCAGGCGGCGCTTGACCTGCGCATACAGCGGCAGGGCCGAACTGCGATCGAGGTCGTGCTCCGCCGGATCGGCGGGCGCCTTGTCGCGTGGCGCAGCGGTCGACTCACCCATCAGGTCTGATCCTTGCTTCGCTTTGGGCCTTGCCGGGGTGTTCATGACTGCTTGTCTGGATATGCGGACATGATGATATATTTGCGATTCGTCGGTTGTCAACGCATCGCGTGCTCTTCATGCAAGTCGGTCTGCTCGATCTCCCTCTGCCCTCCTCTTTTGCAACGGACTTCAGCTTCGCCGCACCGTTGCCGCTCGATGGCATCGATCTGCTGATCTGGAATTCGGCCGCCATCGCGGATGCGTACCCGCGTGAAAGCATCCGCGACGGCGTGGCGCTGCTCAGCGTCATCGCGTCGCAGCAGTTGGTGCGTGACACGCGCGCCTGGCGGCGCGAGCTCAGGGAATTCATGGCCCGAGGCGGCACGCTTGTCGTGCTCTCGCCGGGTGCGGCCCGGCTCTCTCTCCACACCGTGCAGGACGTGGTGGGCTACGACCTGCTCGAAGCACTGCCCGACGCGTCCGCCGCGTCTTGGACGCCGTGCGAGCCTACCCCGGTGCATTGCCCGTTCGGGGAGCCCTTCAAGAGCTTCTTCGAGCAGCTCGGCGATCGCTTCATCGCCGGCGCAACGCTCGGGGCCGCAAACGATGCGCAGCCGATTGCGACCGCCGGGGCGTCATCGCTTGCTTGCGGCATCTATCGCTATCGACATCCGGGCCGCCTGCTCATGCTGCCGTCGCTTGCCGCCAACGCTTCGCAGGAGGCCGCGCGCGATGTCGTCGAAGCCACCATCGCGCTGGTTGCGCGCCTTCGCCTCGAAGGCCGGGGCGCCACGCGCTACCGGTGGGACGAGCCGCTGCAAATGCCGGGCGAGCCTGCGCTGCGCTCGCGCCTCGTAGCGCTCGCGGCGCAACGGCGTGCGCTCGAAGAGGAAGAGGCGCAGCTCGCGTCGCGCCTCGACAGCCTGATGTTTCTCGCCCTGCTCCAATGCGGCGACGCGACCGGCGTGATCGACGCCGCCGCGCTGGTGCTGCATGCCATGGGCGGCTACACGCAGAAAGGCTTGCGCGACATGAACATGCTGATGTGGGAGCAACACGGCCGCACGCGGGTGCTGGTCGCCGTCGACGACGCGCAGGTGGAAGCCGATGCCCATTCAGTGATGCCGCTGCTCGACCATGTGCGTTCGCAGGCGGCCGAATGGGTGCCCGTGCTTCAGACCGAGATCGAACCGGTCGCGCTTTACATCGGCGGCAACCGGCGCGGCGCGCGGCAGACGCGAGAGGAGATTGCCCTGCTGCGCGAGCGCTTCGCGCCCTTGCAATGGCTCTGCGGCGCCGACCTGTTCCTCGCCTACGAGGCCAGAGACATCGCACGGGTCGAGTCCAGGCTGTCGGCCCCTGCAGGAGGCTGAAAGACTAGGCCGCCACCGCCGCCCGGCACGCGGTGCGCACCGCCAGGCGGCCGAACACCACCGCCTTGCCCAGCGCCGACCCGGTCATGTATGCGCCGCCGTGAAAGCCGCCCACCACTTCGCCCGCCGCATACAGGCCGGCGATGGGCTCGCCGAACACGTCGATGACGCGCATGTCGGCATCGATGCGCAGCCCGCAATAGGTGCCGAACACGGCCGCGGTCGACGGGTAGGCATAGAAAGGCGCTTCCTCGATCCGGCGCAGCTCGCCCTGGCGATGCACCAGCGTGCGGCGGCCGAACTCGGGATCGTGCCCTTCGTCGACAAAAGCGTTGTAGCGGTCCACCGTCTCGCGCAGCACCTCCGCAGGGACCTCGATCTGCCGTGCGAGTGCTTCGAGCGTGTCCGCCTTCACCATGAGCCCCTCTTCCATGCGCCGGCCGAAGTCGAGGATGCGCACGCGATCGTCACCGCTCTGGAAGACCGGTTCGTCGAAGATCTGGTAGCTGGTGTGATAGGGCTGGCGCATCACGGCGTCGCCCAGCAGCTTGTACGAGATGGATTCGTCGACGAAGCGCTTGCCGTCCTGGTTGACCGCGATGGCGCCCTTGTAGACCGCCAGGCAGCTGTGGTTGTTGTGGACGTCGGTCGGATGCTTGCCGAAGGTGCCCTTGATGTAGGCCATGTCGCGCAGGTCGGCACCGAGCTTCCAGGCCATCAGCAGGCCATCGCCGACGTTGCCCTCGCCGCCCACGAACACGGCCTCGGCGTAGTGGGGCGCGAAGCGATGCACCAGTTCGGCATTGCGGCAGAACCCGCCGCTCGCCAGCAGCACGCCGCGGTCGGACTCGATGGCGAACCGGCCTTCAGGGCCGTCGGCAAGCACGCCGGTGACCGGCGCGGCCTCGCCCTGCCGCAGCAGCCGCTCGGCGCGGGTGGACATCCACACCTCGACCCGGCCCGTCGCCTCGCAGCGCGCGGCGAGCAGGCGCACCATGTCCGCCGGATCGACGGTGTGCACGCGCGGCACCGACTGGCCCGAGGAGGCCTCGAGCGAGGGACTGAATTGCAAGCCGAGCCCGCGCAGCCAGCGGTAGGTGTCGAGCTGGTTGTGCACATAGGCGTCGACCACGGCCGGGTCGTTGTCGTGCTGGCCGACCTCGATGAGATCGCTGCGCAGCAGCTCTGCGGAATCCTCGACGCCCTCGGCCTCCTGCAAGTCGGTGCCCGCGAACGCGAGGCAGCCGCCGCTCATGGCGGACGAGCCGCCGATGTCCGCCGTCTTCTCCAGCAGCGTCACCTGCACGCCGGCCGTGGCGGCCTCGAGCGCCGCGGCGAACCCGGCCGCGCCGCCGCCGATCACGAGCAGGCCCGTGCGCACCGTCTTCATGCGGCGCTCCCGCGGCCATAGAAAGCCATGAGCTCGTCGATGCGCTCGCGTGCGGGCGGCTCGTTCCAGTAGCCGCGCTGGCAGCGCTCGACGCCGCTCTGGCGTTTCAGATCGACCAGCATCTCGGCATGCTTCACCCAGCAGGACAGGGAGTCGAGCACCGGCACCCCGTCGACGCTGGCGACGCCCTGGCTGGCCAGCAGCACGCACAGCGGCGCCTCGCCAGGAATGATGACTTCCGCGCCGGCGGCGATGCGTTGGCGCGCGGCTTCGCGGAAGCGGTCGATCAGCGGGCCGGGCGTGCCGAAGCCTTCCAGCACGTCGTTGAAGCGGAAGCCCACATCGGTCACGCCGGCAAAGCGGCCGCCCAAGCCGTACTTCACTGCGTTGTCGGCGATGAGGCCGGTCAGTTCGCTGATGAATACCATCACCGCGAAACGCGCGCCGAGCAGGCACGAGCTCAGCATGGCGGACTCGCCGTAGCCTACGACCGGAATGCGCAGCATGCTCCGGATCTCCCGCAGCGCCGGGTCGGGAAGCGAGCTGATCGCGTAGGCATCGAAGCCGTCGCGCTCCGCCGCCAGCCCGGCCTCGATGAACTGGATCGAATGCAGGTGCTGCAGGCCGGCATGGCGAATGTCGTTGCCCGGATAGTTGCTGCGGTAGGTGCCCGGCCGCATGCCGTGCACCACGACTTCGGTGTCGGGCCGGGCCACGCGCTTGAAGTGCGCCTTGAGCGCGTCGTCATAGGCTCCCAGGTCGGAGAGCACCGTGAAGCTCTGGTGCCAGATCTTCGTTGCCATCGATCGTTTCCCCCGGGCGTTCAGGATGAGAAGTCGACGGCCGCGCTGGTCGTCGTCTTGCAGAAGCGCGCGAGGCTGGCCATCGAGTTGGCGTGCTCCTCGACTGCGTGCGCGCAGCAGCAGTCTTCGAGCACGACCATCTCGAAGTCGCGGTCGTGGCCGTCACGCACGGTGGCCTGTACCACCGCCTGTGTCGACACGCCGGAACAATAGATGCGCTCGATGCCCAGGGCGCTGAGCTGCGCTTCCAGGGTGGTCGAATAGAAAGGGCTCACGCGGTGCTTGGTCACCTGCACGTCGCCCGGCCGCTGTTCGAGCGCCTCGTGGATGGCGGTGCCCCACTGGCCGAGCCGGAAGAGCCCCGCCTTCGGCGCGCCCGAGAACACCGGCGAATTCTTCGGGCACTCGGGATAGCCCTCGGAGAAGCCCACGCGCACGAAGCCCACCGCAATGCCGGCCTGCCGCGCCTTCGAGAGGGCTGCCGCGGTGTTCTCCATAACGCGCCGCGCACGGACCTGTTCGCCCAGCGGCGACTTGCCGTTCGGGCCGTCTGCATGCACCAGGTCGTTCTGCATGTCGAGGATGAGGTAGATCGATTTCACGTGGTGTCCAGAGCTGAGGAGGGGAAGCGAGGGAAGAGGAAGAGGAAGAGGAAGCGAAAGGAGAAAGAGGAATAAGCCCGTGCGAGCCGGTCAGTCGCACAGCATGCCGCCGTTGATGTCCATCACTTCGCCGGTGATGAACGAAGATTCACGCGCCGCCAGGAACAGGGCCGCATTCGCGATGTCCGCGGCCGTGCCCATCCGCCCCGCCGGGATCAGTGCCTTGAGCTGCTCCGGGAAACTGGTGGTCATCGGTGTCGCGATGGGGCCGGGCGCGATCGCGTTGACGGTGATGCCGTGCGCGGCCAGTTCCTTGGCGAGGAAGCCGGTCATCGCGTGAATTCCGGCTTTGGATACGCCGTAGGCGACGTTGCCCGCGCGCTGCTGTTCGGCACTGTCGATCCAGGGCCGCGCGTTGCCAGCGTTCTTGCCGACGACCGAGCCGATGTTGATGATGCGGCCGAAACCGGCGCGCTTCATGCCGGCCATCACCGCCTGGCAGGCGAGAAAGCTGCCCTTGAGGTTGATGGCCATCACGCGGTCCCATTCTGCTTCGGCCAGATCCTGCGCGCTGCCAAAGGAGACCACGCCCGCGACATTGACCAGCAGGTCAACCGGGCCGAGCAGCTGCTCGATGCGCGCGACCAGCGCGGCGATGGCGGCGCGGTCGGTCACGTCCAGCCTCAGCGTCGTCGCGGCAAGCGCCTGGGCATCGGCATGCGCACCATCGAGCGTGCCCTCGCTGTCGGCGCACACCACGGCGGCACCGCGTGCGCGCAGGGCGCCGGTGACGGCGCTGCCGATCACGCCCCGCCCACCCGTGACCAAGGCGATGCGCCCGGCGTAGCCTTGCTGCGGATCCATGCTCATCGACGCGAAGCTGCCGCCAAGGCGCCGGCGATGCGGCCGAACACCAGTCCTCGCAGCACGGAGGTAGCGCCGGTGTAGTTGCGGTAGTAGATGCCGGCGGTCTCACCCGCGGCGAACAGCCCGGGAATCGGCTCGCCGTCCCCATCCACCACGCGCGCGGAGGCATCGGTCTTCAAGCCGCCGAAGGTGAACACGTTCGACGAGATGATCGGGTAGGCGTGGAACGGGCCCTCCGTCAGGGGCGTCGCCCAGTTCGACTTGGGCGGCGATAGCCCGCGTGTCGCGAGGCCATCGAGCTCCAGCGGCCGCCACTCGCCCTGTCCCTCGACGCAGGCAGCGTTGTACGCGTTCACCGTCGCTTTGAGTGCATCGGCGGGCACGCCGATCTTCCCGGCCAGCTGCGCGAGGCTCTCGCCGACGACCGGTGGCTTGTCGGTGCGAATGCCCAGGCGGTAGTTGGGAATGCGCGTGTGGCGCGCATCGAGCACGACCCAGGCGGTGCCCTCGCGCTGCTCGTAGATGCGGCGCGTGACGCGCTCGTAGTACGCATCGACGGTGCCGGGCGCCTCGTCGGTGAAGCGCCTGCCGTCCAGGTTGATAAGGATGCCGTAGGGAAAGATGAAGATCGACGGCTCGGCAATGCCTGAGCGCGGGTCCACCGGCTCGGCGTGGTAGCTGCCGAAGTCTCCGCTGGCCGCGGCGCCGGCATCGAGGCCCATGGCAATGCCCTCGCCCCGGTTGTAGTAGCCGCCCTTGCAGACCGGCCGCAGGTAGGTCGAGCGTGGCCCCACGTAGCGGGTCATCATTTCCGCGTTGCCCTCGAAGCCGCCGCAGGCCAGCACCACCTGCCCGCCCAACAGTCGCGTGCCCGCGCCGCGGCTGCGCACCTTCAGGCCCACCACCCGTCCGTCTGCATCCTGCTGCAGGGCGCAGGCCGTGGTTTCGTAGAAGAAGCTCACCTTCAGTCGCTCGGCCCGCGCCGCGAGTGCCTCGACCAGCGCCGCGCCGCCACCGACGGGCAGCAGCCGCGGCTGGGACTTGGTGAGGAACTGGGTCGGCAGGAAATCGAAGCGCACGCCCATGCCTTGCAACCACGCGATCGTCTCGCCGGCGCCGGCAGACAGGCGTTCGATCACCGCAGGGTCGGCGATGCTCAGCGCCTTGGCGAGCGCGCCACGCTGCGAATGCACCGCTTCCTCGACCAGTTCGGGGTCGATCGCGCCGGACCCGTTCTCGGCCAGGTGCGTCTCGAAATCGTCCGTGACTTCCGTCAGGCTCTTCATCCGGAGATAGGCCTCGGTGTACCGGCTCTGCCCGCCGCGCTCGTCTCGCGTTGCGCGCTCGATCACCGCCACCTTCGCACCGGCCTCGGCAGCCGCCACCGCTGCCGAGAGGCCAGCCACGCCGCAGCCCGCCACCACCAGGTCGAATGTCTGTTCCGCCATGCGCGCCCTCTCCCGCTCAGGCGACTTCGCACGCCGAGATGGTGGCGGCCGTGGCCGCGGAAGCCTGTCGGAGAAATGGGCGGCGTGCGTGCATGAGCGTTCTTTCGATGGAACTGGAATGCAGTCGATGATGACTCCGCAGCGCGCACTCCAGGACTGCAAAAACCGAAAACTGGTTTCGCCGAATCGCGCTTTTGCCGCGCGGTGCGGGCTTCTACAGTGGCCGGACTTCCACAGGAGATGACATGCGCATGGCCGACAGGTTCGGGATCGTCACGGCAGGAGCTTCGGGCATGGGCCGCGCGGGCGCGCTGCGTTTCGCCGCCGAAGGGGCGTCCGTCGCCGTGGTGGATCTCGACGAGGCGAAGGCCCAGGAGGTCGCCGAGGCAATCAAGACCTCTGGCGGCCACGCCTTCGCGCTGGCCGGCAACCTCATGGAAGAGGATTTCGCCCGCGGGCTGGTGCACGAAGCCGCGAAGCGCTTCGGCAAGCTCGACTTCATGTGGGCGCACGCGGGCCATGCCTCGGTCTCGAAAATCGAGGGCCTGGACCTGCGCGAGTTCGATATCGCGATGAACCTCAACGTGCGCGCCGCGCTCGCGAGCGCGATCGAGGCGATCCCGCTGATGCGCAAGGCCGGCGGCGGCAGCATCCTGTTCACCTCGTCCACCTCGGGCGTGATCGGCTCGCCCTTCAGCCCGCTGTACTCCGTGGCCAAGTGGGGCGTCATCGGGCTGGCCCGCTCGCTGGCCAAGCGCTACGGCCCGGACAACATCCGGGTGAACGTGGTCTGCCCCGGCACCACCGACACCCCAATGCTCGACACGCTGGTCTCGCGCCCCGACGAGGAAGAGACCAAGGGCAAGGACCTGAACGAGCTGAAGCGCATCCGCTCCTCGGGCAATCCGATGGGGCGCGCCGCACGGCCGGAAGAGGTCGCCAACGCCGCGCTGTTCCTGCTCTCGAATGAAGCGTCCTACGTCAACGGCGCGTCGCTGCTGGTCGACGGCGGCAAGACGGCTTGAACCCGATGCAGCTGAAGAACTACCACGCTGTAGTCACCGGCGCGGCGCGCGGGTTGGGTGCTGCTGCAGCGCGGCGCTTCGCGGCTGAAGGCGCGCGGGTGGTGATCTCGGACCTCGACGGCGACGCTGCGACGGCCTGCGCAAGGGGGATCGACGCGAGCGGCGAGCGCGTCACCGCACTGGCCTGCGACATCGCCGACCCCGAGGCCTGCACGCGGCTGGTGGATCACGCGGAAGCCTTCTTCGGCGCTCCGATCGACATCTTCCTCGCCCACGCGGGGGTGGGCTTCGCGGGTTCGCTCATTGAGGCCGAAACGGCCCAGATCCGGCGCGTGGTGGAAGTCAACGTGCTGGGCTCCATCTATTCGGCGCAGGCCGCCTTGCGCAGCCTCGTGCGCAGCCCACGCGCCAGCCTTCTTTTCACGAGTTCGCTGCAGGGCGTGACTGCCCGGGCCGGACGCAGCATCTACACCACCTCCAAGCATGCGATCGTCGGCCTCACCAAATCGCTGGCGCTCGAATACGGGCCGCGGGGCGTGCGCGTGAACGCCATCGCGCCCGCGTCGACGGACACGCCCTTCCTGCGCAAGCAACTCGCCGTCGCCGGCGCCAAGGACGTCGACCAGGCGGTGCGCGAGGTCGCCGCGTCGATGCCGCTGGGCTGGCTGCCAACGCCCGAGGACTTCGCGGACGCGGCCGTGTTCCTGGCCTCGACCGCGGCGCGGTCGATCACCGGCCACAACCTGCTGCTGGACAGCGGCGCTGCGGCGGGCATCTTCCGCAGCAGCCAGGCGCGCTAACCTCCGGCCTTGATGCCGCCCTTCTCGATGATCACCTTCCAGCGCTGGGCTTCTTCCGCAAAGAAGTGCCCGGCGTCCTCCGGCGAACCGCCCATGGCGATGCCCTGCAGTTGCTTGATCCTGTCCTGCACATCGGGGGCGGCCAGCGCCGCGGCGGCGGCGGCATTCACCTTCTGGATGATGGCTGGTGGCGTGCCCTTGGGGGCCGCCATGGCGTACCAGACCGACGATTCATAACCCTTCACGCCCGCTTCGTCGAGCGTGGGCACATCGGGAAAGGTCGCCAGCCGAGTCTTGGTGCCCACCGCCAGCATGCGTACCGTGCCTGCCTGCAGCTCGCTCAGGTAGCCCGGAATATTGTCGAGCACCACCTGGATGCGACCTGCGGCCAGGTCGATCTTGGTCGGCGCGGCGCCCTGGTAGAACACGTTCTGCACGGGCGCGCCGGTCAGGTACTTGAACATCTCCAGCGACAGATGGCCCGAGCTGCTCGCCCCGGAAGAGCCACCGTTGAGCGCCGTCGGGTTTTTCTTCGCGTACTCCACGAGTTCCATGGCCGACTTCACCGGCAGGTCCTTGTTCACGATCAACGCATTCGGAAACTTCGCCAGCACGATGATGGGCGCGAAGTCCGAAGGCTTGTAGCGAAGGTCGGCATAGAGGAACGGGTTGGTCGAGAACGCGCCCGGGTTGGTCAGCAGCAGCGTGTAGCCGTCGGCTGGCGCTTTCGCGACCAGTTCGGCACCGATGTTGCCGGAAGCGCCCGCCTTGTTGTCGATCACGAACTGCTGGCCGAAATGCGCCGACAGCTTTTGCGCGATCACGCGCGCAAGGATGTCGGTGATGCCCCCCGGCGCCCAGGGGACGACCACCCGCACCGGCTTGTCGGGCCACACGGCCTCGCCCAATGCGAGCCCTGGTGAAAGCGCGCATCCGGCCATCGTTGCCAGGAGCATCCTGCGTCGAAAGTTCTTCATCGTTGTCTCCAGCTCTGTTTGCTCGAAGATGAGCGTCAACGCTTGGGGAGGTCGGCCCAGTTGGCCGGCAACTTGATCTCTTTCGTGGTGACGCGCGTGTAGCCCGAATCGAGTGTCTTGATCCGGTTGCGCCCTGGATCCCCTGCGACCAGGATCTCGATGTACTCGGGACCGGGCATGACCCTCACCGGGTCGTCCGGCCCCACGTCGAACTCAGGCGGGAAGGTCCCGAGCTTGATCTTCTCCTCGATCGTGTGCACCTCGGCCATCGTGTACTTCAGCTCGAAGTCCAGGTAGCGGCGCGGCACGGTGGTGTTCTCGCAGATGTAGCGGCGGATGTCGTCCTTCGAGTAGCCTGCGTCCGCCAGCACCCTTGCCACCGGCGGCGCCAGCACGAACACGATGTCGTTGACGAAGCTCGCCGGCCCGCGCTCGGCGAACAGCGCGAAGGCGGGCTTGCGCAGCGCATCACGGCACAGCTGTTTGAGAGCGCACTCGGCCCCACTCTGGTCGTCGCGCGTGTAGGGCGACGGCTGGAAGCCCCAGTTCATCGTCGTGCTCACGGACACCGTGCTCGCGTTGCGGTCGAATCCCTTTTCCACGTGGTACGGCTCCCACGGGTTCAGCTCGTCGTTCTCGGCGAAGCAGAAGTTGATCGGGTAGCCGAAGGTGCCCATCTGGTTCTTCGCCGGACGGTAGCCGCCGATGTTGCGGATGATGAGCCCCAGCGCCCGGCCGAACGACGGATTGGCGCCGCGCGAGATGAGCCCCGCCCCGTTGTTGAAGCCCAGTTCCTTCACGATCGGCCCGTTGAGGAACACGTAGGGCGTGATGCCCCAAGTGGTGCCGATGTTGTCGAGGTTGTACTTGTCTTCCTGCAGGGCCTCGACCATGGCCACGAGGATCGGCATGGTCTGCGGCTTGCACCCGGCCATCACGCCGTTGGCCGCGATGTTCCACACCGTGGCGCGCAGGTTCATCTGCGGCAACACGGCGATCACCTCGTCGGGCTTGCGGTCGGTGTAGCGCAGGAACTCTTCCACGCGCTCCAGCGTCGGCGGAACGATCGGCAGTCCGTCGCTCCAGTCCATCTCGTGGAAGTGCGCGTTGACCTCGTCGAAGTCGCCTTCGAAGACGATCTTCTTCGAGTCCCAGCCGGTCGCCTTGCCCAGCGCACGCGGCTTGATCGGCTTGGTCAGCGCATTGACGATGCGATCGAACAGGACGTTCGTGATCTTGTCGCGGATCTCGGCGTGGTCCACGCCGACCGCGCCCGGGTACTCGACCACGGGCACGTCCGGGACACCCGCCGCCTTGGCAGACAGCTGCCCGACCATGTTGAATCCCGGCATCGACACCACCGCCGACGGGATGCCGAGAATCTTTTCTGCTTCTGCTGCCGGCCGCACCGCGGCCGGTGTGCAGGTGCCTCAGCCTCCGTTGCCGGTGATGACGGCGTCGGCCCCCTTGGCCTTCAGTGCCGCGACGATGTCGTTGAGCACCTCGCGCTGGTAGGAGGGCGTGCCCTTGAGCGAGGCGTAGGGAATGTCCGTATAGGGAACGATCTTCACCTCGGGAAAGCGCTGCTTGAGCAGCTCCCGGTAGATGGGAAACATGATGTCGCCCTTGAAGTCCTCATTCCAGACTTCGGCGACGACCTTGCCGTTGAGGGTGTCCAGGCGCTTGGCCAGGTTCTTCTGCTCGACGGCTTCCGCGCCGATGGGGCTGATGACAGACAGTTTTTCCATGATGAAGTCCTTCGGTGGTGTTGTGTGCCGATGTTAGGAGCAGCTCGCGCGGGCGCCTACGACGGCGTGGGAAAACAGCATTCGCTTTTTTCTGCTTTCCTATTTGGTCGTGCGCTGCGGCTGCAGGCCGGCTTTCGCGGCGACGCCGCTCCACTTGGCAAGCTGGGCGCGCACGTAGTCGGTCGCCTCCTGCGGCGAGCTCACGGTGGGCGAAGTCTTGGCCGGCCCCTCCAGGCGCTCGATGGTGGCAGGCTTGGCCAGCGTCTCGCCGAATACGGCATTCAGGCGCGCGATCACGTCCTTGGGTGTTCCGGTGGGCGCCAGCACCGCGTACCACACCGAATCGCCCATGCTGGGGTAGCCCGCCTCGGCCATGGTCGGCACGTCGGGCAGGCTGCGCTCGCGCCTGCTGCCGGTCACGCCCAGGGCCTTGACCTTGCCGGCCTTGATCTGCGCCTCGACTGCCGGCATGGCGATCAGCCCCATCTGGACCTCGCCCGTCATGATCGCGGTAAGTGCCTCCGGCGTGCCCTTGAACGGGACATGCACGATGTCGAGCGAACGTTCGTTCTTCAGCAGCTCCCCGGTGAGGTGGCCGATGCTGCCGATGCCGGCCGACGCATAGTTCAGCTTGCCCGGCCTGGCCTTCGCAAGCGCCGCGAGTTCGGCCATCGAGTTCACCGGCAGCGAGGGCGGCACGACGAACACCAGCGACTGCAGGCCCATCAGCGTCACGGCCTCGAAGTCCTTGACGGGGTCGAAGCCCAGTTCCATCAGGCTCGGCAGCACCGAGAAGCTCAGGCTGGCTAGGAAGAGCGTGTAGCCGTCGGGCTTGGCCCTTGCGACGTACTGCGCGCCGATCGATCCGCCCGCGCCGGCCCGGTTGTCGACGATCACCGGCTGGCCCAGCGCATCCGAGAGGCCGGGCGACACCGCACGCGCGGTGAGGTCGCTGCCGCTGCCGGCCGGGAACGGCGACACCAGCGTGACCGGGCGGCTCGGGAAGCCCTGCGCGAAGGCAGGCGCCGCGAGCCAGAAAGCGGTGGCCGCGAGCGCGGCGAGGAAGGTTTTGCAATGCATGTGGTGCCTTGATGCCGGAAAGGGTTGGTCAATCGGTCGAGGTGATGTTCTTGTCTTTCACCAGGTGACGCCAGCGCTTGAATTGTTCACCGACGAACGTGCGGAGCGCATCGCAATCGGGCGCGGATTGTGCCGCGGGATGGGGGAAAGCTTGTGCATGCGGCGCAGTGTAGGAACCCCCCGGTGAGCGCACCACCTTGAGTCGCGAAGGCTCTTTTCGCAATTGGCGAACGAGGTCGAAGCACGCCCGACCCGCATCGGCGGCATGCATCTGCCGGCCGGCTGATCAGGCCTTTGCCAACGCCAGGTGGGCGATCGCGGCCTGCGCGGCCGCTTGCCCGTCGGCCATCGCATCGGCGAGCGACCCACCGCAGCCAGCGCGCACGACCCCTGCCGCGAACACGCCGGGCATGGATGTCTCCATGCCGTTCACGGCAAGGACTGCCCCGCGCTCGTCGCGTGCGATCTCTGCCGGCAGGAAAGCCGTCGCCGGCTGGAGACCGACGAAGGCGAAGAAGCCGCTGCACGGGAGGGTCTCGCCATTGACACGCACGCCCTCGACGCCTGCGGTCCCGAGCAATTCTTCGACCACGCTGTTCCAGTGCACCTGGATGTTGGCGGCCGACAGGACCGCATCGACCCACTGCGGCTTCGCGCGGAAGGCACTGCCTCGATGAACCAGGTGGACCCGGCTGCAGAAGCGCGACAGTACCGTTGCCGATTGCAGGGCCGAATCGCCGCCACCGACCACCACGACATCCTGGCCCTGGAACATCGGGCCATCGCAGTCGGCGCAGTGGGAAACACCCTTGTGTTCGAGCTCGGCCTCGCCCGGGACGCCGAGCTTCTTCAGCGCGGCGCCCGACGCCACGACGACGGCGCGCGCGCGGTGGCGGCCCGCGTCGCTCACGACCACCAGCGCATCGCCGTCACGCTCGATGCCGCTGGCCACGCCTTCCAGGTTTTCGCCGCCGAGTTCCACCGCATCGGACATCCACGTGGAGGACAGCTCGGCGCCGCTGCCCTGGACCTCGCCGTCCAGCACGTTGACGTTGAGGACGAGGCCACCGAACATCTGCGCCTCGAGCCACGCGGTGGCAAGGCCGGCTCGCAGACCTTCGAGTGCCGCACTGAGGCCGGCCGCGCCGGCGCCGATCACGACCAGGTCGTGGGAAGTGGTGTCGCTCATGAAGATCTTTCTCCTGGGACGGTTGACGCGGAAGATGGTTCGGACGACGGACGTGCGCGCAGCACGCGGACATCGGCGACGCGCTGGGTCACGCCGAGGCGATCGAGGGTCTCGAGCACCTGCACTGCCAGCGCGCGGCCAATCCCCGCCCCGTCGCGGAACTTGCCGGCGGTAAAGCGCCCGTCGGGTACCGCGTGCGCCACACCGCGCGCCACATGGATGAATTCGTCCATGGTGCTGCGCAGGAAGAAGCGATCGTCGCCCACCCGCGCCGCGTCGCCGGCCTGCGCCTTGCGATGGAGCATGTCACGCAGCACGGACTCCCTGGCATCCAGGGCATCGGCGAGCTGGGGCACGGTGAGGCCGGCAAGGCCTGCGCGCATCAGCACTGGTTCGGCCAACTGCCAGAGGCGAAGGTGTTCGGGTTTTTCGAGTGGCGCGTCGGCCGGCCTGGGCGCCAACCGGGCTGCCACGGCGGCGGCCGCCAGCACCAGCGTCTGCGCGCCCGTGCCGACGCTCGCAAGGCCGGTGTGCTTCAGCACTTGCGCGAAGGCACCGGGATCGAGATTGAAGTTGCGTGCGAACGCCGCCGCGTTCACGCCGGCCGGCATGCAGGCCGCCAGTGCCTGCAAGGCCTCCCGCGCCGAAGGCAATGCCATGGCCTCCAGTTGCCGCCGGCGCAGTTCGTAGGGAAGACGGCGCTGCGCGGGAAACGCATCGAGCACCCGGCCGCCACCGACCGTGCGCTGCGCGGACTGGTCACGCAGGATGAAGCGGTCGCCATGCAGGGCGGAGATCGGCTGGTCCACGATGAGCCGGGCGAAGGTGTGCGCGCCCGGTTCGACCGACTCGCCGCGCCGCAGCGACACGCGCGCCGTCACGTCGCAGGTGCCCAGATGCAGATGCACCGGCGTCCAGTGCCGCAGCGCATGCGCCTCGCCGGGCAGCACCTGCAATGCCACGTCGAGGCGCTGCGTGGGCGCGTGCAGGTCCGCGTGCATTACCCAGTCGCCGCGCTGCACCTGCGAAAGCTCCAGCCGCGCGAGATTGAGCGCGCAGCGCTCGCCGGCTTCGGCGCGCTCGGCCGGCTTGCCGTCCTTCTGGATCCCGCGCACGCGCACGTCGCGCCCGCTCGGCGACAGGATCAGCCGGTCGCCGATGCGCACGGCGCCGTCGAACACGGTGCCGGTCACCACCGTGCCGCTGCCGGCGACGGTGAACGCGCGGTCGACGGCGAAGCGCGCACGCCGGCCCTCGGCGGCGGCGCGCCGGAGCGAGGAAGCTGCCGCGTCGAGCTCCGCGCGCAGGGCATCGATGCCCTGCCCGCTCACTGCGGAGACGGGCAGCTGCGGCACGGCTTGCAGCGAAGTTCCGTGCAACAGCTCGCGCGTCTGGCGCGACACGTCGACCAGGCGATCGCCATCGACGCGGTCGGCCTTGGTGATGACTGCGATGCCTCGCCCGATGCCGAGCAGGTCGATGATGCTGACGTGCTCGCGCGTCTGCGGCATCACGCCGTCGTCCGCGGCGACCACCACGATCGCGTAATCGACGCCGCACACGCCGGCGAGCATGTTGCGCACGAAGCGCTCATGTCCCGGCACATCGACGAAGCCGACCGTCGCGCCGCCGGGGGCTCGCCAGTAGGCGAAGCCGATGTCGATGGAGATGCCGCGCGCCTTTTCCTGCGGCAGCCGGTCGGTGTCGACGCCGGTGAGCGCCTTCACCAGCGTGGTCTTGCCATGGTCGATGTGGCCGGCGGTCGCGACGATCACGGGCGGTCCCCGGGGAACTGCAGCTCTGCGAGCTGGCCGGTGAATTGCGCTTCCTGTGCTTCGTCGAGGCACCGCAGGTCCAGCCACAGCGCATCCTCGCGGATGCGGCCGATCACCGGCACGGGGAGCTTGCGGAAGGCCGCGGCCAGCGCTTCCGCCGAAGGACTGCCGCGCGGGCCTGCAGGCGAAAGGCGCAGGCCGGCGCTCGGCAGGGTGTCGACCGGCAGCGCGCCGCTGCCGATCTGGCTGGCGCACGACACGGATTCGACCCGCGCGACGCTGCCGACCGCCGACTGCACGGCAGCGCGCAGGCGCGCCGCCTGCGCGGCGATCTCCTGCGGGTCACGGGTCAGGAGCCGGAGGGTCGGCAGCCGGGTGGGTAAGCGCTCCGGATCATCGTAAAGCGCGAGCACCGCCTCGAGCGCCGCGAGCCGGACCTTGTCGAGGCGAAGCGCGCGCTTCATCGGGTTCTTGCGGATGCGCGCCACCAGGTCCTTTCGCCCGACGATGATCCCGCACTGCGGGCCGCCGAGCAGCTTGTCGCCGCTGAAAGTCACGAGGTCGACACCAGCAGCGATGGCCTCGCGCGGCGTCGGCTCGTGCGGCAAGCCGAAATCCTCCAGGTCGACCAACATGCCGCAGCCCAGGTCCTCGATCACCGGCAGCGCGTGCGCATGCGCAATGCCTGCCAGCTTCGCCGCACCGACCTCGGCGGTGAATCCGCGGATCTCGTAGTTGCTCGCGTGCACCTTCATCAGCGCGCCGGTGCGTTCCGCAATCGCGGATTCGAAATCGCGCGGATGCGTGCGGTTGGTCGTACCCACTTCCCGCAGCACGCAGCCGGCGCTGGCCATGATCTCGGGCACGCGGAAGGCACCACCGATCTCGACGAGCTCGCCGCGCGACACCACCACCTCGCGGCCGGCGGCCATCGTGTTGAGCACGAGGTAAACAGCGGCAGCGTTGTTGTTCACGACCACCGCCGCCTCGGCGCCGGTGAGCCGCAGCAGCCGGTCTTCTACGTGGCTGTCGCGCTCGCCGCGCCCGGCGCCGTCCACGTCGTATTCGAGATTGACCGGGCGCGCCATCGCCTGCGTTGCCGCAGCCACTGCTTCCGCCGGATACAGGGCACGGCCAAGGTTCGTGTGCAGCACGGTGCCGGTGAGGTTGAACACCGCGCGCAGCGACGGGCGCGCGGCGGCGCTGAGCCGCGCGCGGCATTCCTCGGCGAGCGTCTCTTCGTCCGGCGCCGCGGCGGCGCGCTCGCCCGACAACCGGCGACGCTGTTCGGCCAGCAGGTTGCGCACGCAGTCCAGGATGCGCGGCCGGCCGAACTCGCTGGCCAGCGCCTGGAAGGCGGGCGCCTTCAGCAGGGTATCCACGGCGGGGATGGCGCGGCGCGCCTGGCGGGTCGAGGTCAGCATGTCGGAGTCGAGGCGGCCGCGCACGTTCATGTGAATCTGGCGGAAGAGAGTGGGAGTCGAACCCACACAGGATCGTCAGCGACCCACTCCGGGTTTGAAGTCCGGCCACTCCACCGGGAGTGTTTCCCTTCCAGTCGAGACCCATGCTATTGAAAGTGCGGCGCCACGCCAACGCACGATTCCCAAAAACACCGTTTGTTTTTTGAGAGCGAACCCTGTGGCGGGCAGGGTGGGCGGCTGCATGTTCGGACAGAACGGGCGGCTCGCTTTCCCGCGACGACCCGGTGGCCGGTCATTCCGGCTCGATGTTCGCCGCTTTGATTACCTTGCTCCACTTCGTGGCTTCGGCCGATTGAAACTGAGCCAGTTCTTCGGCGCTGGTGGTCCATGGCTCCGTGCCGGTGCTGTTGAAGAAGGTTTTGGCGTGCGGGCTGTGGACCGCCTCGACCAGCAACTGGCGCAAACGAGCGCTGACCGCAGGCGATGTCTTTGAGGGCGCGTAGGCTGCGAACCAGTACCCGATGTCGTAGCCCTTGACCCCGGCCTCCTCGAGCGTCGGCACCTTGGGCAATACGCTCAGTCGCCGCTGGGTCGAGGCGCCGAGCGCGCGCAGCTTGCCCGACTCGATCTGCGGGATGCCGGTCACGGTGTCGATCACCATCAGGTCGATCTGGCCGCCGAGCAGGTCCGTCAGGGCCTGTGGATTGCTCTTGTACGGCACGTAGAGGATGTCCGTCTGGCTGAGTTGCTTGAGCATCTCGCCGGCAATGCGGCTCGACGAGTTGCCTGCGCCGAACGACAGCTTGCCGGGTTGGGAGCGTGCCTTGGCAACCACATCGGCCACGGACTTGTAGGGCGAGGCGGCGGGGACGACCAGTACCTGTCCGCCACGGCCCAATGCGGTCAGTGGTGCGAAGTCGGCCACCGGGTCGTAGGGGAGCTTGCGGTAGAGGTAGGGGTTGGCAACCTGTGTCGTATTGGTGGTGATCAGCACCGTGTAGCCATCAGCCGCGGCACGCGCCACAGCTTGCGCCGCGATGAGCCCACCCGCCCCGCCCCGGTTGTCGACGACAACTGGCTGACCCGTCTTCTCCGTGAAGGCAACGCCGAGCGCGCGCGCCAGTTGGTCGGTGGCGCTGCCGGCCGCAAAGGGCACGATAAACGTAACGGGCTTCTCGGGAAAGCGCATGGGCTGGGCGGCGGAAATAGCGGCAGTGCCGGTGAGCGCCACGGCAATGGCAGCGCTTCGAAGAATCTTCATGGTCGTCTCCTCGTCAGGTTCGGTGCGGATGTGCGGGCTTGCGGTGTTGGTTCACCGGGCACTCGCGAGGAATGCATTCACGGCGGCCTTGTGCTCTTCCCCGCACAGCAGGATGGCCTGCATCGATGCGGCCATCTCCAGCGCGGCCGGCAGTTCGCTTCGCGCGGATTCGCGCACGAGCCGCTTGGCCATGCGCAACGCGATGGGCGGCGTTGATCCGATCCTTGAGGCCAGGGCTGCGACCTCATCCGCCAGGCTCTCCTGGGGCACCACGCGCGAGACGATGCCGTGCGCGAGCGCCTCCTCGGCGTCGATGAATTCACTGGTCAGGGTCATCTCCATCGCCTTGGCCGGACCGACCAGCCGCGTGAGGAACCAGGCGCCGCCGATGCCCGATACCAGGCCCAGGCGCAAGAAGCTCTCGGCGAACCGGGCCTGCTCGCCCGCGATCCGGATGTCGCACATCAGCGCGAGGTCGCATCCGGCACCGATCGCCATTCCGTTGACCTCCGCAATGGTCGGGATCTCGAGGGTCGCCAAGGCGCGCGTCACGCGATGCAGCGTCGCCTGCAGCCGTTCTCGCACGTCGGCCACGGAACCCGCCATCAGGTCGCTGCCTGCACGCATGTCCTTGACATTGCCGCCAGTGCAGAAATGCTTGCCTGAGCTCCGTATCACCATGCACTGCACCGACTTGTCGACGGCCGTTCTTTCGAGCACCTCGGCGAGTTGCTCCGTCATGGCGACCGTCATCGCGTTGCCCTCTGCGGGCGCATCGAGCACGACGTTGAGGACGGGACCTGCCCTGTCGGTGCGTACGAGCGCGGGAGTGGATGTCGTGTCAGTCATGGTGGATTGCCGGCGCGGAGCCTGAAGGTTGAGGTGACGAAGATGACGGGCGCAGGTCATCGCAGGCGGCTGCCTGGCTGACGGCCCCGCGAGAAATGAGTGCAGCGATCTCGTCGGCCGCGAGGCCGTATTCGCCCAGGATGCGGGCGGAGTGCTCGCCGATCCTCGGCGGCGGCAGGTGGGGCGCACGGCTGGTCTGAGGATCGCCCAGCGCAAATCCGGGCATGCGCACGATGCCCGCCACGGGATGGACGACGCTGGTCTCGACGCCGCTTTGGCGGTATTGCAACGAGCGCGTGACTTCGCCATAGCTCGCGATCGGCGCGCAGAGGATGTCGACCGCCTCCAGTTGCTCCATCCAGCCGAGGGTGGGCTGCGTCTTGAACGATTCCGACAGCAACTCGTTGAGGACCGTGCGGTTGTGCACGCGTTGCGCATTCGTTGCGAATCGCGGGTCTTCGAAGAGATCGGACCGCCGCAGCAGTTCGCAAAGGCGACGCCAGCGTTCAGGCTGGTAAGCCGCGACCATGATCCATCCGTCCGATGTCGGGAACGCCTCGTTCGGCGACGCGTAGGGCGCTGCGCTGCCCGTCTTCTGCGGTTCATCTCCGCTCGCGAGGAAAGAGGCGAGCCCGACCTGCTGGAGCATCAGCGTGGCGTTGTAGAGGCTGATGTCGATGTGCTGCCCCTGCCCCGTGCGCTCGGCCTTGCGCAGCGCAGCCACGATGCCGACCGTCGCGAGATATCCCGTCGCCATATCGGCGATCGGCACCGGCACCTTCGATGGTGGCGAGCCTGACGTGCCCAGGGTGCTCATCAGTCCGGTCGCGGCCTGGATGACGCCATCGACGCCCGGCAT
This sequence comes from Variovorax sp. PBS-H4, assembly GCF_901827205.1. Lineage (NCBI taxonomy): Bacteria > Pseudomonadati > Pseudomonadota > Betaproteobacteria > Burkholderiales > Comamonadaceae > Variovorax > Variovorax sp. PBS-H4. Next base: position 2,085,413 of record NZ_LR594675.1, on the reverse strand, counting down.
GTGGCGCTGTGCGCCCGATTGCCCGTAGGCAGATATAGAGCAGTAGACGACGCCCGGGTTCCGCTTGGCCACTGCCGCGTAGTCCAGTCCCAGACGCTCCATGACGCCAGGCCGGAAGCTCTCGACGATCACATGCGCGCCTGCCGCCATCTTCATCACGGCGGCGCGCGCGGCCGGATCGCGCAGATCCACAGCCAGGCCGCGCTTGTTCCGGTTCACGCTCAGGAAGACGACGCTTTCTCCGTGGAGCCAGGGCGGCCCGATGGCGCGTCCCAGTTCACCATCGGGTGACTCCACCTTCGCCACGTCAGCGCCCATGTCGGCAAGCATCATCCCGCACACGGGGCCTGCCACCACATGGGAGAAGTCGATGACGCGAATACCCTGAAGCGTGTCTCTTAGCATGGTCTTTGGGTCCTGAGCCACGCGGCCGGCTTGGCCTTGGCTACTGAATTTCCAGGAGCTTAGAAGTCGCAGCCAAGGGCGGCAAACGACATTTCCTTGCTCGTATTTGACTTTTTGTTAATGCGCTGGAATGCTCAGGCGACCATGGATCCGCTACCGCCGTTGAACCCGCTGAAATGCTTCGAAGCCACGGGGCGGTTGTTGAGCGTCTCGAATGCGGCAAAGGAACTGTTCGTCACCCCGGCCGCGGTCAGCCGCCAGATCAAGACACTCGAGCAGTTTCTCGGCCTCAAGCTTTTCAGGCGCATTCCGGGCGGGCTCGAACTCACGGTCGCGGGAGCGCGCTATTTGTCCGACGTCACCCCCTTGTTCAGCGCGCTGCGCGAGGCGACGAATGCCGTGATGGGGGGCGGCTTTCGCCGCCATTCGCTCAAGTTGAGGTCGCCTGCCACATTCGCAGTCAAGTGGTTGATCCCACGCCTGGCCTCGTTTCATCGCGAGCATCCTGACATCGACGTACAGCTGTCGACGTCTCCCGCCCCTTTGCGCTTCGATCGCGAAGATATCGAGGCGGGCGTCCAGCTTGGCGATGGGCAATGGCCGAGGACGAAGGTCCAGCGGCTCGTGGCGAATGAACTCGTGCCTGTGACGGCAGCGCGCAATGCGGCGGGATCCAGGCCACTGCGCGAACCTGAAGACCTCAGGCGTGAGACGCTGCTGCACTCGATGGCTCGCCCGGATGACTGGCAGTTCTGGCTGCAAGCATGCGGCGCATCGCGGGTCAATGGGTATCGAGGCATGAAGTACGAGACTTCGCTCCTGGCCTACCAGGCTGCCGCCGAAGGTCATGGCGTAGCGATCGCGCAGAAAGCCCTTGTCGAGCGCGAGCTCGCAGCCGGTGTGCTGGTGGCGCCGTTCGACTTTGTTCTTGACCGGAGGGCGCACACCTACTACTTCGTCTGGCCCGACGACCGTGCCGAGTCGAAGGCGCTGACGGCATTCAAGCGGTGGCTCTCGGAAGTCGTCTGAATCGCGGCGACGACGATCTATCGAAGGTCCGGCTCTGCAACGGCGATACACAGGGGGTTGGGTTGACATCAATCAACTAGTTGGTAGACTAGTAGCATGGAATCCCCCGAGCTCTCTCCCAAGGCGGCCGAAATTGCGGCGTGCGCCCGATTGCTGCTGGCGACGAAGGGATACAACGGCTTCAGCTACGCGGACATTTCGGAGGCAGTGCACATCAGCAAGGCCAGCGTCCATTTCCACTTTCCCAGCAAGGCCGAGCTCGTGCAAACGGTGCTGCGCCGATATCGGGCGCAAGGCCGTGAGGCCTTGGCCGCGCTGGAAAAGCAGATTGCAGATCCGCTCGCCCGGCTTCACGCATACACCGAGTACTGGGAGGCGTGCATCCGGGACGGAACGGCACCGTTTTGCATCTGCGCGATGCTCGGTTCGGAGTTGCCCGCGATCCCCTCAGTCGTTGCAGACGAAGTTCGAGGACATTTTTCGGACCTGGCCACCTGGCTTGCTTCCATCCTGGAACAAGGCGCCGCGAAGGGCATCTTCTGCCTGCGCACCCATCCGTCGGCAGAGGCCTTGGGCCTGATGGCAACCGTGCACGGCGGCATGCTGGCCGCCCGTGTCTACGGCGACCCGGACGCGTTTGCCACCGTCGTTCAGCAGGGGGTCAAGCAGTTGCTGGCCCCGGCTCGCCGGCGTTGAGGCATGCGTGCCTTCACGTCGGCGTTCAACATGTCCCGCTTATCTATCAACTAGTAGATTACCAGCAGCGCCCGCGCTGCACCCATCGTCACGCTTGAACTGGAGAAACCATGACCCCGCCGAACATCACTCAACCTGGCGCGTCGCAGAGCAACGAGTGGCTCAAGCCCTACTATTTTTCACGCGCTGCGTTCTCGATTGTCTGGGTGCTCGCCGCGCACACGCTCGGCAAGGAGATGCCGACGCTCGCCGCATTGCTGCTTCTCGTCTATCCCGCCTGGGACGCCATTGCCAATCTGGTCGACGCCAAGCGCAACGGGGGACTGCAGCAGAACCAGACTCAAGCGCTCAATGCCGGTGCGAGCGGGGTTGCGACCATCGCCGTCGCGATCGCGCTCGGAATCAGCATGCATGCGGTACTCGGCGTGTTCGGTGTGTGGGCCATTCTGGCGGGGCTCTTTCAGCTTGCCACCGGCGTGCGCCGCTGGAAAACCAATGGAGCGCAGTGGGCCATGGTCCTCAGCGGTGCGCAATCGGCGCTTGCAGGCGCCTTCTTCATCAAGCAAGCCACCGGCGCGCTTGCGCCCAGCATTGCCGCCATCGCCCCCTATGCAGCCTTCGGCGCGTTCTACTTCCTGGTCTCGGCGGTCTGGCTGACCATCAAGGATGCCCGCTCCCGCTCGGCACGGGTTGCCAGCTGACATACACCCGAGTCCGGCCGCATCGCATGTCGACGGTGGATTCAGGGAAGGAACGGGTTTGCGCTCAATGCGCCGCGACGTACAGCCCGTGAGGTGACGGGTCGGGCCTTGCGAAAGCATGCTTCATCCGGGACGCCTCCTCGGATGGCCCGCGGCCGAACATGCGCTTGAACTCGCGGCTGAACTGGGAGGGGCTTTCGTAGCCGACCTGTGCGCTTGCCACCGCGGCCGTCACGCCGCTCCTCACCATGATGAGCCGCGCCTGGTGAAGACGCGTTGTCTTCAGGTACTGGATCGGCGAGGTCGATGTCACCGCCTTGAAGTGCGCATGGAACGAAGTGGGGCTCATGCCCGCCTCGTCCGCCAGGTGGCCGATGTCGAGCTTCTGGTCGAAGCAGGCATGTATCGTGCGAATCGCTTTCGCGATCTTGCCGAAATGCCCTCGACGGGTCAGTGCGGCACGCATGGAACTTCCTTGCTCGCCCGTGAGGACGCGAAAGTAGATTTCGCGCACGACGTCCGGCCCGAGGATCACGGATTCGAGCGGAGAGTTCATGACCTTCAGGAAGCGCAGCACGGCATGCGCGAGGCCCTCGTCCATGGGCGTGGACATCAGGCCTCTCGGGATCGCATCCCCGACGGGCCCGCATTCATCGAGCTTCATCATCAACTCGGCAGCAACCTTGAAGTCGAGCCGCAAGTAGATGGCGAGCAGCGGTTCTTCCGCCGAGGCATCCGTTTCCATCGAGAAAGGCACGGGGACCGACACGGCCAGGTAGTGCTGCGCGTCGTACAGGTAGACCTCGTCACCCAGGAAGCCGCGCTTTCGGCCCTGGAGCACGATGACAATTCCCGGGTCGTAGAGCACCGGGGCCCGGCTCAGCGGACGATCGGATCTCAGGATCCGGACATCGCGGAGCGCGGTCAGGTTATAGCCTTCGACAGGGGCCAGAGGCGTCGCCAGATCGACCATCTGCCTCTGCAAGCTTGGAGTGGATTGCGCTGTGTCTTGCATCTGCGTTGTTCATTTCGAGCTTCAAATCTGCCACACGAAGTAGCCAGGCTCTATGGCTTCGTAGCATTGGGCAAGCTATTCGCACGTCTCGCCATGGCGCATTCCGAGGCCGGTTTCTACGATCAGGCTCCACCCTCAAGGAGCCAACAATGACTCAGCCTCGATCGAAAACGTTCCTCATCACCGGCGTCAGTTCAGGATTCGGAAAGGCATTCGCAGCAACCGCCTTGGCAGCGGGGCACACGGTGCTCGGGACCGTCAGGTCCGAAAGCAGCAAGGTCGCGTTCGAGAGCACCGTGCCCCGCCGGGCGCATGCTGCAGTGCTGGATGTGACGGATTTCGATGCCATCGACAGGACGGTCCCCGAACTGCTCGGCCGGCACGGGCACATCGACGTCCTGGTCAACAACGCCGGATACGGGCATGAGGGAACGCTCGAGGAGTCCGGTCTCGCGGAGATGCAACGCCAGTTCGACGTGAACGTCTTCGGCGCCGTCGCGATGATGAAGGCTGTGCTGCCTTCGATGCGCACCCGCCGCTCGGGGCACATCATCAACATCACGTCGATGGGAGGGTTCATCACGATGCCCGGCATCGCGTACTACTGCGGAAGCAAGTTCGCGCTCGAAGGCATCTCCGAGGCGCTCGGAAAGGAAGTGGCAGGCTTCGGGATCAAGGTGACGGCAGTGGCGCCCGGCTCCTTCCGCACCGACTGGGCCGGCCGTTCGATGGTGCGCTCGGACCGCACAGTCCACGACTACGATGCGCTCTTCGACCCCATTCGGCAGGCCAGGCAGGCCAAGAGCGGCCAACAGGCGGGCGACCCGGCCAAGGCGGCGCAGGCCATTTTGGCGATCGTCGCAGCCCCTGAACCGCCAGCACACCTGCTTCTCGGCACGGATGCGCTGGAACTCGTCAGGGCCAAGCTCTCGGCACTCTCCAGCGAGATCGACGCTTGGGAGACGCTGACGAGATCGACGGATCATGAGTAGCCGTGCGCACTACGCCGTCGAGCGCTTCGCACACACCTCTCGCACAGCGTCGAGAAACATCGACGTGGCCGGGTGCACCGAAGCCGCATGGTTCGTGATGATCGCGACCGGATGCAGCGACGCCGAAAGCGGCAGCTCCAAGGTCCTGAGCAAGCCGATCTCCAGGAAGCGGCGCGCAACGCCGCTGGCGATCGCGGAAAGCAACTGTGACTGGCGAAGGATCTCGACCAGCGTGAGGATGGAGGACGTCTCCACGGCCACGCGCGGAGGGGCCGCCCCGCGCCTGGCCAGGCCGCCGGCGACCAGGGAGTAGAGCTGGCCCGATCGGGCAGGAAGGATCCACTCGTAGCGATCGATATCGGCGTGGGTCCAGTCGGGGGAGTCCAGCAAGGGGTGGTCGACAGCGCAAACGACGACGGTGGGCTCCTCGAACAAGGTTTCGTGAGACAGGCGCCGGGCTCCGGCCAGGGGGGTTGCACGGCCGATCACGCAGTCGAGCCGACCCTTCTCGAGCTGAGGAAGCAGCGTTGTCTCGAGGCCCTCCTGCAGTTCCACCTGGATGCCAGGGCGCGACCTGCTGAGAAGCGCGACCGCTTCCGGAACCAGCACCGATGCCGCGACCGGGAACACACCAACCCGCACGCGGCCTTCCCATCCATCGCGCAGCGCGCTGATCTCCGAGCGTGCAGCGTCCATGTCGGCCATGGCCTTGCGAGCCCAGTGAAGCAACACCGCTCCCTGGGGCGTGATCTCGATGCCGTGTGCCGTGCGTTCGAAGAGGCGTGCCTCGAAGATCGATTCGATCTCGTGCAGCAGCTTGCTCGCGGCCGGTTGCGACAGGAACAGGGCCTGCGATGCCTGCCGGATGTTCTTTCGTTCTGCGAGTATCTCGATGGCGACGAGATGCCGCATGCGCAAGCGGCCGAAGAGCGACCCGGCCGAGGGAAACGCGTCGTCCTTGTCGTTCGAGTCGGATGCGAAGGGCATCACGAAATTATCCGGGATGGCCCCGGCAGGCGAGGCGCACTTCCGGCCAGGGTTATACGCGTATCACTTTTTCGGATCCTGGCGCTGCACGCCAGGGCCCTCGCCTATGCTGCGCCGAACGCTTCGGCCCACTTCGTTGCAGAGGACACCTTGTGAACGCACCACGACTCCTGAGAAAGCTTCCGCTTCTGTGTTCGATCGCCTGCCTCGCTGGCTGGATGAGCACGGCGGCCCAGGCCGAGATCCACGTCGGCGTGGTGCTCAGCATCACGGGCGCGGCGTCGTCGCAAGGCGGCCCCGAGCGGGACATGATCACCCTCCTGCCGGACAAGCTGGCCGGGGAGCCCGTCCGCTACACCATCCTCGACGATGCGACCGATCCTTCGTTGGCGGTGAAGAACGCGCGCAAGCTGGTCCTGTCCGATCGCGTCGATGTCCTGGTGGGCTCCTCGAATACGCCCAGTTCGCTCGTGCTGGCAGACGTCGCATTGGAAAGCCGCACGCCGCATGTTTCGCTCGCCCCGATGGACGTCCCGGCCAACCAGCATCCGTGGGTCTTCGTCGTGCCGCAGTCAGCCGACCTGATGATTGGCGGCGTGCTGGAGCACATGCAGAAGAAGAACATCAAGACCGTGGGCTACATCGGCTACTCGCAGCCCTGGGGAGACCAGGTCTACCGCAGCCTGACCTCGTTGAGCGGCAAGTACGGCATCAAGGTGCTCAACGACGAGCGCTTCGCGCGCAACGACTCGTCCGTCGTTCCGCAAGTGCTCAAGACCCTCGCACTGAAGCCCGATGCCGTGCTTGTCGGTGCGACGGGCACACCGGCCGCCTTGCCGCACCTGACGCTGGTGGAGCGTGGCTACAAGGGCCCGATCTACCACACGCACGGCGTCGTCAACGACGATTTCCTGCGCGTAGGTGGGTCTCGCATCGACGGGGCGCTGGCGCCCATCGGCCCGGTGGTGGTCTACAAGGACCTCCCTGAGGGCGATCCGGTCAAGGCGGCCTCCGTGAAGTTTGCCGCCTTGTACGGCAAGCTCGAGCGGCCCGGGCCGGTGAACGCGTTCGCCACATGGGCGTACGACGGCTACCTGCTGCTCGACAAGGCTGCCGCGGCCGCACTGGCCAAGGCCAAGCCGGGCACGGCGGAGTTCCGGCAAGCGCTGCGCGATGCACTCGAGACGCAGACCTCGGGCCTGGTCGGCACCAACGGTATTTACCGCATCACCGCCTCCGACCACAACGGGCTCGACACGCGAGCCCGCGTGATGGTGCGGGCCCAGGGCGGTGCCTGGCGGGCCGAGCCATGAGCGGCGCCTTCATTCCCTATGGCGCGTACTGGTCGTCTCCGTTTGCGCGCTGGCAGGGCAGCCTGTCGCACCTGCACAGCCTGGAGTTCTGCGCGTGGCTCACGCGCAGGACGCTGGAGGCCAAGGGCATCGGCCCCACCCTGATCGACTTTGGCGTGCTCGGTACCACGGTGCCACAGCGCGGCGCCTTCTATGGGCTGCCCTGGGTTGCGGCACTGGCCGGCATGCCGACATTGGCGGGCCCGACCATCGCCCAGGCCTGCGCCACCTCCGTGCGCTGCGTGGCGACGGCCGCGCACGAGGTTGCTACCGGCGCCTCCGCCTGTGGATTGGTGCTGGCGGCGGACCGCGTGTCGAATGGACCGCAGATCTACTATCCCGATCCGCGCGGCGTCGGCGGCACCGGGGCGCACGAGAGCTGGGTCACGGATTCCTTCGAACGAGATCCCTGGACTTCGCACTCGATGCTGCACACCGCCGAAGGGGTGGCCGCCCGGTTCGGCATCTCGCTCGCGGAGCAGCACGACCTGGTGCTGCACCGCTACGAGCAATACGCCGCCGCGCTGGCGGACGATCGGGCCTTCCACCGCCGCTTCATGCAACTCCCGTTCGAAGTGCCCGATGCCCGCTTCAAGAAGTCGGTGGCGACCCTCGCCGGCGACGAAGGCATCCACGCCACCACGCGGGAAGGGCTCGCCAGGCTGAAGCCCGTGCTGCCCGACGGCACCGTGAGCTACGGCGCCCAGACCCACCCGGCGGACGGCAGCGCGGGCATGCTGGTCGCCGCTCGCGACCGGGCGCGACAGCTCAGCAGCCGGCCGGATGTGCAGATCGAAATCCTCGCCACGGGCCAGGCGCGCGCCGAAGCCATGCAGATGCCGTACGCACCGGTCCCTGCCGCGAGGGAGGCCATGCAGCGCGCCGATCTGCGCTTCGCCGATCTGCATGCCGTGACGACGCACAACCCCTTCGCCGTCAACGACATCGTCCTCGCCCGGGAGACCGGCCTCTCCCTGCTCGATATGAACGCCTTCGGGTGCTCGTTGGTCTGGGGACACCCGCAGGCACCGACCGGCTTGCGCGCCATCATCGAGCTGATCGAGACGCTCGAAATGCGCGGTGGAGGCCTCGGGCTGTTCACGGGCTGCGCGGCTGGAGACACAGCCATGGCGCTCGTGCTGCGAGTGAGTGATGCTGCCTCATGACCGATACCGCACATCTTGTCGAGCGCTATCGGGACACGGTGGTCGAACTGCTGCTGCAGGCGGCCGTGCGGGCACCGGACCATCCTGCGCTGGTCTGCGACGGCCAGACCATGAGCTACGGCGACTATTGCAGCGAAGTCATCGCCCTTGCCAATCGCCTGCGAGAGGATGCCGGCCCGAGCCGCGTGGCAGTCATTCTGCGAAACGGCTTCGGCGCCTGCATCGCCCATTTCGGCGTGCTGGCGGCGGGAGCCCAGATGCTGCCGATGAACCCGGAATACACCGCGCGCGAACTGCATTTCCAGTTGCAGGACGCCGGTTGTGACGCGGTCATCGCAGAGTGGGCACTGCAAAATCTCGTAGCACCACTGGCCGATTCAATGGGATTGCCGGTGATCTGGATGAATGAAGGTCGCGGGCAGGCAAGCGGTGGTCGCCCCGACACGGATACTTTGCCGCAGGAGGTCACTCCCTCGTCCCTCGCCCTTCTTCAATACACGGGCGGTACTTCGGGGCGGCCGAAAGGCGTCAATCTCACGCATGCCGCGCTGCGCACCAACGTCGAACAGAGGGAAGCCATGCTCCCCACGCACCCCGCTGGCGAACGCATTCTGTGCGCGATGCCGCTCTTCCATTCGTACGGAATGGCGATGGGGCTGTATCTCGCCGCCCGTTGCGCCGGCACTCTCGTGATCCTGCCTGCATTCCGCCGCGATGACGTCTTCGACGCCATTGAACGGCACCGCATCACCCTCTTTCCGGGAAGCCCCTCGATCTACGTGTCTCTCATGGCGCACCCCCGATTCGAAAGCACGGACTGGCAGTCCTTGCGCATGTGCTATTCGGGCGCATCGGCACTGCCGGTCGCCGTGCTGCGCCGCTGGGAAGAAACGGTCAGGGTCCCGATCTATGAGGGCTACGGCATGACCGAGGCAGGGCCGGTGCTGAGCTTCAACGGACCGGGCCATGCGGTCAAGGCCGGCTCCGTCGGGCTCCCGTTGCCTGGCACGAGAATCGAGATCGTCGACGCTGAAACGGGGCGGCAATCGCTCGCCCTCCACGAATGCGGCGAGATCCGAGCGCAAGGCCCTCAGCTGATGCAGGGCTACCGCAATCTGCCCGACGAGACATCGGAGACCCTGCGCGAGGGATGGCTGTACACCGGCGACCTCGGCGAGATCGACGGGGACGGGCACCTGTTCGTCCGCGGGCGCAAGAAAGACCTGATCATCGTCGGCGGCTACAACGTCTACCCTCGCGAAATCGAGGAAGTCCTGCAGGAACATCCCGCCGTTCTCGAGGCGGCCGTCGTCGGCAAGCCCGACAGCTATCGGGGCGAAATCTTGCTCGCCTTCGTGGTCCCCCGCCCGGGCATGGATGACGCGACCCACGAGAGCGCCCTGGAGCGACATTGCACAGAGCGGCTCGCACGCTACAAGCAGCCGGCTCGTTATTTTCGGCTGCCAGCTCTGCCGAAGACGCCCATCAACAAAGTCGACCGGAAGGCCTTGAGCGCCCTGGCGGCTGAGCAGTTTGCCTAATCGGACACCCCCATGCTGATCTGCATCATTGAATTCAAGGTTCTCCCGGGAATGGAGCAGCGCAACCGCGAGATGGTTGCAGAGCTGCTCGTGGCGGCGGCGAAGATCGACGGCTTCGTTTCCAAGGAAAGTTTTCTCAGCCGCGACAACGAAGGCAAGCTGATCTCACTTTCGTATTGGCGCGACGCAGAGGCGCTGCGCGCATGGATGCGAGATGCCGAGCATCGCCGATCAATCCCCATCGGCAAGAACGAACTGTTCCAGAGCTACACGATCCAGATTGCGGAACTGGTGCGCGAAAAGGTCTGGACACGTCAGGAGAACGAATGATCGCCAGCAGACCGAGGTTGCGCTGGGCGAGCCTGCTCGCTGCGGCGCTTGCTCTCACTTCCACCTACGCTGCCGACCTGAAAGTCGGTGTGAGCAGCTCGCTCTCTGGCCCGCTTTCTGCGCTGGGCATCCCCTACGAGAAGGGCGTTCGTGCGGCGTATGCACTCCACCCCGAGATCGGCGGACGCAAGGTTCAGTTGATCGTGCTCGATGATGCGTCCGACCCGACGACGGCAGCCCGCAACGCGCGCAAGCTGATCAGCGAGGACAAGGTCGATGTCCTCATCGGCACTTCGGGCGTTCCCGGATCGCTGGCCATGGCGTCGGTGGCACGGGAGATGCAGGCTCCCTTGATTTCGCCGACTCCGTTCAATCTGCCGGCCGCCGACAGCAGCTGGACAGTGACCGTTTCCCAGGCCTTCCCCGTGATGGTCAACGCCGTGGTCGAACGCATGAAGAAATCCGGGGTGAAGACGGTGGGCTTCATCGGCTATGCGGACGCCCTGGGCGACCTCGCCTACGACTCCCTTGTAAAAAGCGCCGACGCCGCCGGGATCAAGGTGGTGAGCAACGAACGCTACGGCCGCACCGATGCATCGGTCGCCGGCCAAGTCCTGAAGATCCTGGCCGCCCGGCCGGACGCCGTATTTGCAGGCAACTCAGGCTCCCCAGGCGCCCTGCCCTACCTGGCCTTGAAGGACAGGGGATACAGGGGCTCCATCTATGGCACCCACGGACTGATCAACGTCGACTTCGTCCGTGTCGCGTCCGCTGCAGCGGACGGATTAATGGTGCCGAGCGGCCCGGTCATGGTGGCGGATGAACTGCCGGCGGGCAACGCAGCGCGTGAACCGGCCCTGGCATTCCGAAGCGTTTATCGGCGCCTGCACGGCACACTGCCCGAGGACGCTTTCTCGGCCTACACCTTCGACGCATGGCTTCTGTTCGCCGATGCCGCGGCGCGGGTGGACCGCAAGATGGAGCCGGGCACGCCACAGTTCCGCGCTGCGCTGCGCGATGCGATCGTCAGCACGAAGTCCCTTGCCGGTGCGAACGGCACCTACAACTTCAGGCCCGGCCAGCCGTATGGCCTCGAACAGCCTTCGGTCGTGGTCATCCGGCTGGAAAAAGGCGCATGGAGGCTGGTGCCTTAACCCGAGGACTCGCGCGCTGCCTGCGCCGAGGCTTGCACTACCGGCCCGCCCGAGTCCGCACGCTCAGTCGAAGCTTGTGGGGTCGGCGAGAAGGCCATCAACATCTGGCCATGTGCGTCGGTGATCGTTACGCTGAGAACGCAGCGGCTTCTAGTGTCGAACCGGATCTCAAAAACCAAAATGGGTTAGCAGCCGGAGCTACTAACCCATTGATGTCCAACGACAATCTGGCGGAGTGGACGGGACTCGAACCCGCGACCCCCGGCGTGACAGGCCGGTATTCTAACCAACTGAACTACCACTCCTGGTAGGCTGCGTTCGCTCCGGATAGAGCCAAGTGCTGCCGACTTGTGCCTTTTCCACTTGCGTGAAAACTGGCGACCCTACGGGGATTCGAACCCCGGTAGCCACCGTGAAAGGGTGGTGTCCTAGGCCTCTAGACGATAGGGTCGTAAACCTAAGAACCGCGTTGCGATCAACGCTTGGTTGTCTCGACTTCCAGATGGTGGAGGTAAGCGGGATCGAACCGCTGACCTCTTGCATGCCATGCAAGCGCTCTCCCAGCTGAGCTATACCCCCTGTGGGCGTCGAGCCTCAAATTATAGCGTCGAAATTTACGCGGCCTGTAATCGCTTCAAAATTTCTTCACGAGAGAAGAGCGAGAGCACGGCATCGAGCGAGGGCGTCTGCGCAGTGCCCATGACGAGCACACGCACCGGCATGGCGAGCGCGGGCATCTTCAGGCCCTGCGCAGCGAGCACTTCCTTGATCGCGGCGGCAATAGATGCCTTGTCCCACTGTGCGGTGGCGAGCTTATCGGCCAGCGCGGCAATCGAGGGGCGGACAGCATCGGTCAGATGCTGCGCACGATCGGCCTCGCTGGGCTGCACGTCCGCATAAAAAGCGGATGCCCAGTTGGCCAACGCCACCGTCGTGTCGCAGCGGTCCTTGAACAGTGCGCAGATTGCGGCAAGCCTGTTGTCGGACTCGATGCCGCGCTTTTGCAATTGCGCGGCAACGAGCAGGGCAAGCTCCGCGTCAGGCTTGGCCTTGATGTACTGCGCATTGACCCATGCGAGCTTGGCTGCATCCCATTGCGCCGGGCTCTTCGAAAGGTGCGTGCCGTCGAACCAGGCCACCATCTGCTCGCGCGTGAACAGTTCCTCGTCGCCATGGCTCCAGCCCAGCCGTGAGAGGTAGTTGAGCATTGCCTCGGGCAGGTAGCCGCCCTCCTCGTAGGCCGTCACGCTGACGGCACCGCGGCGCTTCGAGAGTTTTTGCCCGTCCTCGCCGAGGATCACGGGCACATGGCCGAACTGCGGCAAGGGCGCACCGAGCGCGCGGAAGATATTGATCTGCCAGGGCGTATTGTTGATGTGCTCGTCGCCGCGGAACACGTGCGAAATGTGCATGTCCCAGTCATCCACCACCACCGCAAAGTTGTAGGTCGGCACACCGTCGGCGCGCACGATGATGAGGTCGTCGATCTCTCGGTTGTTGATGGTGATCGGCCCCTTGACGAGGTCGTCCCAGCGCACATCGCCGTCCGGTGGATTGCAGAAGCGGATCACCGGCGCAACGCCCTCTGGAATGGTGGGCAATGCCTTGCCCGGCGCGGGGCGCCAGCGGCCGTCGTACAGCGCCTTCTCGCCGCGCGCGCGCTGCGCCTCCTTCATTGCGTCGAGCTCGGCGGGCGTGCAGTAGCAGCGGTAAGCGGTCCCCGCCGCAAGCATTTGGTCGACGACCTGACGGTAGCGGTCGAGGCGCTGCATCTGGTAGACCGGACCCTCGTCGTAGTCCAACCCCAGCCAGTGCATGGAGGCCAGGATTTGCTCGACCGACTCCTGCGTCGAGCGGGCGACGTCGGTGTCCTCGATGCGCAGCACGAACTGGCCGCCGTGGTGGCGCGCATAGGCCCACGAGTAGAGTGCAGTGCGCGCAGTGCCGAGATGGAGGAAGCCCGTGGGAGACGGCGCGATGCGGGTGCGAACGGTCATGGAGATATTCAAGTGCGTAGCGTGTCGAAGCCGCGCGACAGGTCGGCCCGGATATCGTCGATATGGTCGAGCCCGACCGCCACGCGGACCAGACCCTGGCCGATGCCGGCGGCCTGGCGCTGTTCTTCGCTGAGACGTCCATGCGAGGTCGTGGCAGGATGGGTGATCGTCGTCTTGGTGTCACCGAGGTTGGCGGTGATCGAGAGCACGCGCGTGCTGTCGATCACATGGAAGGCATTGGCGCGTGCCGCCTCGGGCGTGTCGCCCCGCACATCGAACGAGACCACCGCCCCGCCCTGCCCCGACTGCTGGCGCATTGCCAGCTCATGCTGCGGATGCGAAGCAAGGCCGGGGTAATACACGCGCCTCACCGCAGGCTGCGTCTCCAGCCATTGCGCCAGCGCAAGTCCTCCGGCGCAATGTGCCTGCATGCGGATTCCCAGCGTCTCGAGCCCCTTGAGCACGACCCAGGCATTGAAGGGCGACAGCGCCATGCCGGCGGTGCGCACCACGGTTGCGAACACGTCGATGAGTTTCTGCGAGCCGCAGATGGCGCCGGCCAGCACCCGGCCCTGGCCCTCGAGGTACTTGGTACCCGAGTGGATGATGAGGTCGGCGCCGAACTCGATGGGCCGCTGCAGGGCCGGCGAGCAGAAGCAGTTGTCGACGGCCAGCAGCGCGCCCGAGCCGTGCGCCAGGTCGGCCAGCGCGCGGATGTCGCACACATCGGTCAGTGGATTGGTCGGCGTCTCGGCAAACAGCAGCTTCGTGTTCGGCTTGATTGCGGCCTTCCATTCAGCCACGTCGGTCTGGGAGACGAAGGTGGTCTCCACCCCGAATTTGCCGAAGTCGCGCCCGATCAGGTTGAGCGTGGAACCGAACACCGAGCGCGAGCACACCACATGGTCGCCGGCCTTGAGCAGGCCCATGCACATCATGAGGATCGCGCCCATGCCGCTGGCGGCGCCGATCGCCGCCTCGGTGCCTTCGAGCGCGGCAAGCCGCCGCTCGAAGCTGGCGACCGTCGGGTTCGAGGTGCGGGTGTAGGTGAAGCCTTCCTCGGTGCCTGCGAAGCGGCGGGCGGAAGTTTCGGCGTCAGGTTGCACGAAGCTGCTGGTGAGGAACAGCGCCTCGGAGTTTTCTCCGTACTGGCTTCGCTCGAGGGCGGCACGCACGGCGAGCGTGTCGCGGTGCAGCCCGGGGGGGAGGGGTCGGTCGGTCACGATGTTCTGCTTCAGCTCAGGTTGGGGAGCGCGAGGCGCGACGAGTCCTCGTCGGTCTCTTCGACGCGGGGACGGTTGCCGTTCATGCGGCTGATGGCTTCGGTGTCGATGTCGCCCGTCACGTAGACGCCATCGAAGCACGAAGCATCGAAGCCATCGAGCTTCGGACCGTTGCCGGGCGCTGCCTTGAGCACGGCGCGTTTCATCGCCTCGACGTCCTGGTAGATCAGTGCATCGCAGCCGATCAGCTCGCGGATTTCCTCGACTGTGCGGTCATGGGCCACCAGTTCGTCCTTGGTCGGCATGTCGATGCCGTAGACGTTCGGGTAGCGCACCGGCGGTGCCGCGCTCGCGAGGTAGACCTTGCGCGCGCCGGCTTCGCGCGCCATTTGCACGATCTCCCGGCTGGTGGTGCCGCGCACGATCGAATCGTCCACGAGCAGCACGTTGCGGCCCTTGAATTCGCTGCCGATGACATTGAGCTTCTGCCGCACCGACTTCTTGCGCACGCCCTGGCCCGGCATGATGAAGGTGCGGCCCACATAGCGGTTCTTCACGAAGCCCTCGCGGTACGGAATGCCCAGCAGATGGGCAAGCTGCGTCGCGCTCGGGCGGCTCGATTCGGGGATGGGAATGATCACGTCGATCTCGTTCGGCGGCACGGTGGAGATCACGCGCTGGGCCAGCGTCTCGCCAAGATTGAGCCGTGCCTGGTAGACAGAAATGCCGTCCAGCACCGAGTCGGGACGCGCGAGATAGACGAACTCGAACATGCAAGGGTTGAGGCTGGGGGACTCGGCGCATTGCTGCGTATGCAGCTGGCCCTGGAGGTCGATGAACACCGCCTCGCCCGGCGCCACGTAGCGCTCGAACACATGGCCGGAGCCCTCCAGCGCCACCGTCTCGCTCGCCACCATGTAGGTGCCGTCGGCGCTGCGCCCGATGGCCAGCGGTCGGATGCCATAGGGGTCGCGAAAGGCGAGAAGCCCATGCCCGGCGATCAGCGACACCACGGCGTAGGAGCCGCGCACCCGCCGGTGCACGTTGCGCACCGCGGCGAACAGGGTTTCGGAATTGAGCATGCCTCCGCGCGTCGAGCGATCGAGCTCGTGCGCCAGGACGTTGAGCAGCACCTCGGAGTCGCTGTCTGTGTTGGTGTGGCGGTGGTCGGTGGAAAACAACTCGGCACGCAGCGCGTGTGCATTGGTGAGATTGCCGTTGTGCACCAGCACGATGCCGAAAGGCGCGTTCACGTAGAAGGGCTGGGCCTCTTCTTCGCTGAATGCGTTGCCCGCGGTGGGGTAGCGCACCTGTCCCAGCCCTACGCTGCCCGGCAGCGCCCGCATGTTGCGCGTGCGGAAGACGTCTCGCACCATGCCCTTGGCCTTGTGCATGAAGAACTTGCGCTCCAGCAGCGTGACGATGCCGGCTGCGTCCTGGCCGCGGTGCTGCAGCAGCAGGAGTGCGTCATATAGCAGCTGGTTGACGGGTGCGTTGCTGACAACGCCGACGATTCCACACATGAAGCGATCCTTCTCTGCTCAGGGCAGGTAGCTTGCCAATTTTTCAGGCAGCGCGGGTTTCAGGCCCTGCAATGCCGCATCCAGAACAATGGCGCTTCGTGATTCCTGCCACCAGGCCGCGTCGCTCAGCGCGAGCAAATGAACCACGACCGCGGCAGCCAGCAGCGCGACGGCGCCGCGTGCCAGGCCGAAGACACCGCCCAACAGGCGATCCACCGGCCGAAGTCCCACCGCAGTGATCAGCTTGCGCAACAGGGAGCCGACCAGCCCGACGCCGAAAACCACCCCCACGAACACCAGCGCGAAACCCGCCGCATAGCGCCAGGTGCCCGCCGGATCACCGAAGGGCAGCCAGGCACCGACGTCGGCCGCGAACCACTGCGCGCAGAAGAAGGCGGCCACCCAGGCGGCCAGCAGGATCACCTCGTACACCAATCCGCGCACCAACCCGAAAAGCATCGACACCACCAGCAACGCGATGGCCATCCAGTCAAGGGCAACCACGTCCGCTTACAAGCTGAGGACGGCAGCCGACAAAGACAAGCCCTTGATCTTGCCGGCCGCCTTGTCCGCCTCGGCGCGCGTACCGAAGGGGCCCACGCGCACACGCGTGCGCTCGCCGCCGGCCGTCTTCGCGACATTGGTGTAGGTCTTGAGCCCCGCCTTTTCCAGCTTCTGCCGTACCTCGCGCGCCTTGTCGGCATCGGCGAAGGCGCCGACCTGGACCACGAAGCGGCCGTCGTCCTCCGCTGCGGCGGTGGGCTTGGCGGCAGCGACGGCGGTGGATTTGCCTTCGAGCAGGGCACGTGCCCGGGCCGAATCATCGACATTCTTGGCGGCGGGCTTGGCCTCTGGCTTTGCTTCCGCCCTCGCTTCGGGCTTGGACTCCGGCTTGGGCCGGGGCTCCGCCTTCGGCTCCGGTTTGGCTTCAGGCTTGGGTTCGGGTTTGGCTTCCGCCATCCGCGCCGGTTTGGTCTCGACTGGCGGCGCGGAGGGTGCGGGCTTGGATACCGGGACTTCCGTGCCATCCGCCATCTCGGTGATCATCTCGCCGCCCGCCGACCTGGCAGCCAATGGCGGGCTCGCGGGCGGTGCGGCGTTTGACGTCGAGGGCGCTGGCGCTGCCGGCAGCGGCAGCGGCTTGGTCTTGTTGCGATCAGGAATCTCGATCGGGATGTCGACCGATACCGGCCGCGGCTGGGTGTCGAACAGGAGCGGGAAGCCGACGACGCCGACCAGCACCAGCACCGCCGCGCCGACGAGCCGGTGGCGCGCACGCCGGCGCATGGCCTCGATGCTTTCCGCCGGCGGCGCCGAGACACCGGTGTTTCGCCCTTCGTTGGCCTGCGGACCGCGGGTGCGGAACTTGAAGAACGCCATGAAATTCGATTCCCTGATGGTGTGCAGCGTGAGTAGAAAAGGCGCCGGAAATCAGGCCAATCAGGCGTCCGGCGACAGGTGCCGTGCCCGCAGACGAGGTGTTCCGTGCTCGAGCACACCACCCACAGTGAAGAACGATCCGAAGACCACGATTCTATCAGCGGGGTCCGCGCGATCGATGGCCGCTTGCAAGGCCTCCATCGGAGCGGCATGCGCGCTGGCGGAGGCATCAGCGCGGGTGTTCTGCGCCCGCCATTGCGCCAGCAGATCGGCGGCCTTGGCGGCCCGCGCGGTCGGCAGGTCGGTAAAGTACCAACGGTCGATCAGCGGGCCGATGCGCGCGAACATCGGTGCAAGGTCCTTGTCGGCCATCACGCCGAACACGCCGTGGGTGGTCGGGTAGAAGCCCATGGCATCGAGGTTCTCGGCCAGCGCTGCCACTGCATGCGGGTTGTGCGCCACGTCGAGCACCAGGGCGGGCTCGCCCGGCACGATCTGGAAGCGCCCGGGAAGCTCGACCGACGCCAGTCCGGTGCGCACCGCCTGCGCGGTGACCGGCAGCCGCTGCCGCAGCGACTCCAACGCGGCCAGCACGCCGGCCGCATTGACGAGTTGGTTGGCCCCGCGCAGCGCCGGGTAGGCCAACCCGCTGTAACGCCGCCCACGCCCGCTCCAGCCCCACTGCTGCTTGTCGCCGGCGACATTGAAGTCGCGCCCCACGCGCCACAGGTCGGCGCCAAGGGCTTCGGCATGCCCGATGACGCTCTGCGGCGGGACCGGGTCGCTGACGATCGCGGGCCGGCCGGCGCGCATGATGCCGGCCTTCTCGAAGCCGATGCTTTCGCGGTCGGGGCCCAGGAACTCCATGTGGTCGAGATCGATGCTGGTGATGATGGCGCAATCCGCATCGATGACGTTGACGGCGTCCAGACGTCCGCCCAAGCCGACCTCCAGGATGGCGACATCGGGCCTGCTGGCCGCGGCGCACAGCAGGATCGCGAGCGTGGTGAACTCGAAGTAGGTCAGCGCCATCTCACCCCGCGCCCGTTCCACGGCTTCGAACTGCACTGCCAGCACCTCGGTAGCCACAGCTTCGCCCGAGAGCCGCAAACGCTCCTCGAAATGCACCAGGTGCGGCGACGTGAACACCGCGGTGCGGTATCCCGCATGCAGGAGGATCGACTCCAGCATTGCGCAGGTCGAGCCCTTGCCGTTGGTGCCGGCGACCGTGATGACGGGGCAGTCGAAGGCGAGGCCGAGCTTGCCGGTCATCGCGCGGACGCGCTCGAGCCCGAGCTCGATGTTCTTGGGGTGCAGGCGCTCGGCGTGGGCGAGCCAGTCGGCAAGGGTTTTCATGGAGCCCGGAATTGTCGCCCACTCGCCGCACGGGCATCATCGAGGGATGACCACGCTCTATGGCATCACCCACTGCGACACCGTCAAGCGCGCCCGCGCCTGGCTTGACGACCACGGCATCGCCTACCGGTTTCACGATTTCAAGAAAGAGGGCGTGCCCGAGGCCGAACTCGACCAATGGCTGCGCGCGCCGGGCTGGGAGGCCCTGGTCAATCGGCGTGGCACCACCTGGCGCAGGCTCGACGAGTCGACGCGCGCCTCGGTGGTCGACGCCGCCTCCGCCCGCGCCGCCTTGCTGGCCAACCCCAGCCTCATCAAACGTCCGGTCGTCAACTGGGGCCCGCCAGCCGGCGTTACCACGGGATTCGACGCCGCCGAATGGAAAAGCCATGCCGTGTAAACGGTTGAACCCGCGCCGCAGGATCGCGTCGAAGCGGGTATCGAGGGGCCTGGGTGCCCCACCCTCAGGAGTTTGACATGCGCACGAAAAAAGCCATCCGCAACACCATCGCTCTCTCGCTCCTGGCCGCCTTGGCGGGCACCGCGAGCCTTGCCCAGGCGGAGCAGGTCTGGGCCCGGGTGATCTCGGCCACGCCCTCGCACGAAACGACGGGCAACACCCGCTACAACGTGACCTACGAATACGGGGGCCGGCACTACACCACGGTCACCGATACCCGCCCTGGAGCCAGCATCCCGATCGAAGTCGGCGACTACGGCGTCGCAACGCCCTCCCCGGTGGCACCGCAGCCGCCCATCGCCCAGCGTCCCATCGACGGCGACGACCGCGGCCAGTCCGACTGGAGCCAGGTAACGCCCGAGCCGGGCGTGGTCGTCTCGGGCAATGGGGCTCCGGCCTATGGCCAGCCTGCGCCGCTCTATGCGCCGGCCCCCGTCTACTACCCGGCACCGGTCTATGTCGCACCCACGTACTACCCGGCACCGTACGTCTACCCGCCCGTGGGTATTTCGCTCAACCTTGGCTACTCGCGTGGATGGGGCGGCGGCTGGCACGGCGGCTATCACGGTCGCTGGCGCTGAGCGCCTGCCGGGGAGGCCTGGCCGCAAAGCCTAAAATCGCGGGCTTTCCTCCTACCTTGCAGCGCCAGGCCCTCCTTCCAGATGACAACCTCCGAATTCCTTCGCGACGCCACAGTAGCAACCAAGGCCAACGTCTATTTCGACGGCAAATGCGTGAGCCACGGCCTCACGCTGGCCGATGGCAGCAAGAAGTCGGTGGGCGTGATCCTGCCCTCCACCCTGACCTTCAGCACCGGCGCCCCCGAGACGATGGAGGGCACGGCGGGCCGCTGCGAGTACCTCCTCTCCGGCAGCAGCGAATGGGTGGCCTCGGGCGCCGGCGAGAAGTTCAGCGTGCCCGGCAATTCCAGCTTCCAGATCCGCGTGAGCGGCGAGCCGTACAGCTACATCTGCCATTTCGGCTGAACCGGATTCGAACCATGGCCACCATTCTTCAGAACATTCCCGCCGGCCAGAAGGTCGGCATCGCCTTCTCCGGCGGCCTGGACACCAGCGCCGCGCTGCACTGGATGCGCAACAAGGGCGCCATTCCCTACGCCTACACGGCCAACCTGGGCCAGCCCGACGAGCCCGACTACGACGAGATCCCGCGCAAGGCGATGCTCTACGGCGCAGAGAAGGCCCGGTTGGTCGATTGCCGCACGCAGCTCGCCGCGGAAGGCCTGGCCGCATTGCAGGCCGGTGCATTCCACGTCACCACCGCCGGCCTCACGTACTTCAACACCACGCCGCTGGGCCGCGCGGTTACCGGCACCATGCTGGTCGCGGCCATGAAGGAAGACGACGTCAACATCTGGGGCGACGGCAGCACCTACAAGGGCAACGACATCGAGCGGTTCTACCGCTACGGCCTGCTCACCAACCCGGCGTTGAAGATCTACAAGCCCTGGCTGGACCAGACCTTCATCGACGAGCTGGGCGGGCGCGCCGAAATGTCGGCCTTCATGCAGAAGGCCGGTTTCGCCTACAAGATGTCGGCCGAGAAGGCCTACTCCACCGACTCCAACATGCTCGGCGCCACGCACGAGGCCAAGGACCTGGAGCACCTGAACAGCGGCATGAAGATCGTGCAGCCGATCATGGGTGTCGCCTTCTGGAAAGACGAGGTAGAGGTGAAGCGCGAGGAAGTCACCGTGCGCTTCGTCGAAGGCCGTCCCGTCGCGATCAACGGCGTGGAATACCCGAGCCTGGTGGAACTGCTGCTGGAAGCCAACCGCGTCGGCGGCCGCCACGGCCTCGGCATGAGCGACCAGATCGAGAACCGCATCATCGAGGCCAAGAGCCGCGGCATCTACGAAGCGCCGGGCCTGGCGCTGCTTTTCATCGCTTACGAGCGCCTGGTCACCGGCATCCACAACGAAGACACCATCGAACAGTACCGCGACCACGGCCGCCGCCTGGGCCGCCTGCTGTATCAAGGCCGCTGGTTCGATCCGCAGGCCATCATGCTGCGCGAGACGGCCCAGCGCTGGGTGGCGCGGGCCATCACGGGCGAAGTCACCATCGAGCTTCGCCGCGGCAACGACTACTCGATCCTCAACACCGAGTCGCCCAACCTCACGTACAAGCCCAAGCGACTGACGATGGAAAAAGGCGAGTCCAGCTTTTCTCCGGCCGACCGCATCGGCCAGCTCACCATGCGCAACCTCGACATCGTGGACACGCGCGAAAAGCTGGGCATCTATACGCAGGCGGGCCTGCTCTCCGCGGGCCAGGGCGCTTCTCTTCCCCAGTTGAAGAACGACACCACCGATTGAACCCGGCCAAGCGGGCCGCCGGAACTTCGTTGCCGGCTACACGACCACCGGCTCCGGCTCCAGCCGGATGCCGAAACGCTCGTAGACGCTGGTCTGGATCGCCTTGGCCAGGGTCATGACTTCGCCGCCGGTTGCCGGATGCGCAGGGCCGCCGCGGTTGACCAGGACCAAGGCCTGCTTTTCGTAGACGGCGGCGTTGCCCACGGTCTTGCCCTTCCAGCCGCAGGCATCGATCAGCCAGCCCGCGGCCAGCTTGATGCTCCCATCGGCCATCGGGTAGTGCACGATCTTCGGGTCGCGCGCAATGATGTCGGCGCATTGCTCGGGCGTGACTGTCGGGTTCTTGAAGAAGCTGCCGGCATTGCCGAGCACCCGCCAGTCCGGCAGCTTGGCGCTCCGGATGGCGCAGACCCAATCGAAGATCTCCGTCGGGCTGGGCGTGAAATTGCCGGTTTCGGCCATCTTGCGCTCCAGGTCCAGGTAGCCCAGCACGGGTTTCCAGGGCCTGGGTAGCCGGAAGCGCACCCGCGTGATCAGCGCCCGGCCCGCCAGGCCGAAATCGTTGCTGCCGCTTGCCGAATGCTTGAACACGGAATCGCGGTAGCCGAAGGCGCACTGGGCCGCGTCGAGTGTGAAAGCGCGGCCGGTCTCCAGGTCGATGGCGTCCAGGGATTCGAAGCGGTCCTGCAGTTCGACCCCGTAGGCGCCGATGTTCTGCACCGGCGCCCCGCCGATGGTGCCTGGAATCAGCGCCATGTTCTCGAGGCCGGGGTAGCCCTGCTCGAGCATCCAATGCACCGTGTCATGCCAGATCTCGCCGGCACCTGCCTCGACGATCCAGGCGCGCGGCGTTTCTTCGACCAGTCGGCGGCCCTTGATCTCGACCTTCAGCACCAGCGGCTTGACGTCGCCGGTCAGCACGATGTTGCTGCCCCCGCCGAGCACGAACTTGGGAGCGCCATGCCAGGCCTGGTCGGCCAGCAGCGACGCCACGTCGGCCTCGCTCGCGATGCGCACCAGGTGCTGGGCACGGGCGACGATACCGAAGCTGTTGTGCTGCTGCAGCGGTACGTTGTTCTCCACGATCATGGGAGAATTGTCGCATTCACACCGTGTGATTCAGAGGAGAGTCCATGCCGTCTTTCGATACCGTCTGCGAACCCAACCTGCCCGAGGTCAAGAATGCCGTCGAGAACACGGCCAAGGAGATCGGCACGCGATTCGACTTCAAGGGAACCGCGGCCTCGGTCGAGCTCAAGGACAAGGAAATCACGCTCGTCGGGGATGCCGAATTCCAGCTCGTGCAGGTGGAAGACATCCTGCGCAACAAGCTCACGAAGCGCAGCGTGGACGTACGCTTCCTCGACAAGGGCGATGTCCAGAAGATCGGCGGCGACAAGGTCAAGCAGGTGATCAAGGTCAAGAACGGCATCCAGAGCGAGACCGCCAAGAAGATCCAACGCCTGATCAAGGACAGCAAGCTGAAGGTGCAGGCCGCGATCCAGGGCGACGCAGTAAGGGTGACTGGCGCCAAGCGCGACGACTTGCAGGCCGCGATGGCGCTGATCAAGAAGGACGTGCCCGATATGCCGCTTTCCTTCAACAACTTCCGCGATTGAGCCCTTGATGAAGGCTCTCCTCATTCCGATGCTGCTGGCAGCGGCATGTGGCTTCGCGTGCGCCCAATCCGTGACGCTCACCGGCACCATCGGCAGCCGTGCCATTCTGATGGTCGACGGCAGCGCGCCCAAGACCGTGGCCGTGGGCGAGACCTTCCAGGGCGTGAAGCTGCTGTCGATGACGCCCGAGCAGGCCGTGGTGGAGGCCGGCGGCAAGCGCGTGGCGCTGCGCATGGACCAGCCGGTCAGCATCGGCGGCGGCGTCTTGGGAGGTGGCGGTGGCACGCGCATCGTGCTGCCGGCTTCGAGTGGCGGGCACTTCATGACACAGGGCGCAATCAACGGGCGCAGCGTCAATTTCATGCTCGATACCGGCGCCACGACCGTCGCCCTCTCGGCGGCGGACGCGCAGCGCATCGGGCTCGATTTCAGCAAGGGGCGGCCGGTGCGCATGAACACCGCGAACGGCACCGCGCAGGGGTACATGGTGCGCCTGAGTTCGGTGCGGGTCGGCGACGTCGAGGTCTACGACGTGGAAGCGATCGTGTCGCAGCAGCCCATGCCCTACGTGCTGCTTGGCAACAGCTTCATCAGCCGCTTCTCGATGCGGCGCGACTCGGACCAGATGGTCCTCGAGAAGCGATTCTGAGCTTCGAAGCTACGCCGCGGCGGCGGTGACGACGATCTCGATCTTGTAGGCCGCATTGGCCATCGCCGCCTGCACGGTGGCGCGCGGCGGCGTGTTGCCGGCGGGAATCCACGCGTCCCATACCTCGTTCATTGCCGTGATGTCGCCAATGTCCGCGAGGAAGATCTGCGTCATCAGGATGCGTGACTTGTCGCTGCCGGCCTCCGCCAGCAGGCGGTCCACCATTGCCAGCACCTGTGCGGTCTGTCCGCGGATGTCCTGCGCGGTGTCGTCGGGCACCTGGCCCGCAAGGTAGATCGTGCCGTTGTGGACGGCGGTCTCGGACAGCCGCGGCCCGACGTGAAAGCGCTGAATGCTTGCCATGCTCGAAATCACTCCTGTGTTCTGGCCCTGGAGCCCAGCCGGGATTCCGTGCCCGCGGCGAGGCGTCGAATGTTTTCCCGGTGCCGCCAGATCAGCAGCAGGCTGATCGCGATCAGCGCGAGCAGCACCTCGCGCGAGAGCGGCCAGGCGATGCCACCGCCGATCAGGTAATAGGCAGGCGCAAAGAAGGCCGCCACGATCGAGGCCAGCGAGGAATAGCGGAAGAAGACGGCGATGATCAGCCAGGTCGTCCCGGTGGCCAGCCCCAGCAGCCACTCGATGCCCAGCAGCGCTCCGGCCGCCGTCGCGACGCCCTTGCCTCCCTGAAAGCCGAAGAACACCGGGTACAGGTGCCCGAGAAAGGCCGCCAGCCCCGCCACCGCCGCGGTCCCCTGCCCCATGCCGTAGGGCTCGCCCAAGCGATGGATCAGGAAAACGGGCAGCCAGCCCTTGACGGCGTCCAGCAGCAGTGTCGCCAGCGCCGCGCCCTTGTTCCCGGAGCGCAGCACATTGGTCGCACCAGGGTTCTTGCTGCCGTAGCTCCGGGGGTCGGCCATGCCCAGCGCCTTGCTGACGATGACCGCAAAGGACAGCGAGCCCAGCAGGTAGGACAGGACGATCGCGATCAACGAAGGCAGGTAGGAACTCACGGTGTCTCCAGACGGTTCGAGAGGGCGATGTGCCGCCCCGGCCGGCCGGCTATTCTGCCAGCGCGCACTGCACCGCCTTTGCGCCCAGCAACCGGACGCAGACCTGCGGGTCGATGCCCACCAGGTAGCCGCGCCGGCCGCCGTTGATGACGATCCTCGGCAGCTCGAGGATCGTCGACTCGATGTAGACAGGCATCTCCCGCCGCGTCGCGAAAGGCGAGGTGCCGCCCACCAGGTAGCCGCTGTGCCGGTTGGCAACCTCGGGCTTGCAGGGCTCCACCGACTTGGCGCCGATCTGCCGCGCCAGGTTCTTGGTCGAAACCGTGCGGTTGCCGTGCATCAGCACGATCAATGGCTTGGCGTCCTGGTCTTGCATCACCAGCGTCTTGATCACCGTGAAGGGGTCCAGGCCCAGCACCTCGGCGCTGTGCTGGGCGCCGCCGTGCTCCAGGTATTCGTAGGGATGCTCGGTGAAGTCGATGCCGTTCGCCCGCAGCAGTTGGGTGGCGGGGGTTTCGCTGACGTGGGATTTCTTGCTCACTGAAAGTACCTTCGCCGTCGGATGCGGTGCTGTTCGCCTCTTGAGCGGCCGTTCGGCTCAGGCGGCTTCGGCCCGTGCTCAGATCGCCGGGTCGCGCATCTCCCATCGCAGCTTGTCTACCTCCGCCAGCACCTCGGGCGGCAGCCGCTTGTCGCAGGCATCGAGGTTTTCGTCGAGCTGGTCCAGCGAGGTCACGCCGATGATGGTGCTCGCCACCTGCCATTTGCTGTGGCAGAAGGCCAGCGCCAACTGCGTGGGTGTCATGCCGATCCCGCGAGCCAAAGCGTTGTAGCGGCGCGCCGCCTCGAGCGACTCGGGACGGCCCCAGCGCTGCTTGCGAACAGACTCGTAGCGCGCGATGCGGGCACCCTGCGGCGCACGAGCCCCTGTGGTGCCGCTCTCATCGTACTTGCCTGTCAGCAAGCCGGCGCCGAGCGGCGAATAGGCCAGCAGCGAGACACCGAGCCGGTGCAGGGTCTCGTCCAGGCCGTTCTCGACCGAGCGGTTCAGCAGGTTGTAAACGTTTTGCACGGTGGCCACGCGCGGCAGGCCGTGCTGCTCGGCGACGCGCACGAACTCGTGCACGCCATAGGGCGTCTCGTTCGACAAGCCGATCGCGCGCACCTTTCCCGCCTTGACCAGGCCAGCCAGCGCCTCGAGCTGCTCGGGGATGGAGGTGCGCGACGTTTCCCGCGCCGGGTCGTAGTACATGTTGCCGAAGGCCGGCACATGGCGCTCGGGCCAGTGGATCTGGTAGAGATCGATGACGTCCGTCTTCAGGCGGCGGAGGCTGCCTTCGCAGGAGGCGACGATGTCGGCCGCCGTCATGCCGCTGCCCTCGCGCACCCACGGCATGCCGCGCGAAGGACCGGCCACCTTGGTGGCGAGGACGATCCTGTCACGCACGCCCGGATTGCCGGCAAACCAGCGCCCGATGATGGTCTCGGTCGCGCCGAAGGTCTCGGCGCGGGTGGGCACGGCATACATCTCGGCCGTGTCGATGAAGTCGACGCCGCGTTCGAGCGAGCGGGCGAGGATGGCGTGGGCGGTGGGCTCGTCCACTTGCTCGCCGAAGGTCATGGTGCCAAGACAGATCGGCGTGACGCGCAGGTCGCTCTGCCCGAGTTGGATTTTTTGCATGCGATGAATGCTACCGGGTGCCGCGCCGGTCCGCTTCCGCTGTCCGCTGCTGGACTGCGGCGCCCGCGCCTGGTCCGTATCATCGATCGGCCATGTACCAAGTCCTCCGACCTTCCCGTAGCGAGTTCGTCCCCGTCCGCAACCTGCGCTACCACGTCCGTATCTGGGGTGCGCCTTCGCCGGCGCGTCCTCCCCTGGTCCTGCTGCACGGCTGGATGGACGTGGCCGCCTCCTGGCAGTTCGTGGTAGATGCGTTGGCCGAGGAGCGCCACGTGATAGCCCCGGACTGGCGCGGCTTCGGCCTCACCGAAGGTGGCGCCGTGGACAACTACTGGATGCCCGACTACCTTGCCGACCTGGACTGGCTGCTCGACCACTACGCGGGCGACACGCCCGTCGACGTGGTCGGC
This sequence comes from Variovorax sp. PBS-H4, assembly GCF_901827205.1. Classification (NCBI taxonomy): domain Bacteria; kingdom Pseudomonadati; phylum Pseudomonadota; class Betaproteobacteria; order Burkholderiales; family Comamonadaceae; genus Variovorax; species Variovorax sp. PBS-H4. The sequence continues at coordinate 2,058,396 of NZ_LR594675.1, read as the reverse complement.
CACAGCATGGGCGGCAATATCGCGATGCAGTACGGCGGCGTTCGGCCACAGCGGGTGCGCCGGCTGGTCAACCTCGAGGGCTTCGGCATGCCACCCCTGGAGCCGGCCGAGGCGCCCGGCCGCTACGGCAAGTGGATCGACCAGCTCAAGCGCCTGCACCGCGGGGAGATGGCGCTCGCCAGCTACACCGGCCCCGACGGAGTGGCGCGGCGGCTGATGAAGACCAACCCGCGCCTGTCGCAGGACAAGGCCGACTGGCTCGCCGCGCAGTGGTCCGTGGCCCGCCCACAGGCCGAGGCGGGCGACCGCTGGGAGATCCTGGGCGACCCGGCGCACAAGATCATCAACGCCAATCTGTTCCGCGTCGACGAGGCGCTGGCGCTCTACGCCGCCATCCAGGCGCCGGTCCTGGCCGTGGCGGCTTCCGACGACAGCCTGGGCCACTGGTGGAAGGGCCGCTACACCCTGGCCGACTTCCAGGAGCGCCTGGAATCGGTGCGCAATGTGCGCATGGAACGGGTCGAAGACGCGGGCCACATGCTGCACCACGACCAGCCAGCCAGAGTCGCGACACTCATCGAGTCATTCATGGCGGACGAAGGGCCTTGACGGCCGTGAGAAAATCCCCCGTTTACCCCGAACACCGTCAGGATTTCCCATGGATGCAGAGCAAATCAACCAAATCGGCGCCACCCTCGCAGACCTGAGCGCCAGGACGGCCGACCTACGGAGGTATCTTTGACTACGATGCCAAAGCCGAACGTCTGAGGACTGTCAACGCATCGCTCGAAGATCCCACCGTCTGGAACGACCCCAAGAAAGCCCAGGAGCTGGGCCGTGAAAAGAAGGCGCTCGACGACGTGGTCGTCACGCTCGATCGGCTCACCAGCGGCCTTTCGGACAACACCGAGCTCTACGAAATGTCGAAGGAAGAAGGCGACATGGATGGCCTGCAGGCCATCGCCGATGACGCCGCCAAGCTCGAAGAAGACATCAAGCAGCTCGAGTTCCGCCGGATGTTCAACAACCCGGCCGACCCGCTGAACGCCTTCATCGACATCCAGGCCGGTGCCGGCGGTACCGAGGCCTGCGACTGGGCCAGCATGCTGCTGCGCCAGTACCTGAAGTACGCCGAGCGCAAGGGCTTCAAGACCCAGATCGAGGACGAGACCCCCGGCGACACCGCGGGGATCAAGGGAGCCACCATCAAGGTCGAGGGCGAGTACGCCTTCGGGCTGCTGCGCACCGAGACCGGCGTGCACCGCCTGGTGCGCAAGTCGCCCTTCGATTCCTCGGGCGGGCGCCACACCAGCTTTGCCAGCATCTTCGTCTACCCGGAGATCGACGATTCGATCGAGATCGAGATCAATCCCTCGGATGTGCGGGTGGATACCTACCGCGCCAGCGGCGCCGGCGGCCAGCACATCAACAAGACCGACTCGGCGGTGCGACTCACGCACATCCCGACCGGCATCGTGGTGCAGTGCCAGGACGGACGCAGCCAGCACAGCAACCGCGACGTCGCCTGGAAACGCCTGCGCTCGCGCCTGTACGACCACGAGATGCGCAAGCGCCAGGAAGAGCAGCAGAAACTGGAGGACAGCAAGACCGACGTCGGCTGGGGCCACCAGATCCGCAGCTACGTGCTGGACAACAGCCGCATCAAGGACCTGCGCACCAATGTCGAGATCTCGGCCACCCAGAAGGTGCTGGACGGCGACCTCGATGCCTTCATCGAAGCCTCGCTCAAGCAAGGCGTATAAAAAAATTTCCTGGAGACACTCGATGTCGATGCTCATGCGTGATGCCCAAGCCGAACCCGTTGCGATCCGCCGCGAGGACTACCGCGCTCCCGCCTACTGGATCGACACGGTCGACCTGACCTTCGATCTGGACCCGGCCAAGACCCGCGTGCTCAACCGCATGCGCCTGCGCCGAAACCCGGAGCTCGCGCCCGAGCCCCTGCGCCTCGATGGCGACGAACTGAACCTGGCACGCGTGCTGGTGGACGGCCAGGGTGCCTCCTTCCGCATCGAGGCCGACCAGCTGGTGATCGACAACCTGCCCGACGCGTTCGAGCTCGAGCTCTTCACCACCTGCGCGCCTGCCAAGAACACCAAGCTCATGGGGTTGTTCGTGAGCGAGAACACCTTCTTCACCCAGTGCGAGGCCGAAGGCTTCCGACGCATCACCTACTTTCTCGACCGCCCCGACGTGATGGCGAGCTACACGGTGACCATCCGCGCCGCCAAGGCTGCCTATCCGGTGCTGTTGTCCAACGGCAACCTCGTCGAGCAGGGCGAACTTCCGGAGGGCCGGCATTTTGCCAAGTGGGTCGATCCATTCCGAAAGCCCAGCTATCTGTTCGCGCTGGTGGCCGGCAAGCTCGTGGCGCGCGAGCAGCGCATCAGGGCCCGCAACGGCAAGGAGCATCTGCTGCAGGTCTACGTGCGCGCCGGCGACCTCGACAAGACCGAGCATGCGATGAACTCGCTGGTCAACTCCGTGATGTGGGACGAAGCTCGCTTCGGCCTGCCGCTGGACCTCGATCGCTTCATGATCGTCGCGACCAGTGACTTCAACATGGGCGCGATGGAGAACAAGGGCCTGAACATCTTCAACACGAAGTACGTCCTGGCCAACCAGGCTACCGCGACCGACGCCGACTACGGCAACATCGAGAGCGTGGTCGGCCACGAGTACTTCCACAACTGGACAGGCGACCGTGTGACCTGCCGCGACTGGTTCCAGCTCTCGCTCAAGGAGGGCCTCACGGTCTTTCGCGACCAGGAGTTCAGCCAGGACCTGTGCGCCGATGCCTCGGCGCGGGCCGTCAAGCGCATCGAGGACGTGCGCGTGCTGCGCACCGCCCAGTTCCCAGAGGACGCGGGCCCGATGGCGCACCCCGTGCGGCCGGATAGCTACATCGAGATCAGCAACTTCTACACCGTCACCATCTACGAAAAGGGTGCCGAGGTGGTGCGCATGATGCAGACGTTGGTGGGCCGGCAAGGCTTCGCGCGCGGCATGACGCTGTACTTCGAGCGCCACGACGGCCAAGCCGTGACCTGTGACGACTTTGCGCAGGCCATCGCCGATGCGAACCCCGATTCGGAGCTCGCGCGCCTGTTGCCGCAGTTCAAGCGCTGGTACAGCCAGGCCGGCACGCCACGCCTGGCTGCTCACGGCGTGTACGACGCCGCAGCGCGCACCTACACCCTGAGCTTCGTGCAGAGCTGCCCACCCACGCCGGGGCAGCCCTTCAAGGAACCCTTCGTGATCCCGGTCAATATCGGCCTCTTGGACCAGGACGGGCGCGAGCTGCCGCTGCAGCTGGACGGCGAGGAAGCCCCGGGCGCCCCCACGCGAACCCTGGTGCTGACGCGCGCCGGCGAGCAGTTCACTTTCATCCATGTCGACGCCGAGCCGGTGCCTTCGATCCTCCGCGGCTTCAGCGCGCCGGTGATCCTGGACTACGAGTACAGCGATGCCCAGCTGCTCGCTCTCATGGCCCACGATGCCGATCCCTTCAACCGCTGGGAGGCCGCTCAACGCCTCGCGCTGCGCGCCGCAATCAAGGCAATCCACGCGCCGGTCGTCGGTGCCATAGAAAGCCCGCTCGACGACGCCTGCCTGGAGGCCATGCGCAGCGTGCTCCGCGACCCGGGGCTCGACGCCGCCTTCAAGGAGCTGGTGCTCACGCTGCCTTCTGAAACCTATATCGCCGAGCAGCTGGAGACCGTCGATCCGCAGCGCGTGCATCTCGTGCGCGAGGCCATGCGCGCCCAGCTCGCCGCTGGCCTCTTCGCCGATTGGGAGCACGCTTACGAGGAGCAACGCGACACCGGCGCCTACAGCCCCGACCCGCGCTCCTCCGGCCGCCGCGCGCTGGCCGGCCTTGCGCTCTCCTATCTCTGCCTGGCCGCGCGCGCCACGGGCGACACGGTCTGGCCCGGAAGGACACTGCAGCGCTTCAAGGATGCCGGCAACATGACGGACCGCTTCAACGCGCTGCAGGCGCTGGTGTCCTCGGGCCATGCGCTGGCGGCGCAGGCGCTGGCGCGATTCCACGCCATCTTCAAGGACGAGGCCCTGGTCATCGACAAGTGGTTCTCGCTGCAGGCAGGCGCGCCCGATCGCGGCGGGGACATCCTGCCGTTGGTCAAGCAGCTGATGAAGCACCCCGACTTCTCGCTCAAGAACCCGAACCGCGCGCGCAGCGTGATCTTCAGCTACTGCAACGCCAACCCCGGCGCGCTGCACCGCCCCGATGCCGCCGGCTACGTGTTCTGGAGCGATCGCGTGATCGAGCTCGACGCCATCAACCCGCAAGTTGCCGCACGCCTTGCGCGCGCACTCGACCGCTGGAGCAAGCTGGCCGAGCCCTACCGCAGCGCCGCACGCGAAGCCATCATGCGCGTGGCGGCCAAGCCCGATCTCAGCAAGGACACGCACGAGGTCGTCACCCGCGCGCTCGCTGGATAAGCCACCCGAATCGACAGCTTCCCCCTGGAGTCAATGAATGCCCAAGAATGTTTCGCTCACCCGCTACCTCATCGAACAGCAGCGCGCCGACGGCCTGATCCCTGGCCAGTTGCGGCTTCTGCTCGAAGTGGTGGCACGTGCCTGCAAGAGCATCAGCCAGGCCGTCAACAAGGGCGCGCTGGGCAACGTGCTCGGCTCGGCCGAGAGCGAGAACGTGCAAGGCGAAGTCCAGAAGAAGCTCGACATCATTGCCAACGAGGTGCTGATCGAAGCCAACGAATGGGGAGGCCACCTCGCCGCCATGGCCAGCGAGGAAATGGACAGCATCTACGTGGTGCCCAACCGCTACCCGCAGGGCGAGTACCTGCTGCTGTTCGATCCGCTGGACGGCTCCAGCAACATCGACGTCAACGTCAGCATCGGCACCATCTTCAGCGTGCTGAAGAAGCCCGAGGGGTCGCCCGGCGTTCAGGAGTCGGACTTCCTGCAGGCCGGCAGCAAGCAGGTCGCGGCCGGCTACTGCATCTACGGCCCGCAGACCACCCTGGTGCTGACCGTCGGCAGCGGTGTCGCGATGTTCACCCTGGACCGCGAGCAAGGATCTTTCATGCTCACCCAGGAGGACATCCAGATCCCGGCCGACACCAAGGAATTCGCCGTCAACATGAGCAACATGCGGCACTGGGACGCCCCGGTGAAGCGCTACATCGACGAATGCCTGGCTGGTAAAGACGGCCCGCGCGGCAAGGACTTCAACATGCGCTGGATCGCCAGCATGGTGGCCGACGTGCACCGCATCCTGATGCGCGGCGGCGTCTTCCTGTATCCGTGGGACAAGCGCGAACCCGAGAAGGCCGGAAAGCTGCGCCTGATGTACGAGGCCAATCCCATGAGCTGGCTGGTCGAACAGGCGGGTGGCGCCGCCACCAACGGCCGCCAACGCATCCTCGACCTGGAGCCCACCAAGCTGCACGAGCGCGTGGCTGTGGTCTTGGGGTCGAAGAACGAGGTCGGGCGGCTGACCGGGTATCACGAGCCGCTATAATCGCAGGCTTAGCCGGTGTAGCTCAGTCGGTAGAGCAGCTCATTCGTAATGAGAAGGTCGGGTGTTCGATTCATCTCTCCGGCACCAATATAGACAAGGGTCTGTTGCAGAAATTGCAGCAGACCCTTTTCGTTTTCTGGTCCTGTAGCCCCCATCGTGGCAGGCGCGGGGCTTTTGCGGATCACGGGAGCTCACGCTCGTTGTGAAGGACGAGCCCGTCGCGCGGCAGTTCGGCGTCGAGATCACCCTTGCCTATATTGTGTATAGCCGCCGATCGCTATCCGACAGGCCACGATGTCCTTAATGTGCAGGCATCACTGACCTGCAACGCCATGAAACGCCGCCACCTTCTCCGACTCGGCACGGCCGCAAGCCTGGCCGCCATCTTCCCTTCCGCACGCGCCCAAGGCTGGCCAGAACGGCCGCTGCGACTCGTCGTCGGCTTTCCGCCCGGCCAGAGCTCCGACCTCGCGGCGCGCAACTACGCAGCGGCCATGGCCAAGGCGCTCGGGCAGGCGATCGTCGTCGACAACAAGCCCGGTGCCAACGGCTCGCTCGGCGCGCAGGAGGTAAAGGCCGCGCGGGCCGACGGCTACACGCTGCTATTCGGCACGTCCGGGCAACTGAGCATCAACCCGGCGCTGTACCGCAGGCTCCCGTTCGACCCGCTGGTCGACTTCGATCCAGTGGGACTGCTCGTCAGCGGCCCGCTGTTCTTGGTGGCTCACCCCGCCTTCCCCGCCCACGGCGTGCAGGAGCTGCTGGCGCTCGCGAAGGCGAAGCCCGGCGCCATCGACTACGGCTCCGGCGGGAACGGCGTCACAGGGCATTTCGCGATGGAGATGCTGCAGGCCATGGCCGGCGTGAGGCTGAACCACATCCCCTACAACGGTTCGCCCGCGGCGCTCAACGACCTCATGGCAGGGCGCATCTCGCTGATGATGGAAAGCGGCCAAGCCTGCCTGCCCCACGCAAAGGCAGGTCGCCTGAAGGTGCTCGCCTGCAGTTCGGCCCATCGCGCCGCGGCCTACCCGACCGTCCCGCCCGTCGCGGAGCAGGGGCTGCCCGACTTCGACGTGGTGGCCTGGAACGGCATGATGGTGCCCGTCGGCACGCCGGCGGCGATCAGGGAAAGGCTGCACGCCGCGATCCGCCAGGCGAGTGCTGACCCGTTGGTGGTGGACTCTCTGCGCGCCGCCGGCGCTGAGCCGGGAACTTCGGAGTCGCCGGCGCAATTCCACCGTTTCCTTCAGGCGGAGATTGCCAAGTGGAAGAAGGTCGTGGCGCAGAACGGCATCACGCCGACCTGAGGGCCGACGCCGTTCGGCGCTGATTCAGTCGCCGAACTGCGCCGCGAACGCGAGCAGATCCTGCGCGCGGGCCACGATCGGGTCGTCGATCATCCGGTTCTCCAGCAGGAAGGCGCCGTCGCCGCGCCCAGCGCGTTCCGTCGCGGCTTCGACGACGCGCCTTGCCCAGGCTTGCTCCGCCTGCGAAGGACGGTACACCGCCAGGATAGCGGCCACCTGCTTCGGATGGATGGCCGCCTTGCCGCCGTAGCCGAGCGACTTGCCGCGCCGCGTGCTCGCGCGCAGCCCCTCGTCGTCCGCCACGTCGGTGAAGACGGTGTCGAACGGTTTCGCTAGCATCGCAGCCCTGGAAGCGAGGGCGATCATCGCCCGCGGCAAGGCGCCTTCCTCTTCCCCTCGCGTCCAGTCCACGCCGAGATCGGTGGTGAGATCCCCCATGCCGAACAGAAGGCGCATGGGACGCGTGAGCCGCGCGCCGGCGATCCCATGAACGTTCGCGCTGCCGAGGGCCGTCTCGATCGTCACGCCCAGCGGCACACTGTGGGCAGCCAGGCCGGCGGAACGCTCGGCCTCCACCAGAGCAGCATCCACGGCCCGCAGCGCGTCCACCGTGTCGATCTTGGGCGCCACGATTCCGGCGATGCCTGATCGCACGACGGCCGCGAGATCCTCGCGCCCGCAGCCTGTGCCAAAACCGCGCGCGATCTGCAGGGGATTGATGCGCACCTGGCACACACCCGGCGCCTGCGCCAACAGCGCGCGCGCGCCGCGCCGTGCGGCCTCCTTCTCGGCGCCAGGGACGGCATCTTCCAGGTCGACCAGCAGCGCCGTCAGGCCCAGGGTGAGCGCCTTGTCGCGCAGGCGTTCCTTGTGTCCAGGAACGAAGAGGGGTGCGATTGCGTTCTGCATGCGGTCATTGGGCAGACGCGCGTCCCCGCGCGCAAGACGGCGTGCCCTATGCACCCCATAACTGCTGCTTATTGCGCCAGCAACGTCTTCTGCTGCGGTACGACGGCGCGGTAGATGCGCTCCACGCGCTTGCGCAGCCAGAGATTGCCCGGATCGTGGTGGAACCGCTCGTGCCAGACGATCCGCGTCACCACGGTGCCGAGGTCGATCGGCAGCGGGACCACACGCAAATGGAACAGCTTCGCCAAGTGGCCAGCCACATGTTGTGGCACGGTGAACAGCAGGTCGGTCTGCTCGACGGCGCTGCAGGCGGCAAAGTGATTGGCCACCGTCACCGCGATCCGGCGGTGCACTCCTTGCAGTTCGAGCCGCTGGGCAATGGGATCGACGGCGTCCGAGGTGCGAGGCACCATGACGTGCGGCGCGTCCCGGTAGTCCGTGAGCGTGAGCGGCTTGCGTGCCCAGCGGCCGCGGAGCGACACCAGGCAGACGAAGGTGTATTCGCCCAGTCGCTGCTGGCGCAGCGTGACGTCGGTGCCGTGCAGCGTGCCGGCGGCGACGTCTACTTCACCCTGCTCCAGCGCTTCCTGCATGCGCTGGATCGTCGGCCGCACGCTCAGCAGGTTGCAGCCGGGCGCCTCGCGCAGCAGGTCCGATCCCAGCCGCGGCAGCACCATGAATTCCGCGATGTCGGTGAAGCTCACGATGAAGGAGCGGTTGGCCGTCGCGGGGTCGAAAGCCTCGGGCTGCTGCGAGATCAGCCCGATGTCGCGCGCCAGCCGCGCGACCGTGGGCTCCAGCGCCATCGCGCGCGGCGTGGGGTAGAGCCGGTTGCCGCTGCGCACGAACAGCGGGTCGCCGAAATAGTCGCGCAGCCGCTTGAGGTTCTGGCTCACCGAAGGCTGGCTCACCCCCAAGCGTTCAGCGGCCTTCGACACCTGGCCGGTATCGAACAAGGCCTTGAGGGTGTGGACCATCGTCAAATCCACCTTGCCCGGAGCCGTAGTGCCGCGTCGCAGGTTCATAACGGTTGCTTATAGCACCGATAGGCCGCGGCGCCTATGTGCGAGAGGTCGTGCCGCCTGTAATCGGTGCATCCACTTCGCGCCTCTTCCACTGTCATGAGCGACACACCTTCTCCAGTACTGTCCAGCATCCGAGTGCTGGACCTCAGCGCCTACATCGCCGGCCCCTACGGCTGCTCGCTGCTCGCCGATCTCGGCGCCGACGTCGTCAAGGTGGAGCCGCCCGACGGTGACAACCTGCGCAATTACCCGTCGACGCTCGACGGCGAGTGTCGGCTCTTCGTCGGTGCCAACCGCGGCAAGCGCAGCATCGTCATCGACCTGAAGAGCGCCGATGGCCTTGCGCTGCTGAAGCAGCTCGTCGCGCAGGTCGACGTGCTGGTGCACAACTTTCGCAACGGCGTCGCCGAGCGGCTTGGCATCGGCTATGACGAGATGAGCGTATTGAATCCGCGCCTCATCTACGCCACCCTCAGCGGCTACGGCAGCACCGGACCGATGCGTGAGCGCGCCGGCTTCGACCAGGTGCTGCAGACCATGACCGGCATCTGCACCGGACAGGCCGAAGACGGCGAGGCGCCGCAGATCGTGCACGGCTCGGTCGTCGACTACTTTGCGGCCTCGCTCCTCGCGATGGGCGTGGCCGGCGCGCTCTACCACCGCGAACGCACGGGTCTTGGCCAGCAGCTCGGCACCTCCCTGCTGGCGGCGGCGCTGTGCATGCAGTCGGGCCGCTTCGTCTGGGGCGAGCGCGAAGATGCCGAGGCCGAGCGCAACATCCGCTCGACCGGTGTCAACACCATCTTCCCGACGAAGCAGGGCCACATCTACATCTCGGCGACCACGCCGCATTTCTGGCAATCGCTCTGCCGCATCGTGGGCTGCGAGGACCTCGCGGACGAGCCGCGCTACGACAGCGTGCGAAAGCGCTCCGCGGCGGTGAAGGAGATCACGCTCCGTCTCACCGCGGCGCTCGCCAGCCGCAGCGCCGAAGAGTGGGAACGCCTTCTCACTCCCGAGGTGCCCTGCGCCGTCGCCCGTCCGATCGAAGCGATGTTCGACCACCCGCAGGTGCTCGCCGAGGACCACGTCGGCGAGTACCGGCACCCGTCGGTGGGGAGGTACCGCGGCTTCCGCTACCCGATCTGCTACACCGGCTCGCCGCTCGCGCAGCCGCGCGCCGCACCCGCGCTCGGGCAGCATACCGACGAAGTGCTGCGCGAAGCGGGACTCGGCGAAGCGCGTATCGCCGAACTGAAGTCGCGGCGGGCCGTATGCTGACCGCGGCACTTGGCAACGACGGCGTCCAGCCGGTCGGCGCCGCGCTGGAGGCGATCGCCAGCCGGCGCAGCATCCGGGCCTTCCGGCCCGACCCTGTGCCGCGCGCCACCATCGAGCAGTTGCTCACGCTGGCCGGCATGGCGCCGAGCGGCAGCAATATCCAGCCTTGGAACGTGCACGTGGTGCAAGGCACGAAGCGGCGCGAGCTCTCGCGCGTGCTGCTCGAAGCGCACGACGGCGGCGCCGAGGCCCGGCCCGAGTACCACTACTACCCGAAGGTCTGGCGCGCGCCCTTTCTCGAACGCCGACGCAAGACCGGCTGGCTGCTGTACGAGTCGCTCGGCATCGCGCGGGGCGACCGCGAGGCGGCGCACGCCTACCGTGGTACCAACTACAACTTCTTCGGCGCGCCGCTCGGCCTGATCGTCACCATGGGCCGCGACATGGAGCACGGCAGCTGGATCGACATCGGCGCCTTCGTGCAGACGCTGATGATCGCAGCGCGCGCCTTCGGCCTGCACACCTGCGCGCAGGCGGCGTTCTCGAACTACGGCAACCTGGTCCGGCGCACGCTGGGCCTCGACGACAACGAACTTGTGGTCTGCGGCGTATCGATCGGGCACGCCGACCTGGACCACCCCGCCAATCTCGCGCGCACCCCGCGCGCCGAGATCGGCTGCTTCACCACCTTTCACTGGGACGAGGAATGACCATGGAGAAGATAGCCTGCGCAATCATCGGGTCGGGCAACATCGGCACCGATCTCGCGTACAAGCTGCTGCGCAGCCCCGTGCTGAAGCCGGTCTGGATGATCGGCATCGACGAACGCTCCGACGGCCTGCAGCGTGCCCGCGCACTGGGCCTGAAGACGTCCGCCGGCGGTGTCGACGCGCTGCTGCCGCACGTGGCGCACGACGCGGTGCGCATCGCCTTCGATGCCACCAGCGCCTACGTGCATGCCGAGAACTCGCGCAAGCTGAACGCGTTGAACGTGCAGGTGATCGACCTCACGCCGGCGGCAATCGGCCCGATGTGCCTGCCGACGATCAACCTCGCGCAGCTGGCGCAGGCCCAGGCGCCCAACGTCAACATGATCTCGTGTGCCGGGCAGGCGACCATCCCGATGGTCAAGGCGGTGACCCAGGTGCAGGACGTCGGCTATGCGGAGATCGTCGCCAGTCTGTCCTCGCGCTCGGTCGGGCCTGGCACCCGGGCCAACCTGGACGAGTTCACCTACACCACATCCGCGGCCATTTGCGCGGGGGGCGGTGCCCGAAAGGGCAAGGCCATGGTCGTGATCAACCCGGCCGACCCGCCGGTGATCATGCGCAACACGATCTACTGCCTCACCGACCACACCCCGGAAGAGGCGCGCATTCGCGACTCCGTGCTGGCGATGGTGGCCAAAGTGCAGGAGTACGTCCCCGGCTACCGCCTGGTGAACGGCCCCGTCTTCGACGGTAGCCGGGTCGCCATCTTCATGGAAGTTGCCGGTGCCGGCGACTACCTGCCGCGCTACGCCGGCAACCTGGACATCATGACTGCGGCCGCTGCCCGGACGGCGGAAGCGTTCGCCCGCACCCTGCAACGCGAGGAAACCTTCCAATGACCGGCCAGCGATCCACCTTCCACGGCGGGCGCATCCTGCTGCACGACATGTGCCTGCGCGATGGCATGCACGCCAAGCGCGACCAGATCTCCATCGAGCAGATGGTGCAGGTCGCGACCGCGCTGGACGCCGCGCGCGTCCCCATCATCCAGGTGACGCACGGCATGGGCGTCGGCGGCAACTCGCTGCTGCACGGCTTCGCTCTTGCCAGCAACGAGGAGTACCTCGAGGCGGTGGTCCCGAGGATGAAGCAGGCGAAGGTCTCGGTGTTGCTGATTCCAGGGATGGGGACGATGCGCGAGCTGCAATCCGCGCACGCCTCGGGCGCCCGCAGCGTGCACGTCGCGACGCTGTGCACCGAAGCCGATACCTCGCCGCAGCACATCGCGCTGGCGCGCAAACTGGGCATGGACACCACGGGCTTCCTGATGATGGCGCACCTGGCCGAGCCGGCCACGCTGGCGCAGCAGGCCAGGATCATGGAGGCCGCGGGCGCGCAGACGATCTACATCACCGACTCGGCCGGCCACATGCTGCCGCACGAGGTGACGGCGGCCACGTCGGCGCTGCGCGATGCGCTGCAGCCGTCGACGGAGATCGGCTTCCATGGACACCACAACCTGGGCATGGGCGTGGCGAACTCGATCGCTGCGATCGAGGCGGGCGCGTCGCGCATCGACGCGTCGGTGGCGGGCCTTGGTGCCGGCGCAGGCAATACCCCGCTGGAAGTGCTCGCGGCCGTTTGCGACCGCATGGGCATTGAAACCGGCGTGGACCTGTTCGCCCTGATGGATCTCGCCGAGGACGTCATCGTCCCCATGATGGACCAGCAGGTGCGGGTGGACCGCGAGTCCCTCACCCTGGGCTACGCAGGCTTGTACTCGACCTTCCTGCTGCCCGCGCGCAAGGCCGCGGAACGGTTCGGCGTGTCCACGCGCGACATCCTGGTGGAACTCGGCCGCATGAAGGTGGTGGGCGGTCAGGAGGACATGATCGAAGACACCGCGCTCACGCTGGCCCGACGCGCCGCCGAACAGGGCGGCGGAGCCAGAAAGGCGGTGGCGTAATGGCCAACGCGATGTTCTCTGCCGGCGGAGGCCGGCGCGAATTCGGGCGGATCTACCCGCCCCGCGCCGAATGGCTGGCGAAACAGGCCCCCGAGGCGCCGCTGGATCCGGACCTGCCGATCGTCGACACGCACTTCCACTTCCTGGACCTGCCCGGCTTCCGCTACATGGGTGCCGACTGGGCCGCAGAGCACGCGCGCTGCGGCCATCGCATCGTCGGCAGCGTCTATGCCGAGGCCCAGACCGGCTATCGCACCGAAGGATCCGATGCGCTCAAGCCGGTGGGCGAAGTGGAGCTGGTGGTGCGTGAATCCCGCAACCATGTGGGCATGGCGATGGGCATCGTCGGCCACGCCGACCTGCTGCTCGGGGATGCCGTGGAGCAGACGCTGGCGGCACAGCTCGAAGCCGGAGAGGGTCGCTTCAAGGGCATCCGCTACGCGCTGGCCTCGGACCCGAACCCCGGCATCATGGTCCACCACCATCCGCCAGCGGATTGGGCGACGAATCCGAAGCTCCATGCAGGCCTGCGCGTGCTGCGCAAGATGGGCCTCTCGTTCGACGCGTGGGCCTTCTTTCACCAGCAGGACCAGATCGCCGCACTGGCACGCGAGCATGACGAGCTGAACATCGTCGCGCTGCATTGCGGTGGTCTGCTCGGGTACGGGCCCTACGCCGGCCGCGCCGACCAGGTGTTCCAGACCTGGCGCACCAACATGGCCCAGGTGGCGGCCTGCCCCAACGTGAGCATCAAGCTGGGGGGGACGCTCGGCCGCCTGGCAGCCTACGACTACCTCAACACGGACGTGCCCGAGCCCTCCGGCGCGCTCGCAGCGGCAGTCCGCCCGTACCTCCTGACGTTGATCGACCTCTTCGGCCCAGGCCGCTGCATGTTCGAAAGCAACTATCCGGTCGACACGGTGTTCAGCGGCTATGGCGTGCTGTGGAACACGTACAAGCGCGTGACTGCCGATTTCACCCACAACGAAAAGATCGCCATGTATGGCGGCACTGCCCGCCGCGTGTACCGGCTGCCGCCGGCGCAAGCCTGATCCCCTGCTTTCCCCACCGGAGACAAGACCATGCCCCGAACACTTGCCCGCCGCCTGCTGCTGCAGGCTGCCCTCACCATCGCTCTTCCCTTGGCGGCGACCGCAACGCTCGCGCAAGGAGCCTGGACCCCGACGCAGCCGGTGAAGTTGATCGTTCCGTTCGCGCCTGGGGGTGGGGCCGACATCATGGCTCGCATCCTGTCCGATGCACTTGGCCGCGAGCTGGGCCAGCCCGTGATCGTCGAGAACAAGTCCGGTGCGAGCGGCTCGATCGGCTCCGAGATCGTCTACCGCGCGCCGCCCGACGGACACACGCTGCTGATCGCCACGCTGGACTCGCAAGGCATGTACCCGCACATGCGGCAGGTGGGCTTCGATTCCGCCAAGTACGTGCCTGTCGGCGGCATCGCGCAGATGGGTTACGCCCTCATGGGCAGGCCGGGAATGCCGGCGACGCTGCCCGAACTCCGCAGCCAGCTGAGGGCGAAGCAGGCCAGCTATGGAAGCGGAGGCGCCGGATCGTCGCTCCACGTGCTGACCGAGTTGTTCGCGAAGGAGACCCAGGCCAAGCTCCTGCACGTCCCGTACAAGGGAGCCGGGCCGGCCCTGCAGGACCTGCTCGCCGGTCAGATCGACCTGATGATGGTGCCGCTCGCGACGGCGCCGCAGTACCGCGGCAAGCTGGTGACCTATGGGATCACCTCCGCGCAACGCAATCCCGCGATGCCGGACGTGCCCACGTTGAAGGAAGCCGGTCTCGACGTGGTCGGCGATTCGTGGGCGGCTCTGCTGGCACCTCCCGGCACGCCAGGCCCGATCGCCGACCGGCTGGCTGCCACTTTGACCAAGGTGGTCGCGCTTCCCGATGTGAACAGGAGGCTGCGCGAGACGGGCATGACGCCCATGACCCTGTCACGGTCGGAGTTCGTCCACTACTACGCAGACGAATACCGCAAGTGGGGCGAGGTGATCAAGGCCGCCAACATTACTCTCGACAACTGACCGGCACGGAGCAGCAGCCATGACCATCGGCACGACTTCGGCCATTGAAAAGCGCGAGCTTCGCAACGTGCTCGGGGCTTTCACCACCGGCGTCACCATCATCACCACCCGCGACTCCGAAGGCAAGGCGCACGGGCTGACCGCCAACTCCTTTAGCTCGGTGTCGCTCGATCCGCCGCTGGTGCTCTGGAGCCAGTCCGTCGGCTCCACCAGTTTCTGCGCCTTCAATGGCGGCGAGCACTTCGCGATCAATATCCTCGCCGACGACCAGATCGGCCTCTCGAACCGATTCGCCAAGTCCGGCGCCGACAAGTTCGCGGGCGTTGCGTGCACGGACGGCGTGGGAGGTGTCCCCGTGTTGGCCGGGACAGCCGCGCACCTGGAGTGCACGAAGATCGCCGCCTACCCCGGGGGCGACCACGTGGTGTACCTCGGCCGCGTGGAGCGGATCGGCTGCTCCGGGCGCCGACCGCTGGCGTTCTACGGTGGCCGCTACATGGTCCCCTATGCGCATGAACTGGGCCCGATGAGCCTGGTGCTGAGCGGCATCGAACCGGTGAGTGTCGCGGCGCAACGTCATGTGCAGGCGGCGCTGCCCGCCATTGCGGAGGAAGTCGGCCAGCACACGCTGCTGCTCGGCGTGTGGGGCAACCATGGCCCCACCGTCGTGCACTGGGAGCCGTCGAAGCGCCCGGTGAGCCGCTTTTTCCCTCCGGGACTCGTGGTGAGCCCCACCCGCACCACCACCGGCCAGGCCTTCTGCGCCTTCCTGCCGGAGAGCGTGACTCGCGAGTTCGTTGCAGAAGACCTGCGCCAGTGGCGAGACCCGGGCGAGGACGAAGCATCGCAGCGCGCCCGCTTCGACGCCACGCTGGCGGAAGTGCGCGAGCGCAAGCTGGCGCGCGTGGTCGACAAGGAGCCGTCGGTGCTCCACCGCGTGCCCACCGTCGCCTTCAGCACTGCCTTGTATGACGCGGCCGGCGCGATGTCCATGTCGCTCGGCATGGTGGCGCCGGCCCACCAACTTTCGGCCGACTGGAACGGCGCCGCACCACGCGCCCTGCTGCGCGCCGCGCAAGGCCTCTCGGACCAACTCGCCACCCTCGGAGCCAAGGAATGAACCGCCACATTCTCGTCAACGCCTTCTCGTGCGCATCGCCCGCGCACACCTGGTCCGGCCTCTGGACCCACCCTGATTCGAGTGGGCCACGCTACAACACCCTCGCCTACTGGACGGAGATGGCCCGCACGTGCGAAGAAGGATTGTTGGACGGCGTATTCATCGCGGATGCGCTGGGCGTGCCCGACGTGTTTGAAGGCAAACCCGACGCCATGCTGCGCTCCGGCAGCTTCTGCCCGAGCCTGGACCCGATGATGCTGGTGCCAGCCATGGCTGCCGTCACCAAGCACCTGGGCTTCGGCATCACCGGCAACACCACTTATGAGATGCCCTACCTGCTGGCGCGCCGCTTCTCGACACTGGATCACCTCACGAACGGTCGCATCGCCTGGAACGTGGTCTCGGGCGTGCTCGACGCAACCGCGCGCGGCGTCGGCCTCAAGCAGATGGCGCCGCACGACGAGCGCTATGCAGTTGCCGACGAATACATGGATCTGGTCTACGGCCTCTGGGAGGGCAGCTGGGGAGACCGAGCCATCGTGCGGGACCGCGTGAACAAGGTCTATGCCGACCCGGTTCACGTGCGGCCGGTGCACCACGAAGGCAAGTACTTCCGCTGCGACGCAATCCACATGTCGGAGCCGTCGCCGCAACGCACGCCGCTGGTGTTCTCCGCAGGCGCTTCGCCCGCCGGGCTGGACTTTGTCGGCAAGCACTCGGAGTGCGCCTTCGTCGCCTTCGGCAAGCGCGACTTCGTGCGCAAGCAGGTGCAGGGCATCCGCGAGCGACTGGTGGCGCACGGCCGTGATCCGCGTGACGCGCGGGTGTTCGTGCCCGCAACCATCATCGTCGGCCGGACGGATGCCGAGGCGGAGGAGATCGTGGCCGAGTGCCGGCGCTATTCGAGCATCGAAGGCAACCTGGCCGGGCGCGCGACCGCCACCGGTATCGACTACTCGAAGTACCCGCTGGACCAGCCGGTACCGAACGCGAAGACCAATGCGGGCCAGGGGGTGAGCGCCGGACTCACGAACGCCGAGAAGCCGCTGACCTTGCGCGACCTGGGCCAGTTCGGCCCTGGGCGCGACCTGTTCCTGGCGGGCTCCGCATCGTCGGTGGCCGACCAGCTCGTCGCGTGGTGCGAGGACACCGGGGTTGAAGGCCTCAACATCACGCGCGCACTGGAGCCGCTCGTTCTGAAAAACTTCTGCCGGCTCCTTGTGCCCGAGCTGCAGGCGCGCGGCGCCTTCAAGACGTCGTACGCGGAAGGCACCTTGCGCGAAAAGCTGTTCCCCGGCCACGGTGGGCGGCTGGCAGCTCCGCACCCGGCAGTACGCCACCGGCAGCCCGCATGAGCAGCGCACCGAAGAACAAGCTGCGCTCCCAGGAGTGGTTCGGCCGCCAGGGCAAGGAAGGCTTCGTCCATCGCAGCTGGATGAAGGGCAAGGGCCTGCCGCATGACCAGTTTGACGGCCGGCCCGTGATCGGCATCTGCAACACCTTCAGCGAGCTCACGCCCTGCAACTCGCACTTCCGCACGCTCGCCGAGCAGGTGAAGATTGGCGTCTACGAGGCCGGCGGCTTTCCGCTGGAGTTCCCGGTGATGTCGCTTGGCGAGACGCTGATGCGGCCCACCGCGATGCTCTATCGCAACTTGGCGTCGATGGACGTGGAGGAGTCGATCCGCGGCAACCCGATCGACGGCGTGGTGCTGCTCATGGGATGCGACAAGACGACGCCGGCGCTGACGATGGGTGCGGCCTCGGTGGACCTGCCCACCATCGGCGTTTCGGGCGGCCCGATGCTCTCGGGCAAGTGGCGCGGCCAGGAGCTGGGCTCCGGCACCGGCCTGTTCCAGATGAGCGAACAGGTGCGTGCCGGGACGCTGGAGCTGGCCGAGTTCCAAGAGGCGGAAAGCTGCATGCATCGCAGCCACGGGCACTGCATGACGATGGGCACGGCATCCACGATGGCCTCGATGGTGGAGGCCCTCGGGCTCGGTTTGCCCGGCAACGCCGCGTATCCCGCGGTGGACGGCCGGCGCAACGTGCTGGCCCGCATGGCTGGCCGACGCATCGTCGAGATGGTGCGTGAAGACGTGAAGCTGTCGCAGATCCTCACGCGCCAGGCCTTCGAGAACGCGATCCGCACGCTCGCCGCGATCGGAGGGTCCACCAACGCCGTGATCCACTTGGTGGCAATCGCGCGCCGCATCGGGGTGGGACTGGCGCTGGATGATTTCGACCGGCTGGGCAGCGAGATGCCGTGCCTGGTGAACCTGCAGCCTTCGGGGCGCTTCCTCATGGAAGACTTCTGCTACGCCGGCGGGCTGCCAGCCGTCATGAAGGAGATCGCCTCCGTCCTGCACCTCGATGCGTTGACGGCGAGCGGCAGGACACTGGGTGAGAACATTGCCGCCGCGCAGAACTGGAACGGCGAAGTGATCCTGCCGCTCGCCGCGCCCTTCAAGGAGAAAGCCGGCATTGCCGTGCTGCACGGCAACCTCGCACCGCGTGGCGCAGTGATCAAGCCGAGCGCGGCCACGCCCGCGCTGATGAAGCATCGCGGCCGTGCCGTGGTGTTCGAAGACATCGAGGACTTCCGACGCCGGATCGATGACGAGAACCTCGACGTCGACGAGACCTGCGTGCTGGTGCTGAAGAACTGCGGCCCGAAGGGCTACCCGGGCATGGCCGAGGTGGGCAACATGCCGTTGCCGCCCAAGGTCTTGCGCAAGGGCATCACCGACATGGTCCGTATCAGCGATGCGCGGATGAGCGGCACCGCTTACGGGACGGTGGTACTGCACACGGCGCCGGAGGCCGCGGCCGGCGGGCCACTCGCATTGGTACGCAATGGAGACATCATCGAGCTGGACGTCGCCGCTCGCCGGCTGCACCTGGACGTGAGCGACGAGACGCTTGCGAAGAGACGCGCGGACTGGCTCCCTTTGCAGCCGCAGATCTCATCGGGGTACTGGAAGCTGTACGTGGACCATGTCTTGCAGGCGGACGAGGGGTGCGACCTCGACTTCCTGGTGGGACGACGTGGCGCATTCGTGCCTCGGGACAGCCATTGAGGTTCCAGCAGCCTCGCTCATGTCACCGCGCCACCGGGCCTCGGCGAGTGCCGCAGTCTATTCACTGCAAAGCTTGCCGATGACGGTGCGCAGGCGTACCGGAGCAAGCGGTTTGTAGAGCAGCGTCAGGCCATGCTGGCGGACAAAGCGCGCCGTCTGCAACGACGTGTCGCCCGACACGAGCACCGCCGGCAGCCCCGGCCTGTATCGGCGACGTATGCGGGCCACGATCTCCGTGCCCAGTTCGCCGTCATCCAGCCGGAGGTCGGAGATGACCAGGTCGGGCAACACGGCCTGGTGCTCGATCAGCGCGTCGGCCTGGGCGCCCGATAGTGCCGAGATGACGTGGCATCCCCAGCGCTCCAGGAGTTTTCGCGTCCCCTCGAGGATCAACGCATCGTCGTCGATCAACAGCACCCGAAGGCCATCGAAGCGAGCGCCGGCCGGGTCGTCCGGCGCCACGGCTTCCACCACCGCCAAGTACGGCTCCTGGCGCGCCTCGCTCAAGGCAACGCGCAACGAGAACCTGGAACCTCTGCCCGGCACGGACCGCAGTTGCACGGCGCATCCCAGCAGCTGGGTACAGCTGCGCACGATGGCCAGGCCCAAGCCGAGGCCGCTTCGGTCGTCCTCGCCTCTCTCGATCCGGTAGAACTCACGGAAGATGGCTTCCTGGTGCTCGGCGGGAATACCGATTCCGCTGTCCCAGACTTCAAGCCGCACATCCGGGCCGTCCGGACGGCATGCGACGATGACCCCGCCTTTCTCGGTGTACCTCAGCGCGTTGGAAACAAGATTGGCCATGACGCGCTCCAGCAGCGCCGGATCGCTATGTATCGTCACCGGCGAGGACGCGACGACGAACCGAAGCTTCTTCTGCCGCGCCGTGGGCCCGAATGCCGCCCGCAGCCTTGCAAGCAGCGGCTCCAGCGGAAAGGCCATGAAGTTCGGGGCGATCATCCCCGTCTCCAATCTCGACATGATCAGGATCGAATCGAGCAGCGACTGCGTGGAGTGAAGCGCGGACTCCATGTGGTCCAGGACCGGATACACGCGCTCGGGCAGCTTCGCGCTCTTGAGGTCGTCGATGAACAGCCCCAATGCGTGCATGGGCTGCCGAAGGTCATGGCTCACGGCCGCCATGAAACGGGATTTCGCGTGGCTCACGCGTTCCGCCTCGCTTTTTTGAGCGGCGAGCGCGGCGAGCTCACGCACACGCTCCTCGCGTTGCTTGTGGACCGTCAGGTCCGTCAAGATCGCCAGCGTCCCGACGTGCACGCCATCCAGGCCAGCCATCGGATAGAGCGACTCCATCACGAACACAATGCTTCCGTCAGCGCGCCTGACCGCGACGCCGTGCTCGCCCTGCGGGTCATGCCCCGAGGACGCGCCGGTCGAAGGCTCTCGCGCCAGCATTTCGTCCAGTCGGAGCCCCTGGAGCTCGAGCGCCTCCCGCCCGAGCAGGCTGGCGGCCTGTCGATTGCAAAACGAGATCAGGCCATCGGCGCCCAGCATCAGGATGCCGTCGCGGCCCGTGTCCAGCATGCGCCGAAAGCGCTCCTCGCTCCCGCGCAATTGGGCCGCCGCGCGCTCGCGCGAGCTGACGTCCTTGCCCAAGCCGCGGTATCCCGCAAAGGACCCTTCTTCGAAGATCGGCACTCCGCTGATGCTGATGTGCAAGGTCTCCGCGCCATCGGTCGCGTGCGGAAACGCAAGGTCCTGAAAGGGCTGCCTGCTGGCCAATGCCACCCGAAGCGCGCCCCAGACCGCATCCCCACCACCCGGGGACACCTCGTCCCAACGACGGCCCAGCAAGGCTGCGGGACTCACGCCCGACTTCTCCAGCAGGCCATCGGAAAGATAGGTCAACCGATGCGCGGCATCCTGCTCCCAATACCAGTCGGACGAGAGCTCGGCCAGGCTGCGAAAGCGCGCTTCGCTCACTCTGAGCCTGGCCTCGTTGTGCTTGCGCTCGCGCGCATACTGCAGCGTCTTGACCAGGAGGCGACCCGACAGCTCCTGCTTGACCAGGAAGTCCTGCGCGCCCGCCTTCACGGCTCGAAGCGCCATGGCCTGGTCCTCGTTGCCCGTCAACACGACGATGGGCAACAACGCGTCCTGGCTCTGGATCTTGAACAGCGCGTCGAGTCCGAAACTGTCGGGAAGGGACAGGTCCAGCACCACCATGTCCGGCCGCTGCTCGCCGATGCGCTGCAAGGCCTCGGCGAGCGTCCGTGCATCGCGCATGCGGAAGCCGTCACGGCCCACTTCGTCGATCAGCAGCTCCCGGAACAGTCGCGCGTCGCCGGGGCTGTCTTCCACCAGCAGGATGTCTTGCGAGAGTCCTTGCATACCCGGAACGGGCCGCTATTGTTCGCCGGCGCGCCGCGGCAGCGTCACGAGTGACAACCAGAAGCGATCGATGGCCCGGATCACCTCGAGGAAACTCTCGAAATTCAACGGATCCTTCGTGATGTAGCAGTTGGCATGCAGGTCGTAGCAGCGAAGGATGTCCTCCTCCTCTTTCGACGTGCTCAGGATCACGGTGGGGATGCGGCGCAACTGGAGATGCGCCTTGATATCGGCGAGGACTTCGCGGCCATCGAGTCGCGGCAGGTTTAGGTCCAGGAGGATCAAGTCGGGCCTGACCGAGTGTTCGAACCCGTTGCGCCGGTACAGGTAGTCGAGTGCTTCGACACCATCCTTGACCCAGTGCAGGTTGCAGCGCACGTTGCCCTCTTTCAAGGCTTCCAGCGTCAACCGCATGTCTGCCGGGTTGTCTTCCACCAGCAGGATATGCGGCGCGTGAGGGATCATGCCCGTACTCACCTGCAAGTGCTCCTTGTCATGCGCAGTTCCGCCACGGCTGTGCGCCCACTCGCGGCGTTCGATTATGGAGACACTTCACTACATGCACCAGAGTCATCGCCGGCGCAGGACGCGCATTACGCACATGGAAAAGAATCCAAAGGGTGCTAGCATGAACTAATCCACAGCAACGCGAGTCTCGACCATCGAGATTGCCGGGATGGCACCTTCGTATGACCCACAACATGATCTCCGCAAAGAGGACGTTCGAGCGCTCTTCGATCTCCGCCTCCGAAGCGGATCGCCTCGCGGGGGACGTCGAACTCAAGATCCTGGTGGCCGATGATCACCATCTGGTCAGGGAGGGACTCAAGCTGGCACTGCTCCAGATCGGCACCCACACGCAGGTTCTGGAGGCAGCCACGCTGACCGAGGCCATCGAAACGTTCCATGCCAGCCCGGACATCGACCTGATCCTGCTGGATCTCAGCATGCCTGGTGCGGCAGGTCTGTCGGGTCTGGATGTGTTTCTGGCGCAATGTCCGGCCGCGCGCCTGGTCGTCGTGTCGGCGACGCACGACATGAAGACAGTCCAGGCTGCCATTAAGAAGGGCGCACTCGGCTTCATTCCGAAGTCGTCGGGCAAGCAGATCTTCTTGAGTGCGCTGCGTTTCATCCTGGACGGCGGGATCTACGTACCGCCGGAGCCATTCATTTCCGATGGTTCCCCCCAAGAGGCCGACGAGCTCCCTTCGCGCACCACGGCAAGCTTTTCGACCCAAGCATCCGCCAAGGGCTTGACCCATCGGCAGATCGACGTCCTTCGCGAACTCCTCGAAGGCAACTCCAACAAACAGATCTGCCGAAACCTCAACCTCGCCATGGGAACCGTCAAGGCCCACGTTGCCGCGGTTCTGTCGGCGCTCAGCGTCAACACGCGCGCGGAAGCGATCGCCGCCGCAGACCGGCTGGGCCTTCGTCAGCTGGTGGACCCGCCTTCAAGCGGGAGGCCCGCGACGCACGTCGGCGCCCCGTCCAACGAAGTCACGCGCAAGTAGCCGCCTCCGGCCCGCATCACCACTTCTGGGTGCACGTCTTGAGCGTGTCGCCACGCTCCTTCACCATCGCGTTGCACATGTTGACTGTCAGGCTGTTCTGATTGACTTCGTTGGTGTAGTAAAGCAGCTGGGCCGCGTCCACGTCCTTGCCGCTTTTGATCTCGCTGAGAACCGCTTTGAGATCCTTCTCGGACTCGATGATCGGCTGCATCATCATGTCTTCCATACTTCCCAGACTGACCCCGTTACCACTCTTTGGTGCACCCATAGTTCGCTCCGTTGATTGATCGTCCTCGATGGAGAATGGCCGAACCGCCACTCACCACCCTGTATTCAGTAACGCGGCTTGCACCTCGGTTCCCGCACGCTACTGCGGCCGGGCAGCGCTGGGAGGGGGCATCAGCTCCAGCACGGCGGCAGCGGCCCCCACCGCGGCCATGGCCGCCTCTATCCGCCGGTAGGTGTCGCGATCATGAAGCTGGCGTTTTGCAATTGCGCAGGCGCTTTGCATTTCTCTCAGCCTGACGCGCAGTTCAGCGCGATACTGGCCGCTCGCGTCGTCGCACAGTCGCTGCTCCACATCGAAGCCGGGTTGCTCTTCTTGGGATGTCATGCTTTTGCTTGCCTTTCAAGGTCCATAGCGGAAACGGGTGCCGTCGGACAGCACGATCTCGCCGTCACGCACGGCGACGACCGTACTGCCCGCGAGCGCGCCGCCAGGTGCAACGCGCTGTCCGCTGGTCGTCACGATGTAGGGGAACGCGCCGCCAACAACAGCCGCCACGTTCGCTGCGATCGCATCCCGCTCCGGCTCCACCAATGCATTGATCTTGAGTGTGCTGCCGTAGCGCCGCGTGAAATCCAGGAACAGCCCCTCCCAGGTGCGCGTGTCCTGGGGACTGAGAACGGCGCGCAGCTCGAGTTCCGGTTCCGTCGCTGTCACCTTGAACTTCCCGTCGACGCCCGCTTCACGCAGCCGATCCATGAACCGCTGCCGGATTTGCTCCGGCCGCAGAATGTCGAACTCGATCGGCTCCAACGCAGCGAGCTCGCCACGAGCCCGTTCAGGAAAGGCCGCGGCCTCCTCTGCGCTCGAGGCCGAACCCACGATCCGCAGCACGTCGCCGGCGCCCGACTCCATGCGCAGGTCGAGCCGGCCGGGAGAACGCTGGCTCTGGACGAAGCGCTTGACGGCCTCGAGCCGTTCAGCGTCCAGCATCACCTTGACTTCGACAGGCACGTCGAGCATGGACACGCCCTCGCGCAGCTTCTGCAATTCCTTGTCGGTCCGGAGCCTGCCCTCCACCGCCCATCCCCCGACCTCGGTCCGCTTCACTTCCAGCGAGCCCTTGGGAAAGTTCTTGAGCACCGCCGCCAACGCCGCGGCATTTTCCGCATCCGTGGCAGCAGGCTTGGCCTCCGGGTCCACCGACCCCGGCGATGCCGCGAAGGTGCCGCCAGTCGCCTCCGCGGGTCGCTGGATGGCCGCGAACACGGCCACTCCAAGGAGCAGGACGATCGCGCCGTACACAGCATACCGGCGCGCTTCGGCGTACTGGAGTATTCGAGCGCCGAAGCTGGGCGAAGACAAGGGCGGATGCACTACCGGTACCGCGGGGGCGCTTTCACCGAGGTCCTGTTCCTCTTCCTCATCGGCTGGCGCGACGGACGCGCTGCGCATCTGCAGCGCTTCATCGGCCGGCCATTCGTCGTCCACCGGCGCGGCCGTGAGCTTGACGAGACCGAATTGCAGCACGGTTCCCAAAGGCAGCAGTCCCGCCTCGATCTCCTCGCCAGCCAAGCTCAGGACCCGTCCCTCCAAAGGCTCGATGGAAATGCCGTCCGCGTCGACGCTGATCCGCGCGTGTTCCTCAGCGACTTGCGCGCCGCCCAGGACGATCGCGCACGTATCCGCCGTCCCGATCGTGTAGCCCTCCCCGGGTTGCAGTGGAAGCCGCGCGCCTGCCTGAGGTCCATGCAGTACGCGCAGCTCGATGCCATCGGCGACGTTCATGTCGAGATCCTCGCCAACGGCTGGATGTTGATGTCCTGCGTCAGTTCCTGGTAGGACAGTACCGCCAGGTCACCGGTGTCCTGCTCGAGCAGCTTGCGCACGTAGCGGCGGATGTCCATCGATGTGAGCAGGACGGGCTTCTGTGCCGCGGTCGAGGTGTCGCCTACCACCGACTTCACCGCGGCCACGATCTTCTTGCTGGCTGCCGGTTCCAACGCAAGATAGGACCCGCCCGATGTCTGCCGGATCGCAGTGCGCACCTGGTCCTCGATGGCCGGGGACAACAGGTAGGCGGGCAGCATATTCTGCCCGGCCGAGAACTTGTGGCTGATGAAGCGCTTGAGGGCCATGCGGACGTATTCAGCCAGCAGGACCGGATCCTTCTCCTTCTGCCCCCAGTCGACCAGCGCCTCCATGACGGCCCGCACGTTCCGGATCGAGATTTCCTCGGACACGAGGCGCTGGAGAATCTCCGCGATCTTGTGGATCGGCATGACCCGCGCGACCTCCTTGGCGAGCTCGGGAAACTTCGACTCCATCTCCGTGAGAATCGCCCGCGTCTCCTGGATGCCCACGAATTCCGCCGCGTGCTTTCGCAGCACGTAGGCGATGTGGTAGCTCAGCATCTGCGTGGGCTCGAGGAACGCGATGCCGGCCTTCGCCATGGTCGCACCGAGACTCGCCGGGGACCAGATCGAGTCCAGGTTCGGCAGGAACTTGGCGTCCTTCTCGAACGGAATCTGCAGTGCGGTCAGGTTTTCCGGCGACTCGCGCACCAGCAGGTGCTCGGGCCGCATCCGCCCCTGCGACACCGGCACCTCGCCCACCAGGATGGAATAGGCCTCGCCCTGCAGTTGCTCATTGAAGCGCAACTGCAGGCCCGGGAACACCACGCCCAGGTCGTAGTACAGCGCGCGGCGAACCTTGATCAACTCCTCGTTCAGCACGGCAGCCGAGAACACACGTTCCAGCTGCGCACTCACATCCACCATGAGCGGCACGGTGGGCTGGAAAGTCTCCGGCCCCGCGTCTTTCCTGCCGCCGGCCGGACTGCCTGCGCCGGACAGGTTGACGCCCGGGACGGTCGTCGTCTTGCCCGACGCGTCCACCGTCTGCGTCTCTCCCTTGTGCAGCGTGTAGCCCACCACCCCCAACACCGCGGCCAGGGCCAGGAATGTGAACGTGGGCATGCCGGGGATCAGCCCGAACCCGATCATGATCGCGGTCCCGATCATCAGCGCCTTGGGCTGGGACAAGAGCTGCGCACCCACGTCGCGGCCCACGTTCGACGGGCCCTCGCCCGTCGTTACCCGCGTCACGATCATGCCCGCCGCCACGGAGATGAAGAGGGCAGGGATCTGCGCGATCAAGCCGTCGCCGATGGTCAGGATCGAATAGACACGCATCGCATCGGATGCCGTCATGCCCTTCTGCAGCGTGCCGATCAGGATGCCGCCGAGCAGGTTCACGCACACGAT
This sequence comes from Variovorax sp. PBS-H4, assembly GCF_901827205.1. Classification (NCBI taxonomy): domain Bacteria; kingdom Pseudomonadati; phylum Pseudomonadota; class Betaproteobacteria; order Burkholderiales; family Comamonadaceae; genus Variovorax; species Variovorax sp. PBS-H4. The sequence continues at coordinate 2,032,054 of NZ_LR594675.1, read as the reverse complement.
GATCAGCCCCGCGATGGCATCGCCCTTGACGAACTTCATCGCCCCATCCATGGAGCCGTACAGCTGGCTCTCCTTCTCGACCAGCCCGCGCCGCCGGCGCGCCTCGTCCATGTCGATGGCGTTCGCACGCATGTCGCCGTCGATGGACATCTGCTTGCCCGGCATGGCGTCGAGCGAGAAACGGGCACCCACTTCCGCCACCCGCTCCGCACCCTTGGTGATCACGACGAACTGCACGATCGTGAGAATCAGGAAGACGACCAGGCCCACCACCAGGTTGCCGCCCACCACGAAGTTGCCGAAGGTGTAGATGATGTGCCCCGCATCGCCGTTCAGCAGGATGAGACGGGTCGTCGCGATCCCGATGCCCAGGCGGAACAGCGTCGTGACCAGCAGCACCGAAGGAAACGACGAGAAGGCCAGCGGGCTGGGCAGGTACATGGCCACCATCAGCAGAATGGCGGAGATGCACATGTTGACCGCGATCAACGCGTCCACCAGCCAGGTCGCCAGCGGCAGGATCATCATGAAGATGATGCAGACGATCAGCGCGGCCATGATGAGGTCGTTGCGGTCGACCAGCAGCTGGACGATCCGCCGCGTCCCCTGGGAAATCTTCATCGTCCGGTTCCCTTCAGGCTGCGCTGTTCGGCCAATCGTCGCTCTATGAAATTCTCGAAGGCCTGCTCGGCTTCGCCATGGCGGCCTTGCGCGGCGAGAGCCTGGCCCTCAAGCAGGTCCAGGACCGGCGATGGCTCGCCTTCGTCGCGCAGCCGGTCGACCACCCGCTCGGACTCGCGCGGCTGCCCGGCCCGCGTCGCGGCGTGCGCCAGCGTGAGCGATGCGCGCCGGTCGTCGGGGGCGAGCACGCACACGGCACGCAGCAACGCCAGCGCGCTGTCCGGCCGGCCATGCCGAAGGTAGAGCTGGCTCAGCAGCTGCAGCACATCGAGGGATTCGTCGCGATGCTCAGCCATGCTCAGCCCGGCACCAAGGTCAGCCGGTACTGCTGCAGCAGTCCGACCAGCTCGCTCTGGTCATCGAGCACGGCCACCGCTCGCTGGAGGAGCCTCGCGTTGCGTGGATCGCGTTCCGCGGCGGCCAGCAGGCGCTCGCGCGCGCCGTTCACCGCCTGCCAGAACCGGTGAGGCAGCAGCAGCGACGCTTCACCGATGTCGGGCGCCACCTGGCTCCAGAGATAGTCCTCGAGATTGGGAAGCGCATACAGCTGGTCCAGGAGCGACTTCTGTGCAGCCGAAGCCGGCCCCAGTTCGCCGGCGGGCAAGGGCTCGGCCTGCACCCCACGCACGATGAGGTCGATACCGCTGTCGAACTTGAAAAGGCTGCTGCCGGCGCGCTGGATACTCATGACATGCCCCCCGCGTCCGCGACGCGCTCGTGAAACCTGAACAAGGCACGCACCGCTTCCTCGAGCGTGCTGGGCAGGAAGGAAGGCCTCGCGATGCGCAGCGTCGCGACGAGCTGGTCGCCGTCCAGGGCGACCTGCGGCGCATCGCCCAGGCTGACGCGGAAGTCCGCGAACCGCAGCGCCGCGCGCACGGCCATGCTCCGCGGCTGCGGCAAAGGCGCCTGGACCATGACGAGAACTTCATCGCCCCCACCAGGTGCCAGGTCGACCAGCGTGAGCTGGCGATCTCCTTCGACCATGAAACTCAGGCAGCCCTGATCATCCAGCCGCAGTCCCGGGATCCCGGTCGACTGGCCGAACGAGTCGATGGCGTGATCGACCCAATCCATCATCCCTCCTCGTGCTGGCTCTCGGATTCAAGCCGAGTTTCTTCTTGCTCGATCGCCTCGTCCAGCGCGGCTTGCACGGCATCCAGCGTTGCCAACCGGATCTGGCGATCGTCGAACGCTTGCTCCGGCAGCTCTGCCAGGACCCGCTTCAAGCCGGTCAGGAACACGATCGTCGGCACACCCTCCGGCAATTTGCAATCCTTTGTCAGCCGGTCGAAGTGCCTGGGCATCGGTGTCCCGGTGCCGAGGATGTCCAGCACACCGTCGATCAAACGCGTCATCTCGATGGCCGATGGATCGCTCATGTGATGGCTTGCAACTCGATGGAGCGATCGACTTGGCCGCACAGTTCCGAGAGGTAGTCGAGCAATGAGTGGACGGTGTAGACCCGCTGCAGTTGCGCGTTGATCACCCTCAAACGATCGTCTTCGTTACGGCGGATCGCCCCCATCTCGACGCCCAGAGTCAGGATGAGGTGGTGCACGGTTCCCCTGAACGTGTCGGAAGAGGTCGCACCCGAAGGATTGCCTCGCAGGATGGAGCGCAGGAGCTCGATCCAGGTGCTCGGTTCCTTCTTCGCGACATTGAGGGAAGTCTCCAGGAACTCCAGCGGATTGGGCTGCTTTTCCGCCAGGTGGGCCAATTTGAAGAAGGCGACATCGCGCGTGTCGGCACCGCTTTCGAGCTCGTGGAGCTCATTCTCGATGTCCGCACGCAGGACCTCGCGCTCTTCCTTGTCTTTGAAATGCCTAGGAATGCCCTGCATCTCGGCCAGCAGGTCCATGAGCGCGGACCGGTCTCGGCCAAGGCCCTTGATCTTTTCGAGCAGCGCCTTCGGATCGCCGAGCTTGCCCTCGGGCAACGCCTCCTTCAGCAGTTGGGCCAGCTCCTCGGGGTCGTTGATCTCCCACAGGCGCTCCGCGAGATGCTCCGCATCGCTGAATTCCTCACCCACCGGCGTGAGCAGCGCGACGCGTTCGTCATCGTCGATGTCCTCATCCAGCAGCGACAGCGCGAAGTGCAGCGCCGCGTAGCCGGCCTTGCCTGACCCTTTCCCCTTGCGCAGTGCAGTGATGGCTTGCCGCGCCAAACGCCCAGGCCGGATCCCGGTCGTCCGCGCGCGCTGCAGCACTTCGGCCCGAGCCATCGGGCGTACCGGTTGCTCCGCGATCCCGCGCCAGTGCTCCAGCAGCCGCGACGGATCGCGCTTGCGCTGCGCATTGCCTTCAATGGCTTTCTCCGCGACCCGGGCAGGTGGCGACACCAGCCTGGCGGGGGCGCCCTGGATACGGCCCTGCGCGCCCAGCGCGTCGCCACCCCGCGTCGCGGCCGGGACCGAGCCGTGAATCGAATGCGAGGGAACGCTGCTGACCTTTGTCATGTCGGGAGACCCCTTCAAGGGATTGAGTGCTTCGGTGGGTAACGCGTGTCGTGCCATGGTTCCACAAGCATCCGGCCGCGCGCAGCGCCGTGAAGGCCTACGACGGCCTAGTCCATCAGCCCCATGGAAAGTGCAACCGTCTGCAAGCAGACTGCACAACATGTTTCAGCGGCTCGCCACCTCTCTTGACCCGTTCGCCACGCAGCAGGCTCGCAGGCTGTGATCTAGGTCACGCAAGCGCACGGGTCGTCATGCAGACCGCGCACAACTCGCAAGCCGCTATCGATTCGTTATCGCTCCCTGCCTAGATTGGCCTTCAATGACGCACGTCATACCCATGCACGAATGCCCGAGTCCGATCCGGTTCGACCCGATCAGCGGTCCTGAACCAGCGCCGCGACCGCCGCGGCAGCCCATCGAGGCGGAGGACAAGGAGAAGCTGTTCCGGGGCCTGGTCAAGGATTACGGCGCTGCCCTGCACTACTTCGTGCTGCGCCGCGTGGGCAACCAGACCGACGCGGAAGAAGTCGCCCAGCAGGCGATGGTGGAGGCCGCGGTGAGCTTCACCGCCTATCGCGGCGAAGCCGAGGTTTCCACCTGGACCTTCGGCATCGCCACCAACCTGATCCGCAATCACCTCAATCGTTCACCCCAGCGGCGCTACGTCTTCGAGTCCGCCGACATCCTCGAAGAGCAGGAGGATCCGACCGGCAACCCATTCGACCTGCTGGCACGCCGCCAGGCCATGAACATCGTCGCCTGCAAGCTGGACGAACTGCCTGTCGGCATGGCCGAAGCGTTGATCCTCGTCTGCGTCGATGGGCTGTCGTACGAAGACACTGCACTGCAGCTCGGGATCCCGGTGGGAACCGTTCGCAGCCGCATCTCGCGCGCCCGCGCCGCGATCCGCGCTCTACTGCGCGAATCGGGCTGCGACGAGTATCCCTGAAGGCCGCTCGTGGACACGCTACAAGGTCTGCTGCGCATCAAGAGCATTCGCGAGGAAGGGCGCGAACGGGAACTGCGAAAGGCCAGGCATGACCTCGAGCACGCGACGCAGGCCCTTCGGCAGGCCAGGCAGACGCATGAAACCCGCAAGCAGGAACACCAGGATCGCGAGGAAGCCATGTACCGCGATTTGCTGTCGCGCGCCATCGTCGTGCGCGAGCTGGATGACGTGCATGCCGAGGTCGTCGCGATGAAGCAGATCGAGCAAGAGGACGAGCAGGCCGTCGAACAGGCGGAGGAGGCGCGCAAGCGGCAGCGCGAGGCCATGGATTCAGCCACCGCCGCGTGGCGCATGGCCGCCCAGGCATGCGACAAGTTCCGCGACTTGCACCATCAGGCCGTCGCACGGCAGCAGGAAGAAGAAGAGCTGCAGGCCGCCCTCGAACTCGAGGAGCATCCCGTGCGCGCCGGCGCCCGCGGATTCGTGGACTTGGCCGAAGAGTCTTGAGGCATGACCCGCAGGCCCCGTCAGGTTGATCTCGGCCCCCTGTACCTTCCTGTGGGCGAAGACACCGGCTTCGCGACCGAGCGCACCGGCCTTGCCGACGACGCCGACCGCTTCGCAGCGCTCCTCGATGTCGCTCCTCGGAGTGCAAGCGACAGGCTCGCGCATTCGGCCGGACCGTCGGATGACGGCGCTTCGGCTTCGGACCTCGCGGACCACGTGCAAAGCATGTGGGAGCGCGACACGGAGGGCGACGACACCGAGGTGCGCGTGATCCCCGGCAGGGACGTTGCGCCCCACACGACGCTGCGGCTGCAAGTGCGCTCCGGCATGCTGCAGGTCGACATCCACTGCGACGGATCAGCGAATCCGGCCTGGTTCATTCCACGCCTGCCCTCGCTGGCGAGGGACCTGGCTGCGCGTCTGCAACGCCCGATCGGCGTGGCGCTCTTCGGGCCCGATAAAAGCCGGATCGGCCACTTCGAAGCATCAGAGGGCGGCGCGTGAACGATGCGTCCATGGCCGCCGCGAAGCCCCTCAAGCTGCCCGCGATCGCGCGCGACACGCTGAGCGCACGCAATGTGCTGTGCCGGCGCCGAAGCGCCGTGCGCGCGAGCTGGAACGGCCAGGAATGGTCTTTCGGCCTGCGACTGCGCGAGGCGGGCATCGCCGATGCGGCGTGGTACGTGGAATGCGATTGGGGCGGCGCCCGCCTCCTCGTCGCGCTGCCGGAGTTCGCCGCGCAAAAACTCTCGGCCGGGCTGCTCGACGCGGGTGTCGATGGCCCCTGGCCGCCCGAATTGATCCTCGCATGCCTCGAAGGCACATTGGGGGACCTCTCGTCCTCGATCGAGCACGCCACGCGCAAGCACGTCCAGTTGCTGGGCGTGACGCGCGATGCGCCGCGAGCGGACCGCCTCGAGCGCTATGCCTGGCAGGCCTGGACCGAGGACACGCGGATCGACGGCGAACTGCTGTTGGACGCGGCGGCCTTGCGCTACCTGGCTGCCGCGCTGAAGGAACAACCCCTCGAGCCCGACGACAGCGCATGGCCGGACCTCGCAGTGCGCGCAAGCCTGCTCGTGGGCTGGGTGGATCTCTCCCACGAAGCAGTCACGCAGCTCTCGCGGCGAGACGTGATCGTGCTCGACGAAAGCCTGATCTCCCCGGACAGCCATGTCGTCCTGCAACTGGGGCCAGGCATCGGCATGCACTGCGAACTTCGGGGCCAGCAGTTGCAAGTCATCCAAGGAGTGCACGAAATCATGATCGAACCCGACGACGCGGCCGAAGCCGCGGCCGGCATTCTCGACGGAGTTCCCGTCCGCCTTACCTTCGACCTCGGCGACCGCGAGATCGCCCTCGCCGAACTGCAAACACTGCAGCCCGGCTACCTCTTCAACCTCGGCCGCGATCCCCGCGGCAGCGTCAGCATCCGGGCCAACGGCCGGCTGATCGGCGAAGGGGAACTGGTCGACATCGAGGGACGCATCGGCGTCTGCGTACTGCGCCTCGGCGCGGAAGTCCAGGCGCCATGATCAACCTCGACCCCATCGTCCTTGCATTCACGCTGGGCCTGGTGGCGCTGGTTCCCCTCATCGTTGTCACGACGACGTCGTTCCTGAAGATCTCGATCGTCCTGTCCCTCGTGCGCAACGCGCTCGGCGTGCAGCAGGCGCCTCCGAACATCGCCCTGTACTCGCTCGCGCTGATGCTGACGGTCTTCATCATGACCCCGGTGGGCTACGACATGGCCGAAGCTTTCGAGTCACAGCCGACGCCTACCGCCAACTTGCCTGCGCTGCTCGCCGCGGCCAAGGCCGGCGCCGAGCCGATGCGCAAATTCCTCTTCGCCAACAGCAAGCTGGAGCAGCGCGATTTCTTCCTGAACCAGGCCAAGCGCATGTGGCCGCCCAAGGTGGCCGACGCGGCGCGGCAGGACGACCTCGTCATCCTGGTACCCGCCTTCGTGGTGAGCGAACTGACTGCCGCGTTCGAGATCGGCTTTCTTCTGTTCCTTCCCTTCATCGTGATCGATCTCGTGATCTCCAACATCCTCATGGCGATGGGAATGATGATGGTCTCGCCCGTCACGATCTCCCTGCCCTTGAAGCTGTTCCTCTTCGTCATGGTGGACGGCTGGTCGCGCTTGCTGCACGGCCTGGTCATGACCTATCGCTTCTGAGGCTCACCGAATGGAAATCGTCGACGTCGTCTCCCACGCGGTACGCGCCCTGCTGCTGGTCCTCTGGCTCTCGCTGCCGCCCATCGTCGTGGCGTCGGTGGTGGGCACCTTGTTCAGCCTGGTGCAGGCGCTCACGCAGATCCAGGAGCAAACGCTCTCGTTCGCGATCAAGCTCGTCGCCGTCGGCCTGACGCTGTTCCTGACCGCGCGCTGGGTCGGCGGCGAGATCTTCAACTACACGATCACGCTCTTCGACGCCATCCCGCTCGTTGCGCGCTAGGCCGATGGACCTTTTCCACGCCCCCCTTCAGTTCATCGCCACTTTCGGCTACGCGATGCCGCGAATCCTCGGTGTGTTCTCGATCGTGCCGCTGCTCAGCCGCGAGGCCTTGCCGCCCATGCTGCGGGTCGGAGTTACGGGCTGCTTCGCAATGCTGCTCATGCCCGGCCTGGCGGAAGGCGCCGCGCAGAACAGGGAAGCCCATGAACTGGCATTCATCATGGGGCGCGAAGCACTGCTGGGCGCACTGATCGGATTCGTGCTGGCCCTTCCCTTCTGGGCCGTCGAAGCGATGGGAGACATCATCGACACGCAGCGCGGCACGAACCTCAGCCAGACCCTCAACCCGCTGACGGGCCATGAAACCTCGCCGCTCGGCCAGCTCTTCAACCAGGCCATCGTGACCTTCGCCTTCGTCACCGGCGGCTTCCTGCTCGTGCTGTCCGTGATCTACGACAGCTTCCTGCTCTGGCCGGTGTTCCAGGCATGGCCTGCGCCGGCGCTCGATGCCGCACCGGTGCTGCTGCAGCAGCTCGACAAGTTGATGCGCCTGATGCTGTTGCTCGGCGCACCCGTGATCTTCGCGATGCTGCTCTGCGAAAGCGGACTTGCGCTGATCAGCCGCTTCGTGCCGCAACTGCAGGTGTTCTTTCTCGCGATGCCGATCAAGAGCGCCGTCGCCATGGTGGTGCTGGCGATCTATGCGCCCGTTCTCTTCGACGTCACGTACTCCACGCTTCGCGAGACGTACGCCCAGGCGCTGAGCACGGCCAGCGAGGTCTTTCCCGCGGCGAGGTCCCGATGAGCGAGAAAACCGAACGCCCGACCGACCACAAGATCCGCCAGGCGCGGGAAGAGGGGCAGATCGCCAAGAGCAAGGACTTCACCGAAGTCGTGATGATGGGCGCGCTGGTCGGCTACACCCTGGCCGCCGGCGGCGACATCTTCACGCAGTTCGCCGAAATGCTCGCGATGACCGGCCACTTGGCGGGCCAGGACTTCCGCTCCGCCCTCGCCGTCGCAACCACGTCCCTGCTCCGGTCGGGCGTTTCCATCCTGCTGCCCTACATCCTGATCGTGATCGTGGTCGGCATCCTCGTCGAAGCGGTGCAGACCGGGATGCTCGTTTCCTTCAAGGCGTTGATGCCCAAGGCCGACAAGATGAACCCGCTGGCCAATCTGAAGCAGATGTTCAGCGTGAAGAGTCTCGTGGAGTTCCTGAAGTCGATCTTCAAGGTCCTCCTCCTGTCCTTCATCGTCTACTTCGTCGTCCGCGATTCGCTCGAGACCATGGTGAAGCTGCCGCTGGCCGGCATCGCCGCATCGGGCGCCGTGCTCAGCGAGATGCTGTGGATCCTCTTCAAGTGCACCTTCATCGCATTCGCCGCCATCGCGGTACTCGACCTGGTATGGCAGCGGTACAACTACATCAAGGGACTGATGATGTCCGTGGATGAGATCAAGCAGGAATACAAGCAGATGGAGGGCGACCCGCACATGAAGGGTCACCGCAAGGAGCTCGCCAAGGAAATCGCCATGGGCGAATCGGTGGGCCACACCAAGGAAGCCAGCGTGCTCGTGACCAACCCTACGCACCTGGCGATCGCGCTGTACTACGAAAGCGGGGAAACGCCTCTTCCTGTCGTGGTGGCCAAGGGCCAGGGTGTCGTCGCCGAAGCGATGAAACGCGCCGCGCAGGAAGTGGGGGTGCCCATCATGCAGAACGTCCCTCTCGCGCGAGGCCTGATGCGCCGCGCGGACCTCTACCAGTACATCCCGTCGGAGTTCATCGAGCCGGTTGCGCAAGTCCTCCTGGCCGTGCGCAGGCTGAAGGAAGAACTCGCCTGGGAGACACAGGAGCTGCGCAATGATTTCTAGCCGTTCGCATGCCGGCCTCGCCGGCTACCTCCTGCGCAACCGGATCGATCCGGGTTCGCCCCGCCACGATGGCGCGGTGGCACTGCTGTTCGACGGCAACGCGCGCGTGCTGCTGCATCCGAGCGCGCGCGGCGACATCGTCGCGGAGACGCAGCTGTGCCTGCTCTCCGCCAACGCGGCCAACGACGACGACCGGATGCTGTCGGCGTTGCAGGCTGCGGCGGCGCGGCCGTTGCAGGAGGCGGCCCGGCTGGCCCTCACGCCCGACCAGGAGCGGCTGGTGCTGCAGGTCTGCGTGCCCGCCGACGCATCCGCCGACCAGTTCGAGCTGAGCCTGGCGCACTTCCTCGATGCAGTGAACGATTGGCGCGCGCGGTTCGGCACGCTCTGAGAGCCAGGAATGAAAACGTCCTTTTGCCCACGCCTGCGCAAGCTCGTGTCCCGTTGCGTCATCGCAGCCGCGCTCCTCGGCGCCATGGCCTCGTCCTTCGCCGCAGCGACGCCGCAACCCATGGCATCGATCCCTTGGCCGGACAGCCCGTTCACGTTGATCAACAGCGGCCAGAAAGCCGAAAAGATGCTGACGAGCTTCACGCAGGCCTTCGGCTTGCGGCTCCAGCTGGATGACCCGCTGCCCGAAGAAGCCGCTCCGGTGCTCGGCCGCATGACCGCGGCCAACCCGACCGAGTTCCTCAACCAGCTGGCGGCCACCTACGGCTTGATGTGGTACCACTACAGCGGCACCCTCCACGTGGCGCGCGCAGCATCGCGCCAGGCGCGCGTGCTGTCCAACAAAGGGTTGAGCGCGCAAACCCTGCGCCGCGTGATGGCCGAGATGGGCCTCCTGGAAGCCAAGTTCGGCTGGAGCGAGATCGAGGAGAACGGCTTCATCATGGTCTCCGGCCCCAAGTCTTACGTCGAGCGCATCGAAGCCGCCATCAACGCGCTGCCCGAACAACGCCCGGAACAGCAGATCCAGGTCTACCGTCTGCGCTACGCCGCCGTGGACGACCGGGTGATCTCGTACCGTGACAAGCAGATCTCGACGCCGGGCGTGGCGACGGTGCTGCGCAACCTCATCGCCGGGGGCGCGACCGTCGGCGCCAGCACCGAGATCGTCGAGCTCGCCGCGCCGCTGCGCACGGAGGCCAAGGCCGCGAGCGACACCGCGGGGGAATCGACTCGCCCCGAACCACGGCGATCGGCGGCCTTCGCGGGAACCGGCGGCACTCGCACAGGGCCGGTCATCCAGGCGGATCCGAGGCTGAACGCCATCATCGTGAAGGACAAGCCGCAGAACGCGCCGATCTACCAGGCCTTGATCAATTTCCTGGACGTTCCCAGCAGCCTGATCGAGATCGAGGCCATGATCGTGGACGTCAATTCCGAGAACATCTCGGAACTGGGGATCGACTGGAGCGCCGGGATTGGCAAGCTGGCTGCAAGTTCGGAGAGGGGGTTGATCACCCTGGCAGGCGGCAGTGTTCCGAGCGGCACGACGGCGATCACGAACACCGCCAACTTCATCCTCGCCAGCATCCGCGCGATGGAGAGCAAGGGCACGGCCAGGGTCGTGTCGAGGCCGTCCATCCTGACTCAGGACAACATGGGCGCGCTCATCGACCTGGCGGACACCTTCTACATCCAGACCACGGGCGAGCGCGTGGCGCAGGTCACCCCGGTGACGGTGGGCGTGACATTGCGCGTCACGCCCCGGGTCATCGGAAGCGCCGACAAGCACACGGTGCAGTTGGTCGTCGACATCGAGGACGGCGGAATCCAGGATCTCAAGATCGGAAACCTCCCCACCGTCCGTCGCAGCAACATCAGTACGCAGGCCCTGGTCGGCGAAGCGCAAAGCCTCGTCATCGGCGGCTTGAACACCGAATTCAAGAGTCAGAACCGCGATGCCGTGCCGGTGCTCGGGAATGTGCCCGTCCTGGGCGCTCTGTTCGGCCACTCCACGGCGACCAACCGCAAGCAGGAGCGGCTATTCCTGATCACGCCCCGCGTGATCGTCGCGGAGGATTCGCGCCCCGCCGCGACGCGCAAGAACGCCTCTCCCGCCGACGAGGTTCTTACACAGGAGATGCAATGAGCGCCTTGCAATCAGCAGTCGGGAACGCGCGCCGCATCGACCCGGACGCACGCATCGCCCGCGCGCTGATGTCGGTGACCGCGGACACGCAGATGTCAGACTCAGCTGCCGGCGTCGCAATGGCATTGCAGTCCGTCGATCAATTCAGGAATGTCTGGCCCTACCTGATCCTCGCGCTGCGAAAGAACCACCGCCTGGACCGGACGCGCATCGCGCAGACACTCTCACGCCTGTGGTCGAACTCAACCGAGCCCTGGGACGCAGACAGCCTTCGCGGCCTCGCCCGCGTGGCCAACGCCTGCTTCGATATCAGCCTCTCCATGAAGGCACTCCACGCGTTGCGCGAACTGGATGCATCGGTGGCGTCCGACCACCTTCTGGAAGCCTGTTGCCACGCTGCGCGCGGCGACCTGGAGCAGGCACTTTCCCTGTCCGGCACAGTCCTGGCACGCGCCCCTCACAACAAGGTCGCAGTCGGCCTGCACGAGGGCTGGACACAGCGCAAGGAGGGGTGGCGCGGCCCTTGGCACGTGCCGGTCGCCGGCCGTGACGGCTTGCATCTGGAACCCCTGCATGTCGAGCACGCGCAGGCGCTGGCCTGGCAGTATCGCGACCCGGCCATCGCCGCCAAGACCATGCTGCCCGCGCTGGAGGAACCGAGCGCGGCGCGGCACTGGATCGAACACAGGATCTCCGATCGCCACGTGGTCCCCTACGCCCTGATGCATCGCGAGCACGGCTTCGTGGGCTCCGTGGAAATCACGGTGAGCGATGCGGAAGCATTTCTCTGCATCTGGGTCGGCACCGACTGGCAGGGACAGGGACTCGGGCGCCAGATGGTCGCCATGGCCTGCGAGCACGCATTCCGATGCGGCATCGAGACCATGCTCACCGCCGCATACGACAGCAACACGGCCTCCCTGCGCACCTTGCGCGGCTGCGGCTTCGCCGACGTGAACATCCGGGCGGAACCGCCGGACCACGATCGCACTTTCCTCTACCTGCTCGCGCAGCCATATGACCAGGACGAGATCGTGCGCCGCCTGCTCGGATTTTCTGTCCGGGCCGAGACAGGCTTGATATTTCCCGCGCCCGCTTCGAACGACGAGAGCGCCACGCCAGTACCCCACCCGCAACGAGAAACACGAGAGGAAGTTCGATGAGCGACCGGATAGACAGAAGAGACAAGCATCAGCCGCCGGTCCTGATCAAGACGCGTCCCAACGCCATGGCGCTTGGCCTCCATGCAGTTGAACAAAATCACTTCGAGGCGCTGCTGCAGGGAGCGAACGACATGCCCCGCGCGGTACCGGAACAGTCCCCGGTCGCCCCGTCCCCGCTGAACCCGCGCTTCAATGCAGCGCCGGCAGGCGAGCGGCAGGCCGAGCCGCTGGACGAAGCGGAGGCCGGCACGGCGCGGTCGCCCGACGACGCATTCGAATCGCAGCAGCAGGGCCATTTCACGGGTGCCACCGAAGCCAAGGCCGGCCGCGCTCCGAACGAGGCCGCAGACGAGGATGAGGATCAGGACGCTGCCGCCCGATTTGCCGCACCGGAGACGCCGGAGACGCCAGAGCCGCCGGCACTGCCCGACCCGCGCGTCCTCAGTGTGCGGCTCAAGCGCAAGCTGCAGATGGAAATGAAGATGCGCGAGGACGCCACCAGGGCCGTGACACAAGAGCAGGCGGCCGCCCCGCCGGCACAGCAGTTGCCACCGTCGGGGACCGAAGCCAGCAGCAAGACGCCACCGGCACCGCGTGTCGAGGGAGTCGGCGCCGCCAGCAAGGCAGACATGGCACGGCCGACCGCGCCCGAATCGCCCGAATCGCCAGAGATGCCGGAGATGCCGGAGAACGAGGAGCTTTCCCTGGCGACCGAACCCGACGAAGGCCTGCGGCAGGACCGCCACCACCAGTCGGACCGACAAGAGATCGTGGCCGCGGAAGCCGGCGCGGCCCAGGTCGTGCAAGCGCAGCTCCTCGCGCAGCGGAACATGCCCGAGTCCCTCCCATTGCACTTGCTTGAATCCATCTAGCAGACCGGGAACCAGGTCCCGTTCGCGGGTACGTATTGGTGACGGGCCACATTCTCGGCTGGCCCGCCCTGAAATCGGAGATATCAATGGGACAAAGTACACCTGTCGAAATCACGCTCCCTAACTCCAACAAGGTGTGGACGATCGACAGAGCGGGCCCCGACGCCGACGGCGACTACTCAGACGCCTACTCGATGCGCGTCGGCATAGGCCAAGTCGCGAAACTCATGGTCAGTTCCGCAAAGGAGCTCAACGGCTACTCGGCCGAGGTCGAATGGGACGCTCATGCTCTGACGACGATCGAAACGCTGTCCGGCTCGATCCAGAACTGGGCCGCGAACCGCCCCACTGCCCAGGATCTCATGATGCTGTACGACTCCGGCATCATCCAGGCGACGCCCGACCAGGTCCACATGGAGTTTGCGACCACCTTGCCCAAGGTGTATGCCGACCAGGGGTACGTCATCGATATACGCCAGACCCTCGTGGACGTCGATCTGGAAGACATCAAGCGCGTGCCTCCCGAGTATCCCAACTGGAATCCATCGAGCGGCGATGAAGGCGTCTACGAACGGCCTGACGGCACGTACTTCAATTTGCGCCATCCTCCTGCGGATCTGCACCCGCCCCCTCACGGCCAGGTCGTCGTGGTGGACCCGGAATCGTGGCAAGAGTGGGACGTCGACTTGAGCCAGACGAAGTACACAGTGACCGACATGAAATCGCTGCTGCCCACCTGGATCGGTTCGCTCAGCGCTCTCAAGGACGATCTCACCAAGCAGTCCCAGACGCAGATGGCGTACTTGCAGAACGTCACGGAGCAATACGACCGAATGATCGGGTTCCTGCAAGCTTTGATCGAAGCCATGAGAAAGGTGCTGGCAGGCCTCGTCAGGTAGCAGAGGTGCATCCGTCTGCCTTCTTCGCGTCCTCATTCAAGACAACCCATCCCAATCCACCGACATGAGCCAACCCGATTTTCCCGATATCAAGGCAGCCATCGATCAGGCGCGAAAGCTGGTCGCCAAGGCTCAAGAGACCCTGGGCAAGGCCGATCGGTTCTTCGCCGAACAAGGTTTCGACGAAGAGAAGTGCCTGCAAGAGCTGCGCCGGCTCGGCGGCGAAGACGCCGTGCAGAAGGCCCGGGCAGAGGTCGACGAGCAGCTCCGCGCCATCGAGGACGAAGTCCAGCGACACAAGGCACCGGGCAAAACGAGGCCCGTTGTCCGGCGCGTCGCGCTTCGCGGCGGCCGGATCTGAGGCGACCCACACAACAGCAACGAAGGAAGGAGCTCTCATGACGATCAACGCACTCAGCGCCGCCATCGCCCAAACCGACATTACGAAGGGCGACGATCCGCTAGCGGTCTATCGGGCCCTGCAGGCGCTTCGTTACGGGGCCATCTCCAAGGCATTGGGCAGCACTATCGACGCGACCGCAGCCCAAATACGGATCGCAATGCAGGTTTACCAATACGACGACCTGGCGTCGCGCCTGCAGGCACTGCCCGACACGCCGGGCGGCACGAGCAAGGTACTGGCCACCTTTTCTGCCGGCGCCAAGGGCTTGCCTCCCCAGCAGGCGCCGGACGCCACGATCGTGGCCGACCTGCAAGCACTTGGATACTCCGGCCTGACACTGCCGCAGGAAACGTGGCTCTACAGCTACGAAACGTCGAGCGCTCCTGGCGCGGCTTCGCATCCAGTCCTCACGTCGCCGGAAGATGTCGCGACGATCCGTGGCGACTACCCGCTCGCCTACACCCAGGACGGCATCGACTACTACGCGCGAAAGACCGGCGCCGGGAACGATCAGAAGACGAGCTACGTTGCGGTCTACCAGAGCGAGGGGGCGTACTGCGCCAAGGACGCGGACATCGCGGATCTGAGCGCCGATCTAAAAGACAAGATCGACGAAGCAAGCGCCGAGTTGAGTGTCCAGGGCGCGCGGCTGACCGGACTTTCCGGCGAACTGCTGCGCGAGGTCCGGCAGGACCGCCCATTCGCGGAACTGGCCAAGGACCAGCAGAGGCGCTACGACGAGCGCCATGCGGAAGCGTTTCTCGATCAACTGCAAGACACGCCATCCGGCTCCCCGGATGTCCGCAAAGGATGACGCCATGCCGCCACCAGTATCCGAGTTCCAGAAGAACTATCAGGCATTCCTCGACGGCACCGAGCCAGTGACGGACTCCATGCGGAGAGGGGCGCGAGCCTTCCTGCTGCTGGCTGTCGCGCTGGGCAAGGTCCTGTCCGCACAGACCGTCAAAGTCAGAGGGACCGCGGACGCCATGACCAGGGACCATGACTACATGTCCAAGCTGAACGACGTGCTCCAGTACGCTGGCCCCCTGGCGCCTGGGACTGGCAATCAATACACGATCTTCACCGGCAAAACGGAAGAGGAAGTGAAGGACTTCAGAGCCGCCTTTCTCCTGGCCGCGAATATGGGATCTGATCCCGCCGCCTACACAAGCCTCACCACACAGCCTCCTTGGGAGTGGCACCTGACGGTCGAAGAGTGCGGCACGGCGCTCAAGAACCTGCAGATGGACGTCGACGACCTCAACAGCGTATCGCAGGAACAGCAGCTGCGGCTCAATACGCTGATGACCAACCTCAATAACAACATCGAGGCGTCCACCGCGTCGATGCAGAAGGCGGGCACTCAGGCGCAGGCCATCCTCCGTGCACTTGGCGAATGATGCACTTCGATCCCGATCGATTCGACCTCGAGATGATTCAGCCGATGCTGGAGCATCTGGCCTCGGGCCAGACGCTCGGTCCGCTGCCCGATCAATCGCCCGAGGTCCAGAAGGCCATGTACCACCTCGGCTACACCAACTACAGCCAGGGGAAGTACACCGAAGCCATGCGCTTTTTCGGCTTCCTGGTGATCTGCGACCACTGGGACCGCCGCTATCACATGGGCATGGCGGCGTGCCTGCAGATGCAGCAGCAGCATGCGGACGCGCTCAAGTACTACAGCATCGCTTCCATACTCGACCTGACCGACCCGGCGCCGGTGATGCACATCGCCGAATGTCACCTCGCGCGCGGCGAGCGTCCGCAGGCGCGCAAGGCGCTGGACTACGCGATCGTCCAGGCGCGCGCGCATGCGCACCACAACCACCATGTCCCTCGACTCGAGGCGATGGTGGCTCTGTTGGACACCCGTGCCCCCGACTCCACTCCCGACAGCCCTCCAAGGAACTGAGCCATGCCTAAAGTCGATTCTTCTCCTCCCCTTGTCAACCTCACCGGCCTGTGGGGAGATTTCACCGCGACGTCGATCGGCATCAAGGCACCGCTGCTGGCGCTGGCGGATGTACCGTCGTCAGGCGCCGCGTGGATGCAGACCGTGCGGCCTCCCACACTGGACGCCCCGGACCTCAAGATCGACAGCATCTCCTGCTACATAGCGTCACTGCAGTCGACTTTCACCGCGCTTCAGATGAAGGTCCATCTCGATTCGATCGAGAACAACAAACTACAGAAGAAGGCCGATTTCGAAAAGGCACAGGAACAGCAAAGGGTGGCTGACGAGAAGGCAAAGGAAGCTGCCGAAGCGGCCAAGAAGGCCATGGTTCTCGAATGGCTGTCGGCCGTCGCGGCAGTCATCGGCGCCGTACTGGCTGCCGTAGGCGCCGCGGTGGTCACCGGTGGCCTCGCAGTCGGCCTTGCCGTGGTCGGGGTCGTGATGGCCGTGCAAACCCTGACCAACACGGCCATCAAGCAGGCGCAGATGGACGGCAAAAAGATCACCACGACGGATGCCATGGGCAAGGAGCACCAGTTGAGTCTCTCCTGGGGACTCGCCGTCGAGATGGCGCAGGCCAAAGTGGTCGCCGACGGCGGCATCCTGCGCACGGACGACAACGGCCACATCATCGACGCCACCGGCAAGGTCATGAGCAAGGAACAAGTGCTGGCCGCGCGCGAGAAGAACCCTTTCATGAGGGTCATGACGGAAGACGAGATGGGAAAGGAAAGACTGGCCGTGACGCTGGTCATCGAGATCGGAATTGCTGTCGCCATGATCGGCTGCGGCGTCAGGGCGATGGTGAACGCCGGAAAGAACGCCGCCGAGGCGGTCGAGAAGAGCACGAAGTCCGTGCGCCTCGGGATCCAGGCCAGCCAGAAGACCTGGGAGCGGTTTGGCCGCCTGTCCGAGGGCCTTTCGTCAGCCACCGAGATCGTGGGCGGCGCCAGCGACATCGCCCAGGGCAAGAACGGCATCGACATCGCGCAGCTGCAGTTCGAGAGTTCCAACGCCACGGCGGAGCAGTTCTTCTACGAGAAGAAGATGAAGGTAGCCATGGTGATCCTGCGCGAGCTGGAAGCGTCATGCAAGAAGCTGGTGGCCATCATGAGCGAAACCTATGACGCCATGAGCGAGCAGGTGAAGGAGCTCGGCGACGTGCGCGACTCCATCGCGCGCAAGATCAATCAGACGGCGTCTTGACAAGGAGAAACACGAATGACCTACGCACTTATTTTTTCCCTTCCCGGCAAGAACTACGCCGTCGATCCCACCAAAATCTCCGACATCGACCAGCTGGAGCTGGCCAGGCTCGCCGCGAGCGGCACCGAGCCCGACCTCGATGACTTCGTCAAGATCCTGGCGCGCTACCCGACCTCGGCCTACAGAATCCTTCCGTCCACCCCATTGCCGCCCGACGGCCCGCTGGGGGCGCTCACTGACGAGATGATGGACAAGCTCGACATCGACATCGGCGGCATCATCGCCATTGCCATGCTGATCTGCCTGAAGGTGGAACGAGAGATGCGCAAGATGGGCCTGGAGATGAGCCAGAGCCAGGTGCAGGACATGGTGCTCAAGGCATTTCAGGAACGCGAGGACACCCAGAAAGCCAACGCTGCGCAGCGCGACGCCGACATCGCAGGCGCCATCGCTCAGATCGTGACAGGCGCAGCCGGCGGGGGCGCAGGCATCGCGAGCTTTGCCAAGATGGCGCAAGGAGAAAAGCTGACCGCTAGCGCCAAGCGCGACGAAGAAAAGCTGAAGCAGGAGAAGGACGACTTGGCGAAGATCCGCGACGAGAGCGACACCACTTTTGAGAAAAGGTCCGAGGCCATCGAGACTAGGAAGACGGACCTCAAGAAGCTGGAGGACGACGCCAAGAAAACCAAGGGTGAGATCGTCGAGCTACGCGAAAAGGTCCTGATCGACAAGAAGGATGCCGCGGACGATGCCGCCGAGGCGGAGCTGGAGCGCAAAGAGGGAACGCTGGACTCCGCCAAGCAGGAAGAGCAGAAAATCGCGAAGGAGTTGAAGCAGCTGGACGACTCAGACGGCGCTACTGCCCCGGACGGCGTCGATGTGGATGTTTACCGTTCACACCTGCAAGACCAACATGTGCTCCAGAAAGACGAAGTTGCCAGACTGCAGGCCGAGCGCGACACGCTGCTCGACACAACGGCAAGGGGCGGATCTGCCGCCGCAGCGCCGTTCCTGGAGCGCGACCGCGACGCGGTTCAAACCGACATCGCAACGAAGCAGCGAGAGAAGGCCCAGCTCCAGCAGACGGTTGTCGATATCGATGCCCAGAAGACTCGCCTGATCGAGGAACAGGACAATCTCACCGGACGCGCCAACGCCGGGAAGAAGGTCGATCAGAGCGAAATCGAACGATTGACCACCGAAGGACGAACGCTTGCTGCCCAGGAGAAGCAGGCCAAAGACGCGCTGGACGCCAAGAATGCGGAGATCGCGTCCCTGAAGACCAAGCAAAATGACATCGACGCGAAACTGGACGGACTCATGTCGGAGGCGAGGGCCACGCGCCAAGACCTCATCAACGGCGTGAAACGGCACGAGAAAAGCGTCAAGGAGCTCGAGGACAAGAAGGCCGATCTAGAGCGCGAGATCGAGACCAATGACCAGGAGGTCGCCACTGCCAGAGAAATCATCGCGGGCAACGGTTCCGCCGCGCACGTTGCTGCCGCAAAAGCCAGACTGCCGGGGTTCGAAGAGAGGCAGACCATGCTGGCTGGCGAGCTGAAATCCACATCAGCAGATCTCAGGACGGAACGCAATGCCCTGAATAAGGAGCGCGATGAACTCGAGTCCACCTCTCCCATCGAAAAGCTCGACGCCGCCGAAACCCGCCTGAACGAACAGGAATCCGAGATCGAGGAAACCAGGATCAAGCTCAACAGGGACGAGGTCATGCTAGTGGCCGCCAAGAAGAAGCAGGACGCCGACTTCGACGCGAAAGACAAAAAGATCGACGACGGCTTGAAGGTGGTAGAGGAAATACTGAACAAGGCGAGGGCCGCGACCGAGGAAGCCGCAGCGTGGCGCACGGGATTGGACGCCATTGGCAAGGTCCTGGGGGGGTTCGCGAACCTGGGGGAAGCCCAACTCAAGCAGATTGCCGCCGACCTTAGCGCCGAAGCGCGCTATACCGGCAAGCAGTTCGACATCCTTCAGATTGGCCAGGGCATCTACAGCACGTTTGCCGACAACATGTACGCCGGTCTCGGCGAGACGCGGCAAACGTTCAGCGGGATGCTGCTCGACGCCGCCAAGGCGAACCAGGCGATCGCGCAGAGGATGTGAGCCGCAGATGATCTCTCATCATCCAGGCGCCGAATCCGCGCCCGCCGAACCCGCCGCGCCCGATGCATCCGTCGACCTGGATACGCTGCTGCGCGAACTGCAGCAGCGCCTCCGGACAGCGACGCAGCGCTTCTCGGAGCCGCAGCTCAACAGTATCTATTCCGCCGCGTACAACCTCCTGCAGCAGGGGGCCGTCGAGCGCGCCGCCCGCATGTTCAACATGCTTATCGCGCTGCGGCCCGAGCGCGCGCGGTACTGGCATGCCATGGGCATCTGCCGCAGGCGCCAGGAGCAGTTTGCCTTCGCTGTCGAGGCCTTCGGCCGGGCCTTCGAGCTCGATCCAGCCTTCCTCGAATGCGGACTCATGCAGGCCGAGTCGATGCTGCTCATGCAACGCCAGACCGAGGCCGCACAGGTGCTGGACCGGGTCGAGGCCCTGGCGCGTACACAAGGCAACGGACCTGCGATGGTGCGCGCCGAAGGCCTGCGCGAGCTGATCGAAGGCCCCAGCACATGACTGCCGCTGCCGCCGCCTTTCCGCTGAGCCGCCAGGACTTGCAGCTGCTCGCCCAGATCGGCTTCTTCGCGGCGCAGTCGCATCAGCAGGGCGCGGCCGCCGCCCTTTTCGCGGCGCTGCGCGTGGTGCGGCCCGGAACGGTTCTGCCCCTGATCGGACTCGCGCTGGCCGACATTGGCGCCGGCCGTCCTGCGCAGGCCGCGCGCTTCCTGCGCGACGAAGCGCTGCGCGAACACCCCCATGACCCGGAGCTCTGCGCCTTCCTGGGACTGGCCCTGAGCGAAGCCGGTCGCGGCGCCGAGGCCCGCGGCGTGCTGCAGCCGATGGTGGATCGCGAACGCAGCGCGGGCAATGGCGACCAGGCCTATGTGCGCATGGCGCTGCGGCTGCTGCACCCTGACAGCCCCGTGCCCGCCGCGGCCACCGTGCCCGCCGTGCGGGCCGATCATCATCAAGTCAATAACGCGAGGAGTGAAGCATGAACGGCGAGATCATTTCCATGATGGCGCAAGGCGCCCTCCCGGCCGCGCGGCTCGATGAGCCTGTGCTGGGAGCCGCGCCCGCCGCAGACGTGGCGCGCTTTGCCGAGGCCATGGCGCCGCGCGCGGCGCCCGATTCCTTCGTGTCGAGCGTGGCCGGCGTCGAGCCGGGCTCGTTCTTCGACTCGATACGGCTCGTCGGGCAGAACTACACGCAGATATCGCACGAGATGAAGGGTGTCCTGGGCAAGGGCGTGGGGAACATCGATTCCTTCGACCTGATCAAGCTGCAGTTCCAGATGATCGATACGTCGATGATGGTGGACCTGGTCAGCAGGACCTTGCAGAAGGCCACACAGCACATCGACCAGCTGACGAAGCTGCAATAAGGCCAGCATGCACGCGATCCTGCGCACGCTGGCGTGCACCCTCCTCGCATTGGTTCTGGCCGGATGCGAAGGCTCCGTCCAGCTCTTCGCCAACATGAGCGAACGCGATGCCAACGAAGTCCTCGCATCCTTGAAGGAGGTGGCCATCGACGCCCGCAAGGTCCCGGGCAAGGAAGGCGTCAACCTCGAGGTGGACCAGCCATCCGTGGCACGGGCCATCGCCTACCTGAATGCCGAGGGCCTGCCGCGCGAGCGTCGCAGCAACATGGGCGACGTGTTCCGCAAGGAGGGGCTCATCTCTTCGCCGCTGGAGGAACGAGCGCGCTACCTCTGGGCGCTATCGCAGGAGCTGTCGGAGACGATCTCGCAGATCGATGGCGTCGTCCGCGCGCGCGTCCATGTCGTCCTGCCCGAACGCAGCGCCGGCAGCGACCCGGCCATGCCTTCGTCGGCCGCGGTGTTCGTGAAGTACCGCCGCGGCATCAGCCTGGACGACGCCACGCCTCAGATTCGCCGCCTGGTTGCCAGCAGCATCCCTGGCCTGCAAGCCGACAAGGTGACCGTGGTGCTCGTGGCCACCGGTCCGCGAATGAACAACGGCAACGGTACTGCGCAGCGGCCGGCTGCGGCGGCCACCGCAACCGCCGCAACGGGCAGCAGCGGGCCCTACAACGGTCTCCGCGGCATCCTCTCGAACTGGTGGCTTTCCCTGGCCGGCGCCGGGGCCCTGGCGGCGTGCGCCCTGGCCGCGGCAGCCTTTATGGCGCTGCGCGGGCGGCGGCGCACGCGCAACGCTCCGGGCGAAGACGGCCCGGCTGCTTCCGTCGAGATCGACCCGACATGACGCTGCCCAACTCTCCCCGGCTCCCAGCCAGGCCGAGCCGGGAGCTCGCCGAAATCTGCCTGCTGGTGCACGAGTTCGATCAGTGGCCGGCCGAGTACATGAACACGTCGCGCCGGGAGGCGTTCACCCCGCCGCCGGTGCCCGCCACGATTTGGGACAACCCGCGGGCGCGGCGGCACCTGTCCCGTCACATCGCACGTACGCTCGATCTGCGGCCATGCGTGCCGAAGCGCCAGGGCGCCGAGTGGCCTGTCGCCTTGCTCAAGGCACAAGCACTGCGCCGGTTGGCCCGGCATGTCGCCGCCGTCGCCTCCTCGGTGCAGGTGCGGCGTAGCCTGTTGCGCGAGGACGTGCTGGCGTGGCGCGATTGGCTCACGCCCGCACCCTTCGAGTTCGCGCAGCGCACCGCAAGCCTGCTGCCTCTGAAGCCGGGTGCAGACACGGAGATCGACCGCACGCTCACCGCGGAGTCGGTGGGATTGCGCTGGCTGGCGCGTGCCGCGCAAACCTGGCCCGAGCCTGTGGCACGCCGCTTTTTGCTGAAGATGACGCCCGCGGATGCCGAAAGCCCGTGCGGCGCCGACCCAAGCGCTGCGATGCGCCTTGCATCGTCCGTCCTGTCCATCGTGGAGCCCGGCTGGTGTTCATTGCTCGCGAAAAATCTTCACTGAGCCGTCTCGACACCGCCGCCAAGGTCGTCAAGGCCAAGGATTTCTGGGCTTACAAGGAAGCCAGGGAGGCGGTCGAGGAAGCGCTGCGCCGCAAGGAGGAGATCCTGCTGTCGGCGCAGGAAGCCTACCGCGCCGAGCGCGAGCGCGGCTATCGCGAAGGCAGCGAATCGGCCCGCCTGGAGCAGAGCGGCAACATCGTCGAGATCGTCTCGCAGACGGCCCAGTACTACGGCCGCGTCGAGACCGAGATGGTCGATCTGGTGCTGGACGCAGTCCGCAAGGTCGTCAGCGACTTCAGCGACCGCGACCGCGTCTCGACCGTCGTGCGCAACTGCATGGACCTGGTGCGTACCCAGAAAAGCCTGAGCCTGAACGTGCACCCCTCGCAGGTCGAGCATGTGCGCGGGGAACTCGACGCGCTGCGGCGGCAGTTTCCCTCCGTCGCGCAGATCGACGTGCATCCGGACGCGAAGGTCGCGCTCGACGCATGCATCGTCGAATCCGACATCGGCATCGTCGAGGCGAGCCTCCACGGCCAGATGGAAAAATTGCGCGAAACACTCGTCGGCGTGTTCGCTCCGAAGCCGGAACTTGCGGCCGACCTCGACCGGGAGCCCGACGGCATCGTTGACGCCGCCGACTCCGATGACCTCTCCGAGACCGACAAGACCGACGAGCTCGCCTCCGATGAAGAGGACGCCGTGTGAGCACCGGCGCCCCGTACCTGCACCTGCCCCCGGCGCGCAAACCCGGCGACCTCGGCTATATCGCCCGAACACTGCGCGGAGCCGTCGCCCAGGCCGCCACGGTCAAGATCCGAGGACGGGTGGTGCAGGTCGTGGGGACCATCGTCAAGGCCGTGGTGCCTACCGTGCGCATGGGCGAAGTCTGCCTGCTGCGCAACCCCGGGAGCGACCTGGAGGTGCAAGCGGAAGTCGTGGGCTTCTCCAAGGGAATCGCCCTCCTCGTCCCGTCCACCGGCACGCAGGGCATCTCCGGCGACACCGAAGTCTTTCCGACCGGACGCGAGCAGATGGTCCCCGTCGGCAACGGCCTTCTCGGCCGCGTCCTCGATGGGCTGGGCAAACCCATCGACGTGGAACAGAAGGGCCCGCTGCTCGTCAGCAAACAGTATCCGGTCTACGGCCCCGCCCCCGACCCGCTGAAGCGCCGTGTCATCAGCGAGGCGCTCCCGCTGGGCGTGCGCGCCCTCGACGGCCTGCTGACCTGCGGCGAGGGCCAGCGCATGGGCATCTTCGCGGCGGCCGGCGGCGGAAAGTCCACGCTGATGGCCATGCTCGTCAAGGGCGCCGACGTGGATGTGATCGTGGTCGCCCTGATCGGCGAACGCGGGCGCGAGGTACGCGAATTCCTGGAGCACGAGCTGGGCCCCGAGGGCATGGCCCGCGCCGTGATCGTCTGCGCCACCTCCGACAAGTCATCGATGGAGCGCGCCCGCGCCGCCTACGTGGCCACCGCCATCGCGGAATATTTCCGCGACCAGGGCAAGCGGGTGCTGCTGCTGATGGATTCGGTCACCCGTTTTGCGCGCGCCCAGCGCGAGATCGGCTTGGCCGCCGGGGAGCCGCCCACACGAAGAGGCTTCCCGCCCAGCGTGTTCGCAACGCTGCCCCAGCTGATGGAACGCGCCGGCACCAACGAGAAGGGCTCGATCACAGCGATGTACACGGTCCTCGTCGAAGGCGACGACATGACGGAGCCGGTCGCCGACGAGACGCGTTCGATCCTCGACGGCCACATCATCCTTTCGCGCAAGCTGGCGGCGGCCAACCACTATCCGGCGATCGATGTGCTGGCTTCCGCGTCGCGGGTGATGAATGCGCTGATCACTCCCGAGCACAAGGCTGCTGCCGGCAAGGTGCGCGAGCTGATGGCCAAGTACCAGGACATCGAACTGCTGCTGAAAGTGGGTGAATACAAGAAGGGGGCTGACCGCATGGCGGACCTGGCCATCGACCGCCACGATGCGATCCGGGACTTCCTGCGGCAGCCGACGGATGAGCACTCCGACTACGGCGACACGCTGAAGCGGCTGAAGGCGCTGGCATCGGGCGCCTGAGTTCATCGGCCCAGCCGCTGAGGAGAAGTTGCATGGGCCCTTGGGAACCCGGCCGATCCGGTCGTTACACAGAATTGCGCAAGATTTGATCCACCCAACACGGCTCTTGTCTTGCGAGTGCCGGGCTATCCGTCCCAACCGTCCACACAGCATCTCTCACAAGGAGCCTCCATGTCCGAAGCAACCGGCCTCTGGCGCAGCCAGTTCATTGATATCGCGCTCGACCTGCGGCGGCAGGCCGGGAAGCCCGCGACCCATTTCCAGGACGCACCTGACGCGGCCATCAGGATGAAGTTCCATATCGAGGGCGTGATGTTCCAGGTCACGCATCTGGCGGGTGCCAACACCGCTGCCGATCGCTTCCTGCTGGAGTGCCACTTCGGTCCTCTCGCGATGGACCGGGTGAACGAAGCGCTCGTACAGGCACTTTCGCTGAACCTGGGCATGGCCCGCTCCAGTTCGGGCGTACTGGGCATTGACGAATCCCTCGACCACCTGGTTTACAGCTGCTTCGTCTCGCTACATGGCGCGACAGGCGCAAACATATCGGAAGCCCTGCGGGACCTGGCCCAGCTCGCGCACGAATGGCGGGCGGCGCACTCGATCACGCTGCACTGACCTCCACTTGCCTCATACCAAAAACAATCTGGAGACTGCATGAATTCTGATTTCGACTCCACGCCCGGCCGGGCGGCGCGCGAACAGGTGATTGCGCTGCTCAGCCTGCTACCCGGCCAGCTCGGCGGAACCTGGTCCCTTGACGATGCCAGCTACCCCGACTGGCCGGCGTGGCGTGCCGCGGAGGAACTCGCGGTGACTCTTCGCATCGGCACTCGCGAATTCACTCTCTTGCATTCACTGGATGCCGAACGCAGCGCCAGGCTGGTCGTCGAATGCCGCTACGGCACTGTGCCGCAGTTCTCGCTCATCGAGTGCTACCGCCAGCTGCTGGCCAGGAACCACAGAAACTTTCCGGAGCATCCATCCACCTACGCACTCGATTCCTCGACGAAGACAGTGGTCCACATCACAAGCTATCTGCTCGAGTCAATCGATGCCGAGAAGCTCGCCAATGTACTCGTCGACGGCGCGCAGCTTGCGATGCGTTGGCAAGAGGAGTTCGACCAGGCTTCTGAGGCTCTTCAGAACGAGAGCAGCTTCCCGTTCACCCTACAAATCTAAGGAGACAACTCTTGTGAGACCCAAAAAAGTACCCAGGTTGACCAATCTTCCTTCGACCCTGTATATCACGGGCTCCGGAAAGCCCATCAAAACGCAAGTACTCAGATCCGAGAGCAATCGACCTCCTATTCGCAATCAAGCCCTTCCTGCTGATGACTACGAGATTGAACTAATTTCCCAGCGAAACCTATCGACAAGGGATCAGAACAGCGATGTCACCATAGACATTCCCTCTCCGCTGATCTCTCTGCGAACGCTATCGGCAATGGATGAGGACAACGATGTTGTCATAGACATGTCCCGCCCGTCGGCGCCGATGGCGATGATTGCTCTCCTCCAGAGCTGCGCCGACAAGGAGAAAACATTCTGGGCGTCCAAGTACCAAGATGACCTGGCATTCCGCACCAAGATCGACAATTTCGTCACTTTTCAAGCTCTGGCCATCAAGCTCAAGGACGAGGGAAAGGTACCGCCTGCGGAACTCGATCAGGCCTTTTGCAACCTGGGCTCCATGCTTGCTGATGCCTTTGGAATGGTCGATCCCTTGACCGGCAAATGGTCCAAACCAACCCAAGAGGCCTGCGCACGAGCAGGTGCCGAGTATTCAAGGGCATCGGTTTGGGCATTTGCCTACGCTCAAGCACCCGGGATGGCGAGATCGATGCTCAATCTCCTAGGACAGGCCGCAGTGGGGCTCGGTGCGCCTCCGTTGGTCGCAACCGTTGTCCAGCACTTGACCGGCTTCACCGCTTCGATTGCTCAGCTCCCCGTTTCCATGCTCGCTACCCAGTGGAATGCAGACCAGCAAAGCGATTGTGTGCAACAGATGAAAGGAAAGAACCCCGAGTTCGTTCCTAACGTCATCTCCACCAAGATCGTGAAGCCTGATGGAACATCGGTCGAGCTGCGACCGCTGAGTCATGTGCAGGAGGATTTGAATGATCTCGACTGGGTGAGCAAACTCCTCGACTCGGGAACCGAAGCCGATCTCACCTCGGCTAGCTTGCTCTACTCGGGCAAGATCGATGAGGCCGACGCCAGGCTTCTGAAGCAGCTCTCCAAGGCGACTGCAAAGCTGGGAACGCTGCAGCAGCAAGGGCGCGCACTGAACGCCATTGAGATAGAACTCAAGAATCCGAAAAGGGATCAGCGCGAACGGGCTGAGCTGCTCAGCAAGGTATCAAGAGGTCCCACCGCCCTGCCAGGCCCCCTGAAGCTGGAGACAAAGAGGTGTTTGGAGCAGATCAACCACTGGGAACTGCTGGTCAAGGATCTCGATGCCGCTCGTGACGCGTTGAAGGCGCAGCGACTCGCCAAGTTAGAAAGCGCGAAGAAGGATCTAGTCGACGATGGCAATGGCTTTGCTGGTGATATCGAGAGTTCCATGTCAGATTACTCTGACAGCAATGAAACAACACCCGTCGCAACAAACGCAGCCCCGGACCCACGCCCCGTTTTGAAGAGCGACGCGCTGCGCAAAGTCCACTCGGACAGGGCTTTCGAACAGATCCAGATTCTTCAATACCGGGCGATGAACGTCCTGACCAATCAAAGCTATAGCCGATGGGTCCGCTCTTGGCTATTCGTTACAGGGGCGAGCGGCCAACTCATTCTCCAGCTTGCGCAACATATTGCGGGCAAGGATCTCGGCCCGGCCTCCGATGTGTGGCAACTCGCCACGAGCCTTGCTCAAACGATCATCTATGCCTGGCAGCAGCCGAAGATGAGCGGTGAGGACTACCTGAACAAGCTGGCTACGCAATGGAACATCGTGGCAATGACTGGGACAGGCAGCTTTGTTGACAAGGCGGGGAAAGTCGTTCCGTCAAAGCTCGACGCAGCGGTGACGGGCCCTCTCTTGACAAGGCTGACCACCTTCGCATCGATTCTCATCTTCGATAGATCGGTCTATACCCAGAGCATACTCGGGTGGGTTGTCGATCCCCATACACTCGATGACGAGGCGGCCATTGCTGCCGTACTAGAACTGCCCACCAAAGACAAGAATGGCAAGGCAGTCAAAGACGAGGACGGCAATTTGGTGCTGGTACCAAGGCTTGTGCCGTGCACCTACCTGAGTCTGGCTGCCGAGTTCCATAGCCTTCCCGACCGTTCCTACCGTAAACGTTTTGTAATCGAACTCATCGAGAAACTCGAGATTGGCGAGGAAATCGGAAGCTCCATGCTGAGAAACCTGGAGTGCTACGAGGATAACGAAGCAAACATCGCCTCTGCAAAGAGTGGGGATTTGAACTCACTCCTGTCAAAGCTGATCTCGTCCAGTGAGGCCGGACTACTGCCCGAAACCATTGAACTGTTCGGGTGTTTCGTGCTATCACAAAGCCCACCTGACGCCATTGAGCATGACGAACAGATCATGCGGCAAAGAACCCTGCCGTCCGAGCTGTCAAGCCTGGCAGCCAAGTTCCAGAATCTGAGCCATCGCGAAGAACGAGAAGACTTTGTCATTGATCTCGCGAACGAGCATCCCCACCTGGACGAGAACGCCAAGGCTGCCATCAAACAGTACCTCGCAACGTACGAGAAGAAGCGCGAAGCTCCATCGGCCGATGTTGCTGGCATGCTTAGCGATTCGCTGCTTGCTGCGCTTGGGGACAAGACAAAGGAACACGAAGACCGCAAACTGTTCAAGCTCATGGCTGCGGTGGAGCAGCGTTCGGAAGCCGGCACCCTGCAAGCAGCGCAAAAGTTCGGCCAGCAGTTCGCCTGGATAGGCGCCGGCACCGGTAGCGTTCTGGTCGCCAGGTCTCTATTCACCTTTGCGGCGCAGGCCATCATCGCGCGTGAGGACATCCGCGAGTATCGGTACGGGCGGGATGAGGACGCTCTGGCCGCCCTCGCCGGTCGGCTCCTCGCGACCAAAGTGACAGGCAATTTGATGGCCATCGTGAGCTCGTTGATTTCGCTCGGCTTGGGTTACGCCTACCACGAATACATTCTCTGCAAAAATGTGCAGCGAGGAGCTAGTGGCAGCAATCTCTCCGTCGTCAATACCCCTGCACCGTCCCTGTTCAAGGCACTGCCCCAGGAGTTCTTGGCATTTCTGCGGTATCCGGACGCGAGAGTCGAAGAGGTCACCGACTACAGTACGCTGGCCGGCAGGCAGGTACCCGAAGCCGACCGCCCTCCAAAGATGAAGTTCACCCGGCAAATAAAGCTTACGGAGGCAACTTGGGAGCAGATGTTTTCGGCCGACCTTGCACCTCCGGCCGACCTCGGCCCCTGGGGCAAGCTCAAAGACGTCTGGGAAACCTGGTCGGGCTACTTCACGGAAGAGCATGGCTCTCTCGCGGAGATGACGGAGAGCCAACTCGCAGTCGCCATCAAGAAAGACCTGGACAAGGTCATGCACTACCTCAAACAGGAACAGGAGGAGGAAGAGGAAGAGGAAGATCAAAGCGTCTCGCCGACCCAGGAAGCGAGGATCAATACCTCCAAGAAAGAGCATCTCGACGGTGCTGCGCCAACCAGAATCGATGATGACGAACATCCACTCATTCCGCTGCACATACCTCTGATTTCAATGCCTAGGTTTGAGCCTGTGAATACGCCGAGGACGCCCAGAACGGGAATGCCGTCACTTCCGACCACGCCCAGGACTCAGGCATCACAACCCCCAAAGTCACCTCCGACGACACCCAGGAATCAAGCGTCTTCGACCCAGAAAACTGGAACTATTCGACCGCTTGAATACCGTTCACAGGGCAGACAAAACGAGCTGACGCGCAGGATAGCAAGGGGCAAGGCAATCAGCGTAACGAAGGTGCCTGGTGGGGGTGAAAGCGTGATCGAGCGTGTGCAGCTTGATGCAGATCCGAGCGACATTCTGCGTTTCGACACCCACAACGACTTGCCCCCAAGCGCCGACAACGCTCCACCGGTCGAGAATTACTTCGTCACTCAGCCGCAGTTGGGCAATCCTTCTCCGGCAATGCAAAAACTCCACTGGAAACCACTGGAACGAAGCCAAGCACTGGAACAAGGCGATGGCCCCAAGGCGATTTTTACCCGGATGGCCACCCAAAATCCCCCACCCGTGGCCACCTCAAACTCCTCCACCTGAACTGATCGGGAGAGGGTTGTAGGCCGGTGCCACCGGCCCCCTTTGGACAGGACGTGAACTGACCTCCCGAGCGAGGAGGTCGTGGAGTTGAACGTCTTGAAGCCAAACAAGAAAACCACCATCCAGACGCTGCTGGCGCGAGGAGCCGGCCAGCGGGAGATTGCCCGCATCACGGGGATCGACCGCAAAACGATCCGCAAGTACCAGGCGGCGATGGCCGGCGCAAATTCCTCCGGGGTGGCCACCGGCTCGGCGCCTCTGAAGGAGGGCGAGAAAGCGGCCCAAAATCCCCCACCCCGGCCACCGGCGCACACCTCGGCGTGCGAACCCTGGCGCGAGTTCATCCAGGCGCAGCTGCTGCTCAAGCGAAACGCCATGGCGATCTACCAGGACCTGGTGGACGTCCACGGCTTCGGCCATGGCTACAACAGCGTCAAGCGGTTCGTCGCGCAGCTGCGCTCGCGCGAGCCGGAGCAGTTCGACCGGCTGGAGTTCGCCCCCGGCGAGGAGGCGCAGGTCGATTACGGCGAGGGCGCGATGACGCTGGATCCGGTCAGCGGCCGCTGGAAGCGCCCGCGGCTGTTCGTGATGACGCTGCGCTACTCGCGTCGCAGCTTCCGCCGGGTGGTGTGGAAATCCGGCCAGCAGGAGTGGGCCGAGCTGCACGAGCAGGCGTTTCGCTACTTCGGCGGGGTGGTGCGCTATGTCGTGCTGGACAACCTCAAGGAAGGTGTGCTCAAGCCCGATCTGTACGAGCCGGAGCTCAACCCGGTGTACGCCTCGCTGCTGGCCCATTACGGCTGCGTGGCGGACCCGGCACGGGTGCGCGACCCCAACCGCAAGGGCAGCGTGGAAAACGCGATCCAGCACACGCAGGACACGGCGCTCAAGGGCCGGCGGTTCGACTCACTGCAGGCACAAAATGAGTTCCTCGAGCGCTGGGAGAGCACATGGGCGGCCAAGCGCATTCACGGGCGCGAGAAGCGCCAGGTGCAGGCCATGTTCGAGGAGGAGCGTGCCAGTTTGCTGCCGCTGCCGATCACCCGCTTCGCCTTCTTCCGCGAGATGGTGCGCACGGTGTGCGACGACACCACGGTGCGGGTGGACAGCAGCAATTACGCTGCCCGTCCGGCGGCCATCGGTGCGAAGGTGACGGTGCGCCTGTACGCCCACCTGGTGGAGATCCGGGACCGGCAGACCGGCGCGCTGTTGCGCACGCACGCGCGCAGCGAACGGCGGGGTGCCACCGTGCTGCCCGAGGACGAGCGGCCGTTCAACCCGAGCCGGCAGACCGAGCTGCTGTGGAAGCTGGCGCGCGAGATCGGCCCCCATTGCCTGGCGCTGTGCCAGCAGTGGTTTGCTCGCGAAGGACGCGTCGGGCAGCGGCGCATGTGGGGGCTGGTCGGGCTGGCGCGTCACCATCCGGCGGCGCTGGTGGAGCAGGCCTGCGCGCTGGCGGTGCAGCAGCAGCGCGCCACGCTGAAGGCCATCACGGCCATGGTGGGCGAGCTAGCCGAGGCGGCAGCCGCCGCGTCGCCTGTGGCGCCGCCATTGACGCAGCGCGACGAGCTGATCCGCGATGCAGCCACGTACGCGGACTTCTTCGCCGCCGCGACCGGTGGCGTGCCGGTGGCCGGGGAGTGGCTGCAATGAGCATGTCGATCGCCGAACTTGAACGCACCCTGGCGCAGCTTCGCCTGTCCGGGGCGCGCGACACATTGCAGACGCGCCTGGAGCAGGCGCAGGCCTCGCAGATGACGGCGCAGGAGCTGCTGGCGCTGCTGCTGCAAGACGAACTCGATCGCCGCCAGAGCCGCCTGATCGACAAGCGCTACAAGGACTCGCACCTGGACGAGAAGGTCACGCTGGCCGAGATCGACTGGTCGTTCAACCCGAAGGTGCCGCGCGCGGCCTGCTTCGAGCTGCAGACGCTCAAGTTCGTCAGCGAGGGCGCCAACGCCCTGTTGATCGGCAAGCCCGGCACGGGCAAGAGCCATGTAGCCAAGGCGGTGGCCTACCACGCCGTGCAGCAGGGGCTGAAGGTCGCCTATCTGGAGGCCGACACCGACTTCGGCCGCTACGCCTTGGCCGAACCCCGAGAGCGCGAGCTGATGCTGCAGCGGCTGCTGGCGGCCGACCTCCTGGTGCTGGACGACCTGTTCCTGGCCAAGCGCGTCTCGGAGGTGGCGGCGGAGTTGCTGCAGACCCTGGTCCATCAACGGCATCGCCGCCGCGCCAGCGTGCTGGTGACGTCCAACCGGGTGATCCGGGACTGGGGCACCTACCTGGGCGACATGACGATGGCATCCACCATCCTCGACCGGCTGATGCACCGTTCCCGCCTGCTGGAGTTCGAGGGCAAGAGCTACCGGCTGAAGGAGGCGGCTCAGCGCCTGGCCATCAAGGCGCCGGCGGACTGACCCTCAGGCGCGCCCGCCGTGGACAAGCCACCCGTCCACAGGACAGGCCTGTGGACGGCCCCTGCGGCGATCGTGGCCTGCCCACCGCTCCCCGGCGGCCGCCTCCGGCCTGACGCGCTTCGCTTGCCGAACAGCCGTCAAAGAAGAAAAGACGAGAATCCCCCCGTCCTGGCCTGGAGGAATTTGCCCGGCCATAGGTGGGGGAGTTTGAGGTGGCCATCCGGGATTTTTATGGCCACGACATCCAGTTACGCTTATTTTTCACACAACCCGATTGGAACCAACGCGATTCGTGCGTACGGGGTGCCACGGGATTCGCAAAGCATCTTTCATATTTGCTCGGACAAATACCCGACACTCGACGCAACCAACATGTTGCAGATGCGGCTAAGTGGCAACGAGGGCTGGGGCACATTGGCCAGCACCATCGACTTTGCCATGTTCGTCAATGACCATCTCGCCCCGGGTGCGCGGCCGGCGGATCGGGCGAGCCGTATAGCAAATAAGCACTTCGACGATCTGGCTCTCTTCAGCCAACAGATGGCGCTGGAACGTCCCGATCAGTCTTGGTCGCCCTTGACGAGCGCAGGAGGCATCTACGCGGCTGAAGACCCCATGCCGTTGCAGTACAACGGCATCCCACCGACCCTGATCAAGCCCGCCGCCTTTGCAGTGCAGTACACGGGGCGTGACTGGGACGGCCAGCCTGTTACCAACGCCGCGATGCTCACATTGGACGAAACGGGCTTCTATATTGCCGTTGATCCCAAGAGAGACACACACCTCCTTCTGGGAGTCGAGGACGCGGACAAAGCTTTGCGCCAGTTCATGGAGATTGCTGCGAAAGACCACGCAATTGAGTCGTTCAATGTCTTGCACCACGTAGGCGGTGCAATGAAGGATGGTACCTCTGAGAGGGTACGAGCCGTCATCTTGGTTGGTCACGCTGCAGGTGGAGCCGATGCCGCTGCCGATGCGATCGTGGCCGCTCTAATCAGTGAGGACAGAACCATTGGCGCAGCCATCGAGTGGATAGAGTGGGCACGCCACACCCTGGAGGCAGAAAAAACGTACTACCTCACCGAGCTTAATAGCCCCGGCAACCATTCAACAGCCAAGTCGGCCATGAATGAGATTGACGGTCATTTTCGCACTTTGGAGGCTGCATACGCAGCCGCAAAAAACTACAAGAAGCAAAGCTCGAAAGGCAAGTAAACGAATAGAGGAACACCTCGGCATGTGCCCAAGTCGTCTTCCAACGAGGCGTGGATCGGGACATCCGGTGTTCGAGTCGACGGCAGCCCTTGCAGGGGGAGGCGGACATTTCGAAGGCGATTTCACCCGAAGTTCACGGAAGCTTCGGCAAACAAATCGCAAAGGTCGTCCCCCTTCCCAGCTCCGAGGCCACCGAGATGCGCCCGCCATGGCGCTCCACCACCTTCTTGCAGACCGCCAAGCCGATGCCCGCTCCTTCCGAACGGTCCCGCGCATGGAGCTTCTGGAAGATCAGGAAGATCCTCTGGAAGTACTGCGGCTCGATCCCGATGCCGTTGTCCTGGACCTCGACCACCCACTCCGCGCCCTCGTCCCTCGCGCACACTTTCACATGCGGGGCCCTCCCTTCGGCATGGAACGCCAGAGCATTGCCGATCAGGTTCTGGAACACCTGCGCCATTGCGACTGCGTCGCCGAGGATGCTGGGAAGCGGCTCGCGCTCCACGGTTGCCCCTGAGCGTTGAATGACGGGCGCGAGATGTTCCAGCACATCGTCCAGCGTGCGATCCAATGCGACGGGGCGCCTCGCCATCTCGCGGCGGCCCGCCCTCGAGTAGACCAGCAAGGCGTCCATCATCGCCCTCATGCGCTGCGCGCCTTCGACGATGAACGCCATGAAGTCGCGGGCGTCGCTGTCGAACTGGTGCGAATAGCGCCGTTCGAGCAGTTGGGTGTAGCTTGCCACTGCGCGCAGCGGCTCGGAGAGGTCGTGCGAGGTGATGTAGGCGAACTGTTCCAGCTCCTGGTTCGACCGCGTCAGCTCCACGACCTTGGAGCGGATTTCCTCTTCGGCCTCCAACATCCTGGCCATGGCTCTCTTGTGCTCGGTGATGTCGCGCAGCGTCGCGACGATGACCCACCGGCCCGCCTGCTGGATCGCCTTGCGCCTGACTTCGCAGATGCAGGGCAGGCCGTTTGAGGGGTGCACCACCAGCTCGGATGTCTGCGTCCGGGGAGCCTGGGCGATCACCGCGTCGTACAACTTTCCCAGATCATCCAGGTCTCCGAGCGCCGGGCTTGTTTCGTTGGGACGCCGCCGGATCAGTTCCTCCTGCGTCACTCCGAGCAGCCTGCACGCGCCCTGGTTGACTTCGAGGTAGGTCATCGAAGCCCGATCGATCAGGAAGACGGCATCGTCGCTCAGGTCGAGCGCGGAGGCGAAGCGCTCCATGCGCGCCTGCTCGCGCAGCCGCTCGGCAGCGTCGCGAGAAGTGTCGAGGCCGGGGGCCCGCGTGGTGAGTGGATGGCGGCGAGAACTCATGGCTTCGCTTTATCACGGGGTTGAAGTGATCGTCAACAACCCCTCCTCCCGCACGAGCATGCCCGGGGTCTTGCTGGGTCCCGGGCATGACGCAGGGCCTCGAGGCCTAGTCCCGAAGTCGGAGTATGCGGGCAGCACGCGCCTGTATGATGTCCGCGTCCTCTGTCACGGCAAGGCATCAGCAGCCATTCCATGGACGACCATACCGAGATTGCAGAAACGCCTTCAGTAGACGACGGTTTTCGTCACGCGGAACCGCTCGACTGGGCCAGGGCTGCGCTCGAACAGCGCGCCGAAGGCATCGAAGTCGTGGATCGTGCTTCGCTGCGCCTGGTCGATCTCAACGCCGCGGCCGCGAAGCGCATCGGCCGAACGCGGGACGAACTGGTCGGAACATCGCCGTGGTCGCACATGGAAGGCGGCACGCAAGCCTCCTACGAAGCCCTGTTCGACGAAGTCATCAAGGCGTGCCCGCGTCCCCTGGTCAGCGAACGGCGCTGCAGGCTGCCCGGCGGCGGGTTCCTGGATGCAGAGGTCGTGCATACCGCGCTTCGCATCGGCGACAGCTGGCTGATGGTCGTCGCAACGCGCGACATCACTGACCAGAAGAAGCAGCAGGTTCGATCGGCACTGCTGTCCCGCGCCTTCGACCAGAGCCACGACCACATGCTCATCGTCGATCGAGAGAGCATGCGCTGCATCGACTGCAACGACGCAGTCTGCCGCTATTACGGCATGGCGCGGCATGACTTGCTCCAGGTGCCGCCATGGACACTCGGCTCGGACGGGCTGACGCGCGAAGACCTGGAACGCGAATACGACGACGCGATCGCCGTGTCACCGCTCCCAAGGCGCCGCATGGCACCGACCGCCGGGTCGCGCGCGGGCACCCAGGCCGTGAGCGAGGAGCAGCAGCAGGCAATTCGCGTGGAAGGCAGGTGGGTGGTGCTCATCACCAACCGCGAAGTGCGCGAGCGCCCGACTCAGCAAGCGCAGATCGACGCGATCCAGCAGCAACTCGCCGAACTCACGCGGTCGAACGACGAACTCAGGCAGTTCGCCCACGTGACCTCGCACGACCTCTTCGAGCCCTTGCGCATGATGAGCAGCTATTCAGAACTGCTGCGCCGCCGCTACGGCGACCGCCTCGACAGCGACGCGCAGGACTTCATCGGATTCATCGCAAGCGGCGCCGACCGCATGAAGCGGCTGATCGACGACCTGCTTTTGTATTCGCGGGTGGAACGCTCGGCGGTCCCCTTGAAGCAGCTTCGGCTCGATGGCGTTCTCGACGATGCGCTCGCGAATCTCGCCCATGCGATCGAGCGTTCGGGCGCAGTGGTCGAGCGTGGTCCGCTTCCTGAAGTCATGGGCGAGCCCAGCGGCCTGACCCAGGTCTTCCAGAACCTCATCGGCAACGCCATCAAGTTCACCGCGCGCGGCACCCGGCCGCGGATCTACGTCTCTGCATCCGAGGACGAGGCGAATTGGATCGTCTCCGTCAGCGACAACGGCATCGGAATCGCGCCCGAGTACTTCGAGCGCATCTTTGTCGTCTTCCAGAGGCTCCACGCGCAGGACGTCTACGAAGGCACCGGCATCGGCCTCACGATCTGCAAGAAGGTGGTCGAAAGGCATGGCGGCCGGATCGTGGTCGATTCCGCGCCCGGGCAAGGCACGACGTTCTCGGTGCACATCCCCAAGATGGCAGCGTAGGCACGGGAATCGGTTTGCGTCTCGCCACCGCCCCATCGCAGTTCGCGCTCCCGCCTTCTTCCCAAGCGGTCAACGATGGCGCGCGACCGCGCCGCCCCGGCTGCTCGTCTTCCTGCTGCGCCTGAAGAACGCGGCCCAGTCGCTGCGCTCCCGCGTGGTCTGCCAGTCGTGCAGATCGTCAACCCGCGTCACCAGCCGCAACGCATCGGCGCTGGGCAGCGCCTTGGAGCTGTACAGGAAGCGCAACTGGCACTCGCCCATCGCGATCGCATCGCCGTTCTGCAGCGCATGCTCCCAGATGCGCTCGTTGTTGACGAAGGTGCCGTTGAAGCTTTCCAGGTCGGTCAGCACGAAGCGGTCGCCCGTCCAGTGGATGGTGGCATGGCGTCGGCTCACGCCCAGGCTGTCGATCTGCACGGCGCACTCCGGGTCGCGCCCGATCAAGGTGACCTGGCCATCGATGTTGACTTGCCTGACGCTGCCGTGCCGGGCGAGGATGATGAGTCTGGACATGGTTTTTGAATGCTCTGTTTGAATGAATCTGAGTGCTTTTCGGCTCAGTCCTGCGCTTCTTGAAGGGTGCGCAGCAAACAAGCGTATTAAAAATTTCTCGCTTGCGTGGCCGACTTGCACACGCTGCATTCAAGCGCTCGCGCTGGGCCAGGTCTCGTAGCGCTGCGCCTGCTGCGGCGGGCGCTCCTTGTCCTCGGCCTTTGCTGCCAGCCGCCTCTCGGTCATCCAGGCAACCACGATCTGCACATAGGCCTGCCGCCACGCCTTCTTCGACATTGCGTGATCGACACCGGCCATGACCCGGTGGGTCACGGACCGTGCGTACCTGAAGGCGCCCAGGTAGTTCTCGATGACGGGGTGCGGCACGATGGTGTCGTTCTCCGACTCGACGATGAGCGCGTCGCCGAAGAAGTCTTCGCAGGCGGCGAGCGCGCGATTTTTTTCGGGCTCGATGGCGGTCTGGCGGTACAGCGTCAGGTCATCGCCATTGAGCCGCCGCTTGGGTTGCTCCCAGTTTTCGTCGCGGTAGATGGCGGGCACGCGCAGGCCCAGCCAGCGCACCGGGCGCAGCGAGGTCAGCACGGCCGCCAGGTAGCCGCCATAGCTGCTGCCGATGACGGCGACGGCCTGCGGGTCCACGGCGGGGTGGCCGACCAGCGTGTCGTAGGCGGCCAGCACGTCGCGCAGGTTGTCCTCGCGCGTGACGGCCTCGCGCTGCGCGACGTGGCGGGCGTGGCCGCGCAGGTCGAAGGTCAGGCAGATGCAGCCCAGAGCCGCGAGCTCGTGGGCCAGTGCGATGTCCTGCTGCTGGCTGCCGTCCCAGCCATGCACCAGCAGCACGCCGGGCACCATCGTGGAAGCGGCCACCAGCGTGCCGGCAATGCGCACGCCGTCGACAGGGATGTCGATCAACGCATGTCGAGTGGGCATCAGGGCTCGACCACGGTGTACTTCGTGATCGGGCCAACACTGGGATCCACGCCGCTGAAGTACACACACGCATTGGGCGGCGGCATGACGCCGTCGCCGTAGATCTCGAAACAGGAAGCGTTGACGGCACGGCGCTCCGGCTGTTCCTCGAACACCTCGAGCGCCGCGATTTCCGCGCCGCTCGCCCCACCGACGCGCCACGACTGCTCCAGCACGCCCGAGCACCAGCGCCCGGCGCTGCTCGTGCCCTGCGCCACGTCGTAGTTGATGCGCGAGGCGAAGAAGCCCGGGAATGCGGCCCCGACCGCGCGGTGCAGGCTGCGCGCCTGCTCCACGGCGAGGCGGATCTCCTCGGGAAAGCTCAGCTGGAGCAGCGCGTCGAAGTCGCCGCGCGCCACGGTGAGGTCCGAGCCGCCGTAGACCTTCTCGCCCCGGTTGTCGCAGGTCAGCCGTTGCCAGCCGTAGTAGCTCGCGATCGCAGTGCCTACATGCACCTGGCCGACGCTGACGGTCACGGGCTGCTCGAGGTTCTCTTCCAGCACCAGGCCGTGCTCGGCAATTTCGGCGGCATCCATAGCCCCGATGCAGGTCTCCAGCGCTTGCCGATCGCGCACCACCTGCTGGCCGCGTCCGCCGGTCGCGCGCACGGGCTTGACGCGCACCGCGCCATGCTCCAGCAGACGCATGCCGGCGCGGCTCGCATCTTCCAGCGCAAAAACCGAAAAGCCCTGCAGCACTGCATGCGCAACCTGCCCGGCGAACCCGTGGCTCCATCCGGGCGGCGCCGCGGCGGCCGGATCGATCAGCGGGTGCACCAGCGCCTTCGTGAGCACGAAGGGATGGGGCACCACGCCGCCGAAGAGCGCGTGATGGCTTGCGATGCCGAGCGAGCTGGGCAGCGCATCTCCGACGAGGGTGTCGCTGGGCACGAAGTAGACGGGCGCCGAATAGGTCCGCCCGTTGTCGTACTCGCCTTCGAAGCGCGACTTCTTGAGCCGCGCCAGCCGCCAGGCAAGCTGGGCGCGGGTGGCGCGCTCGTGCTCGCTGGCATAGGCATGGTGGTCCGCCGTCAGCGCGACCACGGTTCCTTCGAGGCCGGGCTCCGCGAGCTCGGTTCCTTCACCGGCGAGTCTCTGGGCTCCACCGGGCAGCGCGCTGAATGTGGGTGTGTCCATGGCGACCATGCTGGGCGATTGCGCGGCAGAAATCAAACTTTGCCGCACGGATGGCGATGTTTTCCTACACGCTGGCTCGGGCGACCCCTCGCAGCCCTGTCGATCGCCATCGGGCGGCACCGAAAGACAGAAACACAAGGCGAGCTACAGAAGATCCTTGAGCTTCCCGCGCAGCCGGCTGATGGCCTGGCTGTGCAGCTGGCACACGCGCGACTGGCTCACCTCGAGAATGGCGCCGATCTCTCGCAGGTTGAGTTCCTCCTCGTAATAGAGATTGAGAAGCAACCGGTCGCGTTCGGGGAGCTCGCCGATGGCCGCCACCAGCTGATGGCGAAAACCGCTTTCCATCAGCTGGGCGAGCGGGTCGTCGCTGGCGCTGCCACGCTCGTCCCTCGCCCCGCTCGCATGGCGGTCCAGGAACGGGCTGTCGCCCTCGCTGTCCTGCGAGAAGTCCTCGACGTAGAGCAACTGGCAGCCCTGGATCTCCTGCAGCAGGCCCTGGTAGGCCTCCAGGGTCATCTTCAGCTCCTTCGCGATCTCGCCCTCGTTGGGAGCGCGGCCCAGCCGGTGCTCGAGCGCCTGGATCGCGCTCTCGACCTTGCGCGCCGACTGGCGCAGGCCGCGCGAGCCCCAGTCGTTGGCTCGCAGCTCGTCGATCATGGCGCCGCGGATGCGCTGGCTGGCGAAGGTTTCGAACTGCGCGCCGCGGTTGTCCTGGTAGCGCGTCGACGCATCGAGCAGGCCGATCATGCCGGCCTGGATGAGGTCGTCGAGCTCCACGCTGGCAGGCAGCTTGGCCAGCATCTGCAGCGCAATGCGTCGCACCATGGGCTGGTGCTGCTTGAGCAGATGGGACTTTTCAATGGTTCCCTGTGCGGTGTACACGGTCGTCCTTTTTCCTTCTCCTGTGCCGCGGCTTCAGCAGACCGCGGCGGTGTTCGTGCCCCGCGCCACGGGCGCAGGTAGCGGCGCAAGGCTCGTGCCCTGGCGCCAGGGCCACTGGCCGATCTCGTCGGCGATGCGGCGGAAGTCCGCCGCCGCCGGGCTGGCGGGATAGGCCTCGACCACGGTGCGGCCGAGCCGCCCGGCGGCGTCCGCATGGATCTCCGCTCGCACGCATCCGGCCGGCTGCAGCGAGACCGCGAGGTAGCGGCTGCCGGCCTGGGCCAGGTTGTGCGCGACCTGCTGCGCGGCCCCGGGCTCGGCCACGCCGTTGACGAGGAAGCGCAGTTGGCGCAGCGCATGCGCGTAATGCAGGCGCTTGATGCCCGCGTAGGTCGCGGTGATGGACGCCGCGTGCGGCTGCATCACCAGCACCAGCTCATCGGACGCCTGTGCGAGTGCCGAGAGACGGCCTTCGCCGTCGAGCGCTGCGTCGACCAGGATCACGTCGCCTTCCCACAGCGTGCGCGGGTCGCCGCTGCCGGCCTGCGTGCGCGGCACGGCCGGCAGCACGTAGACGCCGCACGGCGCGCGCGCGGCGGCGCCCTGCACGGTGAGGCGGCGGTTGGCCACATCGGCCAGCGTGCCCAGCGGCTCGACGGCCCAGGTGGCAGAGGCGGTGCCTGCCTGGGTGCCATGTTCGTCCAGTAGCAGCACCTCCTTGCCTTGGTAGGCCAACGCAGCGGCCAGGTTCATCGCCACGGTGGTCACGCCCAGCCCGCGACCCATGCTCGCGAAGGCGAGCACCCGGGTGCGCGTCTGCGCCAGCAGGCGGCGCAGCCCGTCTGCCTGGTCCGGTACCAATTTGCTCATCGCGCAAGCTCCGCGCTCATGTACCCAGCGCCTCCAGCAGCAGGAACATCTTGGCCACGCCCTCGTAGAGCACGTTGCCCGAAGGCGCGCGGTCGGGCCGCAGGCGCCGGCCGGTCAGCTGGCTCAACAGCGAACGTGCGCGGCCCGCCCATTCGCCTTCGGCGTGCAGCAGGCGCCACACGGTGGTGCTGGCCTGGCCGGCGATCAGCACGCGCTTCATCATGTGCGGGTCGCCCAGCTCGCCCAAGCCGCCCACCAGTTGCAGGCCCTGCCGCAACAGCCGGAAGCAGGGCTCGGCCTCGGCGGCCCACCCGTGCCAACGGGCGAGCTGTTCGGCGCCGACTTCGCTGCCGACGTTCGACAGCAGATAACCCTGCGCAAGGATCTTGCGGGTCTTCGGCTCCACCACGCGGGTCACCACGCAGCGCAGCGCAGGCAGCCCGTGTTCGCCGCGCAGCAGCACCTCGGCGTGGGCCTCGGCCTGAAGCGCCGGCTTGCCCTTGAAGCGCACCGGGTGCGGCTCGCCGAACGCCAGCGCGAGCCGCGCCAGCGTGCCGCGGGCGCCGGCCGCGTCGACGATGGCGGTCGAGCCCGGCGCACGCGCCAACCAGGCCAATCCGCGGGCCTGCATCTCACCCATGAATTCGATAGCGGGCAGGCGCTGCAGCGCATGCACTACCGGCTTGCCGAAATCCTGCTGAGCCACCCACTGCAGCGGGCGCAGCCCGGCCCTGCGCGCCGCAGCAGCAGTTGCCCCACCGGCACCGGCGGTGGAAAGCCACTGGTTGGGCGCAGCCACGGGCCTGCCGTCGCGATCCGACAGCAGCAGGCTGCTCTCGCATCCGTAGGCGTCGCCGCCCTCGTTCGACTTGAGGCCGAGCTGCCCGCCGAGCGCCAGCACGTGGTGGTCGCAGCCGGTGGCAACCTCGCTCCACGCATGCGCCTTGAGCGACTGCAGCACCGTCTTGTGCAGCACGTTCTCGTCGGCCGCCATGCGCCACAGCTCGCGCGCCGCATCGAAGCCCAGGTCGGCATCGGCCAGGGCCTTGGCGGCCCAGGCCACCTCCTGCGCGTCATGGGCCATGGCATGGATCAGCTGCTGGTACCTGACGCGCAGGCGCTCGGTCTCGGCTTGCGCCTGTGCCACCTCCGACGCCTCCTCGGCGCCGGCCGGCCTGTCCTGCAGGTCGCTTTCACCGGGCACGAAGAGCGCGCTCGGCGCCTTGGCCTGGAACACGCTGTCGACCAGCGCGGCGCGGTCGGCCGGCGCCAGGTTCTCCGGCACCTTCTGGCCACTGGAGACGTAGTGCACCGGCAGGCGGTGGCGGATCACGGTGTCGATCAGCGCACCCGGGTGCGTCGCCTCGTCCACCTTGGTGAAGATGCAGCCGGCCAGCTCGTTGCCGCTCGCGCCATGCCGGTAGGCATGCACCACCTCGTTGAGGGTGTCGCCGTGGCTGGCGGCGTTGAGCAGCAGCAGCCGCTTCACCGGCCGCGGGCTGCTGCCGAGCATGGCGATCTGCTCGGAGACGGCGCGGTCGCGCTGGCTCATGCCTACGGTGTCGATGAGCACCATGTGCTTGTTGCGCAGGTCGTTGAGCACCAGCTGCAGGTCGGTCGCATCCTTCACCGCGTAAACCGGCACGTTGAGGATCTGGCCGTAGATGCGCAGCTGCTCGTAGGCGCCGATCCGGTAGCTGTCGGTGGTCACCAGTGCCAGCTTGTCGGCCCCGAAGCGCATCACGCAACGTGCTGCGAGCTTGGCGGTGGTGGTCGTCTTGCCGACGCCAGTGGGGCCCATCAGCGCATACACGCCGCCCTGCGCCAGCAGCGCATCCTCGTCTTCCATCACCGGCACGGTACGAACCAGCTCCGAGCGCACGAAGGCCATGCCCTGGGCGTAGCTCTGGTTGGCCGGCAGGTGCTCCAGCATGGCCTTGGCGAGGCGGGCGCTGAAGCCGGCGCCCAGCAGCGTGCGCAGCAGGCGCCCGCGCATGGGGTCGCGGCGCTGGCGGTCGTTCCAGACCACGGTGGCGAGCTGTTCCTCGATCATGCCGCGCATGGAGTGAAGCTCGCTGAGCACCGGATCGGGGGGCGGCGTGGCGGCGGCCGGGGCTTCACCCGCCGGCGCGAACGTCATGGCAGGCGCCACGGTCTGGGCCTGTTGCAGCAGGGGCGTGACGGGCACCGCCGGACGCATTGGCACCGAAGGCATGAAGGGCATCGGCGGCATCGACGGTACCGGCATGGGCGCGGGCATCGCGGCGGTGGCCGCCGGTGCAGGCGCCGCGATGGGCGTAAATGCTTGCGACTGCGCGGGTGCGGGCCTGGGCCTGTCGGCGGACGCCACCGTTGCATGCACCGTGGCATGGGGCGCCGCCATCGCGGCAGGCATCGCATGCTCCGCGACCTGCTCCATTTCCTCCGGCGCCATGGCGACGATCTCGACGCCCTCGGCGACGACGCGGTTGGTCAGCACCATGGCTTCCGAACCGAGGGCTTCGCGGGCCAGCCGCAGGGCTTCGCGGCTGGTGGCGGCGACGAACTTGCGTGCGGCGGTGCGCACGTCCGTGATGATGTTCAAACTCTTCCTCCGATGGTGGCGGTGATCTTGATGCGGCGTGAATCAGGGATCTCGGCATGCGAGAGCACCTTGAGCTGCGGCAGGCTGCGCCGCAGGAAGCGGGACAGCAGCACCCGCAGCGAGTGCTGCACGACCAGGACCGGCACCAGGCCCATCTGCTCCTGGCGCGCGATCGCGGCCTGGGTCTGCGTGAGCAGGTTGTCGGCCAGGCCCGGCTCGATGCCGCTGTTGTTGGTCATGGCCTGCTGCAGCACGCCGTCGAGCGAGGCATCGAGGCCGAG
Organism: Variovorax sp. PBS-H4; assembly: GCF_901827205.1. Classification (NCBI taxonomy): domain Bacteria; kingdom Pseudomonadati; phylum Pseudomonadota; class Betaproteobacteria; order Burkholderiales; family Comamonadaceae; genus Variovorax; species Variovorax sp. PBS-H4. Next base: position 1,988,244 of record NZ_LR594675.1, on the reverse strand, counting down.
CGCCTGCACCTCGGAATCGCCCGGGAACAGCTGCTGCACGATGGCGCGGCCCAGGGCCAGCCGCGTGAGCGAGGTCAGCTCGGTGGCGTCCTTCACGGTCGGCGCGTGCTCGGCCATCACGTCGAGGATGGTGCGCATGTCGCGGATCGGCACCTCTTCCTCGAGCAGGTTCTGCAGCACCTTGTGCAGCGTGCTCAGCGAGAGCACCTTGGGCACCAGGTCCTCGGTCAACTTGGGTGCAGTCTTGCCGACCTGGTCGAGCAGCTGCTGCACTTCCTGGCGGCCCAGCAGCTCGGCAGCATGCATCTGGATCAGGTGGTTGAGGTGCGTGGCCATCACGGTGCAGGCATCGACCACGGTGTAGCCGAGCACCTGCGCCTGCTGGCGCTGCGCGGCGTCGATCCACACTGCCGGCAGGCCGAAGGCCGGGTCCTGCGTCGGCGTGCCGGGCAGCGTCCCCGTGACCTGGCCAGGATTGATCGCCATCCACTGGTTCGGATACGCCTCGCCACGCCCGATCTCGACGCCCTTGAGTCGAATGACGTAGCTGTTGGGCTGGATCTCGAGGTTGTCGCGGATGTGCACCACCGGCACCAGGAAGCCCAGCTCCTGCGCGATCTTCTTGCGGATGCTCTTGATGCGGCCCAGCAGTTCGCCTTGCTGCGACTGGTCCACCAGCGGGATCAGCCGGTAGCCGACCTCCATGCCCAGCGGGTCGACCAGCGCCACGTCGTCCCAGGTGGCTTCGGCGGCCTCGGGCGCCGGCACGGTGGCCGCTGCCTTCGCGGCGGCCGCCTGCTCCGCAGCCTTCTGCGGCGCGCGCAGCAGCAGCCGGCGTCCGAACCAGGCCAGGCCGCCCGCGATCAGCAGGAAGGCCAGGTTCGGCATGCCGGGGATCATGCCCATCAGGCCGATGATCGCGGCCGTGAGGAACAGCACCTGCGGGTTGGAGAAGAGCTGGCCGGTGAGCTGGCGCCCCACGTCTTCGTCGGTCGTCACGCGCGAGACGATCACGCCGGCCGCGGTCGAGATCACCAGCGCCGGGATCTGCGCTACCAGGCCGTCGCCGATGGCCAGCAGCGTGTAGGTCTTGCCCGCGGTCGAGAAGTCGAGCCCGTGCTGCACCACGCCCACCACCAGTCCGCCGATGATGTTGATGACCATGATCAGCAGGCCTGCAATGGCGTCCCCGCGCACGAACTTGCTGGCACCGTCCATGGAGCCGTAGAAATCGGCCTCCTGCCCGACCTCGGTGCGCCGCTTGCGCGCCACGTCCTCGCCGATCAGACCGGCATTGAGGTCGGCGTCGATCGCCATCTGCTTGCCGGGCATCGCATCGAGCATGAAGCGCGCGCCGACCTCGGCAATGCGGCCCGCGCCCTTGGTGATGACCATGAAGTTGATCAGCACCAGGATGATGAAGACCATCACGCCGACCGCGAAATTGCCGCCCACCAGGAAGTGGCCGAAGGCCTCGATCACCTTGCCGGCCGCATCAGGGCCGGTGTGGCCGTGCATCAGCACCACGCGGGTGGAGGCCACGTTGAGCGACAGGCGCAGCAGCGTCGAAAACAGAAGCACTGCCGGAAAGGCCGCGAAGTCCAGCGCCTTCATGGTGTACATGCTGACCAGCAGCACCATCACCGACATCGCGATGTTGAAGGTGAACAGCAGGTCCAGCAGGAAGGCCGGCAGCGGCAGCACCATCATGCTCAGGATCATGATGATGAGGATCGGGCCGGCCAGGCCTTTCATCTGGGCGCCGGAGAAGCTCTGCGGCGGCAGGCGCAGGAAAGTGGCAATCGCGTTCATGCGCTCTGCAGGTTGTATTCGAGGTCCTGGGGAATGGGCAGATCGCCCGGCGTGCGCGGCGCCTCGCCGCCCTCGGCCTGCCAGCGCTTGAGCCGGTAGACCCAGGCCAGCACCTCGGCCACCGCGGTGTATAGCCCGGCGGGGATCTCGTCGCCCAGGCGGGTGTGCTTGTAGAGCGCGCGCGTGAGCGGCGGCGCCTCGAGGATCGCAACCTTGTTCTCCTTGGCGATTTCGCGGATGCGTTCGGCCACATGGTCGGTGCCCTTGGCCACCACGCGCGGCGCGCGCATGTCGCCGTCGACGTACTTGAGCGCCACCGCGAAGTGCGTGGGATTGGTGACCACGATGTCGGCCTTGGGCACCTCGGACATCATGCGGCGCCTGGCCATCTGCTGCTGCTGCTGCCGGCGGATCTGCGCCTTGATGTGCGGGTCGCCTTCGCTTTCCTTGTGCTCCTGGCGCAGGTCTTCGCGCGACATGCGCAGCTTGCGGTAGTAGCTCCACAGCTGCCAGGGCACGTCCACCAAGGCGATCAGAAGCAGCGCGGCGGTGATGAGCGCGCAGTTGTGCGCCACCAGCATGATCATCTGCGGCAGCGCGGCGCGCTCGGACTGGGCCATGAGCGCGTTGACCTCGTCCATCCCACCCATGATCACCATCCACGCCACGCCGCCGATCAGCAGCGATTTGGCCAGCGCCTTGAACAGCTCGGCCAGGGACTGGGTGGAGAACAGGCGCTTGACGCCTGCGATGGGATCGAGCTTGTCGAACTTGGGACCCAGCGCCTGCGTCGAGAACAGCCAGCCGCCGAGCATCAGTGGCGCCACCAGCGCGGCCAGCACGAGCATGCCCATCAGCGGCGCGGTCGCGACCAGCGCCTGCATCGCGAGCAGACCGGCCTGCGTGAGCATGAAGGAGGTGTCGAAGGCCGCCGCCCGCTCGAAGCGCAGGCCGTGGCTGAACGTCGCCTGGAAGTGCCGGCCCAGCGGCCCGGACAGCGCCCACAGGCCACCGACCGCGGTCCCGAGCAGAACGAAGGTGACCAGCTCGCGGGAGCGGGCCACATTGCCTTCTTCGCGCGCCTTTTCGAGGCGCCGAGGCGAGGCGGGTTCTGTCTTTTCGAGATCGCTTTCTTCAGCCATTCATGCTCCGGAAGAGCATCGGCGAACATCGCCGAGTCGTGGCTGATTATTGGATTCGGGCTCTCTGGACAATCCCTCGATGAGGGGCAGGAATGCCCTCCAACTCGGGCGTTAGACAGCGCTCCTGTGCGATACTTGGCACCAACCACCGCATCATTTGATGCGATTTTGTATTCTTCAGGAGAACGCAATGCGCACCACCGTCACCTTGGACGACGAGCTGCTCTCTCAAGCTCGGACATTCACGGGCATCCAGGAGAACTCCGCGCTGATCCAACAGGCGCTCAAAACCCTTGTCCAGAGGGAAGCCGCCCGTCGGCTGGCGCGCTTGGGAGGCAGCGCGCCGGGCCTCCAGGCTGCGCCGAGACGCCGGGGAAAAGGCGCGAATGATCCTCGTTGACACGTCGGTATGGATCGACCACCTGGCCCGGGGCGATTCAAGATTGCAATCGCTGCTGGAGGAAGGTGAAGTCCTCATGCATCCATACATCGTCGCGGAGATTGCTTTGGGCAGCCTGACTCGGCGAAAAGAGACCGTCGGCGCGTTGCAGGCCTTGCCCGAGATTCCGGCGGCGCGCCATGACGAGGTCATGGCGTTCCTTGGCAACGAGCGCTTGTTCGGCCTCGGGATCGGCTATGTCGATCTTCACTTGCTTGCCGCGACTCGCCTCGCCGTTGGCACGAAGCTATGGACACGCGATCGACGCCTTCTTCAAGCGGCACTGAAATTTAACCTGGCTGCGTTCGCCGCACATTGAGCCTCGACGAGCCCGCGCAGGATGAGGTTCTTTCGTGCGCCTAGAACCCCAGGCTCTCCAGCAGATCGTCCACCTGCGCCTGATCCGTCACCGCCTCCGGGTTGTCGGCCTTGATCTGCGGCCCATTCATCAAGCCGTTGGCCTGGACGATCGCGAGCTCCGGCCGCTTCTCCATCGGCGAGTTGTCGATCAGCACTTGCAAGAGCTGCGTCTCGACCTCGTTGACCACTTCCATCATCTTCTTGATGACCTGCCCCGTCAGGTCCTGGAAGTCCTGCGCCATCATGATTTCCATCAGCTGGGAGTTGATGGCGCTGGCGCGCTCGGGCACCTGCTGGAGGTAGCCGCGCGTGTCCATCACCAGCTCCCGCGCTCGGTCGAGCTCGATCGGGTTGGCGAACCACTGGTCCCAGCGCCCGCTCAAGTCCTTGGCGCCGCTGGACAGCGCTTCCTGCATCGGCTGCGCGACGTCGATCGCGTTCAAGGCGCGGTGGGCGGCGCGCTCGGTCATGGCGGCCACGTAGTTGAGGCGGTCGCGCGCATCGGGAATGGCCTGCGCGGCGCGCTCGACCTGCTTGTCCAATCCCAGCTCGCGCATGCCCTCGCGCAGTTGCCGCGTCAATTGGCCGATGCGGCCCAGCAGTTCGTCGTGCTTGTTGCCCGGTATGTTTGCGCTCATCTCATGCCGTCTCTTTCTGGATCTTCTCGAAGATCTTGTTGAGCTTTTCCTCCAGCGTGGCAGCGGTGAAGGGCTTGACCACATAGCCGTTGGCGCCGGCCTGCGCCGCGGCGATGATGTTTTCCTTCTTGGCCTCGGCGGTGACCATCAGCACCGGCAGCTTGGCCAGCTCGGGATCGGCGCGGATCGTCTTCAGCATGGTCAGTCCGTCCATGTTGGGCATGTTCCAGTCCGACACCACGAATCCGAAATCGCCGCCGCGCAGCTTCTCGATGCCCGCAGCGCCGTCCTCGGCCTCGTCGACGTTGAGGAACTCGAGCTCCTTCAACAGGTTGCGCACGATGCGGCGCATGGTCGGGAAGTCGTCCACGACCAAAATTTTGATGCTCTTGTCGATCACGATTTCTCCAGCTTCAATGATTCAGTTTCAAACCGGCGTCACACACGGTTGGTGCGTTCGCCGAAGGTGCGCGAGTACGCGGCGGCTGATCTCGTTCAGGGGCGAAACCTCATCGACGGCCCCCAGCAGCACGGCCTCGCGCGGCATCCCGTAGACGACGCAGCTCGCCTCGTCCTGCGACAGCGTGTGGGCGCCCGCCTGCCGCATGCGCAGCAGGCCCTCGGCGCCGTCGCGGCCCATGCCGGTGAGGATCATCCCGATGGCGTTCTTGCCCGCATGCCGGGCTGCCGAGTCGAAGAGCACGTCGATCGAGGGCCGATGCCGGTTCACCGGCGGCTCCTGGTTCAGCTGGGCCACGTAGTTGGCGCCGCTGCGGCCCAGGGCCAGGTGCCAGCCGCCGGGCGCGATGTAGGCATAGCCCGGCAGCACGCGCTCGCCGTGCTCGGCCTCCTTCACGTGGATGCGACACAGCCCGTCCAGCCGTTGCGCGAAGGAGCGCGTGAAGCCGGGCGGCATGTGCTGTGCGATCAGCACCGCCGGCGCGTCGGGCGGCAGCGGCTGCAGTACCTCGCGGATGGCCTCGGTGCCGCCTGTGGAGGCGCCGATGATGATCAGCTTTTCGGTCGACAGCAGCGGGCTGCGCAGCAGCGGTTCGTGGGCGCTCTCGGCGGCCGGCCGCGCCGCCGCCGGGCGGCCCGGCAGCAGCCGCGCCTGCGCCGCTGCGCGGATCTTGCCGGCGATGTGCTCGGTGTACTGGATCAGGCCGTCGCGCACGCCCAGTCGAGGCTTGGTGACGAAGTCGATGGCGCCCAGCTCCAGCGCGCGCAGCGCGATCTCGGAGCCACGCTCGGTGAGCGACGACACCATCACGACCGGCATCGGCCGCAAGCGCATCAGCTTCTCGAGGAACTCGAGCCCATCCATGCGAGGCATCTCGACGTCCAGCGTGAGCACGTCGGGGTGGGTCTGCTTGATGAGGTCGCGCGCCACCAGGGGATCGGCAGCGGTGCCCACCACCGTCATGTCGCTCTGGCTGTTGATGAGCTCGGTCATCACGCTGCGGATCAGCGCGGAATCGTCGACACACAGGACCTTGATCTTCTTCATGAGAGGCACCTCCCCTTGTTCTTGCCGACTGCGGCGAGCTTGCGCAGCAGCTCGCCCTCGTCGCGCTGCACGGACTGCACGTCGACCTGCGCGCGCAGCTTGCGCACCACCGCCTTGCCGCTTCGCGGCAGCAGGCACACGCGGCGTGCATGCGGGCCGCGCAGGTCCTGGGCGGCGACGGTGATGCGCTCAGCCTCCAGGTAGCGCAGCACGAAGTCGGCATTGCGGTCACCGATGTTCAGCGTGGTCATGTTGGCGAGCACTGCGGCGCCGCCGAAGACCTTGGCCTGCAGCCGGTCGCGCCGCGCGCCGGCGCGCAACAGCTCGCGGATCAGCACGTCCATGGCGTAGGCGCCGTAGCGCATCGACTCGGACTGCCCGCGAGTCCCCGGCTCCGCGTCTTCCGGCAGCATGAAGTGGTTCATGCCCGAAACGCCTGCATCGCGGTCGACCACACAGGCGGCCACGCACGAGCCCAGCACGGTGGTCATGACCGTGTCGGCGGCAGTGACGTAGTACTCCGAGGGAAGCAGCTTGACGGCCATGCAGTCGAAGTCGCGGTCGAAGTAGTGGTGGCTGGCGATCGAGCCCGGGACGGCTGCGGTCATCGCAGAGCCTCTCGTCTTGCCGCTTGCCCGACCCGGGGAAATTCGAGGCGGGGACACCGGCGCTTCTGTTGGGACGTTGCGCTTTGTCCGAGGAGCAAGACAGTACTCATGCCCTCCCCTTCCGATTCACTTCATAGACCGTCTGCCCGATCGCCTTGAACCCGGGACTCACCAGCGACGCATTCTCCGAATGCCCCGCAAACAGCACCCCCCCCGGCTTGAGCAGCGGCTCGAAGCGATCCAGGATCCGCTTCTGCGTCGGCTTGTCGAAGTAGATCATCACGTTGCGGCAGAAGATCGCGTCCACCGGCTCCTTCACGGGCCACGACGGGTCCAGCAGATTCAGGCGCTCGAACCGGATCATGGCGGCAAGCTCCGGCCGCACCCGCACCTTGCCCGCATTGCTGCCCGTCCCCTTGTTGAAGAAGCGCCGCAGCCGCTCGGCAGACAGGCCCTTCACCTGCTCAAGCGTGAAGACGCCGGCCGAGGCCTTGGCCAGCACCGCGGTGTCGATGTCGGTGGCGATCACGCGCGCCGTGCAGGCCCGCTCGCCCAGGGCCTCGACCAGCGTGATGGCGATCGAGTACGGCTCCTCGCCGGTCGAGGCCGCGGCGCACCAGATGGTGATGGGCTGCCGGGCGCGCTTCGCATGCTCGGCCAGCACGGGAAAATGGTGCGCCTCGCGGAAAAAGGAGGTCAGGTTGGTGGTGAGCGAATTGATGAAAGTCTGCCACTCCTCGCCGTCGTGGCTGGACTCCAGCATCTCGAGATAGCGCGAGAACTCCGGCAGCCGCAACTCGCGCAGGCGGCGCGACAGCCGGCTGTAGACCATCTGGCGCTTCTGCTCGCCCAGGGCAATGCCCGCGCGACGATGGATCAGCGTGCGGACCTTTGCGAAATCGTGGTCGGTGAAGAGGAATTCGGAGTTCACGAGCGACGCCGGGGATTGGCTTTCAATGTACATAGCGCATGTCTTTTTCAATGTGGCGATCAAGCGCCCAAAAGCCCTGCATCTCGCCTCAGGCTGCCTCGGCGGGGCCGAGGTCCTGGGCCCAGGCCAGTGCCGACAGGTGTGCGGCGTTGACCTGGTCTGCGCTCATGAAGAGCGCCTCGGCCAAGCCCGCGGCGCGCGCGCCGTCTTCCTCGCAGCTCTCCGCGAGTGCCAGGAAGGGACCGTAGGCGCCTTCGCGTGACAGGATCGCCTGCTGGACCGCCTCGCTGAGCTGGACCTTCCCGAGCACCTCGCGCATGGGGACACCCAGCAGCCGGTCGATCAGCGAGAACATGCCGACCACGAAGAGGTTGTCCGCATCGGAGGCCGGCAGCATGCCCTTGCCCATCAGCTCGACGAAGCGTCCGCGCATGACGGCCTTCTTCATCATGAAGGGCGGGCTGGCCTTGGCATTGCTCATGGCCAGCAGCACCGAGAGCCAGCGGAACAGCGGCGCATAGCCGAGCATGGTGACGGCATGCCGCAGCGAATGGATCTCGACACCCGCGCCGATCGCCGGCGAGTTGATGTAGCGCAGCAGCCGATAGGTGAGCGCAGCGTCGCGCTTGAGCACGGCCTCGATCTCGCGAATGTCCTGGTTGCGCTGGATCATCTGCATCAATTGCACGATCAGCATCGACTCGGGCTGCAGGGCGCCACCGCTGGGCACATCGTGCTCCCCGGGCTGCAGGCGCGGTCCCTCGACGAACACCTCCAGGCGCTGCGCGGCAGCGACCTCGAAGTCGTCCCACTCCACCATGCGCGTGACGATCAGCTGCAGCGGGGGCCGGCCTGGCAGCGCTTCGTCGCGCAGGCGCTCCACCAGCGCGCTGTCGCCAGCACCCACGTCGAAGTGGGTCACGAGGCCGCACAGCTCCTCTTCCTGCGGCAGCGCGTCGGCGCCGCACAGCATGAAGCTGAAGCCCTGCTCGCGCAGGAACAGCACGATGGGACGCAGATCCTCGTTCCCGAGGAGGTCGGCGCCGACGCACAGCACGACGTTCTCGGGCGGCAGGAGCTGCAGCTCGCTCGCCACGATCGATTCGGCCGTGACGTCGACGAACAGCTGGGTGCGCCCGAGCGCCCAGCCGGCCTTCGGGTCGTTGAGGTGCCTGCCCACGCAGGTCATCAGCGCCTTGAATTGCGCAAGGGCATCGGCCGCGTTGTCTCGCGAGGCGGCACGCCATGCGAGCCTGTAGCCCATGACGCGCTTGCCTGCGTCGAGCAGCTGGGCATAGGTCACGTAGCCGCTGGTGTCGCGTTCCCCGGCGGTGGGCACCGGGGCGGAGGCCGAGAGGCCGCTGGATTCCTGCCGTCGGAAAAAGTCGAAGCGCATGGCGTGGATCTCCCCTGCCTTCAGGCTGCGATCGCGTCCATCCTCGATGCACCCGCCAGTGCGGCGGCACTGGCGGCCTGGGCCCGCTGGATGCGCGGCATGGCGCTGACGTCGATGATGAAAGCCACGCTGCCGTCGCCCAGGATGGTCGCGGCGGAGATGCCGGGCACCTTGCGGTAGTTGGTCTCGAGGTTCTTGACCACCACCTGGTGCTGGCCGAGCAGCTCGTCGACCAGCAGCGCGAAGCGCGTGTCGTCCGCCTGCACGATCACCAGGATGCCCTGCGTTGGCTGGGTCTGCGCGCCTGCCACGTCGAACACGCGGTGAAGCTCGATGAGCGGGAGGTATTCGCCGCGCACCTTGATCACATGGCCGTCGGCGGTGATCGAGTGCAGGTGCTCCGCCAACGGCTGCAGCGACTCGATGACGTAGCTCAGCGGCAGGATGTAGGCCTCTTCGCCGACCTTGACCGACATGCCGTTGAGGATGGCAAGCGTCAGCGGCAGCACGATGCGGGTGGTGGTGCCGCGACCTTCGCGCGAGCTGATCTCCACGTGGCCGCCCATTTCCTGGATGTTGCGCTTGACCACGTCCATGCCCACGCCGCGGCCCGAAATGTCCGTGACCTGCTCGGCGGTAGAAAAGCCGGGCGCGAAGATCAGCTGCCACACCTCGTCGTCCGGCATGCCGTCGCTGACCGGAATGCCCTGCTGCTGCGCCTTGGCCAGGATCTTGCCGCGGTTCAGCCCGGCGCCGTCGTCGCTGACCTCGATCACGATGTTGCCGCCGTGGTGCTGCGCCGACAGCAGCAGCTGGCCTGTCGCGTCCTTGCCCTTGGCAAGTCGCTGCTCGGGCGTCTCGATGCCGTGGTCGAGGCTGTTGCGCACCAGGTGCGTGAGCGGGTCCACGATGCGTTCGATCAGGCCCTTGTCCAGCTCGGTCTCCTTGCCGTAGGTGTCGAGCCGGACCTGCTTGCCCAACTTGGCACTCACGTCGCGGATCACGCGCGGGAAACGGCTGAACACGTAGTCCATCGGCATCATGCGGATCGACATCACCGACTCCTGCAGGTCGCGCGCGTTGCGCTCCAGGTGGCCCAGGCCGCTCAGGAAGCGCTCGTAGGCCACGGGGTCGAGCATGGTCGCGGCCTGCGTCAGCATCGACTGGGTGATGACGAGTTCGCCCACGAGGTTGATGAGCTGGTCGACCTTCTCCACATCGACGCGGATCGAGCTGGACTCCTTGCCATTCCCTGCTGCTGCTGCTGCTGCGGGAAGGGCCGCAGCCGCCTGCGCAGTCGACGCGCCGGCAGCTGGCGCTGCCTTCGGCGCTGCGGCCGATGGCTCCGCGACGGGGGCATCGGCAGGCTCGCCTGCCACTGCCTCGTGCGCGATGTCGATCTGCGACTCGTCGATGACGAAGCAGCACACGGCGATGATGTCGTCGGGGCTGCAGGTGGTCTCGAGCAGCGCCGTCAACTGGTCGCCGCTGCGCGTGCGCGACATCAGCTTGCCCAGGTTGCCGAGCTCGTCCGCCAGCAGATCGCATTCGCTGTCGGACAGGCCCGAGAAGCGGATGCGCAGCGCACCCTGCGGCACCGGCTCTGCGGGCGCGGCGGCCACCGGCGCGGGTGCAGGCGCCGGAGCGGGCCCGGGCGCAGCCCCGGCGGCGCCGTTCTCCATCGCCAGCTGTTGCAGCACGGCGCAGATCTGCGCCACTCGCTCAGGCTCCGGTTCTTTGCCCGCCTGGTAGGCCGTCAGTTGTTCTTGCAAGGCGTCCTTCGTTTCCAAAAAGGTATCGATCATCGGAGCGCTCAGGCTCAGTTGGCCATGGCGCGCCCGGTCCAGGAGGGTCTCCAGCAGGTGCGTGGTGTCGGTCAGGGCGGTGAAGCCGAAGGTGGCCGCGCCGCCCTTGATGGAGTGCGCGGCACGGAAGATGGCGTTGAGCTGCTCGGCATCGGGCGCGGCGACATCGAGTTCGAGCAGCAGCTGTTCCATCTCGGCCAGCAGCTCGACCGCCTCGACGAAGAATGCTTGTGTGAATTGACTGAGGTCCATGTGTTGCTCCTTGATCCGGCTTCTGCGGGCGGGTTAGTTCTGCTGCGGCGGCGGCTTGTAAGCCGTCACCTTGACGTTGTCGACGGGCAAGGGCGAAGGCCGCTGCACGCGTCCGGCGCGCGTGGCGCCGCCGGGCCCGTCGCCGCTGTTCTCGCGCTCGATCCGCTGCTGCGTGCGGTGGTTGAGCACGATGATGCTGATGCGTCGGTTGATGGGGTTGCGGGGCTCGGCCTTGTCCAGGTGCATGCTGTCGGCCAGGCCGACCACTCGCATCACCTTGTCTTCGGCCATGCCGCCCATCACCAGCTCGCGGCGCGAGGCGTTGGCGCGGTCGGCCGACAGCTCCCAGTTGCCGTACGAGCGGTCGCCGTTGGTGTAGACGACGGCGTCGGTATGGCCGGACAGCGTGATCTTGTTGGGCAGCTCCATCAGCACCGGACCGATCTCGCGCAGGATGCCGCGCACGTGCGGCAGCAGCCGGGCGCTGGCCAGGTCGAACATCGGGCGGTTCTCGTTGTCCACGATCTGCAGGCGCAGGCCTTCGGTGGTGATGTCGATCAGGACCTGCGAACGGAACTGCTTGAAGACCGGGCTGTTCTCGATCAGGTCGTCCAGCCGCCTCTTCATGCTGGCCAGGCGATCCGCGTCGGCCGCGTCTTCCATGTCGGCCTGGGCCAGGCGGACCTCGCCGTCGACATGCGTGGTCGGGTCCATGCCGCCGCCGGGGATGACGCTGGTGCTGGTGCTGCTCTTTTCGCCGCCGTTGATCGCGACCTTGAGCGGCATGCGGAAATGCTCGGCGATGCCTTCGCGCTGCTTGGGGCTCGCGTTCGACAGCAACCACATGACGAGGAAGAAGGCCATCATCGCCGTCATGAAGTCGGCATAGGCGATCTTCCAGCCGCCGCCATGATGCCCGCCGCCGCCGTCACCCGCGACGCGCTTGACGATGATGCGACCCTTGTCCGCGCTCATGCTCCTACCCTTGCCATATCAGTGCTTTACGCCGGCAACGCACGAACCCGCGCCCGCGGTTCGGAGAACACCGCGGAACCGGCTTCGCCGGGCCGCTGGTGTTGCCCCCGGTGAGGGGGTGGGCGGCCACACGAAGTGGGCCAACCTGGGGGCGAGCAACATCCCCACCGCGGAACCGGCTCTGCCGGGCCGCCGGTGTTGCCCCCGGTGAGGGGGTGGGCGGCCACACGAAGTGGGCCAACCTGGGGGTGAGCGTCATACTTTTGCCTTGACTTCGCGCACATGGCTGTCGAGCTCGGTGAAGGTCGGCCGCTCGGTCGAGAACAGGACCTTTCGGCCGAACTCCACCGCCAGCTGCGGCGCGTAGCCGTTGAGGCTGGCCAGCAGCGTGACCTTGGCGCACTGGTACATCTTCATGCCCTCTTCCACCTTCTGCTCGATCACGGAGGCCAGCGGCGCGACGAAGCCATAGGCCAGCAGCACGCCGAGGAAGGTACCGACCATGGCATGGGCGATCAGCGCGCCCATCTCCGCGGGCGGCAGGTCGGCCGAACCGAGCGCATGCACCACGCCCATCACTGCGGCCACGATGCCCAGCGCGGGCAGCGCATCGGCAACGCGCGAGAGGCTGTGGCTGGGCACTTCGGCCTCGTGGCGGATGGTCTCGATCTCGTGGTCCATCAGCGCCTCGATCTCGAAGGCATCGGTGTTGCCGCTGATCACCAGGCGCAGATAGTCGCAAAGGAATTCCATCATGCTGGCGTCGGCCAGGATGTCGGGGTAGCGCGCGAAGATCTCGCTCGAAGCGGGCGCCTCGACATCGGCCTCGAGCTTCATCATCCCTTCCTTGCGCGCCTTGGCCAGCAGCTCGTAGAGCAGTGCCAGCAAGTCCATGTAGAGCTGCCGGTTGTGCTTGGAGGAACGCAGGAGCAACGGCAGCTCCTTGATGGTGGCCTTGATGGTCTTGCCGTTGTTGCCCGCGATGAAGGCGCCGAGGGCGGCACCGCCGATCATCAGCAACTCCACCGGCTGGAACAGGACGCCGAAGTGGCCGCCCATCAAGGCATAGCCGCCGAAGACGGCCCCCACTACCACCAGATACCCGACCAGAACCAGCACGCGCTTCCCCTTTTGCCCTTCCAGGCATCGAATCCAGTGCCTGCCGTCAGGGCAGGGTTGCCTGCAGAGCCCTCCCTTCGGGCGCTGCTTCCCGTCTATCGGCAGGGGGAGCCGGTTTCTGAAGCCCTGATTCGCCGGAGATGCCTGCTGCAACGCGCTTGGCGCCACGCGCCTTGCCAGCGCGGGAAGGCGGGCGGCACAGCACGCACACATAGCCGTGCTTGCTGTCGTGCGCGTGCGCGACGAACTTGCCGCCGCACCGGCAGCAGCCGCTCAGCTGCAGCATGTCGCTGTCGAAAAACCGCACCATCGTGTAGGCGCGCGTGAAATCCAGCACGATTTCGCCGCCCTGCAATTCAATCTGCTCCACGTAGAGCCGATAACTCTTGATAAGTGCTTGCAAACCAGTCTCATCGGCGTGCGTCAACATGAATTGATACATGTTGTAAAACATCGACGAATGAATATTGGCGAGCCACGTCATGTACCAATCCGTGGAAAAAGGAAGCAATCCCTTGGGTGGCGAAACGCCCCTGAGTTCCTTGTAGAGGCGGATCAGGCGTTCGCGGCTGAGGTCGACCTCCGCCTCCAGGAATTGCAGCCGGGCGCCCAGCTCGATCAGCTCGATCGCGAGCTGCACTTCGCGGACCTCGCGCAGCACGCTCTTCCGGGTCAGTGGCCCGGTGGCCCCGCTCACGCCGCAACGCCGGCTTCACGCACCTGCAAGCGCCGCGCCGACATCAGGATGGACATGTGCGCTTGCTGCAGCGTCGTCTCTTTTTCTTCACCCACGACCGCCGACATGGACGGGTGGTCGTCGATGCGGAAGCTGCAAAGCAGGAAGTTGGAGGTTGCCAGCTTGAGGATCTGCGCGAGCGACATGCCGGCGAGCATGTCGGCCAGTTCGCGGCTGACGCCGAGCTTGAACATCGCCGCTGCCCGGTCCTGCTTCACGAGCTTCTGGGCGAGGAGCATATAGGCGAGATTGATGTCTCCAATTTCTTTCGAAATGTCGCCGCCTGCCCCATTCATCACCTTGTCCATTTCCACTTTTGCACTCCGTTCATTCAGGCCTCAAGTGTATGCAGGACGCTTCAGATATGTAACGTTTGTAGCGTTTGGCTCTGGGAAGTGAGGAATAAATTACAGAGTCTGTGCGAATTGTCCTACAGGGGGCTTTCAGAGGGAGGGAGGCCTTAAGAAGAACTCATGCATTTTCATAAGTACGTCCTCGTTGAATTCGATTAGAAAAAAGTAGTACCCGGTCAACGTTGGTTCAAGGCATCAAAAACCGCAGGCTATTTGCGCCACCAAAGTATTACATTCCGCCTTTTCAATTCAGGGCGAACTGCGCCCCTCCTCGGCGCGCTCGAGGCCATGGATCCAGGCCATGACTTCGGCCACGGCACGGTAGAGCTCCGGCGGGATCTGCCGGTCGAGGTCGAGCTGCATCAGCAGGCCGACCAGCTCGGGCGAAGCGTGAACGTAGAGCCCGTTCTTCCGGGCCTCGCGCATGATCGAATCGGCCACCACGCCATAGCCCTTGGCCACCACGACCGGGGCCTGGCGCTTGTCCAGGTAAGACAGGGCCACGGCGCTGGGGCGCTCGTCCGGGGCGGGGTTCATCCGGCCTCCCTGTCGCTGACGCGCAAGCCCTCGAGCCGCAGGCCCGCGGATTCGAAGCGCTGCTGGAGCTCCATGCCGTGGGCCCGCAGTTGCCCGGCAGTGGCGGCACGGCTTGCCACGACCTGTGCCTGCACTGCGCTGCCCCCCAGTGTCAGGCGCAGTTCGACCAGGCCGAGGCGCGGCAGTTCGAGCGATACCGTCGTGCTCCAGCGCCGCGCTTCGTCGGGCTGCGCGGCGTCGTCGTCACGCCGCCGCTGGCCGTCCTGCTCGATCGACCAGTCCATCGGAACCTCCGGCCACGCCTGGCCGCTCCAGCGGAATACCGCGGTGGCCAACAGGTCGAGCTGCTGGTGCACGACCGTGGCGGCCTGGGGGTGAATCAATTCGGCTGGCTGCAGCATTGCATTCGGACCAGCAGGCGCCTCGCCATGGCGCAAGGCCGCCGCTTCCGCGCGCTGCCCCGCGACAGCCGCGTCCAAAGGCGTTGCAAATGCGCGCTCGCCCGCTTGGTACGCCGCGCGCACGCGCTGAGCGTCGGCAAAGGGGGGTGCACCGGTCGCGCCGCTTGGGATATGCGGCGCCGGCCCATGCGCAACGAGCGCCGCATTCGGCCCACCCTGCCCTGGTAGCGGCGCGGGGGGCACCGCAGCGCCCGGCGTGAACGCCGGCACTGCATCGGGCGCCATCGGCAGCGCCGGCATGGCCGCCGTCGGCAAGGTGGACACAGGGGCCAAGGCGGCTCGCACGGTATCGGACGGTACCTGCACCGCCGCAGCAGCCGATCGCGTCTCCGTACCGCCTCTCTGCAGCTGGAAACCTGGCGAGGCGGGCGTGGCCCAGCGCGCCTGCGGTTCCTGCGCCAGTTGCGCCAGCGTGCGTGCGCCCGAAGCGAACTCGCGAAGGTGCGATTCGTAGAACAGCCCGCTGCGGTCCACCGTTTGCCCCAGCGCCGCAGCAAGAGTCGCGGCGTTGGCCGGCTGCCGCGCCGCAGGCCACAGCGGCGCGGTTGCGCGCAGCGGCCCCGCGTCCGGCCACTCCGCCAGCAGTGCACCGATCAGGCGGGCCGCCGCGGACAGCCGCGCGGCCGGAGGCGCCGTCGCGTCCGGCGCAGCCGCCGCAGCGGGCAAGCCGGACGGCAGCTGGCGCTCCAGCGCGATATGGGAGGGCAGGCGCACATCGTTCGCAACTTTCTGGACCTGGACCACCGGCCCGGGCTCGGCATCGCTCGCGACCTGGCCCTGCTGCAGCGCGACCAGTCCCAGCCGCGGCGCAAGCTTGGCGGCCAGCAGCGCGTGATCGGGCGGTACGCCGAGCCTGCTCATCCCGGTGGTTGTGCCCCGCCGCTCAGCGCGGCGCGCCGTAGGCCCGGTCGAGCTCGCTGCGCTTCTGCAGGCCGGCCATCGTGGCCACGAGGTGCGCGAGCTGCGGCTTGACGAGCTCGCACACCGCCCGCTGGTCGGCGCGGATGCGCTCCAGCAGGCGACGTGCCTGCGCGACTTGCGCTGGTGCCAACGTCTCCTGCGGCGAGACGACACTCAGCCGCTCGAGCACCGACACGCACTGCACCTCGAGCTCGGGCAAACGGTCCCATTCCTTCGCGCGTGCCAGCGCCGCCATCAACGACAGGTTCGAAGCCAGCTGGTCGTAGCACTGGACGACTTCGCTCATGGCGGCCATGTCCTTTTCCTTTTCCATCGTCTTCGATTCAGCGCTCGCCGCCACCCATCTCGCGCCATGCGGACCCGACGCTTTCCAGCAGCGACCCGGCCTCATCGAGCGCGCGCAGGTCGTCGCGCAGGTTGGCCTGCAGCAGGCGCCGGACCACATAGTCGTACAGCGCCGACAGATTGGCCACCAGTTCCGCGCCGGCGGAGCCGCCCGCCTTGGCATCCAGGCTGGCCTTCAGGCCATTGGCGACGATGCCGACGGCCTTCGAGATGGCTTGTCCCTTGGCCGCGACATCGCCCTCTGCGATGTGATGCCGCGCCATGCCGATGGCCGTGATGGCGCCGTCGAACAGCATGCAGATGAGTTGGTGCGGCGATGCGCTCATCGCCTGCGTTTCGACGCCCAGGCGCGCGTAGGCGCCGGCGCCGGTCCTGAGGTTATGGGGTGTGTACATCGACGGCTTTCGTTCGGCTGATTACTTCTTGCTGACGCCGTTCATGGCGTCGAACTGCTGCGTGAGGTAGTTCATGGTGTTGTTGAGGCTGTTCACCAGCACGTCGAGCTGCGTGAACTGCGCCCGATAGCGCTCCACTGTGGAATCGACGCGGGCCTGCACGGCGTTGTACTGGTCGCTCAGGTCTTCCAGGGTCGTGTTCACGCCGTTGGTGGCGGTCGTCAGCGCGCCGTCGCTGGAGGTCATTTCCGTCACGAGCGCGCTCAGTTGCTTGCCGTAGCCGGCGGTGCTGCCAGTGCCGCTGGAGAACAGGCCGGCCACGCCGCTCAGGTTCTTGCTCAGCGCACCGGAGAGCTTGGCGGAATCGACGGCCAGCGTGCCGTCCTTCTGGAAGCTCACGCCGATCTCGGACAGCACCTTCATGTCGTCGGGGCCGCCTGCCTGCGCGCCCGTGAGGGTCTGGCGCACCCGCGTGAGCAGGGTCCGCAGCGTCTGGTCGCCCATCAGGGCGGCACCCTTCTTCGCGTCGGCGTCGTAGGCCGTGAGCTTGGCCGCCGTGCTCTGCAGGCCGTTGTAGGCGTTCACGAAGGCCGTGATCGCCGTCGAGACTGCGGCGGTGTCGCTCGTCAGCTTGAGGCTGCTCGCGCCGATCTTCGCCAGCGTCAGCGTGGTGCCCTGAATGCCTTCCTGCACGGTATTGCCGGCACTGACGATGTCGATGCCATTGATGTTCAGCTTGGCGTTTTGGCCGACCGTGGTCTGCTTCATCGTCTGCGTGCCGGCCGGGTCGTAGGCCAGCAGGTTCTTCAGGGCGGCATCGCCGGCCACGGAGATCTGCATGGTCGAAGCCTCGCCCGACTGGGTCGACACCAGGACCAGCCGGTTGGGCGTGCCGCTGCCGTCGTTCACCACGCTGGCGCTGACGCCCGCGTTGGCCTTGTTGATCGCATCGCGGATGCCCTCGAGCGTGTTGGTGCCCGTCCCGACGGTGATCTGCGCCGGTGTGCGCTTGGGATCGGCATCGAAGGTCGCGCCGGTGTACTGGCCGGTGGCAGCGTCCAGCGAGCCGCCGTGAATGGCGCCGAAGTTGATGGTGATGGTGCCGCTGCCGATCGCCGTCTTGGCACTGGCCTGCCCGGTCGACACCAGCGACTGCGACTGGGCGAGCTGCGTGACATCGATCGCATAGCTGCCGGCGACGGCCGTATCTCCGGTGGTCACGCTCAGCACATCCGAGTCGCTGTTCGCGGCCTTCACGGTCTTGAAGAACTCCGGATCGGCGAGCTTGTCGCCGGCGGTCTTCAGCACGTTGAGCGCGCTCTGGACCTGCGAATAGGCCGACAGCTTCGTCGTGTAGCTGGTTGCCCGGGCCTGGATCGCGGCAAGGGGCTGGCTCTCCGCGGTCTCGAGCTTGGAGAGCAAGGTCGCGAGGTCGAGACCCGAGCCGACGCCGATGCTGCTGACTGCCATTTGCTGTTTTCCTCTTCCGTTGAGCCGTTTTCGCTTTTCCCTGCGGCCTCCGCCCGGAAAGCCGCAGGGAAAAGCGCAGGCGCGCGGCCTGGGAAGGCCCGCGCCTGCGCCGCGCGCACCTGCCTTGCGGCAAGTGCCTGGGCGCGATTTGCCGATCAGCGCAGCAGCGACAGAACGCCTTGCGTGGTCTGGTTGGCCTGCGCCAGGACGGAGGTGCCGGCCTGCTGCAGGATCTGGGCGCGCGTCATGTTCGACACTTCGACCGCGTAGTCGGCATCCTCGATACGCGAACGGGCGGCCGACAGGTTGTTGGTCGTGTTGTTCAGGTTCGTGATGGTCGACTCGAAACGGTTCTGGACCGCACCGAGCTGGCTGCGCAGTTCGTCGACGCCGGCCAGGGCCTTGTCGATCGAAGCCAGGGGGTCCTGGTTGTACTGCTCGCCCAGGGTCACGGTGCCGGTGCCGTCGTTGGCCACGTTGGCCTTGTAGTACACGTCGGCGCCGTTCTTCTGGCCCTTCACCACGTAGCCGCCGGCGCTGCCGTCGGCGTTCGTGACCTTGTGCAGCGTCGGCGATGCGCCCACCGAAGCTGCCGGCAGGCCGGACAGGTTGGCCGTGACGTCGGGGACCGCAACCGGGGGCACTTCGTAGCTGGTGATCGCGTCGGAGATGCCGGTAGTTGGAGCCGCTGCCGTTGCGAAGTCGGCGCTGTCGTACTCGACCTGGCCGGTCGCTGCGTCGAAAGTGGCCGAGATGACGCTCGTGCCGCCGTCCTTGGACACGAACCAGTCGCCGTTCTGGTCGACATACATGTCGATGGCCGCAGCCGCGTCGGTGTTCACGGCCTTCACGTTGTCGACATTGACGGTCGCGCCGGTGCCGGTGGAGATTTCCTGGCCGGCGGCAGCGAGCGTGGCCGTCGGGGCGGCGCCCAGCGGGGTCGAGCCGTCGAAGCTCAGCGTGCCGGAGGCGCTGTCGTAAGTGGCAGCATAGAAGGTCGTGCCGGCGTCGTCGGACACGTAGAGCGTGTCGGCGTCGCTGTCGTCGACGTACACGGTGTACGAGCTGGCAGCGGCGCTGTCGACGGCCGTCAGGTTCACCGAAGTGGTCGCACCGGTCGAACCCGGGGTCACGACGGTCGTGGCGGTGGAGCTGACGGTCGACAGGTCGAGCGACTTCTTGGTGATGTCCATGTTGCCCAGGCCGAGCGTCTTGGACGTGATTTCCTTCAGGTCGATGTTGATCGTCTCGCCGTCGTTGGCGCCGACCTGGATGCTCAGCTTGGCGTCCTTGGCGAGCACGTTCACGCCGTTGAACTGGGTCTGGGCCGACACGCGGTCGATTTCGTCGAGGCGCTGCTTGATTTCAGCCTGGATCGACGAGAGGTCGCTGCCCGAGTTCGTGCCGTTGGCGGCCTGCACCGACAGTTCGCGAACGCGCTGCAGGTTGTTGTTGATTTCGTTCAGCGCGCCTTCTGTCGTCTGGGCGAGCGAAATGCCGTCGTTGGCATTGCGCGCGGCCTGGGTCAGGCCCTTGACGTTGGCGGTGAAGCGGTTGGCAATGGCCTGGCCGGCAGCGTCGTCCTTGGCGCTGTTGATGCGCATGCCCGAGGACAGGCGCTCGATGGCCGTGTTCAACGAGCTCTGGGACTTGTTGAGGTTGTTCTGCGCCACCAGCGAGAGGCTGTTGGTGTTGATGACTTGCGCCATGTTCGACTCCTGATTAACAAAGGTTGTGGACTCCGGCCAAACCGGCCGCAACGCTGGACCCGCTTCCCACCGTGAGATTCAAGCCATCGTTGGTTCAGTTATCGGCAGGGCTTTCCGAACATTTAGGCCGGTGGTCGAAAAGATGCGACCGGGTCCACCCCCTCATGAATCAGGCCGGCATGCTCATCACTTCCTGGTAGGCCGCCACCAGGCGGTTGCGAACCTGGAGCCCGGTCTGGAAAGCCACGTTGGCCTTCTGCAGGTCGACCATCACATCGTTCAACGCGACGCCCGGTTTGCCGAGCTCGAAGGCCTCGGCCTGGCCGTAGGCCTTGTTCTGCGCCGAGCTGATGCCCTCGAGCGAGCGCCTCAGCTCGGCGGCGAAGCCTCCCTGCGCGGCCGGCTCGGCGGCAGGGCCGGATGCGATGCCCGACTGAAGCGCCGTCACCCGCATCTGCTGCAGGACGGATTCGATGGCTGAAATGGACATGAGAACCTTTTTCTTGGTTGATGAAGACTCGAAGCCGCCAAGGAAGCGCGATGGCGCTCCCGCGTGTTTTCAGCGTAACCGCGGCGGCCCGGAAGACATGCGCTCAACTGACGGAGAAAACCCCGGCTGTTCGGCCAATCGAATTCGCGTGTGCTGCCGAGAATCGATCGCGACACAAAAAGGCTGCTTGCGACTTCAACGGCATGACTCCACCTCGACGACTTCTCCCGCTCCTCCCGGCTTGCGCCATGGCAAGGGCCTCGGCATGAGCAGCACGGCAGCGCCCGCAGGCGCCATGCCGGCGACGGCCGGTGCGCCGCTGCTGGAACGCCTGCGCGCCCAGCCCAAGCTGCCGCTGATCGTCGGCGCCGCCGCCCTGGTCGCGGCCGCCGCGGCCTTCATGCTGTGGAGCCGCGCACCCGACTACAAGGTGCTCTACACCAACGTCTCCGACCGCGACGGCGGCGCGATCATCGCGTCGCTCACGCAGATGAACGTGCCCTACAAGTTCGCCGAGGGCGGCAACGCGATCCTGATCGCGGGCGACAAGGTCCCCGAGGTGCGGCTCAAGCTTGCGGCACAAGGCCTGCCCAAGGGCGGCGGCGTGGGCTTCGAACTGATGGACAACCAGAAGTTCGGCACCAGCCAGTTTGCCGAGCAGGTGAACTACCAGCGCGGGCTGGAGGGCGAACTGGCTCGATCGATCGAGTCGATCGGCACGGTCGAATCGGCCCGCGTCCACCTCGCGCTGCCGAAGCCCTCGCTGTTCGTGCGCGAGCAGAAGAAGCCTTCCGCCTCCGTGGTGCTGAGCCTGCATCGCGGCCGCGGCATCGACGAGGGCCAGGTCAGCGCCATCGTCCACATGATCTCCAGCAGCGTGCCGGATCTCGACCCCAAGAGCGTGACCGTGGTGGACCAGCGCGGCAACCTGCTGTCGGCCGCCAACGCCGGCGCGCGCGGGCTGGACGTGAGCCAGCTCAAATACGCGCAGGAGATCGAGCAGGGCTATATCCGCCGCATCGAGGCCATCCTGCAACCCGTCCTCGGCGCGAGCAATGTGCGCGCCCAGGTCGCGGCCGACATCGACTTCTCGGTGGTCGAGCGGACCGAGGAAAAGTTCGCGCCCAACCAGGACCCGCGCAATGCCGCGGTGCGCAGCCAACAATCGAGCGAGTCGACCCAGCTCGGCGCCACGCCCCCGGGCGGTGTGCCGGGCGCGCTGTCGAACCAGCCGCCGACGAACCCCAGCGCCCCGATCAATGCACCGCGCCCGGCCAACGCACCCGGCAACGGCACACCGGCACCGGGCGCCGCCGCCGCAACAACGACCACGGCAACCACCAGCACCGCGCCGGCGGGGCCCAGCAGCTCGCGCAAGGACACGACCACCAACTACGAGCTCGACCGCTCCATCCGCCATGTGCAGCAGGGCGCCGGCGGCATCAAGCGACTGTCGGTGGCGGTGGTGGTGAACAACGTCGCCGGCACCGACGGCAAGGCGCGCGCGTTGACGGCGGCCGAGGTTGACCAGATCCGCAACCTGGTGAAGGAAGCCATGGGCTACAGCCAGGAGCGCGGCGATTCGCTGAACGTGCTCAACAGCGCCTTCGCCCGCGACGGGCAGGACGAGCCCCAGGCCGAACTCCCCGTTTGGAAGGACCCTGCCACGATCGAACTCGCCAAGAGCATCGGCTTCTATGTACTGCTCGGCCTGCTCGCCCTCTTCGCATGGTTCGCGGTGCTCCGGCCGCTGCTGCGCAAGCACCTGGCGCCACCGCCCGCGGCGGCACCCGAGCCGGCACCGGCGGCTGCTGCCATCGATCCGGAGGATGAAGCCTCCGCCGCCCAGCTGAGCGCCCTCCAGCGCGAAGCCGACCGCCGCCAGGCCGACCTCGACTACGTGCAACAGACCGCCGAGCAGGACCCGCGGCTGGTGGCCACCTTGATCAAGCACTGGATGAATCCATGAGACCCCGGGCCGCTCCCAAGTCGAATAGAACCGCAGCGCGCAGCGCGGAGGTTACCCAATGAGCACAGCAGGAACACGCAAGGCCGCCATCCTCCTGATGTCCCTGGGCGAGGACCGCGCTGCCGCCACGCTCCACCACCTGCCCACCACCGAGGTGCAGGCACTGGGTGCCGCCATGGCCCAGCTGAGCCAGGTTTCCAAGGAAGAGCTGGCCGCCGTCCTCGCAGAATTCCGCCTCGAGACCGAACAGCTCTCCGCCCTGCACCTGGGCTCGGGCAGCTACATCCGCGCGGTGCTGCGCAAGGCGCTGGGCGACGACCGCGCGAGCAACCTGCTCGAAGACATCCTGCAGCCCGACGAGCCGCATGGCGGCATCGAGCGGCTCAACGACCTGGAGGCTGGCGAGGTGGTGGAGCTGATCAGGGACGAGCATCCGCAGATCCTCGCCACGCTGCTGGTCCACCTGGACCGCAAGAAGGCTTCCGAAGTGCTGGAAAAGCTCCCCGTGCGCCTGCGCCACGACGTGATCATGCGCGTCGCCACCTTCGGCGGCGTGCAGCCCGCGGCGCTTGCCGAGCTGACCGACGTGCTGACCGAGATGCTCTCGGGCGAAGGCCTCAAGCGCAGCCGCCTGGGCGGCGTTCGCACCGCGGCCGAGATCGTCAACCTCATGAGCACCGCGCAGGAGGAAGAGGCGATCGCCCACGTGCGCGAGCACGACGAGAGCCTGGCGCAGCGCATCGTCGACGAGATGTTCGTCTTCGAGAACCTGCTCGACCTGGAGGACCGCTTCGTGCAGCGCCTGCTCAAGGACATCGAATCGGAGTCGCTCATCGTCGCGCTCAAGGGCTCCACGCAGGAGCTGCGCGACAAGTTCCTCAAGAACATGTCGCAGCGCGCCGCCGAGACGCTGCGCGAGGACATCGAGCTGCGCGGCCCGGTGCGGGTCTCGCAGGTCGAAGCCGAGCAGAAGGCCATCCTGCAAGTGGTGCGCCGCCTCGCCGATGCGGGCGAGGTCGTGATCGCGGCGCCGGGAACCGATGACTTCGTTTAAGCAATCGAACCCCGCCCCCGCATCGCGTGCGCGGCTCGCTTCGGCCTACGCGTCCGCACGGCCGGACGCCGCGCCGAAGCCGTCCGCCAAGCCCTCGCTGTCCGCCTGGCAACGATGGGAGATGGGCACGCTGGACGGCGACGAGGCAGGACAGGACAACGTGCATGCCCTGGTCGTTCCGCGCGTGGACCCGGAAGTCCTGGCGCGCGACAACGAGCTGTCCCGGCTGCGACTGCTGGCGCGTGCCGAGGGCCGCGCCGAAGGTCACCGGGAAGGGCTGGCGAAGGGCCGGGCCGAAGGCCACGCCGAAGGGCTGGCCACCGGCTTCGCCGCCGCCAGCGCCCATGCCGAGCAACTGCGGGCCCTGGCGGCCACGCTGCCGGCCGCGCTGCGCCGCGCCGAAAGCGAACTGGCCGACGCCATCCTCACGCTCGCGCTCGACGTGGCGCGCCAGGTGGTGCACCGCACCTTGCGCGCGGAGCCCGAATGGGTGCTGCCGCTGGTGCAGGACCTGCTGCATGCCGAGCCCGCGCTGCAAGGCGAGCCGCGCCTGCTGCTGCATCCCGACGATGTGGCGCTGGTGAAGAACAGCCTCGGCAACGAGCTGCAGATCGCGGGCTGGCAGGTGCGCCCCGACGACACGCTCGCGCGCGGCGGCTGCCGCGTGCAGTCCGCCAGCGGCGAGATGGATGCCAGCCTGGAGACCCGGTGGAAGAGCGTCACCGCGGCGCTCACCCGCGACGTCGACGCACAATGAAGCTCTCCCCCAGGTTGGCCCACTTCGTGTGGCCGCCCACCCCCTCACCGGGGGCAACACCAGCGGCCCGGCCAAGCCGGTTCCGCGGTGTTCCCCCAACGGGCCTGGCTTCGCCGGCCGCGAGTCTCCCGTGATGCCGACCACGAGCGCCAACCCGCATCTGCAATCCTGGCTCGGCACGCTTGCGCAGGCGCGCGTCGAAGTCAACCGCACCGCCGCCACCGTCACCCACTCCGGCCGGCTCACCCGCGCGGTCGGGCTGGTGCTGGAGGCCGTCGGCCTGCAGCTGCCCGTGGGCAGCGACTGCCTGATCGAGCTGCCGCCCGGCTACCCGCAGCGCCATGCCGAGGCCGAAGTGGTCGGCTTCGCAGGGGACCGCCTGTTCCTGATGCCGCAGAGCGAGGTGGCCGGCCTCATCCCCGGCGCACGCGTGTTCGCGCGCCCGGGCTCGGCCGCGGCCGGCGACGAAGCCCACGGCAAGCGGCTTCCGGTCGGCGAGGGCATGCTCGGGCGCGTGGTCGATGCCGTCGGGCGCCCGCTCGACGGCCTCGGCCCGTTGGACATTGCGCGCAAGGTGCCGCTGTCGTCGCCTCCCATCAACCCCCTCACCCGCGCGCCCATCGACTCGGTGCTGGACACCGGCGTGCGCGCCATCAACGCCATGCTGACCGTCGGCCGCGGCCAGCGCATGGGCCTGTTCGCCGGCTCCGGCGTCGGCAAGAGCGTGCTGCTCGGGATGATGGCGCGCTACACCAGCGCCGAGGTGATCGTGGTCGGCCTGATCGGCGAGCGCGGCCGCGAGGTCAAGGACTTCATCGAGAACACACTGGGCGAGGAAGGCCTGGCGCGCGCCGTGGTGGTCGCCGCCCCGGCCGACAACTCGCCGCTGCTGCGCCTGCAAGGCGCGGCTTACGCGACCTGCCTGGCCGAGTATTTCCGCGACCAGGGCAAGGACGTGCTGCTGATCATGGATTCGCTCACCCGCTACGCCATGGCGCAGCGCGAGATCGCGCTCGCGGTCGGCGAGCCGCCCGCGACCAAGGGCTATCCGCCTTCGGT
The DNA here is from genome assembly GCF_901827205.1 of Variovorax sp. PBS-H4. Taxonomy (NCBI): domain Bacteria; kingdom Pseudomonadati; phylum Pseudomonadota; class Betaproteobacteria; order Burkholderiales; family Comamonadaceae; genus Variovorax; species Variovorax sp. PBS-H4. The sequence goes on along the minus strand of NZ_LR594675.1, from coordinate 1,963,004 downwards.
CTTCGCCAAGCTGCCGGCGCTGGTGGAACGCGCGGGCAACGGCGCGCGCGACGCGCAGGGCCGCGGCGGCTCGATCACCGCCTTCTATACCGTGCTGTCCGAGGGCGACGACCAGCAGGACCCGATCGCCGACTCGGCGCGCGCCATTCTCGACGGGCACGTGGTGCTGTCGCGCACGCTGGCCGAGGCCGGGCACTATCCGGCGATCGACATCGAGGCCTCGATCAGCCGCGCGATGACCGCACTGATCCCGCCTTCGCAGTTCGACGCGGTGCGCCGCTTCAAGCAGATGCTGTCGCGCTACCAGCGCAACCGCGACCTGATCAGCGTCGGCGCCTACGCCGCCGGCCACGACCTGCAGCTGGACCATGCCATTGCCCTGTACCCCAAGCTGGAAGCCTTTCTCCAGCAGGGGATGGACGAGCGCACCGACTACGCGGCGTCGGTGGCGCGCATGGCCGGCCTGTTCGAATAGCCCAAGGAGTCACGCCATGTCAAGGAAGCTCCCCCTCGACACCCTGCAGGAACTGGCCCGCAAGCAGAAGGAAGACGCGGCGCGCCGCCTGGGCACGCTGCAGAGCGCACAGGTCAGTGCCCACCAGAAGCTGGACCTGCTGCTGGAGTACCGCCAGGACTATGCCAACCAGCTGCAATCGCTGATGACGCACGGGCTGCCTGCCTCGCAGTGGCGAAACTTCAACAACTTCCTGGGCACGCTGGACGGCGCCATCGAGCAGCAGCGCGCCATCGTCAAGCAGGCCGGGTTGCGGCTGGAACGCGGGCGCGGCGACTGGCAGCACCAGGCGCGGCGCCTCAACTCCTTCGACACCTTGGCCGATCGCCTGCGCCGCCAGGAGCTCGCCGTCCAGGCCAAGCGGGAGCAGCGCGACAGCGACGAGCGCGCGGCGCGCAAGTTCATCGACCGCGCTGCCCAACCGAATTTCTAGAGGAATCGTCATGCCTACCTTCATTCCACCGGCCTCCCTCCCGGCCAGTTCCGCGCAGCCGGCTGCCCAGCCCACCGCGCGCGGCCGCGCGGCCGCGGACGAGAACGCACGCGGCGGCTTCGGCGCCGTGCTGGAGCGCTCGCGCGCCAGCGCACGCCGTGGCCAGGATGGCACCCAAGCGGCCAGCGACGAGGCCGCAGCCACGCCGCAGAAGCCGCACCGCCCCCTGGGACGGAAGGAGGAGCCGGGCTCCGAGCTGCTGACCATCGCCCTTTTTGCGCCACAGATCCTGTCCACCGCGCCGGCCGCGGCCATCGGCACGAGCGCGGGCACGCGCGGCGCGGCGCTGCCAGGCGCCGGCGCTGCCCTGCCGCAGGACGCGTCGCTCGCCGCAACCGCCAGCCTCGCATCGACGGCGGCGGCCCATGCGTCGGCCAGCACCGACCAGGACGCGCAGCCGGACGCCAAGGCACCGTTGAAAGGTGCTGCCGTGGATACGGCCACGAGTGCCGCCGCCTCCAGCACTGCAGACAAGGGCTTTGCGCTGCCGGGCGCTTCGCCTGCATCGAGCGCGAGGGAAGGTGGCGATGCCGTCGCGCAGACGGCCGCGGCGTCGCCGTTGCCGTTGGCCGGCGCGCTGCCGTCGGCGAAACCGGCGGCGGAGGCCGGCACCACCACGGCCTCGGCCGCCAACGACACCAAGGCCGCGAGCGCGATCTCGTCCACCGCCCTCGATGCAGCATCCGCCGCAGCGCAATCCGGCATGTCCGCAGCGGCGGCAGACAACGAAGGCGCGCCCGCGCCCGAGGCGCCACCGGCCTTGCTCGTCTCGGCCTCCCCGATGCAACCTGCGCTGGACCGCGCGCAGCCAGCGGCCAGCCCCGCGCCCGCGCAGACCCTCGCCCCGCCCGTGGGCAGCGCCGAGTGGGCACCGGCACTGGGCCACCAGGTGCTGCGCATGACGGCCGGCGGGCAGCAGGTGGCCGAGCTCAACCTCAACCCGGCCGGCCTCGGCCCGCTGAAGATCACGCTCAGCCTCGGCGACAACCAGGCCCAGGCCATGTTCGTCTCCGCGCACGAGTCCGTTCGCAAGGCGGTCGAGGCAGCGCTGCCGCAACTGCGCAGCACGCTGGCCGAGCAGGGCATCAGCCTGGGCCAGACCTCGGTCGGCGCCGAGTCGCGCCCCTGGGCCGGCGCGGGCGATTTCGCCCGGCAGCAGGAACAGCGCCAGAACGCGTCGGCCAACGGAACGAACAACCCCGGCGCAGGACGCAGCGAAGCAGCAGCAGCCATTGCGCTGCCAGCACGCACGAGCCCGCCGTCGCGCACCAGCGCGATCGACACCTTCGCCTGAATCCGAAACGCACGATCTGAGGCCCTTTCCCCCGCTTGATCGGGGCTTCGCTTCGCCGCGTCCCGACCAAGAATAAGACCCACCCAACGTTGCTTTCCATGGCCACCAGTCCCTCTCTTCCCACCCCCGCGGCACCGCGCTCCTCGAAGCTGTTGATCGGGCTGCTGGCCCTCACCAGCCTGGCCGCGCTGGCCGGCGGCGGCTTCGCATTGAGCCGCAGCAGCCTGTTCGCGCACGAAGCGCCGGCCGCGGCGGCGCCCAAGGCGATGCCCAAGCCGATCTTCGTGACACTCGAGCCTCTCACCGTCAACGTGCAGTCCGAAGGCCGCAGCCGCTTCCTGCACGTCGGCATGGCCTTGAAGGTCAACGACGAACAGGCCAAGGCGCAGCTGGTCGAGTTCATGCCCGAACTGCGCAGCCGCCTGCTGCTGCTGCTGTCGAACCGCCAGCCCGAAACGCTGCTGTCGACGCAGGACAAGGCCAAGCTCGCCGAGGAGATCCGCACCGAGCTCAACCGGCCCCTCTCTGCCGAGGCCCCGCCGCAGGCGATCGCCGGCGTTTCCTTCAACACCTTCGTGGTGCAGTGACGCAGGAACGCACGACCCATGGCCTATGAACAGGTGCTCTCGCAGGACGAAGTCGATGCGCTGCTGTCGGGCGTCACCGGCGGCGCCGTCGACCAGCGCCGAGCGCCCGAGCCCCAGGCCGACGGCCTGCCGCTGTACGACCTCGGCGCGCCCGACCGCGTGGTGCGCGGCCGCATGCACACGCTGGAGGTCATCAACGAGCGCTTCGCGCGCAACCTGCGCAGCGCGTTGCTGAACTTCATGCGCCGCAGCCCCGACGTCTCCGTCGGCCCGGTGCAGATCCAGCAGTACGGCGAGTTCGTGCGCCACCTGCCGGTGCCGACCAACATCAACATGCTGCACCTGAAGCCGCTGCGCGGCACGGCGCTGTTCGTGTTCGATCCGAAGCTGGTGTTCCTGGTCGTCGACAACCTGTTCGGCAGCGACGGGCGCTATCACGTGCGCGTGGAAGGCCGCGACTTCACGCGCACCGAGCAGCGCATCATCAAGCGCCTGCTCAACCTCAGCCTCCAGTGCTACGGCGAGGCCTGGCAGCCGGTGTTCCCCCTGGCCTTCGACTACATCCGAGCCGAGATGCACGGCAAGCTGGCCAACATCGTGGCACCCAACGAAGTGGTCGTCACCACCACGCTGCAGATCGAGTTCGGCCCGGTGGGCGGCTTCCTGCACGTGTGCATTCCCTACTCGATGATCGAGCCGATCCGCGACCTGCTGTCCAACCCGGTGCAGGACGAGATCGAGATCGACAAGCGCTGGGTCAAGCAGATGAGCCAGCAGATGCAGAGCGCCGACGTGGCGCTCACCGCGGACTTCGTGACCATCGACACCACCATTGGCGAACTGATGCGCCTGCAGGTCGGCGACGTGCTGCCGATCGAGCTGCCCGAAACCGTGCTGGCACGGGTCGACGGCGTTCCCGTGATGGAGTGCGGCTACGGCGTTTCCAACGAGCGCTACGCGCTGCGCGTGCAACAGATGATCTCCCACCAAGACAGCGACCCGAAGAGCGACCATGACTGACAACACTTCCTCCGGCGGCGACATGGACGACTGGGCCAGCGCCCTGGCCGAGCAGACCGCGGCCTCCGCGCCGGCGCCGCAGCCCGCAAGCGCCCCCGCCCCGGCCGCGGCGCCGGCCGGCGCCCAGGTCTTCCAGCCGCTGCACAACACCGCTGCCAGTGCCGCCGGCACGGTGGACATCGAGCGCATCCTCGACGTGCCGGTGCAGCTGATGGCCGAGATCGGCCGCACGCGCATCACCATCAAGAACCTGCTGCAGCTGTCGCAGGGCTCCGTGGTGGAGCTCGACGGCCTCGCCGGCCAGCCGCTGGACGTGCTGATCAACGGCTACCTGATCGCGCAGGGCGAGGTGGTGGTGGTGAACGACAAGTACGGCATCCGCCTGACCGACATCGTCACGCCGTCCGAGCGCATGCAGAAGCTCAGCCGTTCATGAACCTGACCGGGTCTTTTGCGCGCTGGGCAACCGCGCTGGCAGCCTGCGCGGCCACGCTCCGCGCGCATGCCGCCCTGCCCACCGTACCTGCGCCCGCGGCCGAGGCCGCGCCGGCCCTGGGTGCCTCCGGCCTCCTGCAGGCCGGGCTCGGCATGGTGCTGGTGCTGGGCCTGATCTTCCTGTGCGCGTGGCTGGCGCGCCGCTTCGGCCTGCCCCGCTTCGGCGGCAGCGCCCCCGTCAAGGTGGTGGGCAGCACCATGGTCGGCCAGCGCGAGCGCGTGGTGTTGGTCGAGGTGGGCGACACCTGGCTGGTGCTGGGCGTCACCGCGAGCCAGGTCAATGCGCTGCATTCGCTGCCGGCGCAGCCCCTGCCGGCGGCCTCGGCGCCGCTTGCGGCACAGGGCGGCAGCGCCAAGGCGATGGACCTGTTCGCGCAGAAGCTGCGCGATTCGCTCGGCATCCAGCCGAAGCCGGGTGCCTGATGCGACGCCTTCCATTTCGCCACCTGTGCCGCGCGGGCGTGATGCTCGTGCTGGCCCTGCCCGCGCTGGCCTTTGCGCAAGGGCTGCCGGGCCTGACCAGCACGCCCGGCCCGGGCGGCAGCCAGACCTGGTCGCTCAGCGTGCAGACGCTGGTGCTGCTGACCTCGCTGAGCTTCCTGCCGGCGCTGCTGCTGTCGATGACCAGCTTCACCCGCATCCTGATCGTGCTGGGCCTGCTGCGCACGGCGCTGGGCACCCAGGCTTCGCCGCCCAACCAGATCCTGGTGGGGCTGTCGCTCTTCCTCACCTTCTTCGTGATGGCGCCGGTGTTCGACAAGGTCTACGACGAAGCCTACAAGCCGCTGTCGGAGAACAAGATCAGCACCGAGCGCGCGCTCGAGCGCGGCATTGCCCCGTTCAAGACGTTCATGCTCAAGCAGACCCGTGAGAACGATCTTGCGCTCTTCGCCAAGCTGGCCAAGGTGCCCGCCATGGAAGGCCCGGAGGACGTGCCGCTGCGCATCCTGCTGCCCTCCTTCGTCATCAGCGAGCTCAAGACTGCGTTCCAGATCGGCTTCACCATCTTCATCCCCTTCCTGATCATCGACCTGGTGGTGGCCAGCGTGCTGATGTCGATGGGGATGATGATGGTGCCGCCCGCCTCCATCGCCCTGCCCTTCAAGCTCATGCTCTTCGTCATGGCCGACGGCTGGCAGCTGCTCATCGGCGCACTGGCCCAAAGCTTCTTCGTCTAGGAGACCCGGAATGACACCCGAATCGGTCATGTCCATCGGCAGCCAGGCCATCCACGTCTCCCTGCTGCTCGGCGCGCCGCTGCTGCTGGTGGCGCTGGTGGTGGGCCTGGTCATCAGCATTTTCCAGGCTGCGACGCAGATCAACGAGGCGACGCTGTCGTTCATCCCCAAGCTGCTGGCCGTGTTCGCGGTGCTGGTGATCGCGGGGCCGTGGATGCTGGGGCAGATGCTGGATTACATCCGCACGCTGTTTTCGAGCATTCCGCAGTTGGTTGGTTGAGACATTCGGTGTTGATCCTTGGCAGGGATTTGCTTTCTCTCCCTGTCCCTCTCCCTCTCGCTCTCCCCCTGGGAGAGGGGCGGGGTGAGGGCACCGGGTCTTTGATTGGGATGTTGTGCTTTGTCAGAGGCTGGAGCCGGGGCGTCGTCCCGGCAGCCGAGTCACTTTCTTTTGCTTCGCCAAAAGAAAGTAACCAAAGAAAAGGCGACCCCACTGCGCGTGACCCTTCGCTTCGCTACGGGCAACCTGCGGTGCTCGCTTTTCGCGGGGTCCGCGCAAACTCGCCTGCGGCTCAAACACACGCGGCCCTGATCCGCGAAAAGCTCCGCTCCTCGGCACGCGCAGAGGGGATATGGACGGGCCATCGCTTCGCTCGGCTACCAACGGCCTCGCTGCGCGAGGCCTGGAACAGGTGCGTGCGTATGCGCTCGCACTCGAGCACGAGCACGGGCACGGGCACGGGCACGCGTGCGTCCATGTGTGTGTGCGTGTGCACGGAGTGCTAGCGTGAGCAAGGACCCGGAACTCACGCCCATCTGCAATCCACACAAGGACGCGCCATGGCGCGTTGGATTCCAGGTCCCCTCTGGCCGTAGCCGAGGAGCGGAGCTTTTCGCGGATCAGGGCCGCGCGTGTTTGAGCGAAGCGAGTTTGCGCGGACCCCGCGAAAAGCGAGCACCGGAGGCTTCCCGTAGCGAAGCGGAGGGCTGCGGCCAGTGGGGTCGCCTTTTCTTTGGTTACTTTCTTTTGGCGAAGCAAAAGAAAGTGACTCGGCTGCCGGGACGACGCCCCGGCTCCAGCCTCACAACAACTACAACGTACGAATCGACAGCAGCCAGGGTGTGCCCTCACCCCAGCCCTCTCCCAGAGGAAGAGGACGAGGAAGAGGGAGAGGGAGAAGAAGCAACACACCAACACACGAGCCCGGCGGAGCCCCCCCAGTGACCCCAAGCATCCTCTCCATCACTTCCGCAGAGCTCAACACCTGGATGGTGGCCTTCCTCTGGCCCTTCGTGCGCATGCTGGCGCTGATCGGCACCGCACCGATCTTCGGCGAGCCCAATGTCCCGCGGAAGCTCAAGGTCGCGATGGCCGCGCTGCTCGCCATCGCGCTCGCGCCAGCGCTGCCTGCGATGCCGCCAGTACCGGTGGTCTCCATCGGCGGGGTGTGGATCCTGATCCAGCAGGTGCTGATCGGCGCCGCCATCGGCTTCACGATAAGGATGATGTTCGCCGCCGTGCTGGCTGCGGGCGAATACGTGGGCCTGCAGATGGGCCTGTCCTTCGCCTCCTTCTTCGACCCGATGAGCGGCGGCGCGACGATGGTGGTGGCGCGCCTGCTGCATATGCTGGCGATGCTGATCTTCCTCGCGCTGGACGGCCACCTGCTGCTGCTGGAGGCGCTGGCAGAGAGCTTCCAGGTCCTGCCGATCGCCGACGCACCACTGGCTGCGCAAGGCTGGCTGCTGCTGGTGCACGGCGGCGCGCAGATCTTCGCCACCGGATTCATGCTGGCGCTGCCGCTGATCACGGCGCTGCTCACGCTGAACCTGGCCATGGGCATCCTGAACCGTGCCTCGCCGCAGTTCAGCATCTTCGCGGTGGGCTTTCCGCTGACGCTGCTGGCGGGCATCGGGATGCTGCAGCTGCTGATGCCGCAACTGGGCGCGTTCCTGGCGCCGCGCTTCGCGGCGGGACTCGGCTCGGTAATGGAGTTGACCCGGGCGCTGCGGCCTTGACAAGGGCCGGGGCTAGCGAGCCTTACAGATTCCTCAGCTTCTCCACTGCATCCTCGTTAACCGGACGTTGCTCTTCCAATTGGCGCAAAACCTCCTTCACCAGGGCTCCATCGAGGCCGCCGTCGCCGGGCAAGCTCAACGACTCACGCAGGCTCGAATCGTTGTGAAAGCCCCTGGTCAGGTCGAACACGATAAACCTGGCGAATTGAGCTGTCGATAGACGGCCCCATGCCTCGTTCATTGTTTTTGACACCATTCTGAGCTTCGGAATGTCGTCGGCCGACAACGCGCCGATGTCGACCATGTGCGTCCCTATATCGGGTGGCAGCGGGCTGAAAGGGTGGGAAAATAATGTCTCCGCCATCGCCCGGAGCCGGAAGTTGACGTGAAGGTAGCCTTCCCAACCGCCCCTCGCAGCCGCGGAGCTCTCCATTCGGAAATCTCCTGCGGGTGGGTTTTGCCGAGCAAGTTGCATCAGAGTGGCCATCTCTTTTTCATCCACCAGCAGCGGGGCCTTTGACCGGATGAAGACATTGACCAGTTTGTGCGGTACTTGCAGCAAACCGCTGACCGCGTGGACGAGAGACGGTTCTCCCGTAATGGCATCCGAGTCGCAAGAGATCTCCAGGATTTCCAGCCTCTTTATCGCTTCCCCCTCGCCGATTGGGGCGATCAGGGCAGCCGCCTCGCCCGGCGTACCCACACCCAGCCGAAAAGAACGCGGCCGCAGCCCGGCAATGAGATAGGCAAGAAGATCTTCGTCGCGGTTCGCTGCCCGACCACCCTTGAGGACCAAGGAATCCACGCAGCTTTCGAAGTCCACCTCCTCTGTCTCGAAACTACAGTCCACAGAAACGTCGGAGGGGATGGCGAGAGAGAAGTGTTCGAGCGACGTCAGGCCCGCGATGCCAAGTAGCAGCGTCTCGGTCTCGCGCGCATCGAGATTCTGAGTGATCGTCAAGTCCACGCGGACAAACAAGGATCCCCAGCGTCCCAGCGATGCCGATAAATCCCCGATCATCCCGGGAGCCGCGCTGAGCTGCAAACCGCAGGGAACGCTACAGCGATCGAGAAGAGTCATGACGCCAATGCGCAGCGTCGATCCTCGCAGTTCCATTACATAGTCCGGCGCCAGCACGCAAACTGCTCGCAGCAAGCCCTCCTCTCCAAGGCGCAGCGCAATACGCGCAAGTGCATCGACGAACTCACCCTTGATGCGATTGCCGGTCACTGCGCACACTTCCATGCTCATGAATGATTGCAGCGCCGGCACCGCATTGCGCATTGCAGCTGCATCCGCCTGCAGGCCCGTGGCCTCAGATCCTGCCGCTTCAGCCGTGCGTTGCTCTGCTGCAGCTACCTCTTCCAGCTCCAATCTTTCGGCATCAGGAAGTGCTTCGGACTGGGAGTGCAACCATCTTGCTTGAGATTCGATGTTCTGAGCGTGGGCACGGAACACGTCAGCCTTGGATTGAATGTCTGCGGCAGCATTCAATGCATGGTCCGCGATCTGCTGAAGGCGGGGGGAGTCGATCAGAATCAACGAACGCGTGGCCGCGGAAAGCGTCAGGCAGATCCAGGAATTGGCCAATGCGAAGCGTATGAAAGGGGCGACCGGCCCTTCGGACTGGCTGTCCACCTCAACTTCCAATTTCGCCAGATGGGTGAGGGCATCGACGGCCGAGATCAGGTCGAACAGCGGCTCTTCGGCAAGCGTGGACGAAAGATTCAGCCGAAGCGCCGTGACCTTGGCATTGGGTGATTGCAGGAATGAAGTGAGTTCATCCACATTCCCGGAGTTTATTTCGCTCGGCATCAACTCGATGGAAAGCTCCAGCTTCGTCGCCAGGTACAGCATGTGCAGCTGGGCCGGATCAGTCATGCAGACCGTACCCTGGAATCCGTCCCGATGAAGTTGTTGCAGCAGGTCTGCCTCGCCTTTGTCAACCGCCCACTGCGCCACAGCGGCAAGATCGGCAGGGTGCCGGTCATCGAAGTAGTTGCCAACGGCCGGTGGCAGGTCCGTCTGCAGCAAGCTCGGGTTCTTCAGAAGGCCTTGGCGCAGGGCACGCAAGCGATCTGCCGGGATTTGGATGGGGGAGAGGGGGCTGCCGGTACTTGAAAATCGCATGAAGGGGTTTCTTGCAGGGCTTGGATGGAGGACTTTGATGGGCCAGCCCTTGCAGTCGGGCACGAGGTTAAGGTAGGTAACCTCACTCGCGCGTCAGTTCCATCTCGTCAGCAGCGTGGCCACGTTCGTCATGGTCGCCGTCGCCCCTTGTAGGCACTCACCGTCATGCCCCAGCGCTTCCAGACTTCACCGTGATCAGTCGGCGGACCCTGTGCCTGCGGTCAAGACGAGCAGACCTTCAAGGCTCCCATTTGACTAAGGAGACTTCGATGGCTGAACGGAACGACACAAAGGACAAGGCAGGTGCAACCGGGGTTGGTGCGGCCGTGGGCGGCATCGCCGGTGGCGTGGCAGGAGGCGCGGCGGCGGGAGCAGCTGTCGGCGGTATGACCGGGCCCGTTGGCGCGGCGGTTGGAGCGGCCGTCGGCGCAGTGGCTGGGGCCCTCGCCGGACGCGCGGCCAAGGCGGATCCTGTCGAAGAGGATGCGTACTGGCGAGACAACTACAACGGGCGCCCCTATGTGGAAAGCGGGACGACCTACGACGAATATGCCCCTGCATACCGCTATGGGGTCGACTCGTATTCACGCTACCCTGAACGCAGGTTCGACGATGTCGAGCCGGAACTCAGCCGCGACTGGAGCACCGCACGCGGAAGCTCTTCGCTGGAATGGGAACGCGCCAAGCATGCGACGCGAGACGCATGGCAACGCCTCAGTGACAAAGCCGAGCGCGCCATTCCTGGCGACTCCGACGGCGACGGACGCTGAGCCGAGGCGGGAATGAAGGCCCCCGTGGGGGGCCTTTGTTTTTGGTCGCACACCCGGCTAAGGACTGCCCGGCCCATGATCCGGCATCTGCGACTCCGACACTGCCTCCGCGTGCACCCGCTTGTTGGCGCGCCACCACGCGACCAGCTGGTCGAAGTCGCCGCCGAACGCGCGCTGCTTGAGTTCTTCACCCACCAACGAGCAATGCGCCGCGCTGGCGAGGTCGAGCAGGGTGCGGGTCGCGATGTAGTCGCAGTCCAGGTAGGCGCGCTGGAGCGTCTCCACGCTGGCCGAAGCCAGGTGCCGTCGGTCCGGCGCCATTGGCTGGGCCGGCGCCCGTCCGTGCGAAGCCGCCATCAAGGTCAGCGCTGCGACGACGGCGCAGCGTAGCAGGTGCGTTGCCATGAGCTCCCCTTTCGGTCACGCGCGTGATCGCGTGCAACTTCACTCTAAGCGCCTGCGGGCCAGGGCGAATCCTCTGTCCGGGGGAGCCGCCGCCTCATCGATCGCATCCTGCGCCCGCTACCGGGTCTGCAGCATTGCCGTCGAGCCCGCCGCGGCGTATCGTCTTCTGCAGGAAGGAGCAGCCGATGCCTTCACGAAAGACCCTCGCGTCCCACCCCGCACGCGGCGTGCACCCGATGCCCCCGGGCTTGCTGGGCTATGCCGAAGTCGAGACGCCGCCATCGGACGCTGAATTGTGCGAACGCGCAGTGCAGGCCATCTGGCACAGCCTCGATGTGCATGACCTGGTGGACGAGCAAGTCCGACGCGAGCTGGCCGAGACCCTCGAACCGATGGTGGCGCTCGGTCTCGGCGAGCGCGCACAACGGCTGATCAAGACGCTGAGGCTGCCGGACCCCATCGATGCGTCCCATCTGTATTGGCTCACCCGCCGGCTGCTCACCTTCGTGCCCGAACTGCAATCAACGGCAAGCGCACTCGCCCGTCAAGCTGGCGATCGGCCTGTGCCTCTTGCCTAGCGGCGGAAGCCCTCAGCGGCCTGCGAAACTGCGCACGGCAGGCTGAGAGAGCGGCTCGAGCCCGCAGCAGCCCGAATCGGAAATGCCGCCAAACTTGTTACTCCCTCTCGCTCGATTCCCGGTGCCAAACTGGCTCACGTACCGCGCCGAACGGAAGCGCTCATCAGCCCCGAGGCGCGGGCATTCGCCCAACCAGGAGATTCCACCATGAGCCAGTCCAGCGAGAACACCGTGCCAGGCGGCCTGCCTGCCATGCACACACCACCGATCGTGTCGCCCCAGGCATGGGAGGCGGCCCGCGAGCAGCTGCTCGTCAAGGAAAAGGCCCACACCCGCGCCCGCGACGCGCTGGCCGCCGAGCGCCGGCGCATGCCGTGGATGGCCGTGGAGAAGCGCTACGCCTTCGAGGGGCCGGCGGGGAAGGCCAGCCTGCTCGACCTGTTCGATGGCCGGCGCCAGTTGATCGTCTACCGCGCCTTCTTCGAACCGGGCGTCTTCGGCTGGCCCGACCATGCATGCCGCGGGTGTTCGATGGTGGCCGACCAGGTTGCCCACGTGGCCCACCTGAACGCCCGTGACACCACGCTGGTCTTCGTCTCGCGTGCGTCCCAGCCGGAGATCGTGCGGCTGAAGGCGCGGATGGGGTGGGACATCCCGTGGTTCACCCTCACCGACCGCTTCGACGCCGACTTCGGCGTGGACGAGTGGCATGGCACGAACGTGTTCCTTCGCGACGGCGACCGCGTGTTCCGCACCTACTTCATCAACAACCGCGGCGACGAGCAGATGGGGAATACCTGGAACTACCTCGACATCACGCCGCTGGGCCGGCAGGAGGTCTGGGAAGACTCGCCCGAAGGCTACCCCCAGACGCCGACCTACAAATGGTGGAACTGGCACGACAACTACGCCGCGGATGCAGTACCCGACAAGAAATGGGTCGAAGTATCGGACGCCGGAGAGGCGGCATTCCGGGACCGCGACGGGGGCGCCAAGGCCTGATCGCGCGGCGAAAACGGCGCGTGCGCCGCCCCCGCGCGAAGGTGCGCACGACCGTTTGCGCGGCAGCTAGTCTGTTTGGACTGAACCGTTGCTATCTGCCGATTTCGCCAGTTTGGTCACACGGGGGTTCGAGACACTCGGGTCAAACTCCTTGCATGCCCAAAGCATTTGCACTCTCGCTTTGTGCCCTTGGCACATCATGGCTCGTCTATACCTTCGGCTTCGGAATGCTCGTTGCGGCCGGCGCACTCGCCGCCGCTGCCCTTGTACTGTCGGCGGGACGGGTGCCCGAGCCTGACGACACCACCCAGTGGACGGATTTCTAGAGCCGAGGCCGCCAGCAAGCCCTGCATCCGCTCTCGTTGTGAAACGTAGTGTGTCGACGTCGTGCATCGATACAGAGATGTACGCGTTCACGCCGATCGAGCGCGAAAAGGTTGAAGATCCGAGCGTTCCTCTACCAACGCCGGGTCATCATGAACATCCGCTTCAGTGCCTCCCTTTTCGCCGCCGCCCTCGTGGCGTCGTCTGCAGCCCTGACCTTTGCAGGCCACCCGCAGGGCGGCAACATCACCGTTGCCGCGCAGCAGCCGGCGCCCGAGTTTCGCGACATCGAGAAATGGCTCAACTCCCAGCCGTTGAAGCTGGATGAGTTGCGCGGCAAGGTGGTTCTGGTCGACTTCTGGACCTACACCTGCATCAACTGCCTGAACCATCTTCCGTACGTGAAGGACTGGCATGCCAGGTACAAGGACAGCGGCCTGGTCGTGGTGGGCGTGCATACGCCCGAGTTCGCATATGAGAAGTCCACCAAGAATGTCCAGAAGGCCATTGAAAAGCTGGAGATCAGGCACGCCGTCGCACAGGACAACAACTATGCGACCTGGAAGGCCTTCGGCAACCAGTACTGGCCCGCCGTCTACCTGATCGACAAGCAGGGGCGCATCGTCTACTCGCACTTCGGCGAGGGCAGCTACGCAATGACCGAAAAGAAGATCCAGGCCCTTCTGGCAGAGCCAGCTCCCGCGGGCTCATGACCCCGCGCTCCCTCTTCGCGCGCGTGACGCTCATCATCGTGGTGGGCCTGGCGATTGCGCAACTGCTGACCTTCGCGGCGATTCGCTACGAGCGCGGCATGGCGCTTCGCGAGCTGATGATGACCGGCATCGAGCGCGACATCGCAAGCTCGATCGCCATGCTCGACCACCTGCCCGCCGCCGAGCGCGAAGGCTGGCTCGGCCGGCTGGAACGGCGCAACTACCGCTTCATGCTGGGCGGCGGCGTGGCGGGCCCGCAGCCCGCCTCGCAGCAGTCGCAGGAGTTTGCCGCGGCCATCGTGCACGCGCTGCAACCCTTCGAAGTCGTGAAGGTCGCACAGGCCGCAGGTGGCGACGTCCGCATCCAGGTCAGGCTGACGGATGGCAGCCCGGTGGTGGTCGATGCGCGCCGGGTCGGCATGCCGGTGTCGAACTGGGTCCTGTGGGTGCTGCTGCTGCAGCTTCTCGTGCTCGGCGTCTGCGCCTGGTTCGCGGTGCGTCTTGTCACCCGGCCACTGGCCCGGCTGGCGGCGGCCGCTGACGAGCTCGGGCCCGACCTGAAGGGCCGGATGCTCGGCGAGGAAGGCCCGACCGAAGTGGCGCATGCAGCGCGCGCCTTCAATGCCATGCAGCAACGGATTGCGGGCTACATGGCCGAGCGCGTAGAAATCCTCGCCGCCATTTCCCACGACCTGCAGACGCCCATCACCCGGATGCGGCTTCGCACCGAAATGATGGACAACGAGAAGGACCAGCTGAAATTCCGGCAGGACCTCGACGCCATGAACGCCCTCGTCAAGGAAGGCGTCACCTATGCGAAGACACTGCACGGTGCCACGGAGCCGCCGTGCCGGGTCGATGCCGACGCGCTGCTTGAGAGCATGGTTGCCGACTACCAGGACTCGGGCCAGCCGGTGCGCCTCGAGGGGCGGATCGGCGGCCCCATCGTGACGCGCCCGAACGCGCTGCGCCGCATCGTCGTGAACCTGGTCGACAACGCGCTGAAGTTCGGAAGCAGCGTGCGCATGCAGGTGCGCGTCGATGCCGACCGGCTCGTCATGGCCGTCATCGACGACGGGCCCGGTATTCCCCCCGACCAGCTGGAAGCTGTTCTCAAGCCCTTCTACCGGGTCGAAGGCTCGCGAAACCGGAGCACGGGAGGCACGGGCCTCGGCCTGGCCATCGCACACCAGCTCGCCATCGCGATGGGCGCGCAACTGAGCCTGCACAACCGCGACGAGGGCGGCCTCGAGGCCCGCGTCGCCATGCCTCTCCAACGGGACCTCGCATCATGATCATCCTCGCGATTGCCTATCTTGGCGGCGTCCTCACCATCCTGAGCCCGTGCATCTTGCCGGTGCTCCCCTTCGTGTTCGCACGCGCTGACCGCCCCTTCCGTTCGCACGGCCTGCCGATGCTGCTGGGAATGGCGCTCGCCTTCACCGCAATTGCCACACTTGCCGCAGTGGGCGGCGGCTGGGTGGTCGGGCTCAACGAATACGGACGGGTCGCGGCCATGGCCCTGCTCGCCGTGTTCGGCCTGACGCTGCTGGTGCCCGCGTGGGGCGATCGCATGAGCAGGCCGTTCGTTGCGCTCGGCATGCGGCTGTCCCAGACCGGAGCGGAATCTTCATCCACGCGCCTGTCCTTCCTGTCACCGCTCCTGCTGGGCATCGGCACGGGCCTGCTGTGGGCGCCCTGCGCGGGGCCGATCCTCGGGCTGATCCTGACCGGTGCCGCGCTCAACGGCGCCAGCGCCGGCACCTCGTTGCTGCTGCTGGCGTATGCCGCGGGTGCGTGCACCTCGCTGGCCGCCGCGCTGTTGTTCGGTGCGCGCGTGTTCTCCGCCTTGAAGGGGTCGCTGCGGACCGGCGAATGGGTCCGACGTGCCGCGGGGGCGGCAGTCCTGGTCGGCGTCGGTGCGATCGCGCTCGGCCTCGACACGGGCCTGCTCAGCCGGCTTTCGTTCGCGACCACCGAGGGGATCGAGAAGGCATTGCTGGAGAAGGTCGAGCATCAGGGCCGGATCTAGTCCTTCCCCCGCCCAGGCACCGGCATGGACGCGCCCGTCATGCTGCCCACTGCGGCGCGTGGACCGGCACCGGCACAGGTCCCTGGAACACAAGGCCGGCCGGTTTGCCCGAGCTTCTCAGGCGGCGACGAAGCTGAGTCGCGCCTCGTGCGCCAGCGCATCGCGGACGATGGGCCGGGCATCTTCGTCCACGAAATGGAAGAGCGCGTCGGGAATCTCTTCTTCCTCGAGCCCGAAGAGGATTTCGATGGCTTCCTGCTGGGCTTCCGAGAACGTGCCGGCCCGGATCAGTTCGTTGAACTTTGCGGCGGTCTCCTTCGGCGCCAGCGGGCACAGCTCGAGCAACTCGAGAACAAGCTCGATCTGGGACGGAGTCAGGGGCTGGGGGGCGGCAGAACGCTTCATGACGTGGGATCCTTTCGGTAGGCTCGGGACTTCTTCCCTTGCTGTGGAATCAGTCTCTGGGTCGATGCTTAAGCGTCGCTGAAGGTCACGTAAAGAAGCATTGCTGGTCGTGAATTCTTGGTGTACGTGTGAGGAAAGTCTCGTGCTGAAGGTGGACGGCGTTGTTCATTGGATACGGGTCGAGCCAGGGCAGGAACCTCACGATGTGGGTTCTATCAGACCTACTGAGCCGCATCGAGAACGGACGGGCCAACCATCGCTCAGCAGCCGCGCCGCGCCTGTTCACGCATTGAACCCGCCGCTGATGCGTGCGGCCACGGCAGCTTTCACTGTTGCCAACGTCGGCGGGCCGTGCTCGCCGGCCAGGCGCTCGACGGCCGCCCAAGCGCGTGCGTCGCGCAATGCATCGAGCAGGTCGCTTCCGTCGGGCGTCAACGTGCATGCCGCAGGAGGCCGGCCGCTGATGAAGCCATGCTCGACGAGGAGCCGGGCGCACTCGGCGGGCTCACGCTGCGTCGAGCCATTGGACGCCACGGACTCGAGCACCCGACGGACTTGCACGAAATCATCAGCAACCATGGCGCTTCAGCTGCAGCTGAGCTTCATCGCTTCGATGCGCCCACCGAAGCCGAGCTTGCGGATCAACCCGCCCTCGCGGCTGTTTGGCGGAAAGCTGACCGTCTTGTCCCGGAACATGGCGTGCTCGTAGACCTGCAAGGTGGCACGCGGACCGACGCTCACACTGTCGATGTCGCGTTTCAGCTGGCGCGCGGTGCCGTTGTCCATGCTCATCACCTGGGCGGGCCCGACGAGCGTCAGCATGTCGCCCTCGAAGTTTCGCTTCGAATAGAACTGCGCCCAGCAACCGGAGCTCAGGGCCGGATCGCTCACTTGCACCGGCACCAGCAGGATGGTCGGGTCGGGCTGGTTGGCCGCGGTGGTCGCCGTGGGCGTGCTGCTGCAAGCGCCGAGCGCCAGCAAGGCTGCGGCGCAAAGCGGGAGCAAGGTCCTGGAAGATGGCAGGGATGGGGTTCGGTTCATGCGAGGTCCGTAAGGGTGAATGGAACGTGGCAGTTCAGCATCCATCCGCCGGCGCAGCGGTCCGCCGACGGCGCGGCGTCGCGGCAGGCGGCTCCTACATGTGGGGAAGGGGCATGGCGTGGAGCGGGGTACTGGCGAGCGGCGAAGCTTGCCGCATAGACCGCCGTATCCTCGACCTGATGAACCCGCAGTCCACCACATCCCTGGACATCGATACGCCAGGCCGCGCGCTCATAGAGATCACCCGCCCCGTGACCGAATGGCTCGATGCGCAACGTGTCCAGACCGGCCTCCTCACCCTCTTCATCCGCCACACGTCCGCCAGCCTCCTGATCCAGGAGAACGCCGACCCCGATGTGCAGGCCGACCTGAATCGCTTCCTCGCCCGCCTGGTGCCCGATGGTGACCGCCTGTTCCGCCATCGCGACGAAGGCCCTGACGATATGCCGGCCCACGTCCGCGCAGCGATCACGGCGGTGCAGCTGTCGATCCCGGTCTTGAACGGCCGCCTCGCCCTCGGGACATGGCAGGGCATCTACGTGTGGGAGCACCGCCTGCGCCCCCACCGCCGCAGCGTGGTGTTGCATCTTCTGGGCGACTGAGTGATGCTGCGGTGACCGGCAGCCAAGGCGAGCCGGGCGCTTGGTTGGCATACCCTGCTTTGCTCCGTTCGCCTACAGCCGAGCGTGGCTGTCGTGTGCAGCTTCGAGGTTTGACTTACTTCCGGAGGTACACGTGGAAATCCACATCAACACAGGCAATGGCATGGAAAACCGCGAAGCGCTCGAGCGGTGGGCGGACCAGGAGATTCGCCAGAGCCTCTCGCGGTTCGCCCAAGACATCCGGCGCGTGGAAGTGCACCTGTCCGATGTGAACAGCGACAAGGGCGGCGCCGATGACAAGCGTTGCCTGATCGAGGCGCACGTGCCACAGCACCCGCCCATCGCCGTGTCGCATCAAGCCCCGACATTGGACGAGGCCTTCCGCGGAGCCGAGCCGAAGGCGCTACGGGCTCTCGACAGCGTGCTGGGCAAGGCGAAAAAGCATCGCGACCGCACCACCATCCGCACCGACCCCGAGATCATCTAGCCGTCCCAGCGAGGTCGCCCCAGGGCGAACAAGCCGAACAAGCCTCGAAGGAATGGAGGGCCGAACCCCCGATTGACACGCACCCATCGAGTCACTAGCATTGAACGACTGTTTAAACCAGTTGGTGAATCGATGATGCCTGACGCGCCCGCCCGCCGGTCCCGATCCGTAGCCTCGAAGCTTCACGACGGTGACGCGACCCACACGCGGGAGCGCATCCTGGATGCGGCATTCAGGCGCCTGGTGTCCGAAGGTTACGCAGCGTTGAGCGTGCGCGAGATCGCCAAGGACGCAGGCGTCAACCACGCGCTGATCAATTACCACTTCCGCAGCAAGGACCAATTGGTCATCGATGTGCTCGACGCCGCGAATCAACGCCTGCTGGCGCGGCAGGCGTCGATGTACGCGGGCGATGTCGGGTTTGCGCAGAAGTGGGCCAGCGCGCGGCGCTTCTACCAGGACGACCTGAAATCGGGATTCGTGCGCTTGCAAGCGGAGCTGTGGGCAGCCAGCTTGTCGAACGCCGGTCTGCGCGAGAAGTTCCTGCCGCGCCTCCTGGCCTGGAAAGAGCTCGTGCTGGGGGCCGTGCGCGAAGCCCTTGCGGGCCTGGAGGCCGACGGTACGAAGCTGCCGCCCCCGTTCACGCCCGAGGTCATTGCCTGCTGGGTCTCGGAGTTCTGGCTCGGCATGGAGTTCGCGGATCTGCTGGGCGTGAAGGAAGAGCAGGCCCAGCACCGAGCGGCATTGGATGCCGTGCAGTGGTTGCTCGAATCGCTGGACGCCAAGGCCGCGGCCCGCTCGGCCCAGGCACCCGCGGTGCGCGGCAGGGGCCAGCGATGAACACGGCCGATGGCGAGCGGCCGGAGCGCCTGTCCCGCATTGCCGGTCCCCTGGCAGAGCCGGGCGCGCTGCCGGGCGGCGTGTCATCGCCTTACGAAACCGTGCAGCCGGTGCAAGAGGGATTCATCGACCGCAATGGCGTCAAGGTCTGGTACGCCGTCTGGGGCGAGAGCGGCCCGTGGATCGCCTTCGCACCGCCGTTCCAGATCGTGCACAGCCAGATGCTCAAGGGGACCGTCCCTTACCTGTCACGGCACTTCCGGGTCATCACGGTGGATGGCCGCGGCAATGGGCGCTCCGACCGGCCGGCCGGACAAGGGGCTTACAGCTTCGATCATTTCTACGGCGACTTCGTTGCCGTCCTCGATGCAGTGGGCGCCGAACGCGTGGCGCTGGTCGGCATCTCGGCGGCGGCCATGACCGTGCTGCGGCTGGCGGCCGAACAGCCGCAGCGCGTGACGCACCTGGTCACGGCCGGCGGCTTTGCCGAGTCGTTGGTGGACGACCCGAGACTCGTGAAACGCGTGGCAATCGAAAGCGAGTTGCTGCGCGACTGGCCGGCCTACATCGACTGGTTCATGGCCACCATCTTCAGCGAGCCGCACTCGACCAAGCCGTACGAAGACGGCGCGCACTACGCCTGGGCCACGCGCCCCGACTGGCTGGCCTGGTGCCGCAACGCCTGGCGGGACAACGATGTGCGGGACCTGGCGCGACGCGTGGCCTGTCCGACGCTGGTGATCCATGGCGACGAGGACGGGCGCGTTCCCTACGCCAAGGGCCGCGAGATCCATGGGCTGGTGGCGGGCTCGGAGTTCCTCACCATCGGGGGCGGCGGCCATGTGACGGCGGCACGCGACCCCGTGGTCTTCAACCGCACGTTGCGAGAGTTCATCGGCGGCAAGCCGCGCGAGCGCACCTGGACGCGCGCCATGAAGCGCCCTCGCCGCGCGCTGTTCATCTCCAGTCCCATCGGCCTGGGCCACGTGCAGCGCGACCTGGCCATCGCGCGCGAGCTGCGCAAGCTGCAGCCGGATCTGGCCATCGACTGGTTCACCACCCACCCCGCGGCCAGCTACCTCGAGCGCGAAGGCGAACACCTGCACCCGATCACCCGGCGCCTGGCCAACGAGAGCCGCCACTTCGAAGGGATGGCCGGCGAACACGACCTGTCGGCCTTCTTCGCGCTGCGCACGATGGACGAAGTCATGAGCCACAACTTCATGACCTTCGTGGACCTTGTCGAGGCCGAGCACTACGACATCGTGATCGGCGACGAGGCTTGGGAGGTGGACTACCACTACCACGAGAACCCCGAGCTCAAGCGCCAGCCCTATGTGTTCCTCACCGATTTCGTCGGCTGCCTGCCCATGGAGGAAGGCAACGAGCGCGAAGCCCTGCTGTGCGCCGACCGCAACGCCGATGACATCGAACATGTGGCGCGCTATCCGTACCTGCGCGACGCCGCCATCTTCGTCGGCAACCGCGAAGACGTGACCGAGCAGCCCTTCGGCCCCGGCATGCCGGCCATCCGCGACTGGACCGATCGCAATTTCTGCTACTGCGGCTACTGCCTGCCATTCGATCCCCACGCCCTGGCCGATACCGAACGCTTGCGCATGCGGCATGGCTACCGCAGCGATGAGAAGATTGCCATTGCGGCCGTGGGCGGCACGTCCACCGGCCGGCACCTGCTGCAACGCATCGCGCAGGCCTTCCCACGCATGAAGCGGGAACTGCCCGAACTGCGCCTGATCCTCGTCACCGGTCCCAGGCTGTCCACCGACGAGTTCGAGCCGCAGCCGGGGTTGGAGCTGCGCTCCTACGTGCACAACCTCTTCGAGCACCTGGCCTGCTGCGACCTGGCGCTGGTGCAGGGCGGACTGTCGACCACGATGGAACTGGTGGCCACGCGCCGCCCGTTCCTGAGCTTTCCGCTGCAGCGCCATTTCGAACAGTGCGTGCACGTGCGCCAGCGGCTGGCCAACTACGCCGCCGACCGCTCGATGGACTACGCGGCGACGCTGGACCCGGACGCCCTGGCGCGGCGGGCGCTTGCCGCGATGCATGAACCTGTGCGCTATCGCCCGGTAGAAACCGACGGGGCGGCGCGCGCCGCCATGCGCATCGCCCAAGTGCTCGACAACCGCGGGTGGGCTCGATGAAGCCGCGCAAGCCGCACGGCTGCGAAGTCCCGTAGCGCGCCAGCGCAGCGGGGCCCGCGACGGGCCCATCCTTTCATCCCCATGGCCTTTCGTGCCTGCAGCGCGCAGGCGCGCGGGCTCGCCTCGTCCTCAACCATCGCTACAGGAGATTCGTCATGGCAATCCTCGCCGCAATTTACGGGCTGGTGGTGTACGTCTTCTTTCTCGCCACCTTCGTCTACGCGATCGGATTCGTCGGCAATATGCCGCTGCTGCCGAAGACCATCGACAGCGGGGCCAGCGTGGCGCTCGTCGAGACGCTGCTCGTCGACGTCATGCTGCTGGGCCTCTTTGCAGTGCAGCACAGCGTCATGGCGCGACGCGGATTCAAGCGCTGGTGGACCCGGCTGATTCCGGAGTCGGTGGAGCGCAGCACCTTTGTGCTCGCAGCCAGCGCGGCGCTGGCCCTGCTGCTGTGGCAGTGGCGGCCCCTTGCCCAGCCGGTCATCTGGAGCGTCGACGACCCTGTTGCGCGCATCGCCTTGCAAGCCGTGTTCTGGCTGGGATGGGGCGTGCTCCTCATCAGCACTTTCCTGATCAACCACTTCGAGCTCTTCGGCCTGCGGCAGGTGTGGGCGAAGCTGCGCAATCGCGCGCTCCCGGCCGCGGACTTTCGCACGCCGCTGTTCTACCGGCACGTGCGGCACCCGATCTACCTCGGCTTCATCCTGGCCTTCTGGGCCGCACCAACCATGACGGCGGGCCACCTGCTGTTTGCCGCGGCCTCTACCGGCTACATCCTGGTCGGCATCTGGTTCGAGGAGCGCGACCTCGTCGAACAGTTCGGCCAGCGCTACCAGGCATACCGCCACCAGGTCGGCATGTTGCTGCCCAGGTTTGCCGCACGCGGCCGCAAGAACCCCAGCCAGCCTTAGAGCGCGGGTGGGATCCGCACCCCGCCCGGATGCGCCGTTTCGTACTTCTCCTGGCAGCTGATGCAGCGGTTGCTGAAGGGCAGGACCTCGAGGCGCGCAAGCGGAATGTCCGCGCCGCAATCGACGCAGGTGCCGTAGGTGCCATGATCCATTCGCTCGCGCGCATCCGCGATCTGGCGCAGTTCCATCTGGTCGCGCTCCATCTCCGCATGGCGCACTGCACCGCGGATCAGTTCCTCGCCCTGGTCGCCGATGTCCCCCACGTTTTCGGGCGGGGACCGGCTTGGGGCTTCCTCAGCCTCTTCGTTCACGCTTCTCACCTGCGCGCCGAGTTCGGCCTCGCGGGCATCCAACTTGGCTCTCATCGTGGCGAGCTCTTTGTCGCTCAATTCAGTCATCCGGGATCTCCCAGTGCAATGGCCCGCTGCGGCAACCGGGATGCCCGGGGACGGTCCCCTGGCCTGCCGGGCGCGACGGAGGTGGTCTGCTTCATGCGCTTGAATCTCCTTCCCGCCACGCAGGTCGGCACCCGGAGAAGGGCGCGATTCAAAGCCAGCCGATGGAGATGAATCGGATGCGCAACAGCCGACACCCAGAGGTCCCAAGGCCGACCAACTCTTGTCGCTCGCCCAGTTCCGGGCGCAAAGGATGCGGCAATTTCTGCCGGCGCGGTCTTTCGATGGCCGCGTCCGTCTGGACGGCGGACGGCGGAACAGCCACGAGGACGTCAACTTCAGCCTCTGTCTGACAAAGAAAACGCTCTGGCTATAAGACAAGTGCATTAGTCGTGTGAATGTTTCACACGCAGCGGTCTTGATCGGAGAAGAAGAATGTCACGGTTCGCCAATCGTCAGAAGAGGTCAGCCGCGCGGCGGAAGTGCCGATCAACACCGGCGCCAAGGTACCCGAGCTTTTCGAATGACGAGGCCTGCGCCAAGAAGGAACGGGAACGCATCGATCTCGGGGCAGCGGCGCGCGCGAGGCGAGCAGTCCAGTCGCGCATCGTCGATGCCTTCCGACAACATTTAAGTAGCGACGGGGTCGGCCCGACGGACGCAGATCTGCAGGCTTTCGCCAAGTTGGCCGTTGCAGAACAGCGGCTCCGGCGCCGGCTTGCCGTCGAAAAGCCGGCTGCGAACGAGAACCGCCGTGAGCTCTAGCATGGTCTCGGTTAAGAAAATTTCTGCCGGACCTAGGCGCGGCCCGTTCAGCAGGCAGCCTGCGCGCTGGCATCGCACAACGGCCGCCGTGGGTTGCACGCGATGACCGAGCCGGCACGCCATCCTCCGCGGGACCTGGGGGAGCCGATGACAGGCTCGCCGGGGTTGGCTCGCGTGGCGGAGGTCGCAGCGAACGAGCCGCAGCAAGCACCGGTATCCAAAGGACCGGGGCAGCCCAATTGGACCGACTGGCAGGCCCCCGGTCCGGCCATTCAGCCGCAGCATCTGACCCGCGTCTGCAGCCACTGCCAGACCCTCAACAGGGACACGGCTCGGTATTGCCGCCATTGCGCCGCAAAGCTCCTGCCGGACGGGCCCGGATCGACGGCAACGCCCACGCAAGACGCGCCTGCGCACCAGCGCCCGGCAGCTTCCCTGGATTCGTGGCCGCCGGTGCGTGCGGGGCGCCAGAGCAAGACATCGCGCCACGTGTTGGGAATCCCGGTGCCCAGTGGCGTCGACGTGTCGATCGTGTGGCTGTTGATCATTCTGGCGCTGCTGCACGTCGCCTTTGTGATGTGGTATCTCGGCCGCCCCGCGAAGCAGCCTCCCCCGCTCGCGGGTCCGGCCCCGGTCTTCGTGAACCCAAGCGCGCCAGGCGGTGCGAGCGCGCCGAGTGGGCCACCGGAGGGCGTCGCCGCTGTGACTTCGCCGCCTCGCCCCGACCCGGCGCCTTTGACGCAAGCCCAGCCCGAATCCGCGCCCCCGGCCGCGGTGGAAGCGAGGACAGAAGCCGCGTCGCAGCCACCGGCTCAAGAGACTGCGCCCGCGCCGACGCCGGCTGCTCCTGTTGCCCAAGACGAAGTCAGCCCTTCCGACGTCGTCACGGCTGGCGTGCCAGAGCCCACGCTTGTCACACCGCCGCGCAGTGGCACCCGGTCGGGGACTGTCGAGTTCGCTCGGACCGCCAGGCCGGCCAGAATCATCGAGAGCACCAGAGCCGTCGAGGAACCCAAGGCTGCGGAAGCACCGAAGGTCGCTCCGGCTGTCCGGACAGAGGAGGCCAAGGCGAACGGCACTCCCGGAGGCAATGCGACGGCAGCTTCGGCTCAGCCGTCGGTGGTTCCCGGCATCCCGCCCCGGGCTGGCGAGCCGCGTTCCAGCCCGGTGCAGGGCAATCCTTATCAGAGCGCTGCACGCCGGCCGGCCGTGGTGCCCTCCCAGTGCGACAGGTTCAACCCCTACGGTGAAGCGCCATGCGTGAGCTCCGCGCCTGCGGGCCGGGTGGTGCAGTCACAAGGGGTCGGTGACCCACGCACGACAGGCACCGGCGCCCCGTCCAAGAGCAATGGCAGTGGCAGCCTCAGGTGGTTGTTGGCAGGGGGCGATGGATCGGGCGGTGGCGGTGGCGGTGCTGGCGGTGCTGGTGCTGGCGGTGCCGGTGCTGGCGGTGCCGGTGCTGGTGGCGGCGGTGCTGGTGGCGGCGGTGCTGGCGGTGGCGGCGGCGCTGGTGGCGGTGGTGCTGGTGGCGGTGGTGCTGGCGGCGGTGGTGCTGGCGGCGGTGGTGCTGGCGGCGGTGGAGCTGGCGGCGGTGGAGCTGGCGGCGGTGGTGCTGGCGGCGGTGGTGCTGGCGGCGGTGGCGCTGGCGGCGGTGGTGCTGGCGGCGGCGCTGGCGGCGGTGGTCCCGGTGGCGGCGCTGGCGGCGGTGGTCCCGGCGGCGGAGCTGGCGGCGGTGGTCCCGGCGGCGGAGCTGGCGGCGGCGGTCCCGGCGGCGGCGCTGGCGGCGGTGGTCCCGGCGGCGGCGCTGGCGGCGGTGGTCCCGGTGGCGGAGCTGGCGGCGGCGGTCCCGGCGGCGGAGCTGGCGGCGGCGGTCCCGGCGGCGGAGCCGGTGGCGGTGGTCCCGGCGGCGGAGCTGGCGGCGGCGGTCCCGGTGGTGGAGCTGGCGGCGGCGGTCCCGGCGGCGGTGGTCCTGGTGGCGGCGGTGGCCCCGGTGGTGGTGGTGGTGGTGGTGGCGGCCCGGGAAGGTGATGCATCACACCCGAGATTTCGCGTCTCGCAATTCCGCCCCGAATTGCGTCGGCGCCTGATCCCTACAGATAGTTGAACAACGAAATCCCGTGCAGCCGGGCAAAGGTCTGCTGCGTTGCCTGCAGCGAGGTCTGGCGCTGAAGAAATTCCGAAATGGCAGCCGCGGGGTCGAGGTCCTGCAGGTCGGACAGATAGCTCTTGTCGATCAGGTCGCGCGAGGCGCCCGCGTCGTCGAGGGCATCGATCTCGTTCATGCGGGAGCCGACCGAGGAGCGGATGGTCAGCACGTTGTCATGCGCGTTGGTGATCTTCACATTGGCGGTGGAGAGCGCGTTCTGCAAACGGGCCTGTGCCCCCGCCCCGCCGGCGGCGAGCGGCTGGCGCAGTGCGCTTATCACATCGCCGATGGCCGCGAAGACGTCCGTGCCCGCGTTCTTCGCGGTCGCCACGCGAAAGCTGTCGCCGTCGGCCGGCGTGCCGCTCATGCTCAGCTGAACGCCGCCGAAGGCGATCGGCGTTCCGGGCATGTAGGGCCCCGTGGCCGCTACCACCGGCGGCGTGTCGCTGGTCGTCACCGTGTAGTTGCCGCCGGCGAAGCTGATGCTGAAGTCCTTGCCGTAGAGGGGAGCCGAGGCGTCGGTCACGCCGACGCCGCCGAACACGCCCGAGCCGGTGTTGGCCGCACTTGCGCTGGTGACATAGCCTGCGCTGCCCTGCACCGACTGGAACACGCTGCGGCCATCGTCCGCAGCGGACATCTGCCGTGCGACATCGACCTGGACCAGGCGCTGCCCCTGGTCGCCCATGTACTGCACGCCGCCTCCGGCCTGCGCCACGAAGGGCGGGTTGGCGCTCTTGTAGCCGGCGAACAGGAACTGTCCATTGCCATCGTCGGCATTGGCCACGTTCACCAACTGATCGAGATTGCTCTGCATGGCGGTGGCCAGCGAGGCGCGGTCGGCGTCGGACAGCGTACCGTTGCCGGCCTGCACCACCATGGTCTTGACGTTCTGCAGGATCTCGGTGGCGGACTTCAGCGCGTCCTCCTCACGCGACAGCGACAAGGTCGCGCGGCTGCGGCTGGCGGCGTACTGCGAAGACTGCGCGAGCGTGTCGGAAACGCCCAGCGCGCGGGCCGATGCCACTGGGTCGTCGGCCGGCGTCAGGAACTTGCTTTCGGCGGCGAGCTGCTGCTGGATGCGGAACAGCTGCTGCTGCTGCGAACCGATGTCGGACATGCTCCGTGCATAAAAGGATTGGGTGCTGATGCGCATCGCGATTCCTGGAAGTGGCTGGGCCTGGGGCCTGGTTAGTGGCTGATGCCGAGGATGGCGTCGAACATGGTCGAGGCGGTCTGGATCACCTTGGCGTTCGCCTGGTACATCTGCTGGTACATCAGCAAGTTGGCGGTTTCCTCGTCCTGGTTCACGCCCGAGATCGAATCGCGGCTGGCGCGGATCTGCTCCGTCACGCTGGTCTGCGTCTTCTCGGCCGTGCGGATCTCCATGGTCCGGTTGCCCACCGCGCTCACCAGCTGCGCGAAAGCGCCGCCGAAGGTGGAGGTGCCGCCATCCATCAGCGTCTTCTTCTGCAGCGCCCCGAGCAGCAGCGCATTGCTGCCGTCGGAGACGCCGCCGCTGTTGTTCTTGATCGTGAAGGTGTCGCCATCGGCGGGCGCGCCCGTCATCTTGACGGTGATGCCGCCGAAGCTCATCGTCGCGCCGGCCGTGTAAGGCACGGGGTCACCGGCGGCATAGAGGGTCGAGGTCCCGTCGGGGAGGCTCACGTTCACCGCCGACCCCGCCGGAAAGCCCGACAGCTCGCCGGTCGCGGCGTCGAAGCTCAGGGTGACCGGCGCGGCCAGCGGCGCGGCCGGGTAGGCCGCGTCGACCGTGGGCGCACCCAGCGCACCGCTGCCCTGGTTGCCGACCGTGTTGCCTGCGATCAGCGGCGACGCCGCGGCCACCTTGGCCGGGTCGAGCACCAGCACGTCGACGTCGCGTGCGCCGGTGCGCGTGGGCTGCACCAGGAAGCGGTCGCCTGCCTGCGCCGTGCCGCTGGCCACGTCGAGGCGCACTCCGTCGAAGCTGACCGGAAAGCCTGCGAAGGTGCCGATCACCTGCTTGTCGGTGAGGCGCGTCACCGAATAGTTGAGCACGCCCGCGACGTCCTTCACCTCCACCGAGTAGTCGCTGATGCTGAGCTGCGAGGTGTCGGTGATGCTGGCGCCGAGCACCATGTCGCCGTTGTTGTGGGCGTTGGTGAACACCCCCGGAGCGGCCTGCGAGAAGAAGTCGGTACCCAGCACGCCGTTGAGGTCGACGCCCAGCTTGTGCTGGTCGTTGAAGGTATCGGTGAGGGCCATGGCCAGGCGGCCGATCGCGTTCTGCGAGGTGTTGAGGGTCTCGTTGCGGAAGGCCATCAGCCCGCCCACCGAGCCGCCGCTGAACACGCTGTCGGCGAGCTCCGTGGCCGTGCCGTTGATGCCCACCAGCGAAAGCGCCGTGCGCGTCGGGTCCGACGCCGAAGGGCCGGCCTTGAGCGACATCGCCTGGTCGCCCAACACCAGCGACTGGCCGTTGCCGATGAAGACGTTGTACTTGCCGCCGTTCTGCTCCAGCACCTTCACGTCCACCAGCTTGCCGAGCTGGTTGACCAGCTGGTCGCGCTGGTCCAGCAGGTCGTTGGGCGGCTGGCCGCCGGCCACGGCGCTCATCTGGCCGATCTGGTGGTTGAGGGTGGCGATCTGCTTGGCGTAGGTGTTGATCTCGCCCACGCTGCCCTGGATCTGCTCGTTGACCGAGGTGTTGAGGTCGCTGAGGTACTGGTCGGTCGCGCGGAACTTGTTCGCCAAGGCTTGCGCGGCGCTGATCAGCTGCTGGCGCGCCGCCGGGTCGGCCGGCGTGTTGGCCACGCCCTGCACGCCGGCAAAGAAGCCTTGCATCAGCGGTGACAGGCCCGAGGTCTTGTCGGCCAGCAGCGAGTCGATGCGGCTGATCTGCGCGTCGTAGCTGGCCAGCGCCGCGCCCGAGGCTTCGGCGCCATTGAGCTGCGAGTTGAGATAGGCGTCGTAGCTGCGCGCCACCGTGGTGACGCGGGCGCCGCTGCCGACGAAGCCCGAGGCCAATCCGACGGCGCCGTTGCTGGCGATCATCGAGGTCTGGCGGCTGTAGCCGGCCGTGTAGACGTTGGCCGTGTTGTGGGCCGTGGTCATGAGCGCGCTGCGGGCCACGCTCAGGCCGGTCAGGCCGGTATAGAACATCGACATTGCTTTACCTGTAGGGAGATCTGTTCCGAAGGGGGCGGGCGCGCGGCCGGCCCGTTTCCTGTTTATCGGCAGCGGCGGCCGAAAATGAAGGCGGGCCCAAGCCTCATGCAGCGAGCCTGAACACGCTGACGGCCTGCACCAGGCTGCCGGCCTGTTCCTGCATCGACTGCGCCGCGGCAGCGGCCTCTTCCACCAGCGCCGCGTTCTGCTGCGTGACCTGGTCCATCTGCGTGATCGCCTGGTTGATCTGCTCGATGCCCTGCGTCTGCTCGTGGCTCGCCGCGCTGATCTCGCCCACGATGTCCGTCACGCGCCGGATGCTGCCCACGATCTCTTCCATCGTCTTGCCGGCTTCGCCCACCAGCGCGGTGCCCGCGTCCACCTTGCCCACCGAGTCGTCGATCAACCCCTTGATCTCCTTGGCCGCTGCAGCGGAGCGCTGTGCGAGGTTGCGCACTTCGGAGGCCACGACTGCAAAGCCCCGGCCCTGCTCGCCGGCACGGGCCGCTTCCACTGCCGCGTTCAAGGCCAGGATGTTGGTCTGGAAGGCGATGCCGTCGATCACGCCGATGATGTCGACGATCTTCTTCGACGAGGCATGGATGGAGGCCATGGTGTCCACCACCTGGCCGACCACGCTGCCGCCCTTCACGGCCACTTCAGACGCCGAGAGTGCCAGTTGATTGGCCTGCCGCGCGTTGTCGGCGTTCTGCTTGACGGTGGAGGTCAGCTCCTCCATCGAGGCCGCGGTCTGCTGCAGCGAGCTGGCCTGCTCTTCGGTGCGCGAGGACAGGTCCTGGTTGCCCGAGGCGATCTCGCCGGATGCCGTGGCGATGGCGTCGCTCGAATGCTTGATCCTGACCACCACGTCGGTCAACTGGTCCTGCATCTGCTTGATCGAGTGCAGCACGCTGCCTTGGCCGGCGGCCTGCGCCGCCACGCCCACGGTGAGATCGCCATCCGCGATGCGGCCCACGACATCGGCCGCATAGGCCGGCTCGCCGCCGAGCTGGCGCGACAGCAGGCGCGCCACCACCACGCCCAGCGCCACGCTGACCGCCAAGCCCGCCAGGGCCATGGCCAGCATCAGCAGGCGCGAGGTCTTGAAGGTGCCCTCGGCGCTCTCCATGCTCGCCTTGGCCATGCCGTCCGCATGCTTCACCATCTGGTCGAGCACGTCCTCGACCGCGCGTGATTCCTTCAGCAGCTGCGTGCTCTCCTCGGCCACGCGGCCATCGAACTGCGAGCTGTCGAGCGACTGTTTCGAGATGAGCTCGATGAACTCGCCCATGCGCTTGCGCAGCGGCTGCACCAGTGCCTCGTAGCGCTCGTGCAGCTTGGTGCCCTCCTTGCTCTCGAGCAGCACGGGCTTGATCTGGGCCATGCGCTCGCCCAACGCGGCGCCGGCCTTCTTGAGTTCGGCGATGCCTGCATTGCGTTCGCCCTTGGTGGAGGCCGACAGCAGGCTCATCTGCGCGCGGCTGGCGTACAGCAAGTGGATGTTGGCCGACTGCGCCGCCTCCAGCGTGCGCATCTCATGGTTGTAGAGCTTTCCGGTCGATGCGCTGATCCGGCTCATGTGAAAGATGCCGAGCGCACTGACCGCCGCGCCAAGCGCCGCGACCACGAGGAAGGCGAGGATCAGCTTGACGCCGACACGAAGCTTCTGGAACCACTGCATTTTTCTTTTCCTTCATGTAGGCCCATGAACTCGGGGCCGGACCCAGGGTGTATCGGCGGGCTGCGCCAAAAATTGAGCGCTGCCAGGTTCTAGAACTCCGTCCAATCGCCGGCCGGTGGCGTGCTTGCGGCCTGCGGCAGCGCCTTGGGCGCCGCCCGGGCCGGCGCTGGTGCCGGGCTCTTGATGGCCGGCGCGCCGGGTTTCGCCGGCAGGGCTGCGCGGCTCCTGGCCTGCACCTGTGCCAGGACCACGGCCGCTGCCTCGTCGTGGCCCAGCTTGAACACGCTCACCGCCTCGACCAGGCTGGCAGCCTGCTCCTGCATGGACTGCGCAGCAGCCGAGGCCTCTTCCACCAGCGCCGCGTTCTGCTGCGTCACCTGGTCCATCTGGCTGATGGCCTGGTTGACCTGCTCGATGCCCTGGGTCTGCTCCTGGCTGGCGGAGGTGATCTCGCCCATGATGTCGGTCACGCGTTTGACGCTGTCGACGATCTCTTCCATGGTCCGGCCCGCCTCGGCCACCTGCCTGCTGCCCTCCTCGACCTTGTCCACCGAGTCGTCGATCAGCGCCTTGATCTCCTTCGCCGCGGCAGCCGAACGCTGCGCCAAATTGCGCACTTCCGAAGCGACCACCGCGAAGCCGCGGCCCTGCTCGCCGGCCCGCGCGGCTTCCACCGCGGCGTTGAGCGCCAGGATGTTGGTCTGGAAGGCAATGCCATCGATGACGCCGATGATGTCGACGATCTTCCTCGACGACGCATTGATCGACCCCATGGTGCCCACCACCTGCGAGACCACGCTGCCGCCCTTGACCGCCACTTCGGAGGCCGAGAGCGCGAGCTGATTGGCCTGCCGCGCGTTGTCGGCGTTCTGCTTGACGGTGGAGGTCAGCTCTTCCATCGAGGCCGCGGTCTCTTCCAGCGAGCTGGCCTGCTCCTCGGTGCGTGCGGAGAGGTCGTGGTTGCCTGCCGCGATCTGGCCCGATGCAGTCGCGATGGTGTCCGTGCCGGCGCGCACCTGGCCCACCACGCGGGCCAGGCTCTCGTTCATGTTCCTGAGTGCGTTCATGAGCTGCCCGGTCTCGTCGCGCGACTGCACCTCGATGCGCGCGCCGAGATCGCCGCTCGCCACGGTCTCGGCCACCTTCACCGCCTGGCCCAGCGGCCGGGTGATGCTGCGCGCGATCAGGAAGGCGCAAAGCCCGCCGGCCAGCACGGTCAGCGCCATCCCCGCGAGACGCAGGTTGAAGCCGTTCGTGTTCGACGCATCGATGGCATGGCTCATGTCGTCGATCGCCTTGCGCTCCATCGATAGCAGTCCCAGCACCTGGCTCTCGTAGGCGTGGGCGGCGGGCTGGAAGACCTCCTTGAACACGCGCTCGGTCTCGGCCGCGTCGCCGCCGGCCTTGGCCTTCTGCACGGCGTCCTTGGCCAACTGGTACTTGGCCCGCAGAGCCACGATGGTCTTGAAGGCGGCCTTCTCGTCGTCGGTCACCAACAGCGCCTCGACCTTGGCCATCGTCTCGGCGCCCTTCTTCACGCTGTCGGAGATCACGTCGGCGAAGGTGACTGGCAGCGTCGCGTCAGTCGTCTTGGCGATCATGGCGGTGCGCGCGATGGCCGAGTAGGTCAGCACGTACCAGTCGGAGATGAGCCGCTCCTTGGCCAGCGGGCTCTCCATCATCCGGCGCATGGCCTCGGCGTTCTTGTTGGCGCTGATCAGCGCGAAAGTGGAGGAAGCCACGGTCAGGGCCAGCACCAGGCCGAAGCCCAGCGCCAGGCGCAGTCCGATACGGAGATTCGAGAGAGACTTCATGATGCGATTCCGGGTTGGGGGATAAATTCAGCCGAGACTCGGCTCCGTGGTCTTCAGCCTGAACACGCTGACGGCCTGCACCAGGCTGCCGGCCTGTTCCTGCATCGACTGCGCCGCGGCAGCGGCCTCTTCCACCAGCGCCGCGTTCTGCTGCGTGACCTGGTCCATCTGCGTGATCGCCTGGTTGATCTGCTCGATGCCCTGCGTCTGCTCGTGGCTCGCCGCGCTGATCTCGCCCACGATGTCCGTCACGCGGCGGATGCTGCCCACGATCTCTTCCATCGTCTTGCCGGCTTCGCCCACCAGCGCGGTGCCCGCGTCCACCTTGCCCACCGAGTCGTCGATCAACCCCTTGATCTCCTTGGCCGCTGCAGCGGAGCGCTGGGCGAGGTTGCGCACTTCGGAGGCCACGACTGCAAAGCCCCGGCCCTGCTCGCCGGCACGCGCCGCTTCCACTGCCGCGTTCAAGGCCAGGATGTTGGTCTGGAAGGCGATGCCGTCGATCACGCCGATGATGTCGACGATCTTTCTGGAGGAGGCATGGATGGAGGCCATGGTGTCCACCACCTGGCCGACCACGCTGCCGCCCTTCACGGCCACTTCAGACGCCGAGAGCGCCAGTTGATTGGCCTGCCGCGCGTTGTCGGCGTTCTGCTTGACGGTGGAAGTCAGCTCCTCCATCGAGGCCGCGGTCTGCTGCAGCGCGCTGGCCTGCTCCTCGGTGCGCGACGAGAGATCCTGGTTGCCCGAGGCGATCTGCCCCGACGCGGTCGCGATGGTGTCGGTGCCGTCGCGCACTTCGCCCACGACCCGCGCCAGGCTCGCGTTCATGTTGCGCAGCGCGTTCATGAGCTGGCCGGTCTCGTCGCGTGAGTCCACCTCGATGCGCGCGCTGAGGTCGCCGTTGGCGACGGTTTCGGCGACCTTCACGGCTTCGCCCAACGGCCGCGTGATGCTGCGCGCCGTCAACCATGCGCACAGGGCACCCAGCACCAGCGCCAGGCCCGACAGCACCAGCATCAGCATGCGGCCGCCTCGATGGTCCTTGGCGACTGCGCCGGTGGTGGCGTCGATCTGCTCGCGCTCGTACGCGGCAATCCTTGCCACTGCCTCTTCATAGACGCTGAGCGCCGCGGAAAAGCGGGTGTCCGCCAGCTGGTTGGCACCCGCTGCATCGCCGCCGGCCTTGAGCTTGACAACCTCGGCCAGCACCTCCAGCACGACCTTGCGCGCATCCGCCACCTGGCCGTAGAGCTTCTTCTCTTCGGGCGCGCTCAGCAATTCCTCCAGCTTCTTCTGCACCGGGTTGATGCGCTGCGAGGTCTCGAGCCGCGCCTTGGCAAAATAAGCTTCGGTCGCAGGCTCGGTGGCCTTGGCCATTGCGAAGGTCTGCACGATCGCCGTGCCCAGCAGCTTGGCCCATTCGCTCGCCAGCCGCTCCTTCACCAAGGCGCCTTGCACCATCCGGTCGGTCGCGTCGCCCACGCTCTGCAGGCGCAGCACTCCGACCGCCGAGATGGCTGCGAGCAGCAGCAGCACCGCGGCGAAGCCGAAGCCCAGGCGCGTGCCGATTTTCAGGTTCTTGAGACTCACGGTTCGTTCCCCGATTCAGAATTCGGTCCAGTCGCCCGCCGCGGCGGTGCCCGCCGAGCTCAACTGCGCCACCGGCTCGCGCCTCGCGGCCGGTTTCGCCAGGGCTTTCGCCGCCATCGCCCGCGGTGCCGCCTTCAGTACCGGCGCGGATGGCTTCCGCGCGATCGCCTTGGGCCCCGCGGTGGCCGCGGGGGCCATCAGCGCGGCCTCCTGCGCCGCAGCGTCCAGCCGGAACACGCGCACCGAATCGACCAGGCCGGCGGCCTGCTCCTGCATGGCCTGCGCGGCGGCTGACGCTTCTTCCACCAGGGCCGCGTTCTGCTGCGTGACCTGGTCCATCTGCGTGATCGCCTGGTTGATCTGCTCGATGCCCTGCGTCTGCTCGTGGCTGGCCGAGGTGATCTCGCCCATGATGTCGGTCACGCGCTTGACGCTGGCGACGATCTCGTCCATGGTCTTGCCGGCCTCACCCACCAGCGCGGTGCCCACGTCCACCTTGCCCACCGAGTCGTCGATCAGGCCCTTGATCTCCTTGGCCGCTGCCGCGGAGCGCTGCGCGAGATTGCGCACCTCGGACGCCACCACGGCAAAACCGCGGCCCTGTTCGCCGGCGCGCGCCGCTTCCACCGCGGCGTTGAGCGCGAGGATGTTGGTCTGGAAGGCGATGCCGTCGATCACCGCGATGATGTCCACGATCTTCCTGGACGAGGCATTGATCGAGCCCATCGTGTCCACCACCTGGCCCACCACCTCGCCACCCCTGACTGCCACCTCGGAAGCCGACAGCGCGAGCTGGTTGGCCTGGCGGGCGTTGTCCGCGTTCTGCTTGACGGTGGTGGTCAGCTCCTCCATCGAGGCTGCTGTCTGCTCCAGCGAACTGGCCTGCTCCTCCGTGCGGGACGACAGGTCCTGGTTGCCCACGGCGATCTGGCCCGAAGCGGTGGCAATGGTGTCGGTGCCCGTGCGCACCTGGCCCACGATCTTGACCAGGCTCTCGTTCATGTTCTTCAGGGCCTGCATCAGCTGGCCCGTCTCGTCCGTGCTGCGCGGCTCGATGCGGCTCGTGAGGTCGCCGGCGGCGACCGACTGCGCGACCTGGACCGCCTCACCCAGCGGGCGGGACACGATGCGTGCGATCCACAGGGCGAAGCCGAGGCCCAGCACGATGCAGCCCGCCAGCACGGCGAGGATCCACATCCGGCCTTGCGCGTAAATGTCATCCGCCGTGGCGCTGGCCTGCGTGCCGCCCTCGACGTTGAGCGTCACCAGCTCGTCGATGGCCTTGTTCAGTTCCGTGCTCACGCGCAGGGATTCGCCGCGCAGCAGGGCCACGGCCTCGCCGTTGTTCTGTGCCCGCGACAGGGCGACCAGTTTCTCGTGCTCCTGCGCGTACTGGCCCGTGGCGTCGACGACCTTCTGGTACATCGCCTTCTCGGCCGGCGAACTGATGAGCTGCTCATAGCGCTCGCGCGTCGTTCGCATGCCGTCCCACACCGAAGTCATCGACTTCTCGTAGCGTGCCATGTCGTCCGCCGTGGTGGACATGATGTGCTGCATCTCGACCGAGCGGTAGCGCGCCGCGAGCGCCTTGAGGTCCAGGAGCGCTTGCGCCGAAGGCATCCAGTTGGTCGAGATCTCGGTCGACATCCGGTTGACCTTTGCCAGCTGCACGACCGCGAAGATGCCGAGGAAAGATGTCAGCGCGAGCACGGCGACAAAGGAAACAAGCAGCTTGCTCGCAAGCTTGAGGTTGTAGAACGCTTTCATGATTTTTCTCGTGGAGACATGGGCCGCGGGGGCCTCAGGCAACAACCCTTTCCACCAGGCCCATCTCTTCGCTCGACATCAATTTGTCGATGTCCACCAGGATCAGCATCCGCTCCTCCAGCGTGCCCAGCCCGATCAGGTAGTCCGTGTCGAGCGCCGAACCCATCTCCGGCGCCGGCTTGATCTGCTCCGCGCTCAGCGTGATCACGTCCGACACGCTGTCCACCACCATCCCCACCACGCGCCCGCCGATGTTCAGCACGATCACCACCGTGAACTGGTCGTAGCTCGGCGTGCCCAGCGCAAACTTGATGCGCATGTCGATGATCGGAACGATGATCCCGCGCAGGTTCACCACCCCCTTGATGAACTCCGGCGCGTTGGCGATGCGCGTGACCGCGTCGTAGCCGCGCAGCTCCTGCACCTTCTGGATGTCGATACCGTATTCCTCTTCGCCCAGCGTGAAGGCCAGGAATTCCAGCGGGGCGGAGGCGAGGGCTCCGGCCGTGCCGTGCACGGCCTGGTGAGCGGATTCGTGGGTCTTGTTCAGCATGTCTTGGTCTCTTTGAAGAAAATTCGCGGGTTGGGGGGTTCGCCGGCTGCCGGCGCGGTGCTCGATCAGTTATCGGCAGTTGCGCGCCAGTCTTGAGGCTCACGCTCAAAAACAGGTTCGCACCCGCGGTCTTCCAGCCTGAACACGCTGACGGCCTGCACCAGACTGCCGGCCTGTTCCTGCATCGACTGCGCCGCGGCAGCGGCTTCTTCCACCAGCGCCGCGTTCTGCTGCGTGACCTGGTCCATCTGCGTGATCGCCTGGTTGATCTGCTCGATGCCCTGCGTCTGCTCGTGGCTCGCCGCGCTGATCTCGCCCACGATGTCCGTCACGCGGCGGATGCTGCCCACGATCTCTTCCATCGTCTTGCCGGCTTCGCCCACCAGCGCGGTGCCCGCGTCCACCTTGCCTACCGAGTCGTCGATCAACCCCTTGATCTCCTTGGCCGCTGCAGCGGAGCGCTGGGCGAGGTTACGCACTTCGGAGGCCACGACTGCAAAGCCCCGGCCCTGCTCGCCGGCACGCGCCGCTTCCACTGCCGCGTTCAAGGCCAGGATGTTGGTCTGGAAGGCGATGCCGTCGATCACGCCGATGATGTCGACGATCTTCTTGGACGAGGCATGGATCGAGGCCATGGTGTCCACCACCTGGCCGACCACGCTGCCGCCCTTCACGGCCACTTCAGACGCCGAGAGCGCCAGTTGATTCGCCTGCCGCGCGTTGTCGGCGTTCTGCTTGACAGTGGAAGTCAGCTCCTCCATCGAGGCCGCGGTCTGCTGCAGCGAACTGGCCTGCTCCTCGGTGCGCGAGGACAGATCCTGGTTGCCCGAGGCGA
The DNA here is from genome assembly GCF_901827205.1 of Variovorax sp. PBS-H4. NCBI lineage: Bacteria > Pseudomonadati > Pseudomonadota > Betaproteobacteria > Burkholderiales > Comamonadaceae > Variovorax > Variovorax sp. PBS-H4. The sequence continues at coordinate 1,926,296 of NZ_LR594675.1, read as the reverse complement.
TCTGCGTGGACGCCGCGGCGATGGTGTCGGTGCCGTTGCGCACTTCGCCCACGACCCGCGCCAGGTTGGCATTCATGCCCTGGAGCGTGTGCATGAGCAAGCCGGTCTCGTCGCGCGTCTTCACTACCACCTCGCTGCGCAGGTCACCGGCGGCCACGGTCTGCGCCACCTGCACCGCCTCGTTGAGGGGGCCCGTGATGCTGCGCGTCAGCAGCCAGGCCAGCACCGTGCCCGAGGCCAGCGCGACCAGGGCCAGCACGATCACATTAATGCGGCCCGAGCGGTAAAGCGCGTCGACGGAACCGGCGGCGAGGTCGATACGGGCGGCCTGGTGCGTCAGCATGCTGCGGATGCTGGCGTCGTAGGCGTCGAGCATCGGGATCAGCTTCTCGTTGGTGATCCGGGCCGCCTCGTCCTGCCGGCCTTCGGCCTTGAGCTCGAGGATGCCGTTGCGAAGGCCCACATACGCGCCGCGCCGCTTCTTGATTTCGGCGCTGATCGCCTGCTCCTCGGGCGTGTCCAGCAGCGCCTCGAGCTTCTTCTGCGTCTCCGAGATGAGCGCGCTGGTCTTGGTGATGTTCTTCTGCAGGTAATCCTGCACCTCGGCGTCGTTGCTCTTGAGCAGCGCGAAGGTGCGGATGCTGTTGTTGCTGGTGTTCTGCAGCCAGGTCGCGGCCAGGCGCTCCTTCACCAGCGAGCGCTGCACCATCTCGTCGGTGGCCTCGCCCACGTTCTGCAGGCGGAACACCCCGATGCCCGCAACCACGGCCAGCAATGCCAGCACCAGCGCAAAGCCGATCCCCAAACGGGTCCCGATCTTCCAGTTCTTCATCTCACTGTCCTCCTTGTCCTGCAAAAAAACCGGCCGGCAAAGCCAGCCCTAGAGCCAAATTCAGGTGAATTTCTGCATGATGCGAACGAGCTTCTGCCCGTACTGCGGATCGGTGGCGTAGCCCGCCTTCTGCAGCCCGTGCGCGGCCGCGGCCGGGTCGTCCGTGGCCAGCACGTTGGCGTAGCGCGGGTTGCGCGTGATGAACTTCGCGTAGTCGGTGAAGGCTTCCTCGTAGGAGCCGTAGGCGCGGAACTTCGCGCGCACCTTCTGCGGCTCGCCGTCGACGTATTCGGTGGTGGTGGTCTCGACGGTCGGCCCCTTCCAGCCACGATCGGCCTTGATGCCGAACAGGTTGTAGCTCTGGGTGCCGTCGTCGGCGCGGATCTCGCGCTTGCCCCAGCCCGATTCGAGCGCAGCCTGCGCCAGGATCAGCGGCGCGGGCACGCCGCTGGCTTCGCTGGCGGCCTGCGCCGGCGCGCCCATGCGGTCGACGAAGGCGTCGACCTTGCCCTGCAGCGAATCCACCGTGGCGGGGGCGCGCTCGACGTTGCTCTGGTACAGGCTCAGGTCCGCGGACCGCCGCGCCGCCGGCATCGTTGCAGGCATCGGCGAAGAGCCCAGCGGAATGCCCGCCTGCGGCTTGATCGCCAAGCCGCCTGGCGGCGCAAGCGACATGCCCGCGGGATCGCCATCGCCCTCCGGCACCGCCGATGGAAGGCTGCGGCTCAGCTGCGCGAGCATCGCCTCGGCGAGCCCCACGCCGCGCCCCGAGAGGTTCTGCGTGAGCTGCTGGTCGAACATCGAGAGATAGAGCTTCTCGTTCTGGCTGTCGAGCAGGCCGCTTTGCGGCACCGCCTGGCGCATGCTCTTGAGCACCATGTTCATGAACAGGGCCTCGAACTGCCGCGACACCTGCTTCAGCCCCTCCTCGGGCGAGCTGCGCACGGTGCGCCGCAGCGCGTCGACGCCCTGCACGTCGAGCGCGAAGCGCTGGTCGAGCGCGGCGCTGCGGTTGTCGGTGGTCATCGCCATGCCGCGGTCCCCGCCTTCTTAAATGATCTCGAGTTCGGCGCGCAGCGCGCCTGCGCTCTTCATCGCCTGCAGGATGGAGACGAGGTCCTGCGGATTGGCGCCCAGGCTGTTCAGGCCCTTGATCACGTCCGAGAGAGAGGCTCCGCCGCGCACCATCTGCAGCGCGCCGCCACCCTGCGACACCGAGATCTGCGAGGTCTGCGCGACCACCGTGGAGCCGCCCGAGAGCGGCCCGGGCTGGCTGATCACCGGCTCGGTGTTGATGACCACCGAGAGATTGCCGTGCGCCACGGCGCAGTCGTTGACGCGCACCGCCTGGTTCATCACCACCGAGCCGGTGCGCGCGTTGATGACGACACGCGCCACCGCCTGCATCGGCGTCACCTCGATGTTCTCCAGCCGGGCGAGGAAGGCGACGCGCTCCTGCGCCTCCGGCGCGCGCACGCGGATCATGCGTGCATCGGCCGCATCGGCGATGCCTGGGCCGAGCTGGCGGTTGATGGCTTCCACCACGCGCTGCGCGGTGCCGAAGTCGGAGCGGTTGAGCTCGAGCGAGAACATGCCCTCGCCGCCCACCGGCGCCTCGACGGGCCGCTCCACCAGCGCGCCGCCGGGAATGCGGCCCGAGCTCAGCTGGTTGATCTGCACCTTGCTGCCGTTGGCCGAGGCGCCGGCGCCGCCGACCACCATGTTGCCCTGCGCAATGGCATAGGTCGCGCCGTCCACGCCCTTGAGCGGCGTCATCAGCAGCGTGCCGCCGCGCAGGCTCTTGGCGTTGCCCATGGAGGACACGGTGACGTCGATGGTCTGCCCCGGCCTCGCAAAGGACGGCAGCGTGGCCGTGACCATCACCGCCGCCACGTTCTTGAGCTGCATGTTCACGCCGGCCGGGATGCTGATGCCCAGTTGCTGCAGCATGTTGTTCAGGCTCTGCGTGGTGAAGGGCGTCTGCATGGTCTGGTCGCCCGTGCCGTCGAGGCCCACCATCAGGCCGTAGCCGATCAGCGGGTTGTCACGCACGCCCTGGATGCTGGCCAGCTCCTTGATGCGCTCGGCATGCGCAGGCATCCACAGGGCAGCCATGCACACGGCCGCGAAGGCGAAGGTCGATCGGATGGATTTCATGTAATTCAAAAGGGCATGACATTTAAAAAGAAGCGCTGCATCCAGCCCATGTGCTGCGCCTCGTCGATGTAGCCCTTGGCCGTGTATTCGATGCGCGCATCGGCCACCAGCGTGGAAGGCACGGTGTTGCTGCCGGACACGGTGCGCGGGTTCACCACGCCCGAGAAACGGATGAACTCGGTCCCCTGGTTGATGCCCATCTGCTTCTCGCCGGAGACCAGCAGGTTGCCGTTGGGCATCACGTCCACGACGGTGACGGTGATCACGCCGTTGAAGGTGTTGTTGGCGTTGGCGCCGCCCTTGGCCGTGAGGATGTTGTTGCCGGAGAGCTTGGCGTCCTGGTCGTCCAGCAGTCCGCCGAGCAGCTTCGGGATGGTCGGGAAGGCAGCGCTGAGGCTGCCGTTGCGGCTGGCATTGGCGCCCGAGTTCTTGCTGGCATTGACCTTCTCGCTGATGACGATGGTCAAGATGTCGCCGATGTTGCGCGGCCTGCGGTCCTCGAACAGCGCGTTGGCGCCCGGCCCGTCGCGGAAGATGGCGCCGGTGGCGCGCGGCGCCGGCAGTGGCGCGTAGGCGTTGGCGCGCGCCGTCATCGGCTGGTGCACCAGCGGCTCGCGCGGGATCTGCGCGCAGCCCGTGGCGAGCAGGACCGCCAGCGCATGGGCGCCGAATCGATGAAGGCGTGCGCGGTCGGTCACAGCTGGGCGAGCCTCTGCAGCATCTGGTCGGAGGTCTGCACCGCCTTGCTGTTGATCTCGTACGCGCGCTGCGTCGCGATCATGTTGACCAGCTCTTCCACCACGTTGACGTTGGAAGCCTCCACATAGCCCTGGCTCAGGATGCCGGCGCCTTCGAGGCCCGGGTTCAGCTGGTTGGGCGCGCCCGACGAATCGGTCTCGGCATAGAGGTTCTCGCCCTGGCTCTGCAGGCCCGCGGGATTGAGGAAGGTGGCGAGCTGCAGCTGCCCGACCTGCACGGTCGCGGTGCTGCCTGCCTGCGTGACCGAAACCATGCCGTCGCGGCCGATGGTGAGGCTGGTGGCGTTCTGGGGAATGGTGATGGCCGGCTGCACCGGGAAGCCGCTGGCAGTCACCAACTGGCCGTCGCGGTCGGTCTGGAAGGAGCCGTCGCGCGTGTACGAGGTGGTGCCGTCGGGCATCAGCACCTGGAAGAAGCCCGCGCCGTTGATGGCCACGTCCTTCGGGTTGTCGGTCTTGGTCATGTTGCCCTGCGCATGGATGCGCTCGCTGGCGACCACCTTCACGCCGGTGCCGACCTGCAGGCCCGAGGGCAGGCGCGTCTGGTCGGAGGTCTGGCCGCCGACCTGGCGCAGGTTCTGGTACATCAGGTCCTCGAACACTGCGCGGCTGCGCTTGAAGCCGGTGGTGCCGACGTTGGCCAGGTTGTTGGAGACCACGTCCAGCTGTGTCTGCTGGGCTTCGAGGCCGGTCTGGGCGATATGGAGCGAGCGCATCATGGCGATGGGTCCTTGGGAATGGGGGATTGCGTCGGAGGGGTCAGCTGTACGCGAGCAGCTTGTTGGCCGACTGCGCGTTCTCGTTGGCGGTCTGCATCGACTTCATCTGCATCTCGAAGCTGCGGGCCTGAGCGATCATGGAAACCATGGCCTGGACCGGATTGACGTTGCTGCCCTCGACGGCGCCGCTGGTCACGGTCACGGCGGCGTCGGCCTCGGCCGGTGGCAGGCCGTCGCGCATGCGGAACAGGCCGTCGTCGCCGCGCACCAGGTCGGCCGTCGGCGGGTTGACGAGCTTGAGGCGCCCGACCTCGGCCACGCCCACCAGCGGATCGCCCGCACCGCGCGCGGTGACGGCGCCGTTGGCGGCGATCTGCACCTTGGAGCCCGGCGGCACCACCAGCGCGCCGCCCTCGCCCACCACCGGGCGCGCGCCCATGGTCAGCAGCTGGCCGTCGGCGCCGACCTGCAGGTTGCCCACGCGGGTGTAGGCCTCGCCGCCGTCGGGCGTCTGCACCACCAGCCAGCCGTCGCCATGCACCGCGACATCGAGTTCGCGGCCGGTCTGCGTCAGCGGACCGTGGCTGAAGTCGGCGCCCGGCGTGGTGGCAACGACGAAGGCCCGCGTGGTCGGCTCCTCGCCCACCACCGGCACTGCGCGGAAGCTGTTGACCTGCGCGCGAAAGCCCAGCGTCGAGAGGTTCGCCATGTTGTTGGCGACGGAGGCCTGCTGTTCCATGGCCTGCTTGGCGCCGCTCATGGCGACATAGAGCATGCGGTCCACTGGGTGCTACTCCGGTGGCCGCTCAGCGGATGTTGATGAGCGTCTGGACCACCTGGTCCTGCGTCTTCACCGTCTGCGCGTTCGCCTGGTAGCTGCGCTGGGCGACGATCAGGTTCACCAGCTCGGAGGTGAGGTCCACGTTGGAGGCCTCGAGCGCGCCCGACTCGAGCGAGCCCTGCTTGGTGCCTTCGCCGGGCGTGCCGGTGAGTGCCGGGCCCGAGGCCTGCGTCTCGGCCCAGGCATTGCCGCCCTTGGGCTCCAGGCCGTTGGGGTTGGCGAAGCTGGACAACACGACCTGGCCCATCAGCTTGGTCTGCTCGTTCGAGAACTTGCCGGTGATGGTGCCGTCGGGATTGATCGAGAACGAGGTCAGCGTGCCGGAGGTGTAGCCGTCCTGGCTGAGCTTGGTCATGCCGTTGGCATTGCCGAACTGCGTGGTGCCCGAGAGATCCACGGCCATGTTGACCGCGGCCGAGCCGTTGCCGAAGTTCAGGCCCGCGATGTTGAAGGTGCCGCCTGCCGGGGCAGTGAGATTGCCGTTGCTGTCGAAGGTGAGATTGGTGATGGCGCCGGCGCCGATCGGCGCGCCGTCGGCCTGCGCATAGACATTCCATGCATTGGCGCCGGTCTTCACGAAGTAGGCGGTGAGCTCGTGCGGGTTGCCCAGCGAGTCGTAGACGGGGCCGATGGAGTTGGAGTAATTGAAGGTGCCGGAGTCGGCCGCATCGAAGGGCGTCTTGGCGGGCACGGCCTGGCGCGAGTCGAGGTTGAACTCGGCCTCCACGCTGGTGGTGGCGTTCGGGTTCATCGAGGCGGTCTCGACCTGCAGCGCAGTGGGCGTGCCGCCGGAAAGGCCGCCGGCCGCCGTCACGCCGTAGCCGGTGAGGCGCAGGCCCTGGCCGTTGACGATGAAGCCTTCCTTGTCGCGGGTGAACTGGCCGTTGCGCGAGTACATCACCTCGCCGCTGGGGCTGGAGAGGCGGAAGAACCCGTCGCCGTTGAGGATGGCCACATCCAGCGGCCGGCTGCTGGTCTGCGTGACGCCCTGGGTGAAGTTCTGCACCACGCCCGAGACCGAGGCGCCGAGGCCGATGCGCGAACCGGCGTAGATGTCCTGGAAGGTGGCGGCCGCGGACTTGTAGCCCACGGTGCCCGAGTTGGCGATGTTGTTGCCGATGACGTCGAGGTTGGCGGCGGCCACGTTCAGGCCGCTGATGCCCTGGGAGAAGCTCATGATCGATCCTTGTTGCTATGCATGAAAAAGCAGCCGGCCGCGGCGCTCGCGGCGGCCGACGGGGGAGCAGTTCAGAGGTACATGCGCACGTCGTCGAGGCTGATGCTGCGGCCGTTGGCGAGCTCCAGCGTGACGCCGTGGGTGCCCTGCTTGACGGCAGCGACCTGCGCGAAGGTGAGCGCGGTGGCTTCGACATGGGTGCCGTCGTTGGTGGCGACCACCGAGAAGCTGTAGTTGCCTGCGGGCACCGCCGAGCCGTCGTCGGCCTTGCCGTCCCAGCTGACGGCGTTGACGCCCTCGGCCATGGAGCCCAGGTCGAGGGTGCGCACCGTGCGGCCCGCGGCATCGACGATCTTGACCTGCACGTCGCCGGCGGTGCCGGGCAGCTGCACCGCGAAGGGCACGGGCGCAGGCTCTTCGCCATCCTTGGGTGCGGAGGTGCCGATCTGGTTGCCGGGCGACAGCACGTTGTAGCCAATCAGCGAGGCGGCCTGCAGCACCTGGTTGGAGCCGGTCTGGTTGACCAGGCCCGACAACGTGCTGTTGAGCTTCTCGATGCCGCTGACCGTGCTCATCTGCGCGAGCTGCGAGGTGAGCTCGGCGTTCTCCATGGGGTTGAGAGGGTCCTGGTTGTTGAGCTGCGTCACCAGCAGCTTGAGGAAGCGCTGTTCGCCGTCGGAACCGGCCACGGTGTTGCTGCCCTGGGCGGTGGAGCTGGTCCCGTTGAGGGAAGAGAGGGCGTCGTTGATGGCCATGTGTGTTGTCGATGGGTTACTGGCCGACCGTCAGCGTCTTGAGCATCAGCGTCTTGGCGGTGTTGAGCACCTCGACGTTGGCCTGGTAGCTGCGCGAGGCGGAAATCATGTTGGTCATTTCCTCGACCACGTTCACGTTGGGCATGCTCACGTAGCCCTGGGCGTTGGCATGCGGGCTCTTGGGGTCGTAGACCAACTTGGGGGGCGTGCTGTCCTCGACCACACCGGCGACTTTCACGCCGCCGATGTCCTGCTGGCCGGAGGCCGCGACCTCGAACATGACCTGCTTGGCGCGGTAGGGCTGGCCGTCGGGGCCGGCCACGCTCTCGGCGTTGGCCAGGTTGCTCGCGGTCACGTTCATGCGCTGCGACTGCGCGGCCATCGCGGAGCCCGCGACGTCGAAGATGTTCATGGAGGCGCTCGGCAATGGCATGGCGGCTCCTTATTGCTGCGCCGCGGCGAGCAGCGACTTGATCTTGGCGCTCGTCACCGTGAGGTTGGCCTCGTAGCGCAGCGCGTTGTCGGCGAAGGCGATGCGCTCGGCATCCATCTCGACGGTGTTGCCGTCGATGCTGGACTGCGTCGGCACGCGGTAGAGCAGGTCGGCCTCAGGCATCGCCGAGGCCTCGCCCTGCAGATGGCGCGCCGAGGTGGTGGCCATGCTCATCGACGTGCCGCCGCGGCCCTGCTCCACCGCCTGGCTGAGCCGGCTCGCGAAGTCGAAGTCGCGCGCCTTGTAGTTGGGCGTGTCGGCGTGGGCGATGTTGGCGGCGAGCACCTCCTGGCGCTGGGCCCGGAGGTTCAGGGCTTCGCGGCTGAACCGAAGCGCTGCATCCAGCTTGTCGATCATGAAGGCTCCATCGTTGGCGTCGCGGCCAGGGGAAGGCGTGGCGACAGATGGAAAGCGAGTCTATGCACGACCCGCCTTTGCAATGGGCCGAACAAAGGGGCATTTGGCATGCACTTCGCTCCTTGCCGCGGGCCGCCCGGTTCCTAGAATCCGATCCACCGATGATGGACAAGACCCGCTTCCTCCCTTGCGTTCTCGCTGCCCTTCTGGCCGCCGCGCCTGCCGCCGGCGCCAGCCCGGCCGCGCCGCAGGAAGACGGCGATGCACGCACCGTGGTCGAGCAATTCCTGAAGACACAGACCGCCGGACTGCCGGGCCAGGCCCGCATCCGCGTGACGCTGCCGGGCTCGGCCCTGCCCGACTGCGCGGCGCTCGAGGCCTTCTTGCCGAACGGCGCCTCGGCCTGGGGTCGTGTCTCCGTCGGCCTGCGCTGCCCGGGCGAGCGGCCGTGGACGCGCTACGTACAGGCGCATGTCGCGCTCGAAGGCCGCTACCTGGTGGCCGCGCGCGCCCTCGAGGCCGGGCGGCCGCTGGGCGCCGGCGACGTGGCGGCGCGCACCGGCGATCTGACGTCGTTGCCGAAATCGATCGTGGTCGACCCCGCCGAGCTCAAGGGCATGGTGGCCGCCAACCGAATCGCCCCCGGCGCGCCGCTGCGGCGCGAGCAGCTGCGCGGCACGGTCGTGATCCAGCAGGGCCAGACGGTGCAGGTGGTCGCGGAAGGGGCCGGGTTCACCGTCAGCACCGAGGCGCGGGCGCTGACACGCGCGGAGATCGGCGCCGCCGTCCAGGCCAAGACCCGCGACGGCCGCCTCGTCAGCGGGGTGGCCGACGAGGAAGGCCAGATCCGGCTGGCGCAATGAGGAAATGTGACGGGCGCTCTCGTGGATCGGCCCTAAAGTTCGGGTCGAGCCTGCCGATAAAGCGATCAGCCCCTTGAGGAATCATCTTGAAAATCGACCAACCCGCCGCCTCGGCCACCTCCATCTCCCGTACGGCCAAGGGCGCCAAGGCCCAGCCGGCTGCCAGCCGCGACGCCGCCGAGCCCGCCAGGGACCCGGTGCAGCTGTCCTCGGCGCAGGTTCATTCGCTGCCCACCGGCCCGAACACCGACTTCGACGCGGCGCGCGTCGCAGACATCCGCAAGGCCATTCTTGCCGGTGAGTACACGGTGCATCCCGAGCGCATCGCCGACGGCCTGCTGAAGAACGTGCGCGACCTGCTCGGCGAAAAGAGCGGGGGCTGAAAAAGATGAGCGCCCTGCTGCTGCCCCACCTGCTGGCCGAGAAGGCCTGTGTCGAAGAGTTGCTGGGCGTGCTGGCGCAGGAGGAACACGCGATGCAGGACGGCCTCTTCGCCGACCTCGCGCCGCTGACCGAACGCAAGGCCGCCCTCCTCGACCGCATGACGGCGCTCGACCGTGCCCGCGAATCAGCCCAGGTGGCGATGGGCTTCGAGCCCGGCCGTGCCGGTGCCGATGCAGCCGCGGCGGCCACCGGCACCACCGCGCAAGAGGCCTGGGCCGCCCTGCTGCAGCTTGCGGAGCAGGCCAAGGCCGGGAACCGGCGCAATGGCGCGATGGTCCACGGCCATCTCGACTTCACGCGCAATGCGCTGCACTACCTGCAGGCGGCGGCCCTGCCCTTCTACGGGCCGGACGGGATCCGCAAGGCCGTGGGCGGGACGGGTACGCGACTCGCGCTGGGCTAGCGACCCAACGCAGACCCCAAGCACAAGCAAGCGGTCGTCACCCGCCGCGCGTCAGCTCGCGAAGCTGTTCTTCGGCTCGCTCGAGCTCGAGCCGCAACGCCCTGATCTCCCGCTCCAGCCTTTCGATGCGCGCGGCGCGGCTCTGCGCCGGGGAGAGCGTCTTGCAACGAACTTGCAGTGCGGCCAACGCCTCGGCAAGTTCCTGCCGGCGCAGCATCTGGCCCCTGGAGCGCGCAACGGCCATGTCCTGCTCGAGTGCCTCCTCCTCGGCTTTGCAGGCGGCGGCATCGCCCTGGACCACCGGCTGCGCGATTGCAGGCGTTGCTGCCACCAGCGCGATGGCCAGGAAAGAGGATTTCACGCGCATGCCGGTACCGGTGATGAAAGGGAAGGCCGAGTTTGCCAGCAACTTCCCTGCTCACGGCCTCCATGCCGGGGGTTCGCCCTGGAATGGGTGGCCCGTTCCGCTCAGCGGCGATACGGATTGTGTGGATTGCGGTCGTAGCGGTTGGGCACGCCGTCACCGTCGCTGTCGCGGCGGGCATGGCGGTAGGCGGCACGGCGGTCGTAGCGGCCATAGTCGGCACGATAGTCATGACGCGGGTGGTAGCCATGCCTGACGATGGGCCGCGGGGGCGCCGGCGGAACGACGATCACCTGCGGGCGATAGCCGCGGTCCCCATGGTGAACCTGGGCCTGTGCGGGAGCGCTCAATGCGGCCAATGCGACCACGGTGGCCGTGCCCAGTGCAAAAAACATCTTCTTCATGGCGGCTCCTTCGAGGAGTTGTTCAGGAGCCCCGATACTGCAGGCCGAAGGTGAAGCGCGTGTAAGGCGGCGGCGAAGTTGGATGAACTCTTCCGCAGGCCCGGTGCCGTCGTTGCCGGCAAAAGGCTTTTGCCGCATCCCCCGCGCCTAAGATCGACATCTTCGGCATTCAACGCACCGGGCTCTCAATGAAACCAGTCTGCGGCAACACGACCCCTCGCCCATCTGCTGGAAGGCTGGGTCCACGCCAGTTCGGTTCGCTGGTGCTGGCAGGCACGCTGTTGCTTTTCTCCGCGACGGTTCTCGCCCAATGGAGAAGCTCGACACCGCAGGAACAGGCATTGGATGCGGCCGCGTTCGACAGCGTCGCGCTCGCCATCGGCGAACAGTTCGCGGATGTGCAGAGTGCCGCGGTCGCACTGCACGGCCGCCTGGTCTTTCAGTACTACCGCGACGGCGACCCCGAGGAGCTGCGCGATGTGCAGTCTGTCGCGAAGAGCGCCCTCTTCGCGCTGGTGGGCATTGCCATCGGGCAAGGCCGGATCGCGAGCCTGGACGAGCGGGTCACGGCATTGATGCCCGAGTGGGACGCGCTCAATCCCGACCCCCGCGCGAAAGACATCACCCTGCGCCACCTGCTGACGATGACTGCCGGTTTCCAGGTGAACGACCCCACGGGTACCGCCCTTGCAGGCCGTGCGGTGGATGCCTGGGCGCGTCCCATGGCCAGTGCGCCCGGGCAGAGCTTTGCGTACGACAACGCACTGCAGCCCATCGTGTTCGAGATTCTTCACAGGGCAACCGGCACCGGCTTGGTGGACTACGCGCGTGAGCAGCTGGTGAAGCCGCTCGGCATGAAGGAGCCCTTGTACCAGCGTGGCTTGGGCTTGCGCACCGAAGACATGGCAAAGCTCGGACAGCTGTTCCTCCAGGAGGGCGTGTGGGACGGACGGCAGCTGCTCCCGGCGTCCTTCGTCTCCGAGGCAACCGCGGCCCAGAACGCAGGCGGTCCTCCGGTCGGGCTGTCCTACGGGTACGGCTGGTGGGTGGTGCCCTCGAAGGCGCAGCGGCAGACGTTTCTGGCCAGTGGGTACAGCGGCCAGTTCATCTGGGTCTTTCCCCGGACGGAGCTGGTTGTCGCAGTCACGTCGACCGTGTCTCCGGCGGCGCAAGGCAGAGGCCAGGCGCTGCAGCTGATGCGGAACGTCATCTTCAACGCAGCGCAGCAGCGCCTGGCGGCCGGCGACCGGTAAGCCGTCCCGGGGGCGCCGTCGGCAGGGCTGCGCCACTGCGCCGACGCCGTTTGCCGGCCCATTGCGCGGCCACGCGCGCTGCGCTGCCGGCGGTTGCGAAATCGATCCGTCGCAGGCACGATGCTGCCGTACTGCGGAGAATTCCCGGGCGTCCGCATTCCGGCGCCGGATTCCGGCTGCATCATGTTCTTTCTCTGGCCCGAGTACCTCTGGTTCCTGCTGGCGCTTGCACTGCTGCCTGCGGTGTACATCTGGCTCCTGAAGCGGCGGGACCGCGGGGCCCTGCGCTACAGCAGCGTGGGCATCGTGCGCGAGGCGGCAGCCGGACGCCAATGGCGGCGCCACCTCCCGCCTGCGCTGCTCCTGCTGGCCTGCTCGGGGTTGCTGATCGCCGCGGCGCGACCCGTGGCGCGGGTGCCCCTGCCCTGGGCGCGCTCATCGATCATGCTGGCCATGGACGTGTCCCTGAGCATGCGGGTGACCGACGTCAAGCCCAACCGGCTGGTGGCTGCGCAGGAAGCCGCCAAGCTGTTCCTGCGCGACCTGCCCAAGCAGATCGAAGTCGGGCTCGTCACCTTCGCCGGCAGCAGCCAGGTCGCCCAGCGCGCCACGCTGGACCGCGCCTCCGTGATCGCGGGTATCGACGGCTTCCAGATGCAGATGGGCACGGCCGTCGGCAATGCCATCGTGCTGTGCCTGGCCGAGCTGTTCCCGGAGCAGGGCATCGAACTCGGCGACATGAACTTCGGCAGCAAGCCGCAGGGCCGCAGCCTGGACGACAAGGCGAAGCCGCCGCCCCGCCCTTTCACGCCGGTGGCGCCGGGCTCGTACGCTTCGGCCGCGATCATCCTGCTGAGCGATGGCCGCCGGACCACCGGTGTCGATACGCTGGCCGCGGCGAAGATGGCCGCAGACCGCGGCGTCCGCGTCCACGTGGTGGGGCTGGGGACGGTCGAAGGCGACGCGTCGACGCCCGACGGCATGGCGATCTACATGAAGCTGGACGAGCCGACCCTGCGCGAGGTGGCGCGGATGACCGGCGGCTAGTACCACCACGCCGGCACCGCCGAGAAGCTGCGCAGCGTCTATGAAAACCTCGGCTCCCGTGTCCAGGTGCTGACGCGCGAAACCGAGCTCGCCGGCGTGCTGGCGCTGATTTCCGCGCTGGTGGCGATGGTGGCGGCGACGCTGTCGCTGCTCTGGTTCGGGCGAATCGCCTGAACGACGTCCTTCAGCCCGCGGGCGTGAGTCCGGGTGCCTGGTCGATCTCGGCGGGCTTGTAGAGCTTGTGCTGCAGCGCGGGGCCGAGGGCATCGGTGACCACCGCGAGGCGCCAGGGATCGCCCTGCTTCGCACACGCGCGCTCCTGCGGCGTGAGCTGAAAGGCGGTCATGCCGGGGGCGGTGCCTTTCACTGCTAGCTTGAGCAAGGTGGCGCCCTTCTTGTCCGAGACCTCGATGTCATAGCCGAGCGCCTGGCCAGTAACGTTCTCGGTCTTGTACCCGTAGCCGGAAAAATGGCGCGTCAGGTAGTCCATCGCGGCTGCGTGGATTTCGTCGAGCGACACCGGGCCGGACGGGGCCGGCGGCGCCGGCACGTTGCCGCGCGCGCGTGCGGCCTGCATGTCTTCCTCGCCGGGAAGCCACTCGCCCGGACCGCGGACCAGCACCGCCAGTTTCGCGTCGGCATCCCACGATGCAACATGCCACTCTTGGTCGTCCGGCACGCGTATCGACACCTTGGCCGACCTGTCGGTCTCAAGTTCGAGGATGGGGACGCGATTCGTCTGCAGCACGGCCCGGAAACCCTGGCCGGCGTCCAGCGAACGCTTGAGCAGGTCCAAACGGTTGCCGGCGCGCTGGGCCTGCGTCGCGCTCCGCTCGCCGCCCCCGATCCGGCGCTCCGCATCCAGGGACTCGAGGCAGAACCATCGCCCGTCCGCGCCGATGCTCACGAGCTCCGCCCAGATCGTGGCGATGACCTTGTCGCCCGTTCCAAGCCAGGCCTGGTCCGCGGCCTTCGGGCGCGCGTCCGGCACGCCCATCCTGGCGATGATGTCGACGGGCGTGCGCTTCTCCCCCGTCAGGCGCTTTTCATTGATGACCGCGAGTACGTTGGGGTCGACTTCCTTGTCCATTCGAAGTGATCAGGCGAGTTGTTAACTTTTCGAGTATGCCCCGCGTTGCACGCGCGTCACAACGCCAGCGCCTCCGCGCCGCGCCTCCAGCGACCGGCCGCGGCCAATGACACCTCCGGGCTCGGGGGAAAAAGCCGTGCGGACAATGCGCAAGGAGCTTGGCTGTAGTCGGAATTACCCCGCTGGCTTCGGGGTTGCAACGTTCGCGAGGAGCCCATGTCAAGAGTGACGGATGCGATCAAGCAACATCTTCCGGACCCCCTCCTCAACGCCGTGCGCGCTTATCGGGGCCGCGCCAGGCTGAAGGCTTTTTCGGATCTTTCGACGAAGGACGTTTTCACCAAGATCTACGAGGAAGGCGTCTGGGGCAGTGCCGACGACGCCGAGCAGGGCTTCTACTCCGGAACCGGATCGCGCGCCGCCCCGGTCGAGACCTATGTCGCCGCGGTGGAGAGGTTCGTGCGAACGCTCGGCCACAAGCCCGATGCCGTCGATCTCGGATGTGGCGATTTCCACGTGGGCTCCAGGATCCGCCCCTTGTGCAACCGCTACATCGCCTGCGACATCGTTGACGCCCTGATCGCCTCCAACGCCGAGAGGTACAAGGCGATGGACGTCGAATTCAGGACGCTGGACCTCTCGCAGGACGAGCTGCCGCCCGGTGAAGTGGTCTTCGTGCGGCAGGTTCTTCAGCACCTGTCCAATGCTGCCATTGCGCGCGCAGTCGCGAGGATCCCGGCGCAGTACCGCTACCTCGTTTTGACCGAGCATGTCCCGCACGAGCCATTCGTACACAACCTCGACAAGTCCTCTGGGCCTGACAACAGGCTGGCGATCAAGAGCGGCATCGTGCTCACGAGCCCGCCGTTCGGCATGGAAGCGATCGAAGCATCCGTTCTGTGCGAGGTGGAGGAATGGGGCGGGGCCATCCGGACCCTCCTCTACCGATTCAGGTAGTGCAACCCGCCACCTCAATCGCCGCACACGCGCGCGAGTCCGCGGTCCAGCGCGATCGTGTAGAGCGGGGACAACTTCTGGCGCGCTCCATAAGCCCCTGACGCCTTGACGAGCTGCGCCTTGCAGTCCGGCGCTTCGCGCAGCTTGTGCGTCGCGATCAGTTCCTGGATGAACTGCGTCCTGAGCCGGTCCAACGCGGGCCGCAGTTCGGCCTTGAGGTCCGCGCGATGTTCCGTCGGCACCTTGCCACTGCGTGCCCAGTCGGACATGAGCACGAACTGGATCAGCTTGCTGGCCTCGATCTGGTCCGAAAAGAACGCCGATGCGAGGTCGCTGGAGAGGCCGACGCCCTTTGCTTCCGCCGACGCCGCGTCGATCACCTGCTTCTCGCGAGGATCGTTCGGCGGATCGGCGATGGGCATCTTCGTGTCCCACTTCGTGAGCGCGACCTTGCGGGAAATCTCCAGCCGTGTCGCGCTCAGCTCGACGAGCCGCGAGAAGTCCTTCGCGTCGGCTCCGGCGGCATGGGCGACCGCCAAGGGAAGGCCACCGAGCGCGCTCACTGCGACCGGAACCGCGGCCTGACATAGTTTCAAGAGTTTGCTTTTCAATTCGATCTTCCAGATCCCGTCATCGGCAGATCGTCCGTTTGCAGCGACCTGCGATTCACTCGCCATGACTCCCCTGCGCCGTAGGCTATCGGCGTTGTCTGCGACGAACAAGTCTTGCTCGCCGCGCAAATCCGGGGGTGTCACCTGCTTCGCACACCACTCACGGCAGCCGCCATTGCTGCATGCCATGCAACACAACGCGGCAGCGGACCCGGCGCGACTCCGCGAGGGCTATTCGCGAAGCGTGAAGATGATGGACAGGTACGAGATCGGCCCTTCACGAAAGGCCTCCGCGCCATGAAGCGCAAGCGCGTCGAAGAGCAGGGTGTCGCCCGGACGAACGTCGAGCGTCTGGTTGCCGTAGCGGTACTTCATGCGCCCGCTCAGCATGTAGATGAGCTTCGTGCCGGGATGCTGGAACGCGGTGTAGGGCTTCGCGTCCGCTGCGAGCGTGACCAGGTAGGGCTCGACGAACAGATTCCCGGAAAGCAGATGGCCGACGAGCTCGTAGTGGTAGCCCTTGACCGCATCCTCGCGTTCCACCTTGAGGCCCTTGCCGGCGGGCACGAAGGAGATGTCGAGACGCCGGACCTGATCGACGAAGAAGCGGGACATCGGTACGTCGAGCGCGGTCGCGATGCTGTCCAGCACTTCGATCGACGGCGAAACCAGCCCACGTTCGATGCGGGACATCATGGATCGTGAGATTCCAGCAGCCGTCGCCAGCGCGCCGGCGGACAAGTCGATGGCGATTCGCTGAGACTGGATCTGCGCACCCACGCGGGCGGAGGTCGTGCTGCGCTGCGGCTTGGCCTCTACCTTTCTCACAAGTCGCGGGGCGCGCGTCTTGCCGGCGGTAGGGAAAGGGGATGCGACCTTGGGTTTGACCATGTTCTGCGTTGGCCCGTGAGGTACGGGATCGTGCAGCGAGTCAGAACACCTGGCTCAGGAACCGCCGGACTCGCCCATCCCCTCGCGGGCCAAAAAATTCCGAGGGTGGCGCGACTTCGACGATCTCGCCGGCCTCCATGAAGACAACCTTGTCTGCCACGGCCTTGGCAAAGCCCATCTCGTGCGTGATGCAGACCATTGTCATCCCGTCGCGTGCCAGCATGAGCATGATGTCGAGCACCTCCTTGACCATCTCGGGATCCAGTGCCGACGTGGCTTCGTCGAACAGCATCACCGAAGGGCCGAGGCAAAGCGCGCGTGCGATGGCAACGCGCTGCAACTGTCCGCCCGACAGCTGGGACGGATACGACAAAACCTTGTCTGCCATGCGGACCTTCGCGAGGTGCGCCATCGCCGTTGCCTCGGCTTCTGCCTTCGATCGCCTGAGCACCCAGCGCTGCGCCAAGGTGCAATTCTGCAATGCCGTCAGATGAGGAAACAGGTTGAACTGCTGGAACACCATGCCGATGCTCGCGCGCACGCGTTCGGCGTGCCGCGTGTCCGGGGAGATCCGCACGCCGTTGACCGTCACGCTTCCACTCTGATAGGGCTCGAGCCCGCTGATGCAGCGTGCCAGCGTGGACTTGCCCGAGCCTGATGGGCCGCAGACGACGATGCGCTCCGATGCGTGGACGTCGAGGCTCACATTCTTGAGCACCTGCAGCGCTCCGAAGTGCTTGGACACCGAATCGACCGCCACGACAGCCTGCCGCCGCGATGGGGCGGGTGCGTTCCCGGCCACGCTCAGTCTCTCGCGTGGTAGAGCGCTGCAGCCGGGCTCTCGCGCCAGGCGAGCAACTTGCCATTGCTCACCTGTTCCCGGCCATAGACGATCCACGCGTCATCGACCGTGCCGATGAAGGCTTCGATCTCGAGGCTTTCGGGATGCGCCTCCGCTGCAGAGACGAAGCCCAGACCCGCGTCGAATCTGCCGCTGACCAGGCCGGCCGTGACTTCGGCCACCGTGTCGACGTACTCGATGTTTTCCCAGCGGGCTGCGTCGATGTAGTCGAGGGTGGGCCGCATCACCGCGAGCGTTGTCGGCTTCGCCACACCCCTGCGGCGGATCACTGCGAGGTCCTGGCTCGGAGCGATGAAGGTATCGACCACGAAGAGGCCCTCGAGATACTTGGCGACCGTTGCCATGGTGGCCGGGTGCACCGCACACTGCAACAGAAAGTCGCCTTCGCCGCGCAGGATGGCCTGTGCGCCCGCTTCGAAGTCCACCGCCAGTCCGATGGTCGACTTGCCGGTGATGCCGTGGAAGGCGAGGTAGTTGCGCATCACGTATTCATGATTGCTTCCCGGAGGGCCGAGGGTGATGAACTTCATTTCAGTGGGTCCGATGATTCAACGATGGCTGTAAGAGAGTTCGACCCGTCGCATGACAAACATGAGGCCGTAGTTGATGGCGAGATACATGAGCCCGGCGCTCAGGAACACTTCGTACGGTGCATAGGTCTCCGAGCTCAGCAGACGGGCGCTGCCGGTCAGTTCCATGAGCGTCACGGTGCTCGCCAGCGACGTGGCCTTGCAGGTAAGGATGATCTCGTTGCCGAAGGCGGGCATCGCCGTGCGAACCGCGAGCGGCAGGTCGATGGTGATGAACGATTGATAGCGCGCCAGGCCGAGCGAAAACGCAGCTTCCCGCACACCCTTCGGCACGGCCGCCAAAGCAGCAGCCAGCGTCTTGCCGGTGTAGGAGGCCGAATTCAATGCGAGCGCGATCACGACACACCAGAACGGATCCCGCAGTACCGGCCAGAGGAACGAGCGCTGGATCAGCTCGAACTGGCCTGCGCCGTAGTAAAGCAGAAACACCTGGACCAGCGACGGCGTGCCCCGGAAGAAGAGGATGTAAGCATGCGCAGGCAGGTGCAGCAGTGCGCTGCGTGCGTTCCTGGCCAAGGCCAACGGGAGCGCAAGGGCAGATCCGAGCAGCACGATGATGGCTGTCAGCTCGAGGGTCAGAACGGCTCCCCTCCCAAGCAGTGGAAGCGAAGACCAGACGATGGAAAGATCGAACATCGGCTCAGCCGGCCAGATGCCGGCAGGAGCGGCGTTCGGCTCGCTCCAGCAGCAATGCGGCGATGCCGGTCAGCACGAGATAGATGCAGGCCGCCGCCAGATACATCGTGAACGGCTGGCGGGTGGCGCCCGATGCCTCGGCGGCCTTGCGCATGAGCTCGTCGCAGCCCACGATCGAAACGATCGAAGTCTGCTTCACGAGAACGATCGCCTGATTGCCGAACGGCGCAAGCGCAGTCCTCGCTGCCTGGGGCGCGACCACGGTCCACAGGGCCTGCGGCCTCGAGAGGCCCAGCGTGGTGGCGGCCTCCCGCTGCGATTGCGGTACGGCAAGCAAGGCCCCGCGCGCGATCTCGGCGGCATACGCGCCGAACGACAGCGACAGTGCAAACACACCGGCAGCGAAGGCGTTCACCTCTACATAGGCTCCGGTGATGCTGCCCAAGGCAAGCGCGCCGCCGAAGTAGACGGCAAAGACCACCAGCAGATCGGGAATGCCCCGGATCACCGCCGCATAGAGATACCCGATTCCGCGCAGCAGGCGGTTCTTGCAGAGCTGCAGCCAGCAGCCAAGGGCACCGAAGACCGAGCCCAGCACCAGGGAGACGGCAGCGAGTTGGAGCGTGAAGAGCGCGCCGACCATCAGCTGCCTCCCGAATCCCTGAAGAAGCGTCATTGCAGTTGCCAGCGGACTACATGAGCTTGAAAGGGAAGTACTTCGCGGTGATCCTGTCGTAGGTCCCGTCCGCGCGGATGGCAGCAAGCGCAGCGTTCACCCTGCGCAGCATGTCGGCATCGCCCTTGCGCACTGCAATGCCGTTGCCATCGCCCAGCAAGCCGCCCTTGAGCTCGGGGCCGACGAAGCCGAAGCTGGCCGATGCAGGTGTCTTGAGGAAGCCGACGAAGTACGTGACCATGTTGCCCATTGCGTAGTCCACGCGTCCTGCGACCAGGTCCAGTTCGACGGCCTGCGGCGTGTCGTAGAACTTGATCTCGGACTCCTTGTAGTTCTGCGTCAGGTAGCTCGCCTGGATCGACCCTCGTTGCACGCCGATGGTCTTTCCCTTCAGCGCCGCAGGTGAGACGTCGTCCGGTGTTCCCTTTTTTGCGATGAAGCGCGAGATGGTCTCCTTGTACTTGTCCGAGAAGTCCACGCGCTGACGGCGCTGCTCCGTGATGGCCATGCTTGCAACGATCAGGTCGAACTTGCGCGCCATGAGGCCGGGGATGATGCCGTCCCAGTCTTGCGCGACGATCTCGCACCGGGCCTTCATCTTCTCGCAGATGGCATTGGCAATGTCGACGTCCCAACCCTGCAGGGCGCCTTGCGCATCCTTGAAGCTCCATGGCGGGTACGTGCCCTCGGTCGCAATGCGCAAGCTCGCGGGCTCCGCGGAGGCAGTGGCAGTGACTGCGGCAGCAAGCAACAAGGCACAGGCCAGCATGCATGCGTTCTTGAACGAGAGGATCGTGTTCGGCATCGCGTTTGTGTGGAGTGGATCGAGGTGCGGCGGGACGGATGATTTGCGCATTTCACCTGCGTGACAAGCGTTGATCCACACGCAAACCGCAACTTCCGCGGTGCTCTCCTGGCTGCGGGCCAAGGATGAAATTGTTGCGCGAGAAGCAAAAAAGTCCGTGGCAGGCACACGAGCGGCCGCGACCACCAGCGCTCAACGCGGCTCGCGCCGGTGCAGCGCCAAGTGCATGGCCGCACCGGCGATGGCCGCCGTGCCCGCAGCGACGGCGATCTGATTCAGCCCGAGCACCACATCGCCCGCCGCATACAGGCCGGGAACATCGGTCTCCTGGTGCCGGTCCGTCAGCACATAGCCGCTCTCGTCGGTGCGCGCGCCAACTTGCTTGGCGAGCGTCGAATGAACCTCGAGCCCGAGCGCGCTGTAGAGCGATTCGCAGGCGGTGTCCGCGCCGCCATGGCGCACGCTGATGCGCCCGTTCCAATCCCGGATGCTTTCGACGGCTCCGACGGCAAGCCGGATGCCGGCCCGTGCCAGCCGCTCGCGCTCGGCCGGCGCAAGCGCCTGCGCGTCAGGCGTCATGAAGAGAGTGAGGTCCGGCGTGAAATGCCGCAGGTAGAGGGCCTCCTGCACGCCTGTCGGCCCGTTGGCGAGCACGCCGACCTTGCGGTCGATGACCTCGTAGCCGTCGCACACGGGGCAGTAGCGCAGCAGTCCCTTGCGCAGCGAATGCGACAGGTGCGGCATTGCAGGCACGACGTCGCTGGTGCCGGACGCGAGCAGCACCAGGCGCGCCGTCAGATCGCCGCCCTCCCAGGCGAGGCGAAAGCCGTTCTCGATGCGCTCCAGCGCATCGACGTGGCCAGCGCCGCGTTCGATCGGGTATCGGTCGGCCTGCTCGCGCAAGGCCCCCAGCAGCGCCGCGCCAGGGATGCCGTCCGGAAAGCCGGGGTAGTTGCGGGCGCGCGGAATCGTGGCCAGCCGACTCTGGCTCGCATCCACGATCGCCACGGATCGCCGCAGCCGGGCGAGATAGACGGCGGCAACAAGACCGGCGGGGCCGCCGCCGATGATTGCGGCGTCTACCGCCGGCAGGGACGTTCGGGTAGCCATCGGAGCTCCTGGAATGACAACGAGGATGCTCCATGCACGGCACGCGGCGTGCCTGCACGACGGCCGCTAGCAGTTGGCGCGAATGCTGCGGATGACTGCCGCATCGCGGACGCGTTCGGTCTCCACGATCGCAGTCGCTTCACACCGTGCGGCACTGGCCTTGTAGCTGTAGCGGGCCTCGATGCGGCTGCCATCGAGGCGGCGAACGGATCGGAGCACGAGCGGCTGCCGCAGCGACCCGTAGAACCTGGACATGCTGGCTTCGTCGAACGCCCCGACCCCTCGCTTGGCCGGCGTCACCAGCGCCGCTGCAGCATGGCCGTCGCCGGCGGAAAGCGCCCGGTAGAACTTCGCCACAGTTTGCAGGGAAACATCGCCCGCCTCCTTCGCCGGCACCGCAGCGATGTTCGCGGGCTCTGCGGCGATGGTGATGCCGATGGCATCGCGGCGAGGCGGCGCCTGCATTGCCACGGCCGCAACCTGGGGCTCGGCCGGCGGGTGCGCGACGGTGACCGCTGCCGGTCGCGCCGGTACAGGGCGTTGCGCATGGGTCCGGCTCACATGCCAAAGCACGAAAGCGGCGGACCACAGGAGCAGTAGGAGCGATACCCACATCGCGGGAGGGTCCAGCCACTTCGCCAACGAAGCAAGGCTCAAGCCTGCACGCGGCCCGGGGTGCTGCGCCGCCTGCATCACCGGGCGCGGCATGGGCGTCTCAGTGTGCGCGCCCGGATCACAAAAAGAGGTTGAAAGCTTTCTGGCACAGCAGCGACAGTAGATCGCTGCATCCCTGTTGAGGGTCTGGCATGCGCCACAGGTCTGCGCCATGGGTTGCTCCCGTCCGAAGCCTGGATCGAGCGTCGATCAAAAAGCCTGGATGGCAAATGGCTGATCGGAGTGGGCGGACAGGCGATGTAGGAAGGCGCCGATGCAGTACGTTGCGCTGCAGCGACCGGACGAGGATCTCGCTGAGGCGATACCGGGACCACGCTTGCACAAGGCGAGTGGCCACGAACCAGAAAGGGACCTACCCCCGCGTCAGCACGGTCCGGACTGCGTAGCCGTTGCGGTACACGCCCTCGATCGTGCCCGCGACGCGGTCCTTGGGTGAAGCCGTCACGTATCGCTCATCGGAGGTCCGGTACACGACCACGGTGCGGTCTTGCGCACTGAGCGTGCGGGCAACGCCGATGGCCTGGTTGAGCGTGCGGTAGGTATTCATGGTGTCCCTCTGTGGCCCTCAAATGTTACCGAAGGTACTCAGCTCAGTTGAACCTGGAACACCGGAGGAGTGCGGCATGCGGGCAAACGCCACACTTTGAGCGGCCAATTGGGCGTCGCAACGGTCTTTGGGGCGGCAGCTGCCGTTGATGCAGTAGTACTGGACGTCGAGCGAGACTTGGTCGCCGTCGGCCCGCAGGCGAACGCCGGACAGCGCCGGGTCGACGCCCGCGGCCGAAGCGCGTGCCACCTGGGCCAGGCGGGCATGGGCCACCTCCTCCAGCGCCGTCGAGGGCGCACGCGCGGCTTCCGGCGGCGGCAGGCTGGCGCAGCCGGTGCTCAGCAGGGCCGCCAGGGCGTGTCCCAGCAGGGAGGCCGGGCCGGGCCGCAGCCGACGCAGCTCGCGTGCCAGTGGCCCGCGCATCTGCCAGTGCAGCAGCACCAGCAGCCCCTGCAGCCGCTCGTGGAGGCAGACCAGGCAGGCGGCGGCGCGGGCAACGGACGGGGCAAGGGGCGGCTCGAACATCACAACTCCTCAGGTGCTCAACGGCGGCCTCATGGCAAGGCCGATGCCCCGAGAATCGCCGCCGCCGGTATTTGCCTGATATCCCACGCCTGCGCATCCGTAGCCGTTTCGCTGCGCGGCCCGGCCACTGCAATCGCCATGTATCCGGCGTGTATCGAGCAGGCAATGAAGGCCACCGCGCGGCAAGCCGTCCTAGACTGGCGCCATGCAAGCCATCGCACCGACCCCCAGCGAGGGCACCACGCTCGCCGGTCTCTCGGCGCAACTCCAATCGCTGCGACGGGTGGCGTTGGCCGTCGCGCATCCCGGCGGACCGGGGCTGTTCGATGTGCTCGTGCGCGAGCTGGCGGAGGCGCTGGCCGTGCCCACCGTCTTCATCGCCGTGTTCTCCGACGAGGTCTGCAGCCTGATGAAGACGGTGGCGGTGCGGCTCGACGGCAAGGCCCTCAAGAACTTCGACTATGTCCTCCAGGGCACGCCCTGTGCGCAGGTCATCGGGCGCGAGTTCCGGTACGTGGCCAGCGGCGTGGCGGCGGAGTTCCCGCGCGGCTCGCTGTTTGCCGCCAAGGGCATGGATTCGTATGCCGCCTTCCCGATGCGCAACAGCCAGGGCGAAGCGCTGGGCCTGCTGGTGGCCATGGACCGCGTGCCGATCGCCGGCGGCGATGCCGACCATGCCGAAGCGATGCTGAAGATCGTCGCCGGCCGCGCCGCCGCCGAGGTCGAGCGCACCCGCACCGACGAGGCGCTGCGCTCGGCGGCATTAGCGGTGTCGGGCGCCCGCAGCGGCACCGTGTTCGACGAGCTGGTGCGGTTGCTGGCGACCATCCTGCGCGTGGAGATGGCCATCATCGCCCGCCGTGCCGAGGACGACCCCGATCAGCTGATCATGCTCGCCATGGAGTGCGACGGGCAGGTGCTGCACGACGCTCGCTTCGCGATTGCAGGCTCGCCGTGCGCGACGGTGCTGGGGCAGCAATTTCGCGCCTTCCCCAACGATCTGCAGACGCTGTTTCCCGATAACGAGGTCGCGAAGGTACAAGGTGCCGTGAGCTACGCAGGCTATCCGCTCACCGCGCTGGACGGCACGCCGCTGGGGGTGGTGTCGGTGGCGTCGCGCCGCCCGCTGACGCAAATGGACCGTGTGGAGTCCATGCTCAAGATTTTCGCCATGCGCGCCGCGGCCGAGGTCGAGCGGCTGGCCGCCAGCGAGGCACTGCAGCATTCCGAAGCGAGCTACCGCACCATCTTCGAAACCGCGGAAGATGCGATCTTCGTCCACGACTGGGACTCGGACCGCTTCATCGACGTCAACAGCCGGGCCTGCGAGACCTACGGCTACACCCACGACGAACTGACCCGCCTGTCGGTGGGCGACGTCAGTTCGGGCGTGCCGCCCTACACCGCCGAAGACGCGCTGCGCTGGATCGAGCTGGCCAAGCAGGGCCACTGCCCCTCGTTCGAATGGCAACGGCGCAACAAGGACGGCAGCCTGCACTGGGACGAGGTCCGGCTGAAGCAGGCGACCTTCAACGGTCGGCGCCACATCCTGGCCTTCAGCCGCGACATCACCGAGCGCCGCGAGCGAGAACGTGCGTTGCAGCGCAGCGAGGCGCGGCTGCGCGCCACCGTCGAAGCGGCTTTCGACTGCGTGATCGGCATGGACGCGGACGGCCGCATCGTCGAGTTCAATGCGGCGGCCGAGCGCGTATTCGGCTACCGGCGAGAGGCGGTGATGGGCCGCCAGGTGGCCGACATGATCGTGCCCGAGCGCCGGCGCCAGGCGCACATGCGCTGGCTGCGCGAGTTCCCGATCACCGGCAGCAGCCCCATGCTGGGCCGGCTGGTCGAGTCGACCGCGCTGACCGCCAGCGGCGCGGAAATCCCGGTCGAGCTCGCGGTGAGCGTGGCCGAGGCGCCCGAAGGCAACATCTTCGTGGGCCACGTGCGAGACATCAGCGCCCGGCGCGAGGCCGAAGCGGCCCGGCTTGCCCTGGAGGCCCAGCTGCGCCAGGCGCAGAAGATGGAGGCCATCGGCCAGCTCACCGGCGGTATCGCGCACGACTTCAACAACATCCTGACCAGCGTCATCGGCTACCTGGTGCTGGGCGAGGAGCGCGCTGAGGCCACCGGCGACGCGGTGTTGCTGCGCCAGCTGGGCCAGGCCCACCTCGCGGCCCAGCGCGCGCGTGATCTGATCGCGCAGATGCTGGCCTTCGCGCGGCGGCAGCGCGGCGAGGCCCGCGTGCTCGACATGGCGCCGCTGGTGCACCAGACGCTGCGCCTGCTGCGCGCGACCCTGCCCTCCTCGGTCACGCTGGACGGCAATGCCGGGGTGGACGACGTGCCGACCTCGCCGCTGTGCGTGGCCATCGATCCGGTGCAACTGGAGCAGGTGCTCTTCAACCTGTGCATCAACGCGCGGGACGCGCTGGACGGTGCCGGCCGCATCAGCGTGCACCTGCTGTCGCATGCGCAGGAGCGCTGGCAGTGCGCCTCCTGCCGCGCGCCGGTGGACGGCGGCCCCTGGGTCGAGCTGAGCGTGGTCGACAGCGGCAGCGGCATTGCGCCGGAGCTGCAGGAGCGCATCTTCGACCCCTTCTTCTCCACCAAGGCGCCGGGCAGCGGATCGGGCATGGGCCTGGCGATGGTGCATGGCATCGTGCACGGCCATGGCGGCCACCTGCGCTTGCGCACCGCGCGCGGCGTCGGCTCGGTGTTCTCCGTCATGCTGCCGCGGGCGGCGACCGCCCCGGCCGCCGCCCCCGTTCCGCCGCCGCGCCACGCGGGCGGTGCACCCGCCCTGCGCGGCAGCGTGCTCGTGGTGGAGGACGATCCGATGGTCGGCGACTTCCTGGTGGAGCGGCTGGCCAGTTGGGGACTGCGCGTGCGGCTGCAGCGCGAGCCGCAGACCGCAGCGGCCTGGCTGCAGGAGCCGGCGCACGAGACCGACCTGCTGGTCACCGACCAGACCATGCCGCACATGACCGGCCTGCAGCTGGCGGCCCACGCCCGCGCGCTGCGCGCGGACCTGCCCGTGGTGCTGATCAGCGGCAACGCCGGCGGCTTCGACGCGCAGGAGCTGGCGCGCTGCGGCGTGCATGCGCTGCTGCGCAAGCCGATCGATGCCGAGCGCCTGCGTGCGGTGCTGCGGGAGGTGCTCGGCGGCGCCAGGTGAAGAGACGGGCTGCCGATCCGGGACGTCCTGCACGGGCGAGCACAGGCTGGGACGGGCTCAGGACGGTGGGGCGCGCTGAAACCAACGGAAACGAGTGCGCTTCGGCCTATGGCCTAGGTGTGGTTGTACAGCCCTTGGCTGTCGCGCAGAATCCCGCGGATGGAAGAGCCCACCCGCGTCCTCATCGTCGACGACGAAGCGTCGGTTCGCGCCATGCTGCGCGAATACCTCGGTGGGCACGGCTTCGCGATGAGCGAGGCCTCCAGCGGCGCGCAGATGCGCGAATGCCTCGAGCGCGAGCCCCCGCACCTTGTGCTGCTCGACATCCGGCTGCCCGGCGAGGATGGCCTGAGCCTGGCCAAGTACCTGCGCGAGCGTCACGACGTGGCGATCATCATGGTGACTGCATCGGGCGACGTGATCGACCGCGTGGTCGGCCTGGAGATCGGCGCCGACGACTACATCGCCAAGCCCTTCGATCCCCGCGAGTTGCTGGCGCGACTGAAGAGCGTGCTGCGTCGCACCCGGGCGCGGACCGGCGCGCCCGAGCCGCCGGCCTCCGCGCCCGCGCCGCTCGGCGGCGGCCGCCAACGCTTCGGCCGCTGCGAGGTGGACATGGAGGCGCGCCGCCTCTTCGAACAGGGCGGCACCGAGCTCGCCCTGACGGCAATGGAGTTCGAGCTGCTGCGCGTCTTCCTGGCCAATCCCAACCGCGTGCTCTCGCGCGACCAGCTGCTGGTGCACACCCGCAACCGCGAGTGGGAGCCCTTCGATCGCTCGATCGACATCCGCATCGGCCGGCTGCGGCGCAAGGTGGAGCCCGACCCTGCGGGCGAACCGCGCTGCATCAGGACGGTGCGCAACGCGGGCTACATGTACGTGCCGGACGCCTGATCGCGGCCCAGCTTCGGCGCGATGATGCGGGCCCGGATGCGCCCGGGAGGCCGGCCAATGCCCTGCGGCACGTCTCGGACGTGGTTCAAGCGCGATTCGGGTTGAGCAGGTACTTCTCGCCCGTCGCCTGCTTCGCGTACACGGCGATTTCGTCCGGCTGCAGCGCCTCGCGCAGGGACACCTCCTTGGTGTAGCGGCTCGCGAAGGTGGTCTTGAGCTCCGCCGCCACGCGCGCCTTGAGGCGCGCCGCGTCCTGGGCGCCGACCTTCTGCAGGAAGTTGAAGAGCAACCAGCCGCCCATGCCCCAGGTCATGCCGAAACCGCGAGTGAACTCGGTCGGGCCGCGGTCCAGGCCGCCATAGATGTAGACCTGCTTGTGGATCGGCGTCCCGTAGCGGCTGTACTCGGTCGCCTTGCGCAGCAGGGCGGCCTCCATCGCGTTGAGGATCTGCCCGGCCAGCTTGCCCCCGCCGATCGCGTCGAAGGCCAGCGTGGCGCCGGTGGCGGCCAGGGCATCGGTCAGATCCTCCATGAAGCTCGGGGCGCTGGCATCGCACACATGCTTGGCGCCGATGGCGCGCAGGATGTCCCCCTGCTCCTTCCGGCGCACGATGTTCACCAGTTCGATACCGTCGGCGAGGCAGATGCGGTTGAGCATCTGGCCGAGGCTGGAGGCCGCGGCGGTGTGCACCAGCGCCTTGTGGCCTTCGCGCTTCATGGTCTCGACCATGCCCAGCGCCGTGAGCGGATTGACGAAGGCCGACGCGCCCTCGGCAGGCGTCGTGCCTTCGGGCAGCGGCATGCATTGCGCCGCCGGCAGGCAGCGGTATTGCGTGTACATCGCGCCGCCGAGCATCGCGACCGTCTTGCCCAGCAACGCCTGCGCCTCGGGCGAGCTGCCGGCCGCCACCACCACACCGGCGCCTTCGTTGCCGATCGGCATCGACTGGTCGAGCCGACCGGCCATGGCTTTCATGGCGGCTTCGGGAACGGTCGCCGTGATCACGGGGCGCTCGGGCGTCCCGCTCGCCTTGGCGGTCTTCATGTCGGCTGCGCCGAACAGGAGGCCGAGGTCGGAAGGGTTCATCGGCGAGGCCTCAACGCGCACGACGACTTCGTGGGGCTTGGGTTCGGCAATCGGCTCCTCGACCAGCGAAAGCTCGAGTTCGCCGCCGCGCTTGATCAGCGAGCGGAGCTGGAGGGCGGTATGGGGCTGGGTCATGTGGGTGTCTCCGGGTTGAGGGCGGCCAGTATAGGAGTCGCTTCGTTCAAGGAGGCTTCGGCGCCGGGGGCACGGCAGGTCCGGTGGGCATCGTGAACACGGGCTTTGGAGCGGCAGGCGGCGGGTGCTTCATCCGCACCTCGATCGTCTCTGCAAGAAAACGCATATAGCTGTTGCCAGGATTCTGATCGGAGTGACGCCGTGCGATGGCCGCCAGCTTCTGCACCTGCGAATCCGGCGCTGCCTCCGTGAGCAGCGGCATCGCTTCCCACGACGAGAGATATGCCAAGACCTTGCGCGGATCGGTGCCTGGCTCGCTCAGCTTCGCAACGATGATCTCGTTCATGCTGCGACCCGTCTTCGCGCTCTCGATGGTGGCACTCGCGCGTAGCCAGGTTTCGTAGCGCAGGCCGTCCGTCCCGCCGTACTGGCCGACCTCCTGACCGAAGTCGGGTTCGGTAGCGCGCAACAACTTGGCCATGTCCTCCGAGGACTTCAGGAAAGGCGCGGCACTGAAGTCTTGGCCGCTGTTGAGTGCGTCTGCCAGGATGTCGGAAGCGAGTCGATTGGAGGATGCTCTGATTTCCGCCATGAATTCCTTTTGCTTTTCCAGTGGCGCACTGGGAATCAAGTGCGCCATCTCCCGAAAGTAGGCATCGGTAGGCAGGGCGCCGCTTTGAAGGGCCTGATCGAGTACGTACTTGGTGTCTGGGAGATAGCCCAATCTCGCGTAATCCGTTGCCGCATAAGCTGCGACCTGCTTGTTCGAGTCGGCAGCGAGAATTTTTAATTCGAGCGCGATGTCCTGGTTTGCGCCGGATGTATTCTCGCGGTTATAGAGCGAGAAAAGGATGGAAGGCATGGCGATTTTTTCCTCGTCGCTCAACCGGCCGCTACGCGAAAACCGGAGAGCCAACGTTGCCGAAAGGGGCGTGGCGGGAATACCTTTTGCACGCATTTCCTCCAGGGCAATGCGTCCTGATATCCCCGGCGTTGGTCTATAAGAGCGCAGTGGATTCTGTTCGTCGATCTTGGAGACGGCAATCGCCAGGTTCGCTCGATAATCGGCCGCCCCATTTGCCAAGGGTCTGCTGGGAGTACCCATCGAGGACGCCGAAGAAATGCCAGATCGCTCCGCTCGTGGGCCAATCTGAAATGCTTCCGTCGCGAGGCTGTAGTAGAGCGCAAAACCACCCGCGAGACCCGCCATTCCGAGCAAGGTCCAATGAAGCCTTTTCATTCATTTATCCTCTGAAATTCTTCAACGCCTGGAAAACGACCGTAGGAATGATCGAGCCTGTCAATATGTTATTTTTAAAAAAATCCCAGCGTGCATAGGGCGAGTCGAGGGACACTCTTTGAATTGGGTTACCCATCGCATCTACTTGACCGCCAGCGGTGAAAATGCTGTAGATATCTATTACAAAAGTGTCACAGCGATAGGTGCCTTTTCTGGCCTCGGTCGTCGCCGTCCTCGGCAGGGCAGGCGTGGCAGTGGGCAAGATCGTATAGTCGGCACCCAGTCGGTAAATTTGAAGTGCCCGAGCATTCATCGCCCGCCGACTGTCTAATACTCGCCCAAGATTGTCCTTGCAATTCGCCTCAAAGCACCCTTTGACGTAAAAATCTGGAATGTTTGGGTACCCTGCGCCCCAGTACGCGTTTGGTCCCTGCTCTCGCACGGTTGATTTGAAGTTATCAACCGTCACGTACTGGACGACGAGCGGCTCCTTCATGACTTGATAAATGTTCGTGCCATCGAAGTAGCCCACATGACCAGGCGCAGCAAGCCAGCCCACGAGTTCGCGGCCGACTACGTCGCCGGGTTGCTTGGGCTCCGGCTTGTTCAGATCGGGGTCGGACCCAATACCCCAAAGCGTTTGCCCGTTTGCCGCGACCACGAGAAGGTTGCCATCGTCCTGCGGCTTCAGGTACGCACCCGCATTGCCTGAGGTAGCGGAATACCAAGTCGCGTAACGTGCAGGCGGCTCCTTGTAATAGACCGGCTCACCCTTCTGTACCGGAAGTGGCGGCGGGTCATAGTAGGTGACGGCATTTCCGTCGCCCTGCATGACCAGAAACCCGCCGGGAAGATTCGATGTCCCGGTGTTCCAGCGAACTGAACCATCGGCGACCCGGTAGTAAACGAGATTTCCGTCGCCCTGCATGGCCAGCATGTATTGCTGATTATCCGAATAGATGCTCTGTCCTGCGTACATCACTGCACCGGGTGCCAGGATGGCGGCGCCGGCGATTCCGACAATGAAAAACAGGGTCGCGGCGATCAGCCTTGGAATCAGCTCCCTCATTCTCTTCCCTTCTTGCTGGTTAGTCGCTCCGAAATAGAGCGGCGGCCGATGCTAGAGGCAAGCAATTTGACCGACAACTACCAGAGTTGGTAGTTGTGCCAGCGCCGGCAATGTGCCAGTGCGGCACCCACAGACATCGACAGAGACAAAAAAAAGCCGGCACCAAAGTGCCGGCTTTTTTTTTGCGCCCCCGCTCAGGACACGACCTGGTAATACAAGTTCTGCGGATGCCGCGCCTGCGCAAAGAAAAACCAGCGCTCGGCCAGCAGTCCCGGCACCTGCACCAGCAACGCCAGCACAAACGCAAGCGACGAGTGCGCCGCTATGCCCCACAGCAGCAACAGCGCCGGCAGCGCGAAGCCCAGCACGAGGAAGCCCAGCTTGACCTGCTTCAACGCAGCGCGACTTGCGCCATGAAAGAACTCGCGCGTGTTGAAGGAGCCCGCCGACATGCCCATCGACTTCTGCACCAGCTTGGGCGCGCGGATGCCGGTGGCGGTCTGCAGCGTGGAGCGCGGCACCAGCGCGGCATTGCGGCGCAGCGACATTGCCCGCGTGCCCCACGCCGCAAGGGTGATGACGAATGCGCAGGGCCCGCTCACGCGCAGCAGGCCCGGCTCGCCCATCAGTGCGGCCAGTGCGCTGGCGAGGATGAGGCCCGAGGACAGCCCGATCAGCGTGAAGTTGACCAGCGTCAGCGGTTGCGCCCATTCCTGGATGAATCGCAGGCAGGCGTAGATCATCGCGGTGCAGTACCAGAGCAAGGCCGCGACGGCGGTCGCGGCCAGCGGCAGCCACGGCGTATGGATGCCGCCGCGCAGCGCCAGCCACCACAGTGCCACCACCGCGATGAAGGTGGGCAGCACGATGACCTCGCGCGAGAGCCACGACGTGCGCCACATCAGCACCGCGCGCCAGGCACGCTCGGGCCGGCCCAAATGACCGAAGGAGGCGCCGAGGCCGACCAGCAGCATCGCCTCGGCCACGATCAGCGACACGCCGAGAAAGCCGGGTGCAAGCGGCATGCCGGCGAGCACGGCAAGGGCGAGCGTCACGACCAGCCCCTGCGCGGCGCCGGCGACGGCGGTGAAGACGACGACCGAGAACGCGGGGTTCACGACATGCCTCCCAACCTGGGCTGGATCTTGGTCGCGCCGCCCGCTTCGTCGGTCACGCGCCGTGGCAGGTACTGGTTGGCCGGGTTGGTCTCCCACTCGGGCATCAGCGAATAGCCGCCACGCTCGCGGATCGCCTTCGAGACTTCGGATTCCGGGTCCTTCACGTCGCCGAACAGGCGCGCGCCGGTGGGGCACGCCTTCACGCAGGCCGGCTTGCGGTCTTCCTTGGGCAGCTTCTCGTCGTAGATGCGGTCCACGCAGAGCGTGCACTTGGTCATGACCTGGCGCTCCTCGTCGAGCTCGCGCGCGCCGTAAGGGCAGGCCCAGGCGCAGTACT
The DNA here is from genome assembly GCF_901827205.1 of Variovorax sp. PBS-H4. NCBI lineage: Bacteria > Pseudomonadati > Pseudomonadota > Betaproteobacteria > Burkholderiales > Comamonadaceae > Variovorax > Variovorax sp. PBS-H4. The sequence goes on along the minus strand of NZ_LR594675.1, from coordinate 1,894,396 downwards.
TGCAGCCGATGCACTTGTCGTAATCGACCAGCACGATGCCGTCTTCCTTGCGCTTGTAGCTGGCGCCGGTAGGGCACACCGGCACGCAGGGCGGGTCCTCGCAGTGCAGGCAGCTCTTGGGAAAGTGGATGGTCTCGGTGCCCGGGAAGGTGTTGGCCTCATAGGTTTGCACGCGGTTGAAGAAGGTGCCCGTGGGGTCGGCGCCATAAGGCTTTTCATCGGCCAGCGGGCCGGCGCTGCCGGAGGTGTTCCACTGCTTGCAGGAGGTCACGCAGGCGTGGCAGCCGACGCAGACGTTCAGGTCGATGACCAAGGCGAGCTGCTTGGCCAGCGTCTCGCCGGGCTCGGCACGCACGCGGTCTTGACCGCTGCGAGGCGCCGCGCTGCGTTGCGCGACGGGCGGCCTTGGTTCCACGTCCCGCACAGTCGCAGAGGCTGCCGTCGAGCCGCACCCGCAACCCTCGCCGCAAGCGCCGCCGGCCGCTGCCAGCGCGGGCTCGCGCACCGGCTGCCCAGCGGACGCCATCAAGTCTTTGAGCCACTGCATCATTTCCTGTTCCTCCCCGCGAAATAGGTAAGCACGCTCGCCGCCTTGCCCAGCACGCCCGGCGCCGCCGGCATAGTGGCAGTCTGCGGGAAGCTCTCGTGCGGCTCCTCGGGCTCGGCGGGCCGAATGCGCACGCGGACGTCGTACCAGCCGGCCTGGCCGGTGACCGGATCGGAGTTGCTGATGGTCTTCCCGTCGAAGGGCAACTCCTCGGAGATCAGGTGGTTCAGCAGGAAGCCCTTGCGGGCCTCGTCAGCGCCCGGCGCAAGCTGCCAGGCACCGTCGGCCTTCCCGATGGCGTTCCAGGTCCAGACAGTGCCGGGCTCGACGGCCTCGCTGTAGCGCAGCATGCAGCGCACCTTGCCCCACTGGCTCTCGACCCAGCACCAGCCACCGTCGGCGATGCCCGCGGCCCTGGCAGTGGCCGGGTTCACGTGCAGGTAGTTGTGGCTGTGGATCTGCCGCAGCCAGGCGTTCTGCGAATCCCAGGAGTGATACTGGGCCATGGGCCGCTGCGTAATGGCATTGAGCGGATAGGCCTCCAGCTCGGTGGCGGCCTCCTCGAGCGGCGGATACCAGAAGGGCAGCGGATCGAAGTAGGTGTCGATGCGCTCGCGCAGCGCATCCGGTGGCTGGCGGCCCGCGCTCTTGCCCTGGGCCGCGAGGCGGAAGCTCTGCAGCGTGTCGGAGTACAGCGCCAACTGCACCACGTCGTTCTTCTGTCGCCAGCCCTTGTCCTTGGCGAAGTCCAGGTACTCGCGGTTCCAGTTGCGCATGTAGTGCATCGTCTCCGGCATGTGGTACTGGAACACGCAGTTGTTCTGCGCATAGGCCTCCCACTGCTTCGGATTGGGCTCGCCGCGCAAGTGCTGGTCGCCGTCCTTGCCGCGCCAGCCCATCAGGAAGCCGATGCCCGGCTGCGGCTGGAAGTTGACGACGAAGTCCGGGTAGCCGGTGAACTTGCGCTCGCCTTCCGGCGTGGTGAAGGCCGGAAACTTCATGCGCGATGCCAGCTCGATCAGCACCTCCTGGAAGGGCTTGCACTGGCCGGTGGGCGGCACCACCGGGATGCGCACCGAATCCACAGGCCCGTCGAATTCGGAGATGGGCCGGTCGAGCATGCTCATCACATCGTGCCGCTCGAGATAGGTCGTGTCGGGCAGCACCAGGTCGGCGAAAGCCACGGTCTCGCTCTGGAAGGCATCGCAGACGACCAGGAACGGGATCATGTACTCGCCCTGCTCGTCCTTGCGGTTGAGCATTTCGCGCACGGCCATCGTGTTCATGCTGGAATTCCAGGCCATGTTGGCCATGAAGATCAGCAGCGTGTCGATGCGGTAAGGGTCGCCCTTCACCGCGTTGGTGATCACGTTGTGCATCAGCCCGTGGGCCGACAGCGGGTGCTCCCACGAGAAGGCATGGTCGATGCGGATGGGCGAGCCGTCGGGGTTGATCGCCAGTTCGTCCGGATTGGCCGGGAAACCCAATGGCGCCGCATTGAGCGGCGTGTTCGGCTGGATCATTTCCGGCGCGTTGAAGGCGCGGTAGTTGGGCACGATGTGCCGCGGGTACGGCGCCTTGTGCCTGAAGCCGCCGGGCGCATCGATGGTGCCCAGCACGCTCATCAGCACGGCCAGCGCACGCACGGTCTGGAAGCCATTGGAATGCGCCGCCAACCCGCGCATGGCGTGGAAGGCCACGGGTCGGCCCTGGGTGGTCGGGTGCTTCTTGCCCCAGGCATCGGTCCAGGGGATGGGCAGCTCGAACGCCTGCTGCAGCGCCGTCTCGCCCATCTCGCGCGCCAGCTTGCGGATGCGCTCGGGGTCGATGCCGGTGATGGCCGATGCCCATTTGGGCGTGCAGCTGGCCACGCGCTCGCGCAGCAGCTGGAACGAGGGCGCCACGCGCGTGCCGTCGTCCAGCGTGTAGTGGCCCTCCAGCGCCGGGTCGCAGCCGTCGGCGATGCCTTCCGGGTACGCCGGCTTCACGCTGCCCGAGGCCTTGTCCCACACCAGCTTGTTGTGCGGATGGCGGCCGTCGCCTGGCGGCCCGCGCTCCGGGTCGAAGGCGAACAGGCCCTGGCGCTCGCAGTCGTCCAGCACGACCAGCTGCGGGGCGTTGGTGAAGCGCTTGAGGAAGGCGTGGTCGACGAGTTCGTTCCCGATCAGCTCGTGCAGCAGCGCCATGAACAGCGCGCCGTCGGTGCCGGGCTTGATGGGAATCCATTCGTCGGCGATCGCCGAGTAGCCGGTGCGCACCGGGTTGATGGAGATGAAGCGCCCGCCATTGCGCTTGAACTTGCTGATGGCGATCTTCATCGGGTTGCTGTGATGGTCCTCCGCAGTGCCGATCATCACGAACAGCTTGGCGCGGTCGAGGTCGGGGCCACCGAACTCCCAGAAGCTGCCCCCCACGGTGTAGATCATGCCGGCGGCCATGTTGACCGAGCAGAAACCGCCATGCGCCGCATAGTTGGGCGTGCCGAACTGCCGCGCGAACAGGCCGGTGAGCGCCTGCATCTGGTCGCGGCCGGTGAAGAGTGCGAACTTCTTCGGATCCGTCGAGCGGATCTTCTGCAGCCGCTCGGTGAGCAGGTCGAACGCCCGCTCCCAGCTGATCGGTTCGAACTCGCCCGCGCCCCGATCGCTGCCGGGCTTGCGCAGCAGCGGCTGCGTGAGCCGCGCCGGCGACACCTGCTTCATGATTCCCGACGACCCCTTCGCGCAGATCACGCCCTGGTTCAGCGGATGGTCCGGATTGCCGTCGATGTAGCGCACCTCGCCGTCCCGCAGGTGCACGCGGATGCCGCAGCGGCAGGCGCACATGTAGCAGGTGGTGGTCTTGACCTCGGTGTCGGCCGTGGGGGTCGGCGACGCGAGCGGGTCGTGAATGGGCTCGCGCGAAAGAAAGTTGAGCAAGGCGCTGCCTCCGGTTGTCGTGGGGGTTTCTCTACCCATGATAGGGTTCTGCTTCTGAACAAAAAAGCAGGTAATTCAGTTCATCATGACCGAAAAAACCGATCATCGCCTGCGCGTCACGCTGCGCCAGCTTGAAGTCTTCGCCGCCACCGCGCGCGAAGGCTCGACGCGCGCCGCCGCCGGCCGCGTGGCGCGCTCGCAATCGGCCGCCAGCGCCGCCCTGGCCGACCTGGAGGCCGCGCTCGGTGCCCAGCTGTTCGACCGCATCGGCCGGCGCCTGGTGCTCAACGAAAATGGCCGTGCGCTGCTGGCGCGCTCGGTCTCGCTGGTGGACCAGGCTGCGGAGCTGCAGGCCTTGTTCTTCACTGACCAGCAGACGCCGCTGCGCGTCGCGGCCAGCTTCACCACGGGTGAATACCTGCTGCCCGGGATCGTGTTGCGCTGGAAGCAGCAGAACCCGCAGGCGCGCGCGCGGCTGATCATCGGGAACAGCACCGACGTGATCGCCGCGGTGGTCGGCTTCGATGCCGACGTCGGTTTCATCGAGGGTCGGCAGACGCATCCCGACCTCGCGGTGCACCGATGGCTCAGCGACGAGATGGTGATCGTGGCCGCGCCGACGCACCCGCTGGCGGGCCGCATGGCCGGCGTGCGCGAGTTGGCGGAAGCTGGATGGGTGCTGCGCGAGGAAGGATCCGGGACGCGCGAGGCCACCAACGACTGGCTGGCGCGGCGCGTCGGCCCGCTCAACATCGAGCTCGAGATGGGCAGCAGCCACGCCATCAAGCGCGTCGTGGCCTCGGGCGTGGGCGTCGGCTGCATGTCGCGCTATGCCGTGGCGGATGCGCTGGCCGATGGCTCGCTGGTGGAGCTGAAGACAACGTTGCCGAAGAACTCGCGGGCGCTGTCGATCGTGCTGCATCGCGAGCGGCGGCCGGGGCGCACGATGCAGGGGTTCATCGACTTCTGCAAGGGCGCGTCGGGGAATTGATCAGGCCGGGTCCTGCGCCGCTCCGAGCACCGCCAGCGCCACCGACGCAATGCGCGAAGCCAGCGAGTCCGCGCGCGAGGTCAGCACGATCGGCACGCGTGCGCCCAGCACGAGTCCGGCGCATTCACCGCCGCCGATATAGATGAAGCTCTTGTAGAGCATGTTGCCGGCATTGAGATCGGGAACCAGCAGGAGGTCGGCGTCGCCGGCCACTTGCGACTCGATGTTCTTGATGCGTGCGGCCTCGGCCGAGATCACGTTGTCGAAGCCGAAGGGGCCTTCGACCCGTGCACCCGGCCAGGCGCCGGCGCGCGCCATCGCGACCAGCGCCTGCGCATCGACGGTGGCCGGGATGGCCGGGTTCACCGTCTCCACCGCGGCCACGATGCCGACCTTGGGCTCGGCAATGCCCAGCTTGCGCAACAGGCCGACGGCGTTGCCCAGGATGTCGGCCTTCGCCTTCAGCGACGGCGCGATGTTTACCACGCAATCGGCCACGCCCAGCAGCTTGGGGTAGCGCGGCAGGTCGAACAGGAAGAGATGGCTGATGCGCGTGTCGCCACGCAGGCCGATGGTCTTGTCGACCACGGCGGACATCAGCTCGTCGGTGTGCAGCGAGCCTTTCATGAGCGCGGCCACTGCGCCCTCGCGCGCCAGGGCCACGGCGCGGCGCGCGCTCTCGGCGGCGGTGTCGCTGCTGTCGATGATCTCGAAATCGTCCGCATCGACCCCGGCGGTGGCGGCCGCGCGCAGGATGGCTTCGCGCGGGCCGATCAGCACCGGCTGCGCGAGCGCCTCGTCGTGAATGCGTGCAGCCGCGTCGAGCGCTGCCGCGTCGCAGGGATGGACCAGCCCGATGCGCACCCGTTGGGTCTTCGCCCGCTCGCACGCCCGGGCCACCAGGGCGTCGAGCCGGGGATGCACCGCGGTCTCGCTCACCGCCGGCAAAAGCCCTTGGGGGAGAGTCAAGTGAAGTCCTTGTACTTCTCGAGCAGGCGCACGGGCTTGGCGAGCGCGTCGCGGCGGAACGGGTCGCCCAGTTCGCGCGTGCACATGACCTCGATCACCGTGGTCTTGCCCTGGTTCATCTGCATGTCGACCGCCTTCTTGAGCGCAGGGCCCACATCTTCCAGCTTGTCGACCACGATGCCTTCGGCGCCCATGGCCTTGGCGATGCCCGCGAAGCTCTCGCTCTCCAGCTCACCGGCGACGAAGCGGCGGTTGTAGAAGTCGACCTGGTTCTTCTTCTCCGCGCCCCACTGGCGGTTGTGGAAGACCACCGCGGTCACCGGGATGTCGTGGCGCACGCAGGTCATGATCTCGACCATGCTCATGCCCCAGGCGCCGTCGCCTGCGTAGGCGATGGCTGGCCGATCCGGTGCCGCCAGCTTGGCGCCGATCATGGTGGGCAGCGAGTAGCCGCAGTTGCCGAAGCTCATCGGTGCGAAGAAGCTCCTCGGCTCCTCGAAGCGCAGGTAGCTGTTGGCCACGGCGTTGATGTTGCCGATGTCGGTGGAGACCATGGCGCGCGGCGGCATGGCCTTCTCGAGCTCGCGCAGCACCTGGCGCGGGTGCAGCCAATTGCCGCCTTCCTTCTCGGCCTCCTGGATCATGTCGAGGCTGTAGGCGTCGCGCTCGTGGGTCCAGCCGTCGAGCTCCTTCTCCCACGCGGCCTTCTCTTCCTTGATCTTCGCGGCGCGCTCGGCCTTCGTGGCATCGCACGCGAGCGTGCGGTCCGCCAGGCGCGCGAGCAGCGCCTTGGCCACGGCCTTGGCATCGCCGTGGATGCCCACGGTGATCTTCTTCACCAGGCCCAGGTTGGTGTGCTCGGCCTCGACCTGGATGATCTTGGCCTGCTTGGGCCAGTAATCCATGCCGTGCTGCGGCAGCGTGCCGAACGGACCCATGCGCGAGCCGAGCGCGAGCACCACGTCAGCCTGCGCGATCAGCTTCATCGCGGCCTTGCTGCCCTGGTAGCCCAGCGGGCCGGCCCACAGCGGATGGCTGGCAGGGAATGAATCGTTGCGCAGGTAGCCGTTGGCCACCGGTGCGCCGAGGCGCTCGGCCAGGGCCTTGCATTCCTCGACCGCGTCGCCCATCACCACGCCGCCGCCCGAGAGAATGACGGGGAACTTGGCGGTGGCCAGCAGCTCGACGGCGGCCGCCAGGCTGTTTTCGCCGCCGGACCCGCGCTCCACGCGCATCGGCTTCGGGATCTCGCACTCGATCTCGCCATAGAAGTAGTCACGCGGGATGTTGAGCTGGGTCGGGCCCATCTCCGAGATCGCACGGTCGAAGCAGCGCGCCGTGTACTCGGCCATGCGCTTGGGGTTGTTCACATGGCCTTGGTACTTGGTGAACTCCTGGAACATGGGCAGTTGGTTGGCCTCCTGGAAGCCGCCCAGGCCCATGCCCATCGTGCCGGTCTCGGGCGTGACGATCACCACCGGGCTGTGCGCCCAGTAGGCCGCCGCGATGGCGGTCACGCAGTTGCTGATGCCGGGGCCGTTCTGGCCGATCACCACGCCATGCCGGCCGGAGACCCGCGCATAGCCATCGGCCATATGGCCGGCGCCCTGCTCGTGCACCACGGGGATCAGGCGGATGCCGGCGGGCGCGAAGATGTCCATCGCGTCCATGAAGGCCGAACCCATGATGCCGAACATGTCAGTCACGCCATTGGCGACCAGGGTTTCGACGAAGGCCTCGGAGGGCGTCATCTTCTGCACGCCGGTGACGGCGGCGCGGGCGGGCGTGGCGGGGGGTTGCTTGGTCATGGGAAGGGTCTCCTAGGGTCGGGGATGAAGCGCAGGGTTCTCGAAAGTTGGAACCGATGGTTCCGGAATTCGTGTTGGCGGAATATAGGGCGCTGCCCGTCTTGCGTCAAACGAAATTCGAAAAATCGGTACGGGCTGTCCCGTTTTTTGTTGAAACGACTATGATCCGACCCATGAAAGTCGTCAATGGCCTGAAACCCGAACCCGCCGAGCTGAACGGCGACACCCCCACCATGCGCCTGTTCGCGCTGCTGGAGGTGATCGCTGCCAAGGACCAGCGCTACGCCCTGCAGGACCTGGTCGAGGCCACCGGCCTGCCCAAGCCCACGCTGCACCGCATGCTCCAGCAACTGGAAAGCGCGGGCCTGCTGCAGCGCGAAGGCGACAGCCGCCTCTACGGCATCGGCACGCGGCTGCGGCGGCTTGCCGAAAACCTGCTGTTGAACGACAGCCACCATGGCGCGCGCCACACGGTGCTGCGCCAACTGGTGGAGGAGATCGGCGAGAGTTGCAACCTCACCGCCCTTTCCGGCAGCGAGGTGGTCTACCTGGACCGCGTGGAAACCGCGGCGCCGCTGCGCTTCTACCTGCACCCGGGCTCGCGCGTCCCGGTGCACTGCTCGGCCAGCGGCAAGGTCTTCCTCGCGCAGATGAGCCCCGCCCAGCGCCGTCGCCTGCTGGCCCACGCGCCGCTGGAGGCCTACACCCCCCGAACGTTGACCGACCTGGACACGCTGGAGCGCGAGATCCAGCGGGTGCGCAAGGACGGCTGCGCCTTCGACAACGAGGAGTTCCTGCCCGGGCTGCTGTGCATCGCGGCGCTGGTGCCGGGCGAGAGCGGCCCATCCAACCTGTGCATTGCTGTGCAGGCACCGGTCATGCGCATGGACATGGAGAAGGCCAGGAAACTGCTGCCCGCGCTGCAGCGCGCCGCGCTCGCCCTTTCGCGCATCGGCGCGGAAACCGAAGCCGACGCGCGTGCGCAGGCTTGAAGGACCATCGACATGACTGACATCGCCACCCTGAAGCCCGAGCGCCTGCTGAGCGTGCGCGAAGTCTTCGGCATCGACAGCGACCTGATGGCCCCGGCCTTTGCCGAGCGGGACGACCACGTGCCCGAGGTCGATGCGGTCTACCGCTTCAATCCCGACGTGACCTTGGCCATCCTGGCCGGCTTCATGCGCGATCGGCGCGTGATGGTCCAGGGACTGCACGGCACCGGCAAGTCCACCCACATCGAGCAGGTGGCAGCGCGCCTGAACTGGCCTTGCGTGCGGCTCAACCTCGACGGCCACATCAGCCGGCTCGACCTGGTGGGCAAGGACGCGGTCGTGTTGCGCGACGGCCAGCAGGTCACCGAGTTCCAGGAAGGCATCGTGCCCTGGGCCCTGCAGCGCCCGGTGGCGTTGATCTTCGACGAGTACGACGCCGGCCGGCCGGACGTGATGTTCGTGATCCAGCGCATCCTGGAGCAAGGCGGCAAGTTCACGCTGATGGACCAGAACCGGGTGCTGCACCCGCATCCATCGTTCCGCCTGTTCGCGACCGCCAACACGGTGGGCCTGGGCAACCTCAACGGCCTTTACCACGGCGCGCAGCGGCTCAATCATGCGCAGATCGACCGCTGGAACATCGTGGCTTCGCTGGACTACCTCGGCGCCGAGGAGGAGATCGCGATCGTGCAGGCGCGCGTGCCCTCGATGAAGAACGAGGCCGGCCACGCGATGGTGCGCGCCATGGTGGCGGTGGCCGATCTCACGCGCAAGGGCTTCGCGGCGGGCGACCTTTCGACGCTGATGTCGCCGCGCACCGTGATCACGTGGGCCGAGAACGTGGAGATCTTTCGCGATCCGGCGCTGGCTTTCCGGCTGTCCTTCGTCAACAAGTGCGACGAGGCTGAACGGGGGCTGGTGGCGGAGTACTTTCAGCGCTGCTTCGACTTGGAGCTGAAGGAGTCGCACCAGCTGTCGGGCTCGTGATGGGACAGCGGGGGCCCAGCGTGTCGCGAGGTGCGGCGGGGGTTTTGCTCCCTGTCCTTCCGGGGGAGGGATGGGGTGGGGGCATTGGGCGCTTGTTTTGGCTGTGTGGTTGGTTTGAGGCTGGAGCCGGGGCGTCGTCCCGGCAGCCGAGTCACTTTCTTTTGTCTCGCCAAAAGAAAGTAACCAAAGAAAAGGCGACCCCACTGCGCGTGACCCTGCGCTTCGCTACGGGCAACCTGCGGTGCTCGCTTCAGGCGGGGTCCGCGCAAACTCGCTTCGCTCAAACACGCGCGGCCCTTTATCCGCCTGAAGCTGCGCTCCTCGGCACGCGCAGAGGGGAGTGGGACGGGCCATTGCTTCGCTCGGCCGCCAACGGCCTCGCTGCGCGAGACCTGGGACAGGTGCTTGCGTACGTGGACGAGCATGGACATCGTCACGAGCACGAGCACGAGCACGAGCATGTGCGTGCGCGTGTGCGTCTGCGTCTGCGTGTGCGTGTGCGTGTGCGTGTGCGTGAGTGTCAGCGTGAGCAAGGATCCGAAGCTCAAGCAAATCTGCAAACCACAGAAGGACGCGCCTGCGGCGCGTTGAAGTTCAATCCCCTCTGGCCGCGCCGAGGAGCGCAGCTTTTCGCGGAAAAAGGGCCGCGCGTGTTTGAGCCGAAGGCGAGTTTGCGCGGACCCCGCGAAAAGCGAGCACCGCAGGTTGCCCGTAGCGAAGCGGAGGGTCGCGGCCAGTGGGGTCGCCTTTTCTTTGGTTACTTTCTTTTGGCGAGACAAAAGAAAGTGACTCGGCTGCCGGGACGACGCCCCGGCTCCAGCCTCACAACAACTGCAACGTACGAATCGACAGCCAGGGTGTGCCCTCACCCCAGCCCCCTCCCAAAGCGAGAGGGAGCAAGACCATGACCGATACACAAAAGCAGGTACGACACGCACAGCAAGTCGACGAGCTGTGCGCCGCCTTCGTCCGCGCCTTCAGCGGCGAGCCCGACCTGCACTTCCGCGGCCAGCGCCTGCACCGCGGCCGCCAGCCCCTGCCCTGGTACGCACCGCACCTGCATCCCTCACCGGAGAGCGACGACTTCACTTCCTTCCGCGGCACGGCGGACGGCCTCGCGCTGCGGCTGAGCGCGTCGGACGCTGCCCTGCACGAACACCTGCGCCCCCAAGAGCCGGTCGAGCGCATGCTGTTCGAGATGCTGGAGCAGTTCCGCGTGGAGTCGCTTGCGCCGGAGGCGATGCCGGGCATGCGGCGCAACCTGCGGCATCGCCATGAACAGTGGTCCCTGTCCTTTCACCATTCCGGCCTGACCGATACCGCGCGCGGCCTGCTCCTCTATGCGGTCGCGCAGATCTGCCGCGCGCGCGTCAGCGGCCAGCAGGTGGTGGAGGAGACCGAGGACATGCTCGAGGCCACCCGCTTCGCGCTCTCGCCGTTGATCGGCCATGCACTCGCCGGCCTGCGCCGCGATCGCGCCGACCAGGCGGCGTATGCGGTGCATGCCCGCGCCATCGCACACACGGTCGCGGCCATGCTGCATGCTGCCGGCCAAGGCGAAGAAGACGGCGAGCACGGGCAGGATGACCCCGAGGCCGAGCCCGACGACAAACGCAATGTCTTCAGCCTGGTCGCCGACATGGACCGCGAGATCGTCGAAGCCTTCACCACGGCGGACGCCGGCCGAAGCGCGCTGCTGGAGGGCGAAGGCGTCGCCTACCGTGTCTTCACCACCGACTACGACCGCGAGCACGAGGCCGCTTCGCTCGTGCGCCGGGAACTGCTCGTCGAGCTGCGCGAGACGCTGGACCGCCGCATTGCCGCGCAAGGCATCAACATCGCCCGGCTCGCGCGCGAACTGCGCGCCTTGCTGGCCGAGCCCGAGCGCGAGGGCTGGGACGGCGCCCAGGAAGAAGGCCGCATCGACGGCCGTCGCCTGGCGCAGTTGGTCGCCTCGCCCACCGAGCGGCGGCTGTTCCGCACCGAACGCCTGGAACCGGTGGCCGACTGCGTCGTCGGCTTCCTGATCGACTGCTCGGGCTCGATGAAGGCGCACGCCGAATCGGTGGCGATGCTGGTCGACGTGATGGCGCGCGCGCTGGAGCAGGCCGGCGTGGCCAGCGAGATCCTCGGCTTCACCACCGGCGCCTGGAACGGCGGGCGGGCCAAGCGCGACTGGCAGCGCGCCGGCCGGCCGGTGCATCCGGGCCGGCTCAACGAGCGCTGCCACCTGGTCTTCAAGGACGCCGCGACGCCATGGCGCCGCGCGCGCCCGGCGATCGCCGCCCTCCTCAAGCCCGATCTGTTCCGCGAAGGCTGCGACGGCGAGGCGGTGGACTGGGCCTGCGAGCGCCTCGACGCGCGTACCGAACACCGCAAGCTTCTGCTCGTCCTGTCCGACGGTTCGCCAATGGACAGCGCCACCCACCTCGCCAACGACGCCCACTACCTGGACCACCACTTGCAGGACGTGGTGGCGCGGCACGAGCAGGCCGGGCGCATCGGCATCGCAGGAATCGGCGTCGGGCTGGACCTGAGTCCTTACTACAGCCGCAGCCATGTGCTGGACCTCACGGCCGCAGGCGGCGCGGCAATGTTCCTGGAGCTGATCGGCCTGCTGGCCGGGTTCCATCGACGCTGAGCACGCCTGCCTCGGCGCGTGATTTTTCGCACGGAAGAAGGATCCATCCGCTGATAAACCCGGCATACATCTGCTTACCAAAGTAGTAACCTGTGAACAATTCACATGCACAGGGCGCGAGGAGAACAGCGGATGCAGGTTCAGGGGCTGGAGCAAAAGCCGGAGATCGACACGAGCCTTGCGGCGGATGTCGGCGACGCCCGGATGGTCGCGCGTATGCGGCTGGTGCTCTCTGTCTCGGCCCTGCTTGCAGTGTTCGTCGACCCGGCCAGCCTGCGCGGCGTGGGGGGTTCCACCTGGCTGCTCTTCTGCGGCTACATCGTGCACAGCCTGGTGGTGTGCGTCTACGCGGAGCTGGAGGCGCCGCTCTCGCAGAGCCGGCTGATCCACTGGCTGGACATCTGCTGGTACGTCGTGATCGTGCAGTTCACGGACGGTGTCCACAGCGCCTTCTTCCTGTTCTTCTTCTTCGCCATCCTCACCTCCTCCTTCCGTTGGGGCTTCGAGGAGGGCGCGCGGGTGACGCTGGCCTCGGTGGCCCTTTTCGCCGTCTGCGGCATCGACTCCGCCACGGCGCAGGACCTGCCCCGCCTGTTGCTGCGGTCCACCTTCATCCTCGCGCTTGGCTACATGATCATCTACTGGGGCCGCTCCAAGGTGGAGCTCAAGCGGCGGCTGGCGCTGCTGCGCGCCGTCAGCCGGCTGTCGAACCCGCGCTTCGGCGTCGACCACACCGTCACCGGCATCCTCGAAAAGATCCAGCGCTTCTTCCTGGAGAGCAGCAGTTGCCTGCTGGTCGTGCGAGACAAGGAGTCCGGCGCCTGCTCATTGCGCACCATCCGGCAAGGCGATTCGCATCGTTCGCCCCAGGCCGAGCGGATCGCTCCCGAACTGGCTGCGCTGCTGATGGCAGTCGCGCCCCACCGCGCGGCGATCTACCGGCGCGCACCGTGGCTGCGTCTGCCCGGCTCCGCCGGCGCGGTCACCTACGACGCAGAGAAGGGGCGATGGAGCCAGGAAACCCACCCTGCTTTCGACGGGCTGGCTGAAATGCTGGAGGCCAATGCCTTCATCAGCGTACCTGTCGCGCTGCGCAAGAGCGAGGGCCGCCTGTACGTCCTGTCGCGGTGCGGCGTGTTCCACCGGGCCGACGCGCTGTTCCTGGGCCACGTCGTCGCCCAGGCCTTCCCAGTGGTCGAAAACATCGAGCTGCTCGATCGCATGGCCTCGGACGCGGCCTCCCAGGAGCGGCGCAAGATCGCGCTGGACCTGCACGACACCGCTGTCCAACCCTACATCGGGCTCAAGATGGGCCTCAGCGCACTTCGCAACAAGGCCACTGCGGACAACCCCCTCGTCGAGGACCTCGACAAGCTGCAGGACATGGCTGCCCGCGTCATCAGCGACCTGCGCCGCTACGCTGGCGCCGTGCGCAATGGACCCGACCGCTCCGACCTGTCGGTGCCGACGCTGGTGCGGCAACAGGTGACGCAGGTGCGCGACTTCTACGGCATCGACATCGCGGTATGCGTCGAGGGCGACCTCAAGGTGAACGACCGCATGGCCGCGGAGATCCTGCAGATCGTGCGCGAGGGCCTGAACAACATCTGCAAGCACACCCTTGCCCATTGCGGCGCAGTCAAGCTGGCCTGCGCGGACGGGCTGCTCCGGGTGGAGATCGAGAACGAGGCGGATGGCACGCAGTCGATCGAATTCCTGCCGCGCTCGATCTCGGAACGCGCCAGCGCGCTGGGCGGCTTTGCCAGCGTCCGCCGCGGCACAGGCGGAGGCACGTCCGTTCACGTCGAAATACCCACCTAGAGGAGGAAGAAGAATGCAACCAGCGACCAAACCGATCGGCGTCATGGTGGTGGACGACCACCAGACGATGCTGTGGGGCCTGTCCAAGCTGATCGACGGCGAGAAGCCGCGCATGCAGGTCGTCGGCACGGCCAGGAACTGCGAGGAGGCGCTGGAGCAGGTCGGCCAGCTTTCGCCCGACGTGATCCTTCTCGACCTCGACCTGGACGGCAAGAACGCCCTGGACATCCTGCCGGGCCTGCTGTCCAACTCTGCCTCGCGCGCCCTGATCCTGACCGGTGAACGCGAGCAGAAGACGCTGGACACGGCCGTCCTTCAAGGCGCGCGAGGCGTGCTGCGCAAAGACGCATCGGCCGAGCAGGTGCTGCGGGCGATCGAGCGGGTTCACCGCGGCGAGCTCTGCATGGACGCCGAGACGATAAGCCGCGTCTTCTCGGAATTCATGGCCACGCGGCAGAGCCCCCACGCCGACCCCGAGGCCGAGAGGCAAGCCACCCTCACTGCCAAGGAGCACAAGATCATCGGCGCCATCGTCCAGGGCGGCGGCGCCTCCAACAAGGCGCTGGCGAAACAGCTCTTCGTCACCGAGCACACGCTGCGCAACCACCTGACGTCGATCTACCAGAAGCTCGATGTGGCGAATCGGCTGGAGCTGTATGTGTATGCGGTGAAGCACGGGCTGGGCAAGCCGCTGTCCTGAGGCCTCGACGCAGGCGCCTGCCCGGCAACTGCCCTACTTCGCAGCACCGGGCGCCAGACAGCTTCAGTTCGTACCCGTCATCAGCGGCATCATGGTCCGGATCACCTGAATCACCGCCGGCCCGATGATCACCGCAAGGATCGACGGGAAAATGAACAGCACGAGCGGGAAGAGCATCTTGGTCGGGATCTTCGCCGCCAGTTCTTCGGCGCGTACCTGGCGCTTGTGCCGCAAGTCGTCGGAAAACACCCGCAGCGAGTCGCCAATGCTGGTGCCGAACCGGTCTGCCTGCGTCAGCATCGTTGCAAACGTCGCGATCTCTTCGACACCCGTGCGCCGTGCGAGATTGCGCAGCGACTTGTCCCTTTCGCTTCCCGCTCGCATCTCCAGGTTTGTCCAGTGCAGTTCCTCGGCCAGCGCTTCACTCTTGATGCGAATTTCTTCGTTCACTTTCGTGAGCGCTGCATCGAGTCCCAATCCGGCCTCGACACAGACCAGCATCAGGTCTGCCGCATCGGGAAAGTTCTCGAAGATCTCACGCTTGCGACTCCTCGAGCGCAAGCGCAGGTAGGCGTTGGGCAGATAGCAGGCAACCAGGGCTGTCATCAGGGGCCAGAAAACCAAGCTCATGCCCTCGGCCTGCCGCGTCGAGCGAGCGATGCCGAACGCCGCCGCGGCAAAAAACACCGGCAACAGACTCTTCAAGCCAAAATAGACGAGGCTCGCGTCCTTGTGCCGTATACCGGCATTGAGGAACTTGAGTCGCAACGGGCTCGCTTCTTCTCCGCCGGTCGGCGAGGAAAGCTGCGCGAACGGCCCGACGAGCTTCACGACGGTCTCGGTCCACGAAGTGTCGGGTGCCGGCGCCAGCGCCTGCAGCCGCCGCTCGGCCTCCGAGGGCATCCACCATAAGTACAAGCCTGCAAGGCCGAGCGTGACGGCGAGGAAGACCAGCGCGGACATGATCATCATGAGACGCTCCTAGACTCGAATGCGAACAATGTGCCGGAGGATGAGCGCGCCGATCGCCATCATCACAAGCATGTACTTGACGATCGTGATGCCGATCGGGTCGGTCCAGAGACTGGACATGAACTTGGGATTGAGCAGGTTCAACCCCCCGGCAAGTGCGAACGGCAGCAGCCCGATGATCCAGCCGGAGAGTCGTCCATCGGCCGAAAGCACGCGCACCTTGGCATGCAGTTTCAGACGCTCTCGAATAAGGCGGCTCAGGTTGCCGAGCACTTCGGTCAGGTTGCCGCCGGAATCGCGCTGGATCAGCACGGCAACCACGAAGTAGCGAAGATCGGTGATGGGAATGCGTTCGCTCAGATTGGTCAATGCCTGCGTCAGCGAGACACCGAAATTAACCTCGTCGTGCACGATGCGAAACTCCGCCGCGATCGGGTCGGCCATTTCCTCCCCGATCATCTGCAGGCCCGACGAAAAGGCATGCCCGGAGCGCAGCGCCCGTGTCAGCAGATCCAGTGCGTCGGGCAACTGCAATTCGAGGCGCTGCAAGCGGCGTGAGCGGCACCGGACCACGTACGCAAGAGGAACGAGGGCGAATGCCACGCCAGCAACCAGCCCGAACACCTCGGGCTGATGTGCCACCCGCACGACTACAGCAAACGCGACCACGGCCAGCGCGGCACTGCCGAGCAGCAGCTTCGAGACCGTCCATGCAAGGCCCGACTGCAGGAGCAGCCGGTCCAGCTCGCGCGCACGGGGCACCCGCTGCAGCCAGCGCTGCAGCATTGGCACCTCGCTGAGCATGCGCTCCTTGAGGATCTTCGTCTGCTGCGTGGCGTCGCGCGATCCGGACAGGGCCTGCAGGCGCCTTTCGAGCTGCCGCGCCCCCGGTCCCTTGTACGACTTCCACATGAGGTAGAGGCCTTCGAGCAGCAGCAGCACTGCGACGAAGACCAACACCGCGATCATGATGAACGAGTTGCCTGCGATGGACGGTGGCATGGGTTGGCCTCACTGGTACTGCTTGGTCGGATCGAACAACGCATCGGGCAGTGCCACACCGAAGGCGCGCAGCCGCTCGGTGAACTTCGGCCGCACGCCGGTTGCATGGAAGTAGCCTTCCACCTGGCCGTCAGTGCCGACCCCGGTCTGGCGGTACGCGAAGATCTCCTGCATGCTGATGATTTCGCCTTCCATCCCGGTGATCTCCTGGATGCTCGTGATCTTGCGCTTGCCGTCCGTCATCCGCAGCGCCTGGATGACCACGGTGATGGCCGAGGCGATCTGCTGGCGAGCGGCCTTGTGCGGCAGGTTGAGGTTTGCCATGCCGATCATGTTCTCGAGCCGAGAGAGCGCATCGCGCGGGGTGTTCGCATGGATGGTGGTCAGCGAGCCTTCGTGGCCGGTGTTCATGGCCTGCAGCATGTCGACCGCCTCGGCGCCGCGCACCTCGCCGATGACGATGCGATCAGGCCGCATCCGCAGCGCGTTGCGCACGAGCGCGCGCTGCGTGATCTCGCCACGACCTTCGATGTTGGCCGGCCGGGTCTCCATGCGCACCACATGCGGCTGCTGCATCTGCAGCTCGGCCGCATCCTCGATGGTCACGACGCGTTCAGAGTCCGGGATGTAGCCGGACAGGATGTTGAGCAGCGTCGTCTTGCCGGCGCCGGTGCCGCCCGAGATGATCATGTTGATTTTGGCCTTGCTCAAGCCTTCCAGCATCGAGGCCATCGCGGGCGTGAGGCTCTTGAGGTCCTGCACCAGGTTGCTCATCTTGAGCGGCTTGTGGGCAAAACGGCGGATCGACATCATCGGCCCATCGAGCGCCACCGGCGGGATCACCGCGTTCACGCGCGAGCCGTCGGGCAGTCGGGCATCCACCATGGGGCTCGACTCATCGATGCGGCGCCCTACGAAAGACACGATCTTGTCGATGATCCGCAGCAGGTGCTTCTCGTCCGTGAAGCTGATGGGGGTCAACTCCAGGCGGCCGAGGCGTTCGACGTAGATCTGGTCGAACCTGTTCACGAGGATATCGGACACCGTCGGGTCAACCATCAGCAGTTCGATCGGTCCGAACCCGAGCATCTCATGCTGGATATCGCGGATCAGCGTGCGCCGCTCTGCTTCATTCACCGCGGCCTGCTCTTCCTGCAGCAGGCGAGCGACCATCGTGGCGATTTCGTGGCGCAGTGCATCGGGCGCAAGCGTATCGAGCGAGGCCAGGTCGAACTTCTCGAGCAGCTTCAAATGCAGCCTGCCCTTGAGCACCTTGTAGGCCTCCGAGGTGCCGGCGAGGCCCGGATCGGGGGCGAGGTGCAATGCGGAACTCGCAGCCGTCTCGGCTGTGATCACGTTGAGCTTTTCGCGCAAGGACATGGTGTGCTTTCGAGGTCAGGTCAGGCCCGGCCGAAAAGCCGGTGGAAGAAGCTGGGACTCTCCTCGTCCCGAGGCGCCAGCGCCGAAGCCATCTCGGCCAAAGTCTTCACGACCGGGCTCGTGCGGGATAAACGCGCGAGCGGAGCACCGCGGTTGATCGCGGCCGTGACTTCCTTGGGCGAGTCGGCAACGGTGCGTTGCGCGATCGCGCCGAGGGAGCGGCGCACCTCCTTCAAGCCAATCTCGCTGTTCTTGTCGAAGCGGTTGATGACCAGCTCGATCTTGTCCTGCGCATAGCCGAGCGACTTGAAGACCCCGAGCAGCTTGGCCGCGTTGCGCAGGTCCGGCAGGGAGGACTGAAGCACCGGGTAGATGCGGTGTGCGCGGTCGAGCGCCCGAATCGACAACGTGTCGAGCGTGCGCGGCATGTCGAGGAGCACGAAGTCGTGTTGCGTAACGGCCAGGTTCAGGATCGCATCGATGTGCTCAGGCTTCACTTCCATGGCGTTCGACGGATCTTCGGGCGCCGCGAGCAGCCGGAACTCGGGCGTGATTGCGACGGCGCTCGCCGCCAGGAACGAGGCGTCGAGGCGGCCGATGTCGCGCGCGACGTCCGCGAGCGTCGAATTCGGCTTCTCGTCACTCACGAAGCCCAGTGCATCGCCGAACTGCAGGTTCAAGTCGATGAGCAGCACCGAGCTGTGCTCACTCAGCTGGAACGCCAGATTGGTTGCGAGAAAGGTCGCACCGCTGCCGCCCTTGCATGGCATGAAAGCGAGCACCTTGCCGGCCGACTGACCTTGCGCGCCCGCGAGCTTGGCTGCGACCCGATCGACCGCGGCTTCGAGGGCACCCGCAGTCACTGGGGACGGCAGCACCTCGCGCACACCCGCTCGCATCGAATTGAGCAGGAACTCTGGCGTATGACTCGCGCAAAGCAGCACCACAGCGGTACGCGGGTGGTGCGTCGTGACGTGCTCGACCATCGTCAGTTCGCCAGGATCGCAGCACATGCCATCGACCAGCAGCAGGTCGGGCTGATCCTGCTCGACGACGGTGCGCATGCGGCTCTTGCCGCCGTCGAACAGCAACACCGTGTGCGCGCGGGGCCGGAGCCAACGGTCCATCTCTTCCAGATGGGTCCTGTTGGGCGAGATGATGGCGATCTTCATGGTGGTCTTCGTGGTTCGGTTCAAGAGCAGACCGCTGGGCTCCCGGGATCCTGGCCCATGATTTCGCGCGGCAGATAGGTAGAGAAGCCCGGCATCGGGATAGGTGCCACCGCCGCCGCAGCTCCTGCGACCGGCGACACCCATTGATAGTCGAGATTCACGATGCGGACGTTCACCGCGCTGCAGCTGGCGGCGGTGCAAGCGGCGCTGATGTTGCCGGCGGCGTCGTACCAGTCGACCACGACGTTGGCGGCTGTCAACTGAGGAAGGAAGGTCCGCATCCTCGAAAGCACCACGCCAGCGCCGCGGTCGCAGACCACCGCGACTCGCGCGCCCCAGCGGGTGGCTTCATTGGCTGCGTTCCAGGTCCAGAGCATGCGCGAGAAATCAATGATGCCGAGCACGAAGGTGAGATAGATCAAGAGGACCAGCGCAAACTCCACGATCGTGGCGCCTTCCTGCTTCTTGCGTGTCGTCATAGCGGTGCCCGCATCGTGGCCGTGATGTCGGCAAAGTTGATCTCGCCGAAGGTCAAGCCGAACACGCTGCCGACCAGTGGCACGAACTTGTAGCAAGGCGGCGCCGAAGTGCCGCAGCCCGCGATGCGAACGGTCACGGTGTTGATCACCGGACTGGCACCGGCCAGCTGCCACACGGGATCCTTTACCTGGCCGACGGCGAGCCCGAAGGCGAGCGGGCTTCCGGTGTTCGCGAGGCTGCCGTAGACCACGAGGTTCTTGGACTGCGCGATGCCGCTGCCCGGGTTTTGAACCGAAAGGTAGCGAACGGCGTCGCGCGCACCCTTGACCATGATGTTGTACTGGTACAGCGCGCGGCCGAACTCGGTCACGATGAAGGTCAGGACCAGCAGCAGCGGCAGCACGAGCGCGAACTCGATCAGCGCCACGCCTTTTTGTGCGTTTTTCATTTCTTGTGCACTCCTACTCCACGAGGACTGGCACCAGCGGACCGCTCGCACCACCTGCCAGTCCGCCGCTGGTGCACGGACTGCCGGGATTGCCGGCATTGCCGACGTACTCGAGGTAGACAGTGGTCTGGACACTGTCGATGGGGTGCAGCATCAGCACGCAGGCCCAGCCATCGATCGGCCCTGACGACGCCTCCATGACGGGCGCCATAACCAGGCGGCGGCTCCCGCCGAAGGCCGCCAGCGCCCTCGGCCCGGCCGAGTAGGTTCCCATGTCGCCGTCCTTGTAGCCGCCCTTGATGTTCAGGCCCGTGATGGTGTCACCGGCATTCACCGTGTCGACGGTGTCGCCGTACGAGCGATGGGTGGCGCGCTTGGCGAGAAAATTCGATGCCGCACCGAACTGGCTCGGCCAGTTCTTGGCCGTGTAGGAATAGCCCGTCAGGTCCGGCGCCGCATCCGTGATCTTGGGGCTGCCGGCGCCACTCTTGTACAGGCCGAAGCGGGAGTTCCATTCGAGCGCTGCGGAGAATTTCGCGCCTGTGGTGCTGAGACCCGCGTCCGTCCTGATGCAAGAGCCGTTACCCAGAAGTTGATCCTTGATCGTCTGCGCACTGGAACTGACCTCCGGATTCAGATTGACCCAGCCGAAGTGCCCTGGCTCGACGGTCGTGCTGCTGCTCTTCTCGTCGTAGAGCGTGGAGATCCACTCGCCCGGCGTGAGTCCGAAGTTGGTCTTGTCGCTGGCGTCCCTCGGCCTGAGCCGAACCGGAATGGCGCAGGCGCTCTGGGCCGAGCTTCGCGTAGCGACTCCGACGGCGTAGGCACCCCGGGTAGCGCCGTAGGATGTGTCTCCATTGAATGCAGTCAACGCCCCCAGCAACCAGGGCGCGACACCGGCCCGAGTATGGATGCATTTGGCGTACTTGGCATTGGCGATGGGTGCAAAGGTCTTGCTGTACGTTCCGCTCAGTGAATCGCTGAACGTCACTTCCGCGTCTGCCACCGCAGCGGCCTCGCCTTGAAAGTTGATCCTGTTGAGATTGCCTGCGACCAGGCCTGCACTTGTGGCGCGCGTCAGTGCGTCCGTCGCGCCATCGAGTTCCTGTACCGCAGCCAGTGCGCAACTGTCCATCGATGTCTGCAACTCGGTCTTCAGGATGAAAAGACGGCCGAAGTCCAGAGCCAGCCCCATGAAGCCGAGCAGGAAGAGAAGCAGGAGTGCCGTGGTGATGATCACCGCGCCGCCTTGGCGGGATCTCATCGAACTGCGCGTGGACGTCATGGCCGTGTCTCTTGATGCAAAGCGAAGGCGATGTCGATTGCTATGGTCTGGTCGACATCGCCTCCTGTTGCTTCAGGGAGCGGGGCAAGTTCCGGTCGTGAGGCAGGTGCCGACCCGCGTCATCCATTGGGCGAAGCTGCCGCCGTTTGCAAGGAGGCCGGTTTGAACCAGCAGGATGAGGCCGAGCGAAACGACTGCGACGATCAGCGCGTACTCGATGATTTGCGCGCCGTCTTCTTCAACCGCCAGATTGCGGAAAAAATTGCTGATGGAGTTCATGTGTTCACCTATGAAAATTACAGTTAAGAAAGGGTAGCTAGTTGGTGTTTTCGAATTCTTTTCCTCGATATTCAGACTCCTTTCGGCAAAGAGGTTCGTTGAGAGATAAGTCGGACTCGACGAATTCGGTACCTACCGGCCGCTCCCGATGGCACCGCCAATGTTGATGACGTTCACTGCGGGCGGTGGCTCCTTGAAGCTGTCCTGGTAGCGGATGACCGTCTGACGGCTCGCCCGCCCGTCCATGCCGATCGCCGTGTCGGTGTTCTTCTTCCCGGCCTCCGGATCGATGGTCATCTTTCGCTTCGCATCACGCACCGCGTCACCGAAGCGTGCGTCGTAGTTCGGAGTCGTGGTCTGGCACCCGGCGGTCAGCACGACAAAGAGAATGGCGAGGGCCTGCGTCTTCATGATCTGCACTCCTTATTGCTGTGACAGGGGCGGCGGCGCGTCGGCCGGCGGTGTGGCACTCTCGAGTGCGCCGTTGAAATAGACCTCGGTCCGGCTCGGCACCACGTGGTTGTCCGTCGGCAGCCGCGGCGATTTGGCAAGCGGCTTCACGAGCCGCGGCGTGATCACGAACAGCAGCTCCGTCTGGTCGTTCTGGAACTCGGTGCTGCGAGCCAGCGCGCCTACCACCGGTACCTCGCCGAGGCCCGGAAAGCGCTTGATCGTTTCAGTGACGTTGTTCTTGATCAGGCCGGCAATGACGAAGCTTTGACCATCGTTGAGCTGCACGGTGGTGTCGGCCCGCCGCACCGTGAGCGACGGCAGTACCGAGGTCACGCCAGAGACCGTCGTGAAAGGCGAGCCGGTCTGCGACAGATCGGATACCTCGGACACCATCTTCAGATTGACGCGCCCGCCATTCAGCACCGTTGGCGTGAACTTCACCCCGATGCCGAACTCCTTTTCTTCCAGCGTGATGGTGGGAAAACCGCCGCTCTGGGTCTGGGAAACAGGGATGAAGATCTTGCCGCCGGACAGGAAGCTGGCCTGTTGCCCGCTGATCGCCATGATGTTGGGCTCTGCCAGGACACGCACCAGCCCGTCATCTTTCTGGCCGTCGATCGAGATTGCTGTCTTTCCGACGCGGATCGCTTCTGCGAATGCGCCACCGCCGCTCAGGAAGTTGGAGATCAGCGTGTAGCTGTTGGTGGCGCCGTTCGTGAGTCTGCGCGCAGCGATGCTCGAGCCCAGCTTGTCCAGCAAGGTCTTGCTGACTTCCGCGATCTTGACTTCGAGCATCACCTGCTGCGGCGAGGTGATGCGCAGCAGGTTCACCACCTTCTTGCCGTCGCCGTAGGAGGTGGCCAGGCTCATCACGTCGTCAAGCTTCAGCGCATCGCTGATCTCGCCGGTCAGCACGATCGCACGTTCGGCGCCACGTACCTGGATCCGGTTTTCCTCGGGCATCAGTTCGGCCAGCTTCGCCTGCAGCGCGCCTGAATCGATGGTGACGATGATGTCCTTGATGAAGCAGGTGCCCTGCGCGTTCTGCAGGATCACGTTCATCGATCCCGCGACCTTGCCCCTGAAGAACAGGTCGGTGGGGCTGAGCAGCATGACTTCCATGTCGGCCACGCCGTCGTTGGCATTCGGCTGGGACGCCGCGGCCGGGCGCGCAGCGGCGGGTGCCAGTGCCTGGCCCGGCGCTGCCGCCGTGGCGGCGCTCGGTGCAGGCGCCCTGGTCGGCGGCTGGCCGCTCACGATGACGCGGGCGACCCGCACATCGAGAGGTATGACGGTCGATTTACCAAGGGTCACGTAGGTTGGGCGGTCGTCGTGGACCACGGACGAGCAACGCTTGGTGCCCCCGGCACTTGCAGGATTGGCAGCAGCCGCACTGGCAACTGCGGGAGCGGCGGGCGGTTCGCCCGCTGCGAACGATGGGCCAGTCAGCGCCAGCGCCCCGAGCAGCACCAGTGACCTGTGGTTGTTGTGCACTTCATTTCTCCTCTGTGTTCTTCGATCAGAAGCAGTTGAGGGCTCGACCGGAGCTCTGAACCACCTCTACGCATTCCATGGCGGGGACCATCGAGGGCTTGCTGGCGAATGCCCTGGGCTTGGCGGCGACAGGTGCCGGGCCGACGGCCGTTACCGATACGGGCAGGATTTCCCTTTCGCCGAAGAGCTGGCTCTTGGTGATGCCGGCGGTGGCAACCTTTGCCTTGTCGATCTGGTTGCGCAGCACCAGGGACAAGGTGCCAACGCTGCGGGCGAGATCGAGCTTTTCGGAGTCCTCGAGCGAGAGCTCGAGCGTCACGGCGCTGACGACCTTGGGCTTGGTGTCATCGCGGCCGGCTTCTTGCGCGACAGCCAGGACAAGAACATGCTCCAGCACAGTCTTGCTGATCTGCTTTCCTTCTTCGCCCTTGGCCTTGTCCTGCTGGGCGTTCACCATGACATCGACGTAGTTGCCAGGCAATGCGAAGCCGGCGACGCCGACGACGTCATTGACGCGCACCGTCATGGCGCGCTTGCCGGCTGCAATCACGGCCGACAGACCGCCGAGCGTGCCCTTGGGCGCGAGCTTGCCTTCGAGCACTGCTTCGCCGCGCAGTACTCCAACCCTTGCCACGCGGTCCTGCAGCTCCTTCATGTCCGAGAAAGTACCGGGCGGGAGAGAGCCGCTCGGCCAGTCGATGACGCCGAGCATCTGCGCGTTGATGCGGCTGCCGAGTTCGATGTCGACGTTGGCGACCACGACCTTGTTGGATGCAATGCTGCCCTGGCTGGCAATCCATCCGGCCGCGTAGACCGCGGCGGCGATGCCAAGCAGCAAAGCCAGGACCATCAGACCGATTGCCTTGATATTTCTCATGGATGCCTCGCTAAAAAGATGTTTCGGAGCGTTCGCCTATGCGAAGCCCAGCTGCCGGCTCAGCACGTAGCCGATCGTTCCGACACAGATGCACACGCCATAGGGGAGCCTTCCGACGGAACGGGACGCATGCGCCCTGGCGTCGGGGCGCACGCCCGCCACGCTCAGGCTCAACAGGCTGCAAAGCACGTCCCGGGTGTTGCGCAGCATCAGGCCCACGCGTCCCTTGGCGAGCGCGAAGCCCAGCGCCCCGGCACCGCCGGCGACAAAGGCGAAGAGCACCGCCTGCAAGGTCTCGTCTGCGCCCAGGAAGGCCCCGACCATCGCCATCAGCTTCACGTCGCCCGCGCCCATTGCATGCATCACATACAGTGGCAGCAGCAACACGAATCCGAGAAGCAACCCCCCGGAGGCCATCAGGAGCGCAGAGCCCGGGGACACGGCGATGACCGTCTTGTAGATCAGCGCGAAGGCGGCGCCGCCGAAGGTCAGCCAGTTGGGAATGCGGTAGGTGCGGTAGTCGGTGATCCCCGCGATGACCAGCAGCGCGATGAGGATGGCGGTGCGCGGGTCGAAGACCAGCATCGCGAGGAGCTCGAGCAGCGCGTTGAATTCCTGCATTTGGCGACTTCTCTTTCGTCCGATCGACGGCGTATCAGGAGGCCCGACGACCGGGTCTCATGTGTTCTTGTTCCAGGCCAGGACCAGCAACATGCAGAAGACGAGCACCAGCGAGCCGATCAACGCGCACTCCATGAAGGAAGCGCCAGCCTCGCTGGCCAGCAGCTCGAGCCCCATGGACGCCAGTGATTCGCCGATCCGCATGCATCTCTCCAAGCCATTCCTCGGCAGCTCATCCGCCGGTCTCACCAGCTGACTCTTGCCTTGGGAACAACTTTAGATATGCAAACAAAGGTTTACATGAGCGTGTCGTCCTGACTTGCGCAGGACAGATCGCCCGCGCTGGCAGGGCTGCCAGGCATGACAAAACGCCTGCCCTGGCACTCAGTCCCGAGCGGGCCAGGGCTGCGCTCAACCGCGCATGAAGGGCGGCCGCCGGGCGGGTTCGAAGGAAAGCGGGGGAAGGTGAGTGCCGATCCCGTGGGCAACGGGCGCAGGCTTGTCAGGCGCAGTCGCGCCGCGGCAAATTCAGCGAATGCTGATGCCGAATGTTCGCGACGGAGGCGATCCGGCGTGGAGATCCTCGGGGTCCTCCAGCGCGGCCAGAAGCGTGGTGGACTCCCGCACCCGCTCGCTCATGCGCTCGTTCAAGGGCTTCCAGCCACGGTACATCGGCACCACGACCAGCCAGCCGATCCCGATCACGCCAGCCAGTGCGCCGATGTATTGCCAGTGCGTCAGTTCCATTGCGCGAGCCCTCCAATTCGTTCTTCGGCCCGGATGTCGCCGGACGAACGCGCGAGTGTGCCGCCTTCAGCGCGTCCCGATGGAGCCTTTGGTCGTAAGCCGGGGCCTTTTGGCTTACAAAGCCGCAAATTTCGAGAAACTTTGCACAGTGGTTAACCCTTGCGTCACCCGCTGGCAAGGGCGAGCCCGGTTGACAGGTTTCGTGCCGGCGCCTAGAGTTGTTCCAAATGTGCGAACGATGTTTCGTTATTTAGAACAAACATCCGACCCAGGAACTCGATTGGACTCCACGCTCGCCAAGGGCCTCGCGGCCCTCGAATGGATGGTGCGCCAGCAGCGCGACTGCCGCGTGACCGACCTGGCCCAGGCCTTCGGCATGGCGCGCAGCAATGCGCACCGCACGCTGCAGACGCTGGTGGAATGCGGGTGGGCCGCGCAGGACCCGGCGACCAGCGCCTACCGCCCGAGCCTGCGCCTCTTCGAGCTCGGCTCGCTGGTGGCGGAGGTGTCGGACATCGGCGGGCTGCTGCGCCCGCACCTCGCGGCGCTGGCGCAGGCCACGGGCGAGACCATCCACCTCGCGGCGCTGGACGGCGCCGAGATCGTCTACCTCGACAAGTTCGACAGCCCGCTGCCGGTGGCAGCCTACTCGCGCGTCGGCGGGCGGGCCGCGGCGTATTGCGTGGCTTCGGGCAAGGCGCTGCTGGCCGCAGCGCAGCTCGACACCGCCGCGCTGCGCGCTCGCCTCGGCCGTCTGGCGGCGCATACGCCCAACAGCATCACAGACTTCGACGCGCTCCATGCCGAGCTCGAACGCACCCGCCTCCGCGGCTACGCCGAGAACCGCGAGGAATGGCGGCTCGGCGTGTGCGGGCTGGGCGCGCCGGTCTTCAATGCGCGCGGCGAAGCGATCGCGGCAATGGGCATGAGCGTGCCCTCGATCCGCTTCGCGCGCACCCAGGCACGCGGGCTTGCCGAGCAGGTCATGGCCTGCGCGCGCGATGCCAGCACCACGCTGGGCTACCGGGTGGGCCCGGGGCCGATGACGACGACTACCCCCAAGAAAAGGAGACTGGAATGAATCGCTTCGCCCCCTGGCTGCGCACCGCGGTCCTCACGGCGGCCGCGCTCGCGGCGCCCTTCGCCACGCAGGCCCAAGGCAGCAACGGCGGAACCGGCGCCGACTACCCGAACAAGCCCATCAAGTTCATCGTCCCCTACCCGCCCGGCGGCGGCACCGACGTGATCGCGCGCATCGTGCAGGAGCGCTTCCAGGCCCAGCTCGGCCAACCGGTGCTCATCGACAACCGCGGCGGAGCCGCAGGCTCGATCGGCACCGACATCGCGGCCAAGTCGCCGCCCGACGGCTACACGGTGCTGTTCACGCTCTCCTCGCACACCATCAATCCCGCGATCTACACCAAGCTGCCTTTCGACACGCTGAAGGACTTCGAGCCGGTCGCGATGGTGGCCTCGCTGCCGCAGATCCTGGTGGCGAACACCAGTTTTCCGGCCAACAACGTGGCCGAGCTGGTGAAGGTGGCCAAGGCCAAGCCGGGGTCGCTCTCTTTCGCGACGGTGGGCAACGGCTCGCCGGGCCACCTGGCGGGTGAGTTGTTCAAGCTGCGCACCGGCACCGAGATGACGCACGTGCCCTACCGCGGCGGCGGCCCGGCCGTGACCGACGTGATGGGCGGCCAGGTTCCGCTGCTCTGGGTGTCCATCCCCGCGGCGGCGCAGTTCGTGAAGGCTGGCAAGCTCAAGGCGCTCGCCGTCTCCACCACCAAGCGCAGCGCCGCCTTCCCCGATGTGCCGACCATGCAGGAAGCGGGCATCGCCGACTTCGACGTCGACTCGTGGTACGCCATGTTCGTGCCTTCGAAGACGCCGAAGGCCGCAATCGACAAGCTCAACCGCGTGGTCAACACGGTGGTGCGCGAGCCCGACATCCGGGACAAGCTGCTGGCGCAGGGCAGCGAGGGCGTGGGCGGCACGCCGGAGCAGCTCGGCAAGGTGGTGTCGACCGAGATGGTTCGCTGGAGCAAGCTCGCCAAGGAAGCCAACATCAAGGTGGATTGAATAAGCCCCTCAGGTTGGCTCACTTCGTGTAGCCGCCCACCCCCTACCGGGGGCAACACCAGCGGCCCGGCGAAGCCGGTTCCGCGGTGTTCCCCGAATCTGAAAGCAAACCAGCCCACTTACGACCATGGAACACTCATCCCCTGAAGCTACCGGCCCGATCGCCGAGCTCGTGGCCCGCGCGCGCGCGGCCCAGCGCATCTACGACACCTGGACGCAGGAACAGGTGGACATGGCAGTGGCCGCCGCCGGCTGGGCCATCATCGAGCCGAAGCGCAACCGCGAGCTCGCCGAGCTGGCGGTTGCCGACACCGGCATCGGCAACGTCGAAGACAAGGTCAGCAAGAACCATCGCAAGACTTTCGGCCTGTTGCGCGACCTGCGCGGCGCGCGCTCGGTGGGCGTGATCTCGGAAGACCCGGCACGCGGCATCGTCGAGATCGCGCGGCCGGTCGGCGTGGTGTGCGCCGTCACGCCCTCGACCAATCCCGGCGCGACGCCGGCCAACAAGATCATCAATGCGCTCAAGGGGCGCAACGCGGTGATCGTCGCGCCGTCACCCAAGGGCTGGTCGACGGCCGAGCGGCTCATCGCGTTCATCCATGCGCAGTTCGACCGCATCGGCGCGCCGCGCGACCTGGTGCAGCTGCTGCCCTCCCCCGTCACCAAGCAAGCCACGAGCGAACTGATGCGCCTGTGCGACCTGGTGGTGGCCACCGGCTCGCAGGCCAACGTGCGCGCGGCGTACGCGAGCGGTACGCCGGCTTTCGGCGTGGGTGCCGGCAACGTGGCCAGCATCGTCGACGAGACGGCGGACATCGCGCTGGCGGCCGATCGCATCGTGCTGTCGAAGACCTTCGACAACGCGACCAGCTGCTCGTCCGAGAACAGCCTGATCGTCGTCGATGCCGTACGCGCCCCCATGATCGCGGCGCTCGAGGCGCGCGGCGCCGTGATGCTCGATGCGGCGCAGAAGCAGACGTTGCAATCGCTGATGTGGCCCGAGGGCAAGCTCTCGGCCGCCGTGATCGGCAAGTCCGCGCGCGAAATCGCCGAGCGCGCGGCGGCGCAGGACGCCACAGGCCGCACCGGCTGGCTCGCCATCGCCGAGCGCCAACCCCGCATCCTCATGGTGCCCGAGGGCGGCGTCGGCCACGATCATCCTTACTCGGGCGAAAAGCTGAGCCCCGTGCTCGCCGTCTACACCGCGAAGGACTTCGACGACGCCGCGGCGATCGTCGAGCGCATCTACGACTACGAGGGCGCGGGCCATTCGGTAGGCCTGCACAGCGCCGAGCCGCAGCGCGCAATGCGCCTGGGCCTGACGCTGAAGGTGTCGCGCGTGATCGTCGACCAGGCGCATTGCATCGCCACCGGCGGCAGCTTCAACAACGGGCTGCCCTTTTCGCTGTCCATGGGGTGCGGCACCTGGGGCAAGAACAACTTTTCCGACAACATGAACTACCGCCACTTCCTCAACATCACGCGGGTGTCGCGGCCGATCCCCGAACGGGTGCCGAGCCAGGAGGAGATCTTCGGCGAGTTCTTCGCCAGGCACGGTGCCGAGTGACCGCCACCACCGTTCGTGCCCTGATCGAGGAGCAGGCAGCGCGCCGGCCCGAGGCCGTCTATGCACTCTCGACCGAGGGCGGCTCGCCACTGCACTACGCCGAGCTTGCGCAAGGATGCCGCCGCGTCGCAGCGGTCCTGCGCCAGCACGGCGCGAAGCCGGGCGACACCGTCTCGCTCGTCATGCCCAACGGCTTGCAGACCTTGCGCTTGCTGCTCGGTGCAATGCATGGCGGCCTGTGCGTGAACCCCGTCAACCTGCTGTCGCAGCCCGAGCAGATGCGCTACGTGCTCGCGCATTCAGACTGCCGCCTCGTGTGCGTAGCGCCCGAGTGGGAAGAACGCGTGCGCGCCATGCTGCAGGGCCTCGAGCGGCCGGTGTCGCTGATGGTGGTCGAGCCCGACGCGGCGGCCCTGCCGGAGGAGGGGGAAGCCCCTGCGCCTGGGGACGACCCGGCTCCGGCGCCCGAGGACCCGGCCCTGCTGATGTACACCTCGGGCACCACCGGCATGCCCAAGGGCGTGATGCTGAGCCAGCGCAATCTCGCCGCCAATGCGCAGGCGATCAGTGCCGAACACGGCCTCGGTCCGGCTGATCGCGTGCTGGCGGTGCTGCCGCTCTATCACATCAACGCCTTTGCCGTGACCATGCTGGCGCCGCTCGCACATGGCGGCAGCCTCGCGATGCCGTCGAAGTTCTCGGCCGGCCGCTTCTGGGAACAGGCCGCAACAGCCGGGTGCAGCTGGATCAACGTGGTGCCGACCATGATCTCGTACCTGCTCGAAGGCGACCGGCCGCCGGCGACGCAGACCGCGGGCCTCCGCTTCTGCCGTTCGGCCTCCGCCGCGCTGCCGCCCGAACACCACCGCGCGTTCGAGCAGATGTTCGGCATCGGCATCGTCGAGACGATGGGCCTGACCGAGACGGCGGCGCCCTCGTTCTCCAATCCGATGGACCCCGCGAAGCGCAAGCTGGGCTCGGTCGGCCGCGCCTCCGGATGCGAGGCGCGGGTGATCGATCAGCAGCTCGCCGAAGTGCCCGACGGCACCACCGGCGAGCTCGCCATCCGCGGGCCCAACGTGATGCTCGGCTACTACAAGAACGACGACGCCACGCGTGCCAGCTTCACCCCCGACGGATGGCTGCGCACCGGCGACCTCGGGCACCGCGATGCCGACGGCTTCTTCTTCGTCACCGGGCGCATCAAGGAGCTGATCATCAAGGGGGGCGAGAACATCGCACCGCGAGAGATCGACGAGGCGCTGCTCGCCCATCCTGCGGTGCGCGACGCTGCCGCGGTGGGCGTGCCCGACCGCCACTACGGGCAGGAGATCGGCGCCTGCGTGATCCTGCGCGAGGGCAGTACCTGCACCGAGGAAGATCTGCGCGCGTACTGCGCGCGCGCACTCGGGCGCTACAAGGCCCCGGGGCACTATCGCTTCGTCGATGAACTGCCGCGGGGTCCTTCCGGCAAGGTTCAGCGGCTCAAGCTGCTGCCTTACTTCGAGTAGGTGCACCGGCGCTTGTATTCCAGTGTGTTCGCCGCCTCGGCGATTACACGTCGGTTCAAAAGTCCGGTTCGGCCGACACATCGTCGATACACACGCGCGCTGCAATAGCCACACCCGCTCCAAAGGCGGGAACGACGATCCCCCGACCGTACCGACCTCCATCCCATCTGAAGGAACTGACATGAACACCTCGAAGATCATTGCCGCAGCCGCTTTCTCGCTCTTCGCCGCTGCCGGCGCGCAGGCCGAGACCTACCAGGGCGTGCATGCGCCGGTCTCCGCCAACAGCCGCGCCGATGTGCGCGCCCAGGCGGTGATCGCGGCACGCAGCGAGAACCCCTACGCGGAAGGCGTCTCGTCGCACGTCGCGCCTGCCATGACGGCCTCGATCGAGCGCGGCAGCATGCGCAGCGAGGCCGTGGCCGCCGCACACAGCGCCAACCCCTATGCCGAAGGCTACGGCCAAGGCGTGGCACGCAAGCCGGGCGCCGGCGTCGAGCGCGCCATGGTCCGCGCCCAGGCGCGCAGCGCTGCCCGCGGCGAGCAGTTGCCGCTGTAGGCGCTGCTCAGCCGGCCGGATGTGCGGCCAGGAACTCCACCAGCGCGCGCACCGCCGGCAGCATGCCCCGCCTGGACGGGAAGACCGCCTGGACCTCGCTCTCGGCGCAACCCCATTCAGGCAGCACCCGGACCAGCCGCCCGTCGTCCAGCTCTTCGCGGCACAGGATTCCGGGCAGCAGCGCCACCCCCAGGCCCTCGAGCGCCGCGTGCTTGAGCGCGAACATGTCGCCGCAGACCAGCCGCGGCGCATGCACCAGTTCGGCCGCTTCGCCATCGCGGCTCAGCAGCCAGGCGTGGCGCTCGCCCTCTGCCGGGAGCGACAGCGTCGGCCAGGCTTCGAGTCCGGGCACGTCTGCCGGCATGCCCCGCTCGCGCAGCAGTGCGGGGCTGGCCAGCAGCACGTCGTGCGTACGGCCCAGCGGACGCACCACCAGGCTCGAATCATCGAAGGGCGGGCGACGCACGCGCAGCACCACGTCCATCGCCTCCTCGAGCGGGTCGACGCGACGGTTGCTGACCGTCAGCAGCAGCCGCACCCGGGGATGCGCCTTCATGAAGGCGGGCAGCAGGGGCGTGAGCCAAAACTGGCCGAGCGTGAGGGGGCAGCTCACGCGCAGCACCCCCTGCGGCTGCGCCACCGCCTCCTGGATCAGCTCGTGGGCCGACTCGCCGAGCGCCACGATCGACTGGCAGCGTTCGTAGAAGCGCTCGCCCACCGAGGTCAGCACCAGCCGGCGCGAACTGCGCTGCAGCAGCCGAACCCCCAGGCGCTCTTCCAGCAGCGTGATGCGCCGGCTCAGGCGCGACTTGGGCACGCCCAGCTGCCGGCTCGCGGCCGAGAAGCCCTGGTGCTCGACCACCTTGGCGAAGAACACCAGGTCATTGAGATCTTCCATGTCTTCGGTGTCTCCTTGTGCCCGCGAGGATCGCTGGCCTCACGTTCTTCCAGTGGAACGTTGCGTTCTTCTCGGCCCGATTGTCTGCGCATCGTTCCATCCACATCATCGAGGCATCAGGATTCGATGGAGACAAGGAATGAAGCTGGCCACCTTTCGCCACCAGGGCGCGCTGAAATACGGCGCGGTCGAGGGGGAGGATGTCGTCGACGTGTCGGCCGTCCCCGACGCGCCGGCGGACTTGCGCGGGCTGCTGGAGCGTCGCGCCCCAGGCCTCGACTGGGCGCGGCAGGCGGTGCCGCAGGGGCAGCGGCTGCGGCTGGCCGAGGTGCAGCTGTGCGCGCCGGTGCCGGCGCCGCGCAAGTTCCTGGGCCTCGGCGGCAACTACGCGACGCATCTCGAGGAAGCGGCCCGGCTCGGCCTTGCGCGTCCTGCGGGCCAGGTCTGGTTCAACAAGCAGGTCTCGTGCGTCGCCGGCCCGTTCGACCCGGTGCACAAGCCCCGGGTTTCCGATCAGCTCGACTACGAAGGCGAGTTGGGGGTCGTCATCGGCCAACGCTGCCGCCATGTGCGCGCCGACGAGGCCGACGCGGTGATCGCCGGCTACGTGGTGGTCAATGACCTGAGCGTGCGCGACTGGCAACTGCGCGCACCCACCCACACCCTGGGCAAGTCCTTCGATACCCACGGACCCTTCGGCCCCTGGCTGGTGACGTGCGACGAGATCGCCGATCCGCACGCGCTGCGCCTTCGCACCTGGGTCAACGGCGAGTTGCGACAGGATGCCAGCACTGGCGAGATGCTCCACCGCATCGGCGACATGATCGCCGAGCTCACGACCGCATTCACGCTGGAACCCGGCGACATCCTGTCTACGGGCAGTCCGGCCGGCTGCGGCGGACTGATGTCGCCGCCGCGGTACCTGCGCAGCGGCGACGTGGTGCGCGTGGAGATCGAATCGATTGGCGCGATCGAGAACCGCGTCGTTCCCGAACCCGATGGAGGCAACCCATGAACACCCCAAGAAAGCTGCCCGACGCGCAGGCCAAGCCCGTGCGCCCGATGAAGCTCGCCCACGTGGTCCTGCGCGTGTCCCAGCTCGAACGCTCGCGCGCCTGGTACATGAGGGTGCTGGAAGCGAGGCCGGCTTTCGAGAACGAGGGTCTCTGCTTCCTCACCTATGACGACGAGCATCACCGCATCGGCCTGATCGCGCGGCCGGAGCTCGGGCATGCAGGCGATGCACACACCGGGCTGGAGCACATCGCCTTCACCTATGCATCGCTCGGCGATCTGCTGGCCACCTACCGGCGGCTGCAAGCACACGACATCCAGCCTTACTGGACCATCAACCATGGCCCCACGATCTCGATGTACTACAAGGACCCTGACGGCCATCGCCTGGAGCTGCAGTACGACGTGTTCGAGCGCGCCGAGGAACTGGAGGCCTTCTTCGCGGGCGGCGCCTACGCGCAGAACTTCATGGGGATCGTGTTCGATCCCGAGGACCTGATCGCGCGCTTCGAAGCCGGCGAGCCGCTGCCCGACATCACGGCGCGGCGCCCGCTGCGCGGGAGCGAGACGCCCTGGACGATGTTCGTGCCCTGAGCGCGGTGGCGCCGTACAAGGCGCGGATGGCTGTGGTCCCGACGATTCCCATGGGACCGAAGAGAGAGGGGCGATTGCCGCGAAACGGCAGGCCCCGCCCGCGAACAGATGGTCGTTCGTGCCAGCCCTACATCTTCGCGTCGATGATGTTGAGCTGCTCCCCCAGCGACCGGTAGAGCTGGTACTGCTTGCGCACGAAGTCGCGCGTCTCCTCGGGCGGGCGAACGAAGGGAACCGATCCGGTCTGCTCGGTCGCGGCGATCCAGGCCGGGTCGGCGGCGATGGTCTTGAGCGCGGCAGCGAGCCGGTCGCGCACCTCGGCCGGGAGCTTGGGCGGTCCGAAGACGGCGCTCCAGCCCACGATGCCCTCCATCTCGGCATAACCCAGCTCGCGCGCCGTCGGTACCTCGGGCATCGAGGCCATGCGTTCCGCGCTGGTGACCATCAGTGCGCGCAGCGCGCCGCTCTTGATCAGCGCGATGAAGGACCCGAGGCTGCCGCAGGCGAATTCGGTCTGGCCGGCAACCAGCGACATCGAGGCCTCGCCGGTGCCCTTGTACGGGATCTGGGTCGGCGTCTGGTCGGTGAGCTTGAGCATCCTGAACAGCTGACGCGGGCCCATGTCGTTGGTGGTGAGCACGCCCGCGGTGCCGAAGTTCATGCTCTTGCCCTTGGTGCGCATGGCGCCGACCAGGTCCTCGAAGGTCTTGTAGGGCGACTTGGCGTTCACGATGCAGCCGTAGGGATTGAGCTCCAGCGTGCCGATGAAGGTGTAGTCGTCCCATTTGTACTTGGTCGTCGACGGCATGATGGCCGGCAGGATGGCCTGCGAGCCGGTGCGCGCCAGCAGCAGGGTGTAGCCATCGGGCGGTGAGGCGATCACCTGGGCCGATCCGATCACGCCGCTGGCGCCGGTCTTGTTCATGACCACCACGGCCTGGCCCAGCGCGCGCTGCGCCGCGGCCGCGAAGTTCCGCGCCGCGAGGTCCGCATCGCCGCCCGCGCTGTAGGGCGCGATGACGGTGACCGGACGGTTGGGATAGGGGTCCTGCGCAAGGGCCCGGCCGCTCCCCAGCAGCAGTACCGCCGCCGCGGCAGCGGTGCCGGCGCACTGGATGATTCGTGAAGTGAAGCGCATGCCTGTGTCTCCTTTTGTCGTTGAAATCCAATGACGGCCGGCGGCGGTTTCAGCTGCCGGCCTCGTTGCCCGTGCGCTGGTCGCGCAGCACCATCACGCAGTCCACGGCCACCGGCCCGTCGGCGCCGACCAGCACGGGGTTGAGATCGAGCTCGGCCAGTCGCGGCTGCATCGCGGCCGCCCAGCGCGACAGCCCCGCGAGCATCTGTGCGATGGCGTTGCGATCGACGGCCTGCTGGCCGCGCACGCCATCGAGCAACGCGCCCATGCGCAGCTCGCCGAGCATCCGCAGCGCCTCGGCATCATCGAACGGCGCGCGGCGGAAGGCGACGTCCTTGAGCACTTCCACCAGCACGCCGCCGGTGCCGACCATCACCACCATGCCGAACACCGGATCGCGCTGGACGCCGACCACGAGCTCGACATGGCCCTGTGCCATGCCCTGCACCACCACGCCGTGCAGGCGCGCCGCCGGCTCGGCCGCGGCAGCACGCTGCATCAGGGTGGTGAATCCTTGGCGCACGGCCGCCTCGTCGTCGAGCTTGAGCAGCACGCCGCCCACCTCGGTCTTGTGGGTGATGTCCGGCGATTCGATCTTCAGCGCCACGGGGCCGCCTGCGGCGCGCCACAGCGCGACCGCCTGGTCCTCGCCGTGCGCGAGGGCGACCGGGGCCATGGGCACGCCGGCCGCTAGCAGCCACTCGGTCGCCAGCACCGTCGGCTGCACGCCGTCGCGCAGTTCAGCGGGCAGCGCCGGCATCGCCGCCGGCGCGAGGGTTTGGCGGCCAGCGGCGCGCTGCCGGAAGGCGTTCCAGCGCGCCAGCGCAGCGGCCGCCTCCACCGCGCGCTCGCCGGCGGTGTAGACCACGATGCCCAGCGCGCGCAGCTGCTGCAGCGCCTGCGGCGGCGCCGCGACCCAGCAGACGAAGAAAGGCTTCTCGGTGCGGGCCAGGATCTCGCCGAAGATGCGCACCAGCGTGTCGACGTGGGCGGTCATCAGCTGCAGCCAGACGATGCCGACGTGCACGCCGGGGTCGTCCAGCAACGCCACCACCGACTCGCGCAGCAGCTCCGGGCGGGCCACGAACTGGCCCGTCACATCGACCGGATTGCCCATCGCGCCGAAGGCCGGCATCACCTCGGCCAGCCGCGACCGCGTGGCCGGAGCGAGCTCGGGGACGGCAAGCCCCACCTCTTCCGCGCGGTCCGCCATCATCACGCCGGCGCCGCCCGACTGCGTGGCGATGCCGAGGCCGTTGCCGGCGGCGATACGCGGCTGGCTCAGCGCTTCGAGCATGTCCAGCATCTGCTCCTCGTTGCGCGCGCGCAGCACGCCGTACTGGCGGATCACCGCGTCGAACACCGCGTCCTCCACCGCCAGCGCGCCGGTGTGGGAAGCGGCGGCGCGCGCGCCCGAAGCCATCCTCCCGACCTTGGTCAGCACCAGCGGCTTGCCCAGTTCATGGCAGCGCCGCGCCAGGCGGACCAGGGAGTCACCGTCCTCCAGGCCCTCCAGGTAGCCAGCGGCGACCCGGATGCGCGGGTCCTCGATCACGCTTGCCATCAGCTCGCTGAAGCCGAGGTCGGCCTCGTTGCCGGTGTTGACGAAGTAGCCCAGCCCGAGGCCGCGTTGCCGCACCAGCGCGGCGATGGCAGTGCCGAAGGCTCCCGACTGGGTGACGAAGGCGATCGGCCCCGGCCCGGTCTCGCCGTCGGCGTACTGGCTGAAGGTGGCGTAGACCTTGTCGAAGGCGTTGATGAAGCCCAGGCAGTTGGGCCCGCACAGCACCACGCCGCATTCGCCTGCGCGCTGCGCCAGCGTTTCCTCCATGGCGCGGCCTTCGGCGCCCATTTCGCCAAAGCCGGAACTGAAGATCACCGCCGCACGGATGCCGCGCCGACCCAGCGCCTCGACCGCGCCGAGCACCTCCGCGGCGGGCACCGCGACGATCGCCAGGTCTGCCGCTTCGGGCAGGCTGTCGATATCCGGGTGGCAGGGCAGCCCTCCGATCTCGCGGTACTTGGGGTTCACCGGCAGGATGCGGCCGGCGTAGCCCTTCTCGAGCAGATGCTTGAGCGGGCGGCCGTTGATCTTGCCGAAGTCCGCCGAGGCGCCGATCACGGCGATCGAGCGCGGATGGATCAGGCGTTTCACGATCTCGGCGCGGTCCAGGTTCGAAAGGGTCATGGCTGAAGATCGGTCAGTGGGTGTTCAGTGCGTTCAATTGGAGAAGGCCGAGATGCCCGTCTGGGCCCGGCCCAGCACCAGCGCGTGGATGTCGTGCGTGCCCTCGAGCGTGTTGACGGTCTCGAGGTTGAGCACGTGGCGGATCACGTGATATTCGTCGGAAATGCCGTTGCCGCCGTGCACGTCGCGCGCGGCGCGCGCGATGTCCAGCGCCTTGCCTGCGCAGTTGCGCTTGAGCAGCGACACCATCTCGGGGCTGGCACGGCCCTGGTCGCGCAACCGGCTCAGGTGCAGGCAGGCGTGCAGGCCGAGCACGATCTCGGTCTGCATGTCGGCCAGCTTCTTCTGCACGAGTTGGTTGGCCGCCAGCGGCCGGCCGAACTGCTTGCGGTCCAGCGCGTACTGCCGGGCCGCATGCCAGCAGAACTCGGCCGCGCCCAGCGCACCCCAGCAGATGCCGAAGCGCGCGTTGTTCAGGCAGGCGAACGGGGCGCCGATGCCGCTGGCGCCGGGCAGGCGCTGCGACTCGGGCACGAAGACCTCGTCCATCATGATCTGGCCGGTGGGCGATGCGCGCACCGAGAACTTGCCCTCGATCTTGCTCGTGGCGAGGCCCTTCATGCCGCGCTCCAGAATGAAGCCGCCGACGCGGCCGGTGTCGTCCTTGGCCCAGACGACCATCAGGTCTGCGATCGGCGCATGCGTGATCCAGGTCTTCGTGCCCGACAGCAGATAGCCGCCGTCGACCTTGCGCGCGCGGCTGTTCATGCTGCCGGGGTCGGAGCCGTGGTCCGGCTCCGTGAGGCCGAAGCAGCCCAGCTTGTCGGCCCGTGCCATGGCCGGCAGGTAGCGCTCGCGCTGCTCCTGGCTGCCGAACAGGTAGATCGGCGTCATGCTGAGCGTGGTCTGCACGCCGAGCGCCGATCGGAAGCAGGTGTCGACCCGCTCGAACTCGCGCGCGATCAGCCCATAGCCGACGTAGCTGATGCCGGCGCAGCCGAAGCCCTCGATGGTCGCGCCGAGAAAGCCCAGCTCGGCCATCTCGCGCATCACGGCGACGTCGAAGGTCTCGTGCCGATGCGCGTCGCGGATGCGCGGCATCAGCTGCCCCTGCGCATAGTCGCGCGCGGCGTCGCGGATCATGATCTCCTCGGGCGTCAGCAGGTCGTCGAAGCGCAGCGCATCCTGCCAGTCGAAGGGCACGTCGCGCATGGCGGCCTTGCGCAAGGTCTGCGCGTCGGGGACGTCATGTGCCATGTTCAGCGCTCCCCGGCAGCGCCTTCGCGCAGGGGCCGGAAACGCGGGATGCCCGCCTCCTCGCTGATGGCCTGGAAGTGCGCCTCGACGCGCATGCCGATGCGCACCTGGCCCGGCGCGCAGTCGGTGAGCTGGCCGTACATGCGCGCGCCGTCGTCCAGGTCGATCAGGCACATCACCACCGGCAGCTCGGCTTCCCAGCCGGGGTAGTTCATTGCGACCGAGCGCGACACGGTGTGCGAATACACGGTGCCGAATGGCCGGGCCTCGGTCCAGTCCAGCTCGCGGCTGCCGCATTCGATGCACCAGGGCTTGGGATGGAAGTTGAAGGTCGCGCAGCGCCGGCACTTCTGCAGCATGAGCCGCCCCTCCCTGGCGCCGGACCAGAACGGGCGCGTGAGGTCGGTGATGGTGGGCTGCGGCTTGTCCGGGTAGAGGTCTGCCATGTTCAGGGCTCCGTTCCAAGGATGAGGGAAATGCAGCTGCGGCCGGGCCGGCCGTAGGGGATGCCGCCGAAGCCGCAGGCGATGCCGATGCGGGCATCGCGCACCTGCCGGTCGCCGGCCTCGCCGCGCAACTGCGTGACCGCCTCGACCAGCGGCATGAACCCGCCGATGGCGCCGCCCGGCTGGCCGCCCGAGAGCTGCCCGCCGTCGGTCGACATCGGGAAGTCTCCGTCGAAGCGCAGGTCGTGCTCCTCGACGAAGCGGCCGCCTTCGCCCTTGCGGCAGAAGCCGTGGTCCTCGATGGTCATCATCGCGATGAAGGGATAGTCGTCGTAGGGCTGGAGGAAGTCGATGTCCTCATGCCGCACGCCGGCGCGCTGCATGGCGAGCGGTGCGGCCACCGCGTAGCCGGTCGTCGTGATGTCGGGCAGCGCGCGCGAGCCGTGGTAGTAGTTGTTCGCCTCCCCCGCGCCCAGCAGGTACACCGGCCGGTCGGTGAGCGTGCGGGCGGTCTCGGCCGAGGTCACGATGTAGGCCAGGCCGCCGTTGACAATCGGCACGCAGTCGAGCAGGCGGATCGGATCGGACAGCACGCGCGAGCCCATGTAGTCCTCCAGCGTGAAGGGCTGGCGATAGATGGCACCGGGATGCAGCGACGCATGGAAGCGGTTGGTCACCGCGATCTTGCCGAGCTGTTCGGACTTGAGCGCGTACTGGTGCTGGTAGCGCGTCTGCACCAGTGCGAATTGCGCGCTCGCCCCCATCACGCCGAAGGGCCCCTGGAAGTCCCAGTAGACGCCGCGCGTGCGCTCCGGCGACAGCGGCAAGCCCGGGGCCAGCGAGGGAATGTGGAGCGGCGTGTCGGCGCCGACCACCAGCACCCGGTCGACGATACCGGCGCGGATCATCGCCGCCGCGCGGATCAGCAGCGACGCCGCCGACGCACCGCCCTGGTCGCCGCGCAGCAGCACCTGCGGGCTGATGCCCAGGTTCTCGGCGGTCGCGGCCGACCAGTTGACCGTGTGAGCCGCTTCGGCATGCGAGACCCCGAGTCCCTGGCCATCGAAGTCGTTCTTGGACATGCCGGCCTTCTGCAGCGCGAGGTCGGCCGCCCAGGCGATGTATTCGTCCACCGTAAGCACCGGCTCGCCCGGCTTGGCCCGGCTGTAGGGCGTACGCCCGTAGCCGACGATCGCAACGTCTGCACGCATGAAGTCTTTTCCTTTATCTCAGTGAAAAACGTGAGGAGCGGCTCAGCGGCCGGCGAATTGCGGCGCGCGGCGCTCCGCGAACGCCTGCATGCCTTCCTTCTGGTCCTTGCTGTCGAACAGCAGCTCGAAGGCCCGGCGCTCCAGCAGCAGCCCGGCCGAAAGCGGCGCGTCGGCGCCGGCCAGCGCCACCTCCTTGAGCAATCGCAGCGCCATCGGCGGACGCGCGGCGATCAGCGCGGCCAGTTCGAGCGCACGCGGCTCGAGCGCCTCGTCGTCGACGACTTCGCTGACCATGCCCATGGCCAGCGCCTCGTCGGCGCCCACGGCCTCGCCGGTGAGCATGAGCTTCATCGCACGGTACTTGCCCACGGCCTTCATCAGGCGCTGGGTCGCACCGCCACCCGGCATGATGCCGACCGTCACCTCGGGCTGGCCGAAGCGGGCGCTGCGCGCGGCCACGATCACGTCGGCGTGCAGCGCGAGCTCGCAGCCACCGCCCAAAGCAGGGCCGGCCACGGCCGCGACCAGCGGCTTGGAGAACTCGGCAATGGGCTTCCAGTAGCGCGGCACTGCCAGTCGCCAGACCTCGCTGGCGCCGAGCGCGGCGATCTCCTTGATGTCGGCACCGGCAGCGAAGCAATGGCTGCCGCCGCACAGCAGCACGCAACGCACGCTGTCGTCCTGGTCCAGTTCCGCGAAGGCCTCGGCCAGCGCGCGGCGCAGTGCCTGGTTCAACGCGTTGCGCGCTTCGGGACGGTTCAGTCTCAGGCGTGCCACGCCCTCGAGCGGGCGGTCGATCAGCACCGTGGCTGCGGCCTCTGTCATGCGCTTGTCTCCTTCGGTATGCAACGCATTGTCCGGAGGGTCAGGTCATTCGGCTACTTTCATTGACGAATGGCGAATATTCATATTCCCAATACCATCGGGGCCATGAACCTTCGTGCGTTGGACCTCAATCTGCTGCTGATCTTCGACGCCGTCTACCAGGAGCGCAGCATCTCCAAGGCGGCACGCACGCTGCACCTTTCGCAGCCGACGGTGAGCAACGCGCTCGGCCGGCTGCGCGACCGGTTGGGCGATCCGCTGTTCGAGCGCAGCGGCCAGGGCATGGTGCCGACCTCGCGCGCCAAGACGCTGGCCGAGCCGATCCGCCAGGCCCTGGATGCGCTGGAGCGCGGCTTGCGTGGGGACGGCGACTTCGACTTCGCGCAGTCCGACCGCGAGTTCGTGGTGGCGGTCGAAGACTATGGCGAAACCATCATCCTGCCGCGCTTCGTGGACTGGCTGGCCAAGGTGGCGCCCCGCATACGCATCAGGATCCGGCCGGAGCCCAGTTCCCAGCTCAAGGGCGAACTGCGTGACGGTGCCGTGGACCTGGCGCTGGACTACTTCGTGCCGCAGGAGCCGGCCTACCGCAACAAGTGCGTGCTGACCGAGACGCTGCTGAGCCTGTCGCGCCGCGACCACCCGGAGATCGGCGAGAAGCTCGGCCTGGAGACCTTCCTGGGACTGCGCCACGTCGTGCTCGCGCCACGCACCAACGCCATGCCCATGATCGACCTGGCACTGTCCAAGCGCGGCCTTGCACGCAAGATCGCGGTGACGGTCCCGCACTTCCTGTCGATGCCGGTGATGGTGCAGACCTCCGACATGATCTGCACGCTGCCGCGGCGCATGGCGCATCTGTACGCCGATCACTTTCGCCTCAAGTCGCACACGGTGCCGCTGCGCATGCCGAGCTTTCCCGTCTACCTCATCTGGCACGAGGCGGTGGAGCACGACGCGAGCCACCAGTGGTTCCGCAACCACCTGATGGATTTCTGCGAGCGGCTGTGAGGCTCCCGCCGGCCGCGGCCCAGCCTCAGAGCAGGCCCGCCATCCTTTGCGCCGCCTCCCTCAGCGCGCCGATCCTCTTGATCGCGTCTTCCATCGTCATGCGCGCGGTCGGGGCGTGCACGGCAATCGCGGCGCGCTGCTTTCCCGCTGCATCGAACACCGGCAACGCGACCGCGACCAGGCCGGCGATGAACTCCTCCCGGTCGGTCGAATAGCCCCGCCTGGCGATCGCGTCGCACTCGGCGCGCAGCGCGTCGGCATCGGTGATGGTGTTGGCCGTCATCCGCGTGAGCGTGATCTGGCCGATCACCGCGTCGCGCTCCTTCTTCTCCATCTGCGCCAGGAACAGCTTGCCGCTCGCGGTGCAATGCAGCGGCACATGCGAGCCGACGTCCAGCGTCAGGCGTAGCGGCCATTGCGCTTCGACGCGATCGAGGTACAGCACCTGCACGCCATCCAGCGTGGTGAAGTTGCAGGTCTCGCCCACCTGCCGCACCAGCTCGGACAGCACCTCGTGCCGCAGCCCGCGCACCACGCCGTGGTTCAGCGTGTCGAAGGCCAGTTGCCGCAGTGCGGGCCCGACGCTGAACATGCGCTCGTCCACATCCCGCGCCAGGAAGCCGGTCGCCAGCAGTTGCGTGCAGATGCGATGCGCCGTGCCCTTGGGCAGCGACAGCTGGGCCGCCAGGTCGGCCAGCGACAACGCGCGGCCCTCGTTGGCCAGCACGGCCAGCAGACGCAGGCTGCGCTCGGCGGACGAGGCCGTCGCCGGCTCCTCGGCCTTGGGCGCGGGCGCGGGCGCGGCCACGCGCGACGCGCGGCGCTTCTTCGAGACAACAGCTGGTGCAGCAGCAACGCTGCGCGCGGGACGCGTCATACGGGTAAACCTCTAAAGTGGAACATTGCGTTCCGAAAAATCATCGCATAGCAT
This sequence comes from Variovorax sp. PBS-H4, assembly GCF_901827205.1. NCBI lineage: Bacteria > Pseudomonadati > Pseudomonadota > Betaproteobacteria > Burkholderiales > Comamonadaceae > Variovorax > Variovorax sp. PBS-H4. Next base: position 1,851,580 of record NZ_LR594675.1, on the reverse strand, counting down.
CGGCTAGCCGAAGCGATTGTTCCACTGCCCGGAAGCCTGCATGCCTGTTGAAGAAGAGTTCGATTACATCGTCGTGGGCGCCGGCTCGGCCGGCTGCGTGCTGGCCGGTCGGCTCAGCGAAGACCCGGCGACGCGGGTGCTGCTGCTGGAAGCGGGGCCGGCCGACAACTCGCTCTGGATCCACCTGCCCATCGGCTACGGCAAGACGATGTGGAGTCCCACCTACAACTGGCGCTTCGAGACCGACCCCGACCCCAACATGAACGGCCGGCGCATCTACTGGCCGCGCGGCAAGACGCTGGGCGGCTCCAGCGCGATCAACGGCCTGATCTACATCCGCGGCCAGCGCGAGGACTACGACCACTGGGCCGCGCTGGGCAACGAGGGCTGGAGCTACGACGACGTGCTGCCCTACTTCATCAAGTCGGAAGGCAACCAGCGCGGGGCGAATGCCTTCCATGGCGCAGAGGGCCCGCTCAAGGTTTCGGACATCGGCGCCAGGCACGAGTTGATCGAGGCGTTCATCGAAGGCGCCCAGCAGATCGGGCCGCTCGCCGTGAAGCGCACCGAAGACTTCAATGGCGCCGACCAGGCAGGAGCCGGCTACTACCAGCTCACCACCCACCAGGGCTGGCGCTGCAGCACCGCCAAGGCCTATCTTGGACCGGCAAAGGGCCGCAGCAACCTGCGCATCGAGACCGAGGCCCTGGCCACCGGCCTGGTGTTCGAGGGCCGCCGCGCGGTCGGCGTGCGCTACACGCAGGGCGGCGCGGCCAAGACCGCGCGCTGCCGCGCCGAGGTGCTGCTGTGCGCCGGCGCGATCCAGTCGCCGCAGCTGCTGCAGCTCTCGGGCGTCGGCCCTCGCGCGCTGCTCGAGCAGCGCGGCGTTTCGCTGGTGCACGAGCTGCCGGGCGTGGGCGAGAACCTGCAGGACCACCTGCAGATCCGCCTCGGCTACGAGTGCACCAAGCCCATCACCACCAACGACCAGCTCAACTCCTGGCTGGGGCAGGCGAGGATGGGCCTGGAATGGCTGATGCATCGCACCGGCCCGCTGGCGGTGGGCATCAACCAGGGAGGCTGCTTCATGCGCGCGCTGGCCGACGCCAACGGGCAACCGGTGGCCGACACGCCCGACATCCAGTTCCACGTCGCCACGCTGTCGGCCGACATGGCGGGCGGCAAGGTACACCCGTGGTCCGGCTTCACGCTGTCGGTCTGCCAGCTGCGGCCGGAGTCGCGCGGCCACATCCGCATCCGCTCGCGCGATCCCGCCGAGCCACCGGAAATGCAGCCCAACTACCTCGCCACCGAGCGCGACCGCGCCACCGCGGTGGCTGGGGTGAAGGCGGCGCGCGCCATCGCTGCCTCGCCCGCGATGCGGCCCTACGTCAAGCGCGAGGTCAAGCCGGGGCCGGACGCCACGAGCGATGAGGACCTGCTCGAGTTCTGCCGCGACAACGGCGCGACCATCTTCCACCCGAGCGGCACCTGCCGCATGGGACGTGACCGCATGGCCGTGGTCGATGCGCGCCTGCGCGTGCACGGCGTGGGCGGCCTGCGCGTGATCGACTGTTCGGTGATGCCCACGCTGGTCTCGGGCAACACCAACGCGCCGGCCGTGATGATGGCCGAGAAGGCCGTCGACCTGATCCGCGAGGACGCCACCGCCCTCGCCCGCTGAGTTCCCCTGGCCCTCGAAGAAGGGCTCTACAACGACACTTCACTGGAGACAACACATGAGTGCAACCGACGAGAAGGCGATTCGACGCGTAGTGGCATCGGCGCTGGTGGGCGCCAGCATCGAGTGGTACGACTTCTTCCTCTACGGGGTGGTGGCCGGCATCGTGTTCAACAAGCTCTACTTTCCGGGCAGCGATCCGGTGGTGTCGACGCTGCTGGCCTACACCACCTTCGCCGTGGGCTTCGTGACCCGGCCGCTGGGCGGCGTGATCTTCGGGCACTTCGGCGACAAGATCGGCCGCAAGAGCATGCTGATCCTCACGCTGATGATCATGGGCGTGGCGACCTTCCTGATCGGGCTGGTGCCTACCTATGCGCAGATCGGCGTCGCCGCGCCCATCCTGCTGTTGCTGCTGCGCGTGGCGCAGGGCATCGGCCTGGGCGGCGAATGGGGCGGCGCGGTCCTGATGGCCTACGAGTACGCGCCGAAGGAAAAGCGCGGCTTCTACGCCTCACTGCCGCAGATCGGGCTGGCCATCGGGCTGTGCCTGGCCTCGGGCGTGGTGGCACTGCTGTCCTTCCTGCTGACCGACGAACAGTTCCTGGCCTGGGGCTGGCGCGTCGCCTTCCTGATCTCGGGCGTGATGGTGGCGGTGGGCATGTACATCCGCCTGCATGTGCAGGAGACCCCCGAGTTCGCCGCCGTGAAGGCGCGCAACGCGGAGCTGCGAATCCCCTTCATGGACATGATCAGGCGCTATCCGGGCAACGTGCTCAAGGGGATGGGTGCGCGCTACATCGACGGCGTGTTCTTCAACGTCTTCGGCGTGTTCTCGATCAACTACCTCACCAGTACGCTGAAGATCAGCCGCACCGAGGCGCTGCTCGGCGTGATGGCCGCGGCGGTCGTGATGATCTTCACCATTCCCTTCTTCGGGCGCATGTCCGACCGGCTCGGAAGGCCCAAGGTCTACATGTGGGGCTCGCTGATCACTGCGATCGCCGCGTTCCCGGGCTTCTGGCTGATGACGCACAGCGGTGGCAACGTGCTGCTGATCTGGCTCGCGATCATCGTGCCGTTCGGCATCCTCTATGCGTCCGTGTACGGGCCCGAGGCCGCGCTCTTCTGCGATCTCTTCGATGCGAAGGTACGGTACACGGGGATCTCGTTCGTCTACCAGTTCTCGGGGATTTTTGCGTCGGGCATCACGCCCATCGTCGCGACGGCGCTGCTGAAGTCGGGTGGGGGGCAGCCCTGGCAAATCTGCATGTACGTGCTGTTTGCGGGGGTGGTGTCGGCCGTGTGCGCCTGGCTGATCGGGCGCTCCGCGCCCGCCGGGGAGGCGCAAGCCCGGCCGCTGTCCGTGGGCGGCGCCGGGCGCTAGGGCGTGCTCTTCGCCGTGCAGCAGTTGTCCCGCGACGTTGAGGGCCTGTTTTTCAAACGCCCCGCCGGCGGCCGGCAGCGGCAGGCTCTCGACGATTCGCAATGGCACGCTTGCGCCGACGACGATGTACGCATTGCAGCGGTGGACAGTAGCCAGGAGGGCCTTTGCGAGGCCGAGCCTGTGCTGCGCCTGGCCTGCGACAATTTCCACCCGCGAGCTCCGAGGCCTCACGGGTCACCATGGAATCCACAATTTTTCGCGACTTCCCGGCCACGTTCGCTCAAAAGGCGCTGCGGAGCGCGTGCGCCATCTGCTGGTATCCGAAGGACAGGGTGACCGCTGCGAGGTGGTGCTGCCCGGAACGTTGAAGGACCTGGCGCGTGACCTGGGACTCACGCACGAGGTGCTCTACAGGACGCTTGCCGGGCTCGAGCGCGAAGGCGTGCTCGAGCGGCAAGGCGCGACTCTGCGTCTCGCCAAATAGCTGCCACGGCAGTCGCGATATGACTTAAATCATAGGCGCTGCCGAGGCGCGCCTTCAATATCGGCGCACTTCCAGGCAAATGCCCAAATCGAGATATCCGCCATGACCAAGTCCCTGTTGGGCGCGGCAATCGCTGCCCTCGTCCTGCTCCCCATGATCTCGCACGCAGCGGACCCCGAGCGTCAGGCGGAGGTCGCGCGCCGCGGGCCGGACGTCATGCCCTTCAGTCTGAAGGCGACTACCCACGTCTTCACCAAGACCGCCGACGGCGGAGTGCAGCGGGTCGTGACCAAGAGTGCTGCAGACAGTCGGCAAGTCAGGCTGGTACGCGGGCACCTGCGTGAGATCCAGGCCCAATTCCTCAAGGGCGATTTTTCAGGTCCGGCCCACATCCACGGCGAGGAGATGCCCGGACTCGCGCAGCTAAAGGCCAGCAAGCCGGGCCAGCTCACCATCGACTACAAGGACGTGAGGGGCGGAGCGGAGCTGACGTATCGGACTGATGATGTTCAACTTGTGTCGGCGTTGCACGCCTGGCTCGACGCCCAACTCTCCGACCACGGTGCGGACGCAACGGCCGATCACCATGGCCACATGCACCACGAAATGCCCAAGCAGTAATTCGAGAGGACCTGGTGTTGACCTTCTGGCCGACAACACCAAGATCCGGCGCTCTGTGACGATGCTGCCGGATGACATACGCACGGTCGACGAATCCGATGATCCCCAAGTCGCGCAGGCGATCAAGGCTCACCCGATGTCGGTCATGCCGAATGACGTACCGACGAGCGTCTTTGTGAATCCGTACATAGGGACCTCGGTGGTGTGCCTGGGTCGTTTCAGACGCGCGCTGCAGGCGTGCGCCATTTTTCGGTGACCAGCTTGGACAACTCGGCGAATCCGATCGGCGGGCGGGTCAGCCAGGGGAGCGTGAAGATGCGCTTGGCCAACCCGCTCGACATGCGCTCCAACTGCTTGCGTTCACCCGCCAATCGCGCCGCCAGCAAGGGGTCGTGCGTGCCCGCCGCCAGAACGCTCTTATTGAGGACCCATGCATAGGGCTCGATGCCGGCGCGGCGCAGGTCATCCTGCAAGGCAGCGGCTTGCGAGACGGGGGTCACTTCCGGCAGCGTCACCAAAATGATCTTGGTGTACGCGGCGTCCTGCAGCCTCATCAGAGGCGTGACGACGCGAGCGCTCCCGTGCCCTTCGAACTCCCGAACCACCTGCCGGTGGTAGGCGCCCGTGGCGTCCATCAGCAGCAGGGAATGTCCGGTGGGCGCCGTGTCCAGCACCACGAAGGCGCTGCGTGCTTCGCTGACGATGCGCGAGAAGGCGTGGAACACGGCCACTTCCTCGGTGCACGGCGATCGCAGGTCTTCGAGCAACAGCGCTTGCTCCTGCGCGTTGAGACTGGGCGACCTGGCCGCCATGATCTTGTCGACATAGCGCTGGGTCTCGGCCTTCGGGTCGATGCGGTCCACACGCAATCCCTCCACCTCGCCTTCCAGCGTTGCCGACAGGTGAGCAGCCGGATCCGTGGTACTCAGATGAACGGTCTTGCCGCGCTGGATCAGCCCGAGCGCCAACGCGGCGGCCACCGTTGTCTTGCCGACGCCACCCTTGCCCATCACCATGATCAGGCCGCGGTCCGCCGCGGCGAGTTCGTCCGCCAGCGCGTCCAGGCCTCGCAGCGGGGCCGTGGCTTCGGCTGCCGCACTCTCGCCAGTCGGGCTCGGGGCCGCTCCATCGCCGAGCAGCGCACGCAAGGCGGGCAGACCGACCATGTCGAACGCTCGCAACGGCACGCTGTCCTGCGGCAAGGCGTGCAGGGACGCGGGCATCTCCGCCAGGGCCTGCCGGCCCAGGGCCTCGATCGCGGATGCCACCGTATCCGTGGAGTCGCTGGCGCGAAATATGCCGTTGACGGCGAGACGCTGGTTGTTCAGGCCCAGCGCATGCAACTCCTCCGAAGTGCGTGCCGCTTCGGCGATCGCCCCCTTGTCGGGCCGGGTCACCAGAACGACCGTGGTCCTTGCCGGATCACTCAAGGCCTCGAGCGCGGCCTTGAAGCGCGTCTCCTGCATCTTCAATCCCGAATGCGGGCCCAGGCAGGAGGCGCCACGATCGTTGCCGTCCAGAAATCCGCTCCATGCCTTGGGCAGGCTGAGCAATCGCAGCGTGTGCCCCGTCGGGGCCGTGTCGAAGACGATGTGATCGAAGTCTGCAGCGCCGTCGGACAAGAGTGAGGCAAACTCGTCGAACGACGCGATTTCGGTGGTGCAGGCCCCCGACAGCTGTTCGCGCACCGTCGAGAGTTCGGTTTCGCTGGCGGCGCCGGCGGCCATCTGCGCCAGGACCCGCTGCCGATAGGACTCGGCCGCGTTGTCGGGGTCGATGTTCAGGACGAACAGGCCGCGCGCGCCAGGCACGGGCGTCGGTGTGTTGCGCAGTTCGATGCCCAGCATCTCATCCAGATTCGAAGCCGCGTCGGTACTGACGAGCAGAACCGATTTGCCCGAATCCGCCAGCGCCAGTGCAGCCGCAGTCGACAAAGACGTCTTTCCAACTCCGCCCTTGCCGGTGAAGAACAGATGCCGGGCGGCCTGACTCAGAAACCCCATGGGCACGGAGCGAGGCTTCAACCAGCCTTGCACGCTATCGCGGGAGGGAATGCCGCCGCTGTGGACGATCTTCCCGTCGATGATGACGGCAGGGGTTGAGAGGACGCCAAGCCGCCTGATCTCTTCGGGGCTTTCGACTTTGACAATCTCGACCGGGACACCAGCCGTGTTGGCAGCTCTTTCGATCAGCCCGATGGTGCTGCGGCACTTGCTGCATCCTGAACCCAGGACCTTGATTTCCATTTTCGGGTACCCGCTTGCGTAGTCATGACCTTGGCGAAACGGGCTTCGAGGCCGGTCCCGCCACATGCGTTGTGACGTCCTGAAGTTGAAAGGTGCCACTCGGCATGGCGAACTGTGCACCGCCTCACGGACTCGGCCTTGCGATTTATCAAGAGATCCTCAATCGCGGTGCCGGATCGCCGTCCGAAGCAAGGGCAAAATCCGCCCTTGCGCCCTCTTCCAGACAACAAGGAGAACCCATGGCCGATCTGTCCGCCTACCCCATCACCAAGAAGTGGCCCGCGGCCCACCCCGACCGCCTGCAGCTCTATTCGCTGCCGACACCCAACGGCGTCAAGGTGTCGATCTTCCTCGAAGAGACCGGCCTTCCCTACGAGCCCCACCTGGTCAACTTCGAGACGCACGACCAGATGTCGCCGGAGTTCCTCTCGCTCAGCCCCAACAACAAGATCCCGGCCATCCTCGACCCCGACGGCCCCGGCGGCAAGCCGCTGCCGCTCTTCGAGTCGGGCGCGATCCTGATCTACCTGGCGGACAAGACGGGCCAGCTGCTGCCGGCCGATCCTGCCGCGCGCTACGAAACCCTCCAGTGGCTGATGTTCCAGATGGGCGGCATCGGCCCGATGTTCGGCCAGGTCGGCTTCTTCCACAAGTTCGCCGGCAGGCACTACGACGACAAGCGCCCGCGCGACCGCTACGTGGCGGAGGCCCGGCGGCTGCTCCACGTGCTGGAGATGCGGCTCGCGGGGCGCGACTGGATCATGGGGGACGACTACACCATTGCCGACATCGCCACATTCCCCTGGGTGCGCAACCTGGTCGGCTTCTACGAGGCGGGCGAACTGGTGGAGTTCCACGCCTTCCCGCATGTGAAGCGCGCACTCGAGGCTTTCGTGGCGCGCCCCGCGGTCATGCGGGGCCTGGGCATCCCGAGCCGCGCCGCCGCCGGCTGAACACGCATGCGGGGCACCCCTGCCCCGCCGCGCCTACATCCGCCCCTTCCAAGGCACCAGCCGCCGCTCCGTCCAGCGCATCAGCAGGTCGAACAGGTAGGCCACCACGCCGATCACGATGATCCCCATGATCACGATGTCGGTGCGCAGGAAGTTGGAGGCATTGAGCACCATCTGCCCCAGGCCCATGTTGGCTGCCACCATCTCCGCCGCCACCAGCGTGGTCCAGCCGAAGCCGATCGCGATGCGCATGCCCACCAGGATGTCGGGCAGCGCCGAGGGCAGGATCACGTGGCGGATCACCTGCATGTAGCTGGCGCCCATCGAGTAGGCCGCGTTGATCTGCTCCTGCGACGCGCTGCGCATGCCCGAGCGCGCGGCCAGGGCCAGCGGCGCAAAGCACGACAGGAAGATCAGCAGCACCTTGGGCAGCTCGTCGATGCCGAACCAGATGATGATCAGCGGCAGGTAGGCCAGCGGCGGCAGTGGCCGGTAGAACTCCAGCGGCGGGTCGAAGATGCCGCGCGCCACCCGGCTCATGCCCATGGCGATGCCGATCGGAATGGCCGTGACGCAGGCCAGCAGGAAGGCCGAGAACACGCGGAACATGCTCGCCAGGAAGTGCTGCCACAGCGGCTTGTCGTTGGCCTGGCCGGTCACGTACTCGTAGAACTGCTGCGCCACCGCCTGCGGCGAAGGCAGGAACAGCGGCTTGACCCAGCCCATGTTGGTCACCACGAACCACAGCGCCACCAGCACGGCCACGGTGACCACGCTGATGGTGACGCTGGAGCCCGCGCCGGGCACCTTGAAGGCGCTGGTCTTGAGCTTGGCACCGCCCTTGGCAGGTGCAGCGACAACGGCCGGCTGCGCGGGACTGTTGGCCGGCGGCGTCATGGCCACGGGCGAAGCGATGATGGCGTCAGGCATGGACGGCCTCCCGATGATGAATGATGGCCAGCACCTCTTCGCGCATGCGGATGAACTCGGGCTCCGACTTCACCTTGCGCGAGTCGCCATGCGAGAGGTATTGGCGCGAGAACGGAACCTGGTCGTACACGTGCGAGATGCGCCCCGGGCTCGGGCTCATCACGATCAGCCGGGTGGCAAGGAACAGCGCCTCCTCCACCGAGTGGGTGATGAAGAACACCATCTTGTTGGACTTCGACCAGGCTTTCAGCAGGATCTCCTGCACCTGTTCGCGCGTGAAGGCATCGAGCGCGCCCATGGGCTCGTCCATCAGCAGCACGGCCGGATCGCTGGCGAGCGCGCGCGCGATGCCGACGCGCTGCTGCATGCCCCCGGAGAGCTCGTAGACGGCCCGGCCGGCGTACTGCTGCAGGCCGACCAGGGCCAGCTTGTCCTCGGCGATGCGGTCGCGCTCGGCCTTGCCGACGCCGGCCAGGCGCAGGCCCAGCGCGACGTTGTCGCGCACGTTGAGCCACGGCATCAGGGCATGCTTCTGGAACACCACGCCGCGGTCGGCGCCTGGGCCTGCGACGGGCTTGCCGTCCAGCAGGATCTCCCCGGTCGACGGCGGCAGGAAGCCGGCGATGCAATTGAGCAGCGTGGTCTTGCCGCAGCCGGAGGCGCCGAGCGCGACCACGAAGTCGCCGTCGTGCATCTGCAGGTTGACCGGGGCCAGCGCCTGCAGCGTGCCGCCGGTGACGGCGTAGTTGACCGTGAGGTCGCGGATGTCGAGCGTGGGCATCGGATGCTTCCTTGATGGCTTACTTCGCAGCCGCCATCGCCTTCTCGACGTAGGCGGTGGTCACGAAGCCGCTGTAGTCGGCCTTGACCTCCTGCACCCGGCCCTGTTCCTTCAGGAACACGGCCGTGTTGGCCATCGCCTTGGCCGCGCCGCCGCCCAGCCAGGTGGGCGACACCTGCTCGGCCATGGTCGGGAAGCTGTAGAGCGCCATCGCCGCGCCCACGTCGGCAGGATTGGCCTTGGTCCACTTGGACATCGCCTTGACCTGGGGCGAATCGGGTGTCCAGCTCTTGCCGGAGGCCTTGTACTCTTCGTTCGCGCGGTTGAGCGCCTTCACGAAGGCGACCATGAAAGGCTCATTGGCCGCGGCCCACTTCGCGTTGACCACGATGCCTTCGAAGGTCGGCGCGCCGCGCTTGCCGATGCTGCCGGAGGTGGCGATGGTCTTGCCGCTCCCGCGGATCTTCGACAGCACCGGATCCCAGATGAAAGTGGCGTCGATGTCGCCGCGCTCCCAGGCTGCCGCGATCTCGGGCGGGCGCATGTTCATCACGTTGACGGTCTTCGGGTCCACGCCTTCCATCTTCATGCCGGCCATCAGCTGGTAGTGCGCGGTGGAGACGAAGGGCGTGGCGACCTTCTTGCCCTTCAGGTCCTTGAGGCTCGTGATGCCCGAGGCGTTGCGCGCGACCAGCGCCTCGGCGTCTGCGATGTCGGCGGAGATCCAGAACAGCTTGATGTCCTGGCCCTGGCTGGCAGCAGCGGTCAGCGGGCTGGAACCCGTCTCGCCCATCTGCACGTCGCCCGATGCCATGGCGCGGATCACGTCGCCGCCGCCGGAGAACATGCGCCAGTTGATCTTGTAGCCGGTGGCCTTCTCGACCTCGCCCGACTCCATCACCAGCCGCAGGGGCACCAGCATGTCCTGGTGGGCGAAGGTCAGCTCCTTGGTCTGTGCTTGCGCGGCAACGCCGCCGAGGGCCAATGCGGCAGTCAAGGCCGCGCCTGAGAGGGTGAAGCGCCGGGGCATGTTCATTCGTTTCTCCTGATGATGAGGCGAATGGGACTTTGCACCCATCGGCGCGCAGCCGGAAGTGCCAGGGCACGCAGCGGCATGGAGCCAGCAGATGGGGACTTACCCTCGATCTGGTGCGGGCCGCACGAGGGCGGTGCGCGCCGCGAACGCCGTTTCGGCAACTGCGATCACGAGCGGCCGCGCACCCGCTGCATTTCGACAGCGCCTAGGGGCATCGTCCGACATGTGGAAGGCTGTTGTTTCATACAGTTCCTTCCTCTAGCTTCTGGAGTTCACACACATGACTGACAAGGCCACGCAAGCGCATGCTGCTGAAAGCAACATGGAGAAGGACCCGGACGACTGGGTGACCGGAGACGAGCCGATGACAGGCGCGCAGCGGTCTTACCTGAAGACCCTGTGCGAAGAGGCGAAGGTCGATTTCGACGACACGCTCACCAAGGCCGACGCCTCTCGGCGAATCGATGAGCTGCAAGCCGAGACGGGCCGCGGATCGACATCGGCGCGGCATTGACCTTGCGTCAATGGGTGCGAGGCGCAGCGCTCAGGCTTTCACCGCGCGCCTGCGCCAACTCCTGCACCGCCAGCCCAAGCGCCCTGATGCCCGCCGGAATCTGCCCCGCCGCGATCGACGACAGCCGCAGCCGGAAGAAGGGACACGGATAAGGCGGCTTGGCAAAGAACACGTCCCCCGCCTCGATCAGCACCCCGTGGCTGCGCGCCATCAGCGCCAGCTCGGCCGAATCCACCCACGACGGCGCCTGCACCCAGATGGACGCGCCGCCCGAGGGCAGCGTAAATCCGAAATCGGGCAGGTGCTCGCGCAGTGCCTGCGCCGCCAGCGCAAGCCGTTCCTGCATGGCATGGTTGACGCGCCGCGCGTGAGACTCGTGGTGCCCGAGCGAGAGGAAGAGCGCATACGCATGCTGCAGGAAGGCGCTGGGATGCCGCACCATCGCATGGCGGATCACCCGCAACTCCTTGATCAGGGCGCGCGGTGCCACGATGAAGCCGAGGCGCAGCGCCGGCGAGAGGCTCTTGGACACCGAGCCTACGTAGATCACCCGCCCCGTCTTGTCCAGGCTCTTGAGCGCAGGCATCGGCTGGCCCTCGTACAGGTTCTCGGCCTCGTAGTCGTCCTCGATGATCACGAAGTCCTGCAGCTCGGCCTTGCGCAAGAGCCACTGGCGCCGCTCCAGGCTCAGCGTGGCGGTGGTCGGGCTCTGGTGCGAGGGCGTGCAGAACAGGTAGTCGGCGGCCGGCAGCGCATCGACCACCAGGCCTTCCTCGTCGACGTCGATCTCCACCCATTTCGGGTTGCGCATCGCGAAGCTGTTGCGCGCATGCGGATGGCCGGGCTCCTCCAGCCCGACGCGGGTGTGCTCGTCGAACAGCGCCTCGGCGAGCAGGTAGCAGGCGTGCTGGGCGCCGAGGGTGACGAGGATCTCCTCCTTCAGCGCGAACACGCCGCGCCGGGGCAGGAGGCGCGTTCGGATCTGCTCGATCAGGTCGGGCACGTCATCGGTCTCGAAGTCCGGCGTCCAGTGCGGCAGCTGCGAGCGCGCCAGGCTGCGCGCGCAGCATTCGCGGAAGTCCTCGGTGGGAAACAGCTGCGGGTCGTAGGTGCCGTAGACGAAGGGGTACGGGTAGTCGCGCCAGCGGTCGGGCTTGGAAAGCGTGGGCCGGGCCACCTGGGAGCGCAGCACCCGCGCTGGCCAGTCGGGCGGCTGGCCTGACTGACCGCTGCGGCCCACCAGCGGCTCGGCCAGCGCCGCGGTGAGCGGCCGCGCGTTCTGCGCGACGAAGACGCCACTGCGCGGGCGCGCTTCGAGGAAGCCCTCGTCCATCAACTGGAGGTAGGCCGAGGTCACGGTGTTGCGGCTCAGGCCCAGCAGCGCCGCCAGCTCGCGCGACGAGGGCAACGGCGCACCGGGGCTCAGACGGTCTTCAAGGATGGCCTGCACCACCGCCGCGCGCAGGCGGCCCTGCAGCGGCAGGCCGGGTTGTTCGGGCAGTTCGAAGAGCTGCGCCCACTGGATGGCACGGGGGTTGGGCATGGTGCGCAAAGTTTAGTGCCGACTGGCTCGGTCGAATCCTTGCATCTGGCCCTATCGCGCCGCGCGCCGGCTCTCTACGCTTGCGCTCATCGACAAGACAGGAGTCCCGCGTGACCGCAGCAGCATCGCCCGCCCCCGTGACCATCGCCACCCTGGAGGCCTTCAGCGAGGCCTGGAACCGCCACGACATCGAGGCCCTGATGAGCTTCATGCACGAAGACTGCGTGTTCCAGACCGCGGCCGGAGCGGAGGCCTGCGGCACCCGCCACAGCGGTACGGCGGCAGTGCGAAAGGCCTTCGCCGCGGCCTGGGAGGCGGTGCCCGACGCGCAGTGGCGCAACGGCCGGCATTTCGTGGCCGGCGACTTCGGCACTTCGCAATGGACCTTCACCGGCACCGCGGCCGACGGCAGCCGCATCGAGACGGACGGCATCGACGTCTTCAGCTTCAAGGACGGGAAGATCGCGCTCAAGAACGTGTTCCGCAAGACGCGGCCGAACCTGCCTGCAGCGAAGTAGTTCCCCGGTTGAAGGAAACGCCATGACGACGACCGCAGGCACCGCGCAGTTCTCGACCGGCGGCCGGACCGCGCCCGCGCCCAAGCCCTACGACCCGCGCTACGACCCCCTGGTCGCACCCGACCCGGGCGCCGGCCGCGCCTACGCGCCGACGTGGTGGGTGGCCAGCGCGGGAACGCCGCCCGAAGACGACGGGCCGGTGCTGCGCGACATCGACGTGGACGTGGCCATCATCGGCTCCGGCGCCACCGGCATGTCCACCGCGCTCTATCTGGCACAGGAGCATGGCATCCGGGCCACGGTGCTCGAAGCCAACCAGGCCTCCTGGGGCTGCTCCAGCCGCAGCGGCGGCCAGGGCCAGAACGCCAGCGGCCGGCTCAAGCGCTCGCAGTGGATCCAGCGCTGGGGCCTGGACACGGCGCGGCGCCTCGATGCCGAGATCCGCGCCGGCTTCGAGAACTTCAGGCACCTGACGACGCAGATCGACTGCGATGCCTACGACGGCGGCCATCTCTACCTGGCCCACCGGCCGGAGAAGCTCGCCGGCCTGGAGGCCGAGGCGCGCCTCATGCGCGAGCAGTTCGGCTACGACACGCGCATGCTCAGCGCCGAGGAAGTGCGGCGTGATTACTGCGACGAGCGCGAGGCCGTGGGCGCGCTCTTCGAGTCGGAGGGTGTCGGCATCCATCCGCTGAAGTTCACCTTCGGGCTGATGCGCAAGGCGCGCGCACTGGGCGTGAAGGTCCACACCTCGAGCCCGGTGCAGGGCTGGCAGACCATCGACGGCGTGCATCACCTGCGCACCCCCGGCGGCATCGTGCGCGCGCGGCGCGTGGCGGTGTGCACCGGCGGCTACACCGGGCAGGCGCTCTCGCCGCTGCTCAAGAACAAGATCATGCCGATCCTGTCGAACTCGGTCGTCACGCGCCCGCTGACCGAGGCCGAGCTCAAGGCCACCAACTTCAAGTCGCTCACCTTCCTGACCGACACGCGCACGCTGCGCTTCTACTACCGGCTGCTCAAGGGCAACCGGCTGCAGCTGGGCAGCCGCAGCTCGGTGAGCGGCGCCGACGCCGAGGACCCGGTCCACCTGAAACTGCTCACCGACGCCATCGCACGCAAGTTCCCGCCGCTGGCCGGCATCCAGATCGACTACTCGTGGTGGGGCTGGGTGGACGTGAGCCACGACATGATGCCGCGCATCACGCAGCCCGAGCCGGACAAGAAGATCTGGTACGCCGTGGGGTACGGCGGCAACGGCGTCTCGTTCTCGACCTGGGCCGGCAAGCGCCTGGCCGAGCGCGTGGCGGGCCAGGACGCGGGGCGCGAGGTGTTCGAGCTGCCGATCTACCGCTCGCCGCTGCCCTTCCCCAACGTGCTGGGGCTGGTGGAGTCGCCGGCCTTCGCGCCCTTCAGGCGCATGGGGCAGCGTGTGCTTTACAAGTGGTACTGGTTGCGCGACGAAAAGTAGCGCGGCCTGTCAGTACTCGTCGCGCCGGTGGCGCCCCCTGAGCGCCAGCCAGCACAGCCCGATCGTCCCGGCAACGATCAACAGCTTGCGTGCCGCGCCCACCGGGTTGTGCCTCAGTTCGGCGCGTCCGCCCATCTCCGCATAGAGCCGCGGCACGTGGCCCCGCGACAGGTCGTCGATCAGGCCCTCGCCGACATTGACCCGGTCGGCCAAGAGCAGCAACAGCCAATGGCGCAGGTCGTTCTCGCTGTGCCTGAACGCCAGCCTGCGCAGCTGGCCGCTCAGCCCGCTCGGAGGCACCGTGCTGCCGAAGACGGACGTGATGCCCGGCCGCTCTGTCGAGTGCAGCACCTCGACGTTTTGCGGCTGCTGCTCGGGATGGTCCCAGTGCACGCCTTCCAGGCGAGGCGGCTGGCGCTCGCGCGGGTAGGCGGGGCGGTTGGCGTGGTCCAGGTCGGCGCCCCAGCCCTGGATGTGTGCGTACTTCTCCGGTGTCGTCTTGGGTGTCGTTTTGGGTGTCGTCTGGGGTGTTGTCTGGGGTGTTGATTCGGGTGATGTCGCGGGTGTTGTCATCGGGGGCTCCTTGGTGGGCGGCTCATTGCGGCGCGCCGGGGGGGACCAGCACCGTCTTGATGCAGCCATCGAGCTTGCTGGAGAAGAGGTGATACGCGTCGGCCACCTCCTCCAGCGGCATGCGATGGGTGATGATCTTGTGCGGCTGGATGCGGCCCGCCTGGATGTGCTCGATCAGCCGCGGCAGGTGTCGCTTGACGCTCGCCTGGTTCATGCGCAGCGTCAGCCCCTTGTTGATCGCGTTGCCGATCGGCACGAAGTTGAAGGTCGGGCCGTACACGCCGACGATCGACACCACGCCGCCCTTGCGCACCGAGTTGATGGCCCAGTGCAGCACGGTGGCCGAGCCGGCCTGCAGCTTGAGCTTGACGCCGGTGAGCCGCTGCAGGAAGTTGCCGGTGGCCTCGCAGCCCACGCAATCGATGCAGACATCGGCGCCCAGCCCGTCGGTCATCTTCTTGATGTGGATCGCCATGTCGCCCACGCTCAGGAAATTCAAGGTCTCGCACTGGGCGAAGTTCCTGACGAACTCCAGCCGGTAGTCGAGGTGGTCGACCACGATCACGCGGCCCGCGCCCAGCAGCCAGGCTGACTTGGCCGCAAAGATGCCGACCGGCCCCGCACCGAACACGACGACCGTGTCGCCTTCCTCGATATCGCCCATTTCCGCGGCCTGGTAGCCGGTCGGGAAGGCGTCGGTCAGCAGGACGGCATCGTCCAGCAACAGGTCGTCCGGAATGCGGGTGGGGCCCACGTCGGCCATGGGCACGCGCACGTACTCGGCCTGCCCGCCGTCATAGCCGCCGGCGGTGTGCGAATAGCCGTAGATGCCGCCGACTGCGGTGGCCTCGGGGTTGGTGTCATGGCAATTGCTGTAGAGCTCGCGCTGGCAGAAGTAGCAACTGCCGCAGAAGATGTTGAAGGGCACGAGCACCCGGTCGCCCACCTTCAGGTTGCGCACCGAACTTCCGATGTCCGTGACGACGCCGATGAATTCATGGCCGAAGGTGCTGCCTACGCGCGTGTCGGGCACGAGCCCGTGGTAAAGGTGCAGGTCCGAACCGCAGATGCAGGAGCGCATCACCTGCACGATGGCGTCGTTCGGATGCTCGATCACGGGATCGGGCTTGTGGACGGCCCGGATGCGGTACGGGCCTCGGTAATCCATGGCTAGCATTGTGTTCGTCCTTTCGATCCATGATCTGCTGCAAGGTGCATGACGGGCCACCGCGCTTGCGTTCGAGGCCCCGGAAATGCAGTAGGTTGGACGCGTTCGACGCCTGGTGCGTAGGTGATCGGCGGCCTTCGCTGGCGCCGGGCGCCTACAACACGGCCATTCTGCTCATCACCCACGACATGGGCGCGGTGGCCGAGATGGCCGACCGCGTCATGGTCATGTATGCCGGCCGCGTCATGGTCATGTACGCCGGCCGCGTCATCGAGCAAGGCACCGCGGCGCAGGTGCTCGGCGAGCCGGGCCATGCCTACGCCCGCGGCCTGATCGAATGCCTGCCGGAGCTCGGCAGCAGCACCATCGGCAAGGACCGCGAGGCGCTGCCCGAGATCGCCGGCATGGTGCCTTCGATCTGGGAACTGGGTAGCGGGTGCGCCTTTCGGGAGCGGTGCCCGCATGCGATGGAACGCTGCGCGACCGAGGTGCCGCAGATGTTCGAGCTGCCGAGCGCGTTCGTTCCGTTGCATGCCGCGATGCCGCATGGCGCAGCCTGCTGGCTCCATGGGGCGCCGCAGCCGCACAAGCTGAAGGAGGCTGCGCGAGGAGGTCCTGCTCCCTCTCCCTCTGGGAGGGGGCTGGGGTGAGGGCACCGGGCCTTCGATTGGGACGTTGTGCGTGGTTTGAGGCTGGAGCCGGGGCGTCGTCCCGGCAGCCGAGTCACTTTCTTTTGCTTCGCCAAAAGAAAGTAACCAAAGAAAAGGCGACCCCACTGGCCGCGACCCTCCGCTTCGCTACGGGCAACCTGCGGTGCTCGCTTTTCGCGGGGTCCGCGCAAACTCGCTTCGCTCAAACACGCGCGGCCCTGATCCGCGAAAAGCTCCGCTCCTCGGCGCGGCCAGAGGGGACTTGGAATCCAACGCGCCATGGCGCGTCCTTCTGTGGTTTGCAATTTGGCGTGAGCTCCTGGTCCTTGCTCACGCTGACACACACGCACAGGCACACGCATGCGCACAGGCGCACGCCCATGCCCATGCCCGTGCCCGTGCCCGTGCCCGTGCTCACGTTCGACCCGCTAAGCGTGCCCCTGTCCCAGGCCTCGCGCAGCGAGGCCGTTGGCGGCCGAGCGAAGCAATGGCCCGTCCCACTCCCCTCTGCGCGTGCCGAGGAGCGCAGCTTCAGGCGGATCAAGGGCCGCGCGTGTTTGAGCGAAGCGAGTTTGCGCGGACCCCGCCTGAAGCGAGCACCGCAGGTTGCCCGTAGCGAAGCGGAGGGACGCGCGCAGTGGGGTCGCCTTTTCTTTGGTTACTTTCTTTTGGCGAAGCAAAAGAAAGTGACTCGGCTGCCGGGACGACGCCCCGGCTCCAGCCTCACACCAACCGCAGCGTCCCAATCGAAGGCCCAATGCCCTCCCCTCAACCCTCTCCCAGAGGGCGATGAAGAGGGAGAGGGAGAGGGAGCAAGACCTACCCCACAAGTCGCAGCGAGAGAGATCACTCAATGACCTTCATGGGCACCGACACCCTCCTCTCAGTCAACGACCTCAAAGTCCACTTCCTCCGCGGCACACCCGCCTGGGGCCGCCCCGCCGAAGTGGTGAAAGCGGTCGACGGAGTGTCCTTCCAGGTCCGCCGCGGCAGCACGCTCGCCGTGGTCGGCGATCCGGCTCCGGCAAGACCACCACCGCCCTTGCAGTGATGCGGCTCGCGCCGATCACCGGCGGCCATGTGCAATTGGGGGACACCCAGCTCAGCACACTGGAGGGTGCGGCGTTGCGCCAGGCACGCTCGCGCATGCAGATCATCTTCCAGGACCCCTTCTCCTCCCTCAACCCACGCGAGCGCGCCGGCGCCGCGGTGCGCGCACCGCTGGAGCTGATGAAGATCGGCACGCCGGCCGAGCGCACGCAGCGCGTCGCCGACCTCTTCGAGGCCGTGGGCCTGCGGCCGAAGCAGCAGCAGCAGCTCTTTCCGCACCAGTTCTCGGGCGGGCAGCGCCAGCGCATCAACATCGCGCGGGCCCTCGCCACCAACCCTGAGCTGGTGGTATGCGACGAGCCGGTGTCCGCGCTCGACATCGCGATCCGCGCGCAGATCCTCAACCTGCTGGTGCGCCTGCAGCGCGAGCTGGCCTGACCTACCTCTTCATCTCGCACGACATGGCGGTGGTGGAGCACATCTGCGACGACATCGCCGTGATGTACCCGGGCCAGATCGTCGAGCGCGCGCCGCGTCGCAGCTTCTTCGCGCGCCCGTTGCATCCCTACAGCGTAGCGCTGATGTCGGCGGTGCCGCCGGTCAGCGGCGGGCGCCGGCGCGCGGCGCATCGCATCAAGCTCACGCTCGAGCGACAGCTCAGGGCGGCCGACCTGGTGGTGATCAACAAGGTGGACAGCGTGACGAAAGACGAGCTGGCCCGCGTTCGCCAATGGGTGTCGTCCGTCGCGGGCCGCTTGCCGCAGTACGAGACCTCGCAGTCGAGGCTGCCGAGGATGTTGCGCGAAGGCATGTCATTGCCTGCGACTTTCAAGGCCGGCGGCTGCGCGGATGCAAGCTGTACCCATGAGGATCATGCCGACCACGATCGCGCAGCGCACGACCACGGCGAGCTGTTCGACACCTGGTCCTGCCAGCCGGGGCAGGTCTTCGACGCGGACATGCTGCGCGCCTGGCTGCGCGACACGCCGACCGGTCTGCTGCGCCTGAAAGGCGTGCTGCGCACCGGCGAGGCCACCTGGTCGGAAATCCAGTTCGCGGGGCGGCACGGCGCGCTGCGCAAGGCCGATGCGCCGGCGGAAGGCGCGGCCGTGGTGGCGATCGGCTTGCGGGGACGCTTGCCCCTGTCAGCATTGGAGGCAGTCTTCGCCGCATCGGCCTGACTGCAAGGCGATCGAGGTTCAGAAACGAACAGCGCGCGCGTTGTTCGCTGCAGCGAGAATCGCGGACATGGCTACTGCAAGGTCCTTCGAGACCACCGACTACAAGCTCTTTCCCTCGCCACGCAACGTGCACCGGGTCGTGTTCGAACACCAGGTATTCGTGCCCCAGCCCTACGCGCTGATCGACCTCCCGAGCTACGACCTGAAGGGCCGCTACAGCCTGTTCGCCGCCTGCCGCCTCGCAGATGGCAAGATGGGCCAGCTCGTGACCTTGGAACAGGCCGATGACATTGCAAGGTTCAAGGCGCGGTTCGTTCCGGACTGACCCTTGCCGCCCCGGCAACAGGGCTCAGGACGAATGTCCGGGCTCTCGAACCGAGATTTCTTCCAATGCCACGGCCCTCAGGGCGCGCAGCCGCTCATTCGCCGGCTCCGGGCTCAGGCCGAAGCGGGCATCGCGCGCAAAAGGCTCGTCTTTTTCACGTTCTCTCCACTTCGCGAGCCACGCGAGCAAGGTCGTGAAGACCGCGCCGGCGAAGGAAGCAAGAGCAAAGATCACCGCGACCACCAGGAGCAGTCGCTGAAACTCCCCGTCGGGCGATGACGAGAAAGGCGCCCCGGGCACGGTCGGAAACATGAACTCCATGCTGAGCAATCCGATCGCCAGCAGCGTCGAGACAGCAGCGACCCTGCTCAACAGCCGTCCATATCTGGCCTGTGTTCTTGATTTCATTTGTGCCTCGTCGTTCCTGCCGGGCTTGCTGGCTTGGTGCTTGCGGGTCCACGAACCGGCTTCGTGGTTGGTTTTGGCCTGAATGCGGCGGTGCTCCATCAATGCACTACTTAGGTATTGCATCTACGCATCAAGTCATGTGAATTTTTCCCATACGGAGCACTTTTGCCCTATAGTGACCCTCTGAAACAACCGTAGGACATGGAGCAATCCCCGTGCAGGCGATCACCCCAGACCAAATCACAGTCCCTGGCAGCCTCATGCCGGAGCACCTGAGCACCCGAGTTCCCACCGTTTCTTTCCGAGAACGCTTGATCGAAGCCTTGTCCGTCGGGGCAGTCGCGCTGGCGATTGCGCTCACTGTCTCTTTTTTCGGCTTCTGAAGTGCCCACGAAAATGCTGGGCCAAACCGAAGCCTCGGGTGCTCTGCACCCCTCGTTCACGCGCGATCAATGGATCGATCACCTGCAGCGTCTCGCCCAGGCCGAACAGCAGGCCTCTCCGATTCCTGAACTGAAGGACACGCCGCCGGCCCCGGACTATCTGATGGAAGTCCGCGCGGTCGTCAGGTCCCTGTCCAACTAGGCGCTTGTGCGAGCGCCCTCGCCAGATGCTTCGCTGGGGCGCTTCAGCATGGCTGTCGGTCGGTAAAGTAGATACAAAGTTCACACATTCGCCGTGTTTGCCTCCTCGTCGGTACAACGAATTGCTACACTTTGCGACATTCGTAACTCTCGCAAACCGACGGCATGGCCAACAAGATCAGCAATCACAACCGCTTTGAGGCAGAGCTCGACACCATCCCCTCGCAGCTTCAGGAAGCACTCTGGGACCTCCGTCAGCAGGAGCGCGAAAAGCTGGCCGCGGGCTGGCGCAGAAACCTGTCCTTCCTCGCCCTGGCGGTTGTCGCGACAGTCCTGGTGATGCTGGTGATCGGCTGAAAGTCGCCAGGAGGCGCGCTGCCGGCTTCGATCCGACAAGCGAGCCTCCTCGCCACCGTGACGCCCGGCCCGCGGGTCTTGCTGCAGCCGGGCGCACGAGGCTGGCGAGGTCCCTGGCCGGGCACTGGACATTCCGGAGGTCGAGGCCAGGTACACGCTGGAGGGTACGGAAACGGCAGCGGCTTGACGCTCGGCGCGCCGTTGGGCGTGCGGGTCCTCAGCGAATGGACCGCCGTGTACCAAAGTCGCTTTCGAACGCCTTGGACGATCTGGCGGAGCACTGCTCGAGCCAGGCTTGAAACTCGCGCAGGTGCTTCGGCTTGTCCGAGTCCAGTGGAACGATCGAGAAGTACGTGCTGCCCGGCACGAGCTGGCCGGCAAAAGGGGTACAGATCCTGCCGGCCTCGCGGTCTGCCGAGAGCGTCGGAAACGTGCCCATGCCGAACCCCATTCCGTCGACGATGGCCTGCAGGGTGACAAAGAAGTGGTCGAAGCGCAGCTGCTGTGTCGAGCGCAGCTCGCGGTGCCCCACGGCACTGAGCCATTCTTCCCAGTCGCCCGGCCTCGATTCCGTGAATAGCAGCGTTCGCGATTGCAGGTCGCCCGGGCTGCGCGGTGCTCGCTTCTTGACGAGGGTCGGGCTCACGATCGGCGTGCTCCATTCCTGGAACAGCGACGTCACCTCGAACTGGCTGAGATCGCCCGGCGAGCGCCTGATGGCGAGGTCGAAGCTGCCCTTGAACATCGGGTCACTGCTGAAGGCCGTGGAGACGCGCACCTCCGTCTTCGGATGGCGTGCCCGGAACTCGTCGAGCTTGGGAATGAGCCATCGCATCGCGAAGGTCGCGGGCGCGTTGACGCGCACGACCTTGCTGGTGAGCAATTTTCCGTAGCGCGTCGACGCGTCGGTGATGTGGTCGAAGGCGGCGCTGATCTCGCGTGCAAAGGCCTTTGCATGCTCGGTCGCCACCATGCGCTGGCCTTCCTTTCGAAAGAGTGGCTGGCCCAGCGCTGCCTCCAGGAGCTGGATCTGGCGGCTGACCGCCCCATGCGTGAGATGAAGCTCGCGTGCAGCCTCGGTGAAACTGCCGGCGCGTGCGGCGACTTCGAAGACGCGCAACGCGTTGAGTGGCGGCATGGAATGCGGCATGGCAGGCTTGTTAGTCAGTTTTTCTCACACGAACAGCAATATTAGTCGATGGCGTCAGGAATGTTGACGGCTTAGAGTCCCGTCCATGAACCCAGCATCGATCACCGTCAACAACCGCTCCTATCGCCTGCCTCTCACGCCCACCGTCGTGGTCTGCGTTGACGGCTGCGAGCAGGACTACATCAACCAGGCCATTCAGGCGAAGGCCGTGCCATTTCTCGAATCACTTGCGCGGCGAGGAACGGTGCTGTCGGGCAACTGCGTCATGCCCTCCTTCACGAACCCGAACAACCTGTCCATCGTGACCGGCGTGCCACCCAGCGTTCACGGCATCTGCGGCAACTACTTCTTCGACCAGGAGCAGCAGAAGGAAGTGCTGATGAACGACGCCAAGTACCTTTGGGCGCCCACAGTGCTGGCCGAGATGGCGGCAGCCGGCCAGAAGGTCGCGGTGGTCACGGCCAAGGACAAGCTGCGGTCACTGCTCGGACACCGGCTGAAGGGCATCTGCTTCTCTGCGGAGAAGGCCGACGAGGCGACCATCGAGGGGAACGGCATCGACTCTCTTGTCGCCAGGACCGGGAGGCCGCTGCCCTCGGTCTACAGCGCGGACCTCTCCGAGTTTGTCTTTGCAGCGGGCGTGATGCTCATGCGTACCGAACGCCCGGACTTGATGTATCTATCGACGACCGACTACGTGCAGCACAAGGCCGCCCCCGGCACGCCGGACGCCAATGCTTTCTACGCCATGATGGACGGTTACCTCGCACAGCTCGACGAATTGGGTGCGGTGATCGCGATCACGGCCGACCACGGCATGAACGCCAAGACCGATGCGCTCGGCCGTCCCAACATCATCTTCCTGCAGGACGTGCTGGACGCCGCCGGCGAAGACGGCAAGGGGGGCCGCGTACTGCTGCCGATCACCGACCCCTACGTTGTCCACCACGGCGCGCTCGGCTCCTACGCCACCGTGTATGTCTCCGAGGCCGCGCGCATCCCTGTCATGGCCGAGTTGATCGCAGCCATCGACGGCGTCGAGGAAGTGCTGACGCGGGAGCAGGCCGCAGCGCGATTCGAGCTTCCACCCGCTCGCATCGGCGATCTCGTCGTGCTGTCGCACCGCCTCACTGTCCTGGGCACGTCGTCGGACAAGCACGACCTTTCCGGGCTCACGGTGCCGCTGCGCTCGCATGGCGGCCTGTCGGAGCAGCGCGTGCCGCTGCTCTTCAACCGAAAGTTGCGCCCCGTGCCGACACGGGGGCTGCGCAACTTCGACGTGCTCTCGCTGGCTTTGAACGAGCTCGGCTAGCGCAGCCGGCGCGGCGCGCCGGGCTTTCGGATTTCCATCAGTAGACAAGATCTGGAGACACACGATGAGATACCCACGTCTAAGAATGGTCGCGGCGTTGGCACTGGCGTTGACGACGGCCGCCATCCAGCCGGCAAAGGCCCAGGCCTTTCCGTCGAAGCCAGTGCGCATGGTCGTCGGCTTCGCACCCGGGGGGTCGACCGACAAGCTGGCTCGCGTGCTCGCACAGGCCATGACCGAGACGCTCGGACAGTCGGTCATCGTCGACAACCGGCCTGGCGCAGCGGGCAACCTTGCGGCCGAGCTGGCGGCGAGCGCGGCGCCCGACGGCCACGTCATCTTCATGGCCACCCTCAGCAGCCAGTCGATCAACCCGAACCTCTACTCGAATCTCAAGTTCGACCCGGTGAAGAGCTTCGAGCCGATCATGCTGGTGGCCAAATACCCTCTGCTGCTCATGGCAGCGCCTCAGGTGCCTGCAAACAATCTGCAGGAGTTCATCGCCTACACCAAGGCCAATTCGGATAACTTGCATTTCTCCTCCGCCGGCACCGGTTCGCCGGGCCACCTTGCTGGCGAGATGTACAAGTCGATGACCGGCGTGGAAGCCACCCATGTGCCCTACAAGGGCGGCGGGCCGGCGATGCTGGCTGTGATGTCGAACGAGGTGCAATTCGCCTTCGAAACCATCCCTAGCGCCATTGGACATGTGAAGGGTGGCAAGCTGAAGGGCTTGGCCGTGACCTCCGACGAGCGCTCTTCCGCGGCACCCAACCTTCCGACGATGAAGGAAGGAGGTCTCAAATCATTCTCCGTCACGTCGTGGGCGGGCCTTCTCGCGCCGGCGAAGACGCCCAAGGCCGTGATCGACAAGTTGACCGAGGCGACCCTCGCTGCACTGCAGCGACCGGCGGTGCGCAGGGCCCTTGCGGACGACGGGGCGGAACCCGGCGGCGGCAGTGCGGCAGACTTCGCGCGCTTCATGGCGAGCGAGACGCGCGCCTGGGGCGACGTGGTGCGTGCCGCTGGCGTCAAGATGGAGTGATCGGCGACGATGACGCAGCTCCTGAACTTGCTCGCTGCGATCGCTCTGCTGATCTGGGCCAGCGGCGTGATGCGCTCGTCGCTGCTGAAGGCTTCGGGTACCCGTCTGCGGTACATGCTCGCGCGCGCTGCTGGAAACCGGGTCACCGCGGCGGGTTCCGGCTTTGCCATCACCGCTGTGCTCCAGTCCAGCATGGCGACTGCGCTGATCGTGTCGGGCTTCGTGGGGCAGCGAATCCTGAGCCTCCCCCTTGCCCTGGCTCTCATGTTGGGTGCCGATGTGGGAACGAGCGTGATGGCACTGATCTTCTCGTTCGACTTGTCGTGGATGTCGCCCCTCTTCCTCCTGGTGGGTGTTCCCCTTTGCAGGGCGCGAAAAGGAAGCACGACGGGTCATCTCGGCAAATGCCTGATCGGGGTCGGCCTCATGCTGTGGGCACTGCACCTCATCGGCACATCGACATCGGCCCTGACCGGTTCGGCCGTGACGCGATCGCTGCTCGGCTCGGTCAGCGGCGATCCACTGCTCCTGATCACCGTGGGTGCAGCACTCACCGTGTCTGCCTATTCGAGCCTTGCCATCGTGATTCTCACAGGCACGCTCGCGGCGACCGGTGCCGTATCGACGTCGGCCGGCATCGGCCTCGTGCTCGGCGCCAATCTCGGCAGTGGGCTGCTGGCCGTCCTGAACGCTTCGCGCTGCAGCGTCGAAGAACGAAGGCTGCCATTGGGCAACCTGCTCTTCAAGGTCTGTGGCGTCGCGTTGTTCGCGCCGTTCACCGCGCTATGGCTGGACGTCGCCGAAGCGTCGAGCCTCTCGCACGGCACTGTCGTCGTCGGCTTTCATCTGGCGTTCAACGTCGCGGTGGCATTGCTCTGCTTGTGCTTCACGGAGAAGTTCTCAGCGGTCATTCAGCTCTTGCTGCGCGATCGATCCGACGTCGCGCACGAAGGCCGTCCGCTGCGCCTTCATGCGGATTCGCTGTCCTTGCCGAGCTTGGCCATCTCGTGCGCAGCTCGCGAAGCGATCCATGAAGCGGATCTCGTCGAGACAATGATTCGGGGGAGCCTTCGCGCAATCCAGCAGAGTGATTCAGCGCTCGCCCGCCAGATGAAGGGGATGGACGACGAGGTCGACGCGCTGTGTTCGGGCATCAAGCACTACCTGACTCGCCTCTCGCGCAAGTCCTTGAGCGCCGAGGATGACCAGCGCTGGACGGAGATTGCCACTTTCGCAATCAACCTCGAGCAAGTGGCCGACATCATCGAGCGCCTGCTGCAACGCGTCGAGAAACGCAACATCGCTGGGGGCAAGCAGTTTTCCGCTGCGGGGCTTCGCGAGATCGAAGAGTTGTACTCCTTGACACTCGCGAACTTGAACCTTGCGATGGCAGTGTTCATCCATCGCAGCCCACAAGACGCACGCAACCTCGCCGCCGCTCGACGGAGGTACGGAGAGCGTGTGAAGGAATGCAGCCATGCCCATCTGGCGCGCTTGACGGACGGTACGCCTGAGAGCATCGAGACCAGCTCACAGCACCTCGACCTGATCAGTGATCTGGAACGCGCCAACTTTCATATCTGCGCGATCTCCTCGACTCTTCTGGACGGCGAGCCCCAGGCCCTTTTCAGCCCGCCGGGCCGGCCGGCAGCCTGTACCCCTCGAGCTGCTCCCGAAGCCGCGTCTTGAGTGCCCCAGGCATTGACATTGAACACCGGCACGACGGGCAGCACGGCACCGCGCGCCGACAGGCCCAGGACGGACTCATCCGTCGATGACGATCTTTCTCTGGGCGACGAGTTGCTTCCACATCGCCAGTTCGTTGGCAATGGTGCGCGCCACATCCGTCTGGCCGATGAGCGCTGTCTGGCCGAGCTCCTGCATGCGCGCGACCAACGCTGGCGTGGCGAGCACCTCGGCCAGCGCCTTGCGCAGCGTCGCGGTCACGGCCGGCGGCAGGCCCGCGGGCCCCATGAGCGCGAACCAGCCCGGCGCATCGAAGTTCGGCACGCCGCCCTCGGCAACGGTCGGCACGTCCGGCATCGCGGGCAGCCGCTGCAGCGAGCTGACACCGATCGCCCGCAGCCTGCCGCTGGCGATGAAGGAGGAGGTGCCCGTGTAGGTCAGGAAGGCGAATTGCACGTCGCCGGCGATCAGCGCGGTGATCGCGGGGACGGCGCCACGGTAGGGCACATGCAGCGCGAAGGGTTCCCGTGCGCAGCTTGAACAGTTCGCCGGCAAGATGGCTGACACTGCCGGCGCCGCCCGACGCATAGCTCAGCTTGCCGGGCTCCTTGCGCATCGCCTCGACCAAATCGTGCGTGCTGCGAATGCCGCTGCCCGCCGGCACCACGAGCACCTGCGGCAACTGGGTCGCCATCGCGACCGCCGTGAAACCGGCCACCGGATCGTAGCCCGGGTTGCGCAGCGAGGGCACGATGGTCAGCGGCGCGTTGTCGAGCAGGCCGAGCGTGTAGCCGTCGGGCGCGGACCGCGCCACCTCGGCCGCGGCAATGGTGCCGCTCGCGCCGGGCTTGTAGTCGACCACCACGGGCTGGCCCAGCAGCTTTCCCAGCGGCACCGAGAGCTCGCGCGCCAGGATGTCGGAGGAACCGCCCGGGGTGTAGCCGAGCAGCAGGCGCACCGGCTTGCCCGGCCAGGCTTGCGCCTGGGCACGGCCGCCCAGCATCGCCATCGCGATAGCGGCTGCGCCGCCGGCAAGCACGGAACGGCGCCGAGGATCGAAGAGCGCTGCGCGCATGGCCGCTACCTACTGGACGTTCTTCAATGCGAACTCGTTGAGGTGCCCGGAGGGCAGCGCCTCGACGCCCGGGTCCGGCGGCAGCTCGACATCGAACCAGCGCTTGAGAACGCCCGAGATCAGTTCATAGCAGGCGCCGATGCGGATCACCTCCATGGTCTCGAAGTTGATCAGCGTGCCTGCCCGGCGGTAGATGTGATAGCGGCGCAGGCCGTAGTCGATGGTGATGTCGGCGATCTGCTTGAGTTCATCTGGAATGTCCTCGACGCTGAACCGAGTGCCGGTCCCCGACAGGTTGGCCGACGAGCCGAACAGCGGCACGACTTCCTCGCGGCTCAGGCGGCACAGCTCTGCGTGGAAGACGCCTGCATTGACCAGCGTGCCGATCGTGCCGACCGCCGTGCTCGCCTTGATGGCGTCGTCGTCCAGCTTGCGGATCAACGGGTGGTCGTGCCGGAACGTGCCGACCACGCCCAGGGGCAGGTCGTGGTCGACGACGAGCGCCTCCACCATCTGCTGCGCCCGAGGCGCAAGCGTGTGCAGCTCGCGCTGCGTCTCGAGGTCGGCAGCCATCGCGTTGCGCTTGTGGCTGCCGCGGCGCTTGGTGTCGTAGATCTTCTTCAGGGGATCCATGGAGGAACCGCAGCAGGCGTAGCCGGTGTCATTGGGCACGATGGCGATGCCGCCGTTACGGATCACATCGATGGTGCGCCGGGCGTCGCCGGCAATGTCGAGTCTGCTCATGTCTGCTCCTTGGGGTGTCGGTGGTTTCAGTGCGTTCAGTGCGTCAATTCGAGATGCCGGCGGCATCCCGGCCCGCGGCGGGAGTGGCGTGGCCACCGTGTTCATCGAGGTTCTCGACCACGACAGGCTGGCCCCAGAGCTGCGACAGCTCCTTGGCCACCACCCGCGCTTGTGCATCGGTGCCACCGCCCGCCGCGTAGGGCACCACCATCGTCACCGGGTGGTCCGGCTTCCAATCGGCCGCGGCAGCGCCGAGCGGAAGGCCCGCCGCCGCTGCGGCAGCCACTCCGGCCAGCGCGGCCATGCACGGGCGCAGCCGCCGGCCGGCGTGCCCGAGGCCGCGCCACGCGGGTCGAAACAAGCTCTTCATCATCTTCATGTCTCCTTTGTCTTGGGATCGGAAAGGCGCGGTCGGCAGATGCGTCGCGGCCGTCACCGCGTCGAGAAACCTCAATCGATCTGAACGCCGCTGTCGACCACCGCGGCGCCCCATTTCTTCACCTCGGCCCGAAGGAAGCGGCCAAACTCGGCCGGGCTCGTGATCTCCAGCTCGCCGCCGGTGGCACGGATGGATTCCTGGACGCCGGGGTTGGCAGCCACCCGCCGGATCGCGGCGTTCAGCGCATCGATGGTGGCTGCAGGCGTGCCCGCAGGTGCGAGGAAGCCGACCCACGAGCTGATGTCGAAGCCCTTCAAGCCTTGCTCGTCGAGGGTGGGCACGTTCGGCAACTGGGCATTGCGCTTGAGACTGGAGATCGCCAGTGGCTTCAGCTTGCCCGTCTTGACTTGCGGCAAGGTGGCCGCCAGCGCGTCGAACATGATCGGCACCTGGCCGCCCATGACGTCGGTCACGGCAGCGGGCGAGCCCTTGTAGGGGATATGGTTGAGCTGCAGCCCCGCCTGCTTCTCCAGCACCACCATCGCCAGGTGGGCGGTGATGCCATTGCCTCCGGAAGCGAAGTCCACCTTGCCCGGTCGCGCCTTGGCGTACGCGATGAGTTCCTGCAGGTTGTTGGGCGCGAAGGTGGGCGTGGCGACGAGCAGCAACGCGCCCGTGCTGACCTGCGAGACCGGCGTGAAATCCTTCAGCGTGTCGTAGGGCAGCTTCTTGTACAGCGTCGGGTTGATGGCCATCTGCCCCAGCGTGCCCAGCAGCAGCGTGCTGCCGTCGGGTGCGCTCCTCTTCACCTCCTGCGCGCCGAGGCTGCCGTTGGCGCCGGGCCGGTTGTCCACGATCACCGGCTGGCCGATCTCCTTGCCGAGGGCGGCGGCGAAGTTGCGCGCCACGATGTCCACGGTCTGTCCTGCCGGGTAGCCGACGACGATGCGCAATGGCTTGTCGGGAAGGGCGCCTTGCGCTTGCCCCTGGCCATGTGCTGCGATGCAGGTGAACGCGAGCGCGGTCGCGAAGGCGAATTTCATGGGATTGTCTCCGTGCTTGTAAGGAATCGGGGCGCTTAGGCGACCGGCACGTACACGGTGCCGGCCATCAGGCGGCGCGCCGTGCGCGTGAGCCCGAGGGCCGAGAAGGCGGTGCGTGCAGGTTCGGCATCGGGCTGCGCAACCACCTTCACCGCCATGACGCCGAGCGGATGGCCGATGCGCAGCGTGTCGCTCGTGGTGCTCGCTCCGACGGCCTGGCTGACCAGCGTGCCGGGCACGCGCGAAGCCGCAGCAGTGCATATCGAGCCGGTGCCGGCCATGCTGTCGTGGCACTTGCCGAGGAACACGAGGCGCGCGCGCAGGTCGCAGTCGCTCGCCTTCACCGTCGCCTTGTTCACATCGACATAGTCGGCCGGCGGCGCGACGATCACCGCGAGCGGCAGGCCGGGCAGATGAACATCGTCCCAGTGTGCATAGAGGCCGATGCGCTCGCCCGCCTTGCACTGGAGTTCGCCGATGGTCTCGATGAGCACGCGGTCGGCAGAGATCGCCGGCGGCAGCTCGCTGCCAGTGAGGCCGAGCGAGCCGGCGGCGATGAAGACGCAAGGGGTCGCCGCGTCGACCACCGAGACCTCGATACGCCGGCCGTCCTCGAGCGTGACGAAATCGGTGACCTGCCCCGTCGGCAGCAGCTTGCCGGTCTTGGCACCGATGGTGCCGCCGTAGTCCATGAGGATCTCGGCACCGGTGCCCGGCACGCCCGCGATGGCGCAGTCGCCGAGCAAGCGCGCCCTGCCGTTCTTCACCGGCACCTTCGACACCAGCAGGGTGCCGGTGTTGGTGTTGTGGATGCGCACGGTGGTCAGCGGCTCGGTCGCCTCGACCAGCCCCTCGTCGATGGCGAAGGGCGCGACGGCCGACGAGATATTCCCGCAGTTGGCGTCATAGCCGACGATGTCGCGCTCCACGTCGATCTGCGCAAAGGTGTAGTCGACATCCGCATCGGCGCGCTCGGAGCGCCGGATGATCGCCACCTTCGAGGTCACCAGGCGGGAGCCGCCCAGGCCGTCGATCTGCAGCACGTCGGGCGAGCCCATGGCGCGCTTGAGCAGGCGGTCGCGTGCCGCGCCGGCCGGCGGCAAGTCGGCCTCGTGGAAGAACAGCGCCTTGCTGGTGCCGCCGCGCATCAGCACGCAGCGCACTTCTTCCTGTTCCATGACGGTGTCGGTGGGCATCGATGTCGTCTCCTTCAGCAGGCTGCGGGCGCAGGCGGCCAGGCCCAGGGGCGCTGCACGCGGTCGGCCTGCTGCCAGGTGCGGATGAGGGCTTCGTCGCGCAGCGTGAGTCCGATGTCGTCCAGGCCATGGAGCAAGGCTTCGCGGCGCAGCGGGTCGATGGTGAACGCCACCTGCGCGCCCGAGGGCGCGATCAACATGCGCCGTTCGAGATCGACCGTGAGCGGGGCTCCTTCGGCGCAGGCCACGGCGAGTGCCTCGACGTCGGGCGCCGGCAGGCGGATCGGCAACACGCCGTTCTGGAAGCAGTTGCTGTAGAAGATGTCGCCGAAGCTCGGCGCGATGACGCAGCGCACGCCGATGCCCTGCAGCGCCCACACTGCGCCCTCGCGCGAGGAGCCGCAGCCGAAGTTGTCGCCGGCCAGCAGGATCGGTGCGCCTCGGAAGGTGGGCCGGTTGAGGATGAAATCGGGGTCATCGCTGCCATCGGCGCGGTAGCGCAAGGCCTCCATCGCGTAGGGGCCGAGTTGCTCCTTGGGGAGCGAGGTCAGGCGCTCGATGCGGATGATGACGTCGGTGTCGATGTTGGCGCGCGGCAGGTAGGGGGCCGGTCCGGTGACGATGGTGAAGGGGGGAATGGTCATGCGATGCTCCCGACATCCGCAATACAACCGGCAATCGCCGCAGCAGCCGCCATCGCCGGACTCGCCAGGTGCGTGCGCGCCCCCGGCCCCTGCCGCCCGACGAAGTTCCGGTTGGACGTCGACACCGACCGCTTCTGCGGCGGCACCTGCTCGCCGTTGGCCGCCACGCACATGCTGCAGCCCGGCTCGCGCCAGGCAAAGCCGGCGGCTTCGAACACCTCGCGCAGGCCTTCGGCTTCCGCTGCACGCTTGACGTTCTCGGAGCCGGGAACCACCCAAGCCGTGACGCCCGGCGCCACCTGCCTGCCGCGCGCCACCTCGGCGGCAGCACGCAGGTCGGTGATGCGCGAGTTGGCGCACGAGCCGATGAACACCCAGTCGACCGGCGTGCCGGCAATGGGCTGCCCTGCCCTCAGGCCCATGTAGTCGAGCGCAGCCGCCAGCGTGTCACGCTGCGCGGGATCGGCCACTGCTTGCGGATCGGGCACGCGCGCGTCGATGGCAATGGCGTGCTCGGGGCTCGTGCCCCAGGTGATCGTGGGCCGAATGAGCGAGACGTCGATGGACTCTTCGCGATCGAAGACGGCATCGGCATCGCTGGCCAGAAGCCGCCATTGCGCAACGGCCGCGTCGAAAGCTTCGCCCTGCGGCGCGAAGGAACGGCCACGCAAGTAGTCGAAGGTGCGCGGGTCAGGCGCCACCATGCCGCAGCGCGCGCCGAGTTCCACCGTCAGGTTGCACAGCGTGAGACGGGCCTCGACTTCCATGGCCTCGATGGCGCTGCCCGCGTACTCGATCGCGTGGCCCACGCCGGCCGCAGCACCCAGCTTGCCGATGATGTGCAGCGCGAGGTCCTTGGCGGTGACGCCCGAACGCAGGCTGCCGTTGCAGCGGATGCGCATGCGCCGCGGCTTCTGCTGGCGCAGCGTCTGCGTGGCCAGGGCATGCGTGCTCTCCGACGAGCCGATGCCGAAGGCCATCGCACCCAGCGCACCATTGGTGCAGGTGTGGCTGTCACCGCAAACCACGGTGAGGCCCGGCAGCACGATGCCCAACTCCGGGCCCATGACGTGCACGATGCCTTGCCCCGGCTCGCCCAGGTCGAACAGGCGCACGCCGGCAGATCGGGTACGGTCGCGCAGCGCGGTCCACAGCTTGCCGCCCGGCGCGTAGGTCAGGCCGTTGCGCCCGGGCCGGCTCGACACCGCGTGGTCGGGCGTCGCAAAGACCAGTGCCGGGTCATGCACCGGCAGGCCGCGCGCCGTCACCTCGGCGAGTGCCGGCGGCCCGGACAAGTCATGCAGCAGGTGACGATCGATGTGGAGCAGCGCCCAGCCATCGCCCAGGTCGCGGATGACATGGGCGTCCCAGATCTTGTCGAAGAGCGTGCGGCCAGCCATCACTTGGCTTCCATCGCGGCGCCGGCGTTGAAGCGCTGGCGCAGTGCATCCCACTCGTCGGCGCCGAAGCGGCGGAAGGTCTGGGCCACGTTCTGCGTGACCTCGGGTGCCTTGTGCGTGGCCTTGAGCTGGGCCAGCGCCGCATCGCCGGCCTGGATCGCGGCGGCCAGCATCAGGCCGGGCAGGATCGCGAGCTTGTAGCCCATGGCCTCGGCTTCGCGAAGGTCGAAGTTCGGCGTGCGCCCGCCCGGGACCACGTTGAGCAGGCACGGCCCCTTCACGGCCTTGGGCACCGCCGCCACTTCTTCGAGCGACTGGGTGGCTTCGACGAAGACCAGGTCGGCACCGGCATCGAGCGCCGCGTTGCCGCGCCAGATGGCCTCGTCCAGGCTCAACATGGCGCGCGCATCGGTGCGCGCGATGATCACGAACTCCTTCGTGCGTCGCGCATCGGCCGCGGCGCGGATCTTGGAGACGAATTCCGCGCGCGAGACCACTTCCTTGCCGTCCAGGTGGCCGCAGCGCTTGGGCGAGACCTGGTCCTCGATGTGGATCGCGGCGACGCCGCGCGATTCGTATTCGCGCACCGTACGCGTCACGTTCAGCTCATTGCCGTAACCGGTGTCGGCATCTGCGATCAGCGGCACGCCGATGGCGCGCGCCATCGAGGCGGCGTTGGCCACCATCTCGCCCATGTCGAGCAAGCCGAAGTCGGGATAGCCGCGCGCCGCCGCCGTGCCGGCCCCGGTCATGTACACGGCGCTGAAGCCCGCCTGCTCGATCAGCCGTGCGCCGATGCCGTCGTAGGCGCCAGGGGCGATGAGCATGCCGGGCGCGGCGAGCAGTTCGCGAAGGGAGGTGTGCAGGGTCATGGGCGGCGGTCTCTAAGCGCGGTGAATCGGGCGGTGTCAAACAGTTAGTTGTTCTAAGACTATCACAACATAACAACAAGTCAAGAAGTTATGCTCCGGCCATGAACTTGTCGACTGGAACCACGCCGATGAACGGGGCACGCGGCACCGCCTTGCACCGGCAGATCTACCTGGTGCTGCGCGACGAGATTTCGCGGGGGCTGTTTCCGGGCGGCGCGTTGCCTAACGAGGAAGCGCTCTGCGAGCGATTCGGCGTCTCGCGCATTACCGTGCGGCGCGCACTGGGGGACCTGGCGGCGCAGGGCCTGGTCGAGCGCCGGCATGGCCGCGGCACCTTCGTGCGGGGCGAGCCCGGGCAGATGCGGCCGATGCCCAGCCTCAGCGTGATCG
This sequence comes from Variovorax sp. PBS-H4, assembly GCF_901827205.1. NCBI lineage: Bacteria > Pseudomonadati > Pseudomonadota > Betaproteobacteria > Burkholderiales > Comamonadaceae > Variovorax > Variovorax sp. PBS-H4. The sequence goes on along the minus strand of NZ_LR594675.1, from coordinate 1,818,183 downwards.
ACAGCCTGCGCCAGACGGCGATCGAGACGATCGTCCGCGTGCTCGAGGTCGAGCAGGCCCCACCGCCGGCCGATGTGGCGAGGCTGCTGCAGATTGTGCCCGGCGAGAAGGCGGTCCACGCGCTGCGCATTCGATCCAATCGCAACGGCCAGCCGGCAATGCTGACGGATGCGTGGGTGCCCGCGGCCGTCGGCCGCCGCGTCACCGCCACTGCGCTCAAGAAGAAGGCGCTCTACGAGATCCTGATGATGCAGGGCGTGCAGTTCGGCCGCGTGGTGCAGGAGTTCAGCGCGACGGTGAGCGACCCGCAGCGAGCCGCACTGATCCAGACCGAGGTGGGTGCGCCGCTATTGAAGCTGGTGCGGTTGATGCACGACATGGACGAACGTCCCGTTCTGCACTTGACCGCCTACATGGCCGCAGACCGCGCGAGCATCATGATGGAGATTGCCGGCGCGACCGTGAATACGCTGACGGCCGGGCAGATCGTGCTGGACGCGCCGCGGTGACGCTCAGTCCGCCTTGAAGCCCGTTGCGGCCACTGCCTTGCCCCAGCTTGCCGTGTCCGCCGCAATGATGCGCGCGAACTCCGCGCCGGTGGTGCCCGTGACGCGGAAGCCTGCGTCCTCGATCTTCTGCCGGCCGTCCGGCGAGCTCACCGCCTTCTGGATGTCGGCGCCGAGCTTCGCGACGATCTCGGGCGGCGTGCGCGCGGGCGCCACGATCCCGAACCAGGAGTTGAACTCCAGGGTCGGATAGCCCTGCTCCTTGATCGTGGGCACGTCCGGCAGCGAGGGGCTGCGCGACGCGCCGGTGGTGCCGAGCGCGGCCAGCTTGCCCGACTTCACGTTCGGCGCCGCGAGCCCGACGCTGGCGAACACGCCCTGCACGTCGCCGCTGAACAGCCCGCCCAGCGCGTCGGCCGTGGTCTTGTAGTGCACCGGCTCGGGCTTCTGCTTGACCGCCTCGCCAAACATGTACGCACCGAAGTGCCCAGGCGTGCCGGCGCCGAAGGTCGCAAGGAACAGCCCCTTCTGCTGCTGCGTCCAGGCGACGAACTCCTTCACGTTCTTCGCCGGCACCTTCTGCGGGTTGACCAGCAGCACGAAGTCCGAACTCACCACCTGGCTCACCGGAATGAAGTCCTTCTGCGGGTCGTAAGGCAGCTTGTTGTAGCTGCTCGGAGCAATGCTGAGCTGGCCGGTCTCGCCCAGCATCAGCGTGTAGCCGTCGAGCTGCGCACGCGCCGCTTCGCCGGCCGCGATCAGGCCACCGGCGCCCGGCTTGTTGTCGACGATCACGCCCTGCCCGCCCCAGGTCTCCGACAGCTTCTGCGCCAGCAGCCGCGCGACGATGTCCGGGCCGGTCCCGGCGGGAAAGCCCACGATCAGGCGCACTGGGCGTGCGGGGTAGCCGCTCGCCTGCGCGTGGACGACAGGGACCAGCGCAGCACCGACGAAGAAGGCGAGAAGGCTGCGGCGTGCAGGTCGGTTCATGGTGCCTCCAGGGAAGAATTGGATTGCGATCAGGCCAGCGCGAAGAAGCGCATCACCACCTGCGCGGGATGCCGCACCCCGACGCCGACGAACACGCGCTCGTTGATCCAGCGAAGCGACGGCGCCGCGGTTTCGAATCGCGGCACGCACCGAAAGTAGATGTGGGCCGGGTCGACGGCTTCGCCACGCAGCAGGGCCGACATCACCTCGGCAGGCGCACTGCGCACCGCGTGGTTCTGCACGTAGACCTGCTCCCCGGCCTCGGTCTCCAGGCCGTAGCGCGCATCGAGAATCGACAGGGTGTCGCTGGCGATGAGCTGGAAATCGCTGCCTCCCGGCAGCACGCGTGCGCGCCAGCCAACGCCTTGCGCGCTGCCACCATGGATCGCGACCACGCGGCGCAGCCCGGCCGGCCCCTGCCCCAGCACCTGTGGCGTGCCGACGTCCACCTGCAGGTCGGCGAAATATTCGAGCGCGGGCGGTGCGAGGGGGTCGGTCATCCGGCTAGCGTAAGTCCGGTGGCCGTGCAGCCCTGTCATCCCGGAAGATGACGGGACAACCCTCGATCCCCATGCGCACCTGGACCCCCGACCCTGCCCCCACTGCCCCTCACGGACTGGCCGCGGCCGTGTCGAGCCTCGGGGAGCCCGGATTCGGCGCGACCCTGCTCGACGGGCTGCACGGGTTGCTGCCGCTCGACTCCGTGTCGGTCTACCGCATCGGCGCGCAGCCGGCGATTTTCTTCAGCGCCAGCTTGGGCGTGCCTGACACCACCCGTGATTGCTGGCGTGCGTACCTCTCCGGTCCGATCGCCGGCGATCGCACCCTGCGGGCGCAACCGCCCTCCATGCAGCGGGACACCGGCGAGGCGCTGCGCCTGTGCCACATCACGGCTGGCGAAGTCGCGCCCGAGCATCGCGCCAAGGTCTACGAGGCGCACGGCGTGGTTGAGCGCGTGTCGGTGATCCAGGACGAAGCCGATGACTCGCTCCTGGCGCTGAACTTTTACCGGCACCGGCACCAGCGCGCGCTCAGCGACACCCAGCTCGCCGAGTTCGGCCGCCTCGGCGGCCTGCTGATGGCGCTGGCACGCAAGCACATTGCGCTGGCAAGCCCCGTGTCGAACCCGGGCATGCGCGAGCGGCTGCTGGACCTGCAGCCGGCGCTGAGTGCGCGCGAGCTCGATGTCTGCACCCGCATCCTCCAGGGCATGTCGCAGGAGGGCATCGCGGTGGACCTCGGCATCAGCCTGCCCACCGTCAAGACCTACCGCAACCGCGCCTTTGCGCGGATCGGTATCCATTTCCGCAGTGAGCTGTTCGCGCTCATGCTGGCCCAGCCCGGCGCGCCCGGTTGGCCTGGATCAGCGCACGATCAACGCATGCGAGGCCCGGGCAAGGGCAGCGCCGTCTTGTAGCGCACCTGCTTGAGCGCAAAGCTCGAGCGGATCTTCTCGATGCCCGCGTGATGAGCCAGTCCCGTGTCGATTGGAATTGATCTCTCTGCAAATGCACAATGCAGCGCATTCAACTTGCAGCAAGCCAATGCCACGCACTTCGTCGTACGCCATCCAGCGTCTCTCCGGGGATTCGGGGGAGCTCATGAACGCGCTTCTCGGCGTCTTCGGCGAGGCTTTCGAGGACGCAGACACCTACGGCGCCAAGCGGCCTCGGCCGGAGTACCTGCGGCAACTGCTCGCCAGCGACACCTTCATTGCATTGGCCGCCGTGGAAGGTTCGCAAGTCATCGGGGGCCTCGCTGCGTACGAACTGAGGAAGTTCGAGCAGGAGCGCAGCGAGATCTACATCTACGACCTTGCCGTCGCCGCGGCGCACCGGCGAAAGGGGGTGGCCACCGGGTTGATCCGTGAGCTCCAGCGCGTCGGCGCGGAGCGTGGAGCCTATGTCATCTTCGTCCAGGCAGACCCGCCGGATGCGCCGGCGGTGGCGTTGTATTCGAAGCTGGGCGTGCGCGAAGACGTGCTGCATTTCGACATCGCGGTTCGAGCGGCACGCACCGACGCTTCTTGAGCTTTTTCGAGGATGCGGCACCCGAGGCGCTGCGCTTCTCCGAGCCTAGTGCACTGGCGGCGAAGGCGCGGTTCCGAGTCGCAAAGGGAACTTTCGCGGACCTGCGGTTACGCACTGGCGCTTCCCTCTTCCACGAATCCCCGATGTACTGCCGCACCCTCCAATACCGCGATGGCTATGGCCGCTTCTCCATGCTCGTGGAGGAAAGGCCCGACGGCTCCCTGGAGCTTTGGGAGCTGGACGTGCCGGGCGGCAGCATGCGGCGGCGCCATGTGATCGAGAAGGTGGCGGATAGCCTGGCGCGGGAGGGCCGAAAGCTGCACGTGGTCTGGGGTGCTGCGCGGGTGGAGCGGAAGCGGGCGGACGATTTGCCGCGGTGGTAAGGGGCTGCAGCCGGGGCCGGCGAGGGTTGATGCAGCGCCTCGCGAAAGGGCCGCAAGAGGCCGTGGCGAATGGTCGCTTTGCGCGCCATTCCGCACATCGGACCTTTCCGGAAGCCGTCGTCAAGACTGAAAGTCAGATTGGACGGCGGGTTCAATCACGCCAGCGGAGGCCCGCCCCATCTAACCAGGTCAGTGGGTCGCGAAGCAGTACATCAGGCCCGCGCTGCCGCTCATCTTGAGCTGGTCGACGCTGCAGCCGCGCGTGCCGTGAGAAGAGTTCCACGAAGCGTTGGCCACCGGGTCCGGATTGGTGCCCCGGTGGTCATGGTGGCCCACGATGGCGGAGCCCCCGTCGCTCCGGGTCCAGTTGCCGCATGTGGTGTCCTTGCCGGGATCGGGCACCGCCACCGTGCCGTCGGGGCGCGAGCCGGTGAGGATGTCGTGGCGGTTCACCGGATCGCCGAAGCCGGAGACAACCTCGCCTTTCTCGTTCAGCGACGTGTCCTTGCCGAGCTTGGCGCTGGCGCTGTGCAGGTCGGCCACGCTGGTGGCGACGACGACGCCCTTGGCGTTGGTCCACGGTCCGGTGCCGATCCGGTCGCGCGCGTTGACAGCCGGCTGCCCGTTCATCGCGGCAGTGCTCAAGTAAGCGCGCCAAGTCCTGTTTCCCGCCCCGGCGCTGGTCGCCAGCGACTGACAGAAGCGGTCGGCTCCGGCCAGCCCGCCGAGGTCGCCGCCCTTGCCAGGGTTGACACTGGTAATGAAGAAGCTCATCGGATTGCTGCCCGACGACCGCATGGCACCGCACCCGGCGATCAAGGCAGCGGCAACTGCAACGGCGGCGGCGGTGGAAAGAACGAGGCGACGGGGCATCAGAAGACTCCTGGTGAACACTTTTGCAGCCGGGAGGCTACCGCACCATCGCCGCGGCGGCAACCCAACCTGCCACATGCGGCATGCAACTCGACAGGCCGTTCAGTTGATGATCTCTCCCATGCCTGCGCGTACGCGCTCCCTGAGCTGCCGGATGTACTCCGCATCAAAGAGTTCCCAGCGCTCCAGTTCGCCGACGATCCGAAGCGGCTCCCGACTGCGATAGGAGCGAGTGGGATTGCCTGGAAATTTCTTGTCGGTCACGTTCGGGTCATCTTCCAAGGCGCCCGTGGGTTCGACGATGTAGACGCGGCCCGGGCCGTCGCCCTTTGCCATCTCGGCGGCCAACCCCGCGCCCTTCGGCGAGGCGGTGAAGTAGATGTGGTTCATGACGACGCGGCCGTCGTAGTTTGAGCGGAAGCCCGGGGTGAGCAAGTCGCCCACCTGGAGGTCCGCCCGCGTGCCATGGAAGAAAGGGCCGATGTCCGGGACAGCCATCGCGAGTCGCTCCTCTGGGGAATGGAAAGCCGGGAGTCCGGCGTCAACCAGGTGGCCTGGCGGCGATCAACCTCAGCGAATCCTTGGCCGCTGGAAAGAGGCGAAGAGCGGTGCGGCGCGTTTGATGCGGCGTACGGTGTCCTTGGCGGCGAGGTACGCCTCGATCTCCTTCTCGCTCATCACATGACGGACCTTCCGCGGCCGGGGTTGTCGTTGGGCGTTTCCCGAGTGGGCAGAGCCAAATCCGCAAGACATCGTCAACTCCTTTCTTTCATGGCAGCTGGTTGAACACGGACAAGCTTATGCGCCGTCATGCCGACGGGACGACTTGATCGCTTCGCGTGCACGCCTTGCGGCGAGTTGCAACCAGCCGACCTTTGCGAAGCCTGGCTTCTGACGAGCTTCCGGGTAATGAAACTGAAGTAGCTCGTTATTCCCTTTCTCCGTAATGGCCAGAACCCTGGCGCCACGCTCAGGCGGCTCGTCGATCAGCGCGAGAACCAGGCCGGCCTGACGCAGGACCCTGATCGCGTCGATATCGTCCGCCGCTGCAAACGATCTGGGAAGCGGCGAGCTTGCAATCTGCCTCAAGAATTCAACGGACATGACACCTCCTCTAAAAACTTGGCGCGCAAGAAGATAACTTCCGGCGGCGCAGTTTTCAAGTCGGAAAGTGTTGACAGTCTTGTCGGTGCCCGGCTGATGTCATCCTGGCGAGCCATGCATTTTTGGACAAGCGATAGAGGACATGCCTTGTCAGCGGGTGACCAGCCGGGACGAGCGGATGGTCGAAGTCATCGATGGGTGTTCGCGTCATCCCGAGCTTGGACATCACGGGACGAGAACGCGCGTTGCCGGGCACCGTCAGCGCCACGATTTCGGAGAGACCGACGTTTTGGAAACCGAACTTCAGCGACGCTTGAGCCGCCTCGGTGGCGCATACCCACAGCCTCGTCGTACGCAACCCTCATCCGCGTTCACGCGATGCCTCTGCATCTCGGAAATGCCGCGCACCCCCAGAAAGACTCACCCGCATTTGGGCCCTTCTTCGCGGTCCTCCGCACCATCTGCCCAGCGCATCGCGGGCACGTCGGAACCGCCGATGCGTTGCTGGCAACCTCCGGGTCAACCCGCCCCTTGCCTTCAACACTGCGCGACGGCACATCCCGGACCATCCCACGCACCGACCGAATCAACTCAAAGAGCGCTTTGCCATCCATCAACTCGACATTCCGCCCCTGAGCAAACTCCCGCGCATCAGCGGTGAACCGCCCGGAGGTCACCACGAACCCGCCCGCAGCCCCGCTCGCGGCCATCACCCCGTAGAGCTCCCTCACCACCTGCACCGAAACTTTGTATGCGCGCCATTGCTTGCATTGCACCAGGTACTTCTCGCCGCCCTTTCGCAACACGAGGTCGACGCCGCCATCGGCCCCCGTGCCTCCCAACTCCTCGACTTGAAAGCCCTTGCGCCTGAATCCCTCCCCCACGAGCAGCTCGAACTCGCGCCAGTTCATGCCTTCAAGTACATCCGCGGATTTCGCGGCGCTCACGTTGTCGGCCAGCGTCTTTCTCTGGTGGCGCCGCCATGCGGACATCGCCGCGCCGGCAAGGCAGATGAAGGGCAGCAGATACTGGCCGATGGAGGCCAGCGCGTAGTAGATGCCTGACGTGAGCTGCGGCTTGGTCGTCATCTCGGCCGCAACACGCACGGCCCACGCATGCAGGAGCACGTAGCAGACGGGGGCCATCGCCGCGCCCGTCCACCACGGGAGCATCGACACCACCTCGATCATGTCGTTTACAGCACTCGACTTTTTGCGTCTGGGCATGGGGCTCGCCGTTGTTGTTCGTGCCGCAGCGGGCGACGCGGCTGCGGGGACTCTAGCCGCAGGCCAGACGGCAAACCCGCTCTATCTGACGGTAGACGCCGGATATCGTGACTTCTTCGCAGTAGCAAGGCCCGGCTGGAGACCAAGCGCTGACGGGCACGCCTCCTGATCTAGACGGTGATCGTGACGGGGAGGTAGCGCCGACAAGTTCCGCCCCACCCAACAGCCCGCAAGATTCAACGCCGGTGGATGTCTTCGGGCGTCGCCGAATGCGAGAGCGAGTACAAACCGCTGATTGCGCCTTCGCCCGCGCCTGAGGCCTGCAAGGCTGTCGCAGCGAGGTCCGCATTCACAAGCGACTCGAGGACATGCGTTTCGTAGCCCATGCCCACGAACACCCAGTCGGCCACGCGATCCGCTGAGTTGCGGATGCGCTGTTCGGTTGTTTCGGCGATGGGTGGCGTCTGGTGCCGCAACAGATGCGCGCCCACGATTCCCGGGCGCCGGGCCAGGGCGGCGCAGAGTTTGCCGAAAAATTCGCGCAGGTCCTTGTCGCGGCCTTGCAGTGGCGAAACACGCAAGGTCAACGCGTGGCGTGCAGCGCTGCTTCCCGACGACTCCAGCACGTGGCACTGGCTGCGGACCATGTTCCTGTGGTGCGGCATCATGCGAGCGGACCACGGTGTCGGGCTGTTCAAGTGGCTGAGGTAGGCCTCCGACGAAAGCACGTCGTACGACTCAAGCTCGTAGAGGACGAAGATGCCTTCGTCTCCAGTGGCACTTGTCCAGCGCGACGCCCGCCGGAATCCGGGGACACCGAGCCGCTCGGGAAAATGTTCATGAGAATGCCAGTCCTCGAACTCGGACTTGGTTTCGGGCGCCATGTCCCACCACATGGCCAATGCTGCACTGCCTAGAAGCGACATCTTTGCGGCCCCCGGCTCAACGGGCGGCTTCGAGCGGAACGCCGCTGGCGTCCAGCACCGATGCCATCTGCGTGACGCACTCCTCGACGTGCGTGGTCAGCGTCTGCTGCGCGCGCTGCCAGTCTCGGGCGAGTGCGCACTCGAGCAGCACGCGGTGCTCGTCGGCCGCCTCCTGGCCTCGAAAGATGGCGGCGATCATCTGGTAGCGCAGGTACTTGTCGCAGATCGACGTATAGGTCTGCAGCAGCAGGTCGGATGCGCATGCGGAGATGAGCGCAAGGTGAAACGCCCAGTCGTACTGGCGCCACGTTTCCGCAGGATACGGATCGTTCACCGCCATCTTCTTCTCCATCGTGGCCAGCTTGTGGTGGGCCGAGACGACGCGGCCTTCCCATTCGAGGTCGCCGCGCAGGAAGGACTCCTTGAGTCCGTGGCTCTCCAACAGGAGCCGCATCGATGCCACATCGCGCAGGTTGGCCGAAGAGACCGCAGTGACCTGGAAGCCGCGCGACCCTTCGGCAACGAGCAGGCCTTCCGTGGCAAGGCGATTGAAGAGTTCGCGCAGCGTGCTGACGCTGGCCCCATAGGCCTCTTTCATTCGCTCTAGCGGCAGGCGGCGCCCTGGCGTCAGACGGCCCAGAACAATGTCCGAGCGAATGCGGCGATAGGCGGCTTCGCCTACAGAAGCGCTGTCCGCGGATTCAGGCGAGAGATCGGTTGGCACGTGGAGCTCCTGGCCGGATCGAAACTGACCGCGCTTGCAATTGGCAGCGGCCCTGGATCAGAGAATACCCCGATTATCTTAGAGATTGCATATCGTCTGATGATTCAATACGATCCGGACACCGCGTCCGCGGCCATAACAGGAGACTTTCATGAGTTCGACCTTTTCCCGCCGCGCGACGCTCGCCGCTGGCGCTTCGGCGCTGGCCCTGGGCGCCGTTCCCCAGGTATTCGCGCAATCCCGCACCAAGCTCCGCTTCAGTTCGGCCTTCACCGAACAGGACCTGCGTACCGAGGCCTACAAGAACTTCGCTGCAGCCATCAAGGACAACTTCGATTTCGAGCCCTACTGGGGCAACACGCTCTTCAAGCAGGGCACCGAACTGGTGGCCCTGCAGCGCGGCAACCTCGAGATGTGCAACCTCGCGCCGGCCGACATCAGCAAGCAGGTTCCGGCTTGGTCTCTCATGACCTCGGCGTACCTGTTCCGGGACGTGGATCACCTGAAGAAGACCTTCAAGAGCGACGTGGGCCGCGAATTCATCAAGATGGCGCGCGATCAGCTCGGCATCCAGATCATCACGCCGGTGTACTTCGGTTCGCGCAACGTCAACCTGAAGCCGACCAAGGAGATCAAGACGCCGGCCGATCTCGCAGGCATCAAGCTGCGCATGCCACCCGGCGAGTACTGGCAGTTCCTGGGCGAGTCGATCGGCGTCAATCCCACGCCGGTGGCCTACGCCGAGGTCTACACGGCGCTGCAGTCGGGGGCGATCGATGGCCAGGACAATCCCCTGGTGGCAAGCCGCCTCATGAAGTTCAACGAGGTCACCACGCAGTTCGTGCTCACGGGGCACGTGCTCGGCTACGACGTGATGGTGATCACGACCAAGCTGTGGGACGCGATGCCGCCCGAGCGGCAGGCGCAGTTCCAGGCGGCGGCGGAAAAGGCCATCGACGACTACACGGCCAAGTTCGTGGCGCAGGAGAAGGAAGTGCTCGAGGCCTTCAAGAAGGAAGGCAAGAAGGTCTACACGCCCGACCTCGCCGCGTTCCGCAAGTTCGCGCAGAAGAAGTACGTGGACAAGTACGGCAGCGAATGGCCGAAGGGCGCGCTCGAACGCATCAACGCGCTTTGAAACCGGGGGCTCGACTCCCACGCTGAGCGGCTTGCGCGGCTTTCGACCCGATGACCGGTCGGGCGCCGGAAACAGCAGGAGACCACAGACGATGATGACTCGACTTCGCACGGCGGGCTCTTGGTTGCGCAGGCGCGCAAACGATGTGGCCGTGGCGCTCATGGCGCTGATGTTCGTCTCGTTCCTGCTGCAGATCGGGTTTCGCTACCTTCTCAACCAACCCCTGGGTTGGACCGACGAGGTCACCGTGCTCTGCTGGGTTTGGGCCGTGCTCTGGTGCGCCGCGTTCGTGCTGTCGGATGCCGACGAGATCCGGTTCGACATCGTCTGCGGTGCAGTCTCTCCGGGCACCCGCCGGGCCTTTACCGCGGTCTCCAGCATCGCGATCGTCGTGCTGTTTCTCATCTCCCTGCCCGCCTCCTGGAACTACGTGACTTTCATGAAGCGCGAGAGCACGGCCTACCTGCACATGCGATTCGACATCCTTTATTCCGTCTACGTGATCTTCGCGCTGGCCATCGTCGTGAGGCACGCGGTCCTCGCCTGGCGCGCCATCAAGGGCGCATCGCCTGGAGCCGGCAGCATGGCCGACGACGCGACCTGAACATGCCCAGCCACTTCACGCTCTGCATCGTCGTCCTGGTCGGGCTGGCGGTCCTCGGCCTGCCGATCGGCCTGTCGATGATCGGCGCCTCGATCTTCTACTTGCTGCTCGCCGGGCTCGACCTGGGCACGGCCGCCGAACAGATCCTCAACGGCCTCTTCAACAGCTACGTGCTGCTCGCGGTGCCCTTGTTCATCCTCGCGGCCGAGCTCATGAACAGCGGCAGCCTGACCGATCGACTGCTCAGGTTCTGCCTCCTCCTGGTCGGCCGGTTCCGCGGCGGCCTCGGCCACGTCAACGTGGTCGCCAACATCATCTTCGCCGGCATGTCCGGCTCGGCCATCGCCGATGCCGTCGGCATCGGCAAGGTGATCATCGGGATGATGACGCGCAACGGCTACCCGGTGGCGTATGCCGGCGCGATCACCGCGTCGGCGGCCGTGATCGGCCCGATCATTCCGCCGTCGATCCCGATGGTGATCTACGCGCTGGTGTCCGACACCTCGATCGGCTATCTCTTCCTCGGCGGGGTCATGCCAGGCCTGCTGCTGGGGCTGGGCTTCATGATCACCAACGCGTTCATCGCCCGGCGCCGCAACTACCCCGTCGAGCCACCGGTCCCGATGCGCGAGATTCCGCGCATCACGCTCGATGCATTGCCTGCCCTGATGCTGCCGGTGGTGCTGCTGTTCGGCATCTACGGCGGCGTCATGACGCCGACCGAAGGCGCCGCGGCCGCCGCGGCCTACGCGCTGCTGGCATCCGCGCTGATCTATCGTTCGATGACCTGGCGGCAGCTCTACAACGTGCTGCTCGGCAGCGCGCGTTCGACCACCTCGGTCGGCATGCTGATCGCCGGCGCGCTGGTCTTCAACTACGTGGTGACGATCGAGCAGGTCCCACTCTCGGTGCAACAGTTCATCAGCGGCTTTCACCTGACGCCGCTGGCCTACCTGCTGCTCGTGAACGCGATCCTGCTGGTCCTCGGCTGCCTGCTCGAAGGCTCGACCATCCTGCTGATCATCGTGCCGATCCTGATCCCGGCGGCGAAGCTGCTCGGCATCGACACGGTGCACTTCGGGGTGGTCGTCGTGGTCAACATCATGATCGGCCTGCTGACGCCGCCCTTCGGCCTGCTGCTGTTCGTGGTCGCGAACATGACCAAGCAGCCGCTGATGACCCTGGTGCGCGAGGCCTTGCCCTTCATGGGCATGGCGATCGTCGTGCTGGCGATCATCACGCTCGTGCCTGAAACCGTCCTGTGGCTCCCACGCGTGATGGGCTACAAGGGCTGAGTCCGTTGCCCTGTTGAAAGCGTATCCCCATGACCAAGCCACTTTTCATCCTGAATGGCCCGAATCTCAATCGTCTGGGCAAGCGCGAGCCCGAGATTTACGGCAAGACCACACTCGCCGAGATCGAAGCCATGTGCCGCGACGAAGCCGGATCCGCCGCTGTGGAGTTTCGCCAGTCCAACAGCGAGACGCAGTTGATCGACTGGATTCACGAGGCCATCGACGAGGGCAGCGCGATCATCATCAACCCGGCCGCCTATTCGTTCACTTCGATGGCCATCATGGATGCCCTGAAGATGTTTCCGGGCCCGATCATCGAGGTCCACATCTCCAACATTCATCGCCGCGAAGAGATGTACCACCACTCGTTGATGTCCGCGGTCGCCACCGCGGTGATCGCCGGCCTCGGTCCTGGCGGCTACCGGGCAGCCGTCAAGGCAGCACTGGCCATGCTTGGCGACCAGACGACCTGATCCGCAGATCGCTCGGTCAGCTCGTTGTGCCGGACTCAGTGCCGGTACGATCCCGGTGCAGGCGCCATGAGCCGCAGGACAGATGAGCGTCCGACGCGAGAGAACATATGACCAATCCACCCACTGTTGCCAAGCCGCGGGCCACGCGCAACGATGCGCAGCGCCAGGCGATCCTCGATGCGGCATCGTTGCTGTTCATCGCCAAGGGATTCGGCGGCACCAACATCAACGACATCGCCGACGCCGTTGGCACAACACGCACCGCGCTCTACTACTACTTCCCCAGCAAGGAGTCGATGCTCGAAGCGCTGACGGAAGAAGTGACCGAAAAGGCCAGCCAGCTTGCGCAGTCGGTCTCGGGCCGCGATGAGCTACCGCCCGACGACGCCCTGCGGCAATTGATCCTCCAGCATGCGGGCCTGATCCTCTCGCACGCGCTGCAGTTCCGCGTGGTCGAGCGCAGCGAAAGCAGCCTGCCCGAGCCGCATCGCTCAGCTGCGCAGGGCGCACGGCGCGCGTTGCTCGAGCACTTCGTGCGCGTGATCCAGCGAGGCATCGAAGGCGGTCAATTCCGCCGCGACGCCAACGCGCGCATCGCGGCCTTTTCGATCATCGGCATGTGCAACTGGACCGCCTGGTGGTTCCATGAAGACGGCGAACTCTCCGCTGACGCTGTCGCCGCCACGATCGTCGACTTCGGCCTGCGCATGCTCGTGCCCGACAGGCCGCGGCGCGGACGGGCCACTGGTATTGATGACGCCATCGGCCAGATGCGCGAGGCCCTCGCCGTGTTCGAAAGCCAGACGAAACGTTCATCGGGACGCTGACAGGCACACAAGCGGGGCTAACTTGCGCAAGGGTTAACACTAACGTCAAATATTTGACGACTCTGTCAAATCAACCTACCATTGAGTTAGATCAATGAGAGGCGCCGCACCGCGGCGAAATGACAGATGAGCACACCCGCTTCCTCGGGACAGGCCACCGCCGGCTTCCTCAATACCGACTGGAACCCTCGCAACGTGCCGACCGGCACGACCACCACGAATGTGGTGCTGCGCACGGCAGACAATGCGGCGACCAGCGGCTCGTTGTACGAACCCGCCGCGCCGAGCGACACCGTCGTGTGCGTCATGCATCCGCGGGAGTTCATGGCTTGCCATTACCTAATTCCCGACATCGTCGGCGCCGGCTACGCCGCATGGTCGCAAGCGCCGCGCTCGGTCGGCAACGACTTGCGGCTGGAGCACGAATTCGCGCTGCACGACGTGGCCACGGGCCTTGCGCACCTGAAGGCTCGCGGCTTCCGCCACATCGTGTTGCTCGGCAACTCCGGCGGTGCCGGGCTCTACGCGTACTATGCGCAGCAGTCGGCGCTGCCCGGCGCCGAGCGCGTCGCCAAGACACCGGGTGGCAAGCCCACGCAACTGGCGGAGCTCGAGATGCCCACCGTCGACGGCCTGGTGTTCATCGGTCCGCATCCGGGTCAGGGCGCGCTGCTGATGAACTGCATCGACCCGTCAGTCGCAAGCGAGACCGATGCGTTGTCGGTCGATCCTGCGCTCGATCCGCTGAATCCGGACAACGGCTACGCCGGGCCGAAGGGCACGCGTTACGACGCTGCGTTCGTCGAGCGCTACCGCGCGGCACAGCGCGAGCGCGTGGCCCGCATCGACGCCACGGCCCGCCAACTGATCGAACGGCGGCTCTCGGCGCGCCGGCGCGTCAAGGAGGCCGGTCCCGCGGCCACGGCCGAAGACAAGCGCGTCGCCGCACACACGCCCATCATCAACGTCTGGCGCACCGACGGCGATCTGCGCTGCTTCGATCTCTCGCTCGATCCCTCGGATCGCAAGTTCGGTTCACTCTGGGGCGCTGACCCGTACGCGTCGAACTACGGCGCGGTCGGCTTCGCCCGCCAGTGCACGCCGGAGAGTTGGCTGTCGACCTGGTCGGGCCTGTCGTCCAACGCCAGCCTGGCGAAAACCGCCGCGTCGATCACCCAGCCCGTCCTGGTCGTCGAATACACCGGCGACCAGGCCTGTTTCCCGGGCGATGTGCGCCGCATCGTCGATGACATCGCCTCCCCGACCAAGCGCCACGAACGCGTGCGCGGCGACCACCACGGCCGTGCACTGTCGACTGATGAAGAGCCCGGCCGCCTGGCCGCCGGGCGCCTGCTGGCGCACTGGCTGCACGACACCTTTCCCGCCTGACCCGAACCTGGAGAGCCCATGCCTGCCTCGAACCTTCCCGCGCCGGCGCTGCGCGGCGTCGACCACACTGCCCGCCCGACCTGGAGGCTGCGCGAAACCATCGAGTTCTACCGCGACAAGCTCGGCCTGCCGCTCGTGCACGTGATCTCTGCCCGTGGCTGGGGCCCGGCCACGCATCCCGACTTCCTGCACTTTTTTTTCGACAGTGGAAACGGCAGCACGATCGCCTTCTTCTACTATCTCGGCAGCGAGCAGCCGGCGGGTCTCGAAGGCCGGGCGGCCATGAAGCCGGTGCCTGAAGACCACGTGTTCGACGCCACCCACACCGCCTGGCTGGTCGACGGGGTGGAGGAACTGCAAGCCTGGAAGCAGCGCCTCGAAGCCAAGGGCCTGGATGTGTCCGTCGAGACGCGCCACGAGGTGATCGAGTCGATCTACGTGCGCGATCCGAACGGTTACTTCGTCGAGTTCACTCGCAAGCTACGCCCTCTCGACGACACCGATGCAACCGACGCCGCCCTCACGCTGCAGGCAGCGATCGAAGCCGAAGACGCTGCCGAACGTGCCGGCAGGCGCGTCGCCGCGATCGACGAAATCTGGTCGCGCAAGGCGGCCTTGCTCGACGAACGCGACGGCCGCACCGGCGTTGGCGTGCGCATCTACGTGCCCAAGGTCGACGAGTTCGCCTCGATCGTGAAGGACGCTGCCGCGCGCGGCGATTGCCGTGTCAGTTCCAGCGAGGGCTACAACTGCATCGAGGCCGACGCCCCGATCGAGTTCCGGCGCAAGGCCCTCCAACTGAAGCCGGCGGTCTGGTACGGCCTGTTCACGGGCGGCGTGCATGGCCGTGTCGAGGTGCTGGATCGCGACCGCGTCGTCATTGCGCCATCGCAAGCCTGAACACAGACAAGAGCAGGAGACACCGTGACGAACATCTTGAGTCCCATCGAGGGCGTAAGCTATCCGCGGCCCGAGCGCGCCGCGGCCTCATTGGCCAATGGATCGTGGTTTCCCGCGACGGTCGGCGATGCGCTGCGCGCTACGGCAAAACGCCACCCTGATCGCGCCGCCTACATCAGCGACGAGCGCACGCTGACCTACCGCGAATTCGATGAGATGACAGAACGCCTCGCGGCGGCGCTGCTGGATCTCGGCCTCGTCCCCGGCGACCGCGCGATCTGCCAGCTTGGCACGAATGTCGAGACGGCCATGGTGCTGCTCGCCTGCTTCAAGGCCGGCATCGTCCCGGTGTGCTCCCTGCCGCAGCACCGCGAGGTCGAGATCGGGCAGTTGACCCGGCAATCCGGCGCCCGCGGCTACTTCGTGCAGGCCGACTTCAGCAGCTTCGATCTCGTCGGCTTCGCGGCAGGCATGCTCGAAGAACACCAGACGCTGAGGCATCTGGTGGTCGTGCGCGGTGCGGCTGCCGGCGCGTCGAGCCTGGAGGCCCTGATCGAAAGCATGCCGCTTGCTACGGCGCGAGAACGCCTGTCCGGCCTGCCGCTGGGCTGCGAGGACGTGGTGAGCTTCCAGCTGTCGGGTGGCACCACCGGCGTTCCCAAGATCATTCCGCGCTTCCATGCCGAATACCTCGGCCATGCGGCGTGCTGGATGCGGCGCTATCGCATTGGGGTCGACAGCCGCGTGATCTGGTCGCTGCCGCTGCTGCACAACGCCGGGCAGTTGTACGCGCTGATTCCATGCGCTGCCTTCGGCGTAACCACGGTGCTGATGCCCCGCGTCGACATCGGCCGCATGCTCGAGCTGATAGAGCAGCACCGGGTCACGCACGCACTGTCCATCGGGCCGATTGCGCCTCAATTGCTGGCCTACACCGACATCGGCCGGCATGACTTGTCGTCGCTGCAGCTGTTCGCGACGATGAGCCGCTCCGATAGCCTGGAAAAGCACCTCGGCCTGCCTTGCTCCAACCTGTACGGCATCACCGAGGGCTTGCTGCTGGGGTCTCCCGCCGACGCGCCAGCCTTCGCTCGACACCACACGCAAGGCGCATCGGGCTGCCCGCAGGACGAGATCCGCCTGCTCGTGCCCGGCAGCGAGGAGCCCAGCGCGCCCGGGGAGATGGGCGAGATGTGCTTTCGCGGCCCGTCCAGCCTGACCGGCTTCTTCGGCAACCCCGAGGCGAATGCAAAGGCCTTCACCTCCGACGGCTTCTACCGTACCGGCGACATGATGACCGCGCACATCGTCGACGGCCTCACCTGCTACGCCTTCGAGGGGCGGCTTCGGGACAACATCAACCGCGGCGGAGAGAAGATCGGCTGCGAAGAGGTCGAAGCGTTCATCAGCCAGCACCCGGCGGTGGCCGACGCCAAGCTGATCGCGATGCCCGATCCGTTCTATGGCGAAAAAGCGTGCGTCTACATCGTGCCGCGCCCCGGCATGACCGTCCCGGACGTCAAGACCCTCGGCGCCTTCCTCGTGGGTCTGGGCCTGGCCAAATACAAGTGCCCGGAGCGCGTCGAGGCCATCGACAGCTTCCCGCTCACGCGTGTGGGCAAGGTCGACAAGCCGGCACTGAAGCAGCGCATCGCCGACCAGCTGGCCGCCGAACTCGCCGAAGCCGCGGGGAGCACGACATGATCGCCACCGAGCAGGTGCTGAGCCAGCTGCCCCTGGTCATCCGGCGCCGCGTGAAATGGGGCGATTGCGACCCGGCCGGCGTGGTCTACACGGTGACTTTCTCGGAGTACGTGATCTCGGCGGCCGAACTGTTCTATGGCGCTTTGTTCGACACCACGCCGCAGCGGGCCAAGCGCGAGCAGGGCTTCGGCACGCCGAGTCGCGCGCTGTCCTTCGAATTCCATCGTTCGCTGCGGCCCGATGACGAGTTCGACATGACCGTGACAGTGGCCGACATTCACAGCCGCACCTACGTGCTCGACGTCACGGGCCGCACGCTGCAGGGCGAGGTCGTGTTTGTCGCGAAGCTCACGCCGGTGTGCGTGGCGCGCGACGAACGCCGCTCCATCGAGATTCCGCACAGTTTCCGCCAGGCGTTGCAGGGCTACCGCGATGCCTGCGCCAAGGCCGATCCCACCCAGGAGACAAACTCATGAAGATCGCAGTCATCGGCGCCGGTCCCGCCGGCATGTATTTCTCGCTGCTCGCGAAGAAGCGCGATTCCTCGCACGAGATCCGCATCTACGAGCAGAACCCGGAGGGCGCCACCTACGGCTGGGGCGTCGTGTTCTCGGACATCGGGCTGGCGTTCCTGAAAGAAGCCGACCCCGAGTTCTTCGCCGAGTTCACCGCGCACCATGAAAAGTGCGACTACATGGAAGTGGTGCACCGCGGCACCCACGTGCAGATCCACGGCAATCATTTCTCGCGCACCGCCCGGATCGACATGCTGAATACGCTGCAGCGCGCTTGCCAACGGCTGGGCGTGCAGATCGAATACGGCCGCCGCATCGACGACGTGCAGGCGCTGGCCAGCGAGGTGGACCTGGTGGTCGCCGCCGATGGCGGCAACAGCGAGGTGCGCAGGCAGTTCGCCGACCACTTCCGGCCGAGCTTCGAGAAGCGCCGCAACAAGTTCGCGTGGTACGGCACGCGCCAGCGCTTTCACCCCGTGTCGCTGATCTTCCGCGAGACGCCGCATGGCGTGTTCATCGCGCACAGCTACCAGTACAGCCCCGAACTGAGCACCTTCCTGGTGGAGGTGGACCCCGACACGTGGCGGCGCGCTGGCCTGGATACCGCGAGCGAAGACGACAGCCGGCGTTTCTGCGCCGAGGTGTTTCGCCCCGAGCTCGGCGGCAACGAACTGCTGACCAACCGGTCGCTCTGGTTCGAGGCCAACATCGTCAAGAACGAGCAGTGGACGCATCGCAATATCGTGCTGCTCGGCGACGCGCTGCGCACGGTGCACTTCTCGCTCGGGTCGGGCACGCGCATGGCCATGCAGGACGCGATCGCCCTGCAGAGCGGCATGGCCGCGCACCCGCAGGATCTGCCAGCGGCTTTTGCCGCGTTCGAGGCGACGCGTCGGCCGGCCTCGTCGAGCTTCCAGAGCGCGGCGGCAAAGAGCCTGGACTGGTATGAAAGCGTTGCGGACAAGCTGCACCTCGACCCGGTCAGCTTCGCCTACGACTACATGCGCCGCACCGGGCAGGTGGGCCACGACGACCTGAAGCAGCGCGATCCGCACTTCACCGCGGCGTACGAAGCGCTCCACCCCCACAGCATCTGAAGGAATCATCGCCATGAACTCGTTGTTTCTTGCCCTGCCGTCGGGCATAGGTGCCCTGTGCCTGGTTGTTGCCGCCGCCGCCACCGCACAGACCTTTCCGGCCAAACCCGTTCGCACCGTGCTGCCCTACTCCGCCGGCAGCGGCCCCGACGCCGTGATGCGCAGCGTCGGCGACAAGCTTGGCCGCGAATGGGGACAGCAGGTACTGGTCGACAACAAGCCCGGTGCCAACAGCTGGCTCGCACTCGGCGAGGTCAAGCGTGCGGCGCCCGACGGCCACACCCTGCTGGTCGTCGACGCCACGCCGATGACGCTGCAGCCGAACCTCTACAAGCAACTGCCCTTCGATCCGGTAAAAGACTTCGAACCGGTCACGCCGCTGTATTCGACGAACTTCTTCGTCGTCGTCGGCGCCAACTCGCCATGGAAGAACATGGCCGACCTGATCGCGGCCGCCAAGGCGAAGAAGGGGCAGGTCACTTTTGGCAGCTGGGGCATCGGCAGCGTGGCCCATGTGGGCACGGCCCAGCTCGAGGGCACCACCGGCACGGAAATGATGCACGTTCCCTTCAAGGAGCTGCCGCAGCTGTACACGGCAGTCGCGACCGGCGAAGTCGACTGGGCCTTCGGTACGGCGGCGACCGTCGATCCGCTCTACCGCGCCAGGAAGGTCCGGCTGCTGGCCTATGCCGGCGCGAAACGACTGGCCGGCTACGAGGATGTGCCGACCGTCGCAGAGGCCGGCGGCCCGGCCGGCTTCGAATTGCGCACGTGGGTCGCGCTCTACGCACCCAGGGGAACGCCCAAGCCAGTGATCGACCGCATCAATGCGAGCGTGGCGAAGACCCTGGCCGAGCCGGAAGTGCGCGCGCGTTTCGCTGGCTTCGGCTTCGATCCCTGGAGCGCGGCACCTGCGGAGATCACGCGTGTCGCCGCCGCCGATACCCGCCGCTTCGCGGACATCGTCAAGCGCGCCAGCATTTCATTGGACTGAAAGAAACCTCATGACGACCCGCAACTTCCGGATCGGGCAAATCGTGCCCAGTTCCAACACCACGATGGAGACCGAGGTGCCCGCGATGCTGCGCGCGCGCGAAGCGATTCGACCCGAGCGCTTCACCTTCCACTCGAGCCGCATGCGCATGCACAAGGTGACGAAGGAAGAACTCGAGGCTATGAACAAGGAAAGCCTGCGTTGCGCAGCCGAACTGGCCGACGCGCGGGTCGACGTGATGAGCACGGCCTGCCTGGTCGCGATCATGGCGATGGGACTGGGCTACCACCGGGAGACCGAGGGCGAGCTGACGGCAGTGGCGCGCGCCAACCAGTCGATCGCACCGGTGATGACCTCGGCTGGTGCGCTGATCGACGGCCTCAACACGCTGGGCGCCAGGCGCGTCTCGATCATGGCGCCGTACATGCGGCCCCTCACGGATCTGGTCGTGAAGTACATTGAAAACGAAGGCATCGAGGTGATCGACTCGATCTGCTTCGAGATCCCCGACAACCTCGAGGTCGGGCTGCGCGATCCGATGCTGCTCATCGACGACGTGCGGCGCCTCGACACACGCGGCGCCGACGTCGTGGTGGCATCCGCGTGCGTGCAAATGCCATCCCTGCCCGCCATCCAGCGCATCGAGGACATGCTTGGCATCCGGACCGTCTCGACCGCGGTCTGCACTGTGCGGCGCATGCTCGATCACCTCGACCTCGAACCCGTTGTTCCCGGTGCAGGCGCACTGCTCGCCTGAATCGCGACTTCCCTCATCTTGAACGGGTTTCCACGACCCTAGCGAAAGCTTTCGCAACCCGCCACGTAGTTCCGGTTGGTCACACGCGGATCGCGATTCACCAGCGGTCGGCCATAGAGTGGGTGCAGCAGGCTGCGCACCTCGTGCTCGAGCATGACGAGCGGCTGCGACGTCGCGGGATCGATGATCTGGCGGAACCGGTACTGGTAGGTATCGTCTTCCTGGCTGACCAGCCCTCGCGCACGCAGGCGCTCGTACGGCCCCGAGAAATCGTTCACATAGATCTGTATATGGTGGCCGTCATACGGCACGATCGTTTCGTCCCCTTCCCGATATACCAGCGTCTGGCCCGGGCCGACCATGACGCGCGCCGATGCGCCCTGACTGTCCGAGTCCACCGTTGCGCGGGCCCCCATGATCTCCCGATAGAACGCCGTGATCCCCGCGGCCGTGCCACGCGGGACATCGAGTTCGACGCACGGCAAAGCCAGGCGCGCGCGTGCGAAGCGCTCCGAGGGCTCGAAGATGCGGAATCGGTTGCCCCACGGGCAGGTGGCGGCAACGTGGTCGGCGCGCGCTTCGAATGTGAATCGAGTCCCGGCGAGCAACTCCGACACGCCCGCCAATCGCTGCAGCAGGGCTTCGTGGTGCGGCATCACCAGCGACAGGGTGCCGGGCAAGACCATCGGCGCGCCGGTCGGCATGTGAATCTGATTGCGGCCAATGTTGATCCACATGTTGTTGGTGCCGGTGAAGAGATAGGGGTCGCGCGTCAGGCCCAGTCCCATCACATAGAAGACGGTTGCGAGTTGCTGGTCGGGGATTGCAAGATTGACGTGTTCGAGAGCAACGATGTTGCCGGTGTCTCCAAGTTCACGATCGAACATTCCCTGGGTCATGATCTTTGCTCCATTCGGTTCCTGGTGTGACGAATGCCGGCGCTGAATGTCAGGCCGGCCCGGTACTGCGCCGCACGATCAGCTCGACGTGCATTGGCGGCGGCTCGAAGTGCTCGCCGCCCAGCCGCGCCAGCAGCAGCCGGCCCGCCGCCTCGCCGATCTCGCGGATGGGCAAACGCACCGTGGTCAGCGGCGGATGCAGGTACGCCGCGAAGTCGTTGTCGTTGAAGCTTGCCACGGAAAGCGCCTGCGGCACCGCGATGCCGCCCTGGTCGAGCGCGGCCAGGGCGCCGGCCGCCAGGTAGTCGGTGCCGAAGACCATCGCGGTCACGGGCGTGCGCCGCCCCAGGATCTCCTGCATGGCGGTGAAGCCTTCCGCAAAGCCGTACTCCGTTTCGATGATGGCGCGCTCGTCGAGCGCCATGTCGTGCCGCGCCAATGCAAGCGCCAGGCCCTCGAAGCGGTGCCGGGCGCGCTCGCTGTCCTTGCTGCGGCCGCCGACAAAGCCGATGCGCTTGTGCCCCAGCGCAGCCAGGTGGGCCACCACCTGCGCACCGGCCGCATGCTCGTCGAAGCCCACGGCGTCGCTGCCCGAACCGGGCGGCGCCCACATCTGCACATAGGGCGTGCGATGGGCCGCCAGCATGGAGAGGACGGCCGGCGGCTGGTCGGTGCCCAGGAGCGCCACGGCATCGACGCCGCGCTCGAGCATCGCCCGCAGGATGTCCGGCTCCTTCTCGCGCCGGCCCTCGGGCGCCGACAGCAGCAGCGTGTAGCCCTGCTCGGCGAGGGTGGCCTCCAGCGCCTGGATCATGGCCGGGAAGGAAGAGCTGCCGAAGCGCGGAACGACGGCGCCGATGGTCTTGGTGCGCCGCATCGCGAGGGCGCGCGCCGCACCGTTGACGACGTAACCCAGCCGGTCGGCCGCCTCCATCACGCGGACCCGGGTCGCCTCGCTGATCATCTCCGGCTTCGACATCGCACGGGAGACGGTGCCCGTGGACACGCCCGCGAGCGCGGCCACGTCGGCCAGGGAGGCCGAGCGGGCGCTCGATGCGGCGGCGCGGGACGATGGGCGGAGTGAATTCGGCATGGCGTGCGAGCACGCTGATCATACGAATTTGCAAGCGCTTGCAGCAGCAAGGCCGGCGCCGGCGCTCAATTCCTGGTTCTCTCAGGGAAATCCCCTAGTGGACATCTTCTGCGTCATCGCCTTAAGCTCAATGCAAGCGCTTGCATAAGACGCCCGGGCCTTGCGTTTCAGGGCCCCACCTTCTGGAGACCCCCGATGAAAACCGCTCCCACTTCCTCACGTCGCCTGCTGCTCCAAGGCGCGCTCGTCGCTGGTGCCGCGCTCGCATTGCCGGCCCTTGCCCAGCCGTCCTGGCCGATCGCCGGCAAGCCGATCCGCATCATCGTGCCCTTCCCCGCCGGTTCCGGCTCGGACACGACCGCGCGCGTGATCGCGAAGCTGATGGGCGACGAACTCGGCGGGCATCCGGTGATCGTGGACAACAAGCCAGGCGCCGGCACCTTCATCGGTGCACAGGAAGTGGCACGCGCGCCGGCGGATGGGCATACGCTGCTCTACACGATCGTCATCACGCACACGCAGAACCCGCACCTCTACGCGAAGCTGCCCTACGACCCGGTGCGCGACTTCACGCCGCTGGCGCAGATGGTCAAGTCGGCGACTGTGCTGATCGCCAACCCGTCGGCGCCGGTCAACAACGTGCAGGAGCTGGTGGCCTATGCGCGCGCCAACCCGGGCAAGCTGAACTACGCCTCGTACTCCGCGGGCTCCACGTCGCACCTCAACGGCGAACTGCTGCAGATGCGCACCGGGACGCGGATGGTGCACGTCCCCTACAAGGGAACGGCCGATGCGTCGCGGGCGCTGGTCAGTGGCGATGTTCACCTGTACTTCGACGGCACCGCGAGCGCCGTTGCGCTCATCAAGGCCGGCAAGGCCAAGGGCATCGGCGCTGCCACGCCGACGCGCGTCTCGGTCCTGCCCGACCTTCCCACCATCTCCGAGCAGGGCGTGAAAGGCCTCGACATCGTGGGCTGGCAAGGGATCTTCGGCCCCGGGCAGATGGACCCGGCACTCGCGAAGCAGGTGGCGTCGCTGCTTGCCAAGGTGGCGCGGATGCCCGAGATGCTCAAGCTGATCGAGGCCCAGGGCAACGAGCCTTCGGGCGTGAGCGGGCCCGAGTTCGCCGCCATCGTGAAGAGCGACAGCGAGCGGTGGGGCGAAGTCATCCGAAGCGCCAACATCAAGCTCGATTGAAAGAAAGAGACCGACACCCATGTTCGATACCCTCATTCGCGGCGGCACCTTGATCGACGGCAGTGGCGCGCCGCAACGGCGGGCCGATGTCGGCATCGCCGCCGGCCGCATTGCCGAGATCGGCGACAAGCTGGGCCCGGCCCGGCGCACCATCGATGCGGACGGCGCCATCGTCACGCCCGGCTGGGTCGATGTGCACACGCACTACGACGGCCAGGCCACCTGGGACCCTTACCTCAGCCCCTCGACCGACCACGGCGTGACCAGCGTGGTGATGGGCAACTGCGGCGTGGGCTTCGCGCCGGTCAAGCCCGATCGGCGCGAGTGGCTGATCAGCGTCATGGAAGGCGTGGAGGACATCCCGGGCACGGTGCTGGCCGAGGGCATCCGCTGGGACTGGGAGAGCTTTCCCGAGTACCTGGACGCGCTCGAGCGCATGCCGCGAGCGCTCGACGTGGGCGCCCAGATCCCGCATTCGGCCCTGCGTGCCTATGTGATGGGCGAACGCGGCGTGACGCACGACGAGGCGACGCAGGACGACATCCGTGCCATGGTGGCGCTCGCACGCGAAGGCCTGCGCGCCGGTGCGCTGGGCCTGTCGACCAGCCGCACCATCATCCACAAGTACGACGGCCGCAAGTACCCGCCCGGCACCTTCGCATCGCCGGACGAGATCCTCGGCCTGGCGCGCACGCTGGGCGAAGTCGGCCACGGCGTCTTCCAGATGACCTCCAACCATTACCAGATGGAAACCGAGGTGCCGTGGCTCACCGAGGTGGCGCGCGAGAACCGGCTGCCCGTGGCCTTCGCGCTGGTGCAGACCGACCAGACGCCCGACACCTGGGCCCGGCTGCTGGCGACGCTCGACGACACGCACAAGGCCGGCATCCCGCTGTATGGCGCGGTGGCTGGGCGGCCGGCGGGCATCCTGATGGCGTGGCTGGGGTCCACCCATCCCTTCATGTCGCATCCGCTGTGGCAGCAGATCGCGCCGCTGCCCTGGCCCGAGAAGCTGGCCCGCCTGCGCGACCCGCAAGTGCGCGCGCAGCTCACCGACATGGAGACGCTGATGGGTGCGGCGAAGTACGACACGCGCCTCGCCTACCTGACCCAGAGCTTCCAGAAGATGTATGCGCTGGGCAGCGAGCCCGACTACGAGCCGCCGCCGGAGAGCAGCATCGCCGCCATTGCCGAACGCGAGGGCCGCGTGCCGCTCGAGGTGGCGTACGACATGCTCATGGCCGACGAGGGCCGCGGGATCATCTACTTCCCGAGCTTCAACTACGCCTACAACGACCTGAGCCAGCTGCACACGCAGCTGCAGCATCCGCGCACGATGATGAGCCTGGCCGATGGCGGCGCGCACTGCGGCTATATCTGCGACGTGAGCATGCCGACCTACATGCTCACGCACTGGGCGCGCGACCGTCGCCGTGGTCCGACGCTTCCGCTCGAATTGATGGTGCAGCGCCAGACCCGCGACACCGCCGCCATCTACGGCCTGCGCGATCGTGGCCTGCTCGCCCCGGGATACCTGGCGGACATCAACATCATCGACTTCGACCGCCTGCGCCTGCCGCCGCCCTACGTGGCCTTCGACCTGCCGGCAGGCGGGCGGCGGCTGGTGCAGACCGCCGAGGGTTATCGCGCGACGCTGAAGCGGGGCGAGACGATCATGGAGAACGGCCAGGTGACCGGTGCGCTGCCGGGCGGGTTGATACGCGGGCCGCAGGCGCTGGCGTAGCTTCGGCCTCTGCCGCGGTGGCAAGGCCAGGCGCCAGCCACGGCGGCAGCTGCTGTTCCTTCTACTTTGGCGACGCAGCCGGCTCTGCCGACACGAGACCCGTTGCAGGTCGCGAACGACCTGGCCATTCATCCTCGATGTAGGTCACCCGCCGCATGATGCGCCAGCGGCCGTCGGGATCTCGCCTCATCGTGTCCAGGTACCGGCCCATGCCCCAGACGAAGGACCGCTCGCCGTCGCTCGCGTCGAAGCGGAACATGTAGCTTTCGACGTTCGCGGTGTCGCCGTGCAGTTCGACGAGGCTGTTGAGCACGAGATGCTTGTGGTACTTGTCGGGCGCATGCGAATGGGTGGTCGCAAACTCCCTGGTGCCGGCACCGCCCTCCCACCGGTTGACGGTCCCATCCGGCCGGCGGGTCTCGCGCACGGTGTCTTCGGTGAAGCAGTCCACCAGACGATCGACGTCACCGTAATCGAGGGCACTGCCGTACCGCATCAGCGTGTCGAGGATCGCGTTTCGATCCTCCAGTTCCTGCACGCGCGCCTTGAGCGCGGCGAGATCATCCTGGGACATTCCTTGCTCCTGTGGGGACTGTGAGTCTCGGTGCGGCTCAAGCAAGAGCCATCCGCTGCACGCCAGCGATCCAGCGCTGGAAAGCAGCCATCTGGTCGGAGGCGAAATTCCGGGTCGCCTCGTCGGTACAACTCCCGTCCGGTGCGAACTTCCCCGACGCGGCACCGATGAAGACCTCTGGCTTGGCCAGCACCTGTGCGTTCATGAACAGCATGACCTTCCTGAGGTCGTACTGGACCCGCGCACCTCCGAGCGGGCCCGGCGAGGCCGACAAGATCGCGACGGGCTTGTGGGCGAACGGCTGGTCGTCGCCGCGGCTGACCCAGTCCAGCGCATTCTTGAGCACCCCGGGGATCGAAAAGTTGTACTCGGGCGTGGCGATCACCACGCCATCGGACTTGCGAATCCGCTCCCGCAGCGCCAGGACGGACGGCGGAAAGCCCTTGGCGAGAACATCCCCGTCGAAAAAGGGGATGTCGCGGAGCTCAACCGTGTCGAGCGTCATGCCTTGCGGCATGGACCGGCCGACCAGGTTGAGGGCCATCCGGTTGATCGAGCCTGCACGCAGGCTTCCGCACAGTCCGACGATGTCAAGTTGGGTCATGTTCAATTCAGCTCTCGGTAGTCGTGTGGTTTGCATCAAATGAAGTCGGGTGGCGGCCTATTCCGGGACAACGCCAGCATCGCGGATCAGTTTCGTCATCAGCGGAAAATCGTTGTTCAGCTGAGTGGCGAATTCGGCGGGTGTCGAGGCCACGGCTTCCATGCTGAGATCGCGCAAGGTCCGGCGAACCTCCGGCGTCGCCATGGCGGTGACCACGGCCTGCTGCAGCTTCTTGACGATGGCGTCGGGCGTTCGCGCAGGCGCTGCAATGCCGATCCAGGGCGACATGCGCACGAGACTGTCGGTCATTCCCTGTTCGGAAAACGTCGGCGTGTCGGGCACGACAGGATCGCGCCGTTCGCCCGTGACCGCGACGAGCCTGACCTGTCCCTTCTGTGCATAGCCTGCCGCCACTGCCGTGCCCAGGAACGCGATGTCGATGTTGCCGCCGAGCAGATCCTGGAGTGCAGGGGCAGCTCCTCGGTAGGGTACGTGCACCAGCGCTGCGCCTGCCCGGTTTCCGAGCGCCTCGCCAATGAGGTGCGGGTAGGTGGCGGGCCCCCAGGAGCCGTAGGTCACCTTGCCCGGGTGGTCCTTGATGTACTTGAGCAGATCGGGAAGGCCTCCGGGAGCCGGCATGCCGGGCCGCACCATCATCGCCACGCCGTAGCGGCAGACGATGGAGACAGGCGTGAAGTCGCGCAGCGGGTCGTAAGGCATCTTCTTCACGACGCCGGTGACGTTGATGAACACATCCGAGTTCGAGAAGAGCAAGGTGTAGCCATCCGGCGCGGCGCGTGCCACCTCGGCACTGCCGATGGTTCCGCTCGCGCCGGGCTTGTTGTCCACGACGACCGACTGTCCGAGTGTCTCGCTGAGCGACTGTGCAACGCGCCGCCCCAAGGCGTCGGTGGGCCCACCCGCAGGAACGGGGATCACCAGCCGGATCGGCTTGTTCGGATACGGGGAGGACTGCGCAAGCGCGAAGGCAGGATTGAAGGCCATCCATGCCAGGACGCAGGAGGAGGCGATTTTTGCCGCGAGTTTGAATGGATTGGTCATGTCGGGTATCTGGGTGAGCGAGTGTTTGGAGGGCCTGTCAGTCGGTGATGTCGATCCGGAAGCCCTGGGTCCACCTGTCGCGAATCGGTGGCTCGGGGATCATGGAGAAGCGTCGGCGAATGTTGGCCCTCGAACGCTCGAGTTCCCTGCGTACCGCCGGCCAGTCGACGCCGACCAGCTTGCCATGCCGTTTCACGATCCTTCCGTCGACCATCACGGTGTCGACGAGGCTGGGGTGTCCGTAGTTCACCACCGCCGCATAGGGGTCCCACATGGGCGCGAGTCCCAGCGAGTCGGTTCTCATCAGCAGAAGATCCGCCTTCTTCCCGACAGCGAGGCAGCCGGTGATGTCACCGAGGCCGATGGCCTTGGCCGCGTGGGCGGTTGCGATCTCCAGGACTTTCTTCTGATGCACTTTCCGGGTCATCCTGAGCGGATTCTTCAGCGAGCGCTCAAGCCGCCACACGTTCAGGAGCGCCCGCATGGGCCCGAACATGTCCCCGGCAAGGTCGATCGTCGCGTCGACGCCGATGCTCGACTGCCCACCCATGGACGTGAACCGGTTGACGACGGGATAGGCTCCATACGTCATCTCGATCTCGATCTCGGAGCTGATCGACGCTCCGCCGTCGATGACCATCCGGAGTTCATCGTCGGTCAGGTGATTGCCATGCACGAAGAGCAGATCAGGGGCGATCTCGCCCGCGTCGTGCAGTTCCCGCACCACATTCAGCGGCTCGCGGGCGCTCATCCCCACGTGGATGCTGATGCGCGCCGGCTTCAAGGTCCGGGCCCAACGCAGCTCATCGAGCATGGATCCCGCCTCCGAAAGCGTTTCGAATTCGCGCGAGGCGATTCCGAAGCGGACCCGGGCTGAATCGTCGCTGAAGAACTTGTCGCGGATCCGGGCGGCGTTCTGCTTGTGCCACTCGTCGAGGGGACCGTTCACATCCGCGAGGAGCCGGGGCAGGTCCTGGTCTGGCTGCCCCGGCGTGTAGACGAGATTCCTGTAGGTGCCGTAGCAGAAGATTCCCCGGATGCCCGACTTGATGATGCCCTCGGCCAGGCCGTCCGAGTGCGCCTCGGACACCTGCAGGTGCGAGTGATCGACCAGGGTCGTGATGCCTGAATCGAGCGCTTCGAGTGCACCGACCCAGTTGGCAAGCGCCGCGTCTTCGGGCTCGTAGCAGACACAGTACATGCCGCGGATGTACGTCATGTAGTCGAGAAGATTCCAGTCGGTCCGAACGCCATGCAGCGGCGTTTGCCATGTATGCCGGTGCGTGTCGACGAAGCCAGGGCACATCACCATGCCTGATGCGTCGATGACTTCCGCATCATCGATGTGCAGCTCCGGGGCGATGGCCGCGATAAGGTCGCCTTCGACCAGCAGGTCTCCCGCTGGCAGGTCCTCGGACTTGCCGTCCATCGGCAGCAGGGTCGCGCCCTTGAACAGAATGCGTTGCTTGTTCATCAGCCAATGACTTTCGACATTACCGGGCGGCGCGCAGATTGGCCGTCTGCACCACGTCTTTCCATTTCGCCATGTCCTTGGCCACCATGCTGCCGAGTGCACCCGGCGTGCCACCGACGGGGATGTAGCCATTCACCTTCAGCACACCCAGAAGCTCCGGCGAGGCGAGCGACTTGTTGATAGCGCCGTTCAGTTTGAGGATGAACTCCTGCGGGGTTCCGGAGGGCACGAAGATGGCGAACCAGCTGTTGCCTTCGAGGTTGTCGACACCTTGGGACGCGAATGTGGCGGCATCGGGAGCGAAGGCCCATCTCTCCTTGCCGGTGACCGCGATCGGGCGCAACTTGCCGGACTCGATGAAGGGCTTCAATCCGGCTGCATCGAAAGTCATGTCGACCTGGCCGGCGGCCACCGCTGTCGCGGCGGGCGGAGTTCCCTGGAACGGGACGTGGAGCAGGTCCAGCTTCGACTGGAGCTTGAACAGCTCGCCCATCAAGTGATAGCCGCTTCCCTCGCCGGCACTCGCGTAGGTCAGTTGCCGCCCGGAAGTCCGGGCGTAGTCGCGCAGTTCCTTCAGGTTGTGTACGGGCAGCGAACTGCTGACCGCGAGCATGGCCGGAGAGTCGGCGACGTAGGCGACGGGCGCAAAGTCCTTGATCGGGTCGTACCGCAGCGAAGGCTCGTAGGCGGCCGCCACGCTGAAGTTGGCGATGGTCCCCAGATAGATCGTGTAGCCATCCGCGGGCGACGTCGCCGCGAGCGCGGTGCCGATTTTTCCGGCGCCGCCGGATCGGTTGTCGATGATCACGGGTTGCCCGAGCTGCTTTCCCATTTCCGTGCCCAATGCGCGGCCGAGGACGTCGGTGCTGCCTCCCGCAGGCCAAGGCACGATCATGCGGATCGGCTTGGCGGGATAGGTCTGTGCGTGCGCACTCGGGGTGAACGAACCCGCGCCTGCGCCCACGGTGGCTGCAGCCAGCGCGCAGCAAAAGCTGCGTCGTGTCGGATGTCTCATGTCTTGGCTCCTTGGGCTTGTGTGGATCGATGGGTGTTCAGCGGGGCTCGCGCCCTACACGCTCGGCCGCGAGTTCGGCAAGCATCACTGTCGGAAGATTGGTGTTCGCACTCGGGATCACCGGCATCACGGAGGCATCGACCACGAACAGGTTCTTCATTCCGTGCACGCGAAAGTCCTCGTCGACGACCGCCATCGGATCGTCTCCGCGGCCCATGGCGCAGGTGCCGACGGGATGCCCCATCGGACTGATGGAGGACAGGATCCGCTGGTCCGGGATCTGGGCGCCACCACCGCGGCAGATCGCGGGTGCCCCGCTCTTGAACGCGCGGCCGAAGATCGTCCGGCGAAGAAAGGCGGGCGAGTTGGCAGCGGCTTCGGCCGCCATCGACAGCAATTTTCCAGCCAGTCCGGGCCGGTTGAATTGCTTCACCGCCAGCGCGCCGGGCAGCAGGAATGCTTCGTGGTACTGAGCGGCGACACCGGGATCACGCAACAGCTGCTCGGCCAGCCGCGCGGCCAGGACCATGCGTGGCGGATCGGCCGGGTCCGACATGAAGCGGAAGTTGATGTCCGGTCCGATTGACGGGTCCGCGCTCTTCAGCCTGACCGAGCCGCGCGACTCCGGGGCGTAGAGGGCGCTTCCCACAAGCGCGAAGTCGGGGCCATAGGACTCTCCGCTCACTCGCCCGATGATGAAATTGAAGAGGTCGCCTGGCGGAGAGCCGGGCATTCGCGATGACGACCTCAGGCCTGCGAGGGCGAAGCGTCGCAGATCGGCCCGGGCACGCTTGCCGCGTGGCAGCGTGAGTGCGAAGAACATGTACGGGTGATTCTGCAAATTGCGGCCGACGCCAGGCCGGTCGAGCACCGGGAGAACGCCGATGGACGTCAACTCGCTGGCAGGTCCGATTCCGGATCTCAGGAGAAGCGCCGGGGAATGGATCGCGCCGGCGGAGACGATGACGCTGCGTGCACGCAGATGAAGCGATGCACCCCCACGTATTGCTTCCACCCCGGAGACACAGCCGTCGCTCGCGCACAGGCGGGTGACCTGCACGTTCGAGAGAATTTCGAGATTCGCCCGGGCCCGGGTTCTGGCGGTCAGATAGGCGCCCGCCGTGGTGACCCGCTCTTCCCCATCGATGGCGTTGGGCATCGAGAAGAAGCCGTCGCCCGGCTGTTCGTTGATATCAGGCACGAAGGGCAGCCCGGCTTTTTGCGCCGCCTGTTCCATCGCACGGACGAAGGCCGGCCATTGTTCCTTGGGTGTGCGACCAATGGCATGCAACCCGCCGGCACCGTCCTGCCGGTCCCGGTCGCCCTCGAGTTTCCGGAAATAGGGCAGCACCGATTCCCACGAGAAATCTCCGGCGCCGGCTTTCGCCCAACGTGCGTAGTCCGACGGAATGCCGCGCAACGCGTAAAGGCCGTTGATGCTCGAACCGCCTCCCATGACACGGGCCTGCGGGTATGGCACCGGCACGCCGCCGTCGCTGGCCGTCGCGGTCAGGCCGTCCCAGAAGTAGTCCGGATTCAGCGTCGAGACCGGGAAGGCATCGCGGATGTCGGCGGGCTCCTTGCCTGGCGCGATATCGCCCCCTGCCTCGACCAGCAGGACACGATGCCGCGGGTCTTCCGAAAGACGCGCCGCCAGGACGGCGCCGGCCGTACCGCCACCGACGATCAGGAAGTCGTGTTCCATACATGTCCGTCCGGGGGCTTCTGATCGTTTGGCCGTGCGCCTGTCCAGGCGTCGTCGAGCAGTCTTGCCAGTGCCTCTGCTTCCAGCGGGCGCGGAGTCCAGTAGGGATTGGCGAGCGCCAGTTCCACGACCCGACCCAGGCCTTCTCTCGGCATTCCTATCTCACGCAGCGAGGTCGGTGCGTCCAGTTCGAGCGCCAGGTCGTAAAGCCCGGTGGCCGCCTCTGGCGCCCCGATGGCTGCAGCCACCCGGGCCATCGCCTCCGGCGCGGCGGCCGCGTTGTACGCGAGCGCGTGGGGCAGAACCACGGTGTGTGTCTCTGCATGCGGCAGATTGAAACTCCCGCCAAGTGTGTGGCACAACTGGTGGTGCAGCGACATGCCCACGTGCCCCAGCACCGAGCCACAAAGCCACGCGCCGTACAGGCAGGCACTGCGCGCGGCCATGTCGGCCGGCGCGCGATGGATGCTACGCAGGCCCTGTGCGAGCGCTCGAATGCCTTCCTCGGCCAGCAGGGACATCACTGGATTGCCGTCCCTGGCATACAGGCCTTCCGCGGCGTGGGCGATCGCATTGATGCCGCTGACCACCGATATCGAGACAGGAAGATGCTGCGACAGCACCGGGTCGTACAGCACCGTCCTGGGCAGCACGCGCAGGTCGCGTCCGGTCTTCTTCACCCCCGCCTCGGTCATGCCGTAGATCGGCGTCATCTCGGAGCCGGCATAGGTGGTTGGCACAGCAATGATCGGAAGTCCTGATTCCAACGCGATGGCCTTGCCGAGGCCCACTGTCGAGCCTCCTCCGACAGCGACCGCGCAGTCCGCGCCGACCTCGCGGGCGTATTGCCTGGCGCGCCGGACCGATTCCACCGGCACGTGCATCTCGGCGCCACTGAAGATCCCGGCGCTGGCGGAGCCGACCAACGTGGATGCCATTTCGGCAATGTTCGTCTGCCGCGGAGTACACAGCACCAGCGCGCGCCTCGCGCCCAGCGCATCGACTTCCTGGCGCAGCTGATGCAGGCTTCCCGGTGCGAACACCACGCGCGATGGGTGGGTGACGAATGTGAAGGGGTGATCGAAGGGCATGCGGCTCTCACCGGTCCTTGGGTTGCGCGGGCTTCCAGCCCACGGCTGCGGCCAGCCGCCGGCCCGACGCCTGCAGTGCCGGCAACCAGGCCTGCGGATCGAGCGCTCGGCCGTGATCGTCCACCAGCGCGCCGTGTCGCTTGCGCCAACGTCCGGCCACCATGACCGAATCGATATTCGCCAGGCTCGTCTGCATCAGGACAGTGCTGACGGGGTCGTGCACCGGCTGCATGTTGGGCAGCCGGGCGTCGATCAGCACCAGGTCGGCCTGCTTGCCGGGGGTGATGGACCCGATGCGGTCCTGCTGCCCGAGCATCCGGGCGCCTTCGATCGTCGCCCAGCGAAGCGCATCCAGCGTGTGGATCGTGGTGGTCTCGGGAATGACGGCATCTCCGGTTGCGGCGGCGCGGAATGCCGCGTTGTCGAGGGCACGTTGATGAACCATGGCGATGCGGGCCGCGATGAACATCTCGCCAGACAGGCCCGATTCCAGGTCCACCCCGATCGAAGGCGCGACGCCCCGGTCGCGAAGCCGTCCCACGATCGGATGCCCATGTCCCTGGGTCATTTCGTTTTCGGGCGTGATCGAGAAACTCATGCCTGACTCGACGAAGCGGTCCAGTTGGGCGTCGCTCAGCCCATTGCCGTGCACGATGTTCACGCGGGGACCGAGCAGACCTTGGCGCGCGAGCACGGTCCAGCCCTCCGGCGCACGGGCAGGGCCGCCGCCCTGGTGCATGGAAACGGTCAGGTCGAGCTCGCGGGCCAGCGCAAAGTCCGACAACGCGACCTCGAGCGTCGAATAGTGCGGGCCGAGGATCGCCATGCCCAGGCTGAGCAGTCCGCCGCTGCCGAAGCGCGCGTCGGCCCGCAGGCGCTGGATCTCGGCTCGAGGGTGCGGCACTTCCCAAAACGGAGCCTGCCCCGGCGCGGGGTCGGGCTTGGGGCTTCCGTGGAAGAACGCGGCGCGGATGCCGCTGCGGGCCAGGGCATCGATCGCCGCGTCCGTGTGCGCCGCCGTCGGATTGTTGTGGCACCAGTCGACCAGGGTGGTCGTACCCGCATTGAGTTGATTGAGCGCGCCCGCATAGGTGCCGATGCCGATGTCTTCGGGTGCGAAGAGTGTCCCGAGGCCGGCATGCATCCAGCGGAAGTACTCCAGCAAGGTCCAGTTGCTGGCCATGCTGCGCAGCGCGGTCTGCCATGTGTGCATGTGAGCATTGACCAAGCCCGGGAACACGATGAACCCTCGGCCGTCGATCACCGTATCGGCTGCGCCCGCGGGCGTGCCTTCATGCGGCAGGCCAATGGCCGCGATGCGATCTGCCACGATCTCCACGCAGGCATCCTCGAGCACGCCCAGCGCCTCGTCCATGGTGACGACCGTGGCGCCCGTGATGAACGTGCGTCCCGCCGATGTGGAGTTCGGTCGCATCACACCGGCGCCGTGCGCGCACCCGCTGCGGCCGCGCGGCCGGACGCCGCCGGGAGCGGGTTCAGCACGAAGCGGAAGTCGAGCGTGTAGAACGGAATGGCACTGCGCGCGCCGTCGGGCGTGACACCGGGCGGGTGTTCGATCCAGTCGGCGATCAGCGACGAGCGCACGCCGAAGACGGCGTCGGAGTCGAGGTATTGATCGCCGTTGCGGAACACATGGGTGATCAGGCGTTCGAAGCCAGGGGCAGTGATCATGAAATGCAGGTGCGCGGGGCGCCATGGGTGGCGTCCCAATGCCTCCAGCATCTTGCCGACCGGGCCGTCGTGCGGAATCGGGTACGCCTCGGCGCGAATGGTCTTGAAGTGGAATTTGCCGAGTGCGTCGACATTCAGGGTGGCGCGGGCGCGGTGCTCGTGGTCGCCCTCGCCCGCCGCCGCATACTGGACGTCGTAATGGCCGGTCGCATCGGCCTGCCAGACCTGCAGTTCAGCGCCGGGCACCGGTCGGCCCTGAAGGTCGACAACGCTGCCGCGCACGAAGCAGGGCTCGCCTTGGGCCCCGTTGGCCACGTCGCCGCCCAGCGGAATGCGAGGAGATCCTTCCACGTGGAAAGGGCCGAACACCGTGGCCTCGGTGCAACCCTGAGGCTTCCTGTTGTTGAGCGCAGTGACCAGCATGGACAGGCCCAGCGTATCGGACAGCAGGATGAACTCCTGGCGCTTGTCCGTGGTGATGTGCCCGATGTCCGTCAGGAAGCGGATCCCTGTGAACCACTCCGCTTCGGTCAGCCCGACATCGCGTGCGAATGAATGCAGGTGCTGCACCAGGCTGGTCATCAGCTCGCGAAGCCGGGCGTTCTCGGCGCCCGCATGCATGGCGATCACGGCGCGCGTGATGTTGTCTTCGTTCAGGTTCTGCACAACCGTCTCCTGGTGCTCTGGCGCTTCGCTTCGATTGCGACGGACTTTAAGAAGGCCTGCGCCGCGGAACCAGTGGGATAGACGGGAAGCTTGTTTCCGCCAGCCGGAAAACCCAGGGTTTTCCCTTTGCACCCGAGCGGGGTCCGCCGCAGCGCATGACGACCGATGAGGGAAACTGCGGAGTTCGCAAGCAACGAACCGCAGGAGTGCATCGGTGGACCGCTGGACGGCAATCGAACTATTGGTGAAAACGTCTGAACTGGGCAGCATGTCCCGGGCGGCCGAGGCATTGGGCATGTCGAACGCAGCGGCAAGCCGCCACCTCGCGGCGCTGGAGGAGCGCCTGGGGGCCAGGCTGATCCAGCGAAGCACCCGTCGCCTCACGCTCACCGAGGTCGGTGAGGCCTTCTACCGGAGCTGCAAGAGCGTGCTGGCCGACATGAGCGACGCCGAATCGGCCGCCAGTGCCACCACGCTCAACCCGACCGGCACGCTGCGCATCACGGCGTCGCTGTCGTTCTCGGTGCATCACATCTCGCCGCTCCTGCGAGAGTTCACGCAGCGCTATCCGAATGTGACGGTGCACGTCGAGACGGCGAACCGCTACTTCGACCTGATCGACAACAACATCGATGTCGCCATCCGCACGCGCGAGTACGAGAACGACTCCAACATCACCATCCGGCGGCTGGCCACCACGCGAAGGATCCTGGCTGCGTCACCCGGCTACCTGGACGCTCACGGCATGCCGACCACGATCGAGGAGCTGCAGCAGCGGCCGATGCTGATCTACACGTACAGCAACAACCCCAACGACCTGAGTTTCCGGCGCAACGATGAAACCCGCACGGTGCACGTCAAGGGCCTGCTGGAATCCAACGACGGCCAGGTGCTGCGCGCTGCGGCACTCGATGGCATGGGCATCGTGGTGCAGCCCAAGTACATCCTCTACGAGGATCTGGTGGCGGGCCGTCTGCTGTCCGTGCTGGACGACTGGGACATGCCGCACCTCACCATCAACTTCGCGTTCCAGAGCCGGCGCCACATGTCGGCCAAGGTGCGTGCCTTCATCGACTTCATGGTGGAGCACTTCGACCGCATGGACTACGAGCGCAAGTGGACGAGCTTCGACCGTGGTGCGGGGAAGCCTCCGGCAGCGGATGCGTCTCGTCATCGGCTGGCTGCGTAGGCGCTCGGGCCCGCCAGGATTTTCGACGCCTGCGGAAGACGCCGCGACTCATGCCTCGCGCGCGCAATCGATCATCAGCGCGCGCAGCCATTCGTGCGCCGGCGAATGGTCGGTGCGCGGATGCCAAAGCATGCGCACATCGAAGAGCGGCAGTTCCAGCGGCAGGTCGAAGGGCTCCACGGCGGCCATGCGCGTCATCCGCCGCGCGAACCGCGCCGGCACGCTCGCCACCATGTCGGAAGTCTCGAGCACGAACGGAAGCGCGAGAAAGCTGGGCTTGATCATCAGGACATTGCGGCGCCGCCCATGAGGCTCCAGCGCGGCATCGATCTGCACGTTGTATATCTGCGCGGACACCGGCTCGATGGTCACGTGCGGCAGCGCGCAGAAGGCAGCCACATCGAGCGCCTGCTTGTGCACCGGATGGCCGCTCGCGGCGAGGCCGAGAAAGCGATCCGAAAACAGCTTCCGCCCCTTGAGGTAGTCGGGCGCATTCGGAAAATAGGTGAGCGCAAGATCCAGCTCGCCGGCCGCCATCATCTCGCCGAAGTGGTGCGGATTGGTCTGAAGGACGTGCAACTTGACGCCTGGCGCTTCGCGGCGGATGCGGCGCATCACGGCCGGCATCATGAGCAGGTCGATGTAGTCGATGACGATCAGGCGGAAGGTATGGCTCGCGGTCGTGGGATCGAAGCGCGGAGGCTCTATCACCCGCTCCACCGCGGCGATCGCGTCCTGTACGCGCGGCCAGATCAACAACGCGAGCTCGGTCGGCACCAGCCCGGTGCCGGAGCGCATCAGCAGCTCGTCGCCGAGCACATCGCGCAGCTTGGCGAGCGAAGCGCTCATGGATGACTGGCTCATCTCGAGCCGCTCGGCCGCGCGCGTGACGTGCCGCTCGCGCAGCAGGGCATCGAAGGCGCGCAGCAGGTTCAGATCGAAGTCTTGCAGCCGCATGACCGCATTGTGCCGCCGGCATCGGTGACCCAAGCGCTTCGCCGCCGGACCCGGCGCGCGCGGGAAAACCCTGACCCTTCATCAGAAATCCGATGGCGGTCATCAGCTGCTGCAATTGCCTGCGGCGGCACGCATGCGAATACTCGGACACATCCCTTCACTACACGAGAGATGCCCGATGACTATTCCCCAGATCCGCCTCACCCGCGAAGAGATGCGCAAACGCGTCGCCTACTTCAAAGACCTCAAGGGCTTCGACGGCGGGCTGCCGGACAGCCGCTATCCGAGTGCGGTGCGCAAGCTCTACAACGCGGTGGGCTTCCAGCCGCCGAAGGGCAAGGGCGGGGCCGATGTGGTCTCGCCGGTCGGCGCGCAGGCGGCCGAGAACGCTGCCATCCGCATCAGCGAAGGTTTCAACCTCGGCTTTTGCGAGGCCAAGCCTGGCAACGGCCCGATGATGCACAACCACGACACCAATGAGACCTTCATGCCGCTCACCGGCACCTGGCGCTGCGCGTGGGAGCTCGACGGCAAGGAGGAATATTTCGACGTCGGCCCGTGGGACATCTGCTCCTTCCCGGCGGGCGTGAACCGGCGGTTCGAGAACATCACGCATGACGAGCCGCACAAGACGCACTTCCTCATGTTCGTGATCGGCGGCAATGCGCCCGAGGCCGACTTCACCGAGAAGGCCAAGGCAACGCTGCGCGAAGAAGGGCTGTTGGCGTGACCACGCAAGCTGTGCCTTTCGCAAGGCTGGCTGCGCCGAACGACTTCATCGACGAAGCCGGTGCGCACTGGCAGTTCCGAGACAGTGGTCCGGCAGGCGACGCAGGCGCCTTGCCGCTGGTGCTTCTGCCCGGCGCGCTCGGCAACGGCGATACGGCCTGGCGGATTGCAGAGGCTTTCGAGCCCGAGCGCCGCGTGATCCGTGTGACCTACCCGGGCGGTCTGGCACCCGACGCGCTGGCCACAGGCCTCGAAGCGCTGCTGCGCTCGCTGGCCGCGGGGCCGGTCGCGCTCTGGGGCTCTTCCTACGGTGCGTGGTGGGCGCAGGCTTTCGCGCTGCGTTTTCCACATCGGGTCGACGCACTCTGGCTTTCCAACACGTTCGTGGACGGCGCCGACGTCGCGGGCTCGCCGCTCTTCGATGTGGCCTGGCTCGATGCGGCGACGGGAGACGAGGTCCGCGCACGCTGGCGTGCCGCTTTCGAAGCTCGGCCCGACGACCTGCTGCGCAGCGTGCAGCTGCACATGCTCCATCACGGCCTTCCGGCGCACGCCTTCCATGCACGCCTTCGGCAGGTCGCGAGCGCGCAGGCGCTACCGCCGGCTGTTGGCATTGCGAACACCATGGTGTGCGATTGCGAGGACGACGCGGTGATCGCGCCCGCGGTGCGCGAGCGAGTGCGCGCACGCTACCCGCACGCCCGGCGCCTCACGCTCGCACGCGGGGGCCACTATCCGCACATCGTTGCGCACGCGGCGGTGATCGGCGCAATGCGTGAATGGCTGGCCTGACTCCAGATTCAACGACAACGAAGAGAGACCCTATGTCCCATTTTCTTTCCCGCCGCGCCGCGCTCGGCCGCCTTGGTGCCACGGCGTTTGCCGTCGCAACGCCCCCGTTGCTGGCCCAGGGCCCCTGGCCCCAGAAACCGATTCGCATAGTCGTGCCGTTCGCAGCCGGCGTATCGCCGGACGTGGTGACGCGCATCATCAGCGAGCCGTTGGGCCGCGCGTTGGGGCAGCCGATCGTGATCGACAACCGCGCCGGCGCGGCCGGCATCATCGGCGCCGAGGTGGCGGCCAAGAGTCCGGCCGACGGCTACACGCTGTTCATGACGGTCAACTCGATCATGGGCATCAATCCCAACGTCTACGTCAAGCTGCCCTACGACACCTTCCGCGACTTCGCGCCGGTGACGCAGGTGGCGCTGGTGCCCTATGTGCTGATCACCGGCCCGAACCAGCCAGACAAGAGCCTCAAGGACCTGCTCGCGCGCGCGATGACCAAGCCCGGGTCGGTCGACTACGGCTCGCTGGGCGTCGGTTCGGGGCCGCACGTCGTGATGGAGATGATGTGCAACATGGCGGGCATCCGGATGGTGCACGTGCCCTACAAGGGCAGCCCGCTCGCCGACGTCATGGCCGGCCAGATGCCGCTCGCCTTCGAGCCCGCGACCACGGCCGTGCCGCTGATCAAGAGCGGCAAGCTGCGCGCGCTGGCCGTCACGAGCAAGCAGCGCAGCCCGTCGCTGCCGGACGTGCCTGCCGTGGCCGAGCTGTTGCCGGGCTACGACGGCGACGGCTGGCAAGGCTTCTATGTGCCGGTTGGCACGCCGCCGGACATCATCGCGCGCTTCAACGCCGAGATCGTCAAGGTACTGCGCGTACCCGAGGTGCAGCGCAAGCTGGTCGAGCTGGGCCTGCAGCCGGTGGGCAACTCGGTCGAGGAATTCGCGAAGCTGTCGCGCCAGGAGTTCGACAAGTGGGGAAAGATCGCGAAGGCGAACAACATCCGCATCGATTCCTGAAACGTGTGCTCGCGCACGGGGTCGGCGCTCAGACCTCCGCCCACATCCTCAGCAAGTTGTGATAGTGCCCCGTGAGCGACACCGTCTCCTCGCAGTCCCCCACCCGCGTGCGCAGCTTCTGGATCGACTGGTCCAGCTCGTAGAGCATTGCGCGCTGCCGGTCGTCGCGCACCATGCTCTGCACCCAGAAGAACGAGCAGACGCGGGCGCCGCGGGTCACCGGGTGCACGCGGTGCAGGCTGCTCGAGGGATACAGGATGAGGTCGCCGGCCGGCAGCTTGACCTCGTGCGTGCCGTAGGTGTCGACCACCTCGAGGTCGCCGCCGTCGTACTCGTCGGGCTCGCACAGGAAGAGCGTGCATGAAAGGTCGGTGCGCAGCTGGATGTTGCTGACCGGGACCGAGCGAACAGAACCGTCGATGTGCAGCCCGTAGTTCTCGCCGCCTTCGTAGCGGTTGAAGAGCGGCGGCACGAAGCGCAGGGGCAATGCAGCAGAGAAGAAGAGCGGGCTCTTCGACAGCGCAGCGAGGATGACCTGGCCCAGCTCGCGGCCGACCGGCGAAAGCTCGGGCAACTGGCGGTTCTGCTTGACGCGAGCGCCCTGGGGGCCCACCGTCTCCCGGCCGTCGACCCAGTCCGCGGCATCCAGCGCATCCCGCAACTCGCGCACCTGCTGGGGAGCGAGGACGCCGGGAACATGCAACATCATCTGGAGGGCCTCCAATCAACGAAAGAACCCCGGCCTTGCGGGCGGGGCTCCGAGTGTCGCATCGCGCTCCGGCGATCAGAACCTGAAGTTGGCCGACAGCAGCGCCGAGCGCGGCGTACCCAGCACCAGGCGGTTGCCGGCATTGTTGACGCGCGCCAGGTAGAACTTGTCGGTCAGGTTGTAGAGGTTGAGCTGCACCGAGACGTTCTTGTTGATCTCGTAGCCGATCATGGCGTCGAACACGGCGTAGCTGGGGATCTCGGGAAAGAAGGAGGTCGGCGAGGCGGCCGCGTTGCTGGTCGCGCGCTGCTGCGTCGCCACGTAGCGCGCGCCGCCGCCGATGGTGAGCCCGTTCTGGAACTTGTAGCTCGTCCACAGCGTCGCGGTGAGCTTGGGCGAGTAGCGGACCTGCGCACCCTGCTGGGTGGGCGTGGTGCGCGAGCCTTCGAGGATCTCGGTCTCGATGTGCGCGAGGCCGGCGATCAGCTGCCAGGCCGGCGTGATCTGGCCGACCGCGCTCAGTTCGACGCCTTGGACGCGGGTCTTGCCGTACTGCTCGAAGTTGCCGAAGGTGTCGACCTGGACCTGCTCGTTCTCGTTGGTGGTGCGGAAGAGCGCGCCCGCCAGTGCGAGACGACCATCCATCACATCCCACTTGGTGCCGATTTCCGCGGTCTTCGACTTCTGCGGATCGAGGTTCAGGTTGTTGATGTTGGCCGTGGCGGTGGTCTGGAAGGCGAAGTTGCCCCCGGGCGGCTGTGCGCCGGTGGCATAGGCGGCATAGATGCTGCCGTTGGGCGCGGGCTTGTAGACCAGGCCGATCTTGCCGGTGACGAGGTTGTCCGATTTTTCCTGCGTCATCGCGGTCTGCGCTCCGCCCGGGGTGGCCGGCGCACCGAGGCTGAAGTAGTTGGTGCGGTAGTGCTCGAAGCGCAGGCCGCCGGTGAGCAGCCATTGCTCGTTGAACTTCATGGTGTCGAACACGTAGGCCGCGGCGGTGGAGGTCTTGCCCTCCACCGATGCGCCGGTCGGCAGCACGGGCACGAACGGCCGGTAGATGTTCGGCAGGTACATGCTGTTGTAGGCCTGGTAGGTGCCGCTCACCAGTTGGCCGTTGGTCCCGTTGATGACGGCGGCCAACGTCCCGTTGTCCTGCTCTTCGCGCGTGAGCTCGAGGCCGGCGTTGATGGTGTGCTTCACGGACCCGGTTGCCAGCTCGGCGGTGAGGTTGGTCTGGTTGGTGAGGATCTCATTGCGCTGCAGCTTGCCCTGCGGCAGCACACGGGTGGACCAGGTCAGCGGATTGAACACGCTGGGGGTGAGCGGGCCGCTGCTGAAGACGCCGGTGAGCACGAGGTCCTGGTCGGTCTTGCCCCAGCGGGTGAGGTTGCGCAGCTTGAAGCCGTTGCCGAAGTCATGATCGACACGCGCGGTGAACATGTCGGCCTTCACGTTGTCGTGGTCCGACAGGTAGCCGTAGTAGTTGCGGGTGTCGACCTGCGGCCCATTGCCGCCGCGCGCCGAGAGTTGGGAGAGATAGAAGCCGTCGAGGCCGATGGTCGGCAGGCCGCCGTCGGGGCGGTTCTTCTGGTCGATGTGCTGGTACTGCAGGACCACGCGCGTGGGCGTGTTCAGGCCGAAGGCGATGGAAGGCGCAACGCCCCAGCCCTTGTTCTCGACGTAGTCGCGGCCGACGACGCCGCTGTCCTGCTTCATCACGTTCAGACGGAACGCCATCGAACCGGATTCGTTGAGCACGCGGTTGAAGTCGCCAGTGACGCGCTTGTAGTCGCCGCTGCCGATGCCGACGCTTCCGGTGAAGAAGTTCTCGGCCACCGGCACCTTGCTGACGAGGTTGATGTAGCCGGTGGGCGCGGTCCGGCCGATGTCGGCGCTGGCCGGACCCTTGACGACTTCGACCGACTCGACGTTGAACATGTCGCGCGTCACGGTCCCGATGTCGCGCGCACCGTCGATGAAGACACTGCCGGAGGTATCGAAGCCGCGCAGGAAGACGGCGTCGCCCGTGCTCGTGTTGCCGTTCTCGCCCATCTGGAAGGTGACGCCGGGTGTGTTGCGCAGGGCGTCCGTCAAGGTGGTGGCGCCCTGCTCCTGCAGCACTTCCTTCTTGATGACGGTGATGGTCTGCGGCGTGTCGACCAGCGGCTCGCTGAACTTGGGCGATGAAACGCGGTCGGCCTTGAAACTGTCCGCCGTGGCTTCGACCCGCACCTCGCGCAGGGTTGAAGTCGAGGCGCCGCCCGCGGTTTGTGCGGAAGCGGGCAAGGCAAATGCCATCAGCGTCGCAGCTGCCGCGGCCGTGCCGAAGGGGGGAACGCCGCGCGCGACTGCGTGCTTGCGGCTCTTGATATAGGCCATGAGAGGAACCTCCAGATTGAAATTGGGTGAGAACTTCACTGGCGGGTCCGCGCGGCGCATCTGGGCGATGCGGGGGATTGGCTGGCTGAGTTCGTTCGCCGAGGTGCCCGGCGACAACGGTGCAAATGATAACGACTATCAATAACAAAGTTCACGCAACTTCACACTCGCGACAAATTTCCTTGCGGACGTTGGCGGCGTGCAACGTCTCGGCGCCCTGGCGCGAGGCTCAGTAGACGTCGCGCCGATAGCGGCCCGCGACCGCGATCTCGTGCAGGCGGTCGCGCCCGAGGATCTGGCGCAGCGCGGTGTCCACGCCCGATGCCATGCCCTGCAGGCTGCCGCACACGTAGAGCGCGGCACCGCGCTCGACCCAGGCGTGCACCTCCTCTGCAGCCTGGAAAAGGCGATGCTGCACGTAGCGCCGCTCACCGTGCAGCGACTCTTCGTCGCGCGAGAACACCATGTCGAGCCGGGCGAGCGCTCCGGACGCCAGCCAAGCTTCGAGTTCATCGCGGTACAGGAAGTCGTGCCGTGCGCTGCGTTCACCGAACACGAGCCAGTTGTCGTGCCGCCCGCGGGCGATGCGCTCGCGCAGGTGGCCGCGCAGGCCCGCCAAGCCGGTGCCGTTGCCGATCAGGATGAGCGGCCGATCGGCGTTGCCGTTCAGACGGAAGTTGCCGTGCTGACGCAGGCGCATCGCCACGGCATCGCCCGGCGCCAGCGCGGCAGTGAGCAGGCCGGACGCGGCGCCGAGTGTGCCGTCGGGGTGCTGCTCCTGGCGAACCAGCAGTTGCAGTTCGCCATCGGCCGGAATCGAGGCAATCGAGTAGTCGCGCGGACGTTGCGGGTCGGAGGCCAGCCGGATCTGCGCCAGGTCGCCGGAAGCCCAGTGCGGCAGCGCACCGCTCGACGGGGCAAAGGCCAAGTGGAACACCGGTGCGCCGGCGCTGCCCGCATTGAGCTGCCGGCGAGCCACCAGGCGCCATGGCTCGAAGTCATCGTCGGGAGGCGCTTCGCCCGCAGTGCCGGCGCCCTCCTCCTGCCGCTCCCCCTGCCACTGTTGGCGCCAGCGGGCCATCGCGGTGTCGTCGCCGTTGTCGACGTCGATACGCTCGAAGGCGGGGACGGCACCGCTGTCGCGCAGCCAAGCGTCGAGTCGGCGTCCGAAGCCGCAGAAGTGCGCGTACTGGCGGTCGCCCAGCGCGAGCAGCGCATAGCGCAGGCCCGACAACTGCGCGCGCGCTTCCATGATCCGTTCGACGAAGGCGCTGGCGCCATCGGGCGCATCGCCTTCGCCGTAGGTGCTGGC
Source organism: Variovorax sp. PBS-H4 (assembly GCF_901827205.1). Taxonomy (NCBI): domain Bacteria; kingdom Pseudomonadati; phylum Pseudomonadota; class Betaproteobacteria; order Burkholderiales; family Comamonadaceae; genus Variovorax; species Variovorax sp. PBS-H4. The sequence goes on along the minus strand of NZ_LR594675.1, from coordinate 1,773,829 downwards.
CACGAACAGTGCGCGCGGGGCGGCTTGCAAGGTGGCGAGGTCGAGCTCGTTGAGCGACATGACGCGCACGGCCGCGCCTTGGGCATGGAGCCAGCGCGCGGTCTGCCAGGCGATCGCCTCGGCCTGGCCCGTCTGCGTGGCGTGCAGCACCAGCATCGGTTCGCCGGCGGTGGCAAGCGACGCGGCGTCGGCCACCCGCGCCTGCGCACGCCGGCGCTCGCGCTGCCAGATCGCGGCACACAGGGCACCATAGGCGAAGACCGACGCGGTCGCCGCGAGCTGACGCCAACCGTCGTCCATCAGTCCTGGCGTTCCTTCCAGGCGGCGCTGGCGTGCCGCTCGAGCCCTGCGGCGCCGCGCACGCTGAACAGCGCGGCAATGCCGTGTTCATCGGCAAAGCGCAGGCCTTCGTGCGGGCCGAGCACGGTCAGCACGGTGGCCAGCGCGTCGGCCTCCATGCATTGCGCATGCAGCACGGTGACGCCTGCCAACGCCGGACTGACCGGTTGGCCGCTGCGCGGATCGATGCTGTGGGACCAGCGCCGGCCCGCATGCTCGCGCACGTGCCAGCGGTCGCCGGAAGTCGCGACCGCCATGTCGGCCAGCGGCACGCAAAGCGCCGGACCGGTGCCCGCATCGACCTGCACCTGCCACGGCAGGCCACCGGGGCGGCGGCCCGCGCCCCGCAGCTCGCCGCCGACCTCGAACAGCACGTCGCGCAAGCCGAGCGCACGCAATGCTTCGACGCCGTGGTCGACCGCGAAGCCCTTGGCGATGCCCGACAGGTCGAGCACCACGCCGCCGGGCTGCAGCACGCTGGGGTCGCCACGTTCGAAGCACAGGCGCTGCCAGCCCACCCGCGCGGCGGCATCGGCGAGCTCGTGCGGCTCTGGCGCAGCGGCAGCGGCCTCGGGGCCGAAGCCCCAGCAGGCCACGAGCGGCGCGACAGTCGGGTCGAGCGCGCCACCGCTGGCGCGTGCCCAGTCGAGCGCGCAGGCCAGCACGCTCGCGAACTCACGTGGCAGGCGGTGCCGCGAACCGGCCGGTGCGCGGTTGTAGCGGCTGATGTCCGACTCGGGTTCCCACTGGCTCATCTGTGCCACGACGCGGTCGAGCGGATCCTCGACAGCCGCGCGCACATCTTCGAGCGCCAGCATGCCCGGATTGTCGAAGCGCAATGACCAGGTGGTGCCCATGGTGCGCCCTTCGAGGCGCTGCAGGCTGGACGGATCGGCGCGGCGCGGCAACGCCGCAGCGCCATAGGACTCTGGCAGCCGGCGAGCGAAGGCGGGGCTCAAGGCGCCACTTCGAGCGTGGCCGCGTAGCTCAGCCGGCGCTCCTTGGCCTGGGGCACGGTCGTCTTGTCGTCGCGCGTAGAGGCGTCCAGCCAGAACATCCCGGCACTGGGCCATGTCACGCTGAACTGGCCCTTGTCGTCGGTCTTGAGCTTGACTTCGCTCAGCTTGTCGCGGTACTGCGTGTTGCCGGCCGTCACGGTGACTTCGAGATCCTTGGCAGGCTGGCCATCGACGCGCAGCACGAAGTTCGACTTCTCACCCTTGACGAGATCGGTCGGGCTGCCCGTGCTCACGAGTTCCAGGCCCTGGCCGATCGGCTTGAGCGCGCTGGGCTTGCCGACAGTGACGAAGGTTTCGACGCGGCCTGCCGATTGGGTGATGTTCACGTCCGTCGCATCGGCCGGGATCTCCTTGCCGATCGTCTCGGCCGTGCCACGCGCGCGCTTGTTCTGGCCGGTGGCCTTGTCCTTCCAACTGGCGAAGACGCCGTTGTTCAGCACGGCGATTCGGTAGGTGCCCGCTTGGGCCACGGGCACGTCGAACACGCTGCGGTGCTTGAGCCTGGCTTCGTTCTCGGGCTTGATCAGGCTGCCGTCGGGCGCGACGATTTGCAGGCCGTCCAGCCGCAGCGGCGCATGGTTGGCGACGAACAAGTCGTTCGACACCGCCGCATCGACGGTGATGGTGTCGCCTTTCGACAGCACGGTGGTGGACGGCAGAAGCCATGCGTTGTGGGCCTGCACGGCAGAGACGGCGCACGACAGTGCAAGGGCGAGGGCGGCGAGGCGCAGGGCGGGCTGGATCATGAAGATTCCTCTCGTTGAAGAAAACGGCGTGGTGTGCTGTTGCGGGCCACTAAGGCTTGAGCTCGAGCCGGATCTCTCCGAGCTCTTCCTTGCCGGCCGCGACCGGCTGTGCCGCGCTCGCAGGCGGCCACTGGAACGGGATGCTCACCACTTCGCGGCCACCGACTTCGCGCGCCGCCTCGACGACCAGCTTGTACGCGCCCGGCGCCAGCTTGGGCAGCGCGCTGCTGCCTTCCACGAAGCTCAGCTGGTGCTTGCCTGCAGGCTTGGTCGCGCTCGTCACGCCGTCGACCGGCACCGCCAGCTCGCGGCCGCCGCGACGCCACCACTGGCGCAGGTCCTTGAGCCATTTGGTGCCTTCTCCCTCGGGGTTGTTGGTCTTGGTGCGCACGTCGTACCAGACCGCCAGCGTGGTGGCCAGCGTGTTGTCGGGCCGCTCGATCCAGGCGGCTACGTAGGGCCGGTGGTACTCCGCGGCATTGAGGCGCGGAACCTCGATGTTGACTGCCAGGCTCGCCGCCCATGCGGGCGCCCCCATCAACGCCGACATGGCGACGGGCGCGAGTGAATAGCGGATGTGCACGAAAAGACCTTTCTTCTTCGGGTTTCGATCAATGGACAAAGAGGAGCGCCAGGAGGAAAGGCACCAGCAGCCCCATCGCAACCATCGGCCACGTGAACGGCCGGTTGCCGGCATGCATCTTGAGGATGAGCAGGCCGGTGATGGAGAACAGCAGCGCCGCCGCCGCGAAGATGTCGATGAACCAGCTCCAGGCGGCGCCGGTATTGCGTCCCTTGTGGAGGTCGTTCAGATAGGAGATCCAGCCGCGGTCGGTCAGCTCGTATTCGGCCTCGCCGTCCTCGAGCCCGATGCGCAACCAGGCGTCGCCGCCCGGCCGGGGCAACGAGAGATAGATCTCGTCCTGCGACCACTCCGCTTGCTTGCCGGACGTGTCGACGCCCCACTGCGCCTGCACCCAGCGCTGGAGCTCGGCCGGCAGCTCGGCCTTGCCCTTGGCCGTCTTCGCGATGTCCGGCTGCAAGCCTGCCAATTGCCCGCGCAGCGCGGCATCGACGGGGGCGGCCTTGCGCGTCACGGCCGGCCGGGACTCGATCTGCGAGGCATGGTTGAGGGTGATGCCGGTGATGCTGAACAGCAGCATGCCCATGAGGCACAGCGCCGAGCTGACCCAATGCCATTCGTGCAGGGTCTTGAGCCAGTAGGAACGGCGTCGAGAGGGGGCGGTGGCAGTGGTGGCGGCGCTCATCGGAGCGCGCATTGTACCCTCACAAATGAGAATGAATGCTATTCAGCCAGGCAGGCGGGCGCCGTCCGCGCTGCCCGAAGCGGCGTGCGTGCCCGGCGCTGCACCTTCTCGGCAGGCAGGCGCCAGTGCCGACGGGTCGAAGGAACGATGCGTCGGGCGACCGGTTCGCGCATCGCCACGAACTCTTCGGCGGCGGTCGGGTGGACGCCCAGCGTCGCGTCGAACTGTGCCTTGGTCGCGCCGGCCGTCATCGCGACTGCAAATCCCTGTATTGCCTCTCCTGCATCGGCGCCGACCATGTGCAGGCCGACCACCCGATCCGTCGCGGCATCCACGACGAGCTTCACCAGCGTGCGCTCGGTACTGCCGGACAGCGTGTGTTTCAGCGCCTTGAACTCGCTTCGGAACACGCGCACGCTGCCGAAGCGCGCACGCGCCTGGGCCTCGCTGAGGCCGATCGTTCCGACGCTCGGATGGGTGAACACGGCGGTGGGAATCAGGTCGTAGTCAAGCACGCGCTTGCCCTCGCCGTACAGGTGATCCACCAGCGTCATGGCCTCGGCAAGAGCGACCGGCGTCAGATGAACACGATCGATCACGTCGCCGATCGCGTAGATGCTCTCCACGTTGCTGCGGTAGTGGGTATCGACGATCACCGCACCGTTGGGTGCGAGCCGGACTCCCACGCCCTCGAGCCCGAGCCCTTGCGTGTTAGGAGCCCTTCCAGTGGCACAGAGAACCGTGTCGGCCACGATCTCGCCGCCTGTTCGCAGAGCGACGTGCAGACGCCCATCGGCACCGCGCTCGACCCCTTCGACATCGGCGCCGGTACGCAGGTCGATGCCCTTCTTGCGCATTTCGGCAGCGACGAAGTGCCGCGCGTCCTCGTCGAATCCGCGCAACAACTGTTCGCCGCGGCACAGTTGGGTCACCGTCGCACCGAGCCCCCGGAAGATCGAGGCGAACTCGGTCGCGATGTATCCGGCACCGACGACGACGAGGTGCGCGGGGAAAGCGGGAAGATCGAAGATCTCGTTCGAGCTGATCGCGAACTCGGCCCCCGGCACCTTCGGGATCACCGGGTGACCACCGGTCGCGATGAGAATCTTCTTGGCGCCGTAAACCTTGGAGCCGACCTGGACCAGGTTCTCGGACACCACATGGGCCCGACCGCGAAGGACCGTGACCCCCGCGCCCGCCAGCAGATCGCCGTACACAGCGTTGAGCCGCGCAATTTCGACTGCGCGGTTCTTCTTCAGCATTGGCCAGTCGAGTACGGGCCGGATGCCACCGTGCCAGCCGTAACCATGCGACTCCTCGAAGCTTTCGAGGTAGTGCGAGGCGTAGCTGTAGAGCTTCTTGGGGATGCAGCCCAGGTTGACGCACGTTCCGCCCAGCGGGGCGACCTCGGCGATCGCGACCCTTGCGCCGCGCCGTGCCGCCATGCGCGCGGCACGCACGCCACCGCTGCCCGCACCGATCACGAACAGATCAAGATCGCCGGCGGAACTCATGGGAGGTCGACCTGCGACGGCCTCAATCAATGTAGGCCTCAGCCTGCTTGATGATCGGTGTCCAGCGCTCGATCTCCCGTTCCAGCTGACCTTGGAGCCCTTCCGGCGTCGCACGGTCCGCAGCCACCGGAAGCGCGCCGAGCTTTGCCATGGAATCCCTGAATTCCTTGTCGACGAGGGCATGCCTGAGCGCAGCGGAGAGCTTCGCGATGATTTCCTTGGGGGTGCGCTTCGGGGCATAGATGCCATGCCAAACCGTCATCTCGAACCCATCCGTGCTTTGCTCGACGAGCGTCGGCACACTGGGCAGAGTCGGCAGCCTGGCCTTCGTGGTCGCCGCGTACGCCTTGACGAGGCCGCCTCGAATCGGCTGCGTCGTCGTGGTCACCTGGTCGCACAGCAGGTCCACCTGGCGCCCCATCAGATCGCTCATCGCCGGCGCGGCGCCCTTGTACGGTACTGACGTCATCGGGACGCCGAGTCGACTCATCAGCAACAGGCTGCACAGGTGCGAGGCCGTGCCGATGCCGGCGTTCGCAAGATTGATCTGACGGCGCTTTTCCGACAGATAGACATTCAGTTCCTTGAAGCCCGTCGGCGGCAAGTCTTTTCTTCCCACCAGCGTCATCGGAACATCGACGACTTCGCCCACATAAGCGAAATCGCGAAGCGGATTGAATCGCAGGTTCCGCGACAAGGACGGCAGCGTTGCCATGCCGATGTTGTGAATGAGGAGCGTGTAGCCGTCCGGCTCCGCACGAATCACGGCCTCGCTCCCCACGATCCCCCCGATGCTGGGGCGGTTCTCGACCACGATGGGCTGCCCCAGACTTTTCGCCATCGCAGTGCCGACCTGCCGCGCGACGACATCGGTCGGACCTCCTGCTGCGAACGGGACGATCAATGTGATCGGCTTGCTCGGATAGCTCTGAGCACCCGCGACTGCACACGCGCCGAGCAGCAGCGCGGCGAAAAATTTGCCTGACATGGTTGTCTCCTTGGATTCTGTCGCGCTGCTCATGCCCGGCAGGGCAGGCGCAGCTCTGTTACGCGCCCGGAACGAAGCTCATGAGGTGGAGGGCGGCGCCCTCCGATCGGACGCGAGCGTGGCGTCGCGCACCAGGACACCTTCCTGGTGAAGGTCGTTCACGTCCTCCGGTGAGAGGCCCAGGTACTTGCCCAGAATCGCCATGTTGTGCTCGCCGAGACGATCGGCATGCACCGCTTCGGCAGGCGGTCTTGCGGAGAAGCGGACGGGCGATCCCGGGATGTCGAACTCACCCAGGGCGCGATCCCTGACGCGGCGCACGGTTCCTCGCTCGCGCAGATGAGGATGTGCCATGGCTTCGTTGAGCGTAAGAACCGGCGCAACGGGGATGCGGTTCATCTCGAGGCGCTCGATGGCCGCGTCCCGCGACGGAAAGCGGGCCAGCCACTCCTCCAGGATCGCCTTCAATGCCGCGTTGTTGTCCCGCCGCAGCGAAGCAGACGCGAATCGGGGATCGGCCAGCAGCTGCGGCATTTCCAGGGTATCGACGAACTGTCGCCATTGGTGCGGCAGGATCGCGAGCGTGAGATAGGTACCGTCGGAGCAGACGAAGATGCCGGTGGGCCCGCCATCGGGGTGCTGGGATCCCGTGCGCTTCGGCGTGTAACCCTTGCGCAGCGCAACTCGCGGCACCGCCACTTCGTGCATGGTGAAGTAGGTGTCAAGCAGCGAAGCCTCCACGTGCTGCCCTTCGCCGGTCCGTTCGCGATGGAGCAAGGCGAAGCCGACGGCCATGGCCGCAGCGATGCCCGTCGAGGTGTCGCCGATGGCCATCGTGATCAAGGAGGGCGCACCGTTCGGGTCACCGATGAGATCCGTCACCCCCGCGTAGGCCTGGGCAATGTAGTCATAGCCGGGCTTCTGGCTCAAAGGACCGGTCTGGCCGGCCAGTGAGATCGAGCACATGACCAGCCGAGGATTGATCGCCTTGAGATCCTCGTAAGCCAGTCCTGCTCGCGCCATCACGCCGGGCGAGAAGTTCTCGACGAGCACGTCGAAACTTGCGACGAGCCGCTTGATCAGTTCCCGGCCCTTGGGGTGTTTGAAGTCCAGCGCCAGACTCGACTTGGAATGGTTGTGCTGAAAGAAGTAGGTGCTCTGCGAGTCGCCCTTGAATTCGGGATGATTCGTGCGCAAGCCCCCAACCCGGGTTCGATCTCCGGATGGCGCAAGTTCCAGCTTGACCACCTCGGCGCCTGCGTCTGCGAGGAGACGCGAACAGGTGGGACCGGCGACGATCTGGGTCAGGTCCAGAACGCGAATGCCCTCGAGCATCGGCAATGCCATGGTCTTCACTCCGCAGCCGGGCGCTTGTCGAATTGCGCGCTGCCAAACAGGTTGTCCCAACGCTCGCCGGTCGGCTTCGATGCAGTTCTGTCCACCTTCTCCGAAAGAACCGCCAGGCCCCGCTGGACGGCCGGCCTTGCTCGAACGGCGAGATACCAGCGCTTCAGGTGCGGGTAGTCCTCGATGTCCTGGCCCTGCCACCTGTAGGCACGAAGCCAGGGGTAGGTCGCCATGTCGGCAATGGAGTACTCGTCGCCTCCGAGATAAGTCGCCTCGGACAAGCGCTGGTCGATGACCCGATACAGTCGCGCCGCTTCGTTCGTGTAGCGATCCACGGCATAAGGAATGGGTTCCGGCGCGTACTTGCGAAAGTGGTGCGCCTGGCCGAGCATCGGCCCCACTCCTCCCATCTGGAACATCAACCATTGAACGACTTCGTAGCGCCGCCGCATCGGCTCGGGCAGAAAGCGCCATCCGGTCTTCTCCGCGAGATACATCATGATCGCGCCCGACTCGAACAGCGCCACGGGCTCGCCGCCGGGTCCATCGGGGTCGACGATCGCGGGAATCTTGTTGTTCGGGCTGATACGCAGAAACTCGGGCTTGAACTGGTCGCCCTTCCCGATATGCACCGGTATGACCCGGTAGGGGAGCTCGAGCTCTTCCAGCAGGATGGAGACCTTGTAGCCGTTTGGCGTGCTCCAGAAGTACAGGTCGATCATGCCGACTGCTCCGTTGCCTGCCCAGCGCGGGCTGCGAGGCGCGTGAGCTCGTCATCGACGAACTCCATGCGGTCCTTGCCCCAGAACATCTCGTTCTCGACGAAGATCATCGGAACGCCGAAGACGCCGCGCTCGATCCCGCAGTCCGTGCTGCGGGCAACCTCGGCAGCAATCTCTTCGCTCGCCGCAAGCTGTTCGAACCAGTCCGCGTCGACACCGAGCGCCGTGACAATGGGCCGCAGGCCCTCGTACTCGGCCACGGTCGCGTTGCCCTCCTGCCAATAGGCATCGAAGACCCGCTCGACGAACTGCAGCTCCAGTCCCTTGCGGCGCATGGCGAGCGAGCCACGCAGGATGCGGCTCGACTTGATCGGGAACTGTCTCGGGATCTGGAACGGCAGGTCGTACTTTGCAGCCCACCGCATCAGGTCGGTCTTGCGGGCCCGCAGCTTGGCCTTGGGCTCCTTCATCAACTCGTAGTTGTTGCTGCGAAAGACGTACCCCACGTTGTAGGGCTGCAGTACCAGCTCGGCGTTGTGCTTCTCCAGGATCGGCTTGATCAGTTTGAGTGCGAAATAGGTGTTGGTGCTGCCGGCATCCCAATACATCTCGACTTGTGGCTTGCTCATCTGCTGGCTCCGTCTCTTCGTAGCACGTTGGTCGGGGGCCAGTCTAGGTCTGGCTACTCACGACGAAAAATAGGGAATCGAGATTCCGGCATCACCCAGACAGATCGCTGGGGACTCTTTCCCGCGCTGCCCGGCGATGCGGCGGGTTGCCTGCGTGGGACACTCAAGGCATGGAACTGCGACAACTACGCTATTTCGTGCGGATCGTCGAATTGGGCAGCTTGTCACGCGCGGCTGCGGATCTGTGCATCGTGCAGCCGGCACTGAGTCAGCAGGTGGCAAGCCTCGAGTCAGAACTGAATGTGAAGCTGCTGTCCCGCTCCGTGCGGGGCGTCGCCGCGACAGACGCAGGCATGGTCCTGTACCGCCATGCGCAAAGCGTGCTGCGCTTGATGGACCGGCTCAAGACGGAAGTGACTCACGCCGGGTCCGACCCCATGGGCGTCGTGTCGATCGGAATGCCGACGAGCGTTGCGAACATGCTCGCAACGCCTTTGATCGCGGCAGCCCAGGCGCGCTACCCGGGTATCCGGCTGCAGATCATCGAAGGCCTGAGCGGGCATCTGCGCGATCTCGTCGTCAATGGCCGCGTGGAGATGTCCTTGCTTTTCGACGCGGCCGAGATGCAGGGAGCCGCCGTCCTTGCGGCCAAGCAGGTGTCCAACCTCCACGTGACGCCATTGCTCGTCGAGGAACTGTTCCTGTTGTCGGCCGGTAAAAAGAGGTCTGGAAAACCGATCTCGCTGGACGAGGCATCCACGCACCGATTTGCCCTGCCCGGGGCAGCCAACGCGACGCGACAGATCGTGAACCGCGCTTTCGACGCGGCAGGCCTGCCGCTCGTGGTGATCGCCGAACTGGATTCGCTGCCGACCATCAAGTCCGTCGTGGCCAGCGGCCTGGCCTCGTCCATCCTGTCGGCTTCCGCGCTCTCGGGGGCCACCCATCACGACGGGGTCACTGCCCACCGCATTGCCGGTGTGAAGCTGACGCGGGGTGTCTCTCTGTGCACCTACGACATCGTTGCGCTCAGCGCGGCCGCGACCTGCATTTCCGAACTCATCATTGAAGTCAGCACGTCGCTTGTGCGCGACTCGGTGTGGATCGGTGCCGAAGTCGGCGCCAGTGCTTCGACGACAAAGGTATAAGCCTCGTCTATACCCACAGCGGAATCGACTATTGGCCGCCGTCCCTGGTATTGCCTAGACTGACTCGATCGGCGAGGGCCGTATCAAGGTACAGGCATGAGCAACATACTGGACGGCATCGTCGTCCTCGATCTGACCCGCTTCTTCTCCGGACCTCAAGCCACGCTCCTGCTCGCCGGCATGGGAGCAGAGGTCATCAAGATCGATGATCCGCGAACCGGGGACCCTACTGCCTTTGCGCCCCCGTATGCCGGGCCGCAAGGCGTGTCGTTCGATCGCCAGACGGACCAGGACATGGGCCTGGCCTACCTGAAACGATCACGCGGAAAAAAATCCGTCACCTTGAACCTGAAATCCGGGCGCGGCGTGGCGCTGTTCCTGAAGATGGTTGCCAAGGCGGACGTGGTGATCGAGAACTTCAGCGCTGGCGTCGCGGACAGACTGGGCATCGGCTACACGCGACTCAGGGAGGCGAATCCGCGACTCGTCTACTGTGCACTGTCCGGGTACGGCGCGACCGGACCAGACCGGAACCTGAAAGCGTACGACCCGATGGTGCAGGCGGCGGTCGGTCTCATGAGCATCACGGGGCAGCCGGACTCCGGGCCCGTGAAGGCCGGCTCCCCGATCTCGGACGCCATCGCCGGTGTCTTTGCTGCCAACGGCATCGTCGCCGCACTGCTGCATCGGGAACGCACCGGCACCGGCCAGGCTGTCGATGTGTCGATGGTCGACTGCCTGTTCTCGCTGATCTTCGACGAACCTCTCGACTGCTATGAGCGGCTGGGGCTGAACGCTCGGCAAGGAAGCCGCATCATGCGGTTCTCGCCCTTCAATGCGTATCGAACGCTCGACGGCTGGGTCGTCATCGGTGCAGCCACGCAAGACGACTGGGCCGCACTCGTTCGCGTGATGCGACGAAACGACCTGCTTGAACATCCTGAGTTTGGCCGCCTGGCCTGGCGCCTCGCCAACAACGCCCAAGTGGACGAGATCGTCGCAGCGTGGGCTGGCCAGGAAACGACTGCGAGCGTGATCGAGCATCTGACCGATGCCAAGGTCCCCTGCAGTCCCGTGCGCAGCATCGATGACGTGATGCATTGGCGCCATCTCCATGATCGCTCGATGATCGAGCCGGTCTGGAATCCGCTTTCCGGCGGCGAAGTCGAGGCTGCTGCAGCTGGATTTCCCCTCAAGTTCAGCCGCACGCCGGGCGGGTATCGGAATCCTGCCCCCCTTCCCGGCCAGCACACGGCCGAAGTCCTGTCGCGCCTCGCCAAGGTCTCGCAGGAAGAGATGAGCGCCTTTCAGGCAGCCGGCATCGTTTGATCGCCCGGCCGGGCCGCTGCCACAGCGGCCCCATCGCCTCCCTGGCCAGGACTTGCCTGCTTCGCCGGGCAATTCAAATGCACTCCTAATTCTTTCAGCTTAATTCGAATTAGGCCAACAGGGGACGGCGCCAAAAAAAGCCGCAAACGTACCCAAAATGGTTATTAAGCCGAACTACTTCATTGCGCTAATTTTGTTGCGACATTGCCAAAAGTCGTGAATTAATTCCCATGCGGCGGCATGTTGTCCTACACAAGCACGGGCTGTCGGCTGACAATAGATCCCATCCGATATCTATTGACACAAGCGAAAGCAACACCCTGAAGGAGTTTCTCGCAGCGAATCGCAGCGATTAGGCGCAGTTAATGCAGCTTATTTAAGTACCTAAGTACTCAAAAACCGACAACAAGTCGGTTGCAGCGGCCCCAGGGCCCGCACCACGCACAGGGTTGAGCACGGACTACGTGTGCCCCATCCCTCCAGCCCTTCGTGGGCCATCGCGGGCCGTCCGCCCTCCCGGTTTTCAGCAGCTTATTGAGCAATTTCTTTGCGCGCTTCTTTCAAGCGCGGGGAATTCTTTTTTCCGAATTTTAGATCGAACAGGAGTTCAGTGTGAGCAAGATCGACCAATGCGCCCTTCTGCTTCTAGTGGCAGCAGGTGCACTCGCAGGCTGCGGAGGCGGCGGAAGCGGCTCAGGCGGCGGCTTCGCTCTGCCTCAAGGCACGGATGGGCTGACGGCTTCGCCGGTGGCGTCGACCACTGCAGGGGCCAATGAGCCGGCGCCTGCGCCCGCGCCCGCGCCCGTCGCAAGCAAGGAGGCTGCACTCAGCAAGCTCGATTCGAGTTGGGTCAAGGTCGCGGACGAAGGCCAGACCTTCCAGTTGTCCGCGTCCACGCTCGTGCAGTACGGCGCAAATTCGGGCTGGACGAGCAAGACGCTCACTGGCGCCGTGGCCTGCAACAACAACACATTCGGCCGCGACCCGCTGGAATACGTCGCGAAGGCCTGCTACGTGCAACCCGCGCCCCCTGCGGGAACCGTGCTCGCGCAGGAAGGTTCCTCGTTCACGGTGTCCGCCGCCACCCTGGTGAAGTACGGCGCCGACTCGCGCTGGATCACCAGAACGGTCAGCGGGACGGCAGCGTGCACCAACACCTTCTTCGGCGACGATCCTGCGTTCATGACGGCGAAATCATGCATCTCGGCCGGGCCCGCGACCGAGCTCGACTCGCCCACCAAATCCATCACGGCTCCGATTGCGACAGCCCCGGCCCCTGCTCCGGCTCCAGCCCCGGCCCCGGCCCCGGCCCCGGCTCCGGCCCCGGCACCGGCACCCACGCCCATCGCCGGCGATGTGGTGGACAGCTCTGGCGCGATCGTTGCCAGTGCCTACGACAACATCGCCTACAAGTTCGGCCAGGCCGAGGGCGTGGCGTACCGGTTCGGACCAGCGGCGACGCGCACCGGCGTCAACACGCTTCCGCTGCGGGGCGACGTCGGCGCGATCAATCACAGCGTGGGCAATGACATCTTTTACCAACTCGGTGCCGAGAACAACGCCGCAAGCAACCTGTACGTGAGCATCCATGGCGCGTCCATCGGCACACCCGCCACCGGCAGCTCGCTGTCCAGCTCGGTGGCGTGGTTCCAGTCGCAGGCGACCGACCGCGTGACCTTCATGCAGCGCCCGCAGCTGATGTGGCAAGACAAGCGCATGACACCCAGCTCGATCGACACCTACTACGCCGCGGGCGTGTTGTCGCCGAACGAGCCGGCAGACCTGCCCATCGTGGAAGACCGCGGCGAAAACGCGGCGGACAGCCCGTCGACGCGCCTGTCGCTGATCGCGACGCAGGGCAGCCCCACGAAGCCGGCAACGATCTTCACCGTCGGCACGTACACCGCACAGAACCGTGCCAGCGTCAAGCTGGCGCTGGGCAAGGTGCCGACCGCCATTTCCGTCACCGGCGGCGGGGAGTTCGCATTCGTCACGGTGTGGGACACGATCAACCACAAGGGCCAGGTCGCGGTCGTCTCGCTCGGCGGCTCCTGCGAGGGCTGCACGCTCAACGGCCCCAAGTACGACTGGTGGCACGACTGGATGGACATGGTGCATCCCGGCTTCTTCAACCAGGGCAACTACATCTTCATGAAGGTGCTCGGCTACGTCGATCTGCCTGCCAACATGAAGGCGCCCACGTCGATCAAGGTGACGACAGGCATGCACCCGTATGCGGCGGTCGTGTACACCAGCAGCGGCAGCTTGTCGGGCATGGCGAAGGAAGCCTCGCCGATGTCCGGCAACCGGGGCAAGCTGCTGCCGGGCGGCGATTACTACGAGAGATACGCCAAGGGCGGCATCGCAGTGGTCGCGTCGAAGTCGGAGAAGACTGTTGCCTTCGTCGATCTCGGCCCGTTGTTCAAGTACACGAACGAGATGTACCTCGGCAGCGCCGCCAGCAACCTGGAAACGCAGAACGTCGGCCTGGCCGCCAACCAGTGGCCCTACCTGCTGGCGGATCGTCCGCAGGCGGCACCGGCGGTCATCAAGACGATCACGCTGGCCGACAAGCCCACCAGTGTCCTCACGACCTCGACCTACAACTACTGGAGCAAGGACGACCGCCGTCGCATGGCGCCGCCGAACGACATGTACTGGGAGGCGAACCCGCACTACGCACGCGCCTGGGTCGCCACCGAAAACGGCAAGGTGTACATGTACTCGCTGGGCGGGTATGTGCAGGGCGCCAAGCCCGTGGCCGGCACGCCTGCCGAGGTCGCCCAAGTCGGCGTCATGACGGGGCTGGGCAGCAACATCACGCACCTGGCCGCGGCCAAGGACTACCCGGGCCAGGCCGACCCCATCAACACGATGCTGATCTTCACCGATCGCGCCAATCGCAAGTGGGGCTGGGTGAAGTTCGCCGCCGACGGCAACAGCGGCACCGTCATGCGCACGATGGAGGACTCGCGCGTGGACCCGGTCATGGTGACGATGTCCGACAACTACTCCACGCAAGGCAACATCGTGAGCGTGGCGAACTACAGCGGCCAGAGCATCGACAACTACCGCTTCGGCGACCTGATCTACCCGGACAACAACTTCTGTTCCGCGCCGGGTGTGTGCCCGACGATGACGTCCAACGGCGAGTACGCCGGCAAGCTGGCACTGCCCTTCAAGCCGTTCGCTGTGCACTCTTCGAACGTGCCGTGATGCGCTGAGCTCAGTGCGGGACCAGGCCCCGGCTTCGGCCGGGGCTTTTTCTTTGGGCCAGGCGCGATCATCATCCGCCGCCCTGTCCGGTTCGTGCTTCCACCGCGCGAGCGGCCCGCGCTTTTGGAGTAGCCTCTCTCCTCATCAGAACAAAGGAGACTTTCATGGCCGCCCCCCTGTCCCCGGCAGAAGAAGCACTGCGCGATGCCGCCCGCGAATACCACCGTTCCCCCGTCAAGGGCAAGATCTCGATTTCCCCGACCAAGCCGCTGCTGAACCAGCGCGACCTGTCGCTGGCCTACTCCCCTGGCGTGGCCTATCCCTGCCTCGACATCGAGGCCGATCCGTCCAAGGCCGCCGAGTACACCTCGCGCGGCAACCTGGTGGGGGTGGTCACCAACGGCACTGCGGTGCTCGGCCTGGGCAACATCGGCCCGCTGGCCGCCAAGCCGGTGATGGAAGGCAAGGGGTGCCTGTTCAAGAAGTTCGCCGGCATCGACGTGTTCGACATCGAGCTGGCCGAATCCGACCCCGACAAGCTGGTCGAGATCATCGCCGCGCTGGAGCCAACGCTGGGCGGCATCAACCTCGAGGACATCAAGGCGCCCGAGTGCTTCTACATCGAGCGCAAGCTGCGCGAGCGCATGAACATTCCGGTGTTCCATGACGACCAGCACGGCACCGCCATCATCTCGGCCGCGGCGCTGATCAACGGGCTGGAACTGGTCGGCAAGAAGATCGACGAAGTGAAGATTGCCGTCTCCGGCGCCGGCGCCGCCGCCATCGCCTGCCTGGACGTGATGGTCGGCATGGGCGCCAAACCGGCCAACATCTTCGCGGTCGACTCCAAGGGCCTCATCTACATCGGCCGCCCGGGAGGCTTCGACGACTCGAAGTCGCGCTATGCCCAGGCGGACACCGGCGCGCGCACGCTGGCCGACGTGATGAAGAAGGCGGACGTGTTCCTCGGCTGTTCGGCGCCAGGGGTGGTCTCGCAGGACATGGTCAAGAGCATGGCCGACAAGCCCATCATCCTGGCGCTGGCCAACCCGGAACCCGAGATCCGGCCCGAGCTGGCCAAGGAAGTGCGGCCCGACTGCATCATCGCCACCGGCCGCTCGGACTACCCGAACCAGGTCAACAACGTCTTGTGCTTCCCCTATATCTTCCGCGGGGCACTGGACTGCGGCGCGAGCAAGATCACCGAGGAGATGAAGCTCGCCTGCGTGCGCGAGATCGCCGAGCTGACCAAGGCGGACATCAGCGAAGAAGTAGCCACTGCCTACCAGGGGCAGGAGCTGGCCTTCGGTCCGGACTACATCATCCCCAAGCCCTTCGACTCGCGCCTGATCCTGCGCATCGCGCCCGCGGTCGCCAAGGCGGCCCAGGACTCGGGCGTCGCCACGCGGCCGATCGACGACCTGGACGCTTACCGCCAGAACCTGGCGCGCTTCGTCTACCAGACCGGCATGTTCATGCGACCGGTGTTCAGCGCCGCCAAGCTGGCGAACGCCAAGCGCGTAGCCTATTGCGAAGGCGAGGACGACCGCGTGCTGCGTGCCGCCCAGTTGGCGGTGGACGAAGGCCTGGCCAAGCCGATCCTCATCGGCCGCCCGGCCGTGATCGAGACCCGCCTCAAGAAGGCCGGCCTGCGCATCCGCCTCGGCACGGATGTCGACGTGGTCGACCCCGAGGACGACCCGCGCTTTCGCACCTACTGGGAGGCCTACCAGAAGGTCATGGGCCGCCGCGGCATCACGCCCGAGGCAGCGAAGGCGATGGTGCGGCGCTCCAACACGACCATCGGCTCGCTGATGGTCCACCTGGGCGATGCCGACGCGATGCTCTGCGGCCTGGTCGGGCGCTTCGACAGCCACTTGAAGATCCTCAACCAGGTGCTCGGCCTCAAGCGCGGCGCGCCGGGCTTCGCCACGCTCAATGCGATCATGTTGGAGAAATACACCCTCTTCATTGCCGACACCAACGTGCACGAGGACCCGGACGCCCAGACCCTGGCCGAGATCGCGCTGATGGCAGCCGAGGAGGTGCGCCGCTTCGGGCTGCCGCCCAAGGTGGCCTTTCTTTCGCATTCCAACTTCGGCTCTTCCGAGCGCAGTTCGGCACGCAAGATGCGCGCGGCGCGCGACCTGTTCGCCAAGATGGCGCCCGACGTCGAATGCGACGGAGAGATGCACGGCGATGCCGCGCTGTCGGAGACCGTGCGCCGCAACGCCCTGCCCGAGACCACGCTCAGCGGCTCGGCCAACCTGCTGATCTGCCCCAACCTCGACGCCGCGAACATCCTTTTCAACGTGCTCAAGATGACCGGCGGCAACGGCGTGACCGTCGGACCCATTCTCATGGGCGCGAGCGGCTCGGCGCACGTCCTGACGCCTTCGGCGACCGTGCGCCGCGTGCTCAACATGACGGCCCTGGCCGTGGCCAACGCAAGCGCCACGAAGTAAGCCACGCACCAGAATAAGCGCCCTGCCGCGGTGCACGCGGAAGGGCGTTCTTCACTGGGCAGTGCGCGGCGCATGCACCTCCCTGGTTCAGCCGGAAGGGTTCGCACCAAGTGCGTGACGGCATCGAATTTGCTTGAATGCCGGCACTCATCTTCCACGGGTCCTGCATGAACAAGCGCCAACTCCTCCACTCCTTTCTTGCCGCCTCGGCACTCAGCTTCGGCCTGGCCGCCGCCCACGCGCAGCCGCTCACGCCCATCAAGTTCCAGCTCGACTGGCGCTTCGAGGGTCCGGCCGCACTGTTCCTGCATCCGGCCGCCAAGGGCTACTTCAAGGACGCGGGGCTCGACGTCGCCATCGACGCGGGCAACGGATCCGGCGGTACGGTCACGCGTGTCGCGTCGGGCGCCTACGAGATGGGCTTCGCCGACCTCGCGGCACTGATGGAGTTCCACGCCAACAACCCCGACAGTCCCAACAAGCCCGTCGCGGTGATGATGGTCTACAACAACACGCCGGCCTCGGTCATGACGATGAAGAAGAGCGGCATCACCAAGCCGGCAGACCTGGCGGGCAAGAAGCTGGGCGCCCCGGTCTTCGACGCCGGCCGTCGCGCCTTTCCGATCTTCGCCAAGGCCAACAACATCGGCGCGGTCAATTGGACCGCGATGGACCCGACACTGCGCGAGACCATGCTGATCCGCGGCGACATCGACGCGATCACCGGCTTCACCTTCACCTCGCTGCTCAACCTGGAGGCGCGCGGCGCCAAGGCAGCCGACATCGTGGTGCTGCCCTACCCCGACTACGGCGTGAAGCTCTACGGCAACGTGATCATTGCCTCGCCCAAGCTGATCAAGGAGAACCCGGCTGCCGTCAAGGCTTTCCTCTCGGCCTTCGCCAAGGGCGCGAAGGAGGTGATCGCCAATCCGGCCGTGGCCATCGAGTCGGTCAAGAAGCGCGACGGCATCATCGACAGTGCGCTGGAAACGCGTCGCCTCAAGCTGGCCATCGACACCGTGATCAACAGCCCCGACGCACGCGCCGAAGGCTTCGGCGTGGTCAATGCGGGCCGGCTTTCGCTCATGGCCTCGCAGGTCTCGGACGCCTTCAACACCAAGACCCGCGTGAGCCCGGACGCGGTATGGACGGCCGCACTGCTCCCGCCGCCGGCCGAGCTCAACAACATCCTGAAGAAGTGATGGCGGTCGCGGAGACCTTGCCCTTCGTCGACTTCCAGGACGTCTGGCTCGCCTACAACGAGGCGCTGCTGCAAGCCAACCACTTCGCGGTCGAAGCCATCGACCTGCAAGTAAAGCGCGGGGAGTTCATCGCCATCGTCGGGCCCTCGGGCTGCGGCAAGTCCACCTTCATGAAGCTCACGACAGGGCTGAAGATGCCCTCGATGGGCAAGATCCGCATCGACGGCGAGCCGGTGACCGGCCCGGTGAAGATCTCGGGCATGGCCTTCCAGGCGCCTTCGCTGCTGCCATGGCGCACGACGGTGGGGAACGTGCTGCTCCCGCTGGAGATCGTCGAGCCCTACCGCTCGAGCTTCAAGGCGAAGCGCAAGGCCTACGAAGAGCGCGCCCGGCGGCTGCTCCAGAAAGTGGGCCTGGGCGGCTACGAGGACAAGTTCCCTTGGCAGCTTTCGGGTGGCATGCAGCAGCGCGCGAGCATCTGCCGCGCGCTGATCCACGAACCCAAGATGCTGCTGCTCGACGAGCCCTTCGGGGCGCTCGACGCCTTCACGCGAGAGGAGCTGTGGTGCATCCTGCGCGACCTCTGGACCGAGCAGCGCTTCAACGTGATCCTGGTCACGCATGACCTGCGCGAATCGGTGTTTCTGGCAGACACGGTGTACGTGATGAGCAAGAGCCCGGGCCGTTTCGTGGTCAGGCGCGAGATCGAGCTGCCGCGTCCGCGCGAGCTCGAGCTCACCTATACCAAGGAATTCACCGACATCGTGCTGGAGCTACGCGGGCATATCGGCGCCATCCGCGGCGCGGGGGTGGCGGCATGAGGCGCACGGCCGCTCCGAAGGCGAACAGCACCGCAGCCGAAGGCGAAGGCACTCCATGAACAGCAAGCAACTCGAACGCTGGTCGCCCTGGCTGCTGCTGGTGGCGGTGATCGTCCTGTGGCAGATCATCTGCGCCGGCTTCGGGGTTTCGGAGTTCATCTTTCCGAGCCCCTGGCGCATCTGGACGCAGTTCTGGGAATTCAAGTCGATCATCGCGGGCCACGCCTGGCGTACCTTCTGGGTCACGATGGCGGGTTTCGGATTGGCGATCGTGGTGGGCGTGCTGCTGGGCTTCGTAGTCGGCAGCTCGCGGCTGGCCTATGCCGCGATGTACCCGCTGATGACCGCCTTCAACGCGCTGCCCAAGGCGGCGTTCGTGCCCATCCTCGTGGTGTGGTTCGGCATCGGCGTCGGGCCGGCGATCCTCACCGCCTTCCTGATCAGCTTCTTTCCGATCATGGTCAACATCGCGACCGGCCTGGCGACGCTCGAACCCGAGCTGGAGGACGTGCTGCGCGTGCTGGGCGCCAAGCGCTGGGACGTGCTGGTGAAGATCGGCCTGCCGCGCTCCATGCCCTACTTCTTCGCCTCGCTCAAGGTCGCGATCACGCTGGCCTTCGTCGGCACCACGGTGAGCGAGATGACCGCGGCCAACGAGGGCATCGGCTACCTGCTGATCTCGGCTGGCTCGGCCATGCAGATGGGGCTGGCTTTTGCCGGACTGGTGGTAGTGGGCGCGATGGCGATGCTGATGTACGAGCTCTTCAGCGTGGTCGAGAAGCACACCACCGGCTGGGCGCACCGCGGCTCCCAGAATGAATAGGCGGCAGTCCATCGGTGGCCTGCGCCAGTGTGGCATGCGCCACGCGTAAAGCGGAAAAGTTCATCTTGCGGTGCAGGCCGCAACGCGGTAGAACGAAATCGATAGTACGGCTGAAAACCTCCCGCGCAGAGCGCGGAGAGGCCCTGTTGCGAAGGGGGCAGACATGTTGGCGGCCGAATGCGCGTGGACCGTGTTGCGTGGGGAGCACGCACGCATGCGTGAATTGCTGAGCCTGCTCGAGCACGAATTGAAAAGTGGCGAGTGGAGACGCTCGGGTTCTGCGGCCATGCGCATCGTCCGCCTGATCGAACGGCTCCAGGCCTTCGACGAAACGACTCATCGACCCAAGGGAGTGGCCCTCCTGGGGGTGCTGCGCGGCAGGTCTGCCGAGGCGGACGATCTGCTCCACCGTCTCGAGCGGCAGCACGAGCGCTGCGACGAACTGCTTGCGCAAATCAAAGGTCGGCTGGAGCGGTCGCAAAGCGGCGACGCGCTTGACGCCGACGCCGTCGAGAACCTGGTGGCGGAGCATCGCAGGCTCTTGCTCGACCATCTCGACAAGGAAGACACCGCGCTCCATTCCCAGACCGCCCTGCTGCTGACACGCGAGGAATGGGCCGCCGTGGTCTCGTCGATGTCCAAGGCCATGCGGGCAAGGAGGGATTAGACGCGCAGGCGCGCCGCGCCAGCGTGCTTGTTCAGGGCCACGCCATCTCCTATGCTCACAGACCTTGCCACACGGAGATAAGCAAATGATCAAGGTCAGCGTGATGTACCCCAACACCGCCGGCGCCCGGTTCGACCACGAGTACTACCGCGACAAGCACATGCCGATGCTCAAGGAAAAGATGGGCGACGCGTGCAAGTCGTACACGATCGACAAGGGCTTGGCGGGCGGTGCGCCCGGTGCACCGGCGCCGTACATCGGCATGTGCCACATCTACTGTGATTCGGTGGAAAGCTTCCAGGCCGGCTTCGGCCCGCATGCGAAGGCGATCATGGCCGACGTCGCCAACTACACGGACCTCAAGCCCGTGATGCAGATCAGCGAGGTCGTGGTGGGCTGAGCCTGCCGGCGCCTTCGGCCTCCGGCGGCGGACGCGCCGAAGCGTAGCGCTCCAGCACCCCATACAGCACCAGGCCGCCGCCCAGGGGTACCAGGTAGTACAGCGCGCGATAAGCCAGCAGTGCGCCCATCAGCGCGCCCTGGCGCACCGAGCCCGACAGCAGCGCCAGGTACACCGCCTCCAATACCCCGAGGCCCGCCGGGATCGGCGTCACCACGCCGACGACCGAAGCCGCCAGCAATACCCCCAACGTGACGGAATACGGCACCTTGCCGCCCAGCAGCAGGTACATGGCGGACCCCATCAACGCCCAGTTCGCCGCGGATAGGCCGAGCTGCACCAGCGCCAGGCGCGCCGACGGCAGCCGAACCCGGCGTCCGCGCACTTGCCACCGCCTGCCCTGCATCTTTGCGCAGGCGAGCACATAGGCCACCGCCAGCAGCAGCATCAGCACGCCGAGCGCACGAAAGGCATCCTCCCCGAGCGCGAATTCCGCCGGCAGCTTCACCACGCCGGAGGCGAACACGCAGCCCGCCACCAGCCCGTAGCCCAGCCAGTTGGTCGCCAGGCTGAGGCCCACGATCTGCGCCACCGTGGTCTCGTCGAGGCCCGCCCGCGCATACAGCCGGGCGCGCATCGCCACGCCGCCCACCAGCGAGCCCAGGTTGAGGTTGAAGGCGTAGCTGGTGACCGCGATCGCCCAGCTTCGCCACCGCGGCAGGCCATGCTGCGTGTGGTGCCGGCCGATCAGGTCATAGCAACCGTACAGCGCATGGCTTGCGGTGCACAGCGCCAGCGCCCCCAGCAGCACGCCGGGCGAGTAGCGCTCGAGTGCCTGCCAGGCGCCGGCCCAGTCCACCTTGTGCGCGTGGGACAGCAGCAGTGCGAGCACCGCGATGCCCAGCACTGGCAAGGCCCAGCGACGGATGCGATGCCAGAGAGGGATTTCGCGCGGAGGTCGCGCGTCGGTGAAGGGCATCGCATCGCTGTCGGGCATGCGCACATCGTCCGGGCGCGGCAGATGCGCGACCCGTTGCCCTCGGCGCTTGTTCGCGTAGGTTCAGATGCCGCGGCGGCTCCAGGGGCCAAGGAACGCGGATCAGCGCCAGGCGCGGCGCGCCGCAGCCCGCAGCACGATGGCCAGCGCAGCCCCGCCGGCCGCCGCCATCATCGCGGCCTTGACCGGTTCCTCGGCCACATACTGCGCGCCCTGCACCTTGGCTTGCCGCGCATGGGTCGGCAGCGAATTGACTGCAGTGCGC
The DNA here is from genome assembly GCF_901827205.1 of Variovorax sp. PBS-H4. NCBI lineage: Bacteria > Pseudomonadati > Pseudomonadota > Betaproteobacteria > Burkholderiales > Comamonadaceae > Variovorax > Variovorax sp. PBS-H4. The sequence continues at coordinate 1,751,924 of NZ_LR594675.1, read as the reverse complement.
ACCTTGTCCCAGGTGCGGTGCAGCTTCGATGGCACCTCTGCGCGCATCGCCTCGTTCCCGAGCGCGGGGGCCGGCCCGATGTCGTTGCCTGCCACGGGCATGGGCAAGATCTCCGTGCCGGGCTCAGCCTGTTGCGGGGTGGGATGGATGTGCGGCGTTTCGATCTGCATGTTCGGTTCTCCTGAAAGATGTGCGTCGTGAACGGGTGCGCAACTTCAGCGGGCTGGCGCTGGCGGCGAGGCCGGCACCGGCGTGACGCTCTCGCGGATCACGCCACCGCCCATTACGCTGCCGCTGCTGCTGGTGGCTGCGCCCTTGACGCGTGCCTCGCAATCGGCGCGGTCGCCCGCCGGCTGCAGCATCTGGCAGCGCGCCAGCGCGTTCTGCTCGGCCTGGCCCGCCGGCGCGAGGCCGCCGCGCTGCGCTTCCTGCTTCGCTGCGCCGGCCTCGCGGCGGCAGGCTTCGCGGTCTTGCTGGACGCCGTCGCAGGTCGCGCGCTCGCGCTCCGCCTGCGAAGCGGTGCCTTGCGCCTGCGCCCACGCGCCGGTGCCAATGAGGGTGGCCGCGCAGGCCAAGGCGGCGAGCGAGGAATGGAGTGCAAATGCTTGTCGGGGCATGCGGGGCTCCTTGCAAAAAGATGGCTCCACTTCTACTCCGCGGCGCGGGTTGCGGCGTGTCGGACGCGGCGAGGTTTGCGGTGGGTTCTATGCGACGCCACGTACGCAGTCAGGCAGGCATCACAAGCTTGAGGCCCCTCACGCCTGTGATGAACGCCTCAGCGCCCACCACAAGCCCGCCATGCTCAGCGCAAGACCGAAGGGCGCCACGCGCCAGCGCTGGCGCTCCCGCGCGCGCACCGTCAGCTCACGCACCACGAAATCTTCCCCACGAGCCATTTCGTTGAAGGCCTGCTGGAATGTGCCGATGCCACGGATCGCTTCATCCGAAAGGCCGTCTCCCTGCCAGCGGGATTGCCTCTCCTGCGAGGTGAGCTGGCTCGCTTGCTCGTGTTTCAGTCTGGATGTCGCAAGCGCATTCGCATATCGCCGCCGCTCGGCACCTGTCAAGTAGTGTTCAGGGCCTGTACCTGCGAGCCGCTCGACGAACACGAGCAAAGGCTGGTCCGCGCGTGGCACGGCGACGAGCCAGAGCATTGCCAGGCCTGCCGCACCGAAGACGCCGGCGCAGACCGCGCGAGCGAACTTGCGCAGGCCCGCAAGCCGTTGCTGTGGCGGCACCCACAGAACGCCGCGCAACAGGCAGGCCACGAGAAGCACGAATGCAAACGCGATCACGAGCGCGGCACCTGCAGGCAGATCCAACGCGTAGGAAGCCGCGAGTCCCGTTGCGCTTGCGACTGTCCCCGCAACCCATCCGACGACATGCAACACCACAGGTCGCCTGGAGAAAAGCGATCCGATCAAGGATGGAATGATGAGAAAGCAGAACACGAGCAGGATGCCGGCGATCGCCACGGAGCTTGTGACGACGAGGCCGAAAAGAAAGTAGAAGACGAAGTCCCAGGCTGCGTGTGCGCGCGCATGCTCAGTTGGAGCAAACGCACTCGCCTGTGCGATCGGCCTTCGCGCCAGCCACAAGAGTGCTCCTACCACGCCATACAGCAGCGCCAGCTTCGGCAGCCCCTCGATCGAGATCCCCAGGATGCTGCCCACGAGAATCTGCTTGACGTGCTCGGCGCCTTGTGGAGACTGATCCACAGCGACGATCGTCGCGGCTGTACTGACCACGTAGATGATGCCGATGTACGCTTCATGATCGATGCCCTTGGGCAGTGCGCGAGCGAACGCCAGCAGTGCCGCCCCCGCTGCGGAGAAACACAGCGTGTATGCGATGCCGCCGACACTCGCCGGGTCGTGGCCTGCGGCAAAGGCCAGTGTGGCGCCGAGTGCCGACATCTGCGCAAGCGCCAGGTCGACGAAGATGACTCCCCGCCGCAGCACGTGCACGCCGAAGCACTGGTGGATGGCCACGAAGAGCATGCAGCCGGCGAACGACGGCGCCATGAGGGCGATCAAGTCTGCCAATACCATGATGTGTCCTCAATGCGCCTTGGCGAGCGCGCGTGCCAGGGAGTTGACGTTGTAGTCCATGAGAGCCAGGTAGTCTCCAGCCTCGGGCACACTCCCGACACCGGGTGCGAGGTGAATCAAGGGAATGCCCAGGCGTGCAGCGACTGTTCCGGAGAATTGCTTCGGCTCGTGGGTTGCCTGCAGGATCGCACGGACATCGTTCTCACGCGCTTGCGACAGCAATGCCGCCAAATGCGCGACACTCGGCGTGACCCCTTCCCTCGGCTCTATGAATCCCACGACGTTCAAACGGAACCGGCGTGCGAAGTACGGCCAGCTGTTGTGGTACGCGAGTAGCGCAGTGCCGCGAAACGGAGACAAGGTGTCCGTCCAGGTGCCCATCTTCCGACGGAGCCGCTCGAGGAATCGCCGGCAATTTTGAAGGACGGCTTCTCGTGCGCTTTCGGAGGCGTTGGCAATGGCCTCGCCGATCGTCGCCGTCATGATTCGGGCGTTCGCAGGGTCCAGCCAGTAGTGCGGGTTCGCGATGCCGTGCCCATGGTTGTCTTGAGAGAACGGATTGCGTCCAACGACCTCCAGCAGAGGGATTCCGGAGGACGCGTCGACCACCGGAGCCGGCCTGTTGCAGAAGCTTCGGCCCCGCCGATCGAGCAGCTTTTCGAGCCAATGGTCATAGCCCAGCCCGATCCTCACGACGAGCGCAGCGCTTGCGATCAGCGCCAGGTCGCTTGCTCGCGGTTCAAACGACTCGGGGTCGGCCATCGGCGGCGCCACGGTACGGACCTCGACAAGCGGGCCACCGACGGCCTGGACCAGGCTGGCAAGATCGCTCGTCGCGGCCACGACACGTAGACGCGACGTGCACACATCGGCGGGCGGGAGTTCTTCGGCGCTGACACCGGCAGCGGCAAGCGTGCCTGCGATAGCTGCCCTCCTGGTGAGTCCGATGGGCGCAGGCATCAGCGGCTGGCCGTCCAGAGCTTCTCGTTCATCAGGCAGTGCACTTCGTGCTCCGTGCCTGCGGGCGGGCCCAGGCGGCAATCCATGGCCATGCTGGCGAGGGAATAGGCCTCCAGGCGAGTGAGCCCTTTTTCGCCCGCCAGCCTGTCGACCATGGAAAGCGCGGCCTCGTCCATGGCCTTGTTGAGGTCGACGTTCCTTGCGTGCGTGACCATTGCTTCGGGCCCGTCCCGGGTGGGCAGCGCGGGCGCGGCAGCATTCGCTGCCTTGGGGATCATGCAGTAGGTGCCCTTGAGGACGTTCACTATCTCGGCGACGCGACAGTCCCACTTGGCCAGCATCATCGAGCGCGCTTCGGCCTGGCCGACTCCGCTCTGCTCTGCGATGAGCGTTGTGGCCTGGTCCTGCAGCATGCTGAAGGCGACATTCAGATCCTTGTCATATCCCATTGCGATCCAATGCGTGGGGGTCTCGACCCGCGGCCAGTCCAGCTTCTTTCCCTTGAGCACGGTCACCGTCAAGGGCAGTTCCTTGAACGATGTCTCAAGGGCCGTGAGATTGATTTCGCCGTTTCCTTGCGCGGCGTGGGAGTCTCCGGACCAGAGCAGACCTCCCTCGACAAAGACGGGAAGGTAGACCGTGGTGCCGGACACCATCTCGTTGATATCGAGATTTCCACCGAAACGCCCCGGCGGCACCGTGCTGTAGCGGCCCGGCTCGGCACGCGCCACAGCGATCAGTCCAGGAAAGGGGCGAAGAGGAATTTCGATCCCGGGCGAGAACTCGACCCTTTGCCTTTCGCTGTCCAGGAGAAAGTACTTCAGTTGCCCCTGCGAAAACACTTTCGGGAACGCGCCGGCAAAGCCCGGATAGCTGAAGTTCAACGCGTAGGAGCTCGGCACGATCTTGCCGATGTCGATCTTCAGTACGTCGCCGGGCTGTGCACCCTCTATGTACACGGGACCGGTGATGGAATGAGGGCCCCTGCCGGGCGATTCGGCCTGCTCCTGCCTGGCACGCAGGGTCATCTGGGCGATGGTCATTTCATTCATGACGATCTGCTTGTCGCCATGGATCAATGTCTCCATCACGATCGTGTCTCCGGAACGCATCCTGGCGACCGGTGGCTGTGAGTTGTCGAACCAGCCGAACTGCGTGGTCTGCGGATTTCCTTCGAGCCGCATGACGCTCTTGCGATCAGTGTCGTCGCTGCCTGAGGATGCTCCCTGGGGCTTGGCCGAAGTTCGGCCTTGGGCATGCGCGGCCGGCGGCACGGTGCCGCCGACGATGAGCAGCACTGCGGCTGCGAAGGGCATGCCGAATGCGATGGCACGATTTAACACTGCTGTCTCCTGTCTTTTTTTCATTGATGCAGAGCGCGCTTCCACACCGGGCGGCATCTCGCAGCACCCGGGCGCAGGGCGGTTTGCACATGCAGGCCGCTGGCGAGCGGCCTTGGGTCGATCTTCCTAGTGGTCGAAGGTTGTCAGGGTCGCGCCCTCGTCGTGCACATAGACCACGAGCATGCTGGCCGGCTCCGTGGCGCTCGCGTTGCGGCTGATGACGTGGTGCTCGCCCCGCCGCTCGAAGCGCCCTTCCCCGGCGTGATACACCTTTGCATCTCCGTGCCCGTCCGTTTGCGAGACGATGTTTCCGGACAATACGAAGGCGAAGACGTCCGCATCATGGCGGTGCGACTTCGATGCCCCACCGGGTGGGTAGTGCACGATCTGGGACGTCAGGACCTTGCCAGGTGTGACGGACAGCTTTTCAGCAAGCACCGACTCGATATTGCGACCACTGGCCGGCGCAGTCGTGCTCTGGGCCCACGATGGCGAGGCACCTAGCAGTACGGCGGCAACAGCGATCGCGCATGCCGACCGGATGTTGCGTGAATGGTTGGAAGACTTGGACATCGAACTGACTCTTTCTCTGTTGGACGGGAAGCAACCTGTGCAGAAGCCGCACCGGTGCGGACTCGCAAGGCTGCTGATCGAGCGCTGCAGCTTTGCCAGCTTAGGCGTGCGCCATGAAACAGCCCATGTCCAAGATTCGCTTATCCGACCAGACCAACAATGACGCGGCAGCGGTCCCTGCCGCCCAGTCAGCCGTACCCGCCTGCGATGCAGCGATCCGCAGGCGCAGGCTCTGCAGGAGAAGGCCCCTTGTCCTGAAGAACGTTCCTCAGGCACAACGCGGCATCCATCGCGGCCGCCGGGAGGATGTTGGTGTATCCGAGCAGGAGTCCCGGCCCGGTGTTCACGTTCACGCCCATCGGCGAGAGGGCATTCACGGCCATCCCGTGGGAACGGGCAAGCGCGGCGAGGGCGACATCGTCGCAATCGATGCGCAAGCGAAGCAGCACATGCATTCCACAGCTCTCTGCGTGTCCGAGAGGGCCGAATGCCTCGTTCAGCGCCTTCCGCAGCGCCAGCCTCCGCTCTGCGTAGAGGCTCTTCATGCGCGCGAGATGCCGCACGAGAAGGCCTTGCGCAATGAAGTCGAAGACCACCATCTGGTCGAGCAGCGACGGATTCGCGGGCTGCAGCGCGGCTGCGTGCTCCAACGGGCCGACGAGCGATTCGGGTGCCACGAGGTATCCAAGCCGAAACCCCGGAAACAGCAAATTGCTGAACGATCCCAGATGCAACACCCGCTCGGCCGACGCGACGGATGCAGACCAGCTTGCTGTTCTGTCCACGCCGTTCAAGTTCTCCTCATAGTCATCCTGCAGCACCCACGCGTGCGACGAACTTGCCCAAGCCAGCATCTGCTCGCGACGGCTGGCCGAAAGAGCGCCGCCCAGAGGGAACTGTGCGACCGGCGTGATCAGCACGGCCCGTGCATCAGGCGCGGAGGAGATGCCGGCAGCGAAGTCCATGCCGAGGCCATCCACCGGAACAGGAACCGCGATGCCACCCCCGAGCTTGATGGCTTCGCGGGCCGGCGGGAATCCAGGGTCTTCCACCAGGACCTTGTCGCCTGCGGTGAGTGCTGCACGCGATGCCAATGACAACGCACCCAGAAATCCGCAAGTGACGAAGACCTGCCTTGCGGTGCATGCGAGCCCACGGCCCATCGCCAGATGATTCGCTATCGCACGACGCAGCGGCGCAAAGCCGCCCGGTTGCTGATACACCATCTTGGACACAGACAGTGCGCGTGCGTGGCGCGCCGCCAACCGGGACCAGAGTTTGCGCGGAAACGCGTCCAGTGCCGGCAATCCCATCTGGAACATCTTCGGCAGTTGCGCGGCTTCCGATGCCAGGCCGGGCATCAGACGTGCCCCAAAGGTTTGAAGCGCGGGCGCCGGCGCTTCGGTGCGCAACGGTAGCACCCGGGTCCCCGCTGCTGATCGACGGGCGACATAACCTTCAGCCGCCAGATTGCCGTACGCGAGTTCAACGGTGGCGCGAGACGCGCCCAACTGCGAGGCCAGATCGCGAGAAGACGGAAGGCGGGCCCCCACGGGCAGCACGCCCGATGCGATCCGGCGTTTGATTGCCTCCGAAATCTGCTGGTGAAGCGGCACATTGCGCTGCGCTTCCAGCCGCAAGCCATCCAGCCGCGCGTCGACAAGCTTTGGGATCATCGTCTGTTCTCAAGGGAGGTCTCGGCACCCTCGTGGCCGCCAAGTGATCTGCAGCACGACCGGCACTATTATGCTTGCATTGTCGCGCAGATCCGCACTTTAGTGCGTGTCAATCGTCCCGAACGAGGCGGATGCCGACCAGCGTGTAGCGCGTGTCCGGCGAGTTCCAGTTGCGGTACGCCGCACGGGCGTAAAACGGCCAGGTGTGCCACGAGCCTCCGCGGCGCACCCGTACTTCGCCCCGTTCGGGGCCTTTCGGGTCGTCGAGTGGCGACTGCGCGTAGTAAGTGTCGCCATGCCAGTCGGCGACCCACTCCCAGGCATTGCCGTGCATGTCGTAGAGGCCCCACGGGTTCGGCGCGAAGCGGCCGACCGGCGCGGTGAAGGGCCAGCCGTCGTCGCCGTCCAGCGCCATGGGTCGCCAGCGCGGCCAGTAGCTCGCGCTGCTGGCGTCGAACACGTTGGCCGCGCCCAGCAACGAGCGCGGGTCCTCGCCCGAGCTGTAGCGGGTGCGGGTGCCGGCGCGGCAGGCGTATTCCCACTCGGCCTCGGTCGGCAAGCGGTAGCGGCGGCCTTCCATCCTGCTCAGCCAGGCGGCCAGCGCCTGGGCGTCGTTCCAGGTCACGTTGACGACCGGATGGTCGTCGCCTTGCTTGAAGCCGGGGTTGCGCCACGAGTAGCGGGGATCGCGGCCTTCGAAGGCGTCGCCGCGCTTCGTGGTTGCGGGGTCGTAGTCGGCGCGCCAGCCGTAGCCGCCGGTTCGGTCGGCCACCGACTCGGGCACGTAGCCCGACGCCTCGACGAAACGCCGAAACTGGCCGACCGTGACTTCGTGCTGCCCCATCCAGAAGGCGCGCGTGATGCGCACGCGGTGAACCGGTGCTTCGTCGGCAAGTTGTGCGAATCGACTTGTCGGCAGCTGCGGATAGGCGCGGGCCAACGATTCGGGCGCCTCGTCGCTGCCCATCAGGAACTCACCGGCCGGCAGCTTCACGAAGGCCATGCCCAGGCTGTTGCGTTCGGCCTCGGCAGCGTGGACGCCGACGGAGACCATGGCCAGGACCACGAGGCAGGGCTTCATGTGCAAATGCTATGGCATTCGCTGGGCCGGAGGGCGACCGGTTCGGATCTTCGTCATCAACAAGCGCACGACCCGTTCAGGGCCGCGGACCGGCGGGCGGGCCCGAATGCGCCGATGCCGACGGCAGCGCGCCGATCCGTGCCTTGGCCCGCACGTTGTCGAGCCAGTCGTCGATCTCGATCCGGCTGAAGATGAAGATCAGCGCCACCGACGCGGTGTTGAAAACCGCCAGGCCCAGGTTGCCGTCACCTACCAGGAAGGAGGACGCTCCCGGGCTGCTGGTGCAAACCATGGTGGCCGCCACCATGCCGGTGTAATGCATGGCGCAGACCGCTCCTCCCATCACCGCGGCCGCGACGAACTGGTGCGCCAGTTCCGTGAGGTTGAAGGCCAGCCACAGTGCTGCCGCCGCCGCACCGATGGCGATCGCCACCGAGGCAGCGACGATGACCGGATCGAAGCTCATGCTGGCGCGCATGTTCATGGCGAACATGCCGATGTAGTGCATCACGCACACGCCGATGCCCGCCACCAGGCTGCCAGCCAGCCAGCCGCCGCGGGTGAAGCGCTTGCCGCCGGCCAGGTACAGCGCAGCGCCCGACAAGACGACAGCGGCGATCAACGAAACGGCCGTCAGCGGCACGTCATGGGCGATCGGCACGGGCAGCCTGTAAGCGACCATGCCGATGAAGTGCATGGACCATATGCCGATGCCGCCCAGCGCCACCGCGCCGCAGGCCAGCATGGACAGGTCGAGCGTGCCGTCCCTGCGCACCATCTTGTCGGCGCACAGCAGGGCCAACAGAGACCCGAAGAATGAGATCACATAAGAGAGCGCGATGGGCCCGGCTTCGTAGTGCGGGGACAGCAGTTGGCCAACGAAGGGATCCATAGCGTATCTATAAGCTTGCCGAGGGGATGCGCGGGTTTGCGCCGTGCACGCCTCTGCGCATCGTCTTCCCGATTCCGGGGGTTCCCGATTCTGCCCGTCCCATAGTTCCTCGGCCGTGCGGTATTGCGCAGAGTCGAACGCTGTTGCATCTTGATGAGGACGCACGCAGCGCCCGGAACGGCCTTGCCAGCGCCGCCTTTCGCCGGCATCATCGCCGCCGCAGAGGAAGGAGACCGCCGATGAACAAGTGGATTCGCCACGCCGCCGCCCTTGCAGCCTTCGTCGCCATGGCCGCCGCGCAAGCCGCGGGCACCGTGGGCAACACGCTGCCGCCCGGCTTCCCTTCGATCGAAGACACTTCGCTCGCCAGGCCGCTGATCGGCTTCGGCGCCGCCGGCCCGGTCACGCGAACGCCGGTGATCCTCATCCACGGCAACAACGACACGCCGTTCGCCACCGCCTGCAGCCCCTACGGCCGTATCCAGGCGCTTGCGCAGTTCCTGGCCGACAACGGCTACGCCACCAGCGAGCTCTGGGGCATCGGCTACCAGGGCGACCAGTGCGACCTCGCCTCGGACCAGACGCGCCGCTCGAGCATCGCCCACACCAACGCGGCCAACGTGCCGGACCTGCGCCGCTTCGTGCGGGCGGTGATGGACTTCACGGGCGCCCAGCGCGTGGACATCGTCGGCCACAGCCTCGGCGTGACGCTGGCGCGCGAGTGGATGCGCCAGGACGAGGCGCAGCACGTCGTTCGCCGCTTCGTGGCCATCGACGGCCCCAACCACGGCATCATCAATTGCTCCCCCGACCCGGCCAACTACTTCCAGGCGCCAGCGGCAGGCGGCTTCACCCCGGCCAGCGACGTGTGCCAGGAGCTGGGCTCGCCCGACACGCCCTTCCTGCGCCTGCTCAATGGCCGCAACGGCGGGCGCGAGAACGACGGCCCCACGCGCGTGCTGGTCATTCGCAACGGCGACGCGAGCTTCGTCTACTTCCCGGTCCAGGACGGCGCGGTGGCGCCGGTGCCCGCCGTCGATTCGTTCGGCAAGCCCAACGACTTTTCCAGGAGCGCCAGCCTGCGTGGCGCGCGCGAGCTCGTGCTCACGGGGCAAGGCGCCTACGACCCGATCCTGCGCACCGGCCACCTCGGCATCCTCAACTCGCCGCAGACCTGGCAGGCCACGCTCGACTTCCTGACCGATCGGTCCGGGCACAAGGACAAGGACGACTGAGCGCCTTCCGTCCAGGGCCGGCGGCGAGGCTCCGGATCAGCACGTGGTGCTGCCGAGCGCCGACCACAGGGCCTGGCCGGCCGCCGAGAGCCGGCTGCGCGACGCGGCCGCCAGGTAGCTGGTCCGCTCGGCCCACGGCTCCTTCAGCGGCACGCACACCAGGTTGGGAAACTGCGCCTGCTGTCCAACGCTCGCCTGCGGCAGCAGCCCGATGCCCAGGCCGCATTGCACCATCCGGCTGGCCGAATCCATGCCCTTCACCTGGATGCGGCTCTTGAGCCGCACGCCGAACTTCAGCGCTTCGTCGGCGACTCGGCTCGCCAACGCAGTGCCGGGCGGCAGCTCGACCCATTCCTCGTCGAGCAACTGTTCGAAGCGCAGTTCCTTGCGCCTCGCGAGGCGATGTCCTGCCGGCAGGATGACCACCAGGCGCTCCGAACGATAAGGTCGCAGCTCGAGGCCCGGCACCTCGCCGTTCGACACGAACACGCCGATGTCCGCGCGTTCCTGCAGCAACAGACCCACGATGTCTGCGCTGGTGTGTTCGGCAAGCTCGACCTTGATATCCGGATGCGCGCGCAGGAACAGCGCCAGGTCTTGCGGCAGGTGCTGCACGATGGCCGAGATGGACGCCACCAGCTTGATGCGCCCGGTCACGCCGGCCTGCAGGTTCTGCAGTTCCTCGTCGAGTGCGGCGACCTCGCCCATCATCGAGCGGGCATAGCGCGCCACGGATAGGCCGGCGGCCGTCAACTCGACGCCGCGCGTGGTCCGGTGCAGGAGCGCCGTGCCGGTCGCGGATTCGAGCTGGGTGATGCGCCGGCTCGCGGCCGACGGCACGATGTGCAGCGTGGACGCCGCGCGCGACAGGCTGCCCTCGCGTTCGATGGCCGCAATCAGCTTCAAGGACGAAAGGCTCAGGTGATCGAGCAGCGGACGGCGGGGGACCATGGTTCTTGTCTCGCAATCGTGGCGTTGCCGTACCGGCAAGGCGGTTGTGCAGAAATGTCGCTCGACGCAGGGACTCGTGCCCACGAACATCCGGGCTGCGTCAACAGAGAGAGAGAACACCGGAGACCCCACCTCATGCAACAGGTCCTGAATCTAAGCGATCTCGAGATCATCGAAAGAGTCCACGCCCGCGGCGGCAAGTTCCGCTACTACCCGCTGCTGTCAGGAAAGGACGGGACGGCCGGCAACTTCTTCCTGCAGCTGTCCTACACGTACAGCGACTTCGATTCGCCACGCCACAGGCACAACTTCGACCAGGTGCGCGTGCAGCTGGAAGGCGACGCCGACTTCTCGCGCGACGGCGTGATGAAGCCCGGCATGGTCGGCTACTTTCCCGAAGGCGTCTTCTACGGGCCGCAGAGCATCCCCGGCGAATCGATCACGCTGGTGCTGCAGTTCGGCGGCGCGAGCCGCAGCGGCTACCTGTCCGAAGCGGAGTTCCAGCGCGGCATCGCCGAGCTCAAGGAAACCGGCACTTTCGAGCGCGGCGTCTACAAGGTGGCCAAGCCCGAAGGCGGCACGCGCAACCAGGATGCGTACGAGGCCGTGTGGGAACACATGAACCAGCGGGAGCTTCGCTACCCCGAGAGCCGCTACGACAAGCCGGTCTTCATGAGGCCGGACGCCGCGGCATGGATACCGGACCCCACGGCGCGCGGCGTTGCGCGCAAGCACCTGGGCACCTATTCAGAGGCGCACACCCGATTGAGCCAGTTGGCTCTCGATGCAGGCGCCGAACTGCCCGTGCCGCCGAACACCATCGTCTTCGTGCTGCAAGGCAGCGGCAGTACCGCCTCGGGCCACTGGCAAGCGCGGTCTTCGCTCTACTCCGGCGATGGCCCCAGCAGCATGCACGCCGAGCACGCGACTCAGCTGATCCAGATCGAACTGCCGAGGCTCTGACCATGTCCCGCACCCTCTGCATCAGCCGCCGCCGCGCGGTGGTCGGCATCGGCGCCAGCCTGCTTGCCGGCGCCGCTGTCCACGCGCAGGCGCAGGCCTACCCTGCCCGCCCGATCTCGATGGTCGTGCCCTTTCCGCCTGGCGGCGGCTTCGACACCATCGCCCGGCCGTTCGCCGAAAAGCTGGGCCGCGCGCTGGGTCAGCCGGTCGTCGTCGACAACCGGCCCGGCAGCGGCGGCAACATGGGCACGGACGCGGTCGCACGAGCGGCGGCGGACGGCTACACGCTGCTCTTCGCCAACGACTTCCTCGCCACCAACCCGAGCGTCAACAAGAATGTGCGCTACGACCCGCTCAAGGACTTCGTGCCCGTCAGCATGATCGGCACCACCCAGGTGGTCATCGCCGTGCGGCCCGACTTTCCGGCGAAGAACTTCGCAGAGCTGCTGGCCTTGTCGCAGAAGCAGGCGCTGAGCTATGGCACGCCAGGCGCAGGAACGTCGCCGCACCTCGTCGGCGAGTACCTGTCGTCGGTCTCGCCGTTGAAGACGCTGCATGTGCCGTACAAGGGAACCGCGCCCTCGGTCAACGATGCCATCGGCGGCCAGATCGACATGGTGTTTGCGACCACACCCTCCGTGGCGGGGCATCTCGCGGCCGGCAAGCTGCGCGGGATTGCGGTCTTCGGCGAGAAGCGCGCCAGGCAACTGCCCGACGTGCCTACGTTGAAGGAAGCGGGTGGGCCCTCGGTGAACTACGAGGTCTGGTACTGCCTCATGGCGCCCGCGGGCCTGCCTGCACCCGTGCTGGCGAAGGTGCGCGACGCCACCCGGACGGCGCTCGACGCCGAATTGTCAGAGCGGCTCGGGCGGCTCGGCTACGAGGTGCAGGCGAGCGCGCCGGCGCAGGTGACGGAGGTCATCACGCGCGACCTGGCACGCTGGCGCAACGTGGCCGATCGCGCGCACATCTCGCTCGACTGAGCGCCGAGCTCACTCGGCGACGCCGCTCGCAAGACGCTTGTATTCGCTGCGCTTCATGGAGAGGTACTCCTCCCGCTCCACCTCGTGCAGTTGCCGCGCGTAGCGCTCCGTGCTGTCGAACCAGGTCGCGAGGCGCTGCGGCAGTTGCTTGGGGGCGTCCATGTAGGCATCGATGGCGAGGTAGTAGCGCATGGTGTTGCGCTCCACCACGCCGCGCACGCCGCCCACGTACGCCGGCTCGCCCGACGAGTCCTTGCCGGTGGCCGTGAACCCCACCTTGTCGGCGCCGAGCGTCGCCAGATAGCCCTGCATCGCGATGCGCGCGGCAACGCCGTAGGCGTAGGCGTAGCCCAGATGGATGAAGGTCTTGCCGTTGCTCAACGGCGTCGCCTCCAGTTCGATGCGGTAGTCGCGGGTCGACAGCGGCCCCTTGTCCGCGCTCAGCCGCACGCTCAGGTAGTCGTCCGCGACATTCGGCGGCTGCCAGATGAATTCGACGCGCTGGGCCTCGGAAAGCGGCTGGTCGAACTTGCGGCCGACCGACACGGCGAGCATCCGGGCGGTGGCTGTTCCGCGCACTGCGCAGTGCTTGGTGTTGAGGTGGAGCATCAGCACGTCGCACCAGACGGCAGGCTGACTCAGGGAGCCGCTCACCTGGGCGAAAGGATGACTCAGCACCGCGAAGATGTCGCCGCTCAACTGCCCGGAGGCTTCCGTCGATTCGAGCACCAGGGGCCGTCCGAAGACGTTTCGATCGAGCTGCGCCTGCACGCCCTCGTACTTGGCCCGCAAGGCAGCCGCGCTCCCGAGCTGTGCCTGCGCCAGCGCGGCAACCGGCAGCATCAGGAACCAGAACCACAGCGCCAGGCGGCGAAGCGTTGTCGCGCGTTTCATGATGTTGCATTGTGTTCCTGTGCCTGGTCCATGGCTAGTCGCAGATTTGAAAGCGGTTGTTTTGGGGGTCTCCGGTCCCCGGGTAGAACATCTTGCGGAATATTCGACGCGGAGCGATGGTTCACGGTGAGCGGCTTGCGCGCCCCGTATTACTGGAGGCTCGGCGTTTCGACGAGCGGGAACGCCGGTTGCCGGTAGCGAGAGACAGGTCAACTACACGATGGAGGCGGCAGATGCACTGGAACGACTGCTACGAGTGGATCCAGCAAATGAGTCCCAAGGCCGCGAAGCTCGCCTCGCGAATGTCGTGCAAGGACCCGCTGGTTCCGCCCCACTGGGCCTTTGCCCTCGATGTGGCTCTCAAGGCGCGTGCCAAGGGTGCAGCTCCCTTGACTGCGGACGACCTGGACGTCATTGCTGCAACCCAGCGCGAAGAACGCTCCGAACCGGCAATCGTGCTCGACAAGGATCAACGCGAAGCCTGGGCCTTTACCTCCACGCTCCGCGCATCCGGCGTGCGAGACCCGAAGAAAGACTCGGGCCTGCCTGGCGCTGGCCGCGAAGACACCCTTTGGGATCCTCGAACGCCGACGCCGGAGGAGGCTTGGCTGCTCGCCTTCTCGGATGAGCTCCACCGGCTGGCGGACGACCGGTTCGGCGCCGAGGAGATTGCCCGATGGGCCATCGCGAGGCTCGAGACGGATGCACACCGCAGCCCCCGGGTGGTCGCCAGGGAACAGTTCATGGCGGCCTCGATCGGGTCGGTGATTCCGGGGCAAGATCCGGGTCGCTCGCGCGACCTGCGTTGAGCGCCTCTTTTTTCAGGCCGCCGGCAATCCGGCGGCGAGCCGCTCTTCCAGCCGCTGCCGGTCTGCCAGCAGCCGGCCCGCCACCAGCGTCACGACCTCGAAGCCGAAGGCCGGGTTCTGGAAATAGAGCGACTTGAAGGTCATCTCGTCCATCTGCAGCACGGTGCAGTTCGTGGCGCAGCGCGCCGTCAGCGTGCGTCGCTTGTCGGGCGCAAAGAAGCCGATCTCGCCGAACAGCCGGCCGGGCTCCATGGTCTGGCCGATCTCCACGAACTCGATCTGGCCTTCGGCGAGGAAATACAGGCGCTTGGCGGCGTCGCCCTTGCGAAACAGCACGGCGTTTTTCCTCAGCCGTCGCCGGCGCATGTAAGGCCGCAGCCAGACCCCCGAAAAATCGCTGGTGGCTGCCGCCAGTTGCACCCGGCGTGTGAGGCGGACCATCTGGGCCGCGCGAAAGATGTTGATCGGCAGCAACGCCCCATGCAGCAACACCAGGATCAGAGACGGATGCAGCGCGCCGTAGATCAGGAAGCCCAGGTTGCCGCCGATCGCCAGGCAGCGCAAGGGGATCATGGTCCTCACGAAGGAGCTCACGATGACGAGCGAGCCCGCGATGGCGGCGGAGCAAAGCGCAACGATGCCGGCCGGCGTCGCCAGCGATGCATTCAACGCGGCCACGGCGGTGTCGAACAATCCGATCGTTGACATGAAGCTTTCCTTCTCCGGTACGGTCCTGGGCGCAATCACGCCGGCGCAGTATCACTTGCTCTTCGCGGGCTTGGCGCGCAAGCGGTCGTACCCGCTCAACTCGAGGAAGCCTTGCCCTTGGCGGCTGCCGCCCACCTTGACCGGACCTTCCCAATAGACGTTGGCCGTCGTCGCGCCCGAATCGAATTCGCTGTCGGCGAAGAAGGGCTTGATGTTCAGGACGCCGGTCGGCAGCTTGATGTCCCATTCGACGATGTAGCCGATGCCGGTCTTCGGGCTCGTCCATGTGCGGCCGGGCGCCAGTTCGACCTGGCCGGGCTCGATGGCTTGCGAGCCCTGGGCGTCGGAATGGGTGCCCGCCGTCATGACCTTCCGGCCGTCCATGTCGAACAGTTCGTAGACCATCAGGTCGGACCCATCGTCCAGGTGCAGGGCGAACCAGTTCCAGCCCAGCGTCAGGACGTCGAATTCGCCCCACTGGTGATCGAACCAGAGCTCACCGCTGACCGGCACCGATTTCCCCGCGATGGCGATGCTGCCGCGCGCCGGCATCCGGGGGCGCGAATAGTAGTAGCTGATGCCGCTGTTGCCGAAGTCGAGCAGGCCGGGCGTCTCCGACCCCGGCGCGCGGTGGGCGACGACCGGCCCGGAAACGCCCAGGTCGAAGGCGATCGAGGCGCCATCGAAATTGGCCTGCAGTACATGGAACGACGGCGACGCGGTGACCTGCCACCCCTCCTGCCTGAAGTCGAAGCCGTAGGCGACGCTCCTTGCGGGGGTGCCGCCCGTGCGGCTCTGGCTGACATAGCGCTTGCCGGTCTGCAGGTCGGTCAGGGCGGCATGCATGACGGTGTGCTTGACCAATCCGTTGGCCACGAAGACGACCATGTGAACGGCGTAGCCCTGGCCTGTCTCCGCACGCAAAATGCCGCTGTAGTACCACCACTCCATGGCGGACCCATGGGGCGCATCGTCGGATGGCAGGCTGAGGGGCGGGAACGCGGCGGTCCGCTCCAACGGCTTCCCGCTTGCCTGCGGCGACACTGCAGCCATGGCGGAAGCCGGTGTGCGCTCGGAGGCCGAAAGGTGGTACAGCCCGGCGCCGATGACCATCATCACGAGCGCCACGGCGCCGAAGAACACCATCAAGCCCCTCCTGCGCGCCCGAGCGCGCGCCCGTGCGCGGGAGGGAGAGCGGGCGCGTTCCCAGGCGGAACGCCTGCGGCTTCGTCGAACGGGGTCGTCGGCGCTCATGTTCAGGGGCGTCCTTTCGCGTAGGGGTCTCCGGACCCGATCGGCGGACATCTTAGCGATGCCGCCTCGCGCGGATGCGCAAGCCGCGAGAATTGCCGCTGGCAGACTCTCCGGCGACCGCACGACCCATGACCCATCATCCCGACGCTTCCGCCCACGCGCTGATCGACGCCTGCGCCGAGGCCTCGCTCGACCTCCTCGAGCGCAACCTGACCCCTCACGGCATCCTCGCCGCCAGCCGGACCGAAGCGGCGGAGGCGCGGCGCTACACGCGAATCTTCGGGCGCGACGCCGCCATCTGCGTGATGGCGATGTGCGGCAGCGGCGTACCTGCCCTGGAGGAAGGCGCAGTGAACAGCCTCGATGCCCTGGCAGCGCAGCAGGCGGCCAACGGGCAGATCCCCAAGTACGTGGATCCTGAAGGCCGCGATGCCGACTTCTGGTACCTGGGTTGCATCGACGCCACCTTGTGGTGGCTCATCGCGGTGGACCACGTGCGCCGCCACGGCCGCGTCGGCCCGTCGCGCTGGAGCGACGAGGTGAGCCGCGCGACCGGCTGGCTGCTGGCGCAGGAGCACCAGCACTTCCGGCTGCTGCAGCAGAACGAGGCCAGCGATTGGGCCGACATCATGCCGCGCTCGGGCTACGTGCTCTACACCAACACGCTCTGGTACGAGGTCAAGCGGCGCTATGGGCTCGACCACGCCGAGGCGACGCACTACCACTTCAACCACCTTTTCAACCCCTTCCAGGCCGAACTTCCCAAGTACCACCGGGCGCGGCTGCTGCGGCACTATGCGCGCCGGGGCCAGCGCGATCCGCGCCTGTACCTGAGCTTCGTCAATCTCTCGGTGGTCGGCCACGAAGGGGACGTCTTCGGCAACATACTCGCCATTCAGAGCGGACTGGCCGATACCGCCATGGCCTACCGCATCGTCGACACCCTCAGCGCGGCGAATGCCAGCGTGCCTTATCCGCTGCGCGTGGTGCTGTATCCGCTGACGCCCCAGCACCCGCTGTGGCGGCTCTACATGGGCCGTCACCAGCAGAACCTCGTGCACCAGTACCACAACGGCGGCATCTGGCCCTTCGTCGGCGGCTTCTGGGTGATGATGCTGGCGCGCCTGGGGCTGCACGAGCCGGCCTGGTCAGAGCTCGCACGGTTGGCCGGCGTGAATGCACTGGACGACTGGCGCTTCACCGAGTGGTTCCACGGCCGGACGCTGGCGCCCAGGGGAATGGCGGGCCAGAGCTGGAACGCCGCCACCTTTTTGCTGGCCCGTCGCGCGCTGATGGGCGATGCGGCGGGGTGGTGAGCCTCGCTCTCCCGCTTCCCACTTCCCGCTACCGGTTGCAGATGCCCAGCACCAGCTCCTGCTCGGTACAGGCGCGCTGCGTCGGCGTTGCCGACGACCTGGGCCAGGTCCCGACCGTCGAGGGCGCACTCCGCCCAGCCAGGCAGGCCCGCAGCCGCTTTTCCATTGGCGGGTAGTAGCGCCATCCCTGGCTCAGCGGCGGAAGCTCCAGCTTCACCTGCTTCCACTTGGGATGCCCATTGGCCTGGAGCTTGTCGAAGTTGGCGCACAGCGAGTCGGCGAAGCGGACCAGGTTGCCGACCGTCGATTGCAGGCCATAGTCGTAGGTGACCAGGTAAGCCTTGATGGTCAGAGTCGGAATGTCCGCCGTGAGCCAGTTGGCGTAGCTCGCCGCGCGAATGGTCGCGGGAAAGTAGGTCTTCGTCACGCGTGCGGTTTCCGGCGCCTTGTCGTCCAGCTTCAGGATCTTGATGAAGTTGCGTGCTTCGGGCTTCATGTCGGTGAACAGCTTGGCGGGCTGTCCGGCCACGATGATGGCGACATCGATCGACTTGTCGACGGTGAGCTGGGCCAGCGCCTCCTCGTTGCTCAGGTACTGCGCGTTGGCGGGCGATATCGGCTCGCCGTACATCAGTTGGTAGAGCGTTCTCGCGGAGAGTGCGGTGCCGCTGCCCAGCGCGCCGACGCTGATCTTCTTGTTCCTGATCTCGTGGATGTAGTTCAGCGGCGAGTCGGCGCGGGCGACGAAATAGATCTCCTCGTCGTAGAGCGGCAGGATCAGGCGCAGCGGCCGGATGATGTTGCCCGCGTCGGCGCTGCCCGCCTTCGCCTCGTTCAGAAAGGCCTGGTACACGTCGGATTGCACCAGCGCGAGCTTGACGCCCTGCTCGAAGCGCATGCGATGCACGTTCTCCGCAGAGCCCTTCGATTCCAGCACCTCGAGATCGATGCCGGCGGGCTCGGCCACCCACTTGGCGAGGTCGCGGCCGATCTGGATGTACGTGCCGCTCTTCGACGCGGTGACGATCTTGTACTCGGCCTGGGGCGGCGCCGCGAGGGCCGCGGGCAGGAGGGCAAGCCACATCAGCCCCGTCAGCAGTGATCGGATTGCCATGCTGGCTCCTTCCAGGTTTCCTCGTGGGGTCGCGGTACGGCGGCACGACCCATGCATCGGACTGCGCCCCTCATCGCGCGCCTGCTGCGTCGGGGCACAGGGCCAACGCCGCAAGCGCTTCGTTGCACCGGGTTCTCCCGGCTTCCGGCGCAGGCATGGCCGACGCAGGAACGGCGGCGACCGCCGGGACCGGCACCACCGGCGCGACCGGCACAGGGGCGGCGGCCGGAACTTGCGCGGCCGCCGGCAGTTCGGCCGGAACCGCTGCGGCAGCGAGGCGTGGCACGTTCTGCACCTGCGCCGGCTGCGGCGGCGTCGCCGCCTCCGTCGTCCCCGCGTCGCCGTCCTGGCCGGAACGGAGATAGCCGAGGACCAAGGCGAGCACGGATATGGCCACCCCCACGCCGATCGCTGCGTTCTTCAACACAGGCTTCCCGCGCGGCGCCACGGCGCGCGGCTCGGCCGCCGTGATCCCGACCGGCAGCTCGTCAGGCCATTCGAAGGCGGCGGGGACGATATGCGCAATGTCCAGGCCCGCCTCTTCGCGCGCCTCGCTGCGGATCTCGGGAACGATGGAACGATCGAGCGTCTCCGTGGCTTCGTGCCCCTCGACGGCGGGCAGCCCGTCTTCCAGCGATGCCACCGGCTCGGCTGGATCGGGATCCACGTGCCCCGGTCCGAACGCCGTGTTCGCCGCCTCGTCGCCCCACCGGGGGACGTCGTGCTCGCCGCCGCAGTACGGACAGAACCTCACGCGCCCATGCAGCAGCTGCGCACAGCGCTTGCACGGCTGCGAAAACGTCAGGTCCAGTTCCGCCAGGTTCGCCATAGTCGGGAAAGGGGTCGAGGAGCGCTCATGGGTCGATCCGCCAGCCCGGCAAACGACGCTTGTCGGGGTGATAGAGATACAGGTGCCCCGCGTACACGAAGGGCTGGGTCGCCCAGGGGCGCGGCAGGCGGGCGACCCAGAACTGCACGTCGTTTTCGCCGTGCAGTTCGAAGGTGGCCGTGTGCGCCTCGTTGGACGCGAAGAGGCTGTCGGCCGGCATGGTGCTCGCCACGCGCGCGCACAGGACCGTCGAGGTGGCGGTCGACTCCAGCAGGGGAATGATCACTTCGCCGGCGTTGGAATCCATGGAAACGTCGGCATCGAACCACGGCGCGATCCGCAAGCGCGCATCGAGCTGGAAGGATGCGGCGCCGGTGCTGAGCCGAGGCGAACTGGCCGGCCTGATCTCGGGCTCTTGAAGCCCCAGTTGCACGAAGCCGAAGCGCTGTCCCTCTTCGCGGCCTTTGCCGTCGTCCTGCAGCATGCACTGCTGCCACAGATGCCCGCTGCGAGACAGGTAGGGACTGCCCAGCTCGAAGCTCGGCACGACGCCGGGCGGCCAAGGCAGCAAGGACGCTTCGAGCGTGTCGCCGGCGCCGGGCTTGACGACCAACTGGCCCGCAGCCGACATCCAGACGATCTGCCGGCGATCGGCCAGCGGCCGCACCCACGCCGCCGACGCCGCATCGAGCCCCGGCCCTTCGACGCGGCGAAGCGAAGTGCCCGCCGGATCCAGGCCATGGATGCCGAGCTTGCCGTCTTCCTGCAGCATCGGCACGTACACCTTGCCCTGCCACAGGACCGGTGCGCCCAGGCAGCGTGTGCCGACGACGTGCGACTCGAAGGTGCCGGCGATCAGGTTGATGGAGACGATGGCCAGTCCGTCGTCGGTCGGCATGAAGATCCTGCTGGCGCCCTGCGGGTCGTGCACTGCCACGCCCCAGGCCTGCTCGCCGAGGGTGCTCCTGCCGAGTGCCCGCGCGCCCGCAGGACGGAGCTCCAGCCAGCGCTCGGAGTGCGGCAGCCAGTGGTAGATGCGTCCACGTGCGAACTCGAGCGCGAGCAATCGCGCGTCGCAGGTCTGGCACGCGCTGACCAGGAATTGATAGTGGCCGGCTGGGGGCGCCGCAAGCTGGCGGTCCGGCAGGGACTCGACGGTCAAGGTCGAGCGCAGCCCAAGAGGCGCGGCCGTCAGGCGCAACCCATGTGGCGAATCGTCGGCGCAACCGTCATCGCCGAAAGGCGGGGCCCAGGTGCCGCGATGGGCCGTGGATGGGGCGGGCAGCGCCTTGCCCGTTACCGGAGAGAACTTGAAGGGTCCGGGAAAGAGCGCGACGGACTGGCCAGCCCGATCCGCTGCGTCGGCACTCACGCGGGCGCCCACCAGGGGCGCCAGGTCGAGGGGGTCGCACGCCGGCGGGGGCGCACCCCATCCTTTGTAGTCGGCCAGCTCGAAGACACCCGTTGCCGGATTGCGCGACCATGTCTGGTCGCCCACCGCCCAGTGCTCGCTCTGAAAAGCCGAGGTCAGCCAAATGGACATCGGCCCAGTGTAGTTCGTTGGTTCTCATGTGTGCATCCCAACTTTTGAGGGGAATCACCAATGCCGTCGCCTCGCCGGGCCGTTGCCCCATCGGGCTCGGCCGTGCCTTCAGAATGCAGGACCGGCCCCATTCCCACAAGTACCTTCGAACCCTCCAGAGATCCCCAACGATGACCGACAAGACACGCGGCATGCTCGAGATGACTGCCGCCATGGTGATCTCAGGGACCATCGGCTGGTTCGTCGTGCGTTCGGGACAGCCGGTCATCGACCTGCTGTTCTGGCGCTGTGCATTCGGCGCGGCCACGCTGCTGGCCGTCTGCGCCGCCCTGGGCATGCTGCGCGGCAAGCTCTCGCTTCGCCTGCTTGGGTGGGCGGCGCTCGGCGGAATCGCCATCGTGCTCAACTGGCTGCTGATCTTCGCCTCGTTCTCGCGGGCGTCGATCGCGATCGCAACCACGGTCTACAACACGCAACCCTTCATGATGGTCGCGCTCGGCGCACTGCTGTTTTCCGAGCGCGTCAGCGCCACTCAGCTCGGATGGCTGGGGATCGCCTTTGCCGGCGTGCTGCTGATCGTCCAGGCGAAGCCCGGCGCCAGCTACACCGGGGCCGGCTATGTCGCGGGCGTGCTCATGGCGCTGGGTGCGGCCTTCTTCTATGCGGTCGCCGCCATGATCACGAAGAAGCTCAGCGGCACGCCTCCGCACATGATCGCGCTGGCCCAGGTGTGCGTGGGCGTCGTGATGATTGCGCCGTTCGCCAACCTCTCGACCTTGCCCACCGATGCCCGTGCCTGGGGGAGCTTCGCGGTGATGGGCGTGATCTACACCGGCCTGGTGTTCGTGCTGCTCTACGGCGCGATCCAGAAGCTGCCGACGCACGCGGTAGGTGCCCTCTCCTTCGTCTATCCGATCGTGGCGATCGGAGTGGACATGGTGGCCTTCGACCATCGGCTGCAGGCGGTTCAGCTGGCCGGCGCGGCAGCGATTCTGGTGGCGGCGGCGGGGCTCAATCTCGGCTGGTCGTTCAAGTTCGCGAGCACCCCGCGGTCCTGAGCCGGTGCGCCTGGACACCTTTGGGTAGCATGAACCCATGGATCTGCTCCTTCATTCCACCCCTTCCCCCGAGACACCGCTCGACGAGCGAGACGGGCGCTACCTGCGCAAGGCGATCGTGTGGTCGCATGCCGCGCGGCGGCGCGGCAACCGGCCTTTCGGCGCGGTGATCGTCTCGGCCGACGGCGAAGTGCTGGCCGAGGCCTGGTGCAACACGGCCGAGACCGGCGATGTCACCGGGCACGCCGAGACCAATGCAGTGCGCATGCTGGCAGGGCGCAGCCTCTCGCGCGAGGCACTGGCGGCCGCCACGATCTATGCCTCGGGCGAGCCGTGCGTCATGTGCGCGGGCGCCATCTCCTGGTCCGGCATCGGCCGCGTGGTCTTCGGCATCGATGCCGAGCGCTTGCGCGTGTTCCGGGGCGAGCCCCCCGGGCAGCGCGACGCAGCGCCGTCCTGCCGGGACGTTTTCGCGGCTTCGGCACACCCCATCGAATGCATAGGGCCAGCGCTGCTCGACGAAGCCATGGCCGCGCACGTGGGGGCGTGGACGGGTTGACGAGGCTAGCTTCCCCAGCTCTGCCGTTTCCTTGGGCAACCCAGCGCAAGTCGTTGCCCGACAAGGCCCTGACGACTTGTGCCCGGAGTTTTCCACAAGCTTGTCCACTTCTTTCGGGGATGAACTCGACACGCCCTGGCGTCGTCACCCTCCTCCTACACTCGCCCCCATGCCCTGGAACGCGCGACTCGAGCTCGACTACCGACTGGAAGGCCCGCGAAGCGTCGCGCGCTTTCGCCACGAGGGCCCGCTGCGGATCCTGCAGAGCCTGTACCCCGAGGGCGATGCGGTCTGCCACAACGTGCTGGTGCATCCGCCGGGCGGGCTGGTGGGTGGAGACACCCTCGACATCCGCGTGAGCGCGGCGCCCGGCAGCCATGGGCTGATCACGACGCCGGGCGCCAGCCGCTTCTATCGCTCGGAGGGCGAGCCCGCGGTGCAGCGCACCGCGCTGCGGCTGGAGCCCGGCGCGCGCCTCGAATGGCTGCCGCTCGAAGCGATCTGCTTCAGCGGCTGCCGCGCGGAGAACCGGCTCTCGCTGCAGCTGGCGGAGGGTGCGGAGCTCATCGGATGGGATGTGACGGCACTCGGCCTGCCCGGCGCCGGCAAGCCGTTCGAGCGCGGCACGCTGCTGCAGCACATCGAGATGCCTGGCGCCTGGCTCGAACGCGGGCGCATCGATGCAGCGGACCCGCGGCTGCTCGATGGCCGGCTGGGCCTGGCCGGGCATCGGTGCCTGGCCTCCCTGTTCTTCGTTGCGGGCGCACCGCTGGCGCGGGCCCGGCGAGAGGCCGCGCTCGATGCCGTGCGTGCGCTGATCGAAGCGCATGCGCTGCGCGACAGTGCCGGCGCCACCAGCCCGCAGCCGGGCGTGGTCGTGCTGCGCGTCCTGGCGCCCCTGGTCGAGCCGGCCATGCAGTTGCTGCGGCAGGCGTGGCAGGCCTGGCGTGCCGAGCTGTGGCAGATGCGGGGTGCGCCGCCGCGCATCTGGGCGATGTGACCCGGCCCCGGCCCGCTGCCCGGTGGGCCCTTGCCCTACCCGGCTGCCCGTTGTTCTCCGTCTCGGCGCCGGCACGGCGATCGCTAAGGTGGTGACTCCAATGAACAGGAGAAAACCATGAAAAGCATCATCCTCTGGCTGTGCGGCGTACCGATCGGCGTGATCATCCTGCTGAAGGTATTCGGCGTCTTCTGATTCCAGGAAGGGTCCGTGCCCCATGCATGGGGCATGCGACTACAGGCGCCGCCCGCTGGCGGCATTAGGCTCGCGACATGACCTGCCTCGCGACGCCGACCCGATGAGAGATGTCCACAGCGACATCCCGGCCCGCCTCGACCGCCTGCCCTGGTCGCGCTGGCACTGGCGCGTGGTGTTGGCACTCGGCATCGCCTGGGTGCTCGATGGGCTGGAGGTCACGCTCGTCGGCTCGATCGGCGGCGTGCTGGAACGGCCCGACACGTTGGCGCTCACGGCGGCGCAGATCGGCTGGTCGGGCTCGCTCTATATCGGCGGCGCAGTGATCGGCGCCCTGCTCTTCGGCCGGCTCACCGATCGGCTGGGGCGCAAGAAGCTGTTCCTGTTGACGCTCGCGGTCTATGCACTGGCCACGCTGGCCACTGCTTTTTCACCCAACTTTGCCTTCTTCGCGCTGTGCCGCTTCTTCACCGGTCTGGGCATCGGCGGCGAATACGCGGCCATCAACTCGGCCATCGACGAACTGATTCCCGCGCGTGTGCGCGGCCGCGTCAACCTGGCCATCAACGGCAGCTTCTGGATCGGGGCTGCGCTTGGCGCGGGACTGAGCCTGGTGCTGCTCGACCCGCAGGTGCTCGGGCCCGTATGGGGCTGGCGCGCGGGCTTCGGCCTGGGCGCGCTGCTGGCAGTGGCGATCCTGCTGGTGCGGCGCGACGTGCCGGAAAGTCCGCGCTGGCTGATGGCGCATGGCCGCGCGGAAGAAGCGGAGCACATCGTCGCGGCCATCGAGGCCGAGGTTGCCGCGCAGCATGGGGCGCTGCCGGCGCCTGCAGGCCGCGTGCGCTACAGCCGGCGCGCCAGCCCGGGCTGGCGCGAGGTCGCGCAGGTGCTGCTGCGCCGCTATCCGCAGCGCAGTGCGGTGGCGCTGGCGCTGATGATCTCGCAGGCCTTCTTCTACAACGCGATCTTCTTCACCTATGCGCTGGTGCTGACGCGCTTCCATGGGGTGCCGGAAGAGCGGGTGGCGCTCTACATCTTTCCCTTCGCACTCGGCAACGTGCTGGGCCCGCTGATCCTGGGGCCGCTGTTCGACCGGGTCGGGCGCCGTCGCATGATCGCGCTGACCTATGTGTGCTCAGGCATCGGCCTCGCGCTGACCGGCTGGGCCTTCATGCAGGGCTGGCTCGACGCGCGCAGCCAGGCGCTGGCCTGGTCGGCCGTGTTCTTCCTGGCCTCGGCAGCGGCGAGTTCGGCCTACCTGACGGTGAGCGAGGTGTTCCCGCTGGAAATGCGGGCGATCGCGATCGCGATCTTCTACGCAGTGGGCACGGGCGCGGGCGGCTTCATCGCCCCGGTGCTCTTTGGCGCGCTGATCGAGACCGGCAGCCGCGGCGCGGTGGCCGTCGGCTATGCGATCGGGGCGGCGCTGGTGGTGATCGCCGGGCTGCTGGCGCTGCGCTTTGCGGTGGACGCAGAGCGCAAGCCGCTGGAGGAAGTGGCGCCGCCGCTGGGCAGCGCTTCGAGCGACGGCCCGCTCATTCGATGATGGCGCGCTTGACGTCTTCCTGAAGGCCGCGCAGATGCGCGCGCATGGAAGCCGGCATTCCCACCGTGATGTATGGTGCCGGCCCGGAGTCGCTGCTCGAAGCCAATGGCCATTGCGCCGACGAGCGCGCGCCGCTGGACGAACTGCGCAAGGCGACGGTGGTCGTCGCCAACACGCTGCTCCAGCTCCTGACCCGCTGAGCTTCGATCTGCAGGGTCAGGCCTCGGCGACGGGATGGCCCGCTTCGACCCAGGCTTCCAGTCCGCCCGCCAGCGGCCGCGCCCGCATGAAGCCGCGCGCCATCAGCGCCTGCGCGGCGAGCGCGGCCGAAATCTCGTTGGGGCAATTGCAGTAGAGGATGATCTCGCGCGCCGTGTCGTCGAAGGGCAGCACCGCCCGGCGCTGCTGCAAGGCGTTGAGCGGTATGGACAGGGCACCCGGGATGCGGCGCGGATCGACCTGCACGCCGGTATCTCCCCGCACGTCGACCACGATCGGCGGAGCCTCGCCCGCCATCAGCCCGAGCAGCTCGTCGACACCGGCGCGCGGCATGCTCGCGATGCGCCGGACGCTGCGGCGGCGCCACCAGCGCAGCGCCAGCATCGCTGCCAGCACCACGACGAGCGCTGCGGTCGCGACGCCGCCGGCATTGGCCAGCGTGTCGAGCACGGCTTCGATCTGCTCCCGGAAGACCCAGCCGAGCCCGAGGAAGACGCCGACCCACAGCAAGGCAGCCACGATTTCGAAGCCCAGGAAGCGCCACGAGGACATGCCCAGTGCGCCGGCCATCGGCGGCGCCACCACGGAAACGCCGGGCACGAACTTGGCCGCCACCAGCGACAGCCCGCCCCAGCGGGTGATCAGGGATTCGCTGCTGCGCACGCAGGAGTCCGGCGAGATGGAGATCCTGCACAGCAGCCGCATGAAGCGATAGCCGTAGGTACGGCCCGCGTAGAACCACACGGCGTCGCCGAGCACGTTCGCCAGCAGTGCGGCGGCGACCAAGGCGAGCAGCAGCAGCGGCTGGGCCATGGCCGCGATACCGCCGGCCACGACCACCACCGGCGCGGCGGGCAACGGCAGGCCGACGCGTGCCGCGAAGGTGGTGATGAAGACCACCGCGACGGCGTGGTCGACCATCAGGGCAATCAGCGTTTCCATGCGCTGGCCCTGATCGGACGAGGATGGAACTGGCGGGCAAGGAGCATGGCGAAGCGGCGGTGAGCGCAGAGGCGACACCCGCTAGTGTGCTGTCACCCAAATCGCTGCGCAAATGAATGCACTGGATTGCCGCCAGGGCGCCGGGGCTGCGGTGCCGGCAGCGTTCAGATCGCGACCAGCTGGCGCACCCCTTGCGCCTCCATGTCCTTGCCCATGCCGCGTGCGATCACCTCGCCTCGCTCCATCACCAGGTAGTCGTCCGCCAGCTCCTGCGCGAAGTCGTAGTACTGCTCGCACAGCACGATCGCCATGTCGCCGCGGTCGGCGAGCATGCGGATCACGCGGCCGATGTCCTTGATGATGCTGGGCTGGATGCCTTCCGTGGGCTCGTCGAGGATCAGGAGCTTGGGGCTCGGCGCCAGTGCGCGCGCAATCGCGAGCTGCTGCTGCTGGCCGCCCGAGAGGTCGCCCCCGCGGCGGTTGAGCATCTGCTTGAGCACCGGGAAGAGCTCGAACAGCTCTGACGGGATCGGCGTGCCCGCAGGCCGGTAGGCCAGGCCCATGCGCAGGTTCTCTTCGACCGTGAGGCGCGCGAAGATCTCGCGGCCCTGCGGCACGAAGCCCATGCCCGCACGGGCACGCTCGTAGGGCGTCTTCCTGTGGACCGGCACACCGTCGAAGTCGATGCTGCCGCTCTTGATGGGGACCAGCCCCATCAGGGACTTGAGCAGCGTCGTCTTGCCCACGCCGTTGCGGCCGAGCAGGACGGTGACCTTGCCCGCTTGCGCCTCCAGGCTCACGTCGCGAAGGATGTGTGAGCCGCCGTAGTACTGATGAATGTTCCTGACCTTGAGCATCGTGCTGTTCCCGCGTTTTCAACGCCCCAGATAGACCTCGATCACACGCTCGTCCGCCTGCACTTCGTCGAGCGTGCCCTGCGCCAGCACGGAGCCGTCGCACAGGACGGTGACGATCTCCGAGATGGTCCGCACGAAGCTCATGTCGTGCTCCACCACCATCAGCGAATGCTTTCCCTTCAGCTTCAGGAAGAGCTCGGCGGTGCGCGCCGTCTCCTCGTCGGTCATGCCGGCCACGGGCTCGTCGAGCAGCAGCAGCTTCGGGTCCTGCATCAGCAGCATGCCGATCTCCAGCCACTGCTTCTGGCCATGGCTCAGGTTGCCCGCGAGGCGCGAGACGCTGTCCTCCAGGTGGATGGTGTGCAGCACCTCGGCCAGCCGGTCGGACTGCGCGGAGTCGAGCCGGAACAGCATCGAGGCCTTCACGCCCTTGTCGGTCTTGAGCGCGAGTTCGAGGTTCTCGAACACCGTCAACTGCTCGAACACGGTCGGCTTCTGGAACTTGCGGCCGATGCCCAGCTGGGCGATGTCGGCCTCCTTGTGGCGCAGCAGGTCGATGGTGCTGCCGAAGAACACCGTGCCTTCGTCCGGCCGCGTCTTGCCGGTGATGATGTCCATCATCGTGGTCTTGCCGGCGCCGTTCGGGCCGATCACGCAACGCAGTTCGCCCGGCGCGATGTCGAGCGAGAGCTTGTTGATGGCCTTGAAGCCGTCGAAGCTGACGCTCACGTCCTCGAGGTAGAGGATGCGCCCGTGGGTGAGGTCGACCTCGCCGGGCGTCGCGTGTCGCCCATAGCCGGCCTCGCGGCCGCCCGAGGCGGTGAGCTTGCCGAAGTCGCTGTGCTGGCCGTGCCGCGCGATGCGCTCTGCGCCGGCGTCCATCAGGTCGGGTGTCATGCGCGCGCTCCTTCGGGCTGCACCGCCAGCGGCGCGAGAGCGTCGGGCTCGACGCCCTGCTCCGCCGCCACGGCGCGCCGCGCGAGCTGGCGTGGTTCTTCGTTTGCCGCAGCTTTCGCGTCTCGGGTCGTCCACCTCTTGACCAGGCCCACGATGCCGTCCGGCAGGAACAGCGTGACGGCGATGAACAGGGCGCCCAGGAAGTAAAGCCAGTACTCCGGGTAAGCCACCGTGAGCCAGCTCTTGGCGCCGTTCACGATGAAGGCGCCGAGGATCGGACCCACCAGCGTGGCCCGCCCGCCCACTGCGGCCCAGATCGCGATCTCGATCGAGTTGGCTGCACTCATCTCGCCCGGGTTGATGATGCCCACCTGCGGCACGTACAGCGCCCCGGCCACGCCGCACATCACGGCCGAGATGACCCAGACCGTGAGCTTGTAGGGCAGCGGGTTGTAGCCCGAGAACATCACGCGCGACTCGGCATCGCGAATGGCCTGGAGCACGCGGCCGAACTTGCTGCCGATGAGCCACCGCGCGAACAGGAAGAAGCCCAGCAGCGTCAGCCCGGTGAGCGCGAAGAGCGTCATGCGCATCTCCTGTGTCGCGATCGGCGTGCCCAGGATGCGCTTGAAGTCGGTAAAGCCGTTGTTGCCGCCGAAGCCGGTCTCGTTGCGGAAGAACAGCAGCATCGCGGCGAAGGTCATGGCCTGCGTGATGATCGAGAAGTACACGCCCTTGATGCGCGAGCGGAACGCGAAGAAGCCGAACACGAACGCGATCAGCCCCGGCACGGCGACGATCAGTACCAGCGTGGCGACGAAGCTGTCGCTCAAGGTCCAGTGCCAGGGCAGGGTCTTCCAGTCGAGGAAGACCATGAAGTCGGGCAAGTCGCTCTTGTAGTTGCCGTCGCGCCCGATCTGGCGCATGAGGTACATGCCCATCATGTAGCCCCCCAGCGCAAAGAACAGGCCGTGGCCCAGGGAGAGAATGCCGGTGTAGCCCCAGATCAGGTCCATGGCCAGGGCGCAGATGGCGTAGCACATGATCTTGCCGACCAGCGCGACGGCGTAGTCGCTCATGTGCAGCGCGCTGCCCGCAGGCACCAGCAGGTTGAGCACGGGGGCCAAGGCGCAGACGGCGATCAGCGCGGCGAAGAAGGCGGTCCAGCCCTTGGTGCTCAGGAGCGGGCCCTTGGAAGGAAGTGCGAATCGAGTCATTCGGTAACCTCTGCGCTTCGCGGTGCGGTTCTGTTCGCCTTCGGAGCGGCCGTGCGGCTCATGCTTCGGCACTCCGACCTTTCACTGCGAAGATGCCCTGCGGCCGCTTCTGGATGAAGATGATGATGAAGACCAGCACCGCGATCTTCGCGAGCACGGCGCCGGCCCAGCCTTCGATGAACTTGTTGAGTACGCCCAGGCCGAGCGCCGCGTACACGGTGCCGGCGAGCTGGCCGACGCCGCCCATGACCACCACCATGAAGGAATCGACGATGTAGCTCTGGCCGAGGTCGGGGCCCACGTTGCCGATCTGCGACAGCGCACAGCCCGCCAGCCCGGCGATGCCCGAGCCCAGGGCGAAGGCGTAGGTGTCGATGCGGGCCGTGTTCACGCCCATGCAGGAGGCAATCGGACGGTTCTGCGTGACGCCGCGCACGAACAGACCGAGGCGCGTGCGGCTGATCAGCCAGCCCATGGCCAGCAGCACCAGGACCGCAAAGGCGATGATGCAGATGCGGTTCCACGGCAGCGTGACGTTGCTCAGCATGGTGAAGCCGCCGCTCATCCAGCCAGGATTTTCGACGCCGACGTTCTGCGCGCCGAAGAGCGAGCGCACCAGTTGCTGCAGCATCAGGCTGATCCCCCAGGTGGCCAGCAAGGTCTCGAGCGGCCGGCCGTAAAGGAAGCGGATCACGCCGCGCTCCAGCACCGCACCTACCAGCGCCGAAGCGAGGAAGGCGGCGGGAATGGCGGCGACCAGGTACCAGCCGAAGAGCGGCTCGGGCATGTAGCGCTGGAAGAGGCCCTGCATCACGTAGGTGGCGTAGGCGCCGATCATCATCAGCTCGCCGTGCGCCATGTTGATCACGCCCATCAGCCCGTAGGTAATGGCCAGCCCCAGTGCGGCCAGCAGCAGGACGGAGCCCAGGCTGACGCCGCTGAAGATCGCGTTGATGCGGTCGCCCCAGACCAGCGAGCCGTCGATGCTGCCGATGGAAGCCTCGATCGTCTTCCTGACCTCGGCATCGGTCTCGTCGGCCAGCCGCTGGTTGAGCAGCAGCTTGGTGTCCGGGCTGCGGCTCTCGCCCAGCGCCTTCGCGGCTGCGAGGCGCTTGGCCTTGTCGGCGCTGCTCAGCATGCTGGCGGCGCGCACCAGTTCGAGCCGGGCCTTGATCCGGTCATTGGTCTCGGCGGCGAGTGCCTTCTCGACCAGCGGCAGGCGCGATTCGTCGGGCTCCTTGAAGAGGGCCTGCGCCGCCTCGGCGCGCACCGCTTCGTCCTTGCTCGTGAGCCTGAGCGCGGCCTGCGCGGCATCGAGGGCGCCGCGCATGAGGTTGTTGTTGACGACGTCTTCTGCGTTGTCGGGCAGCTTGAGCTCGGCGCCGGTGACGGGGTCGTAGGCCTTGTCGTCCTTGACGAGGAAGACCCTGTCGTCGGTGTACTTGACCGCGTCGTCGGCCATGGCCTGGATGAAGGCAGCGGTCTTCTCGTCGGCGGCGGCAACGGCCTTGTTGAGGGCGGCAATGCGGGCCTCGGACTCGCCCGACGCGATGGCGCGGGCCTCGTCGAGGGTGAGTGCGTGGGCGGCCAGGGCTGACAGCAGCGTCGAGGCGCAGAGCACGCGGTGAAGTGTTCGTCGAAGCATCGGTATTGGACTTGCTCCCTCTCCCTCCGGGCGAGGGCTGGGGTGAGGGCACGCGGCGCACAAAAAGGAATGGCGGCCACGACCGCCGCCGGCCCTCACTCCGACCCTCTCTCCGATGGGAGAGGGAGCAGGAGAGAGGGACCGCTCGTGCCTTACATCGACTTGCCGGCCGGGTAGTCCGGCTTCTTGTCGTTGCCCTCGATGTACGGGCTCCACGGCTTGGCCTTGACAGGACCCGGCGTCTTCCACACGACGCTGAACTGCCCGTCGGCCTTGATCTCGCCGATGAACACGCTCTTGTGCAGATGGTGGTTCTTCTCGTCCATCTTCGACACGATGCCCGACGGCGCGGTGAACGTCTGGCCGGCCATCGCGGCGATCACCTTGTCAGTGTCGGTGCTCTTGGCCTTCTCGACCGCCTGCTTCCACATGTGGATGCCGATGTACGTGGCTTCCATCGGGTCGTTGGTGAGCGGCTTGTCCTTGTGGCCGGCGATGTTCTTGGCCTTGGCGTAGTCGCTCCACTGCTTGATGAAGGCCGTGTTGGTCGGGTTCTTGATCGACATGAAGTAGTTCCATGCGGCCAGGTGGCCCACCAGCGGCTTGGTGTCGACGCCGCGCAGCTCTTCCTCGCCGACCGAGAAGGCGACCACCGGCACGTCCTTGGCCTTCAGGCCGGCATTGCCGAGCTCCTTGTAGAAGGGCACATTGGAGTCGCCGTTGATGGTCGACACCACGGCGGTCTTGCCGCCGGAAGAGAACTTCTTGATGTCGGCGACGATGGTCTGGTAGTCGCTGTGGCCGAAGGGGGTGTACTTCTCGTCGATGTCCGAGTCCTTCACGCCCTTGCTCTTGAGGTAGGCGCGCAGGATCTTGTTGGTGGTGCGCGGGTAGACGTAGTCGGTGCCCAGCAGCACCCAGCGCTTGGCGCCGCCGCCTTCCTTGCTCATCAGGTAGTCGACCGCGGGGATGGCCTGCTGGTTCGGCGCGGCCCCGGTGTAGAAGACGTTCTTGCTGAGCTCTTCGCCCTCGTACTGCACGGGGTAGAACAGCAGGCCGTTCATTTCCTCCACCACCGGCAGCACCGATTTGCGCGACACCGAGGTCCAGCACCCGAAGATCACCGAAACCTTGTCCTGCCCGAGCAGCTGCTTGGTCTTTTCGGCGAACAGCGGCCAGTTGGAGGCGGGGTCGACCACCACGGGCTCGAGCTTCTTGCCCAGCACGCCGCCCTTGGCGTTGATCTCGTCGATGGCCATCAGCACCGTGTCCTTGAGCACGGTTTCGGAGATGGCCATGGTGCCCGACAGCGAGTGCAGCACGCCGACCTTGATGGTGTCGGCCGCCAGCGCCGGAATGGCAGAAAGGCCGGCCAGCGCGACCGCGGCCGTGAGCGCCTTGAGGGTGAATCGACGTTGTTGCATGGGACTCTTCTCCTGGGTGTGAATGACACAGGGGAGTCTGCGCAACAGGCGCCGCGGCGGAAATACGCCGGGTGGCGTACAGGGATCAAGTGCGCAGCAGCGCGGGATGCTTCTGCTTCAGGTGTTGCTTCAACAGCACCATCAAGCGGGCCGCCTGCGCGGCACACTTCGCAGGCGATGGGGAACACGTCTTCAGCGCGGCGGAGCCGCCTTGAACTGCTTCGAGGCGAAGGCCCAGATCAGCCGCGACGCATTGGGCCCGGCCGCGTCGCTGAAGGCCAGGCGCGGCGCGCCGCCGCTCCAGGCATGACCCAGGCCTGCAACCTCGCACAGCATGACGAAGGTACGGCCCTGGCGCTTGAACTCGGTGATGCGCATCGCGTGGCGCTTGCCGCGCTGGACGGTGCGCTCGATGCCCGGACGCGCGCCGGTGGCGGTGGCCCACACCTCGGCCGTGCTCAGCGCATTGCTGGCCGACACCACGAGATCGGCATCGCCGTGCAGGATCAGCAGCGGCGGCAGCGTGGTGAGGACCGCGGCCGCCCCCATGGCCTTGCCGACTGCCGTGGCGGGCATCGGTGGCACACGGCGCCCGCGCATCGCGCCCAGTGCGGTGGCAGGCGAACGGGCAGCGCCGGGCGCCACGCCCGAATGCATGGCCAGGGCCTTGAAGCGCACCGGGTAGCGCGTGGCCAGCAGCGCCGCCATGCCCGCGCCAGCCGAAAGGCCTGCCACGGCAACGCGCTCGCGGTCGACCGGGTACAGCATGCAGGCCTGGTCGATGGCGGCCATCAGCGTCGCAGCCTCGGCATCGGCCTTGCCGAAACGGTGGTCGTACCAGTTCCAGCAGCCCTGCGGATGGGCCATGCGGTCCTGCTCCGGGTAAAGCACGAAGAAGCGTTCCCGGGCGGCCAGCAGGTTCATGCGCGTGCTGGCGGCGAAGTCGCGTCCGGTCTGGCCACAGCCATGCAGCATCACCAGCAGCGGCAGCCGCTCGCCCAGCTGCATGTCCGGCGGCCGGTACAGGTGGTAGCGCCGCGCGCCGCCGGGGCCGAGCGCCGCCCCTGCCAGCCAGTCGCCGGGGCCGCGCGGTGGCTTGAGATGCTCGGCTGCCACGCGCTGCACCTGCCCGGCGATGCGCTTCCCGCTGCGCAGGGTGGCCGCGGTGAGCGCCTTCATGCTGCGCTGGTAGGCACGCGTGAACGCCTTGGCGGCAGAGGTCGAGGAAGAGCGACGGGCCATGGTGCGTGCGTGGGCCGGGTTCGGCTCCGCACCTTAGCAGCTTCCGCGCCATAAGCGGCGCCGCGGCGCCCTAGTAGACCTCGGGCACGTACATCGACGCCGGCACCGGCAGGCGCAGGTAGTCCGCGTGGCGCTCGCGCGCGGGCAGTGCGATCGGCGCGTGCGGCACCTCCTGGTAGGGCATCTGGCCGAGCAGATGGGTGATGCAGTTCAGGCGCGCTTTCTTCTTGTCGACGGCCTGCACGACCCACCAGGGCGCTTCCTCGATATGCGTGCGCTCCAGCATGGTTTCCTTGGCCTTGGTGTATTCCTCCCAGCGGCGGCGGGACTCAAGGTCCATCGGGCTGAGCTTCCACTGCTTGAGCGGGTCGTGGATGCGCCCCAGGAACCGCATGTGCTGCTCCTCGTCGGTGATCGAGAACCAGTACTTGATGAGCTTGATGCCGGAGCGCACCAGCATGCGCTCGAAGTCGGGCACCGTGCGGAAGAACTCCTCGTATTCGTCGTCGGTGCAGAAGCCCATCACGTGCTCGACGCCGGCGCGGTTGTACCAGCTGCGGTCGAACAGCACCATCTCGCCGGCGGCCGGCAGGTGCGCCACGTAGCGTTGGAAGTACCACTGGGTGCGCTCGCGGTCGTTGGGTGCCGGCAGCGCTGCGACACGGGCCACCCGAGGATTGAGCCGCTGGGTGATGCGCTTGATCACCCCGCCCTTGCCCGCCGCGTCGCGGCCCTCGAAAAGGATCACCACCTTCTGGCGACTGTGCTGCACCCAGTCCTGCAGCTTGACCAGCTCGCCCTGCAGGCGGAACAGCTCCTTGAAGTAGGCACGGCGAGCTGCCTTGTCGGCCGGCTGGCCCGACTCGAGCTCGTCCGGGTTGCGGTCCTCGATCTCGAGTTCCAGTTCTTCGTCATAGCTGTCGATCAGATCGCGCGCGATGCGCTGCATCAGTTCGTCCTGGTCGCTGAGGGTGCTGGGCAGCGTCATGGGGCCTCGAAAAGACGGAAGAAAAAGCACCATCCTGCCGGTCGGCAATGACGGGCTTGTGACGGACGGCATCGGCCGCCGGCGTCGTCACAACCCTGACATGAAGGGCGAACGGCGTGCTGGCGAAGCTCGCGACCTGGCTCGGCGCTGCCGGCCGTTGCACCCATCCTCCGACTGCTATTCGTTCGATAGCAAGCTCCGCAGTCCCCATGGGCCCTGCAAGCCCATGCAAGAAGGAATAAGATTCACCGGGTGTCTTCCATCCTGAACGCCGACCTGCACTGCCACTCCGTGGTATCCGACGGCACCCTCACTCCCGAGGAACTGGCGGCCCGCGCCGCCGCAAACGGCGTCGAGCTCTGGTCCCTGACCGACCATGACGAGATTGGCGGCCAGCACCTTGCAGCCGCGGCAGCGCGGGCGCAGGGCATGCGCTATCTCACCGGCACCGAGATCTCGGTCACCTTCGCGAACGAGACGGTGCACATCGTCGGGCTCGGCTTCGACCCGCACGACGCCGCCATCAGCGAGGGGCTCTACGCCACCCGCGGCGGCCGGGGACGGCGTGCCCAGGAAATGGCGGACGGCTTGGCCCAAGTGGGCATCCAGGGCGCCTACGAAGGCGCGCTCAAGTTCGTGGGCAATCCCGAGCTGATCTCGCGCACCCATTTCGCTCGCTTCCTGGTCGAGCAAGGCCATTGCCGCGACACCGCCGAGGTGTTTCGCAAGTTCCTCACCGAAGGCAAGCCGGGCTACGTGCCGCACCGCTGGGCCGCACTGAAGGACGCGGTGCACTGGATCACCCAGGCCCATGGCCTCGCCGTGATCGCGCATCCGGGGCGCTACAAGTTCACGGCGAACGAGGAATATGCGCTGTTCCTCGAGTTCAAGGAACACGGCGGCCGGGCCATCGAGGTGGTGACCGGCAGCCATTCGCCGGCGGAGTACGTCGAATACGCCGACAAGGCGCTGGAATTCGGCTTCGCCGCGTCGCGCGGGAGTGATTTCCACAGCCCCGATGAAAGCCATTGCGACCTCGGCAAATTGCCGCTGCTCCCGGGCAAGCTGACCCCGGTGTGGGAACTGCTCGAAGACCGGATCCAGTGAGCAGCCCGAGCACGACGACGACTGGCGGCCTGGCGGAGCGCAAGCGCACGCGCGACCTCGAATCCGAGCGCATCCTGGCCGGCATCGGGCTGCTCATGCTGGCCGTGGCCTGCTTTGCCACGCTGGACAGCGCCACCAAGCTCTCGACCGCCGGCGTGCCGATCCTCATGGGCGTGTGGTTCCGTTACGCCTTCCAGGCGGTGGCGACCACCGCCGTGCTGCTGCCGCTGAAGGGCACGGCGCTGCTGCGCACCAAGCACCCGAGATACCAGATGCTTCGCGGGGCGCTGCTCCTGACCTCGAGCACGCTGGCCTTCTTCAGCCTGCGCTACATGCCCCTGGCGGAGTTCACCTCGATCGTGCTGATCGCGCCGCTGGTCATCACCCTGCTGGCCGCGACGACGCTCCACGAGCAGGTGTCGCCGCTTCGCTGGGTGCTGGTGGCGGGCGGCTTCATCGGCACGCTCGTCATCCTCCGCCCGGGCAGCGAGGCCTTGAGCTGGGCCGTGCTGCTGCCCATCGGACTCGTGCTGACCAACGCCTGGTTCCAGGTGCTCACCAGCAAGCTGGCCCGCACCGAGAACCCGCTGACCATGCACTTCTACACCGGCTGGGTGGGCACGCTGCTGGCGTCGCTCGCCCTGCCCTTCGCCTGGGCGGCGCTGCCGGGCTGGAACTGGTGGGCGCTGCTGTGCCTGATGGGCTTCATGGGCACGGTCGGGCACTTCATCCTGATCCTGGCGTACCAGCGCGCGCCGGCCTCCACCCTCACGCCCTACCTCTACGCCCAGATTGCCTTTGCCATGCTCGGCGGCTGGCTGGTCTTCTCGCAGGTACCGGACCGGGTGTCGCTGATCGGCATCTCGATGATCGCGGTGTGCGGCGCCGCCGGCGCCTGGCTCACGGTGCGTGAGCGGAGAGAGCCGATCGAGCCTGCGGAGTCCTGAGCAGGCCCCCGCCTCCGTTTGCCGGCAGAATGCATCGAACACATGGCCCAGTACTTCGAACTTCATCCGGACAACCCTCAGCAGCGCCTGCTCAAGCAGGCAGCCGCGCTGCTGGCGCGCGGCGAGATCGTGGCGGTGCCCACCGACTCGAGCTACGCCCTGGCCTGCCATCTGGACGACAAGGACGCGGTCGACCAGCTGCGCCGCATCCGGCAGGTCGACGAGAAGCACCACCTCACCCTCTTGTGCCGCGACCTGAGCGAGCTCTCGAGCTATGCAAAGGTGGACAACAAGCAGTACCGTCTCCTGAAGGCAGCGACGCCGGGCCCGTACACCTTCCTGCTGGAGGCCACCAAGGAAGTGCCACGTCGGGTCAGCCATCCCCAGCGCAAGACCATCGGCCTGCGCGTGCCCGACCACAAGGTGCTGGGCGAACTGCTCATGCTGCACGGGGAGCCGCTGCTGGCCACCACCCTGATCCCGCCCGGCGAGACCGAGGCACTCAATGATGCGCAGATGATCCGCGATCGCTTCGAGAAGCAGATCGGCGCGGTCATCGCCTGCGGCGCCTGCCCTTCCGAACCCACGACCGTGGTCGACTTGACGCCCATGGGCACCGGCGGCGAGCCGGTGCTGGTGCGCGAGGGCCGGGGGCCGCTGGCGGTACTGGGCCTGTGAAGGTCTGCGCCCCTGGCCAGGCCGGGGCCGTCTGAGACAATGGTTCGGTGGATATCTCCAATCTGATCGAAAAAGTGCTGATCTATGCACTGCCCGTGATCTTCGCGATCACGGTGCACGAGGCGGCTCACGGCTACGTGGCCCGCTACCTGGGCGACCAGACGGCGTGGATGATGGGCCGCGTGACGCTCAATCCGGTCAAGCATATCGACCCCATCGGCACCATCCTGATGCCGTTGCTGCTCTATTTCGCCACCTCCGGTGCCTTCCTGTTCGGCTATGCCAAGCCGGTGCCGGTCAACTTCGGCCGGCTGCGCCATCCGAAGCGCGACCAGATCTGGGTGGCGCTGGCCGGCCCGGCCTCGAACTTCATCCAGGCTATTTTGTGGGCGCTGGCCTTCGTGCTGATGCGTGCCGCAGGCGTCGAGGAGACCTTCTTCCTCGAGATGGCGCGCGGCGGCGTTCTGGTCAATCTCGTGATGTGGGCCTTCAACCTGTTCCCGCTGCCCCCGCTGGACGGCGGCCGGGTGCTCGCCGGCCTGGTGCCGCGTGGCGGCGCTCAGGACTTCCTCGCGCGCATCGAGCCCCACGGTTTCTTCATCGTCATGGGCCTGGTCGTCGCCGGCATCGTCGGCACCTGGTGGCTGCGCCCGCTGATGAGCTTCGGTTACCAGGCCATCGGCCTGCTCATCTCGCCCGTCACGGCGCTGCCGCGCTGACTACGCTCCTCCCATGGCAAGTTCCTCCTCCAAGCCCCTTCGCTTCCTCACCGGCATCACCACGAGCGGCACGCCGCACCTGGGCAACTACGTCGGCTCGGTGCGCCCCTCTGTTCGTTTCAGCCGCGAAGCCCATGTGCAGAGCTTCTATTTCCTCGCCGACTACCACGCGCTGATCAAGGTCGACGAGCCCGCGCGCATCCAGCGCTCCACGCTGGAGATCGCGGCGACCTGGCTGGCCTGCGGCCTCGATCCGCAGCGGGTGACCTTCTATCGCCAATCCGACATCCCCGAGATTCCGGAGCTGACCTGGCTGCTGACCTGCGTCACCGGCAAAGGCCTGCTGAACCGCGCCCATGCCTACAAGGCGCAAGTGGACAAGAACGCCGCGCGCGGCGAGGACCCGGACGCCGACGTCAGCGCCGGCCTGTTCATGTACCCGGTGCTGATGGGCGCCGACATCCTGATGTTCAACGCCCACAAGGTGCCGGTGGGGCGTGACCAGATCCAGCACATCGAGATGGCGCGCGACATGGGACAGCGCTTCAACCACCTCTACGGCGAGCACTTCACCCTGCCCGAGGCCGAGATCGACGACGCAGTGGCTACGCTGCCGGGCCTCGACGGCCGCAAGATGAGCAAGAGCTACGACAACACCATCCCGCTCTTCGCCCCGCGCGCCCAGCTGCAGAAGCTGATCGCAGGCATCGTGACGGACTCCCGCGCTCCCGGCGAGCCCAAGGACACCGAGGGCTCGGCGCTGTTCCAGATCTACCAGGCCTTTGCCGACGCCGAGGAAACCGAAACGCTGCGGCGCGCCTTCGTCGAGGGCATTGCCTGGGGCGATGCCAAGCAGCGCCTGTTCGAGCGCATCGACCGCGAGATCGCACCCATGCGCGCGCAGTACGAGGCCCTGGTCAATGACCCGGCGCAGATCGAGAAGATCCTGCTGGCCGGTGCCGAAAAGGCCCGGGCGATCTCACGCCCCTTCATGGCCGAATTGCGCCATGCGGTCGGCCTGCGCAACCTCGCGGCTGCGGGCAGCCGTGGCACGGCCAGGCCCAAGGCGGCGAGGGCCGCCAGGCCCGCATTCAAGCAATACCGGGACAAGGATGGGCTTTTTTATTTCAAGCTGCTCGACGAACACGGCTCACAACTGTTACAAAGCTTGGGTTTCGCATCGCCGCAAGACGCGGGCCGCGCGATCGGCACGCTGAGGGAACAGCGCGGCGCGGCCCTGGCCTTGCTCGCCGCGCAACTCGAACCCATCGACAATGCGAACATGCGCGCGGCAACGGACGCACTCGAAGCGCTCGCTGCCGAAGCCACGGGCGACACGAGCGACTGAGACGAAGAACTCCGCGCGACCAACAAGGGCCGGCCAGCCGGCCCGCATACAGTGAGAAAAAAGTTATGAGTATCTATGTCATCGACGACCACCCCTTGATGCGCGACGCCATCGTGATGGTGCTGCGGCGCCTGCGGCCGGCTGAGACCATCGTGGAGCTCGAACGGCTGGACAAGCTGGCCAGCGCGGTCAAGCAGCATGGGGAGCCTGGCCTGTTCTGCCTCGACCTGAAGCTTCCCGACGTGACGGGGGTTTCGGGAGTGATCGCGGTGAAGAAGATCTATCCCGACGTGCCGGTGGCGGTCTACTCGGCCTCGCCGGCCGGCGACATGGAAGAGGCCTGCATCGAGGCCGGCGCGGACACCTACATCGAGAAGTCGGCCAGTTCGGCCGAGCTCACCGCCGCGCTGCGGGGGCTCTTGATGGCCGATACCGAGGCCGAGGAACCGGTGGCCGCGGCCAGCAGCAAGCTCTCGAAGCGCCAGACCCAACTGATCGCCATGCTGGACCAGGGCATGAGCAACCGCGACATCGCGACCGAGCTCGACATCAGCGAGCACACGGTGAAGGTGCACCTGTGGCGACTCTTCAGGCGTCTTGGCGTCAAGAGCCGCACGCAAGCGCTGCACCATGCCCGCACGAACGGGCTGCTCTCCAGTAACAGCTAGCTCTTCAGCGGCCCGGCAACGCCGGTTCCGCGGTGTTCCTGGAACGAAAAAGCCGCCCTGCGAGGCGGCTTTTTTTCTTATCCGACCGCGCCGGAGATGCGGGTCTGGGCTTGCGACTCGTCGGCGTCGTGCAGGGCCACACGGAACACGCTGCCGCGGCCGAGCCTGGAGCGCACGCTCACGGGATGGCCCAGCGCGTGCGACAGCCGCGCCACGATCGCCAGGCCGAGGCCGAAGCCATCGGACGTACCAGCGTGGTCAGCGACCTTGTAGAACTCCAGGAACACGTCGCGCAGGTGCTCGCGCGCGATGCCGATGCCGGTGTCCCACACCTCCACCCGCAGGCCGTCCCGGGTGTGGCGCGAAGCCAGCAGCACGCCGCCCTCGGCCGTGTACTTGATGGCATTGGCCAGCAGGTTGCCGATCATGCGGCGCACGCGGATCGGGTCGGTCAGCACCGTGCCGGAGCTCACGTGCATGCGGAAGCTCAGGCCCTTGGCCTCGGCGACCGGGCGGTACTGCAGCTCGAGGTCGTGCAGCAGCTGGGCAACGTCGACCCGCTCGATGTGCAGCCGAACCTGGCCCGAGTCGATGCGGGCCAGGTCGAACAGCGAGTCGAACAAGGCATTGACCGCGTGCGTGGCGCGCACGATCTTCGGCGCGATTTCGGCCACGAGTTCCGGCTCGTTGCGCAGCCAGTCGGCGTAGAGCGACAGCGCCAGCACCGGCTGGCGCATGTCGTGCGCCGCGCTCGCAAGAAAGCGGTTCTTCATTGCCACGGCCGACACGGCCGCCTGGCGCTGCTGGGTCAGCGAGTTGATCAGGATGTGGTTGTGGAACAGCAGCTCGAAGCTGTTGCGCGCAGTCTCGTGGATGCGCCGGCCGGCGCGCAGGAGCAGCCACCAGTGCAGCCCCGGCAGCAGCAGGAAACCGTAATGGAAATGCGGGCGCTCGAACTTGAGCTCGATGACGCGGAAGACGATCGCCGCCAGCATGGTGACGAACAGCGTGTTGACGTAGCGCTTGAGCAGCGGCGGATGCAGCGCCAGCCCGTTGAGCGGGAAAGTGGCCACGCCGGCGACGATAAGCCAGCTCATGAACTGGTTCACCAGCGGCGTGCGCTCGAAGAAGATCAGGATCGACAGGCCCCAGGCGAACGCGCTGGCGCTCCAGAGATGCCGGTAGCGTTCGACGAAGTACTGCTGGGCGGCGGAATCGCGATCGGCATAGTGGCGGCCGTAGACCTGCTCCCCCCAGATGCGGCAAGCCGTGGCACTGATGCCGATGGCCAGCCAGACGAAGAGTTGCCAGGCGGGTACATGCCCCCAGCTCAGGCCCACCATCGCCGGCATCAGCGCCGCAGCCAGCAGGTAGGAGCCGCGCGAGGCCCGCATCAGGCTGCGGATCAGCTCGCCGCGCACCCACGGTTCGGCCTCGTCGGCAGAGGCCGGCGCCGGCGTGAGGCTGGCAAAGGACGAGTTGCCAAGCCCCGCGAAGGACGAATTACCCATCATGGCTCACGGTCCCTCCGATGTCAGTCCGGCCATAAAAAAAGCCCCTGTCGAGGGGCCCCCTGTGTGCGGCTCTCGGGCGCGCTGCGAAAAGCTCCGGCCGCCTTTGAAGGCGGCTTGGAAGCCCGCACCGGGCGCCCCACCGTGCCGCAATCTTAACTGGGTGCGCTGCCGATTCGCTCCCATCAACGTCGCGCACGCACAACGGACAGAGCCTAGCCGCCCCCGAAGTGGCGCATGGCCGTGCGACCGAGCGGTGTCAGCGCGGTCACGACGGCAGGAGCCGGCCTGCCTTGCGGCGGCAACTCGGCTTTCACGTAGCCCGCATCCCGAAGGACGCGCAAGTTCTCGATGTCCGCCTCTGAACTCAGCGTTATCGGTAACGAAGCGCCGGCAATTTTTCTCAGCAGCTCGTAGGCCATCCAGTCCTCCATTCGCTCTTGTTGTGTTCTTGTAGCGATTGTGGAGCATGGCGCTGCGAAGCCCGCGATGTCGGGCTGGCGGGACGACGCGCTGGGCCTTTTGTCCGCCCACTATCGGCGCACGGCCCGCATGTTCGAGGGGAGGTCACAACGCGTCCTGAACAGCTTCAGGCCAGCGCCCGCAGCTCGCGCAGCGCCACTGCCAGCATCGCGGCGTCGGGCACCGCGACAGCGCGCAGTTCGCCCATCAGCTGCGCTGCGCGCTCCAGCGTGCGGCCGTTGCTGGCCTGCCACGCCTCGACGCGCGCGGCCGGCGATTCGCCCTCGCTGCCGCCGGTGAGCACCGCATGGGTGATCGCGCGCTGCAGGCCGGAGAGGTCGTCCTGCATGGCGCCCTTGGCCAGGGCCTGCCAGTGCTGGTCGCCCGGCAGCGCAGAGATGCGATCGCGCAGCCACGGCATGCCGAGGCGGTTGGCAAGGTCGAAGTAGACCGCCGCCGCCAGCTCGACCGGCCAACGCGCGCTGCCGGCGATCTCGGCGATGTCGAGGGTGGCGTAGAGCGTGCCGAAGTTCACCACGCGCTCGGCCAGTTCGCGCGGCACACCCCGCGCCGTGTAGTGGGCCGCAGCGGCATCGACGCGGGCGCGCTCGTCGGCGTCGAGCAGCTGCGGCAAACGCGCCGACAGCGTCTCGACGTTGGACTTGAAGTGCTCGATGGTGGATGCCATGTCCCCGGTCAGCCGGCGTGAGCGCAGGAACCACATGGTGCCGCGCTCCAGCTGCCGGCCGGTATCGATCAACATGCCGGACTGCACCTCGTCGTCGACCCGGTTGTCCAGACCCTCGATGGCGAGCCACAGCGGCACGATGCCGAAGATCTCGCGCGACAGCAGATAGGCACGCACCACCTCGAAGGCGCGTGCGCCGGTGGTCTCGACCAGCCGGTGCACGAAGGTGCTGCCGACCCGGTTGATCGTGCCGTTGGTGACGTGGGTCGCAATGATCTCGCGCTTCAGCGGGTGGCGCGGCATCCAGCCCGCGAAGCGCTGGCGCAGCAGCGACGGGAAGTAGCGCTCCAGCGCCGTCGCGACCCACGGGTCGTCGGGCAGCGTCGACTCGAGCAGCTCGTCGTACAGCCAGATCTTGCTGTAGGCCAGCACCACCGCGCGCTCCGGGCTGGCGAGGCCCTGGCCCTGCGCACGGCGCTCGGCCAGCTCCTCGTCGGAAGGCAGGTACTCGATAGCGCGGTTCAGCCGCCCGGCCTTCTCCAGGTACTGCATGAAACGCGTCTGCGCATCGAGCAGCTGCGGTGCAATGCGCCCGGTGACCGAAAGCACCTGGGTCTGCAAGACGTTGTCGCGCAGAACCAGCGCGGCGACGTCGTCGGTCATCTCCGGCAGGATCGCGTTGCGCTGCTTTTCGGTGAGCTCTCCTTCGGTGATCGGCAGGCCCAGCAAGATCTTGATGTTGACCTCGTGGTCGGACGTGTCGACACCGGCCGAGTTGTCGATGGCGTCGGTGTTGATCCGCCCGCCCGCGCGCGCGTACTCGATGCGCCCGAGCTGCGTGCAGCCGAGGTTGCCGCCTTCGGCGAAAACCTTGCAGCGCAGCTCGCGGCCGTTGACGCGCAGCGCGTCGTTGGCGCGGTCCCCCACCTGCGCGTGGGTCTCGCTGGTCGCCTTCACGTAGGTGCCGATGCCGCCGTTGTAGATCAGCGCCACGGGGGCCTTGAGAATCGCGTTGACCAGCTCGGTGGGCGTCATCGCGTCGGCCTGGATGTCCAGCACCTGCTTCACCTGCGGCGTGAGCGGGATCGACTTGGCGCTGCGCGGATGCACGCCGCCGCCTTCGGAGATCAGGCTCGCGTCGTAGTCGGCCCACGAGGAACGCGGCAGCTTGAACAGGCGCTCGCGCTCGGCAAAGCTCTTCGCCGCATCGGGCAACGGGTCCAGGAAGATGTGCCGGTGGTCGAAGGCCGCCACCAGCAGGATGTGCGGCGACAACAGCATGCCGTTGCCGAACACGTCGCCCGACATGTCGCCGACGCCGGCCACGGTGAATTCGGTGCTCTGGGTGTCGATACCCATCTCGCGGAAATGCCGCTTGACCGACTCCCAGGCGCCGCGGGCGGTGATCCCCATGGCCTTGTGGTCATAACCGACCGAGCCGCCCGAAGCGAAGGCATCGCCCAGCCAGAAGCCGTACTCCTTGCTGATGCCATTGGCGTAGTCGCTGAAAGTGGCGGTGCCTTTGTCGGCCGCGACGACCAGGTAGGCGTCGTCGGGATCGTGGCGGCGCACCTGCGGCGGCGGCACGATGGCCGTGCCCGCCAGGTTGTCGGTGATGTCGAGCAAGCCTCGCAGGTAGTCCTGGTAGCAGGCCACGCCCTCGCGCAGGTAGGCGTCGCGGTCGCTCGCTGCCGGCGCGCGCTTGAGGACGAAGCCGCCCTTGGAACCCACGGGAACGATCACCGTGTTCTTCACCATCTGCGCCTTGACCAGGCCCAGCACTTCGGTGCGGAAATCCTCCGGCCGGTCCGACCAGCGCAGGCCGCCC
This sequence comes from Variovorax sp. PBS-H4, assembly GCF_901827205.1. Taxonomy (NCBI): domain Bacteria; kingdom Pseudomonadati; phylum Pseudomonadota; class Betaproteobacteria; order Burkholderiales; family Comamonadaceae; genus Variovorax; species Variovorax sp. PBS-H4. Next base: position 1,707,004 of record NZ_LR594675.1, on the reverse strand, counting down.
CGCGCCACCCGCCCGCCGCGCAGGTGCACGCCCTCGAAGCGCGTCGAATACACGAAGATCTCGAACAGCGGCTTGGGTGCCGGCAGGTCCGGCACCTTGGCCGCGTCGAACTTGAAGGACAGGAACGCGCGACGCCGGCCCGCCGCATCGCGGCGCCAGTAGTTGGTCCGCAGGGTGGCCTGGATCAGCGCCAGGTACTGGCGCAGCACGCGGTCTTCAGACAGGTTGGACACACCGTCCAGCGCGGCCTCGATCTCGCGCACCTTGTCTTCCTCGCGCACCTGCGCGTCGGGCGCGGGCTGCGGGTCGAAGCGCAGCTTGAAGAGCTCGACCAGCGCCCGCGCGATCCCGGCATGCGTGGCCAGCGTGCCCTCGATGAAAGACTGCGAGAGGGCGAAGCCGATCTGCCGCATGTACTTGGCGTAGGCGCGCAGGATCACGATCTCGTGCACCGGCAACTGCACCGCCGTCACGAGGCGGTTGAAGTCGTCGTTCTCGACCTCTCCGTTCAGCACGGCGTCGAAGGCCGCCTCGAACACCGGGCGCAGCGCATCGACTTCGATCTCGGTGTCGCCCGAGGCCGCCAGGAGTCCGAAGTCATGGACCCAGACCGGCGACTCGCCCTGCGGCGCGACGCGGTGCGGATGCTCGTCGAGCACCTTCATGCCGAGGTGCTCGAGCATCGGCAGGCTGGCCGACAGGGTGATCGGCTCGCCGCGGCGCAGCACCTTGAAGCGCAGCGTGCCGGGGGGCGCTTCCAGCGGGCGGTACAGGTTCATCCCCAGGCGCTGCTCGTCGCCCAGTTGCGCCATCAGCTGGATGTCGTGCACCGCGGCGCGCGCGGCGAACTCGTCGCGGTAACCCGCCGGGAAGGCCGTTCCAAAGCGCCGCAGCAAGGCGTTGCCCTGCGCCTCGCCGGCGGCTTCGATCAGTGCGGTCTTCAGGTCGTCGCCCCAGCGGCGGGCGGCGGCCACGAGCTTCTCCTCCAGCTCGCGCACATCGAAAGCGGGGATGCTCCCGGGCTTGGTGCGCACCGTGATCTGGACGCGCGCCAGCACCGATTCGGACAGGTGCACGTTGAACTCCGAAGCGATCCCGTTGAACTCGCGCATCAGGATGTCCTGCCACCTCTGGCGCAGCTCCGTGGTGTAGTTCTCGCGCGGCGCGTAGATCAGGCAAGAGAGGAAGCGCTCGAACGGATCGCGCCGCACGAACAGGCGGAAGCGCTGGCGTTCGCCCAGGTGCAGGATGCCCGTCGCCGTCTGCAGCAGGTCATCGTTGCCGATCTGAAACAGCTCGTCGCGCGGGTAGGTCTCGAGGATGTTGATCAGCGCCTTGCCCGAATGGCTTCCGGCCGCGAGACCGGCACGCTCCACCACCCTGGCGATCTTGCGGCGCAACAGCGGGATATCGGCCGGATTCGCGCTGTAGGCGGTGGACGTGAAGAGTCCCAGAAAACGGTCTTCCCCGCACACCTCGCCCCGCTCGTCGAATCGCTTGACGGCCACGTAGTCGAGGTGGCCGGGCCGGTGAACGGTGGAGCGCGACGTCGACTTGGTCACCACCAGCAGCTCGGGCCGGCGTGCATTGGCGCGGATTTCGGGCGGCAGCGCGGCGAAGGCGGCGTTGGCGCTCGGCGCCTCTGCGTCGCGCAGGATGCCCAGGCTCGAACCCGGCACGATCTTCAGCGCATCGTCGCCGTTGGCCTTGACCAGCTCGTGGCTGCGATAGCCGAGAAAGGTGAAATGGTCGTCGGCCAGCCAGCGCAGGAAGGCCTGGCCCTCGGCCAGCTCCTGTGGCGGGATGGGCGGCGGGCGGTTGTCGAGGCCCTGCACGATCGCGAGCACCCGCTCCCGCATGAGCTTCCAGTCGGCCACGGCCCGGCGCACGTCGTCGAGCACGCGCTCGAGGTCGACGGCCAGCGCCTCCATGCGCGCCGGCTCCGGCACGCGGTCGACCTCGACGTGGATGAAGGACTCGCGGCGCGCATCCGGCGATGCTCCCGCCTCACTCGCCAGGCCCCGCAGCACGCCGTCCGCGCCGCGATCCACTGCCATGAGCGGATGAATGATCAGGTGCAGCGTGAGCCCGTGGCGGTTGACCTCCATCGTGACCGAATCGACCAGGAAGGGCATATCGTCGTTCACCATCTCGATGATGGTGTGGGTCGACTGCCAGCCGTGCTCCGCGACCGTCGGGTTGAAGACCCGCAGCTTGGCCCGTCCCGTCTCGCGCTTGCGCGCGAAGCTCCAGTGCGAAAGCGCGGCGCCGTAGAGGTCCGCCGCCGGCCGCTCGTCCAGGTCTTCCGGGTCGACCTGGGCGAAGTAGCGGCGCACGAAGGCGCAGACTTCCTCCACCGATTCGGCCGGGAGCTTGGCACGCACCAGCTGCTCTACTTCCTTGAGGCGCTCGTCCTTGCGCGCGGCTTCGGTCGTCTGCGTGGTCATCAGCATGCTCGTCTCCGGTTGGCGCCCTAATCTACATCGCAATCGGGTCGCGCAAATGAATTGCTTCGCCCCGGGCGGCCGGCGCAGCTGGCTGGCTCCAGCTCAGGCGTGCTCGCCCGAGATGTAGTGCTGAAGCTGCTCGATGATGAACTTCTGCTCCGAGATAATGCCCTTGACCAAGTCGCCGATCGAGATGAGCCCGATGAGCCGGTCCTCGTCATCGAGCACCGGCAGGTGGCGCACCCGGTTCTCGGTCATTACCGCCATGCATTCCTCGCTGCTCTGCGAAGGATGCACATAGATCACGGTTGGGGTCATGATCTCGCGCAGGCGGGTGTCCTTGGATGAGCGCGCCATCAGCACGACCTTGCGCGCGTAGTCGCGCTCGCTGAGCATTCCCACAATGCGCTCGCCCTCCATCACCAGCAGGGCACCGATGTTCTTTCGCGCCATCAGCGCGACGGCCTCATAGACCGAGGCGTCGGGCCCGAGGCTGTGAACGGCACGGTCGCCTTTGTCCTTGAGAATTTCTGCCACGGTCTTCATCGTTGGTGCCTCCGAACAGCAATAGGAATGGTGCATGGATGACAACATAGGCGGGCCGAACTCGGCAAGTCCCCCTAAAGACCACCCCTAAGATCTTGCTGTTTCGGCAACTCGACCCCGGAGGCTTCATGGATCTTCAATTGAGCGGCAAGCACGTCCTCATCACCGGCGGCAGCCGCGGCATCGGCCTGGCCTGCGCCCGCGAGTTCCTGCGCGAAGGCGCGCAGGTCAGCCTGGCCGGGCGCAGCCAGGCGCACCTCGACGCGGCCCTCGCGCAGCTGCGCTCGGAAGGCCATGCCGCGGTACGCGGCCACAGCGCCGACTTGGGCGACGCAGCTGCGGCGCTCGCGATGCTGGATGCCGCCGAGGCGGGCCTCGGCCCGGTGGAGGTGCTGGTCAACTCCGCGGGCGCCGCGCGGCGCACGCCCTTCGGCGAGCTGCAGCCGCAAGCGTGGCACGACGCGATGCAAGCCAAGTTCTTCACCTACATCCACGTGATGGATCCGGCGATCAAGCGCATGGGCGCGCGGGGCGCGGGCGCCATCGTCAACATCATCGGCATGGGCGGCAAGGTCGCCGCGCCCACCCACTTGGCTGGCGGCGCAGCCAACGCGGCACTGATGCTGGCCACCGCCGGCCTCGCCGCCGCCTACGGGCGGCTGGGGGTGCGCGTGAACGCGGTCAATCCCGCGATGACATTGACCGAGCGCATGGCCGAAGGCCTGGCGGCCGACGCGCGCCTGCACCAGCGCAGCGAAGAGGAGGTGCGGCGCGATGCCGAGGCCCGCATGCCGCTGGGGCGCATCGCGAACCCGGAAGACATCGCCAGTGCCGTCGTGTTCCTGAGCTCGCCGCGCGCCGGCTACATCTCGGGCGCCATGGTCTCGATGGACGGAGCAGCGACGCCGCTGGTGGTCTGAGGCATCGCCCCGTTCTTCTACAAATAGCGACAGTCGCCGGCATCGAGGAACCCGCCCAGCAGGGGGCGGGAGCCGAAGCGACCTCTACCAGCGCCGGGCGACTGTCTACCTCGATGTTGAAACGCCAGTCTTAGGCCTGTCTTAAAGTGCGGCCCTCGCTGGCATTGCCTCATGCCGCCGGACTGGGCCGCTCGGCCAATTCGCGGCTCGACTCCTAGGCCAAGAAGCGCGCGAGATTCAGCAGCGACCAGCCAAAGCCGACCATGAGTGCAAGGATCAGCGCTGCCTTGATCCATACGTTTTCCGGTCGCCGCCGACGGAAAGGGCCGGAGATCGGGTTGAACGAAGAGGCCCGCGGCGCTCGCTCGGGCTTGTCGGTCCACCACCCCAGGTTGGTATCGGTTGCATCTTTCATGGCCTACATTTTGGCCAACAAATGTAGTACTTTGGGCTTCTTAAATGCTCAAAACCTTAGATGCCTGTGAAAAACTCCCATACTTTCGTATTCATTTTCGAACGACTCTTCTCGCACGTGAAAAGCCCATCGACTTGCGGGAAGGAGCACACCGCCGCAGCGGACCCATCGACACACCGCCCTTCTCGGGTGCTCCGCCTACAGCTCCCCGCGCGGGCGGACGCGTAGAACAAGCGCATCGGCAACGGTGCCGGAAAAAATCAGAGGAAAGGTCGCGGGCGTGTTGTTGGCAACCATTCTTGTCGAAGACAGCAAGACCATTCGCGACAACCTGATTGCTGCGCTGTTGGAGTTTGCCGATATCGAAGTTCTGGCGACGGCAGAGACCGCTTCCGAAGCCATCGTTGCGGCGACCCGCTACGCCGAGCGGTGGAACCTGATGATCCTGGACTTGTTTCTCAAGGAAGGCTCCGGGCTGACGGTGCTGCGAGCTTTCAAGGACCGACGTTCGGACCAGAGGATCGTGGTGCTGACGAACTATGCGACACCGGAGATTCGCAGCCGGTGCGCGACGGCCGGTGCGAGCGCGGTCTTCGACAAGTCCACCGAACTCGAAGCCTTCTTCGACTACCTGTCGAACGAGAGCCAACAAAAAAGCCCAGGAGTTTGATCTCTTGGGCTTCTTGCGTGTTGAATGCCGGCGCAGGCCTTCTGGCGGGAGGGTGTCGGCCGAATGTCGGGATGCAGGGCGCATGGAGCCTACGCTTCTGCCGCCGAGAAAGAGCAGCCTCAACACCTAGCAGCATCGGGCGAGCGACGAAGGCATCAAAGAAGTGTCGAGAGCTCCGGCACGGCCGTGAACAGGTCGGCCACAAGACCGTAATCGGCCATCGAGAAAATCGGCGCTTCCTCGTCCATGTTGATGGCGACGATCACCTTGGAGTCCTTCATGCCGGCCAAATGTTGGATCGCGCCCGAGATGCCTGCGGCGATATAGAGCTGCGGCGCGACGATCTTGCCGGTCTGGCCCACTTGCCAGTCGTTCGGTGCGTAGCCCGCATCGACCGCTGCGCGACTTGCACCGAGGCCCGCATTAAGCTTGTCGGCCAGGGGCGCCATGACTTCGGTGAACTTCTCAGCACTGCCAAGAGCCCGCCCGCCCGAAACGATGATCTTGGCAGCCGTGAGTTCGGGGCGTTCGCTCTTCGTGACTTCACGGCCGACGAAGCTGCTCTTGCCCGAATCGGCCACGCCTTCTGCGGTTTCGACCGATGCGCTGCTGCCCGTGGCAGCCGCGGCATCGAAGCCGGTGATGCGCACGGTGATGACCTTGGTTGCATCGCTGCTCTGCACGATCGCGATGGCGTTGCCGGCGTAGATCGGGCGTTCGAAGGTATCGGGGCTCACAACCAAAGTGATGTCGCTGATCTGCGCCACGTCGAGCTTGGCGGCCACGCGCGGCGCGGCACTCTTGCCGTTGGCGGTCGACGGGAACAGGATGTGGCTGTAGTTCGATGCGATGGCCAGGACCTGCGCGGCGACGTTCTCAGCGAGGTTCTCGGCGAGGGACGGGCTATCGGCCACGATGACCTTGGAGACACCGGCAATCTGCGCGGCGGCCGCGGCGACTTGGGCGGCGTTGGTGCCGGTCACGAGCACGTGCACGTCGCCGCTGGCGCAGGCGATGGCCGCGGTCACGGTGTTGAGGGTCGCCGGCTTGACGGTAGCGTGGTCGTGTTCTGCAATCACTAGTACGGTCATGTCGTTGGTCCTCAGATCACCTTGGCTTCGTTCTTGAGCTTGTCCACCAGCGTGGCCACGTCGGGCACCTTGATGCCCGCGCCGCGCTTGGGCGGCTCGCTGACCTTCAGGGTCTTCAGGCGCGGCTTGACGTCGACGCCGAGGTCTTCAGGCTTGAAGGTGTCGAGCTGCTTCTTCTTGGCCTTCATGATGTTGGGCAGCGTCACGTAGCGGGGCTCGTTCAGGCGCAGGTCGGTCGTAATGACGGCCGGAAGCGCCAGGCTCAGCGTTTCCATGCCGCCGTCGACTTCGCGCACGACGGTGACCTTGCCGTCCGCCACGTCGACCTTCGATGCGAAGGTGGCTTGCGGCAGGTCGGCCAGCGCGGCCAGCATCTGGCCGGTTTGGTTGGCGTCGTCGTCAATGGCCTGCTTGCCCAGGATGGTCAACTGGGGTTGCTCCTTGTCGACAAGTGCCTTCAGCAGCTTGGCGACGGCCAGCGGCTGCAGCTCTTCGGTGGTCTCGACCAGGATGCCGCGGTCGGCGCCGAGGGCCATGGCGGTGCGCAGCGTCTCCTGGCACTTGGCATCGCCGCACGAGACGGCGATGACTTCGGTGACGACGCCCTTCTCCTTCAGGCGGACCGCCTCTTCGACAGCGATCTCGTCGAACGGGTTCATGCTCATCTTCACGTTGGCGATGTCGGCGCCGCTGCCGTCACTCTTGACGCGAACCTTGACGTTGTAGTCCACCACACGCTTCACCGCCACCAAAACCTTCATCAATCTTCCTTCCGAAATGGTTCACTTCAATGGACAACGCGCCGCATAGGAGTCCGCGTACTCGCTGAACACCTTGCGTCCCAAGCGCATGACGGGCATCCCGTCCGCTCCCTTGACGATCTCGCCCAGGTACAGGTCCTGGATGGGGAACTGGTTGTTGTTGTATTTGAAGGGGCCACGAACCGACTGGAAGTCGGCCGCCTTGAGCGCCTTCAACATCGACGCACGGTCCTCGACCTTGCCGCCCACCTTGCGCACGGCACTGTCCAGAAGGTGCGCGGCGTCGTAACCCTGCACCGCGTATGAAGAGGCCGGGTACTTGTACTTCCGCTCGAAGCCCTCGACGAAGCGCTTGTTCGCGGGGTTGTCGATGGAAGGTCCCCAGAACTCCGCTGTGCCCACGCCGATCGCTGTTTCGCCGATGGCGGGGAGTGTGGCTGCATCGATGGTGTACGCGGAATAGAGCGGAATCTTGTCCTTCAATCCCGCCTGCGCATATTGCTTCACGAACTGGATACCCAGGCCGCCGGGATAGAACACAAAGGCGGCGTCCGGAGCCGCGGCACGCAGCTGCGCCAGCTCCGCGGCAAAGTCCAGCTGGCTTAGTGGCGTGTACACCTCGCCGACGATGGTGCCCTTGAAGTGGCGCTTGATGCCGGCCACCACTTCCTTGCCGCCTGGAAAATTGGGCACCATGACATAGAGCTTCTGGACCTTGTTCTGTTGCAAGGTCATGCCCATGGCTTCGGCGAGCGTGTCGCCCTGCCAAGATGTCGAGAAGAAGTACGGCGAGCAGTCGGCGCCTGCCAGAGACGATGGCGCTCCGGAGACGCCCAGCATCGGGATCTTCGCCTGGTTGACGACGGGCAGCACGGCGTTCACCACGCTGGAAAACATGGGTCCGACGAGCACGTCGATCTTGTCCGATTCCACCAGCTTGCTGGCAGCCTGCCGCGCGATGTCCGGCTTCTGCTGGTCGTCAACATGGATTACCTCGACCGAAAGCCCGCCGAGCTTGCCGCCCTTCTCCTCCAGCGCCAGGTTGAAGCCATCTCGCATCTGGGTGCCCATCACCGCATTGGGACCCGACAGCGTGGCCAGGATGCCCAGCTTGATCTTGTCTGCAGCGGCCGCCGGAAGGCTGCACAGCGCGCAGGCCGCGACCAGCGCCAGGCTCGGACGAGCGAAGGGAAGTTCCATCTTTGTCTCCTGCGTGTAGTTGAATAGCAGCAGGCCATCCTGCAGGCTGGAAGATTCACGTCAACGGATCGCCCCGTCAATCCGGATGACCGCATCGTTCCGTACAACGGCAGTCGCCTGCGGGTGGGAAGAGGTGCATGCGGCCGCCAGCCGGGCGTCATCGACTATCGGTGCGCAGGTGCAGCTGGGCATTTTTCGGCCGGGGTTGCCCTCGGTTCGCGGGCCCTGGCTGGGCGGGCGGCCAAAGACGACGCTCTACCAATGTACGGAACTACGGGCGTGTCGCTGTTGACGGTCCGCGCGGCCGAACGGCATCCTAAGGGCGCCCGGTGCAACAACCGGGATTTCACTTGAAACCGTGGAGCGAGACATGCCCAAGACAACGAAGACAGGCCAGCCATGACGCTGAACCTGCTGATAGAACAAGCCCTCAACGGCTGCCAGTTCGGCCTGATGCTTTTTCTGACCTCGGCCGGCCTCACGCTGGTGTTCGGGATCATGAACCTGATCAACCTGGCGCACGGCTCGCTCTACATGGTGGGCGCGTACGTCGGCGCGACCGTGCTGGCCCACACCGGCAGCTTCCCTTTGGCCATTCTGGCGGCCGTGCCCGCCGCCGCACTGTTCGGCGCACTGATCGAACGACTGCTGCTGCGGTGGTTCTACCACCGCAGCCACCTGGATCAGACTCTGGTGACCTTCGGCCTGATCATGGTGATCAACGAAGCCGTTCGAATGCTCTGGGGCGCGACCCCGCTGCAGATGAAGTTGCCCGTTGCGTTACAGGGCTCCGTTCGACTGCTGCCCGACTTGCACTACCCCACTTACCGGCTGGTGGTGTTGGGCGTGAGCCTGGCGGTTGCGCTGCTGCTGTATCTGCTGGTGGTCCATACCCGTGCCGGCACCTGGGTGCGTGCCGGCGCCAGCGACCGTGTCGCCGCGTCCGCGCTGGGAATCAATGTCACGGCGGTGTTCTCCGTCGTCTTTCTGGCGGGCGCAGGGCTGGCCGGCCTTGCCGGCGTCATGGCGGGACCGATCTTCGCGGTGCAGGTGGGAATGGGTGAGCCTATTCTCATCCTGGCGCTGGTCGTGATCGTCATCGGTGGCGTGGGCTCCGTGCGTGGCGCGTTCATCGCCGCGGTCCTCGTGGGTCTGGCCGACACGTTCGGTCGAGTGCTGCTCAATCCCGCACTTGGCTCGATGGTCATCTACCTGTTCATGGCGCTGCTGCTCGCATGGCGCCCCCAAGGACTGTTCCCCGCCCATGCTTGACACCAGCCAACTCCCTTTTGTCGCGCCCGCGGGCTCGACGTCGCGCCTGCGCCCACACGTGGGGCCATGGCTGCCCATTGTCATCGTCAGCCTGCTGCTCGCGATGGTTCCACCGCTTGCCACGCATTGAACGAGCCCTTTCTACTCCGCGTGTTCGCGCGCGTGATCGTGTTTGCCATCGCCGCCGTGTCACTCAACCTGCTGCTGGGGTTTGCCGGGCTGATCAGCATCATGCATGCAGCCGTGCTGGGCCTGGGCGGCTACGTGGTGGCCATTCTCGCCATGCATGCGGAGGATCCCTCGGGCGGTGGTCTGATGTCCGCCCTGGGAACGACCAATCTGCTGGTGGCCGCGCCGGTTGCCATCATGATCACAGCGGCGACCTCCGCAGTGCTGGGCATGGTGGCACTGCGCACACGCGGCGCCTACTTCATCATGATCACGCTGGCCTTCAACCAGATGCTGTACTACCTGTTCATCTCCCTGGACCAGTACGGCGGCGACGAGGGCTTGCAGGTGAACTCGCAGCTCAAGCTGGCGGGCCTGGACCTGCAGAACCGCACCACCGTCTACTTCGTGTGCCTGGCTTGCCTCGTGACCGTCATGGTGCTCAGCCTGCGCCTGGTGCGCAGCCGCTTCGGCGTGGTGATGCGCGCCTGCGCTGGCAACGAACGGCGCGTCTCCTCCGTTGGGTTGAACCCCACGAACTACCAGCTTGCAGCCCTCACCATCGCTGGTGCGATGGCGGGGCTGTCGGGTGTCCTGCTGGCCCTCACCCAGCAGTTCGTGAGCCCCGCCGACTTGGCCTGGACACGCTCGGGCGAGCTGATCGTGATGGTGGTCCTGGGCGGGATGACCACCATCTGGGGCCCGGTCGTTGGCGCGACCGTGTTCCTCCTGTTGGAGCTGCAACTCTCCGGTCTGACCATCCACTGGCAGTTGCCGTTCGGCATCCTGATCATCCTGATGGTGGCATTCCTGCGCACCGGTCTGGCCGGCCTCGGGCAGGCCTTGTTGTCACACAGGAAGAACAGGGCGGGCCATGACTGACGCGATCCTCAGAATCACCGGGTTGTGCAAACGTTTCGGCGGCCTCAAGGTCACGTCGGACCTGTGCCTGGACATCCGGCGGAATGAATTCCACGCGCTCATCGGTCCCAACGGGGCCGGCAAGACGACACTGATCCATCAACTGCACGGCATTCTGGGCTCCGACGAGGGCAGCATCCATTTCGAAGGCCAGCCGATCACCCGGGAGCCCGTGCACAAGCGGGCCTTGCTGGGCATCGCCCGATCCTTCCAGATCTCTTCGGTGGTGATGGATTTCACCGCGCTGGAGAACGTGGCCCTGGCCGTTCAGGCCAACCAGGGGCACAGCTTCCGGTTCTGGCGCTGCGCGGCGACCGACGAGTCTCTTTGCGGCCCGGCACGCGAGGCACTCGCGCTGGCAGGCCTGGACGCACGGGCCCATACCACCGCGGCCGAGTTGTCGCACGGTGAGCGCAGGCAGCTGGAGATCGCCATCGCCCTGGCCATGCGCCCCAAGCTGCTGCTGCTGGACGAACCCATGGCCGGCATGGGCCACAACGAGAGCCGCAAACTGGTCGACCTGCTGTTGCGACTGAAGGGGCGGTACACCATCGTCATGGTGGAACACGACATGGAGGCGGTGTTCTCGCTGGCAGACCGGTTGACGGTGCTGGTCGCCGGCCGCGTGATCGCCACCGGCGCGCCGGCCGATATCCGCTCCGATCCCGCGGTCCAGGCCGCCTACCTGGGGCACACCCAACCGGAAGTCGCGCATGCTGCTTGAGATCGAGGACGTCCATGCCGGCTACGGTTCGGCCAAGGTGCTGCACGGTGTCTCGCTGTCCATAGCGAGCGGGCAGCCCATCGGCCTGCTGGGCCGCAACGGAATGGGCCGCAGCACATTGATCAACGCCGTCATGGGAATCTGCCGCGCCCAGCACGGGCAGATCCGATGGAAGGGCGAACGCATCGACCACCTGCCACCGCATGCCATCGCATGCCGCGGCATCGGCCTGGTGCCGGAAGGAAGGCGCATCTTCCCGAACCTCAATGTCCGCGAGAACCTGCTCGTGGCCAACCGCCGGGCCGATCGCCCCAACGCCTGGACGCTGGAGCGCGTACTTGATTTCTTTCCGCGCTTGCGCGAGCGCCTGTTCAACCCTGGCAATCTGCTGTCCGGGGGCGAGCAGCAGATGCTGGCCATCGGGCGCGCACTGCTGACCAATCCGGACCTGCTCATCTTCGACGAGGCCACCGAAGGCCTGGCGCCATTGATCCGCGAGGAGATCTGGGACATCCTGCGCACGCTCGCAAAGGGTGGCGTCGCGATGATCGTGATCGACAAGGACGTCGAGTCCGTCAGCCGCGTGGTAGAGCGCCACTACGTCATCGAGAAAGGGTGCATCGTCTGGCAAGGCAGCACACACGACTTTGCGGCCGATGCGTCGCTGCAGCGACGCTACCTCAGCGTGAGCGAAGGCGCCGACGCAGACCACCCGACTTGATAGGACCCCGCCCATGCACTATGAAGATTTTCAGTTCATCCGCTTCGATCGCCACCCCGACGGCGTGTTGCTCGCAACCCTCAACCGGCCGGAGGTCATGAACGCGACCAATGGCCTGATGCATTGGGAGCTGACCCAGCTCTGGAGCGTGGTACAAGCCGATGCACAGACCAAGGTCGTCGTCGTGACGGGTGCGGGTGAGCGCGCGTTTTCCGCCGGCGGCGACCTGGCCTGGGTGGAGCAGATCGTCGGCAACCCGCGCGAGGTCGCCGTCGTTCAACAGGAGGCGGCCGCCATCGTCTACAACATGCTCGCCTGCGAAAAACCCATTGTGTCGGCCATCAATGGCACCGCTGTGGGCGCTGGCCTGGCCGTTGCGCTGCTGGCCGACATCAGCATCATCGCCGACGGCGCACGCCTGACCGATGGGCACGTGAAGCTGGGCGTCGCTGCGGGCGACCACGCCGCCATCGTCTGGCCCCTGCTGTGCGGTATCGCCAAAGCCAAGTACTACCTCATGACCGCTGACTTCCTGGATGGGAAAGAGGCCGAGCGTATCGGCCTCGTGAGCTTGTGCGTACCAGGTGCAGAGCTGATGGACCGCGCGCTGGCCGTGGCCGCCCGCCTGGCGCAGGGTAGCCAGACGGCCATCCGCCACACCAAGGTCGCACTCAACCAGTGGATGCGCATGGCCGGTCCGATCTTCGACCATTCGCTAGCGTTGGAGATGCAGGACTTCCTCGGCGAAGACGCCGCCGAAGGACTGGATTCGGTGCGAGGGAAGCGGCCCCCGGCGTTCCCTTCGGCCCGCCTGCCTGAAGTTTCCAGCTGAACCGAACGCGTCAGCCAACCTGCCTGGAGATCCAACATGAACAAAAACGAAAAACGCACTCTGCTGCGTGGCGGCACCATCGTCTCTGGCGATCCGGCCGTCGGTGATCTGCGCCGCGGCGACCTGCTCATCGCGGGTCGCCGCATCGAAGCCGTCGGGCCGTCGATCGACGCGAGCGACGCCGAAGCAATCGACGCGCGGGGCATGGTGGTGATGCCCGGCTTCGTCGACAGCCACCGGCATACCTGGCAGTCCTTGCTGCGAGCGGTCGGCACCGACTGGACGCTGGGTCAGTACTACACCGGCATGCGTCTGGTGATGGGCGGGCTGTTCACGCCCGATGACATGCGGCTGGCCAACCATCTCGGCGCGCTCGAGTGCCTCAATGCCGGCATCACCACGCTGTTCGACTGGAGCCACAACAACAACACGCCCGACCATGCCGATGGCGCGATCGCGGGCCTGCGCGATGCCGGCATACGCGCCGTATGGGCTTACGGAAATGGCAACGACGAGTGGATTCCGCCCAACGACAAGCCGTCGAACATGTTCGACGTGGCGCGCGTGAAACTTGAGCACTTCTCGTCCTCGGACCAGCTACTGCGCATGGCATTTGCGGCGCGTGGGCCGGAGTTCACGCCGCTGGACATGACCGAACAGGAGTTCCGCCAGGCACACGCACTCGGCTTGCCGATCTCGGTCCATGTCGGCGTGGGTCGCTGGTCCGCGGTCCAGCCCATGAAGCAGTTGCAGGCCCGCGGCCTGCTGTACCGCGGTACCAACTATGTGCACTGCTGCACGTTGCCCGATGACGAACTCCAGATCCTGGTGGACAGCGGCGGTTCGGCCTCCTTGGCGCCCGACACGGCGCTGAACGAAGGATTTGGCGATCCACCTACGCTGCGCCTGCTGAAGCTGGGCCTCAAGCCGAGCCTGTGTGTGGATGTGGTCTCATCGGCACCTGGCGACATGTTCGCTGCGATGCGGCTGCTGTTGAGTACAACGCGTGGCAACGAGGCGCGCAAGGCGCTGCAGGAGAACCGCGACTTCGACCCAATCCCGCTGACCAGCAAAGAGGTCTTCGGCTTCGCAACCATTGAAGGCGCCCGCGCCTGCGGGTTGGGCAACATCTGCGGCTCACTCACACCCGGCAAAGACGCCGACGTCGTGATGCTCGATGCCAGCCAGATCAACATGATGCCGCTGAACTACTCGTACGGAAACATCGTCGAATCGGCGCACCCCGGAAACGTGGATTCGGTGTTCGTCGCCGGCCGGGCGGTCAAGCGCCACGGGCAGCTCGTCGGGGTCGACCTTGCGGATCTGGAACGCCGTGTCAACGGGGCGCGCGACCGTCTGTTCGAGCGTGCCGGCTTGTCCAGCGATGAGCACTGGATGCCCCGGGCGTTGCCAAAAACCGAACTGGCGGACGCTGGTTGATCTGATCCGGGCGTCAAGTGCGGAAGGGCCGACCGGCTCGTGGTCGGCCCTTCTGCTTTGGAGTCTCCTCCCGCCATGCGGTCCGCTCTTCGCCGACCGGCCTCCTTGTGTCAGAGGATCAGATGCCGCGCGTCGTCGACCGCAGGATTGCCGGCGTGGCTGATCTGCGGTGCTGTGATCGGATCAAAGCTGAAGCTGCCGAGGTGGGCCCACGCAGCGCTGTACTGGACGGGCAGCCGGGCCTGCGCAGCGACGCCCAATCGCAGCGCAGCGCGCAGCGGCCAATAGGGATCGCGCAGCATCTCGCGCCCCAGCATCACCATGTCGGCACGGCCCTCGCGCACGATGGCATCTGCCTGCTCCGCCTCGTCGATCCAGCCTACGGACGCGGTGGGCATGTCGCACTGGCGCCGGATGGTTTCTGCGCCCGGCACTTGGTAGCCGCGCCCCACCTTGACCGCCGGGTTCGGCGTGTTGCCTCCGGAGCTGGCATCGATCAGATCAACACCATCCTCTTTCAGCCAGGCGCACAGCTGCACGGTCTCCTCCAGCGTCCAGCCGCCTTCGGCCCAATCCGTGTACGACAGGCGAAACGCCAGCACCTTGTGCTGGGGCCACGCCGCACGGATCGCACGCGCCACCTCCCGCGTCAGTCGGCATCGGCCCTGAAGCGACCCGCCATAGGCATCGCTGCGCTGGTTGGCCAAAGGGGAATTGAACGAATGCAGCAGATAGCCGTGGCCCGCGTGCACTTCGATCCAGTCATAGCCGGCGCGATCGGCACGCTCGGCCGCCTCAACGAAGTCGCGGACTGCCTGAGAGATCTCGTCGTGGCTGACCTCGGTGGGCACGGCATAGCCTGGCGCAAACGCGATCGGGCTCGGTCCGTCCGGGACCCATCCTCCTTCGTGGCAGGCGAGCGGCCGGCCCTGGGTCTGACTGGGGTCCGTCTCCCAGGGCGGGACGCGTGAGGCCTTGCGGCCGGCGTGCGCAAGCTGGATACCTGCGACCGCGCCCTGGCTGGCGATGAAGCGCGCAATGCGGCGGTGTCCGTCCAGTTGCTCGTCCGACCAGATGCCCAGATCCGAGGGGGTGATGCGCCCCTGGCGAGAGATCGCCGCGCCCTCCGTGATCACCAGCCCGGCGCCACCCGCCGCGCGCGAGCCAAGGTGCACCAGATGCCAGTCCGTGGGTACGCCCTCCACGCAGCTGTACTGGCACATCGGGGATACGCCGATGCGGTTGCGCACGGTGATGCCGCGCAAGGTCAAGGGAGAAAATAGAGTGCTCATGAGGGTCAGACGGGAGGGTTGAAAGGTTCGCCGGTCCCGGCGAAGTACTGGATTTCGAGAAGCACGCATCCTGTGCGGGATCCGAAAGGTCCATGCGGCGTGCCAGGCGGCCGCACCGAGTACATCGGTGCGAGCGATGGCGCATCGGGACGGTCCAGGGCGAACATGTCGCCGCAGAGGACGTAGACCTCTTCCCAGTAGCCATGAACCAGCGCGCCGCGTGTCAGCGCACCCGCGGCGAAGCGAACCATGCGCGAGCGAGCACCGCATCGCCGCGCCTCGTCAAGGTCACTGCCCAGCAACTTGACCTCAAGGCCATCGAACCCGGGCAGCGGACTCCATCCGCTCGCCAGATCCAGGGGCGCCATCTCGACGTGTGCTCTCATCGCACCCTCTACAGAAGTTCAGACGATGCCGCGCTGGCGCAACTGATCGATGTCGCCGCGCTGATAGCCCAACTCCTGCAGCACCTCGTCGGTGTGCTGGCCGATGGTCGGCGGCGGACGGCGCAGCGTGGGTGGCGTGCGCGTCATGGAAATTGGTGGTGCCACCAAGGGCACGGGACGCTCCAGGCCTGGATAGGCAACTGGAGTGAACGCCCCGGACGCCCGGATCACTTCATCCTGCAATGCCTCGCGTGGAGAGTGCACAGGACCAGCAGGGATGCGCGCAGCCTCCAGTTGTGCCAAAGCTTCGGAGCGTGTGCGCTGTGCGCTCCACTCCGACATGAGACCACTGAGCACCTCGCCATGCTCGCCGCGCTCGCGATCGTCCCGGAAACGCGGGTCCTGCAACAGTTCGGGCCGTCCGACGAGGCCGACCCAGCGCTTGAACAACGCCGGCCCGATGACCTGCACGATGATCCAGCCATCCCGCACACGATAGATATCGGAAGGGCCGGCAATCGGACTACGGTTGCCGGTGGCTTGCCGATCGATCCCCAGCAACGCCTCCTCGATCAGATTGCCGCTGGCAAAGTTGAGAGCCGTGTGCAGCAAAGACGAGCTGACCTGCTGGCCGCGGCCGCTGGACTTTCGTTCGTAGAGTGCCATCACCGTTGCGAGCGCGCATGACAAGGCAGTCGCAAAATCCACCACGGGTACCATGGCCTTCATGGGGTGGCCCGGCAGCCCCGCAAGGTGAACCGCTCCACTCATCGCTTGCCCCACCCCATCGAAGCCGACGCGCTGCTGAGCCGATGGATGCTCACCAAAAGCCGACGACGCCGTCAGGATGATATCGGGCCGCACCTTCTGCAGGTTCTCATAGTCCAATCCCAAATTCTTGATCGTGCTGGGTGGCATGTTGGCTACGACGACATCCGTGCGCTTCAACAAGAGGTTCACCACCTCGCGCCCTTCCGGGCTTTCGAGGTCCAGTGTGATCGAGCGCTTGTTGCGGTTGACCTGCAGGTACAACGCCCCTTCGCCCTCCGGCGTCACCGGCATGATGAAGCGGTCCTCGCTGCCGCCCACACGGTCGACCCGGATCACGTCGGCGCCAAAGTCAGCCAGCAACGCGGCGCAAAATGGGCCTGCGATAAACCTTCCAAAATCGAGAACCCGAATACCTTCAAGCACGTTGCAGTCCAGTCTTGTGTGTTCCAGTAAGGCGCGTGTGCTCATGGCAGGCCATCGGTTTCGGCGAACAGTGCCTCGAGCTGCACTGCCGCCTTTTTCAGTTCAGGGCCAATGCGTTTTCTGGCCTGGGCGACGTTGGGTGCCACCTCGGCGTTACCGCAGCTCAGCCCCATGAGAGTACCGTCGCGCCCAACGCGCAACGGCGTGGCCACGCCATAGGCGTCGCGCTGGTAGCCGCCGAGCACGGCGCAGGTGCCGTTGGCGTCCAGCTCGGCGAAACTCTCGCGGATGCTTTGCTCCAAAGCAGCCCCTCGGCCGCCCGCCGCACGCTTGAGTTCAGAAATGAGCCGCTTCTGCTCAGCGGGCGCAAGAGCCCAAAGCCAGGCACGGCCGATCGAGGTGGTGCCCAGTGGCAGCAAGGAACCGACACCCAACCGCAGGGTGGCAATCCGGTCACTGGTCCGATAGCAGATGTACAGCATCTCCAGCCCGTTCGGGATCGCCAGCGCCACTGAAACGTTGAGCTTGTCCGCCAGCGCCTGCAGAAACGGGTTGGCCATGCGCACCAGGGGACTGGCCTCGATGAATGAATGGCCGATGCTCAAGGGGCCTGTACCCAGCTCGAACTCACGGCCGCCCGCGACGTGACGCAGGAAACCGAGCTGGATGAATGTGCTGGTCAGCCGCGAAACCGTCGCCTTGGATAAACCAGTGCGCCGCACAAGTTCGGCGTTGGACACCGCAGACCGCTCGCAGCGAAAGGCTCTCAGCACCTGCATGCCGCGCTCCACGGTCAGCAGTGTGGCCTCAGGACCAGCCACGCGCGACGGAGGTCGGACTCGCGTTCTCGTCATTGTGGTGCTCCCTGCTCCTGTAACCCAACCGCCACGCCCAGCAGGCGTGGCCCCAGCTCACGCTCCACCCGGGCGCGCGACATCTGTGCCGTGGAGCCGACACAAGCTAGCACCAGTGGAGCGTGACCGGCGATCATCAGCGGCACAGCCACGATGCCGAGGTCAGGGTCCCACTCGCCCAGCGAGGTACAGAAGCCCAGCCGGAACACCTGGGCGATAGCCTCGCTGGAGCGACGTCGAAGCCGTGGCCACTCACGTGCCATGCGGCGCTCCACATTGCCCATAAGGTAGTAGCGCTCCAGTTCCGGCAGCGCGGCCAGCAGCGCCCAGCCCATAGGCGAGGAGGCCAGGCCGATGCGCACGCCCACGTGCAGGTCCAGCGCAATGGCGGCCTGCCGGCTGCTGCAGCTCTCCAGCACGATGAGGTCCAAACGGTCGCGGGTACTGAGATTCAGGTGGACCTTGTGCTCTTCGGCGAAGGCCTGCATCTGCGTACGCGCCAGGCGCTGGACCTCCGAGTTGGCGATGGCTCCATAGCCGAGTGCCAGTACCGGCGCGGCCAATCGATACTTGCGTTGCTCGGCGGCATGGTGCAGATAACCCAGCGCCACGAGCGTCTGGGCCATGCGGGACACCGTGGATGGCGGTAGACCGCTGCGGGCAGCCAGTTCCCCATTGCCCAGCCATACGTCGTTTGGTGTGAACGCAGCCAACAGCGAAAGCCCCCGGGCCACCGGTTGCACGATGGGTCCGGAGTGGCCCGCCGCGGGCGCGATCGTCCGTGCCGACCGGTTGGCGGGGGTGGAGCGTTCGCTGGACATGCCGATCACACCGATCGCTTGGAGGTAAGGCCACCGTCGACCGTGATGATCACGCCGCTCGTATAGGCTGAACGGTCGGAGGCCAGATAGACAAAGAGGGCGGCCACCTCATCAACCGTCGCTGGCCGGCCCAGCGGGTAAGCGGACAGAAGCTCTGCGGACCGCGCGGCGTCGCCGAGCGTGCGCTGCGCGTGGCTGCGCAAGACCTTCTTGATCCGGTCGGTGTCGACCGGCCCTGGATTCACACCCACCACGCGGATGCGGTCGTCCAGGCTTCGGCCACCCAGCGCCCGCGTAAACGCCATAAGTGCGGCGTTGCCGGTGCTGCCCGCGATGTAGTTGAAGTCGAAGTTCTCTCCGCCGTTGCCTATATTGTTGAGGATGACGCCACCGCCCCGCCGTTTCATCGCGGCATACATGGTCCGGGTCAGGTTGATGTAGCCGAAGACCTTCAGCTCCCAGCCTTGCCGCCACGCCACCTCGTCGACATCCCACAGGTTGCCGCCTGGAATGTTGCCCGCGTTGTTCACCAGCACGTCCGCGCCTTCGGCGAACCCCATCACAGCGTCGAGGGCGCCCGGCACCGTCATGTCGATCGGCAAGGTGTGCACGCTAACGCCGTGCCGCTCCTGCGTCGCCGCCGCGACCGCAGCCAGCTTGTCGGCCGAGCGCGCGACCAGGAAGAGCTCGCAGCCCTCGGCAGCGAATGAGCGGGCCAGCCCCTCGCCAATGCCCTGCGATGCTCCAGTGATCAATACCTTGCGGCCCTCAAGTCCCATGTCCATTGCGTGTCTCCTTTCGATTCGCCACCATCTCAGGCGGGCATCACCAGCAAGCGGATTTCCTCAAGCGCTGCCGGGTTGTCTAACGCCGAAAGGTCGCCGGGCGGCAAGCCACAGTAGACGCTGCGCAAAACACGGCGCATGATTTTTGAACTCCGTGTCTTCGGCAACTGCGTGACCACGTGAACCATGCCAGGACGAAACGGGCGACCCAGCCGCTCGTCGACATGCCGCTGAACGCGCAGCGGCAAATCGGGCGCCGCGGCATGCGCCTGATCGGCCACTACGAACACCACCAGCTTTTGACCCTTGGCCGCATCGTCCACGCCGATCGCAGCCGCCTCCGCGACTTCCGGCAACTCGAGCAGAATCTCTTCCACTTCGGCGGGACCCAGGCGCTTGCCGGCCAGCTTGATGGTGTCGTCGGAGCGGCCCATCATGAAGAAGTCGCCTTCGGCCGTGCGCCGGGCCAGGTCGCCATGCATCCACATCCCGGGCAGCGTGCGCCAATAGGTCTCCAGGAAGCGCGCGTCGTCCTTCCAGAACGACGCGGTCATGCCCACGAACGGACGGCGGACCACCAGTTCACCCACCGCCTCGGTGATGGATGCGCCGGTGGAGTCGACCACGTCGACATCCACGCCCGGCGAGATCGTGTTGAACCCGCTCGGCCGGATCGGTCGCACGACTACGCTTGAGAGCAACGCGCCGGAGACCTCGGTGCCGCCGGTGTAATTGATCAACGGTTCGCCGCCTGAGCCGAAATGCTCCTGGAACCAGCAGAAATGCTCCGGATCGATGCCTTCGCCGGCAGTGATGAGCAACTGTAGGCTGCTGCGGTCGCCCTGCAGCGCGCTTGCGGCGTTGCTCGCCAGTCCTCGAATCAGCGTCGGCGCGGAGCCAAAATGCGTGATCCGGTGGCGCTCGACCAAGCGCGACATGCGCGACCAGTCGGGAAAATCCGGCGCTCCGTCATAGCAGACGAGGGTCGCGCCCCGCAACAGAGCACATCCAAGCACCAAGGTTCCGGCTATCCAGCCCATATCAGCGGGCCAGCAGAAGACATCGCCCGGCTCAACGTCGAAATGCACGGCGGCGTCGTGAGCGATCTTGAGCGGAAAGCCCCCATGGGTGTGCACCGCTCCCTTGGGCTTGCCGGTGGTGCCAGACGTGTAGATCACCATGAAGGGGTCGTTCGGCTCCATGACGGCAGACGCGGCAGGGCGGCTTGCACCAGCCTCAAACACCGCCTGCCAGTCCAGTTGCCCCGGCTCCGCCGCGTGGCGCTCTCCCTCATGTTTCCAGACGACGATGTCCACAGCTGGCAGGCGCGCATAAGCTGTCCGCAGTGCGGCCTCCACCTCCACGCGCTTGCCGCGCCGGCCGAATCCAGTGCTCGCAATCACCGCTCTCGCCTCCGAAGAGGACAAGCGGGCCACGATGGCGTCCACGCCGAAGCCACTGAAAAGCGGGACTGCGATGGCGCCCAGCCAGGCGATCGCCAGCATGGACACCGTAGCCTCGATCCCGTTCTCCATGAGCAGCCCGATCCGCTCGCCGCGGGCCAGGCCGTGAGCAGCCAGACCTGCGGCAAACGTGCGCACGTGCTCATCGAGTTGGGCATAAGTCAGCGAGCGGATGGACCCGTCCTCCCGCTCCGCGACCACCGCAAGTTGACCGGCGGTCTTTGGGTTCTCACTCCATTGCAGTACGGTCTCCACCCAGTTCAGGCGACCGCCTGGGAACCAGCGGGGGACCTCCACGGCCCGCGAGGCGTCGACATAGCCTTGCGGGGGGGTTTGCCAGACGATGGCGCAGTGAGCCATTACTGCATTCCAGTACGCCGCCGGGTTGCTCTGCGAAAACGCGAACAGGTCTTCGTAGTTCGAGAAGCCTAGGCGTGCTATCAGACGCCCGATGCTGGCCGCCTCGATCTGGTGGGCGTTCGGCTGCCAAACTCTACGTTGGGGATCGATCATCGCGTTTCCTTTTCTTCGCTCAGGCGCTCACAGCCCCATGTACGCACGGCGCACCTGGTCGTTGTCTGCCAGGTCCCTTGCCACGCCGTGCATCGCGACGCGGCCACCCTCCAGCACGTAGGCGTAGTCGGCGATCGCCAGCGCCGCCTCTGCGTTCTGCTCAACCAGCAGCACATCGACGCCGCTGCGTCGGATGTCCCCGATCGCACGGGCAATCATCTGCACCACCGCTGGCGCCAGACCGATGGTGGGCTCGTCCAGCAGCAGCACCTTGGGAGCACTCATCATTGCCCGGGCGACCGCTACCATCTGCTGCTGCCCGCCACTCAGGGTGCCAGCCACGGTGTCCAGTCGACTGCGCAGATCGGGAAACAAAGTCAGGCAGCGCTCCATGTCGCCAGCGATCGCCTTCGCATCGTCCCGGCAGTACGCGCCCAACTCCATGTTCTCCATCACGGTCATGGCGCCGAACAGGCGACGCCCTTCAGGCACCAGGGCTAGCCCGCGCCGAACCCGTTCGTCCGCAGCCACGTGCGTCGCTTTCTGGCCATGCAGCAGCACCTCACCTGCGCTCGCCGCCAGCAGGCCGCTCGCAACCTTCATCAGCGAGGACTTACCCGCACCATTGGCGCCAATCAGCGTCACGACCTCGCCGGGAGCCACTGTGAGCGACACGTCGTGCAGTACCTGTAGCAAGCCGTATCCGGCCGAGATTCCCCGGATCTGCAAGGACCCGACTTCACTGCGCATGTGCGCCTCCCAGGTAGGCGGCAACGACCTTCGCGTCGACGCCGACCTGCGCCGGCGTTCCGGTCGCCAGCAGTTGGCCATGGTGCAGCACCACCAATCTGTCGCACACGCTCATAACAGCCTTCATGTTGTGTTCCACCAGCAAGATGGAGCATCCGAACTCATCGCGTATGCGGCAAAACACCTCCAGAATTGATCCCACTTCGGTCTGGTTCAGGCCGGTCAACGGCTCGTCCAGACAGAGCAGGCGCGGCCGCACGGCAAATGCGATCGCGATGCTCACCAGCCGCTGCAATCCGTGCGGCAGTTGCCCCGCCCGTTCGTCCAGTCTCGATTGCAGTCCGAGCAGTTCTGCTGTCTCGCGCACCCGCCGCTCGCGCACGGCGCGCGACGCGGCGGGCAGCGCGCCGATAGCACCCACGAACAGATTGTCCCGAACGCTCATGCTTGGCATCAGACTGCCGTGCTGGAACGTGCGGACTAAACCGGCCTTGCGGCTGATGCGCTCCGGCGAGGCGCCGGTCATGTCTTCCCCGTGCAGGAACAAGCGGCCCGTAGAGGGCTTGTAGAAGCCGCTGATGAGATTGAAGGTGGTGCTCTTGCCGGCGCCATTCGGTCCGATCAGCCCTAGGATCTCCCGATCGTGGATCTCGATGTCGAGGCCTGACACCGCCACGAGGCCCCCAAACCGTCGGGTCAGCCCCTGACCCCGCAACAAGGGCTGCGCCGTGGACTTCGCAGTCGCAGTTTGGACAATCATCAGAGCGACTCCCCCGCTGTGTGCTGTCGGGCATGCCTGCGCTGGCTCGGGCGTACGCGCATGCTCACCCAACCGACCAACCCGCGCGGCATGAAGAGCACTGCGACGACGATGCCGGCCCCATGGAAGATGTGCTCGCTGCCGCCGAAGCTCTGCGCGAGGCTGCCTAGCAAAACCATCAGCACAGCTCCGACGACTGGGCCTACGGCATGATCCTCGCCACCCACCTTCAGGTAGGCCAGCACAGAAGCCGACAGCAGGAATCCGAAATCGCCGGGACTGATCACGTTGTTGGCAAACGCATGCAGGGCCCCTGCCAGACCCGCGGCGGCGCACGCAATGCCGAAGCAAAGGATCTTCATGCCATGCGCATGGATCCCGACCGACCGCACCACGTTTTCGTTGTCGCGGATGGCGGTGAACACGCGACCCAGGTGCGATCGTTCGAGCGCATAGAGGACGAGCACACCCGACGCGGCCATCGCCACGGCAAACACGTGGAACCACCCCTGGAGCGCCTCCGGTGGAAATATGCCCACCATTCCTGAATTGCCGCCCAGCAGGGGCGATCTGGTGTACACGATCCGCATCACCTCGGTGAACGCGAAGCCGATCAGCAGGAAGTAAGGCCCCTTGGTGCGCAAGGTGATGAAGCCGAACACGACGCTGAACACCGCCGCAACGCCTGCTGCCAGAAGCAAAGACAGGGCGAAAGGCCATCCCCACAAGGTCGTCGCAAGCGACGCGGCATAGGCCCCGATGCCATAGAACGCCGCCACCGCGAAATTGAGCTCTCCGATGAGCAAAACGAAACGCAGGCTGGCTGCGGCCAGCGCAGCGATAGCCATCCAAGTCACCAACGTAGCAGCGTAGCCTTGCCCGACCACGACGGCCACCATCAGAGCAGCCAGAGCCGTGATCGAAGGCGGGGCAAGCGATGTCTTATCCATGACCGAGCAATCCTTTGGGTTTGATCAACAAGATGAACATCACGAGCACAAAAGTGGCGAGACTGGCGGCGGACGGATCGAACAGGAAGCCCCCGAAGGTCTCGATCGCAGAGATCAGCAAGCTGCCGAGGATGGCGCCGCCCACGCTACCCAGGCCGCCGATGACCACGGCCATGAAGCCCTTGACCAGGTAGGCGTCGCCCAGGGTCGGGGACACGGCTGAGATCGGCGCGGTCAGCGCACCGGCCAGGGCGCCGATCAACGTGGCCAGCAAAAAGCCGCGCAAGGCAATCTTCCGGTAAGGAATACCCTGCAGCATGGCGGCCTCATGATCGATCGCGACCGCACGAAGCGAGCGGCCGAAGCGGGTGGCCGTCAGGAGGAGTGCGAGCCCCACGGTGAGCGCCAGTGCGATGGCGCAGAGCAACAATCGCTGCGCGGCCACCGTAAAACCGAGCCACTCCACATTGCCTTGCACCAGCGGGGGGACCGGCCGCACGGCGCCTCCGAAGACTTCCAGGAAGATGCCCTCCAGCAGCAACACCACCCCTGTGGAAAGAATGAACGAGCCGATCATGTCGCGCTCGAGTCGGCGAAAACCCCACTGGTATACCAACATGCCAAGCGCCGTGGCGACGGCGATCCCCGCCATGACGGCGACGACGTACGCAAGCGCGACAGGCAGACCGCTGCGCACCAACAGCGGCACGCACACGCCCACCACCAGCGCCGAGAGTGTGAAGAACTGGCCGTGAGCGAAATTGACAATGCGAAGCACACCGAAGATCAGCGTCAGCCCGAGCGCGAACAGGATCACCACCGCACCGATCTGCAGCGTCGTCAGCAGCAGTTGCACTAGGTTCTGCAGCATGGTTGAGCTTCCTGCCTTACTGGACGCCGCGGACGCGCAACTCTTGCGGGACCAAGCGTGCGACCTCCACAAGCTTGCCGCTCCGGACCTGGGTCACGATCACCGGCACCAACATTTGCTGCGGCGTGCCGTAGGTTTCCTTACCGCCGAATGCAGACTTTCCGTAGAAAGAGTCGAAGGTCACCGATGGCAGCATCTTCGCGACTGCTTCGGGTTCGACGCTTTGGGCCTTCTCCATGGCAGCTCTGAGTGCCTTGACGGAATCGTAGAAGCCGATCTGCACCGCATTAAGGGACTCGCCCAGCAACGCACGTGCACCCTCGTTGAGCGCTCTTTGCCGCAGCGTCACCTGAGGACCATCGAACGTGACCGCGGCGCCGAGGTAAGCGCCCTCCACTGCAGTGCCGCCGGTGGCCAGAAGGCCCTCGGCGCCGGTGCCGACCTCGACGACCTTCACGCCGTTCCAGCCGAGGGCAGAAAGCTCCTTGAACACCAGGCCGGCATCGGACGGCGGACTGGCGCAAAGGTCGACGGCATCAGGCTTCTGCGCACTGAGCTTGGTGGCGATGGGCTGGAACTCCGAACTGCCGCGTTCGTACCAGTCGCTGGAGACGACCTTGACGCCTGCTGCAGCCCAGGCCTTCCGGGCGATCTGCTCAGTCTCCTGACCGGTAGCATCGTTGGGATTGAGCAGAGCCACGGTCTTGATTTGCGGTTGGGACCGCGTGATCTGGCGCACCAGCGGCAACGAGATTTCGTTCGGCGTGTTCATCTGAGTGAACGTCAGCGGGTATTGCGGTCCCTTGATACTGGCACCCCAGGCCACGGTGAACAGCAGCACGCTCTCACGTTCGGTGCGCGACTGCAGCGCCCGCACCGGCGCTGTGCCCAGGCTGCCGCCGATGAAACGCACCTTATCCCTGCTCAGTAGTGTCTGTGCTACACGGGTACCGTCGGCAGCGTTGTACTTGTTGTCGTAGGCGACGCACTCGAAGTTATAGACCTTACCGGAGACCTTTACGCCGCCTTCTTTGGCGATCTCCGCGGCAGCCTGTTGGCACAGCCACTCGCCGCCCTTTCCCCAGTTGGCTCCGGCGCCAGACAGCGGGACTGAAAGGCCGAGCTTGATCGTTTGCGCGGCCACCGGCGCGTGGACGGCGAGCGCGAGAGCAGCCGCTGCACACAACGAAAACGAGCGAGATGATGTGAGGCTCATGTATGTCTCATAAAGGTTGTTGTGGATCGATTTGATATGCACGAGATGCCGAGGGTCAACGCTGGCGCGTCCAATGTTCCGTGCAATGGAAACTCCGTCAGGCCTTGTCGCACGCGCCAGAAAGGCACCTTCGTGCGAAGGAACCCATGCGTCGCACGGCCTTTCAGTTCTGATGTACGGAACGATCCGTCGTTGGCACCAGCTCAGCCCGGCCGGCGGTGAGCACCAATTGGTCGCGCTCAAGGACTCTGCACCGGAAGCGCACCCACGGGCCATCGCGCCAGAGCTCGGTGCGCAGCGTCTCGCCGGGGTAGACCGGCGCGGAGAAGCGAGCATGCAGGGAGCGGAGTCGGCCAGCGTCATAGCCGCAGGCGGTGCGCAACACGGCATGCCCCGCAATGCCGTAGGTGGCCAGACCATGAAGGATCGGGCGCGCGAAGCCAGCGGATCGTGCGACCGCCGGATCAAAGTGCAGCGGGTTCGGATCCCCGCAAAGGCGATAGAGCAGCGCCGTCTCTGGCCGAGTCGGGAGGTCGCAGATGTCGTCAGGGGCGCAAGACGGCGCCCATGCCATGGAAGGCGGCGAAGCATCGCTGGGCTGGCCGTCCTCGCTGAATCCACCGTCACCACGGCAGAAGTTGAGTTGCTCGACGGTGGCCAGCAAGTCCCCGCTCGTCATGTCGTAAAGAGAGCGCTCCATCTGAACCACCGCGCCCTTTTCTCGTCCCTTGTCGATGACGGCGCTGACCCGGGTGCGGCCGACCAGGCAACCTGTCGCGGCCAGAGGGCGGTGCAGTCGCACGCCCTGTTCGCCATGGACCACGCGCTTCCAATCGATGCCGCTGCGCGGATCGCGCATCCATTGGCCAGGGAAAGCGAGCACAGCAGCCATGAACGGCGCCGCTCGTAGCGCGTCGCCGGCGACGTAACGGAGTGCCCGCTCATCCAGCGGGTCGGCCCCAAAGCCCAAGCACAAGGCGTACAGCGCGCTCTCGCGCTCCGTATACCGATGCTCCACTTCACCGAAAGCCCACTCTTTCAGGCGGCCCACGTTGATCGCCATCCTCACGCCCGCTCAAAGATGGCTGCCAGGCCCTGGCCACCGCCGATGCACATGGTTTCGAGCCCGTAGCGGCCTTGGCGCCGCTGCAGCTCGTGCAGCAGCGTTGTCGCGATGCGCACACCGGTGGCTCCGATTGGATGCCCGATCGAGATACCGGAGCCGTTGACGTTGAGTCGCTCTGGGTCGTTCCAGCCCCACCCCTTGAGGACGGCCAGGGCTTGGACCGCAAACGCCTCGTTGAGCTCGACCAGGTCGAGGTCGTCGAAACCGAAACCAGTGCGTTCGAAGAGTTTCCGCACCGCCGACACCGGCCCGATACCCATGCGAGCCGGGTCGCAACCGGATGCGGCCCAGCCGGTGAGATATCCGATGGGCGTGAGGCCCAATGCGTCCAGACGGTCCTCGGCGACCACCAGGCAGGCCGCCGCGGCATCGTTCTGCTGGCTCGCGTTGCCGGCTGTCACCACACCACCAGCCGTCAAGGGCCTGAGCCGCGCCAGGGAGTCGGGTGTGGTGTCCGGGCGGATGCCTTCGTCGCGCGAGAAGACGACGGCGTCGCCCTTGCGCTGGGGAACGTTCAGTGGCACTACCTCGGCAGCGAAGCGCCCTTCGTCCCAGGCACTCGCAGCGCGCACGTGGCTGCGGACGGCGAAGGCGTCCGCCTCTGCGCGGCTGATTCCGTATTCGCGCGCCAAGGTCTCTGCAGTCTCGACCATCCCCGAGATGTAGCCAAAGCGCCCCTCCGGCTGAGACCGCTCCCGTCCGCGCTCCAGGCGATCATGCAGCTTGCTCGAGCCGGAACGCGAACCCCAGCGCAGGTCCGTCGTGTAGTACTCGATATTGCTCATGCTCTCCACGCCTCCTGCCAGCACGACGTCGGCTGCGCCGGTCTGCACCATCATGGCGGCAGTGACTATTGCCTGCAGGCCGCCGCCGCAGCGCCGGTCCAGTTGCATGCCTGGGACCTCAAGCGGCAAGCCCGCATCCAACGCCGCCCATCGGCCGATGCAAGGAGTTTCGCTGCTGGCATAAGACTGGGCGAAGACAACGTCATCAATCCGTGCCGGATCCACGCCGCTGCGGGCCAAGACCGCCTGGATCACGGGCCGGGTGAGCGACTCGACCGCAAGGTTGCGCAACGCGCCGCCGAACTGACCGACCGGGGTGCGCAAGGGACTGACGATGGCTGCTCTTCTCATTGGGGGGAACTCCTGTTGTTCGAAAAGGCAGCGCGCTCCAGCGCTGCTCGGTCCTCCGGATGGGCAACATCGAGCATGCGCTGCAGGCGCTGCCGTATTGATGTTCCGCGCAGATCGGCCACGCCATGCTCGGTGACGACGAACGCAGCGTCACTACGCGGCGTGCTCACCGGCCCGTCCAGGAGGGAGACAATGCGTGCATGGCGGCCGGAGCGTGATGGCAACGCGATGATCGACATGCCTCCCGCGGCACGCGCGCCCCTGGCGAAGTCCATCGCACCGCCGACCGCGCCGACGTAGCGGCCTGCCGCTACCTCGGCATTGACCTGGCCACTGAGGTCGACCTCTAGCGCCGAGTTGATCGCGACCAGTCCGCGCAAGGCCGCCAGCGTGCTTAGTGCGTGCGTGTAGGCGGTAGATCTGAACTGAATCTTCGGGTTGCGATGAGCCAGCTGATGGACCTTGCTGCTGCCCATCATTAGGCCGGCGACGCTGACGCCACGGTCCAGCGCCTTGCGCTCGTTGGTAGCGGCACCGCACTCGATCAGGCCGGCTGCGGCGTCGCCCAGGGCCCCTGTGTGCAGGCCTAGATGACGACGGTCACCTAGACGGGCGAGCACCGCTTCCGGAACCGCCCCGACACCCGCCTGCAGCGTCGCGCCATCATCGATCAACCCGGCCACGCGGTCGGCGATGACCGACTCTTGGCTTGAACCCCCGGCGCGCGCAAGCTCGACCAGAGGACGGTCAGTTCGCACGAGCACGTCGATATCCTCCAGCCTCAGACTGCGCTCGCCATGGGTCCATGGCGCCTGCGCGTTGACCTCCGCCACGAGCACGCGGGCAGAGTCGATAAGCGGCGTGAGGTACTCGTGCGCAACGGACAAGCTGTAGCGTCCGTCCGGACCGGGGTTAGCCAACTGCAGCAGCAGTACATCCACCGCATTGGCCCCTCCAGCACCCAATGCAACCGGCAAGTCGGAGTAATGGCAGCTCAGGACGTCCAGCACACCCGCATCGGCGAGCAGGCGGTTGGCGCCAGATCCACAATAGGCCTGGAAATCCACGACGTCGGCGAATGTGGGATCCAACGTATCGGACCACGTCGCTCCCATGAACACCGAGAAGCGGCCTCCAATGCGATGTCGTTGCTGCATAAGGGCACGGGTCAGCGGCACAGGTTCGGCGGCTGCTTGGCCCCATGCGACCCGATCGCCCGGGCGCAACAGCGCAGAGAAGTCCAGCGCTTCAAGGTCGGTCTCAATCATGGCTCTGCGCGGTGCTCTCGTCTCAGACCGGATCCCAACTAAATACGTCGGCTGACCGATCCATGGGCACGAAGGACGCACGCAAGGCGGGCATCGCATGGTCGGCGATGCTCCGGGCTGTCCAGCCCTCGCTGCGCTGCACAGAGCGCAGCGGACGTGGCTGGCTCATCAAGACGATCTCGTTGTTACGCACCGTAAACACCTGCGCGTTCACCGCGGCGGCTGCATCGCTGGCCAAGTAAACAGCCAGCGGGGCGATCTTGTCAGGCGTCATCTGCTTGATCTTCTCGACGCGCATGGCCTGCTCAGGCGTGTCGGTGGGTATCGAGCTGACCATGCGACTCCAGGCGAAGGGCGCGATACAGTTGGATCGCACACCACTCTTCTCAAGGTCGAGCGCGATCGACTTCGACAGTGCGACCACACCCAACTTGGCGGCGCTGTAGTTAGCCTGGGCAAGATTGCCGATCAGTCCGGAGGTGGAGGTCATATGAATTAGGCTGCCGCTGCCCTGCTCCTTCATCGGCCCAGCCGCGGCGCGGCTCATGAAGTAGGCGCCGTAGAGATGGACCTTGATGACCGCGTCCCATTCCTCGTCCGACATCTTGTGAAAGAATCGGTCGCGCAGGATCCCCGCGTTATTGACGACGCAGTCAATGCGGCCGAAGCGCTCCAAGCCCGTGTGGACAATGGCAGCAGCGCCAGCGCTGTCGGCAACACTGTTCGCGTCCGCAATGGCCTCTGCGCCAAGTCCGGCAATCTCATCGACGACACGCTGCGCCGCGCTTTCATCACGGCCTTCGCCCGAAAGCGACGCACCGATGTCGTTGACCACGACGCGTGCACCCTGGCGTGCCATGTGCAGCGCAATCTCCCGGCCAATGCCGCCACCGGCGCCAGTCACCACCACGACCTTACCGGTCAACATTGCTTCACCTTGCATTGCATGCTCCTCGCTTGTTTCACGTCGATCACGAAGCATGCGCCCGGTGGGCCAAGGCGGTAAACGCGAATGTCTCACTCATTCCGTGCAACGGAATGGCGCGGCGAGGTGCCCTTTTCTAGCAGTCTTGTGGGGCGCGGCGGCTATTCCAAGGCACGGAACCAACGAGTGCGCGTTGTTGACGGAACGAGCGATGCCCGCCCAAAGTCCTGTCCCAACTTCCCTTAACTCCCCCCGCTCATGATCAGAGACCGCGATACGCTGGATGCCCTTGTCGGCAGCATTGCCCGCTTTGTGCGCGAACGCCTAATCCCCAACGAGGCCATCGTTGCCGAGACCGACGAGATCCCTGCGGATATCGTCGAGGACATGAAGGCTATGGGCCTTTTCGGTCTGACCATTCCAGAAGAGTACGGTGGTTTGCAACTGACCATGGAGGAAGAAGTCATTGCGATGTTGGAGCTCGGCAGGGCGTCGCCTGCCTTCCGATCGCTGATCGGAACAACGGTAGGTATCGGATCGCAAGGCATACTTTTCGATGGGACCGAGGCCCAGAAGAGCCACTACCTTCCCCGTCTGGCAACCGGAGAGCTCATCGCTTCGTTTGCGCTCACAGAACCCGAGTCAGGCTCGGATGCCGCCTCGCTGCGCACGACCGCCATTCGCGACGGAGACTGCTACGTCATCAACGGTACCAAGCGCTTCATCACAAACGCGCCGCAAGCCGGAATCTTCACGCTGATGGCGCGCACAGACCTCGGCAACAAGGGCGCCGGCGGCATCTCTGCGTTGATTGTTGACGCGAAGACGCCGGGTATCACCTTTGGCAAGCGCGACAGCAAAATGGGCCAGAGAGGTGCACACACCTGCGACGTGATCTTCGAGAACTGCCGTGTGCCTGCTGCCAACCTTATCGGCAACGTCGAAGGCATGGGCTTCAAGACAGCGATGAAGGTACTGGACAAGGGCCGCATCCATATCGCGGCGATCTGCGTGGCGGCGTCAGAGCGAATGCTGGGCGACGCACTGCAGTACGCCACCGAGCGGAAGCAATTTGGACAGCCGATCAGCCAGTTCCAACTGGTGCAAGCCATGCTCGCGGATAGCAAAGCCGAGATCTACGCGGCGAGAAGCATGGTTTTGGACGCTGCTCGCCGACGAGACGACGGATGGAGCGTGAGCACGGAGGCATCCTGCGCGAAGCTGTTCGCGTCTGAGATGTGCGGCCGTGTCGCGGATCGTGCGGTACAGATCTTTGGCGGCGCTGGGTATGTGAGCGACTACGGCATCGAGCGCTTCTATCGAGATGTTCGTCTGTTCCGTATTTACGAAGGCACTTCGCAGATCCAGCAACTCGTGATTGCGAGGAACATGATCCGCGAGGCTGAGCAATGAGCAGGCGGTAAACGTGACCACCAGTGACGAGCACTTGATGCCCACCAGTCCAGCAGACGCATCGCTGGAGAACCTCCAAGAATGGGTGGGACGGACCGCGACGGTAGAAGATGTGCTCCAAGGCTCCTCCGCCCAGAGGCTGTTCGCGATGCTAGACAGGGAAGACGAACTTCCAGTCGTGTTGCCCCCTTTGTGGCACTGGCTCTACTTCTTGTCGGCGCCTCCGACGGCCAGCATTGATGCCGACGGACATCCGCGGCGGGGTGGCTTTCTGCCACCCGTTCCTCTGCCTCGGCGAATGTGGGCCGCCGGTAGCCTGCAATGGAAGATCGGAAATCCACTGCGGATCGGAGAGACCGTCCGGCGCGACTCCCGCATCTTGTCCTTAACGCAGAAGTCCGGAAGTAGCGGCGATTTGATCTTCGTCACGGTCGAGCACGAGATCCACAACGCGCGAGGGATAGCGCTGACCGAGCATCAGGACATTGTTTATCGCGCGGCGGCGCGACTTGGTGGCCCAAGTGCGAGATCTTTTACCCACCCTGGAAGTGCGGCATGGCAGCGAGCCATCGTCCCAGACGAAGTGTTGCTATTCCGCTATTCAGCGCTGACCTTCAATGCTCACCGAATCCACTATGACCGGCCTTATGCCACGACGATTGAAGGCTACCCAGCACTGGTGGTCCAGGGCCCGCTGATCGCGACATTGCTGGCGGACCTGGCCCGGCGCGTGGCACCGGGAGCTGCGATCCGCAAGTTCCAGTTCAAGGCAGTCCGCCCATGCTTCAATGGTCGGCCTCTTCGGCTACATGCCTGCCCAGCACCCGACAGCCCGGGCCTGATCCTTTGGGCCTTGGACAGCGATGACCACCTTGCGATGCAAGCAAACTGCGAGTTCCAAACATGAAGTCAAGCCAAGAAGCCTACCCAGACATCCGCGATGCGGTGCGCGCGCTGTGCGCGGAGTTTCCAGATGAGTACCACCGCAAGGTGGATGAAGAGCGTGCCTACCCCGACGCTTTCGTTCAAGCCCTGACCAAAGCTGGTTGGCTGGCCGCCCTCGTACCGCAGGAATGGGGCGGCGCCGGTCTCGGGCTCGCTGAGGCTTCGGTCATCATGGAGGAGATCAACCGATCGGGGGGCAACTCGGGTGCGTGTCACGGTCAGATGTACAACATGGGCACGCTGCTACGGCACGGGTCGCAAGCGCAGAAGGAGAGGTTTCTCCCCAGGATTGCCAGCGGCGAGTGGCGCCTGCAGTCAATGGGGGTGACGGAACCCTCGACGGGGACGGATACGACACGCATTCGAACCACGGCGGTGAAGAAGGGTGACCGGTACGTGATCAACGGGCAGAAGGTCTGGATCTCCAGAGTTCAGCATTCCGAATGGATGATTCTCCTCGCACGCACGACGCCTCTGGCCGATGTAAAAAAGAAAACCGAGGGCATGTCGATCTTCATGGTGGACCTGCTGGAAGCGAGAAGATCCGGAATGACCGTTCGCCCGATTCCCAACATGGTAAATCACGAGACGAACGAGCTGTTCTTCGAGAATCTAGAGATCCCTGAGGAGAACCTCATCGGCCAAGAAGGTCACGGCTTCAAGTACATTCTTGACGGGCTGAACGCGGAGCGGACCCTCATTGCCGCTGAGTGCATCGGCGACGGCTATTGGTTTATAGATCGCGTCACGCGGTATGTGAAGGAACGCGTTGTGTTTGGTCGTCCCATCGGACAGAACCAAGGCGTGCAGTTTCCGATCGCAGAAGCATACATCGAAGTTGAAGCCGCAAACCTGATGCGCTGGGAAGCGTGCCGGCTCTTCGACGCGCACCAGGCATGCGGCCCTCAGGCGAACATGGCAAAGTATTTAGCCGCCAAGGCCAGTTGGGAGGCAGCAAACGCGTGCATCCAGTTTCACGGAGGCTTTGGCTTTGCCAATGAGTACGACGTTGAAAGAAAATTCCGAGAAACCCGGCTTTACCAAGTGGCGCCGGTATCCACCAATCTCATCCTTTCTTACCTCGCGGAGCATGTCCTAGGACTTCCCAAGTCCTATTGAACAACCCAAGATACCCAATGATCGAAGACTCCCGCCGGAGTCGACGACTAGGCTTCGGTGGGAAGCTGTGCATCCACCCGCTACAAGTTTCGATTGTTAACGAGACTCTCGCATCGTCGATGGAGGAACTGATCTGGGCTTCTTCAGACCTCAGACGCCTAACCCGGACCTTGGCTCAGCTCGTCGAGAACTCAACCTATGAACTACCGTTCCCGGCCGCTCATCGCCGCGCTCCGGTGGTCTGTCAAATTGTTCGCGGGCCGCCCTCAACTCCTGGGAGTGGTCCAAGATCCATCCCCATAGGGGAATCATGCTGGCCAAGAACCCTCGCCCTACGTCCGTCAAGCTGTACTCAACGCGGGGCGAAACCTCACCGTAGTCATCCCTCGCGATCATCCCGTCTCGCTCCAGATGCCTCAGTGTTCGTGTGAGCATGCGTTGTGTAATGCCTTCGAGCCGCCGCGCGAGCACAGCGTGGCGCAGAGTTCCGGCAGTCGCGAGTGCGTGCACGATGCCGAGCGACCAACGGCTTCCGGCGTGGGCGAGGATCTCGCGCTTAAGGCCATCATCTTCATCGCTCAGCGCGTCGCAAGCCTGCTGCGACATTCGGATGATCTCCTCGAACGGGGTCGGGTTACGCGGTATCAACGGTGTGCCTGCTTCTTTTGTGTTGATGGATCGAGCATTCTGTCGGACGAATCAACACAAGGTATTTCATGTCCAACATTTCCTCCTCCCGAAAAGTTCTTGTCCTAGGAGCCGGCGAACTCGGCATGCCTGTCATCCGGGAACTCCTTCGATTTGGCCATCTAGGCGGTTCGATCTCTGTACTGTTGCCGCCGATGATGCAGGGAGGGGCAAACGACGTCGTCAGCAAACAGCGCGAGGAGCTGCGCTTACTGGGATTGGATGTCGTCGAGGCCGATCTTGCCAAAGACAGCGTGGAAGAACTTGCATCGATCTTCTCAAAGTTTACGCAGGTCGTCGGTTGCACAGGCTTCGTTGGCGGCCGCGGCACCCAACTCAAGATCACTGCGGCAGCACTCAGCGCTGACATTGAACACTACATCCCATGGCAGTTCGGCGTGGACTACGACATCATCGGCCATGGTAGTGGCCAGGAAGTGTTCGACGAGCAGTTCGATGTCCGGAACCTGCTTCGTTCACAGTCACGTGTCAAGTGGACCATCGTCTCGACAGGCATGTTCACGAGCTTTGTCTTTCTTCCGGCTTTTGGCCTGGTGAATCTGGAAAGAGGAATAGTTCATGCGCTTGGCGCCTGGTCTCATCGCCTCACTGTGACGACACCCGAAGACATCGGCCGCATGACAGCGCTGATCGCCGTGTCGAATCGCGAGCATGCCGACAAGGTCGTCTACCTATCCGGCGACACCTTCACCTATGAGGAATTGGCTATTACCGTAGAACAAGTGCTCGGCCGCCCGATGGAGCGGGTGCTGTGGTCGATCGCCGAACTGAAGGCGGAGGTGGCAAAGCACCCCGAGGACACCATGCGCAAGTACCGTCTAGGCTTCGCTCGCGATGATGGCGTCGCGTGGCCCAAGGCTGAGACCTTAAACGCTAGACGGAACATTGCGATGGTCGACGTAGCCACTTGGCTGCGTCGCTGGCGCGATTTCAGCGGCTCTCTGACCCCGGATTGGGACACCTCGACCGCGACAGACACGTTGGCCTACCGAATGGCCAAGCCAGAGCTTCTCGTCGCATCGGCGGATCCCGACGGCAGTGACATTGCTACCCTAACGCAGCGGTACTATGGTTGGTGGAATGGCGGCAGCGATGCCATGCTGGCAACGACGGTTTCGCCAGACTTCCGGGATCGCACGCCTCCACCGGGCCGGGAGCCAAGCATCGCGGGCCTGACTGCCGCGCAAAGTGCATTCCACGAGGCGTTTCCCAACGGGCGAGTGCATGTCCTGCAGCAGGTGATCGTCGGCGATCGTGTAGTGAGCCACCTGCGCGTGACGGGACGCTTTCTCGGTAGTCGTGAGGGACGGTCGGGGGCGGGCCAGCGTATCGACTATCTAGCCACTGACATCATGCGGATCGCTGGCGGCCAGATCGTCGAGAGTTGGCACGTCGAGGATCACTTGAGCCTTCAACAGCAACTTGCCTGATTTCGCGAGGAGCTCGATCTGCAGGCAATCGGCTTCAAAGGCGTCGAGCCGGCGGCAACCGGCCGTCCTTCGTGCCACCCCTCGGTCGTGCTGAAGCTCCACATCTACGGCTACCTGAATCGCATCCAATCGAAGCCGTTCGAAGCGGCGGTCGAGTGCTGGGGCGGCTGGGGCGCTAGGCGCCGCCGGGGCGCTGAGGCGGCTGAGGCGGCTGGGGCGTCGCCCGGGCGCTGGGGCTGGGCCGGCTGGGCGTTCCCAAACGCTCAACGACGATCGGATGCACGAAAAAAGTAGGGTAATAAAATGGGCCACTAGGGGCCACTAGGGCCCACCGGGCTGCAATCCGCGCGGGTGCTTGATTGCTGGCGGAGAGGGTGGGAGGCACAGCACTAGCATTCATGCGGGTTGCCGGGCCTTCCTCCTGAGGATGCCTACTCAGATGCCTACGGGTGTTGAGGGTAGGCAATTCGGATCCCGTGGGCGTATCAGCACCCACGGAGTCCTGACCACTCCGCGAGGAAACCGCTTCATGGCTTCTGCCGATCTTACCGCCGCGCGTCTGCGCGAGCTGCTTCATTACGACCCGGAGACTGGCGTCTTCACCTGGCGCGTAACACGCCCAGGGGGAAAAGCAAACGCCGGCAGCTTGGCTGGCGACATCAACAAGAAAACCGGCTACCGGCGAATAGGCATCCTGCTACAACGGCACGACGCTCATCGCTTGGCATGGCTATACGTCCATGGCCATTGGCCAATAGGAATGATCGACCACATCGATGGCAATCAGAAGAACAACGCGATTGCCAATCTCAGAGATGTCAACCACCGCACAAATCAAGAGAACCTTAAGCGCGCACTGTCCAACAACTCGACAAACCTGCTCGGCGTGTCGGCGCGAAGGAGCCGCTGGATCGCTCGGATCGTGATACGAGGCAAATGGACCTACCTCGGCACGTTCGGCACGCCGGAGGAGGCGCACGCAAAATACGTGATGGCCAAGCGAGAACACCACGAAGGCTGCACGATATGAAGGAGCAGAGACCCATGGATCTACCTGAGTTGCCAGCGCCATTCGGCTACGTGCGAGACAGCGGCGGCCACGTTGGCCCCCTGGTCTTTCAGCATGCGCCCTTCGACGAGCGAACGCGGCTGCTGTGCTCAACCGAGCAGGTCTACAGGTACGCGCAGCTCCGTGCCTATGCTGAGGAAGCCGTCAAGCAGGAGCGCGAGCGAATTGCTGAAGCGTGGAAAGGCTGCATCTGCGAGGGAAGCGGAGAAGACATCGGGCAAGCCATCCTTGAGGATGCCGCTATCCAAACTCGTAAGGGACACGGATGAGCAACGACGCCAAGCACGACGCAACGCACGCTCTGGAACAATTCTGCACCGTCACAGTACAGAATATGTCTAGGGTGATGGACCACGCATACGAGATCGAATGCGAAAAGGAGCTTCACACCGTCTTAAATGCTGTGAAAGCCTTGCACGATGCTGCCGACAAGGTGCATGTTCTGCTGTTCGCGGACTGCGGTCCAAGGCAGTAAAATTGGCCCGTCCTCTCACCTGGACGGTTGGGCGATCCCGGCCGATGCGCAACTAGGTGGGAGGGCCATCAAGACTTCGGATTGCCGGGTGGTCCCCGAAGCCCTAACCAGGCTGAAGCAGTCCGAAGCCTTGATGGTGTGGCCTATTGGTTGGGCGACGGAAGTTCCGAGAGGCGAAAGCTGGGTAGGCATCCCATGCCGGAAAGCTGGTTCGATTCCAGCCGCCATCAACTATCAAGTAAGCGTTGGCTCGTGAGGCGATTGCAAGCCAGAAACCTTGCCCTAAAACCCATGCTCTGCTGTGCACGGCAACATGGACTAGGGGTAGCAAACCAGCGCTTACTTGATGGTGATGCGTAGGCTGATACGCAGCGTCTCTAGTAAGAGGGGGCGGACACGCGGGGGGCTAAGACCACCCAAAGCCGGAGTTCAGCGCCGGCACCATCAGACATGAGCTTTAGCGCGGATCAAGCAAGCCTTCAGTTGTGCACGACTGTGGGGACTGCTCCGGAAAGCTCATGTCTGATGGTGAATGCGCAGTGCTGATGCGCTAGACACGTAACAGCATGCCGCTCGAAAGCGTCAGAAGTGGCGCCGTACAGTCGTGAGTGCATGCAAGCCGGAGATCAGCACCGGCCGCCATCAACCTACTCAGGGCTTCTTGAGCGAGTAATCGGTCCTACCGACAGGCTGACCAGCAAGAGCGGCCTCTCTGCACTCGCGGTAGGTGTTACCCACCTCTACGAGCTTCGCCAGGAGCGCCCCCATCGAGTCATCGCTTAGAGGCGTCAGGGCTGGGCACGATGACACCACCAGAGGGCTCGGGCGACCTTCCTGTGATGGCTTGATTGGCAAGCTGCACGCCGTCAGCAGGCACGCGGCAATCACGATAGACGGTGTTCTGAGTGATCTCACGTTGAACCTTCTGGACGATTGTGGTGTTGACGGGCTTGAGGGCTGCAATCGCGTAGGCCGCCCCCTGCTGTGCGGCCTCTCTGGTGTCCTCGATGGCCTGCTTGATCTTCGATTGGCCGGCGATCTCCTGATCTCGACCTATTCCCATGCCGTACCACCCTGCCCCAGCGATCGACGATCCCCATGCGATCACGATGGCGAGCAGAGCCCATGGATTCGTCATAGTTGCCCTGCTGACGGTTGGAATGACCGCACGTACCACATAGCAGCCTGCAGACGAGAGGTCACGTCGATGCGGTTGAACAGTCGTCCTACATGGTGCTTGGTCGTGTGGACGCTCAAGTTCAGTTCACGCGCAATCTGTTTGTTGTTGAGGCCCTTGACGATCAGCAGCAGAACGTCGCGCTCACGCGGACTCAGCTTCACAGCGTCTTCCTCAGTTGGCAGACACGGCACTGAATCCGGGTAGGGACGCCAACGAAGCACCGCAGGCAGTCACCACAGACGTTCCAGCAGCATTTGTCCTCGCGCATGTCGTCAGGGAAGTCGCGCGGCTGGGCCAGAGCTTGACGCTCGGCAATGTCAATTTCTCGGGTCATGGTGCCTCCTTCTTTGCCGTCGCCTTCTGGATGACGTTGGCCCCCAAATAGCCTCCGAGGCAGAACATGGTCAGCGTCACATACGCAGCCTGGTCCAGCTTTCCAGTGAGCAGGAGTCCGGTGAACGTCAGGAATGCCAGCAGCGCCAGCAGGAACTTGCGGGAGGCGAAACGTTCGGTCATGACATGCACAGCCCATACTCGGCCTCTCGGCGTTTCACAAGACCGGGAAGCTGCTTGCCTCCGGCATAGGTCCAGCGGTTCAGTTCCGCGCACCACTCAAGCGCCTGTGCGCCAGCGTTGGCCTTCTTCACGAGAGTTGATCCGCAGAAGTTCCGCGCCCCAACGTTGAAGGTGAACGACAACAGCGCGACCTTCTGACCATCGGTCAGGGGCACTCGCACGCAATCAAGATCATCGGCATGCTTGACCAGATCGACGTAGAGCATCTCCTGGCACTGCGCCGTGGTGTAGGTGGTGCCCATGCGTAGGTTGGCGTCTACATGGCCTGTGCATGCAGTGATGATCCCGATCGGGTCTCGGTAGGCCCGAAGGATCGTGCCCTCGTGCGTGGCCACGAAGGCCACAGCCACAGCCGCAGCACCGAATCCTATCTTCGCTGCGAGCTGTGCCTTGGAATTCATGTCAGATCGCCCGGCTTGGTGAACTTGCCTTCAGCCCAGCGCCGGAGCTTCACGCCCCACTCGGATTCCTCACGCCACCACTTGCGCACGAGATACAGGATCTGCAGCACGACAAGCACGCCGGTGAGGAAGGCGGTCCAGCTGATCTGCGAGTACCAGGCGATTCCGCCGGCGGGGGCCGTGCGCACTGCGAGTTCTACGGCGATGTCTTTGATTTCTTGTTTCATTCGACAGGCCTGTCAGAGCGCGTGTGCGTTCAGGAAGAAGCGGTATCCGCCGGAAAACGAAGTGCCGTCGCGCTTCTTGACCACCACTCGCACGTTGCTAACGGTGGTGTTCGCGTGATCAACGCTGCAGACCAGATCGCCGGTAGAGTCGGGCGTCACCATGGCAATCGGCGGGACCGAGAAGCGGTTCACCGGCAGTGGGATGTCGAATGTCTGCGTGGTCCCAGGCGAGCCGAACGTCGGCACCACCGTGGTCGCGTAGGTGGTCCGGTCAAGGCCCGTCCCGAACACCTGGATCTGATCGCATGCGTTGTTGTTCGCAAAGATGCTGTCGGCGTTCATGAGGGAGAAGTTCCACGCCACGCCGCTGCTCTGGCCCACCGCCATATTGCCCGTCATCGTCCAGAAACTGCAGCTGGAATTGGCGCTCATGCCTACCCAGTAGCCGCGGACCACGTTGCCGGTGATGATCCCGTAATCGGCGTTATCGATGACCAAGGCGGCATGCCCGGCCGCAGTAGCGCCCACCAACTGGTCGAAGACGTTGTTGGCGACGATGTGCCGGTCGGAATTCTTGAGGAACACGGGGTAGCCCGAGCCG
This sequence comes from Variovorax sp. PBS-H4, assembly GCF_901827205.1. NCBI lineage: Bacteria > Pseudomonadati > Pseudomonadota > Betaproteobacteria > Burkholderiales > Comamonadaceae > Variovorax > Variovorax sp. PBS-H4. The sequence continues at coordinate 1,666,422 of NZ_LR594675.1, read as the reverse complement.
ATCCAGTTCCCCACAAGCTGCGTGCAGGTGGCGTAGCTCTCGATCGGGTAAGCGGTGATGGGCGCCTGATCAAGGATGTTGCCAACGATGCACGCCAGCAGGCCGGCGCCGAGGTAGATGTGCCAGGTGTTCCACACGAAGGCGTTGCCGCTGATCATGTGGCCCTCGCATTGGTACGTGCCAATGTAGGTATCGGTCGTCCATTCGTAAGCCTTGTCGAAGCAGGCGAACGAGTTTTCGCTGATCGTGTTGTTGACGGAGTAGTGGAACTTGAGGCCCACGCCCGCGAAGCGGTCGTTGTAGAAGCCGTTGCGGAACACGTTGCCCGTGATCGTCGAGTACCACATGCGATAGAGATCGCAGCAGATCAGGAAATACTTCTGACCGGCGCCGTCCGACACCGGGCTGTTGCTGATGAAGTGGCAGTTCGTCAGCTGGGCGTTGTCGTTGGAATCGACCTCGCCGCACTTGATTGCAGCGCTGACGACAGCCTGGGCTTCAAAGCCGATCTCGGCTACCGTCCACCCACGGCCCGAGACCTGAAACTGCGCGCTGGCGTGCGCCATGCGGATCGTGGTCACCTTGCTGCCGTCGCCGATCCAATTCACGCCAAGACCATCGGTCAGCGATCCAATCGCGCCGGTGATGGTGTAGATGCCCGCGGGCACACGAATCACCTTGCTCGCAGCGTAGGCGGCTTGGAATGCAGCAGTCGCATCGGCGGCGCCAGTCGGATCTGCACCGAAGTCGAGCACGCTCACCGCTTCAGCGGCCAGCTTGGCGGCCAGCGTGCGACCCACCGCGCCCGTGAATGGCGCCTTGTAGCCCATCAGGGCGGCGCCTTTGGCATTGTCGGCGACGCTCGCCACATCGGTCTTGAACGCGTTGATGTTGGTTGTCGCTGCGCCCGCGGCCGCCAGGGCAGTTGCGGCGTTCGCCAAGCCAGCTGCTGCCGCCGCTGCGGCATCCTTGATCCCCTTGCCTGCAGTTCCCCCGGCGTACGCAAGCGCCGCGTCGTACCCAACCTGACCGCCTCCGAGCGCCGAGGTTGCCACGGAGGCCAACTGTGCAGCGAGCGCGTTCGCATCGCCGGCGGCCGTGGTGAGGAATGGATTGCCATCGGCATCGAACGCGAGGCCCTTAAGCGCGCGCGCCGCAGCATCGGGTAGAACGCCGCTCGCGGGGTCGCCTGGCGGGTAGCGCAGGGCATTGGCGACGGCCACGCCGCTGTCCTGCAGCATCATGACGAGGCGATCGAAGTCGCGGTTGACCGTCGGAGATTGGAAATCGCCGGAATACTGGTAATCGGTGAGACGCTGGACGGTGACGCTGCGCACCAGTTCGATCGCCGCCAGGCTCACGGGGGCCGCGAGGAACACGATGGTTCCGCCGGCCTCAGCGCCGATCCCAGTCACGGTGTAGTCGGTGTTCAGGGTCTTCAGGACCCCTGCGACGCTGACCCGGATGTCGGCCGCGTCCAGCAGCTTGAACCCGTAGGCGAACGAGGTCGTTACTCCGTTGCCAACGTGGGTGCTGACAGGCGTTTGTGCGGGGACAGTCATTCAGCGGGCTCCAGCGTGACCTCATAGACGCCCGATGCGGGCCGCCAGATTTCACGCTGGACGCCTGCCGAAATCTTGGCGGCGTGTCCGTTGCCGATTCGTACCGGGTTGGCGCGGATCGCGCGCGCGCCCGAGTCGAGGTAATCGTCCGGCTGCTCCTTGACGGCCGGGTTCCATTCCTTCATCTGGTCCCAGGTCGGGCCGTCGAGCACGTCGATGTGAGCCCAGAGCGCCCCGATGGACATGGGCGCCTCGAAGGCGTCCAGGATGTCCTTGTTCTTGTTCGTGCTCGCGTGGTCTTCCAGGACCCCGCAGGTGAGCGCCGGCAGCTGCTTACCCGGAATGCCCAGCCCCTTCAGGTGCTTGCGCAGGATCGGCGGCACGAAGCCTCCCGGGCCATTGGTCTCGACCGTCACCGCCGGGATGTTGTATTCGATGACGAGCTCGCGCACGGTGTTGCACTGCTGGTCGATGTCGCCAGTCAGGCCGATGGCGAACTGCCAGTACAGCCGGCCCGCAGCGTCGGTGTAGACCAGCGAGATCGCGGAGGCATCGGTGTTGATCTTGCCGAGCGCGCAGTCCCAGCGGCACGCGGCGCTCACGATGCGCACGTTCCCGAGCATCAGCATGGCCTCGCGGTTGGCGCTTTTCAGGATCGGCTTGGCGTCGTACGGAACGATCTTGTCAGGGTCCAACCGGATGTCTCCTATGGGCTTGGAGTGCAGCTGGTACTGGCTGTCCCACTCGTTGATCGTGCGGGTCTTGCGCCGGCGCGTGAGCAGTTCCGCGCGCGTGAAGCGCTCTGGCCAGGCACAGCCGGCATAGCAGTCGATGAAGCCCTCGGGCAGCCCGGCGAAACGGACGCTGCCACGCACATGGCCGAGCGGATTGATCTTGTAGTCAACATCAGGCACCAGCAGGCGCGCGCCCTTGCCGATGCCGACGAAGATGTATTCCGGCACGAAGCCCGGCTCGATCACCATCGCCGGCCTCTCGACGCGGTGCTCCTGGTCGAACATGCGGATGGTCAGGCAATCCGCGCCCAGCTTCTCCTGCTCGTCGTAGAGGCTGTCGTGCGTGTGCGGCGTGCCGATATACAGGTGCCGGCCGCCGGGCACCAGAATGTGAGTCTGCTCGCCCAGGCGGTAGCGCAGCTTCTCGCGCGCCTCGGGCGTGCCGATGTTACGCGGCACCTCCACGTCATCGTTCTGGCACTCGTCCGCGCGCGCGCTGGTGACGTTGGATAGGATGCCCTTGGCGTACATGGACGCATTCCGTGCGTCTGTGGAGCCGTCCACCCACCACTGCTCGACGGTGCCCTGCCCTTCCGGCAGCATGCCCTGCGTCCAGGGGTGCCTGCGCAGCACGTTCTGCGTGTCGCGACTGGTCTTGTAGGCGGTGCCGTCGGACTCCGACTGGTGCAGGATTCGGTAGCTCGGGTCGTAGCGGTAGCGCCAGGCGTTGTAGACCGCCAGCAGCGTGGATTTACCAATGCCTCGGTGGCAGCGCAGGACGGCGAGCGGCCCGCGGTGCTCCATCCAGTGGCAGATACGGACGTGCGGCTCCGGGACCTTCCATTGCTGGCGATCGGCCCAGGCGAGAAAGAACGCTAGGAAGGACGGCTTGCTCAATTGCTCCGGCCGGCTGCCTGCACCTTGTCGAGCAGCTTGGCCGCCTCCTTCTCGTACCTGCCGATGTGCTTCTCGAGATCGTCATCGCGCCCGTCCTGCGTCTCCGGGTCGCTGCTCGCGTTCTTGTTGTGTCGGTCGATCAGGTCTTGCAGCGAGCGCAGCGTGGCCGCCGTGCCGATGGCGTTCTTCTTCGTCCAGTGCCGATTCCCGCGCTCCTCGCTCGTCCAACTGGCAGGCGGCTGGCCGAAGCCTGGCCACTCGCGCGGGTCGGCCTCGATCAGAAACTCCTCGGTCAGGAGCTCTTCGATTTCGTCGAGTCGTGCTTTCTGGTCTTCCCTCATTGCCCCACCGCCTTCGCCATGTCGGGGGCGCGATCGGGGCCGCCCGTTCCCGGATTCCACCAGTACTGCTGTCCGAAGTCCTTCGAAGCCCTCTGCTTCATCTTGGACAGGTAGCCCGGACTGAGGTTCTCCTGCAGCGCGTGCATGCCGGCGTGGTCGAGCGCAGCGCGCGCGTACCAGATGCCCGTGTACGGCGTGTTTGAACGCACCCACTGCAGACCCTCGGCTGCGGCGTGCGTGGGCTTCCCCTTGGCAGCCTTGTACGCATTGGTCAGGGTCTTGCCCGCCAGGTCGCCAACTGCGCCGAGCGCCGGGCCTGCGGCCGTCTTCGTGAGGTTGCCCAGCGAGTCGCCGGGCTGGTCGGCTGGATCGTTCAGCAGGAAGTCGCCGACGATTGACAGGCCGCCGCCCTGTGCCACCGCTTTCGCCCAGAACTTGCCAGCGTGCTCGCCCTGCATGTCGATGGGGTCCTTGCCGCCGATGATCTGCTTCGCCTGAAGCGCGATGGCACCGAGCGCCGTGGTGCTCAACATCAGCGCGCCGGCGTACATCACGCGGTTCGCCAAGACAGGCGCGCTACCGTCGGTCACCTTCGGCGCCTCCAGCATCCGCCGCCAGTGCCGCGACACCATCGCGATCGGGAAGGACTTGAACTGCATGACGCTGCGCGCGAGCTCGCCCCGGATCGTGCCGCGCTGCGTCGCGCCGCCCGAAGCGATGGTCTTCGTGGCGAGGTCCGGATTGAGAACCGCGTACTCGCTCTCATCCTGAATCAGGCCGAGCACCTTGGCCACCACCTCGTCGGCGCGCTCGTGCCCGGTGGCGCGGATGGCCTCAGGCGTGAGGTGGTCCTTGCCTTGGAAGTGCGTGAGCTCGGCCTTCGTGATCACCTGCCAATCAGCCTCGGTGATCCCCTTGCGTTCAAGGTGCGTGCGGTCCCACTCGCCCAACTTGCCCCACTCGGTCTTGGACAGTCGGGCCATGCCCTGCATCATCGTGAGCGAGAAGGCGCGGCGCAGCGTGTCGGTCCAGGCATTCATGAGCGAGAGCTTCATGGTGCTGTTCGCGAGCCGGCCGCTCCAGGTCTGGCGGATGTTGTCCCCGGTCCAACGGTTCATGTCGCCGATCATCGATTCCGCGATGATCCCGTGCGTGGTCATGAAGTCACGCGCATCCTTGGACGCAGCGCTCTTTCCGATGTTGGCGATGGCATCCCAGTACGACAGCTTATTGAAGCCGGTGGTCACCGCGAAGGTGCCCAGGTCGGTGATGCTGGAGATGACCGCGCTACCCAGCTTCCCGAACGTCTGGATATTGCGGGCATCGGTGCCGATCTGCGCGAGCTTGGCCGACTGCGGCGTGCCAGCCGTGCCGTTGATCTGATCCCAATAGCTTTCAGGCCGAAGCCCGAAGTCCCGCTTCACGCCGCCGTCGGCGCGCTCCGCAAGGTCCATCTGCAGGCGCATCTGTGCATTGGGGTTCGGGCCGTAGCGCTCGACCAGGCCGATGTCTCGGGCCATGCGCCCGACGTGCCCGATCACCGCGTCGTACATGCTGCCGGTGCCGAACTGCTGCATGTAGGTGAGATAGCTGTCGGCGTCCTTGAAGTGGATCTGCCGGGACTCGCTGCCGGCGTTCGCCTTGGCGCCGCCACCACCAAAGGCGCCAGGCTCGCGCTTGTTTGCGCCGTCGCTGCTGATCGTCTCCCACGCCTTGCCGAGCAGCGCGCGAACATCGGCGTCCCCCAAGCGTGCGCCTGCCTCATCGACGTAGCGGCCGCGGTCGAGCAAAGGCAGTATCTTGTCCACCCATGCCTGCCGCGCCGCATCGCCTCCGGCGCCGCGCACCTTGCCGGCATCGTGCGGTTGGGGGATGTAGCCGTACTCGAGCCGGCCCACGTCACCGCCGGCCGAGTTGAAGCGCTGACGCAGGGTTTCGATTACCTTGAGGTACGCCTGCGCGCCCAGTTGCGCCACCTTGTTGCCGGTAGATCCGTCACCATTGCGGAAGATCTCGGTCGAGAGGTCGCGCGTCATCCCGGGGTTGTCGGCGTCGAACAGGAACATGAGCACGCGCCGCCCGAAGCCGGCCCCCTCCCCGCCCCTCGCCGCGTCCATCAGGTTCACCAGGTTGCCGACCGCCTCCTGCTTGATCCCATTGATGTAGTGGCCGGTCTGGTCGATGTCGTTCACAAGGGCGCGATTGCGCCCCTCCTTCATGCCGGCCATGGTGTCGGTGATGCGGGTTTCCGTCGCTGCGGTCTTCAGGATCTGGCGCTGGGTGTTCTCGACCTTGCGCGCCGCTTCGGCCTGGATGTCTGCCATGGCCTGCTCGGAAGCGGCCATCACTCGCTCGTCGCGGCTCTTGGCCTGCCATTCGGGGTCGGTGCGCGCGAGCTGGCGCATGGTCGCGCTGATGCGGTCATCGACAGCCTTGATCTGGGCGTCGGTCAATGGCTTGCGCCCCAAGGTTTTAGCCACGGCTTGCACCGCTGCTGCACAATCCGGCTTCACATGAAGTCCTTTCTGTTGTTCATCGCGGCGCTCGTCGCGTTGTTCTCCATCGCTCCCCTCGCGACCTGGGCGGCCACCGGCCGCTGGCGCGCGGCGGTCGAGGCAGCACGGGCGTACGGGTTCATCCTTGGATGCATGGCCCTCGCCGCGACAGTTCTGGCGATCGTGTTGCTCATCTCAGGCGCTGCGTAGTAGGCAGTTCACCGCCGTCTCGACGAAGGACGCTTCTTGTGCGTCCTCGGCCGCTTCCTTCTTCACCGCCTCGAGCAGGTCGCCCACGCGCTGCGGCTTGTCCATGCCCTCCAGTTGCACCATCAAGTCGGGGTTGATGTCTGCCACCTCGGCGGCCTGCTTGCCCAGGGCCGCACCGGCGCCATCGGCTATCGGCTTGACGGGACCGGCGGACTCGCCCGCGGCTTCGAACAGTTGCCGGCCAGTGGCCGGCGCGGCGCGCGCGGGCATCACGTCCTGCAACGCGCGGGCACCGTTGACCGTAGCTGCCACACGTTGCTCGGGCGACAGCGCGCGCGACGTGGGTTGATCGACCTGGCGCTGCTTGCGCGCTTCACGGAACGCGGCACCAGCCGGGCTCTGCGACCCGCTCGCCTCCATGGGCTGCTTGGTGACGGAGTGTTCCAGGAAATCGTAGATGGCCGATGCCACGCCCTGCCGCTGGAAATCCGGCTTCACTTCCACGCCAGTCACGCGGTAGCCGCCCTGCGGCGTGTCGGTGTAAATGACGGAGCCGATCGCCTCGCCGGCGTCATTCTTGGCCGTGTACTTGCCGCGGAAGTCGCGCTCGACGGTGAACTGCAGGCCAGTGTCGGACTGCAGGCGTGCGGATACCGGCTCGATGGCTTGGCCGGCGCCAGGCTTGGTGTCTGATGCGACGGACAGGATCGACGGCGGCGTGTCGGACGCGCGGATCAGGTCGGCCACCTGCACCGGCTCGCCGCGGGCAAGCATGGCGTGCGCCGACTCCATGGCGTCCTGGTGCGCCGTCATCCCGGGCAGGTCGCTGTCGGGCGTCAGCCGGTAGCTGTCGATCGTCTGGCCGGTCTGCCGCACGCGCGCAGCGGCGACCGTATCGGCATCGGCCGCGATGGCCGCGCGCGCTGCCGCATTCGTGCGCTCGCCGCCGAGCTTCTTCATCCCTTTGGTGACGTAGGCCTGCGTCTCCGCGGGCATGTGGTCGAGCCAATTGCCGCCCTTCTTCAGCGCTGCATCCAGTGCGCCCGGGCCAGCGTTGTACGCGGCCATGGCCTTCGCCTCGTCGCCGCCGTAGCGCTTGAGCATGGCATCCAGGTAGTCGCTGCCCACGCGCGCGCGCTCGGCCGGGCTGTTGTCGGCTGCGGGCCGCACCCCGAACCCCGGATCGAGGTTCGTGGCGTCCATCACCTGCATCTCGCCCTTGGCGGTGCCGCCCTTCACCTGGGGGCCTTCGAGGATCTTGCCGTCTGCGCCGTAGCGTCGGCCGCCGCTCTCGATGCCCAGGACCACGTCCTTGAGCGTGGGCGCAGCCTTTACGCGCGCGCCGCGCACCGCCACCGCACCGAAGCCAGCCGGCACCAGCGTGGAAAGCGCCAGGCCTACCGGGTCGAGCGGGTCGTATTGGCTCGCCTGCTTGTCGTAGCCGGCGTTCTGCAGGATCGCGCGCTCGGCTGCATTCTGGGCGACGAAGCCGCCGGGGCCGCCGGCCACCACCAGCGCCGCGGTCTTGACCGCCGAGCTCGGGATGGCCACCGGCAGCGCAATGGAAACGCCGGCCACCGTGCCAGCCACAGCGCCGGCCTTCGTGCGCGTTTCGATGTCCACGCCCTCCTGCTTCAGCTTGTCGGCCTCGGTCAATCCTTCATCGCCACCCAGCAGAACCGGAGCGAGTGGGCCGGCTGCCGCCGTGTAGCCGACTGCCTTCGTGGCGAACTTCGCCACGCCAGCCACCACTTGCGCGGCCGCATGGGTCTGCGTCGGGTCGGGCATCACGTCCTTGGCGCGCCGGCGCAGTTCGTCGCCCGCCTCGTTACTGAAGAGGTTGTCGTTCTCCAGCACCTTGCGGCGCGCCTCCTCGGCCTGCTTGCGCTCCTCTGGGGTCTGCGTGGCGAACATGCCGCGCCCGCTGGCCGTTCCAGTTGCCGCCTCGGTCTGTCCGAATGCACCGAGGATTTCGGCTGCGAACGCAGCGCCTTCGGTGCTGCCGGCACTCACTCCCTGGAAAGGCGCCTTGGCCAGTGCACCGAAGCTGAAGCCGGGCGCCTCGGGCTGGAACGGCTTCGGCCGCGCCACCTGGTCGTCGAGCGCCTGGTCGGTGCCGGCCTGGAACATCGAATCAATCACGGCGACACCTTCAGCGTAATGCGCTGGCCGCGCTCGTTCGTCACCAGCTGATTGCCGGCGCGCACGTTGTAGAGGCCTTGCCCGGCGTGCACCAGCCGCGCGTCGGGAAGCGTCTTCACGAAGTCGGCGAGCGGCATGCGCGTTGGGCCAACCAGCACGAAAGCATCGGCAGGTGAAGTGGACGCGGAACGATCAGCGGTAGCGGGGTTGACTGGGCGCGCCGACACCTGCGGCAGCAGCGACTCGGGTGTGATCGCGGCCAGCCGCTTCTCGAACTCCGGTTCCTTCATGCCGTACGGCAGCGGGATCTTGCCGCCGTTGCGCTCGACGATGCCGCCGGCGGCGAGGTTGATGGCGTTGTCCACGTCGCCCTGCTTGGCCGCGGCGATCTTGAATGCCGCCTCGACCACGTTGTTCTCGACCTCCTGGTTCGAATAGGCGCCGCGCACGCGCTTGGCGATCTCCGCGCGCCAGCCGCTTTCGGCCGCGCCGTCCACCTTGACGATCTTGTCCTTGATCGCCTGCTCGCCCTGCAGGATGAGCTCGGCGGTGTAGCGGCCTTGTGTCGTCTTGGAATTGGCGTAGAGCATCGCCATGCCCATCGTGTTGTCCTTGTCGCCGAGTTGCTTGGCGACAGCCGCGATGCGCTCGGGATCGCCCACCACGCCGCCGATCTGGCCCAGCAGGGACGCGGCCGCGTCGGGCTTCAGGGACCGGACCATCTTTTGCAACTGCTCGGCCTCGGCGGGCTGCAGTGGGGAGACCTTCTTGCCGGCCCATGCCTCGACGGCGCCGATGTCGCGCGTGCGCTGCTGGAACACCTGCAGGGCCTGGTCGGCGTTGCCGATGGTCAGCGCCGGCGCCTCGCGGATCACGCCCACGCTCTGCGCCGCGGCCCACGCCTCGCCGTCGTTGATGCGCTTGTTCAGGCGGTCATTGATCTGCTGCGCGGCGTTCAGTTGCTTCTCGTCCTGGGGGTCGAAGCCGCGGGACGGGTCCGCGCGCCGGCCGCGCGCCTGCTCGAGCTGTGCCGCGCGCTGGGGCGCCGACAGGTTGGCGAACCCGCTGGCCTGCTTCTGCACCTCCAGCAGCGTCTGCACGTCCTTCTCAAGCCCGGTTCCCTGCGCCTTGGTGCTCAGGTCGGCGATGAAGTCGGGCGACAGCGCGGCGCCGTTGAGCACCAGGTCGCGCCCCTGATTGAGCGCGTCGGTCGCCGTGTTGAAGCGCTTCAGCTGCTCGCGCTCGGCCTTGTCGGCGTTGCGCGCCTCGCGCGCCTCGATGCTCTGCTTCCAGCCGAAGAGGGTCTGGTCCAGGGTGTTGCGCTTGGCCGGATCCAGTGCATCGCCCTCGGGGCCGGCGAGCCGCTTCTGCACCTCGTCGATCGCGCCCACGCTGCCCGACTGCATGGCCGCCTGGCCCTGGCGGCGGAACTGGTTGAAGGTGACCCCTTCGGTGAACTGCTGCTTGGACTTGGCGATCTGCTCGGGCGTCCAGCCTGCGGCAGGCCCCATCTGATCGGCGAAGGTGTGGTACTGCTTCACCGCGGCGGCAGGGTCCGTGCCGGCGAAGCGCTGCATCTGCTCGTTGTAGGTCAGGAGGCTGGCGGACACGTCCTGCTGGTCGCGCTTGCGGAAGGTGTCGAAGAGCTTGTTTTGCAGCTGACCCTGCAGACCCTGCACCTGGGCCGTGACCAACTGCTGTCGATCGGCCGGCACCGACTGGATGTTGTCGGCCACCACCTTCTTCGAGGCCTCCTTCCACGCTGCCTCGGCGGCGAGCTTGTCGGTCTTGCCGTCCAGCAGGTCGGCCTGGATTGCGTCGAAGCTGTCAGCCAGGCCGTTCTGGATGGTCGCGTGCGCGGTCAGGGCCTGCGCCTGCGCGGCACGATCGGCGGCCAGCCGCGCCTCGCGCTGCTGCTCCTCCAGCATGTTGCCGCCGGCGGCCACCGCCGTGTTGCCCAGTTGCTTGAGCGCGTCGCCCACCTGGTTGTCCACGCGGGGCATGGGCGTGATGTCGCCGCCCTGGGGGGTGCGGTAGCCGAACTGGCCGGTCGGGATCTTCGCCACTTACGCCACCTTCTTCGAATTCGTGGTGTTCCAACCCTTCGCGATGGTCGCGCCGCCCTGAAGCGCCGAGCTCACGGAGCCGATTCGCGCGGCCTGCGCAGCGTTGCGACTGCGGTACGCCTCTTGGTTGGCACTCTGGGTGATCGCACGCGAGCGGTTCGAACCGTCGTAGATCGCCATCAGCGCGTCCTGCTCGCTGTCGCCCTGGATTTCCTTGTCGATCTGCTCGGCAGTGCCTACACCCACCGTCACCCCGGCACCGGCGAGTGAGGCGCGCGCATCCGCTCGCTGTTTCTCCCCCGCCTTGCGGATCATGCGAGCCTGCACCTGCGCCTCGCTGGCAGCAAAGGCGGCGTCTTCCTTGCCCTGCTGCTCCTGCATGTTGGCAACGTTCTCCGCTGCCTTCGCCTGCTGCTGCTGGCCATAGACGCTCACGGCCGTGCCGGCTGCCGCAAGCCCGATGGCGATGACTGTTTCGATGCCCATGGTCAGACCTCCAATTGAAAAAGCGTGCCGGCGTCCTGGAAGCCCATGCGCCGGTAGAACTTGCCGGTGAGCTCCTCGTGGATGCCAGTGGTGATGCCGATGCGGACCTTCTTCGCACCGCGCGCCTTGCACCAGGACTTGAAAGCCAGCAGCAGCTTCACGGCCGCGCCGCTGTGGCGTGCGCTCGGCTCGACGAAGAAGGAGAACTCGTACCCAAGCAGTTCGTCGCTGAACCACTGCGGCGCCACGCTGCCAGCGATGCCGCCCACGATCGCGCCATCGCGCCGCACCACAAAGACGACGTTGTCCCCGCCCTTGGTCAGGTGCTGCATCAGGGTGGCGACCTTCGCCTCGTTGTAGGGGATGTCTGCATAGCTGCTCGTGTCGTGGAGCAGACGGCCAAGCGCCGCGATCTCGGCGGCGTCTTCGGGGGTGGCGACTTCGACTTTCATGGCGCCCTCAGTTGTTGATCGTCACACTGCGGATCACGTCGAGCAGGTGGAACGGCAACGGGTACGGCTGGGTGATGATCTGGCTCGTGCGGTACATCTCGTCGCTAAGCGTGGTCACGCGCACATCGCCGTCGAAGTCGGGAATTGGCTGGTCAAGCAGGGCTTCCCCGAACCGGCGCGGATCGATCGGCTGCCCGTTGATGAGCGCCGCCTTGGTGTTGATCGTGCGAATGATGACCTCGTTGACGTGGACCTGAGAGCCTTGTGCCGTCGAGCCATTGCCGCCCACCTCCGGCTGCAGCATCTCGACCAGGCAGGTGAAGCCAAGCCCGATCTGCACGCTGTTGGCGTTGCGCTGCAGCGTGATCTGGCCGCCGGTCACGGTGAACTCGCCCATGTAGGCACCGTCCGCCCAGGCCTGCACCACCATGCCCTCAAGGTGCCCCAGGCCGGTCCAAGTCGCCTGCCCGCCCACGCTCGTGCCTGTGATGCCGCAGTCCACCAGCATGTCAGGGTCGAACACCTCGACGTAGCGCACGGTGCTTCCGCCGACGGTGCGCGCGACGATCGCGTAGGTGTCCTCGCCGATGGCCGTGGGCACGCACGCCACCGACTCATAACTGCCCTGCGTGATCCACCGGCCCCAGCCCGTCACCTCCTGCGAGATGTCGTAGGCGCACGCGGCAAGCTGCCCGTCTGCGCGCACGGCGTAAAGCGTGGAGTCCGGCTCTTTCTGATGGGCCAGTTGTACGACCCCAGTGCCCGTGATGTGCGAGGCGAAGATGGTCCGGTCGGGCGAGTCGAAGCCGTCGATCTCGTAGCGGTAGCCAATGCCGGCGATCTTCTTGCCCGCAGCCTGCACGAATACCATCTCGTTGCCAACCTTGATCGGACGCACCGCGCCGGCGCCGACAGTGGACTCGTCGGTCTTCTGAATGTTGGTCGGCGTGATCGGCTTTTCCTGTCCACCCTTCAGGCTCATCTCATCGGCCTCGGTAAGCACCAGCAGCTGCTTGGCGGGCGCGAGGTGGCGGATTGGGCTGTTGCGCGGGCCGTCGATCTCGAAACGGAAGGCCTGGTCATCGGCCGTGCCGAACTGGAAATTCAGGTAGCCCTGGATCTCGCTACCCCAGACGTGCTGCGGGTAGCCGGGCGAGCCGGCGAACATCAGCCGCTGCTTGTTGATCGTGACCGCGCGCGGGTAGCCCTTGCTGGCATTCCACGCCACCTGCTCGAGCGTCCAAGCATTCGCGCCGGCCGGCACGTCGGCAGCCAACTCGCGCAGCACGCGCCCGTTGACGGTGCCCACGTTGACGAACTCGGTGATCTCAACCAGTCCGCCATTGATGTTCACGTAGCTGCCCACGTCGGTCGGCTGCCAAACCTCGCTGTCCGCCGAGACTTGGATCTTTGCGACGGTGCCCGTGGTGCCAAGGATGCCGTCGGGGAGCGTCGGTGCCATCCAGTTGAAATGGTTGGCGTCGATAACGCGGTTCACCACCCAGTTGCCATCGATGCGACTGGTGCCGCTCACGTTGACGGTATCCCCCGCGACGTAGCCGTGCCCGGTGACCTCCACGGCGACCGTGCCATAGCCGGACACGAAGGCGGTGATGGTCTTCTGCGACGAGAGGTAGGTGAAGTTCGCGTTCAGCGAGATGAGCTGTCCAACCTGCCCTTTGCTCGACGGTGCGATGCTGTCCTGCGGCGAGCCCTCGAGGTTCCAGCTACCCGCGAAGAGGTCACGGTTCTTGAAGGTGCTGAGAACCTGCACCGTCACCGCGGTGTTGCTGGTGTACCCGATGATCTTGGCGGTGCCGCTGTTGGCACTCAGGAGCCGGCCCACGTCGGACCTTAGAAAGATGGCCGCCGCAGCCGTCAGGATGTAGGTGCCCGGCGGGACGGGGATGCCGGGGGCAATCGTGAACTGCAGACTGACGAGCGGGTACTGCCCCTGTTCCTCGAATGCAGGCGTGATGAACGGCACCACGCCCATTCGCCACTCGATGGTGCTGAAGCGCTGCAGCCGATGGGGAAACACGCCCTCTTGCACGAAAAAGGCGGTGTCGGCCTTCTGCACGTAGTTGACCGCTGGCAGCTGGGCCTCGGTGTAGGGGGACACCACCTCCACGGGCGTGCCGTTGACGATCTGCGCGCGGTCAGCAAAGAAGCGCATGTAGCCGTCGCCGAGCTCCAGCACATAGGCCTGGCCGCGGTTGTAGACGAACTCGATGAGACGCGCCCGCTTGTTGGCGATCTTGGTGGCAGCGATGAAGCGCGTGCCGGGCCGGCGCTTGGCCCCGCCCTGCACCGTCACCTGGCAGTTCTCCAGGCGCTTCACCCCGTTGTTGTACTTGGCGATGTCCACGCGGCCGAGCGCCAGCGCGGGGGACAGTTCGCCACCCGTGAAGTTGCTCTGCAGGAGGCTGAACTTCGGCATTCAGTACCTCGCGCTGATAAGCGGCGAGTCCTCGCCCAACTGCGCACTGGGGTTCTCCTGCGCGTCGATCGCACGCGCCGCCTTGGCGAGCGCGCTGTATTCGGCCTTGAGCTCGTCGCGCAGGCTGGTCGATTGCGTCACGGCGTAGCACAGCTTCCAGGCCATGCGCGCCGTCATCAGTTCCACCAGCTTCGCATCCCATTCGGCTTCATCGCTACGGTAGACGTAGACGATCGGTAGCGTCGTGCCGCTGGCCAACACGCGCCGGCCCTCGACCTTGAAGGAGCGGCACTGCGGCTCGCCCACCAGCACGTCGCCGATGCTGACCATGCGCAGGAAGTCGCCGGGAAGTTGGAACTGGGCCGAGAACCCGAACGCCGGCGCGCTGGCCATCGGCGCGAGGATGTCGCGCTTGATCGAGCAGTTCCAATCGTTCTCTCGCAGGATCGAATCGCGCTCGCCCGGGTAGAGGTTGGAGCACAGGCGCGCCAGGTCGCCGGGCTCCTCGAAGCTGGCAATCGGCGACTTGCCGAACTGCAGCAGTGCGTTGGAGCAGATCCCGATCGGCGTCATTCAGTCCTCCAGAAACAAGAAAAGGGCTGACCAGCGGCCAGCCCCTCGGTTGCGGGGCAAGCCCCAGTTACGGCGCGACGACTTCGAGCTCGACGCGGATCGCCTGGTTGGCCGTACCCACCGCACCGCCGAACGTGAGATAGATTTCCACGTCCTGCGGCATCAGGTAGGTCTGACCGCTGATCAGCTTCGTGCCGGTGTTGAACTGCGCGGTCGCCGCAGCGTTGATCGCGGCCGCATTCACGAGGGCGGTGGCATCCACAGCCACTTTCGTGACTGCATCACGGATGCCCACCGATAGCGTGCTCGAGGCGGTGCCGGCGGCGCACGAGACGGTGACGGGCGCCAGGACGCGATCGCCCTTGCGCAGGTAAATCTCGGTGCCGGCGATGTCGTTCTGAGCAGGCGCAGCGTAGGCCGCAGGTGTCTCGATGACGATCGCCTTGGCGCCGTTGTAGGTCGCAGCAGGCGACTTCGTGCCGGCCACTTGGGCCAGCTTGGTACGGGTGACGTTGACTTCAGCCATGGTGTTTCTCCGATGTCAGGTTGGATTACTGGTAGGAGATCTGGACGACCTTCTTCTCGTCCTGACGACCCGCGGCGTAGCTGCCGGCCATGGAGACCTGCGTGGTGTTCTTCTTGTCGGCACGCACCGCAACGTCGCCCTCTTCGAAGCCCGTACCAAAGTGCAGGGCCGTCTTCGAATAGGCGGCCGTGGTGCGCACGCCGGCGGCGTTCTGCACGCGCTGGAATGGAATCCAGGTGAAGCCCATCCACTTGCCCGAGACCTCGCCCGTCTGCAGCATCTTGGCGGCCATGAAGTCCGCGCTGGTGAGCGTGGTGTCCGCCAGGATCTGCGAGGCGCCCAGGGCGTCGTAGAGCATGAAGAGCTCTTCGTCGTCCTCTTCGCCTATCTCGTTCGCCATGAAGATCGTGCGCGCCTGGATGATCTTGGCCTTGGTGAGGCCAGTGCCACCCGCGGCGATGATCTGGCCGGCAGGCAGGGTGTAGGGGCCGGTCGAGCCGTCCACGCTGTTGATCGAGCCCAGGGCAGCGGCGAAGATGATGTCGTCGATCTTGCGGTTGCGCGCGGCCACCAGCTGCTGCATGTACTGGCCACCCGTCACCGGGTTGACCTTCATCTTCGGCACGTCCGCCTTGTCGAGCGGCAGGGCCTTGAAGAAGTCACGCATCGGCACGGTGCGAGCCGTGTGGTCGATGTCGGACCAGAGGGTGTCACCGTGGCGCACGGTGTTCTCGTCCATCTCGACCTTGTCCAGGTTGTTGATGGTGAAGCTCGCGCCCTCGATCGTGCCGCGGTCGAAGACGGTGGCGCGCAGGCGGGAATTCTTTTGTTGGGCCAGTAGGCGCAGGTCGCTGTCGAACTGCGTTACGAACTGGCGGGTCACGGTATCGGTCATGAATCGCTCCTGAAAGTTGAACTGGTGTTCGCCGTTCAGGTGATCCCGTTGCCGGGGCCTGCATCGCTGGCTATCGCGGGCTTGGTGGTGATCCCGCTTGCCACTGCGGGGCCGTGGCCTGCAATGTCGAATTTCATGCTGCCGAAATCTTGGCTGCATAAAAAAGACCCGCCGAAGCGGGCCTAAGTGCCCTTGCGAGGCACGGGTGGAGACAACCGCAAAATCAGTTCTTGGGCATGCGCGCGGCCTCGCGTGCGGCCAGCGCATTCGCGTGGTCGGTGACCATCTTGTGTTTCGGGTCCTGGGGGTTGCTGTACGCGGCCCAGTTCTCGGCGACGTACTGCGAGCGGGTCTGTGCACCGCCGCCGGTGCCGCCGTTGGCTGCCGCTGGTGTGGCGTCCTCGCGCATCTCGGGGGCAAGGGCGGCGAAGAGGCGGATCGCCGTCGGGTTGTTGCCGATCGCCTTCTCGACTTCATCGAACGGGATGCCGGCCGCTTCGGACACTCGGCTCACCACGCGGAACGACTCCTTGATGTTGGCGTCGTACTGGTCCTTCCAGACCTCCTTCAGCGAGGCCACGGCGCTGTCTACGGTCTCCGCCTGGCCGGCATTGACCAACTGCGGGGCGAGCGTGGCCCATTCGGTCATGACGGCTTCGTACTGGCCCTGGCTCAGGCCCCAGCCGTGGGCCTTCTCCTGGAATGCCTTGGCCTGCGTCTCGTCGATCTGCAGCGTCTTGAAGGTGTCGCTCTGGGGCAGCTTGTATTCGGCCGCGGACTTGGGGCGGATGTCGCCCGAGCCCATGCGCTTCTCCAGCGCACTGCGGTGCTCGTCCACCTTGCGCAGCATGGCTTGGTGGTCGAACTCGCCGGCGTCGTTCTTGACGCGGAACTTCTCGGGGATGCTCTCGATGGTCCACTCAGCGCCACCGCTCAGCGCCGAGCTCGCTGGATTGCCATCTCCGCTTGCCGGCGCGCCGCTGCCCGGCGCTGCGCCCGGTTGGACGGCGGGGGCTCCTGCACCATCGGGGGCGGGAGTGGCTGCGGCAGGCGTGACAGCAGCACCGCCGCCACCCGCGCCAGGTTCTCCTTCCAGATATGCATGCTTGACTCCGAATTTCATTACTCGCTCTCCTCGTTATCGGGCACGCTGTTCGCCCGGTTGATCTGATTGACGATGTGCTGCACCACGCTTTTCTCCCCCAAGCGGTGATAGGTGGCGAGCACCGCATCGATGCCGCCTTCGACCTTGGCGCCCTTGCTGAACTTGGCGATCAGGTGCTCGAGGATCAGCGCGCCGCGCTGGTCCACCTCGAAGATCTGGCGGTAGGTCTCGGCCAGCTGCTCGGCCGTCAGGTCGCGGTAGTGCATCAGGCGGCCGCAGCGGACTCAATGGCGGTGGATGCGGCTTGCGCCTGCAATGCCTGCTGCTGCTGCGCCTGCTCGGCCTGCTGCCGGTTCTTGCTGTCCATGTCGCGCTTCTCGGCGAGCTCCTTGGGACCTCGGAGCAACTTGGCCGGCACGCCCAGGGCCTTGCCCTTCTCGTAGGCTGCGTCGTCCAGCTTGATCGCGTCCATGACGGTCATATCTTGCGTGGATCCAGCCAGCGCCACCTGGCCGGCGATGAAGGTGTCGATCGCCGTGACCTCCTCCATCAACTGGGAGCGGGCAAGCGGGCTGATGTACTTGACGGAGTAGTCGCCATCCAGCAGTCCCTCAGGCACAGGACCCAGGGCCTCGACCAGCGCGCCAGCACGGAATGCGATGTTGAAGCAGCGCTCGACCACCACCTGCAGGAATTCGGACTGGAAGCGGCCGACCAGCGGCGCCATCAGCTGGCGAATCTGGTTGATGTTCTGCGAGATCTCGGTGGCACTGCGCACCGGGCCGCCCACGGGCGTGAGCAGGTCGGCCAGCAGCGCGCGGCGGATCGACTGGCGCAACTGGTCGCCCTTGGAGAACGACACGTTGAAGTCCGCTCCGGTCTCCAGCGCCTGCATGCTCTCGATGCTGGCCATGGCGATCATCTTGCGCGGGCCGATGCGCACGCTCTTAGGGTTGAGCACGCCGTCGTCCACGACCTTCCACATGCCGGCCACGGCGATGTCGAGGTTCATCAGCTCCATCTCGACGATCTTGTTCAGGGTCTTGACATCGGGCAGCACGTTGGAGCCAAGGCCCGTGGCGTACGGCGTACCGGGGATCAGGCGCCAGCGCGGCACAGCGCACGGGAACTCGTGATAGCCCGACTCGCGCACGATGTGCTTCTTCTGGCGCTCCATGTGGCAGGAGCGGAACGGCAGGTTCTTCGCCAGCTTGGCGCCGTACTGGCCCTCGCGCCGCGGCTCGATGACCCACAGCATGGGCACCTTCTCGGTCAGCTTGCCGTCCTGGAACTTCTTGGCCGTCTCGTCGCTGACCTTGTCGATGCCGTACTCGGCGACCACCTGCTCGACAGTGGGATCGAAGACGCGACAGATCGTGTCCACGCGACCGGCGGGCCGGCTGCTCGCGACGTAGCACTGGTAGAGCGGCCACTGCTCGAAGTTGTAGCCACCGATAGGGCGGCCCTTCTCGTCCTTGCCCTCGTCGATGTAGAGCACGAACCAGCCCGCGGGCACCATGTCGCTGTAGCACTCACCGGCCACGGCACCGAAGCCTGCGGACGTGATGTGCTCGAAGAGGAACTGAGCGGCGCCGTCCATCCAGGCCACGGCCTGCTCGTCATCCTCCTGGCCCACGTCGAGCGAGAACCACCGGCTGTTGTCCGGCGTCATCCAGGACGCGATGTTTGACTTCAGCACCTCGCCCGCATCGATGGCGGTCGAGTCGAAGATCTCCGCGCGCTGGCGGGCAGCAGTGGAGCCTGCTGCCTCTGTCGGGCTGGAGAACCAGCCGATGGCGCGCTCAGGCGCCAGGTACTGGAATACGTCCTGCCAGATGGATTCGTTCGGGAGCCGCTGCGCCATCAACTGCTGCAGGCGGCGCTCCAGCTGTTGCGCGGCTTCGGTCATTACTCGCCCAAGGTGGTCTTGCCGTAGGCCAGCGCAGAGGAACCGCCTCCGGCGCCGGTGGATAGCGCACTGCGGCGCTGGTTGCCGCGGCGCACCGCAGCGTCCGCGTTGGCCTTGCTCGCAGCTTCAGCAGCAGCGCGGTCGGCTGCCACCTGCGGGTCTTCTCGCGGCGGCGCCGGTGGGGGAGCTTTGGGGCCGCCTCCGCACATGGTCAGGCCCCCGAGCCCGTGCGTTGGCTGGGCAGCACGGCCGGCACGTACCAGCCCTGCTTCGTGAGCACGGAGAAGTCGGGCTTCTTGGCCATGATGTCGGCCAGTTCGGGCAGAGCGACGGCAGGCTGATGCTGCACGGCCTGATTGCGACCGATCGATTGCACCAGGGCTTTCATGTCCGCCATCTCGCGCTCGAGGCGCGCCACCTTCTCCTCGGGGGTCTCGGGCACTGCGGGCACGCCGTCTTCGGGTGCCGGCGCTGCGGCGGGATCGGTGCCAGGCGTGGCGGGTGCGGCGGTACGGCCCATGGGTTGCTCCGGTGTTGTGGACCGGGGCACTTTCGTGCCAACCCCTGCCGAAATCTTGGCTACCGGAACGAGGCAGCTGACAGCACGCCGCCCGCCTTGCGCGGCAACTCCTCGCGAGGCCGCCCCGTCACCACCCGCCACAGCGCGCACAACCGCTCGCCGATGTCGTGGCCAGGCTCGTTGTCCCGGTTCTTCCAACTCTCGACTGCGGTGCGCGAGGCCCCGACCGCAGCGCCCATCGCCGCATGGGTGTAGCCGCGCTTCTCCATGTCCACAATCACGGCCCACCAGTGCACGCCTGGCAAAGTTTTGATGTCGGTCATTGCGCCTTCTCCCCTGCCCTCTGCATCGCCTCGATCACGCGTTGCCTCTGCGCTCTGACCTCTCGCGCCCAGGCACAGGCTTGCTCCCACGTCCGATCGAGGGCTGCACTCGCGCGAGATGGGCGCGTTCTGCGCGCCTTGCTCGCCCTCATGCCGCACCTCGACTGCGATGCAGCGCAGTGACGGCCACGCCCAGCGCCGGCCACGCGTGCGAGCTCACGCCAAACAGCGGGCCCGGTTGCGCCTTCGTGCCGATCTGCGGCGTTTTGCCCCCGCCCGCCGCAGGGAACATGTCGATGAGCGCTTGGCGTACGTTGGCGTCCTTGGCCCGCGGTGTGCCGCACAGGTGCAGCTTCACGTCCTTGCGGTAGACGAGCTCGGCGGGTTGGCCCGGCCAGGCTTGCACGAAGCGCCCGATCCACACGCAGGTCTCGAAGATCTCGCGACCGACAGGCATGCCGTAGCTCGCGATCATCTCGACGGCCAAGCGCAGAGGCTCGGCCTGCTCTGCCTGCAGCATCGTGAGCAGTTCGGCGTTCGGCGTCACCCCCGAGTCGGCCACGCGTTGCCCGTCGTACACGCACCAGCCGGACTGCGAGGTGCCGGGGTCGATGGCGAGGATCACGAGCGCTCCGCGTAGCCGAATGGCTCGTAGCCGAGGCGGTCCGATGCCTCGTCCGCCGGCAAACGCGCGGGCGCGCGCGACGGCACCGGGGTTACAGCGTCGTCCTCGGGTCGAAGCTTTTGCACCTCATCGGAATTCTCCACCACTTCATTGGAATTCATTTCAATTTACCTCCAGCTAAAAGAAAACATGCCGTCCAGTGTTGGCCTTCCAGGGTGTGATATGGCCAAGGGCATGCATCTGTGCGGGTTAATCCATTTTTTGCCGCCCGCTTTGCTTCTAATTCAATTAATCGTTTCCTCGTTTCCGCCAAGCTGTGCTCGGTGTGCCGGTAACTTGGGCGCCATGACTCAGGCGTTGCATCAGGCGTTGCAACGGGGGGCGTTGCGGAGTGCGTTGCAACGGAGAACCCCCCTACGTAGTAGGGGGTCCGTGCAACGCCGAACGCTGGCAACGTCTGCAACGGGTCTGCAACGGTCTTGCAACGGGTCATGCAACGCCTCCTTCGAGTACCCAGATGCGGCCGCTCTGGTCTGTTCCGACGAGCTTCTGAGTCACGGCGAAATCGAGGGCGCGCTTCCAATCGCTGCGCTTCGTCGCTTGCTTTTTATCTCCAAGCCAATTCATAAATTCGCGGCGAACAATTTCAAAATTACCGTGCTCACGCACGAACCGAATAAACACTGAATTGGCGGTCTCGTTGCGGTTATCAATTGCGGTCAGCAATTCAGAGGCTTGATTTACATGGCGAGCGGCGAGGCTGGAAATCTCGTCCTGGTCCTCGTCGTGAGCGAGCACGAAGCGTTCAAGCGAGAAGACCGACTGTTCGAAGCGCTCGGACTCCTTTTGCTTCACGCATTCCAGGGTCGCGAACATCGAGCCGTCCTCGCGTTGAACCGAGAACTGGAAGTCGAGGTTGGCCAGCATGGCGCTGGAACCGCGAGCCCGCTCGGTTGCGTTGTGCCCAGAGTGGTGGACGATCAACACGGTGCACTCGAAGGCCTGGCGAAGTTCAGTGCTGATGCGCCTGAAGAACTCGGCGACTTCCTTCGCGCTGTTTTCCTCGCCGCTGAAGGTCTGCGACATGGTGTCGATGACGATGTCGCCGGGCTTGATCGCCTCGGCCTCTACCGCGGCGCGCAGGGTGCTGGCTTCGGTGCTGAGGGACAGCGGCACGATGACGGCGCGCAGTGGGCAGGCCGCCGGATCCATGCCATGCATACGGTGCCACGCATCGAGGCGCCACCAGAGGCCGGCGCTGCCTTCAGCGGCCAGGTAGATCGGGACGGCTTGCTTCGTCTTGCGGCCCATCCATGGCATGCCGTAGGCCCGGTGCAGCGCATAGTCGAGCGCGATGAAACTTTTGAAGGTGCCGGACGCGCCGAAGATCATGCCGATCGAGTTGTCGGGCACGGCCCCCTTCACAGCCCAGCGCAGGCTCTGCGCCCGGTCGCGCAGCTGGGTGACGGTCAGCAGCAACCCGTCAGGGCTGACCGCGCGCGCCGCGACCGCCGCTGCGTTCGACATGGGGTTGATCCATCCGCGAGCCTGGGCCCTCGCGAAGATCGAGCGAAAGTCGGCACGTGTCGGCCGGAAGCCAGCCCACTTCTGACGCGCCTCATTGATGTTGAACCCGTCGAAGCGTTGGCCATACTCGACCCACATCTCGAGCCCGACGGCGCCCAGGCACTTAAGCGCGATGCCGTCATTGATCCACTGGTGGTAGTCGGTATGGTCGAGCGCGGTGAGTGCGCCGCGCAGGTGTTCTATCTGCTTTGCATCGACGGTCTGCGTCGGGATGGATGGGACTTCCGAGACGGGGCGGGTATCGACGCCCGCCTGCGCGCATAGCCAGTTGCGGAACTCCGGCGACATCGGCCGCACAGTCGATTCTCCCAGCACGTTGCCGGTGACAGTGACGAAGCCGCTGGTGCCGAAGAGCTCGAGGTGCCGGCCAGGGCCGAATCGGTTCATCGCCTTCGTCGAGGGCATGGTGCCGTAGACCAGGATGCGCACGCCGCCGCGGCTGGGCGACAGTTCGGCATAGCTGTCCGCCTCGTTCACAATGGCTTCTGCCTCGGGCAGAAGTTGGCCGTTGCCATCGACGCAGGCATCGAGATCGATCGCCTTGACTGGCGACGACTCCAAGACTGCGAAGCCGACGCCGTCATACCCGCCGGCGCGGAACAGGGTCTCGGCCTGATCGAAGGTGGCGAGGCCGGACATGTCTGCGGCATCTCCCTGCCTACCAGAGCGCCGCGCGCCGCTGATGTAGTAAGGCACTTTCCTGGGCTTATCCTGGCCGGGCTCATAGCGCCACAGCAGCCACTGCCTGTACTGCCAGAGGTCGCGCGGCACGCACAACCGAAGACGATCGGCCATCGCCTCGTGCGGGTTCCCCATGTCTGAATCGCTGGCCTGCATCACGAGGTCAGGAGCGGACGCTTAAGGTGTCCGCCTCGCTTAAGCGCATTGACGTAGAGGGCATTGAGCAGATCCAGCCATTCCGCCTTCATGTGTGTGACTCCGAGATCCGGCATGGGGCGACCAGCAAGCCCCGCTTCCGCCACCTCTGCGGCCAAGCGCGCAACGTACAGTCGCTCGCTCTGGGTCTTCACACCAACCCCGCTTGCTTGAGCATCGGGAGCAGCTGCTGCAGCACCGGGCCGAGTTGCGCCAGCGCGGCTTCCTGCTTGCGAGAGTTGTCGTGCAGAAAGCGGTCGATCAGATAGTGGATCGGCGTCGTGTCGCCAGTCTTCTCGATGTAGCGCTCGAGGCTCTCGACGGAAAACTTGCGCGTCGTGTCCTCGGAGAGCTCGACACTCAGGTTGCCAGGCGCCTTGTCGAGGTCGATCGCGCACTTGCCGAGGCCACGCTGATACACGCCCGTTGCGACGCATTCGCGCAGTGAGCCGAAGCGCTGCGAAAGGCCCTCTTCGAAGCTCAATGTGAGCTGGGCGGTGGGCGCATTGATAACTTTTGATTTCATCGCGTATCAGGACTTATCAGGTACAGGCTAAAAAATAGGCGGCATGCAAAACACACCGCCACTTCGTTCAGGCCGCAGCTTTCGGCTCGGGTTCAAGCAATTCGGGCGGCACGGGGCGCCCCTTCTTCACCAGTGCCGCGATCACGCGATCGACGATCCTGGATGGGAGCTCGTCGGGCCACTTGTCCACCGCTTGGTAGGTCACGCCGATTGCTGCGGCTGCGGTGGCTACGGTGCCGCCGAGCAATTCAAGGGCTTGGTGTTTGAGCATGCGGGGATTGAACCACAGTTCAACACCATATGCAACCTGGGTTCAGCGCATCATTCAACCATGGTTACTCTGGGCGAACGGCTCCAATCGGCGATGGATGCACGAGGCGTCACTGTCTCGCGGCTGGCCAAGGCCGTCGGCATGTCGTACCAAGGAATCAAGAAGATCGTGGACGGCAAGACGCAGGGGATGAGCGCCGACAACCTCATGGCGACGGCCGCCTTTCTGTCCGTCAATGCTGAGTGGCTTCGGACCGGCGCCGGCGAACGCGACAGCGCATCAGCACCAGCCGCGCCGCGCTCCATCTCAGAAAGTCAGTGGGCGCTCCTGGAAGACTTCGAGATGCTGCCCGACGACGAGAAGCAGGCGCTCCGCACCACGTTGAAGGCGAAGGCGGACCACGTTCGAAAGATCGTGACGGAATACCTGGGCCGTCAGGGGATGACTGGTAGTGTTACCGACGCCCGCGTGCGTGAGACCTTCGGGGCGCCGCCGCCAGCGCCATATAAGGGCAAGCAGATAGAGCCCTTCCACCCTGGCGAGAAGAAGCCGGCCAAGAGCCGCAGGGAGGGCTGAGACATGGTGCACCGCCTCATCCCAGACAACATCAGCCACGACACCGTGGAGGCGCTCGAAACCTTGCTGCAGCTCGCCAAGGAAGGCGAGGTGACGGGCATAGCCTTCGTCTGCACCCTGCCCCGTGCTCGCTACATCACCAACGTGGCCGGCTGGTGCTACCGCAACGCCACCGCGGCGCGCGGGATGGTTGCCTTCCTGTCCGATCAACTCGCCGGCCTGGTGCACGGGCGAGACCCGCTGGAGACGAGATGAAGCGGCTCGCAGGCGCCCTTCTCGCACTGTTGACGGCGTACCTGCTAATGGTCGCGATCATGGTCGTGGTCGCTCTGACCGCCGGCCAAACAGCCGCGCTCTCGATCGCCGCATACAGTTTCCCTGTTGCGCTGATCGCACTCGCCATCGGATGGGTCAAGGCAGACGTGCTGCTGCGCCCGTTCCGACGACGCCCCCGCTGACCCCTCGGCAGAGCCCGCTGTGCGGGCTTTTTCATGCGCGCCTGATCGCTAATGACCATCCGGTCATAAACATTTGAACCATGGAGTTGAACTGTAGTTGCGTTTTGCTTTGAACTCTGGTTCAATACACATCAAGCGCTGAGTGGTTCGGCGCAGGAGATGGATAGATGAAAGCTGCACTCTTCGCCCTGACGATCCTCGCCGCTGCCAGCGCGCACGCAACCAAACCCACTGCAGACATCCCCGACGCCGTATGTGGCAACGGGCAGCACACGGGCAACCCGCATTGCGGTGGTCAAGTCCCGCCGCCCCCGGTGATCGTTGCGGGACCGCAAGGCCCGAAGGGCGACACCGGCGCGCCGGGCAAGGACGGCCAATCGACCACCGTCATCAAGGAAGTGCCCGGTCTTCCGGGTCGTGATGGCGAGCAAGGCCCGGCCGGCCGCAATGGTCGTGACGGCAAGGACGCAGACATGGCCGCGGTCAATGCCCAGGCCTACGCGCTGCACCTCGAGAGCGAGTCGAACGCCCGCAACGCCTACGCCGGCACGGCAAGCGCCTTTGCAGCCGCGAGCATCCCTCAGGCACCGGAGCCCGGCACGAAGGTGATCGGCGCTGGTGCTGGCTACTTCCGCAATCAGGGTGCTCTCGCTGTCGGCATCTCGTGGCGCAGCGAGTCGGGCCGCTGGATCACGAAGGCGAGCGCATCGGTGGACACGCGAGGCTCGGTCGGGTTCGGTGTCGGCGTGGCGCGCACGTTCTGAGGCCAGTCATGAACCTCTTCCCGAACATCGAGCGCCGCGACTCTGGTCCGCGTCACCTTGACAAGACCGCCGACCCGGCCATCGGCTACGAAGCGGCCTACCTGGACGCGGTGACGCGCCACACCAAGGCCTTCGACGCCTGCGATCTGGGCGAACTGGTGGACGACAAGATGCTCGCCTTGGTGAAGGCCGGCAAGGCGCTCGAGGTGGGGCAGCTGCTGGTGCAGCGCTACACGCAGCGCATCGACCACCTGGCTCAGTGGAGCGCCTCATGAGCGCGCTCTACGACGCATTCAAGGATCTGGCGGCAGCCCGCCAGGAGGCCCTCGACGCGCGGCAGAAGCGCTTCGAAGAAAACGCCATCGCAGAGGCGCGGCGCTTCCAAGTGCCGGCCGTCGGCGAAAACCAGATCGAATACATGTGGTGCACCGACTGCCTCGTGGACATCGTGTGCCACCTCGACTACCAGCGCGAGGAAGAAGCGCAGCACTACGGCGACGCACCCTACCCCGGCTGCCCGGAAGACGTGACGCTCTGCGCGGCCTACGTGCGCGGCGTGGACATCCTGCCCCTGCTGTCGGACGCGCAGATCGCCGAGATCGAAGAAGCGGCCCTGCTGGCAAGGAGCGCGTCATGAACTGCGCCGCCTACGAACTCACCTCGCCCGCCGAGCTTCAGCGCCGCCGCGAAGAGGCGCAGCGCAGCGAAGCAACGGTCGCCAAGCACATCGCGCGCTTTCAGCAACTGGCCCGCCGCATGGGCGTGCGCCTGCCGGGGAGTGCCGCATGAAGGACGCCCTCGAAACCGTCGCCTCTTACGCCCTGGCCGTCGCGATTGCTGGCGGGCTGGTGCTGTGCATGTTGCAGCCCTTCGGAGCCATCTGGTGAACACCATGAAGACCCCATGCACCGCAGAGCAGCTGCGCGGGCTCATGAGGTACGACCCGGAAACCGGGCACCTCTGGTGGAAGCCGAGGAAGGCGGGCCGAGGCGCTGTTGATCGGCCCGCAGGTCATCTTGGCGACCAAGGCTACGTCTGCGTTCAGCTGCTGGGAAAGATCTACAAGGCGCACCGCCTCGCATGGCTGTACGTGCATGGCGCGTGGCCAGAGCACGGCATCGATCACGTCAACGGCGACCGCGCAGACAACCGGATAGCGAACCTGCGCGAAGCGTCTCCAACGGTGAATCGCAACAACGTCCGTGCCGCGCGCCGCGACAGCAAGACCGGATTCATGGGCGTCAATTACCAGCCTCGAAAGCGCAGCTACCGCGCAACCATCCAGTTGAACGGCCGGAACAAGCATCTCGGCACGTTCAAGGACCCCGAGAGCGCACACCAAGCTTATCTCGACGCGAAACGTCAACACCACGAGGGGTTTCAGCTATGAGCCACGACACAAGTTATCACGGCCCCATCGACATCGACGCGCGGGACAGCGACCGCATGGAGTTGCCCGACGCGCCGAACGCCTCCGGGAGCAACGCGCCGATGTTGCTCGCCTCTCTGGCGCTCGCCCTCCCCCTTCTCATCGCACTGGTCGTCTGGCTGGTGCGCCTTTCTCTCCAACGCTGAAAGCCAAACATGGGCGCCGTTCTCAAGTTCCAACCCGACACCACCCTTGCCGAGCTCGAGGAGCAACTCCGCATTGCCAAGGTGATGGAGGCGACTGCGCGCGACATGCGCATTGCAGTCGAAGACCAAATCCTGACGCACTTCACTGCCCCGGAAACCGGCGAAGGCAGCAAGACCGAAGGCGCCGTCTCGGTGGCGTGGAAGGTCACGCGCAAGGTCGATACCGACGCCCTCCAAGCCGCTTGGCAGGGGCTCGGCCCGAATGCACAGAAGGCCTTCCGCTGGAAGGCAGACACCGACCTCAAACAGCTGCGCGCTCTCCAGGACCTGGACGCCGACAGCTACGCCGCGGCGGCCAAGTTCATCACCACCACGCCGGCCAAGCCGGCCATCACCCTGAAAGAGAGCGATGGCAAGCAGGCCTGATCTTGCGGCGCGCAACCGAGCGCGCGCAGTGCACGGAATGTCGGACACGCCGACGGCGCGGTCCTGGCGCTCGATGCGCGAGCGCTGCGACGACGCTGCAAGCAAGGACTTCCACAAGTACGGCGCACGCGGCATCTGCGTTTGCGCACGCTGGGCGAGTTTGGCTGCGTTCATCGAAGACATGGGAGCGCGCCCGCTGGGCACCACGCTTGATCGGATCGACAACGACGGCAACTACGAGCCCGGCAATTGCCGCTGGGCCACGCCGCGCGAGCAAGGGCGCAACACCCGCCAGAACGTACTTGTGACCTACCTGGGCCGGACCCAATGCGTGACGGCATGGGCCGAAGAAGTTGGCCTCGAGCCCAAAACCCTGCAGTACCGCATCCGCGCCGGCTGGCCGGCCGACAGGGCCCTCACGACCCCTTCCCTCATCAACAGAAAGAGCAATCATGGCTGTGCAACTTCGTAGCACTCGCGACTCGGCGGTAACGCAGGGTCTGAAAATTCTGGTTCACGGTCCGAGTGGAGCGGGCAAGACGAAGCTCTGCGCGACCGCGCCGGGCAAGCCCATCATCATCAGCGCCGAGGCGGGCCTGCTGTCGCTGCGCGACGTGGACATCCCAGTGCTCGAGGTGGCCAGCATCTCCGACGTGCACGAGGCCTATGCCTTCCTGATCTCGCCCGAAGGTCAGGTCTACGACTGGGTGTGCATCGACTCCATCAGCGAGATCGCCGAGGTGGTGCTCAACACCGAGAAGAAGCTGACCAAGGACCCGCGCCAAGCCTATGGCGCCCTGGCCGAGCAGATGACCGACCTGGTGCGCGCCTTCCGCGACCTGCCGGGCCGCAACGTCTACATGTCCTGCAAGCAGGACAAGACCAAGGACGAGCAGAGCGGCGCCGTGCTGTACGGCCCCAGCGCGCCAGGCCAGCGCATGGCGCAGGCGCTTCCCTACTTCTTCGACGAAGTCTTCGCCTATCGGGTCGAGAAGGACCCCGAGGGCAACACCACGCGCTGGCTCCAGACCGGCCGCGACTTCACGCACGAGGCCAAAGACCGCAGCGGCGCGCTCGACATGTTCGAAGTGCCCGACCTAGCGGCCATCGCCAAAAAGATCGTGGGCACCTCGCCCAAGACCGTTGCCGCGGCGGTATCCGCGGACGTTTCCTAAGAGGACTTTTTCATCATGCTGTTCCAGTTCAACGCCGCTCAAGTCGAGCCGCAAAAAACCGCCTTCGATCCCCTGCCCGCCGGCAATTACGTTGCCATGGTGGTCGATAGCGAACTCAAGCCCACGCGCAGCGGCCGCGCTCTCAAGCTCGCGTTCCGCATCATCGACGGCCCGCACAACGGCCGGCAAGTGTGGGCGAATCTCAACATCGAGAACGCCAGCGCTCAGGCGCAGGAGATCGCCCAGAAGCAACTGTCCGCGCTCTGCCACGCGGTGAACGTCATCAACCTGGCCGACACGCTGCAGCTGCACGAGAAGCCGGTGCGTATCCGCGTGAAGGTTCGCGCCGCGGAAGGCGAGTACGCCGCCAGCAACGACATCACCGGCTTCGAGGCTGTGGCCGCCGGCACCGCTCCGCAGCCGCAAACCCCGTTCGCTGCTGCACCGGCGGCCGCAGCTTCTGCGGCGCCCGCTGCTCCCTGGGCTCGCAAGGCTGCCTGAGATGGTCGCCATCGCCGCGCCCACCAACACCACGGCGCAGACCGTGCTGGCCGAGATCGAGCGCACTCAGGATAGCGGCCATCGGCCGCACCTGGGCGCGAGCCTGATTGGCCACGCATGCGAGCGGCACTTGTGGCTGGCCTTCCGGTGGGCGAAGGCGCAGCGCTTCGAGGGGCGCATCCTGCGCCTGTTCGAAATCGGACGGCGCGCGGAACTTCGATTCGTCGAGGAACTGCGCGCTGCCGGTGTCACGGTGCACGACGTGGACAACCGCGGGCAGCAGTACCGCGTCAGCGACGAGGCATGCGGCCACCACTTCGGCGGCAGCATGGACGCCGCGGCGCAGGGGTTGCCCGAAGCCCCCAAGGCCTGGCACGTTTGCGAGTTCAAGACCCACAACGACAAGAGCTTTCGCGACCTGCAGGCCAAGGGTGTGCAGAAAGCGAAGCCGCTGCACTTCGCGCAGATGCAGGTCTACATGGGCCTGACGGGCATGGACCGCGCGCTCTACTACGCCGAGAACAAGAACGACGCGGCGCTATACACCGAGCGCGTGCATTTCGACAAGGCCGAGTTCGAGAAGCTGCAGGCGCGCGCGCTGCGCGTCGTCAAGGCGTCTGAGCCGCCGGCCCGCATCAGCGCAGACCCGTCGTGGTTCGAATGCAAGTTCTGCCACTTCCATCCGCTGTGCCACGGCGACGAAGCGCCGGAGCCGAACTGCAGGACGTGCGCACACAGCACGCCGGAGCTCGACGGCAATGCGCGCTGGTCGTGCGGGAAGACGCGCGCCGACATCGCAGTTGAACGCCAGCGCACCGGATGCCGCGATCACCGCGTGATCCCAATTCTGCTGGAGCGCATCGGCACCATGACCGAGGCCAGCGACGAGGCAGTGACCTACCAGACCCCGGACGGCCGGACATTCGTCAACGGCGACCCGGACAAGGTTGCGAAGCACTTCAGCAGTGCAGAGATCCACGCCTTCAAGGACAAGAAGGCACTGACGCTCGAGAACCCTCTTATGGACACCCTGCGCAAGCAGTGGGGTGCGCGTGTGGTCGGATGAACATCGCTTCGCTCAATGTCCAACGTGACGCACTCCGCAAGGAGCTCACGCGCCTGGACGCAATCACGCCCGGCTGCGGCAACTGCTCGCACTACCAGCTCGAGAAGTGCGACGTGTACGGCCAGGTCCCGCCTGGCGACTGGTTCAAAGGTCCGGTCGATTGCCCGTCGTGGGAATTCGACGCACTCCCTTTCTGAAAGAACACCATGCGCACCATCCCGTTTCTCATCGCCTGTCACCTAGCCGCTCTCGCCGTCCTCGCCCTGCCTGGCTGTGGCGGCGGTGGTGACGCCTACACGCCGGTCGTTGTCGCGCCTGTTGAAGACCCGAAGGCCTGCAGCGTCGCGCTCGTGAAGCTCGACGGAGGCCCGGTCGCTTGCACCCCGGAGCACTGACCTCCCTCTATTCATATCAGGAAAGAACATGAGTGAAGTAAAGCAAGTCCACCCATCGCAAGCGCACTGGCCCGACGAACACAACGAGGTGGTGAAGTGCGCTGTCCGTGCCCTGCGCAAATGGCCTGCTGAACTGGAAAGCGGAAGGATGTTCTACATGGGCGAGCGCGTAACCCGCGAAGAGTTCGAACGCGTAGCAAAAGCTGAAGGACGAGCATGAGCACCACACCGACCCCTGAAGGGTTGAGCGACCTGGCGCGGTACTCGCGAGCAATGATCGCCGGGCAGACCCATGCATGCATCGCCATCGAGAAGCGACACGGCCTCTTCGGTTGGCCGCCTGACATCGTGAGCGTTGGTCTCAAGGCAATCGACGAAGGTGCGGACCCGGAGCAAGCCATCGACGACTATCTCAACGACAGCGGGGAAGACCATGAAGCCTGAGACGAACGACCTGCAGAAGGCTCTGATGGCAATTGCACGCAAGGAAGAGCCGCTGGACTGGGCTGACCGCATCCGCTTGGGCGAGGCCATCGGCGCCCTCTCCTCCTCAGCAAGAGATAAAGAGGGGGTGAGGGATGAGCGGGAGCTTTTCGAGGCGTTCTGGACCTCGAACCTCCTGAGCTTCGGGCCGATCGGAGGACGAGAGTTCACCATCGCTTGGGTGACATGGCAGAACCGTGCCGCCCTCGCTGGTCAAGCCAAGAGCGCAGCCCCTGTGGAGCCGGCCTATCGGGTTTTCATGGACGGCGATCAATGGTGCGCCGTTGGCCCTACCTTCGTTGATCTTCAACAGTCGCCGGCAGGCTTCGCAGACACACCATATCTGGCGCTGGAGCGGCTGACCGAAGCTGAAGGCGAAGAGAAACGCCGCGCGCCGCGTGCCGCCGATTGGAAGGCGCGCCCAGAGATAGACCCCTATGCGCAAGGCTTCCAAGACGCGATGAAGATGGCTCAGCAAACCGCCTTCCCCGTGCATTTGTCGGAGGTGCCCAGACCGCTCACCAGCGAAGAGCGCGAAGCGGTCCATGGGTCAATCCGTGACAGCGCCGAGCTCGTGGCTCCCGGCAAGCTGGTCCCGGAGGCGCCTGCGCACCTCGTTGCTGTAGCGCCAAGAGACCCCGACCAAAATACCGCGTGGTGGTCGGGGTATCGGCAAGGCTTTGATGACTCCACTAAGGAGGCGCCCGCGCAGGCCGAGGCGCTGGCCCAAATGCTCGCACGCTACATCGAGCACTACGACGCCAAGCCGAGCATCGAGTGCGTGCGGCTCAGTCGCGATGAAGCGCAAAGCATTCTCGATGCCCTCGCCACCCCCTCGCACCAAGACACGAACCAGCATCCGAGCGAGGATCAAGTAGAGCGGGCCTGCAAGGTCCAGCATGTCGGCTGGTCCTTGTGGCACGAACCACAAAAGAAAACCGCTCGGCAAGTGATGCGTCAGGCCTTAATCGCCGCCCGCCTGCCGGGGGATGACGACACGAAGGAGAGTGGCCGTGGCTGATCCGACCAACTCCGCCCCAACATCGCCGATTAAGCCGGCAGCGTTCATCGAGCACACCGACTCGCCAGAAGACGGGCCTCATCAGGAACTTGTCTGGTGCAAGGACGACAATAAGGAGCTGGAAGGTCCGATGTACGAGTACACCCCGCTCTACCGGATAGAAAGCCTTGGCCTTGCGGATCATGACATCAGCGCGATTGCTAAGGCGTTGCAAGGCAAGGCTGTCACCATCAGCCGCACTCCCTACGAAGACATCGACAAGGCAATCGCATGGGTCATGGGCGTTGAGGTTGGCAAAGCCCTCGCCGCAGCACCATCCGCACCAGCAGGGCAGGCAGCGGTGGCAACCGTGCATCGCGGCGGCACTGCTGTATTTGGCCGCGCGACAGTGCTTGTTCGATGGGAGGATGGTGCAGAGGCGCTTCCCGATGGTGAGCACAAGCTGTATGCCTTTCTTCCAACAGCAGGGCAGGCAGAGGGGACGGCTTGGGACTTCACGGCGTGGCTTCAGCGTCTGATGGAGCTTGCCGACGCCTACTGGGACGCCAGCCCAGCCGCGCGTTATCGCTTCCGGTCGCCATTGCTGGAGCATGCGACCAACGCCGGGATGCACTGGAGGTCTCGCGCAGCCCTCGCCTCCCCTCCCCCAGCAGTGCATCAATCACCAGTACAGCCAGCGGGGGCGATAGTCGAAACGATAAAGACGGAACTTGATGCCCTTGGGCGGCTGTGGATGGACTACGGCAAGCAAGCCGGGGGCTTCAACACCGAAAGCGGCACGCTCTACGGGCAAATCCAGTTCACCCGAGCCAAGGTGCTGGACTACGTCGCCATGCTCGCCACCCCTCAGCCTGCCGCACAGAGCGCGGTCAGCGATGAGCAGATCATGGATGCGTGCAGGCCCTTCGCGGAGGACGGCGGGCGCTGGCCGTCAAGCTGGATTGACGCTGGCCGCGCAGTCCTCGCCCTCGCCTCTTCCGCACAGGCAGGGGAGCCAGATGGGATATGGGGCCGTCCCTCACGCCTGTTCATCGACATGTGCTTGAACGAACTTGAGCGGGGGAGCCTGACGAGCCTTCCGCGCAAGGCGGCGTTTGCAGAGCGTGAAGGCATGTCGCTTGCAGATGTTGATACCTGGATGTATGCCGCCCGACAAAGGTTCGCTGAGGCGGTTCGATCCCTCGCCACCCAGGCAGAGCGGCCAGCAGGGGAGCGGTCATGACCTGGATCGGCAACGTCCATATCCACTCACCGGCAGGCTACTACCTCGCTCAGACGCGCAGGCGAGGCGCTCGCCGCTGGACCACTATCGGCGGCAACTGCAAGACCGAGAAGACAGCCATGGTCCGCGCCGTCAAGGCGATGAAGCAGGACGACAAGCGCGCTCGCGTGCTGTTCTGTGCCGACTGGTACGAGCCAACAATCATGATGGAGCTGAGCCGATGAGTGAGCCGACAACCCCGAACGAGCGCGAAGCTCTGCTCGAACAAGCCGCAGAGATCGCCATGGACGGCTGGCACAGCGTCGAGGCTGGCCGCGCTTTCGCCTGCCGAGTGACGGACTACATCCTCTCTCGCACCGATCCTGCTGTAGCGAGCACAGCGGCTGTGCCGGAGGGAGCGGAGCCGAAGGAATGTCGGCACTGCGGCTGGATGTGCGCACCCAATACCACCCCGAAGCGGGATTGGTATCCCCTCGCCCACCCCCCACGGGAGAGCGGAGACGCGGAGGATGCGGCGCGGTATCGGTGGCTGCGCAGCCGCCCGCTGGACGACGACGACATCGGGAGGCAAGGCATGACCACCTACAAGGCCAAGCACAACGAAATCGTTGACCAGGACGGCAAGCAGATTGCTGTCGTCATGCCGGTGAACTGCTCGATGAAAGATGCCAAAGTCATGGCCGCATTTGCTGCTCAGCAGATGAACCGTGACGAGAGGCGCAAGGCTATCCGCTCTGCTGCATATCAGGGGAAAGAAGGAGGGGGAGGGCCATGCGAGTGATCGTTGGATGCGAATCGAGCGCTGCGGTGCGTGATGCATTCCGAGCGCGCGGGCATGACGCTTGGTCCTGTGATCTGCTGCCGTGTGAGGGCGATCCGCAGTGGCACATTCAAGGCGATTTGCTGGAGGTGATCGACCGCGAATGGGATCTGGGAATCTTCCACCCCCCATGCACCAGGCTGACGAACTCCGGGGTTCGCTGGCTTGAGGAACGCAACCTATGGGCAGAGTTGGAGGAAGCCTGCCGGTTCTTCCTGCAATGCATGCATGCGCCGATTCCTCGCGTAGTGGTCGAGAACCCGATTCAGCACGGGCACGCCGCCTCGCGCATCAGCGTGCCTCCGACGCAGATCATCCAGCCGTGGATGTTCGGACATGGCGAGACAAAGGCCACCTGCCTGTGGCTCAAGGGGCTGCCTCCGTTGCTGCCCACGAACATCGTCGCCGGCCGCGAACCTCGCGTGCATTTCATGTCGCCGGGACCGGATCGGTGGAAAGAGCGCAGTCGCACCCTTCCGGGCATCGCCGCGGCCATGGCTGACCAGTGGGGCAACTACACCGATCTTGTGACACAGATGGAGGCAGCATGAACATCCACCCCTTACCTAAGGAGGTAGAGGCGTGAGCCAAGAACAAACCTCAGATCGCGTGATCTACCGCGCGGACCTATGCAAGGAGCTCGGCGTCGGCAGCGAGGCTGTGAGGCGCTGGCTCAAGGCCGGCAGGCTTCCAAAGCCGGACGTGGCGATCAGCCGCAAGACGATGGGATGGCGGCTTTCAACCCTTCGCGCTGCCGGTATAGGGCTTGTCTAGCCAGTCCGCCCAGGCCTGCATCATGGGACGGCGAACCTTCATGTACTCCGCCCGGTTGTACGCGGCTCGTATCCGGTCCTCCGGGGAGTGGGCGAGCTGGCGTTCGATGGCGTCCGAGTCGAAGCCTTCCTCGTTCGCCCAGGTCGAGGCGATGGACCGCCAGCCATGACCGGTCATCTCGCCCTTGTAGCCCATGCGAGCGATCAGGGCCAAGACGGTGTTCTCGCTGATGGTCCGGTCGATCCGATGGTCGGCGGCGAAGACGTACTCACTGCCTCGCGATCGGGCGCGCATCTTCCCGAGGATTTCGAGCGCTTGGCGGGACAGCGGCACAAGGTGATCCTTTTCGCGCTTCATGCGGTCTTCCGGGATCAGCCACGTATCGCCGTCGATCTCGTCCCAACGCATCATGCGCAGCTCGTTCGTGCGAACCCAGGTGTAGGCCATGAACCGGCAGGCAAGCACGGAGCTCAGATCCTCCTCAAAGGAAAGCCGGTGCATGAATTCGTGAACCTCGTTGAGCTCCAGCGAAGCATGGTTCTTGACCTTGCGCCGGCCGAATGCCTTCTGAGGGTTGATGAGCTCTGCCGGGTTGATCTCGGCTGTTCCCTGCTCCACCGCCCAATCGAAGACCTGAGAGGACCACATTCGGACCTTGCGGACGTAGACGTACAGGCCGGCCGCGTCCATGCGGTTGAGCTCGTCGAGCAAGAGCGCCTTAGTGATCGCGCCTGTAGCCAGCCCGCCGAGGTTCGGCTTCAGGTGCATCTCAAGCGCGCGGAGGGCGTTGGACCGGTAGTCGTCGGTCACGTCCTTGCGCCCGCTCCAGTAGGCTTCGCAGTCCTCCCAGAAAGTGGTCTTGGCCTTGATCTTCTTCTTGGGACTGACGCCGTTCAGGAGCCCTCTACGGGCCTCCTCGCACTTCTTCCGAGCGTCAGCCAGCCCGAGCAAGGGGTAGGCTCCGAACGACTTGGTTTGCTGCTTGCCGACCTCGTCACGGTAGGCCCAGCGCCATGTCTTCGCACCCTTCGGGCTGATGAAGAGGTACAGGCCATGACCGTCGAAGAGCTTGCGCGCTTTCTCCGCTGGCTTGGCGGTGCGGCACTGGTGATCGGTGAGAGTATTTGTAGGCATCCTGGCTCGATGCCGTCTGCGTGCCTACAGGGATGCCAACAGAACCCCCGTGGAGAACGGGTCGGTTCGGTGGGGTTGGTAGGGCTTCGACCGGACGCAGAAGCGGCTAAGTGCCTGATTCTGCATGTGTTTCGGTGGGAAATGAACGTAGACGGCTGCCTACGTTTGGGATATGCTGGCGGAGAGGGTGGGATTCGAACCCACGGTACGGGGTTACCGTACGCCTGATTTCGAGTCAGGTACATTCGACCACTCTGCCACCTCTCCGGAGTCTGGTGTTTGTCGAGCCGGCGATTCTAGCAGAGACTTTCGGCCGCCCTTCACTGCCGCAGCATTTCCAGGCCGCCCATGTAAGGCCGCAGCGCAGCCGGAACGACGATCGATCCGTCGGGTTGCTGATGGTTTTCCAGAACCGCAACCAAGGTCCGGCCGACCGCGAGGCCCGAACCGTTGAGGGTGTGCACCAGTTCGTTCTTGCCTTGCGCGTTCTTGAACCGCGCCTGCAGGCGCCGCGCCTGGAAGGCTTCGCAGTTCGACACCGAGCTGATCTCGCGATAGGTGTTCTGCGCCGGCAGCCACACCTCGAGGTCGTAGGTCTTGGCCGCCCCGAAGCCCATGTCGCCGGTGCACAGCAGGACCACGCGGTAAGGCAGCTCCAGCGCCTGGAGCACCGCCTCTGCGTGGGTGGTCATGGCCTCGAGGGCCTCGTAGCTTTTCTCCGGATGCGTGACCTGGACCATCTCGACCTTGTCGAACTGGTGCTGGCGGATCATGCCGCGGGTGTCGCGCCCGGCGCTGCCCGCTTCCGACCGGAAGCATGGGGTATGGGCAGTCAGTCGCAGCGGCAGCTGCGACTCGGCCAGGACTTCGTCGCGCACGAAGTTCGTGAGCGGCACCTCGCTGGTGGGGATGAGGTACAGCGCCGAGTGGTCGGGCGCCGGCTCCCCATCCTGGCCGCCCTTCTTGGCCGCGAACAGGTCGCCTTCGAACTTGGGCAGCTGACCGGTGCCGCGCAGCGTGTCGGCATTGACCACGTAGGGCACATAGCATTCGGTGTAGCCGTGCTGCTGGGTCTGGATGTCGAGCATGAACTGCGAGAGCGCCCGATGCAGCCGCGCGATGGGTCCCTTCATCACCGTGAAGCGCGAGCCCGCAAGCTTGACGCCGGTCTCGAAGTCGAGCCCCAGCGGCGCGCCGAGGTCGACGTGGTCGCGCGCCTCGAAGCCCAGCGCCGGCGCATCGGCGCCGTTGCCGCCCTCGGGGCTCCAGCGGCGCACCTCGACGTTCGCTTTTTCGTCATCACCCACGGGGACGCTCGAATGCGGAAGGTTGGGCACCGCGAGCAGCAGGGCCTGCAGTTCGGGCTGGATCGCCTCGAGCCGCGTGGCGGAGGATTCCTGCTCGGCCTTGAGCGCATTGACCTCGGTCATCAGCGCATCGATCGATTCGCCTTTTGCCTTCAACGGTCCGATCTGCTTGTTGAGCGCATTGCGGCGCGCCTGCAGTTCTTCGGTGCGGGTCTGCAGGGTCTTGCGCTCGGCCTCGAGCGCGCTGAAGCTGGCCACGTCGAGAAAGCTTTGGTTCTTCTTGCGGGTTTCGAGACGGGCAACGACCGACGCGAGGTCCTTGCGTAACAGAGTGATATCGAGCATCGAGCGATTTTAGGCGGGGGCGTAGGATCGCTCTCCCCACCAGCAACCCAAGGAGATTCGATGGAAGCCTATCTATCCTTCAACGGAAACGCGGCCGAGGCGCTGGCGTTCTATGCCAAGAGCCTGGGCGGAAAGATCCTCTTCAGCATGACCTTCGGCGAGAGCCCGATGGGCAAGGACACACCGGACTCGCACAAGAACAAAGTCATGCATGCCACCTTCGAAGCGCGCGGCAAGCAGCTCATGGCCTCGGACCTGCCCCCCGGCATGGCCTTCGACGGCTACAAAGGCTTTTCGCTTTCGGTGCAGGCGAAGGACGTGAAGGAAGGCGAGCAGCTCTTCAACGCACTGTCCGCAGGCGGCAAGGTCACGGTTCCCTATGCCGCCACCTTCTGGTCGCCTGGCTTCGGCATGCTCCAGGACAAGTTCGGCGTGCCGTGGATGGTCAACGTCGACCAGCCGCAGAGCTGATCGAGCCGACCGTCCTCACGACAGGCCCGCAGGGTCCACGTTCGCGCCGCAGACGATCAGGCAGATCTTCTCGCCCTCGCGCGGCGCATAGGCGCCCGTGTGGAGCGCGGCCAGCGGCAGGGCGGCGGCCGGCTCGACCGCCAGCTTGAGCTCCTTCCACAGCCACAGCTGCGCGGCGCGGATCGCCTCGTCGGGCAGCAGCAGCGCGTCGCGCACGTGCCGTTGCGTGATGTCCCAGGCGAAGGCGCCGATCCGGCGTGCGCCCAGCGAATCGGCCGCCACGCCGCCCACGTCCACATCCACAGGCTCGCCCGCCTCGCGAGCGCGAAAGAGCGTGGGCGCACGCTCGGGTTCGAGCGCCACCACGCGGCTGCGCTGCTCGAACCAGGCCGCGAGGCCGCCGATCAGGCCGCCGCCGCCCACGCTGACCAGCACCGTGTCAGGCAGGCCGCCCTCTTCCTCGATCTCACGCCCCAGCGTGCCGGCGCCAGCCACGACTTCGGCCTGGTCGTAGGCATGGGTCAGCAACGCGCCGCTCTCGCGTTGGCGCTCGAGGCAGGCGGCCAGCGCGTCGGCGTACACCTCGCCGCCCACGATCACCGTGGCACCGAGCGCGCGCAGCTTTGTGCGCTTGGCTTCCGGCGAGACGGTGGGCAGGAAGACCTCGCAATGCACGCCCAGCGCCTGCGACGCCGCGGCGGTCGCGATGCCCGCATTGCCGCCGGAGGCCACGATGGCACCGCTGGCGGGAATCTTGTTGGCGAGCAGCCGGTTCATCATGCCGCGCGCCTTGAAGCTGCCGCCGGCCTGCAGATGCTCGAGCTTGAGCCAGAGCTCGACCCCGGGCACCTCGATGCCGAGCGCGCGGCCCGGCAGCTTCCACAGCGGCGTCTGGCGCAGGAAGTGCGGGGCGTGTTCGTCGATGCGTCGAGCGGCCGCCTCGATGTCGCGGCGCCAGTCGATGGTGGCAGCGCCGGTCACGAGATATGGCCCGGTGCGGGCATGTCGTCGAGCTTCAGGCCCTTCGGCAGCGGGAACTTCAGGGTCTCTTCGATGCCGTTCATCTTGCGCACCGACACCGCACCGAGCGCCCTGACGCGCTCGACCACTTCGCGCACCAGCACCTCGGGCGCCGAGGCGCCGGCCGTCAGGCCCACGCGGCCCTTGCCTTCGAACCATGCGGGCTGCAGTTCGTCGGCGGAATCGACCATGTAGGCCTCGGTGCCCAGGCGCTGTGCCAGCTCGCGCAGGCGGTTGCTGTTGGAACTGGTCGGGCTGCCGACCACGATCACGACGTCGACCTGGGGGCTCAGGAGCTTGACCGCATCCTGCCGGTTCTGCGTCGCATAGCAGATGTCCTGCTGCTTGGGCTCGCGGACCTTCGGGAAGCGCGCCCGCACCGCAGCAGAGATCTCGGCGGCGTCGTCCACCGACAGCGTGGTCTGCGTGACGACGGCCAGCTTCTCGGACTGCGCCGGCTGGACGCGCGCAACATCGGCCACGTCCTCCACCAGGTGAATGCCGCTGGACAACTGGCCCATCGTGCCCTCGACCTCGGGGTGCCCCTTGTGGCCGATCATGATGAACTCGTAGCCTTCCTTGGCGAGCTTGGCGACTTCCACGTGCACCTTGGTCACCAGCGGACAGGTGGCGTCGAAGATCTCGAAGCCGCGGGCCCGCGCGTCGGCCTGCACGGCCTTGCTCACGCCATGAGCGCTGAACACCAGCGTTGCGCCGGGAGGCACCTCGGCCAGGTCCTCGATGAAGATCGCGCCCTTGGCCTTGAGCTCGTTCACCACATAGGTGTTGTGCACGATCTCGTGGCGCACATAGATCGGCGCGCCGAACTTCGCGAGCGCGCGCTCGACGATCTCGATGGCACGGTCGACGCCGGCGCAGAAGCCGCGCGGCTCGGCAAGGATGACTTCCTGCACGGCCATGTCAGAGCACGCCGATCAGTTGCACTTCGAAGCTCACCGGCTGCCCCGCCAGCGGATGGTTGAAGTCGAAGCGCACCGCCGTCTCGTGGGCTTCGATCACCGCGCCGGCGTAGCTGCCGCTGCCGTCGGGCGTGGGGAACTGCACCACGTCGCCCACCGCGTATTGCTCGTCCGGATCGCCCATCTGCGCGAGCAGCTTGCGCGCGACCCACTGCTGCATCTCGGGATTGCGCTCGCCGAAGGCTTCGCCGGGTGGAAGCTCGAAGGTCGCGCGCGTGCCCTCGGGCAGGCCGATCAGCCGCTGCTCGACGGCCGGCGAGAGTTCGCCGGTGCCCAGCGAGAGCGTGGCCGGCTTGTCGCCGAACGTGTTGATGATGTCGCCCGCCGGGCCGGCCAGCCGGTAGTGCAGCGTGAGGAAGGAACCGGGCGCCACGATGGCGCCTGAAGGAGTGGAGGACACGGTCGGGATGGCTTTAGACTGGGGCCTGTATTTTAGGGAGGGGGCCAAGAGCCCATGCAAGTCATGTCTTTCACCGATCTTCCCCTCGACGCG
Source organism: Variovorax sp. PBS-H4 (assembly GCF_901827205.1). Classification (NCBI taxonomy): domain Bacteria; kingdom Pseudomonadati; phylum Pseudomonadota; class Betaproteobacteria; order Burkholderiales; family Comamonadaceae; genus Variovorax; species Variovorax sp. PBS-H4. The sequence goes on along the minus strand of NZ_LR594675.1, from coordinate 1,625,855 downwards.
CGACCGCGCGAAAAACTCATACTCAAGGGCCCCGCCGCGCTCGCCGACGTCGAGCTGCTGGCGCTGCTGCTGCGCACCGGCATCCCCGGCAAGAACGTGCTGCAGTTCGCACAGGAGCTGCTCGACAGCTTCGGCGGGCTGAGCGGCCTGCTCCATGCCGGGGTGGACGACCTGAAGCGAATCAAGGGCCTGGGCGGCAGCGCCAAGCGCGGCAACCTGGCGGCCGTGCTGGAGCTGGCGCGGCGCACCATGGCCCAGCGCCTGAAAGACCGGGAGCTGTTCGAATCGCCCGAAGCCGTCAAGCAATACGTGCAGCTTCACCTGGCGGCCAAGCCGCACGAAGTCTTCGCCGCGCTCTTTCTTGATGCGCAGCTGCGTCTGATCGCCCTCGAGGAGCTTTTCCGCGGCACCCTGACGCAGACCAGCGTCTACCCGCGCGAAGTCGTGATGCGCGCCCTGCACCACCACGCCGCGGCCGTGATCCTCGCGCACAACCATCCGAGCGGGTGCGTCGAGCCCTCGCGCGCCGACGAGGCGCTGACCCACACGCTTCGCACCGCGCTGGCGCTGGTCGATGTGCGGGTGCTGGACCATGTGATCGTCGCCCCGGGCCAAGCCTTGTCGATGGCCGCGCGCGGCCTGATCTGAGCGCTGCGCCGAGGACGTATCCTCCGGCGACAAGCCGATGCCAAGCAAACACAAAGCCCTCAAGAGCCTCGCCGAGCTCAAAGGCGTGCAGAAGACCCTGGCCGAGCAGCGCCAGCGCGAAGCCGCCGAAGCAGCCGCATCCGCCGCGGCCGAGAAGAAGCGTGCCGCGGACCAGGACCTGTTCTCACGCGCCATCGGCATCACGCAGCCGCTGCGCAGCCGGCCCGCTGTCCCGCTGGCACCCGAGCCGCCGCCGCCGATCGCGGTGCAGCAGCAACTTGACGAGCAACGCGTGCTTCACGAAGCGCTCAGCGATGAATTCGATGCGACGACGCTGCTGGACATCGACGACGCCCTGAGCTTCCGCAGGCCCGGCATCGGCCCGGACGTCACGCGCAAATTGCGCAAGGGCGGCTGGACCATCCAGGGCGAGATCGATCTGCATGGCCTGCGCCGCGACGAGGCGCGCGAGGCGCTCGCTGCCTTCCTGCGCGATGCGACCCGGCGCGGCTGGCGCTGCGTGCGCGTGGTGCACGGCAAGGGCCTGGGCTCGCCCGGCAAGACACCGGTGCTCAAGGGCAAGGTGCAGAGCTGGCTGATGCAGAAGGACGAGGTGCTTGCCTTCGTGCAGGCGCGCGCTGATGAAGGGGGCGCGGGGGCGGTGGTGGTTTTGCTGCGGCCTGGGCGTGCGGGCGCGGCCATGCCGTAAGCGCGGGAACTGCGGGCGCATCAGGACGGCCCGGCTCATGTCCGTGCCCGGCCGCTTGCGCACGGTCGCCCGGAGACAACCCGCAGCCCCGATCAGGTGGGTGAATTCCTCATCCAGTCCGCCGTCTGGAAGAACGACGCGCGCAGCCGCTCCCGAAGCTTCTCGTCGACACCCACTTCACCCATCGCCTGGTCCATGCATGCGAGCCACTGATCGCGCTCCTTGATGCCGATGGAGTGCCCCCCGATGCTCTGCGGCAGGTGCCGCGCCCGCAGCATCGGATGCCCGAAGCGATCGGTGTAGTGCTGCGGCCCGCCCAGCCAGCCGCAGAGAAACCAGAACAGCCGCTGGCGCGCGTTGTCGAGCGACGCTCCGTGCACCGCGCGCAGCTGCGCATAGGCCGGCTCCAGCTCCATCAGGTCGTAGAAGCGCTCGACCAGCGCGTGCACCTTCTCTTCGCCGCCGATCCACTCGAAGGGTGTGTCGAAAGTGGGCTTTTCCTGCATTTGCATGACGCCAGTATGCATATGTGAAAGCGCAATTTCGCCGCCCGGGCTTTGTACCTGCGAAGCCACGGAGCGTGCGATGGCGCTGCTCGAGCGCGTCGGCCTGGCCAACAAGGCCGATGCCTTTCCGTCCGAGCTCTCGGGCGGACAGCAGCAGCGCGTGGCAATCGCGCGGGCGCTGGCCATGCACCCCCCGCTGATGCTCTTCGACGAGCCGACCAGCGCGCTCGACCCCGAAATGGTCGGCGAAGCGCTGCTGGTCATGCGCGACCTCACGCGCGAGGGCATGACCATGGTGGTCGTGACCCACGAGATGGGCTTTGCGCGCGACGTTGCCGATCGCGTGCTCTTCATGGATGCCGGCCGCGTGCTGGAGCGCGCGACCCCCGACGACTTCTTCAACCGGCCGCAACACCCGCGCGCGCACCAGTTTCTTGCCGACATCCGCACGCTCTTCGCCCATGCCGTTTGATACGCTGCCCAGGATGAACGCCTTGAACCCTTCTTTGCCCGTGATCGACATCGCGCCGCTGGTGGCACGGGCACCGGGGCAGGCTGAAGTCGCTGCGCAGATCGGCAGGGCCTGCCGTGCGCACGGGTTCTTCTATGTCAGCGGCCATGGTGTCGACCCTGGGCTGACTCGGCGCCTCGAAGACCTGAGCCGCGCCTTCTTCGCGCTCCCCGAGGCCACCAAGATGCAGTGGCGCATGGAACTGGGCGGGCGCGCCTGGCGCGGCTACTTTCCGACCGGCGGCGAGCTCACCTCGGGCCGCCCCGACTGGAAAGAAGGGCTGTACCTCGGCACCGAACTGCCCGAGGACGATCCGCTGGTGCTGGCGCGCACGCCCGTGCACGGCCGCAACCTCTTCCCCGACGTCCCCGGCTTCAGGCAGACCATCCTCGACTACATGGCCGCGGCCACGCAGCTGGGCCATCAGCTGATGGAAGGCATCGCGCTGAGCCTGGGCCTCGAAGCCACGTACTTTGCCGAGCGCTACACGGCCGACCCGCTCATCCTGTTTCGTCTCTTCAACTACCCGGCGCAGCCGGTGCCGGAGGGCCTCGATGTCGCCTGGGGCGTGGGCGAGCACACCGACTACGGCTTGCTCACCGTCCTGCGCCAGGACGACATCGGCGGCCTGCAGGTGCGCACCGGCAAGGGCTGGATCGACGCCACGCCCATCCCCGACGCCTTCGTGATCAACATCGGCGACATGCTGGACCGCATGACCGGCGGCCTCTACCGCTCGACGCCGCACCGCGTGTTGCGCAACACCTCGGGCCGCGACCGGCTGTCCTTTCCCCTCTTCTTCGACCCCAACTTCCACGCGCGCGTGAAGCCCATCGAAGGCCTGCCCCGGCCTGCCGTGGTCGACGACAGCGCCACGCGCTGGGACCATGCCAACGTGCATGCCTTCGACGGCATCTACGGCGATTACCTGCTCGCCAAGGTGGCCAAGGTGTTCCCGCAGCTGGGCGGAGCCGTGCTGCCGGGCTGATCTCATTGCCTGCCTCAATGATCCTTATTGAGGCTTTATATGCCGTAGCTCGCCGCATGGTGTAGATTGCAGTGGCGCCGCTGCCGCCGGTAGCGACGGTTCCACTTGCATGCCTAGCCAATCCGAGGAGACAGCCATGGACTTGAAAGGATCGAGAACCGAGCAGAACCTGAAGGACGCCTTTGCAGGCGAATCCCAGGCCAACAGACGCTACCTCTACTTCGCGAACAAGGCCGACGTCGAAGGCCAGAACGATGTCGCAGCGCTGTTCCGCTCCACCGCCGAAGGCGAAACCGGCCATGCGCACGGCCATCTGGAATTCCTCGAGCACGGGTCGGGCGACCCGGCGACCGGCCTGCCGATCGGGGACAGCCGGCTGAACCTCAAGGCAGCCGTCGCTGGCGAGACCCACGAGTACACCGACATGTACCCGGGCATGGCCAAGCAGGCCCGCGAAGAGGGTTTCGACGAGATCGCCAACTGGTTCGAGACGCTGGCCAAGGCCGAGCGCTCGCACGCCAACCGCTACACCAAGGCGCTCGAGGCGCTGGTCGACTGAGGCGCCCACGCGGGCGCTGCGCGGGCGGGCTTCCTGCACCGGCTCCCCACCCGCTGACGCCGCGCGCCACGCCACGGCTATCCCATGACGAATCGAGAAGGCAATCTCGAGGCGCCGACGCGCCACCCGGTGGACTGGAAGAACCCCGAGTTCTACGACCAGGCCGCGTGCGAGCGCGAGATGACACGCATCTTCGACATCTGCCACGGATGCCGTCGCTGCGTGAGCCTGTGCCAGGCCTTCCCGAATCTGTTCGACCTGGTCGACGCGACCGAGGATGGCGAGGTCCACGGCGTCGACCCGAGGCACTACGGCAGCGTGGTCGACCAGTGCTACCTGTGCGACCTCTGCTACATGACCAAGTGCCCCTACGTGCCGCCGCATCCGTGGAACGTCGACTTCCCGCACACCATGCTGCGCGCCAAGGCCATCAAGTTCAGGAACGGCGGGGTCGCCGGCGGCGAGAAGCTGCTTGCCTCCACCGATGTGCACGGCCAGCTTGCCGGCATACCTGTGGTCGTGCAGGCGGTCAACGCGCTCAACCGCACGAAACCCATGCGCAAGCTGCTCGACAGCGCCCTGCATGTGCATCCCGATGCGTGGCTGCCCGACCTTGCCACCCAGCGCTTCCGCTGGAGCGCCCCCAAGGACGACGACGCGCAGCCGGTGGTCGACGGCGAGCGCACGCCCGGCAAGGTCGCGATCTTCTCGACCTGCTACGTGAACTACAACGAGCCCGGCATCGGCTTCGACCTGATCAAGGTGCTGCGCCACAACGGCATCCCGTACATCGTCGTCTCGAAGGAAAGCTGCTGCGGCATGCCCAAGTTCGAGCTCGGCGACCTGGAAGGCGTGGCGAAGCACAAGGAGGCCAACATCCCCGTGCTGGCGAAGTACGCGAAGGACGGATTCGCCATCCTCACGGCCATCCCGTCCTGCACGCTGATGTTCAAGCAGGAGCTGCCGCTGCTCTTCCCCGACGACGCGGACGTGAAGCTGGTGCAGCAGGCCATGTTCGATCCTTTCGAGTACCTGGTGGCGCGCCACAAGGACGGCCTGCTCAAGACCGACTTCAAGACGCCGCTGGGCAGGCTCAGCTACCACATCCCCTGCCATGGCCGGGTGCAGAAGATCGGCCGCAAGACCGAGGAGATGTTTAAGCTGATCGGCCAGACCGTGCCGGTGCAGCTCAACACGGTGGAGCGCTGCTCGGGACACGCCGGCACCTACGGCGTGAAGAGCGCCTACCACGCGGTGGCGATGAAGATCGGCAAACCGGTGTTCAAGGCCATGGCCAAGAACGAGCCCGACTACATCAGCTCCGACTGCGCACTGGCCGGCCACCACATCGCGCAGGGCATGGCGCAGGACGGGCTGCCAGCGGCGAAGCTGCAGCACCCGTTGAGCCTCGTGCGCATGGCCTATGGCCTGGAGTAGCGACGATGACCATCACGCCGGACACCCTGATGACGCTGGAGGCCTACGCGAAGATCCGCAAGTCGAGCGCTCCGGAATTCATCGCCCACCGCAAGCTGCGCACGGTCCGCCTGGGCGAGCATGTGAGCGTGCAGTTCGAGGACGAAACCACCATCCGCCGCCAGATCCAGGAAATGCTGCACATCGAGAAGATCTTCGAGGAAGACGGCATCCGCGGCGAGATCGAGGCCTACCTGCCGCTGGTGCCCGATGGCAGCAACTGGAAAGCGACCATGCTGATCGAGTACACCGACGTGCACGAGCGCAAGCGCGAGCTTGCGCGGCTGATCGGCGTGGCGGAGCGCATGTTCGTCGAAGTCGAGGGCCATGGGCGCGTCTACGCCATTGCCGATGAAGACCTGGGCCGCGAGACCGCGGAGAAGACGTCGGCGGTGCACTTCCTGCGCTTCGAGTTCGACGACGCGGCGCGTGCGGCAGTGCGGGCGGGCGCGCAGGTCAAGCTGGGCTGCGACCACACGAACTATCCGGCGATGACGGTGATCGCGCCGGAAACGCTGGCCAACCTGGCGGGCGACCTGGGAGGCTGAGCTGGCGACCGCGCTCGCCGTTCAGCCCGGCGCCGCAATCTGCACGAGCGTTCCGGTCCTGCAGGCTTGCGCGATTGCGATTGCGGTCTCGAGCGAACGCACGCCGTCCTCGCCGGTAGCGGCAGGGCTCCCCCGGCCTGCCATCGCCTCGCAGAAGCGCCGCACGCCGATCGTGTAGAGCCCCTCGTGCTCGACCGGTACCGCGCGCTCTCCCTGCGCGTCGCGCAACAGCACCTCACCCCCCGCTCGCACGATCATCACGTTGCGCGCGACGATGGAACCGCTCTCGCCATGCACTTCGAAGCCCGTGTCCGCATGGCGCACCGTGTAGGCCGCGTGGATCTGCGCCAGCACGCCGTTGTCCATCCGCAGGACCGCCATCACGCCATCTTCCACGCCGTTCTGCGACAGGAAACCGGCCTGCGCCATGCCGACCGCCGCCACCGGCTCCGCGGCCAGCGCGAAGCGCAGTGTGTCGGCGGCATGCACGCCGATGTCGAAGATCACGCCACCGCCTGCTTCGGGGCTGTGGATGCGCCACCCCTGCACCTGCGGACGCAGGTAAATCGCGTGGAAGACCCGCGCGAAGAGCGGCTTGCCGATGGCGCCTTCCGCAATGAGCTCCCGCACCTTGCGATGCGTGGCGGCATTGCGCAGGTGATGGTTGGTGGCGAAGACCACGCCCGCCTCGCGCGCCGCCGCGACCATGCCTTTCGCGTCGTCCACGGTCATCGCCAGCGGCTTCTCGCACAGCACATGCTTGCCCGCCGCGATGGCGGCCAGCGCCTGGTCGCGGTGCTGCTCGTTGGTGCTGCTGATGTAGACCGCGCGCACAGACGGGTCGGCCAGAAGCGTTTCGATGCGGTCCACGGCGGTCCGGATGCCGTTCTCGTCGGCAAATGCCCGGGCACGCTGCGCGTCGCCGCTCGCGATCGCCACCACGTCGTGGCCCGGCTGCGCGCGCACCGCCGCCAGCATGTGTTCGCGTGCAACGGTGCTGGCGCCAATGAAGCCCCAGCCGGTGAATGTGCTGCTCATGTCGCTCCTGTCTCTAGGATCATCTTCCCCGGATTCATGATGCCCTTCGGATCGAGCGCGCGCTTCACCGCGCGCATCAGGTCCACGCCTTCGCCGTGCTCGGCCACCAGCTGATGCATGCGGTGCAGGCCGATGCCATGCTCGCCTGTGCAGGTCCCGCCGAAGCCGATCGCGCGCATCGCCACGCGCTCGGCCAGCGCCTCGGCCCGCGCGCGCTCGTCCTCGCTCGCCGGATCGAAGACGATGCCGAGATGAAAGTTGCCGTCGCCCACGTGGCCCACCAGGGGCGCAACGAGGCCGCTCGCGGCGACGTCGGCCAGCGTCTGCCCGATGCACTCGACCAGCGCGGCGATCGGCACGCAGGCATCGGTGCCGATCATCCTGCAGCCCGGGCGCAGCGCCAGGTTGGCATAGGTCACGTCATGCCGCGCCTTCCAGAGCCGGCTGCGGTCTTCCGGCCGCTGCGCCCACTCGAAGCCGCGGCCTCCCGCGTCGGCGGCGATCTGCTCCAGCGTCTCGATCTGCTCGCGCACCGCGGCCGGCCCGCCGTGGAACTCGATGAAGAGCGTCGGCAGCGGCTGCATGCCTTCGAGCTTCGAATAGGCGATGCAGGCGGCCATCTGCACGGCGTCCAGCAACTCGATGCGTGCGACCGGGATGCCGACCTGCAGCGTCGCAATCACCGTCTGCACGGCGGCCGACAGGTCGCTGAACTGGCAGACCGCCGCCTGCACCGTCTCGGGCAAGCCCCAGAGGCGCAGCTGGATCTCGGTGATGATGCCCAGCACGCCTTCGCTGCCCACGAAGAGCCGCGTCAGGTCGAGCCCGGCTGCCGTCTTGCGCGCACGCGTGCCGGTGCGCACGATGCGGCCGTCGGCCGTGACGATGGTCAAGCCCAGTACGGCGTCGCGCATCGTGCCGTAGCGCACGGCGGCGGTGCCGGAGGCGCGCGTCGACGCCATGCCGCCGAGGCTCGCGTCGGCGCCGGGATCGATGGGAAAGAAGAGCCCCAGGTCGCGCACGCCGGCGTTCAGCTGCAGCCGCTTCACGCCGGCCTGCACCCGGCAATCCAGCGAATTCGCGCTGACGTCGAGGATGCGGTCCATGCGCGACAGATCGACGCTGAGCCCCCCATGCACCGCCGTCACGTGCGCCTCCAGCGAAGTGCCGGTACCGAAGGGAACGATCGGGATGCCGGCCTCGAAGCAGTGGCGGGCGATGAATGCCACCTCCTCGTTGTCGAGCGGGAACACGACGGCATCGGGCGGGCTGCTGATCGGAACGCCCTCCCCGCCGCCGCCGTGATGGTCGAGTACCGCCGTGGCCACCGACACGCGGTCGCCCAGCCGCTCGCGCAGCGCGGGCAGCAAGGCCTGCACCTTGCGTGCGGTCTCGGTGCGGTCGCGGCGCATCTCCCCGGTCGCGCCGGCCTCAGGCGCCGAGGTAGGTCTGGCGGACATAGTCGTCATGCATCAATCGGGCAGCCGGCCCTTCGAGCGCCACCGCGCCGTTCTCCAGCACGTAGCCATGGTCGGAAATGCCGAGCGCGGCGTAGGCGTTCTGCTCGACGATGAGCACGGTGCGCCCGGTCTGCGCGATGCGCCGGATGTCGGCGAACATCTCGGTCGTGAGCTTGGGCGAAATGCCCATCGACGGTTCGTCCAGCAAGAGCAGCGAAGGGTTCGACATCAGCCCGCGCCCGATCGCGAGCATCTGCTGCTCGCCGCCGGACAGCACGCCGCCCATCATGTGCGCCTTCCTGGAAAGCACCGGGAAGAGCGCGTAGACCTCGTCGAGCGTGCGCGCGACCGCCGCCGGGTCCTTGCGCCGCACGTACGCGCCCACCTCGAGGTTCTCGAGCACGGTGAGTGTCGAGAAGATGCGCCGGCGCTGCGGCACGCAGGCCACGCCCGCCGCGATGATGCCCTCCGTCGAGAGCCCGGCGATCGAGCGGCCCTCGAGCTCGACGGCGCCCTTCGCCGCGCGCAGCCGCCCCATCACCAGGTTGAGCGTGGTCGACTTCCCGGCACCGTTGGCGCCGATGAGCGACACCACCTGGCCCTTGCGCACCGACACGCTGACGCCGAACAGGATCTGCGCCTTGCCGTAGTACGCGTCCGCCGCGCGGATCTCCAGGACCATCGCAGGCATCGCGGGCATCGCGGGCATCGCGGGCATCGCGGGCATCGCGGGCATCGCGGGCATCGCGGGCATCGCGGGCATCGCGGGCATCGCAGGCATCGCAGGCATCGCGGGCATTGCCTCCATCAGAACTTGACCGTCGTCTTCACCACCGGCTGGCCCTTCTGCACCTCGATGATGTTGATCTGGTGGTTGCAGTCGCCGTTGGCCTCGCAGCGGTAGTCGGCCAGCACGCCCTTGTGCGAGATCTTGCCGAAGGCCTCGCGGATCTTCATCGGATCGGTGGAGCCGGCCTGGTTGATCGCCTTGGCGAGAAGCCAGGTCGCGTCGTAGTAAGTGGCGGCATAGAGCTCGGTTTCGGTCTTGGTGCGGGCTTCGTACTTCTTGACGAATTCCTGCACGGCCGGGTCGGGGTTGCCGGGCACGAAGTCGCTCGAGCTCAGCGCCCCTTCCCCGGCATCGGCCGCGAGCTTCACGAACACCGGCTGGCTCAGCGACGTGCTGCCCGCGAACTTCATCGTCAGGCCGAGCTGCTTGGCCTGGCGCACGATGAGCGCGGCTTCGTTGTCGTGCGTCCACATGATCACCAGGCCCACGCCTGCGTCGCGCAGGCGCCCGAGCTGGGCGGAGAAGTCCTTGTCTTCCGGGTTGTGCGACTCGACGCGTACCGGCTTCAGCCCGGCGGCTTCGATCTGCTGGATCACGCGGGCGGCGCCCGCCTTGCCGAAATCGTCGTTGATCGACAGCACGCCCAGCTTGTCGATCTTCAGCGTGTTGCGCGCGTACTCGACCAGCGCCTTGGCCTGCAGGTTGTCGTTGGCACGGTTGCGGATCACCGTCTTGCAGTTGTTGCTGGTCACGGGAACGCCGCTCGCGCCGGTGACCGACACCGCGTTGCCGCAGTAGATCTTCTGCGTGGCGAGCTGCGCGACCGAGAAGTGCGGGCCGACGAAGGCGGTCACCTTGTGCATCTTCACCAGCTTGTTGACGGCGTTGATCGCCACGTTGGGGTTGTCGGCCTGGTCGTCCTCGTAGACCACCTTCAGCGGCTTGCCCAGCACCCCGCCGCCCTTGTTGATCTCTTCCACCGCCAGGTCGACGCCCTGCTTGAAATAGCGGCCGAGGTTGGCGCGCGGCCCGGTCAGCGGGGCCGCTGCGCCGATGGTGACGGCTTCCTGCGCCAGCGCGGGCGCCATGGCCGAGAAGCCCGCGGCGAGCGTGAGGGCCGCGGCGAATGCCGAAGCGAGAGGTCGTTGGCTGATGTTCATAGGGTCTCCGTTCTTGTGGCGGGGCCGTGCATGCCCCAGGGTTTGAATGTGTCGCTTCCTTCAGGCAGAGCGTGCGAGCGCCTCGGCCGCCGGTGCGGTTTCACCGGCCGGCAGTGCCGCGTCATAGCCGGCTCGCTCGCCCAGGTAGGCTTCGATGACTGCGGGGTCCGCCTGGATCTCGGCCGGCGTGCCCTCCGCGATCTTCTCGCCCAGGTTCAGCACGACCACCCGGTCGCACATCGCCATCACGAGCTTGATGCGGTGCTCGACCACCAGCACGGTGGTGCCTTGCGCACGCAGCTTCTGGAGAATGTCGGCCAGTTCCATGACCAGGCCGCCGCGCAAGCCTGCGGCGGGCTCGTCGAGCAGCAGCAAGCGAGGGCGCGTCACCATCGCGCGCGCCAGCTCCACGAGGCGGCTCTGGCCGAAGGAGAGATCGCCCGCGCGGCGGGTCGCCAGGAAGCCGATGCCCATGGCGTCGAGCGCCTCCTGCGCCGCGCTGCGGGCCGCGTCCTCGCTGTCGCCGGACGCGGGCGCACGCCAGGCGAGCATCACGTTCTCGAGCACGGTCATGGAATCCCACAGCCGCACGTTCTGGAAGATGCGCGCGACGCCGCGCGCATGAATGTCCCAGGGCGCAAGCCGCGTGATGTCCTCGCCGTCGAGCAAGACCGTGCCGGCGTCGGCGCGCACGATGCCCGAGCAGGTGTTGATGAAGGTCGACTTGCCCGAACCGTTGGGCCCGATGACCCCGAGGATTTCACCCTCGCGCACATCGAAGTCGATCTTGTCGAGCGCGTACACGCCGCCGAAATGCTTGGCGATGCCGCGCACCTGCATCAGCAGCTTCGCGTCCGCACCCGGCGCGCGCGGGCGCGGGGCGATGGATGCGCGGGGCGCCGCATCGTCCTTCGGCAGCGCCAGCACGCCGCCGGGCTGGCGGCCCTGCTCGATGAGCGGCAGCCAGGGCGCGAGCAGCCAGTCGCCCAGCACGCCGAGGCCGCGCGGCGCCACCAGCAGCACGACCACTACGCCGATCCCGAAGGCCGCCATGTAGTAGGCCTGCAGCTCGCGCAGCGCTTCCGGCAGGATGGTCACCACCGCAGCGCCGAGCACCGTGCCGCCGATCGAGCCGAGGCCGCCGATGACCGTCATCAGCAGCAGCCGGATGCTCTCGGCAATCGGAAAATTGTTCGGCGAGATGAAGCCGTTGACGAGCACGTAGAGGCCACCGGCCAGCGCGCCGAACACGCTGCACAGCACGAAGGACCGGATCTTGGTGCCGCGCGAGTTGACGCCCATCGATTCGGCGGCGAGCTCGTCGTCGCGCACCGCTCGCATCTGCCGCCCCAGCCGGCGGCCGTAAAGGCGCAGCGCGATCGCGTAGACGGCGATCATCGCGAGCAGCAGCGGTAGGTAGAGCTGAAGGTCCAGGTCAGCGCCCAGCGGCGAGAAGAGCGTCGGCGGGGTCACGTCGCGCAGCCCCATCGGGCCGCCGGTGACCTGGTCTTCGTTGAGCACCACCTGGCGGAAGATCTCGTTGAGCGCCAAGGTGACGATCGCGAGGTAGTGGCCCTTGATGCGCATCGCGAGCAGGCCCATCGCGACGCCGACCAGGGCCGCCAGCACCATGGCGCCCGGCAGCGCGATCCACCACGGCATCGCCCAGCGGACGATCGCCAGCCCTGTCGCATAGGCGCCGACGCCCATCAGCGCCGCCTGACCGAGCACGATCTGGCCAGTCATGCCGGTGGCGATGTTGAGGCCGAGCGCGGCGATGGCCGCGATCCAGGTGAGGTTGAGGATGTGGACCCAATAGCTGTTGATGCCGCCCGCCCAGGGCAGCACCGCGAAGCCCAGGACCACGGCGGCGAGCAGCAGTTTGCGTGGCAGCATGTCGTGGCGTCCTTCAGGCCCGGTCGGCCTGCCGTTCGGGCAGCAGGCCTTGCGGACGCGCCGCGAGGAAGACGAGCAGCAGCACGAAGGCGATCGCGTCCTTGTAGGTCGACGAGATCCAGTAGGCGCCCAGGTTCTCGCCGAGCCCGAGCAGGAGGCCGCCGACGATGGCGCCCGGAATGCTTCCGAAGCCACCGATGATCATCGCGACGAAGCCCTTGAGCCCGACCATCCCGCCCATCTCCGTGGTCACGAAGAAGAGCGGCGCCAGCAGGATGCCGGCGAGCGCGGCCAGCACGCTGGAGTAGGCGAAGGTGCCCGCCAGCACCTTCTGCACCGGAATGCCCATCAGCGCGGCCGTGTCGCGGTCGACCGCAACGGCGCGCATCATCTTGCCGGCCATGGTGCGGCGAAGCACCACCTGCTGCAGCGCCGTGAGCACGACGACCACGCCGAGGATCAGCATGTGCTGCCACCCGATGGTGACGCCCAGCAGCGTCAGGCCGCCGGCGCCCAGCGGGCTCGGGTAAAGGAGCGGCTCAGGGCCATAGATGATGTGCGCCATCTCCTTCAGGAAGATGCCGAAGCCGACGGTCGCGATGATCGAGACCAGCGGCCGCTGGGCCTGCAGCCGCGCGAACACCACGCGCGAGAACACTGCGCCGAGCACCGCCATCACCACCGCGGCCGAGAGCGCTGCGACGAGGAACGGAAACCCCAGCGCGGTGATGAAGGTCGCGACGAAGATGTAGGCGGAGAAGGTGACGAACTCGCCGGCTGCGAAGTTGACGATCGCCATCGTCTTCCAGACGAAGGCATAGCCCAGCGCGATGAGCGCGTAGATGGCGCCCATTGCGAGGCCGCTGACCACGATCTGCCCGATCACGCGGCACCTCCGAGGATGGCGCCCTGCGCGCGCAGCGTGCGCTGCAGCAGCCCGATGTCGATGGCCCCGGGCGCGACCCCTTCGCGCGCGGCCAGCGCGGCGGCCGTGCCCGCGGCCTGGCCCATCGCCATGCAGGTGGCGGTGATGCGCGCGCTGGCGAGCGCCTTGCGCTCGGCCGAGATGCAGCGCCCGGCGACCAGCAGGCCGTCGACGCCGCGCGGCAGCATGGCGCCCAGCGGGATGTCGTAGCCGCTGTCGACATGCTCGGCCGAATCGAGGCTCGCGCCCTTGGGATCGTGGCTGTCGATCGGAAAGCCCCCGCGCAGCACGCCGTCGGCGAAGCGCCGGCCGCGGCGCACATCGTCGTCGGTCAGCACGGCGCGGCCCTCGACGCGGCGGCTTTCGCGCACGCCGACGCAGGACGCGCTGGCCGAGAGGAAGCTGTTCTGCGCGCCCGGAATGTAGCGGCGGAAGAACTCGGCGAACTCCTGCATCTGGCGGCGCAGCACCACTTCGGCGCGGCCCATCTCGTCGGCGCGGGTCGCGTCCACCGCGCAGCGGGTGACGTTGATCACGGCCTCGCCGGTGCGCACCCAGCCGCTGTAGTGCAGCTCGTTGCGCGCGAGCGAGACCACGCCGTCCTCGCGGGCCCGTGCGAGTTCCGGACCGAAGCCCCAGAGGTTGACGTGGTCCTCGCCCCGGAGCGCCGACACCGGCACGCCGAGCTTGAACTGGTCCGGATGCGCGGCCACGTGGTCGAGCAGCGCCGCATGGTCGATGCCGCCGAGCTTGAACAGGAGGCTCACCGGCTGCGCGTCGGCGGCGCCGGTCTGCTGCGACAGGAAGCTGCAGCCCGCGCGCTCCGCCACGTCGGCATCGCCGGTGCAGTCGACCACCGCGCGGGCAGCGTACGCGGTGCGGCCGGACTTGTTCTCCACGATCACGCCGTGGAGGCAATCGCCCTCGCGCAGCGCCTGCACCACAGGGGAGAACATCAGCAGGTCGACGCCGGCCTCATGGCACATCGCAGTCACGACCGATTTGAAGAGCTCGTGGTTCACCGGTACGCGCGACAGCGTGTAGCCGGTGTCGTCGCGCACATGGCCGGGCGATGCGCCCGCGGCCACGAGCCGGTCGACCAGCTCCTGCGGCAGGCCCGCGACGATGCGTTCCCCGCGCGCATCGAACCACCCCGCGCTGTGCTCCAGCAGCTGCGACGCGATGTGGCCGCCCAGGAAGCCGCCGCGCTCGACCAGCAGCGTGCGTGCGCCATTGCGCGCGGCCGCGATCGCGGCGATGGCGCCGGCCGTGCCGCCGCCGGCCACGATGACCGCGTAGTCCTCCACCAGCGGCGTGCGGCGCGCCGGCTCCTCGATGTGCCTGGCCGCCGTCACTTGGCGGCCGTCCGCGCGTCCTGCACGGCCTTGTCCATGGCGTCGGCGACGTCCTCGCCGACTTCCTTCCTGAACTTGTCGATGACGGGCTGCGCCATCTGCCGCATCTTCGCCAGTTCGGCCGGCGCGACCTCGTTCACCTGCAGGCCGGCCTTCTTGACCGTGGCCAGCGACTGCGCGTCCTGGTCGCGCGACACCTTGCGCTGATAGAGCTTCGCCTCCTCCGCCGCGGCCGTGAGGAGCTCGCGCTCGTCGGGCGTGTACTGGTCCCAGATCTTCTTGCTGAAGAGGATCATCATCGGGTTGTACATGTGATTGGTGATCGACAGGTACTTCGAGACCTCGTAGAACTTGTTCACCTCGACGTTGGAGATCGGGTTCTCCAGCGCATCGACGGTGCGCGTTTCCATGGCGGTGTACAGCTCCGAGAACGGCATGGCCACGGGATTTGCCCCCAGCGCCCGGAAGAAGTCCACGTAGATCGGCGACTGGATCACGCGGATCTTCAGCCCCTTGATGTCCTCGGCCTTCACGATCGGGCGCTTGGTGTTGGCGATGCTGCGAAAGCCGATGTCCCACCAGCTCAGGTTGACCAGCCCCTGCGACTGCGCGCGCTCGCTCATGCGCTTGCCGAAGGGCCCGTCGACCACGGCATCGGCTTCCTTCGCGTTGGCGAAAAGAAAGGGAAAGTCGAAGATCCCGAAGGCCTTGTCACGCCCGACCAGCAGGCCGGCGCTGACGGCCGTCATCTCGACCGTCCCGCCCTGCAGCGAGGAGATGACCTGCAGGTCGCCGCCCAGCACGCCGGCCGGGAAGACCTGCACGTTGATCTTGCCGCCGCTCTTCTGCCCGACGATCTCGGCGAACCTCTTGGCACCGATGCCCTGCGAATGCTCGGCGTTGTTGACGAAGGCGAACTTGATCGTGCGCGGCTTGATGTCGGCGGCGTGCGTGGCGGCTGCGAAAAGCGCGAGCGCGGCGCAGGGCACGGCACCCACCCAGCGGGCAAAGCGGAAAGGGGTCATGGAAGTCTCCTTGTGTTCGGTGCGGGTGACAGGGTTTCAGTGCAGCCACTTGAGCGGGACCAGCACGATGCTCGGGAACAGCACCAGCAGGAAGAGCACGACGAGCTGCGCGATCAAGAAGGGCATCACGCCCTTGATCACGTCGCCCATCGGCACCTTGGCCACGCCGCTGGCCACGTTGAGCACCGTGCCCACGGGCGGCGTGATCAGGCCGATGGCGTTGTTGATGACGAAGAGCACGCCGAAGTACACCGGGTCGATGCCGGCTTCCTTCACCATCGGCATCAGCACGGGGGTGAGGATCAGGATGGTCGGTGCGAAGTCGAGCGCGGTGCCCACGATCACCACCAGCACCATCAGCGCGAACATGAGCAGCGTCGGGTTGCCGAGGAAGGGCCGCATCATCTCGGTGACCTGCGCCGGGATGTTCGCCATCGCGATGAGCCAGGCCGACACCAGCGCGGCGGCCACCATGAACATCACCACGGCCGTGGTCTTGGCGGCCGACAGCAATACCCCGTAGAGCTGGTTCCACTTCAGCTCGCCGTAGATGAACTTGCCGACGATGAAGGCGTAGGCGGCAGCGACCACCGCCGCCTCGGTGGGCGTGAAGACGCCGAACTTCAACCCCCCGACGATGATGACCGGCAGCACGAAGGCCCAGAAGCCCTGGCCGGTGACGCGCAGCCGCTCGCCCATCGGGACGCGGGCCGCGACCTCCACCTTGTCGCGCCGCGCCACGAAGAACCAGGTGAGCGCGAGGGCGAGGCCCAGCAGGATGCCGGGCACGATCCCGGCAATGAAGAGCTTGGTGATCGACACGCCACCGGCCACGCCGAACAGCACCAGGCCGACGGAGGGCGGGATCACCGGCGCGATGATGCCGCCGGCCGAGATGAGGCCGGTGGCGCGCGGGATGTTGTAGCCGGCGGTGCGCATCATCGGGATGAGCAGCGCCGCGATGGCGGCCGTGTCGGCAATGGCCGAACCCGAGATCGAGGCCATGAGGATCGAGGCAGCGACCGCGACGTAGCCGAGCCCGCCGCGCAGGTGCCCGACCCAGGCGAGCGCCGCGTTGACGATGCGGCGCGACATGCCGCCCTGGTTCATCAGCTCGCCGGCGAGCAGGAAGAAGGGCACGGCCAGCAGCGGAAAGTTGTCGGCGCCGCTGACCAGGTTCTGGGCGACGATCTGCGCGTCGAAGTTGCCCATGAAGAGCATCAAGGCCAGGCCGCAGACGATCAGCGCGAACGCGATCGGCATGCCCAGCATCATGGCGGCGACGAGCGAGCCGGCGAAGACGAAGACGGTCATGGGCGGCTCCCGGCGACGGCCGTGGCCACTCGCGGCTCGGTGCCGGTGGTGGTGGTCGTCGCATCGATGACCGCCTGCTCCTCGGATTCCGCGACCTGGATCAGCTCGTCGTCCGACAGCCGCCCGGTGAAGAGCCGCCAGAGCTTCGCCACGATCAGGAAGGCCATCGAGCCGGCGCTGACGTAGGCGACGCCGAAGACCCACTCCATCGAGAGCTCGGTGACCGGGGCCAGGTTGCCGACGTTGATGTCGTGCTGCTGCCAGGTGCCCCAGAAGAACAGCACGCAGCACAGCAGCATGAGCACTTCGCTCAGCGCGAGGCAGAGCTTGCGGCCGAACACCGGCAGCTTGCGCACCAGCATGTCGACGCCCAGGTGGGCGTTGTCGCGCATGCCCGTGACGGCGCCCAGGAACACCAGCCACACGAAGAGGAAGCGCGAGAGTTCCTCGGACACGGTGATGCCCGAATTGAAGCCGTAGCGGAGGATGACGTTGCCGAGCACCATGATCACCATGGCGCCCAGGCACAGCACGAGCACCAGCTCGATCAGCCTGAAGTAGGCGTCGGCGAAGCGGTCGAAGAGACCACGCTGCGCCGCGGCCGCGGGGGTTGGATGCATGAGGTCTCCTCGCGCCCGGTCACTTGGCCGCGATGCGCTGCTTCTGGGTCTCTGCGTAGAACTGCCGGGCGAACTCCTCGCCCACGCGTTCGTTCTGGCGGTCGATCACGGGCTTGAGGCGTGTGGCCATGCGCTCACGCTCGGCCAGCGTGACCTCGTTGACCTGCATGCCCGCCTTCTTCACGGCCTCGAGCCATTGCTTTTCGAGCAGGGCGAGCTGCTGGCGCTTGAAGCCCTTGGCCTCGGCGGCGGCAGCCATGACCATCGCCTGTTCGTCCTTGGACAGCTTGTCCCAGGTCTTGCGGCCCATCAGCAGCGCCTCGGAGTTGATCGAGTGCTGGGTCAGGCTCAGGTACTTCTGCACTTCCTGCATGCGCATGGTGACGATCTGGGCCAGCGGGTTCTCCTGGCCATCGACCGCCTTGGTCTCGAGCGCGGTGTAGACCTCGGTCACGGGCATCGGCGTGGGGTTGGCGCCGAGCTGCTTGAACATGTCGATGTACATCGCGTTCTGGATCACGCGCAGCTTGAGGCCGTCGAAGTCCTCCCATTTGGTGATCGGGCGCTTGCTGTTGGTCGTGTTGCGAAAGCCGTTGTGGGTGTAGGCCAGCACCACCCAGCCCTTGTCGTAGGCCTTGTCGGCCAGCAGCTTGCCCATGGCGCCGTCCATGGTGCGGTCGAATTCCTCGCCGGACTGGAAGACGTAGGGAAAGTCGAGGATGGCCATTTCCTTGATCTGCCCGGCCATGGTGGCGGTGCCGGTGGTCATCACGTCCTGCGTGCCCGCCTGCAGTTGCTGCTGCTGCTGCATGTCGGCGCCGAGCACGCCGCTGTTGTGCACTGTCGTCTTCAGCTTGCCGCCGCTCTTCTGCGCGAGCACTTCGGAAAACTTGTTGAGCATGAGCGCCGCAGGATGGTCGGGTGCCATGCTGGTGCCGGCCTTCAGGTCGCGCGTCTGCGCATGCGCAGCCAGCGGCAGCGCGAGCGCGAAGGCGGAGAGCAGCAGGCCGCGGCGCGTGGCGGCGATGAGTTCGAACGAGTTGGTCATGGTCGGTCCTTTGGCTGTCGATTCGGCGCGTATCGCGCAGGGTGTCTCTTGGAAAGGTCTACAGGGCTTCGGTCATGCGCAGCACGGCCACCATCCCCGGGTCGTCCAGGCCCTGGGATTTCTCGGCGAACATGCGCGCGCGGCCGATTCGGTTGGGCTTGCCGCGGAAGTCGGCGATCGCGGCCTCGGCGGCGGTGCGCGCAACCCGGCGCAGGTCGCCCTCGTCGCTCGCGGCGCCCAGCGCGCGCGCAATGGCATCGAGCGAGTCGAGCATGGTCTTGTCGCCGAGCGCCGCGCCTCCACGCGCCGACAGCGTCTGCACCGTCTGCGCGAGCAGCGCCGACAGCTCGGCGCGGGTCAGCGTGCTGCGCGGCGGCACCCACTTCGCAGCCCCCAGCCACGCGACCGCGAGCAGCGTGCCGAAGCTGGAGCCGGAGGCCTTGGCGCAGGCCTGCGCGGTGGACTTGCAGATGTCCTCCAACGCGTCGGGCATGCCGGGCAGCGCGGCCTGCACGTTGGCGGCGCACTTCTCGAGCGTCGCGCCCAGGTCGCCATCGCCCAGGCGCGCGTCCAGTGCATTCAGTTCCGGCGCTGCCGCCGCCATCGCGCGCGACCAACGATCGAGCGCAGCCTTGAGCATCGGTGCGTCCATGCTCAGGTCTTCCAGAACGGACAGCTCGCCGGCGCCTTCAGCAGCGCCTCCAGTTCGGCGTCGAGCGGCATCAGCGAAAGCGAGGCGCCGGCCATCTCCATGGACGTGGCGTAGCGCCCGACGAGCGGCATGACCGGAGTCACGCCCAGATCGGCGAGCCGCCCGGCAATTCGGCGATAAAGAATGTAGAGCTCCTCCGCGGGCGTCGCACCGAGGCTGTTCACGAGCACGGCCATGCGCGTGCCGCGAGCCGCGTTCAGTTCGGGCAGCAGGCGATCGAGCATCTCGTCGGCGAGCGCATCCGCGCTCCTGAGCTTGCCGCGCCAGATGCCGGGCTCGCCGTGGATGCCCATGCCGAATTCGACCTCGTCGTCGGCGATCTCGAAGCTCGGCTTGCCGGACTCCGGCACGATGCACGGCGTGAGCGCCACGCCGATGGAGCGCACCGCGCCGGCCGCCTTCGTTGCGGCGGCCGTGACCTCGGCGAGGCTGCCGCCGGCGGCGGCCCGTGCCCCGGCCACCTTGTAGACGAACACGAGCCCGGCCACGCCGCGGCGCTTCTCGCGCTGCTCGGGCGGCGCGCTCGCCACGTCGTCCGCCACGCGCAGCGAGGCGATGTCCTTGCCCTCGAGCTCCAGGAACTCCTGCGCCATGTCGAAGTTCATCCGGTCGCCGCCGTAATTGCCATAGAGGGCGAGCACGCCCGCACCACCATCGCAGTGCTGCATCGCGAGTTGGCAGTCGGCGACGCGCGGACCGGCAAAGACGTTGCCGACGGCGCAGCCGTCGATCAGGCCGTCGCCGATGTAGCCGAGGAATACCGGCAGGTGGCCGGAGCCACCGCCGGTCACGATGGCGACCTTGCCCGGCACCGGGCCCCCGGCGCGCACGACGACGCGGCGGTCGTCACCGATCAGGCGCAGGCTTTCGGAATGCGCGGCGCACAGGCCATCGAGCATCTCGTCGACGTAGTCGGCCGGCACATTGAGGATCTTCTTCACTGCATGTCTCCAGGGGTTGGGGAGCCAGGGCGCGTGGCCCCGGCCTTCCTCGGTCGATCAGCCCAGCAGCGGCTGCAGGTTTTTCCTGATCGCGTCCTTCTGCGCCTGGCTGACGCGCATCATCGGCGCGCGCGGCTCGAACATCGACACGCCCTGCAAGTGCTGGATGTACTTCACGCAAGCCGGCAGGTTGTCGTGGTTGAGGCTGTTCCACAGCGCGTTCAGCTTGAAGTGGATCTCGCGTGCGGTCTCGTGATCGTTGGCGGCCACGGCCTTCTGGAGCTTGACGATCACGCCCGGGACGGCGCTGGTCAGCGCGGTGATGGCGCCATGCATGCCGATGCAGAAGCCGGGGTAGAGCAAGGCGTCGACGCCGGAGAGCACCAGGTTGTCGGGCTTGCAGCGCAGCAGCAGGTCGGACACCGACTTCAGGTCGCCGCCGCTTTGCTTCATGCCGACGACGCCGGGCACCTCGTCCATGATGCGCAGCATCAGGTCGATGCCGAGGTAGTTCCACGGAATCACGTTGTAGATGAGGATCGGAATGCCGGTGGCGTCGTGGATGGCGCGGAAATGCTCGATCGTGGCTTCGGCATCGGGCTTGAACAGGTAGTGCACGGGGGTGACCTGCAGCGCCTCGATGTTGAGGCCCTTCAGCCGGTTGGTGCGCAGGATCGCGTCGCGCGTGCTCTGCACGATCAGGCCGGCAACGAAGGGGACGCGGCCATTGGTGGCCTCGTAGGCCTCGCGCATCACCGTCTCGTATTCGGCGTCGGTCAGCGTATGCCCTTCGCCGGTACTGCCGCCTGCCACCACCGCGCGGGCGCCCGCGCCGATGATGAAGTCGATCTGCTCTTTCAGGCCGCCCTTGACCAGGTCACCCTTGGCATCGAAGGGCATGGTGATGGGAGGCAGGACGCCGGTCAACTTGTGGCGCAGCGAAGAAGAACTGGGAGTGGTCACGAAAAAATCCTTTGAATGCATGAACGAGGGCGGCGACCTGGACGGAGCCTGAGTCCGAAGACGTCGCGACGAGTTGGCGACGCTTATGGGAGTAGCGCTGAACCGATCATTCCGGAATCCGGTACAGCGTTCCGTTATTCTGCGATTTCAAGAAAAGCCGGCCTATCGGGGAAAACCCGCGAGCAGGATTCGTGAGTGGGAGGAGCGCTGCGCGCTCAGGGCTGCTCGACGTAGCCCAGGTGACGAGAGATCGAATCGGCCGTCTGGATCACGAGGCCCGAGAGCTGCTCGGTGCGCGCCTCGGTCACCCGGTCGGCCGAGCCCGTGATGCTCACCGCCGCGAAGACCTGGCCGCCCGCGTTTCGGATCGGCGCAGCCACGCAGCGGACCCAGACCTGGTGCTCGGAGTTGTCGATGGAATAGCCGCGCTTGCGAATGGCGGCCAGGTCGGCGCTCAGGGCTTCCGCGGTGGTGAGCGTGTTCGCGGTGAAGGGCCGCATGCCGGCTGCCACGATGCGCTCGATGACCTCCGGGCCCTGGAAGGCCAGGACCGCCTTGCCCACGCTGGTGCAGTAGGCCGGTGCCGATTCGGTGCCGCTCAGGTCGCGTGCCGAAATTCGCTCCTGGGGATCTTCGCGCTCCACCACGATGACGTTGTAGCCATCGAATACGCCCAGGTGGACCGTCTCGCCGGCGAGGCGGGAGAGCCGGTCCATGAAGGGCTTGGCCTCGCGCATCAGGTCCATGTTGGCGAGCGCCAGGTTGCCCAGCTCGAACAGCCGGATGCCGAGGCCGTACAGCCCGCTGCGCGCTTCCTGCTGGATGAAGCCGATTTCGCGCAGCGCCGTGAGCATCCGGTGGGCCGTCGCGCGCGGAAGGCCGGCCGACTCGGCCACCTGCGCCAGGCTCAACGCCCGGTGAACGGTCGTGAAGCTGCCGAGGATGTCCATCATCTTGCCGAAGGACTGGATGCGGTTCTTGTCGTCAGGGGAAGGAAGCTTCTTGGGTTCGCTCATGGAATGTCATCGCGGAGGGGCAGCGGACAAATGTAGTTCGTCCGGAATCCGGAATCAAGATCCTTTTTGCCGAGGACCGTTCGACGAGCGCTTCAGATTGCCGCGAGCGCCTGTTGCAGATCGGCGCGCAGATCCTCCAGGTCCTCCACACCCACCGAGAGCCGAACCAACCCATCCCCGATGCCCAGCCTCGCGCGCGTTTCGGCCGGAATGGTGGCGTGCGTCATGATGGCCGGGTGCTCGATCAGGCTCTCCACGCCGCCCAGGCTCTCGGCCAGCGCGAAGATGCGCACCGCCTCCAGGAAGCGCCGCGTGCCGGCAAGATCGGTCTTCAAATCCATCGAGATCATGCCGCCGAAGCCCTGCGTCATCTGCTGCCGCGCCAACGCATGCTGCGGGTGCGAGGCCAGTCCCGGATAGTGCACGCGCGCGACCTGCGGCTGCGCCTCGAGCCACTGCGCGAGTGCCAGCGCACTGCTGCAATGCCGCTCCATGCGCAGCGCCAGGGTCTTCACGCCGCGCAGCGTGAGAAAGCTGTCGAACGGCCCGGCGATCGCACCGACCGAGTTCTGCAGGAAGCCCAGGCGCTCGCGCAACGGCGCATGCCGTTCCTCGCGGCCGACCACGGCCACGCCGCCGATCACGTCCGAATGGCCGTTGAGGTACTTGGTGGTTGAGTGAACCACGATGTCGAAGCCCAGTTCCAGCGGGCGCTGCACCCACGGGCTCGCGAAGGTGTTGTCGGCCACGCACAGGATGTCGCGCTCGCGGCAGATCGTGGCGATGGCGTGCAGGTCGGCCAGCCGCAGCAGGGGATTGGTGGGCGTCTCGACCCAGACCATCCGCGTCTCGGGCGTCAGCGCCTCCCGCAGCCGCGCCGGATCGGTCAGGTCGACGAAGCTGAAGCGGTGCCCCGCGCTGCGCGCGCGCACGCGCTCGAAGAGGCGGAAGGTGCCGCCGTAGACGTCGTCGCCCGAGACCACGTGGGCATTGGCATCCAGCAGTTCCAGCGTGGTCGAGATCGCGGCCAGGCCGGAGGCGAAGGCAAAGGCCGCAGAGCCGCCCTCGAGGTCGGCGACGCAGCGCTCCAGCGCCCACCGCGTGGGGTTGTGCGAGCGGCCATAGTCCAGGCCCTTGTGCACGCCGGGACTCTGCTGCACGTAGGTCGAGGTGGCGTAGATGGGCGGCATGATCGCGCCGGTCGTCGGGTCCGGCGCCTGGCCGGCGTGGATCACGCGGGTGGCGAATGCGAGTGGGTCGCGGGAGGTCTTGTCTTGGCTCACTTCAACTTTCTCCGGAGATGGTTCAGCAGGTCGGTGCGGGTGATGAGTCCGTGGAAGCCGGCTTCGTCCGCGATCATCGCGACCAGGCCGCGGTCGAGCACGGCTTCGAGCTCGGCCAGGCTGGCGCTGGAAGGGAGGGTCTCGGGCAGATCGGTCATGGCGCTCTTCACGCTGGAGCGGAAGCGCGCGGCATCGGCGTGCACGCTCAGCAGCAGGTCGGACTCGTCGATCACGCCCACCAGTTTCGCGTCCTCCAGCACCGGCAGCTGCGACACGTCGGCCAGGCGCATGCGCTGGAAGGCGGTGAGCAGCGTGTCCCCGGGGCCGACGCTGATCACGCCGCCCTCCTCGAAACGGCGCGACACCACGTCGCGCAGGTCGCCGAATTGCTCGCGCGCGAGCAGGCCCTGGTCGAGCATCCACTGGTCGTTGTAGACCTTGGAGAGGTAGCGCGTGCCCGTGTCGCAGACGAAGCTCACGACGCGCAGCGGCTTCGTCTGCTCGCGGCAGAAGCGCAGCGCCGCCGCCAGCAGCGTGCCGGTGGAGGAGCCGCCGAGAATGCCTTCGGCCCGCAGCAGCTCGCGCGCGGCGCCGAAGCTTTCTTCGTCGCTGATCGAATAGGCCTTCTTCACGCCGGAGAGATCGGCGATCCCGGGGATGAAGTCCTCGCCGATGCCTTCGACCGCCCAGGACCCGGCCTCGCCCACCGAGCCGCTGCGCGTGTACTCGGCGACCACCGAGCCCGCCGGGTCGGCCAGCACGAAAAACAGCGCAGGCTGCACCTCGCGGAAGTAGCGCGTGAGCCCGGTGATGGTGCCGCCCGAGCCCACACCGACGACGATCGCGTCGACGTCGTGCCCGCACTGCTGCCAGATTTCGGGGCCGGTGCTGGAGGCATGCGCGAGCGGGTTGTCCGGGTTGTTGAACTGGTCGGCGAAGAAGGCGCCCGGGATTTCGCGGGCGAGCCGCGCCGCATAGTCCTGGTAGTACTCGGGATGGCCCTTGCCGACGTCCGAGCGCGTGGTGTGGACCTCCGCGCCCAGTGCCTTGAGGTGCAGCACCTTCTCGGTCGACATCTTGTCCGGCACCACCAGCACCACGCGGTAGCCCTTGGCACGCGCCACCAGCGCCAGGCCCAGGCCGGTGTTGCCGGCCGTGGCCTCGACCACCGTGCCGCCGGGCTCGAGGCGCCCATCGCGCTCTGCCGCATCGATCATCGCGAGGCCCACGCGATCCTTGATCGAGCCGCCCGGATTCTGCGATTCGAGCTTGAGGAACAGGGTGCAGGGGCCGGTGTCCAGGCGCGTCACGGGCACCAGGGGCGTGTTGCCGATCAGGTCCAGGACGGCGGGGCGGGTCTCGTTCGTCATGCGGTCACCTCACGCGACGATCGTAGCCGCGCCATGCCTATTCCGCTGCGCGCCTGAGCGTATCGACCACCGGCCTGCGAAGCACCTCGCGCAGCCCCCACCAGCCGGCCGCCAGCGCCAGCACGGCACCGGCCAGCGCGCCGGCGATCGGCACCAGCGGCGACGCGGTCCAGCTGAAGTCGAACACGTAGCGCGCCAGTCCCCAGCCGATGAGCGAGGCCACGATGCTGGCCAGGAAGCCGGCCAGCAGACCCACGCCCACGAGTTCCGCGCGCTGCACTTGCCGCAGCAGGCTGCCGCGCGCACCGACCGCGCGCATCACCGCGAACTCGCGCGCCCGCTCCTCGCGCGTGGCCGTCACCGCTGCGAACAGCACCACGAGCCCCGCCGCGAGGGTAAAGCCGAACAGGAACTCCACCGCGCGGATCACCTGGTCGAGCACGCGCTGCACCTGCCCGATGGTGGCGCTCATGTCCACGTTGGTGACATTGGGGAACGTGCGCACCAGGGCGTTGTCGAAACCCGGGCGGTCGGGCGCCCGAAAGGCGCTCATGTAGGTGACGGGGACATCGCCGGCCAGCGAGCTCACGGTGTACATCACGAAGAAGTTGGCGTGCATCGAGCCCCAGTCGACCTTGCGCACGGAGGTGATGCGCGCCTCGTTCTGCTGGCCACCGACATCGAAACGCAGGCGGTCCCCGAGCTTGAGGCCCAGCGTCTCCATCAGCCCCTGCTCCACGCTGACCTCGCCCTGCTTCTCCGGCCCCCAGGTGCCCGCCACCACCTCGTTGTGCGGCGGCCGCTCGGCGGCGGTGCTGAGGTTGAACTCGCGGTCGACCAGGCGCTTGGCGCGGTCGTCCGCATAGTCGTCGGGCGTGACGGGTTTGTCGTTGATCGCGACCAGCCGGCCCCGGATCATCGGATACCAGTCGTACTTGGTGACGCCGCCGGCCTGCAGCGCCTGGCGGAAGGCCTCGCTCTGGTCGGGCATCACGTTGATCACGAAACGGTTGGGCGCATCCGGCGGCGATGCGCGGCGCCAGCTCGCGACCAGGTCGGTACGCAGCAGCACCAGCAGCACCAGCGCGAGCAGCCCCACGGCGAGCGCGCTGACCTGCACCACCGCGTAGGCCGGACGCGCCGAGATCTGGCGCGTGGCCAGCACCAGCCAGCGCGGCGCGGTCGTCTCGTTGACGCTGCGGCGCAGCAGCAGCACCGCCAGCCAGCTCAGCACGGCGAACACAGCCACCGCGGCGGCAAAGCCTCCGACCGCGATCAAGCCCAGCTTGAGATCGCTGCTGGCCGCCAGCAGCAGCGCCGCGAAGCCGGCGACGCCGAGCCCGAGCACTGCCATCGAGGCCGGCTTGAGGCCGCCCATGTCACGCCGGATCACGCGCAGCGGCGGCACCTGCGCGAGCTGCAGCACCGGCGGTAACCCGAAGGCGAAGAGCAGCGTCAACCCCATGCCGAGCCCGAACGCTACCGGCCACAGGCTCGGCGCCGGCAGCGAGGCGTCGACCAGGCCGGCGAGCAGCAGCACGAACACGTAGTGCACGGCAAAGCCGATCGCAACGCCCAGTGCGCTCGCAGCCAGGCCGATGGCCGCGAACTCGAAGGCATAGGCCTGGGCGATGGTGCGCTGGCTCTGGCCCAGCACGCGCAGCATGGCGCAGTCGTCGAGGTGATTGGCTGCAAACCCGCGCGCCGCCAGCGCCACCGCCACTGCAGACAGCAGCGCAGCCAGCAGCGCGACCAGGTTGAGGAATTTCTCTGCCCGATCGAGGGTCTGGCGCATTTCGGGGCGGCCGCTTTCGAAGGAGTCGAGCCGTATGCCGCGCAGCTCGCCCTTCTTGAGGGTCGCGTCCGCCCAGTCGCTGAACCGCTTGACCGCGACCGTGTCTCCAGCCACCGCGAAGCGATAGCTGACGCGGCTGGCCGGCTGCACGAGGCCGGTGCGTGCCACATCCGCCTGGTTGAGCATGACGCGTGGGGCGAAGCTCATGAAGCCGGCGCCGCGATCGGGCTCCAGCGTGATCACGCGCGCGATGCGCAGGCCGGCGTCCCCCAGCAGCAGCGTGTCGCCCATCTTGAGCCCCAATGCTTCCAGCAGCGAGGCATCGACCCAGACCTCGCCGGACGCGGGCACCTCGCGCGTGGGCTGCCCCGGCGCGCCGGGCGCGGTGCTGACCTGCAGGCTGCCGCGCAGCGGATAGCCGGCCTCCACTGCCTTGAGTGCCACCAGCTTCGCCGCGCCTCCCTGTTCGTCGCTGGCGCGCGCCATGGTCGGAAATCCGTAGGTCCCGGCGGTCTGCAGGCCCAGCGCGCGAGCCCGCTCGATGAAGGGCGCGGGCGTCGGGTTGTCGCTCGCGAGCACGGCATCGCCGCCGATCAGCTGTCGCGCATCGCGCTGCAGCCCGCCCTTGAGCCGGTCGGCGAAGAAGCCGACGGCGGTCAGCGCAGCGACGGCGAGCAGCACGGCGACGATGAGAAGACGCAGCTCGCCGGCGCGCAGGTCGCGCCAGAGGGTGCGCCAGCCGAGGCGGAGGGAGGCGTTCATGGAGCGCACCATAGCCGATGCCCGGCGTGGGGTCGGGTTGCGGGGGCTTCCTGTGGGGGGATGCGACATCCGGTGTCGATCTTCGGGTGGGTGTCGATCTTCGGCTGGGACTTGCTCCTTCTCCCCGTCTAGCTCCCTCCCCTCGAGGGGGTTGGGGGGGCACAGCCTGGCTATCGATTCGTACGTTGCCGTTGGTATGAGGCCGGAGCCGGGGCGTCGTCCCGGCAGCCGAGTCACTTTCTTTTGCTTCGCCAAAAGAAAGTGACCAAAGAAAAGGCGACCCCACTGGCCGCATCCCTCCGCTTCGCTGCGGGAAGCCTCCGGTGCTCGCTTTTCGCGGGGTCCGCGCAAACTCGCCTGCGGCTCAAACACGCGCGGCCCTGATCCGCGCACATCTCCATGTCATGTCCATGTCCATGTCCATGTCCGTGCTCGTGCTCGTGCTCGTGCTCGTGCTCGTGCTCAAGTGCGAGCGCATACGCACGCCCCTGTTCCAGGCCTCGCGCAGCGAGGCCGCTGGTGGCCGAGCGAAGCAATGGCCCGTCGATATCCCCTCTGCGCGTGCCGAGGAGCGGAGCTTTTCGCGGATCAGGGCCGCGCGTGTTTGAGCCGCAGGCGAGTTTGCGCGGACCCCGCGAAAAGCGAGCACCGCAGGTTGCCCGTAGCGAAGCGAAGGGTCACGCGCAGTGGGGTCGCCTTTTCTTTGGTTACTTTCTTTTGGCGAAGCAAAAGAAAGTGACTCGGCTGCCGGGACGACATCCCGGCTCCGGCCTCAAACCAACAGCAATGGATCCATCGAAAGTACGGTGCCCTCCTGGAACGGCGCCGCGCCCGCAAACCCGCTGCCGTGGAAACCGCCCCCATGGAAACCGCCGCCGCCCCCCGCCTCGTTGCGCGAAGCCGGGCGCGACGGCGGCAGCCGCGGCGACGAACAGGGCGGCCAAGATTCGTTCGACCCCCTGCCGCCAACCCCAGTTCACGCCCTTACCGGAGCGCCAGTTCGGGCTGCAGCGCCAGCCGCTCGAAGCCCGCGTAGCAGATGAAGCGCCGGTTGGTCGCGCGCCCGATGGCGCACAGCCCCACGCGCAGGGCAACCTCGTGGCCCATCTGCGTGATGCCGCTGCGCGAAACCACGATGGCCACCCCCATCTGGGCCGACTTGATCACCATCTCGCTGGTCAGGCGACCGGTGGTGTAGAACACGCGTCCGCCTGCGAGCCGCCCGGGCGGCTGCATCGCAATCCAGCCGGCAATGGTGTCGATCGCGTTATGGCGGCCCACGTCCTCGACGAAGCACTGCATGCGCGCGTCATCATCGCCCTCGCCAAGCGTGAACAGGGCACAGCCGTGCACCGAACCGGCCGACTTGTAGGTGCTCTCCTGGAGCCGGATCGCGTTGACCAGCGCATAGAGCTGCGACTGCCGCATGCGCGTCGCAGGCAGTTCGACGCGATCGATGCCCGCCATCAGCTCGCCGAACACGCTGCCCTGGCCGCAGCCGGTGGTGACCACCTTCTTGGCGGTGCGCTCCTCGATCCGGTCGATGCCGGCGTGGGTCTTCACGGCCGCGGCGCCCACCTCCCAGTCGACCGTGATCGACTCGACGTCCGCCGCCGACTCGATCAGCCGCTGGTTCAGCAGGTAGCCGAGCACCAGCAACTCGGGCTGTGCACCTAGCGTCATCAGCGTGACGAGCTCGCGCCGGTCGACATAGACCGTCAGGTCGCGTTCAGCGGGTATCGACACCGAGCCGTGCTCGCCATGCTCGTCGACGACTTCCACTTCGCGCGTGAGCTCGGCGCGTGCCGAGGTCAGGCGTGGAAGCGGCGGGGCATGCGTCACTGCTTCGGCGTGGGATTGATGGCCGCGGCGGGCTGGTTGTTGCTCGGCGGGGACGAGGCGTTGCCCGGCGGCGAGTGAGCGCCCGATGCCTCCAGCGGCTTCTGCTCCTGCGGCGTGAAGGCGAAGGGGCCCGGGTCGGCACACGGGGGGAGCGAAGGCGGCGGCGCCAACTGCTTGCCGGCGGCCGCCGCGTCCGCGCGGTACTTGGCCGCGACCTTGTCCTGCGATTCGCACAGCTTGTAGGCCTCGACCTTTCCGCTCCAGGCGGTCCTGGCGGCGGCTTCGGCTGCCTTGGCCTTGGCTTCGGGCGTGTCGGGCGGCGCGGGCAGCTTGGCGAAAGCGCTCGCGGCCAGCGCGAGGCCACAGGCGATCACGGTCTTCTTCATGAGGGGTTTCCTTCGACGCGGGCGGGGGGCACCGGCATGGCCGGGGGCAGCTCGGCGCTGCGCTGGGCCGGGATCTTGCCGGCCACGATGTCGTCGTACCAATACGCGTGGTGCTCGCGGGCCCAGGTCTCGTCCACGTAGCCGTGTCGCATGGCATCGTAGGCGCCCGTCATGCCGATCGTCCCGATGTAGATGTGGCCGAGGATCATCGCCATCATGAGGATCGTCGACACCCCGTGGATCATGTGCGCGACCTGCATCTCGCCGCGCGTGTAGACGAAGCCCGGCAGCAGCTTGTCGAGGAAGAGGCCCGAGCCGGCAATGATCGCGCCCAGCACGAGAACGCCGCCCCAGAAGACCAGCTTTTCGCCGGCATTGAAGCGGTGCGATGGCGGCTCGGCGCTGCCGAACAGTCCCCCCGCCTTGGCCAGCCATCTCAGGTCGGCCATGCTGGGCAGGTTGTCTCGCACGAAAGTGATGAACATCAGCACGAGGGAGACCACGAACAGCGGACCGACGAAGTTGTGGAGGGTCTTGAGCGCGTAGGTCAAGCCGCCGAAAAGCGACGCGCCGATGATCGGGAGCAGGAAGAACTGGCCGAACGCCATCACCAGCCCGGAGACCGCCAGCACCACGAAGGCGATCGCGTTGGACCAGTGGGTGGCGCGTTCGAAGGGCGTGAAGCGCTCGATCTTGCGGCCGGTGGGCGCACCATGCAGCCGAATCGGCCCGTGCGTGAAGTAGTAGATGGCGATCGCCAGCAGCACCACGAAGAGAAACGCGGCACCGTACGGAATGATCCACTGGTTGCGCACCTGGCGCCACGCCTCGCCGGCGTTGGTCAGGCGCGAGCCGGGGTACTTCACGAAAGGCTGGATCAGGTTGCCGGCCTCGGGCGCCTGCGAAACGGGCAGGCTGCTGTAGCCGGTCACGCCCTGCCCCACCTGCCGCCACATCGGCGCATTGTTGCCGGGCTGCACCTTCATGCGTTCGCCGTTGCTCTGCTGGAAGTAGTTCGGATCGGCGCTGGCCTCGGGCTTGACCTCGAAGATGTTCTGGCCGCGGATGCCGCCCGCCTGCGAGGCTGCGGGTGCTTCGACAGAAGGCGCCTGGGGCGCGGGCGCACCGCTGACAGCGCCACCACCCGCAGCGGGGTTCGGCGTCTGCGCCATGCCCGGGCCGGATGCCAGCGCGGCTGTCAATGCCGCGGTCAGCGCCAGGGCGTTCAGCAGCTTGTTCATGAAGCTCATGCAGCCTCCTTGCGCTTCTTCAGTTGTCGCGGGTGTAGTCGTTCTGGCCGTTCTGGGTCCGGACCTTGAGCTGCTGCTGCCAGGCGTTCTTGTCGCCCACTTTCCAGCCGGGGGCGGTGAACGCCGTACCGGCGGTCGCCTGCGTGCCGGAGTTGGCGCCGGTGCTGGTGCCGCTCCACGGCGCGGCGTCGTACTTCACGCCCTGAGCGTTGGTCTGCGGCTTCTCGCTGCAGGCGGCGAGCGACACCACGGCCGCCGCGATGATCAACGTTGCGCGCCTCACTTGGTGCCTCCGTTGGTCGGCGTGCCGGCCTGCTGCGAGCCATACGCGGTGCCCCAGCCCCAGACCTCGGCACCCTTGCCGCGATGCAGCACGCGGGTGCGGAAGATGTCGGCCACCACATCGCCGTCGCCGGCCAGCAGCGCCTTGGTCGAGCACATCTCGGCGCAGGCCGGCAACTTGCCCTCGGCCAGGCGGTTGCGCCCGTACTTCTCGAACTCGGCCTGCGAGCCGTTGGCCTCGGGCCCGCCGGCGCAGAAGGTGCATTTGTCCATCTTGCCGCGAGCGCCGAACGTGCCCTGGGCCGGGAACTGGGGGGCGCCGAAAGGGCAGGCATAGGAGCAGTAGCCGCAGCCGATGCAGACGTCCTTGTCGTGCAGCACGACGCCCTCTTCCGTGCGGTAGAAGCATTGCACCGGGCACACCGCCATGCAGGGCGCATCGGAGCAATGCATGCAGGCCACCGAGATCGACTTCTCGCCCGGCACCCCATCGTTGAGCGTGACGACCCGGCGGCGGTTCACGCCCCAGGGCACCTCGTTCTCGTTCTTGCAGGCAGTGACGCAGCCGTTGCACTCGATGCAGCGCTCGGCGTCGCAGACAAACTTCATTCGCGCCATATCAATGCCTCCTGCCGAGCCGCCTCAAAGGAGGCATGCGCCCCCTCGGGGGGCAGCGAATACACGAAGTGATGAGCGTGGGGGCACATACTGTTCAAGCCTTCTCGATGTTGCAGATGGTGGTCTTGGTCTCTTGCATCATGGTCACGCTGTCGTAGCCATAGGTGGTCGAGGTGTTGATCGCCTCCCCGCGCACCACCGGCGCCGCGCCTGACGGGTAGTAGGACAGCATGTCCGCGCCCTGCCAGTGGCCCGAGAAGTGGAAGGGCATGAACACGGTGTCCGGCCCCACCCGCTCGGTGACCAACGCCTGCACATTGAGCCTGGCGCCGGTGGGCGTGTGGACCCAGGCGCGCTCGCCGTTGCGGATGTTCTTCTCGGCCGCGACCTTCGGGTTGATCTCGATGAACATCTCCTGCTGCAGTTCGGCGAGCCAGGGGTTGGAGCGGGTTTCCTCGCCACCGCCCTCGTACTCGACCAGCCGGCCCGAGGTCATGATGTAGGGGAACTTCTCGGCCACCTTGTCGGCGATGTTCTTCTGCTGCACGCTCTTGTAGAGGGTCGGCAGGCGCCAGAAGGCCATCTTGTCGTCGTGCGTCGGGTACTTGGCCATCAGGTCCGGACGCGTGCCATACAGCGGTTCGCGGTGCTGCGGGATGGCATCCGGAAAGTTCCAGACCAGCGCGCGCGCCTTGGCATTGCCGAAGACGTGGCAACCATGGTTCTTCATGGTCACGCGGATGATGCCGCCCGAAGGGTCGGTCTTCCAGTTCTTGCCCTCCGCCTTGGCCTTTTCGGCATCGGTGAGTTCGTCCCACCAGCCCAGCTTCTTCAGCAGCAGGTGATCGAATTCCGGATAGCCGGTGGTGATCTCGGCGCCCAGCGAATGCGATCCGTCCTCGGCGAGCAGGTTCTTGCCGTTGCGCTCGACACCGAAGTTGGCGCGGAAGTTGCCGCCGCCGTCCATCACGTGCCGGCTGGTGTCGTAGAGGTTGGCGCTGCCCGGGTGCTTGAGCTCGGGCGTGCCGTAGCAGGGCCACGGCAGGCCGAAGTAGTCGCCGCTAAGGTCGTAGCCGTTGACCTTGTCCTTGCCCGACTTGGCGCGCAGCGTGCGCACGTCGAAGGCGCCCATGTTGCGCATGTGGGCCTGCAGGCGTTCGGGGCTCTGGCCGGTGTAGCCGATGGTCCAGCAGCTTCTATTGATCTCGCGCAGGATGTCGTCGGGGATGGGCTCGTCCATGCCCTTGACCTTCTGCATCTTGTAGTTCTTGCTGAGTTCCTTCCCGAAGCCGAGCCGGTCGGCGAACTGCTGCATGATCATGTGGTCGCTGCGGCTCTCCCACAGTGGTTCGATGACCTTCTCGCGCCATTGCAGCGAGCGGTTGGATGCGGTGACCGAGCCGCTGGTCTCGAACTGGGTGCATGCCGGCAGCAGGTAGACCGCGCGCTTGGGGTTCAGGTCCTCGGGCCGACCCGGCATGGCGGCCATGGCCGCGGTCGCCGAAGGGTACGGGTCGACCACCACCAGCAGGTCCAGCTTGTCCATGGCCCGCTTCATCTCGAGGCCGCGGGTCTGCGAATTGGGTGCATGGCCCCAGTAGAAAACGCCGCGCAGGTTCGAATCCTGGTCGATCAGCTCGTTCTTCTCGAGCACGCCGTCGATCCAGCGCGAGACCGTGATGCCGGGCTTGGTCATCATCGCGGGCGACGCGAACTGCTTCTTGATCCACTCGTAGTCGACGCCCCATGCCGTGGCGAAGTGCTTCCAGGCGCCCTCGGCGATGCCGTAGTACCCGGGCAGCGAGTCGGGATTGGGACCCACGTCGGTGGCGCCCTGCACGTTGTCGTGGCCGCGGAAGATGTTGGTGCCGCCGCCCGACTTGCCCACATTGCCCAGCGCCAGCTGCAGGATGCAGGACGCGCGCACCATGGCGTTGCCGATGCTGTGCTGGGTCTGGCCCATGCACCAGACGATGGTGCCGGGGCGGTTCTCGTTGAGCCAGGTCGCGATCTTCAGCATCTGGGCCTCCTTGACGCCACAGGCCTCCTCGACCTTGTCGGGCGTCCACTTGGCCATCACGTCGGCGCGCACCTCTTCCATGCCGAAGACGCGGTCGTTGATGTACTTCTTGTCTTCCCAGCCGTTCTTGAAGATGAGGTGCAGCAGGCCGAACAGGAAGGGGATGTCGGACCCCGACCGGATGCGCACGTACTCGTCGGCCTTGGCGGCGGTGCGCGTGAACCGCGGATCGACCACGATCATCTTGCAGCCGTTTTCCTTGGCATGCAGCATGTGCAGCATGCTCACGGGGTGGGCCTCGGCGGCGTTCGAGCCGATGTACAGCGCCACCTTGGCGTTGCGCATGTCGTTGTACGAATTGGTCATGGCGCCGTAGCCCCATGTGTTCGCCACGCCCGCGACGGTGGTCGAGTGGCAGATGCGCGCCTGGTGGTCGCAGTTGTTGCTGCCGAAGAAGCTCACGAACTTGCGCAGCAGGTACGACTGCTCGTTGCTGTGCTTGCTGGAGCCGATCCAGTAGACCGAATCGGGCCCGCTGGCCTGGCGCAGGTCCTTGAGCTTGGCCGTGATCTCGTCGAGCGCCTGGTCCCAGCCGATGCGCTGGTACTTGCCGTCGACCAGCTTCATCGGGTAGCGCAGCCGGTATTCGCCGTGGCCGTGCTCGCGCAGCGCGGCACCCTTGGCGCAATGGGCCCCCAGGTTGAGCGGCGAGTCGAAGACCGGCTCCTGCCGGACCCAGACGCCGTTCTCGACCACGGCGTCGGAGGCGCAACCCACCGAGCAGTGGGTGCAGACGGTGCGCCGAACCTCGATCTTGCCGGTGCCCACGGCCGCAGGCCTGCCCTCGGCCGCTTGCGACTTGCGCATCAGCGTGAGCTGGCCGGCAGCCAGCCCGACACCCACGCCGAGGCCCGAGCGCCGCAGGAAGGCGCGTCGGTCCATGGTCGGCAAGGCATTGGAAAGACCGCGCCGCAGGCTGTGGACGAAGGGCGCGGCGGACGAAGACGAAGACGAATGAATCGATCGGCCGTCACGCGCGGTGACGCTCGACTTGCGGGTCAGCAACATGGTGTGTCGTTCCTCAGGCCGAAGTGGACTGGTAGTAGCGCTTGACGTGTTCGCTCAGGCTGTAGCCGCCGCCGTTCTCGGGCGCCGGCTTGGCGGCTGGTGTAGCGGCGGAGGCTGGCGCCTCGACGACCTTGGGCAGCACCGTGACGGCAGCTGCGGCTGCGCCGACCGAGGCGGCGCCCAGAAAAAAGCTCCGGCGTGACGCCGGCTTGGTGCCGGCGGCTTGGCTGTCCTGCATATCTTCTCCAGGAGTGGCTCATCAAAACTGGATATGAAACCAGTTACATATCTTTGGATACTAGTCCAGACCCTAATAAGTCGGCAACGAATGCCCCCGCGCTGCTGTGCCGGCCTCAGTCCAGCATGTCGAAGCCCTGGGCCTCGACCTCGGCAAAGGCGCGGGTCAGCGCGGCGAGGGCGACGTAGAAGTGCGCCTTCGGATGCTGCGCCACCGCATCGCACATCGCGGGCATCCAGGGCTGCACATGGGTGGCGAAGAAGGCCTGCTGCTGCGTCAGGTTGGCCACCGCAACATCCTCGCCCGCAATCAGGTAGCGCATCACCTCGAACAGGCAGGCGACGTGGTCTTCGGTCTCGGACACCGCTTGCTGGCGTGCCAGGCCCAGCCGGTCCAGGTCGCCGCGCAGGCGCGCCAGCGGCTTGTCATTGAGGAAACCGCTGAGGTAGTGCGAGCCGAACAGGTAGATCTCCGGCTTGCCGATGCCGCCGAAGAGCGCGTCGTACTCGTCGCGCACCGCCGCCGCTTCGAGGCCGCGCGCCACGCCCACCAGCTGGCGCCACGGCTCCTCGAGAAAGGCGCCGGCGGCCGGCGCCTCGGTGGGCGCGACCTGGAAGGCGGCAAGCAGGTCGGCGTCGGGCGGCGCATACCAGAGCCGCGCGAGCAGCCCGTAGAGCTCGGCGCGCGCGAGCTCCTCGTCGAGCGCGGAAGTGGCAGGAAATCGCTCGCTCATCGAGAAACCTCCGCGCGATGCGCTGCGGTAGTCGTCATGGGAACGGCGCATCGGCTCATAGCTGCGTGATCTTGAGTTCGTCGGAGGCGCTGTACAGGTCGATGACCCGGCAGTCGCTGCACATCTTCAAACGATCCAGCGCCTCGCCCTGGAACATCGCGTGGCCCGCCAGCTTCCCGAGCATGGCCTCGATGGCTTTCTGCGTGCCGAAGGGCTTGTCGCAGCGAATGCAGCGCCAGGGCTTCGCTTCGTTGAGGACCACCGGCTGGCTGCGCTCTGGCGCCACGAGCAGCCGCGGCACGAGCGAGACGGCATCCTCGGGGCAGGTGCTGGCGCACAGGCCGCACTGCACGCAGTTCTTCTCGACGAAGCGCAGCTGCGGTGCGTTGGGGTTGTCCTGCAAGGCGCTCGCCGGGCAGGCGCTCACGCAGGCCAGGCACATCGTGCACTTGTTCTTGTCGACCTCGATGGCGCCGTAGGGCGAGGCCGCGGGCAGCGCGATGGCGAGCGGCGCATCGCGGCCGGTCTTCATGGCCGGCGCCGCATCGACGAGGTGGTCGAGTGCGAGTTCGAGGGTGCTGCGCTTTTCGGCACCGACGGCGAAGCGGGCCGGCGCTGCAGGGCGTTGCGGATGCGCTTCGCACAGTTGCGCCAGCGCCTGGTCCAGCACCGCGGGCTGGGACGCCTCGATCAGCCGGAAATGCGTGCCGGCGTAGCCGAGCCCCGCGAGCACGGCCTGCGCGATGCCCATCTGCGCGCGCAGCGCATCGACGTAGGCAGGCGCTTCCTCGCCGGTCGTCAGAACCGCCACCTGCGAGGCGCCGAAGGCGATGGCACTCAGCCAGAGGTCGATGCCGGTGCTTGCCGCATGCCAGAGGCCGTACGGGATCACCGGGGCCGGCACGCCCTGCGCGCGGCCGAGCCGCGCCTGGCGGCCCAATTGCTCGATCAAGGCCTGGCCGCCTTCGCGGCCGTGCAGCAGCACCACCGCATCGCGCCCGCCCGCCAGTGCATACGTGGACAGCAGCGTGCGCAGCCGGGTTCCCTGGTCGGGCGCATGCGGATAGGCGTAGCCCAGCGCGCCCGTCGGGCACACGGTGGTGCAGGCGCCGCAGCCGACGCAGAGGTTTGGATTCACGACGATGCGCTGGCGCGCCTTGTCGCTGCTCACGGCGTGGGCCGAGCAGACCTCGATGCAGGCATTGCAGCCCACCTGCTCGTTGCGGCTATGGGCGCAGAGCTTCTGCCGGTAGTCGAAGAACTTCGGCTTCTCGAACTCGCCCACCAGCTCGCGCAGCTGCAGCAGGGTCGAAGGCGCCTGCGCATTCGCCAGGCCGCCGGGCAGGTGAAAGTAGCCCTGCGGCGGTGCATGCCAGTCGATCAGCGGCGCCTCGCCCAGGTCGAGCACCAGGTCGAAGCCGGCCTCGAGGGCTTCGGGCGCGCGGCCGAAGTCGATCGCGCCGGCCACCGTGCAGGCGCGCTCGCAATCGCGGTGCGACCGGCACTTCGCGTCGTCGATCTGGTAGTCCAGGCCGATCGCCTGCTCGGGGCAGGCCACGACGCAGGCATTGCAGCGGGTGCACAGGTCGAGGTCGATCGCGTTGTCATGCGTCCAGCGCAGCTGGAAGGCGCCGAGCCAGCCGGCGAGCGCGTCGATGCGGCCTGCGATGACGGGCCAGCGGCGCTCCTGCGCACCGCCTGCGCTGCCGGGGCCGCGCGAGAAGATGGTGACCTCCAACGTATCGGCCAGCATCGCTGAGACCCGCTCGGCCTCGTCGAGCACGCCGAGCACCAGCACCCGCCCCTGGCTCTTGTAGCTGACCACGCCGACCGGCTCGGGCTCCGGCAGCCGGGCCTGCGCGAGCAGCGCCGCGATCTTGGGGCTGGCGCCCGCCGCATCGCGGCTCCAGCCGCCGGTCTCGCGGATGTTGACGAAGCGGATGGGCGACTCGGCGCCGGGCGTTTGCTGCGCGAGCTCGCCGAAGAGGCGCTTCTCCTGCGTGCAGGCCACCACCACGTCGTCGCCGGACTGGATGGCGCGCTGGAAGGCCGGCGCCTCGCGGCGGCACAGCGTGGAATGCAGGGGCAGTGTTTCAGCCAGCGCCGCGCCGAGGGTCTTCGGCTCGAGCGGCATCGTCTTGTTGCAGTCGCAGATCAGCGTGGTGGTCATCGGCTTCTTGGCGTGCCGGTTGCCCATCGGCGGCAACCGGCTGGCTGGGAACGGTGTCGGTGGTGGTCGACTGTGCCACGTCCGGCAATGCGTCGGCCTCAGGGTTTTTGTCGGGCTGCTCATCGAACAGCTTCATGAACTTCGCGCTCGCCATCTGGCGCAGGACGCTCTCGGGTACGGGCGTCGAAACGGAATAGTCGTCGATGTAAGTGTCGAGCCCATCCATGACATTGAAGTGGGGATCGGCAAACAGCTTCTTGAGTGCGGCGTTCTTGACCTCGGGCGCGACGTTGCTGGCGAGGAAAGGCTTGAAGTCGGATTCGGGATTGAGCGCTTCGGTGTCCGCAAGCGTCGGCGGGGCCATTTCTCCTTCCTCCTTTGGGGGAAGGTCGGGATGGGGGGCCTCAGCCTCCACGACCGGCGCAACCGGCGCAGCCTCCGCAGGCGCTTTCTCCGCCTCTTCCGGCGCTTCCCCTTCCCTCACCCGCTGCTTGCGCCGGGACCAGCGCTCGAAGAACCCCTCAGACATCGCCCGCTCCGCGCCCGCGCTTCTTCTCGGTCGACACGCTGGCCGCATTGCCGAAGCGGTCCACCAACGGCCTGAAACTCTGCGGCCGCTGGCGACGCTTCGGTTCGGCCACGTGGTGCTCGTCGACCCAGGTGCGCAGCCATTCCACCACCTCGGCCGGGGCCGGCACCTGCTCCACGTTTTCCTGCGCATCGAGCCAGCGACCGGCCTCGTTGTAGCTCAGCGTCACCACCACCGGGCGGGCGATCGGCTCGGGCGCCACGGTAGCTTCATCCTCGAGGCGCCACAGCACGAACCATCCTGGCGCGGGCGTCGTTGCGTTGAGCTCGTAACCTTCGGCGTCATCGCGAAACAATTCGACCTTGAAGCCCGGGTGCAGCCAGCGCTGCACTTCGTCGTCTTGCTGCAGCAGGCGCGGCGCACTGCCGAAGCCGGGTTCGTCAGGTATCACGCCCTCAAGCGTCCAGCGCCAGGGCTGCCAGTGGCTGGAGGGCCCGTGCAGCCGTTCGCGCCGCATCACGACCGCGACCTCGAGCAAGGGGCGCGCGCCGATGTCGTCGTCGATGTTCGGACCGGAGGGCGGGTTCATGCGCCTGACGATAGCCGATGCGGCGGATGGACACCGCGCCGCGGCTATTGCGCAGCCGGTTGAGGGCGATTCGGTCCAGGCAGCAGGGCAGCGCCCGGGCGCCGTGCAGGCGCGGCTTCGAGCGCACTGCGACCTCGCGCGCGGCGGCGGCGACCATCAGCGTCACGACGAGCACGGCGGCGAGCGGCTCGAGCCGGGCAGGGGACGTGCTTGGATGGACTATTCGATGGACTGGGCACGGGCCTCGGACTTGACAGGCGGTTGGCGGGAAAGCGGGCGCAGCAGGACCCTGCCCCCCTCGGTCTCCACCGGAAAGGCCAGCGTGCGTAACACGGCGTACTCGTGGCGCCGGGCTGCATCGTGCGCGACCCATGCATCACCGAGCGACGGGTGGCACATCAGCACATCGCCGCTGCGGCAGATGGCGATCCATTGCAGCAGCCGATGCCGATAGGCCACTGCGCCGCCGTCGAAGCCATAGATGCCGAGCAGGGCACCGCTGGTCGCGATGGCGCGCTCGGCAGCCAGCGCGCAAAGGCGCCGGCCGCCGAGCGCGAAGACCACCTCGGCCTTCGTTCTCGGAAAGAATCGTGCTGCTGCCGGCGGAGCGGTGCTGCGGATCCAGGGCGCCGCGAGGCCGTAGCGAAGAGCCACCTCTTCCACCAGCGCCTCCCGCACGACGGGCAATTGGTGTACGTGGCGATGCCCGTCCACGAAGGCCGGCGGCCGGCCCATCCCCTCCTCGAATCGCGTCAGCTGTTCCCGAATCTGGGCCCGCACCGTGCCGGGACGCAGCAGGCCTAGGTAGCTGGCGGCGATCAGGCCGCCAAGCGCAGGTTCCGCCGGCGAGTCCGAGGGCGGGCGGTTCAGCTCGAGGTGAAGCCCGAGGTCGGCGGCGGCCGGGTCGACCTTGCGCAGGCTCGCAGCGCCGGTCGCCCATGCGCCGCGCAGGACCATGCAGGAAGCAGCGCAGATTGCAGCCCGCGCGACGAGATCGAGCACGGCCGCGTTGATGCCCTCGCTCATGCCGAAATCGTCGGCGCAGATGCAGAGAAAGCGATCGCCGCCCGCGTTCACTGGACGGGATCCGCGCTGGGCGGTGCGGTGATGCGCGACGTCGGATGTCTCATGGCAAGACGCCATCTTTCAGCTGCAGGCAGCGCGGATCGCTCGTCGCGCCGCCGGCGAAGCGCCACACGGCGGTGTCACCGTCGACCGCCACCAGGCGCGCCTGCGCCAGCCAGGGCAGGACCACGGGCGCGCCGGAAGAACCGATGAGCCAGGTCGCGTGCGGTACGCACAGCGCCGCGGGGAGCCGACGCACGTCGATCAGCAAGGCCGCGCTGCGCTCGGGGTCGAAGCGGCCGGCCTCGTAGAGCTCCTTGCGCCAGTCGTCGCGCTGGGCCACGGCCGTCGGCGTCCAGTCGGCCGACACCTGCACCGGCTGCCGCAAGCCCCAGTAGAGCGGCAGCTCGTAGTAGTAGGCGCCCAGCATCAGCACCTGGTCCGCCGCCCCCACCGCCTCGCCGGCCGGCAGTTGCAGCCGCTTGCCGGGCGGCGCAGCCTGCAAGGCGAGTCCCACGGCAGCCGCGATGCAGACCGCGCCCGAAGCGATAACCGTCCAGCGCGGCGCGGCGGCCCAGCGCCCGCCCGCCCGCGTCGCACCCAGGGCGGCCGTTGCGATCAGGTAGGCAAGCGGCGGCAGGGCCGGCAGCACATAGCCGACCAGCTTCGAGCGTGGCAGCGAGAAGAAGAGGACGATCACCCCGCACCAGATCCACATCAGCCAGTCCACTTCGGACAGCGGCGCACGAGGGCCGCGCGAGGGCCGCAGCGCGGCTGCCGCCCATGCGATCCACGGCAGCGTCAGCACCGCGATCACCGGCAGGTAGAACCAGAAGGGGTGCTCGCCGTTGAAGCCCCCGCTCGCGAAGCGGCGCACATGCTGCGTGAGGACGAAGTAATCGAGGAAGCCGGGATGGCGCATCTCCACCGCCGCGAACCAGGGCACCATGATCGCCAGCAGCAGCGCCCAGCCGGGCGGCCAGGCCAGCAGCCCGGCGAGTCGGGGGCGGCGGATGGCCGCACACCAGGCCAGGAAAATTCCCCCCGGCAGCACCACGCCGATCAGCCCCTTGGCCAGAACGCCGAGCGCTGCAAAGGCGAAGGCGCCGGCCAGCGTCGCGCGCCAAGGCCCGCCCTGCACCTTCGACAACGCCGCATGGACCGCCAGCAGCAGCGTGGCCGCGATGCAGCCCGCAACCAGCATGTCGAGGTTGGCGTACTGGGCCCCGATGTAGAAGAAGGGCATGGTGGCGAGCACCGCGGCGGCCAGGGTTGCGCGGGCCGGGCCGGCCCAGCGGCGCAGGAATAGGAAGAGCCCCCCCGCCGCCAGCGTGGCGCCGATCAGCGAGGGCAGGCGCGCCGGCCATTCGGAGGCGCCCATCAGCCCCATCGCCGCCGCGCTGATCCAGTAGAAGAGCGGCGGCTTGTGGAAGAAGGGCATCCCGTCCAGCCGCGGCACGATCCAGTCGCCGGAGCGCAGCATCTCGAAGGCCACGCCGGCATAGCGCCCTTCGTCGGGCGACATCAGGGGACGCAGCCAGGCGGTGGCGGCGAACCAGGCGAAGAGGCACGCCAGCACCAGGCCGGCCTGCTCCGGGCCGAAGGTTCCTCGCGCCGCCTTCATGGCTGCGGCGCGTCCAGACCGTGGCCCAGCACCTTCTTCACGACGTAGAGCGGACGCCCTTTCACCTCTTCGAAGATGCGCGCGACGTATTCGCCGACGATGCCGGTGGAAATCATCTGGACGCCCATGAAGAACATGAGGCTCACCACGATGGTGGACCACCCCGACACCGGGTTGCCCACCAGGATGTGCTCGACGATCAGGTAGATGCCGTAGACCAGCGCCGGCAGCGCCAGCAGCAGCCCTGTGATGCTGACCATCCGCAGCGGCCAGGTGGTGAAGGATGTCAGCCCGTCGATCGCGAAGTTGACCAGCCGCGCGGCGCTGAAGCTGCTCTTCCCCTGCGTCCTCGGGCTCGGAGTGTAGGGCAGCGCCACGGCCTTGAAGCCGACCCACGCGTAAAGGCCCTTCATGAAGCGCGTGCGTTCCGGCAGGCTCAGCAGGGCGTCGACCACCCGACGGTCCATCAGGCGGAAGTCGCCCGCGTCCTCGGGCAGCTCGAAGCGCTGCGAGGCGTTCACCAGCTTGTAGAACAGGCGCGTACCCATGCGCTTGAACGCATGCTCGTCGGTCCGCTCCTCCCGCACGGTGTAGACCACCTCGGCGCCCTCCTGCCAGCGCCGCACCATCTCAGCGATCAGCGCGGGCGAATGCTGCAGATCGCCGT
The DNA here is from genome assembly GCF_901827205.1 of Variovorax sp. PBS-H4. Classification (NCBI taxonomy): domain Bacteria; kingdom Pseudomonadati; phylum Pseudomonadota; class Betaproteobacteria; order Burkholderiales; family Comamonadaceae; genus Variovorax; species Variovorax sp. PBS-H4. The sequence goes on along the minus strand of NZ_LR594675.1, from coordinate 1,583,356 downwards.
CGAGAAGCACGACCGCATCGCCGCAGGCGGCCTGCAGGCCGGCGGTGAGCGCGGCCTCCTTGCCGAAGTTGCGCGACAGGCTGATGCAGCGGAAGCCCGAGAGCTGGCACCATGCCTCGGCAATGGCGACGGTGTCGTCCGCGCTGCCGTCGTCGACCACGATGATCTCCCAATGGAGCTGCGTGGCCCACAGGGTCTCCTCCAGGCTCGACAGCAGCGCGTTGAGGTTGGCGCCCTCGTTGTAGCAGGGGATGACGCAGGAGATGCTGCGGCGTGCCGGTGCGGGTACGCGCTGCTCCAGCTCCGGCACAGCGGCGAGCGGCGCGCGGCTTGCGACTTCCATGGCGGGGCGCGATGGGCTGCTCATGATGTTGCGCTCCATCTCATGGCCCTGGCGGGGCTGACTGGCATTCACGTGGCCGGGTCCGTCGCATGCCCGCGACTGTAGGCAGGCCTCGTGAAGCCAAGCTGAACGCCGTCTTCAGATTTGCGACCCGCTGCCGGCGGGCGGCCGGCCTCAGTGGGCCGCGCTCACCGCCCCCGTCCCGTAGCCCGCCGCCGCCATCGGCGTGCCGCCCGGCAACACCTGTACCGCGCAGTACTTGAACTCGGGGATCTTGCCCATCGGATCGAGGGCTGCGTTGGTCATCAGGTTGGCCGCCGCCTCGTAGTAGGCAAAGGGCACGAAGACCGCCCCGTTCGGCGTGCCGTCGTCGCGCCGCACGTGGATCGCGACCTCGCCCCGGCGCGAACGGATGGTGATCACGTCACCGGCCTGCAGGCCCAGCAGATCGAGGTCGCCCTGGTTCATCGAGGCGGTGGCCATGGGCTCCAGCGCGTCGAGCACCGCCGCGCGCCGCGTCATGCTGCCGGTGTGCCAGTGCTCCAGCTGGCGGCCGGTGATCAGCACGAAGGGGTACTGCGCATCGGGCCGCTCGTCGGCCGGGATGATGTCGGCCGGCACCAGCTTCACGCGGCCGTCCGCGGTCGGGAAGCTGTCGATGAAGACGGTCGGCTGGCCCGGATCGTCGGCGCTCAGGCAGGGGTAGGTCACGCTGGACTCGCGCTGCAGCCGGTCCCAGCTGATGCCGCTGATGGCGGCGTGCATGGCCTGGCGCATTTCATCGTAGACGGCCGCGACGCCGCATTCCTCGCCTTCGTAGTTCCAGGACAGGCCCATCCGTTTTGCGATCTGCTGAATGATCCAGAGGTCGGGCTTTGCGTCGCCCGGCGGATTCAACGCCCGCTTGCCCAGCTGCACCATGCGGTCTGTATTGCTCACGGTGCCGATCTTCTCGGGCCAGGCGCTGGCGGGCAGCACCACGTCGGCCAGCCAGGCGGTCTCGGTCATGAAGATGTCCTGCACCACCAGGTGCTCCAGGCTCGCGAGCGCATGGCGCGCATGGTTGAGGTCCGGGTCGCTCATCGCGGGGTTCTCGCCCATGATGTACATGCCGCGGATCTTGTGCGGATCGCTCTCGGGCGCCAACGCCTTGTGCATGATCTCGACCACCGTGTAGCCGGGCTTCTCGTCCAGCGGCACGCCCCAGAAGTTCTCGAACCACGCATGCACGCCGGCGTCGTCGACGCGCTGGTAGTTGGGGAACATCATCGGGATCAGCCCGGCGTCGCTCGCGCCCTGCACGTTGTTCTGGCCGCGCAGCGGATGCAGGCCCGAGCCGGGCTTGCCGATCTGGCCGGTGACGGTCACCAGCGCGATCAGGCAGCGCGCGTTGTCGGTGCCGTGCACGTGCTGGCTGATGCCCATGCCCCACAGCACCATCGCACCTTTGGCTGTGGCGAAGGCCCTCGCCACTTCGCGCAGCGTCTCGGCCGGAATGCCGCAGATCGGCGCCATGGCCTCGGGGCTGTAGCCCTTGACGTTCTCGCGCAGCGCCTCGAAGTTGCTGGCGCGGTCGCGCACGAAGGCCTCGTCGACCAGGCCCTCGTCGATCACGACGTGGATCAGGGCGTTGAGCATGGCAACGTCGGCGTCGGCCTTGAACTGCAGGGTGCGCCAGGCGTGCCGGCCGATGTCGGTGACGCGCGGGTCTGCCAGCACGATCTTCGCTCCGCGCTTGGCGGCGTTCTTCATCCACGTCGCAGCAACCGGATGATTGGCGGTCGGGTTGGAACCGATGACGAAGATCAGCTCCGCATGCTCCACGTCGTTGACCTGGTTGCTCACCGCGCCCGAGCCCACGCCTTCGAGCAGGGCCGCCACGCTGGAGGCATGGCACAGGCGCGTGCAGTGGTCGACGTTGTTGCTGCCAAAGCCGGTGCGCACCAGCTTCTGGAACAGGTAGGCCTCCTCGTTGCTGCCCTTGGCGGACCCGAAGCCGGCCAGGGCCTTGTTGCCGTGCGTATCGCGCAAGTCCTTGAGCTTGCCGGCCGCGAGTTCGAGCGCCTCTTCCCAGCTGGCCTCGCGGAAGGCGTCCTGCCAGTCGCCGGGGCGCGGCGCGTCGCCGAAGCCCTTGGGCACGCCGGGCTTGCGGATCAAGGGCTTGGTGAGGCGCTGAGGATGGTGCGCGTAGTCGAAGCCGAAGCGGCCCTTGACGCAGAGCCGGCCATGGTTGGCCGGGCCGTCGCGGCCGTCGACGCTGACGATCTTCTCGTCCTTGACGTTGTAGGTGATCAGGCAGCCCACACCGCAGAAGGGGCAGACCGAGTCGACCTTGCGGTCGACCTGCTGCGAGCCGATGTGGCTCTTGGGCATCAGGGCGCCGGTGGGGCAGGCCTGCACGCATTCGCCGCAGGCCACGCAGGTGCTGTCGCCCATCGGGTCGTCGAGGTCGAAGACGATCTTCGAGCCGGCCCCGCGCAGGGCGTAGCCGATGACGTCGTTGACCTGCTCCTCGCGGCAGGCACGCACGCAGCGGTTGCATTGGATGCAGGCGTCGAGGTTGACGGCCATGGCGGGGTGGGATATGTCGGGAGCCGGCTGGTCCCGGCGCAGGGCCTTGAGGGCCGGGCGGACTTCGACGCCGAGGCATTGAGCCCACTGGCTGAGCTCGCCGTGCTGGCCGACCGGTTTGCCCTCCGCCACGCCCCCATCGTTCCACTTGTACCCTTCATCCGGCATATCCGACAGCAGCATCTCCACCACCATCCGCTGGCTCTTCAACGCCCGCTCGCTCGCCGCCTGCACCTCCATCCCCGAGGTCACATTGCGGCAGCAGCTCGGCGCCAGCACGCGCTCTCCCTTCACCTCGACCACGCAGGAGCGGCAATTGCCATCGGGCCGCAACCCCTCCTTGTAGCAAAGCCGCGGTATCTCCACCCCATGCCGCTGCGCGGCCTGCAGGATGCTCTCGCCCTCGAAGGCCTGGACAGCTCGCCCGTCGAGCGTGAACTCGACCGTCTGCGGCATCAGTTCGTTCAGCTTGGCGGGCGCGTTCATTCGATCTCCTGCGGAAAGTACTTCTGGATGCAGCGGATCGGATTGGGCGCCGCCTGCCCCAGCCCGCAGATCGATGCATCGCCCATGACCTGCGCCAGGTCCTCCAGCGTGGCCTGGTCCCACACCGGCGCCTCCATGAGCGCCGCGGCCTTGGCCGTTCCAACGCGGCAGGGCGTGCATTGCCCGCAGCTCTCATGCTCGAAGAAGCGCATCACGTTGCGTGCCGCGTCGCGCGCCTTGTCGTGCTGGCTCAGCACCATCACCGCGGCGGAGCCGATGAAGCAACCGTAGGGCTGCAGGGTGTCGAAGTCCAGCGGGATGTCGTTCATTCGGGCGGGCAGGATGCCGCCCGAGGCGCCGCCGGGCAGGTAGGCGTAGAGCTGGTGGCCGTCGAGCATGCCGCCGCAGTACTCGTCGATCAGCTCCTGCACCGTGATGCCTGCGGGCGCCAGCTTGACGCCGGGCTGCTTCACCCGCCCGCTGACGCTGAAGCTGCGCAGCCCCTTGCGTCCGTGGCGGCCGAAGCCGCTGAACCAGTCCGGGCCCCGTTCGACGATGTCGCGCACCCAGTAGAGGGTCTCGAAGTTGTGCTCCAGCGTCGGGCGGCCGAACAGGCCGACCTGCGCGATGTAGGGCGGGCGCATGCGGGGCTCTCCGCGCTTGCCTTCGATGCTCTCGATCATCGCGGACTCCTCGCCGCAGATGTAGGCACCGGCGCCGCGCCTGAGCTCGATGCGCGGCAGCTCGCAGGGCGGATCGGCCTGGAGCCTGGCCAGCTCGGCTTGGAGCAGCGCGCGGCAGTCGTGGTATTCGTCGCGCAGGTAGACGTAGCAAGCCTCGGTGCCCACCACCTGCGCCGCGATCAGCAAGCCCTCGAGGAAACGGTGCGGATCGCGCTCCAGGTAGACGCGGTCCTTGAAGGTGCCGGGCTCGCCCTCGTCGATGTTGACCGCCATCAGCCGCGGCGCCGGCTGCTCGCGCACGATGCGCCACTTGCGCCCGGCCGGAAAGCCCGCGCCGCCGAGGCCGCGCAGGCCGGAGTCTTCCATGGCCTGGATCACGGCTTCGGCCTCCTGCTCGCCGTTGACCAGGGCCGCCGCCAGCGCGTAGCCGCCGTTGGCGCGGTAGGTGGCGTAGTCGGTGAAGGGCGGCAGTGTCTGCACCGCATCGAGCGACGGCGTCACGCTTTTTCCGGCGAAGGTTGCGGGCACGAAATGCCCAGTCTCGCGCGCAGGCGGCGGCGGCGATTCCAGCGCCCGCAGGATCTCGTCGGGGGTCGCCATCGCCAGGGCGCGCTGATGAACGGCCGCCGCAGGGGCCTGCTCGCAACGGCCGATGCAGGGCGCGGAGATCACGCGCACGTCCTCGCGACCCGCGGCACCCAGCAGCGCGGGCAGGCGCGTGAGCAGATCCTGTGCACCGGCCAGCTCGCAGGCCAGGCCGTCGCACACGCGCACGGTGAGGCCGGGGGCCTGCTCATCGCCACGCAGAATCTCGAAGTGGTGGTAGAAGGTCGCGACTTCGTAGACCTCGGCCATCGGAATGTTCGTGAGCGAGGCCAGCGCCACCAGGTGTCGGTCGCGCAAGCCGAGGCACGCGTCGTTGAGCCGGTGAAGGTGCTCGATCAGCAGGTCGCGCCGCCAGCCGCCATCAGGCTTCGGGCCGATGAGTTCGCGCACCTCCTGCAGTGCGTCGGCCTCGGGCTGGCGACCCTTGAGCTTGCTCTTGCGGCGAATGCGCTCGCGCAATTGATCGGGGGTGGCGAGGGGGATCGCCTGAATCTCGTTCTGGGTGCCTGGGTGGGTCATTTGCCGGGGCTGTCGACGGCGGAATGCCGCGATTGGACTGTGGAGCGCCTCGCGGCACTTGGCAAATTGAATCCACACATCGACTGATTCAATTTGGAAATGAAAGCGCCGGCAGTGCGGCGCGGCGCGCTGCCTTTCGCGCTATCCTGACCAGGATGGGGCATCAGCTCCGCAGGAGACGATCATGCACGTTCCATCGATAGCGGCCGCTGCCGCGCTGCTGGCCCTCGCACAGGCGAGCTTTGCCCAGAACCAGATGCTCGATGCGCTCAAGGACAAAATGGGCGGCGGACAAGCAGGGACCGAATCGAGCACCGCCGGCAATGCCGGAACGACCGGGGCCGCGGGTGCAGCGCTTGCCAAGGGCCTGGGCATCTCCATGCCCGCCATCGGCGCAAGCAGCATCGGCAATGCGGCTGGCGTGATCCAGTATTGCGTCAAGAACAACTACCTGAGCAACGACGCAGCGGGCGGTGTCAAGGACAAGCTGCTGGGCATGATCGCCGGCAACAAGACACAGCAGACCGGGTTCGCCAACGGAAGCAAGGGCCTGCTGCAGGGCAGCGACGGCAAGTCCCTCAATCTGAAGAGTGTGGGCGGCAAGATCAAGACCCGGGCCTGCGAGTACGTGCTCGACAACGCGAAGTCGCTGGTCTAGGGCACGGGCTTGTCCAGCCGCGGTCAGGACGCTTGCGAGGAAGCGCCCAGCGAGCCGCTGTGCGCCGCCACTTCCGCGCGCCAGGCGGGCTCCTGCAGCATCGCCAGCGCCGCCTCGAGTGCGCGCGAGGGCCGCACCGCCGTCTGGGTCATGAAGCCGATCGGCGTGCGCACCTCCGGCGCCACCAGCGGCAGCGCCTCCAGGGCGCCATGGCCGCGCACCGCATCCACCATGGCACCGGGCAGCACCGCGCAGACCTCGCCTGCCATCACGCTGAGCGCGAGGGTCAGCACCGAATTGGTCTCGATCGCCGGCGCGACCTTGGCGCCCGCCGCTGCAAAGGCCTGGTCGACGATCGCGCGGTTGTGCATCTCGGGCGTGAGCAGGCACAGCGGCAGGCGCGCCGCCTCGGCCCAGCCGATGGAAGCGCCGATGCGAAGCGCCGCGCCACCGGCTTCCTTGCCGCGGCGCAGCAGAAAGTAATGTTCGATGCTCTGCGGCCAGGCGGTGAGCTTGACCTCGCGCAGGTGCATGCGCTCGGTATAGCCGAGCGCGATGTCCAGCGACAGGTTCTCCAGCCCGGTCTCGAGCTCCAGCGAGCTCATCGACAGCACGGTCGGCGCGATGCCCGGATGCCGCGCCTGCAGCCGTGCCGCGAAGCGCGCGAGCATGGGGATGGCGGTCGGTACGGCAGCCATGCGCAGGCCGCCCCGCGGATGCGCCTCCTCGCTCTTGAGCAGCTGCTGCAGCACCTCGTTCTCGTGCAGCATGCGGTGCGCCGCGGCCAGCACCGCTTCGCCCTCGTGCGTGAGGCCGGCATAGGTGCGCCCACGCTTGACGATCACTACGCCGAACTCCGATTCGAGCGCGCGCAGTGCGTTCGACAGCGCCGGCTGGGTGATGTAGCAGGCCTGTGCGGCGCGGCCGAAATGGCGGTGCTCGCTCAGCGCGACGAGGTAGCGCATCGAGGCCAGAAGATTCATCGACTCAAGCGCGAGCAGCGGCGCGAGTTGAATTCATGCCAGGAACACCGCGGAACCGGCTTTGCCGGGCCGCTGGTGTTGCCCCCGGTGAGGGGGCTGAAGGCCGCGGCTCCAAGCCTGCCTGCGCAGGCTTGGACGGCCTGAAGGGCAAGGCCTCTGGCCGCAGCACGCAGGGCGGCCACACGAAGTGGGCCAACCTGGGGGAGAGCTTCATCCTTCAGGTGTTCTTGCTGACCGTGATGGTGGGGAACTTGGCCGAGAAATCCTTGGCCTTCTCGGCGATGCCCACCGCAACCCGGCGCGCGACGGCCTTGTAGATGCCCGCCACCTCGCCATCGGGGTCGGCCACCACGGTCGGCTTGCCGCTGTCGGCCTGGAGGCGGATGTTGATGTCGAGCGGCAGTGCGCCCAGGTAGGCCATGTCGTATTGCTCGGCCATCTTCTTGCCGCCCTCCGCGCCGAAGATGTGCTCGACGTGGCCACAGTTGGAGCACACATGCACCGCCATGTTCTCGACAATGCCGAGGATCGGCACGCCCACCTTCTCGAACATCTTGATGCCTTTCCGGGCGTCGAGCAGCGCGATGTCCTGCGGCGTGGTGACGATCACCGCGCCGGTCATCGGCACGCGCTGCGACAGCGTGAGCTGGATGTCGCCGGTGCCGGGCGGCATGTCGACGATCAGGTAGTCGAGGTCTTTCCAGTTGGTCTGGCGCAGAAGCTGCTCCAGCGCCTGCGTGGCCATGGGACCGCGCCAGATCATGGCCTCGTCCTGGTCGACCAGGAAGCCGATCGACATCACCTGCACGCCGTGGTTCTCCAGCGGCTCCATGGTCTTGCCGTCCTCGCTTTCGGGCCGGCGCGAAATCCCCAGCATCATCGGCTGGCTGGGACCGTAGATGTCCGCATCGAGCAGGCCGACGCTCGCCCCCTCGGCCGCCAAGGCGAGCGCGAGGTTGGCGGCGGTGGTGCTCTTGCCCACCCCGCCCTTGCCCGAGGCCACGGCGATGATGTTCTTGACATTGGGCATCAGCTGCACGCCACGCTGCACCGCGTGGCTGATCACCTTGGTCGCGATGTTGGCCGAGACGTTCTCGACGCCCGGCACGGTCTTCGCAGCGGCGACCAACGCCTTGCGCAACGCCGGGACCTGGCTTCTGGCGGGGTAGCCGAGCTCGATGTCGAAGGACACATCGCCCTCGTGGATCTGCAGGTTCTTCAGCGACTTGGTGCTGACGAAGTCCTTGCCCGTATTGGGATCGAGGACGCTCTTGAGCGCTTCGGCGAGCGCCTGGGGGGTAACGGTCATGGGGGCTCCTGATGGCAGGTAGTCTAGTGCGGTGCCGCAGGCGTGCCCGCCTGCCCGCGGGTTCACCCTACGGGCGCCAAAGATGAGTTGATTATTTGGAATCAACAATTCGGTTGTTCCTCGACCCTAGGCGGCTCGGGACAATAGCCTGCCAACGTTCTGCCGGGCGCCGTCTCCCGTTGCCGCATCATGAATTTCCAACAATTGCGCTCGGTGCGCGAAGCCGTGCGCCGCAACTTCAACCTGACCGAGGTCGCTCACACGCTCCACACCTCCCAACCTGGCGTGAGCAGGCAGATCCGCGAGCTCGAGGAAGAACTGGGCATCGAGCTTTTCGTGCGCGCCGGCAAGCGCCTCACGGGCCTCACCGAACCTGGCGGCCATGTGTTGCCGATCATCGAGCGGATGCTGCAGGAGAGCAGCAACCTGCGCCACGCGGGGCAGGAATTCGTGGCCCGCCAGAGCGGCCGCCTTTGCATCGCCGCCACGCACACGCAGGCGCGCTATGCGCTGCCGGTCGCGGTGCAGGAGTTTCGCGGCCACTTTCCCGATGTGCGCCTCCACCTGCACCAGGGCTCGCCCAGGCAGGTCGCCCAAATGCTGCTCGACGGCGATGCCGATGTCGGCATCGCGACCGAAGCGCTGGCCGACTACCCCCAGCTGGTGGCCCTGCCCTGCTACTGCTGGACGCATTCGGTGATCGTGCCGCCGGGGCACGTGCTGCTCGAGGGTCCGCTCACGCTGGACGCGCTCGCGCGCCATCCACTGATCACCTACGACACCGGATTCACGGGCCGCACGCGCATCGACGATGCCTTCGAGGCGGCGAAGCTGGCGCCCCACATCGTGCTGACCGCGATGGACGCCGACGTGATCAAGACCTACGTGCAACTGGGCATGGGTGTGGGCGTCGTCGCCGGCATGGCCTACGAGGCCGAGCGCGACACCCAGCTGCGTGCGCTCGATGCCGGCGCCCTCTTCGGCATCAACCACACCAGGCTCGCGGTCCGGCGCGGCAGCTATCTGCGTGGCTATGTGCACGCCTTCATCGAGTCCTTCGCGCCGACGTTGACGCGCGATGCGGTCGACCAGGCGATGGCCACGGAGCCCAGCCCCGCCGGCGGCGCCTGACGAGCCCGTGAAACCGGCGCACCGCACGATGAGTGCCGGCCGGTGAGGCTCGGGCGCCCAACGTCATGACGGCCCGAAGAGCGCTGAACACTTCCGTCGGCGTTCGCACCTTTCCTGCAGGACGCGGATTGCGGGTGTCTCAGCCGAGCTTCTGAACCAGTCGCACCACCGTATTCCAGGCCCGCGTGCTCGCAGGCGTCCCCAGCAATTTTTCCAGGAAGGCATTAGGGCTCCCCGGCGTGTTCCCGACCGCCCGGCAGACGCTGAAGACTTCTCCCTCCGTCGCGCTCAGCAGTTCGACGTCCTCGCGCTTCGAGACCAGCGGCAACGCAGGCAGTGCCGGATGCTTCGCGTCCAGGAAGGTGACGCAGACCTCGTAGACGCTCTCGCGTTCCACGCCCGAGAACGGGTCGAGGGCGACCAAATGGCCCAGGTGATGCACGCGGCGCAAGAAGCCCGGTTCGCGCAAGCCGCATTCCGCTGCCATCGTCTGAGAGGCCTGCGCCAGCACCTTGCGCGCCAGGGTCTTGTTGCGCGCCTCGAAAACCAACGTGCCGTTGGTCAGGAAGGAGACGGCCGACTCGGCGCCGGCTCCCAGGAAGGCTGCTTCGAACTGCGCCCTTGTCGGGCAGCGGGGTCGCCCAAGGTTGAGGTTGCGGAAGAAGACCGCGTATTTCATGCGCCCGCTTCAGGCGTGTCTGCGATGCCCAGTTCCGAACAGATGCGCGAAGTCAGCGCCTTGAGGGCTGCGACCTCGGCCTCCAGCCGCGCGACCTTGAGTCTCAGGGCCGCCACCTCCCCGAGCGAAGCATCGCCGCGGCCCGTCGGCTCTCCTGCCGGCTCCAGCGCCTGCTCCGAGGGCGGACCCGCCAGCAGGTGCATCCAGCGGTTCTCGCGCGCCCCTGGCAGCCGAGCGAGCTTCACGACCAGCGCACCGGCCGCGCGCTCGGCCAGTTCGTCCAGAAAGGCCTCGACGGAGGAGATGTCGGCAAAGTTGTGCATCCGCTCGCTGGCAATGCGCAGCTCGCCGGCCGTCTGGGGGCCGCGCAGCATCAGCACCGTCAGCAGGATGGTCGACTGGGAGGGCACGCGAAGCACGCGCTCGATGTTGTGCTCGTATCGCGCGACACGCCCGCCGCTGGATTCCATGACCAGGCTGTAGCCCTTGAGGCTGTCGAGCGCGGCCTGCGCCTCGGTTTCGGACAGCTCCATCAGCGGGTTGCGGCTGGTCTTCTGGTTGCAGCCGGCCACCAGCGTGTTGAGCGTCAGCGGGTAGCTGTCGGGCACGGTGCGCTGTTTCTCGGCCAGCACACCGAGCACGCGGGTTTCGACGGCGGACAGGATCGGCAAGGCAGAGGTCATGGCAGCAGCTCGCAAGGGGGCCAAAGTGTAAGCGGCGTGTGCCGCCTAAAATGCCCTCCCCCCCGGCCGCACGGCCGCCGGCTCCCGTCCGTTCCCCCAGAAAGCGCCCTTCGATGCCCCAGCGCAAGCTCTTCGTCACCACCGCCCTGCCGTATGCCAACGGCAAGTTCCACGTCGGCCACATCATGGAATACATCCAGGCCGACATCTGGGTGCGGTTCCAGCGCATGCAGGGGCACATGGTGCACTTCGTAGGCGCCGACGATGCGCACGGCGCGCCGATCATGATCGCGGCCGAGAAGGCGGGCAAGACGCCGCAGGAATTCGTCGGCGAGATCGCGGCCGGCCGCAAGGAATACCTCGACGGCTTTCACATTCGCTTCGACAACTGGCACTCCACCGACAGCCCGGAGAACACCGAGCTCGCGCAAGGCATCTACAAGAAGCTCCAGGCGGCGGGCATGATCGCCACGCGCACCATCGAGCAGTTCTACGACCCGGTGAAGGGCATGTTCCTGCCCGACCGCTACATCAAGGGCGAGTGCCCGGTGTGCCACGCCAAGGACCAGTACGGCGACTCCTGCGAGGTGTGCAGCAGCGTGTACGCGCCCACCGAGCTGATCAACCCCTATTCGACGCTGACCGGCGCCGCGCCCGAGCTGCGCAGCTCCGAGCACTTCTTCTTCAAGCTCTCCGACCCCAAGGTGGTCGACTTCCTCAAGGGTTGGACGCAGGACGGCAAGCTGCAGCCCGAAATGGCGAAGAAGGCCAGCGAATGGTTCGAGGCCGGAATGGCCGACTGGGACATCTCGCGCGAGGCGCCTTATTTCGGGATCGAGATCCCGGATGCACCGGGCAAGTACTTCTACGTTTGGCTCGACGCGCCCATCGGCTACCTGGCCAGTCTGAAGAACCATTTCGACAAGGGCCAGGCCGCGGCCCACTGGCACGAGCCCTCGCGCACGACTCAAAGCTTCGACGACTTCGTGGCCGACCCGGCCATGGAGCAGGTTCACTTCATCGGCAAGGACATCGTCTACTTCCACACGCTGTTCTGGCCCGCCATGCTGCAGTTCAGCGGCCGCAAGACGCCCGCGCAGGTCAACGTGCATGGCTTCATCACGGTGTCGGGCGAGAAGATGAGCAAGAGCCGCGGCACCGGGATCGACCCGCTCAAGTACCTTTCGATCGGCATGAATCCCGAGTGGCTGCGCTACTACATCGCGGCCAAGCTCAATGCCAAGGTAGAGGACGTCGACTTCAACCCCGACGATTTCATCGCCCGCGTGAACGCCGATCTCATCGGCAAGTACATCAACATCGCGAGCCGCGCGGCCGGCTTCATCGCCAAGCGCTTCGGCGGCAAACTGGGCATCGTGAGCACCGATGGCGCTGCGCTGCTGGCGACTCTGCAGGAGGCCGCCCGGCCGCTCGCCGCGCTGTACGACGGGCGCGACTTCGCACGCGCGCTGCGCGAGATCATGGCGCTGGCCGACAAGGTCAACGAGTACGTGGACCAGAACAAGCCCTGGGAGCTGGCCAAGCAGGCCGGCATGGAGGCGCGGCTGCACGACGTGTGCACCACCTGCATCGAGGCTTTCCGCTTGATGACGGTCTACCTCAAGCCCGTGCTGCCGGCGCTTGCGGCGCAGGTCGAAGGCTTCCTGCGCAGCGAGCCGCTGGTGTTCGCCGATTCGGCGCGGCTGCTCGGCGAAGGCCACGCCATTGCCGAGTACAGGCACCTGATGCAGCGCGTCGAGGCCAAGCAGATCGACCAGCTGTTCGAAGCGCCAGAATCCGCGGCGGACCCCGCGGCAGAAGCGGCCGAGGCCATCGTGCATCCGGGCGGCGAAGGCATCGCGCCGACCATCACCATCGACGACTTCGCGAAGATCGACCTGCGCATCGCGAAGATCGTGGCCTGCCAGAAGGTCGAGGGCTCCACCAAGCTGCTGCACCTGACGCTCGATGCCGGCGAGGGCCGAACGCGCAACGTGTTCTCCGGCATCGCCTCCGCCTACCAGCCCGAGCAGCTCGTCGGCAAGCTCACCGTGCTGGTCGCCAACCTCGCGCCACGCAAGATGAAATTCGGCATCTCCGAAGGCATGGTGCTGGCCGCCAGCCATGCCGACGGGAAGGCCGAGCCCGGGATCTACGTGCTCGAGCCAAGCGCTGGCGCCACGCCGGGGTTGCGGGTACGCTGACGCGCCCGCCACTTCCAAGAGGTCATTGATGCAACGCACCGCCCTGGCCACCGCCATCGCCATCACCCTGGCACTGCCGCTGCACGGCTGCGCAGTGGTCACGGTCGCCAGCACCGCGGTGGGCGTCACTGCCGGCGCGGTGGGCCTGGCCGCCGATGCAGCCATCGGTACCGCCCGCATCACCGGCAAGGCCGTGGGCGCGGCGGCCGACGCCGTCCTGCCAGGGGATAACTAGGGTGTGATCACGCTGCGAGACTGAAGGCGCGGAGACGCCGCCACAATGGCGCCATGAGTTCGCACCTGTCGCTTGCACGCTTTCGTCCCCGATTGATCGACGCGCTGGCGGGCTACGATCAGCAGCGTTTCTTGAAGGACCTCGGCGCCGGCGCCACGGTCGGCATCGTGGCGCTGCCGCTGGCCATGGCCTTCGCGATCGCCTCCGGGCTCAAGCCCGAGGCCGGCATCTGGACCGCGATCATTGCGGGCTTCCTGATCGCGGCACTGGGCGGCTCCGCGGTACAGATCGGCGGGCCGGCCGGCGCCTTCATCGTGATCGTCTACGGCATCGTCGAGCGCTACGGCGTGGCCAACCTGCTGATCGCCACGGCCTGCGCCGGCGTGCTGCTGTTCCTGATGGGATTGTTCCGGCTCGGCACCCTGGTGCGCTACGTGCCGGTGTCGATCGTGATCGGATTCACCAACGGCATTGCGACACTGATCCTGATCTCGCAACTCAAGGACTGGCTCGGGTTGACGATCCCGAAGATGCCGGCCGACATGTTCTCGCAGTTGCACACCCTGGCCATCCACCTGGGCACGTTCAACCCCTACGCCGTCGGGCTCGGCGTGGCCTGCCTGGCCGGTCTGTTTCTTTGGCCCACGCTGCTGCACGACACCACACGCTTCGGCCACGCGGTGCACCTCGTGCTGCGTCGCATGGCCGAGCTGCGCGCGGTACGCGCCGGTTCGCGCGTGCCGGGGCCGATCGTCGCACTGGTCTCGCTCACGCTGGTGTCGTGGGGCTTCAGCTTGCCTGTGGAGACCATCGGCACCCGTTTCGGCGGAATCCCGGAAGGCATGGCCCGCTTTGCCCTCCCCGAGTTCTCGTGGGAAACCGTCAAGCAACTGGTGACGCCCACGCTCACCATCGCCCTGCTCGGGGCGATTGAATCGCTGCTGTGCGCGCGCGTTGCCGACCAAGTCAGCGGGTTGCCGCGGCACGACCCCAACCAGGAGCTGATGGCGCAGGGCGTGGCCAATTTCGTGGCTCCTCTCTTCGGCGGCATGCCCGCGACCGGGACCATCGCGCGCACCGTGACCAATGTGCGCGCGGGCGCGAACTCGCCCATTGCCGGCATCGTGCACGCGCTCACGCTGCTCGCGGTGGTCCTGATCGCCGCACCGCTTGCGCAGCACGTGCCGCTGGCGGTGCTGGCGGGCATCCTGCTTTTCGTGGGCTGGAACATGGGCGAATGGCGCGAGTTCTCGCCGCGCCTGCTGCGCCGGGCGAGCCGCGACTACCGGGTGCTGATGCTCGGAACCTTCTTCCTGACAGTCGTCTTCGATCTCACTGTGGCAGTGCAGGCGGGCATCGTGCTCGCGTGTGCCCTGTTCGTACGCCGAATGAGCAGGTTGTTCAGCGTCGAAATGGTCTCGCTCGAGCCGCCGGTGCTGACCTTCAAGCTCCACGGGGCCCTCTTCTTCGGCGCCGCCGCCAAGCTGGACCCGACGGTGCAGGCGATCGAGCGGGCGCCGCGCGGCATGACGGTGGTGCTCGACGCGATGCACCTGGTCTTGCTCGATACGACAGGGCTCGCGGGGCTGCGCCAGGTGCACAAGGCGGTGCTGGCGCGCGGCGGGCAATTGCGCATCGAGTCGCTGCAGCCGCAGCCGCTCGAAACCATCGAGCGATCGGGCTTTGCCGATGAACTCCGTTCGGGCACGCCCGGCCCCGAAGAACCCTGAGGGGCCAGCAGCTGCCGTTTCGAGGTTATTGCGCCTCGGTGCTGCGATCGGGCGAAGACCCCGCACTCACCACCCGCTGGTCATCGTTCAGCGTGGCGGTGAAGACCATCGGCGAATTCGGTGGCTGCACCCAGCGCCACTCCCACTCCGTCTGTCTCTTGAGCGGATAGGGTGTCCTGCGCGCCGGCTTGCCCAGCAGCTTGCGCAGGTCCTCCATGGCCATGCCGGGCTGCACGCGGGCGAAATTCTCGGGCGTGAGGACCTGGCGCAGCGCCGCCATCTTCCCGTCAGGCCCGATGGTGATCATGTAGTTCTTCTGGCCTTGCGGCTGCCGGTTGTATTCGAACACCCGCCCGGCAGGCGAATCCCAGATGTTCTCGGGCTCGCCGAAGCGCGCGCGCACGTCGGCCTCGGTCGAGACACCCTCTTCCAGTTCACGGATGTGCTGCGGGTCGCATCCCGCGAGCCAGCACGCGGCGTACAGCACTGCAGCCACCGCGCATCTGCGCCCGATTCTTCCTTGCACCATTCGACCCCTTCCGTCATGCACGGGGCCAAGTCTATGCGCTCGGTTCCGGGCAAAGCAGGACATGAGGCCGCCGGAATCCCCCGGAGTGGCCGGCCGGGACCGGGGGCCGGTAAACTCGGGCGCAAAGGTTCAAGCCCATGTCCATCTTCGCTCGCCCCCACTACACCTCCGAGATCACGAACTTCATCGAGGAGATGAAGCAGAAGAAGCCCACGCTCGAAGCCGAGCAGCGCGCCGGCCGCAGTCTGCTCTGGGACAAGCACCTCGACCGCTCCTTGCTCGACGAGTATCAGCAGGGAGCGGTGCCGCAGCAGCCCTACGTCTACCAGACGCGTGTGAAGTAACCCCGTGCCGATCCGGCCAGTAGCGGGCCACCGGGATGCGGGTGCGGGCGAGCAGGCCCGCACCGAGGGCACCGAGAGCTTCGTGGACGACGACGCACCGCCGATCGCGGCCATGCCCGAGGTGATCGACCAGGTCGCGCTGGCCCGGCTCTATGGCGAGCCGCTGTTCGCGCTGCCGAACGACCTCTACATCCCGCCCGAGGCGCTGCAGGTCTTCCTGGAGGCGTTCGAAGGGCCGCTCGACCTGCTGCTCTACCTGATCCGCAAGCAGAACTTCAACATTCTCGACATCCCGATGGCGGCGCTGACGCGCCAGTATCTCAGCTACGTCGACGAGATCCGCCAGACCAACCTCGAGCTGGCGGCCGAGTACCTGCTGATGGCGGCGATGCTGATCGAGATCAAGTCGCGCATGCTGCTGCCGCCCAAGAAGACAGCCGAGGGCGAAGAGGTCGAGGACCCGCGGGCCGAGCTGGTGCGCCGGCTGCTCGAATACGAGCAGGCCAAGCTGCAGGCCGCCTCGCTGAGCGCGATGCCGCAGGCGGGCCGCGATTTCTGGAAGGCGCAGGTCTATATCGAGCAGTCGCTCAAGCCGCGCTTTCCCGACGTGGACGTGGTCGACCTGCGCGATGCCTGGGCCGACATCCTGCGCCGCGCCAAGCTCGTGCAGCACCACAAGATCTCGCGCGAGGAGCTCAGCGTGCGCGAGCACATGAGCATCGTGCTGCGCCATCTGCAGGGGCGGCAGTTCGTCGAGTTCGAAAAACTGTTCGACATCGAGCGCGGCACGCCGGTGTTGATTGTCACCTTCATCGCCATGCTGGAGCTGGCCAAAGAGACGCTGATCGACATCACGCAGGCCGAGGCCTTCGCACCGATCTACGTCCGACTGGCCTATTCGCCAGCATGACGTTGCCCTTTTGCCGGACCCGGGATCCTCGATTGGCGGCAGGCGAAGCCAGGCCGCTTCGGGAGACACCGCGGAACCTGCTTCGCCGGGCCGCTGGTGTCGCCCCCGGTGAGAGCCAATACCCATGCACGATTTCGACGTCCTGATCGTCGGCAGTGGGCTCGCGGGCCTCAGCGCCGCGTTGCACCTCGCGCCCACGCACCGAGTGGCTGTGATCACCAAGCGCGCGCTGGCCGATGGCGCCAGCCAGTGGGCGCAGGGCGGGATTGCTGCGGTGCTGGGCGAAGACGACAGCCTGCAGTCCCATGTGGAGGACACGCTGGTTGCCGGGGCCGGCCTCTGCGACCTGGCGGCCACGCGCTTCGTGGTGGAGCACGCGCCCGAAGCCATCGCATGGCTGCGCGGTCTCGGCGTGCCCTTCTCGCTCGAGAACGGCGAGCTGCACCTGACGCGCGAAGGCGGGCACAGCCAGCGCCGCATCGTCCACGCCACCGATGCCACCGGCGCTGCGGTGCAGCGCACGCTGATCGACACTGTGCGCCGCACGCCCAACGTGACGTTGTTCGAGCAGCACACGCTGGTGGACCTGATCACCGGCAGCAAGCTGGGCTTGAATGACCCGGCCTGCCTGGGCCTTTATGCGCTCGACGAGGCCACCGACGAGGTGCTCACCTTCCGCGCGCCGCACACCATCCTGGCGACCGGCGGCGCGGGCAAGGTCTATCTCTACACCACCAATCCCGACACCGCCACCGGCGACGGCATTGCCGCGGCCTGGCGTGCAGGCTGCCGGGTGGCGAACATGGAGTTCATCCAGTTCCATCCAACCTGCCTGTACCACCCGCATGCCAAGTCCTTCCTGATCAGCGAGGCGGTGCGGGGCGAAGGCGGGCTGCTGAAGCTGCCTCCATCGGCAGGGGGTGCACGCTTCATGCCAGCGCACGACGCGCGCGCAGAGCTCGCGCCGCGCGACGTGGTCGCACGCGCCATCGACTTCGAAATGAAGAAGCACGGGCTGGACTGCGTGCACCTGGACATCTCGCACCAGAACCCGGCCTTCCTGCGCGAACATTTCCCCAACATCCTGGCACGCTGTGCCGAGTTGGGCATCGACATCACGCGCGAGCCGATCCCCGTCGTGCCGGCTGCGCACTACACCTGCGGCGGGGTGCTCACCGATCTCGCGGGCCGCACCGACGTGCCCGGCCTGCACGTCATCGGCGAGACCGCCTGCACTGGGCTGCACGGGGCCAACCGCCTGGCCAGCAACTCGCTGCTCGAATGCATGGTGTTCGCCCGTGCCGCCGCGCAGGCGATCGCCGAGGCGCCAGCCCGTGCCGTCGCGCCGCTGCCCGCGTGGGACGACAGCCGCGTCAGCGACGCCGACGAGACGGTGGTCATCTCGCACAACTGGGACGAGCTGCGCCGCTTCATGTGGGACTACGTGGGCATCGTGCGCACCAACAAGCGCCTGGAGCGCGCGACCCATCGCATTGCGCTGCTGGACCGCGAGATCCAGGAGTTCTATGCCCATTTCCACGTCACGCGCGACCTGCTCGAGCTGCGCAACCTGGTGCAGGTGGCCGCGCTCATCGTGCGGTCGGCCCAGGCCCGGCGCGAGAGCCGCGGGCTGCACTTCAGCCGCGACTACCCATCGCTTGCCGCGCCCGCGGCGCCCACCATCCTGGTGCCGCCGGCGAGCTGAAAGCCGCAGCGCAGGCCGGGCAAAGTTCCTCGCCGGAATTTTTCTTTGGATGGTTCTCCACTAGCATTCGACGCCTTGCGCGCCCGGCTCCGGCCAAGGGCGGGATTTCCACCACACACTTCGCCTCGACCCCATGCTCCGTAACCTGCTCAAGTCAAAGATCCATCGCGCGACCGTCACCGACTGCGAGCTGCACTACGAAGGCTCCTGCGCCATCGACGAAGACCTGCTGGAGGCCGCCAACCTCGCGGAGAACGAGCAGATCCACGTCTGGAACATCAACAACGGCGAGCGCTTCGTGACCTACGCGATCCGCGGCCAGCGCGGCAGCGGCATCATCTCGCTCAACGGCTCGGCCGCACGCCGCGCCTCGCTGGGCGACCTGGTCATCATTGCCGCGTTCGGGATGGTGCCCGAGGACCAGGTGCGCAGCCACCAGCCGAAGCTGGTGTTCGTGGACGGCGCCAACCGCATCAAGGAAGAGCGTGCGCATATCGCCGTGCAGCCTGCATCGAGCGAAGCCATTCCCGCCTGAGCGCGCAGTCCCGGGGCGCCTGCCGCCCCACCCGACCCGGCCTCCGGCCGATCCACGGAGAGATCCCGACCATGCCTTCGACGCCTGCCGCGAGCGCGGCCACGCCCTACGGCACCCTGCCGCCCGCCTCGGGGCCCGCGCAGCGCAAGCCGCTGAGCCTGCCGCGGCTGGCCGACATGCACGCGCGCGGCGAAAAAATCGTCATGCTGACCGCCTACGACGCCACCTTTGCCGCCATGGCCGATGCCGCCGGCGTCGAGTGCATCCTTGTCGGCGATTCGCTGGGCATGGTCTGCCAGGGCCTGCACAGCACGGCGGGCGTGACACTGGAGACCATGCGCTATCACACCGAGAGCGTGTTTCGCGGGCTGCACCGCGTGCAAGGCACGGCCTGGCTGATTGCAGACCTGCCCTTCGGCAGTTACCACGAATCGCGTGAGCAGGCGTTGCGCAGCGCCGCGGCGCTGATGCAGGCCGGCGCCCACATGGTCAAGCTCGAGGGAGGAGGCTGGACCACCGAGATCGTGCGCTTCCTGGTGGAACGCGGCATTCCCGTGTGCGCCCACCTGGGCCTCACGCCGCAAACGGTGCACGCGCTAGGCGGCTACCGCGTGCAGGGCAAGGGCGGCGAGGCCGCGGCGCGGCTCAAGCGCGAGGCCCATGCACTGCAGGACGCAGGCGCGGCGATGCTGGTGCTGGAGATGGTGCCGGCCGCGCTGGCCGCCGAAATCACCGGCGAGCTGAAGCACTGCGCCACCATCGGCATCGGTGCCGGGCGAGGCACCGCCGGGCAGGTCCTGGTGCTGCACGACATGCTGGGCATGAACCTCGGCAAGATGGCAAAGTTCGTGCGCAACTTCATGCAGAGTGCCGAGGGCATCGCGCCGGCCATCGAGGCCTATGTGCGCGCCGTGAAGGACGGCAGTTTTCCCGACGACCAACTCCACGCCTGGTAGGAACACCCCATGCACATCGCACGCACGCTTCCTGAACTGCGCGAATTCCTGGGCGGCTACCAGCGCCCTGCCCTGGTCGCCACCATGGGCAACCTGCACGAAGGTCACATGGCGCTGGTGCGCGAGGCCAAGCCGCTGGGCGACGTCACGGTGGCCAGCATCTTTGTCAACCGGCTGCAGTTCCTGCCGCACGAGGACTTCGACAGTTATCCACGCACCTGGGACAGCGATTGCGAGAAGCTGCGCTCGGTCGGCTGCGACCTGCTGTTCGCACCCGACGAGAAAACGCTTTACCCCGAGCCCCAGACCTGCAAGGTGCATCCGGACCCGGCGCTGGCCGACATTCTCGAAGGGCATTTCCGGCCTGGCTTTTTCGTCGGCGTCTGCACGGTGGTGATGAAGCTCTTCGCCTGCGTGCAGCCGCGCGTCACGGTGTTCGGCAAGAAGGACTACCAGCAGCTGATGATGATCCGCCACATGGTCCGTCAGTTTGCGCTGCCCATCGAAATCGTGGGCAGCGAGACACGGCGCGCCGAGGACGGGCTGGCGCTGTCGTCGCGCAACGGCTACCTGAGCGGTGCCGAGCGGGACGAGGCGGCGCAGCTGTCCAAGGCCTTGCACGCAATGGCCGATGCCGTGCGCTCGGGCGAGCGCGATCTCGCGGCCATCGAGGCGCGCGCCATGCGTTCGCTGGAAGCGCGAGGATGGAAGCCCGACTACATGGCGCTGCGCCGCCGTGCCGACCTGCAGGCGCCAGCGGCCGGCGAGTCGCTCGTGGCGCTGGCAGCCGCCCGGCTCGGCACCACGCGGCTGATCGACAACCTGGAAGTCGACATCTGACTTCCTGATGAGCTACAGCGTCAAGGAGATCTTCTCACCTTGCAACGCGAAGGCTCCCAGGCTGGCATGCCCGCCGTGGTCATCGACCTCGGCGGTTCAGGCCACCGGCAGGTCGAGTTCGGCGTCGATCCATCCCCGCAGGCTGTTCACGAAGGCCAGCGCCTCCACCCGCGGCAGGTCCTGCAGGCGCACTACCGACTCCGTCATCCGGCCCTCGCGCAGCCAGCGCGCCCGGCCGACTCCGCCCAGCAGGCCGCAGGCCAGGGGCGGCGTCACCCACCGGCCGTCGACCCGGAAAGCCACGTTGCCGCGCGTGCATTCGGTGAGCTCGCCGCGCGGGTTCCACAACAGGGTGTCGAACACGCCGGCACGCGTGGGCGCGAAGGCCTCGTAGTGCGAGCGGCGGGTGGTCTTGAAGCGCACGAATTCGCTGTGTGACGCGTCGAAGGCCCGGTCGGCCAGTTGCAGGCGCACGCGCTGCGGCGCGGCCTCCTGAGCGATGGCTTGCGCGTGCATGCGACCGCCGTGGTCCAGGAGAAGGCGCACGCGCCAGTGGCCCAGCGGATTCGACTGGCGCAGCGCTTCCAGGCGCTGTGCCGCGCCCTGCTCCGGCCAGGGGTAGCCGAAGTGCCCTGCCGCAGCGGCCATGCGCGCAAGATGGGCCGAAGCATCGCGCAGCGTGCCGTCTTCCAGCGCGAGCGTCTCCAGCAGTTCGAACGGCGCGCTGGCGCGATCGAGGAAGGCGCGCTTGTGCTGCCATTCCTGCCATTCGCCGTCGGGCTGCGATTCGGCAACGATGCCGCTGCCGATGCCGCAACGCGCCGCCCCACTGCGCAGTGTGACGGTGCGGATCGGCACGTTGAAGATGGCATCGCCACCCGGCCGCACCACGCCCACGGCGCCGCAGTAGACGCCCCGGGGCTCGGGCTCCAGCGCGCGGATCATGCGCATGGCGCTGACCTTGGGAGCGCCCGTCACCGAACCGCACGGAAACAGGGCCGCGAACACCTCGGCCAGCGTGCAGCCGGGCCGCGTGCGCGCCTCGATGTCGGAGGTCATCTGCCAGACGGTCGGCAATGCCTCGGCGCGGAACAGGCGCGGCACGCGCACCGAGAAGGGCTGGGCAACGCGCGACATGTCGTTGCGCAGCAGGTCGACGATCATGACGTTTTCGGCGCGCTCCTTGGCTGACTCGCGCAGCCGGGCGGCGGCCTCGGCATCCTCCTGCGCGGTTGCGCCTCGCGCGGCGGTGCCCTTCATGGGGCGCGTGAGCAGCCGGCCCGCGCACCAGTCGAAGAACAGCTCGGGCGATGCCGACAGGACCTGCTCCTCGCCATCGTCGATGAAGGCCGCGTAGCCGCCGGGCTGTGCACGCTGCAGGGCGGCGAACAGGGCACGCGCCACGGCATGCGGGCCGGCGCCCGCAGCCCCGGCAAGACGGCCGCGCAGCATCGAGGTGTAGTTGACCTGGTAGAGGTCACCAGCGCCGATGGCCTCGCGCAGCCGGGCCAGTGCCAGGTCGAACTCGTCCCGCGACAACGTCTCTTCCCACGTCAATGCCGGCTGCGCCGCATCGCGGTCGTCGCCGGGCCAGGGCAGCGCGGCGTCGTGGACACCGAACCAGGCGAGCGGTCCAACGGGATCGCGCACCGCCAGTGCCGGGTCGAAAGCGCCAGCCGCCTCGTAGCGCAGATAGCCCACGCACCAACGCCCGCCTCGAGCCTGCGCCTGCACCGCATCCAGCAGGGGCCGGACCTCGGGCGCCGTGCGCGCCTGCAGGATCTCGCGCGGCACCCCGAAGGCATGCCGCAGCCGCGGTGCGTCGCGCGTTTCGCCGGGAGAAGAAAAGTCGATGAGCGCGGAAACGGGCGCCATCAAGCCGCGCCGATGCCGGCGACCAGGCTCCCCGCCGGGTGGCCCTCCTTGAGCCCGGCGGTGAAGGCCAGCATGCGGTCGATCGGCACGCGCGCACGCCGGCCCAGCGCCGGCGCTACATGCACCTCGCCTTCGCCCTTCTCCAGCACGCGGGCCAGATCGGCCAGGCCGTTCATCGCCATCCAGGGACAGTGCGCGCAGCTCTTGCAAGTGGCGCCGTTGCCAGCGGTGGGCGCCTCGATGAAGGTCTTGCCGGGGTTGAGCGTGCGCAGCTTGTGCAGGAGGCCGGTGTCGGTGGCGACGACGAACTCGCGCGCGTCCATGCGCTGCGCGGCGGCAAGGATGCCCGAAGTGGAGCCCACGGCGTCTGCCAGCGCGATGACCGACGCCGGTGATTCGGGATGCACCAGCACCTTGGCGCCCGGATGGGCCTCGATCAACAGTTCGAGCTCGAGCGCCTTGAACTCGTCATGCACGATGCAGGCGCCGTCCCAGCTCAGCATGTCGGCGCCGGTTTCGCGGCGGATGTAGTCGCCCAGGTGCCGGTCGGGCGCCCAGAGGATCTTGCGGCCTTGCGCGTGAAGGGCGCTCACCACGTCGAGTGCACAGCTGGAGGTGACCAGCCAGTCGGCACGCGCCTTCACGGCGGCGCTGGTGTTGGCGTAGACGACCACGGTACGGTCCGGGTGCTGGTCGCAGAAGGCGCTGAAGGCATCGGCCGGACAGCCCAGGTCGAGCGAGCAGGTGGCGTCGAGGTCGGGCATCAGCACGCGCTTCTCGGGCGAAAGGATCTTCGCGGTCTCGCCCATGAAGCGCACGCCGGAGACGACCAGGGTCTGCGCCGGATGATCGCGGCCGAAACGCGCCATCTCGAGCGAGTCGCTGACGATGCCGCCGGTCTCCTCGGCCAGGTCCTGCAGGTCGGGGTGCACGTAGTAGTGCGACACCATCACCGCATCGCGCTCGCGCAGGAGGCGGCGGATGCGGGACTTGAGCGCCTCGCGCTCGGCCTTCGAGGGCTCGGCCGGCACACGTGCCCAGGCATGGCGCGTGTCGCAGGCGGCGGAGGCGATCGGCTGCTCGTACTCGACGCTGATGACTGCTGATGTCATGGATCAGGCTTCCTGGAAACGCATCGAGAAATCGATCGCCTTGATGTCCTTGGTCAGGGCCCCGATGGAGATGCGGTCCACGCCCGTCTCGGCGAGGCCGCGCACGCTCTCCATCGTGACGCCGCCCGAGATTTCCAGCACGGCCCGGGCGCCCGCCGCCGCATCGTTGCGGCGCACGGCCTCGCGCAAGGTGGGGAGATCCATGTTGTCGAGCAGGACCATGCGTGCGCCCTGGCCCAGCGCCTCGTCGAGCTGGGCCAGCGTCTCGACCTCGATCTCGACGAACCTGGCCCGCTGGCCTGCTTCGGCGGCGGCGCGCAGCGCGGCGCTGACGCCGCCGGCCGCGGCGATGTGGTTTTCCTTGATGAGGATGGCGTCGTAGAGGCCGATGCGGTGGTTGGTGCCTCCGCCCGTACGCACCGCGTACTTCTGCGCCAGGCGCAGGCCCGGCAGCGTCTTGCGCGTGTCGACGATGACGGCGCGCGTGCCGCGCACCGCCTCCACATAGGCGGCCGTGCGAGTCGCGACCGCGCTGAGGAGCTGAAGGAAGTTGAGCGCGGTGCGCTCGGCGGTCAGCAAGGCACGGGCATCGCCCTCGACCTCCAGCACTACCTGGTCGGCCGCGCAGCGCGCGCCTTCCGCGCCGTGCCAGACGATGCGCGCCTGCGGATCGAGCTGCCGCACGACGGCGTCGACCCAGGGCGAGCCGCACAGCACGGCGGGCTCGCGCAGCAGCACACGGGCATGGGCACGGCTGCCGGCGGGCACCAGTGCGGCGGTGAGGTCGCCGTCGCCGGCGTCCTCACGCAGGGCACGCGCGCCGTCGGCGGCAGCGAGTTCGGCTATGCGGGCCGGGGAGAAGTCGAAGAAGTTGTCATCCATATCGTGTTGTTCTGTCTGTCTTCGCGCGCCGGCTCCGGCCTCAGGGCGCTTCGACGCCTGGCTCGCGGCGCATCAGCTCCGCCACCGCCTCCGCCGGCCGCACGCGGCCGTCGAGCAGGGCGACCACGCTCTCGGCAATGGGCATCTCGACGCCCAGGTGGCGCGCGCGCTGCACCACGGTGCGCGCGCAATAGACGCCCTCGGCCACGTGGCCGAGCGAGTCCACGGCCTGCGCCAGCGTCTGGCCCTGGGCCAGAAGCAAGCCGACCTTGCGGTTGCGCGAGAGATCACCGGTGGCGGTGAGCACCAGGTCGCCCAGGCCCGAAAGCCCCATGAAGGTGTCGGGTCGGGCGCCCAGGGCGAGACCCAGGCGCGTCATCTCGGCCAGGCCGCGGGTGATCAGGGCTGCGCGTGCATTGAGGCCGAGATCCAGGCCGTCGGCCAGGCCGGTGGCGATCGCCAGCACGTTCTTCACGGCGCCGCCGACCTCGACGCCGACGATGTCCTCGTTGGCGTAGACACGCAGGCTCGGGCCGTGGAAGGCGTTGACCAGCGCCTCGCGTAGCGCGGCATGGGCACTGGCTGCGACCAGCGCGGTCGGGCGGCCCTGCGCGACCTCCTGCGCAAAGCTGGGGCCGCTCAGCACGCCGGCTGCCAGGCCGGGCGCGACTTGGGCATGGATCTCGTGCGCCAGCAGGCCCTCGGCACCGGCCAGCGGGGGCTCCACGCCCTTGCAGAGCCACGCCACGGGGCCAGCGGCATCGCGCAGCACCGTAAGCTGCTCGCGCAGAGCGGCCATGGGCGTGGCAATGATGGCCAGGTCAGCATCTGCGACGGCAGCAAGCACGGCGCCGCTGCACAAAACCAGCGACGGGGGAAGCGGGATGCCAGGCAGGTAGCGGGCGTTCTCGCGCGTCGCCGCCATGGCCTGCACCTGGGCCGGATCGCGCGCCCAGAGGCTGACCGCATGGCGGCCAGCCGCGTTGACGGCGAGCGCCGTTCCCCAGGCGCCGGCACCGAGCACGCAGATCTTCATCGGCGGCTGCGCAATGCCTCGTGGCGTTCTACTGGGTAACGATCGGCGAGGCCTGGCCGGCCGCCTGCGCCTGCTGCTGCTCGAACATGGCCTGGAAGTTGATCTCGGCCAGGTGCACCGGCGGGAACCCGCCGCGCTGAATGACGTCGGCCACATTGCCGCGCAGGTAGGGGTAGACGATCTGCGGGCACGCGATGCCGAGGATCGGGCCCATCTGCTCTTCCGGCAGGTTGCGGATTTCGAAGATGCCGGCTTGCTTGGCCTCGACCAGGAACACGGTGCGGTCCTGGATCTTGGTCTGCACGGTGGCCGAAACGGTGATCTCGAAGATGCCGTCGGTCACCGGCTGGGCATCGACGCCGAGCTGGATGTCGACCGTGGGTTGCTCCTGCTCCAGCAGGATGGCCGGCGAGTTCGGCTGCTCGAGCGACAGGTCTTTCAGGTAGACGCGCTGGATCTGGAAGACGGGATCTTGGGCTTGCTGATCGGCCATGAAGAACTTTCGAAGGTCAAAACAACGCCCGCCGGGGAAGAGGTGTCCCGACGGCGGGCTGGCGTGTTCGGATGGTGGAAAAAGGGGCGATTATCGCCCCGCGGCGCTCAGCCGCCCTGCAGCAGCGGCACCAGCGCGCCGCGGCTGTCGAGGGCGATCAGGTCGTCGCAGCCGCCGACATGCGTGTCGCCGATGAAGATCTGGGGCACGGTGCGCCGCTGGGTGATGTTCATCATCGTGATGCGGGCTTGCGGATCACCGTCGATGCGGATCTCCTCGATCTCTTCGACGCCCTTGGCTTTGAGGATTTGCTTCGCGCGAATGCAGTAGGGGCAGACGGCGGTGGTGTACATCTTGACAGCTTGCATCGTGCTCATGTGGATGGAAAGTTCAGGCCTTTTCAACCGGCAGATTAGCCTCTTTCCAGGATTTCAGCCCACCAGCCACGGCTTGGGCTTGCTCGTAGCCGAGTTTCTTGGCGATGGCCACGGCGCGCTGCGCCCGCGCCCCGGTGGCGCACACCAGCAGCAGCGGCACCGTCTTGTTCTTGACTGCGGAAGCGAGCTTGGCCTCGAGCTGATTGAGCGGCACGTTCCTGGCGCCGATCATGTGGCCGGAGGCGAATTCCTCGGGTTCGCGCACATCGACCACGACGGCGCGCTCGCGGTTGATCAGCTGCACCGCGCCCTGCGCCGTCAGCGATCCGGAGGTGGCCCCACGCAGCAGCGGCCAGGCCAGCATGCCGCCGGAGCTGAGCGCGATCAGGATCAGCATCCAGTTGTCGACGATGAATTTCACGGTGTTCTCTTGAGTGTCAAACCGCGGATTTTAGAATGTCGGGTTTCGGCAAGCGTTCCCAAAGGCCTCCCCCATGCACAAACTGGTACTGATCCGCCACGGCGAATCGACCTGGAATCTCGAAAACCGCTTCACCGGCTGGACCGATGTCGACCTCACTCCACTCGGCATCGAGCAGGCCAAGCAGGCCGGACGCCTGCTGAAGTCCGAGGGATACGACTTCGATGTGGCCTACACCAGCGTGCTCAAGCGCGCCACCCGCACGCTGTGGCACACGCTCGACGAGTTGGACCGCACCTGGCTGCCCGTGGTGCATTCATGGCGCCTCAACGAGCGCCACTATGGCGGGCTCCAGGGCCTCAACAAGGCCGAGACCGCCAAGAAGTACGGCGACGACCAGGTGCTGATCTGGCGCCGCAGCTACAGCGTGCCACCCCCGCCGCTCGAGCCCACCGATCCGCGCAGCGAGCGCGGCGATCCCCGCTACGCCAAGCTGGCGCCCGAACAGGTGCCGCTGACCGAATGCCTCAAGGACACCGTGGCGCGCGTACTGCCCTTCTGGAACGAATCGATGGCTCCTGCGATCCGCGCCGGCCGGCGCCTCGTGGTGGCAGCGCACGGCAATTCGATCCGCGCCCTGGTCAAATACCTCGACGGCATCTCCGACGAGGACATCGTCGGCCTCAACATTCCGAATGGCATCCCGCTGGTCTACGAGCTCGACGACGAGCTCAAGCCGCTGCGGCACTACTACCTCGGCGACGCGGCAGCCGCCGAGAAGGCGGCAGCCGCGGTCGCCGCACAAGGCAAAGCCTGAGCCAGTAAATCTGCCGCGGCGCCCTCGGATACGCGGAACCACGGCAGACAACTTGCTTCCAAGCTGTGTATATTGGTTTGACAGGCGACAAGGACATTTAAATGGGGCAGAAACTCAAGATCACCGGCTGGGTCGCAGCCGGCGCCGTTGCCGGCGCGCTGACCACGGTCTCGTTGCAAACAGTTGCACGAGGTTCCCTCGCCCCTCTCCCACTCGAAGAACTGCAGCAGCTCGCGGCCGTGTTCGGCATGGTGAAGAGCGACTACGTCGAACAGGTCGACGAGAAGAAGCTCATCTCCGACGCGATCTCCGGCATGGTCGCCGGGCTCGATCCGCATTCGCAGTACTTCGACAAGAAGTCCTTCAAGGAATTTCGAGAGGGCACCACCGGCCGCTTCGTCGGCGTGGGCATCGAGATCTCCCAAGAGGACGGCCTGATCAAGGTCGTATCGCCGATCGAGGGCTCGCCGGCCTTCCGCGCCGGCCTCAAGCCCAACGACATGATCACCCGCATCGACGACACCGCGGTGCGCGGGCTTTCGCTCAACGAGGCTGTGAAACGCATGCGCGGCGAAGCCAACACCAAGGTGCTGCTGACGATCTTCCGCAAGGATGAGAACCGCACCTTCCCGGTGACCATCACGCGCGAGGAGATCCGGACCCAATCGGTGCGAGGCAAGGTGATGGAACCCGGCTATGGCTGGATCCGGCTGTCGCAGTTCCAGGAGCGCACGGTCGACGACTTCGTCAAGAAGGTCGAGGAAATCTACAAGCAGGAGCCCAACCTCAAGGGTCTGGTGCTGGACTTGCGCAACGATCCGGGCGGCCTCCTTGACGCGGCAGTGGCGATCTCGGCCGCATTCCTGCCCGAGAACGTCACGGTGGTCTCGACCGACGGCCAGTTGCCCGAGAGCAAGTCCGTCTACAAGGCCGCGCCCGAGTTCTACCAGCGCCGCGCCGGCAGCGACCCGCTGCGCAACCTGCCGCCAGGACTCAAGACGGTGCCGCTGGTGGTGCTGGTGAACGAAGGTTCGGCTTCCGCCAGTGAAATCGTGGCCGGCGCGCTGCAGGACCACAAGCGCGCCATCGTGATGGGCAGCCAGACATTTGGCAAGGGCTCGGTGCAGACCGTACGCCCGCTCGGGCCGGACACCGGCCTCAAGATCACGACGGCACGCTACTACACGCCGAGCGGCACCTCGATACAGGCCAAGGGCATCGTGCCCAACGTCCTGGTCGATGAGAGCGCCGAAGGCAGCCCCTTCGCGGCGCTGCGCATGCGCGAGGCCGACCTCGAGAAGCACCTGGCGAGCGGCCAAGGCCCCGAGGCCAAGGACCCCGAGCGCGAAAAGGCCCGCGACGAGGCGCGCAAACGCCTCGAAGAGGAAGCCAAGAAGCCGCCGCAGGACCGCAAGGTGCCCGAGTTCGGCAACGAGAAGGACTTCCCACTGGTGCAGGCGCTGAACCGGCTCAAGGGCCAGCCCGTGCTCGTGAGCAAGACACAGGTCATCGTCGAGAACAAGGAAGAGAAGAAGGAAAACTGATCCGGCCACGCCAGCTCCCCTCGGGGGAGCGCCGGTATCGGTTCCGGGCGCCGCATGGAAGACCAGGACCTGCTGCGCTACTCGCGCCACATCCTCCTCGAGGAATTCGGTATCGACGGCCAGGAGCGGGTCAGCGCCGCCCACGCATTGGTGATCGGCGCCGGCGGGCTGGGCTCCCCTGTCGTGCTCTACCTGGCAGCGGCCGGCGTCGGCCATATCACGCTGGTCGACGATGACGAGGTCGACCTCACCAACCTCCAGCGCCAGATCGCCCACGGCACCGCCCGTGTCGGCCGCGCCAAGGTCGAATCCGCAGCCGCGGCGATGCAAGACATCAATCCGGAGATCCGCATCGACACCCACGCGCAGAGGGCCGACGAGGCTCTGCTTCAACGCCTGGTGGCGACCGCCGACGTGGTGATCGACTGCAGCGACAACTTTGCCACCCGGCATGCCGTGAACCGCGCCTGCGTGGCTGCGGGCAAACCGCTGGTGGCAGGGGCGGCCATCCGCTTCGACGGTCAGCTGAGCGTGTACGACACACGCGATGACGCCTCGCCCTGCTACGCCTGCCTGTTTCCTCCCGACGCCAATTTCGAGGAAACGCGTTGCGCCGTGCTCGGCGTTTTCGCGCCGGTGGTGGGCACCATCGGGACGCTGGAGGCGCACGAGGCGCTGAAGCTGCTGGCCGGCATCGGCCCTTCGCTGGCGGGCAGGCTGCTGATGTTTGACGGACGCCGCACGGCCTTCGACACATTGCAAGTGGCGCGCGACCCAAGCTGCAGCGTCTGCGGCCACCGGCCTGCGGCCGCGAGCTGATCGCCGCCCGCAAGATCGCCGCTACTGCTTCCTGGCTTTCGCTGCGCCGGCTGCCGCCTCGCCGGCACTCGGCTGCTTGGCCTGGGCAAGCACCGCCTGGCAGTCGGCATCGGATCCGGGCCCCGTCTCCACCGTCGCTGCCAGCGCGAGCAAGGGGTTGAGCGCCCCCAGCAGGACAGCCGCGGCGCCGCGTGCGGCCAGCGATCCGGCCTCCAGGCCCGCTCGGGGCGAGGCAAAGGTTCCGCCGATGACCAGCGGCGTGCGCAAGGACAGGATGCTCTTGTCCTTGGGTTGCGGCCGCACCACGAAGTCCAGCGTCTCCTTCGCCAGGTCGGCCCGGCCGCTCGCGCTGAATAGGGTGTCCTCCGTATCCAGCACGACGCTGCGGCTCACCATGACGCCCTTGTCGACATCGAAGGCCATCGCGGCGCAGCGCAGCACCACGTTCTTGTCGCCACGCAGAAGAAACTTGATGATCTCGCCGCCATCCAGCCCCATGAACTCCAGCAGCAGATTGCTGAACTCGCCGCGGCCGGTGAGTGCGGCGACGTCGCCAGAAGCATGGCCCAGCCAGCTCGCCACCGAGTTGCCGCGTCCGGAGAGATTGATCCGCCCATCGAGCTTGCCGAAGCTGCTGCGCATGGTTTCGATCTTGGGCACCAGCCTGCTGAGCTGCATCCCGCGCACATCCAGCCTGGCGCGGATGTCGGCCGGGTTCTGCGCGCCGTCGATGCGTACGGCGCCGGCAATCGACCCGCCGGCCACGCCCAGGTTCAATGGATCGAGCGCCAACACGCCATCCCGCAGTTTCACTTGTACGCTGCCCTTGTCCAGCGGGAGCTCGCGAACGTTCTTGATGCGGTCGGCCGTGTACTTCACGTCGGCATTCATGGCGCGCAGCCGCTCGAAGTCCAGCGTGGCCGCGGGCAGCACCTTGCGGCCGGCATCGCGCTGCGCCCGCTTGACCTCGGTGATGCTCGGCGGCGGCGTCAGGCCCTCGATGGCCTTGGCGGAGCGCTCGGTGGGCGGCAGGCCGATGAGCGGGCCGAGGTCGTCCATGTCCATCACGCGCGAGCGCAGCGTACCGGACAGGGAGGGCACCTTCGGCGCCTGGTCGTATTTCATGTCGCCGCCAATATCGGACAGGCCCAGCTTGCCCTGGAGACCTGCAGCCTCCCACAGCTTGCCGCGCTTGCGCAGTTCGCCGCTCAACGCGTACGGAGAGGTCTGGGGCAAGGCGATTCCGAGCAATCCGTACAGGTCGCCCAGGTTCTGGCCCTTGAGATCGAAACGGGCATCGACCCCGTCCAGGCTTGCCAATTCGGCCACGCTGCCCTTGGCCTTCAGATGCGTGTGGCCGGCCGCCGCATCGATCTCCAGGGGAAAGGGGGGCTGGCCGGCGGCGTTGAGCTGCAGCACGTTGCCGGTCCGACCCTGGGCCGTCAGCGGCTGACGCTGGTAACGGCCTTTAACGCGAAAGTCGAGAGGCAACTCACCCCGGCCGCTGTCGTAGCTGAAGTCGGCGTGCAGGTCGACGCCGAGGTGTGACGCCAGGAAGTCGAGCGTGCCCTGGTCGACTTCCAAAAGCCCGATGACTGGCACGGTACCCTCGTCCGCGGTGTCCTTGCCCAAGGCCCAAGTGCGCCGGCCGTCCTCTTCCATCTGCAGTCCCAGCACGGGCGAGGCCAGAAAGATGTGAGGAATCACGACCCGCTTTGCCAACAGCGGCCACAGCCGGATGTCGAAGGTGGCGCGCTCGGCCCGGACCAGGTAGGGCTCCCGCGCCCACGAAGGGTTGGCGAACTCGATACCGTCGAGTTTCACGGTCGCGGTGCGCAACCCCAGATCGACATCCAGGCGACGGGTAATCTCGAATTTTCGCCCGGTCTTCTCGCTGATGTAGCGGTTGATCGGACCGCGCAGCGTATCCCATGGAAACAGGGCGAGCAGCAGCAGAAGCGCTGCAACCAGCCCCAGGACCGTCGCGCCGATCCTCATCCAAATCGGCGAACGGGGCTTTCGGGTGGGCGGCGTCGTCACGGCACGGTCGTCTTGCGGTCCGGCGTGGAGGTGATGGACGCGGGCGAGGCGAGGAAACCAAGGGCAGTGGTGCCCAATTTCGCAGCAGCGGTCGTGGCCTCGACCAATTTCAGCTCGGCATTCGCAGGTTCCCCAAGCGCCACAACTGCAGCGGCGGCCAGGGTCAACAGGCTGACAGCCCCATAGTTCCAAATCATCTTCATCTTGGCACCTTGGTGAAGGAGCTGCCGCAGGACCGCTGCAACCCGACTGCATCGAAGGCTAAGCGGCGTGGCACTGCCTGCGGGTCGGCGCTGGACCGCAGCAACTGTCGGGCGCCACCTACGGGCAGCCAGACCACAGAACTCGTAAGAATGGACCTACAGCCGGAGGCGCTCGCAGGCTGCATGATCCCGCTTGGTCATTTGCGGCAACAGAAGCTAGCTTTCGTCACAGTCATCCGCCAAGGTCGCGAAGTTTCATTCCAGGCAGACGCGCGGTTCTCCATGGAACTCAGATTGAAAACTTACATCGTCGAAGACAACGTCACGATCCGCGAGAATCTCGTCGGCACTCTGGAAGAACTCACGTGCATTTCCGCTGTCGGCTACGCCGAGACCGAAGCGGAGGCTGTCCGCTGGTTGGCAGAGAACGTCGATCAGTGGGAACTGGCCATCGTCGACCTGTTTCTCAAGCAAGGCAGCGGTCTGGGCGTGCTGCAGGCAGTCAGCACGCGCCGGCCCGATCAGAAGATCGTGGTGCTCAGCAACTACGCCACCCCCGACATCCGGAAGCGTTGCGCCCAGTTCGGCGTGGACGCAGTTTTCGACAAGTCGAACGAGATCGACGCGCTGATCGACTTTTGCATGGAGCAGGCCTCGACGTTGCGGCAGACCTCGGGTTCGAGCTGAAGCGACGCAGCGAGGTCGTCACGCTCATGGCCCCGCCCGTGCGGAGCGCCCGACCGCGCAGGGGCCGCCTGCGAGCCTCAATCGATCAGCTTGTTCTTCAGTGCGTAGTACGTGAGGTCGCTGTTGGAGGAAAGATTCATCTTCTCCATGAGGCGCGTGCGGTAGGTGCTGACCGTCTTGACGGAGAGCGACAGGGTTTTGGCGATGTCGCCCGCCGTTTCACCCTTGGCCAGCTTGAGGAAGACCTGGAACTCGCGTTCGGACAGTTGCTCGTGCGGCGCTGCATCGTCCTTGCGGTCAAGCTGCCGCGCCAGCAACTCGGCCACGGCGGGCGTGATGTAGCGGCGGCCGAGCGAAATGGTCCGGATGGCGTTCACGATTTCCATCGGATCGCATTCCTTGTTGAGGTAGCCGCTCGCACCCTGCCGGATCAGGTTCATTGCGTAATGCTCCTCGGGGTATCCGCTGAGGATGAGGATGCCTACGTCCGGAGCCTTGGCGCGGATCATCGCCAGCGCGTCGATGCCGCTTTGCCCGGGCATCGACAGGTCCATCACCAGCACGTCCAGCTCCGTGGTGCGCACGAGCTCGATCGCCTCACGCCCGCTCGCCGCCTCCCCGACCACGCGCAGATCGACGTGCTCCGAAAAGAACTGGCGCAGGCCGGAGCGCACGATGGCATGGTCATCCACAATTCCAATTTTGATCATCTGATACCTTCTTTGTCGTGTCGCGGCCTTTTGCGTCGCAGCAAACTGCCCCCTGGTTCACACCGATTATTCCTGAATTTGAACTGCTCGCGTCCCGCGGAGACCCCATGCGCTGGTTAGCTTTCCCCAAGATGGCCGCAGGCCTGACGCTCGCGATGCTCGCGGCGCTTGCGCTGGTGGGCATCAACGAGGCAGGTTACCGGCAATCCACCCAGTCGCTGACGGAAGTCAGCGAGGCTCAGCGCATACGGCTCGCACTCAACCTCCTGCTCCAGAGCATCGTAGACGCCGAAACGGGTCAGCGAGGTTATTTGTTGACCGGGGAAGCGCGATATCGCGAACCTTATGACAGCGCGGTCAAGAAGGTCGACGGCCAACTGGCTGCGCTGCAGTTGCTTTACGCCCACCGCCCTGCCGAGTCTGCGCGGCTGACGGAGCTTGCAAAGCATGTTTCACGCAAACTCGCCGAAATCGACATGAGTGTGCGGTTGCGGCAAGAGGGCAACGACGATGCCTGGAAATTCGTGATCACCACGGACGTCGGGCGCGAGGAAATGGAAGCGATCCGGCAGCAGGCTGGCGAACTGATCGCGCTCAGCAACGAAGCGCTGATGCGCGGGCAGGCCCAAATTTCCGTGTCGCTGCGCTTCGCCCGCATCGGCATTGCGCTGGTGGCGCTCGCGGGATTGGCGGCCTTCTATCTCTATCTGCGCCAGACGCATGCACTGCGCTCGGCCGGCGAACGCCAGCAGGAAGCCTTGCAACGCGAGCGCAATGCGCTCGAGGACGAGGTGCGGGAGCGCACCGCGACTTTGGCCGAGCTCGCGACCCACTTGCAAGAGGTGCGGGAGACTGAGCGCGGCTTCCTGGCCCGGGAACTGCACGACGAGCTGGGCTCTTTGCTCACCGCTGCCAAGCTCGATGTCGCCCGGCTGAAATCGCGGCTCGTCGATTCGCCGGAAGCGATCCAGCGCTTGCAGCACATGAATGAACTGCTCAACAGCGGCATCGCGCTGAAGCGTCGCATCATCGAGGACCTGAGGCCCTCCTCACTGGCCAACCTCGGTCTCATTGCTTCCCTGGAGATCCTGGGGCGCGAGTTCGCCGAGCGCTCCGGCGTCGAGATCGAGATGGTGCTCGAGCCCGTGAGTCTCGACGAAGCCAACCAGCTGACCGTTTATCGGATGGTGCAGGAAAGCCTGACCAACATCGGCAAATACGCTCAGGCGACCGAGGCCAGCATCGTGATGAAGAACTACGGCAATCACGTCGTGGTGGAGGTGAGCGACAACGGCACGGGTTTCGATATCCAGGACACGCGCGCGTCCTCTCATGGGTTGGCAGGCATGCAGCACCGCGTCGAGACTGCCAAGGGCAAGCTCACCATTTCTTCAGCACCGGGCCAAGGAACGCGGCTGAGCGCGAGCCTGCCCACCGCCGCAGCCAAGCCCTCCAAAGCCAGCGAGTTCGCCTGAGCGCAGCCCGGATGCCAGCCACGCTGCGCGATTCGGCCCTCTCCTACGCCCCCAGGCCTCAGCTACTGACAGGGTCTTGGAGCACACTCCTTTACCGTTGCCTCCACGCTCTCGACGAAGTGCCTCGCCAAGACGATGAGCGCTTGATTCACACAGCGAGAGAGACACCAGAAGAAGGATTCCGCCATGTTGTACTACGCAGTCGTGTTCCTGGTCATCGCGCTGATCGCCGCCGTCTTCGGTTTCGGCGGGATCGCAGCCAGCGCGGTAGGCATCGCCAAGATCCTCTTCGTCATCTTCATCGTGCTGGCACTTGCCAGTTTTATCGCTGGCTTGATGCGACGATGACTGCGTCGTTACGATGAGCAGGCTCTCGCAACTTTTCTCCGGAAGGACTTTTCTCATGAGCACGATCAAGACCCCGTCGCAATTGGCCGAAGAGGCACGTCAGAACGCCAATGACGCCATCGACACCACCCGCGCGTACGCCCAGAACGCGGTGAACGCTGCAGGCGAGAAGGTACGCGACCTGCGCCGCGAGGCCGAACCCACGGTGGAGCAGCTCGCCGCCCGTGTACAGCAGGCCGTGCAGCGCGGCCTGGATGCCGCTTCGACCACCAGCGCCCGCGCCCAGCGCCGCCTGGAACAGGCGGCCGACATGACAGGCCGGTACATCGCAGACCAGCCGGTTCGATCGGTGCTCGTGGCCGCCGCTGCCGGGGCCGTCATCACAGCCTTGATCGTGCTCGCGAGCCGCCGCAGCCGGGACGACTATTGAACTGAAGCCGCCTCGCCTGCGCCGCCGCCTGCAGCACCATGTTTCATCCCATTTTTTCCACGGTGCTCAGGCATCCCGAGCTGTTCGTCGAACATGCCTCCAACTACGCGGCGCTTCTGAGGCTCGAGGCGGCAGAGGCCAGCAAGGGGTTGATCGGGCGGCTCATTGCCGGTGTCCTTGCAGCCGTTGCCGGCATGCTGGCCCTGGGCCTGACCGGCACCGCCATCATGCTGGGTGTCGTCCAGGGCAGCTTCCATTGGGTATTGGTTGCAGTTCCAGGGGTGTCCGCCGTCATTGCCTTGGTCGCGGGATACCTCGCCGCGCGTCCCATGGAATTTCATGGATTCAACGACTTGCGGGCCCAGGTGGATGCGGACATCCATGCCCTGCATGCTGCCGGAGATGCCCGTGCCGACTGACCGCGAGAGCTTGACGCCGCAGGAACGGCTCGCCATTTCACGCCGTGCGCTGGTAGCGCAGCTGCAGGGCCGCGGACATGGCGCATACACCAGCAGCGAGCAGGTCGATGAGCCGGATGCGCCACCGGTGGGACGTGAAACGATCATCGACCGCATCGCCTGGGCTGCAGTGGGACGCAACGTGGTTCAGCGCTGGTGGCGCCGCCACCCGGCCAATGCGGCGGGGCAACTCGCCCGCCCGCTGATCGAGCGCTATGCGCGCGAACAGCCCGTCAAGCTCATCGCTGCCGCGGCGGGGACGGGAGCGCTGATCGTACTGGTCAGGCCCTGGCGCCTGCTGTCGATCACGGCAGTGCTCGCCGCGGTGCTCAAGACATCCGACGTGGCCGATCTCGTGACCACGCTGATGCACAAGAAGCCGGACAGTCCCCCACGAAAGGAATTCCCATGACAAATATGACAAGCGAAAAGCCGCAGCGGCTGGTACTGGACCAAGCCAAGATCGACGCTGCCTCCCAAAGCCTCGACGATGGTGCTGTAACGCCCGGCTATGGGCTATGGCGCGACGATATCGTGCAACTGCTCAATGACGCACTGGCCACCGAGTTGGTCTGTGTGTTGCGTTACAAGCGCCACTACTTCACCGCGAGCGGCCAAGCCTCGCCGGCAATTGCCGACGAGTTCCTGGTGCACGCCAACGAAGAGTCCGCCCATGCGGACAAGATTGCGGAGCGCATCGTGCAGCTGGGTGGCGATCCGGACTTCAACCCGCAAACTTTGCGCGAGCGCAGCCACGCCCAATACGATGAATCCAAGGACCTTCAGGCCATGGTGCGCGCCAACCTGGTGGCAGAACGCATTGCCATCGAGACCTATCGGCAGATGATCTCGCTGGTCGGCGACAAGGACCCGACCACCCGTCGCATGCTGGAGGAGATCCTGGCCGACGAGGAAGAGCATGCCGACGAGCTGAAGGATTGGCTCGGCCATTGAGAAGGGCCTCTTGCGAGCCACCCGCGAGGAAGCCCGGCCAACGCCGGGCTTTTTGTTGCCGAGCTCCTTGCTTCGCAAGATTCGCCGGACGTCAGGCAGTGACGATCCAGCCTTCCAGCGCGTCCATGGTCGTGGGCAGGCCGTAACC
Source organism: Variovorax sp. PBS-H4 (assembly GCF_901827205.1). Lineage (NCBI taxonomy): Bacteria > Pseudomonadati > Pseudomonadota > Betaproteobacteria > Burkholderiales > Comamonadaceae > Variovorax > Variovorax sp. PBS-H4. The sequence continues at coordinate 1,545,888 of NZ_LR594675.1, read as the reverse complement.
CGGCCCTGTGCTCGTCCTGCGCGCCGCGCCCCATGCGGCCTGCATAAGGCACAGCGCTGCATCTATGCAGTCGCCGCGAGCGTCGGCCAACAGTTGATTGCGCTCGGTACCGTTCACGACCAGCCTGAGGCCCAACCGCGTGGCGCCCCCTTCGAGCGCGGCGAGCAGATCCGCGCGTGCTTCGCTCCGGGCGGCAGTTTGAAAGGCAGCATCGTCGCTCTTGTAGCTGCGGCGCCCGAGCAGCTCCCGCGCCAGCAGGCCCGGATAGCCCTCCAGCGCGATGCGCTCGGCGGCGGCGCAAGGCGCATACAGGCCCGGCAGGGCCGCGCCCGCCTGCAGCAGCCGCGGCACACCGGCATGCAGCATGAACGCCACCGGAGGATTGACCCATTTCATGGAGGGGCTGGAGCCGGCCGGCGCATCGGTCGCCCGGTGCGCGAACTTGCCCCCGGCCGGCCGCGCAGCGCAGTAGGCTGCGAAGGTCTCTCGGATCAGGGCCCGGTCGAGGCCCGCATAGTGGCAGATCAAGGCGCGCCACTCCATCGGCCAGCCGAGATGTGCCACCAGCTCACGCGGCAGGCCAAAGGGAAAGTCGAAAGCACCGATCCACGCCGCTTGGCCGGCCAGCCAGACGCGCCACGTATCTAACGAGGCAAAGCGCTCGAGCCTTTGCAACTTGACGCCACCCGGGATGGCGCATCCGAGCGCGAGCACAATGGGCTTGCGCGCGCTCGGCGCACTGGAAAAATCGCAGCCCAGCAGCAGAGCGGGCACCGCGCAGCAATGCGATCAGTGACGCCCGACGATGGCGGCCGTGGCCATCAGCTCTTCGAGCAGTGCCAGCGAAACCTTGCCGGACACCGAATAAGGGTCCAACTCGGGCTTCTCCGAGTACTTGAGGAGGGTCGAGACGTTGAGCTTGGACAGGTTGACCTGCCCCATGGTCCAGCCGCCAAAGCGGCGCTCCGAGATCTCCTCGAAGTGCAGCAATACAACGTCCTTGTGGCGGGGGTCTCGCTGGATATGGCCGTAGAGCTCGCTGATTGCCGTGCGGCCGCCCTCGATGGCCTGCAGGAACACCCCAGCCCCATAGCAAAGGATGCCGGTAATGCCACACGCGGGGTTGTGAGAGCGCGACTGCGCGAGGATCGACTCCACTGCACCGGGGCTGGTGTCGACGGCACGGCTGACATAAAGCAGGCGTACGAGCATGGCGTTCAGCTCCGGCGGGGGATCAGCGCGAGGAATTCGCGCCGCAAGTTGGGATCCTTGAGGAAGACGCCGCGCATCACGGAGTTGATCATCTTGCTGTCCATCTCCTTGACGCCGCGCCACTGCATGCAGAAGTGCTCGGCCTCCATGACCAGCGCCAGCCCATCGGGCTGCGTTCGCTCCTGGATCAGGTCGGCGAGCTGTACCACCGCTTCCTCCTGGATCTGTGGGCGGCTCATGACCCACTCGGCCAGCCGTGCGTACTTCGACAATCCGATGACGTTGGTCTTCTCGTTGGGCATCACGCCAATCCAGAGCTTGCCGATGATCGGGCAGAAATGGTGGGAGCAGGCGCTGCGCACCGTGATCGGGCCGACGATCATGAGCTCGTTCAGATGCTCGGCGTTGGGAAACTCGGTGAGCGAAGGCGGGGCCACGTAGCGGCCCCTGAACACTTCGTTCAGGTACATCTTGGCGACACGGCGCGCGGTGTTCTCGGTGTTGTGGTCGTTCTCGAGGTCGATCACCAGCGCCTCGAGCACATCCTTCATCTTGTGTTCGACCTCGTCGAGCAGGCTCTCGAGCTCGCCGGGCTCGATGAACTCGGCGATGTTGTCATTGGCATTGAAGCGCTGGCGCGCCGCCAGCAGGCGCTCGCGGATCTTCACGGAGACGGGCGTGCCCTCGTCCCCGGCGTCCGGCTCGGGGCGCTCGGCGGTATCGATTTTCCTTAGCATCAGCGCATCCTAACAGCGAATGAAGCGCAGCGAACACCCTTGCAGCGCGCTTCCGGCCTGCGCGTATTGCTATTATTTCGATAGCAAGAAGTCAGCCACCAGCGGCAGATGGTCGGACATTCGCGCCCAGATCGGTCCGCGTGGCACGGTGGTCGCCACCGCCTCGACCTGCCGGCCGTAGATGAAGTCGAGCTGCGTCACGGGCAGGCGCGACGGGTAGGTCAGCGTGCGTGGCCCGCGCAGGTCGCTGGTGTCGCGCAGGCCCATGGCGTTCATCGCGTAGCGCATGCGGGCTCCCCAGTCGTTGAAGTCGCCGGCCACCACCAGTGCCTCGGACGGCGGAATTTCGCGTTCGATGAAATCGCGCAGCAAGGCGATCTGGCGCACCCGGCTGCCACGGATCAGACCCAGGTGCACCACGATCGCATGCACGGGCCGGCCCTCGACCTCGATCGCCACGTGCAGCAGGCCGCGCTGCTCGAAGCGGTGGTCGGAAATGTCCTGATGGGTCTTGCGCAGCACCGGCCAGCGCGTCAGCAGCGCGTTGCCATGTTCGCCATGCCGCGTGATGGCGTTGGTCTCGTAGATCGCGGTGTAGCCCTCGGGGGCCAGGAAGTCGGCCTGCGGGAGCTCGGGCCAGTGCTTGAAGCGGGCCGCGCCCTGGCGATTCATCTTGCGAACTTCCTGGAGGCAGACGATGTCGGCGTCCAGCTGCTCGATGGCATGGCCCAAGTTGTGGATCTCCAGCCGCCGGGCCGGTCCGATACCCTGCACCCCCTTGTGGATGTTGTAGGTGGCGACCCGGAGGTTGCTACCGATCGGGGTGCTGCTGGGCAAATTCATCCCGCAAATTTTGGCAGCAGCAGGATCGCTTCTGCATTCGAAGGGGAAAAGCAGGCGTCGGCCGCCTCGCGGTAGGGCAGCCAGCGCCAGGCCGTGTGCTCCCGCGGTTCGAGCCGAGGCGTCACGCGCTCGGGCATGCACAGCCCGAAGAGGTGCTCGGTGTTGTGGGTGATCCCCGGGGCATAGCGAGAACGCCAGCGCGGGTAGATCTCATAAACGTTCTGCAGCTGCCAGTCGCGCAGCCGCCCGGCCAGCGCGCTTCCCTCCCCGCAGTCGATGCCGGTCTCCTCGGCGACCTCGCGCGCGGCCGTGAGCGCCAGCGGCTCTTCGACATCATCCTTGCTGCCGGTGACCGACTGCCAGAAGTCCTTGGCGTCGGCACGTTGGATCAGCAGCACCTCGAGCGCCGGCGTGTAGATCACGACCAGCACCGACTCGGGGATCTTCCAGGGCCGCTGGCCAACCGGAGCACCTTCGCCTGCGGCTGCGGCGCCATGAGCCATCGGAGCGGCCGTGCGGCTCATGTTTTGCGCCGCTTTCCGCTCAAGCGGCGGGCTGGGGATTGCGCAAGCGGATGTGCAGCTCACGCAGCTGCTTCTCGTCGACCGGGCTCGGCGCCTGCGTCAGCAGGTCCTGGGCGCGCTGGGTCTTGGGGAAGGCGATCACGTCCCGGATCGACTCGGCGCCGGTCATCAGCATCACCAGCCGATCGAGCCCGATGGCGATGCCGCCATGCGGCGGGGCTCCGTACTGCAGCGCGTCCAGCAGGAACCCGAACTTGTTCTGCGCGTCTTCCGCGCTGATCTTGAGCGCGCGGAACACCTTGCTCTGCACTTCCTCGCGATGGATACGCACGGAGCCACCGCCCATCTCGATGCCATTGAGCACCATGTCGTAGGCCTTGGCGATGCACTTCTCGGGCGCGGTGTCCATGAGATCCTCGTGGCCGTCTTTGGGCGAGGTAAACGGATGGTGCACGGCCGACCAGCGCTGGCCTTCCTCGTCGAACTCGAACATCGGAAAATCGACCACCCACAACGGCGCCCAGCGTTCCTCGAACAGGCCGTTCTTGCGGCCGAAGGCGCTGTGGCCGATCTTCACGCGCAGCGCGCCGATCGCGTCGTTGACGATCTTCTCCTTGTCGGCCCCGAAGAACAGGATGTCGCCGTTGCGTGCGCCGGTGCGGGCAATGATCTCGGCCAGCGAAGCGTCGCTGAGATTCTTGACGATCGGGCTCTGCAGGCCCTCGCGCCCCTGCGCCGCGTCGTTGACCTTGATGTAGGCCAACCCCTTGGCACCGTAGATCTTGACGAATTCGGTGTAGGCGTCGATGTCGCCGCGCGAGAGGCCGCCCTCGGCTCCGCCGCCTGGCACGCGCAGCGCGACCACGCGGCCGCCCGTCATGCCGGCTGCCTGCGCGAAGACCTTGAACTCGACATTGCGCATCACGTCCGTGAGCTCGGTGAACTCCAGCTTGACGCGCAGGTCGGGCTTGTCGGAGCCGTACTTGAACATGGCGTCGGCATAGCTCATGACCGGGAAAGGCGGCAGCTCGACCTCGGCCGCCGCGCGGAACACCTTGCGGATCATGCCTTCGAACATCTCGCGGATCTCCTCCTCGGCCATGAAGGAGGTCTCGATGTCGATCTGCGTGAACTCGGGCTGGCGGTCGGCGCGCAGGTCCTCGTCGCGAAAGCACTTGACGATCTGGTAATAGCGGTCGAAGCCGGACACCATCAAGAGCTGCTTGAAGAGCTGGGGCGACTGGGGCAGCGCGAAGAAGCTTCCGTCGTGCACCCGGCTGGGCACCAGGTAGTCGCGCGCGCCCTCGGGCGTCGATTTGCCGAGCATCGGCGTCTCGATGTCGATGAACCCGTTGGCGTCGAGGAACTTGCGCACCTCCATCGTGACCTTGTAGCGCAGCATCATGTTGCGCTGCATGGCAGGACGGCGCAGGTCCAGCACGCGGTGCGTGAGGCGGGTGGTCTCGGACAGGTTGTCGTCGTCGAGCTGGAAGGGCGGCGTGACCGACGGGTTGATGACCTTCAGCTCGTGACTGAGCACCTCGATCTTGCCGCTCTTGAGGTTCTCGTTGACCGTACCCTCCGGGCGTGCGCGCACCAGGCCGGTGACCTGCACGCAGAACTCGTTGCGCAGGCCTTCGGCGGTGGCAAAGGTGGTGGCGCGGTCGGGATCGCACACCACCTGGACATAACCTTCACGGTCGCGCAGGTCGATGAAGATCACGCCGCCGTGATCGCGGCGGCGGTTGACCCAGCCGGACAAGGTGACGGTTTGGCCCAGCAGGGCTTCGGTCACGAGACCGCAATAGTGTGTACGCATGGCCATAGTGGATTCCGGCGCCGTCGAGGGCGCGTGTGTTATCTGTTCGCGATGGTCGCGGGGCCGCCGGGAACGACCACGCCCATCGACACGATGTACTTGAGCGCGTCGTCCACGCTCATCCTGAGTTCGATGCAGTCGCTGCGCTTGAGCATCACGAAGTAGCCGCCGGTCGGGTTGGGCGTCGTGGGCACGTAGACGCTCAGGTAGTCGCCGCCGCCCAGTTCCGAGAGCACCTCGCCGCCGGGTGCGCCGGTGACGAAGGCGATGGTCCAGGAACCGTCGCGCGGCCACTGGACCAGCACCGCGGTGCGAAAGGCATTGCCGTTCTCGGAGAACAGCGTGTCAGACACCTGCTTGACGCTCGAATAGATGGATCGCACCACCGGAATGCGGCGCACGACGGCGTCGCCCCAGCCCAGCAGGCGCTTGCCGATGAAGTTGCTTGCGGTCGCGCCGACGACCAGCAGGATGGCCAGCGTCAACAGCACGCCCAGCCCGCGCACCTTGTGCTCGGTGAGCCATTGCTGCCATTGCTCTGGCAGCAGCCACAGCGTCTGGTCCAGCGTGCCGATGATCCAGTTCAGAACGCCCAGCGTGATGACCAGCGGCACGATGACCAGCAGGCCGGACAGCAACCATTTACGCAGGGCGAGCATGACGTGGCGCGGCGCTCAGTCGCCCTTGGCAGCCGGCGCGGCTGCAGGCGCCGGAGCCGGGGCTGCGGCGGGCGATGCCGCGGCCGGCGCGTCGGCGGCGCCAGCCGACGCGGGAGCACCATCGGCCGGCGCGCTCTTGCCCTTGTCGGCATCGCCCTTGTCGGCATTGCCTTTTTCAGCTGCCTTCTTGCCGCCGCCATCGCGGAAGTCGGTCACGTACCAGCCCGACCCCTTCAGCTGGAACCCGGCGGCGGTGACCTGCTTGCTGAACGCGCTGGCGCCGCATTGCAGGCACTCCGTCAGCGGGGCATCGGACAGTTTCTGCAGCACGTCCTTGGCAAAGCCGCAGGCGCTGCACTTGTAGGCGTAGATAGGCATGGGTAGAAAGGAGAAAAGCGGCCGGCGGCCGCTCGCAAAGCTTTTAATTATAGGTTGGCATGGAGGGCGTCAGAAGGTTGCCCTTCGAGCTCCAGGCCCGGCTTCACGAGGTGTACTTCACACCTTTTCAGGCCGGATCGACCGCCAGCGGCCGGTGCGGCGTACGCCGGTTCGCCACCCATTGCGGCGCGAGCGAGCCGGCGAACATGCCCGCGAAGGAAGCCAGCACCCCCGCAAGCTGGGCCGGGAATGCCTCGCTCCACGGCATGGCGAGGAACAGCAGCCACACCCCGATACCGAGCACTACCGAGGCCACTGCGCCCTGGGTGGTCGCCCGCTGCCAGTACAGGCCGCAGACCAGCGGCACGAAGGCACCCACCAGCGGCACCTGGTAGGCGCCCGAGACCAGTTCGTAGATCGGGGTGCCCTGCATGCGGATTGCATAGGCGAGCACCGCGGCGCTGAACAGCAGCACCGTGATGCGCATGGTGAGCAGGTTCTCGCGGTCGGTGCCCGCCGGGCGGAACTGGCGCCAGATGTTCTCGGTGAAGGTGACACTGGGCGCCAGCAGGGTGGCCGAGGCGGTGGACTTGATGGCCGACAGCAGCGCGCCGAAGAAGAACACCTGCATGACGAACGGCATCTTCTCCAGCACCAGGGTGGGCAGCACTTTCTGCGGATCGTCCTTGAGCAGCGTCGCGGTCTGCTCCGGCATGATGAGCAGCGCGCTGGCCACCAGGAACATGGGCACGGAGGCGAACAGGATGTAGGCGATGCCGCCGATCACCGGCCCGCGGGTCGAGGCCTTGACGCTGTTGGCCGACATCACGCGCTGGAACACGTCCTGCTGCGGGATCGAGCCCAGCATCATCGTGATGGCCGCGGCGAAGAAGAAGATGATGTCTTTCCAGCTCGGCTCCGGCCAGAAGCGGAACAGGTCCTTGCTGGCTGCCAGGGCCACCACCTTGTCGGCGCCGCCGGCCATGTTGCCTGCGAAAATCGCGATCACCGCCAGGCCGAGCACGAGGATGATCATCTGGATGAAGTCGGTCACCGCCACCGACCACATGCCGCCGAACAGCGTGTAGGCCAGGATCGAGACCACGCCGATGACCATGCCGGTCGGGATGCTGACGACACCGCCCGAGAGCAGGTTGAACACCAGTCCCAGCGCCGTGACCTGGGCCGACACCCAGCCCAGGTAGCTCAGCATGATGATCAGCGAACAGGCGACCTCGATGGTCCGACCGAAGCGCTCGCGGTAGTAGTCGCTGATGGTGAGCAGCGTCATGCGGTAGAGCTTGCCGGCAAAGAACAGCCCGACCAGGATCAGGCAGGTGCCGGCGCCGAAAGGGTCCTCGACCACGCCGTGCAGCCCGCCCTCGATGAACTTGGCGGGGATGCCGAGCACGGTCTCCGAGCCGAACCAGGTGGCGAAGGTCGTCGTCACGATCATGTAGAGCGGCAGGTGCCGCCCGGCAATCGCGAAGTCAGTGGTGTTCTTCACACGCCTGGCGGCGTACAGGCCAATGGCGATCGTGACGAGCAGGTAGACGATGACCAGAGTCAGCAGCACGGCGAAATCTCCTCTTCAGAACAGACGCACGCGCACCAGCACCTGCATCGCGATCAACCCCAATACAAAACCTATGCCACCGTAGATGATGGCCTGCAGGAGCCGGTTGGTTCGCTTTTGAGCAGCCAGCAGCTCCAGCAGTTCGCGCCGGTGGTCGGCGGGGCGATTCTCCAGGAAGTCGTGCATCAGCCGTGGCAACTGCGGCAGCAGCTTGGCGTAGCGCGGGGCCTCGGCGCGCAGTTGCTCCAGCAGCTTGCGCGGGCCGATCTGGTCGCTCATCCATTTCTCCAGGAACGGCCGGGCGGTATGCCACAGGTCCAACTCCGGGTCGAGCTGGCGGCCGAGGCCCTCGATGTTGAGCAGCGTCTTCTGCAGCAGCACCAGCTGCGGCTGGATCTCGACGTGAAAGCGGCGCGAGGTCTGGAACAGGCGCATCAACACCATGCCCAACGAGATTTCCTTGAGCGGGCGATCGAAATAGGGCTCGCAGACGGTGCGGATCGCGGCCTCCAGCTCGTCGATGCGCGTGCCCTCGGGCACCCACCCGCTCTCCAGGTGCAGCTCCGCAACGCGCTTGTAGTCGCGCCGGAAAAAGGCTGCGAAGTTCTGCGCCAGATACTCCTTGTCGGACTCGGTCAACGTGCCGACGATGCCGAAATCCAGGGAGATGTAGCGACCGAAAGTGGCCGGCTCCAGGCTGACCTGGATGTTGCCGGGATGCATGTCGGCATGGAAGAAGCCGTCGCGGAACACCTGCGTGAAGAAGATGGTGACGCCGTCGCGCGCCAGCTTCGGGATATCGACGCCGGCGGCGCGCAGGCGATCGAGCTGCGCGATCGGGACGCCCTTCATGCGCTCCATCACGATGACCTCGGGATGGCAGAAGTCCCAGAACATCTCGGGGATCATCACGAGGTCGAGCTGGGTCATGTTGCGCCGCAGCTGGGCCGCGTTGGCGGCCTCTCGCACCAGGTCGAGCTCGTCGTGCAGGTACTTGTCGAACTCGGCCACCACCTCGCGCGGCTTGAGGCGCTTGGCATCGCTCGACAGGTTCCCGACCCAGGCGGCCATCATGGCCATCAACTCGAGGTCTTTTTCGATCACGTCGCGCATGCCGGGCCGAAGCACCTTGACGGCGACTTCGCGGACCGCCCCGCTTCGCTCGCGCAGCGTTGCGAAGTGCACCTGCGCGATCGAGGCGCTGGCGATGGGGGTCTCGTCGAAATCGACGAACACCTCGCCCACCGGCCGGCGGAAGGCGCGCTCGATGGTCGCGATCGCGATCCTCGAATCGAAGGGCGGCACGCGGTCCTGCAGCCAGGCCAGTTCATCGGCGATGTCGGGCGGCAGCAGGTCGCGCCGCGTCGACAGCACCTGTCCGAACTTGACAAAGATCGGCCCCAGGCTCTCCAGCGCCTCCCTCAGGCGCTGGCCGCGTGGCGCATCGAGCTTGCGGCCGAAGGACACGATGCGCGCCACCACGCGCAGCCAGGGCTTCTGGAAGCTGGTGAGCACGAGCTCGTCCAGCCCATAGCGCAGTGCGACCAGGACGATGAAGACGCCGCGGTAGAAGCGCCTCATTCGGCGCCTGCGGAGCCGGCGGGCTTGCCTCCGCGCTCACCGACGAATTGCCGCAGTCCCTCCACGACGCGCCGCGCGCCGTTGGCAATGGTGTGGGCAGGCACGTCGCCGATCAGGCGTGCCAGGTCGTCCTCCACGTCCCAGCGCACGTGGTCGACCAGCCAATTGACCTCGGCGGCGAGTTGCACGTCGCCCTCGATGCGCACCGCAGGCTTCTCGCCGCGCGCTGCGGCACGGGCCAAGCCAAAGGGCGAGGTCTCGGCCAACACCACCATGAGCTCGGGCGCCGCGTCCTCGGCTGCCAGATCGAGAAGGCCGGCCGGCGTGGCAACAACCTTCATGGTCACGAATCGCCATTCGAATTCGACCACCCTGCCCTGCTGGCGCGCCAGGCGCTGCTGGGCCTCGGGTTCTTGCTGCAGCACGTGATTGAGAAAGAGCACGGCGCGATGCTGGACCTCGTGAACCACCCAGTCCGGCGGCTGCAGGCGGCTGCCGACGCGGTTGATGAAATCGTCGAGAAAAGAAAATGGGGACGATGGTGTGACCATGTCCCCATTATCCGGTCTTGCGACCGGCTTCGAAGCGCCAGGCGCCTACTGCAGGGCCTGGACGCCGGCCACCAGCCAGCCGCTCGAACCGCTGGCCGGCCGGGTCATGTTCCAGACCTCGCGGAAAGGGCTCGGGCCGGAGGACAGGTCCTCGCGGATCATGCCGGAGAACTCGACGCTCGCCAGATAGGCATCGGGCAGCTCTTCGATGCCCAGGAGCTTGGCGTCCAGCATGACCACCTCGGTCTTGTTGGGCTGGCCGCCCGTATGGTTCTCGCGCTCGCCCAGCTGCTGGCGGATCTCGCCCACCATGCTGTCAGTCATCATCGAGCGCAGGGTGCCGATGTCGGCGCGGTCCCAGGCGTCCTGCAGCGTCACGAAGTTGCGCTTGGCCGCGGCCAGGAAGCCATCGGTGTCGAAGCCGGCCGGGATGCCCCACGACTGCGCGCCGCTCAGGGCCGAGCCGATCAGGCTCCCGCCGCTGGCCGCCGCCGCGCCCGCCATCGACGAGCCGCCGGTCACATGCTCGGGTTGTGCCGGGGTGCTGTCGAAGGCCGCGGTATTGCGCTCCCACGGACGGGCCGAGGCGTCGTTGCCAACGTTGTTCGGGCTGTACTGCGCGGGTGAAGCAGGATTGGCGGGGCCGCCCGCACCCTGGAAGGCAAAGCCGCCGCTGCGCTGCGCGCCATTGGCACGCGAACGTGCTGCAAAGATGCGCCACACCACCACGGCTGCCAGCACCAGGAGCCCAATCAGCAGGATGTTGCCAAAGGCCGCGCCCAGGCCGAGCGAATGGGCAAGCCAGGCCAGGCCCAGGCCCGCGGCCAAGCCGCCGAGCATCGCACCCCATGGGCGCTTGGGCGCTGCAGCGGGCGCCGCCGTTGCCGGCTTGGCGGCCGCGCTGTTCACACTGCTCTGTGCAGGCGCACCGGGCGTGGCTGGCGCAGTGGGCGCGGCCTCACGCTGCGTCACGTTGCTCGACTGCTTGCCGATGGACTTCCCGCCGCCCAGGCGGCGCGCATCAGCATCCATGCTTCCGACGGCCAGCGCACACACCAACAAAACGGACAACAAACTTTTCATGACGTCTCCTCGAACGGCAAAGAAATCTCTTCTGATCATCAGCACTTGATTCCAACATGCAGGGCGACGACGCCCCCCGTCATGTTGTGATAGTCCACATGTCCGAAACCGCCCTCTTTCATGAGGGTCTTGAGCTCCTCCTGGGAGGGATGCATCCGGATCGATTCAGCAAGGTAGCGGTAGCTCGCGTCATCGCCCGCCACCACCTTGCCCAGGCGCGGCAGCACGTTGAAGGAGTACCAGTCGTATATCTTCGACAGGGGCTTGGCGACCTTGGAGAACTCGAGCACCAGCAGCTTGCCGCGCGGCTTGAGCACCCGGTTCATTTCCTTGAGCGCCAGGTCCTTGTGCGTCATGTTGCGCAGCCCGAAGGCGACACTCACAAGGTCGAAATGGTTGTCGGGAAAAGGCAGCTTCTCGGCATCGCACACCAGCGTGGGCAGCGCGACGCCGGCATCGAGCAGGCGGTCGCGGCCCGTGCGCAGCATGGCCTCGTTGATGTCGGTGTGGACCACCTCTCCGGTGGCGCCCACTTTCTTCGCAAAAGCCAGGGCAAGGTCGCCCGTGCCTCCCGCAATGTCCAGCACCTTCGAGCCTGGGCCCACGTTGGCGACCATTACCGTGTAGGCCTTCCAGGCGCGGTGCAGCCCCCCCGACATCAGGTCGTTCATCAGGTCGTAGCGGTTGGCGACCGAGTCGAACACGCCGCGCACGCGCCGCGCCTTCTCGCCTTCGTCGACCGTCTCGAAACCGAAATGGGTGCTGCTCATGCTTCCGATGTTAGGTCGCAAGCGTTCACATCAAGCCGACGACCCCGCAACTACGGCGGGCATTCGTGCATTGCCGAGCGAACTCAGTGGCTGCCGCAGGCGTGGCCGCCCTTGTCGGCCATCGGCGCGTCGCGGTCGACGCCGGCCGCGGCGAGGCGCCGTTCGTATTCCGCCCACAGCTCGCCCTGCTTCGCGCCAAGTTCGTACAGCAGGTCCCACGAGTAGATGCCGGTGTCGTGGCCGTCGGAGAAGCTGGGCTGTACCGCGTAGTTGCCGACCGGCTGCAGGTCCACCAGGTCGACGCCGCGCTTGCCGGTCTGCAGCACTTCCTGTCCGGGGCCATGGCCCTGCACTTCGGCCGAGGGCGAGTAGATGCGCATCAGCTCGAATGGAATGCGGAAGCTCGCGCCATCGGAAAAGCTCACCTCCAGCACGCGCGATTGGTTGTGAACGGTGATCGACTGGGGCGTCGGCGCGCCCGTTTGCAAACCTGCCATCAGGAACTCCGATTCTGTGGATGAGCCGCCAGGCGCCGGGCCATGTCCTGTTCCAGCGCCTCCAGTTTCGCCTCGATCGCGGCCTCGCGTTGCGGGTCGCGGCCGCGCTGGGCGGCGGCCCAGACGGACGACGGGAAGTGCGTGTCCCATTCGAAGCGCGCGATCACGTGCCAATGCAGGTGCGGCACCATGTTGCCAAGGGCTGCGAGGTTGATCTTGGCCGGCGACAGTGCGTCGCGCAAACACTGCTCCACGGCCACCACCGCGTCCATGCACAGTCCCCGGTCTTGCGGCGCAAGATCGGACCACTCGGCCACGTGGTCTTTCCATACGACACGATAGAAGGCAGGAAAGCCCTCCTCGGCCGCATGAATGACGCGAAACGCGGGCGCCTCGAACACCGCACGGCCGCCGGCCTCTTCGCACAGCGGGCAACCCGCCACGCGCAAGCCCGTCATACCAGCACCCGCTCGATGCCACCCTGATTGGCCGCGGCCACGTACGCGGGCATCCAGTCCTTGCCAAGGATCTTGTTGGCCATCTCGACAACGATGTAGTCGGCTTCCAGCAGGCCGTTCTCGAGGTCCTTGCCGTAGCGGCTCAGGCCTTGCAGGCAGCTCGGGCAACTGGTGAGGATCTTGACGTTGCCCTTGGGCGCGGCCATGCCGCTGTTGCGCAGCGCGGCTTCTCCCTTGCGCAGCTCCTCCTCCTTGCGGAAGCGGACCTGCGTCGAAATGTCCGGGCGCGTCACGCCGAAGGTACCGGACTCGCCGCAGCAGCGGTCGTTCTTGAGCACCTGCTCGCCGACGAGCGCCTTCACCGTCTTCATCGGATCCTGCAGCTTCATCGGGCTGTGGCAGGGGTCGTGGTAGAGGTAGGCCGAGCCGTCTGCGCCAGGCGCGGAGCTTTCCAGGGTGATGCCCTTTTCGAGCAAGTACTCGTGGATGTCGATGATGCGGCAGCCCGGGAAGATCTTCTCGAACTGGTAGCCCTGCAGCTGGTCGTAGCAGGTGCCGCAGCTCACCACCACGGTCTTGATGTCGAGGTAGTTCAGCGTATTGGCGACGCGGTGGAAGAGCACCCGGTTGTCGGTGATCATCTTCTCGGCACGGTCGTACTGGCCGCTGCCGCGCTGCGGGTAGCCGCAGCAGAGATAACCGGGCGGCAGCACGGTCTGAACGCCCGCGTGCCACAGCATCGCCTGCGTGGCCAGCCCGACCTGCGAGAACAGCCGTTCCGAGCCGCACCCTGGAAAGTAGAACACCGCCTCCGTCTCGGGCGTCGTCGCCTTGGGGTCGCGGATGATCGGCACGTAGTCGGCATCCTCGATGTCCAGCAGCGCCCGTGCCGTCTTGTTGGGCAGGCCGCCCGGCATCTTCTTGTTGACGAAGTGGATCACCTGCTCCTTGAGCGGCGCTGGCCCGACCGTGGCCGGCGGCGCCGCGGTCTGCATGCGCGCGAGGCCACGGAGCAGGTCGTTGGCCAGGCGCTGGGCCTTGAAGCCGATGTCCACCATGCCGGTTCGCATGGCCTTGATGGTCTGCGGGTTGGTGGCGTTGAGGAACAGCATCGCCGCCGCATTGCCGGGGCGAAAGGACTTCTGGCCCATCTTGCGCAGCAGGTTGCGCATGTTCATCGACACATCGCCGAAGTCGATGTTCACCGGGCAGGGCGTGAGGCACTTGTGGCAGACCGTGCAGTGGTCGGCGACGTCCTCGAACTCCTCCCAGTGCTTGATGCTGACGCCGCGCCGGGTCTGTTCCTCGTAGAGGAAAGCCTCGACCAGCAGCGAAGTCGCAAGGATCTTGTTGCGCGGCGAGTAGAGCAGGTTGGCGCGCGGCACGTGGGTCGCGCACACCGGCTTGCACTTGCCGCAACGCAGGCAGTCCTTCACGCTGTCGGCAATGGCGCCGATGTCGCTCTGCTGCATGATGAGCGACTCATGGCCCATCAGCCCGAAGCTGGGGGTGTAGGCATTGGTCAGGTCGGCGTAGAGCCCGGGGCCGGCATGCATCGAGGGCCGCAGCAGCTTGCCCTTGTTGAAGCGGCCTTCCGGGTCGATACGCTGCTTGTAGTCCGCGAAGGGCCGCAGCTCGTCGTCGGACAGGAACTCGAGCTTGGTGATGCCGATGCCGTGCTCGCCGGAGATCACGCCGTCCAGGCTGCGCGCCAGCACCATGATGCGCGCCACCGCGGCGTGCGCGGTTTGCAGCATCTCGTAGTTGTCGCTGTTGACCGGGATGTTGGTGTGCACGTTGCCGTCGCCGGCATGCATGTGCAGTGCTACCCACACCCGGCCCTTGAGGACTCGCTGGTGGATCGCGTTGCACTCGGCAAGGATGGGCGCAAACTCCGCCCCCGAGAAGATGGCGGCAAGCGGCGCGCGGATCTGCGTCTTCCAGCTCGCGCGCAGCGAATGGTCCTGCAGCTGCGGGAACAGCGTGTCGATCCGATCGAGCCAGCCCTGCCACAGCGAACGCACCTCGCGCACCAGCACCACGGCTTGGGCCACGCGGTCTTCCAGCAGCTCGGCCGACGAGATCTCGTTGGCGTCGTCGCTCTTGCCCAGCGGCAGGCTCCCGCGCAGGAAGAAGGCCTCCAGCTCATCAGCGAGCGCCAGCTTGTTCCGCAGCGAGAGCTCGATGTTGATGCGCTCGATGCCATCGGTGTATTCGGCCATGCGCGGCAGCGGAATCACCACGTCCTCGTTGATCTTGAAGGCGTTGGTGTGGCGGCTGATGGCAGCGGTGCGCTTGCGGTCGAGCCAGAACTTCTTGCGCGCCTCGGGGCTGATGGCGATGAAGCCTTCGCCGCTGCGGGAGTTGGCGATGCGCACCACCTCGGAGGTCACCCGCGCCACCGCGTCGGCATCGTCGCCGGCGATGTCGCCGAACAGCACCATCTTCGGCAGGCCGCCGTGCTTCTTGGACTTGGTGGCGTAGCCCACGGCCTTGAGATAGCGGTCGTCCAGGTGCTCGAGGCCCGCCAGCAGCACGCCGGAACGCTTTTGCTCGGCGAACATGAAGTCCTTGATCTCGACGATGCTGGGCACCGCATCCTTGGCATTGCCGAAGAACTCCAGGCACACCGTGCGGGTGTGCGCAGGCATGCGGTGCACGACCCAGCGGCAGCTGGTGATCAGGCCGTCGCAGCCCTCTTTCTGGATGCCAGGCAAGCCCGAGAGGAACTTGTCGGTCACGTCCTTGCCCAGGCCCTCCTTGCGAAAGGTCTTGCCGGGGATCTCGAGCCGCTCGCTGCGCAGCCTGGTACGGCCATCGGCCGCGAAGTACTGAAGATCGAAGACGGCGCTTTCGGCGTCGTGGATCTTGCCCAGGTTGTGCCCGATGCGCGTGACTTCCAGCCATTCGGCCTCGGGGGTCACCATGCGCCACGAGGCCAGGTTGTCGAGCGCAGTGCCCCACAGAACCGCCTTCTTGCCGCCCGCGTTCATCGCGACATTGCCGCCGACGCAGGAGGCCTCGGCCGAAGTGGGATCGACGGCGAACACGAAGCCCGCGCGCTCGGCCGCGTCGGCCACGCGCTGGGTCACGACGCCGGCCTCGGTCCACACGGTGGGCACGGGCTGCTCGACGCCTGGCAGGGAGACCATCTCGACCTCGGTCATCGCCTCCAGCTTCTCGGTGTTGATGACAGCGCTGTTCCAGGCCAGCGGGATTGCGCCGCCGGTGTAGCCGGTGCCGCCGCCCCGCGGAATGATGGTGAGGCCGAGCTCGATGCAGCCCTTGACCAGCGCGGCCATCTCGGCCTCGGTGTCGGGCGTCAGGACCACGAAGGGGTATTCGACCCGCCAATCGGTCGCGTCGGTGACGTGCGACACCCGCGAGAGCCCGTCGAACTTGATGTTGTCGCGCGCCGTGAGCCGGCCGAGCGTGCGCGTGGCCTTGCGGCGCAGCGCCGCCACATCGCGGAACAAGGCGTCGAAGGCCTGCACGGCCTGCGCCACCAGCGCGGTGAGCTCGCCCACCAACGAATCGCGCTGGGCGGCGGCGTCGGGCGTGCGCCGCTTCTGAACCTCGGACAGGCGGTGGTTGAGCGCATCCACCAGTTGGCCACGCCGGCGCGGGTTGTCCAGCAGGTCGTCGACGAGATAGGGGTTGCGCTGCACCACCCAGATGTCCCCCAGCACCTCGTACAGCATGCGTGCGGAGCGGCCGGTTCGGCGCTCGGCGCGCAAGCTCTGCAGCAGTTCCCAGCCGCGCTCGCCCAAAAGGCGGATCACGATCTCGCGATCGGAGAAGCTGGTGTAGTTGTAAGGGATCTCACGCAATCGCGCGGGCTCTGCGGCCTGCGACAACAACGCCGTCAACGCGGTCGGTGCATTCATCGGGATGGGCCTCGGTCGGGCGCTGCGCGCCCCTGAACCAGGGCCACGAATTTTAAGTCAGGCCCGACCGTGCTGCCGGACGCGACCTAGAACAGCACCCGGCTTCGGATCGTTCCGGGCACCTTCGCCAGTTTCTCGAGCGCGAGGTCGGAATAGGCGGCGTCGACATCCGTCACCACATAACCGACCGTCTCGTTGGTCTGCAGGTACTGCGACGCGATGTTGATGTGGTTGTCGGCGAACACGCGGTTGATGTCGGAGAGCACGCCGGGCACGTTGCGGTGGATGTGCAGCAGCCGGTGCTTGCCGGGATGCGCCGGCAGCGCCACCTCGGGAAAGTTGACCGAGGACGTGGAGGTGCCGTTGTCGCTGTACTTGACCAGCTTCTCGGCCACCTCGAGCCCGATGTTGGCCTGCGCCTCCATGGTCGAGCCGCCGATGTGCGGCGTGAGGATTGCATTGTCCAGCCCGCGCAACGGCGACTGGAACTCGTCCTTGTTGCTGCGCGGCTCGACCGGGAACACATCGATTGCGGCGCCCAGCAGCTTCTTCTGCTTCAGCGCCTCGGCCAGCGCTTCGATGTCGACCACGGTACCGCGCGAGGCATTGATCAGGATCGAGCCGGGACGCATCGCCGAAATTTCCCTGGCCCCGATCATCCACTGGGTGGCCGGCGTCTCCGGCACGTGCAGGCTCACGATGTCGCTCTGCAGCAGCAGCTCGTTCAGCGTGCGAACCTGACGCGCGTTGCCCAGCGGCAGCTTGGTGACCACGTCGAAGAAAGCCACCTGCATGCCCAGCGCCTCGGCCAGCACGGAGAGCTGCGCGCCGATGGAACCGTAGCCCACGATGCCGAGCGTCTTGCCCCGGATCTCGAAGGCGTTCTCGGCCGACTTGAGCCAGCCGCCGCGGTGCGCAACGGCGCTTTTCTCGGGAATACCGCGCAGCAGCAGGATGGCCTCGGCCAACACCAGCTCGGCAACCGAGCGCGTATTGGAGTACGGCGCGTTGAAGACCGCCACGCCGTGCTCGCGCGCGGCATCGAGATTGATCTGGTTCGTCCCGATGCAGAAAGCCCCGACGGCAACGAGCTTCTGGGCGGCAGCAAAGACCTCCGCGGTCAGTTGCGTGCGCGAGCGGATGCCGAGGAAATGCACGTCGGCGACTCGCTGCTTCAGGTCCTCTTCCGGCAAGGCGCCCGGCAGTGTCTCGATGCTGGTATAGCCCGCAGTCCGCAGCACCTCGACAGCCGAAGGGTGAATGCCTTCGAGCAGAAGGAACTTGATCTTGCTTTTGTCGAGGGAGGTTTTGCTCATACGCTTGGCTGAGGCCCCGACCGAAGTTCAGGAGGAGGCACCAACACCTGAAAAAGGGAGGGCGATGCTAGCATGGTGCAGCGCAGCAAGCCGCCCCGCGCAGCCCTGCGGCCCAGACGCAAAAAGGGTTTCCCCGTCTGTTGGCCTGCTGCTGTGCTGCCACAAAATGTGACGCGGCCGTGTCATACGCGCGGCCTAGCATTCGCGCTTTCGTTTTTCCTCCTCAGGAGTCTCTCTCATGCGATTCAAGACGTTCGCCGTGGCATCGGCGCTTTCGGCAACGCTTTCGGCCCCGGCCATGGCCCAGACGGAAATACAGTGGTGGCATTCGATGAGCGGCCCGCTCGGCGAGTGGGTCAACGATCTGGCCAAGCATTACAACGAGAGCCAGAAGGACTACAAGATCGTGCCCACTTACAAGGGCCAGTACGACGAGTCCATGACGGCCGCCATCGCCGCCTTCCGCTCGGGCAATGCACCCGACATCCTGCAGGTGTTCGAGGTGGGGACCGCGACCATGATGGCCTCCAAGGGGGCCATCAAGCCGGTGGGCGAAGTGATGAGCACGGGCGGCGCCAAGTTCGACCCGAGCGTCTATGTGCCCGCAGTGGCGGGCTACTACACGGCGCCGAACGGCCAGATGCTGAGCTTCCCCTTCAACAGCTCGACGACGATCTTCTACTACAACAAGGACGCCTTCAAGGCGGCCGGACTGGACCCCGAGAAAGCGCCCACCACGTGGCCCGAGGTCATCGCGGCAGCCGACAAGCTGAAGGCCAGCGGCCACAAGTGCCCCTTCACGACGAGCTGGATGAGCTGGACCCAGCTGGAAAGCTTCTCGGCCTGGCACAACACCTTGTATGCGACGCAGAACAACGGCTTCGGCGGCCCCAGTGCGCGCCTGGCCTTCAACTCGCCGCTGCAAGTGCGCCACTTCGAGAACCTGGCCAAGATGTCCAAGGACGGCACCTTCGTCTACAAGGGCCGCAACAACACGGCCGACGCCGCCTTCCCTTCCGGCGAATGCGCCATGATGACCGGCTCGTCGGGCCTGTACGCCCGCGTTGCCAAGGACGCCAAGTTCAAGTACGGCATCTCGACCTTGCCCTACTACCCCGACGTCAAGGGCGCACCTCAGAACACCGTGATCGGCGGCGCCAGCCTGTGGGTCATGTCCGGCAAGCCGGCCGACCACTACAAGGGCGTGGCGAGCTTCTTCAACTACCTGTCCGACACCAAGGTGCAGTCCGATAGCCACAAGCGCACCGGCTACCTGCCCATCACCACCGCCGCCTACAAGCTGACCGACGCCTCGGGCTTCTACAAGGAGAACCCGGGCACCGACGTGGCCGTGACGCAGATGATCCGCAAGACCACCGACAAGTCGCGCGGTGTCCGACTGGGCAGCTTCGTCCAGATCCGCACCATCGTCGACGAGGAAACCGAGCAGATCTGGAGCGGCAAGAAGACGGCGAAGGAGGCACTCGACGCGGCCGTCAAGCGCGGCGACGAGCAGCTCGAGCGCTTCCAGAAAGCAAACAAGGGCTGACGCAGGCTCGCGCCTACGCAGCCCTTTGGGCGTCCACGGCACCCCACCCTGCCCTCCCCGCCAAGCGGGGAGGGTGCCTGCCGAGGAGGTGGGCGCCGCAGTAGACTCGCACGCCCGCCCTTATCGGAAGACCGAGGGCGGGCGTTTCGTTTTTGAGGGTCTGGAGTGATATGGAGAAACGCGTTCTTTTCCGGTCGGCGTGGCTGCCCTGGCTGCTGGTCGCCCCGCAGATGGCGGTGATCCTGGTGTTCTTCTTCTGGCCTGCGAGCCAGGCCATCTGGCAATCGCTGCAGTCGCAGGACGCCTTCGGCACCTCGACCGTTTTCGTCGGCCTCGAGAACTTTCAGACCCTGTTCGAAGATCCGGCCTACGTCGAGTCCTTCAAGGTCACGGCGCTCTTTTCGGTTCTGGTGGCGGGCAGCGGCATCGCGCTGTCGTTGATGCTGGCCATCTTCGCCGACCGCATCCTGCGAGGCGGCCTGGTCTACAAGACCTTCCTGATCATTCCGTACGCCGTGGCACCGGCCATTGCGGGCGTGCTGTGGGTGTTCATGTTCTCGCCCAGCATCGGGGTAGTGTCGTACTTCCTGCGCTACATCGGCGTGGACTGGAACCACCTGCTCAACTCCAACCAGGCCCTGACGCTGATCGTGGTGGCCGCCGTGTGGAAGCAGATCTCGTACAACTTCCTGTTCTTCCTCGCAGGCTTGCAATCCATCCCCAAGGCATTGATCGAGGCGGCGTCGATCGACGGCGCCGGGCCGCTGCGGCGCTTCGCCACCATCCAGTTCCCACTGCTGTCGCCCACCACCTTCTTCCTGCTGGTGATCAACATCGTCTACGCATTCTTCGACACCTTCGCCATCGTGCATGCGACGACGGAAGGCGGGCCGGGTCGGGACACCGCGATCCTGGTCTACAAGGTCTGGCACGACGGTTTCAAGGCGCTGGACCTGGGCGGCTCCGCCGCGCAGTCGGTGGTGCTGATGGTGATCGTCGTCGCGCTGACGGTGATCCAGTTCCGCTACGTCGAAAAGAAGGTCCAGTACTGATGGCCGCCCATTCCGCTACCCCTTGCGTCGACGCTTCCCTGTCCTTCAGCCGGAGGCAACACCATGGTTGAACGCCGCCCCGGCCTGACCGTCCTGTCGCATGTGGTGCTGATCCTGGGCATCGCGATCGTGGTCTTCCCCATCTACCTGGCCTTCATCGCGTCCACCCATACGCGCGACGCCATCCTGCGGGTGCCGATGCCGCTGCTGCCGGGCGGCCACATGTTCGAGAACTACAGTGCCGCCCTGCTCGGCGCCGATACGCAAGGCGCGCGCGTGGTGGTGGGCCGCATGATGTGGATCAGCCTGGTCACGGCGCTGGTCATCAGCATCGGCAAGATCGCGATCTCGCTGCTGTCGGCCTTCGCCATCGTGTACTTCCGTTTTCCGTTCAAGAAGATCGTCTTCTGGATGATCTTCGTGACGCTGATGCTGCCCGTGGAAGTGCGCATCCTGCCGACGTACAAGGTGCTGGCAGACCTCAACATGCTCAACACCTACGCAGGGCTGACAGTGCCGCTGATCGCATCGGCCACCGCCACATTCCTGTTCCGGCAGTTCTTCCTGAGCGTGCCGGACGAACTGGTGGAAGCGGCACGCATGGACGGCGCCGGGCCGATGCGCTTCTTCAAGGACATCCTGGTGCCGCTGTCGCAGACCTCGATCGCGGCGCTGTTCGTGATCCAGTTCATCTACGGCTGGAACCAGTACCTGTGGCCGCTGCTGGCCACCACCAGCGAAGACATGTACCCGGTGGTGATCGGCATCAAGCGAATGATCGCCTCCGGCGACGCCGCGGTGGACTGGAACCTGGTAATGGCCACGGCCATCCTGGCGCTCGTGCCGCCAGTGATCGTGGTGGTGCTGATGCAGCGCTGGTTCGTCAAGGGCCTCGTGGATACCGAAAAGTAATCGACAAAGAAACAACGACGCAATGGCTGCCATCTCTCTTCGCAACGTCATCAAGCGCTACGGCCAGGGGGCCAAGGCCAACCAGGTCATCCACGGCGTCTCGGCAGACGTCAAGGACGGCGAATTCGTCGTCATCGTCGGACCCTCGGGCTGCGGCAAATCCACGCTGCTGCGCATGGTCGCGGGCCTGGAAGAAATCAGCGCCGGCGAGATCGCCATCGGCAACCGCGTGGTGAACAACATCGAGCCGGCCCGGCGCGACATCGCGATGGTGTTCCAGAACTACGCGCTGTACCCGCACATGTCGAACTTCGACAACATGGCCTACGGGCTCAGGATCGCAAAGGTGCCCAAGGAAGAGATCAAGGCGCGCGTGGACAAGGCCGCGAAGATCCTCGAGCTCGGCCACCTGCTCGATCGCAAACCCCGCGAGCTCTCGGGCGGCCAACGCCAGCGCGTGGCCATGGGCCGTGCCATCGTGCGGCAGCCGCAGGTGTTCCTGTTCGACGAGCCGCTGTCCAACCTCGACGCCAAGCTGCGCGCACAGACCCGGCTGGAGATCCAGAAGCTGCACCGCGAACTTGGCATCACCTCGCTCTTCGTCACCCACGACCAGGTCGAGGCGATGACGCTGGCGCAGCGCATCATCGTGATGAATGCGGGGGTCATGGACCAGTTCGGCACACCCGAGGAGGTGTATGCGCGCCCCGCGACCACCTTCGTGGCCGGGTTCATCGGTTCGCCGCCGATGAACCTGCTCAAACACGCGCCGGGCGTGCGCCCCGGGATGATCCTCGGCATCCGGCCGGAGCATCTCACGCTGGACACGGACGGCTGGTCGGTGCAGGTCGAGTACGTGGAGCTGCTCGGTGCCGAGCGGCTGATCTACGGCCGCGTCGGTGAGGAGCAACTGGTGGTGCGCGCCGACGAAGGCCAGCCCGCTCCAGTCACCGGCGACACGGTGAAAATCGCGGCGCGGCAGGACAAGCTGCATTGGTTCGATGCCGGCTCGGGCAAGCGCGCTGCATGAAGGCCTGGCCCTACCCCTTCTGGATCGCTCACCGCGGTGCCGGCAGGCTGGCCCCGGAAAACACGCTTGCCGCCTTCCGCCTGGGCGCCGAGCACGGGTACCGCATGTTCGAGTGCGATGCCAAGCTCAGCGCCGACGACGTGCCCTTTCTGTTGCATGACAGCACCCTCGAGCGCACGAGCAACGGCCGCGGCGTCGCCGGCGAGCAGCCGTGGAGCGCGTTGGCCCAGCTCGACGCCGGTGCCTGGCATTCGCGCCGCTACGCCGGCGAGCCGCTGCCCACGCTCGAAGCCTTGATCCGCTTCTGCCTGGCCAACCGCTATCTGCTCGACATCGAGATCAAGCCCACGCCAGGCGCCGAGCGCCGCACCGGCGAAGCCGTCGCGCAGCTCGTGGCCCGGCTCTGGGTGCGCACCGACCTCCCGCCCCCCGTGTTGACTTCTTTCGCGCCCGAATCCCTGGAAGGCGCGCTCGCAGCAGAGCCGGCGCTGCCGCGCGGCCTTCTTCTGGACAGCCTTCGTGAGGGCTGGCTCGACACGGCAAGCCGCCTGGAATGCGCGGCGATCGTCTGCAACTATGGCTTGTGGGACGCTGCCATGGTGGCCCAGGTGCATGCGGCCGACATGCGCGCGCTCAGCTACACCGTCAACGACGAATCGGTCGCCCTCTGGCTGGCGGGCCTGGGCACCGACGGCATCGTCACCGACCGCGTCGACCGCTTCAGCCCCGCGCGCTGATTGTCCGGAGCCTGGGGCTTCGGCAGTGCCCTTCTATGATCAGGCCATGAGCTGGATGCTTCGTCTCGCAGCCCTGCTGCTGGCCGCCGTCCTCGGGAGCGCGGTCCTTGCGCAGGACGCCGCCGCCCCGCCGGAACCGACGGTGGCCGCCTTGCGGACCCAGCTCGACAGCATTCCCGCTTCGGTCGAAAGCAACGCGGAGGTCCGCGAGCTGCTGGGCCGCATCAATGCCATCGGCGGCCAGGCCGACAAGTTCGTCCTGTCCCGCACCGGGCAGCTCAACGACCTCAACGCACGACTTGGCGAACTGGGCAACCCTCCGGCCGAGGGCGCTCCCCCGGAGGACCCGGACATCACCCGCCAGCGCGCCACCCTGCTGAAGGAACGCAATGCGCTCGACGCCGACATCCGCCTGGCGCGCCTGATCACGGTCGACGCCCAGCAGCGCGGCAGCGAGCTGCTCTCGAAGCGCCGCAGGTTGTTCGAGGCGCAGCTCACCGAGCGCGCGCCTTCGCCGCTGGGCCGGCAATTCTGGTTCGACATCAGCGACGCCTGGCCTTCCGACCTGGAGCGCCTGGCGAGCCTGCGCACCGAGCTGCGCGCTGCGGTCGACACCGCCATGGATCCGGCCCATCGCGCATCGGTGCTGGCCAGCCTGGCGGCTGCGCTGCTGCTCGCACTGCTGGGCAACTGGGCAGCCGAACATGGGCTGGTACGGCTGGCAGCGCGGGTGCTGCCGGCCGGCCGACTGCGCCGCTCGCTGCTGGTGATCGTGGTCGTGGGCGTGAACGTGCTGCTGATCGCGCTGGCGGCGCAGGTCGTGTTCGCCACGCTCGATCGCCACGGGATCCTCGGGCCGCAGATCCGCAAGCTCGCCCAGGCGGTGGTGCAGTCCATCATCTTCATTGCCTTCGTGGTCGGGCTGGGCCGCGCGCTGCTGTCCAACAAGCGGCCCTCGTGGCGGCTGCCGCCCATTCCGAACACGATGGCGCGGCGGCTCGCGCCTTTTCCCTGGCTCACGGCGGTCATCGGGGCGCTGGTCTGGGTGCCGAGCCAGATCAACGCCATCGTCGACGCCAGCTTCGCGGCCGTGGTCGCCACCCACGTGGTCACCGCGCTGGGGCTGACGGCGCTCATCGGCATGATGCTGCTTCGCCTGCACGAGCCCGCCGAAGCCGCGCCCTCAGAAGCCGCGAAGGCTGAACCGGGAGAGCCAACGTCGGGTGAGCCTGAGCGCCCGCTCTGGATCAGCTTCCTGCTGAGCGCCGTGGCGCTCGCGGTCATCGTGATCTGGGTGCTGGTGGGCATCGGCTACGTCGCGCTGGCCAGCTTCTTGGCCAACCAGCTGACCTGGACCGGCATCGTCGCCTCGGCGTTCTACCTGCTCTTCAAGTTCGCGGACGACCTGTTCATGGCCACCGTGGCCTCGAAGAGCGAGCTTGGCCAGAAGCTGCAGAAGAGCTTCGGCTTTGCGCCGCGAACGCTCGACCAGGCTGCCGTTGTGCTCTCGGGGCTGGCCCGGGTCGCGCTCTTTTTCTACATGCTGATCGCGCTCGCCACACCGCTGGGCACGGGCCCGGGCGAGGTGTTCCAGCGCAGCGGGCAGTTCGGCACCGGTCTCAAGATCGGCGAGTTCCGAGTGGTGCCTGGCGCCATTTTCAGTGCTGTCGCGGTGCTGGCCGGCGGCTTCCTCGCCCTGCGCGTGTTCAAGAAATGGCTGGAGGCGCGCTACCTGCCGGAAACCGCGCTGGAGCCCGGCATGCAGAGCTCGATCACCACGCTGCTCGGCTACGTCGGCGGCGCGTTGGTGATCGCCGTGGGCCTTTCGGCGCTCGGGATCGGAATCGAGCGGATCGCCTGGGTGGCGAGCGCGCTTTCCGTGGGCATCGGCTTCGGCCTGCAGGCGATCGTGCAGAACTTCATCTCGGGGCTGATTCTGCTGGCCGAGCGACCGGTCAAGGTGGGCGACTGGGTGGTGCTGGGCACGGCCGAGGGCGACGTGCGGCGCATCAACGTGCGTGCCACCGAGATCCAGTTGGCCGACCGCTCCACGCTGATCGTGCCGAACTCGGAGTTCATCACGAAGACGGTGCGCAACATGACGTTGACCAACGCCGAGGGGCGCCTCCTGATCCGGCTGCCGATGCCGTTGACCACCGATGCCAAGCTGGCGCGCGAGCTGATGCTGTCGGCCTGCACCGATCACGGCGGCGTGCTCGTGGCGCCGGCGCCTTCGGTCACGCTCGAAGGCATCGAGGGTGGCATGCTGATCTTCCAGGCCATCGCTTTCGTGCAGAGCCCGCGATTGGCCGGAGGCGTGCGCAGCGACGTCCTGTTCACCATGCTCGATCGCTTCAAGGAAGCGGGTCTGTCGCTGGTGGCGGCAGCGGTGGTAGCGCCCCAGGGTCCGACGCCCGCCCCGGCGCCCCCGCCGCCGGTGCCCCCGCTCGCGCAGTGAGCGCGTCCGCTCCTGCTCAGCCGCGCCAGCCGCGCAGCAGCCACCATTGCGTGGTGCCGCACACCACCACCAAGGCGGCATAGGTCGCCATGCGCCCGTCGTGGCCGAAGTAGACCAGGCCGGCGACCAGCACTGCCAGCCCGGTCGCAAAGTTGACGGCGACCTGCACCCAAAGGCGGACGGCTGCGCTGCGGCCGTGCATGGCGAGCCGGAACAGGGCGGCCAGCAGCAGGGCGACGCAGAAGGCGGGCGCCGCGAAGTTGAGCAGGTGAATCAGCAGATCGAGCGCGGACATGGGGCAAGAAAGCGGCAATCGGGGTCATCCGAATCGTGGATGGCCGCTGCCGGCGGCGGATTTTATAATCCTGGGTTATGTCAGTCTGGGCCCTCGGGTTGAACCACACGACCGCGCCGCTCGACCTGCGCGGTCGTTTCGCGTTCGCCATCGACCAGATTGCCCCGACCTTGCAGAGCCTGCGCAGCTCCTTTGGCACCCACCGGCATCCGGACGTGGAAGCGGCGATCATCTCCACCTGCAATCGCACCGAGATCTACTGCGCCGCCGACCACATGGCGCTCGACCACACGGTCGACTGGCTGGCCCAGAGCGGTGGCGTGACGCCTGCCTTGCTGCGCTCTCATGCCTACACGCTGCACGACGACCAGGCGGCGCGCCACGCGTTCAGGGTGGCCAGCGGGCTCGACTCGATGGTGCTGGGCGAGGCCCAGATCTTAGGCCAGATGAAGGACGCGGTGCGCGCCGCGGAAACTGCGGGCGCGCTCGGCAGCACGCTGAACCAGCTGTTCCAGCGCTCCTTCGCCGTCGCGAAGGAAGTGCGCACCGCCACCGAGATCGGCGCCCACTCCATCAGCATGGCCGCCGCGGCCGTGCGCCTGGCGGCGCAGCTGTTCGAGGACCTGAAGCAAACGCGCGTGCTGTTCGTCGGCGCGGGCGAAATGATCGACCTGGCCGCGACGCACTTCGCGGCCAAGGAGCCCAAGTCCATCGTCATCGCCAACCGCACGCTGGAACGCGGCGAGAAGCTGGCGTCGCGCTTCGGCGGCGAGGCCATGCGCCTGGCCGAGCTGCCGGCGCGCCTGGCCGAATTCGACATCGTGGTGAGTTGCACTGCGAGCACGCTGCCGCTGATCGGCCTGGGCGCGGTCGAGCGCGCGCTCAAGCTGCGCAAGCACCGGCCGATGTTCATGGTGGACCTGGCCGTGCCGCGCGACATCGAGGTCGAGGTCAAGGCCCTCGAAGACATCTACCTCTACACCGTCGATGACCTGGCCCAGGTCGTGCAGCAGGGCCATGCCAATCGCCAGGCCGCGGTGGCGGAGGCCGAGGTCATCATCGACGCCGGCGTTCGCAGCTTCATGCATTGGCTGGACCAGCGCGGCAGCGTGCCGCTGATCCAGCAGCTCAACGCGCAGGCCGACCAATGGCGCGCAGCCGAGCTGGCCCGCGCGCGCAAGCTGCTGGCCAAGGGCGAGCCCGTGGAAGCCGTGCTGGAGGCGTTGTCTCGCGGGCTCACACAGAAGATGCTGCACGGCGCAATGGCCGAGTTGCACGCCGGTGACGCCACAGCGCGCGAACACACGGCGCAGGCCGTCTCGCGGCTGTTCCTGCGCAAAGAGCGTTAGCGACGCTGTCTTGAAGCCGGCGATCCGACGCCGGACGGCCGAGCGCCCGTGCGTTCGGTACCCGCTTCCGCTTTCCAAGACTTTCCAGTGAAACCCTTCCTCCGCCATCAGCTCGAGCGCTACGTCCAACGCCTCGGCGAGCTCGACTTCCTGCTTTCGCGCGAAGACATCATGTCCGACATGACGCAGTACCGGAACATCTCGCGCGAGCATGCCGAGGTGACGCAGGTGGCGGGCCGCTACCAGCGATACCTTCAGCGCGAATCCGACTTGGCAGCCGCCCGCGAGATGCTGGACGAGCCGGACATGGCCGAGATGGCCCGCGAAGAGATCGCCGGGGCCGAGGCCGAGCTGGTCGCGTTGGAGGACGAACTCCAGCGCCTGCTGCTGCCGAAGGACCCGGAGGATGCGCGCAACGCCTTCCTCGAGATCCGGGCGGGCACCGGTGGCGACGAGTCGGCGCTCTTCGCCGGCGACCTGCTGCGCATGTACACGCGCCATGCCGAGCGTGCCGGCTGGCGCTGCGAGATCGTGAGTGCCAGCGAAAGCGAACTGGGCGGCTTCAAGGAAGTGGTGGTGCGGGTGACCGGCGACCAGGTCTTCGGGCGCTTGCGCTTCGAGTCGGGCGGCCACCGGGTGCAGCGCGTGCCCGCGACCGAGACGCAGGGCCGCATCCACACCAGCGCCTGCACGGTGGCCGTGCTGGCCGAACCCGACGAGGCACAGGCAGTGCAGATCAACCCGGCGGACCTGCGTATCGACACCTACCGTGCCAGCGGCGCCGGCGGGCAGCACATCAACAAGACCGATTCGGCGGTGCGCATCACGCACATCCCGACCGGCATCGTGGCCGAGTGCCAGGACGACCGCAGCCAGCATCGCAACAAGGCCAAGGCGCTGCAGGTCCTGTCGGCGCGCATCCAGGAGAAGGAGCGCAGCGAGCGCGCCGCCAAGGATGCGGCGCTGCGCAAGGGCCTGATCGGCAGCGGCGACCGCAGCGACCGCATCCGCACCTACAACTTTCCGCAAGGGCGGCTCACCGACCACCGCATCAATCTCACGCTCTACAAGCTGCAGGCGATCATGGAAGGTGATCTGGGCGAGGTGCTCGACGCGCTGCGCGCGGCGCTCGAGGCCGAGAAGCTGGCCGAGCTGGAAGCCAGCCTGCCCGCATGACCCCCGCGGGCAGCCAGCCGCCATCGACAGCGGCGCAGATGCTGGCCGCGGCCGCCGCGCTGGGGGTAGCGCGGCTCGACGCCCAGCTGCTGCTGCTGCACGTGCTGGGCCGGCCCTCCGGCGACCGCGCGTGGCTGCTGGCGCATGACACCGACATCCTGGTCGACCCCGTGTGGCCGGCCTTCGCCTCGCTGTGCGCTCGCCGGGTGACGGGCGAGCCGGTGGCCTACCTGACAGGAGAAAAGGAATTCCACGGGCTCGGCCTGCAGGTCGATGCGCGCGTGCTGGTGCCGCGGCCAGATACCGAAACGCTGGTCGACTGGGCGCTGCAATCCCTCGACGGCCGCACGTCGCCCAAGGTGGTCGATCTGGGCACCGGCAGTGGCGCGATCGCGTTGGCCATCCAGCGCGCGCGTCCCGATGCGGAGGTCACGGCGGTCGACCGCAGCCCCGATGCGCTGGCGGTGGCCCGTGCCAATGCGCGGCGCCTGGGGCTGGCCGTGCGCTTCGCGGAGGCCGACTGGCTGGAAGGCGCGGGACTGGAGCTGGACCTGGTGGTTTCCAATCCGCCCTACGTTGCCGCAGGCGATCCGCATCTGGTCGCCCTGCGCCACGAGCCGTCGAGCGCCCTGGTCTCCGGCGCCGACGGGCTGGACGATATCCGGCGCATTGTCGAGGCCGCGCCCGCGCATCTGCGCGAGGGCGGCTGGCTGCTGCTGGAGCATGGCTACGACCAGGCTGCATCCGTGCGCGCCCTGCTCTCGCGGCGCGGTTTCATCGAGGTGCAAAGCCGTGACGACCTGGCAGGCATCGCGCGCTGCTCGGGCGGGATCTGGCGCACGGTGAAATAATCCGCCCAACTCATTTTTTGGAGAGGCCCATGTCCGACGTCCAGCAGCGCATCGACGATCTCGTCAAGACCAACGATCTCGTGCTCTTCATGAAGGGCAACGCCAGTTTTCCGATGTGCGGCTTCTCCGGCCGCGCCATCCAGATCCTCAAAGCCGTGGGCGTCGACACGCGCACGCTCAAGACCGTCAATGTCCTCGAGGACGAAGGCATCCGCCAGGGCATCAAGGAATACAGCAACTGGCCGACGATTCCGCAGCTTTACGTCAAGGGCGAGTTCGTCGGCGGCTCGGACATCCTGATGGAAATGTACGAATCGGGCGAACTGCAGCAGGTCCTCAACAGTTGAATGTTGCTCGCCCCCAGGTTGGCTCACTTCGTGTAGCCGCCCACCCCCTACCGGGGGCAACACCAGCGGCTCGGCAAAGCCGGTTCCGCGGTGAGAATGTTGCTCGCCCCCAGGTTGGCTCACTTCGTGTAGCCGCCCACCCCCTACCGGGGGCAACACCAGCGGCCCGGCAAAGCCGGTTCCGCGGTGTTTCACCAACGGGCCTGGCTTTGCCGGCCATGAGGACGTACCGTGAGCCACGAACATTCCGATCATGATCACGACGGCGCATGGAAGCATGACGGCGTGCGGGTGATACCGGGCAACCAGCTCGACAAGAACACCGCGCAGACGCCCGGCATGAACCGGGCCGCGGCCATCAACTTTGCGCGCGTCGGCGCACAGAAGCTCTGGGCCGGCACGGTGACCATCCATCCCGATGCGAAGACCGGCGCGCATCACCACGGGCACCTCGAATCCGTGATCTACGTGGTGCGCGGGCGTGCCCGAATGCGCTGGGGCGAACATCTGGAGTTCACCGCCGAGGCCGGCCCGGGCGACTTCATCTACGTGCCGCCGTATGTGCCGCACCAGGAAATCAATGCCAGCCCGACCGAGGCGCTCGAGTGCGTGCTGTGCCGAAGCGACGGCGAGGCCGTGGCCATCAACCTCGACATCGAGCCGGTGGAGAAGCCGGAGTCGGTGCTCTGGGTCGACCCGACGCACCCCCAGGGCGGCGTCTGACCCGCTTAAAAGCCCTCGAAGCGAGAAAACCTGGACAACCGCCGACACCGGGCACGGCTTATGCTGTGCCACAAGTGTGATCGAACGGAGGTCTGACAATGGATTCCCGCCCATCCCGCGAGCTGGCGACGGCGCCTGCCTCGTCTTTTCAGTTGCCGGTGGCGCACCTGCGCAGCGTGTTCCGCACGCACGATGTCGAGCGCAAGCTCGCCAAGCTGCCAGACCGCGACCACGAGCACCTGCGGACCACCTACGAGCGCATGCTCGAGCGCGGCCCCGAACGATTCCAGGTCAAGCCCAGCGGCGTGCCCGAGATGAGCGCGCTCTACGCGGAGCTGCCCAACTTCACGGAGGTACTCGACGATGTGCGGCGTCACGTCGCGCTGGCGCAGGACAGCCGCGACGGACTCGAAGTCACGCCCATGCTCCTGCTGGGCCCGCCTGGCATCGGCAAGACCCATTTCGCCAAGCGCCTGGCCGAGCTGCTGGGCACCGGCATGTCGCTGGTGCCGATGAGCTCGATGACCGCCGGCTGGCTGCTCTCGGGAGCCTCCTCGCAGTGGAAGGGCGCGAAGCCCGGCAAGGTGTTCGAGGCCCTGGTCGACGGCCAATATGCCAACCCGGTCATGGTGATCGACGAGATCGACAAAGCGGGCGCCGATGTGCAGTACGACCCATTGGGCGCGCTTTACGGCCTGCTGGAGCACGACACCGCCCATGCCTTCGTCGACGAGTTTGCCGAGGTGCCGATCGATGCAAGCCAGGTGATCTGGGTCACGACCGCGAACGACGCGCGCGGCATTCCCGAGCCGATCCTCAATCGCATGAACGTGTTCGAAATCGATGCGCCGTCGCCCGATGCGGCCCGGCAGATCGCGCGCCAGCTCTACGCGTCGATCCGCAACGCGCACGACTGGGGCCGCCTGCTGGCCGAGGAGCCGCGGGACGACGTGCTCGACCACCTCGCCACCGTCGCCCCGCGTGAGATGCGGCGTGCACTGATGACGGGCTTCGGCAATGCCCGGCTGGCGGCGCGTGAGGAGGTGCGTGTCGAGGACTTGCCGCGCGCCGGAGCGGGACGCAGCCGGATCGGCTTCGTGCAGTAAACAACCTCACGGCGCGCCGGCGCCGCGGGTCCGGTTGCCGCTCATGGCACTATCTCGGTCTTCCGCGACCGACCCATGACGCTGACCCAAAGCCTTTTCATCATTGCCATCCTGATCGCGACCAGCGCCTTTTTTTCTTTGGCGGAGATCTCACTGGCCGCCTCGCGTCGCCTGAGGCTGCGGCAGATGGCCGACGAAGGCGACGCGCGTGCCGAGCGCGTGCTGCGCATCCAGGAGCAGCCTGGACACTACTTCACCGTGGTGCAAATCGGGCTCAATGCGGTCGCCATCCTCGGCGGCGTGGTCGGCGAAGGTTCGCTCAGCCCCTACTTCGCGCGTCTGTTTCAACTCTGGTTCACGGTCGAGACGGCGCAGACCGCCGCGTTCCTGGCCTCCTTCGTCACCATCATCGCGGTGTTCCTGGTCTTCGCCGATCTCTTTCCCAAGCGCCTGGGCATGAACGATCCGGAGCGCCTGGCGATGCGCATGGTCGGGCCGATGCAGCTGCTGATCACGGTGATGAAGCCGCTGGTCTGGCTTTTCACCCAGTGCACCGACCTGCTCTTCAAGGTCCTGGGCATGCCCATGCAGCGCGACGACAAGATCACCTCCGCCGATATCCTGGCGATGACCGAGGCTGGCGCTCGCGCCGGCATCCTGGCCGTGCGCGAGCAGCAGGTGATCGCCAACGTGTTCGAGCTCGAAACGCGGCTCGTCAGCAGCGTGATGACCTCGCGCGATCGCATCGCATGGTTCCACAAGGACGATCCCGAGGCGGTGCTGCGCGCGCGCATCGTGGCCGAGCCGTACTCGGCCTACCCGGTGTGCGAGGGCGACATCGATCACGTGCTGGGCTACGTGGACGCGAAGGACATGTTCCAGCGCGTCCTCAGCGGCCAGCCGCTGGCCTTCGGGCAGGGCTTGCCGCTGCACAAGGCGCTGATCATCCCGGACCGGCTGTCGCTCACCGAGGTGCTGGAACAGTTCCAGCAGGCACACGAGGACTTCGCGATCATCGTCAACGAGTACGCGCTGGTGGTCGGCGTGATCACGCTCAACGACGTGATGAGCACCGTCATGGGCGACCTGGTCGGCGTGCAGGACGAGGAGCAGCAGATCGTGCGGCGCGACGAGAACTCGTGGCTGATCGACGGCGTGACGCCGATCCAGGACGTGCAGCGCGCGCTCGACATCGACGAGCTGCCGCACGCCGAGGAGTACGAGACCCTGGCCGGCTTCCTGATGGTGATGTTGCGCCGCGTGCCCAAGCGCACCGACTGCGTGAGCTGGGGCGGCTTCACCTTCGAGGTGTTGGACGTGGACAGCCACCGCATCGACCAGGTCATGGTCACGCGCGGCGGCGCGGTGGTCGCCACGCCTGCGGCCTAGCGCAAAGCGCGCGAGCTACCCGCGATCGTCGCGCCGGTCGTTGAAGACCCAGAGCCGCTGGTTGGAGAACACCGCGTTCGGGTAAGGCGCCTTGCCGCGGCTGCCGTTGTATCGGCCCAGTGTCATGAACAGATCGCCAGCTTCGCGGTCGAGGTAGTGTCGCAGGATCACGCAGCCGAAGCGCAGGTTGGTCTGCATGCGAAAGAGGGTCGAGGAATCGCCGTTGCCGATCACGCGCGTCCAGAATGGCATGACTTGCATGAGGCCCCGGGCACCCGCGCTCGATACGGCAAATTTCCGGAAGTTGCTTTCAACCTGAATGAGCCCGAGGACCAGGCTGACCTCGAGCCCTGCGCGCTTGCTCTCGTACCACGCGGTCTGCAAAAACTCTATGCGTTCCTGGTGCCCGGGGATCTTCTTCTTCAGGCGCTCGCTCATCTCACCCAGCCAGCGCAGGTAGGCCAGCCGCGAGGCGGTGTCGCTGAACTCCGGTCTCGGTGGGGCGCTGCTCCTGATGGAGGCGCTCAAGGCGTTGCGTACCGAGTCGATCAGCGGCTCTTCGATCTGCGCGCCCGCATGCGCCACGCCGGGCCACAACGGCAGCGTGCCGGCCGCGGCGCCCGCCAGCAGGCACGAACGCCGCGACAGGCTCACCCGACAACCTCAGCCGTGTGCGCAGCGGTGCCGGGCGCCTTCAGAACAGCCGCAAGGCTCATGCCGCCAGTTTGCCCTTGACGAACGCTGCCGCGTCCGAGGCAGGCACCTTGATGGCGGCCGTGTCACGGCGGTGCTGGTACTCGTACTGGCCTTCCTTGATGCCGCGATCGGAGATCACCAGACGGTGCGGCACGCCGATCAATTCCCAGTCGGCGAACATCGCGCCCGGACGCTCTCCGCGGTCGTCGAGCAGCACGTCCACGCCGGCCGCGAGCAGTTCCTCATACAGCGCCTCGGCGACCTGCTTGACTTCGGCACTGCGGTCCATGCCGATGGGGCACAGCACCACGGTGAAGGGCGCAATGGCGTCAGGCCAGATGATCCCGCGCTCGTCGTTGTTCTGCTCGATGGCGGCCGCCGGCAGGCGCGTGACACCGATGCCGTAGCAGCCCATCTCGAGGTACTGCGGCTTGCCGGCCTCGTCGAGGAAGGTGGCGTTCATCGGCTTGCTGTACTTGGTGCCGAGGACGAACACGTGGCCGATTTCGATGCCCCGCTCGATCGCCAGCACGCCCTTGCCGTCCGGCGAGAGGTCGCCAGCGACCACGTTGCGGATGTCGGCCACCAGATCGGGCTCGGGCAGGTCGCGGCCCCAGTTGACGCCGGTCATGTGGAAGTCGACCTCGTTGGCGCCGGTGATCCAGTCGGCCATCACCGCCACCTCGCGATCGGCGACCAGCTTGACCGGCTGCTTCAGGCCGAGCGGGCCGAGGTAGCCGGGCTTGCAGCCGAAGTGCTCGTCGATCTCGGCGCTGGTTGCGAAGCGGAAGCCCTGGTCCAGGCCCGGCACCTTGCTCACCTTGATCTCGTTCATGTCGTGGTCGCCGCGCACCAGCAGCAACCAGACCTGCGGGCCTTCGATCGCCCCGTCCGCGCCGAGCTTGTCGGTCGCCAGCACGAGCGACTTGACGGTGGTCGAGAGCGGCACGTCCAGCAGCTCGGCCACCTCCTCGCAGGTGGCCTTGCCAGGGGTGGGGGTCTTCGCCAGCGGCTGGGCGGGCGCGGGCCGAGGGCCGGCAGGCGCCAGCGCCTCGGCCTTTTCCATGTTGGCCGCATAGTCGCTGCCCGGGCAGTAGACGATCGCATCCTCGCCGGTGGCTGCGATCACCTGGAATTCCTGGCTGACGTCGCCGCCGATGGCGCCGCTGTCTGCTGCCACCGCGCGATAGCGCAGCCCGAAGCGGTCGAAGATCCGGCGGTAGGCGTCCGCCATGACCTTGTAGCTCGCCTTGGCGCTCTCGAGATCGCGGTCGAAGCTGTAGGCGTCCTTCATGATGAATTCGCGCCCGCGCATCAATCCGAAGCGCGGACGGCGCTCATCACGGAACTTGGTCTGGATCTGGTAGAAGTTCTTCGGCAACTGCTTGTAGCTGCGAATCTCCTGGCGGGCGATGTCGGTCACGACCTCTTCGCTGGTCGGCTGCACGACGAAGCCACGCTCATGCCGGTCCTTGATACGCAGGAGCTCGGGACCATAGGCCTGGAAGCGGCCGCTCTCCTCCCACAGCTCGGCCGGTTGCACCACGGGCATGGTGAGCTCGACGGCGCCGGCGCGGTTCATTTCTTCGCGCACGATGGCCTCGACCTTGCGGATCACGCGCAGCCCCATCGGCATGTAGGTGTAGATCCCGGTTCCCAGCTTCTTGATCATGCCGGCACGCAGCATCAGCCGGTGGCTCGCGACCTCGGCATCCGCCGGCGCTTCCTTGAGGGTGGAGATAAAGAATCGGGAAGCTTTCATCGTTGCGCAGGAGGAATCCAGGTAAGGGCACAGGGGATGAGGCGCCCAGGCGGCGCCTACGGAACCGGTCGCTTTGCCGAGTGCGACCCGGCATGCATAATCGACTCAGTTCAAAAAAATTGGGGTTTGATTATGCTCGACCGCGACGGCTTCAGGCCCAACGTCGGCATCATCCTGCTCAACCAGAAGAACCAGGTTTTCTGGGGCAAGCGCATCCGCACCCACTCCTGGCAGTTCCCGCAAGGCGGCATCGATCGCGGCGAGAGTCCCGAGCAAGCCATGTTCCGGGAACTGCACGAAGAAGTCGGACTCCAGCCGGAGCACGTGCGCATCGTGGCCCGTACCCGCGACTGGTTGCGCTACGAGGTGCCGGACCGGTTCATCCGCCGTGACGCTCGCGGGCACTACAAGGGCCAGAAGCAGATCTGGTATCTGCTGCAGCTCATCGGCCACGACTGGGACCTGAACCTTCGCGCCACCGACCACCCCGAATTCGACGCTTGGCGCTGGCACGACTACTGGGTCCCGCTGGATGTAGTGGTCGAATTCAAGCGCGGCGTGTACGAGATGGCGCTGACCGAACTGGCTCGCTACCTGCCTCGCCAAGACTTCCGCAACCGCTTCTTGCGCAGCAACGTGCGCGCTCGCGAATTCGAGCGACACCCTCCCGGCCCAGGCCATGAACCCAACTTCGAACTGCCCCCCGGGGCAAGCTTCGATCCGAATCCTAATGCTCCTCGTCCCGCGCCCGATCCGTCCTCGACCAACGACCCTCTTCATGCGCCGCGCTAGGCCCCTCCTGGTGCTCGCCCTCGCAAGTGCGCTGGCCGCCTGCGGGTCGACAGCCAGGGACACGGACAATCCAGACTGGGCCCAGGCCGGCATGCCGCCGCCGCCCAAGATCACTGCTCAGGCCGACGAGTGGAAGGAAGCCGAAGTGCCGCCGCCTCCCGCCTTCAGCGAGAGCCGGTTGATCCCGATCGAGATGCCGGCCTACTCGTCGCTCAAGTTCGGCGTCGACCCGGCCACGCTCAGCGTCACGGGCGATGGCGTGGTCCGCTACGTGGTGGTGGCAAACAGCAAGATGGGCGGCGGCACCAACGCCTTCTATGAAGGCATCCGCTGTGCCTCGGAAGAGGTCAAGCAGTACGCCCGCTACGGCGATGGGGCCTGGCAAGTCGCGAAGACACCGGAATGGAAGCGCATCGACGACCGCAACTCGCGCTATGCCAAGGAGCTGGCGCTGCAGGGCGTCTGCCGCGGCCACGCGCCGCGCGCGTCGGTACGAGAGATGGTCCAGCAGATGAAGAACCCGCTGCGCGAGCTCCCCTGAGTCTTCAGCCGGGCATCAGGACCATGTTGTCCCGGTGCACCATTTCCGGTTCCGCCACATAGCCGAGCAGGCGCTCGAATTCTGCGGATGGCTTGCGGCACAGCAGCCGCGCCTCGGCGCTCGAGTAATTGGCAAGCCCGCGGGCCAGTTCGGTACCGGCCGCGTCCCTGACTGCGATCACGTCGCCGCGCGAGAACTCGCCGTCGACGCCGGTCATGCCGATGGGCAGCAGGCTCTTGCCTTCGCCCCGCACCTTGGCCGCGGCGCCCGGATCAACGGTGACCGAGCCGCGCAGCTGAAGGTGATCCGCCATCCAGCGCTTGCGAGCCTGGTGCTTGGCGGTCTGCGCCACCAGCAGGGTGCCGATGGGCTCGCCGCGCGACAGCCGCAGCAGGGCATCGGGCTCGCGGCCCCAGGCGATGACGGTTGATGCGCCCGAGCCTGCGGCGCGCTTCGCAGCCAGGATCTTGGTGATCATGCCGCCCCGGCCGATGCTGCTGCCGGCCCCGCCCGCCATCGCCTCCAGGGCGGGATCTCCTGCGGCGGCCTCGTGCACGAAGCGCGCATCGGGGTTCTTGCGCGGATCGGCGGAATAGAGACCCTTCTGGTCGGTGAGGATGACCAGCGCATCGGCCTCCACAAGGTTCGCGACCAGCGCACCCAATGTGTCGTTGTCGCCGAACTTGATCTCGTCGTTGACGACCGTGTCGTTCTCGTTGATGACCGGCACAACGCCCAGGGCGAGCAAGGTCACCAGCGTGGATCGAGCGTTCAGGTAGCGCTCGCGGTCGGCGAGGTCGGCGTGGGTCAGCAGCACCTGGGCGCTGCCCAGCCCGTTCTCGCGCAGTTTGGTCTCGTAGATCTGAGCCAGGCCCATCTGGCCTACAGCTGCCGCGGCCTGCAGCTCATGGACCTCGTGCGGCCGCGTGCGCCAACCCAGGCGCTTCATGCCCTCGGCAATGGCCCCGCTGGACACCATCACGACCTCGCGGCCATCACGCACCAGGGCAGCAAGCTGGCGGCACCACTCGCCGATGGCCTGATCGTCGAGACCGCGGCCGTCGTTCGTGACCAGGCTGGACCCCACCTTGACGACAAGGCGGCGGGCATCGCGCAAAGCGGTAGAGGCAGTCATGGGCGTTGCAGTCGGTCAGGCGAAGCGGGGATCGATCTCGATCGGCGGCTGCTCGGCGACCTGCTGCGCCTTGACGTGCTGATAGACCGCCTTCACCAGCGTCTCGCAACCCTCCCGCGTCAGCGCGGAGATCTCGAACACGGGGCCCTTGAAACGCAGCCGCTTGACGAAGTCCTTCACCTTCGTGGCTCGCTCCTCAGCCGGGATCATGTCCAGCTTGTTGAGCACCAGCCAGCGCGGCTTCTCGTACAGCGCCGCGTCGTACTTCTTGAGCTCGCCGACGATGGCCTTGGCCTGCGCGACAGGATCGGTCTCGTCGAAGGGAGCCAGATCCACCACATGCAGCAGCAGCCGCGTGCGCTGCAGATGGCGCAGGAACTGGTGGCCCAGCCCGGCGCCTTCGGACGCCCCTTCGATCAGTCCTGGCAAGTCGGCGACCACGAAGCTTTGCTCGGGTCCCACGCGCACCACGCCCAAGTTGGGATGCAGCGTTGTGAAAGGGTAGTCGGCGATGCGAGGGCGCGCATTTGAAACCGCGCTGATGAGCGTGGACTTGCCGGCATTGGGCATGCCCAGGAGGCCGACGTCGGCCAGTACCTTCAGCTCGAGCTTGAGGCTCTTGCGTTCGCCGGGCCAGCCCGGCGTCTTCTGGCGTGGAGCACGATTGATGGCGCTCTTGTAGCGCAGGTTGCCGAAGCCGCCGTCGCCGCCCTTGGCAATGATGATCGTCTCGCCGGGCGTCAACAGTTCGAACAGCACCTCGCCAGTCTCGGCATCGCTGATGATGGTGCCCACCGGCATCTTGAGCGTGATGTCGTCGCCTGCGGCGCCGAACATGTCCGAGCCCATGCCGTGCTGCCCGCGCCTCGCCTCATGGCGGCGCGAGAAGCGGAAATCCACCAGGGTGTTGAGATTGGGGTCTGCCACAGCGAAAACATGGCCGCCGCGCCCCCCGTCACCACCGTCGGGGCCCCCGAATTCCTTGTACTTCTCATGGCGGAACGACACGCAGCCGTTGCCGCCATCGCCAGCGGCGATGTCGATGAAGGCTTCGTCCACGAACTTCATGAGATGTCCAGTTTACAAATGAAGAAGCCCCGACAAAGCGGGGCTTCGAGCTGATCGAAGTGACGGGCTCAGGCCGGCGTCACGCTGACCGTATGCTTGTTGAGCGCGCCCTTGGCGCCGAAGGTCACGTGGCCGTCGACCAGGGCAAACAACGTGTGGTCCTTGCCCACGCCAACGTTGGTGCCGGGGTGGAACTGGGTGCCACGCTGGCGCACGATGATCGAGCCTGCGCTGATCAACTCGCCGCCGAAAGCCTTCACGCCGAGCATCTTGGGCTTGGAATCACGCCCGTTCCGCGTAGAGCCGCCGCCTTTTTTCTGTGCCATGGTGTCAGCTCCTTAGCCGGCGATCGCGCCGATTTGCAGCTCCGTGAACTGCTGGCGATGGCCTTGACGTTTTTGATAGTGCTTGCGACGGCGCATCTTGAAGATGCGGACCTTGTCGTGCTTGCCATGCGACAGCACGGTGACCGTGACCGTTGCGCCGGACACCAGGGGCGTGCCGATCTTGAGAGCGCTGCCGTCGCCGACTGCGAGCACTTGATCGATCACGATTTCCTGGCCTACGTCCGCAGCAATCTGTTCTACTTTAATTTTTTCGCCGGAAGCAACGCGATACTGCTTGCCGCCGGTTTTTATGACCGCGTACATATAAACCTCTTGAGGAAGATGGCTCTACGGCGAATTCCGCAGAGCCCAAGATTCTAGCACGAAGGGCGTTTTTCAGAAGATCCGCCCGGTTGCATGGGTTCCGTGAGGACCCGGCTCCCTATAATCTGCGCGTTCCGGCCGCGGCCGGCCGTTCTCCCCAAGCAGCGCACGAGCGCCTTCGCCTTGTCAGCTCCCCCCGCCGATAACTCCCCCGCCACCGCCGTGCTCAGCCTCATTGCCGAGGACATGGCCGGGGTCGATCTCGTGATCGCCCGCCGCCTCGACACCGGCGTCCCGCTGGTGCGTCAGGTATCGCAGTACATCATCTCGGCGGGCGGCAAGCGGTTGCGCCCCGCTCTGCTGCTGCTGATGGCAGGCGCGTTGGGCTATCAGGGCGAGCAGCGATTCAACCTCGCCGCTGTCGTGGAATTCATTCACACCGCGACCTTGCTGCACGACGACGTCGTCGACGAGTCCACGCTGCGGCGCGGCCGTCCCACTGCCAACGAGTCCTTCGGCAACCCGGCCAGCGTGCTGGTAGGCGACTTCCTCTATTCGCGGGCCTTCCAGATGATGCTGGACGCCCACGACGTCCGCGTCATGGAGATCCTGGCCGAAGCCACCAACGTGATCGCCGAGGGCGAGGTGCTGCAGCTGATGAACATGCACGACGCCTCGCTCGACGAAGAGGCCTATCTTCGGGTCATCCGCTCGAAGACCGCCAAGCTGTTCGAGGCCAGCACCCGCCTGGCTGCGGTGCTGGCCGGCGTTGCACCGGAAACGGAAGAAGCCTGTGCGGCCTACGGTCGCGCGCTTGGCACCGCCTTCCAGGTGATCGACGACGTGCTCGACTACGCAGGAGATGCGAGCGAGACCGGCAAGAACGTCGGCGACGACCTGCGCGAAGGCAAGACAACCCTCCCCCTGATCCTGGCGATGCAGCGCGGCACCCCAGCCGAGCGCGATCTCATCCGTAGCGCGATCGAAGCCGGCGACACCGCGCAGCTGCCTCGGATCGTCGCCATCGTGCGCGAAACCGGTGCCCTGGACGCCACGCGCGCGGCCGCCGCCGCCGAAGCCCAGCGCGCGATCGACGCGCTGGCCGGCTTTCCGGCCAATTCGCACTCTGCGGGTTTGCTACAATTGGCGGCTCAGTTGCTTGAGCGGCGCGCCTGACACCTCACGACAGTGGGCCTCGAAGGTCGATTCTTTTTCACGCAACCATCGGGGTGTAGCTTAGCCTGGTAGAGCGCTACGTTCGGGACGTAGAGGCCGGAGGTTCGAATCCTCTCACCCCGACCAATTTGGCAGTTTGAAGCTGTCGTTCTTTGCCCCGTGCTCGGCAGAGTCTCAGCGACGATTCGTCGACCCCATGGCTTCCACGCTCGTGACCGCGTACAAGGCCCGGGTTCGAACAGGCGAGCCGCCCGCGCGTCAACGCCCCAAGCTGCGTATCCTTCTATCCATCGTCGCAGACATCCTGTTGATCCGCCCTTTCCATGGAGCGACCATGTGCCGGAACATCAAGACCCTGTTTA
The DNA here is from genome assembly GCF_901827205.1 of Variovorax sp. PBS-H4. Lineage (NCBI taxonomy): Bacteria > Pseudomonadati > Pseudomonadota > Betaproteobacteria > Burkholderiales > Comamonadaceae > Variovorax > Variovorax sp. PBS-H4. The sequence continues at coordinate 1,504,841 of NZ_LR594675.1, read as the reverse complement.
ACTTCGAACCGCCCGCCACGGATGAAGAAGTACGCGCCGCTTCGCTTCAGTTCGTGCGCAAGCTCAGCGGCTTCAAGAGCCCGTCGAAGCTCAACCAGGAAGCCTTCCAACGCGCCGTGGATGACGTCGCGGCCACGGCGCGGACACTGATCGATTCGCTGGTGACCGCGGCCGATCCTCGCGACCGGGAAATCGAGGCCGAGCGTGCACGCGCCAAGTCGGCCATTCGATTCGAGGCGAAGCCGTACAAGCCCTTCTCCCCCTGAGTACACGAGGAAAGCCGCGCCATGACCCAGCCTGTGCCTGCCCTCGAAGCCGTCCAGAAGATCCTCGATCCGGTTTTTCCCGGCCTCATGGGTGTTCGCCTCCTCACGCTCGAGCCAGAGCGCGTGATTGCCGAGCTGGTCGTCCGGCCGGATCTCTGCACCGTCGGCGGCATCCTGCATGGCGGCGCCTACATGGCCTTCGCCGACACGCTCGGCGCGGTCGGCACCCTCATCAACATGCCGCAAGGCAAGCGGACGACGACCACCGACTCCAGCACCAAGTTCATCAGCGGAGCACGCGTGAACTCCGCGGTGACCGGCGAGAGCATCGCCCTGCATCGAGGTCGAACCACGATGGTGTGGCAGACCACCATCCGGTCCGCGGAAGGCAAGCTGTGCGCCGTCGTCACGCAGACGCAGTTGATCCTGGAAGCCTAGCCCCGCAGGACCACAACAGAGGCCCGGGCTGCCGCCTTAGGAGGCGCGCCCGGCGGCACCTCAGTACCGGTTCGGATTGTTGGGCCGGCTGTCGTAGCGATTCGGCACGCCATCATTGTCCCGATCGCGGTCGTAGCGATTGGGCACGCCATCACGGTCGCGGTCGCGGTCCCCGTAGCTCGCGCGCGGCGGGGAGCGGCCACTGTCGTACGGCACGGCCACGCAGCCGGCCAGGGCAGCGGTTGCAGCAATCAGCAGGGCGACGAGTGTTTTCATCGGATCTCCTTGAATAATCGTTGAGCGTTCAAGATGCGTGGCGCAGCAAACGTTGACAACCCGCGCCCCCGCCCGTTCGCAAGTAGTCCCCGACCGCATTCGCGGCCCCGGCCCGCCTTGTGGCAAGCTGGCGACCCGTCATGCCGCGCACCCCACACGCCCTCCTGGCGCTCAGCCTGCTCCTCGCCTCCATCGGTCCTGCGCAAGCGTTGCCGGGCTTCGAGGAAGTGAAGCGCGACTTCCGCCCTTCCGATATCCAGGTGCTCGACCGCAATGGCGAACTGCTGCAGCGCATCCGCACCGACGCCGGCGTGCGCCGCGGCCGATGGACGGCATTGGGCGATATCTCTCCGGCCCTGCGCACCGCCATGCTGCTGAGCGAGGACAAGCGTTTCTACGAGCACAGCGGCATCGACTGGCGCGCAGTCTCGGCCGCGGCGTGGAGCAACCTGTGGAACACGCGCACGCGCGGCGCCTCCACCATCACCATGCAGCTCGCGGGGCTGCTCGATGACGACTTGCGTCGGGGCAGCGGCGGGCGCGACCTGACGCAGAAGCTCGGGCAGACGCTGGCGGCGCAAAAGCTCGAGCGCCAATGGCGCAAGGACCAGATCCTCGAGGGTTATCTCAACACCGTGCCTTTCCGCGGCGAGATCGTCGGCATCGACGCGCTCTCTCGCACGCTCTTCGGCAAGGCGCCGCACGGGCTCGATGCGCGCGAGGCCGCGGTTGCCGCGGCGCTGGTGCGCGCACCCAATGCCAAGCCGCCCCTCGTCGCACAACGGGCCTGCGAGGTGATGCGCGCGATGGACGCTGGTGGCGCGGTAGATTGCGACGCGCTCGCGATGTTCGCGAGCGCGTCCTTGCAACGCAGGGGCTTCGAGGCGAGTGAAGGAATTGCGCCTCATCTGGCACGGCGGGTATCGAATGCGGCCGAAGCGCAAGGGGGCGACGTTCGCACCACGCTGCGGGCGCCGCTGCAACGCTTTGCGCTCACGACCCTGCAGCGTCATCTCAAGGAACTGCGCGGGCGCAATGTCGAGGACGGCGCACTGGTGGTGCTCGACAACGCCAGCGGCGAGGTCCTCGCGTGGGTCGGCTCCTCCGGCGCGCTGAGCCGCGCGGCCGAGGTCGACGGCGTGCTGGCGCAGCGCCAGCCCGGCTCCACGCTCAAGCCGCTGCTCTATGCGCAGGCGATCGCCGAGCGAAGGCTCACCGCCGCATCGCTGCTCGACGACTCCTCCGCACAGATCAGCACCGCGGCCGGCCTCTACATCCCGCAGAACTACGACCGGCAGTTCAAGGGCCACGTCTCGGTGCGCACCGCGCTTGCGGCTTCGCTCAACGTGCCGGCGGTGCGCACGCTCGTGATGGTCTCGCCGGAGGCCTTTGCCCGCCAGCTGCGCGCGGCGGGGCTGGGGCTGGCGCAGAACGGGGACTACTACGGCTACAGCCTGGCGCTGGGGAGCGCGGAGGTGTCGCTGCTGGCGTTGACCAATGGATATCGCACGCTGGCAAACCAGGGACTTTTTAATGAGGCGCGCATCCTGCCGGCGTCCAGCCCCCCCTCCCGGGCATCCCTTGAAGGAGGCAGAAGCAAGCCCCTCGCGATCGATCCGCGCGCGAGCTTCATCGTCGGCGACATCCTGAGCGACGCCAACGCTCGCGCGCCCACCTTCGGCCTCGACAGCGTGCTGGGCACGCGCTTCTGGAGCGCTGTGAAGACCGGCACCAGCAAGGACATGCGCGACAACTGGGCGGTCGGCTGGTCGCAGCGCTACACGGTCGGTGTGTGGGTGGGCAACGCCAGCGGCGCGCCGATGTGGGACGTGAGCGGCACCAGCGGCGCCGCGCCGGTCTGGGCCGAGCTCATGGCCTTCCTCCACCGCCGCGAGGCCAGCCGCCCGCCGGTCCCGCCGCCGGGCCTGGTGCGCATGCGCGTGCGTTTCAGCGACGAGCTGGAAGCGGCCCGCGAAGAATGGTTCATCGCCGGCACCGAACAGCCTCGCTTCGACCTGCCGGCCGCGAGTGGCGATCCGCCGCCTCGTATCACCGCGCCCGTGGACGGCACCATCATCGCGCTCGATCCCGACATCCCCCCACGCCACCAGCGCGTGCGCTTCGAGGCCGAGGGCAGCGGCGTCGCCTGGCATATCGACGGCAGGCCCTTCGCGCGCGGCGCCAGTGCCCAATGGTTGCCGTGGCCCGGGCGGCACGTGGTGGAGTTGATCGATGCGCGCGGCAGGGTGTTGGACCAGCGCCGGATCGAGGTGCGCGGCGCCGGCTTGAAGGGCACCGCAGCCAGGTAATCAGTGTCTTGAAAGGCACTTCGCCCATTGCCGTCCAGCGCACGGCGGCTCGCGCGAACTGAAGTCCGCCGCCTGCTTCGGCTCAACGCTTCGAGGAAGATTCACTTTCCTGTCATGGCCGCTTCCTAAGCTCATCGAGGTCCAACCACCTCTGAAGCCATGACCACGAACATTCCCCCACGACGCGACTTCCTCCGCAAGACCGCCGGCACACTGGGCGCCGCGACCGCGCTCACAGTGCTGCCGCCCTCGATCCGCCGAGCGCTGGCGGTCGAGGCGCACGACAAGCACCGCAGCATCGAGGACGTCCAGCACATCGTCATCCTGATGCAGGAGAACCGCAGCTTCGATCATTACTTCGGCACCATGCGCGGCGTGCGCGGCTTCGGCGACCGCTTCCCGATCCCGCTGGCGAGCGGCAAGCCGGTGTATTTCCAGCCCAACCCGAGCGGCGGCCCGGAGATCCAGCCCTTTCGCCGCGATTCCAGGACCGGCAGGGCGTTGATCGGATCTGGCACGCCGCACAATTTTCCCGATCAGCAAGCGGCGTGGAACCAGGGGAAGATGGACCGCTGGATCCAGTTCAAGAACCAGGCCACGATGGGCTACTTTCTGCGCGAGGACATTCCGTTCCAGTTCGCGCTGGCCGATGCCTTCACGATCTGCGACGGCTATCACTGTTCCGTCCTCACCGGCACCGACCCGAACCGCATCGTGTTCTGGTCGGGCTCCAACTTCAACCCGGAACTGCGCAAGCAGGGCATCAACAGCACGCACGCCGATGGCGAGCCCGTCAACTCGCGCTGCTGGCCCAGCCCGTCCAACTGGGTTGCGGGCCGGGCGCAGAAGGCGGGCGGATCGGGCCAGGTCGACCCGGCAACGGGTGCCTACAACTACAAGTACGTCAACACCGCCTTCAAATGGGACACGCTGCCGGATGTCCTGCAAAAGGCGGGCATCAGCTGGCACATCTACCAGAACATGAACAACAACTGGACCGGCGCCATGCACGGCTGCCTGGCTTTCCAGAGCTTCCGCACCGCGCAGCCGGGCTCGCCGATCTATGAGCATGGCCTGACGGGTGGCCCGGCCACGGCCGACGGCGCTGTCAATTTCCTCGCGCAGCTGAAGCAGGACGTGATGAACGACACCCTGCCGCAGGTCTCGTGGGTGCTGCCGACGCAGGCGCTGGCCGAGCATCCTGGCAGCAGCGAAGGCACCGCAGGCGCTGCCGACTTCGTCTCGGACGTGCTGGACGCGCTCACGTCCAATCCGAAAGTCTGGAGCAAGACGGTGCTTTTCGTGACCTTCGACGAGAACGACGGTTTCTTCGACCACCTGCCGATGCCGGCGGTGCCTTCCTATGACGCCAATGGCAACCTGATGGGCAAGTCCACCGTGGCACTCGACGGCGAGTACTTCGATGCGTCGGTGGGCAACTACCTGAGCGCCAACGACACCACCAGCGGCAAGATCCGCCCGTGGGGCCTGAGTTCGCGCGTGCCGATGTACGTGGTGTCGCCGTGGAGCAAGGGCGGCTGGGTCGATTCGCAGGTGTTCGACCACACCTCCCTCGGCATGTTCTTGGAGAAGCGCTTCGGCATCACGGTGGACGCCATCAGCCCATGGCACCGCGCCGTCTGCGGCGACCTCACCTCCTGCTTCGACTTCGCGCACCCGAACGATCCGGTCTTTCCGCAACTGCCCGACACGAGCAACTTTCCCGCGATCAATGCGGCGCAGAGGCTGCTGCCCACGGCCCCCATCACCACTGCGCCCGCCACGCCGCAGCCGCTGTTCCAGGAGATCGGCGTGCGCCCCTCGCGTGCACTCCCCTACGAGCTGCACACCAGCGCGCAGGTAGAGTCGCGCGGCATGGTGTCGCTGGCGTTCGCCAACACCGGCAAGCAGGGCGCCGTCTTCCATGTCTACGACAAGCTGCACCTCGACCGCATCCCCCGCCGCTACACCGTGGAGGCGGGCAAGACGCTGCGCGACACCTGGAACACCGGCGCTTCCGACAGCGGCAAGTACGAGCTATGGGTCTATGGCCCCAACGGGTTCGTGCGCAGCTTCAAGGGCGACGCGCTGTTTCACGACACGGCGGCGTTCCAGCCGGAGATCCGGATCGGCTACCAGGCCCACAGCGGCCACCTGTACCTGAGAGTGCGCAACAGCGGCAAGCAACGCGGCCGCGTGACGATCGCCGCCAACGCGTACGGCAAGCACGGCCCGTGGACCATGGACATCAAGCCCGGCGATATCGAGACGCAGCACTGGAACCTGCAGACGAGCGGCGACTGGTACGACTTCACCGTCAGCGCCGAGAACTTCGAGCGCCGCTTCGCCGGGCGTGTCGAGAGCGGCAGGCCGGGCGTCAGCGACCCCGCCATGGCGCTGCATCTGCAGGGCTGAAGCCCGGGCGAAGGCCGAGGCAGCCGTCGCCTGCCGCACAATCCGGCGCTTGAGACAACTCGAGCATCCGGAGACCACGACATGACGACTAGCACCCTCGGCCTCATCGTGCCGCCCGCCGCAGGCCTCGTTCCCTCCGACGGGCAGGCGCTCTATGGCGGGCGCGACGTGCGTTTCATCGCGCGCGGGCTCGGCATCCCGGGCATCTCGCCCGAAGGCTTCGACACCGTGGTCGACCGCATCCTCGCGCTCGCCGTCGAGCTGCGAGACGCCGGTGCCGAGGCCGTATCGCTGATGGGCACCTCGCTCAGCTTCTACCGCGGCCTCGAATTCACCGACGCGCTGCGCGAGCGCATGCAGGAAGCCACTGGCCTGCCCTGCACCACCATGAGCCACGCCATCGTCGACAGCCTGCGCGCGCTGGGCATCCGGCGCGTCGCGGTCGCCACCGCCTACATCGACACGCTGAACCAGCGGCTGGTGGCCTACCTGGCGAGCTGCGGCATCGCCGTCACGCACATCGAAGGCCTGTCCATCACCGGCGTCGAAGCGGTCGGCCAGGTGCCGGGCGAAACGCTGATGGCCTTGGCCGAACGCACCGTGGCGGCCGACCGAACGGCCCAGGGGCTGCTGATCTCCTGCGGCGGCCTGCTCACGCTGGACATCCACGTGCCGCTCGAACACAAGCTCGGCCTGCCCGTCACCTCGAGCTCGCCCGCCGGCTTCTTGGACCTGATGCGCACGGCCGGCCTCGACCCCGCCTCGCCCGGCCACGGCCGCCTGTTCGCGCCCGAGACCGCGCTTGAACGAGCCGCTTGATCTCGCGACGCTGCGCGTGATCGTGGCGGCGGCGGAGCTCGGCTCCATCAGCGCCGCCGGCGACCGGCTTCAGCTCGCGGTGGCGGCCGCGAGCGCACGCATCACTGCGCTCGAAGAAGCCCTGGGCCTGCGCGTCTTCGAGCGCTCCTCGCGCGGCGTGCGGCTCACCCCGGCAGGCCAGATGCTGGTGCGGCGCGGCCGCGAGATCCTGGTCGACCTGGACCGGCTGTCGGTCGACCTGCACGACTACGCGAAAGGCCTGCAAGGACACGTGCGGCTGGCGGCCAACACCTCCGCCATGCTCGAAGTGCTGCCGGCCAAGCTCGACCGAATGGCGCGCGAGCACCCGCTGATCCGCATCGATGTCGTCGAGCACGGCAGCCTCGACATTCCGCTGATGCTGCTCGAGGGCCGGGCCGACCTGGGCATCGTGGACATGGCCCACGCGCCGCACGGCATCACGCTTACCGACTGCTTCTCCGACACCCTGGTGCTGGTGGTGCCGGCCGGCCACGCGCTCGCCGGCAGCGCGCCGCTCGCGCTGGAGCAGGCACTCGACGAGCAGTTCATCGCGCTGCACGACGGCACCGCGCTGTCCAGCCGGCTGATGCGCTCGGCCTCGCTGGCGGGCAAGGCGCTGAAGATCCGCATGCAGATGCGCAGCTTCGACGCCGTCTGCCGCATGGTCGCGGGCGGCCTGGGCGTGGCCGTGCTGCCGCTGCAGGCAGTAGCGCCGCAGCTCGCCAGCCTGCCGCTGGCAGCGGTGCCGCTGACGGACGCCTGGGCCGCGCGCATCCACCGCATCGCGCTGCGCAGTGGCGTGGAGCCCTCGCCGGCCACGCTGACGCTGGTCGACTTCCTGCTGCGCTGAACCCGCGCCCCCGGGCAAACCCTTGATTTCGTGCCTCGCGAAAGCGGGCTTCGTGGCGCATGCTTGTGAGGGCGGTGGCCGCCTTCCTACACTGCGCCCCACCCCTGGAGACACACGCCCCATGAAGATCACCCGCGTCGCGGCCACGCCCCTGCACCTGCCTGTTTCGGTGGATGTCGCGGGCCGCAGCAAGACCACATCGCTCTCGCTCTGCCTTGTCGACGTCGAAACCGACGAAGGCCTGGTCGGGACCGGCATGACAGCCATCACCGAGGAGGAGGTGATCGCCTCGGTAGTCAACGACATCGCCGCCCATTCGCTGCTCGGCATGGACCCGCTTCGCCACGAGCAGATCTGGGAGCGCCTCTACTGGCTGCTGACGCCGCGCGGCCAGTCGGGCTATGCCAGCCACGCCATCGCCGCACTGGACCTCGCGCTGTGGGACCTCAAGGGCAAGGCCCTGGGCCAGCCCTGCTGGCGTTTGCTGGGCGGCGCGCGCGCCGAGGTGCCGGTGTATGCCACCTTCGGCTTTGCCTTCTACGAACGCGACGAGTTGGCGGCAGCCGCGCGGAGCTGGGTCGAGCGCGGCTTCAAGCGGCTGAAGATGACGGTGGGCCACCACGGCCTTGCACGGCGCGACGAGCCGCGCCCGCTCGACGCCCTGATCGCCGAGGACGTGCAGCGCATCCGCGCCGTGCGCGAGGCGGTGGGACCCGACGTGCAGATCTACATCGACGCGAATTGCAGCCTCGATTATTTCCACGCGCTCTCGCTGGCACAGCGCATCGAGGAATACGGCATCAGCTTCTTCGAGGAGCCGGTCTCGCAGAACGACATTCCCAATCTCGTGAAGCTGCGCCACAAGACCTCGATCCCGCTCGCGGCGGGGCAGAACGAAGGCCAGGCCAGCCGCTTCCGCGACATGCTGGTGGCGCAGGCGGTGGACGTGGTGCAGCCCAATGCCTGCATCAGCGGCGGCTTCACGCAATGCCTGCGGATTGCCGGCATGGCCTCTGCCTTCAACGCACGCTTCGCGAACGGCGGCGCCTGGCCGCACCACAACATGCACCTGCATGCTGGGCTCGCGAACGGCTCGCTGGTCGAGTACCACTCGGTGGCCGTCGACTGCTGCAAGCTGGTGTTCGACGATCTGCCGGTGCCGAGCCAAGGCGTGCTCGCGCTGCCCGAGAAGCCAGGCCTGGGCTTCGAGCCGAACCGCGAGCGCGTGGCCGAGCTGGCGAAGCGCCCGGGCTCGCGCGGCATCGGCAAGGCCTGAACGCCTGCCGAGCGCATCCCACAAGTCCACACCAGATTTCCGGAGACAAGACGATGAAGCCATTCGCCATCCACCGCCGCGCGCTGCTCGCACTCGGCCCCGCCCTGCTCGCAGGCCACACGGGCCTCGCCTCGGCGCAAGGCACCTACCCAGACCGCCCGATCCGCCTGCTGGTCGGCTACTCCGCCGGCGGCGGCGTCGATGCCATGGCGCGGCTCATCGCGCCGCGCCTGTCAGCCCTGCTCGGCCAGCAAGTGGTGGTGGAGAACCGCGCCGGTGCCGCCGGGGTGATCGCCGCCGATGCGGTCGCCAAGGCCGCCCCCGACGGCTACACGCTGATGCTGGGCGACAGCTCGACGTTGATCGCCAAGTACATGCAGGCCAAGCTCAGCTTCGATCCCGTCAAGAGCTTCGTTCCGGTCGCGGGGCTGTTCAAGTCGCCGCTGCTGATCGTCGCGGGCAACGACTTTCCCGCCAGGAACCCGCGCGAGCTGGTGGCGGCCCTCAAGGCCAAGCCCGGCTTCTATTCCTTCGCCACCTCGGGCGTGGGCACCGTGCAGCACCTGGGCTTCGAGATGATGAAGGGCCAGTCGGGCACCTTCGCGCTGCACATCCCCTACCGCGGCGCCGCGCAGATCGTTCCCGACGTGATCAGCGGCCAGGTGCCGCTGGGCGTGGTCAGCGCAACCGCCGGCCTGGCGCAGGCCAAGGGCGGCAAGCTGCGGGCCCTGGCGATGATGAGCAACGACAAGCTGCCGGGCGCCGAAGACGTGGCCGCGCTGTCGACCGCGGTGCCGGGCGTCGACGTGGCGCCGCGCCTGTTCCTGCTGGCGCCCGCCGGCACGCCTGCCGCCGTCGTCGACAAGCTGGGCGAGGCGGCACGCACCGCCATGAGCGCACCCGACCTGCCGCAGGCCGCCGCGCTGCAGGGCGCGGTACCCGACTTCATGCCCTCCGCGCAGCTGGCCACGGCAATGGCGCAGGAGTCGGCCCGCTGGGGCAAGCTGATCAGCGAGCAGAAGATCAGCTCGCAGTAGCAAGCCGGATGAGCGTCATCACCTGCATCGAGGACCTGCGCGTCCTCGCGAGGAAGCGCGTGCCGCGCATGTTCTACGACTACGTGGACTCCGGCTCCTGGACCGAAGGCACCTACCGGGCCAATGCTGCCGACTTCGACCGCCTCAAGCTGCGCCAGCGCGTCGCGCTGAACATCGAGCAGCGCAGCACGCGCACGACGATGGCGGGCATCGAGGCCGCGATGCCGGTGGCCATCGCGCCCACCGGCATGACGGGCATGCAGCATGCCGACGGCGAGATCCTGGCGGCGAAGGCTGCCGAGAAGTTCGGCATCCCCTTTACGCTCTCGACCATGAGCATCTGCTCGATCGAGGACATCGCGGCGGCGACGGGCTCGCCCTTCTGGTTCCAGCTCTACGTGATGCGCGACCGCGACTTCATGGCACGGCTGATCGATCGCGCCAAGGCCGCGAACTGCTCGGCCCTGGTGCTGACGCTGGACTTGCAGATCATCGGCCAGCGCCACAAGGACCTGCGCAACGGCCTCTCGGTGCCACCCAAGCCGACGCTCGCCAACCTCGCCAACATGGCGACCAAGCCGCGCTGGTGCATGGGCATGCTGGGCACGAAACGGCGCAACTTCGGCAACGTGTTCGGCCATGTGAAGGGCATCGAGACCATGCGCTCGCTGTCGGAATGGACCAACAGGCAGTTCGATCCGACGCTCTCGTGGGCGGACGTCGACTGGATCCGCCGGCGCTGGGGCGGGCGGTTGATCCTCAAGGGCATCCAGGACGTGGAGGACGCGCGGCTGGCCGTCGACTCGGGTGCCGATGCGCTGATCGTCTCCAACCATGGCGGGCGCCAGCTCGACGGCGCGCCCTCCTCCATCTCGGCGCTGCCCGTGATCGCCGAAGCGGTGGGCCACCGCATCGAGGTGCACATGGACGGCGGCATCCGCAGCGGGCAGGACGTGCTGAAGGCACGCGCACTCGGTGCCCGGGGCGTCTACATCGGCCGCTCGATGCTCTACGGGCTGGGCGCGATGGGCGAGGCCGGCGTCACGCGGGCCCTGCAGATCATTCACCGCGAGCTGGACCTCACGATGGCGTTCTGCGGACACACCGACATCGACAAGGTGGACGCGCGGGTGCTTTGCGCGTGAGCCGGGCGCGGGAGACGCTCAGGCCGTTTCGAAGGCGAGCATGAAGCGCGTCGCGTCTGCGAACTCGCTGCCGTCGAGCCGCACGCCCTGCTCGACAGTGCCCAGGCTCGACAGCGAGGTCTCGCCCACCGTGGCGCCCGTGCCGGCAGCCACCCTGCGGCCGTTCATCGAGAGCGTCCACGGGCCGCGCTCTGCCAGCCGCCCGATGACCACCTCGAAGCCGGCGCCTCGGCTCGCGCAACGGCGCAGCGTGAAGTGCAGCTGCTGCGCCTGCGCATCGAAGTACGCCTGAAGCACATCGATGCCTTCACCCACTTCGACCAGTGCCGGCCGGCGGCGTTCATCCGCAGCGATGGGCTCGTTGTAGAGCTTCCAGAGGCCATCCGGCACATTCAGGCTCGCATAGCCCATCAGCACGTTGCCGCACATGGGCTCGACCAATGTACGGTGCCCTTCGGCGTCCTGCAGCATGTCGTTGCGCGGGTAGTAGAGACCGCCCTCGCGCCAGGTGGGCGCCATGTAGCGTTCGGCGTGGCGTTGCAGTCCGGACAGCGTTGCGCTGTCGCCTATCTCCGAGGCCCAGGTTGCGGCCCAGCCGAAATCCGAATCGTCGTTGACCACCTTCTGGCCCATGATGAGCGGCCGCTCGGCGGACCGCACCGAGACCGCGCCGTCCTCGCCCTCGACCCGCCAGTCGCGGATCTGCGCCGGATAGTGGGCATGCACGAAGTCGCGATTCCACATGTTCATGAGCGTGCCGCACCAGGCGTCGGCCCAGGGCGAGGGGCCGGCGTTGTCGCGCACCGCGTGAGTGTCCTGCGCCATCATCATGTTGTAGTGGCCGTTCGCGCCGAGGTGGCCGAACTGCGTCCACGCCTTCCGGTAGGCGTCGGTCACCTCGGCCGCAACCGACCCGCCGTTGACCAGGTCGTGCATGCGAAAGCCGAGGATGGCGGGCTGGTTGCAGATCTGGAATACGCAGTTGGGCTCGCAGGCCACGCCGAGGTAGCCGCTCTCGACCATCTGCCAGTAGACGGTTTCGTTCAGGCTGTTCTGGTCGTACTCGAAGCGGCGCTCCTTGCCGCCCCAGAAGAAAGACCAGTAGCTGAAGGTCAGTGCGCCGGGCGCAGCGTAGCGGTCGTCGTCGAACAGGTAGTCGTAGAGCAGCGCCATGGACTGCACGTAGGCGCTGTACATGATGTTGTCCCGCGCGACCGGGTCCCACGCCTCTTCGAGCCGATCGGACAGGTGCATGTTGAACACGCTGCCGCCCCGGCTCACGCGGGCCCAGTACATCCACACCTCGGGCAGCAGCATCTTCGCGATCAGCTTCTCGAACAGCGGCTTGAAGACACCCGGCGCAGCCGGCAGCCGGTGCCGGTGGGCCAGCGCCAGCGCGTAGGCCATGTAGGCGAGCTGGAATCGATAGCCGCCGAAGTCGTCCTGGCCGGCGCCGCGGCCCTGCATCAGCGACCAGTCGTTGGGCAACTGCCGCGCGAGGTTGGCGAAGTGGCGGAGATGGCCCGCCTGGTGGTGGGTGAGGATGTGAAGGGCTTCGGGAGAGTTCATGGCGTTCATCCATTCCAGTTGTTTTCTCGAGCGCCGGCCCGCGTCTGGCCTACATGCCGAGGTACGCTGCCTGCACTGCCGGGTCGGCGAGCAGCGTGCGGCCCAGGCCTTCGAGCGTGATGCGGCCGGTCTCGATGACGTAGCCTCGATCGGCGATGCGGAGCGCAGCGCGCGCGTTCTGTTCCACCAGCAGGATGGTCTTTCCCTCATCGCGCAGCCGGCCGATGACGGCGAAGATCTCCTTCACGATCAGCGGGGCCAGGCCCATCGAGGGTTCGTCGAGCAGCAGCAAGCGCGGCCGGCCCATCAGCGCGCGGGCCATCGCGAGCATCTGCTGCTGGCCGCCCGAAAGTGTTCCCGCAGCCAGCCGCCGGAATTCGGCGAGGATCGGGAAGAGCGCGTACATCGCAGCCAGGTCTTCCTCGATCCTGGCGGCGTCGTCCCGCACGAAGGCGCCAAGGCGCAGGTTGTCCTCGACTGTCATCGGGCCGAACACCTGGCGGCCCTCGGGCACCTGGCAGATGCCGCGCTTCACCCGCAGCGTGCACGGCGCGCGCACGATCTCCTCGCCGTCGAAGACGATGGAGCCGGCGGACACCGGCTGCACGCCGGAGATGGCCCGCAGCAACGTCGTCTTGCCGGCACCGTTGGCGCCCACCAGCGCCACCAGCTCGCCTTCGCCGACCGCAAGGTCCAGCGTGTGCAGCGCCTGGATGCGGCCGTAGTGGCTGGCCAGGCCCTTCACCTCGAGCAGCTTGCTCATCGACAGGCCCTCCTTCCATGCTTCTCGTCGCGGCGAGCCCGGCGGCGCGCGGCGGTCATGCTTCGGCACCCAGGTAGGCGGCGATCACTTCGGGGTCGTTGCGCACTTCGGTGGTGCTGCCCAGCGCGAGGCGGCGGCCGCCGTTCAATGCCAGGATGCGGTCCGATACGCCCATGACCAGCTTCATGTCGTGCTCGACCAGCACGACCGTCGTGCCGCTCTCGGCGATCCGGCGGATGAGGACCTCGATCTCGGCCGTTTCCGTGTGGTTGAGCCCGGCGGCCGGCTCGTCCATGAGCAGCAGCCGCGGCGATGCGGCCAGCGCACGCGCGATCTCCAGGCGCTTGAGCGCGCCGTAGGAGAGCTGGCTGGCCTGCGAGCGGGCGTACGCCGCCACGCCCACGAAGTCCATCAGCGCGTGCGCGCGCTCGCGGCACGCCGCGTCGGCGCGTCGCAGCGCGGGCGGCCTGAACATGCCGCGCAGCAGCCCCGTGCCGAGCGAGAGATGGGCGCCGATCATCACGTTGTCGACCGCGCTCATGTTCATGCACACCTGCAGGTTCTGGAAGGTGCGGCTCAGCCCCAGTCGGGCCAGCTGCTCGGGCGGCGTGCCGCCCACGTCCTTCCCGAACAATGCGATGCGGCCGGCTCCGGGCCTGTAGATGCCCGTGACGAGGTTGATCAGCGTCGTCTTGCCGGCACCGTTGGGTCCGATGACGGCGTGCACCGTGCCCGCATGTACGTCGAAGCTCAAGTCCTGGATCGCCTTGACGCCGCCGAAGGCAATGGAAAGGTTCTCGACCTTCAACGCGTCGATCGCCGGTGGCGATGCCGCGATCATCGGGACCTCCGCGCGAAGAGCGCCCGGAGGCTGGGCACGATGCCGGCCCGCATGAAGATCATGGCGCCCGTCAGGATCACCCCGAGCAGCAGCGTCTCGAAGGACTCGAAGGCGTGCAGCACCTGCGGCAGCAGCGTGATGACCGCGGCGCCGATGATCGACCCGAAGACCGACGCCGTGCCGCCCAGCACCACCATCATCACGAACTCGACCGAGCGCGCCAGGCCGGCCGCCGCGGGCGTGAGGAAGCCGACGTAGTGCGCCATCAGGCTGCCCATGACGCTCGCCATCACTGCCGACAGCACGAACACGCGGGTCTTGAAGCGGCCGGCGTCGATGCCGGCCGTGCGCGCCGCCACCTCGGAGCCGCGGATCGCCTGCAGCGCGCGGCCGGCCGGCGAATCGACCAGGTTGGATGCGGTCCACGTTGCGGCCACCAGCAAGGCGGCGGTGAGCGCATACCACGCCGGCTCGCTGGCGAGCGACCAGTCGAACAGCGTCAGCGGCGGCACCGACATGCCGTCGGAGCCGCCCGTCCAGCGCGTCTCGTTGTTGAAGACGATCGTCGCGATCAGCCCGAGCGAAAGCGTCGCCATCGCCAGGTGATGGCCGGCGAGCCGCAGGATCGGCCGCGCGATGACGAAGGCCAGCACGCCCGTCGCCGCGGCCCCGGCCGCCAGCGCGGCCAGCGGCGGCCAGCCGAAGTGCGCGGTCAGGATCGCGGAGGCGTAGGCACCGAAGCCGAAGAAAGCCGCGTGCCCGAGGCTGATCTGCCCGGCATAGCCGAACAGCAGGTTCAGCCCGATCACGACCACTGCGTTGATGGCGATGCGGATCGCGATGTCGTAGGCGAAGCTGCCCGGGCCCAGCCAGGGGAACACCAGCAGGATGGCCGCAAGGATCGCGACCCCGAGGTGGCGCGCCTGGAATTTCATACGCGCTCCGTCAGGCGTGCGCCGAACAGCCCGCGCGGCATGAACATGAGCACCAGCAGGATGAGCACGAAGGCCACCACGTCCTTGTAGGCGGCCGAGACGTAGCCTGCGGCCAGCGCCTCCATCACGCCGAGCGCGAGGCCGCCCACGATCGCGCCGGGGCCGCTGCCAATGCCGCCGAGCGCGGCGGCCGCGAAGCCCTTGAGGCCCAGCACGACGCCAGCGTCGTAGCTGGTGAAGGTGATGGGCGCCGTGATGACGCCCCCGATCGCGCCCAACGCGCCCGACATGGCAAAGGACACCAGCATCACGCGGTCGGTGCCGATGCCGACCAGCGCGGCCGCCAGCGGGTTGTGCGAAGTGGCCAGCATGCCCTTGCCGGAGATCGTGCGCCCGAAATACCAGGCCAGTGCCACCACCACCAGCAGCGTGACGCCCAGAACCCACAGGCTCTGCGGCACCAGCGTGGCGCCGCCCACGCGCAGCGGCACGTCGCCCGAGAAGGCGGGCAAGGCATGGTTGCCCTTGCCGAGCACCACCTGCACCGCGCCGCGGATGACCAGGGCGACGCCCAGCGTGATGATCAGCAGCGTGATGAGCGGCGCACCACGGGCCGGCCGCACCGCGAGCCGCTCCATGCAGGCACCTGTGAGCACCGACGCCGCGACGGAAACGGCGATCGCCATCGGCAGGCTGCTGCCGGCCTCGACCATCGCGGCCGCCGTCATCGCGCCCAGCATGATGAATTCGCCCTGTGCGAAGTTCACGATGTGGCTGGCGTTGTAGATCAGCGCATAGCCCAGCGCCGCGAGTGCGTACATCGCACCCACCGTGAGGCCGGAGAAGAGGAACTGCAGCAGTTCAGCAGGCATGGTCGGCTCCAGGCTGGCACGCGGGCCCGCTCACTTGACGAGTTCGAATCGGGCGTTGCGCACTTCGATGATGCGCAGCGAATCGGGTGCCAGGCCGTTGTGGTTGGCCGGCGTCATCGTGAAGATGCCGTTCAGGCCCACCAGCCCCTTGGTGGATTCGATGGCATCGCGCACCTTCCCCTTGTCCGTGCTCCCGGCGCGCCGAATCGCGTCGACGGCGATGGCGAGCGCGTCGGCCACGTTGCCGCCGAAGGGGGAGGCGTCGACCTTGTACGCTTCCTTGAAGCTGCGGTAGAAGTCGAGCGACGGCGCCTTCTGCGGGTCGCTGTCCTGCAGTGCGTCAGGCACCACGAAGCCGGTGGTCGGCATGCGCACGCCCTCGGTCGGCGGGCCGCCAAGCTTGACGAACTCCTGGTTGACTGCCGCGTGCGGCATGTACACCGGGAGCTTGAAGCCCATCTGCGCGTAGTTCTTGATCGCCACCGCGGGGCTGGTGCCCGCGCCGCAGAAGATCAGCATCGCCTGGATGTCCTGCAGATTGCGAAGCCGCGTGAACTGCGGCGTGATGTCGGTGTCCTTCGGCCCGTAGCTCTCCTCGCCCACCACCGTGATGCCGAACCGGGCGGCCGCGGCGGTCACCTCCTTGCGACCCGACTGGCCGAAGCCGCTGGTCTCCGACAGCAGCGCAATGCGTTTGATGCCGCGCTCCTGCATGTCCTGCAGGATGCGCTCGGCCACCATGCGGTCGGAGTGTGGCGTCTTGAAGACCCACTTCTTGACCGGGTCCACGAGCGCCAGGCCACCGCCGGTCGAAACGAAGGGCACACCGGCGCGCTCCGCATACGGGACCATCGCGAGCGCGCTGGGCGTCACGGTGCCGCCCAGCAGCACATCGACCTTGTCGGTGTCGACCAGGCGCTTGGCAAAGGTGTTGGCGTTGTTCGGGTCGGACTGGTCGTCGTAGACCGTGAGCGCGACCTTGCGGCCCAGCACGCCGCCTCGCTCGTTGAGCCGCTTGACGTGCAACTCCAGTGTCTTCTGCTGCGGGTCGCCGATGAAGCCGACCGGCCCCGTCACCGACAGCACGGCGCCGATGCGGATCGGATCGCCCTGGGCCTGCACGGCGGCCCCGGCGGCGAGCCCCGCGATGGCCAGCACGGCGGTACGGATGAATGCTCTCATGATGGTCTCCTTGAATGGATGGCGAATCAGGCGCTCATGCGCATCTGCAACTTGATCTGGCCGGGCGGGAGGCGGCCTTCCAGCAGCCGCGTGAACATCTGCTCGGCCTCGTCGAAGGGCACGGCATGCACCCAACGCGTGTCGAGGTCGGGCAGCATCGAGACGGCTTCGCGGAACTCGTCGGGCGTGTAGCCGAAGGAGCCTTGCAGCGTGCGCTCGCCACCGATCAGCGGACCCGCCGGCAGGGCGAGGTCGGCGCTGTGGAGGCCGACCAACACAGCCGTCCCGCCGGGGCGCACCCGGAGCCCGGCGTCGCGCCGCGTGGCGACCGCACCCACCGAATCGAAGATCACGTCGAAGCTGGCGTCGATGCCTTGCGCGGTGCGGTCGGCACCGCCCGCATCGGCGAAGGCGCGGCGCTCGGCTGACAGATCGGTCACCGTGATGTCGCGTACGCCGAAGCGCTTGAGCACGAAGAGCAGCGACAGCCCGATCGAGCCGGCGCCGAGGATCGCCACCGGGCCGGTGCCGATCGCCCGGGCAGCCAGCCGGTAGGCGTGGAGCGCGGTCGCGACCGGGTCGGCCATCGCGGCCTGCGTGGTCGTCGCACGGCCTGCCGGCACGAGGTTGCGCTCGGGCACTGCGACGGCTTCCGCGAAGCCGCCGTTGCGGTGCACGCCGATCACCTGCCGGTTGTCGCAGAGATGCGGGCGGCCCTCGCCGCATGCGCGGCAGTGGCCGCAGGCGAGCAGCGGATTGACGATGACGCGCTCGCCGGTGTCCTGCCGCAGGCCGACGAATTCATGCCCGAGCGTCATCGGCGCCACGGCCTTGGGCCGCTCGTCGCGCACCACGCACATGTCGGTGCCGCAGACGCCGGCCTGCAGCACGCGGACCATGACCTCTCCGCTGCCCGCGTGCGGCGGCGCCACCTCCAGCTGCCGCACCGTCGCATCGCCGACGTAGACCAATGCCTTCATGGGTGTGTCTCCAGGTTCCGGTCAGGCGGCGGGCGCCGAAGGCTTGCGCGCGGCGAGGCTGGGGTAGCGCTGCATCGATGCGCCGCCGTCCACGTAGAGGGTCTGCCCCGTCACGTAGGCCGCGTCGTCGCTGGCGAGGTAGGCGACCGCTGCGGCGATGTCCTCGGGGCGGGCCGGTCGCTTCAGCGGGATGTTGTCGAGGAAGGCGTCGCGTGCAACCGGATCGGCCAGCAGCCGCGCGACCATCGGCGTGTCCGTGAGGCCGGGGCCCACGGCCGCCACGCGGATGCCGTGCGGCGCCAGTTCTAGCGCCGCGACCCGGCCCAGCATCTCCACGCCGGCCTTGGCCGCGCAGTACGCCGCCAGGCCCTCGCCGGGCTGCTGCGCGTTGGTCGAGGCGATGTTGACGATCACCGCGGTCCCGCCCTGCGCGATCATCTGCCGCGCCTGGGCCTGCGACGAAACGAAGACACCCGTGAGGCACACGTCGAGGACGCGCTGCCAGGTCTCGAGCGCGGTGTCGACCAGCCGCGCGCTCGCGCCCACGCCAGCGGCATTGACCGCGATGTCGAGCCGCCCGAAGGCGGCCACCGCCTCCTCCACGGCACGCCGCATGTCGGCCGTGTTGGCCACATCCGCGACCACGGGCACGGCACCGCGCCCGATCGCCTCGGCCGTCGCCTTGGCCGCAGCGGCGTCACGGTCCAGGCAGGCGACGCGCGCGCCCTCGTCGCACAGCCGGCCGCAGATGGCGCGGCCGATGCCCGAGCCCGCGCCGGTGACCAGGGCGCTGCGGCCCTGCAATCGCGTTGTTTGAGCGGTCACCTCAGGCCTCCAGGTCGTCGGCATACGGGACGTAGTTCCGCTCGGCGTCGTGCTCGGCCATCCGGCCGACGAAGCGCTGCGTGATCGGATGCACCACGCCCGGGTCGGTCATGACGTTGACGCAGGCCGGCCGGTTCGAAGCCAGCGCACGTTCGAGCGCCGCGTCGAGCCCCGCCACGTCCTCCACGAACTCGGCATGGCAGCCGAAGGCAGCAGCCGCCTGCTCGTAGCGCGTGCGGCCGAGCTCGCTGACCATGCGCATGCCCTCGCCGTACATCAGGTCCTGGCCATGCGCGGACATGCCCCACATCTGGTCGTTGTTGATCACCACGACGACCGGCAGGCCGTGCCGCACCAGCGTGTCGAACTCGGCAAAGTTGAACCCGACCGAGCCGTCGCCGGTGAACAGCACGACGCGCCGCCCCGGGTTGGCGACCTGCGCACCGACGGCGAGCGGCAGGCCCTCGCCCATGCAGCCGACGTAGCCGTGGCCCAGCCAGCGGCCGGGCGCATCGCTGTGCGCCGTCATGTCGATCCAGGAATGCGACTCGCCGCCGTCGAGGCAGACCACCGCGTCGCGCGGCAGCGCGGCGGCCACGGCATGTGCCAGCCGGTACGGATGGACCGGTCCGCTGCGCGCATCGGCCACCTTCGCGAAGTTCTGCTTCGACGCCGCGCCCACGGCGCAAAGGCGGTGGGCCCATTCGCGGGTATCGGGCAGGGTCTCGTCGGCGGTGGCGGCGAGCAGCGCGCGCAGCATCTCGCCGCAGTCGGCCGTCACCGAAAGGTCGGGCTCGCGGATGCGCCCCATTTCACCGGGCTCGATATCGACCTGCACGATCTTCGCCTCCGGCGGCAGGAAGGACTTGCGCCGTCCGCCGGTATAGATGCCGAAGCGCGCGCCCAGCACCAGCAGCAGGTCGGGCACCAGGCCCTGGCCGCGCGCAGGTGCCAGCGTGGCGTAGTTCCGGCCCCATAGCGCGTGGTCGGTCGGCAGCACGCCGCGCGACTTCGCGTTGGTCAGCACCGGGATGCCGGAGCGCTCGGCAAATGCGCGCAGCTCGGCGGCACAGTCCGCGTAGAGCGTGCCGCCGCCGGCCAGGATCACGGGACGCTGGGCAGTGCGCAGCCACGCGACGGTGCGTGCCACCGCATCGGCCGCGGGCGCGGGCCGCGTCGGCGCTCCGGCGGGCTCGAGATGGCGAACTTCGTCCTGTGCGATCAGCCCGAACATGAGGTCGATCGGGACCTCGACGTAGACCGGGCCGGGGCGGCCGGTGGTCGCCTTGCGGATCGCCTGGCCGACCAGGTCGGCGAGCCGGTTGATGTGTGGCACCTGCACGGCCCACTTGGTGACCGCGCGCATCACCGCCATCTGCTCCACGCCGCCGTTGACCGGCAATGCGTCGAGGTCCTGCATCGCCGACGCGCCGCCGATCACGAGCATCGGCACACAGTCGGCCAGCGCATTGGCCACCGGCGAGACCACGTTGGTGATGCCGCCGCCGGCCGTGACGAGCGCCACGCCGATGCGCCCGCTGCTTCGGGCATAGGCGCTCGCCGCGAAGCCCGCCGCCTGTTCGTGCCGCGTGTCGACCACGCGCATGCCGGCATCGCGCGCTGCCTGGTAGGCCGAGTCCAGGTGCCCGCCATGAAGGGTGAACGCGGTGTCGACGCCGAAGCGCCGGAGGACTTCGATCAGGACCTGACCGCCATTGAGTTTCGCCACGGATGCTCTCCAGAGTGCGCTTCGAGCGCGTTGGCCTAAAGGGATGGGCCTGCCGCAACCGGCCTGCCGCATCGGTGACCTGGACTTTAATTAAACGCGTTTAAATAAAGCTCGGTGTTTTCCCTTGGACGCTTCCGATGCCGCGCCGATCCAGTGGTCGACCAGCGCATTGACGGCCGTTTCAACCATCGCCGCGGTGGCCGACCAGGACATGCTCGACGTGAGGCGCGGGAACGCGATGACGCCGTGCGTGGTCGCGATCAGCGTGTCCATGGCCAGCACCGTATCGACCGGCCGGCACGGCAGTGAATCCAGGAAGTCTTCGACGACCTGCGTGTACAGGGCGAGCGAACGCAGCACGCTGGACGACCTGCCGAAGGGCACGCCGTCGGGTGTGCACAGCACGGCACGCTCGCGCGAGCCGGCGAACAGCACGTCGAAGTGGTCCGGGTGCGCGAGCCAGTAGCGCGCGGCGGTGAGGAACACCTGGCGCACGCGCCGGGCCGGCTCGGCCGTGCCGCGGGCACAGGCCTCCATGGCGTCCGTGGCGGCGTTCATGTCGAACTCGCGAATGGCGACGAGCAGCGCCCGCTGGTCTGGGAAGTACTGGTAGATCGAAGCAGGCGAATAGCCGGCTTCGGCTGCGATGCGGCGCATCGACATGGCACCTGCGCCCTCCTCCACGAGGATGCGGCGACCCGCATCGATGAAGGCCTGGCGGATCCGCTGCCGGTCGAGCGCGGAGTACGCCCTGCGCCCGGTCACTCGAGGTGCTGGCGCAGGCGCTCGGCCACGGCGTCGAGGTCGAGTGCGTCAGGCAGGTGGGCCAGGTAGCGGCCGCCGGGCGCCATCAGGTAGGCGAAGGCGGTGTGCGGAACCACGTAGCCGCCTGGCGCATTCGCATCCGGCACAGGCTCTGCGAAGACCCGATACGACTTCTTGGCCGCAGCGACCTGCTCGGGCGTTCCGGTCAGGCCCAGGAAGCCGCCCGGATAGCGCGCCACGCAGGCCTGCATCGCGCAGGGATCGTCGCGCTGCGGATCGACCGTGACGTACAGCGGCTGCACGCGATCGGCCAGCGGCCCCAGTCGCTCGAGCGCGGCGCCGAGCTTCGACAGTTCGCGCGGACAGACGACGGCACAGTGGGAGAAGCCGAAGAACACCAGCAGATGGCGATCGCCGAAGCTGCGCTCGTCGACCGGCCGGCCGAAGTGGTCGACCAGGTCGAAGCGCCCATCGATGGGCGCGGTCCTCTCGGGTCGGGCCGGCGCAGAGCCGCAACAGCAGGCGCTCGCCGAGGCGATGGCATTCCGGGTCATGCGCGGATTTTAATTGCACGCGTTCATTTATGTACGGGGTTTTCCCGTCCCCGCGCCTATACTTTCTCCGCGGTCGTTCCGACCGTCATTCATACCTGCGCCGTCTCATGTCATTCCGCCCCAGCAAACCCGAGGTCCTCAGTCGTGCGCGGACGCCCGAGGACAAGGCCAAGGTCAGGGAAGCCTTCATCGCGGCGGGGCGCAAGCTGTTCGCCGACGAAGATCCGTCGACCGTTTCGCTGCGGCGCATCGCGGCTGCCGCGGGCTACGCGCCTGGCTCGATCTACCAGTACTTCGAGCACCAGCAGGACCTGTTCTTCCACATCCGTGCGCACGACATGCACGCGTCCACGGAGCAGCTTCGGCAATCGATCGCGCGCGTGCGCAGCCCTTTGCGGCGCGTGCTCAAGCTCTTCATCGGCACCGCGGACTACTGGCTGGAGCACATGGAGGAATTTCTCGTGATCTTCCCTGCCCCGAGCGTCAGCCGGTCGCCTGCGGTGAGCATCGCCGGCGTGCCCTTCGGGAAGTCGGCGGCGGTGCAGGACAGCCTGGCGCTTTACTACCAGACGGTCGACGAGTACTTCCAGACGCTGGCGCGACCGCCCATGAATCCGCACCTGGCGGCCGACATCCTCATCGCGGCGGTGCACGGCATGATCGTGTTCCCGTGCATGACGCGAACCATGGACTGGTCGGACACGCGCGTGATGGTCAAGCACCTGGTCAACAGCGTGGTCGCGGACTGGGGCAAAGGCGGCACGGCGGCCTGAGCCTGCAGCCGCGGGGCGTGCCGGGCCGATGCGCCGCGATAATCGGGGCCCCCAGCGCATCCAAGAAGGAGACCCCGAGTGCCCGACCTTTCCCGGATCACCTGCATCGAAGACCTGCGAGTGATCGCCCAGTCGCGCGTTCCGCGCATGTTCTACGACTACGCCGACTCCGGCGCGTGGACCGAGGGCACCTACCGTGCCAACGAGGCCGACTTCCAGAAGATCAAGCTGCGCCAGCGCGTGGCCGTCAACATGGAAGGCCGCTCCACGCGCACGACCATGGTGGGCCAGGAAGCGGCGATGCCGGTGGCCATCGCGCCCACCGGCCTCACGGGCATGCAGCATGCCGACGGCGAGATCCTGGGCGCGCGCGCTGCCAAGGCCTTCGGCATTCCCTTCACGCTGTCGACCATGAGCATCTGCTCGCTGGAGGACATCGCGGAGAACACCGACGGCCATCCTTTCTGGTTCCAGCTCTACGTCATGCGCGATCGCGACTTCATCGAGCGGCTGATCGAGCGCGCCAAGGCCGCCAACGTCTCGGCGCTGCAGCTGACGCTGGACCTGCAGATCCTCGGCCAGCGGCACAAGGACATCAAGAACGGCTTGACGGCGCCGCCCAAGCCGACACTGAAGAACCTCATCGATCTCGCGACCAAGCCGCGGTGGTGCCTGGGCATGCTGGGCACGAAGCGCCGCACGTTCGGCAACATCGCGGGTCATGCCAAGGGCGTGAAGGACCTGTCGTCGCTGTCGTCGTGGACGGCGGAGCAGTTCGACCCGACCTTGAGCTGGGCCGACGTGGAATGGATCAAGAAGCTCTGGGGCGGACCGCTGATCCTCAAGGGCATCCTGGACGTGGAAGATGCGCGGCTGGCGGCGTCCAGCGGTGCCGATGCGCTGATCGTCTCGAACCACGGTGGGCGCCAGCTCGACGGCGCACCCTCCTCCATCGAGGCACTGCCGGCCATCGCCGAGGCGGTGGGCACGGAAATCGAGGTCTGGATGGACGGCGGCATCCGCAGTGGGCAGGACGTGCTGAAGGCGCGCGCGCTCGGGGCCCGCGGCACGTTGATCGGGCGCAGCTTTCTCTACGCCCTCGGCGCCTACGGCGAGGCCGGGGTGACCCGCGCGCTGCAGATCATCCAGCGCGAGCTCGACCTCACCATGGCCTTCTGCGGACGCACGCAGATCGACGAGGTGGATTCGAGCATCCTGCTGCCCGGGACCTTCTGATCAGCGCGGCGGCACGCGCGATTCCAGCGGTGCAGGACGGTACTCGGGCCTGAAGCGGCAGCGGTCCTTGCCGCCGTTGCCGAAGCTCGGTTCGAAGTCTGCGCAACGGGCGGCCAGCGAAGCGGGCGTGGGCTTCTCGCCCTTGTCGATCCAGTCCAGCAGCGCGGCGAAGAGCGCGGGGTACTCGGGCTCGCTCAAGTAGCTGTGCTCGGACTCGTCGCTGAAACTCTGGACCAGGCGGTCGGCCGTGCCCGCGCTCTCGCGGATTGCGCGATAGGCGCTCTCCAGTTCGACGAACGCGGTGGGGTCGTTGATCGCATGCAGCGTCAGCGTGGGCAGCGAGGTGCGACCGGTCGGCCGGCTGTCGAGCGCGAGCGCGCCCTGGGCCTGCGGGTCGGCCGAGTAACGCAGCACGCCTGCGTTGAGCGCCGCATCGTCTGCCGAGCCCTGGTAGACCACGCCGAGGTTGCCGAAGGGATTGCGCCCGCCCAGTCGCTCCTGCACCAGGTCCTGGAACAGCCAGGTGGCCCAATTGAGATGGGCGAGCAGCGTGCGCTCGGGGATCTTCACGACCGAAGTGATGGTCTTGAGCCGCGCGGCCTGCTCGGGGGTGCGCTGCGCCGCGGGCAGCCCGACTCCGGTGCAAGTCTTGACGCGCTCTGCCAGATCGGCGCGCGTGAGGGTCGACCCCTTGGGCAGCCCCATCCACAGCGGGTACTGCGGCTCCTCGGGCCGCGGATGGTTGCGGCAGACATACTGATAAACCACGCGCAGGTCCAGCCGGAACTCGTAGGCGCTGTTGCCGCCGCCGAGCACGCCGCTGGTCAGCAGCACGCCATCGAAGGGGCTCGGCCTTCCACCCACCGGGGCATAGAGCTCCGCAGCCTTCGAGGCGACGGCAGCGCCAAAGCTCTGCCCGTGCAGCAGCGTGCGGCGCGGCGAGCCGAAGTGCCGCACGAAGAGTTGGCGCAGCCGCTCGGTGTCCTGCGCCGCCATCGTCACGCCGTAGCCGCCGCGGCGGTAGGTCGAGCCCGCCCAGGCGTAACCCGCCTTGACCGTGACGGCCCAACGCTCCAGGTCCTTGCGGCTGCGCTCGGCGAGCGGCGGTCCGGTTTCGGGGCCGCCGTGCGCATGCATGACGAGCACCTGGCTCCAATCCGCCGGAATGGCGATCCAGTAGAAGGCACCGGCGCCGTCCCGGCCGGTGTAGCAGCGCGCCGACGCCGGCACCGGCGCGGGGCAGGACGCGGCGACCGGCGCGGGGGCCGCCGCATGGACCGGCGCCGCACCCGCCAGGCCGAGCGCCAGGCCGAGCAGCAGCGCAACCACGACCTTCTTGCTTGTTGTCGTCATCGAAGCATCACTCCATTCAGCAGATCGAAGATTCGGCTCAATTCCAATCGAGCGAGCCTGGATAAGGCGTCGGCCGACAGCGCGACTTCGCGCTGCCGCGCAGAATCGGCCGGGCCAAAACAAACACTCCAAGGCGCGATCATGAGTGCAGCCACGCCCCTGTCCAACTTACCCCAGCAGCCTGCAACGCACTACACGGCCGAAGAAAAGCGCCGCAGGATCTTCGCCATCGTGGGGGCCTCCTCCGGCAACCTGGTCGAGTGGTTCGACTTCTACGTCTACGCGTTCTCGGCGATCTACTTCGCCTCTTCCTTCTTCCCCAAGTCCGATCCCACCGTTCAGCTGCTCAACACCGCCGGCGTGTTCGCGGCCGGCTTCCTGATGCGGCCGATCGGCGGCTGGCTGTTCGGCCGGATCGCTGACCGCCAGGGCCGCAAGACTTCGATGGTGATCTCGGTCACGATGATGTGCGCCGGCTCGCTGGCCATTGCCTGCCTGCCGACCTACGACAGCATCGGGGCCTGGGCGCCCGCGCTGCTGCTGGTCGCGCGACTGTTCCAGGGCCTTTCGGTGGGCGGCGAGTACGGCACCACCGCCACCTACATGAGCGAGGTGGCGCTCAAGGGGCAGCGCGGCTTCTTCTCGTCCTTCCAGTACGTCACGCTGATCGGTGGCCAGCTGCTCGCGGTGCTGGTGATCGTGGTGCTGGAGCAATTGCTGAGCGAGGCGGAGCTCAAGGCCTGGGGCTGGCGCATTCCGTTCGTGATCGGCGCCATCACCGCCGTCGTCGCCATGCAGCTTCGGCGCCAGCTGCACGAGACCTCGAGTTCCGCGAGCCGCGAGAACAAGGAGGCCGGCACGCTCGCGGGCCTGTTCCGCCACCACAAGGCCGCCTTCTTCACGGTGCTGGGCTTCACCGCCGGCGGCTCGCTGATCTTCTACACCTTCACGACCTACATGCAGAAGTACCTGGTCAACACGGTGGGACTGCCGATCAAGACGACCAGCTACGTGATGACCTGCGCCCTGTTCTTCTACATGTGCATGCAGCCGGTCTTCGGTGCCCTGTCGGACCGCATCGGGCGGCGCAACAACATGCTGCTTTTCGGCGCGCTCGGGGCATTGGCAACGGTGCCCATCCTCATGACGCTGCAGCGGGTGACGAGCCCGGTGGCGGCGTTCGCGCTCATCATCCTGGCGCTGGCCATCGTGAGCTTCTATACCTCGATCAGCGGCATCGTGAAGGCCGAGATGTTCCCGGCGGAGGTGCGGGCCCTTGGCGTGGGTCTGGCCTACGCCGTGGCCAACGCGATGTTCGGTGGCTCGGCCGAATACGTCGCGCTGGGGCTCAAGGCGCTGGGGCACGAGTCGGCCTTCTTCTGGTATGTCTCGGCGATGATGGTGATCGCCTTCCTGGTGAGCTTGCGGCTGCCGCGGCAGGCGAGCTACCTGCACCACGATCATTGAATCAAGTTCGAACGATCTGACGTAAACCGGCCTCTTGCCGACCGGGCGGCAGCAAGTAGGAATTCACGCTGCGCGGGTTGCGCCCCGCGCCGACATGGTTCCCCACAGGGTGTTCTAGCTTCGCAGGCAGCCCTCGTTTCTTGACCAAGGACTCCTATGCCGCAAAATCAAGCCTCGTCACAAGCTGAAAGCATCGATGTCAGCTCCACCCGTGCCGTGGAGGATCTTGCCAGGCGATTCGATGCGACACCCGAGCAGATCCGCGAAGCGGTCAAGGCCGTGGGAAGCCGGGTCGCAGACGTGGAGCTTCACTTGAAAGGGACCCGCAGCGCCAGCAACGAACAGCGCGTGGACAGCAGCCCGTGAAGCGCTAATCCCCCAGCAGCTCACCGATGGGCTGGAGGTCTTCCACCCGATCGCAGACGGCCTTCACCACCATCATGATAGGGATGCCCAGCAGCAGCCCCCAGATGCCCCAGATCCAGCCCCAGAAGATCACGCCCACGAACACCGCCACCGGGTTCATGCGGCTGGTGCGGCTGGTGAGCCAGGGCACCAGCAGGTTGCCCACCAGCGTATGGATGAGCAGCGAGGTGCCACCGATCAGCAGCGTCATCTCGATGCTGTTGAACTGCAGGAAGGCGACGAGGCCGGCAGCGGCCATGACGATGACCGAACCGATATAGGGAATGAGGTTGGTCACCCCGGCGAGGATGCCCCACACGGCCGCGTTTTCCAGGCCGATGGCCCAGAAGGCCATGCCGGTGGCGACGCCGACCATCGCACTCGTGAGGATCTGCACCAGCAGGTAGCGCTCGATGTTCTGCGTGATGTCGTCGAGCACTTGCACCGTGATTTTTTTCTTCTGCAAGCTGGGGCCGGTGATCTTCACCAACTTGCGCCTGAAGGTGTCGCCCGACCCCAGTGCGAAATAGGTCAGGAACGCGACCAGCGTGAGCTGCCCGGCGGCGGCGATCAGGCCCACCGTGCCGCTCCAGAGATAGTCGCGCACGTTGAAGGCAGGCCGTTCGACGATCACGCGCGTCACGCCTTTGCGCGCCGCGACCTTGGCCGAGTTCTCCTCGGCCGCCTGCTCCAGCTGGGCGGCGGCCTTCTGCACGGTGTCGAGCGCGCCCGGATCGTTGCTCCTGCCGCTGCGCATGCCGGTGCGCAGCTTCTGGGCCGCGACAGGCAATGTATCGAGCAGTTCGGTGGCGCTGCCGGAGAGCGAATACCCCGTCCAGCCCATCGCGCCGAGCAGGCCGAGCAGGATCACGGCGGCGCTGATCCAGCGCGAGATCCTCCAGCGCTGGAGCAGGTCGACCAGCGGCGAGAGCGCATAGGTCAACAGGAGGCTGAGCATCAGCGGAACGAAGACGGCCTTGGCCCATTGCAACGTGAACAGCACGCCCAGTACACAAAGCACCACCAGCGAGGCGCTGCGCACGTCGATCGGCATTTGCAGCAGTACGCGCTCCTGCTCCTGCTCCGCGGACTCGGAGGCGGCGGCCACGGTCTGCTCCTGCTCGGTCGACAGCGGCGGCGTCGGCAGCGGCTCGGCCGGCTGCTCTGCAGGTTTGGGGGCAACTTCGTCGTTCATCGTGGATCCTTCAATGCCTCGCGCACGGCCGCCAGCTGGCGCCGCGACACGACGACCGGCTCGGGAATGCCGTCGAGGCGCAATGCCCAGCCCTCGGCGTCTTCGCCGTCGTCGTACTTCTGCAGCGCGCGAATCGCCTGGCGTGCCACCAGCGCGTTGCGATGCACGCGCACGAAGCGCGACGGATAGCGCTCCTCGAACTCGGTCAGCGAGCCGTCGTAGATGTGGCTGCGCGCAGCGGTGCGCACGGTGAGGTACTTGTACTCGGACTTGAGATAAACCACGTCGGACAGCAGCACGCGTTCGGTGCGGCCGCGATCCTGTATCAGCAGGACCTCCTGCGGCACGTCGGCTGCCGGACCGCGACGCTCCCGCAGCAAGCGCGCTGCCTTCTGCAGCGCCTGCTGCAGCCGCTCGGCGCGCACTGGCTTGGTGAGGTAGTCGACGGCCTCCAGCTCGAAGGCCGTGACGGCGTGGACGGCATGGGCGGTGACGAACACCACCGCCGGCGCACCGGGGCGTTGGCGCAGGCTGCGTGCCAGTTCGATGCCGTCGATGCCGGGCATGTGGATGTCGAGCAGCACCAGGTCGAGTTCCTCGGTCAGCAGCCGCGCCAGGGCGTCGGCCCCGTTCGCGGCCTCGCCCACGACCTCGGCTGCTGGCGCGCGGCAATCGGCCAGCAGCGTGCGCAGGCGCGACCGGGCCAGCGTTTCGTCGTCGACGATCAGGGTGCGAAGAACATGCATGGTTCTGGCTTTTTCAAGCTTCTGCAGGAATGGCGATGCGCACGCGGTAGGCGTTCCGGTCGATGCCCGCGCTGAACTGCGCCTGCACGTCGTGCAGCAGATTCAGCCGGTCGCGCACGTTGGCCAGCGCAATGCCATGACCTCGCGGCAGGGGCTCGTCGGCCCAGAGCAGGGGCGGCAAACTGTTGGTCACTTCGATGACCACCATGCTGCCGCGGCGCTCGGTCCGGATGCGGAGTTTGGCGCCCTGCGGGCTGGGCTCGACGCCATGCTTCACCGCGTTCTCGACCAGCGGCTGCAGCAGCAAGGGCGGCAGCCGCGCGCCATTGGCCGCGGGATCGATGTCCCAGCGGATGCGCAGCCGCTCGGCGAAGCGCACCTGCTCGATCGCCAGGTAGCGCTGCGCCAGCGCGATCTCGTCCGCGAGCGTCACCGACTCGCCCTCATCGGCCAGGGCGTGGCGAAACAGCTCGCTCAGGTCTTCCAGCATGGCCTCGGCCTTGGCCGGCTCCTCGCGCACCAGCGCGATGGCGCTGTTCAAGGTGTTGAAGAGAAAGTGCGGACGGATGCGCGACTGCAGCTCCTCCAGGCGCGCCGTCATCGCCGCGGGCGTCTGGCCGCGCGCGCGCAGCACCAGCGCGGCCATCACCAGCGCCGCGAACATGGCGCCGGCCAGGGCGCTGGCGATCCAGGGCGCGCTGCCCACCACCCCGGTGAGCCGCAGCAGGCCACAGCCATAGAGCGCGGCTACCGCTCCGAGCAGCGCGCCGGCTGCGTATTGCCCGGCATGCGGAAGGCGGCCCAGCAGCTTCTTGAGCCAGCAGGCCGAGAGCAGCCACAGCAGCGTGGCCGGCAGCGCGCCGCCGGTCACTGTGGCCAGCAGCATCAGCCATTCGGACGGCGCAGACGCCTGGAACAACGTCACCGCAGCCACCACGGCCTCGACGAACATCACGGCGCGCAGCACCACGCCGATCTGGCAGGCATCGAAGATCGCGGCCCCGGCGCGCGCAGGTCCACGGGTCCGTGCCGGGGACGGCGCCTGAGGGGTGGTCGATAAAATCGAGGGGCTGCGCATCAAGCAAAGATCGGGTGCAAACCCATTATTGCCTCCCAACCGGTTCACACCCATGACCCACAACCAACTCGACAAGAAATCCGAAGCCTGGTCCGCCCTGTTCTCCGAACCGATGAGCGACCTGGTGAAGCGCTACACCGCGAGCGTCTCCTTCGACAAGCGGCTGTGGCAGGCCGACATCCAGGGCTCTCTGGCGCATGCGGGCATGCTGGCGGCGCAGGGGGTGATCGGCGCCGAGGACCATGCCGCCATCGAGCGCGGCATGGCGCAGATCCGTGGCGAGATCGAGTCGGGCGCCTTCGACTGGAAACTCGAGCTCGAGGACGTGCACCTGAACATCGAGGCGCGCCTCACGCAGCTGGTCGGCGACGCCGGCAAGCGCCTGCACACGGGCCGCAGCCGCAACGACCAGGTGGCCACCGATGTGCGGCTCTGGCTGCGCAGCGAGATCGACCTGATCGACGGGCTGCTCGGCGACCTGCAGAAATCGCTGCTGGCCATCGCAGAGAAGAACGCCGAGGTGATCCTGCCGGGCTTCACCCACCTGCAGGTCGCGCAGCCGGTGAGCTTCGGCCACCACATGCTGGCCTATGTCGAGATGTTCGCGAGGGACGCCGAGCGCATGGCCGACGTGCGCCGCCGCGTCAACCGCCTGCCGCTGGGCGCCGCGGCCCTGGCAGGTACGAGCTATCCGCTGGACCGGGAACGGGTCGCCCACACGCTCGGCATGGACGGGGTGTGCGAGAACAGCCTGGATGCCGTGAGCGACCGCGACTTCGCGATCGAGTTCGCCGCTGCCGCCTCGCTCGCGATGGTGCACATCAGCCGGCTCAGCGAGGAATTGGTGCTCTGGACCAGCCAGGCCTTCGGCTTCATCGACATCGCCGATCGTTTTTGCACAGGCAGTTCGATCATGCCGCAGAAGAAGAACCCGGACGTGCCCGAACTCGCGCGGGGCAAGACCGGCCGTGTCGTGGGCCACCTGATGGGCCTCATCACGCTGATGAAGGGGCAGCCGCTGGCCTACAACAAGGACAACCAGGAAGACAAGGAGCCGCTGTTCGACACGGTCGACACGCTCAAGGACACGCTGCGCATCTTTGCCGAGATGGTGGGCGGCATCACCGTCAAACCCGAGGCCATGGAGAAGGCCGCGCTGCGCGGCTACGCCACCGCCACCGACCTGGCCGACTACCTGGTGAAGAAAGGCCTGCCCTTCCGCGACGCCCACGAAACCGTCGCGCATGCCGTCAAGGCTGCGATAGCGCACAAGGTGGACCTTTCGGAACTGCCGCTCTCGGTGCTGCAGACCTTCCATCCGAAGATCGAGAAGGACGTGTACGACGTGCTGAGCCTGCGCGGATCGGTCCATGCGCGCAACATCCTCGGTGGGACCGCCCCGGCCCAGGTGCGCAAGCAGATCGCGCGGCACCGCGCACGACTTCAATAGCTTCCTCTATGCGCAGTGCCGTGATTTCCTCGGGTTTACCCCGGATTTTTCGTCAGTTTTGTGGCGATTTGTAAAACTGTAGTGCTAAAGTTTGGCATTGCATTGCAGCAAAGTGCCGGGCACCCTGTGTCGCCGAAGCTCCCCAGCTCACCCCATCCATGGAACAAGACTCCTGCGTCGTCGTCATCCTGACCTTCAATTCCGCCTCCATCATCCGGGAGACCGTGTTGCAGGCGAAAAAGGTCAGCCCGAATGTCTTCGTGGTCGACTCGCATTCGACCGACAGCACCGTCGCCCTTCTCGACGAACTGGGCTGCACCGTGGTGCAGCGGCCCTTTTCCAACTACAGCGACCAGCGCAACTGGGCGATCTCGCAGATCGAGGCCCACTACCGGTGGCAGTTGCACCTGGACGCCGATGAGGTTCTGGACGAACAGGCGGTGGGAGAAATCCGCGCCCTGCTCGCCGGCACGCCTCGCTTCGACGCCTACATGCTGCGCCGGCGCGACTACTTCATGGGCCAGATGCTGCGCTTCTCGGGCGTCAATCCCTGGCATTTGCGCTTGTTCCGCTCGGGTGCCGGGCGCTGCGAGTCACGGCTCTACGACCAGCACTTCATCAGCACGGCGACGCCGGGACGGCTCCAGGGCTTCATGCACGACAAGAACTCGGCCCGCCTGACCGACTGGATCGCCAGCCACAACCGCTGGAGCGACGCGGAGGCCAAGGAAAAGCTGGGCCCGCGGCTGGCCGCCGACAACGTGCTCAAGCCCCGGCTGCTGGGCGACGCGCGCGAGCGCACGCGCTTCATCAAGGAGATCTACTACAAGCTGCCGACGGGGCTGCGCTCCCTCGGCTACTTCATCTACCGCTACGTCTTCCGGCTCGGCTTCCTGGACGGCACCACCGGCTTTTATTTCGCCTTTTTCCAGGCATTGTGGTTTCGCATGCTGGTCGACGCGAAGATGTACGAACAGCGCACGGCGCAACGCCCCGCGCCTGAACTGAAGACCCCCCAACCGATTCCCCCTACGGAGTGATTTCACAGCATGCGGCAATACAACGCTTCCAAGAAAGTCCTGGTCACGGGCGGCGCCGGCTTCCTGGGCAGCCACCTGTGCGACCGGCTCATCGAGCAGGGCCACGACGTCCTGTGCGTCGACAACTTCTTCACCGGCACCAAGCGCAACATCGAGCACCTGCTCGACCATCCACGCTTCGAGCTGATGCGGCACGACGTGACTTTTCCGCTCTACGTGGAGGTGGACGAGATCTTCAACCTCGCCTGCCCCGCCTCGCCCATCCACTACCAGCACGATCCGGTGCAGACCACCAAGACCAGCGTGCACGGCGCGATCAACATGCTGGGGCTGGCCAAGCGGGTGCGTGCCAAGATCCTGCAGGCCTCCACCAGCGAGGTCTACGGCGACCCGGAGATCCATCCGCAGGTCGAGGCCTACTGGGGCCGCGTCAACCCGATCGGCATCCGCAGCTGTTATGACGAAGGCAAGCGCTGCGCCGAGACGCTGTTCTTCGACTACCACCGCCAGCACCAGCTGCGCACGAAGGTCGTGCGCATCTTCAACACCTACGGCCCGCGCATGCACATGAACGACGGGCGCGTGGTGTCCAACTTCATCGTGCAGGCGCTCAGGGGCGAGGACATCACCATCTACGGCGACGGCCAGCAGACGCGCAGCTTCTGCTACGTGGACGACCTGGTGGAAGCAATGCTCCGGATGATGGGCACCGGCGACGAGGTGCCGGGCCCGATCAACATCGGCAACCCCGGCGAGTTCTCGATGCTGGAGCTCGCCAACAAGGTGATCGAGCTCACCGGCTCCAAGAGCCAGCTGATGCGCATGCCGCTGCCCGCGGACGATCCCAAGCAGCGCCGGCCAGACATCACGCTGGCCCAGCAGGCGCTCGGCGGCTGGACGCCGAAGACCCAGCTCGAGGAAGGCCTGAAGAAGACCATCGCCTATTTCGACAAGGCGCTCTCCGAAACCACTGCAGACTGAACACATGAACGTCACCATCATCGGTACCGGCTACGTCGGGCTCGTCACCGGCGCCTGTCTCGCGGACATCGGCAACAACGTGCTTTGCGTGGACGTCGACAAGCGCAAGATCGACACGCTCAACTCCGGCGGCATCCCGATCTACGAGCCCGGCCTCAGCGAAGTGGTCGAATCCAACACTGCGGCCAGGCGCCTGAGCTTTTCGACCGACATCGAGGCCTCGGTGGCGCACGGCGACGTCCAGTTCATCGCCGTGGGCACGCCGCCCGACGAGGACGGCAGCGCCGACCTGCAGTACGTGCTGGCGGCGGCGCGCAACATCGGCAAGTACATGAACGGCTTCAAGGTCGTGGTCGACAAATCGACCGTGCCGGTGGGCACAGCCGACAAGGTTGCGGCCGCGATCCAGGAGGAGCTCGACAAGCGGGGCCGCCCGGACCTGCGCTTCTCGGTGGTGAGCAATCCCGAGTTCCTCAAGGAAGGCGCGGCGGTCGAGGACTTCATGCGGCCCGACCGCATCGTCATCGGCTACAGCGACGACGAGAACGGCCGCGAGGCGCTGGCAGCCATGCGCAAGCTCTACGCGCCGTTCAACCGCAACCACGAACGCACCCGCGTGATGGACGTGCGCTCCGCCGAGTTCACCAAGTACGCGGCCAACGCCATGCTGGCCACCCGCATCAGCTTCATGAACGAGCTGGCCAACCTGGCCGACCGCGTCGGTGCCGACATCGAGGCGGTCCGCCAAGGCATCGGCTCCGACCCGCGCATCGGCTACAGCTTTCTCTATGCCGGCACCGGCTACGGCGGCAGTTGCTTCCCGAAGGACATCCAGGCGCTCACGCGCATCGCGCGCGAGAACGGGCAGGCGCTGCGGGTGCTCGAGTCGGTCGAAGCCGTCAACGACGAGCAGAAGCGCGTGCTGACGCAAAAGGTGCTCGACCGCTTCGGTGGCGACCTCAGCGGCCGCTGCTTCGCGCTGTGGGGCCTGGCCTTCAAACCCAACACCGACGACATGCGCGAGGCGCCGAGCCGCGTGGTACTCGACACGCTGCTGCGCGCCGGCGCACGCGTGGTGGCCCACGATCCGATCGCGGTCGACGAGACGAAGCGCGTGCTGCAACTGGACTTCGCGGATGCGCCGGCGCTGCTGGACCGCATCAGCTTCTCCTCGGCCAAGGACCCGCTGGAGGTGCTGGCCGATGCCGACGCGCTGATCATCGTGACCGAATGGAAGGCCTACCGCAGTCCCAACCTCGAGCGGCTCAAGGCGCTGATGAAGTCGCCGGTGGTCTTCGACGGCCGCAACCTGTATGAGCCGGGCGTCATGAAGGAAGCCGGCGTCATCTACCAGGGCATCGGGCGCAACAGCCGCTGAAGACAGCAGCCAAAGCCTGAGAACGGCGCCCCACGGGCGCCTCGTCGTCGTGCACGCGCCCCTGGAAATTTCTCCGGGAAGGGTGAACCGCATCGCAGAGGCAGCGTCAATCGGGATTGAATGCCCCAGCGGATCACTGAACTTG
This sequence comes from Variovorax sp. PBS-H4, assembly GCF_901827205.1. Taxonomy (NCBI): domain Bacteria; kingdom Pseudomonadati; phylum Pseudomonadota; class Betaproteobacteria; order Burkholderiales; family Comamonadaceae; genus Variovorax; species Variovorax sp. PBS-H4. The sequence continues at coordinate 1,469,727 of NZ_LR594675.1, read as the reverse complement.
CACGGCGTTCTTCGATCCTCCATTCACGATCGAAAATCGGCGCTTGATCCGCCACAATCTCCCATTCCGCGCCTGAACACCCATGCACCCCAAGACTTTTTCCATTCTCCCGGTCGTCTTCGCCATCGCCGCGACCTCCCTGGTTCCCGCCTCCGTGTCCTTCGCGGCCTCTCACGCCGCCCAGCGTGCCGCCGCCAGGAAGCCGGCGGCCGCCGCTCCTGCCGCAGCGCCCGTGGCGGGAGAGACCGCCGTGGCCGGTGGGGCGCCGGCCCTCGCCGCCAAGTCATGGCTGTTGATGGACTTCGATTCAGGTGAAGTGCTCGCCTCGGCCAATCCCGACGAGCCCCTGCCGCCGGCTTCACTGACCAAGATGATGACCAGCTTCCTGATCGAACAAGCGCTTCGCTCGGGCAAGCTCAAGAAGGACGATCTCGTCACGGTCAGCCAGAACGCCTGGTGCCGCGGCTCGGGCACCGAGTCATGCATGTACCTGCCGCTGAACAGCCAGGCCACCGTCATCGACATCCTGCGCGGCATCATCGTCCAGTCCGGAAACGACGCGTCCAAGGCGATCGCCGAGCATATGGCCGGCTCTGAAGAGGGCTTCGCCAAGCTCATGAACGCCGAAGCCCAGCGCCTCGGGATGACCCACACGCATTTCGTGAATGCGACGGGGCTGCCCGACCCGGCGCACAAGGCGTCTGCGCGAGACCTCGCGATCCTGGCGCGAGCGATCATCCGCGACAGCTCCGACTACTACCCGATCTACGCGGAGCGCGAGTTCAAGTTCAACGGCATCAAGCAGGGAAATCGCAATGCCCTGCTCTACACCGACCCAACGGTCGACGGACTGAAGACCGGCCACACCCAGGAGGCGGGCTACTGCCTGGTCACTTCGTCCAAACGCAACGGGATGCGCCTCATCACCGTGATCCTCAACACCAACAGTGCGCAGGCACGTGCCGACCAGACGCGCGCACTCCTCGGGTGGGGCTTCGGCAATTTCGAGAAGGCGACTCCCATTCAGCCGAACGCGGTGGTGGCGACCGCCAAGGTCAGCTACGGCAAGGCCGACACCGTGCCCGCGACGCTGCAGTCGCCATGGACGGTGACGGTGCCGCGCGGCCAGCAGGTGCAGACCTCGGTGCAGATCAAGCCCGATCTGGAGGCGCCCGTGGCCAAGGGCGCGGTGATCGGCAAGGTGATCGCAAACTCGAACGGCAAGCCGGTGGGAGAAGCGCCGCTGGTTGCCCAGGCCGACGTGGAACGCGCGGGCTTCATGCTTCGCGGCTGGCAGCGCGCGCTCAAGCTCTTCGGCAAATGAGCGGTGGCCGCCCAGGGCGCGCCTCTGCGAGAAACCCAGGGCGTTTCAGGTAGGCCTTATTCCCCTGCGCATTCCAGCGAGAACAGCGGCAGTTCGGCCTGCCGGCTCAGCCACACGCCGCCGCCCACCGCCTGAAAGTGGCGCGACAGCCCGTGCCGGTACACCTCGGCGCTGTGGCGGAAGATGCGCGGGTCCGTGAGGTCTTCATCGACGATGTCGCGCGCGAAGTCCTCGCGTGTCACGGCCTCGACATAGAGGGCGCCCTGGCTCAGCAGGCTGAGATTGCGCAGCGCGCGCTTCAGATCCGGCGGGCTGAGATAGGGCAGCACGCCCTGGCAGATGACGAAATCGAATGGCTTCCCGGCTTGGTAGTCGACGACCGAGCCGCGCTCCCATCCGTAGCGCCCGCACAGGTATTCGCTGAACTCCACGCCGTGATAGCTGGCCAAGGGGAAATGCCGCGCGACGATGTCGCGCCAGAGTCCGATGCCGCAACCCACGTCCAGCACGCGCTGCACAGGCACGCGCAGGTACCGCAGGTAGGCGCAGACGAACGCACCCAGGCGCTCGACGTGCTGCGGGTCGACCACCTTGGTTTTCTTGTCGAAGTAGTAGCGCCGGTAATAGGCTTCGTCGAAGGTGGCGGCACCGGCTGATCGCATATTGACATTCCTCGTGGTCCCGAATCGTATCGGCACCGGAGCGCCCGGGGCGCTGCCTTTGGCTGCTCCGCCGTCAGGCTTGGCCGGCCGACGCTTGAGCGCTCCCGGACGGCGTGGCACGATCGAGCGGATGACCGCCAGCCCCGCCCCGGCGCATCACCTGCGCGACCTCGCCCGCCTGCGCCGCGTTCCGGACCGGGTCGACTTGGCGTACGCGCAGCCGCTGGAGCCGCACTTAGACTGACCGCCATGGACATCACCATTCGTTCCACCTTCCTCCCGCACAACTTCCGCGATCCCGCGGGCAACTTGATCCGCCTCCAGGAGCTGCCCCGGGCGCCCCGATGAGCAGCAAGGCCACGAGGACGGACAAGAAGTCGCCCGCAGCGCCACCCGTCGCCGACAGCCATGACCTGATCCGCGTGCATGGCGCGCGCGTGAACAACCTGAAGGACGTGAGCATCGAAATCCCGAAGCGCCGGCTGACGGTGTTCACCGGCATTTCGGGCTCGGGCAAGAGTTCGCTGGTGTTCGGCACCATCGCCGCGGAGTCGCAACGGCTGATCAACGAGACCTACAGCGTCTTCGTGCAGGGCTTCATGCCGGCGCTGGCGCGGCCCGAGGTCGACGTGCTCGAAGGGCTGACGACCGCGATCGTCGTCGACCAGGAGCGCATGGGCGCCAACGTGCGTTCGACCGTCGGCACTGCCACCGACGCCAACGCGCTGCTGCGCATTCTCTTCAGCCGATGCGGGAAGCCGCACATCGGCTCGCCGAACGCGTTTGCCTTCAACGTCCCATCGATCCGCGCAAGCGGCGCCATCACGATCGAACGCGGCGCCGGCATGACCGTGAAGCAGAGCTTCAGCCGCACCGGCGGCATGTGTCCGCGCTGCGAGGGCATGGGCTCGGTCACCGACTTCGACATGGCGGCGCTCTACGACGACAGCAAGTCCCTCAACGAGGGAGCGCTCATCATCCCCGGCTACAGCATGGAAGGCTGGTATGGCCGCATCTTTCGCGGCTGCGGCTTCTTCGACCCGGACAAGCCGATCCGCAAGTTCACCAAGAGAGAGTTGCACGACCTGCTCCACAAGGAGCCGACCAAGATCAAGGTCGACGGCATCAACCTGACCTACCAGGGCGTGATCCCGCAGATCCAGAAGTCCTTCCTGTCCAAGGATGTCGATGCGCTCCAGCCGCACGTCCGCGCCTTCGTGGAGCGGGTGGTGACGTTCAGTACCTGCCCCGACTGCGGCGGCACGAGGCTCAGCGAGGCCGCGCGGTCTTCGAGAATCAAGAAGATCAACATCGCCGACGCCTGCGCGATGCAGATCAGCGATCTGGCCGAATGGGTGCGCGGCCTCGACGAGCCCTCGGTGGCGCCGCTGCTCGCCGCGCTGGTGCAGACACTCGACGCCTTCGTGGAGATCGGCCTGGGCTACCTCTCGCTCGAACGGCCATCGGGGACGCTGTCGGGCGGCGAGGCGCAGCGCGTCAAGATGATCCGGCACCTGGGCTCGGCGCTGACCGACGTCACGTACGTCTTCGACGAGCCGACCACGGGCCTGCACCCGCACGACATCCAGCGGATGAACGAGCTGCTGCTGCGGCTGCGCGACAAGGGAAATACGGTGCTCGTCGTGGAGCACAAGCCGGAGACGATTGCGATCGCCGACCACGTCGTCGATCTCGGCCCCGGCGCCGGGACGGCTGGAGGCAGCGTCTGCTTCGAGGGCAGCGTCGAGGGGCTGCGGGCGAGCAGCACGCTCACCGGCCGGCATTTCGACGACCGCGCCTCGCTCAAGGAACAAGTGCGCAAGCCCACCGGCATGCTTTCGATCCGCGGTGCGAAGACGCACAACCTGCGGGACGTGGACGTGGACATCCCGCTCGGCGTGCTGGTGGTCGTCACCGGCGTTGCGGGCTCCGGCAAGAGCTCGCTCGTACACGGTTCGATCCCCGCAGGCGCGGGCGTGGTGACGATCGACCAGGCGGCGATCCGCGGCTCGCGGCGCAGCAACCCCGCGACGTACACCGGACTGCTCGACCCGATCCGCACGGCCTTCGCAAAGGCCAACGGCGTGAAGCCGGCACTGTTCAGTGCCAATTCGGAGGGCGCATGCCCTGCGTGCAACGGCGCCGGCGTCGTGTACACCGACCAGGGCGCAATGGCCGGCGTCGCCACACCGTGCGAGGAATGCGAGGGGAAGCGGTTCCAGGCTTCGGTGCTGGAGCATCAGCTCGGCGGCCGCGACATCAGCGAGGTGCTCGCAATGCCGGTGGCCGAGGCCAGGGAATTCTTCGGCGCCGGGAAGGCGCGCACGCCGGCCGCGCTTGCCATTCTCGAACGGCTGGCGGATGTGGGCCTGGGCTACCTCAGCCTCGGCCAGCCGCTGACCACGCTGTCCGGCGGCGAGCGGCAGCGGCTCAAGCTGGCCACCCACATGAGCGAAAAGGGCGGTACCTACGTGCTCGACGAGCCGACCGCCGGCCTGCACCTGGCCGATGTCGAGCAGTTGCTCGGCCTGCTCGATCGGTTGGTCGATTCCGGCAAGTCGGTCATTGTCGTGGAGCACCACCAGGCGGTCATGGCGCATGCGGACTGGATCGTGGACCTCGGGCCGGGCGCCGGCCATGACGGCGGCCGGATCGTGTTCGAGGGCACGCCGGCCGAGCTCGTCGCCGGGCGCTCGACCCTCACCGGCAAGCACCTGGCGGCCTACATCGCGCGATAGAAGATGTAGTCGGCCTGGTACTTCACCACCTGCTTCTGCCCCGCCGACGCCGCTGCGCAAGCTGGGGCCGGCGCCGTCCCGCCCCGCGTGGCGACGCGCTGGATGTAGCTCACACCCTGCATGGCCCCGCTGCCCATGGCCGGGTTCGCCTTCACGAGCTGGTAGGGAATGTTGGCGCTGCCGTTGGCCGCGACAGCGACCTGGGCGCCGGTCAGCTTCGAGCCGTCGACGCTTTCCCAGGTAGCCGGTGGGCCGTAGTACTTGCCGACCTGCTTTCCGCCGCGGTCCATGAGGCGGGCGTCCGGGCCGACGAAGACCCATTCGTGCTGGCCGGGCGCGTCGGCCTTGGCGCGGCATTCGTAGGTGATGTCGCCGGCGCCGACCGTCTCCATCGCAACCCGGTGGCCGGCCGGCACCTTGACGGCATCGGGGAGGTTGGTTTGCGAATACGCCATAGGCTTGTTCATGCCCATGCCGGAACAGGCGGCGAGGCTGGCGGCCGATGCGAGTAGGCCGAGGGTGCGCAAGGTCATGGTCGAGGTCCTTTCGTGTCGAGTCGGGTGCAATGGTTTTGGTGGACGCTGTTGTTCTCGGACGGGTCCTCCTTTGCCATACGCAGCGCGATGCCGATCGGATTCATCGATTTGCGATTGCCGAATTCACAGCCGCCCGCCGCCGTATGGGATGGGTGCCAGGCGATGCTCCACAATCAAAGCTCCTTTCTTGCATTCCATGGTTGTGATGAACGCTGCTCCCGCTGCCAGGGCGGCTCGCCGGGTCCTGCTGCCGATCGCGCTCCTGCTCGCGGCGTGCGCCTCCCAGGCCCAGTCCAGCGGTGCCGACGCTGCCGCATCCCCCGCCTACCTCGCGGCGCAGGCACGCTGGCGCGCCGAGCTCTCGGCCTTCGACGCCGCCGACCGGCAGCAGTGGCCCAGCGAAGACGGGGTCGTCTTCGTCGGCAGCTCCACCATCCGCTTCTGGACCCGGCTGGCGCAGGACTTCCCGCAGTTGCCGGTGGTCATCAATCGGGGGTTCGGCGGCTCGACCATGGCCGACTGCAGCTTCTTCGCGCGGGAGCTGGTGCTGCGCTACAAGCCGCGCCACGTGCTGGTCTATGCGGGCGACAACGACCTGGCCGAAGGCCGCACGCCGATCCAGGTGCTGGAAGCCTTTGCGCAGTTTGCCAATACCGTGCGCGCCGAACTGCCCGATACGCGCATCAGCTACATCTCGATCAAACCCAGCCCCTCGCGCGAGAAGCTTCTCCCGCGGATGCGCGAGACCAACGACATCGTTGCCGCCTACCTGCGGCGCCTGCCGAACAGCGAGTACATCGATGTCTTCACGCCCATGCTGGGCGCAGACGGCCGGCCGCGCGCCGAGCTGTTCCTGCGCGACCAGCTGCACCTGAACGACGAGGGCTATCGCCTTTGGCGCTCGGTGATCGGTGCCCGGTGGGCACGGCCGGCGGATCAGGCCGAGCTGTCGATCGCGCCGGCATCGCGGTAGCCCTCACCCCGGCTGCGCCGCCGCCCGGCCCACCACAGCGCCGCCTGCGCCACGCCGTAGAGCCATGCGAACACTGCGCCCAGCAGGAGCACATCGCCCCACCACGGCCGCGCAGTCTGGCTGTCGCCGTAGAAGGCGAGCACCAGGAGCACCGCCACGAGATGCGCGCAGAAGACCGGCAGCGATGCCGAGCCCATGGCTTCCAGCGCATGCAGGCGCGGCAAGCGCCGCACCACGGCCGGCCCGAAGTGAACCGCGACGATCCCCAGGACCACCAGGTTGACGATGCGCAACGGGCCGAGTTGCCACTTGTCGAACAGCAGGTTCATGGCGTCGTCGCCGCCGAAGGGCGCCTGGCCGTTGATGCCATGGTGGCGCCACCAAAGCCCGTAGAGCGCCGCCGCCACTGCGAGCGCCACCAGCCACTTCGGAAAGCGAAAAGGCTCGGCATCGGGCGCGTGCCGGCTGGCGCCCATCCACAGCCCCGCGAACCAGAGGAACTGCCAGGCAAAGGCATTGAAAGCACCCATCTCACGAAACGGCACAGGCAGGTGCAGGTAGTGCACCGCCAGCCCGTACAGCCACTCGCTGAATTCGAACTGGGCCAGCGCCCATAGCGCGGCACTCGCCACCATCACGCCTAGCCAGCCGTGGCGCAGCGCGTAGGCAAGCACCCAGGGGCTCATGAGCATGAAGAAGATGTACATCGGCAGGATGTCGAGCAAGGCGGGCTCGTACACCAGCAGCAGCGAGTAGCCGAAGCCGTCGACCGGGTTCGTGAGGTAGAAGGCCAGCAAGTTCTTGACCGCCGGTTGGTCGATGCGCAGCCCGACGCGGGTGATGACGGTGAAGAGAAACAGCAGCGTCGCCGCCTGCGCCAGGTAGACCTTGAGCGCACGGCGCCAGAAGGCCCGTCGCATGGCATCGACGCCCTGGCGGTCGCTCACGCGGGTGTAGACCAGGCCGGCGACGAAGGCCGAGAGCAGCACGAAGCCTTCGGCGGCCGAGACGAAGCCGAACGGCTGCCCCAGCGGGTCGGTGAACCGCGTGGGCAGGTGCGTGAAGGTCATCAGCACGAGCATGAGCCCGCGCAATGCGTCGATTTCCCAGTAGCGGTTCATAGGGCCTTGGCGCCGGGCATGGACAGCGCAGCTGTCGCAGGACAGGCGATCCCGGCGGGAGCTTTCGGTGCTTACGCCAGCTTGCGGATGGCGTCGATCACGACCTCGCTGTATTTCTTCCAGGTGTAGCTCGCCGCATGCTGCACGGCGGCCTCGCTCATGGCCGGGAGTTCCTGCCGGTTCTGGTTGAACCAGGCGAGCTTCTCGGCGATCTTCTCCGGGGAGCGGATCGGCACCAGGAAGCCGGTCTTGCCCTCGATCACCAGGTCGTCGCCGCCCGTGTTCGGCGTGATCACGATCGGCAGCCCCTGGCTCATCGCTTCCTGCATGACCAGCGCGCGTCCCTCGTAGAGCGAGGGCAGGCAGAACACGTCGCAGCTGCGCATCAGGGCCAGCACCTCGGCATGAGGGCGCCCCTTCTCGTGGGTGAAGTCGGCGTATTGGCCGCGGTAGAAGGCGGGCTCGTTGAGCAGCGAGCCCATCACGACCAGCTCGATGTTCTCGCCCTTGAGCAGGTGCATGGCCTGGAACAGGTCGCCCAGTCCCTTGCGCTGCCCCATGGAGCCCACGAAGAGCACCCGCAGCGGCTTCGAGGGATCGGCCGCCCTGGGCGAGGCCGCGGCCGCCGGCAGCGGCGAACCGAAGGGCGAGAGCACCCGCGCCTTTTGCCCGGCCCAGGCCGGCAGCGAGTCGGCCACGAAGCGACTGGGCACCACCACCAGGTCGGCCAGTTCCAGCTCGCGCGCCTTGCGCTCGAGCTTGGCCGGCGAATCCGACATGCCGCCGCCCATGGCCTCGACCCACGCCGGCAGCCGATCGACTTCTTCTTCCATCAGCTTGCGGCCCACCTCCCAATAGGAGATCGGCAGGTCGTACACGCATTTCACCCCCAGGGGCTTGGCGGCCTTGAAGGTGTCGAGGGCGGAGTCCTCGTAGGTGTAGACAGCGCCAACGCCGAAGCGGTCATGCAGCCGCGGCAGCGCGCGGGCGCTGAAGCGGTCGAAGTCCTGAAGCACGCCGTCGATGGAGGCGAAGCCCTCCTCGTGCCGCAGCCAGTAGTTCCAGCCGGCACGGGAGCAGACCGCCCGCGCCAGTTCGCGCCAGGGGTGTTGAAGGATCTTCTCGCGCGGGATGTTGAAGCGGCGCCGCAGCAGGTCGCGGCTCAGGCCCTGGGGCACGAGCTTCAGGGCGACGTTGTCGGGCTCGACGGCCACCGTGGTCGCAAAACGGGCAAGCATGCCGGCGGCTTCCAGCCCGTCGAGCATGGCGCGCACGTTCTGGTTGCCCGCGGGATGGCTGAACAGCAGTTTCATATCGATCGATCATAGTGGACGCCTATGGCGTGCCGGAGTTGCGCTACGCTGCGCCACCTAAGGAGAAGCTGTTGAAAACGAGAACAATGACGCAGACCTTCGCTGCCGTCGCGGCGGGCCTGTGCGCCCTCGGCGCGCATGCGCTGCAGATCGCCAGCCTCTCGCCACAAGGTGAAGTGGCTCGGATCCGCCAGGTGGTCGCCAAGTTCGATCAGGCGGCCGTCAATTTCGGCGACCCCAAGGCCCCTGCGCCGCTGTCGGTGAGCTGCAATGATGCGCAGGCCGGCAAGGGCACCGGCCGCTGGACCGGCGAGAAGCAGTGGGTCTGGGACTTCGAGAATGATCTGCCGCCCGGCGTGCGCTGCACGGTCACGCGGGTCGCCGGCTTCAAGTCAGCCTCGGGCGCCGAACTTGCCGGGCCCGAGCGCTATCAATTCTCCAGCGGCGGCCCCTTCGTGCGCAGTTGGCAACCCAGCTACGGCAAGATCGACGAAGAGCAGCAGTTCATGCTCGAGCTCAACGGTCCGGCCACGCTGGAGAGCGTGCGTGCCGGCGTCTGGTGCCAGGCCGACGGCGTGGGCGAACGCATCCCGGTCCGGCTGGTCGAAGGCGAGCAGCGCCGGGCCTTGCTGAAGGCATTCGGCCGCGACAAGGAGGCGGAGAAGACGCCGCTGCGCTTCGTCACGCTGCAGTGCAACCGGCGGCTGACTGCGGGCGGGCGCCTTCAACTGGTTTACGGCAAGGGTGTGGCCACGCCCTCCGGCGTGGCCAACGCAGTCGAGCGGCGCCTGAGCTTCGAGGTGCGCGAGCCCTTCGCCGTCTCCTTCACCTGCGAACGCGAGAACGCGCAGTCGGCCTGCCTGCCGCTCAAGCCGCTGGTGCTGCAGTTCAATTCGCCGGTGGCGCGCAAGCTGGCGGCGCAGATCACGCTGCAGGGCGGCGGCAAGACGATCAAGCCGAAGTTCGACGATGAGAACACTTCCAGGGATGATGACGCGGTGGTCGATTCGGCGAGCTTCCCGCCGCCGTTCGCCGAACAGACGCCCTTCACGATCGTGCTGCCGAGCAAGTTCGAGGACGCATCGGGACGGTCGCTGGCGTCGCCCGACAGCTTTCCGCTGAAGGTCGCGACCGGCGCCATGCCGCCGCTGGCCAAGTTCGCGGCCTCGCCTTTCGGCGTGGTCGAGCGCCTGGCCGAGCCGGGCGGCACGGCGCTGATGCCGGTCACCGTGCGGCGCGTGGAGCCCGCGCTGCAGGTGCAGGCGCTGACGCCCGGAAAGGTCAGCGACATGAGCCCGAGGACCGACGCGGACATCATTGCCTGGTTCCGCAAGGTGCGGCGCTACGACGGCAACTACACGATCGCGCGCTCGCAGGCGGCTCGCGACGTGAAGGGCGCGCTGCCGAAGGTGATCGACAAGGACGATCGCGACCACGTGCAGACCCGCATGGTGTCGCTGCTCGGCGGCCAGTCCGGCGTGAAGACCCTCGACATGCCCAAGGCCGAGGGTGGGGATCCACGGCCCTTCGAGGTGGTCGGCATCCCGCTGACGCCCGGCTTCCATGTGCTGGAGATCGCATCGCAGAAATTGGGTGACGCGCTGCTCGACGAGCGCTACGGCGCCGGCCGCACGATGTACGTGCGAACCACGGCGCTGGCCACCAACCTGGCAGTGCACTTCAAGCTGGGCCGCGAGAACGCGCTCGCCTGGGTTACCACGCTCGACAAGGGCAAGGTGGTCGCCAACGCGGCGGTGCGCGTCTCGGACTGCAACGGCAAGGAGATCGCTGCCGGCACCACCGACGCGCGCGGGCTGGTGCGGCTGGCCGGCATCGCACCCACCCCGCCGAGTTGCTCCAGCGAGGAGGACTACAGCGGCGACGCCTACTTCGTGAGCGCACGCGCCAAGGACGAGGCTGGCGTCGAAGACCTCGCCTTCACCTGGAGCGACTGGCAGCGCGGCATCGAGCCCTGGCGCTTCAACGTGCCCACCAGCCTGGAGCCCGAGCCTGACCGGGTGGCGCACACGGTGTTCGATCGCACCCTGCTGCGAGCCGGCGAGACCGTGTCGATGAAGCACCTGATCCGCACCCAGACGAGCGGCGGTTTCGGCCTGCCGAAAACCCTGCCCGACACGCTGGTCGTCACGCATGTGGGCAGCGGCCAGCAGTTCACCCAGCCGCTTGCATGGCGCAAGACCGCGACCGGCGGGCAAAGCGGCGAGAACACCTTTTCCATTCCGCCGGCCGCCAAGCTGGGCCTCTACCAGGTCGAGCTGCGCAACGGCAAGGGCAGCAGCAGCTCCAACGCCGCCGGCGAGGGCGAGGACGGCGGCGAGCGCAGCTACGGCACCGGGCAGTTCCGCGTCGAGGAGTTCCGCCTGCCAGTGCTCGAGGGCCGCATCGCGCCCGCGGAGAAGAAACCGCTGGTCGCTGCAACCTCGCTCCCGACCGACGTGCAGATCAACTACGTGGCCGGCGGCGGCGCCGTCAACCTGCCGGTGCGGGTGTCGGCGGCGGTGCGGGCCAAGAGCCTGTCGTTTGCCGACTTCGACAGCTTCAGCTTCGTGCCGCCGCGCAACGTGGGGCTGGCGGCAACCGATGCCGAGGAATCGGATTCCGCGGCGCAGGAGCTGCGCGTGGTGGCCGACAAGCTGCCGCTGACGCTCGACAAGGCGGGCGCCGGCAAGCTCACGATCGAGAAAATACCGCTCGCCAAGGCGACGCCGCGCGAGCTGCTGCTCGAAGCCACCTATGCCGATCCCAATGGCGAGGTGCAGACGCTGCGCAGCGTGCAGACGCTGTGGCCGGCAGCCGTCATCGCCGGCATCAAGACCGAGGGCTGGGTCTCGACCGGCCAGAAGCTGAAGTTCCAGGCGCTGGCCCTGGACCTCACGGGCAAGCCACGGGAGGGCGTGACGCTGAACGTGCGCGCCATCGCGCGCATCACCACCACCAGCCGCAAGCGCATGGTGGGCGGCTTCTACACCTACGACAACAAGACCGAGGTGAAGGAGATCGGCACCGTCTGCAGCGGCAAGAGCGATGCGCGTGGCTTGCTGCTGTGCGAGGCCGAGCTCAAGGAGGCCGGGCAGGTCGAGCTGATCGCGAGCGCCACTGACGCCGAAGGGCGCGACAGCCGCGCCGCGAGCTCGGTCTACGTCACGCGGCAGGGCGAGCTCTGGTTCGGCGGAGAGGACCACGACCGCATCGACGTGCTGCCCGAGAAAAAGAACTACCAGCCCGGCGAGACCGCGCGCTTCCAGGTGCGCAGCCCGTTCCGCTTCGCCACCGCGCTGGTGTCGGTCGAGCGTGAAGGCGTGATCGAGACGCAGGTGGTCAGCCTCGACGGCAAGGATCCGACCGTCACGCTGCAGGTCAAGCCCGAATGGGGGCCGAATGCCTACGTGAGCGTGCTCGCGCTGCGCGGCCGGCTGCGCGAGGTGCCTTGGTACAGCTTCTTTACCTGGGGCTTCAAGGCGCCGCGCGAATGGTGGACCGCCTTCTGGTACGAAGGCAAGGAATACGTGGCGCCGACCGCGTTGGTCGATCTGAGCAAGCCGGCATTCCGGCTCGGGCTGGCCGAGATCCGCGTCGGCACGCAGGCCCACCAGCTCGACGTGAACGTGGCGAGCGACAAGCCCAGCTACCCGGTCCGAGGCAAGGCGCTGGTCACCATTTCGGCCCGGCTGCCAGACGGCAAGCCCGCAGCGGGCGCCGAGGTGGCGCTGGCAGCGGTCGACCAGGCCCTTCTGGAGCTGATGCCCAACGACAGCTGGAAGCTGCTCGAGGCGATGCTGCAGCGGCGCAGCTGGGGCGTCTCCACCTCCACCGCGCAGATGGAGATCGTGGGCCGGCGGCACTACGGCCGCAAGGCGGTGCCGGCCGGTGGCGGCGGCGGCAAGGGGCAGACGCGCGAGCTGCTCGACACCCTGCTCCTGTGGAACCCCGCATTGGTGCTCGACGCCAACGGCCAGGCCCAGGTGACGGTGCCGCTCAACGACGCGCTGACCACGTTCAGGATCGTGGCAGTGGCGGATGCCGGCACGGGCCTCTTCGGCACCGGCCAGGCGTCGATCCAGGCCACGCAAGACCTGCAGATCATCAGCGGCCTGCCGCCGCTGGTACGCGAAGACGACCAGTTCCAGGCCCAGATCACGCTTCGCAACACCACGCAGAAGGCGATGAAGGTCGAGGCGACGCCGCGCGCCACGATCCTGACTCTGGAGCCGAAGACGGTTGACATCCCGGCCGGAGAGGCCCGCGAGCTGGCGTGGACGGTGACTGCGCCAGCGCAGCTGGCGCAGACGCGCGCCGAGGCGCTCCTGTGGGAGATCGAGGCCAAGGACCAGATCGGCGGCGCGCGCGACGCGCTCAAAGTGCGCCAGCGCATCGTGCCGGCGGTTCCGCTCACGGTGCAGCAGGCCACGCTGGTGCAGCTCGACGGTCCGTTCACCCTGGACGTCGCGCCGCCGGCCGATGCCCTCCCCGGCCGCGGAGGGCTCAAGCTGTCGCTGCAGCCGCGGCTGGCCGAGGGATTGACCGGCGTGCGCGACTGGTTCGCCGCCTATCCCTACGCCTGCCTGGAGCAGAAGACCAGCAAGTCCATCGGGTTGCGCGATGGCAAGGCCTGGCAGGCCGTGGTCGCGCAGCTGCCCGGCTATCTCGATGGCGATGGCCTGGCCAACTACTTTCCGCCACGCGACGGGGAAGCCAACCGCGGCAGCGACATCCTGACGGCCTACCTGCTCGCCGCTGCCCACGAGGCGGCCGCGCTCGACCCTGCGTTTGCGCTGCCGGATGCCACGCGCGCGCCGATGGAACAGGGCCTGATCGCCTTCGTCGAAGGCCGCATCCAGCGCGCGTTCTGGAGCCCGCGCAAGGACCTGGACGTGCGCAAGCTCGCGGCACTGGAAGCTCTGTCGCGCTACGGCAAGGTACAGGGTCGCATGGCCGGGAGCATTGCCATCACGCCCAACCAGTGGCCGACCAGCGCGGTGGTCGACTGGCTCAACATCCTCAAGCGCGTGCCCGACGTGCCGCAGCGGCAGCAGCGCCTCGATGAGGCGAACAACGTGCTGAAGGCCCGCCTGAGCTATCAGGGCACGAAGCTGATCTTCAGCACCGAGCGCGACGACTACTGGTGGTGGCTGATGGCCAACGGCGACGTCAATACCGCGCGCCTGCTGCTCGCGGTGCTGGACGATCCGGCATGGAAGGAAGACATCGGGCGGCTGGCCAGCGGCTTCATCGGGCGCCAGCAGAAAGGCGCGTGGCATACGACCACGGCCAATCTGTGGGGCGGTCTGGCGCTCGAGAAGTTCTCCAGGCAGTTCGAGAACACACCGGTGACCGGCATCACCGCCGCCAACCTCGGCAATGCCAAGGCGCAGGTGGACTGGAGCAAGGTCGAGCGCGTCAAGGCCAGCGACCCGGCCGGAGCGCCGAACCAGACGACTGCCTTCGGCGCCCCGGCCGCCCCCGGCAACCTGCGCAACAACGCCATGTTCCTCACCTGGCCTGCCGGCTCGGCAGTGGCACGCGACACCCTGCTGGTGACGCAGAGCGGCAGCGGCAAGCCGTGGCTCACGCTGCAGTCCGTCGCGGCCGTCCAGCTCAAGGCGCCTTTCGCCGCCGGCTATGCGATCAGGAAGACCGTGACGCCGGTGGAACAGGCGCTCAAGGGCATCTACACGCGCGGGGACGTGCTGCGGGTCAGCCTGGAGGTCGACGCCAGCGCCGACATGACCTGGGTCGCGATCACCGATCCCGTCCCGGGCGGCGCGACCATCCTTGGTAGCGGCCTAGGCCGCGATTCCCAGATCGCAACGCAGGGCGAGAAGCGCTCGGGCCCTGGCTGGCCGGCTTTCGAGGAGCGCAGCTTCGAGGCCTTCCGCAGCTACTACGAGTACCTGCCCAAAGGCACGGTGAAGATGGAGTACACGGTGCGGCTCAACAACGTCGGCGAATTCACGCTGCCGCCCAGCCGGGTGGAGGCGCTCTATGCGCCGGAAATGTTCGGCGAGCTGCCCAACGAGCGACTGAAGGTCGAGGCGGCGAAATAGCCGGAAGGGCTGGCTCTTCCCGGTGACCCGGCGGATGATGGAAACGGCGCGTGGTGGGACGGTACTCACTGGTCGCCGTCCACTTCCAGGGGTTCCCCCAATGAGCAAGCTAAACTGGCGCTTCGTTCCAACGCTGGACAAAGTGTCGGAGTCAGCAAGGTCCGGCAGACCTCTGGAATTTCCGGGAGGTCCGCCAAGCACTGGTGCCGGCCCTGGCGACCCGCTCGAACGAAGCCGCAAGCTGCTCGCGTTCATCTGGCCAGCCTTTTCGGCTGTAAATGCACGATACCCCGTCCGCGTGTCGAGGGTCGCGGTTTACAGCCCAGGGCCGATCAGCGATGATCGTGAAGCTTTTTCACGTCTTGTTACATTCACACTGAATGGCCGCCGCTGACCCTCTCGCCAAAGAAAGCGCATCGATCGCCCTCCCCGGGCTGGCGCGCGCCTTGATCTCCGCCGGCAAGCTGCCGGTGAGGACCGCGGAGGAGATCTATCAGAAGTCGCTCAGCGGGCGAAGCAGCTTCATCGCCGAGCTGACCGGCACCGGCGCGGTGTCTGCGGCGGATCTCGCCCACACCCTGTCGAGCGCGTTCGGCGCCCCCCTGCTCGACCTTGACGCCGTCGATTCCCAGCGCCTGCCCAAGGACCTGCTGGATTCCAAGCTGTGTCAGGCCTACCGGGTGGTGGTGCTCAGCAAGCGCAACAACCGTCTCATCGTCGCAACAGCCGACCCGTCCGACCAGCAGGCGGCGGAAAAAATAAAGTTCGCGTCCCAGATGGGCGTGGACTGGGTCGTTGCCGAGTACGACAAGCTCTCGCGCATGATCGAGGCGGCGGCGGTGAGCGCCGCCGAAACGATCGACAGCATCGTCGGCGCCGAGTTCGAGTTCGACGACTCCTCGATCGCCGAGAGCGCCGAGGCGAACGAAGCCGCGATCGCCGAGGTCGAGGATGCGCCGGTCGTCCGCTTCCTGCACAAGATGCTGCTCGACGCCTTCAGCATGCGGGCGTCGGACATCCACTTCGAGCCTTACGAGCATCAGTACCGCGTGCGCTTCCGGATCGACGGCGAGCTGCGCGAGATCGCCACGCCGCCCACGGTCATCAAGGACAAGCTGGCTTCGCGCATCAAGGTGATTTCCCGGCTGGACATCTCCGAGAAGCGGGTGCCGCAGGACGGCCGCATGAAGCTCAAGATCGGCGCCGACCGGGTGATCGACTTCCGCGTCAGCACCCTGCCCACGCTGTTCGGCGAGAAGATCGTGGTGCGTATCCTCGACCCGAGCAGCGCGCGCCTGGGCATCGATGCCCTGGGCTATGACGCCGACGAGAAAGAGCGGCTGATGCAAGCCATCGGCCGCCCCTACGGCATGGTGCTGGTCACCGGGCCGACCGGCTCGGGCAAGACGGTTTCGCTCTACACCTGCCTGAACCTGCTGAACAAGCCGGGCGTCAACATCGCCACGGCCGAGGACCCATCCGAAATCAACCTTCCCGGGGTCAACCAGGTCAACGTCAACGACAAGGCGGGTCTGACCTTCGCGGCGGCGCTGCGCGCTTTCCTGCGCCAGGACCCGGACATCATCATGGTCGGCGAAATCCGCGACCTGGAAACCGCCGACATCGCGATCAAGGCCGCGCAAACCGGCCACCTGGTGCTGTCGACCCTGCACACCAACGACGCACCGACCACGCTGACGCGGATGCGCAACATGGGCATCGCGCCCTTCAACATCGCCTCCAGCGTGATCCTGATCACCGCGCAGCGGCTCGCGCGCCGGCTGTGCACCGTATGCAAGGCGCCAATCGAGGTGCCCAGGGAGGCGCTGCTCGAAGCCGGCTTCAAGGACCGCGACATCGACGGCACCTGGAAGCCCTACAAGCCCGTCGGCTGCCCGTCCTGCAACGGCGGCTACAAGGGCCGCGTGGGCATCTACCAGGTGATGCCGATCTCCGAGGAAATCCAGAAGATCATCCTGCGCGATGGAAGCGCGCTCGAGATCGCCCGGCAATCCGAGGCCGAGGGCGTGCGCTCGCTGCGCAGTTCCGGGCTGCGGAAGGTCATGCAGGGCCTGACCTCTCTCGAAGAAGTGCTCGCGGTCACCAACGAATAGAGAAGCGGACATCGAATGGCAACAGCAGCAGCATCCCGGACGGCGCTCAAGGAATACGTCTTCGAGTGGGAAGGCAAGGACCGCAACGGCAAGGTGGTGCGTGGCGAAATCCGCGCGGCCGGCGAGAACCAGGTCCAGGCCGCGCTGCGCCGCCAGGGCGTGCTGGCCTCGAAGATCAAGAAGCGGCGGATGCGCTCGGGCAAGGCCATCAAGCCCAAGGACATCGCCATCTTCACCCGCCAGCTGGCAACCATGATGAAGGCCGGCGTCCCGCTGCTGCAGGCCTTCGACATCGTGGGCCGCGGCAATGCCAATCCAAGCGTTGCCAAGCTGCTCAACGACATTCGCAGTGATGTCGAGACCGGGACCTCGCTGTCCGCCGCCTTCCGCAAGTTCCCGAAGTACTTCGACAACCTCTACTGCAACCTGGTTGAAGCCGGCGAGGCCGCCGGTATTCTGGAAGAGCTGCTCGACCGCCTCGCCACCTACATGGAGAAGACGGAGGCCATCAAATCGAAGATCAAGTCGGCGTTGATGTATCCCACCTCGGTGGTCGTCGTGGCCTTCGTGGTGGTCGCGATCATCATGATCTTCGTGATCCCGGCCTTCAAGCAGGTGTTCAGCTCCTTCGGCGCCGACCTGCCGGCACCGACGCTCATCGTGATGGGAATCAGCGAGTTCTTCGTCGCCTATTGGTGGCTGATCTTCAGCGTGATCGGCGGTGGTCTGTACTTCTTCTTCCAGGCGTGGAAGCGCAACGAAAAGGTCCAGCGCTTCATGGACCGCCTGTTGCTGCGTGTGCCGATCTTCGGCACGCTGATCGAGAAATCCTGCGTGGCCCGCTGGACCCGAACCCTCGCCACCATGTTCGCGGCGGGCGTGCCGCTCGTGGAGGCCCTCGATTCGGTGGGCGGCGCGTCGGGCAACACCGTATACGCAGACGCCACGCTCAAGATCCAGCAGGAAGTCTCGACCGGTACCAGCCTGACGATGGCCATGACCAACGCCAACCTGTTCCCCTCGATGGTGCTCCAGATGACCGCCATCGGCGAGGAGTCCGGCTCCATCGACCACATGCTGGGCAAGGCTGCCGACTTCTACGAGTCGGAGGTCGATGACATGGTCGCGGGCCTGTCGAGCCTGATGGAGCCGATCATCATCGTGTTCCTCGGGGTGATCATCGGTGGCATCGTGGTCTCGATGTACCTGCCTATCTTCAAGCTCGGCCAGGTCGTCTGATGCTGCTGTCGCAGGGGCTCGACGCCGCGCTGGCCGGCGTGCTGGGGCTGCTCGTCGGCAGCTTCCTCAACGTGGTGATCTACCGCACGCCGATGATGATGTACCGGCAGTGGCTGGCCGAGGCCGTAGGCAACCTGATGAAGGTCGAGGGCGTGCCCTCGTTGTGGAGCCTGGTGTTCGGGCCGAAATCGAACACGCCCCCCCGGCTCGAGGCAGCCGCCGGCGAAGCGGCCCAGGCGGTGGACGCCCTCCCTCCCTTTGGCCTGGCCCGGCCGGCGTCGCGCTGCGGGCACTGCGGACATGCGATCCGCTGGTACGAAAACGTGCCGGTGCTCAGCTACCTGTTCCTGCGCGGACGCTGCAGCGCCTGCAAAGCGCCGATCAGCCCCCGCTACCCTCTGGTAGAACTGGTCACCGCGGGGCTGTTCGCGCTGTGCGGGTGGCGCTACGGGTTGTCGCCCGCCGCAGCGCTGTGGGCCGCCTTCGCCGCGCTGCTGGTCTGCCAGTTCCTGATCGACCTGGATACGCAGTACCTGCCGGACTCCCTCAACTATGCACTGCTGTGGCTGGGCCTCATTGGCGCGGCAGCAGGCTTGACCGGCGTGCCGCTCGCCTCGGCGGTCTGGGGTGCGGTGTTCGGCTACCTGAGCCTCTGGCTGGTCTATCACGCCTATCGGCTTGCGACCGGCAAGGAAGGCATGGGCTACGGCGACTTCAAGCTGCTGGCCGCGCTCGGCGCCTGGCTGGGTGCCGACTATCTCATCGCGATCGTGCTGGTCTCGTCCCTGGTGGGGGCCATCCTCGGCAGCCTCCTGCTGCTGCTCGGCAAACTGGCGCACAAGGATGTTCCGATCTCCTTCGGCCCCTTCCTGGCGGGCGCCGGGCTCGTGTGCCTCGTCGCCGGGCCCGATACTGTGCGGCAATGGATCCCCTTCGCATTTCCCCTGGGCGCCCTGATGGGCTGAGCCTGCGCATCGGACTGACCGGCGGGATCGGCAGCGGCAAGAGCACGGTCGCATCCATCCTGGTCGCCGATGGCGCAACACTGATCGACACCGACGCCATTGCGCGCGCCATGACCCAGCCGCGAGGCGCCGCGATGCCGGCCATCGAGGCCGTCTTCGGGCCCACCGTCGTCGCTGCGGACGGCAGCATGGACCGCGCCCGCATGCGCGAGCTGGTGTTTGCGGACCCTGCGGCAAAGCAGCGGCTGGAGGCTATTCTTCACCCCGCGATCGGCATGGAATGCGAAGCCCAGGCAGCAGCGGCCGCCGGCCGGGGGTTGATCGTCTTCGACGTGCCCCTGCTGGTCGAATCGAGGCGCTGGCGCGCTTTGGTCGACCGCGTGCTGGTGGTCGACGCCACCGAAGAGACCCAGTTGCAGCGCGTGGTCGCGCGCTCAGGCTGGAGCCCCGAGGCGGTGCGCGCCGTGATCGCCCAACAGGCTCCGCGCAGTGCACGCCGGGCAGCCGCGGACGCGGTGATCTTCAACGAGGCGCTCTCGCTGGAGGAACTTGCGGCCGAGGTCCGCGCTCTGTCCTGGCGTCCGGCTGCCCAGCGATAATCCAAGGTTTGCTGCCTCGGCGGCGGCTCCTCCATCGAACAGAAGAAGACGGCGCGCGAGGCCAGCGCGTGCGCCCCATCAGAGATGCTTTTCAATTCGCACGCGTTTCTCTTCGTCTATTTCCCGATCGTCCTGCTCGGTTTTTTCATGATCGGCAAACGCAATGCGCGCGCTGCGGCCGGCTTCCTGGCCCTCGCCTCGCTGTTCTTCTACGGCTGGTGGAGTGTCAAGGCCCTGCCGCTGCTGATCGGCTCGATCTGCATCAACTACTGGTTCGGACTGCGGCTCACGCCCGGGCCGGGGCGCAGCGACGCCGAGCGCAAGCGCCTGCTGATCATCGCCCTGGTGGTCAACCTGGGCGTGCTGGCCATCTTCAAGTACGCGAACTTCTTCGTCTCGAACGTCAATGAAGGACTGGCGGCCGCGGGCTTCTCGCCGATACCGATGCTGCACATTGCGCTGCCGATCGGGATCTCGTTCTACACCTTCACGCAGATCGCCTTCCTGGTCGATTGCTGGCAGGGCAAGGTGCACGAGCGTAGCTTCATCCACTACGCGCTGTTCGTCACCTATTTTCCCCACCTGATCGCCGGGCCGGTGCTGCACCACGCGCAGATGATGCCGCAGTTCGCCAATCCGCAGACCTACAGGGCCGATCCGCACAAGGTGGCCGTGGGCCTGGCCATCTTCAGCTTCGGGCTTGCCAAGAAGCTGCTCATTGCCGACCCGATGGGGCAGTACGCGGACCTGATGTTCAACGGCGCGCACAACGGCATGGCGCCCACGCTCTACACCGCTTGGTTCGGCGTGCTCGCTTATACGCTGCAGATCTACTTCGATTTCTCGGGCTACTCGGACATGGCGGTCGGCCTGTCACTGTGCCTGGGCGTGCAACTGCCCCTCAACTTCCGCTCGCCCTACAAGTCGACCAACATCATCGAGTTCTGGCGGCGCTGGCATATCTCGCTGTCGACCTTCCTGCGCGACTACCTCTATGTGCCGCTGGGCGGCAATCGCAAGGGTCCTGCCCGACGCTACCTCAACCTGTTCCTCACCATGCTGCTGGGCGGGCTCTGGCACGGCGCCGCCTGGACCTTTGTGATCTGGGGCGCGCTGCATGGCGCCTACCTGATGATCAACCACCTCTGGAATGCCAAGGTGCGGCGAAACGTTCCTGCAGGGCCCGTGGCCCGTGTGATCGGCTGGCTGCTGACGTTCCTCTGCGTGATGGTCGCGTGGGTGGTCTTCCGCGCCGACGGCATGCACACGGCAATGGCGGTCTACAAAGGCATGCTGGGCTTCCACGGGGCACCGCCCACGGCCTTCAGCGAGCTGGGGCTGGTGCCCTACCGGAAGTCGGAGTTCTTCAGGACGCTGCTGGTCGGCCTGATCATCTGCCTGGCCTTCCCGCCCACCATTTCGCTCGAGCGGTGGGTGCCGCATCCGCAGGGACTGGCGGGCAACAGGGTGCTGGCCCTGGGTTCGACCGTCATGGTCGCTGCAGGCAGCTTCCTGGTGTTTGCCTGGGCGGTGTCGAAGCTGGGCGGCTACAGCCCCTTCCTGTACTTCCAATTCTGAAACAAGCGACATGAAGCTCGCAAAGATCTGGCTCCGCATCTTCGTCACCGGCTATGTCATCGTGTTCGCGATGTGGCTCGTCTCTCTGACCACGCTCCCGCCCTATGGCGATCTGACCCGCATCGGCCACCTGGCGGAAGAGGATTTCGGCTGGACCAAGCCCGGCCCCACGGTCGATCCGGCCTACCTCAAGGCGGCTCCGGTCGGCGAGGCCGACGTCCTGGTCATCGGCGACAGCTTCTCGATGACGCTCTATTGGCAGGCCTCGCTGGTGAAAGCGGGCTACCGCGTCGCCACCACCTACTGGGGCCAGTACGGCACGGTGATGTGCAAGGATTTCGACCAGTGGCTCCAGCGCGCGGGCTTCAAGGGCAAGCTGATAATCTTCGAAAGCGTGGAGCGCCTGCTCGACGAGCGCACGGTAGACGGCCAAGCCTGCAACAAGGTCGTCAAGCCCTTCGAGTCCAGGCTCGAGCCCTTCGTCAAGCCCGCCGTGCTTCCGGGCCCCGATGCCCTGCCCAACTGGACCGCACGTTTCGATACCGGCCCCGAGGCCTACTACAACTCGTGGCGAGCGAAGAAGTCTCAGGTCGATCTGCTCTTCAACAAGAACACCTGGGTCCGGTCCTTTCCCGGAGGTTGCAAGTACTTTTCCCATCGCGAGTGCAACAAGCTGCCCGTCTTCGTCGATGAAGAAGGCAACGGCCCCCTGACCCTGGGCACGCTGGAGCGCATCAAGGCCTTTGCCGCGCAGCACCCGGCCATCCCGCAGCTGTGGATGGTGATCCCCAACAAGGCCACCGTCTACCTCAGGCCCGACTTCTCGAAAGACTTCGTGAAGGGCTTCGTCGAGGCCAGACTCGGCCCCGACCTCTACGCCTTTTCCCGCGAGAAGAGCGAGAAGATCCAGGACTTCTATTTCTCGAACGACACCCACCTGTCCATGCATGGGCAGCTGGCGCTGGGCGAGTACATGCTGGGCGTGGTGCGTGAAGTGCTGCCTGTCCCACAGACGAAGTCACCGTGAGAGGCTTATCATCCCGCGACGGGAAACCCACACACACGTGATCCTCTACGAATACCCCTTCAACGAGCGCATCCGGACTTACCTGCGGCTGGAGCACCTGTTTCGCCGCCTCGGCGAGCTCGTACCCGCCGACTCGCCTTTGTCCCACCACTACGCGCTGGTCACGATCTTCGAGATCATGGATGTGGCCGCGCGCGCCGACCTCAAGGCCGACGTGCTGCGCGACCTGGACAAGCACAAGAACGTCTTCAATGGCTACCGCGGCAACCCCGCGATTTCCGAGGCGGTGCTGGACCAGATCGTCGCCAAGCTCGAAAGCAATTTTGCGACGCTCAACACGATAGCGGGCAAGGCGGGTCAGGCGTTGACCGAGAACGAGTGGCTGATGAGCATCCGCAGCCGCGCGAGCATTCCCGGCGGGACCTGCGAGTTCGATCTGCCCGCCTACTACGCCTGGCAGCACCGCCAGGCCCACGAGCGCCGTGCCGATCTGGAGCGCTGGTCCTCCACGCTTGCGCCCCTGGCCGAGTCGATCTACCTGCTGCTGAAGCTGCTGCGCGATGCCGACGTGCCCTACAAGGTGATCGCCACCGGCGGCCAGTTCCAGCAAACGCTGCCGCAGGGCCGCAGCTTTCAACTGCTGAGGCTGCGCATCGACCCGCGGCTGGGCCTCATTCCAGAGATCAGCGGCAATCGGCTGATGGTGTCGGTGCGGCTGATGCGGCACGAGGCGGACGACCGCCTGCACCAGAGCACGGAAGATACCCCTTTCGAGCTCACTCTCTGCGCTTGAGGCTTGCGATGGCAACGAGCAAGAAGACTGCCGCTGGCGAGCGCATCGTGCGTTGCCCGGCGTGCGGCCAGGACAGCGTCTACGGACCGAGCAATCCCTACCGCCCGTTTTGCAGCGCGCGCTGCAAGGGCATCGATCTCGGCGCCTGGGCCAACGAAGAATTCCGGATGCCGGCGGAGGCGCCGCCCGATGACGAGGCTTTCGGAGACCCCAAGCTTCAGTAGGCGGGCCGGGCCAGGCCGCGTTCTTGCGCCAGCCAGTCGAGCACCGGCAACGCCCCCGGCAGCACCGGTGTGACCGACAAAGGCAGCTGCTGCCAGCACATGGCCTGGCCTTCACGCATCTCGAACTCGCCCCGCCACGCGCGCACCTTGCACCAGTGCAGGCGTACCAGCGCGTGCGGGTAGTCGTGCTCGGTGGTTTTCCAGACCTCGGCGGCATCGATGGTGATGCCCAGCTCCTCGTGCAGCTCGCGCCGCAATGCCTGCTCGATGGACTCGCCGCTCTCGATCTTGCCGCCCGGGAACTCCCAGTAGCCGGCATAGGGCTTGCCTTCAGGACGCGTCGACAGCAGCAATGCCTCGTCGGCCGCGCGGATCAGGATGCCTACCGCCACCTCGGTGTGCTTGCGTTCGTCCGCCATCGACGCGCTCAGTGCCGCCCGGCGTAGTCGCGCGCGAACTGGTAGGCGACGCGGCCGCTGCGCGAGCCGCGCTCCAGCGCCCAGACCAGCGCCTCCGGGCGCGCGGCCTCGATGGTCGCCGCATCGGCGCCGAAGGAGGACAGCCACTGCGCGACGATCGCGAGGTACTCGTTCTGGCTGAAGGGATAGAAGCTCACCCACAAGCCGAAGCGCTCCGACAGCGAGATCTTTTCTTCGATCACTTCGCCCGGGTGCACCTCGCCGTCCTCGGTGTGGGTGTAGCTCAGGTTGTCTTTCATGTACTCGGGCAACAGGTGGCGCCGGTTGCTGGTCGCGTAGATCAGCACGTTGGGCGTAGCCGCAGCCACCGAGCCGTCGAGGATCGACTTGAGCGCCTTGTAGCCCGGCTCGCCCTCGTCGAAGCTCAGGTCGTCGCTGAAGATGATGAACTTCTCGGGTCGCTGCGATACCACCTCGACGATGTCCGGCAGGTCGGTCAGCTCGGCCTTGTCGACCTCGATCAGACGCAAGCCTTCGGGCGCGTAGGCATGAAGGCAGGCGCGGATCAGCGACGACTTGCCGGTGCCGCGGGCCCCGGTGAGCAGCACGTTGTTGGCCGGCTTGCCTTCCACGAATTGACGCGTGTTGCGCTCGATCTTTTCCTTCTGGACGTCGATTTCCTTCAGCGCGTCGAGCGGCATCGGCGCCAGGTGGCGCACCGGCTCTAGCGTGCCATGGCCCGAGCTGCGCCGGCGGTAGCGCCAGGCGATGGAGGCGTGCCAGTCGGCCGGCGCTGCCAGCGGCTGGGGAAGGATGGATTCGATGCGGCCGATCAATTGCTCGGCGCGCTCGATCAGGCGTTCGAACTTCTCATTCATGACCTGTAGTCGGCGTTGATCGACACGTAGTCGTGGCTCAGGTCGCAGGTCCACACCGTGTCCGCGGCTTCGCCGCGGCCGAGCGCGATGCGCACGGTGATCTCGCTCTGCTTCATCACGCGCTGGCCGTCTTCCTCGCGGTAGCTCGGATTGCGCCCGCCCTTGACGGCCACGTGCACGTTGTCGAGGTAGAGATCGATGCCGGTCTGGTCGAGGTCGGCGATGCCCGCGTACCCGACCGCCGCCAGGATGCGCCCGAGGTTCGGGTCGCTGGCATAGAAAGCAGTCTTGACCAGCGGCGAATGTGCGACCGCGTAGGCCACCTGCCGGCATTCGGCGGCGTCGCGGCCGCCCTCCACGCGCACGGTGATGAACTTGGTGGCACCTTCGCCGTCGCGCACGATGGCCTGGGCCAGGAGGCGAGCGACCTCTTGCATGGCCTCGACCAGCGCGCGGCCATCGGGCGAATCGAGCGAATCGATGGCGGCGTGCGCGGCCTTCTGCGTCGCAATGACCACGAAGGAATCGTTGGTCGAGGTGTCGCCGTCGATGGTCACGCGGTTGAAGGAGGCGTCGGCCAGGGCCTTGGCCAGGGGCTGGATGAGCGCGGGCGCGATCTTCGCGTCGGTCGCCATGAAGCCCAGCATGGTCGCCATGTTGGGCCGGATCATTCCGGCGCCCTTGCTGATGCCGGTGATGCTGATGGTCGCGCCGCCGATCTGCACCTGCCGGCTGAAGGCCTTGGGCACGGTGTCGGTGGTCATGATGCCCTCGGCCGCACGGGCCCAGTGGCCGGGCTGCGCATCGGCCAGCGCGGCCGGCAGGCCCGCCTCGATGCGGTCGATGGGCAGCGGCTCCATGATCACACCGGTCGAGAAGGGCAGGATTTGCTCGGTCGCCACCTCGAGCTTGCGGGCCAGCGCGATGCAGGTCGCGCGGGTGCGCGCCAGCCCGTCCTCACCGGTGCCGGCATTCGCGTTGCCGGTGTTGATCAGCATCGCGCGGATGCCGAAGTTCTTCTGCAGGTGTTCGCGGCAGACCTGAACCGGCGCGGCACAGAAGCGGTTCTGCGTGAACACGCCGCCGACCGCGGCGCCTTCGTCGATCAGCACGACCGTCAGGTCCTTGCGGTTGGCCTTGCGTACGCCCGCTTCGGCCACGCCGATGCGA
This sequence comes from Variovorax sp. PBS-H4, assembly GCF_901827205.1. NCBI lineage: Bacteria > Pseudomonadati > Pseudomonadota > Betaproteobacteria > Burkholderiales > Comamonadaceae > Variovorax > Variovorax sp. PBS-H4. The sequence continues at coordinate 1,443,989 of NZ_LR594675.1, read as the reverse complement.
ATGCCGGGCACCGCGTGCAGCGCCGCGGGATCGGGAGCGGAAAGATTCACTGGCATGGCAGATTTCAGTTCGTTCGGTGTCAGGTCAGGTCAACTTACCGTGGCAATGCTTGAACTTCTTGCCGCTGCCGCAGGGGCAGGGATCGTTGCGTCCCACGCGCGCGAAGGCAGCGGCGCCGGCAGACAGGCCACCCGCAGCGATTGCCGCGAGGCGGCGCTGGCTTTCCTCGTCCACGCGGACCTCCACCTCGCCTGTCTCGGTCGGAGCGCTGTAGGTGATGTTGGCCAGGTTCTCGCCGCGGCTCTCCATGGCCTCGGCCGCCTGCTCCAGCTGCTCGGTGGATTGCACGCGAACTGTCATGAGCTGGCGCGTGACTTCGTTCTTGACCGAATCGAGCAGCTGGCCGAAGAGCTCGAAGGCCTCGCGCTTGTATTCCTGCTTGGGCTGCTTCTGCGCATAGCCGCGCAGGTGGATGCCCTGGCGCAGGTAGTCCAGCGAGGCCAGGTGCTCGCGCCAGTGGGTGTCGATGCTCTGGAGCAGCACCATGCGCTCGAACTGCGTGAAGTTCTCCTGCCCGATCAAGTCCACCTTGGCATTGAAGGCCTCGTTGGCAGCGGTGATCACCTTCTCGACGACGTCCTCGTCGCTCATGGCGGTCGCCGCTTCTACTTCCTTCTGCAGCGGGAGGTCGATGCCCCACTCGCTCGCAAGTGTCTTCTCGAGGCCGGCCAGGTCCCACTGCTCCTCGACCGACTCGGCGGGCACGTACTCGCGGACCAGGTCCGTGAAGCAGCCTTCGCGCAATGCGGCGATCTGCGCCGTCAGGTCGCCGGCATCGAGGATGTCGTTGCGCTGCTGGTAGATCACCTTGCGCTGGTCGTTCGACACGTCGTCATACTCGAGCAGCTGCTTGCGGATGTCGAAGTTGCGCGCCTCGACCTTGCGCTGAGCGCTCTCGATGCTGCGGGTGACGATGCCGGCCTCGATCGCCTCGCCGTCCGGCATCTTGAGGCGGTCCATGATGGCCTTGACGCGGTCGCCTGCGAAGATGCGCATCAGCGGGTCGTCCAGGCTCAGGTAGAAGCGCGACGAGCCGGGGTCGCCCTGGCGGCCCGAACGGCCGCGCAGCTGGTTGTCGATGCGCCGCGATTCGTGGCGCTCGGTGGCGATGATGCGCAGGCCGCCGACCGATTTGATGAACTCGTGGTCCTTTTCCCAATCGGCGCGCAGGCGCGCGATCTCGGACGCCTTGGTGGCAGGGTCCATGACCTCGTCGATCTCGACCGCTTCGATCGCCTTTTCGACGTTGCCGCCGAGCACGATGTCGGTGCCGCGGCCAGCCATGTTGGTCGCGATGGTGATCATCTTGGTCCGGCCCGCCTGTGCCACGATCTCGGCCTCGCGCGCATGCTGCTTGGCGTTGAGCACCTGGTGCGGCAGGCCGGCCTTGGAGAGCAGTCCGTCGATGATCTCGGAATTCTCGATCGACGAGGTGCCCACCAGCACCGGCTGCCCGCGCTCGTAGCACTCGCGGATGTCCTCGATCGCGGCTTCGTACTTCTCGCGCGTGGTCTTGTAGACGCGGTCGAGCTGGTCCTCGCGCCTGCTCGGCCGGTTCGGCGGGATGATCATGGTCTCCAGGCCGTAGATCTCCTGGAACTCGTAGGCCTCGGTGTCGGCCGTGCCGGTCATGCCCGCCAGCTTGGCGTAGAGGCGGAAGTAGTTCTGGAACGTGATCGAGGCGAGCGTCTGGTTCTCGGCCTGGATTTCGACGCCTTCCTTGGCTTCGACGGCCTGGTGCAGGCCGTCGCTCCATCGCCGGCCGGTCATCAGGCGGCCGGTGAATTCGTCGACGATCACCACCTCGCCCTGCTGCACCACGTAGTGCTGGTCACGGTGGTAGAGATGCCGCGCGCGCAGCGCCGCATTCAGGTGATGCATCAGCGTGATGTTGGCCGGGTCGTAGAGCGAGGCGCCCTCGGGAAGCAGCTTGAATTCGGAGAGGACCCGCTCGGCCTTCTCGTGGCCTTCCTCGGTCAGGAACACCTGGTGTGTCTTCTCGTCCACCGTGAAGTCACCCGGCTTGGTAACGCCTTCGCCGGTGCGGGGATCGGCCTCGCCTTCCTGGCGGGTGAGCAGCGGCACGACCTTGTTGATGGCCAGGTAGAGCTCGGTGTGGTCCTCGGCCTGCCCGCTGATGATCAGCGGCGTGCGCGCCTCGTCGATCAGGATGGAGTCCACCTCGTCGACGATGGCGTAGTTCAGCCCGCGCTGCACGCGGTCCTGCGTCTCGTAGACCATGTTGTCGCGCAGGTAGTCGAAGCCGTACTCGTTGTTGGTGCCGTAGGTGATGTCGCTGCCGTAGGCCTCCTGCTTTTCCTCGCGCGGCATCTGCGGCAGGTTGATGCCCACCGTGAGGCCGAGAAAGTTGTAGAGGCGGCCCATCCAGCGCGCGTCGCGATTGGCGAGGTAGTCGTTCACCGTCACCACGTGCACGCCTTTGCCGGTCAGCGCATTGAGGTACACCGGCAGCGTGGCAGTCAGGGTCTTGCCTTCGCCGGTGCGCATCTCGGCGATCTTGCCGAAATGCAGCGCCATGCCGCCCAGCAGCTGCACATCGAAGTGGCGCATCTTCATCACGCGCTTGGAGCCTTCGCGCACGACGGCAAAGGCTTCGGGCAGCAGGTCGTCGACGGTCTCGCCCCGACCGAGCCGGTCCTTGAACTCCTGGGTCTTGGCACGCAGGGCGTCGTCACTGAGCTTCTCGAGCGTCGGCTCGAGCGCATTGATGCGATCGACCGTCTTGCGATACTGCTTGAGGAGCCGGTCGTTGCGACTGCCGAAGATCTGGGTCAGGAAATTGGTGGCCATGCGAGCGGGTCGACAGCGACCCCATGGCATGCGGGTCCGCGACCGAAATTCCTAAGAAAGTGAAAGCAGGTGGGCGCGCCTGGCGCAAAATCAACACGCCAAATGGGACGGACCCCGCCAGCACGAGTGCCGGCAAACCGGGCATTTTAGCCGCGTTGCCATTTCAGCACCTTGCCATGAACCGTCGTCTCCATCCCCTCACCCTGCAGCAAGCCGCCGAGGATTCGCCCACGCTGGCCAGCCTGATGGCGCGTGCGCGCGACGCCTCCGAACGGCTGCAGGCCATCCAGGAACTGATCCCGCCCGAGATGCGCTCGGCCGTCCAGGCCGGGCCGGTCGACGGCAACAGCTGGTGCCTGCTGGTGCGAGGCAGCGCTGCCGCAGCCAAGCTGCGGCAGCTGGTGCCTGCGCTCCAGGCGCGATTGAAATCGAGGGGCTGGGCCGACGTCACCTTGCGCCTGAAGGTCCACGGCCGCCACTGAGAAGCAAACCTTGTCATCCAGAGCCTTTCGCATCGCACTTTCGGCCTCGGCCGCTGCCATCGGCAGCATCGCGGCCTACTGGACCCTCCTGGCAACGCGCCAAGGGCACATCCTGTTCAATGCCCGCAAGCACCCCGTCGTCCACCTGTCCGACGACTTTTCCACCTACTCGCACACCGTGCCGGGCGGGATGGTGCGCGGCTATGTCTATCACCCCCATGGCGAGGAAGCGCTGCAGGACCTGTTCATCTACTTCGCAGGACGCGGCGAGGATGTCCGCGCCACTGCGCAAGCCCTGCACTGGCTTCCGCAAGGCTTCGGATTCGCGGCCATCAACTACCGCGGAGTGGCCGACTCCGAAGGGCACCCGTCCGAGCTGGCCTCCGTGCAGGACGCCAGCCAATTTTCCAATCACCTGCGGCGGGCCCTCCCGCACGCGCGTCTGCACGTGGTCGGTCGAAGCCTGGGGACGGGGGTGGCCATTCAGCTCGTGGCGCGGCAGGAGTTTTCGAGCCTGCAGCTGATCACGCCCTACGACTCGATGCTGGAGGTGGCGAAGCGGCGGTTCCCGCTGGTTCCGCTTTCTCTGTTGTTGCGCCACCAATTCAATTCGTTGACGCACTGCAAGGAAGTCGCCGCAAAGACACAGGTCCTCCTGGCCGAGCGGGACGACGTGGTGCTGCCGGAGCGCTCGCAGAAGCTCATCGCGGCCTGGCCGACACCCATCAGCGTGCAGACGATCGCCGGCTCCGACCACCACAACATCATGGGCATGGAAGCGACCTGGCTCCATCTCGTCGACTTTGCCTTGACGGCCATTCTCCCGGAGCCGAAGGCAGCTTGAGTCTCCCGAAGCAGGAGGCGGCTTTCGCCAGGTGCTCAGGCAGACGGATGCCAGCTGCGATGCCACGGCAAACGCCCGTGGCGATCAAACCGGTGACGACAAGCATCGCCGCGGCGTGGACGCCAACGGCCGCGAGCGCCAGCATGAGCGAGTCCGACGTGCTGATTCGCCGGGCCGACGCATCCCCGAAACAAAGCGGGACCAGCGCCGGGACCAGCATCACTCCGGCGCCGTGCGCAGTGGACATGATGAACGACCAGAGCGCCAGCCCGGCATACCCGGCCGGCGACCGCGCGCTCTGCGGCGCACGGCCCCATAGGCAAAGCACCGCGAGGACGATCAGCAGCCCGCCCGCCACAGCTTGCAGCACCAGGCGGTTCATCGACAGACCGAGCGCCACCGCAGCCGCCACGGCTGCAATCGAAGCGGCATGCCCGATCGCGATCGGCGCAAGCGCCAGCAGTGCCTGCGCCCGACTGCGCGAGCGTACTCCCCAGGCGGCGGCCCACATCCAGCCGGTGGCGGGGTTCAGCCCATGAAGGGCGCCGACCCCTGCGATCGCCAACCATGGCCATGAACTTCCCATGAAGCTGATCCGGTTCGGACTGCGCGGTTTTCAGTCGGGCGCGCAGCAAGCGTGGCCCGCCGATTTGGCAGGGCCTTCGGAGCTGATGGCGTTTCCGGGGCGCCGCACGGCGCGGACCCTCCCGCTTCCTCCGCCCCCCGCATAGAAAAGGCCGGCCCCGTCCGACTCCAGCCCGCTGACGCCGGTGCCATGCGGCATTTCGAGGCGCTGGAGCACGTCGCCACTTCCCGGGTCGATGCGGCGGATGTCGCTTTCGTCCCCTTCCCAGGTTCCATGCCATAGCTCGCCATCGACCCAAGTCACGCCCGTGACGAAGCGATTGGACTCGATGGTGCGAATGACTTCTCCGGTCGCAGGATCGATCTGGTGGATCTTGCGATCACGGTACTGGCCTACCCACAGGCTGCCCTCGGCCCAGGTGAGCCCCGAGTCGGCTCCGTGTCCCGGCGCCGGGATCGACGCCACCACCCGGCCCGTGACCGGATCGACCTTGTCGATGCGCGACTCGGCGATCTGGTAGAGGTGCGTGCCGTCGAAAGCGGTGCCGGCGTCGCCGACACAGTCCAGAGCGCGCGTGGTCTGGCCGCTCTGGGGATCGAACGCGACCAGCCCGGCGCTGGTCGCGGCCCAGACGCGCTGGCCGTCGTACGTCACGCCGTGCACACTGCTGGCATCGCCAAAGGGCCCGTACTCGCGCACGATTTCGGCCGCGTTCACTGCGCCCTCGGGTTCTTTCTTCAAGGTCTTGCTGATCACCGCTTGCTCCTTCTGATGCACCTTGATTGGCGCCTGGTGACAACTCTAGTCAAGCGCGAGCACAGCGGGGAGTAACAAGATCGTCGTGAATCCGGACAGCGGCGACGACAGCCACCGCTGAGCCCGGCCTCGTCCGATCGAGCGCACCCGGCCCTCCGCCTCCAGCTCGGCGAGTGCGCGCTGAACGGTGCGCTGACTGGCTCCCAGGGCCAACGCGAGGGCCGATGTCGACCAGGCCGCGCCATCGGCGAGCAACGCTGCCAGCGATGCCTGCTCGCCATCGATGGGCGGCGCCAATACGACGACGGTGCGCTCATCGCGTGGCTTCAGCACGAAGCCTCGCGCAGTGGCTTCGATGCAGGCCTGCGCCGTGACGAGCGCACGCAGACGGCCAATTTCGACCCGTAAGCGTGCTCGATGGCTCTCGTCGGGATGGCGGGTGCGGAATGCGCACGCGATCAAGGCTTCCCGATCGACATCGCCAGGCCACGCCTCGGCCAGCGCGCGCGCCAACGTGAACAACACCGGCCGCCGCGCCAGCGAGCGCCAACGCGCATCGATGCCCAGGCCGCGGCGGCAGGCGTCGACCACCAGCGCGCCGGAGTTCAGGAGCGTCGCAACCTCGTCGAGGCGCAGCAGCTGCTCGCCGCCGGGATGCAGGCGCCGGGCTGCCGGGCAGTCGAGCAACGTGCGCGCGTCCGCGACCTCGGCCAATAGCGCAGGCACCCGTGCGCGCTGGGCCGCCTCGTACGCACGGTCGAGCGCCGCCCGGGCCGTGTCGACGCGCAGCGACCGCAGCGCGAGCTCGGCCTCGGTCAAAGCGGCTACAGCCACCAGCGACGGTGTTTGGCCGCGCGCATCGACGCGCGCCAGCGCAGCCGCTGCCTCCTCAAGGCGACCGAGCAGCAGCAGCCGGCGCGCCGCGATCAGCCGCGCCTGCAGCGCATTGGCATGGTCGCCCCCGGCTTCGAGCGTGGCCGACGCCGCTGTCAGCAAGCGCGGCGAGCTGTCGAGGTCGCGGGCAGCGAGCGCCACTTCGGCTTCGGCAACGATGCAGCGCGCGCGCGCCAGTTCCTCGTGGGTGCCGAAGCCACGCGCCGCGAGGCGCAAGAGTTCGCGCGCCCGCGCGTGATCGCCGAGCTGCGCCATGGCGATGCCGCGCAAAGCCCGCGCCGGCGGGTCGTCGCGCAGTGCAACCCGCTTGAGCGCACCGAGCGGGTCGCCGGCGGCAAGGGCGCGCGCGGAGGCGGCGATCAGGGAGTCCATGGCAACAGGCTACCTCAGCACACCCGTGTTGCTGCGCCTGCGCGTTTCGAACGATCAAGGCCTCAAGGCTTCAACGCCTCGACGCACCAACGCCCCGACGTCCCAGCGTGCGGCATCTTGCATCCCGACCGCGGCTCGGAACTGTGACAACGACCTGGTCCTGGGGAGCAAGAACATCCTGGTTTCCAGTCGGTCAAGATCCCGGGGATCAATCCTGCCGCCCAGGTAGGTGAGCTTCTTCTGGCGAAGCTCGGCGAAGCCAGATTCGTAACGCCGCGCCAGGCTGTGCCAAAGGGCGTGCGCACCCGGCGACTGACGCGCGCCTGTCATCAGGCAGATGCCGGTGCCGAGTGCCCAGTCGTAGACCGCCGTCGCGATACCGAGCCGTTGATATTGCGCCAGATAACGCGAGTGCGGAGAGCGAAGATGCCGATCTGCCCGGCGGTCGACTTCGACCAGTCTGTTGAACACCGTGCAGCCCGCAAGACATCGACGTTGCGTGTCTTCGACGTACGCGTAGAGCTCGCCGTCGGCCTCCCTGACGTGCACTTTGAGACGTGAGTCATGAAGGTCGAACGTCGGCAGGCCATGGAGCGGGTTGCCCGGCCTATGAATGCGGTCGTAGATGGCGTCTAGCGACTCGCCGCGGTCCCCTGCCGGATCTACATCGAACCTAAGTTCGGCCGGCCGGTGTAAAGGGATGCGGAAATATGGAAATGCGTATGGGGGGAAGTGGGTCACGGCAAGGGTGGACTGAGGGGTCAGGGCGAATCTTTCGACATGGCTAGCGCGAACCTCCCAGTGCGCGATGTCGCGACTCTGGCAGGGCGGGGTCAAGGCAAGTGGCCGGTCAGAGAGCCAGGCTACGACCTGGTGGTCAAATGACTTTCTGGCGTAGTCGCCGTGGGGGCGCTGGCGATCGGCGTAGCAGCGAGCGGGTTCTCGAGCGACGGAGCAGGCTCCTGACCCAGGAGCTTCCAGAGACGGGCGAAATCAAGACCGGTAAGCGTTCGCTCGCCGTGACCAACTGCGTGCATTGCAGCACTCCATCGAATGCGAACGCCGTTCGAAATTGACATTCGCGACCGCGCGAGGCTTGTGCCCGGCGGTGAATGGTTGCGCTGAAAGGGGAGAGAGCGGACCGCCGGGCTTAGGAATGTGCGGGCGTTGCCTGAGACGAGGCCTTGCTTGCAGCCGCGCGTGCGTAGCTGGCTGCCAGAAGCAGCGCAGCCAAGGCAACGTGGGTGCAAATCAGGGCGGTGGCCATGAGGGAGAGTCTAGGTGGTCCAGCTTTTACTGCAATCTAACGCGGCAATGTCCTCACAGCCTCTGCCAGATTGCATGTGCGCCTGGGGCGTACGCTCGGCCACCTCGATGCCACAAGCACGCCTAGTCGCTCTTGGAATTGCGTCCGGGAGCGCGTGGCAGATTCCACTTGTAGCGAAGGGACAGGTAACGCAGCGCGAAGCACGCCGTCAAAGCGACCCAAGTCCGCCAGCTCGACATCCATCCGAGGCGTTCACCAGCCACTTCAATGACGGCGCCGACCAGCGCAGCCAACGCGTAGATCTCGCGCCGGAGGATCACCGGCACCCGATTGAGCAGCACGTCGCGGGCAACTCCGCCGCCCACGGCGGTGACCACTCCCAGCAGGACCGCCACCTCCGCGCTGTGACCGAAGATCATGGCCTTCTGCGCACCGGTGACGGCAAACAGCCCCAACCCCAGTGAATCGAACAGGGTCACCGGGTGCGCAAGTCGCGTGACCAGTGGGCCCGCGGCGATCGTCATCCATGCCGCGACCAAGGCGACAGCGAGATAGCGCCGATCGGTCAGCCCGGTGGGCGGCACCGCGCCGATGCATAGGTCGCGCACCACGCCCCCGCCGCAGGCGACTGCGAAGGCGATGACCATGACACCGAACCAGTCGAGTCCCCGGTCTTTTGCTGCGACCGCACCGCTGATCGCGAACGCAAACGTGCCTGCCAAGTCGAGAATGGTGAACAGACGATGGTCGCTCAGGCCTGCCGTGGTCCATTCGTGAATATTCATGGGCCAGGACAAAGCCATGCGCCGGCAGCGGTCAACATGGCCTGGAGGCCGGTCTCGAGTGTCGGGTGGATCTGCGGCGCAAATTTCGGCGAGTGGTTGCTGGGGATTTTGTTGACGGTTCGATCCCGTTTGGCATTCGCGTACACGTCCGGGCTGGTTCCCCCGACGAACCAGAACACATAAGGCACGCCCCAAGTGCGACCGAAGATGCTGAAGTCTTCGCTGGCGGATGCCGGACTGTCCGCGAGCGAAGCGTTCTGTCCGAACGCCTGACCGAAAGCCTCGGCGACCTTTTGCGTGGCGACCAGGTCGTTCTCCGTCAGCGGGTAGCTGTTGATGGTGGTGAACTCCGGTTGCCGTTCGGCCCCAGAGGCATCGCATTCGGCACAGCAGATGCGACGGATCGACTTGAGCATGTATTCGCGCGTGTCCTCACTGAAGGTGCGCATGTTCAGCTTGATGGTGGCGTCATCGGGGATGATGTTTTCCTTGGTACCCGCTTGCAGCGAGCCGATCGTAAGCACCGCCGGCTCGGTCGGCGCAATCTCGCGCGAGACGATGGTCTGCAGGCGCAGCGCAGTCGCGGCGGCCATGATCACCGGATCGATGGATGTCTGCGGCTGCGAACCATGCGAGCCGCGCCCGAACAGCCTGATTTTGAGGCTGTCTCCGGCCGACAGCGTGACACCGGGCCGATAGCTCACGGTGCCGGCCGAACCAACCATCACATGTTGGCCAAGGATGATGTCAGGCTTCGGAAATCGGCCTTCGTCCCAGTCGTGGACCATGGCGGTCGCGCCCTCTGCCGTTTCTTCTCCTGGTTGAAACACGACTACCAGAGTGCCGCGCCACTCGGCGCGGTTCGATGCCAAGATGCGTGCAGCGCCGATCATCCATGTCACATGCATGTCGTGGCCGCACGAATGTGCGACCCCCACCTCGATGCCGTCAGCGTCGCGCGCCGTCACGGTGCTTGCATACGGCAGACCGGTGTTTTCAGCCATGGGTAACGCGTCCATGTCGGCGCGCAGCATCACGGTCGGCCCAACGCCGCTTTTCAGCACGCAGACGACGCCGGTCACGCCGACGTTGCGTGTCACCTCGTAGCCAGCGTCTTGCATCGCATCGGCAACGAGCTTAGCGGTACGCACTTCCTGCATGGACAGTTCGGGATGCTGGTGAATGTCCTTGTAGAGTGCTTCGAGTTCGGGCACCAGGGCGGGCCTGGCAAGGTCGAGAGCTTGAGTGAGAGCGTTCATGACGGCTCCGCAAATGATGAATTGAAGTTGATTCGGCGCTTTAGACCTGCACTTTCGTCCGTTCTCCATTTCAACTGCCCGAGGCAACGCGATTTTCTGCAGCGGGTGCTCTCGATCGACAACGCGATGTCCGTCTTTAGGGACATGTGGGTCTTACTCGATCAGACTGACCTTCCGCTGACTGCATGACGACCACGGATTGACGCGGCAGCATACGGATTGATGCAGGTGGCATTGCGGCTTCGACGGGTGAGTTCTGCGACCGGAAGGCTTGCGGATCAGCCTAAACCCAGCATGCATGCGGGTTCCAAGATTTTTTGTGTGTGCCGCTTGTCGGCTTGAATCCAACAGCGGAGCGCCGCTAAGTTGTTGATCCACTTGGCCCCGACCAAGCGGGTGGGGTTGCTGATCCACACATCTATCATGTGAGCGTTCGCCTCCCGGCGTCAGATGGACCGCAGGTTGACCCGCGCGGAGAACTTCTCTGCAGACTCCCTCCGTTCGCTGTAGCGGTCTACCAAGTACGCCGCCGAATCCCGCGTCAGGAGCGTGAACTTCACGAGTTCCTCCATTACGTCTACGACTCGCTCGTAGTACGCCGAGGGCTTCATGCGGCCCGCCTCATCGAACTCCAGGAACGCCTTCGCCACTGATGACTGGTTCGGGATGGTCAGCATCCGCATCCAGCGCCCCAGCACCCGCATCTGATTCACGGCGTTGAAGGACTGTGACCCTCCCGACACCTCCATGACCGCCAGCGTCTTCCCCTGAGTCGGCCGAACGGCTCCCAACGACAGCGGAATCCAGTCGATCTGCGCCTTCAGGATGCCGCTCATGGCGCCGTGGCGCTCTGGCGAGGTCCACACCATGCCCTCCGACCACGCCGCAAGGCCGCGAAGCTCGGTCACCTTCGGATGGTCCTGAGGGGCGCCATCGGGGAGCGGCAGGCCAGCGGGGTTGAAGGTGCGCGTCTCGGCGCCGAGCGCATGCAGCAGGCGGGCCGCTTCCTCAGTCAGCAGGCGACTGTACGACCGCTCGCGAACGGACCCGTACAGCAGCAGGATGCGCGGTGCGTGGGTCGCTCGCTCCCGTGGGTGCAAACGTTCAAGGTCGGGCCTTGCGAAGCACGCCAGATCGACGTTCGGCAGCTTAGCGTTCATACCAACCTCGCGAAGCATTCACGACCTTCACCACGGCCAGCATGATCGGCACCTCGATCAACACGCCTACGACCGTCGCCAGCGCGGCCCCGGAGTGGAATCCGAACAAGCTGATGGCGGCGGCGACGGCCAGCTCGAAGAAGTTCGATGCTCCGATCAGTGCCGACGGGCATGCCACGTTGTGCTTCTCGCCCACCACTCGGTTCAGCCAGTACGCAAGGCCGGAGTTGAAGACGACCTGGATGAGGATCGGTACCGCCAGCATCGCAATGACCAGCGGTTGCTTGAGGATGGCCTCGCCCTGGAACGCGAACAGGAGCACCAGGGTGAGCAACAGAGCCGCGATGGACCAGGGGCCGATGCGTGCCAGTGCCCGCTCGAACGTCGCGATGCCGGACTTCAGCAAGCTGCGCCGCCAGAGCTGGGCGAGGATGACCGGCAAGACGATGTAGAGCACCACGGAGGTGATGAGCGTGTCCCACGGCACCGTGATGGCGGAGAGGCCCAGCAGGAGGCCGACGATGGGCGCAAAGGCGAACACCATGATGGTGTCGTTGAGGGCTACCTGGGAGAGCGTGAACACCGGGTCCCCGCCCGTCAGCCTGCTCCACACGAAAACCATGGCGGTGCATGGTGCAGCGGCCAGCAGAATCAGGCCCGCCACGTAATCGTCGAGTTGGTCGGCAGGCAGATGCGCCGCGAAGACGTGCCGCACGAACAGCCAGCCGAGGAAGGCCATCGTGAAGGGCTTTACCGCCCAGTTGACGAAGAGCGTCACGCCGATGCCGCGCCAGTGGCCCGCGACTTGCCCCAGCGCCGAGAAATCGACCCGGAGAAGCATCGGCACGATCATGATCCAGATGAGCAAGCCCACAGGGATGTTCACCTTCGCGACCTCCATGCGGCCGAAGGCCTGAAACACCGAGGGGAACAGTTGGCCGACGGCGATGCCCAAGACGATGCAGAGGAAGACCCACACCGTGAGGTAGCGCTCGAAGACGCTCATGGAGGCCGCGCTTGGGCGGGACGGTTCGAGGACTGCGCTCATGTCGGGGAATCGGTCATGTCAGCGCCCGCACCTCGCGCTGGATGGCAGGTGCTCCAGGTCTGGTTCATGAGGCCTCTGCGAGGATGGAACGGGCTGAGTTGCCGGTACATGCGAAGAGGGCGTTGTAGGTTGGAGTGGTCATGGGTGTTCAGGTAGACCAAAGTCTTGAGCCGGCAGGAAGCGGACGTGGAACCGAATCATGGCAGCCCCTTCAACAGGCGCAGGCGGTCGCCTCGGTGAAGCAGTGCTGGCCCTGGCAACAGTTCTTCGTGAGGAACCCGAGGAGCGCGTCCATCTGGTCGAAGGCGACCCGGTAGATCAGGTTCCTACCTTCGCGCTCCTGGGTAACCAAGCCCGCGTGAGTCAGCTCCTTCAAGTGAAACGAAAGGCTCGTGGAGGGCACCGCAAGGCGCTCCGCAATGACTCCCGGGGTGAGGCCCTCGGGGCCCGCAACGACGAGCGCGCGGAATACCCGAAGGCGCACCGGCTGGGCGAGGGCGGCAAGGCTGGCTACGACGGTTTTTTCTTCCATATTTCGATGATAGTCGAAATGTCGAAAAGTTCTGAAGACCGTTTGGCGTCGAGCCAAGTGCAGGGAGCCGAATACGGTTTTCCCGGTGGAACTACCTTGAGTTCGACCACCGGAAGGCCCTGCGGATCGCCCGAAACCCAGCATTCATGCGGATTTCGAATTTTTTGTGTGGTGCCGCTTGTCGGAATCGAACTGACGACCTACCGCTTACAAGGCGGTTGCTCTACCAACTGAGCTAAAGCGGCACGGGAATGGGCTGTGATTCTAACGGCGCCCGCGCGTGCGCCGCCCCATCGCTCCATCTGCTATTTGATGCGCTTCAGCGAGGGACGCGAACCGCCTGCACCTGGAGGGCGCGGCGGATCTTCGGGGTCGGGCGGTGTGGACGCCGTCGTCGTTGCCGCGGCGTCTTCGGCTGCGCTTTCACCGCTGATCAGGTGCACCACCTTGCTGGCGTCGGCTTCCGCGCCGCGAGAGGCATCGCGCAGGGGCGCGCGCGCTGCGGGCGCCGCGGGCCCACCCGCCAAGCCGGCATCGACTGGCGCTGTACTACTGGGCGCCGGCGCCGGAAAAGCCATGCCCTGGCCGTTCTCGCGCGCATAAATCGCAATCACGCGGCCCACGGGCACGCTGATCTCACGCGCGGTCCCGGCGAAGCGGGCCTTGAACTCGATGAAGTCGTTGCCCAGCTTGAGCGAACTCGTTGCATCGAAGCTGATGTTCAACACGATCTCGCCGTTTTTCACGTATTCGCGCGGCACCTGCACGGTGTCGTCGACCTGCACCGCCACGTAAGGGGTGAAGCCGTTGTCCGTGCACCATTCGTACAGCGCCCGGATCAGGTACGGACGGGTCGAAGAGGACTCCAGCGCATTGATCATGAAAAAAGCAGCAGCAGCGTTCGGCGTTTACTTGCGCATGACCTTTTCGGACGGCGTCAGCGCTTCGATGTAGGCCGGTCGCGAGAAAATGCGCTCGGCGTACTTCAGCAGCGGTGCGGCATTCTTGCTCAGGTCGATGCCATAGTAATCCAGGCGCCAGAGCAGCGGCGCAATGGCGACATCCAGCATGGAGAAATTGTCGCCAAGCATGTATTTGTTCTTGAGGAACACGGGCGCGAGTTGAGTTAGCCGGTCCCGGATATGCGAGCGGGCCTTTTCCAGTGCTTTGTCGTTGCCCTTGGCGCTGCGGTTCTCGAGCGTGGACACATGCACGAACAGCTCCTTCTCGAAATTGAGCAGGAACAGGCGCACGCGAGCGCGGTCGACCGGGTCGCCCGGCATCAATTGCGGATGCGGAAAGCGCTCGTCGATGTACTCGTTGATGATGTTCGACTCGTACAGGATCAGATCGCGCTCGACCAGGATCGGTACCTGGCCGTACGGGTTCATCACGCCGATGTCCTCCGGCTTGTTGTAGAGATCGACGTCGCGGATCTCGAAGTCCATGCCTTTTTCGAACAGCACGAAGCGGCAACGATGGGAGAAAGGGCAGGTCGTTCCTGAATACAAGACCATCATGGCTTAAGGCTCCTAAAAACTAAAAAGAGTGGGTTGCTCTCGGCAACCCACTCCGCAAGGACGCGCGCCCGCAAAAGCTGGGCCGCGTTCCCTCTGTTACTTCACGTCTTTCCAATACGAGGCATTCAGACGCCATACGAAGACCAGCGCCAGGACCAGGAACAGCAGCACCCAGACGCCGACGCGAACGCGGGTGTTCTGCGCCGGCTCGGCCATCCACTGCAAGTAGCCCACCAGGTCGCCCACGGCCTGGTCGTACTGCAGGGGCGTCATGGTGCCGGGTGTGACCTGCTCCCAGCCCTTGAAAACCTCAGTCTCATGTCCGTGGGCTTCGACTTTGTCGAACACCGGGCGGCGATCACCCTGCATTTCCCACAGCACATGGGGCATGCCGACGTTCGGGAACACCAGGTTGTTCCAGCCGGTCGCCTTCGTGTCATCGCGATAGAAGGTACGCAGGTAGGTGTAGAGGTAGTCGGCCCCGGTGCCGCCGTGGCCGGCGCGCGAGCGGGCGACCAGGGTGAGGTCGGGCGGCACGCCACCGAACCAGGCCTTGGCCTGGACGGGGTCGATGTTGGCCTTCATGGTCTCGCCCACCTTGTCGGTGGTGAACAGCAGGTTGTCCTTGATTTGCTGCTCGGTGATGCCGATGTCCCGCAGCCGGTTGTAGCGCATGAACGCCGCCGAATGGCAGTTGAGGCAGTAGTTGACGAACAGCTTGGCGCCGTTCTGCAGCGCGGCGAGGTCGTTGGTCTTGTTCGGCGCCTTGTCCCACGCGATGCCGCCCTCTGCGGCATGCGCGCCGGACACGATGCCGAGCACTGCGATCAAGGTGAGGATCAGTTTCTTCATTGTTTGTGTGCTCCGGCTCTCTCAGTGCGCGTGGAAGGTCACGCGCTCGGGCACCGGCTTGAATTCGCCGATGCGGCTCCACCACGGCATCAGCAGGAAGAAACCGAAATAGAAGAGCGTACCCACCTGTGACACGCGCTCGCCCGTTGGCGAAGGCGGCTGCACGCCCAGATAGGCGAGGACCACGAAGTTGATGACGAACAGGCCGTACAGGTACCAGTGCCAAGTCGGACGATAGCGGATCGAGCGAACCGGGCTGTGGTCCAGCCAAGGCAGGAAGAACAGGATGATGACGGCGCCGCCCATGACCAGCACGCCCCAGAACTTGGCGTCGATCGACAGCATCATGGCCGCGACACCCACGGCGACGATCACGATGATGGCCTTGAAGACCGCGGCGACACGCGCCTTCCAGACGCCGAATACGGCAGCCGCGATGACACAGGCGATCAGGGCATACATCATCTCGCTGGTGATTGCGCGCAGCATCGAATAGAAGGGCGTGAAGTACCAGACCGGCGCGATGTGGTTCGGCGTCTTCAGCGAATCGGCGGGGATGAAGTTGTTGTACTCGAGGAAATAGCCCCCGGCCTCAGGCGCGAAGAAGATCACGGCGGAGAAAATGGTGAGGAACACCACCACGCCGAAGATGTCATGCACCGTGTAGTACGGGTGCGACGGAATACCGTCCAGCGGGTGGCCGTCGGGGCCACGCTTGGCCTTGATCTCGATGCCATCAGGGTTGTTCGAGCCCACTTCGTGCAACGCGATCAGATGTGCGACCACCAGGCCCAGCAGCACCAGCGGCACCGCAATCACGTGAAAGCTGAAGAAGCGGTTGAGCGTGGCATCGCTCACCACGTAATCGCCCCGGATCAGCAGGGCCAGGTCGGGGCCGACGAAGGGGATGGCAGAAAACAGGTTCACGATCACCTGCGCGCCCCAGTAGCTCATCTGGCCCCAGGGCAGCAGGTAGCCCATGAAGGCCTCGGCCATCAGGCAAAGGAAGATGGCGCACCCGAAGATCCAGATCAGCTCGCGCGGCTTGCGATAGCTGCCATAGATCAGGCCGCGGAACATGTGCAGGTAAACGACGATGAAGAAGGCCGAGGCACCGGTCGAGTGCATGTAGCGGATCAGCCATCCCCACGGCACGTCGCGCATGATGTACTCGACCGAGGCGAAGGCCTGCGCCGCATCGGGCTTGTAATGCATCACGAGGAAGATGCCGGTCACGATCTGGATGACGAGCACCAGCATCGCCAGCGAGCCGAAGATGTACCAGAAGTTGAAGTTCTTCGGTGCGTAGTACCGGCCCCACTGGTCGTTCCACAGCTTGGTGAGCGGGAAACGGTTGTCGACCCAGTTCAGCAGCTTTTCACCCGCCGGGGCGTTGGGTGAGATTTCCTTGAATTCAGCCATGTTCCTTTTGCTCCTCAGGCCTTCTTGTCTTCGCCGATCAGAAGGCGCGTGTCGGAGAGGTACATGTGCGGCGGCACCGGCAGGTTGTCCGGCGCAGGCTTGTTTTTGAAGACGCGGCCGGCCAGGTCGAAGGTCGAGCCGTGGCAGGGGCACAGGAAGCCGCCTTGCCAATCGTCAGGCAGCGAGGGCTGTGGGCCGGCCTGCAGCTTGTCGGTTGGCGAGCAGCCGAGGTGGGTGCAGATGCCGACGACCACCAGGACCTCGGGCTTGATCGAGCGGCTCTCGTTGCGCGCGTACTCGGGGGTGAACTCGTCGGGATTGCGCTTGGACTGCGGATCGGCGAGCAGGCCGTCGAGCTTGGGCAGTTCGGCAATCTGCGCCGGCGAGCGCTTGAGGATCCAGACGGGCTTGCCGCGCCATTCAACGGTCAGCTTCTCGCCGGGCTGCAGGCCACCAATGTCGACCTCGACTGGGGCACCGGCGGCCTTGGCTTTTTCAGAAGGTTGGAAGGTGCTGACGAACGGGATGGCAGTTGCCACGCCGCCCACTGCGCCGGCACAGCCTGATGCGATCAACCACGTCCGCTTGCTGCTGTCGATCCGCTGGCGGCCGACGGAGATGTCACTCATGGGGGTCCTCAGTCTTCTTCGATGGGTGCTTGGGTCAACCGACGATTGTAGCGGAGCGTCACAAGCGAATTCAACGCGAGCGCAGGGCGCGACCACGAGGCATGGGCGCTTCTATACTGCCGCAATCCAACAACAAGCACCCGAGGTATCCCATGAGTTTCATGAAGGAGTTTCGTGAATTCGCTGTCAAGGGCAACGTGGTCGACCTCGCGGTCGGTGTGATCATTGGCGCGGCGTTTGGCAAGATCGTCGACTCGGTCGTGTCCGACATCATCATGCCGGTCGTTGGCCTGGTGTTCGGCAAGCTGGACTTCTCCAATCTCTATGTGGTGCTGGGCACGGTGCCGCCGGGTGTCGCCAACAACCTGGCGGATCTCAAGAAGGCCGGCGTGCCGGTACTGGCGTACGGCAACTTCTTTACCATCGTGGTCAACTTCGTGATCCTCGCCTTCATCATCTTTCTGATGGTCAAGCAGATCAACAAGCTGCGTCGCAGGCACGAGGAATCACCGCCGGCCGGGCCGCCAGAGGACATCATGCTGCTGCGCGAGATCCGCGACAGCCTCAATCGCCGCTGAAAGACAGCGCGCGCGCCATCCGGATTGCTTCGATCAGGCTGCTGGCGTCGGCCCGGCCGCTCCCCGCGATGTCGAAGGCAGTGCCGTGATCCGGGCTGGTGCGCACCAGCGGCAGCCCGAGCGTGACGTTCACGCCCTTCTCCACGCCGAGGTACTTGACGGGGATCAGGCCCTGGTCGTGATACATCGCAACCACGACGTCGAATTCGCCGGCATGCTGCGCCGTGGCGCGGGCGCGCATGAAGACGGTGTCCGGCGCATGCGGGCCGTCGGCGGCGATGCCCTCGGCACGCGCAGCAGCGATGGCCGGTGCGATGATGTCGCGCTCCTCGGTCCCGAACAGCCCACCCTCCCCCGCATGCGGATTGAGGCCGGCAACGCCGATCCTTGGCGCGCGCCCCAGCAGCGCGGACAGCGATCGGTGGGCAATGCGCAACGTCTGCAACACGCCCTCGAAGCTGACAGCATCGATCGCGGCACGCAAGGACATGTGGATGCTCACGAGCACGGTGCGCAGTTCGTCGTTCGCCAGCATCATGCGCACCGGAACGTCGGCCACCGATCGTCCCATGTGCGCCGCAGCCTCGGCCTGCAGCAGTTCAGTGTGGCCTGGGAAGGCATAGCCGGCAGCAGCCAGCGCCTCCTTGTGCAGCGGCGCGGTGACGAGTGCAGCCACATCTCCCCGCAGGGCGGCGCGCGCGGCCCAGATCACGCAGTCGCCTGCAATGCGCCCGGCAATCGCGCTGATGGCGCCGAGCGCGATCGGTGAATCGGGCGGGCGCACCACCTGCAGCACGGGAATGCAGCGTGGCGGCGCGTCCAAAGCCTCGGCGGGCGCCTCGATCGCCGCAACCGGCAGTGCGAGCCGTCCCGGCGCCTCGAGGGCCTGCGCCGCCCGGCGCACGGTCCCGTGATCGCCAGCCACGAAGCAGCCGCGAGTGAGCTCGGGTGCATCTCGAAATGCGCGGGCAATGATCTCCGGGCCGATGCCCGCGGGATCGCCCAGGGTAATGGCAACGGCTCGGCTCTTCACGCGGGGTTGTCGATGTCGATGAATTCGTGCGCGAGGCCCAGTTGGGCGGCCACATGCGCCGCCACCGCGGGTGCGCCGTAACGTTCGGTCGCATGGTGGCCGCAAGCCAGGAACGCGACGCCCATTTCGCGCGCATAGTGGGCCTGCGGCTCCGAGATCTCGCCGGTGATGAAGGCATCGGCGCCGGCGGCGATCGCTGCCTCGAAATAGCCCTGCGCCCCGCCCGTGCACCAGGCGATGTTGCGGATGGGCCGGGGCGTCGGCACGTCGACCAGCGTGATCTTCCTGCCGAGCGCCTTCTCCACATCCGCCGCCAGCTCCCGGCCATTGGCAAAGCTCTCTCCATTGCCTTGCGCGCCGAGGAATCCAATTTCCTGGTCTCCGAAGCGCCCGCTCGCCCCCGCGTGCGCGACCAAGCCCAGCTTCAGCCCGAGCTGGGCGTTGTTGCCGAGCTCGGGATGGGCATCCAGCGGCAGGTGATAGGCGAACAGGCTCACGTCGTCACCGAGCAGCAGGCCCAGCCGCTGCTTCATCCAGCCGGTCACTCGGCCGTCCTGCCCGCGCCAGAAAAGGCCGTGGTGGACAAAGATCGCATCGGCCTCGGCGAGGATGGCGGCCTCGATCAGCGCACGGCTCGCGGTCACGCCGGAGACGATCTTGCGCACCGAGGTGCGGCCCTCGACTTGCAGGCCGTTGGGGCCATAGTCCTTGAAGCGCTCGGGCGCGAGCAGCAGGTCGAAGGCGTGCAATAGCTCGTGGCGGGTGGTGCTCATCGCGCCATTGTGGACTTGCCGGGCCGAACCTTGAACGACAGGAGGAGGTGCAAGGCTTCTGCCGATGTGCCAGACAACGCAGGCATCGGTGTTTTCCCTGAACAGACAGCAGCTATCGAAGAGCCTTCCTCGCTCATTTGGAGTGTGCCGCCCGACCGTTGAGGGACAATGCAGCTCCTGAAGCCGGCTTTCACGGCAACGCTGCAACCCTCTTCTCCTCCTTCTTCCATGAAACGCACCTGGCTGCTGTTCGCCCAAGCCGTCACCGTGATGCTCGCGGCCTATTTCGTGGTTGCGACGCTCAAGCCCGAATGGATCGGCCGCCGCGCCACCTCGCTGGGCGGCATGGTGTCGGTGATCGAGGCGCCGGCGTCCAACCCCTCGGCGATTGCGCCCGGCAGCCTGAGCTCGGCGGCGAAGAAGGCCTCGCCGGCGGTCGTCAGCATCAACACCAGCAAGGCGGCTCGGCGCAACCCACGCAGCGACGACCCATGGTTCCGCTTTTTCTTCGGCGACCAGGGCGACCAGCCGCAGATCGGCCTGGGCAGCGGCGTGATCGTCAGCACCGATGGCTACATCCTCACCAACAACCACGTGGTGGAAGGCGCCGACGAGATCGACGTCACGCTCAACGACAGCCGGCATGGGCGCGGCAAGGTGATCGGCACCGACCCCGACACCGACCTGGCGGTGCTCAAGATCGAGCTCGACAAGTTGCCGGTGATCGTGCTCGGCAACTCCGACATCCTGCAGGTAGGCGACCAGGTGCTGGCCATCGGCAATCCCTTCGGCGTCGGCCAGACCGTCACCAGCGGCATCGTGTCGGCGCTGGGGCGCAACCAGCTCGGCATCAATACGTTCGAGAACTTCATCCAGACCGATGCCGCCATCAACCCCGGGAACTCCGGGGGAGCGCTGGTCGACGTCAGCGGCAACCTCCAGGGCATCAACACGGCCATCTACTCGCGCTCGGGCGGCAGCATGGGTATCGGCTTCGCGATCCCCGTCTCGACGGCCAAGCAGGTGCTGGAAGACATCGTCAAGGAAGGCAAGGTGACGCGCGGCTGGATCGGCGTCGAGCCCAACGACCTCTCGCCGGAGCTGGCAGAGACTTTCGGCATCAAGGCCAGCAAGGGCGTGATCATCACCGGGGTGCTGCAGAACGGCCCGGCGGCGCGAGCGGGCGTGCGGCCCGGCGACGTGATCACCGGTGTCGGCGAGAAGCAGATCGGCAACGTGCAGGAGCTACTGACGGCGGTTGCCGGCCTCAAGCCCGGCAACCCGGCACGCTTCGCGCTTCAGCGCGGCAGCGACAAGATGGAACTGGACGTCACGCCTGGACCCAGGCCCCGCACACCGGTGCGCCGCGCAGAGTAGGCCCGGCCGCTCAGGGCTGCTGCGCCGAATCGGCGCTCTCCTCTGGCGCTTTGCTGTGCTTTACGAAGTAACGCGCGGCCACGATACCAATTTCATAGAGCACGCACATCGGAATGGCCAGCGCAAGCTGGGAGACCACGTCAGGGGGCGTGAGCACCGCTGCCACCACGAAGGCAAGCACGATGAAATAGCCGCGGAAGCTCTTCAGCTTCTCGATGGTGACCATCTCGAAGCGAACCAGCAGCATCACGATGATCGGGACCTGAAACGCAACGCCGAAGGCAAGATAGAGCGACAGAATGGCTTCGACGTACGACGCGATGTCCGGCGTGGCGGCCACCGCCTCAGGCGTGAATTTCTGGATGAAGCCGAACATCTTGTCGAGCACGAAGAACTGCACGAAGGCGATGCCCGCATAGGCCAGGAAGCTGCCGAAGATGATGAGAGGCAGCGCAAATTTCTTTTCGTGGCTGTAGAGGCCGGGCGCGACGAACATCCACGCCTGGTACATGAGCCAGGGCAGGGTCAGCAGCACCGACGCCATCAGCAGCGCCTTCAGGGGAACGAAGAAGGGCGAGAACACACCGACCGCAATCAGCTTGGCATCGGGCGGCATGTGGGCGCGGATCGGCACCGCGATGAGGTCGATGAGCCCGCTCGGGCCGGGCCAGATTGCCAGCAGGATGCCTGCGATCACAAGCCCGTAGACACAGTAGAGCAAGCGGTCGCGCAGCTCCATCAGGTGTGCCACGAAAGGCTGCTCGGTGCCGGCCAGTTCGTCGTCTTTGTTCTTGTCGGGGAAATCGGCCATGTGGGGGAGCGCTGCGGGCAAAGGTGGGAGGCGCGCTGCGCGCGGCCGGAACAAGCGGACGGCTCTCAGTCGATCTTGTGGGGACGGTAGCGGGCGACGCGCGCCGCCCCCGAAAGCGCCCGGGTGCGCACGCCGTTGCGTGCCTTGTACCACTGCGGCATGGCGCCCTGCTTCAGGCGCCACTTCTTGCGGGGATGCTTGTACTCGGGGTAGCTTGGAGTCGGCTCGGCCAGCTCTGAACTCGGCTGGCCGATATCGGAGAACTGCTTCTGGAAGTCGCTGGCGCCGGTCTGGATGCCGTGCTCGACCTCCCGGGCGGCATCCTGGACCGTGTCCTTCATCTTGCGCAGCTCGTCGAGGTCCATCGAGCGGTTGACCTCGGCCTTGACGTCGTTCACGTAGCGCTGGGCCTTGCCCAGCAGCGTGCCAACCGTGCGCGCCACGCGCGGCAGCTTCTCAGGGCCGATCACGATCAGCGCCACCGCGCCGATCAGTGCGAGTTTCGAGATGCCGAGGTCGATCACGGAAGCTGTGCGCTCAGGACTTCTGGCGCGCTTCGACGTCGATGGTCGACTTGTCGGCGTTGGCGCCGTTGGCGCTCACCTGGGGATTGGAGGGGACGGAGGTCTCGGGCGCCGAGCCGTCCTTCATGCCGTCCTTGAAACCCTTGACCGCGCCACCCAGGTCGGACCCCATGTTGCGCAGCTTCTTGGTGCCGAAGATCATGACCACGACGAGCAGCACGATCAGCCAGTGCCAGATGGAAAGTGAACCCATGGATTACTCCTGAAGAAGTGTCAGATTTTAGTAGGCGCGGGAGGCTGTCCCTCCGCGCAGCGGGGAATATCAACCCTTGAGCCAGGGGCGAGGGCCGCCCATGACGTGCACATGGAGATGCTGAACCTCCTGCCCGCCCTCGGCACCGGTGTTGACGACGATGCGGAAACCGCCCTGCGGATAGGGCCGGCAGCCCTGCTCCAGGGCCAGCCTGGGGGCCAGGGTCATGATCCGGCCGAGCAGCGCCGCATCGTCCGGCGTGACCTGCGCCATCGAGGGGATGTGGCGCTTGGGCACCAGCATGAAGTGCACGGGCGCCCAGGGCGCGATGTCGTGGAAGCCGAACAGCTCCTCGTCCTCGTAGACCTTGCGCGAGGGAACTTGGCCCGCGATGATTTTGCAGAAGATGCAGTTCGGATCAGAGGACATTCGAAGGCTCCATGGAACGGCCCGCGTTCATGCGCACCATCCCCTTGACGATGCGATAGAGAAACCAAAGGGAAATCAGTGCCCAGGCGATCCAGCCCGGCAGCAGCAAGAGCAGCCACAGCCAGGAGGTCAGGATGTAGGCGAGACCGGCCCACAGCACCGATCGGATGCGCCAGCTGAAGTGCGAGGCCTGCCAACTGCCGGCCGCATCGTCGCGCTTGACCAGGTCGATCACCAGCGCGATCAGCAGCAGCGCAATCGACGCCTGGGCGCCCGGCAGCACGGCGCCTACAGCGACGACCAGATGCAGGATGTAACTGATCCAGCCCCAGGTCTTGAGCGACGAATCGGGTTCCACGGTCACGATGTCGTTGGGCATGGCGTCCTCGGGTCTCAGTCGTTGGATGCTTCGCGATCTTTCGCCTTGCGCAGGGCCTTCTCCTCGATGCCGCTGGTGCCCTCGCGCCGCTCGAGCTCGGCCACGACGTCGCGTGGCGAGAAGCCGTAGTGGGCCAGCGCCACCATGCTGTGGAACCAGAGATCGGCCACTTCGTTCACTATTTTCGTGCGCTCGCCGCCATGGTCCGCGTCCTTGGCGGCCATCACCACCTCGGTGGCCTCCTCGCCGATCTTCTTGAGGAAGGCGTCGGGGCCGCGGTGCAGCAGGCGCGCGACGTAGCTCTTTTCGGGATCGCCGCCTTGCGCCGGCAGGCGGCTCTCGATCACGGCGGCCAGTCGGGCCAGCGCGTCTTCCATGGGGCGTTGCGGGGCTTCGGTGCTCATCGGTAGATCTCCGCGCTATGTGCTGCGGTGCGAGCCCGCCTGGGCGACTGTGCGGGGCTCATCGGGGCGAGGCGGGGTAGATCGTTGCGGGGTCCTTCAGGACCGGCTCCGTCACGGTCCATCGGCCGTTGTCGAACTTGCTGAAGAAGCAGCTGTGGCGCCCCGTGTGGCAGGCGATGCCGGGCTCGTGGCCGGTCTGCGTGACGGCCAGCAGGAGCACGTCGTTGTCGCAGTCCATTCGGATCTCGTGCACGGTCTGCACATGGCCCGACTCCTCGCCCTTGAACCAGAGCTTGCCGCGCGAACGGCTGAAATACACCGCGCGGCCCAGCTCGGCCGTCTTTTCGAGGGCCTCGCGATTCATCCAGGCGAACATCAACACGTCCTTGCTGCCGCGCTCCTGCGCGATCACCGGCACCAGGCCGCTCGCGTCCCACTTCACTTCGTCTAGCCAGTTCATGTTGGACATTGTCGGGGATTCGCATGACAGGAAGCCGGATGCCGACGGGTGGCCGCCTCACCTTCACATCCGCACGGGAATGCCGCGCGCCGCCATGCAGGCCTTGGCCTCGCCGACGGTGAATTCGCCGTAGTGGAAGATGCTGGCCGCAAGCACCGCGTCGGCGCCGCCGGTCTGGATGCCGTCGGCCAGATCGTCCAGGTTCCCGACGCCGCCCGAGGCAATCACCGGCACGCTTACTGCGTCGCTCACCGCCCGGGTCAGGGCAAGGTCGAAGCCGCTCTTGGTGCCGTCGCGGTCCATGCTGGTCAGGAGGATCTCGCCGGCGCCGCGGCGCGCCATCTCGACCGCCCATTGCACCGCGTCCAGGCCGGTGTTCTTGCGGCCGCCATGGCTGTAGACGTCCCAGCCAGGGCCGCGCTGGGCCTCGTCTTCGGCGGAGCGCCGCTTGGCGTCGATCGCGACCACGATGCACTGGGCGCCGTACTTGCGCGAGGCCTCCTCGATGACCTGCGGATTCGCGATGGCGGCCGAATTGAAGCTGGTCTTGTCGGCGCCCGCGTTGAGCAGCCGGCGCACGTCTTCGACGGTGCGCACGCCGCCGCCGACGGTCAGCGGGATGAAGACCTGCGAGGCGACCGCCTCGATGATCGGCAGGATCAGGTCGCGGCCGTCGCTGGTGGCCGTGATGTCCAGGAAGGTCAGCTCATCGGCGCCCTGGGCGTTGTAGCGCGCGGCAATCTCGACCGGATCGCCGGCATCGCGCAGTTCGACGAAGTTGACGCCCTTGACGACGCGACCGCCGGTCACGTCGAGGCACGGAATGATGCGCTTGGCAAGCATGGTGGGTGGGGTCGAGATGAAATTCAGAGGACGGTGAGCTGCTGCCAGCCTTGCCAGCCGCCACCCGGCGCCAGCAGTACGGGCTCGTCGATGCGTGCGGCCTCGACGCAGAGCATCTGGCGCCAGCCGTCGTCGGGAAGGTCCGGGAGCTGGGCGCTCAGCGCCGGACCCGGGTTCCAGACCACGGTCTCTGTGCAGCTCGCGCTTTGAGAGATCTCGAGCGTGCTCGAGGGCTGCACCAGGTGCAAGGGCCTGGCAGGCGCCGCGTAGACGCTGTCGAACTCGGTGCCGAAGCGCAACGCGGGCGCGAGGTCGACATGGCGATCGTCACGCACTGCGTCCCAGCGGTTGGCGCCGTGCAGGCCTTCCAGCGAAGCCTGCGTGACGTCGTCGACGCGCAAGTAGCTGTGCAGCGCGGCGGCAAAGGACCAGGGCGCACCGCCCGTGTTGTCGATGTCAAGCGCCACCCGGAGCGAACGGGGCGCCAGGGTCACGGTCAGCCTGGCATGGAAGGCATGGGGCCAGATGGCCCGCGTGGCTTCGTCGTCGTGCAGCGAGAAAACGAGGGAGTCAGGCTTGCTGCCGGCGCCAGGCGGTTCGGCCCTCCAGGCTACATTGCGCACGAAACCATGCTTGGGCAGCGGCCCGCGCTGGTTGAACTGCGGCCAGCACACCGGCACGCCGCCACGGATCGCGCTCTGGCCATCGAAGCGCGCCTCCGGGCTGAGGTAGAGGCGCTCGGTGCCATCCGAGGTGGTCCAGGACAGCACATGGGCGCCGTGCAGCGCTACCGTGCAGGCACCGCCCTCGGGCAGGGCGAGGCGCAAGGCGGGCTGGCCATGGAAATCGAGCTCTTTGAGAGACATGGCCCCATTCTAGGTTTGGCGTGTGACGGCCGAGGCTGCCACGGCACGCTGACCGCGCCAGCTACCGCGCTGCGTTCGTCATGCGCGAGAGGGTTCGCCAGCACCGAGCGCGGCCAAGAGCGCCCGCGAGGCTACCAACGCACCCGCAGCCCCGCCGAGGCATTGAGCCGCGACTTCACGCGCGTATCTCCACCTGATGCCCACAGCTTGCCGACCTCCCCGTAAAGGCTGGTCGACTTGCTCAGCCCCAGCGTGAAGCCCGCGGCCAGCTCGGTCGAGGTGCTGCCCCTGCTGCTGGCAATGACGGTGCTGGCCGCCGGGTTGATGAAGCGGGTGACATCGCTGCCGCCCGAGATGCGGTACAGGTTCACCCGCGCATAGGGCTGCAGCCGGCCTGCGCTCGTGGCGATGTCGCCCTTCACGCGCACGCCCACGCGGGCGAGCCAGCTGCCCTCTCGTTCCTGATGCACGCGCGCGCCGGCGATGTCCACGTCGTCGAGGTCCAGGCGCTGGAGCACGAGTTGCGCCTGCGGCTGGATCTGCCAGCCCTCGCCGAGCGCGAAGGACTGGCCCAGCTCCAGCGAGGCGCTCAAGCTGCTGGCCTTGCCCTTGGTGCGCAGGTTGGCCTGTGGCTTGACCTCGTAGCGGTGGCGCCCGGCCTGCAGCACGCCATCGGCGTAGAAGCCGCTGGCGTCGGTATAGGTCGCATAGCCGCCCAGGTACTGGCTGCGGAGGTCGTTGCTGCCGACTGTGAGGTTGGCGATGCCGCGCGCGAAGCCCTGGACCTGCATGTCGCCGTCGAGCTGGCCGACGTAGAGGCCGGCACGCCAGTTCGCGTGGGTCCAGAGGTCGGTGCCGGCCTGCAGGCCGCTCAAGCGGCCCTCGCTCTGCGGGCTGACGGTGCCGCCTTGCCGGATGTTGCGGCCGATGCTGAGCACGCGGCCCCAGGCGCGGCGCTCGCCGGTGGTCGCTCCGGCAGTGCCTTGAGCCCCGGCAGCCGTCTTCATGTCGTCGCCGCCCATGCGCTGATGCAGGTTGCCGAGCATGGCCAGGTTGCCCTGGCGCAGTTGCTCAGGCAGGGCTGCGAACAGGGGCACCTCGGCGCGGTAGGTCGGCACCTGGATGGGGGCCGCCGCCGGAGGGGCTGGCGGCGCTGGCGGGGCCGGTGGCGGCGGAGTGATGGTGCTGGTGGAGCGCAGATACCAGTTCTCTCCTGCGCCTGTGACATCGCCCGCCTGCAGGCGGTATTCGTACGCCCCTGCATCCACGTGGCCGCCCTGCAGGGCGAAGGCGTCCTTGGTGCTCTGCGCAGTCGTGGTGGCGCCGTCGAGGGCACTCACCAGTTCGATGCCATTGCCCGTGGTAAGCGCCCCCAAACCGCCAAGGTTGACGACCTGCACGGTGGTGCGCCCGCTGGCCACGGCACTCGAGCCGCTGAGGACGAGCCGGTCACTGGCGCTCGCGCTGTCGCCCAGGAAGGTGCCCAGGCGCAGGAGGCCGTTGTTGCCCGCATAGGGGCCGGTGACGGTGAGCGTGGTGCCGGGTGTCGCACCGATGAGGGAGACGGTGCCGGCATTGGTAAGGCCAGCGATGCCCTGGCTCAAGCCCGCGAGATCGAGCGTGGCACCCGATGCGACGCTGTGGGCCGAGGCCGGACTGAAGGTATTGGCAGCACCCGCGCGCAGGGTGCCTTCGGTCACAGTGGTCATGCCGCTGTACGTGTTGGCACCCGAGAGGATGAGCGTGCCGCTTCCCAATTTGCTCAAGTCCCCAGGCCCGGTGATGGCGCCGGTGAGAGTGGCGGTAAAGGGACCGGTGTCGATGGCGGGATCGACCGCGTCGGTGAAGGCGATGGCGTTGGCGAGGCTGAGGCCATCGGCGGCGAAGCGCAACGTGGTGTCTGCGTGCATGGCGAGCGCTCCCGTGCCGAGGGCGCTGTCGTTGGCGACGGCAAGACCGCCTTGCTTGAGGTCCGTGCCGCCGCTGTAGTCGTTCTCGCCGGTGAGGCTCAGGGTGCCGGCGCCGGTCTTGATGAGGGCGCCCGGACCGCTGACGATGCCGCTCCCCGTGAGGTCGGCATCGGTCTGCAAGGTGCCGCCACCGGCGTCGAGTTGAATACGTCGCGCGGTGCTGAAGGCAGCCGTGTTGCGCAGCGTGCCGCCGCCGAGGGTCAGGCCACCTGAGCTACGGCCCAGGTTCCGGTCCTCGGCGACCGACAGCGTGCCTCCCGTCACGGTGGTGCCTCCGCGGTAGGAATTGGTGCCGCTGAGCGTCAAGGTGCCGGCACCGGTCTTGGTCAGTGCGCCACTGCCGCGGACCTCGCCGCTCGCCGTGAGATCGGCATCGGTTTGCAAGGTGCCGCCACCGCTGTCGATGCCGATGTTGCGTCCAGTGGCGAAGGCTTCGGTGGTGCGCAGAGCGCCGCCATCGAGGATCAGGTCCCCCGATGCGTCGCCCAGGTTGTGGTCCGCGGAGATTGACAAGGTGCCTGCCACGACGGCTGTACCGCCCAGGTAGCTGTTGGCGCCGGTGAGGGTCAAGGTGCCGCTGCCGCTCTTGTACAGGCTGCCGTCCCCCGAGATGAGCCCGGTCGCCCTCAGATCGGCGTTGGTCTGGAAACCCGCGTTGAAGATTCCGATCGTGACGTCGCGGGCCATCGTGAAAGCCGCCGTGTTGCGCAGCGTGCCGCCATCGAGGGTCAGCACTCCCGAGCGCGCACCCAGGTTCTCGTCTGCCGAGATCGCAAGCGTCCCTTCTTCGACGAAAGTGCCGCCGCCGAAAGTGTTCGTGCCGGAAAGTGTCAGCGTGCCGCTGCCGGACTTGACCAGTTCGCCGCTCCCGCTGATGGCCTGGGTGACAGTGCCGCGCGATCCTTGTTCGAACCACAGCGTGCCGTTGTTGATGATGCCGCTGCCGTTTCCGACTCCGGCCGCTACGGTGTCCAGGACCGCGCCGGCGTTGATCGTCGTGGTCCCGGTGTAGGTGTTGGCGGCCCGGTAGTAGATCCTGCCCGCGTTGCTGGCGATGGTGACGCTGTCGCCACCGATGGCACCGGCCAGAGTCAGGCTGGTCCCGTCGTTGCCGATGGTGTTCGTACCTCCCGTGCCCAGCGTGACAGTGCCCCGAAGCAGCGCCTGGCCGGTGCTGCTGGTCAATGTGCCGCCCATCAGATCGACGTGCTGCGCTATCCCGTACTGCCCGCCGAGGTCCAGGGTGCCGCCGCTGTTCACCGTTGCAGTGGCGCTGCTGGCACCGAGCCCATAGAAGCCATTGTCCAGGCGCAGCGTGCCCGCGTTGATCGTCACTCGCCCGGTGATGGTGTTGTCCCGGTCCAGGGTCAGCGTTCCCGCCCCGATCTTGATCAGTTCGCCGCTTCCCGACATCACGCCGCTGAAGGTCGTGCTGCTGTTGTCGCCTCCCGCCGTCAGTGTGCCGGTGCCCAGGGCCACGAAGCCGAATCCGGCCAGGCTGCCGATGGTCTGGCTGAAATTGTTCAGATCCAGGGTCGCGCCGCCGCCGAGCGTCACCGCGCTGGCCGCGCTGAAGCTGTTCGCCGCCCCGGCTCGCAGCGTGCCGCTGACGGTCGTCGTCCCGGTGTAGGTGTTGGTACCGGCGAGGGTCAAGGTGCCGACACCTGCCTTGATCACGTTGCCCGTGCCCGAGATGGAACCGGTGGAACTCAGGTCGGCGTCGGTCTGGAAGGTGCCCCCGGCACTGCCGATGGTGATGGCGCGCGCGGTCGTGACGGCCGCGGTGTTCTGCAACGTGCTGCCATCGAGGGTCAGCGTGCCGGAGGCCGCGCCAAGGTTCTGGTCCGAGGAGATCGACAGCGTGCCGCCAGTCACGGTGGTACCGCCGCTGTAGGTGTTGGCGCCGGAGAGGACCAGCCGTCCAGCGCCTCTCTTGGCCAGGCCGATGCTGCCGGCGTTGGCGCCGGTGCCGCCGGAGCCGGTCTGGTCGGCGATCGCGTCGGCCACGGTCTGCGTATCGCCTGCTCCAGGCACGAAGGCCAGCGTACTGCCCGTGCCCTGCATGAAGATGCCGCTGCCGAAGGCCAGGCCGGCCTGCGCAGAGCCGCCGCCGCCTTCGCCCGCCACCACGCTGCTGCCCCGCACTTGGGTATTGCCGCCGAGGGTGATCGCCCCCCCGTCCATGACGAAGATGGCGCCGCCCATGCCTGCGCCGCCACCCCCGCCTCCGCCGTCGGATGTGGACTGACCTGCGCCGTTGCCCCCACCGAAACCTCCGGAGCCTCCGCCCCGAGTGAAAGCTCCGCCCCCGCCTCCACCGCCGAAGCCGGCAGCCCCGCCTCTGCCTCGACCTCCGCCACCGCCGCCTCCAAAGCCCCCGGAACCCCCGGTAGCGTCGAAAGTATTGCTGCTGCCTCCTCCGCCGCCGCCCAGGCCACCGTTCCCGCCGCCGCTGTTGGTCACGAGATTGCCGCCGCCCCCGCCCCCTCCGCTATACGCCCCGCCGTCACCGCCGGCGTTTGCACCGGCAGCGCCCCCTTGACCGGGATTCGGTCCCCCGCCATCGCCGCCACCAGCGAGCACCGACCCAATGCCCCCATCTTCGAACACGCCCCCGCCGCCTCGGCCGTATCCGTTGTCGAGGCCCTGGACGAATCCGCCCCCGTTGCCGCCCAATCCCCCGCCCCCGCCGCTGCCGGCGAAGCTACTCGTCAGCTGGCCGCCCCCGACACCGCCGACCGCCTGGCTGGCGATGATGATCACGTCGTTCAAGCTGGCGCCCGCTCCACTGGCTACAAACACCGCCCCGCCCGCGCCCATGCCGCCGCCCCCTGGGGTGTACACCGTTCCCCCGTGCCCCCCCTGGGCCTTCAGGTTCTGCATGGTCAGCCCATTGACGGTGGTAGTGCCCGAGCCGATGAAGAAGCCACGGAACTGCCCGGCGCCGTCGAGGGTAAAGCCGTGGCCGTTGATGGTGACGCTGCGGTCGATCACCGGCAGGTGCGTACCGAGCGTGATGGCCCCGGTCAGATCGATGACCGCATCGCCCCCCGCAATGCAGGCAGCCAGCTCGGTGGTGCTGCCTGCGGTGCACGCATGGGCGGCCGGCATGCCGCCGCACATGACGGCGACCGTCAGCACCGAAGCCCGCGCGATGCCGCTGGGCTTGCCTCGCGTAGGGGCGTTCTCGGGAGCGGCAACCCAGGCGCCTAGCGCGGAGTTCCAAAGGCTGCGATGCGTTCTGTTCATGGGGGGGAGTTCACGGGTCGTTCAAGGACGCACACGCGTGGCGCGCACGTGGCGGGCGATGCCGCCTGAACGATGGCTGTGCGCTCCCGGACCCACACGTCGAGAGCTCAGGCCGCAATTCGTGAAACCGAAGGGAATCGGCGACCGTTGGATGCTAGGAATTCCCGTCGCCGCAAACAGATAAAAGCAACAAAAAGCGAGAATTCATTTGCCGCCCGACACGCCGGCTCATTCGAGCACCGGCGTCTGCGGAAAGTCGGCGGAAAGAAAAAAGGGCACGCCATGCGTGCCCTGAGACTTGAGAGCGCCCGGCAAGGGGCGCCACGATGCAGGACTACGAGTTACTGTTCGGCCAGTTCGTCGGCTCGCGCCTGCGCGGCGGCGAAGTCCAGGTCGCCTGAATAGATCGCACGCCCGCAGATCACCCCCTCGATGCCGTCGGACTCGACGGCGCAGAGCTTGTCGATGTCCGCCATGTTCGAGAGCCCGCCGGAGGCGATCACCGGGATGGTGAGCGCTTGCGCGAGCTTGACGGTGGCGTCGATGTTGATGCCCGAGAGCATGCCGTCGCGGCCGATGTCGGTGTAAATGATCGATTCGACCCCATAGTCCTCGAACTTCTTGCCCAGGTCGGCGACCTCGTGGCCGGTGAGCTTGCTCCAGCCGTCGGTGGCGACCTTGCCATCCTTGGCGTCGAGGCCGACGATGATGTGGCCACCGAAGGCGCTACAGGCGTCTTTCAAGAAGCCGGGGTTCTTGACGGCCGCGGTGCCGATGATCACGTAGCGCAGGCCGTCGTCGATGTAGCGCTCGATGGTGTCCAGGTCGCGGATGCCCCCGCCGAGCTGCACCGGAATGTCGTCGCCCACCTCCCGCAGGATCGCCTTGATTGCAGCGTGGTTCTGCGGCTTGCCCGCGAAGGCGCCGTTCAGGTCGACCAGGTGCAGCCGCCGCGCACCCGCTTCCAGCCACTGGCGTGCCATGGCGGCCGGGTCCTCGCTGAAGGTGGTGGACTGGTCCATGTCGCCTTGCTTGAGACGAACGCAGTGACCATCCTTGAGATCGATCGCAGGAATTAGGAGCATGGTGCGGGATTGCGCGGAGCGCGAGCGATGAATCGCAGCGAAAAACTGCTTCAGGGATTCCAGTGGAGAAAGTTTCTGTACAGCTGCAGCCCATGGTCCGCACTCTTCTCAGGGTGGAACTGGGTCGCAAAAATATTATCGCGTGCGATGGCAGCGGTAAAGCGTTCGCCGTATTCGGTCTCGCCCGCGCTGTGGAGCGCATTCGCTGGCCGTGCGTAGAAACTGTGCACGAAATAGAAGTAGCTGCCATCCGGCACCCCCGCCCATACCGCGTGTGGGCGGGTCTGCAGCACCTGGTTCCAGCCCATTTGCGGCACCTTGTAGCGGCTCCCGTCGGGCTGGGTACGGCCGGCCAGCTCGAACCTGAGCACCCGGCCCGGGATGAGGCCCAGGCCGTCGGTGGGCCCTTCGTCGCTTGACGACAGCAGCATCTGCATGCCCACGCAGACGCCGAACAGGGGCTTGGAAGCCGCCGCCTCCAGCACCGACTCCTGCAGGCCGGAGTCGCGCAGTTCACGCATGCAGTCGGGCATGGCGCCTTGCCCCGGCAGCACCACGCGAGTGGCGCGGCGGACCACCTCGGGGTCGGAAGTCACGAAGACCTCCACCCCGGCCTGGTCGGCCGCATGTTGCACCGCCTGCGAGACGGAACGCAGGTTGCCCATCCCGTAATCGACGACGGCGACGGTGTTCTTGCTGCTGTTCAGAGGGAACCCTTGGTCGAAGGAACGACGCCGGCCGAGCGCGGATCGAGCTCGAGTGCTGCCCGCAGTGCGCGCGCGAAGGCCTTGAAGACCGTCTCGCACTGATGGTGGGCGTTGACGCCCTTGAGGTTGTCGATGTGCAGGGTGACGAAGGCGTGATTGGCGAAGCCCTGGAAGAACTCGTAGGTGAGCTGGCTGTCGAAGCCGCCGATCATGCCGCTGGTGAAGGGCACGTGCATCACCAGGCCGGGGCGGCCGGAGAAGTCGATCACCACCCGGCTGAGGGCCTCGTCGAGCGGCACGTAAGCGTGGCCGTAGCGGCGGATGCCCTTCTTGTCGCCGACCGCCTTGGCCACCGCCTGGCCCAGGGTGATGCCCACGTCTTCCACGGTGTGGTGGCCGTCGATGTGCAGGTCGCCCTGGCAGTCGATGTCGAGGTCGATCAGGCCGTGGCGCGCGATCTGGTCCAGCATGTGGTCGAAGAAGCCGATGCCGGTCGACAGCTTGGAGCGGCCAGTGCCGTCGAGGTTGAGCTCGACCGAGATCTTCGTCTCGGCCGTGTTGCGCGTAACGGATGCCGTCCGCGCGGTGGCGGCGACGACTGCTTCAGGGGCCTTGGGGATATTCATAGCGAGGCTTCGAGGGCCGCGAGCATCTGCGCATTCTCTTCGGCGGTTCCGACTGTCAGGCGCAGGCAGTTCGCGAGCAATGGGTGCATTCTAGAAACGTTCTTGACCAACACCCCGCGGGACTTCATGCCTTCGAAGGTCTTGCCGGCATCGGGCACCCGCACCAGGATCATGTTGGCCTCGCTGGGCCAGCTTCTGACGCCCGGGAGGCGCGCAAGGGCTTCGACGATGCGGGCGCGGGCCGCGCGGATGCGGGCCGCCTGCTCTGCGAACACCTCGGCATGCTCCAGCGCGAACAGCGCGCATTCGCAGTTGAGCACGCTGATGTTGTAGGGCGGGCGCACCTTGTCTACCTCGGCGATCAGCGCATGCGGGCCGACGAGGTAGCCCAAGCGGACCCCGGCAAGCCCGAACTTGCTGAGGGTGCGCATCAGCAGCACGTGGCCGTGGCGCGACGCCCGGTCGATGTAGCTGCGCGCCGCGAACGGCTGGTAGGCCTCGTCGATCACGACCAGGCCGCCCTGCGCGCCCTGCGCCTCGACGATCCTCTCGATGGTCGCGTCGTCCCACAGGTTGGCGGTCGGGTTGTTGGGATAGGCGAGGTAGACGAGGGCCGGCCTCTCGCGGTCGATGGCCGCGAGCATCGCCGCCTGGTCGAGCTCGAAATCGGCAGTGAGCGGCACGCCGACGAAGCGCAGGCCCTGCAAGCGGGCGCTCATCGCGTACATCACGAAGCCGGGCTCTGGCGCCAGGATGGCAGCCCCAGGCAGATCGCAGGCCATGGCCAGCAGCGAAATCAGCTCGTCCGAGCCGTTGCCGAGCATCAGTCCGAAGCCCTCGGGCAGCCCGGCGTACGCGTCCAGCGCGCGCTGGAGGTCGCCGCTGCGCGGGCCCGGGTAGCGGTTCAGCGCCAATGCGCCGAGGCGCTCGCCGAGCGCCGCCTGCAGCGCGGCGGGGAGGCCGAAGGGGTTCTCCATCGCGTCGAGCTTGATCAGGCCGCGCGCGTCCTGCACGGCATAGGCATGCATGGACTTGACGTCGGCGCGGATGCGGCCCAGCGCGCGGGTGGTGTTGTCGGAAGCGGAGGTCATTCGGTCAAGGACAGCGGTAGCTGCTGCGCAAGGCGGCGGAAACGACAAGCTGGACCGGCATGTCGGCCTCGTAGCTGTCGGCGTTCCGGGTGAGTTCGGTCTGGTAGAGCGTGCGCGCCATCGCGGGCTCGAGCCGGCGGCCGTTGACGCAGAACAGCGGTTTCTGCCCGGCGCGCTGCTCGGTCTCGCTGGCTTCACGCAGGCCTTCGACCACGCCCACGAGGTAGTAGCTCGCGTAGAGCTTGCCGTCCTTCTCGTTGGCTTCGAGCATGCGCAGCTCGCGGATGCTCATGGCCTGGCACGCGGCACCGGCAGCCACCAGGCCCAGCAGGAGCAGGCAACGAACGGATCGAAGCGCCGGGATCGCCATGCCCACCTCTCAACGAAGGCGCATTCGGGCGGCCTCGGCGTGCGCCTGCAGGCCCTCCCCTTCGGCCAGAGTCACGGCGATGCGGCCCAGCGGCTGCGCCCCCGCTTCGCTGACCTCGATCAGGCTGGAGCGCTTCTGGAAGTCGTAGACCCCCAGCGGCGAGCTGAAGCGGGCCGTGCCGCTGGTGGGCAGCACATGATTGGGGCCGGCGCAGTAGTCGCCCAGGCTTTCGCTGGTGTAGGCGCCGAGGAAGATCGCCCCGGCGTGCCTGAGCAGCGGCTCCCAGCGGTGCGGCTCGCGGCTGCTGACCTCCAGGTGCTCGGGCGCAATGCGGTTGCTGATTGCGCAAGCCTCTTCCATGCTCTTCGTATGGATCAGCGCGCCCCGGCCATTGAGCGAGGCGGCGATGATCGCGGCGCGCGGCATCGAGGGCAGCAGCCGGTCGATCTCCTGCTGCACCTGCTCGATGTAGGCGGCGTCGGGGCACAGCAGGATGCTCTGCGCGAGCTCGTCGTGCTCGGCCTGGCTGAACAGGTCCATCGCCACCCAATCAGGCGGCGTGCTGCCGTCGGCCAGCACCAGGATCTCGCTCGGTCCGGCGATCATGTCGATGCCCACGGTGCCGAACACCCGCCGCTTGGCGGCGGCCACGTAGGCATTGCCGGGGCCCGTGATCTTGTCGACCGCCGGGATGGTGGCGGTGCCGTAGGCCAGCGCGCCCACGGCCTGGGCGCCGCCGATGGCGAAGGCGCGTGTCACGCCGGCCACGTGCGCGGCGGCGAGCACCAGAGGGTTCTTCTCGCCGCCCGGCGTCGGCACGACCATGATGATCTCCCCGACGCCGGCCACGTGCGCGGGGATCGCGTTCATGAGCACGCTCGACGGATAGGCGGCCTTGCCGCCCGGCACGTAGATGCCGACGCGGTCGAGCGGCGTGACCTTCTGGCCCAGCAGGGTGCCGTCGGCATCGCGGTAGCTCCAGCTCTCGCCGCTGGCTTTCTTCTGCGCCTCGTGATAGCTCCTCACCCGGCTCGCGGCGGCCTCCAGGGCCTCGCGCTGCGCGGTGGGCAGCGCCTCGAAGGCAGCACGCAATTCGGAAGCCTTCAGTTCGAGCGCCTCCAGGTCGTCCACGTCGAGCCGATCGAAACGCCGCGTGTAGTCGAGCACGGCTGCGTCGCCGCGCCCGCGCACATCGGCCAGGATGTCGGCCACCACCTGCTCGATCGCTGCGTCGGTATCGGCCGACCAGTGCAAGCGGGCCTGGAAATCGGCTTCGAAGCCGGCCGAGGCGGTCGAGAGTCGGGCGGGAGCGGCTTTCACGGGCATGTCAGCCCCTCGGGAGGCAGCGATACACGGAGCGATAAGCGTGCGGGCATTTCATTTCAGGCGGATGGAGTGGCTGCGGCAAAGGCATCGATGATGTGCCGGATCGGCGCCTGCTTGAGCTTGAGCGCGGCCTGGTTGACCACCAGGCGCGCGCTGATGTCCATGATGCGCTCGACCTCGACCAGGTGATTGGCCTTGAGCGTGTTGCCGGTCGAAACCAGGTCGACGATCGCATCGGCCAGGCCGGTGAGCGGCGCCAGCTCCATGCTGCCATAGAGCTTGATCAGGTCCACATGCACGCCCTTGCTCGCGAAGAACTCGCGCGCCAGGCCGACGTACTTGGTCGCGACCTTGATGCGCGAGCCCTGGCGCACGGCCGAGGCGTAGTCGTAGTCGGCGCGCACAGCCACGCTCAGGCGGCAGGCAGCGATGCGCAGGTCCAACGGCTGGTAGAGGCCCTGGTTGCCGTGCTCGAGCAGCACGTCGAGCCCGGTCACGCCCAGGTCGGCGCCGCCGTACTGCACGTAGGTCGGCACGTCGGACGCGCGCACCAGCACCACGCGCACCTCGGGGCGCGTGGTCGAGAGGATCAGCTTGCGCGATTTCTCCGGGTCCTCGCTGACCTCGATGCCTGCCGCGGCCAGCAGTGGCAGGGTCTCATCGAAGATGCGGCCCTTGGACAATGCAAGCGTGATCACGGCTGGTACTCCGCCGGTCCGGCCACGCGCTCGATATCGGCACCGAGGCCGCGCAGCTTGCTTTCCATTCGGTCATAGCCGCGATCCAGATGGTAGATGCGGTCGACCAGGGTCTCGCCCTCGGCCACCAGGCCGGCGATCACCAGGCTGGCGGAAGCACGCAGGTCGGTCGCCATCACGGTAGCGCCAGACAGCTGTCGCACGCCCTCGATCACCGCCACCTTGCCGTCGGTCTGGATCCTGGCGCCCAGGCGCAGCATCTCGTCGACGTGCATGAAACGATTCTCGAAGATCGTCTCGGTCACGGTCGAGGTGCCCTCGGCAATCACGTTGAGCACCATGAACTGGGCCTGCATGTCGGTCGGGAAGCCCGGGTACTCGGTGGTGCGGAAGCCCTGTGCCTTCAAGCGGCCCTGGCTGCGCACGCGGATGCCCTCGGCCACCACGTCTACCTGCGCGCCGGCCTCGCGCAGCTTCTCGATCACGGCATCGAGGTGATCGGCGCGCCCGTGGCGCAGCAGCACTTCGCCCCCGGTGGCGGCCACGGCGCACAGGAAGGTGCCGGCCTCGATCCGGTCGGCTACCACGCGGTGCGTGCAGCCCGCCAGTTTCTCCACGCCCTGGACTCGGATGCGGCTGGTGCCATGGCCTTCGATCTTCGCGCCCATTTCGATCAGCATCTCGGCCAGGTCGGTGATCTCGGGCTCCTGCGCCGCGTTCTCCAGCACGGTCTCGCCATCGGCGAGCGCCGCGGCCATCAGGAAGTTCTCGGTACCGGTGACGGTCACCATATCGGTGGTGATGCGCGCGCCATGCAGGCGCCGGCGGCCACCCGCAATGCTCGCCACCATGTAGCCGTGCTCGACCACGATCTCGGCACCCATGGCCTGCAGGCCCTTGATGTGCTGGTCGACCGGACGCGAGCCGATGGCACAGCCGCCCGGCAGCGAGACCCGGGCCTTGCCGAAGCGCGCCAGCAACGGGCCCAGCGCGAGCACTGACGCCCGCATCGTCTTCACCAGTTCGTAAGGCGCCTCGTGCGTGTGCAGCGGACCCGCGTCGAGGCGCACCGTGCCGTTGTCGTCGCGCTCGGCCGCCACGCCCATGTTGCGCAGCAGCTTGAACATGGTGGTGACATCGTTGAGGCGAGGCACGTTGTGCAGCGTGACGGGACGGTCGCTCAGCAGCGCCGCGCAGAGTTCCGGCAGTGCCGCGTTCTTTGCGCCGGAAATAAGTACCTCGCCGCGGAGCTGGCGTCCGCCGCGAATCAGGAGTTTGTCCATGAAAAAGTCCAGCGACTAGGCGTTTTGAGCCGCCCATTCGGCGGGCGTGTAGGTCTTCATCGAGAGCGCGTGCACTTCATCGGTATGCATTTTGGCACCGAGCGTGGCGTAGACGCGCTGGTGTCGCTGGATCGCGCGCTTGCCCTCGAACTCGGCGGAAACGATGGTGGCGTACCAGTGGCGGCCGTCGCCCTCGAGCGTGATGTGCTCGCAGGTCAGGCCCGCCTGGATGATGGATTGCAGCTCTTCGGCAGTCATAGTGGGAAGGGGGTCGCCGCCGGGCCGCTCCAACGCGGCTCGGCCCCCTCGGGATGTGGAGTTACAGGAGCGCAGCGAGTGAAAAGCCTGGGAGCCAACATGACTAGCCCCGGATCTTGTAGCCGATGCGCAGCAGATGGATCGCGATCGCGCTCACCACCAGCCAGGCGCCGCCGACGATCGCCACGCTCACCCAGGGCGAGATGTCGCTGATGCCGAAGAAGCCGTAGCGGAAGCCGTCGATCATGTAGAAGAAGGGGTTCAGGTGGCTCACCTTCTGCCAGAAGGGCGGCAGGGAATGAATGGAATAGAACACGCCCGAGAGGAAGGTCATGGGCATGATCAGGAAATTCTGGAACACGGCCATCTGATCGAACTTCTCGGCCCAGAGCCCGGCGATCAGGCCCAGCGTGCCGAGGATGGCGGCGCCCAGGAAGGCGAAGACCGCAATCCACAGCGGCGCCACGAAGCCCGGCACGGCGAAGAGGGCCGTGACCGCGAACACGCCCATTCCGACGACCAGCCCGCGCACGACGGACGATCCCACGTAGGCCAGGAACCAGCCCCAGTGCGACAGCGGCGTGAGCAGGATGAACACCAGGTTGCCCATGATCTTGCTCTGGATGATGGACGACGAGCTGTTCGCAAAGGCGTTCTGCAGGACGCTCATCATCACCAGGCCCGGCACCAGGAAGGCGGTGTAGCTGACCGAGCCGTAGACCGTGACGCGGCCTTCCAGCACATGGCCAAAGACCATCAGGTAGAGCAGCGCCGTGAGCACCGGCGCGCCGACGGTCTGGAAGCCGACCTTCCAGAAGCGCAGCGTTTCCTTGTAGAGCAGCGCTCGCCAACCCAACGCGTGAACCATCATCGAGCCACCTCCAGCGGCGTCTGCTCGCCGGCCATGAGGTCGATGAAGACATCTTCCAGATCGGCCTTGCGCATCTCGACATCTTCCACGTCGAGCCCGGCCTCGCGGATGGCGGCCAGCAACTGCTCGACCTCGCGTGCGTTCTGCGCCGGCAGCTGCACGATGCGGCCCGTGATGCGCGCATGCCGCGCCAATTCCCAGGGCAGCATGCCATCGGTCTTGAAGCGCAGCACGTTGCTCGCGGCCGAGCGCAGCAGCTCGCTGGTGCGATCCAGCGCAATCACCCGGCCTTGCTTGAGCATGGCGATGCGGTGGCACAGCGCCTCCGCCTCCTCGAGATAATGGGTGGTCAGCAGCACCGTGCTGCCCTGCTTGTTGAGCTTGGCGACGAACTGCCACAGGGTCTGGCGCAGTTCCACGTCGACGCCGGCGGTCGGCTCGTCCAGCACGATCACCGGCGGCTTGTGCACCAGGGCCTGGGCGACCAGCACCCGCCGCTTCATCCCGCCGGAGAGCTGGCGCATGTTGGCGCCGGCCTTGTCGGCCAGTCCAAGGCTGCTCAGGAGCTCGTCGATCCAGTCGTCGTTGTTCTTGATCCCGAAGTAGCCCGACTGGATGCGCAGCGACTCGCGCACATTGAAGAAGGGATCGAACACCAGCTCCTGCGGAACCACGCCGAGCTTCCGGCGAGCCTGGCCGTACTCGCGCTGCACATCGAAGCCGTGGACGCTGATGGCTCCGGCGGTCGGCCTGGACAGGCCGGCGAGCATGCTGATCAGCGTGGTCTTGCCGGCCCCATTGGGGCCCAACAGGCCGAAGAACTCACCCTCCTCGATCTGGAACGTGACCTCGTCGACTGCACGCAGTCCGGTTTTTCCCTCGGCACGCTGCTGGCGCGAGGCAGGATAGGTCTTGCAGACCGATTGGAAGGAGATCGCAGGCATGGGAGCCCGCGATTTTAGGGCCCCGCCGTTTTTTCGCTTTCCGGCGGGACAAAGGCCTGGCGGGCCGGTTGCAGCCGCTGGATCATGGCGCTGCAGGCAGAAGGCCCGCCACACCATACAGCGACGCGAGTTCCCGCAGGCGCGGCGGCAGGCCCTTGACTGCGAAGCCGCGGCCCATTGCACTGGATTCACGCCGGCATTCGAGCAGCACCGCAAGCGCCGAGGAGTCGAACTGCGCGAGCGCGCTGGCATCAACCACGGTGGACGAGGCAGCCTGCCCCGCGAGCCCTTGCCGCAGCATGAGCACGCAGGCCGGCGCCTCGTCGTGCGTCAGCTTGGGCGGCAGGACCAGCATCGATACTCAGCTCTTGCCGTTGCGCTTGTTGCGCTCGGCGAGTGCGGTGATCAGGCCGTCGATGCCCTTGGCATTGATCTCCTGCGCGAACTGGCTGCGGTAGGTATCGACCAGCCACACGCCCAGCACATTGAAGTTGTAGATCTTCCATCCACCCGCCTCGCCAGGCGTTTTCTCGAGGCGGTAGTCGAGCTGCACCGGGTCGCCGCCTCCACGGACTTCCGTGCGCACCAGCACCTCCTTGTCGTCGGGCGAACCGCGGAAGGGGCGCACGGCCACGGTCTGGTCACTGACCTGGTCGAGCGCGCCGGCGTAGGTACGCACCAGCAGCTTCTTGAACTCTTCCTGCAGCCGCTGCTGCTGCTCGGGCGTCGCCTGGCGCCATGCGGGCCCGACGGCGGATGCGGTCATGCGCTGGAAATTGACGTTCGGCATGATCTTGGTATCGACCAGGACCATGATCTTGTTGACGTCGCCAGCCTTGATCGACTTGTCGGCCTTGATGGTCTCGAGGACGTCGCTCGACAGGCGTTTGACCAGCGCATCCGGCGCCTCGTCGGCGGCATGGACCGGCCTCACGAAGGCAGCGGCGCCTGCAAGCAGCAGACCGGCCAGCATCAGGCGCCCCAGGGAGCGTCGTTGCAGGATCTGAATCATCGTGTTTCCCTTGTTGAAAGTTTCGAGCCGTTGCGACCCGTGGCAAGCCAATTGGAACGGAAGCCTGTCCGCGGGGTTCCCGCCCTTGTGCAAAGCGCGCAACGGAATGCAAGCGCCGCACGCACGGTCAGTTGCCTTCGTTCGGCAAGTCTCCGTCATGCACCTCGTTATGTCGGCGCTGCAGATAGGCATCGCGCGTGAATGTGTACTTGTCGAGCGCCGCGTCGTCGATCAGTTGGCTGGCACGCAAAAAGTTCGATCGCGCGTCGATCACGCGAACAAAGTAGAGCGAGTTGCGCCACG
This sequence comes from Variovorax sp. PBS-H4, assembly GCF_901827205.1. Taxonomy (NCBI): domain Bacteria; kingdom Pseudomonadati; phylum Pseudomonadota; class Betaproteobacteria; order Burkholderiales; family Comamonadaceae; genus Variovorax; species Variovorax sp. PBS-H4. The sequence goes on along the minus strand of NZ_LR594675.1, from coordinate 1,402,187 downwards.
GAATGTCGTTGATCTGGTTCAGCAGATCCCCTTGCCGATCGATCGTCAGGGCGGCCGTGTCGCGCACTGTCGAGGAGCCCAGCAGCGGCAGCACCACGTACGGGCCGCTCGGCACGCCCCAACGGCCCAGGGTCTGGCCGAAGTCTTCGGAGTGGCGGTCGATGCCGGCCTCGGTGGCAATGTCCAGCAACCCGCCGAGCCCGAAGACGGTGTTGACGTTCACGCGCATGAAGGTCTGGGCGCTGTTCTGCAGCTTGAGCTGCAGCACGCTGTTGGCAAAGCTCCAGACATCGGACAGGTTGCCGAAGAAGTTATTGACCCCCGTGCGCACGAAAGAAGGCAGCACGCGGCGATAGGCCGTTGCCGCCGGGACCAGCACCGCGTCGTCGACCACGTCGTTGAAGCGCGTGACGCCGCGATTGAAGGGTTCGAACGGGTCGGCCGGATTGGCCTTCGGCCCGGAAGCGCAGCCGGTAGCAATGGCGAGCGCTGCAACAGCACCCAGGCAGCGCACGGCCGAGGCGGTGCCGCGCGGCAGGCACGGCAAATCGAGGGGGGATCGTGTTTTCATTTCTTGTTGCCATTGCCCGATGGCGTACTGCCATCGGCCGCCTTGCTGTAGAGGAACTGTCCGATCAGGTTCTCCAGCACGACGGCCGACTGCGTCGAGGTGATGATGTCGCCAGCTTGAAGGGTCTTCTCCTCAGCCCCTGCTTCGATTCCGATGTACTGCTCGCCAAGGAGGCCGCTCGTCAGGATCTTGAGGGAACTGTCTTTGGGGAAACTGTAACGGCTCTGCAAAGCCAGCGTGACGCTGGCCTGGAAAATCTTGTCGTCGAACGTGATCGATTCGACGCGGCCGACCACCACGCCCGCGCTCTTGACCGCGGTCTGCGGCTTCAGGCCGCCAACGTTGTCGAACCGGGCGCTGACGGAATAGGTCTTCTGGAAATTCAGGCTCAAGAGGTTGGCGGACTGCAGCGCGAGGAACAGCAGTGCCGCCGCCCCGATAAGCACGAACAAGCCAACCCAGACGTCATTCTTGGAACGTTGCATGAAGCGCCTTTAGCTTTCTAGATACTGAACATCATCGCGGTCAGCAGGAAGTCGAGCCCCAGTACCGCGAGCGAGGCCACGACCACGGTGCGGGTGGTGGCACGCGACACGCCTTCGGGCGTCGGCTGGGCCTCGAAGCCCTGCAGCAGCGCGATGAAGGTGACGGTAAATCCGAAGACGACGCTCTTGACCACGCCGTTGCCCACGTCGCGCCAGACATCGACCCCGCCCTGCATCTGCCCCCAGAATGCCCCCGGATCGACGCCGAGCATCAGCACGCCGACCACCCAGCCGCCGACCACGCCGACCGCGCTGAACACGGCCGCGAGCAGCGGCATGGTGATCACGCCGGCCCAGAAGCGCGGCGCCAGGATGCGCTGCACCGGGTCGACCGCCATCATCTCCATGGCGCTGAGCTGCTCGCCCGCTTTCATCAGGCCGATCTCCGCAGTCAACGACGTCCCCGCGCGCCCCGCGAACAGCAAGGCCGAAACCACGGGGCCGAGCTCGCGCACCAGGCTCAGCGCGACCAGCAGGCCGAGCGCCTCCGAGGAGCCGTAGCGCTGCAGCGTGTAGTAGCCCTGCAGCCCGAGAACGAAGCCGACGAAGAGACCGGAGACGGCGATGATCGCGAGCGAGTAATTGCCGAGGAAATGGATCTGGTCGCGCACCAGGCCGAAGCGGCGCAGGCTGCCCGCGCCGCGCAGCGTGAGGCGCAGGAACAGGCGCGCGCCCATGCCGAGATCGCCCAGCTTGGAGCGCACGGCAAAGCCCACGTCGGCCGGCCTGTACCAGCTCATCCCCGCTCCCCGTGAGCGTTGTTGCCGAAGTCCTGCTCCACCGGGAGCCCGGGATAGTGGAAATGCACAGGCCCGTCCGGAAGCGCATTGACGAACTGATGGACCAGCGGATCGCCGCTGCGGCGCACTTCCTCCGGCCGGCCCTCTGCCGCAACGCCGCCGTTGGCCAGGATGATCACGTGGTCCGCGATGCGAAAGGTCTCTTCCAGGTCGTGCGACACCACCATGCTGGTGAGCCCCAGCGTGTCATTGAGCTGCCGGATCAGGCGCGCGGCGGTACCGAGCGAGATCGGGTCGAGGCCGGCAAAGGGCTCGTCGTACATGACCAGTTGGGGATCGAGCGCGATGGCCCGGGCCAGCGCGACGCGCCGCGCCATGCCGCCGGAAACTTCGCTGGGCATCAGGTGGCGTGCGCCGCGCAGGCCGACCGCATCGAGCTTCATGAGCACGATGTCGCGCACCAGCGCTTCGGAGAGCGGCGTGTGCTCGCGCAGAGGAAAGGCGACGTTGTCGAACACGCTCATGTCGGTGAACAGGGCGCCGAACTGGAACAGCATGCCCATGCGGCGACGCGCGGCATAGAGTGCGTCGCTGCCCGCCTTGCCGATGTCCTGGCCGTCGAACAGCACTTCGCCGCGGTGGGCGCGCACCTGGCCGCCGACCAGGCGCAGCACGGTGGTCTTGCCGCCCCCGGAAGCCCCCATGAGTGCCGTCACCTTGCCGCGGGGCACGGTGAAGGAAACGCTGTCGAGGATCGCGCGTTCGCCGTAGCCGAAACGGACATCGCGGAATTCAACCAGTGAGGACTCGGGTGGGTTCATGGGCAACAGAAAAGCCGGGGCGCCTGAGGCATCCCCGGCTTGCGGTAGCCGTCCATGATAAATCAAGCACAGCCCGTGCCCATCCACCGAACTGAGGGGCCAACCCCCGCCTGATTCGAGGCCTTCAGCGCGGCAGGTCGCTGTAGCCCATCAAGAACTCGTCGACGGCGCGGGCCGCCTGGCGCCCTTCGCGGATCGCCCACACCACGAGCGACTGCCCGCGGCGGATGTCGCCGGCGGCGAACACCTTGGGGACGTTGGTGGCATAGCCGCCAACGAAGTCGACGCCGGCCTTGGCATTGCCACGGGCATCCTTTTCGACGCCGAAGGCATCCAGCACGCCGGCGACGGGGCTCACGAAGCCCATGGCGAGCAGCACCAGGTCGGCCTTCAGCACCGTCTCGGTGCCCGGCACCTCGATCATCTTGCCGTCCTTCCACTCGACGCGCACCGTCTTGAGGCCGGTGACCTTGCCCTTCTCGCCGATGAATTCCTTCGTGGAAATCGCGAACTCGCGCTCGCAGCCCTCCTCGTGGCTGGAACTGGTGCGCAGCTTGTACGGCCAGTACGGCCAGGTCAGCGGCCGGTTCTCTTCTTCGGGCGGTTGCGGCATCAGCTCGAACTGCGTGACGCTGGCGGCGCCGTGGCGATTGCTGGTGCCCACGCAGTCGGAGCCGGTGTCGCCGCCGCCGATGACGATCACGTGCTTGCCATCCGCGCGGATCTGGCCCTTGACCTTGTCACCCGCGTTGACCTTGTTCTGCTGCGGCAGGAACTCCATCGCGAAATGAATGCCGTCGAGATCGCGACCGGGCACCGGCAGGTCGCGTGACTGCTCGGCACCGCCCGTCAGGACAACGGCGTCGAATTCCTTGTCGAGCTGCTCGGGCGTCACCGTCTCTTTGGCCCAGTTGGTCACCTTGGAGCCTTTGCCCAGCGGGTCCTTGGCCGCACCGACCACCACGCCCGTTCGGAACACCACGCCCTCGGCCTTCATCTGCTCGACGCGGCGGTCGATGTGCACCTTCTCCATCTTGAAGTCGGGGATGCCGTAGCGCAGCAGGCCGCCGATGCGGTCGTTCTTCTCGAACAAGGTGACGTCGTGGCCGACGCGGGCGAGTTGCTGCGCAGCTGCCATGCCGGCCGGCCCGGAGCCCACCACCGCGACCTTCTTGCCGGTCCTGTGCCTGGCCGGACGCGCCGCAACCCATTGCTCCTCCCACGCGCGATCGATGATTGCGTGCTCGATCGACTTGATGCCGACCGGATCGTCGTTCACGTTGAGCACGCAGGCCGCCTCGCAGGGCGCGGGGCAGATGCGGCCGGTGAACTCGGGGAAGTTGTTGGTCGAATCCAGCACCGTGAAGGCGTTCTGCCAGTCATTGCGGTAAACCAGGTCGTTGAAGTCCGGAATGATGTTGTTGACCGGGCAGCCGCTGTTGCAAAACGGCGTGCCGCAGTCCATGCAGCGGGCACCCTGCACCTTGGCCTGCTGGGCATCGAGGCCGATGACGAATTCCTTGTAGTGCCTGACGCGCTCTTCGACGGGCTTGTAGCCCTCCTCGATGCGCTCGTGCTCCATGAAGCCCGTGATTTTTCCCATCGTGATTTCCTGGTTCTGTTCTTCGTCTGTCGCGGTGCTCAGGCCGCCACGGCCGGCTTCGTCATCGCATGCGGCTCGAGGCCCACGTGCGCGTTGTTGCCGCTGCTCGTGAGCTCGACCTTGCGGTCGTGGATCTCGGCCAGGGCGCGCTTGTACTCGTTCGGGAACACCTTGACAAAGCGCGTGCGAGCCACGGCCCAGGTGTCGAGCAGCTCGCGCGCACGCTTGCTGCCGGTCCAGCGGTGGTGGTCTTCCAGCAGCTTCTTGAGCTTGGCCTCGTCGGTCTCGCCCTCGTGCCAGATCTTGCGATGCACGCTCGCCGTCTGCTCGGCCGTGGTCAGCACCTTGTCGAGCGAGACCATGGCCAGGTTGCAGCGCGTCGCGAACTGGCCGTCCTCGTCGTAGACGAAAGCGACGCCACCGCTCATGCCGGCCGCGAAGTTGCGCCCGGTCTTGCCGAGCACCACGACCGTGCCGCCCGTCATGTACTCGCAGCCGTGGTCACCCGTGCCTTCGACTACCGCGGTCGCACCCGACAGGCGTACCGCGAAGCGCTCGCCCGCGACGCCGCTGAGGAAGGCCTCGCCGGTGGTCGCGCCATACAGCGCGGTGTTGCCGACGATGGTGTTGCGGATGGCCTCGCCGCGGAAGTCCAGGCTGGGGCGCACTACCACGCGACCGCCCGACAGGCCCTTGCCGGTGTAGTCGTTGGCGTCGCCGATGAGGTAGAGCGTGATGCCGCGCGCCAGGAAGGCGCCGAAGGACTGGCCGCCGGTACCCTCGAGCTGGATGCGGATCGAATCGTCGGGCAGGCCCTGCGGATGCACCTTGGTCAGCGCGCCGGAGAGCATGGCGCCCACGGAACGGTTGACGTTGCGCGCGACCTCGATGAACTGCACCTTCTCGCCCTTCTCGATGGCGGGACGCGACCGTTCGATGAGCTTGTTGTCAAGGCTCTTCGCGAGGCCGTGGTCCTGCGCCTCGACGTGATAACGCGGCACGTCGGCCGGCACGTTCGGCTGCGCGAACAGGCGGCTGAAGTCCAGTCCGCGGGCCTTCCAGTGCTCGATGCCCTTCCGGGTGTCGAGCAGATCAGCGCGGCCGATCAGGTCGTCGAACTTGCGGATGCCCAGCTGCGCCATGATCTGGCGCACTTCCTCGGCGACGAAGAAGAAGAAGTTCACGACATGCTCGGGCTTGCCCGAGAACTTCTTGCGCAGCACCGGGTCCTGCGTGGCCACGCCGACCGGGCAGGTGTTGAGATGGCACTTGCGCATCATGATGCAGCCCTCGACCACCAGCGGCGCAGTCGCAAAGCCGAACTCGTCCGCGCCCAGCAGCGCGCCGATCGCGACGTCGCGGCCGGTCTTCATCTGGCCGTCGGCCTGCACGCGGATGCGGCCGCGCAGGCGGTTGAGCACCAGGGTCTGCTGGGTCTCGGCCAGGCCGATCTCCCAAGGGCTCCCCGCATGCTTGATGGAGGACCACGGAGAAGCGCCGGTGCCGCCGTCATGGCCGGCAATCACGACATGGTCGCTCTTGCACTTGGCGACCCCGGCCGCGATGGTGCCGACGCCGACTTCACTGACCAGCTTGACGCTGACGCTCGCATGCGGCGCCACGTTCTTCAGGTCGTGGATCAACTGCGCCAGGTCCTCGATCGAGTAGATGTCGTGGTGCGGCGGCGGCGAGATCAGGCCGACGCCGGGCACCGAGTAGCGCAGTTGGCCGATGTAGTTGGAGACCTTGCCGCCGGGCAGCTGGCCACCTTCGCCGGGCTTGGCGCCCTGGGCCATCTTGATCTGAAGCTGATCGGCGGAAGCCAGGTATTCGGCGGTGACCCCGAAGCGGCCGGAGGCGACCTGCTTGATCTTCGAGCGCAGCGAATCGCCGTCGGCCAGCGGCAGGTCGACCTCGACGTTGGCCTCCCCGATCACGCTCTTGAGCGTGTCGCCCACTTTGATGGGGATGCCCTTGAGCTCGTTGCGGTAGCGCGCCGGGTCCTCGCCGCCCTCGCCGGTGTTGCTCTTGCCGCCGATGCGGTTCATGGCCACGGCGAGCGTCGCGTGCGCCTCGGTGCTGATCGAGCCTAGCGACATGGCGCCCGTGGCAAAGCGCTTGACGATCTCGCTCGCGGGTTCGACTTCGTCCACGGGAATGGCCTTGGCCGGGTCGATCCTGAACTCGAACAGACCGCGCAGCGTGAGATGGCGCCGGTTCTGGTCGTTGATGAGCTGCGCATACTCCTTGTAGGTGCTGAAGTTGTTGGCGCGCGTGCTGTGCTGCAGCTTGGCAATGGCGTCCGGCGTCCACATGTGCTCCTCGCCGCGAACGCGCCATGCGTATTCGCCGCCCGCGTCCAGCATGCTGGCGAGCACGGGGTCGTCGCCGAATGCCGCCTTGTGCATGCGAATCGCTTCCTGGGCGATCTCGAAGACGCCAATGCCTTCGACCCGGCTCGCGGTGCCAGTGAAGTACTTGGCCACGGTGTCGCTGTTGAGGCCGATGGCTTCGAACAGTTGGGCGCCGCAGTAGCTCATGTAGGTGCTGACACCCATCTTCGACATGATCTTGGACAGACCCTTGCCGATTGCCTTCACATAGTTGTAGATAGCCTTCTCGGCGCTCAGGTCGCCGGACAGGTCCTCGTGCATTGCGGCGAGCGTCTCCATCGCGAGGTACGGATGCACCGCCTCGGCCCCGTAGCCGGCCAGCACGCCGAAATGATGAACTTCGCGCGCCGATCCGGTCTCGACCACCAGGCCGGCCGTGGTGCGAAGGCCCTCGCGCACCAGATACTGGTGGATGGCCGAGAGCGCCAGCGGCGCGGGAATGGCGATTTGCGTGGCGCTGACTGCGCGGTCGCTCACGATCAGGATGTTGTGGCCGCCCTTGATGGCGTCCACCGCCTCGGCACACAGCGATGCCAGCTTGGCCTCCACGCCCTCCTCGCCCCAGGCGAGCGGATAGGTGATGTCGAGCATGTAGCTCTTGAACTTGCCCTGCGTGTAGGCGCCGATGTCGCGCAGCTTCGCCATGTCGGCGAAGTCAAGGATCGGCTGGCTCACCTCGAGCCGCATCGGCGGGTTGACCTGGTTGATGTCCAGCAGGTTCGGCTTCGGGCCGATGAAGGACACCAGCGACATCACGATCGCCTCGCGGATCGGGTCGATGGGCGGATTCGTCACCTGCGCGAACAGCTGCTTGAAGTAGTTGTACAGCGGCTTGTTCTTGTTCGACAGGACCGCCAGCGGACTGTCGTTGCCCATCGAGCCGATGCCTTCCTCGCCGGCGGCGGCCATCGGGCTCATCAGGAATTTGATGTCTTCCTGGGTGTAGCCGAAGGCCTGCTGCCGGTCCAGCAGGCTGACCTGGCTGACCGGCGCCGAGACACCGTGCGCCTCGACGCTGTCGAGCTTGATGCGCAGGTTCTCGATCCACTGCTTGTACGGCTTGCTGTTGGCGAGGGTGGCCTTGACCTCCTCGTCGTCGATCATGCGGCCCTGCTCCAGGTCAATCAGGAACATCTTGCCGGGCTGAAGACGCCATTTGCGAACGATCTTTTGCTCGGGCACCGGCAGCACGCCCGATTCGGAGGCCATGATCACCAGGTCGTCGTCCGTCACGCAGTAGCGCGACGGACGCAGGCCGTTGCGGTCGAGCGTGGCGCCGATCTGGCGGCCGTCGGTGAAGACGATGGAGGCCGGCCCGTCCCACGGCTCCAGCATGGCCGCGTGGTACTCGTAGAACGCGCGGCGGCGCGGGTCCATGGTCGCGTGCTGCTCCCAGGGCTCGGGGATCATCATCATCACGGCCTGGCTGATGGGATAGCCGGCCATGGTGAGCAGTTCGAGGCAGTTGTCGAAGGTGGCGGTGTCGGATTGGTCGGCGAAGCTGATGGGGTACAGCTTCTGCAGATCGGCGCCCAGCACCGGCGAAGACATCACGCCTTCGCGGGCCTTCATCCAGTTGTAGTTGCCCTTGACGGTGTTGATCTCGCCGTTGTGGGCGACGTACCGGTAGGGGTGCGCCAGCGGCCACTCGGGAAAGGTGTTGGTCGAGAAGCGCTGGTGCACCAGGCCCAGCGCCGAGATGCAGCGCTTGTCCTGCAGGTCGAGGTAGTACGTGCCGACCTGGTCGGCCAGCAGCAGCCCTTTGTACACAACCGTGCGGCTCGACATGCTCGGAACGTAGTATTCCTTGCTGTGCTTGAGCTTCAGGCGCTGGATGGCCGCGCTGGCGGTCTTGCGGATGACGTAGAGCTTCCGTTCCAGCGCGTCCTGCACGATCACGTCGTTGCCGCGGCCGATGAAGACCTGGCGCAGCAGCGGCTCCTTCTTGCGCACGGCCGGCGACATCGGCATTTCGCGGTTGACGGGAACGTCGCGCCAGCCCAGCAGCACTTGGCCTTCGGCCTTGATGGCGCGCTCCATCTCCTGCTCGCAAGCTTCGCGCGAGGCGTGCTCCTTGGGCAGGAAGATCATGCCGACGCCGTATTCGCCGGGCGGCGGCAGCGTCACCCCCTGCTTTGCCATCTCGTCGCGATACAAAAGATCCGGCAACTGGATCAGGATGCCTGCGCCGTCGCCCATCAGCTTGTCAGCGCCCACTGCGCCGCGATGGTCGAGGTTCTCGAGAATCTTCAGACCCTGCAGGACGATCGACTGACTCTTTTCGCCCTTGATGTGGGCGACGAAGCCGACGCCGCAGGCGTCGTGCTCGTCAGCGGCGGAATAAAGACCGTTTCGTTGGAGATACTCGATCTCGGCAGCCGTGGTCATGGCGCACTCCTTCAGTTTTTCGCGGGGAAAGGAAGGATATTGCGTCGCACAAATAATGCCAAGTCCTTTATTCGGGGTCAGATTCCTATTAAATTTCGACGTTCTACGCTGATCCTAAATTAGGGACACATAAGCCGAACGGTTCGCCAGCGCCGGGGCTATTGCTTCAGTCACGCGAAACTGGAGGTCGCCCTGGCCTGGACTTCAAAACCCGCCGCGCGGTGTTCTTCTGCAACGCCTCGAGAAAGTCGGGATCCCCGGCGGCCCAGCCGTGGAGCGTGGCCTCGGTCAACACGGCTTGGTCGCCCGCCGCGACGCCGCCGCGCACCAGATCCACGTAGGCGGCTTCCCGGGCAAAAGGCGTATTGCCGAGTGACCAGTAGAGCGGATGCGGCGTTACCAGCTTGTCGTGTCGCAGCCCGGCATAGTGGGCATGGCTGGACCATGGATAGTCACGCGCCTCCGCCACGATGCCGGCGCGCACCGGATTCAGATCGATGTAGGCCATGCAGGTCAGCAGGTAGCGGTCGGTCTGAATCAAAGTGGACTTGTAGCGCCCTTCCCACAGAGTGCCCGTCCGCCCGTGCCGGTCGTTGAAGTAGCGCACGTAGCGCCGGCCCACCGATTGCATCCACAGCGGCAGCCCGTCCGCGCTCGCGGGCGTGGCCAGAAGGTGATAGTGGTTGTCCATCAGCACGTAGGCGTGCAGTGCAATGCCAAAGCGCACCGCGTTCTCGCCGAGCACGCCCAGCAGCATTTCACGGTCTGCGTTGTCGACGAAGATGGACTGGCGGTTGTTGCCGCGCTGGATCACATGGTGCGGCTGCTCGGCCAGCGTGAGACGGGGAAGGCGGGCCATGGCAGGATCAACCCAGGCGGAAGCGCGTCTCCAGCAGCGACTCCAGCCCGAACTCGGCCAGCAGCTGCTCGAGCCTGGCCGCAGCGCTGGCTTTGCGCTGACCGGTGCGGCGGGCGATGATCAGCTCGTTCTTCAAGCTGTGCTCCCAACCTACCAGTTCCGTGACGGTGACCTGGTACCCGTTGGCCTCCAGGTAAAGGCAGCGCAGGACGTTGGTGAGCTGGCTGCCGATCTCGCGCGTGTGCAGCGGGTGCCGCCAAAGCTCGGCCAGGGGCGTACGCGAGAGCGACAGCGCCTTGGTCTGGCGCAGGCAGGAGGCGACCTCCGCCTGGCAGCATGGCACGAGCACCATGAAGCGCGCTCGCTTGGCGAGCCCGAAGGCGATGGCGTCGTCCGTGGCCGTGTCGCAAGCATGCAGCGCGGTCACCACGTCGATCTGCGCCGGGAGCTCGGCCGCGTCGGCTGACTCGGCGGCGCTGATGTTGAGGAAGGCCATGCGATCGAAGCCGAGCCGCTTCGCCAACGCGCGCGACTTGTCGACCAGGTCGGCCCGCGTCTCGATCCCGTACACCTGACCTCCGCCACGCGGACCGAAGAACAGGTCGTAGAGGATGAAGCCCAGATAGGACTTCCCGGCGCCGTGGTCGGCCAGGCTGGCGTGCGCGCCCTCCTCCGGCAGCTCGACGAGCAGTTTCTCGATGAACTGGAACAGGTGGTAGACCTGCTTGAGCTTGCGGCGCGAATCCTGGTTGAGCCGCCCCTCACGCGTGAGGATGTGCAGCTCCTTCAGCAGCTCGATGGACTGGCCGGGACGCAGGACTTCGTGCAGCTCGGCTTCGGCCTTCGAGACCTTGGCAGGTGCCTTGCCGTTCATAGGGAGCCCTCCGCGCTGCGCGCTGCGGTGCAAGCCCCCTTCGGAACGGGCGGGCGTGGCCTCATCGCTGCGCTCCCCCGGGCCCGACATCCAGGGCTGCCCAGCCCTCGGCGCCGAGCTGCTCCAGGATCTGCATGTTGCGCCCGAAGACGGCCTGCGCGTCCGGAAAGGCCTCGACGGCGCGGCTCACGCTGTCCTCCCGCAGCAGATGCAGCGTGGGGTACGGCGCGCGGTTGGTCGCATTGGTGATGTCGTCAGGCTCCGCGCCGGCGAACTGGAAACGTGGGTGGAAGCTCGCCAGCTGGAACTGGCCCTCGAAGCCGCCGCGGACCAGGCGACGCTCGGCCCGCGCCGTCAAATCGTTGAACTCGAGAAAATCCGCCAAGGTGTTCGGTGCGATCAGGAGGGTGGTGTCGCGCTCGGACGCAGAGCATGCGGCCAGCGCACGCGCTTCGTCCAGCACCGCGTCGATCAGGCCTCCGTCGTCCTCGCGCAGGTACAGCGCGTAGTGGATCTGGCGGCGCGCATGCACGGCCTTGGCGAAAGGGCAGAGATTGAGGCCGATCACCGCGCGCTCGAGCCAGCGCTGCGTGTCTGCCTGTGCCTGCGCTGCGGTGGTGACGGCCCCCCCGCTCATGTTGCGGGCCCTCTGTGCGATCTCGCAGGTGCCACGCGCGCCGCCAGTGCCAAGCCCGCCAGCGAACAGGCCAGGGTCACGCCCCACGTCCATTGCCAGCCGCCGAACCGATGGGCGATCCAGGCGACCGCCGGTGGAGCGATGAACTGCCCGAGGGAGGAGGCTTGCTGCATCATTCCCACAGTTGTCGAGACAGCCGACGGACTGGGCGCGAGCCGGGTGGAGAGCATGAAGAGGGTGGCCGGGATCATCCCACCGGCCAACGAGAACAGGCAGACGGCAACGTAGCGCAAGGCCGGTGGCAGGCTCCCGCTGCTGCCAGCCAGGCCGATCTGCGCGAAGGCCGTCACGCCGCCGAGTGCCATGACGACGAAGCCCCAGCGCAACAGGCGCTCCGGGGCCACGCCGTGCTGCAGGAAGCGGCCGCCGCTGACATTGCCAACGATGTTCATCGCGGCGGCAAGCGCTGTCAGTGCCGCGTTCCAGGCGGCCGGCACGCCGGCGTCCGCATAGATCGCCGGCAGGAAGCCGATGACGGCCATCCATTGGGCGGAATAAACGCCGAACGCCAGCGCCAGCGTCCGCGGGCCACTGGCGCGGACCGTGCCGAGCAAGGGCGCGCTCCAACGCGGTGGCGAAGAGGCAACGGGCTTGATGGCTGGCCGCTGGTCCATCGGCACTGCGAGCAGGACCCAGAGCGCCGCGAGAGCGGAAACGGCCGAGAGCACCCACCACCAGCCCGGCCACCCGCCCCAGGCGATCAACGCCGGACCGAGCAGGAGCGCCAGCGCCACGCCCAGGGGCATGTAAGCACCCCAAAGGCCGAGCGCCTTCTTTTCTGCGCCGGGCGGCGACAGGGCGCGGATCAGCCCGGGCCCGGGCATCACCGCCAGCAGAAAGCCCACGCCTTCGAGGGCGCGCAAGGCGAACAGCGAATGGATGGCCCGGGGGCCTGCATCGACCGTGCTCCCGACCCAGCCGCCGAGCACGCTTGCACCGGTGACCAAAATCAGACCTGCCAGCATGCTGCGACGCAAGCCAACGGCATCGGCCACGAGTCCGAACACCATGCCCAGGCACATGCCCGCGACCTGCACCAGCGACAGCAGGAAGCCTGCTTGCACCAGATCCACGCCCAGCGTGGCCTGCAAGGCCGGCACGGCGGGCGGGAGCTTGCCCAGATGCAGGGCCGCAGCGACTCCGGCGAACACCACGGCCAAGGCGTTGCGGGGGACGCCAGCGTGCGAAGACGCACGACTCATTCGAGCAGCTTCGCCCTCAGCTGCGGTGCCTTCGGAACTGGCGGAGCGGTTCACTGGTCCCACTGCCTTCCCGTGAGACGTTCGTACTCGCGGATCGCGAAGCGGTCGGTCATGCCCGCGATGTAGTCGGCCACTGCGCGGTGGCGGCCGTCGCGCTGCGCATAGGAAGCCGGCATCTGCTCGGCATCATCGATGTAGGCGGCGAACAGCTCGCGTACCACCTCCTTCGCCCGAGTCGTGGTCTGCATGACACGCGGATGCCGGTAGAGGTTGCGGAAGAGGAATTGCTTGAGCTCGGTGGACTGCGCGCGCATCGCCTCGCTGAAGAGCACCAGCGGCGCCGCGCGGCGGACGCCATCCGCATTGCCCGGCGAGGCCGCTTCGAGCGCGCTACGCGTGGCGTTGATCACGTCGTACACCTGCGCGCTCAGCATCCGCCGGATGGCTTCGTAGAGAACGCGCCGGCCCTGCACATGCGGATGCTCCTCCAGCGTTTCGCGCAGATAGCGGCTGAAAAGCGCCACCTCGCCGAGCCGCTCCAGGCCGATGAGCCCCGAACGCACGCCATCGTCGATGTCATGCGCGTTGTAGGCGATCTCGTCGGCCAGGTTGCACAGCTGCGCCTCGAGGCTCGGCTGGGTACGGTCGAGAAAGCGCCGTCCCACTCCGCCGGGCTCGGCCGCCTCCAGGCGCTCGGCGTTGGCACGGGAGCAATGCTTGAGAATGCCCTGGCGGGTCTCGAAACTCAGGTTGAGTCCGTCGTACTGCGGATAGCGCTCTTCGAGCGCATCCACCACCCGCAGGCTTTGCAGGTTGTGCTCGAACCCGCCATGCGCCTCCATGCAGGCATCGAGCGCATCCTGCCCGGCATGGCCGAAGGGCGTGTGACCCAGGTCGTGCGCCAGAGCGATGGCCTCCACCAGGTCTTCGTTGAGCCGCAGTGAGCGCGCGATCGAGCGGCCCAGCTGCGCAACCTCGAGCGAATGCGTGAGACGAGTCCGGAAGAGATCGCCTTCGTGGTTGAGGAAGACCTGGGTCTTGTAGACCAGCCGCCGGAAGGCCGTGGAATGCACGATGCGGTCACGGTCGCGCTGGAACGCATCGCGCGTCGGAGCCGGGGCCTCGGCATGGCGCCGCCCGCGGGACTGCGCAGGATGGCTGGCGTGGGGTGCCAGGCTCATGGCCGCTCCAGCGTTCGATTCAGGCCGCACAGCACTGCGCGAGCACCTCACGCACCAGGGCGTCGGGAGCGCTGCGCACGACAGCCGAGCCGGGCGTGTCGATCACCACGAAGCGGATTTCGCCAGCCTCCGACTTCTTGTCGATGCGCATCAGCTCGAGATAGCGCTCGGCACCGAGCGCGGGCGCGACCACCGGCAATCCTGCCCGCTCGATCAGCGCCGACAAGCGCTGCACGAAGGCAGCATCGACGCCGCCCAGGCGCTGCGACAGCTCGGCGGCCATGACCATGCCGCAGCCGACCGCCTCGCCGTGGAGCCATTGGCCGTAGCCCAGGCCCGCTTCGATCGCATGACCGAAGGTATGGCCGAAGTTCAGGATCGCCCGCACGCCGGTCTCCCGCTCGTCCTGCCCCACGACCGCAGCCTTGACCTCGCAACTGCGCCGGACTGCGTGAGCCAGCGCGGCCGGCTCCCGCGCTACCAGCGCGTCGATGTTCGCTTCGATCCAGTCGAAGAAGTCCATGTCGTAAATCGGGCCGTACTTGATGATCTCGGCCAGTCCGGCGCTGAGTTCGCGCCGCGGCAACGTGGCGAGCGTAGAGAGATCGCACAGGACGAGGCGCGGTTGGTAGAAGGCGCCAATCATGTTCTTGCCGAGCGGATGGTTGATCGCCGTCTTGCCGCCGACCGACGAATCGACCTGGGCAAGCAGGGTGGTCGGCACCTGTACGAAGGGCACGCCTCGCATGTAGCTGGCGGCAGCGAATCCGGTCATGTCGCCCACCACTCCGCCGCCGAGCGCGAACAGCACCGTCTTGCGATCGCAGCCGTGGCGCAACAGAGCGTCGAAGATCAGGTTGAGCGTGGACCAGTCCTTGTGCGTCTCGCCGTCAGGCAGTTCCAGCATGTGCACGGCTCGGAAGTGCCCCGCCAAGGCATTGCGCAATTGCTCGCCGTAGAGCGGCGCCACCGTGGTGTTGGTAACGATCAGCGCCGCGGCGGCTGCAGGCACGGCGTCGAAGCTCTCGGGCTCGCGAAGCAGCTCGTTGCCGATCAGGATCGAATAACTGCGCTCGCCGAGCTGGATCTCGACGCATTCGGGGGTGGCGGACACTCGCATGGTTCCGAGTTTAGGCGCATGGCGCCTGGTCCAGGCTCAGCCCGGCGCATCGCTTCGGGAGCCCGGGGATATCACGCCGGCGAGCTCCAGCTGCATCACGATGATGTTCACCAGCATTGCAACCGAAGGTCGGCCGGTCTCGACCACATCATGAGCGGCCTCGCGGTACAGGGGGTCGCGCGCGCTGTAGAGCTCGTACAGCCGGCCAAGGGGGTCGGCCACCTGCAGCAGGGGCCGCTTGACGTCGTGCCGAAGCCGCCTGAACAGGTCCTCGGGCGAGGAACGCAGGTAGATCACATGGAAGTGGGAGCGCAGCTGGATCCGGTTGGCCTCGCGCAGCACCGAACCGCCTCCGGTGGACACGATGCCTTTGGGAGAGGCTGCGAGATCGGCGATCACGCTTTCCTCGACATCGCGAAAACTCTGCTCGCCCTCGCGTTCGAAGTAGTCCCGGATGGAACAACCGATGCGGCGCTCAATCACCTCATCGCTGTCAACGAAAGGCAGATGGAGACGCTGTCCGAGGCGCCGGCCCACCGCGGATTTTCCGGCGCCTGGCAAGCCGACGAGTGCGACCGCCACGCAGTGCTGCGAACGCCCGCGCGCCTTAGCGCGCGGCGTTCCGGTCGGTAATCATCTTCGGGGTGATAAAGACGAGCATTTCGGTCTTGTTGGCAACGCGATTGCGTGTGCGGAACAGTGCCCCGACATAGGGCACTTCACCGAGCACCGGCACGCGCGATTCATCGTTGGTTTCGGTGAGTTCGAAGATACCACCGATCACCACCGTGCCGCCGTTCTCCACGAGCACTTCGGTCTGCACGTGCTTGGTGTTGATTGCGAAGCCTGCCGTCGTCGCCTGCCCGACCGTGTCCTTGTTGACGTCCAGCGTCAGGATGATGTTCCCCTCGGGCGTGATCTGCGGCGTGACCTCGAGCTTGAGATTGGCCTTGCGGAAGGCGATCGAGGTGGCGCCGCTGGAGGTCGCGACCTGGTAGGGCAGTTCCGTGCCCTGCTCGATCAGCGCCTTGGTCTGGTCGGCCGTCACCACGCGGGGGCTGGATACCACCTTGCCCTTGCCATCGGCTTCGAGCGCGGAGATTTCCAGGTTCAGCATGCGCGAGAAGCTGGAATTGAAGAGCGAAATGGCAAAGGTGCCGGGCGCGTTGCCGTTGCCTTGCACGCCGGTCGAGGGCAGGTTGACGAAGTTGGAGTTGGTGAAGGTGGTCAGTGCACTGCCCGGCGTGGTCGCGGTAGCCGGCGTGACCACCGGGAACGCACCAACGTTGCCGAAGACAGGACGTCCGTTGTTGGAGCCGACCGTGCCACCGGAAATTCCCCCGCCGAGCCGCACGCCCAGCGACTTGCCGAAAGTGTCGGAAGCCTCGACGATGCGCGCCTCGATCAGTACTTGCCGCACCGGAATGTCCAGCTTCTGAATGAGTTCGGCAACCTGCTGCAGTCGCGAAGGGATGTCCGACACGAAGAGCTGGTTGGTGCGCGATTCGGCGATCACGCTACCCCGCGGGCTCAGGATGCGGGTGGTGGTGCCGGAGCCGCCGCCGCTGGACGCGCCCGTGCCTGTCAACCCCTGCGCAATCGCGGTGGCCTTGGTGTAGTTCAGTTGAAAAGACTGGGTACGAAGAGGCTCCAGGTTCTGGATCGCGGCTTGAGCTTCAAACTCGAGCTTTTCCTTGGCGTTGATTTCGTCCTTGGGCGCAATCCACAACACGCTGCCGTTCTTGCGCATGCCCAGGTTCTTGGCCTGCATGATGATGTCGAGGGCCTGGTCCCAGGGCACGTCCTTCAGGCGAAGGGTGAGCGCGCCGGTGACGGAGTCCGAGGTCACGATGTTGAAGTTGGTGAAGTCGGCGATGACCTGGAGCAGCGAGCGGATCTCGATGTTCTGGAAGTTCAGCGACAGCTTCTCGCCCGTGTAACCTACGCCCTGGGTCAACTTGGTCGGGTCTACCTTGCGCGGGCGCACCTCGACGACGAACTGGTTTTCGCTTTGGTAGGCGCTGTGCTCCCAGTCACCCTTGGGCTCGATGGTCATGCGCACGCGGTCACCGGCCTGTTGCGTGGTGACGGTTTGCACCGGCGTGCCGAAGTCCGACACATCGAGGCGACGGCGCAGCCCCTCGGGCAACGTCGACTTGGTGAATTCCACCACGAGGCTGCGGCCCTGCTGGCGGATGTCGACCCCTACTTGGTTGTTGGCAAGATCGACGATCACGCGACCCGTGTTGTCCGATCCGAGGCGGAAATCAACGTCGCGCAACGGCAGCGTGTCCCGGTTGCGGTTCTCGGCAAAAGCCTGGGGCGTCGAGGCGACGAGCGCGGCACCCGGGACGGGCTCCAGTGAGACCAGGAGCGACTTGCCCTGGATCTCGGCCTTGTACGCGGTGGCCTGCTTGAGATTCAGCACCAGGCGAGTACGTTCACCGGCCTGGACCACATTGACGGAACGAAGATTGCCTTGGTTGACATCGATGGTCGAGCGGCCGATTGCATTGGTCACGCCCGGAAAGTCGAGCGCAATGCGCGCAGGCGTCTGGATCGCGAAGCCGGTGGGCACGGCGGAAAGCGGTTGCGTCAGGTCGACGCGGATGACCTCGGCACCCGACTGCATCGAGCTGGTGACCGACTCGATGGCGTTCTGCGCATGCGCTGCCGCAACCGCGCCGAGCGTGAGCAGGCTCACGCCGAACACGCGCAGCCACTGCGCGAACCTTGAATTCTTCATTTCGACCTCTCTTGCAACTGCAGCGTCGCCACGCGTTCGATCCATTCACCGCCGGCGTCCTGCACGATTTCACGCAAGGCGAGTTCGGTTTCACTGATACGGGTGATGCGCCCGTAATTGAGTCCCAGGTAGTTGCCAACCCGAACCTGGTAGAGCAACTTGTCGACCGTGACGAGTGCCACCGGCTGACCATTTCGGTTCATGCTGCCCACCATCGCCATCGAATCGAGGGGGAAAGCTTCGAGTGCTTCCTTGCGGCGCGCCAGCTCCGGCGCGATGAGGCCTGAGGTGCTCGGCTGAGCCGAGTCGCGACGCAAGGCCTGCGTGAGCTTCTGCATGTTGAAGGGCTCGAACGCGCTGGCCTCGGTGTAGGCCTGGGGCGTGAATTTCTTGGGCTCCGTGATGGGAGGCACCGTTGGGCGCACATTCGCCCGCTGCTCGGCCATCCACTGCTGGAGTTCTTCCTGGTCCGAGCCCATGCAGCCGCTCAGGACGGCAGTCACAACGCCGACGCACAACGCAAAAGCAAGCCTGCTCATTTCTTCTTCGCTCCCGCCGCTGCCCGCTTCTGCTCCGCCTGCTCTTCGTCGTCCAGGTAACGGAAGGTCCTCGCCGTGGCGTCCATCGTCAACATCCCGTCTTTTCCGGGGACGACCGCCAGGTTGTTCAAGGTCACGATGCGCGAGAGATTGGCGATGTCTGCCGCAAAGGCACCCACGTCGTGGTATCGCCCTGTCACGCGAACGGCGATTGGCAGCTCGGCGTAGTAGTCCTTCACGACCACCTGGCCGGGGCGGAACAGCTCGAATTGCAGGCTGCGGCCGAGACCGGCCTGGTTGATGTCGGAAAGCAGGGCGTCCATTTCGGCCTTGCTCGGGAGCTGCTTTTCGAGCAAGGTCACGTACTGCTGCACCTGCTCGCGCTGCTTTTTCAGCAATTCGAGGTTGGCCGCCTGGCCGACCTTCTTCTGGTAGTCGGCCCTGAGCGCAACTTCCTTGGTTTGCTCGGCGACGAGCTCATCGTTCGAGTTGGTGAGCCACACGAACCACAGACCCACCAGGACCAGGGCGGTGACCAGCACGCACAGGGCGTAGCGAGGCACCGGCGGCCAGACGGAAGGGTCGTTGGGATTCAGCCCGCGGAACTGGTCGCCGAAGCGCTGCAGAGCGCCAGCGAAGTCGATATTGGAGGATGCGCGTTGGGTTGCCATGATGACGCTCAGCCTTTTCCTGCAGCGGATCCTGCAGCGCCGCCCGCCGCTGGGGCCGCCTTTTGCGCATCCGTGGGCCGCTTGAGCCCGATGCGCATCGTGAAATTCGCGACGCGCCGCTGATCGCGGGGGCTCAGGTTGACGTTTCCGGACGTGATTTCCACCAGCTCGGGCTTGACCAGCCAGGGGCTGTTGTTGCCCAGGTTGCGCAACAGTTCCGAGACCCGCTCGTTCGACTGCGCCTGACCCAGGAGGGTGACGGTCTGGTTGTCCTGCTTCATGCTCGTCAGGTAGACCCCGTCAGGAAGCTGACGCACCAGTTCGTTGAGCAGGTGCACCGGCATGTTCCTGTCGCCCTGGAGATCCTCCACGGCTTGCTGTCGGGCGCGCAAGGCGGCAATCTCGGCCTGGAGAGTAGAGATTTCCTTGATCTCGGCTTCGAGCTTCTTGATTTCGGCCTGGAGGAAGCTGTTCTTGCTCTGCTGGTTGGAGATCTGGGCCTGGTACCAGAGATACGCGCCACCCGCGATCAGGAACCCTGCCACGGCCGAAGCACCGAGAGCGGCATAGAAAGTTTCCCGCCGACGCTTGCGCGCAGCCTCCCGGTGCGGGAGCAGGTTGATCAAGATCACTGCAGGAACCTCCGCATGGCAAGCCCGCATGAGGTCAGGTACGAAGGCGCCTCGCGCCGCACCTTCTTCTCGCGAATGCCGCCTCCGATCTCCATCCCATCGAAGGGATTGACCAAAGAGCAGGCAAAGGAGGTCTGCCGCGTCACGGCACTGGTGAGCCCCGGCAGCGCCGCCGACCCACCTGCCAGCAGTACATAGTCGACACGGTTATGCGGGGTGCTTGTAAAGAAGAACTGCAGGGCGCGCGCGATCTCCTGGGCAATGCTCGCCACGAAGGGTTTGAGCACACCCGATCCGTAGTCGTCGGGCAGGTCGCCGCTACGCTTCTTGGTCTCGGCCTCTTCCGCGGAAAAGCCGTACTGGCGCACGATCAGTTGCGTCAGCTGGGCGCCACCGAAGGCTTGGTCGCGGTCGTAGAGCACCTCCTGGTTGCGAAGTACCTGCATGCTGGTGGTGAAGGCGCCCACTTCGAACAGGGCTACCACGGCGTCACGACCCTGGCCAGGCAACTGCTCGATCAGTCGCGCAGTGGCCAGTCGGGACGCATAGGACTCGACATCGAGGATCACTGCCTTGAGGCCCGCCGCTTCGGCCAGGCCCTGTCTGTCTTGCACCTTTTCCTTGCGGGAAGCTGCGATCAGGACTTCGACATCGCCGGTCGAATTGGCGCTTTGGCCGATGACGCAGAAGTCCAGGCTCACCTCATCGAGGGAAAAGGGGATGTATTGGTTGGCTTCGGACTCGACTTGGATCTCGAGTTCCTGCTCGCTCATGCCGCCCGGGAGGACGATCTTCTTGGTAATGACGGCCGAGGGCGGCAGGGCCAGCGCGGCATTTTTTGTACGGCTGCCGCTCTTGCGCACGGCGCGTCGGACTGCCTCGGCCACTTCGTCAAATTTTTCGACGTTGCCATCGGTGATCCAGCCTCGCTCGAGGGGCTCGATCGCACAACGTTCCAGAACCAGCTTGCCGCCGGCATCGCGGCCGAGTTCGACCAGCTTGACACTGGATGAGCTGACGTCCAGCCCGAGTAATGGCGCGGGCTGACGGCTGAATAGCGATCCCAAAGCAGCCAAGTTATATCCCGTTGTGTTTGTAACGATTAGAAATACTTACGTGTGGTTGCATGCTAGCAGGAGGTGTACAGCCAACCAAGCGCCAGGGGGCCAACTCTTGCATCAACCGTTGTCAAAAGGGGACGTAACAGCGTCGATTCACAACTTACGTCACAAATGCGAGTACTTGGGTTTTATGTCGATTGAAGAGCCGCTGGAGAGCCCCCGCTTTTTATAATTGGCACTGACTTCAACATCGCTTCATGGCCGAAAAAACACGCCCGAACGGGCCCACCAAGACACCTCCTCCGGCCCAGCGCCCTGTTTGGCTGACCTGGCTTCTGCGCTTTGCGATGTGGGGACTGGGCATTGCCGCGGCCGGAGCGGTGTCGCTGGTCTGCGTGGTCGCCGTGGCGCTCGCTGTGGCCTATCCGAACCTGCCGGACATCTCCGATCTGGCGGACTACCGGCCCAAGCTTCCGCTGCGGGTGTTTTCGTCGGAAGGCATCCTGATCGGCGAGTTCGGAGAGGAACGCCGCAACCTCACGCCCATCGCGACCATCCCCAAGGTGATGAAGGATGCTGTGCTGGCAGCGGAGGACGCCCGCTTCTACGACCACGGCGGAGTCGACTACAAAGGGCTGTTGCGCGCGGGCCTAGCGAACATGAACCGCGTGAAGAGCCAAGGCGCCTCCACCATCACCATGCAGGTCGCGCGCAATGTCTACCTGAGCTCCGAGAAGACGCTGACCCGCAAGATCTACGAAGTGCTGCTGACCTTCAAGCTCGAGCACCTGCTCAGCAAGGACCAGATCTTCGAGATCTACCTCAACCAGATCTACCTCGGCAACCGGGCCTACGGCTTTGCGGCCGCGGCGGAAGCCTACTTTGGCAAGCCGCTCAAGGACATCACCATTGCCCAGGCGGCCATGCTCGCGGGGCTGCCGAAGGCACCGGGCGCGAACAATCCGGTGAACAACCCCTCGCGTGCGCGCGGGCGCCAGCTCTACGTGATCGACCGGATGCAGGAAGCCGGTTTCATCAACGCCGAGCAGGCGGCCGAGGCCAAGAAGGAAGAGTTGCACCTGCGTGACGGGGCCGACCCCACCCGCCTGCATGCCGAGTACGTGGCAGAGACGGTGCGGCAACTGATGTACGCGCAGTACGGCGACAGCACCTACACGCGCGGCCTCAAGGTCTACACCACCTTGGTCGCTGCCGACCAGGCCGCAGCCTACAAGTCCTTGCGAAAGGGCATCATGGACTACGAGCGCCGGCAGATCTACCGCGGCCCGGAAAAGTTTGTCGATCTGCCCAATGATCCGAAGGAACTGGACGAAGCCGTGGATGATGCGCTGGCAGAGCATCCGGACAACGGTGACGTGATGTCGGCGGTCGTGCTGAAGGCCAGTGCAAAGGAAATCAACGCCGTGCGCGCCAATGGCGATACTGTCCAGATCACCGGCGAAGGGCTACGGCCTGCACAATCGGGGCTCTCGGACAAGGCGCCGCCGAATATCAAGATCCGCCGCGGCGCCGTGATCCGCGTCGTGAAGACGCCGAAGAACACCTGGGAGATTACCCAGCTGCCCGAGGTCGAGGGCGCATTCATTGCGCTGGACCCCCGCGACGGCGCCGTAAAGGCCATGATCGGCGGCTTCGACTTCGACAAGAACAAGTTCAACCACGTGACGCAGGCCTGGCGCCAGCCGGGCTCCAGCTTCAAGCCCTTCATCTATTCGGCCGCCCTCGAAAAAGGGTTTACGCCCGGAACGGTCGTCAACGACGGGCCGCTCTTCTTCGATGCGGGCACCACCGGCGGCCAGCCTTGGGAGCCGAAGAACTACGACGGCAATTTCGAGGGCCCCATGTCCTTGCGCCGAGCGCTGGCCAAGTCCAAGAACATGGTTTCCATCCGCGTGCTGCAGTCGATCGGCACGCGCTACGCGCAGGACTGGATCGGCAACTTCGGCTTCGAGCGGGAGAAGCACCCTGCCTATCTGCCCATGGCCCTGGGTGCTGGCGCCGTCACGCCGATGCAAATGGCGACGGCCTATTCGGTCTTCGCGAACGGCGGCTATCGCGTGAGTCCCTATCTCGTGACGCGCATTACCGATCACAAGGACAAGGTGCTGGTGGAAACCCAGCCGCCACTGCTCAACGAGACCCTGCGCGCCATCCCGCAGCGCAACGCCTTCATCATGGACAGCCTGCTGCAGGAAGTCGCACGCAGCGGCACTGCCGCGAAGGCACAAGCCACGCTGAAGCGACCCGACATCTACGGCAAGACTGGCACCACCAACGACTCGCTCGATGCCTGGTTCGCCGGGTTCCAGCCCACGATGGCGGCGGTGGCCTGGATGGGTTACGACACGCCGCGCAAGCTGGGCGACCGCGAGACCGGCGGCGGGTTGAGCCTGCCGATCTGGATCAGCTACATGGAAACCGCCATCAAGGGCGTGCCGGTGACCGAGCTGACTGCCAAGCCGCCCGCTGGCGTGGTCAACGTGGGCGGCGAGTGGTACTACGACGACTATGCGCCGGGCCGCGGTGTCGCGACCTTGGGCGTCGAGCCGGGTCCGACGCCGCCTGCCGAGGCGATCTCGGGCGCACCGATCGGTCCGACGCCGCAGCCGGAAGAGCGCAGCCGCATCCTGGACCTCTTCCGCAACTGATCACCTCGGCCGAAGGCCTCAGTCGGCGGTGAACTGCAGCGGTACGCCGGCCTGCGCGCTTGCCTCGCGCGACAACTGGGCGAAGAACTCCTCGCTGGTCTTCGTGTCGACCCAGGCCCGGCCGTCGTAGCGATAGTGGTAGCCGCCCGAGCGTGCCGCCAGCCAGATCTCCTGCAAGGGCTTCTGCAGATTGACGATCAGCTGGCTGCCATTTCGAAAGGTGATGGTGATCATGCCGCCCACGCGCTGGTTGTCGATGTCCGCATCGCTCGTGTCGTTGATGTGATCGCAGCTGCGCTCGATCGCAGCAAGCGCGGCCTCGGCGCGGTCCAGGTACTCGGGGTCGGTCATTACAATTTCGTGATGCTGAATGTTCGTCAAATTCTAGTGAGCGCAATTGGCCTCGCGATCGTCGGGGTCGCGCTCGCCGGTTGCGGGCAGAAGGGCGCGCTCTACCTGCCCACCGAACCCGCCGCGACCAATCGCGCCACGCTCCCGGGGCTGCTCATCCCGAATTCGCGCAACGCCGATAGCACGGCAAGCCCAGCGACGGGTGCTGCCGCGGCGCCCGCCGCTGCCAGCAGCGCTCCCGTGACCCGGGAAGGAACGAAGTGACGAGCGCCGAACGCCTCCCTGGCCATCCCCACATCGGGTACAAGAACGGCGCGCTGCACGTCGAGGCAGCGGCGCTGCCCGACCTGGCGCGCGAGCACGGCACACCGCTTTTCATCTACTCGACGCAGTGGATGCTTGATGCACTGGCCGCCTACCAGCGCGGCTTCGAAGGGCGCGACGCGCTGATCTGCTACGCGATCAAGGCCAACTCGGCGCTGGGCGTGCTGCGCATCTTTGCCGAGGCGGGCTGCGGCTTCGACATCGTCTCCGGCGGCGAGCTCGCGCGGGTGCTCGCCGCGGGTGCGGATCCGGCCAAGGTGATCTTCTCCGGCGTCGGCAAGACGAAGCAGGAGATGCGGCAAGCGCTGGCAGCGGGTATCGCCTGCTTCAACGTGGAAAGCGAAGCCGAGATCGACGTGCTCAACGCGGTCGCGCTAGAGGAAGGACAGCGGGCCGCGATCAGCGTGCGCATCAATCCCAACGTCGATCCAAAGACCCATCCCTACATCTCGACCGGTCTCAAGGGCAACAAGTTCGGCATCGCGCACGACCGCGCGTTGGCCATCTACCAGCATGCCGCCTCGCTCAAGGGCCTGCGGGTGGTCGGTATCGATTGCCACATCGGCTCGCAGATCACCGATGCCGCGCCCTATCTCGAGGCGCTGGAGCGGGTGCTCGACCTGGTCGAAGCCATCGAAAAGGCCGGCATCACGCTGCACCATCTGGACTTCGGCGGCGGACTCGGTATCGACTACAACGGCGACAGGCCGCCCGCGGCCGATGCCCTGTGGCAACAGTTGCTCCAGCGCCTGGATGCGCGCGGCTTCGGCCAGCGGCGACTCATCGTCGAGCCGGGACGCTCACTGGTCGGCAATGCCGGTGTCTGCGTGACGGAAGTGCTCTATACCAAGCCGGGCGAGGCCAAGAACTTCTGCATCGTCGATGCGGCGATGAACGACTTGCCGCGACCCGCGATGTACCAGGCCTTCCATCGCATCGTCCCGGTGACGCCGCGTCAGGGCGAGAGCGTCAGCTACGACGTCGTCGGCCCGGTCTGTGAGAGCGGCGACTGGCTCGGCCGCGACCGCACGCTCGACGTGCAGGCCGGCGACCTGTTGGCGGTGCTGTCGGCCGGTGCTTATTCGATGGCGATGGCAAGCAACTACAACAGCCGGGGCCGCGCGGCCGAGCTGCTGGTCAGCGGCGACCGCGCCACGCTGATTCGCCGCCGTGAAAGCATCGAGGACCAATTGCGCTGCGAGCAGGTCGAGGGCTGAGCGCCCTCACTTGCTCAGCTGAGCGCGCCCAGCGGAAGCAGCCCCGGTCGCCCTTTTGGTGCGCGCAAAGTTCCAGATTCGCCATCCCAGCAGCACCGAGATGATGGCGGCATAGACGAAGACCTCGGCAAAGTTGTTCTTCCCGGCGCGCATCCAGAAGAAATGCAGCAGGCCCAGGCCGGCGATCACATAGACCAGCTTGTGCAGCGTCTGCCAGCGCTTCGCGCCCATCGCCTTGATGGCACGGTTGAAGGAGGTCGCCGCGAGCGGCGTAAGCAACACGAAGGCGCTGAAGCCCACCAGGATGAAGGGCCGCTTGGCAATGTCCTTCGCGATCTCGGGGATGTCGAAGCCCATGTCGAACAGGCTGTAGCTCAACAGGTGGACCACCACGTAGAAGTACGCGAACAGGCCCAACATGCGGCGAAACCGCGCCAGCGCATTGGTCCGGGTCATGACCCGCAGCGGCGTCACGGCAAGCACGATGCAGATGAAGCGCAGCGTCCAGTCGCCGGTCGAACGGATCAGGGCCTCCGCCGGATTGGCGCCCAGCCCATCGGTGAAAGCGCCCCACGCCAGCCAGGCGAAAGGCAGCAGGCACAGCACGAACACCAGGGGCTTGGCCGCCGGATGCAGGAGCAGCTTGTTCATGCCCATGCCGCCGCCGGGCCGCCCCCCGGCGACTGGCGCCGCCTTGCCAGGCAGCGGGGACACAGCAGTACCGGGCTTGAGCGCAGACATGTCAGTAGAACTTCTTCAGGTCCATGCCGGCGTAGAGCTGACCGACCTGTGCCTCGTACCCATTGAAGATCAGCGTCTTGTGGCGCTTGGCGAACAGCCCGCTGCCATCGCCGATGCGCCGCTCGGTCGCCTGGCTCCAGCGCGGATGGTCGACGTTGGGGTTGACGTTGGAGTAGAAGCCGTACTCCTGCGCCGCCGCCTTGTTCCAGGCCGTGCCCGGCTCCTTCTCGACAAAGCGGATCTTGACGATCGACTTGGCGCTTTTGAAGCCGTACTTCCAGGGCACCACGATGCGCACGGGTGCACCATTCTGATTGGGAAGAACTTCGCCGTACATCCCGAAGGTGAGGAGCGTCAGCGGATGCATCGCCTCGTCCATGCGCAGGCCTTCGGCATACGGCCAGTCGAGGACTCGCGAGCCCACGAAGGGCATGGTCTTGGGATCCGCCAGCGTGACGAACTCGACGTACTTGGCATTGCCCTGCGGCTCGACCCGCTTGATGAGTTCGGCCAGTGAGTAGCCGACCCAAGGAATCACCATCGACCAGCCCTCGACGCAGCGCAACCGGTAGATGCGCTCTTCCTGCGCGCTGAGCTTCAGCAGGTCTTCGAGAGCGTACTTGCCCGGCTTCTTGACCAGCCCTTCGACCTCGACGGTCCAGGGCCGTGTCTTCAGCGTGCCGGCATTCTTCACCGGGTCACCCTTGTCGGTGCCGAACTCATAGTAGTTGTTGTAGCTGGTGGCGTCCTTGTAGTCGGTGAGCTTCTCCATGGTCTGCGCACCGGCCACGGCCGACTTCTCGCCTTTGAGTGCGGCCAGCTTGCCCGGCGCGGTGGCCTGGGCCAGCGCCTCCCGCCCGGCCCACGAGGCCATGGCCGCGCCCGCGACGCCAGTGGCGAGCAGCTTGAGCATGTCGCGCCGCCCTTCGTAGGCCGCGCGCGGAGTGATCTCGCTCGGGTGCGGATGAATGAAGCCCTGGTCCTTGGATCGAATCAACATGGATCGCCTTTCGACTGTTTAGCTGTACTGGGATCTATTCGTCCCCAATGCTGATCCGGTTACGCGCCCAACGTTCCGCCGGTTTCAACTTGCCCGCCCGTCCTGCGGACCGCCCCAGCTACAAGGTCCCGTAGCTGTGCAAGCCGCTCAGGAACATGTTGACGCCCAGGAAAGCGAAGGTTGTCACTGCCAGTCCGCCCAGCGCCCACCAGGCGGCGACGGTGCCCCGCAGTCCTTTCACCAGGCGCATGTGCAGCCACGCCGCATAGTTCAGCCAGACGATCAGCGCCCAGGTTTCCTTCGGGTCCCAGCTCCAGTACCCACCCCAGGCATCAGCTGCCCACAGCGCGCCGAGCACGGTGGCAATGGTGAAAAAAGCAAAGCCGACCGTGATGGACTTGTACATCACGTCGTCCAGCACTTCGTTGGCCGGCAGCCGCTCCGCGATGCGCTTGCGGCCCAGCAGGATGCCCGCCGCGATCAGCGCCGAAATGGCTGCGTAGACAAACCAGTAACTGCCGCCCGCCTCCTGCGCGCGCTGGCGGAATGCCACAGGCACGAAGCACAGCGCCACGCCAAGAAGCCACATCGGCGTGAGCTTGTACCAGCGCGTCTCCTGGGCCTGCTCCTTGATGAGGTAGGCAAAAGCCACCATGGCCGCCAGCGAGAAGGTGCCATAGCCGATGAAGTTCGCAGGCACGTGCAGCTTCATCCACCAGCTCTGCAGGGCCGGCACCAGAGGCTGGATTTCGTGGGCCTCACGCACCAGCGTGTACCAGAGCAGGAAGCCGACCGCCGCGCTCACCACCAGCATCACGAAGGCGCCCAGCGCCCGGGTCCGGTAGCGCGACTCGAAGTACAAGTAGAAGGTTGCCGTCAGCCAGCAGAACAGCACGAAGACTTCGTAGAGGTTGCTGACCGGAATATGGCCGATGTCCGGGCCGAGCTGATGGCTTTCGTACCAGCGCACCATCGTGCCGATCAGCGCCATCGTGACCGCCGCCCAGGCCAGGCGCGAGCCGATCAGGTCCATGGTGTCCGCCTGCCGGCCGCCGAAGAAGCCGATCCAGTAGAACAACGTGCTCATGAAGAAGAGAACGCTCATCCACAGGATGGCCGATTGGCTGGACAGGAAGTACTTGAGCCAGAACACGGTCTCGGCTCTTGCAAGGTCGCCCTGGTACGAGCCGATGCCGAGCAGCGCGGCCGCGGCCACCACGATCGCCAGTACCTGCAACGGCCGCCAGAACCAGCCCAGCCAGACGACGAAGGGCATGGCGGCGAGCAGGATCACCTTTTCGTAGATGTCCATGGCGCCTGCATAGCGCGCAAAGGCGAAGAGCCCGCCCGCCACGACCAACGCGGCGAACACCCAGTCGAAGGCGTTGCGGCGCGACAGGAAGCCGTCATTGAGCGTGAGAGTGGTGGTGGTCATTGCTTAAGCCTCCGCGCGATGCGCTACGGTATTCGCCCTGGGAGCGGCCCGGCAGCTCACGAAGAGCCGCTCTTTCCGATGGCGAGCAGCCTGTCCTTCAGGCGCTCGAACTCGCGGTCGCTGTCGATGGTCTTGCGGTTGACCGAGTAGGCCATCGTGGCCGCCGTGCCGCCGGCGCCCGCATCCTTCGCGAGCCAGACCCAGAGCCTGCGCTCGCGAACGTACAGCATCGCAAAAATGCCCACGATCAGCAACAGGCACCCTAGGTAGACGATGTTCTTGCCAGGGGCGCGGGCGACCTGGAACACGCTGGCCTGCACCTGCTTGAAGTCGGTCATCATCATCGCCACGGGCGCGGGGTAGAAGTAGGCATCGCTGATGGCCAGCACCGCCTGCGTCAAAAATGCCTGGGACTTCTCGTCGGCCGGCAGCGCCGCCAGGCCTGCGTTCTCGCGGCTCAGGTTCAGCACCTCGAAGAGCGCATCGTTGAGGATGCGCACCAGCACGGCGCCGGCGCGCTCCCGCTCGGCCTCGGGCACGTTCGCCTCCATGAACTCGGCGATCGCCTGCCAGCCGCCGCCGCTCACCGCGTCGGCTTTCGCACGCTCGGCGCCAGCGAACAGCGCGAGCGCCCGGCCCGCCGAGGTGCGCAGCTGCCCGGCCAGCTCGGGCTGCTTGGGGTCGGCGGCGCGGGCGATGTAGCGCTCGATGGCGCGCGTGCGGATGTCCGCGTCGGCCAGCGCTGCGCGCATGCGCACGAAGCCGTCCATCGATCCTTGCTCGTCGGCCGGCACCCGCAGGTAGCGGAAGGGCTCCTCTGGCCGTTCGCGCATGCCGAGCAGGAACACGGGCTGGCCATCGCCGGTGTCGACCGGCACCATGTAGTTCTGGTACTCGCGCGCCTGGCCCGCGGAATCGCGAAGCTTGTAGCCGATGCTCGGGCCGATGTTGCGCAGCACCTTGGGCTTGTTGGTCTTGTTGGCAGCACCCAGACGCGACTCGATGTCGTTGCGCAGGTCGACCTTGCGCACATCGGCACCGCTCGTCATGGCCCCGGCCTCGCCGAAGTTCTCAACATTGATGACGCGCAGCGCCGTGTACTCGAGCGTCAGCCGCTCGCTGCCGTTGGTGATCTCCGAGCTGTTGCCGATGATGCCCTCGACCTCGAAGGGCTTCGCCGCAGCCGCCATCGGTACCGCCTTGAGCTTGACCGTCGAGCCGCCGTCGTCGAAGCTGGACTGGTAGATCTCGATGCCCTTGTAGCTGGCAGGGTGGTTCACCTCGATGCGTGCGGGCACCTGCTGGCCGGTCGCGCGGTCGTGCAGCACCACCTCGCTGGCAAACAGCTTGGGCATGCCGGTCGAGTAGTAGTCGACGATGAACTTCTTCAGTTCGATGGAAAAGGGCAAGTCCTGCAGCAGGACGCCATCCGCCTGGTTCAGGATCGCGACGCTGGACTGCCCCCCTTCGGGCACGAGGATATTGCCGCGAAAGGTCGGGTTGCTGGGCGAAAGCCGATGCTGCGGCGCCACATCGGCGATCAGCCCGCCGCCGGTGTAGACGCTCTTGCCGTTGAACCAGGTCTGCGCGCGCACTACCAGGTCGCCGTCGAGCAGCCCGCCCAGGCAGACCAGAACGATGGCGCTGTGCGCCGCGATGTAGCCGAGCTTGTGGGCGCCGCCCGCGCGCGCCGCCACCATCCAACCGTCGCCATCGCGGTGCTGCAGCTTGACCTTCCAGCCGCCCCCCGCGAGCAGCTGGCCGATGCGGTTGGCCGCAACATCCGGCGTCTCGTCGAGCGCGGTCTCGGCACGCTGGCCGAAGGCACGCAGGCTCTGGACGCGGATGCTCTCTTTGTAGTTCTTCAGGTCCGTGAAGATGCGCGGCGTGTTGCGGGCAATGCACAGCGAGGTGCTGACCACCAGAAAGGTCAGGATCAGCAGGAACCACCACGCGCTGTAGATCGAATCGAGCCGTGCTGCACGGAATACCTCGGCCCAGAAAGGGCCGAACTGGTTGATGTAGTTGTTGATCGGCTCGTGCTGCTTGAGCACGGTGCCGATGATGGACGCGATGCAGATGACAGTCAGCAGCGCGATGGCGAAGCGCATCGACGACAGCAATTCCACCGCAGCGCGGACCGCGTGGGGACCGCGGCGGACGCGGAGGCCGTGGGTGGAGACTGCTGACATGGACGCGGGGAGAGTGGAAAGCAAAAAGGCGGGCCATCCTCGCTGGATCGGCCCGCCCTGTTGGGGTTTGTTATCGGCGGTTAGTTCACGCTGGCGCCAGCGCCATCAGCGCAGGCCGGCAATGTAGTCGGCCACGGCCTTGATCTCGCGGTCGTTGAGCTTGGCGGCGACGCCCATCATCTGCGGGCTGTTCTGGCGGGTGCCGTCGCGGAACAGGCTGAGCTGCGCCATGGTGTAGTCGGCATGCTGGCCGCCCAGGCGCGGATACTGGGCCGGGACTCCGGCGCCGTTCGGGCTGTGGCAACCCGCGCAAGCCGGGATCTGGCGCTCTGCGATGCCGCCTCGATAGATCTTCTCGCCCAGGCCGACCAGGTCCTTCTCTTTCGCGAAGCCCGGCTTGACCTTCTTGGAGCCGACGAACCAGGCGACGTTGCGCATGTCCTCGTCGGACAGGGCCGAGGCCAGCGGCTTCATGATCGCGCTCTTGCGCTTGCCGGACTTGAAGTCCTGCAGCTGCTTGAGGATGTATTCGGGATGCTGTTGCGCCAGCTTGGGATTTGCCGCGATGGCCGAGTTGCCGTCGGCGTTGTGGCAGGAGGCGCAGCTCTGGCTGTTGGCCGGGGTGTTGTTGAAGACAGTGTCGCCCTTGGCTGGATCAGGCTTGGCAGCCTTGGCGGGGGCAGCGGCGGCAGCCGGCTTGCCTTCCGGATCGTCGGCCGCGAAGCTGGTGCTGGCGGCAAGGCCGACGAGGGCTGCAAGCAGGAAACGGGCAAACAACTTCATATCGGGGGCTCTGGATTTATGGCGCAAAACCGCGCGATTCTACAATGGCGCCCCGTTACCGAGGCTCCACCCATGACCACCCCGAGCCGCAAGCCGGCCGCCCCTCCCTCCCGCATGGCCGCTGTCGTGGACGCCGCAGCGGCCGAGCGCATCCGCATCGCGCGCGGCTGGCTGCATACCGCCCACTTCCTCACCAGCGCGCCGCAACTCGAGCATCTGCCGGCCCTCGAGCTGCCGGAGATCGCCTTCGTCGGGCGGTCGAACGCCGGCAAATCGACCGCCATCAACACCCTGACCCAGCAGACCCGGCTGGCCTTCGCCTCCAAGACGCCCGGCCGCACCCAGCACATCAACCTGTTCGGCGTTGGCAAGCAGAAGGTGGACGACGCGGTGCTGGCGGACCTGCCGGGCTACGGCTACGCGGCCGTGCCGCGTGAGGCGAAGCTGCGCTGGCAGCGCGTCATGGGCAACTACCTGATGACGCGCGAGAGCCTGCGCGGCGTGGTGCTGATGTGCGACCCGCGCCATGGCCTCACCGAGCTCGACGAGATCCTGCTCGAGGTGATCCGCCCGCGGGTCGAGCAGGGGCTGAAGTTTCTCGTGCTGCTGACCAAGGCCGACAAGCTGACACGCTCGGACGGCGCCAAGGCGTTGTCGATCGTGCGACTGCAGGCCGGCGGCGGCGAGGTCAAACTTTTCTCGGCCTTGAAGCAACAGGGAGTGGACGAGGCAGCAGAACTGCTGTGGCGCTGGGCCCATCCGCAGGACGAGCTGCCCGCCGAACCGACCGAAGGAGACAGCCAGCCATGATCCAGACCTTTGCCCGAGCACTGCCCAACGGCACCACGCTCAGCTGCCGTGCCGCCGGCGAAGTCGGCCGCCCCTTGATGGTTTTCCTGCACGGCTTTCCCGAAGCTGCTTTCATCTGGGACGATCTGCTCGAGCATTTCAGCCAGCCCGAGCACGGCGGCTGGCGCTGCGTGGCCCCGAATCTGCGGGGTTTCGAAAAGTCGAGCAGCCCCACAGAGGTGTCGGCCTATCGTGCGCACCTGTTGATCCAGGACGTCGAGCAGCTCGCACAAAGCGAGCGCGAGGACGGCCGCATCGAGGCGCTGGTCGCGCACGACTGGGGCGGGGCCTTCGGCTGGGGCTACGGCAATCAGCATGCGGACAAGCTGGGCCGGCTCGTCATCATCAATTCACCGCATCCGGGCACCTTCGTGCGCGAGCTGCGCGACAACCCCGCGCAGCAGGCTGCCAGCGCCTACATGAACTTTCTCGCGCGCCCCGATGCAGAAGCACTGCTCTCAGCCGACGACTACAAGCGGATGTGGCTCTCGTTCACCCAGATGAAAGCCGGGCCGGAGGGCTACGGCTGGTTGACGGAAGAGGTCAAGGCCAAGTACCGCGAGGTGTGGGACCACGGGCTTACCGGCGCCTGCAATCTCTACCGTGTGACGCCGATGAAGCCCGCCGTGCCCGGCAAGCCTGCCGCCGAACTGCCCGAACTGCCGCGCGAGCGGCTGGTGGTGGAGGTTCCCACCTTCGTCTTCTGGGCACTCGACGACAAGGCGCTCCTGCCAGGCTTGCTCGAGGGCCTCGAAGACTACGTGCCCCAGCTGGACCTCAAGAAGGTGCCCGACGCCACGCACTGGATCGTGCACGAACAGCCCGAATTCGTCGCCCGCGAGATCGAGGCGTTTCTGCAGCGGACTCAGTAGACCGGCGCCGCGCCCTCGGGCCGGGTCTTGAAGCGCCGGTGCACCCAGTAGTACTGCGAGGGCATGGTGTCGATATAGCCCTGCAAGCGCTGGTTCATCAACGCGGTGTCGGCCACCACGTCCTCGGTAGGGAAGTCCTGCCAGGCCGGCAGCACCTCGATCTCGTAGCCGGTCGGCGTGAGCTTCGAGACGATCGGCACCACCTTGGCCCGCCCGAGCCGCGCGAAGCGCGACAGCGACGGCACTGTGGCCGCCGGCACGCCGTAGAAGGGCACGAATACGGTCTGGTCCCGCCCGAAATCCATGTCGGGCAGAAGGTACAGCAAGCCGCCCTTGCGCAGCCCCGCGATGATCGGCTTGATGCCGTCGACCCGGTTGAGCGTGATCACGTTGCCGAAGCGCTTGCGGCCCTCGCGGATCCACTCGTCCACCATCGGATCGCGCTGCGTGGTGTAGATGGTGGTGGACGGCCGTGCCGTGTGCATGGTGAGCGCGGTGGCCGCCGCGTCGAGCCCGTAGAAATGCGGCGCGAAAAGGATCATCGGCTCCTTTCCATTGGCGATCTCGTCGATCTCCCTTGGCGAACCCTTCACTTGCAGCCGGGCGGCCACGGTCTCTTCCGGCGCATGCCAGAGCCAGCTTCGGTCCAGCCAGGATTGCGCCACATAGACGAAAGTCTCGCGCGCGATGCGCCGCCGCTCGGAGGGCACTTTGGCGGGGAAGCACAGCGCGAGATTGGCGTCCACCACACGCCGGCGGGAGCCGGCGACGGCGTGCAGCACGTGGCCAAGCACAGTACCGAAACCGCGGACCAGCGGCAGCGGCACATGGGCAAGGGTGCGCATGAAGACAATGCCAAGGCGCGAAAACACGCTCATCGCGCGGCCTCCGCTTCGGTTACCGCGGCCGGTTCGCCGCGCGGCTGCTTGTAGCGCGCGTAGTCCCAGACGTACTGCCCCGGCAGCGCACGAATCAGCGCGGCGACGCCTTCGTTCATCGCGGCCGCAGCGGCCTCCGGCGTGGCCTTCGGGTCGCCCAGGGCGGTACCGTCGAAGGGCATGAGCCGGATGACATAGCCCGCCCCGCGCGGCAGCCGTTCGCATACGCCGAAGAAGACGCGCGCCCCGGTCTGCTGCGCCAGCCGCGGCAGCAGGGTCATGGTGTAGGCAGGCCGGCCGAAAAAGGGCGCCCAGACACCCTGCCCCAGCGGCGGCACCTGGTCCGGCAGGATGCCGGTGTAGCCGCCGGCCCGCAGCGTGCGGATCAGTCCGCGCACGCCGGCCACGCTCGTGGGCAGCATCTGCAGGCCGCGCCGCTCGCGCGAGCCTGCATTGATCAGGTCGGCCATCCATTTCTTGCGCGCCGGGCGGAACAGGGCCGTGATGGGCCCGTAGGCGTCGACGAAGCGCTCGCCGAGCGCCTGCCCGAGGATCTCCCAGCATCCGACATGCGGCGAGGCGACGATCACGCCCTTGCGCGCGGCCAGCGCCGCCTCCAACTCGGCTGCGCCCTCCCAGCGCACGACGCGCGGCAGCACGCTCTCGCCCTGCGGCCTGGCCCACAGCCACGGCAGCTCCGCCGCCATGGCGCCGGCGGCGCCGATGGCCGGGCGGTACTGTGCGGGGGTGAATCCGGCGCGCTCGGCGTTGTCTTTGAAGCGCTGGCGATAGGTGGGCGAGCCCCACCACACCAGCCAACCCAGACAGCGGCCGGCGGCATGCATCCAGCGCAGCGGCACATGGGCGAGCAATCGAAACAGAAGAATCATCCGGTCGGAGGGGGTGAAAACCAGGACGCGCGCGCGGGCTATCGCGCGGCTCGATACAATCGAAATTGTCGCTGAGTTATGGAACTACTTGCAGGGCGACGTTAAACATCACTGCTAAAGCGTTCGCCACACTCCAAACCGGATTGGCAACGCGCCAATTCAACTGCTTGGAGCTTCATCGACATGGCGAACGACTTTCTCTTCACTTCAGAATCGGTTTCCGAGGGCCATCCCGACAAGGTCGCGGACCAGATCTCGGATGCCATCCTCGACGCGATCTACGCCCAGGACCCGCGCAGCCGCGTGGCCGCCGAGACGCTGACCAACACCGGCCTGGTGGTGCTCGCCGGCGAGATCACCACCAACGCCCACGTCGACTACATCCAGGTCGCGCGCGATACCATCAAGCGCATCGGTTACGACAACACCGACTACGGCATCGACTACAAGGGCTGTGCGGTGATGGTCTGCTACGACAAGCAGTCCAACGACATCGCTCAGGGCGTGGACCACGCGAGCGACGATCACCTCAACACCGGCGCCGGCGACCAGGGCCTGATGTTCGGCTACGCCTGCGACGAGACGCCCGAGCTGATGCCCGCGCCGATCTACTACGCCCACCGCCTGGTGGAGCGGCAGGCCCAGTTGCGCAAGGACGGCCGCCTGCCCTTCCTGCGCCCCGACGCCAAGAGCCAGGTCACGATGCGCTACGTCGACGGCAAGCCGCACAGCATCGACACGGTCGTGCTCTCCACGCAGCACCATCCGGACCAGAGCGAGACGCCGACCAAGATGAAGGCCTCGTTCAACGAAGCCATCATCGAGGAGATCATCAAGCCGGTCCTGCCCAAGGAGTGGCTGAAGGACACCAAGTACCTGATCAACCCGACCGGCCGCTTCGTCATCGGAGGCCCGCAGGGCGACTGCGGCTTGACGGGCCGCAAGATCATCGTCGACACCTATGGCGGCGCCTGCCCGCACGGCGGCGGTGCCTTTTCGGGCAAGGACCCGAGCAAGGTGGACCGCTCGGCCGCCTATGCGGCACGCTACGTGGCCAAGAACATCGTGGCCGCGGGCCTGGCGCGCCAGTGCCAGATCCAGGTCGCCTACGCGATCGGCGTGGCGCGCCCGATGAACGTGACCGTCTACACCGAAGGCACCGGCGTGATCCCCGACGAGAAGCTCGCGGAGCTGGTGCAGGAGCATTTCGACCTGCGTCCCAAGGGCATCATCCAGATGCTCGACCTGCTGCGCCCGATCTACGGCAAGACGGCGGCCTATGGCCACTTCGGCCGCGAAGAGCCCGAGTTCACCTGGGAAGATACGAGCAAGGCAGCGGCGCTGCGAGCCGCCGCAGGACGCTGAGTTGCAGGGCGTCTGGCAGCGTCAGGCGCCCTGCCCTTGCAGCAGCCGGCGCACCTCGTCGTCCCCGGTCTGCTCGAAGTCCTCGTACCAGATGCCGACCGCGCGGAAGGGCTCCGGCACGTGGACGCAGACCACCTCGTCCGCCACGGTCTCGAGCAACTGCACGGCCTCCCTCGAAGCCACGGGCGCCGCCGCCACGATGCGCCGCGGCCGCATCGCACGCACCGCGAGCACTGCCGCATGCATGCTGGCGCCGGTGGCGAGACCGTCGTCGACCAGGATCGCGACGCGCCCGGCAAGCGCCAGCGGAGCGCGCTCGCCGCGGTAGAGGCGCTCGCGGCGCGCCAGCTCGGCCTGCTCGCGTTCGACCACCTTCTCGACCTCGGCATCTTCCACCGGCCACAGGCGCGGGATATCGGACATCACGCGCACGCCGCCGGGCCCGATCGCGCCCATCGCGAGCTCCTCCTGGCCCGGGAAGCCGAGCTTGCGCACCACGAGCACGTCGAGCGATGCCTGCAGGGCCGGAGCGACTTCCCAGGCCACGGGCACCCCGCCGCGCGGCAGCGCCAGCACCACCACCTCGGACTGGCCGCGCCACTGGGCCAGCGCTCTCGCGAGCACGCGGCCCGCATCGTGTCGATCCCTGAATTCCATCTGCGCCATCTGCACTCCTCGTCGTGGCAGCCGGAATTCAGAAACGATACGCCGCTCCCATGCCGAGCGTCCAGTTTCGTCCCGGGGCGGGCTCGAAGTAGCGCGGCGCAATCGGTGTGGCTTCGTTGACGATCACCGAGCCGATATAGCGGCGGTCGAACAGGTTGTCCACGCGCAGAAAGGCGTTGAGGTCCCAGCGCGACCAGCGCTTGACGTAGCCCACGTACACCGCCGCCAGCGCATAGCCCGGCGCGCCGGCGGTGTTGCGGTCGTTCGCCTCGATGGCGCCCAGCGCACGCAGCTCGGCGCCGGCGCGCCAGCCCTCGGGCGGCACCCAGCCGAAGGATGCAAAAAGCGCGTGCTCGGCAATGCCTGGAATGCGGTTGCCGGCGGGCACGGTGCTTGCGGCGCTGCAGGGCGAAGGCGAGCAGAAGCCATCGCGGTAGCGTGCGTCGAGCCAGGTGTAGGCCAGCTGCGTGCGCCAGTGGTCCAAGGTCTCGTGCTGCCAGGCAAGTTCGAAGCCGTCGCGCCTGGTGCGCCCCGCATTCTGGAAGGTGGCGCGGCCGCTGACGTTGGTGTTGGTCACGATCTCGTCGCGGGTGCGGGTCTGGAACAGGGCCGCGGTCAGCAGCCCGCCTGCGAGGCGCGCCTTGGCCCCGGCCTCGATGCTGGTGTTGACCGAAGGCTGCAGCCCGAAGTTGAGCCCGCCGACGCCGTCGGCACGATAGGACAGCTCGTTGAGCGTCGGCGTCTCGAAGCCACGGCCGGCCGAAGCGTAGAGTGCCAGGTCGGGCGTAGCCTGGTAGCGCAACGAGGCCACCGGCAGCGTTTTGCCGTAGCGCGCGCTGCCGCTGTCGTCGCCGTTCGGGCCGACGATGTAGAGGTCGTGGGAGGAGAAGCGCACATTGCTGCGGCGCACGCCAGCTTCCAACGTCCAGCGGTCGGTGAAGCGCCAGTTGCCCTGGACATAAGGATCGAGGTTGCGAACCTCGTTGCGTTCGTCGCGGCGCAGCCTGCCCTGTACGCCGAGCGCCAACGGAGCTGTCGCCCGTCCGAAAAAGTTCTCGAAGCCGCGGCGCTGCTCCCGCAGCTTGTCGTAGGCCAGGCCGGCGACCAGGTCGAAGGGCCGATCGGCCAGTTGCAGGTTGGCGCTCCAACGCAGGTCCATGCCGCCGTAGTCGCGTGCCAGGTCGATCACGCCGCCGGCATGCAGCGGATTCAGCTGCGCCGAAGCCGGGATCGACTGAAACTGCACGGTGCTGCGCTGTCCGCCGTAGACCATCAGGCGCAACGCGTTGCGCGCATCGATGCGGCGCTCGTACGTGAGGCCCAGCTGTTGCTGGTCCGCCGTCTTGCGGGTGTCGAACTGCGTTGCCAGGCCGGCGCTGCGCGGGTCGAGCGCGTACTGCCCGGCCGACAGGCCCAGCGGGTCCTGGGCGTAGACATGGACGCTGTTGAAGACCAACGTGAGTTTGCTGCCGTCGTCCAGGTGAAAGCGCAGCTTGCCGTTCTGGATCTCGCGGTCCGCCGCGCTGTGTTCGCGCCAGCCGTCGGTATGAAAGCGGCTCGCACTCAGCGTGTAGTCGACGGCGTCGGTCGAACCGCTGAGCTTGCTGCCGGTGCGCCAGGTACCAAAGCTGCCGCCGGCCACCGAGAAGTCCAACGTGGGCGACCCCTCCCCTTCCTCGGTGAAGGCCTGCACCACACCGCCCGACGAATTGCCGTAAAGCGCCGAGAAAGGCCCGCGCAGGATTTCAACGCGGGCGGCGGAGCCGATGTCGATGTTGGAGGTCTGGCCCTGGCCGTCCGGCAGCGTGGCCGGGATGCCGTCCACGTAGATGCGCACGCCGCGCACGCCGAAGGTGGAGCGCGCGCCGAAGCCGCGGATGGACAGCTGCAGGTCCTGCGCGTAGTTCTGGCGATTCAGAAGCTGCAGCCCAGGCACCGGGCCGAGGCTTTCGGAAAGGTTGGCACCCAGCCGCCCTTCGCGCATCTCGCTGCCTTCGACCCGGTCGACCGAGCCGGGCACGTCGAAAGGCCTGATCTCGCCGCGCGGAGTCGACACGGTGATCTCCCGCAGCATGGGCGCGGGCGGAGCGTCTTGGGCCTGTGCGACGCAGCAGCCGGCAGCGGCGAAGGCGGCCGTGACGAGGCGGAATTTCATCGCGGCCATTCTGCGGCCAATCGCGAAGGGGTACAGACAAAGGTGCGCTCGCTATCCAACCGTGCGACGCCTGCTGCCTCGTCGCAAGTTTGCCGAGTGCGTCCCGACCACAACTGGTCGCGATCAGGCGCCGGCCCGGAGGCTGAGTGCGCGCGGTACCCTGCGCGACCTGGATAACATTCGCTGGAGCCGCCAGCCGCAGCGGCGCCGCTACGCCATCCGCCCCTGGACGCCCCGCAATGCCTTTGTTGCCTTCCGGCCCCCGTCGCCCGCCGCGCGACCGCACCGCGCGCTCGCCGCAGACCCTCGAGGCCATCGCCGATGCCATGGCTTTTACGCCATTGCTTCATTTCCACTTCGGTTTCGGCGAGGACTTCGCACTCGATGTCGACAGCAACGCCCGGGCGCCGCTCTACGTGGCGTGCGGCGCCACTGCCTACCTTCGCTACGGTGACCACGAGCCCATCGAGATGCGGCACGGGGACGTCGCCTTGCTGCCGCACGGTGGGCAGCACCGCGTGTTCACAAGGGCCGACGCGGCCGTGCTGTCGCTGGAGGATGTCTTCGCACGCGAGCGGCTGCGGCGCGGCCACGCCTACGCGATGGCCATCGACGGCAACGACAGCGTCTGGAGCGGCAGCTTCTTCTGGGCGCGCGATTTCCTTTCTCATGCGGTGATGGCCGCCCTTCCGCCCGTGCTGCATCTGCGCGGCGACGGCGGCGCGCAGGAGTGGCTACAGCCCCTGGTGGCAGTCATGCGCTGGATGTCCGACTTGCGCCGGGGTGCGGGCGTCGGAATGGCGGAAGCATCCAACGTGCTGATCCGGCACATGGTGCTCGCGCACCTGCGCGGCGAGGCTGGATCGACATCGCCCGCGACTTCCGGCCCGCTGCGCGACGAGCGCGTGCTGAAGGCGGTGCGCGCGATCCATACGCATCCGCAGGACCCCTGGACCGTCGAATCGCTGGCGGCGTCCTGCCATATGGGCAGGACCGCCTTCGCGACCCGCTTCCAACAGCAGACGGGCGAGACCCCCATGCGCTATCTCGCACGATGGCGGGTGCACCTGGCCGCACGGCTCCTTCGCGACAAGCGGCTGACGCTGGACCAGGCGGCCGCGCGCGTGGGCTATTCCACCGGCCCGGTCCTGGCGCGCGCCTACAAGCGCATCTTCGGCTTCGCACCCGGCGATTCCGGCCGCCCCGACCGCTAAGGGGCTCCGCTGCCCGTGCCAGGACGCCGGAAATGGGAGCCCGGCGTTCGAGCGTGAGGGCGGTGCGGCCTCAGGGAACGGATCCGAACATAAGCTGCGCGGCTTTCGCGATGCAGTCGCGTCGCATTGTTCATTTCAGGTGAAGCCGCATGCTTTTTTTGTTGCCAGCATTTCTGTACCGCGCCCTGGGAGGCCATTGCCGCCGATGGGTTCTTTGCCTTCTTGCAAGCACTCCGTTGTTCCTGCTTGCCGCGTGCGGCGGCGGGGGAGGCGGTAGCGGGGGCATGCTCCCACTGGGGGGAGGAGGCGACGCGACCGGCGGTCCTTCGGCTGGGTCGCTCGTGATGACGGCCGACGAACGCGCCGCCTCCACGTCGCGCGTGGCCGAAAAGTACGAAGCCCTGCTGGAGGCCAAGGTCGCCGATCCCTGGGGCGACCTGAAAGCCTATGTGCTGGCGCAGCCGGAGTTCGTCGAAGCCGAGCTCGGGAAGGAATCCCTGTGGGCGCGCTTCAGGGACGGGCGGCAGTTCCTGTTCACCGACAACCTCAAGCCGCTCGCGCGTCCGCTGTCTGCCGAATCGCTGCAGCGCATGGAACGCCCGGGCGATGCTCTCCAGCAGAAGGGGGCATCGGGCAACGGCAAGCCGGAAGTGCCCGCCAGCGGCATCGCAGTGTTCCTTTCCGCCGACGACCAGGGCAACTTCGCCTACGCAAAGGCCGCCCAGGCCAGGATCGCGGAAATGCTCAAGGATCGCGGATGGACGATCGCGCCGCAGAAGGACCTGACGATCGATACGCTGATGTCGCTGTCGACGACAAAGATGGGCATCCTGCACCTGACGGCGCACTCGGCCCTGATCGGGCCGACCGGGGTGCGCCAGTTCGGCGTGATCACCGAGACGCTGACCACCGACGAACTCGATGCAAGGTACAAGGCCGAGCTCGACAGCGGCGAAATCATCTACCACCGCAATCGGGCACGGCTCAAGGAGATGCTGCTCGGCCAACAGCGTCCGCGCTACGGCATCACCGAGGCGTTCGTGCGCAACCGTCTCAAGTTCTCGGAAAATTCCCTGGTGGTGATGGTTTCGTGCGAGAGCGGAACACCGGACGCCGCAGGGTTCCGGCAAGGGCTCACCGACGCTGGCGCCGGCACGATCATCGCGTGGGATGGCTCTTCCAACGACATCGGCCACGTGGCCATGAAGATCATGTTCGACCGCCTGACCGCCGCCAACAAGTTCGACGCCAAGGACCCGGCCAACCGGGCGTTCGACATGGAGGCGGTCTGGGACTACCTCGGCAAGCGGGGCTTCGAGCAGGATGGCTACGTCTACACGAACAACTTGCTCGTCACGCCCGACGCCGAAGGCAAAGGACAGGCTCCGGCTTTCGTCAAGCGCTTCGGGAACGGCTTCGACCTGACCAATCCGGTGATCACGGACCTGGAGACGCGCTGGAAGGACATCATGGTTGTCCATGGAAACTTCGGCACCAAAACGGGAACGGTGACGGTGGGCGGCACGCCCGTCCAGGTCAGCGCCTGGAGCGATGATCGCATCGAGGTCAACCTGCCGACGGCGGACAACGACCCGCCGGGGTCGATGGGCGACGTGGTGGTGACTGCCCGTGACCGCACCAGCAACCGGCGCGTGCTCACGTCGTGGCGGGGTTCGGTCGAGTACACCTTCGAGACGCTTCCGATCCCGGGCAGCACCGGCTTGCTGACCAGCGTCCTCAACCTCGACCTGCACGTGCGCGGCGATGCGCACGAGCTGCGCACCGAGGTCGATGGCAGCCTGGGCCGGAGCGTGCGCCTGTTCGTACCGGCGTCGGACACGAAAGCGAGCTACAAGTCCTCGGGCACCAACTCGTCCGGCCTGTTCACCAGGACCTGGAGCGGCAGCGGAACGCTGCCGTACACCGGCTTCGGCTTCGACGGCAATTCGCTGTCGCTGCACGGCTCCATCGACGCCATCGGCCGCCTGTTCAAGCTCAGCCCTGCCGTGGTGGGACAAGACCTCCTGAAAGTGAAGACCACTTCCATCTCCGAGACGAAGGAGACGACGACTTTCCTGCCGTTCCATACCGACGCGCTGGGCTTCACGAATGCCTTTGGCGGCGACACCGCTTCCTACGGCACGTTGTTCACGCTCGACTACCTCGGCAACGTCCCCGCTTACGACAAGCGGCTCGCGGTCCCGACACTGCCGCCCGACAGTGCCTGGATGCGCGTCAAGACCTCCGGGATGACGGCCTCGCCCGCCTTTGATGGCACCGTGGGTCGATAGCGCGTGCCGCTCGCCCCGGGGCGCGCCTGGCCGCAGTCCCGGTAGCGCAGGCGCATCGACCGCTGCACGGTCCGCCTCGCGCCGGACCGGAATGCACACAGTGACCTTGAAAGCCTCAGATTTGCGCTTATCATTAGCACTCGCTGAAGAGGAGTGCTAACAACACCCGCTTCCAGTGGCCAGGCAGACGGCCCCCAGCCGCCACCTAAAAACCGAACCCGTTTTCTTATCCAGGAGATGCAATGAAACTTCGTCCTTTGAACGATCGCGTGATCGTCAAGCGCATTGAAAGCGAAACCAAGACCGCCTCGGGCATCGTGATCCCCGACAACGCCGCCGAGAAGCCCGACCAGGGCGAAGTCCTGGCTGTGGGACCTGGCAAGCAGAACGACAAGGGCGATTTGATCGCCCTGAACATCAAGGTGGGCGACCGCGTGCTGTTCGGCAAGTACAGCGGCCAGACCGTCAAGGTCGAGGGCGACGAGCTGCTGGTCATGAAGGAAGACGACCTGTTCGCGGTCGTCGAGAAGTAAGTCAACCCTTTTTCTGAATTCGGAGAAAACTCATGGCAGCAAAAGACGTAGTCTTCGGCGGCGAAGCCCGCGCACGCATGGTCGAAGGCGTGAATATCCTGGCCAACGCGGTCAAGGTGACCCTGGGCCCCAAGGGTCGCAACGTGGTGCTCGAGCGCTCCTTCGGCGCTCCCACCGTGACCAAGGACGGTGTGTCGGTCGCCAAGGAAATCGAGCTCAAGGACAAACTCCAGAACATGGGCGCGATGCTCGTGAAGGAAGTGGCCTCCAAGACCTCGGACAACGCCGGTGACGGCACCACCACCGCGACCGTGCTGGCCCAGGCCATCGTGCGCGAAGGCTTCAAGTACGTGGCCGCGGGCATGAACCCGATGGATCTGAAGCGCGGCATCGACAAGGCGGTCACCGCTCTCGTCGAAGAGCTCAAGAAGGCATCGAAGGCCACCACCACCTCGAAGGAAATCGCCCAGGTCGGCTCGATCTCGGCCAACAGCGACGAGACCATCGGCAAGATCATCGCGGACGCGATGGACAAGGTCGGCAAGGAAGGCGTGATCACCGTCGAGGACGGCAAGTCGCTGGACAGCGAGCTGGAAGTCGTCGAAGGCATGCAGTTCGACCGCGGCTACCTGTCGCCCTACTTCATCAACAACCCCGACAAGCAAAGCGCGATCCTCGAGAACCCGTTCGTGCTGCTGTTCGACAAGAAGATCAGCAACATCCGCGACCTGCTGCCGACGCTGGAGCAAGTCGCCAAGGCTGGCCGTCCGTTGCTGATCATTGCCGAGGAAGTTGAAGGCGAAGCCCTCGCGACGCTGGTGGTGAACACCATCCGCGGCATCCTGAAGGTCGTGGCCGTCAAGGCGCCTGGCTTCGGCGACCGCCGCAAGGCCATGCTGGAAGACATCGCCATCCTGACGGGCGGCAAGGTCATCGCCGAAGAAGTGGGCCTGACGCTCGAGAAGGTGACGCTGGCTGACCTCGGCCAGGCCAAGCGCATCGAAGTGGGCAAGGAAAACACCATCATCATCGACGGTGCAGGCGCCGGTGCCGACATCGAAGCCCGCGTGAAGCAGATCCGCGTGCAGATCGAGGAAGCCACCAGCG
The DNA here is from genome assembly GCF_901827205.1 of Variovorax sp. PBS-H4. Lineage (NCBI taxonomy): Bacteria > Pseudomonadati > Pseudomonadota > Betaproteobacteria > Burkholderiales > Comamonadaceae > Variovorax > Variovorax sp. PBS-H4. The sequence continues at coordinate 1,358,012 of NZ_LR594675.1, read as the reverse complement.
ACTACGACCGCGAGAAGCTGCAAGAGCGCGTGGCCAAGCTGGCCGGCGGTGTGGCGGTGATCAAGGTGGGCGCTGCCACCGAAGTCGAGATGAAGGAAAAGAAGGCCCGCGTCGAAGACGCCCTGCACGCCACCCGCGCTGCAGTGGAAGAAGGCGTCGTGGCTGGCGGCGGCGTGGCGCTGCTGCGCGCCAAGCAGGCCGTGGGCGACAAGCTCAAGGGCGACAACGCTGATCAAGACGCCGGTATCCGCCTGGTGCTCAAGGCCATCGAAGCGCCGCTGCGCGAGATCGTGTTCAATGCCGGCGGCGAAGCCAGCGTGGTGGTGAATTCGGTGCTGGCCGGCAAGGGCAACTACGGCTTCAATGCGCAGAACGACACCTACGGCGACATGCTCGAGATGGGCATCCTGGACCCGACCAAGGTGACCCGTACCGCGCTTCAGAACGCCGCTTCCGTCTCTGCCCTGCTGCTGACGACCGAAGCCATGATCGCCGAAGCGCCGAAGGACGACGCACCTGCCGGCGGCGGCATGCCCGATATGGGCGGCATGGGTGGCATGGGCGGCATGGGCATGTAAGACAGCCCCGCGCTTCAGCCAACGAAAAACCCCCGCGGCGCGAGCCGCGGGGGTTTTTTAGTTCGGGGCGCTGAAGGCTCAGGCGACGGCGAGAGGCGGCGCACCGTATTCATTGCTCTCGGGCGCGCTCGGCTGCACGGCGAAGTACAGGAGCACCAGGTTCACCAGCGGAATCAACCCCAGCAGCAGCCACCAGCCGCTCTTGCCGATGTCGTGCAGGCGGCGCGCGCCGGCCGCCAGCATCGGCAGCAGGAAGGCCAGGACCACGACGCCATAGACCACCTGGTGGATGAAGCCGGCGACGATCGCGATGATCACGTAGGCAAGGACGAACCACCAGTACTCGGACCGCGAAGCGCGTCCGCTGAAGTCCACGTATTTGCTGAAGCAGGTCTTGACGGCTTCTTGAAAATTCATCGAACAGCTCCTCTTGATAGTTCCCACGGGAAAACTCCCGCGGCCATCATAAAGGGCGGTTCGCCGGCTTTGATGACTCGGCGCCGGCTACCGCAGCCGTGCCAGCAAGCCGGCTGTCGAGGCATCGAGACCCGCCGTGTCGCCCGAGGCGAGGCGCGGCTCGATGTCCTTGGCGAGCACCTTGCCGAGTTCCACGCCCCATTGGTCGAAGCTGTTGATGCCCCACAGCGCACCGCTGGTGAACACGCGGTGCTCGTACATCGCAAGGAAGGCGCCCAGCGCCTCTGGGGTCAACTGGTCGAAGACGAAGAAGCTGCTCGGCCGGTTGCCGGGAAAATTGCGGTGCCCGCCGGCGTCCTGCTTGCCCACCATCAGCGCCTGGGCCTGCGCAAGCGCATTGGCCAGCAGCTTGGGATGGTGGCCTTCCAGCTCATGCGCCGGCTCGCGCACGGCGATGAACTCCAATGGGACCACGTCCGTGCCCTGGTGCAGCATCTGGAAATAAGCGTGCTGTCCGTTGGTGCCGGGCTCGCCCCACAGCACCGGCGAAGTGCCGAAGGGCAGCGCGGCGCCGCTCGCGTCGACCTGCTTGCCGTTGCTTTCCATCTCGAGCTGCTGCAGGTAGGCAGGCAGGCGCTGCAGGGCGCTGTGGTAGGGCGCAATGCTGCGGCTGGTGAAGCGGTGGAAGTTGCGATACCAGACATCGAGGAGCGCGAGGCGCACCGGCAGGTTCTGCGCCAGCGGCGCGCTGCGGAAATGCTCGTCCATCGCGTGCGCCCCGGCGAGCAGCCGTCGGAAGCCCTCGGCGCCGATGGCCAGCGCGATCGGCAAGCCGATGGAGGACCACAGCGAATAGCGCCCGCCCACCCAGTCCCAGAAGCCGAAGGTGGTTTCGATGCCGAAGTCACGCGCGGCCTCGACGTTGGTGGTGAGCGCGGCAAAGTGGTGGGCGATGTCGGCGTTGCCCGACTGCTCGAACCAGCGCTTGGCCGAATGCGCGTTGGCCATGGTCTCGGCCGTGGTGAAGGTCTTGGAGGCGATCAGGAACAGCGTGTGCTCGGGCGCGAGGCCGCGCAGCACGCCGGCCAGTTCGTGGCCATCGACATTCGAGACAAAGTGGAAGCGCTTGCCAGGCGCCACGTAGGCGTCGAGTGCGCGCACAGCCATCTGCGGCCCGAGGTCCGAGCCGCCGATGCCGATGTTGACCACGTCGGTGATGGTGTGGTCGGTGCGCACCTGCTCGGCATACGCCAGCATGGCGTCGAGCGTGGCGTGCACCTGCGCCAGCTTGCCCGCCAGCGCGGGAGGCACGGCCATCGAGGCCGGCGCCCGCAGCAGCGTATGGAGCACGGCGCGGTCTTCGGTCGCATTGATGTGCTCACCGGCGAACATGGCATCGCGATGTGCCTCGACACCCGCCTCGCTGGCCAGCGCCAGCAGCAGGGTTTCTGTCTTCGCATCGATCAGGTTCTTGGACAGATCGGCGAAGAGGTGCGGTGCCGGCTGGCTGAAGGCGTCGAAGCGCCGCGGATCGGCGGCAAACGCCTGGCGGAGATCGAAATCGCGGCCGGCAGCGTCGTAGTGCGCCTGAAGGCGGCCCCAGGCCGAAGTACGGTCGCAACGTGTGCGGGTACGGGTCATTCGGCGGTCTCCATCAGCTTCTCCAGCTTCACCGCGTCGGCCGCGAAGGCGCGGATGCCCTCGGCCAGCTTCTCGGTGGCCATGGCGTCCTCATTGAGGGCGAAGCGGAAGGCCGGCTCGTCCAGCACCAGTTGCGGGATGTCCAGCGCCTGCGCAGCATCCGCGTCCAGCGCATGCGCCAGTGGTTCATTGCTGGCGGCGAGTTCGGCCAGCAGCTCGGGGCTGATGGTCAGCAGGTCGCAGCCCGCGAGCGCGGCGATCTGGCCTACGTTGCGGAAGCTGGCGCCCATCACCTCGGTCCTGATGCCGTGCTTCTTGTAGTACTCGAAGATCTGGCGCACCGACCTGACGCCGGGGTCGTCGGCGCCGGACCTGGCTGCTTCATCCCAGGCTGTCCCGGCTGCCTTCTTGTGCCAGTCGTAGATACGCCCGACGAAGGGCGAGATCAGCTGCACGCCCGCGGCGCCGCAAGCCACCGCTTGCGCAAACGAGAACAGAAGGGTGAGATTGGTGTGGATGCCTTTGCGCTCCAGCTGGCGCGCCGCCTCGATGCCTTCCCAGGTGGCAGCAATCTTGATCAGCAGGCGCTTTTCGGTGTCGATGTCCTCGGCCCGATAGAGGGCGACGATGCGCTCCGCCCGCGCCACCGTGGCGGCAGTATCGAAGCTCAGCCGCGCATCGACCTCGGTGGAGACACGGCCTGGAATGAGCGAGAGGATCTCGGTGCCGAAGCGCACCAGCAGGCGGTCGATGACCTCGTCGGTCGCGAGATGGCCGTGCTTCTTGACGGCCTCGTCGAGCAGGGGCCGATACTCGGCCTTCTGCACCGCCTTGAGGATGAGCGAAGGATTGGTGGTTGCATCCTGGGGCTTGAACTGGGCCAACTGGCGGAAGTCGCCGGTATCGGCTACCACGGTCGTCCACTGTCGGAGGGCATCGAGTTGGTTCATGCGGGCATTATCCCGCCGCACAACTACAGTTCGTGTGGTCCCCGGCTGACGGAGCGGGGCCAGGGGCAGGACTACCGTCGGTCCCTTGACCGACTCGAAGGAATGCTCATGTTCTCTCGCCGCCAACAGTCCGTTGCGCCGCAGCGCGTCGTCTTCGACGACCGTGTGCACAGCGCGTCCATCGGCACTCTGGCCACGGCCTTCTGCGTCGGCGGGGCGCTGACGCTGCTGGCATTCACGACCGCCCGCGCATCGCGTAACGCGCGTCTTGCAGGCCCCGCCGATGGCGCACCCTTGATGCGCGCGCCGTTGCAGGTGGTCGCCCCGGTGGACCTGCAACGCTATGTGGGACTGTGGCACGAGCAGGCGCGCCTGCCCAATCGCTTCGAGAAGCGCTGCGCTGGTGATGTCACGGCCGAATACACGCTGCTGGAAGACGGCAAGCTGCAGGTGCTCAACCGCTGCATGCTGTCGGATGGAAGTGTCGACGAATCGATCGGGATCGCGCGCATTGCCCCGGTCACCGGGCAGCCCGGCGCCGGCCGGCTCGAGGTCAGCTTTGCGCCCGACTGGATGCGCTGGCTCCCCTTCGCCTGGGGCGACTACTGGATCCTCAAGCTCGACCGGGACTACCAGGTGGCCCTGGTCGGCACGCCGGACCGCAAGTACCTGTGGGTCCTGTCGCGCGCACCGCGGCTGGACGATGCAACGCTGCAGGCCGAACTCGACTACGCGCGCTCGCTGGGCTTCGAGGTCGACAGGATCGAGCGCTCTGGCAGATAAGGTGCCAGCTGCGACGGCAGCGCGGTCGGCGCCTCGCAGTGGATGGCCTCCCAGCCAAGTGCACGTGCTGCCGCCACGTTGGCCGCAGAGTCGTCGATGAACACCGTGTCGGGCGCCTTCAGCCCGTAGCGCGCGGCGAGCAGTTCGTAGATCTCGGGCTCGGGCTTGAGGAGGCGCACGTCGCCCGAAAAAATGCCACCGTCGAACCAGCCAAAGAAATCATGGCGCTGCTCCAGCACGCGCGCGTAGGGCGCCGGCATGTTGGAGAGGTAGTAGAGCCGCAGTGCCTCCCCGGCATCGCGGCGCGCACGCAACGAGGCGAGCAGTTCGATGGTGACGTCGATGGGTTCCAGGCGCTCGCCCATCGGCGCCAGCGTCGTGCTGAGCCGCTCCGCGGGCAGCGAAAGACGCAGCGCCATGCGCCCGATGGCATCTTCCAGGCTGTGCGTGCCGCGGTCGAAGCCCAGCCAATCCTCGTGGTGAAACATTTCGCGCGCCAGAGCATGCGCGGCCTGCGCGGTGGGCGTGTGCGGCGCGATGACCGCATGCACCAGCGACACCGGCTCCCAGCTCAACAGCACCGCGCCCAGATCGAACACAACGTTCTTCATGGCTGCTCGTTCATTAGAAAAGGGCCCCGCAGGGCCGCCCCCGAAGCTTAAGCGAAGTGGCTGTCGGGACAGCCTCCGTTACCATTCGGCGGCGGGGCTTCGCGTGCCGAGCATCACCACGACCACACGGATTTATCAATGAGTTTCGACCTTGTCCTTTTCGGCGGTACCGGCGACCTCACCTGGCGCAAGCTGATGCCGGCGCTGTTCCAGGCCTTTCGTCACGGCAGCCTGCCCGAGGGCGGCCGCATCATCGGGGTGGCGCGCGACGAGCTGTCCGACGAGGGCTATCGTGAGCTGATCCAATCGCGCTTCGAGGCCGTCGAAGGCGCCAAGCGGCCGACCCCGGAGGAGTTCAAGAAGTTCGCCGCCCTGCTCCACTACCAGCGCATGGACCTGTCGCGGACCGAAGACTACGCGAAGCTCGCCGACCTGCTCAAGCAGCGCGACGCCAGCACGGTCGTGATGTACCTCGCCACCGCCCCTGCCCTCTTCACGCAGGTGGTGGAACAGATTGCCGCCGCCGGGCTCAACGGCCCGAAGACCCGCGTGGTGCTGGAGAAGCCGCTGGGGCATGACCTGGCCTCCAACCGCGCCATCAACAAGGCAGTTTGCAAGGTGCTGGCGGAGCACCAGGTGTTCCGCATCGACCATTACCTGGGCAAGCCATCGGTGCAGAACCTGTTCGCGATGCGCTTCGGCAATGCGTTGTTCGAGCCCATCTGGCGCCGTGAGCACATCGCCAACATCGAGATCACCATTGCCGAGGACCTCGGCGTCGAGAAGCGCGGTGCGTTCTACGACCAGACTGGCGCGCTGCGCGACATGGTCCAGAACCATGCGTTGCAGCTGGTCTGCGCGATCGGCATGGAGCCGCCGATCAACGCGCATGCAGACGCGATCCGCGACGAAAAGCTCAAGGTGCTGCGCGCGCTCAAGCCTTGGACGGCGGAAGCCATCGGACTGCACGCGATCCGCGGACAGTACACCGCAGGCACCGCCTACGGCGAGCGCGTGCCGGGTTACCGCGAGCAGCAGGGCGTGGACCCGGAGAGCCGCACCGAGACCTTCGTCGCGCTGCGCACCGAGATCGCCAACTGGCGTTGGGCCGGCGTGCCGATCTACGTCCGGACCGGCAAGCGGCTGGCCTCGCGCGACGCGCACATTGCAGTCAACTTCAAGCCGACGCCGCATGCGATCTTCAGAGCGCCGCAGAACGCGTTCAACAAGCTGGTGATCAACCTGCAGCCGAAGGACGGCCTGGAACTGCACATGCTCGCCCAGGCCCAGGATGGGCGCCAACGCAACGGCAACGGCCACCGCCATGCCGGGCCGCAGTTGGCGCCGGTGCAGTTGGACCTCGACTTCGACAAGCGCTTCGGTTCCGAGCGCGTGGGCGCCTACGAGCGCCTGCTGCTCGACGTGATCGACGGCCGGCTCAACCTCTTCGTGCGCAGCGACGAGCAGGAGGAAGCCTGGCGCTGGGTCGAGCCGCTGATCGACAGCTGGGCCTCGGACGGAGCGCCGCGGCCTTACGCAGCGGGAACATGGGGCCCCAGCGCATCGAGCGCGATGATCGCGCGCGATGGGTTCGCCTGGAGCGAAGAGCAGTAGATCCGCATTCTTCGCGCCATTCGTTTCCGAATGGCGGTGTCAGATCCGCCCTTCCTCCACGGCGTGGCAAGCGACCTGCACGCCGCGCAGCATCTGCAGTGGCGGGCGCTCGGCCTTGCAGCGTGCGTTGGCGTGCGGGCAGCGCGGGTGAAAGGTGCAGCCAGTGGGTGGGGCGAGCGGGTTGGGGACCTCACCCTGCACCGGCGTACGTGCCTCCCCGGCGTGCTTCATCTTCGGAATGGCGGCGAGCAGCATGCGGGTGTAGGGATGCTGCGGCACTTCGAAGAGCTTTGCCTTGTCGGCGACCTCTACCAGCCGCCCGAGATACATCACCCCGACGCGGTCCGCAACGTGGCGCACAACGGCGAGGTTGTGCGAGATGAACAGATAGGTCAGGCCGCGCTCGCGCTGCAGATCCTTCATGATGTTGAGCACTTGCGCCTGCACGCTCACGTCCAGCGCAGAGGTCGGCTCGTCGCACACCAGGAACTCGGGCTGGGTGGCAAGGGCACGCGCGATGGAGATGCGCTGCCGCTGACCCCCGGAAAACTGGTGGGGATACTTGACCATGTCCAGCGGGCTCAGGCCGACGGACTCCAGCAACTCGCCGACCCGCGCCTTGAGAGCAGGCCCCTGGTTCAGCATCTCGTGTTCGCGCAAGGGTTCACCCACGATGTCCTCCACCAGCCATCGAGGGTTGAGGCTGGCGTACGGATCCTGGAAGATCATCTGGATGCGCCGGCGCAGCTTGCGGCCCTCGCCGCTCTTGAACGTGGCGTGGGCGTCCTGGCCGTCGAATTGCATGCCGCCGCGGGTGGGCGCGTGCAGGCCCACGAGCAGGCGCGCGACGGTGCTCTTGCCGCAACCGGATTCGCCGACCAGCGCCAAGGTCTTGCCGCGCTCGATCGAAAAGCTCACGCCGTCGACCGCGTGCAACAGGAGGCGCGGCTTTCGCTCCAGAACGCGGTTGAGCCACGGCGGGGAGACGTCGAAGACCTTGGCGAGGTCCTGGGCGACCACCAGGGGTGCACTCATTCGGCCGCCCCCGCACTTGGCTCTGCGGTGCCACTCGACCGGCGTCTCATGGCGCGATCCCGTTGACGGTGGACATGCTGTGCGCGTCGTGCAGCCAGCACGCCGCACGGGTCGCACCGGCGTTGAGCAGATCCGGCCGCTCGACCAGGCAGCGTTCGAAGACGCGAGGGCAGCGCGGGTTGTAGGCGCAGCCGCGCGGGATGGCGTTCAGGCGCGGCATGGCGCCATCGATCTGGTTGAGCCGTTCGCGATCCATCGTCATGTCGGGAATGGCGGCCATCAGGCCCGAGGTGTAGGGATGAGCGGGCTGGTGGATCACCTCCTGCACCGGGCCGATCTCGGCGATGCGGCCTGCGTACATCACGGCGACCCGGTCGCAGGTCTCGGCGATCACGCCCATGTCGTGGGTGATCAGCATCACCGCCGCGCCGCGCTCCTTGCAGATGCGCCTCAGCAAGCTGATGATCTGCGCCTGGATCGAGACATCGAGTGCGGTGGTTGGCTCGTCCGCGACGATCAGCTTGGGCTCGGCGGCAAGGGCCAACGCGATCACGACGCGCTGGCGCATGCCACCGGAAAACTGGTGCGGATAGTGGTCGATTCGCTGCGCCGCGCCAGGGATACCGGTGTCCTGCAGGAGCCCGATCGCGCGCCTCTTCGCCTCTTCCTCGCCCACGGGCAGGTGCGTTCGGATGGTTTCGGTCAGTTGCCGTCCGATGGTGTAGAGCGGATTCAGCGAGGTCAACGGGTCCTGGAAGATGGCGCCGATCTTGCGACCGCGGACATGACGCATGGCCTCGTGGCCCAGGTTGTCGATGCGCCGGCCTTCCAGCACGATCTGCCCCGCAGCCACGCGCCCGGGCGGCTCCAGCAGACCGATGATGGCCGCGCCGGTCAGGGACTTGCCCGCGCCCGACTCGCCGACCACGCCGAGAACCTCGCCCGGCGCGATCTCGAAGCTGATGTCGTCCAGCGCGCGCAGCGTGCCGCGCCGATGCGGGAATTCGACGACCAGGTTGCGGACTTGCAGAAGACTCATTCGAATGTGCTTCCCGGCTTCAGCGTAGCCGCGGGTTGAGCGCGTCGCGCAACCAGTCGCCCAGAAGGTTCACGCTGAGCGCGATCAGGACCAGCATCAGGCCGGGAAAGACAGTGATCCACCATTCGCCCGAGAACAGGTAGTCGTTGCCCACGCGGATGAGACTGCCCAGGGACGGCGAGGTCGGTGGCACGCCGACGCCCAGGAAAGACAATGTCGCCTCCGTGATGATCGCCGTGGCCACCTGGATGGTAGCCAGCACCAGCACCGGACCCAGCACGTTCGGCAGCACGTGCCGGCGCATGATGCGAAGCGGCGCGACACCGGTGACGCGCGCCGCCTGCACATACTCCTTGTTGCGCTCGACCATGGTCGAACCGCGCACCGTGCGCGCGTACTGCACCCAACCGGTCAGCGATATCGAGATGATCAGCACGCCGAAGGCCACCGTCTCGTGCGCGTTGGGGAACAGCGCGCGCCCGACTCCGGCGATCAGCAGTGCGACCAGGATGGGCGGAAAGGACAACATGACGTCGCACACGCGCATCAGGAAGGCATCCAGCCATCCGCCCCAGAACCCGGCCAGCAACCCAAGCAGTACGCCGATCACGACAGACAGCACCACCGAGACCAATCCAACGACCAACGAGATACGTGCACCGTAGATCAACGCTGAAAGGATGTCGCGGCCTTGGTCATCGGTACCCAGCAGGTACTTGGTCGTGCCCTCGGCACTCCAGGCCGGGGGCAGGCGCGCATCGCCGAGTTCCAGAGCCGCGAGGTCGAAGGGGTTGTGCGGCGACACCCAGCCGGCGAAGACCGAGCAGAAGACGCAGACGATGGCAATCGCTGCGGCGAGCATGGCCACGGGCGAGGTGCGGAAGCTGTAGCCGACGTCGCTGTCGAGCCAGCGGGCCAGTGTCTTTTTCATCTAGAGGCTTAAAAGGCGGGCCCGCATCGCAGGCCCTCGGAGTCGTCACTTCTCGTCCGGCGTTCAGGGCTTTGCGGGCGCCTGGATGCTCATCCATTTGAAAGGCATGAAGTTGTCGGCCCGCTGCGTCAACGCGACCTTCTTGCTCACGCCCCAGGCCAGCGACTGCTGGTGCAACGGCAGATGCCCAATGTCGTCCGCGTGAATCGTGAAGGCTTCCTTGATCATCGCCATGCGCTCAGTCTTGTCGGTGCTCGACTTGATCTTTCCGATCAAGTCGTCGAGCTTCGGGTTGCAGTACGAGCCGAGGTTGAACTGGCCATCACCCGTCTTGTCATCGGGGCAGCGCATCAACGCGTCGAGTGCGTTGTGCGCGTCATACGTGGTCGGCGTCCAGCCCAGGAGATAGAAGCTGGTGTCGCGACGCAGAATCTTGGGGAAGTACGTGCCCTTGGTCTCGGCCGCGAGATTGATCTTCACTCCGATCCGCGCAAGGTTCGCGGCCACCGACTGGCAGATCTGCCCATCGTTGACATAGCGGTCGTTGGGGCAGTTCATCGTCACCTCGAACCCGTTCGGGTAGCCAGCATCTGCCAGCAGCTTCTTGGCGCCCTCCACGTCATACGGCAAGCGCTTGTCCTGCGCCTCGCTCCAGCCGTTGATGCCGGGGCCGACCATCAGCGCCGTGGGCCGCGAGGCGCCTCGCATCACGGTGCGCTGGATTCCGACGATGTCGATGGCCTGATAGAAGGCCTGGCGCACGCGCTTGTCCTTGAACGGGTTCTTGCCCTTGACGCTCGAATACAGCAGCTCGTCGCGCTTCTGGTCCATGCCCAGGAAGATGGTGCGGAGCTCGGGCCCGACCACCACCTGCGCGTTCGGGCTGGCGTTGATGCGCGCGATATCCTGCACCGGCACGGGTTCCATCACGTCGATCTCGCCCGACATCAGGGCCGCCACGCGTGTCGCCGAATTGGCGATGGGGGTGAAGATCACCTCTTGCACGTTGCCGTCGATCTTGCCCCAGTATGTGGGGTTGCGCACGAACACCGTGCGCACATTGGGCTGGCGTTCTCGCACGCGGTAAGGCCCAGTGCCATTGGCCTTGAACGAGGCGGTGTTCTCGATGCCCTTGCGGCGGTCGACCGGCTTCTCGGCCTTGTTTTCCTCGCACCACTTCTTGCTCATGATCGCGAGGTCCGACAGGACGTCGGGAAGGATCGGGAACGGCCCCTTGGTCTCGATGTCGACGGCGTGATCGTTGACCTTGCGAACCTCCTTGATGTCGTTGACCTTGGCCTTCACGTCCGAGCCGTCGCCCGCCGCACGCGTCACACTGAAGAGGACATCGTCCGCGGTGAAAGGCGTGCCGTCATGAAACTTGACGTTCTTGCGCAGTTCGAAGCGCCACACGGTCGGCGACGTCTGGCGCCAGGAGGTGGCCAATGAGGGCGCGAGACTCAGATCCTTGTTGCGATCGGTCAGCGCGTCGTACACATTGAGGTCGACCGAGAGCTGCAGCGACTCATTGAGCGAGTGTGGGTCGAGAGAGAGCGCATCCCCTTGATTCGCCACACGAATCGTTTGCGCCCCTGCCGGCAGGCAGAGTGTGCCCAGCGCGGAAATGACGGCCATCACGGCCAGCTTGTTTCTCAGGTTCATGGAAACACTCCTCAGGTTGGAAAGACTCAGGACACCGCTGACGTCGCCACGCCGGCGGTGGCGGGACGGTCCGCGACATGCAGGGGCATGCCCTGCTCGATCAGGCCGGCATGCAAGGCGGCGCCGAGCGGCAGGATTTCGTCGTTGAAATCGTAGCGGCTGTTGTGCAAAAAGGCGCCGCCGCGAGCATCCTGGCCGATGCGCAAATAGGCGCCGGCCTTCTTCTGCAGCATGAAGGAGAAGTCCTCGGCGCCCATGCTTGGCTCCATGTTGCGCTCGACGTTGTGCGCACCGACCAAAGATTGCGCTACATCGCCGGCGAACATCGCCTCGGGCGCAGTGTTGATGGTGGCCGGGTAAATGCGCTCGAACTTCACCTGCGCCGTGGCACCGAATCCGGCTGCGACGGCTGAGCACAGCTCCACCAGCCGCTGCTCCACCTGCGCCTGAACCCGGACGCTGAAGGTGCGCACCGTACCCACCAGCGTTGCCTTGCCGGGCACCACGCTCATGGCGCCGAGGTCGCCTGCCTGCACGGCGCAGATGCTGATCACGGCTGCATCGATGGGCCGCACATTGCGCGAGACGATACTTTGCACCGCGGTGATGACGTGGGCCGAGACCAGCACGGGGTCGACGGTGAGGTAGGCATGCGCGCCGTGGCCGCCCTTGCCCTCGATCTCGATCGTGATGCGGTCGGCCGCTGCCATCATGGCGCCGCGGTTGATGCCGACCGTGCCGGCGGGCAGGCCGGGCCAATTGTGCATCGCGTAGACCGCGCTCACGGGGAAGCGGTCGAACAAGCCGTCCTCGATCATTGCGCGCGCGCCGGCGAAGCCCTCCTCGCCCGGCTGGAAGATCAGGACGGCCGTACCGTCGAAGTCGCGGGTTTCGGCGAGGTAGCGCGCGGCGCCGACCAGCATGGCCGTATGGCCGTCGTGACCGCAGCCGTGCATGAGGCCCTTCTTGGCGGAGCGCCAGCCGAAGTCGTTGTCCTCGCACATCGGCAGCGCGTCCATGTCCGCGCGCAGGCCGATCATGCGGCCGCTGGCCGTCGAGCGCCCGCGGATGACGCCGACCACGCCGGTCTTGCCGATACCCGGATGGATCTCGTCAACGCCGCAAGCCCGCAGCGACTCCTGCACGCGGCCGGAGGTGTAGATCTCTTCGAAGCCAAGCTCGGGGTGCGCATGCAGGTCGCGCCGGAAGGAGGTGATCTCCGGATGGAAGCGGGCGATGTGCGCAAAGGCCCGTCCCAAAGCCTGATAGCGTGGGGCATCCATATCAATGCCCTCCGGCGCCGCCGATGCGCAGTCTCGGGTCGACCACGAAGTAGAGCAGGTCCACGACCAGGTTGATGACGACGAAGATCAGCGCGATGAGGCACAGGTAGGCGGCCATGACTGGAATATCGGCGAATGTGACGGCTTGAATGAAGAGCAGGCCCATGCCGGGCCACTGGAACACCGACTCCGTGATGATGGCGAAGGCGATCAGCCCGCCCAGCTGCAAGCCGGTGATGGTCATGACCGGCACCATCGTGTTCTTGAGCGCGTGCCCGAAATGGATGGCGCGATCCGAGAGGCCACGGGCGCGAGCAAACTTGATGTAGTCGGTGCGCAGGACCTCCAGCATTTCGGCGCGCACCAACCGCATGATCAGCGTGAGCTGGAAGATGGCGAGTGTCACGGCCGGCAGCACGATGTGCATCCAGCCGTCGGCGCGCAGCAGGCCGGTGCTCCACCAGCCCAACTGAACCGTCTCGCCGCGCCCGAAGCTGGGAAACCAGCCGAGCAGCACGGCAAAGACCAGGATCAGCAGGATGCCGATCAGGAAGGTGGGCAGGGAGACACCGAGCAGCGAGATCATCATGAACACCTGGCTCATGAAGGTGCCCCGCCGCAACGCCGTGTAGACACCCATCGGGATGCCGATCGCCAGCGCCAGGAAGGCGGCGACCAACGAGAGCTCCAGGGTCGCTGGGAAGCGCTCGCCGATCAGGCGCGACACCTTGCTGCCCTGGCGCAGGCTGAGACCGAACTCACCTTGCGACGCATTGATCAGGAAATGCCAAAACTGGACGAAGAAGGGCTTGTCCAGGCCCAGCGCGGCGCGCAGCTCGCGGATCTGCTCCGGCCTCGCATCCTGACCGAGCAGGAACACCACAGGATCCCCCACGTACTGGAACAGGAGGAAGGCGATGAAAGCGACCGCGACCATCACGATCACGGCCTGTATCAGGCGACGCAGTACGAAAGCAATCATTCAGCAGGGCACGTGTTCAATGATGCTAGCAGAGCAAGCCGCATGCCCAAGAGGTGGTTCCCCGGGGTTGCACCACAGTCCGAGCTCGAGGCGGATGGGCGTGATCAGTTGACCTTGATGAAACTCTCAATGGGGGTTGTCGGCGCAATGGAGTCCGAAGCTGCCCTTCTTCATCGGCAGAGATGATCTGGTTGTGCAGAGGGACGCACCGGGAATTTAAAAGTAGTCCCTGCTGCCGCAGTGCGGAAAGAAAAAAGCCGCCCGGCTTACGCCGGGCGGCTTTCAAGACTTTCCATTAAAGCTGGCTTAAGCCAGCTTTAGATCAGAAAGCGTGACGGATACCGAAGTCGTAACCCGTCGAGGTCTTCGGCGCGTATGCGCCGCCACCGAAGGAGGTCAGGAAGGCCGGGCCACCCAGGGTGAGGTTGGCGCCATTCTTGTTGCGAACACGAGCCACCGTCGCGTACAGGGCCGTACGCTTCGACAGGTTGTGCACGTAGCCGAGAGCCAACTTGTTAGCCTTCGGGTCGTCGGTCGTGAAGAACGGCGTCGTCGGCAGGTTGAAGTCGTACTTGACGCCCGAGTAGGACGCGCGGATCAGGCCAGGACCAACCGGCACGGTCACGCCGAGCAGCCAACCCTTCAGGTCAATGTCGGCCGGAGCGGTGAACACGAAGCTTTCGCTGTCGACTTCGTTCTTGGCCTTCGAGTACTCGCCGAACAGCTTCACGACGCCGAAGTCGTAAGAAGCGCCGACGTTGAAGGTCTTGACCGAGGTCGTGGTGCCGACAAAGAAGTTGTCGCCGACGGTGCTGTTGCCGTAGGAGGCAGCAACATCCAGCGGGCCGTTGGCGTAGCCGAAGCGACCACCGACGTAACGGCCGGTACGCTGAGTGTTCAGCGCGGTCGGCGTAGCTGCGCCCGGATCGAACTTGTCACGCTCGTTGAAGCCGTACATCACCTGGCCATAGAAGCCACCGAGGTTCGGGGGCAGGAAGTAGCCGACGGTGTTGCTGGCAAGAACGTAGTTGCTGCCGGTCACGTTGGTGAAGCCGGGGACGCTGGTCGTCCCGCCGCCGTTCCACGCGCCGAACGAGGTGTTCGCGGTGCTGATCAGGTTGGTGCCGACGCCATTGGTGCCGAACGGATCGAACACGGTGTCGTTCCAGAACGTCGGGGTGTAGTCACGGCCCAGACGGATTTCACCGAAACCACCCGAGAGGCTCACGGTCGAGCGACGAGCAAACGTCGCAATACCTTCTTGGCCATTGTCGTTGGAGATCGGGGCTTCGAGCCAGAAGCTGGCAGCCAGACCACCACCGAGGTCTTCCGTACCACGGAAGCCGATACGGCTGGAGTTGTAGCCCGAGTTACGCAGTTCGTTGCGGCTAACCTTGACGCTGCCCGGCAGGAACGGGGTCGTCAGGGACGGGACAGCGAGGTCCGACTTGTTCGAGAAGCCGCTGACAGCAGCGTCAACCACGCCGAACAGCGTCACGGACGACTGCGCCGAGGCAACACCGGCAACAGCCAGAGCAGCCAGGGCAACTAGAGATTTTTTCATTGCAAGTTTCTCCAAGGTTAAACATAGGGCTCCGGTGCGAAGGGCTCACCGTGACTGGCACTTCTGTGCTCCCACCGGACCCCGGGCCAACCTCCTTTTGGGAAGTTGTCGCTATTGCACCAGAGCCGCTTCGTCTGGGCAAAACAATTCTCCCGAAAACGCCGCGTGCTTCGCCGTTTCGTTGCACTCGTGCAACAAAGCACCAGCCGCCTGCAAAATCCCGTCATATGAAAAGAAGAGCTGCCGTGCGAGCCGCCTGCTGCACATGGGTTCCAATTGCTGCATGACCCTCTCGCTCGACGATCTCCTAGGGACCGCGGACGCGGCTCTGCGTACCTTGTTTGCCAAGCCCCATGCCACTCGTGCCGTGCCCCAGCCCGCCGGGCCGGGCGTCGAACTCAGCCAAGCCGAGCGCCGCGAGGCCGGCGCATTGATGCGCGTGAATCATGTCGGCGAGGTGTGTGCCCAGGCCTTGTACACCGCGCAGGCTGTGGTCACGAGGGACCCGAAGCTTCGGGCGCACTTCGACGAGGCCGCGCGCGAGGAGACGGATCACCTCGCCTGGACGCAGCAACGGCTGGAGCAGCTCGGCGCGCGCCCCTCGGCCCTGAATCCGCTGTGGTACCTCGGGGCATTTGGACTCGGTCTCGTCGCCGGTCGGCTCGGCGATCCGTGGAGCTTGGGATTTGTCGCAGAGACCGAGCGGCAGGTTGAGGCTCATCTGGACGGCCACCTGGACCGTCTGCCTGCGGGCGATACAGCCTCGCGCGCTGTGGTCAACCAGATGAAGCTGGACGAGGCGCGCCACGCGGCCCAGGCCTGGAGCGCCGGCGCACAGGAATTGCCGGCCCCAGCCAAGGCCCTGATGCGGCTGGCAGCCCGGGTGATGACCACGGTCGCCCACCGCATTTGAGGCGCGCCTGCGCCGCGCTCAAGTCTCGATGAGGTCGAAGCTCGTCGTGATCTCGGCCGTTTTTGCCAGCATGACGCTCGCCGAGCAGTAGGTATCGTGGCTCAGGGCGATCGCACGCTCGACGGCGGGTGCCGGAATGCCCTTGCCCGCCACAGTGAAGTGCATGTGGATCTTGGTGAAGACTTTTGGATCTTTTTCCGCTCGCTCGCTGCTCAGCTTGACACTGACGCGCTCGACCTGATGCCGGCCTCTCTTCAGGATCAGCACCACGTCGTACGCGGTGCAGCCGCCGGTGCCGGCGAGCACCGTTTCCATCGGCCGCGCGGCCAGGTTGCGGCCACCGTTCTCCGGCTTCGCCGCATCTGGCGCTCCGTCCATCACCAGGACATGGCCGCTGCCGGTTTCGGCGACGAAACCCATGGCAGATTGCGTCCCCGCGCTGCCAGTCCAGCTCACTGTACATTCCATCCTTGCAGACTCCATGGTCGCGGCGCGCAGCATGAAAGACCGCACCGGTGTCGATTGTGTTGGAAAAGCGTCACTCCCTTGTTGCAACGCAACAAAGAATCGATATACTTTATTTCATCGCACACACAAACGTGTGTACCGGTTGTCTCCTCCACCCTCCCAATTGGTGGATTTAGCCCCGAGCCGCAAGGCCCGGGGCTTTTTTCTTGGGATGCTGCGGCAGCGGGCTCCGGCCTATGATCCCGACCCTATGTCCACGCCGCCTCCTTCGCTTTCCCCCGCCGACTACTTGAAGAAAATCCTCACGGCGCGTGTTTATGACGTAGCGGTTGAATCCGCGCTCGAGCCTGCGCAAGCTCTGAGCGCGCGGCTGGGAAACACGGTGCTGCTCAAGCGTGAGGATCAGCAGGCAGTCTTCAGCTTCAAGCTGCGGGGGGCCTACAACAAGATGGCCCACCTCAGCGCCGAGCAACTCGCCAGAGGTGTGATTTGCGCCTCGGCAGGCAACCATGCCCAGGGCGTCGCGCTCAGCGCCCGCAAGCTCGGAGCGCGCGCCGTGGTCGTGATGCCGGTAACCACGCCGCAGCTCAAGATCGACGCCGTGCGCGCGCTCGGCGGAGAAGTGCAGCTGCACGGCGACAGCTACTCTGACGCCTATGGCTATGCGCTGGAGCAGCAGAAGCTTCATGGCCTCGTCTTCGTACACCCCTTCGACGATCCCGACGTCATCGCCGGCCAGGGCACGATCGCGATGGAGATCCTGCGCCAGCACCAAGGACCGCTCCATGCGGTCTTCGTCGCCATCGGGGGCGGCGGATTGATCTCGGGCGTCGCGAACTACATCAAGGCGGTGCGACCCGAGATCAAGGTGATTGGCGTCCAGATGAACGATTCCGACGCGATGCTGCGCTCCGTCGCTGCCCGCGAACGTGTGACGCTGGCCGATGTCGGCCTGTTTTCCGACGGCACCGCGGTCAAGCTGGTAGGCGAAGAAACCTTCCGGATTTCTCGCGAACTGGTGGACGAGTTCATCACCGTAGACACCGACGCGGTGTGCGCTGGCATCAAGGACGTTTTCATCGACACCCGCAGCATCGTCGAGCCTGCCGGGGCGCTGGCGGTGGCGGCGATCAAGCAGTACGTCGAGGCTCACGGCACGCAGGGCCAGACGTACGTGGCCATCCTCTGCGGCGCCAACATGAACTTCGACCGGCTGCGTTTCGTGGCCGAGCGCGCCGAGGTGGGTGAAGAGCGCGAGGCGCTTTTTGCCGTCACCATCCCCGAGGAGCGCGGCAGCTTCCGGCGCTTCTGCGAGCTGGTCGGGCAGTTGCCCGGCGCTTCGCGCAGCGTGACCGAATTCAACTATCGGATCAGCGACGCCAGGGAGGCGCACGTGTTCGTAGGCTTGACCACCCAGGCACGCGGCGAGTCCATCACCATCGCCGAGACCTTCCTCGCCCATGGCTACGGCGCCATCGACCTCACGCATAACGAGCTGGCCAAGGAGCACATCCGCCACCTGGTGGGCGGCCGCAGCAGCCTGGCGCACGACGAGCGGCTGCTGCGCTTCGTCTTCCCCGAACGGCCCGGCGCGCTGCTCAAGTTCCTGAGCCTCATGCGGCCTACCTGGAACATCAGCCTGTTCCACTACCGCAATCAAGGCGCAGATTACGGCCGCATCCTGGTCGGGCTCCAAGTCCCGGCGGCAGACCACACTGCCTTCGACGAGTTCCTTCGGACGCTGGACTATCCGTTCGTGGAGGAAACCGGCAACCCGGTCTATCGGCTGTTTCTGCAGGCCTAGCTGTCTACAGGGCCGGAGACGGCCGGCTGCAACGCTGCGACGGCTTCTGCCGCGCGAACTCCTAGCGTCGGACGCCGCGACGCTCCGGCGGCGCGACCACAGGCTGCGGCGCCTCGGACAAAGAAGGCGGCGGACCGTTGACGGCGAGCGGCCGCGCCGGCAGTTGCAGCGCAAAGGCTTGCGCGGCATCGACGCTCGCACCGATCGACGCGGCCCTCGCGCTGACGGATTGCAGCACATACCCGTCCGCCAAAGTGGCGCCAACGCGGAAGGGCCTCGGTGGCTTGCCGTCGACGGCGATGAGTGCCGCGCCCCGCTGGTCGGCGTCGGCGATCACGCCGAGCAGTTGGAAGCGGCTGGCGGCATCCGGCGTTGCCACGACGGCAGCCTGGCTCGGCAGCACGCCCAGCATCTGCGCGACCGCCGCCGGGTCGACCGTTACCGCGGCGTTGCTGTTCAGTGCGGGCGGCGCGAGTGCATCTGACGGGGACATCAGCCGCAATCCCCAAAACACGATGCTCGCTGCGGCCAAGGCCCACAACACGGTCGTTGCCGTGGCCGAGGGCCAGCGGTCGGGGGCGTAGGAAGCTGCCATGGGGCGGGATTATCATTCAGCACAGGCGCCCACGCGCATTCCACCCTCCCTCTCCCCAATTTCATGCCCCTTTTCCAACGCACTATTGCGCGGACCCTGCAGCGAGGCTTCACCCTCATCGAGCTGATGGTCGTGCTGGTCATCATTGGCGTGCTCGCGGCGCTGATCGTGCCGAACGTGATCGAGCGCGCCGACGACGCGCGTGTGACAGCCGCCCGCACCGACGTCAACAACCTGATGCAGGCGCTCAAGCTCTATCGGCTCGATAACCAGCGCTATCCGACGGCCGAGCAGGGCCTGCAGGCGCTGGTCGCGCGGCCTACCACCGGTCCGGCCGCGCCCAACTGGAAACCGTACATCGAGAAGCTGCCCAACGACCCTTGGGGCCGCCCCTACCAATACATGAACCCTGGCCTCAAGGGCGAGATCGACGTGTTCTCGCTCGGCCCCGACGGCCAACCCGGCGGCGAAGGCAAGAATGCCGACATCGGCAGCTGGCAATAGGCGCGCTGCTTCCCGGTTGGACCGCGCCCGACGCCGGAGGCCCGGTGGTTTTACGCTGATCGAGCTGCTGGTGGTGATCGCGATCATCGCGTTCGCCACTGCGGGTGTCGGTCTCGCGCTGCGCGACACCGGCCACGAAAACCTGGATCGCGAAGCCGAGCGTCTTTCAGCCCTGCTCGAAGCGGCGCGCGCCCAGTCGCGTGCCAGCGGCATCGCGGTGCGCTGGCGCACAACGCCGGAGGGACCGACCAACTTCAGCTTCGACGGGCTGCCGCCCGGCACGCTGCCCACTGCATGGCTTTCCGCCGGCATCGTGGCCCGGCCTCTGGCGGGCGATGGCTCGGCCGTCGCAGCCCTGCAGCTCGGGCCCGAACCGATCATTGCGGCGCAGCAGGTGCTGCTCACGTCCGAGGGCCCGCCTGCGCGCACCCTGCGCATCGCGACCGACGGCCTGCGACCCTTCGCGGTGACCATGCCATGAGCCGCACGGCCGCTCCGAAGGCGAATAGCATCGCAGCCAAGGGCGGAGGTACTCCGCTGCGCCGCATGGGCGCAGCCGGCGGAGCAGGTCGTCCACTGAAGCGAGGATTCAGCCGCGGCTTTACCCTGGTCGAGGTGCTGGTGGCCCTGGGCATCATCGCGATCGCGCTCGCCGCCGGCACGCAGGCCACGAACGCAATCACGCGCAATGCGCAGCGGCAATCGGACCTGTTGCTGGCACAGGTTTGCGCAGAGAACGAACTCATCAAGGCCCGCCTCGCGCGCCAGATGCCGGCCATCGGCGACGCCGGCCTGGTCTGCACGCAGGCCAATACCAGCTTTGCCGTCACGATCTCGACCACCCCCACGCTGAATCCGAACTTCCGCCGGGTCGACGTCCAGGTGCGCGATGCGGCCGAGGCGCCGGTGCTGCGGCTATCCACCGTCGTGGGGCGCTTCTGATGAAGCCGGCGCGCGCCACCCGCGGATTCACGCTGATCGAACTGCTGGTGGCGATCGCGGTCATGGCCCTGCTCGCGCTCGTCAGTTGGCAAGGCCTCGAAGGCATGGCGCGCGCGCAGACCATCAACCGCGAGCGCAGCGACGCCGTGCTGACGCTGCAGACAGCGTTGTCGCAATGGACGGCCGATCTCGACGCCACGGTCGCCCTGGCGCAGATCCGCGCGATGGATTGGGACGGCCGCACGCTACGCCTCACCCGCCGCAGCACCGACAGCGCCCTGCCGGTCGTCTATGTTGTCGCATGGACCCTGCGGTCCGACGCTGCCGGGGTCGCGCGTTGGTACCGCTGGCAGTCGCCCGGCCTGACGGGCCGCCCCGAATGGCAGCAAGCCTGGGATCGCGCAGCCGCATGGGGGCAGGACAACGGCAGCAGCAACGAGCTGCGTGGCACCGAGATCGGCCTGGTGCCGCTGGAAGCCTGGCAGCTCTTCTACTTCCGCAACGACGTCTGGGCCCCGGCGGTGGGTGCGGCGGCGCTCGGCGCCGGCTCGCCATTGCCGGACGGGGTCCGCCTCGTCCTGAGCCTTCCTCCCGGTCCCGCGCTCGCCGGCGTGCTCACGCGCGACTGGGTGCGGCCTACCGCCTCGGTCCCGAAGTCTTCATGAAGCGGCCTGCTCCTCCCGCATCACGATCGCAGCGCGGCGCGGCCTTGCTGACCGCCATGCTCACGGTGACGCTGGTTGCCACCTTTGCCGCGGCATCGCTCTGGCAGCAATGGCGCGCCGTGGAGATCGAAGCCGCCGAGCGCGCGCGCGTGCAGTCGGCCTGGGTGCTGGTCGGCGCGCTCGACTGGTCGCGCCTGATCCTGCGCGAAGACGCTCGGGCTGGCGGAGGCGCCGGGCCCGATCACCTCGCCGAGCCCTGGGCCGTACCGCTGGAGGAAGCCAAGCTGTCGAGCTTCCTCGCGGCCGACAAGAACATTGCAAGCGATGCGCTCGAGGGCTTGCCCGAGGCTTTTCTCCAGGGCCGGATCGTCGACGCGCAATCGAAGCTCAATGTGATGAACATGGTGCTCAATGGGGCGCCCGTGCCGGCAGAGATCGCCGTCTTCACCAAGCTGTTCGAGATGCTGGGCCTTCCTGTGCAGGAGGTGCCGGTACTCGCCGCGCAGCTCAGGCGCGCCCTGCCGCCGGCGGCGTCCGCGGGCACCGGCACCGGCACCGGAACGGGAACTGGAGCAGGGACTGCAGCGGGCTCGAATACCGGAATTGGCGCGGGCACCGGAACAAGCGCAGGGACAGGTGCGGGAACCGGCACGCAGCCCACCACCGACTCCTCGGCATCAGGCCCGCTGCTGCCGCAGCGCACCTATCAGCTCGTCTGGTTGGGCCTGTCGCCATCCACCGTCACGGCGCTGGAGCCCTACGTCACCATCCTGCCTGGACGCACGCCTCTGAACATCAATACTGCGAGCGCCGAGGCGCTGGCGGCCAGCGTGCCCTCTCTCGACCTGGCGAGCGCCAAGCGCGTCGTCGCGCAGCGCGCGACGCGCTACTTTCGTTCCCAGGAAGACGCCAACAAGGTGCTTGCCCAAGGCGCCGGGCAGTTCAACTCCCAGCAGCACAGCGTGGGCACCAACTTCTTCGAAGTACAGGGCCGCATCAGGCTCGACAACGCCTGGGTCGAGGAGCATTCGCTGCTGCGGCGCGACAACCTCGAGTTGCGGATCATCTGGCGTGAACGTGGCGCTGGCGCCACGCCTATCGCTCCGAACTCATGAAGCCGAAACCTTTGGTCACGCTTATGGGATTAAATGCATTGCAGCGCCCATGCCTCGGGCAGAAAGCGCTATCAAGTTTGTAGCGTTGGATGTGAACTATCCTCCTACAATGGCGACCCTTATCGATCATGCCCCTGCTGCTCATCACCGCTCCCCTCCCCCCTGCGCCCGCCGGCGGCGACTACGGCTGGGCAGTGTGGTCCAGCGATGGCCGCAAGCTGCGCTCCCAGGGGAGCGCGCCGCCCGCCCTGCTGCCGAGCGGCGACGAGATGATCCTGTGCGTGCCTGCGGCCACGCTGTCCTGGCACCAGGTCAGCTTGCCGCAGGGCAGCATGAGCAGCGGCGTGCGGCTGCGTTCGGTGCTCAATGGCCTGCTGGAAGACCGGCTGCTCGATGACCCCGAGCAGTTGCACTTCGCACTGCAACCCGACCCCCGCGCGGGCGTGCCCGTCTGGGTCGCGGCCTGCAACCGGCTGTGGCTGCGCAGCGTGGTGCAGGCTCTCGAGAGCGCGGGCCGGCGCGTCACGCGCATCGTTCCCGAGTTCACGCCGCAACCGCCTGGCGCGGCACCGATGATCTTCGCCACCGGCGAGCCCGGCACCGCCCAACTGGTGGTCTGCGACACCGAGGGCGTCACGCCGCTGCCGCTCGATCCTGCCGGCGCTGCGCTGGTCGGCACGTTGCCGGAAGGTACGGCAATGCTGGCGGAACCGGCCGTCGCTGAACTCGCGGAAAGCCTGCTGGGCCGCCGCGTACCCATCGTCAAGCCGCCCGCGCGCTGGCTGCAGGCCAGCCGCTCGCCCTGGGATCTTGCTCAGTTCGACCTCGCCTCCACAGGCCGCGCGCGCGCCAGCAAGAAGCTGGTGGCGGTCTGGCGCGCGCTGTGGCACGGGCCCGAATGGCGGCTGGCGCGCTGGGGTGCACTGGTGCTGGTGCTGACGCAGCTCATCGGCCTCAACGCCTGGGCCTGGAAGGAGCGCAACGCGCTCGACAGCAAGCGGGCGGCCGTGAACAACATCCTCAGGCAGACCTTTCCGTCGGTGCAACTGGTGGTCGACGCGCCAGTACAGATGGTGCGTGAGGTCGCGACGCTGCAGCAGGCCACGGGTGGCGTGTCGGCGATCGACCTCGAGCCCATGCTCGGCGCGGTCGCCACCAGCCTGCCCTCCGGACGGGCCCCCAGCGCGATCGACTACACCGCGGGTCAGCTGCGCCTGCGCGGCCTGGGCCTGCAGCCCTCGGAAGCCAACCAGGTGGCAGCGACCCTGTCCGCGCGCGGCTACAGCGCGCGCAGCGAGGGCGACCTGCTGCTGGTCCAGGCGGAGGCACCGCGATGAACTGGCTCGATTCCCTCGAAGCGCGCTGGCAGGCCTGGTGGCCCGAGCTGGAGCCGCGCGAACAGCGTCTGATCGGCGCTGCGGCTGCCCTGGTGCTGCTGGCCCTGCTGTGGTGGGTGGCACTCGCGCCGGCACTGCGCATCCTCGCCGCAGCGCCCGCCGAGCACGCCAGGCTGGATGCGCAACTGCAGCAGATGACCACGCTGCAAACCCAGGCGAAGGCCCTGCAGGCGCAGCCGCGCGCCAGCCGCGACGATGCCGTGCGCGCACTCGAAAGCTCGGTGCGCCAGAGCCTCGGGCCCAACGCGCAGCTGCAGCCCGCCGCGTCCGGCGACGGCATCACCGTGGCGGTCCGCACCGTCCCTGCCGACACCCTGGCCCAGTGGCTGGCCCAGGCCCGCAGCAATGCGCGTGCCGTCCCGCGCGAAGCACACCTTGCGCGCAGCGCGCAGAACACGCCGGGCGCCGGCGGCGCTGCTCCGGCGGCCGGTGCCACGAACAACGAGCGCCCAGCCGTGCGCTGGGATGGCTCGCTGGTCATGGGCTTGCCGCCCCGTTGAGTTCAATGGCGACCCGACGCACCTCCTCCGCACGCAGCGCCGCCACCGGCGGTGGCTGGGCGGTGCTCGGCGTGCTGCTCGGTGCGCTGCTGGCGCTCTCGCTCTACGCGCCAGCGCGCTGGCTAGCCGCCGGCCTGGCGCGCTGGAGCGGCGGCCACCTGCAGCTCGTCAATGCCCGCGGCACGATCTGGAACGGCACCGGCGGCGTGGTGTTCGCCAGCGGCACGGGCGGTGTCGAAGCAATCTCCCTGCCCGGCACCGTCGCGTGGACGCTTCGGCCGCGCTGGGATGGCGTGGCAGCGACCCTGCAGATCCCGTGCTGCGCGCCGCAGCCGCTGCAGTTCAGGGCCCAGCCCCGACCCAGCGGGCTGCAGCTGGCCTGGGCGGACGGCCGCTCCCGGTGGCCGGCCGCGCTGCTCAGCGGCTTCGGTGCGCCCTGGAACACGCTCAAGCCCGAAGGCGTGCTCGATGTGTCGATGCAGGCCTTCGTGATGCAGTGGAGCGGCCAACAGCTCAGGCTCGCGGGGCGCGCCACCCTCGACGCCATGGACATCTCCTCCAGCCTATCGACCCTCAAGCCGATGGGCAGCTACCACCTCACGCTCGAAGGCGGGCCCTTCCCGACCTTGCTGCTGACCACGCGAGAGGGCAGTCTCCAGCTCAATGGCAGCGGCCGCTGGAACGGCCGGGCTTTGCGCTTCGACGGCGAGGCCAGCGCCGCGCCGGGGCGCGAGGACGCGCTGTCGAACTTGTTGAACATCATCGGGCGACGCGAGGGCGCGCGCTCGATCATCACCCTGGGTTGACCATGAAACCACCATCTCTCAGCGCCATGCGCCTGTGCACCGTCGCCCTCGCGGTGCACCTGCTGGCTGCCGCCTGCATGCCGGTCGCCTTCGCGCAGGAAAGCGCACCGCCGCCGCGCCGCGGCGAACCCATCACGCTAAACTTCACCAACGCCGAGATCGAATCGGTGGCGCGCACCATGGCGGTCGTGACCGGACGCGACGTGGTGGTCGACCCGCGCGTCAAGGGCACGATCAACCTGCAGACCGATCGCCCCATCTCGCCCGCTGCCGCCTTCAACCAGTTCGCGGCGGCGCTGCGCCTGCAGGGCTTCGCCGTCGTGCAGTCCGAAGGGCTTTACAAGGTGGTGCCCGAAGCCGACGCCAAGCTGCAGAGTAACGCGGTCACGACCTCGACGTCCGCCACGGCCAGCCTCTCCGGCAACCAGATCGTCACCCAGGTCTTCAAGCTCAATTACGAGGCGGCCAACAATCTGCTGCCGGTGCTGCGCCCGCTGATTGCGCCCAACAACACGATCAACGTGAACCCGGGCAACAACTCGCTGGTGATCACCGATTACGCCGAGAACATGCGTCGGCTGGCGCGCATCATCGCGGCGCTGGATGTGCCCAACGCCTCCGACGTGGAGGTCATTCCGCTCAAGCACTCCGTGGCCACCGACTTGGTGCCGGTGCTCACGCGCTTGGCGGAGGGCGGCTCCGCCACGGCTCCGGGTCAGCCTGGGGCCGCGCCGGGCACCACCGATGCGTCCTTCCGCACCACCCTGCTGGCCGAGCCGCGCAGCAACGCGATCATCATGCGCGCCGCCAACCCGGCACGCTCGCAGCTCATCCGGACGCTGATCGACCGCCTCGACCGTGCGCCCATCGACTCCGGCAATGGCGCGGCCGGCAACATCTACGTGGTCTACCTGAAGAACGCCGACGCCGTGCGGATCGCCACCACGCTGCGCGCCGCGCTGACGAGCGCACAGGCCGGCACGGCGGGCGCCCAGGGCACGGGGGGCGCCAGCGCCGTCACGGCGGGGGCCCAGCAGCAACCGCAGCAGCAGCTCAACCAGATGGCCAGCGCGGGAGGCGGCCTGAGCGCCGCCACCACGCCGGTCAGCACCACCGCGCCGGTCTCCACCGGCGGGCAGATCCAGGCCGATCCGGCCACCAACTCACTGATCATCAGCGCGCCCGAGCCGCTTTACCGGCAGTTGCGCGCCGTGATCGACCGGCTCGACAGCCGCCGTGCGCAGGTGCTGATCGAAAGCCTGATCGTCGAGGTCAACGCAGACAAGGCGGCCGAGTTCGGCATCCAGTGGCAAAGCGGCATCGGCGGCAGTGGCGATCGCAACGTCGGCGTCATCGGCACCAACTCCAGCCTCGGCGGCGCCAACATCATCGACTTGGCAGTCGGCCTGGCGACCGGCAATGCCGCGGTGCGTCCTTCCAGCGGCTTCAACTTCGGCATCGGCCATCGCTATGGCGAGAACGGGCAATACGTGCTGGGCTTCCTGGCGCGCTTCCTGTCCAGCAACGGCGAAGGCAACGTGCTGTCGACCCCGAACCTGCTGACGCTGGACAACGAAGAGGCCAAGATCGTGGTCGGCCAGAACGTGCCCTTCGTCACCGGCCAGTACACCAACACCGGCAGCAGCACCAACACCGTCAACCCGTTCCAGACCATCGAGCGCAAGGACGTGGGCCTGACGCTGCGGGTGCGGCCGCAGATCAGCGAAACGGGCACGGTCAAGATGCAGATCTTCCAGGAGGTCTCCAGCGTGGTCGCGTCCACCGTCAACAACATCAACGGCCCCACCACCACCAAGCGCTCGATCGAGTCGAACGTGCTGGTGGACGACGGCAACATCATCGTGCTGGGCGGTCTTTTGTCCGACGAGTACTCGAACTCCCAGGAAAAGGTGCCCGGCCTGGGCGACGTGCCGGTGCTCGGCAACCTGTTCAAGAGCGAGGTGCGCAGCCGCAAGAAGACCAACCTGATGGTGTTCCTGCGGCCCACCGTCGTGCGCGACCAGCTCTCGGGCGACGCGATCACCGCCGACCGCTACGACGCGCTGCGCGCCCTGCAGCAGGCGCAACAGCCATCGACCGACAACCCGATGCTCAACGCAGTGCGCGAATCGTCGATCCTGCCGCCGCTGCCGGCCGTTCGGCAAGGCGATCCCTCGCGCCGCATCGAAGGCACCCAGCTGATTCCGCCGCCAATGCCGCCGCAGCATGTGCCGCTCCCGCCTGGCGGGCCGCTCAAGGGCGCACTGCCTCCCACGGCCGACCCGTCGACAGCGCGCGAACTGCCCTGAGGAGGCCCACACCGTGCGCTACCCCCTGCCCTATGCCTTCGCGCGCACCCAGCAATTGCTGCTGGAGGAATCCGACGACGGCGCCCTCACGCTCTGGATGCCGCAGACGCCGCCCAAGAGCGCACTCAGTGAAGTGGTGCGCAAGTACCCGGTCAAGGCGTTCGAGCCGCTGACACCCGTCGAGCTGGCTCAACGCATCTCGGCCGCGTATGCAAAAGGCGAGTCGAACGCCGCCGCGGTGGTCAGCGAGGTGCAGAGCGACGCCGACCTGTCGCGCATGATGCAGGAGCTGCCTGCGGTCGAAGACTTGCTGGAAAGCGCTGGCGACGCGCCCATCATCCGCATGCTCAACGCCCTGCTCACGCAGGCGGCGCGCGACGGTGCCAGCGACATCCACATCGAGCCCTACGAGCGGACATCGTCCGTGCGTTTCCGCATCGACGGCACGCTGCGCGAGGTGGTGCAGCCCAACCGCGCGCTCCACGCAGCGCTGATCTCGCGCCTGAAGATCATGGCCGACCTCGACATTGCCGAGAAGCGGCTGCCGCAGGACGGGCGCATCAGCCTGCGCATCGGAACCCGCGCCGTCGACGTGCGCGTGTCGACCTTGCCATCCGCGCACGGCGAGCGCGCCGTGCTGCGCCTGCTCGACAAGTCCGAGAGCAAGCTCACGCTGGAATCAGTGGGCATGCAAGGCGACACGCTCGCGCGCTTCCTGCACCTGATCAACCAGCCGCACGGCATCATCCTGGTCACCGGGCCGACCGGCTCGGGCAAGACCACCACCCTGTACGCTGCGCTTGGCCGCCTCGACTCCGCCCACAGCAACATCATGACGGTCGAAGACCCGATCGAGTACGAGCTGCCCGGCGTCGGCCAGACGCAGGTCAACGCCAAGATCGACCTCACCTTCGCCAAGGCCCTGCGTGCCATCCTGCGGCAGGACCCGGACGTCATCATGATCGGCGAGATCCGCGACTTCGAGACCGCGCAGATCGCGATCCAGGCCTCGCTCACCGGCCACCTGGTACTGGCCACGCTGCACACCAACGATTCGGTCAGCGCCGTGACGCGGCTGACCGACATGGGGGTGGAACCATTTCTGCTGAGCTCGTCGCTGCTGGGCGTCCTTGCGCAACGGCTGGTGCGCCGCCTCTGCCCGGTGTGCGCCGTGCCCACCGCGGCCGGCGACGAGGCCGGGCCCGTGGGCTGCGAGGCCTGCGGCCAGACCGGCTACCAGGGCCGCACAGGCATCTTCGAGCTGCTGGTGGCGGACGACACGATCCGCTCGCTGGTGCACAACCGCGCGCCGGAAAGCCAGCTCTTCGTAGCGGCCGAGCGCGGCGGGCTGCGCTCGATGCGCGAGGACGGGGAGCGGCTGGTCAAGACCGGCGTGACATCGCGGGCCGAGTTGCTGCGGGTGACGCGGGACTGATCCCGCATCGCCGCCCTTACTCCAGCACAACCAGATTGCGCGTCTGCGGGTCGGTCTCGACCGCGCGGACGCGGCCGGCGTTGTCGAACAGCACCTGGAACTCGCTGAAGCTGCCCAGCCACATGCGCCAGACCGGCGCGTCGAGGTTCGGGTTCTCGCTGCTGATCGGGTAGCCCACGGCCATGGCGACCTGTTCACGCGTCATGCCCTTGGTCACGCGGGCCGACTTGATGGCCTCGCGGATCTTGGGCGGAAAGCCCGCGATACGGGGAGCCGGGTCTTCGGTGACCACATAGCGCCTGGCGAAGGCGCCCAGGTCCAGGTCGCGGCTGTAGTCGTTGCCGATGTCCTGCTTCTTGCCATCGATCAGCACGTTGACGCGCTGGCGGCCGTAGCCGGTCACCTGGGCCGGCGTGCCGACGGGGATGATGCGCTTGCCGCTTTCGGCGTAATTGCTGTCGCTGATCCAGCTCCCGTCGGTGCGCAGGTTGCAGCAGAGAAAGCCGTTGTAGGCCGTGCGGTCCTGCGCCATGGCAGGCAGCGACAGCGCGCCCAGCAGCGCGGCAACGGCAAGTGCTGAAGTACGAAGCGGCATGAAGACTCCTCGAATCGATGTTGTGAAGGCCGTGTGACGAAAAGGCAGCGCCAAACGTCGACAATGCGGACTCGCGCATTTTGCCGCCAGTCCCCATGCCCGCCTACTCATTCGAAGCCATAGACCAACAGGGGCAGCCCCGCAAGGGCGTGCTCGAAGCCGACACCGCGCGCAGCGCTCGCGGCGTCTTGCGCGCGCAGGCCCTGATCCCGCTGTCGGTGACAGTGGTCGGCAGCGCCGAAGGGGGCGCGCCCGCCTCGGGCGGCTGGCGCCGCCTGCTGGGCGGCAGGCGCATCTTCAATTCAACCACCCTGGCGGTCTGGACCCGGCAGCTGGCGGGGCTGGTGTCTTCGGGCCTGCCGCTCGAACGCGCGCTGACCGCACTGACCGACGAGGCCGAGACCGAGGAGCAGCGAAACCTGGTTGCATCGCTGCGGGCCGACGTCAACGCAGGCTCTCCATTCGGCCGCACGCTGTCGCAGCACCCGCGCGAGTTTTCGCCCATCTATACCGCGGTGATCAGTGCCGGCGAGCAGACCGGCAACCTGGGGCTGGTGCTCGAGCGGCTGGCCGACGACCTGGAGCAGCGCCAGGCCCTGCAGCAGAAGCTCGTCGGCGCGGCGCTCTACCCCGCCATCGTGACGCTGGTCGCGATCGTGATCGTGGTCTTCCTGGTCAGCTACGTGGTCCCGCAAGTGGCCAATGTCTTCGCGGGCACCAAGCGCGCCCTGCCGATCCTCACGGTGATCATGCTGGCGCTCAGCGACTTCGTGCGCAACTACGGCTGGCTGATGCTCGGCGCGATTGTCCTCGTGGCGATCGGCGCGCGCATGGCGCTGGCCCGCGCCGCCTTCCGCGAGCGCTTCGATGCCGCCTGGCTCGAGCTGCCACTGGTGGGCCGCCTTTCGCGTGGCTACAACGCGGCGCGCTTCGCCAGCACCCTGGCGATGCTGGCCACGGCCGGCGTGCCCATCTTGCGGGCGCTGCAGGCCGCCTCCGAGACCCTGGGCAACCGCGCCATGCGTGCCGATGCGCTCGACGCATTGGTGCTGGTGCGCGAAGGCGCGCCGCTGGCCTCTGCGCTGGCGCAGAAGAAGCGCTTTCCCGGCATCGTCTCGATGTTCGCCCGGCTCGGCGAGCAGACGGGCACCCTGCCCCTGATGCTGCAGCGCGCGGCCACGCAGCTGGGCGCCGAGGTGCAGCGCCGCGCCATGCACCTGGCCACGATCCTCGAGCCGCTGCTGATCGTCGCGATGGGCGCAGTGGTCATGCTGATCGTGCTGGCGGTGCTCATGCCGATCATCCAGCTCAACCAGTTCGTCAAGTAGTCGACGATGCCGGTCTCCCTGGACGACAAGCTGGTGGTCGCGATCTCGTCTCGCGCCCTGTTCAACCTCGAAGAAGAGAACCGCCTCTTCGATGCCGGCGACCCCGACGCCTACATGCGCTTGCAGCTCGAGCGCCTGGACGTGCCCGCGGCGCCCGGCATTGCGTACTCGATGATCCGCAAGCTGCTGCGCTTCAACGACGACGGCATCCAGCGCGTCGAGGTCGTGATCCTCTCGCGCAACGACCCGGTCTCCGGCATGCGCATCTTCAACTCCGGCGCTGCCGCGGAACTGCGCGTGCAGCGAGGTGTGTTCACGCAGGGTCGGCCGCCTTACCGCTACCTCCGGCCGCTCAATGCAGACATCTTCCTGTCTGCCAATGCATCGGATGTGCGCGAGGCGCTCGCGGCAGGCTTCCCCGCCGCGCATGTCCGGGTCGACGGCGCGCTGGCCAGTGCCCTGCACCCGGACGAAGTGCGCATCGCGTTCGACGGCGACGCCGTCCTCTTCTCCGACGAGGCAGAAAGAGTGTTCCAGGCGGAAGGCCTGGATGCCTTCCAGGCGCACGAGACCAGCAAGGCCGCGGTTCCGCTCGGGGCCGGTCCCTTCAAGCCCTTCCTCGTCGCCTTGCACCGGCTGCAGCAGGCCTCGAGCACCGGGATGCGGATCCGTACGGCCCTTGTGACGGCGCGCGGTGCCCCAGCCCATAAGCGCGCCATCCAGACGCTGATGGACTGGAACATCCGCGTCGACGAAGCCATGTTCCTCGGTGGCTTGTCCAAGGGCGAGTTCCTGCGCGAATTCGAGCCCGACTTCTTCTTCGACGACCAGACCGGCCACGTCGACGCAGCGGCGCGCCATGTCCCTGCTGGGCATGTGTCGAGCGGCATCAGCAATCCGCACTGACCGGCCGGCACGCGGCGTTTCAGAACCGCTTAAGAGAGCGGCCGGCACTGGCGCTACGATGGCTCGAAGGCGCTGCTTCCAGCCGCCAACCCGAGCCCACGCCCATGAACGATCCCGTCCGCTCCACGAGCATGCTCGCCACGCTGCGCCGCATCGGGGCGCTTGCCGCGCCCTACTTCCGTTCGGAAGACCGATGGAAGGCGCGCGGCCTGCTCCTCACGATCATCCTGCTCAACCTCGGCACGGTCTACATGGCGGTGCTCAACAACCAGTGGTTCGGCCGTTTCTACAACGCGCTCGAGAATCGCGACCAGGCCGTGTTCTGGCGCGAGCTGGGCTTCTTCTGCTGGATCGCCTTCGGCGCCATCACGATCGGCATTCTCAAGTTCTACCTGACCCAACTGCTGCAGATCCGCTGGCGCGCGTGGATGACCCGCAGCTATCTCACACGCTGGATCGCCGACCGCACCTTTTACCGGCTCGAGCTCGCGCGCTACGCGGGGAGCGACGACAACCAATCGCCCGACAACCCCGACCAGCGCATCCAGGAAGACCTGCAACTGTTCACCGACTACACGGTCACGCTGTCGATGGGGCTGCTCAACGCGGTGGTCACGCTGGTGAGCTTCATCGGCATTCTCTGGGGCCTGAGCGGCGTGGTCGACTTCAAGGTAGGCGGCAGCACCTACGAAGTCGCGGGCTCGATGGTCTGGCTTGCCATCGCCTACTGCGTGATCGGCACGGTCGTCACCCATTACATCGGCCGGCCGCTGATCGGCACCAATTTCAGGCAGCAGCGCTTCGAGGCCGATTTCCGCCACCACCTGGTGCGGGTGCGCGAGTACAGCGAGGCGATCGCGCTGGACCGCGGCGAGCACGTCGAGCATGCACAGCTGGAGAAGCGCTTCGGCGCCGTGCTGCGCAACTACCTGACGCTGATCCGGCAGCAGAAGAACCTGGTGTCGTTCACGCTCTCCTTCGGCCAGGCAGCCGCGGTGTTCCCCTTCATCATCGCCGCGCCGCGATTCTTTGGCGGCGCCTTTCCGCTGGGCCAGCTGATGCAGATCGTGACGGCCTTCGACAAGGTGCAGACGCAGCTGAGCTGGTTCATCGACAACTACGACCGTGTCGCCGTGTGGCGCGCGACGGCCGACCGCCTCACCAGCTTCGATGACGCCATGCGCGCCCATGCGAAGCCCGATGGCGCGATGGTGCGCGACAGCGCAAGCTCGCTGAACGTCCACGACCTCGACATCGCACTGCCCAACGGCACGCCGCTGCTTGCGAAGACCGCCCTCAGCGTCAAGCCGGGCGAGCACGTGCTGCTGCAGGGGCCCTCGGGCAGCGGCAAGTCGACGCTGTTCCGTTCCTTCGCCGGCATCTGGCCGTTCGCGCGCGGCAAGGTGTCCATGCCCGAAAACGCCATGTTCATTCCGCAGCGGCCCTATGTGCCTGACGGCAAGCTGCGCGACGCGCTGGCCTATCCGCAGCCGGCGGGTGACTACAGCGATGCGCAGCTGAAGCTGGCCCTGGAAGACGCATTGCTGCCGGGGCTCGCCTCCCGGCTCGACGACGTCGATGCCTGGAGCCAGAAGCTCTCCGGCGGCGAGCAGCAGCGGCTGGCGATCGCGCGCGTGCTGCTCAAGAAACCGGCCTGGCTGTTCGCCGACGAGGCAACCAGCGCGCTCGATGCACAGGCCGAGGAGACGCTCTACGGACGTTTGGCGGAAGGCGTGCGCGCGGCAGGCGGAGCCATGGTGTCGATCGCGCATCGCGCCTCGGCCGCAGCCTTCCACGACAAGCGCTGGACCCTGGTGCCCCAAGCTGAAGGCACGGGCGCGCGCTACCGGCTGGAGGCGGCGTAGCGTTCCCAGCCTCGGGCGCGCAGCTCGCAGGCCGGGCAGTGGCCGCAGCCATAGCCCCAGGCCTGGCGCTGGCCGCGGTCGCCCAGGTAACAGGTGTGGGTGTCCTCGACGATCAGGTCGACGAGCGGCCGCCCGCCCAGCCGGTGTGCCATAGCCCAGGTCGCGGCCTTGTCGATCCACATCAGCGGCGTCTCGATCACGAAGCGCCGGTCCATGCCCAGGGACAGCGCGAGCTGCATCGCCTTCATGGTGTCGTCGCGGCAGTCGGGGTAGCCCGAAAAGTCGGTCTCGCAGACGCCGGTGACGATCACCTCCAGCCCGCGCCGGTAGGCCAGCGCGCCGGCCAGCGTGAGGAACAGCAGGTTGCGCCCCGGCACGAAGGTGTTCGGCAGGCCGCTGGCCTGCATCTCGAAGGCGATGTCCTGCGTCAGGGAGGACTCGCTGATCCGGCCCAGCACGTCGACATTCACCAGGTGGTCCTCGCCCAGCCTCGGCGCCCAATACGGGAAGCGCTCACGAAGGTGCGCGAGCACGGTACGGCGCGCATCGAGCTCGACGATGTGGCGCTGCCCGTAGTCGAAGCCGATGGTCTCGACGCGCTCGTATTTGCAGAGCGCCTCGGCCAGGCAGGTGGTGGAATCCTGGCCGCCGGAGAAGAGGACGAGTGCGGTGGTGTGCATGGCGTGAGTTGCGTGCTGACTGGACGATCCGTCTTCAATGATGCATTGAACGCCGCCAGCTCTGCTCACGGGCATTTTTCACCCCACATGATCTTCCCTGGCCTACAGGAAGCGTTCCAGCAGCTTGCGCGAAGCCCGGTCCAGCGCCTTCACATCCGGAATGCGGAACTGCAACCCATGCGCGCTTGCGATCAGCAGTGCGCCGCCATCCAGCCGGCGGATGTCTTCCTCGGCCTTGAGCACGAACTGGACGTCGCCGCGGTCGGTGCTCACGGTCCACGTGCTCGGCACGCCGAAAGTCGACACCTTGTGCAGCTTCAGCAGCGTGGGCGCAAAGTCGCGGGCGGCGAGGTCTTCGGCGAGCAGCGCGCGGGCGGGCTCGGGCAGGTCGGCGAGCCGGTCGATCCACAGCAACTCGCGGCCTTCGCTGCCGACCAGCGACAGGCCCTCGTCCGGCGCGCTCAACGGAAAGGCGCGCACCGGCACCACGCCCACGTGACGGACACCTTCGGCCTCGATCAGCACCAGGTGGCCGAAGGCATTGCGTTCCAGCTTGAAACTCGCGCTCATCATGCGTCTCCCGCCGGATGCGCCGCGTGCCCTGCGAATGCCAGCGTGGCGCCGGCCCGTTCGTCCGCGGAACCGGGGCTCTCGTCGTCGGCCTGTCGCAACTGCGCCTGGTAGAGCCGCCAATAGGCGCCCTCCTTTTCCATCAGCTCATCATGCGGCCCGACCTCCACGATCTCGCCGCGGTCCATGACGACCAGCCGGTCGGCCTTGCGCAGGGTCGAGAGCCGGTGCGCAATCGCAATGGTGGTGCGGCCCTGCACCAGGTTGTCCAGGGCCTTCTGGATCTCTTTTTCGGTCTCGGTGTCTACCGCCGATGTGGCCTCGTCGAGGATCAGGACGCGCGGATCGATCAGCAGCGCCCGCGCGATGCTGATGCGCTGGCGCTCCCCGCCCGACAGTCCCTGCCCGCGCTCGCCCACCAGCGAGTCGTAGCCATGGGGGAGGCGCAGGATGAAGTCGTGCGCATGCGCAGCGCGCGCGGCGGCCACGATCTCGTCGCGCGTCGCCTCGGGCTTGCCGTAGGCGATGTTCTGGGCAATGGTGCCGAAGAACAGAAAGGGCTCCTGCAGCACCAGCCCGACATGGCGCCGGTAGTCGGCCACCGCGAAGCGCCGGATGTCGGTACCGTCGACCAGGATGGCGCCGTCCGTCACGTCGTAGAAACGGCAGATCAGGTTCACCAGCGTGCTCTTGCCGGAGCCGCTGTGGCCCACCAGGCCGATCATCTCGCCCGGCTCGATCACGAGGTCAAGGTCGCGGATCACCGCACGGCTGCCGTAGCGAAAACCCACGCCGCGCATCTGGATGCGCCCCTGCACGCGCTCGATCTTCACCGGCTCGGCCGGTTCGGGCACGTTGCTCACATGGTCGAGGATGTCGAAGATACGCTTGGCGCCGGCGGCCGCCTTCTGCGTGACCGAGACGATGCGGCTCATCGAATCGAGCCGCGTGTAGAAGCGCCCGATGTAGGCGATGAAGGCGGTCAGCACACCCACCGTGATGCGGCCCCGCGCAACCTGCCAGATCCCGAAGCCCCACACCACCAACAGGCCGATCTCGGTCAGCAGCGACACGCTGGGGGTGAACAGCGACCAGGTCTTGTTGAGCTTGTCGTTGACCTGCAGGTTGTAGAGGTTGGCAGCACGGAAGCGGTCGGCCTCGCGCTTCTCCTGCGCGAAGGCCTTGACCACGCGGATGCCAGGGATGGTGTCGGCCAGCACGTTGGTCACCTCGCTCCAGACGCGGTCGATCTTCTCGAAGCCGGTGCGAAGCCGGTCGCGCACTACGTGGATCATCCACGCGATGAAGGGCAGCGGCACCAGCGTGACGACCGCCAGCAGCGGGTTGATGGAGACGAGAATGACGGCGGTCATCGCGATCATCAGCACGTCGGTCAGGAAATCGAGCGCATGCAGCGACAGGAAGACGTTGATGCGGTCGGTTTCCGAGCCGATGCGCGCCATCAGGTCGCCAGTGCGCTTGCCGCCAAAGTAATCGAGCGGCAAGGTCAGCAGGTGTTCGTAGGTGGTGGTGCGCAGGTCGGCGCCGATCCGCTCCGAGACCAGCGCGAGCAGGTAGGTCCGGGCCCAACCCAGTGCCCAGCCCGTGAGCGCGGCGAGCAACAGGAGGCTCAGGAACAGCGCGACCTTCTCGACGGCGATCTGCTGTCCGTTCTGGAACGGGATCAGGATGTCGTCCATCAGCGGGATCGTCAGGTACGGCGGCACCAGCGTGGCCGCCGTCGAAGCCAGGGTCAGCAGGAAACCGGCGATCAGCTGCTTGCGGTAGGGCCGGGCGAAACGGCCCAGGCGCAGCAGCACCCAGGTGGAAGGCGGTGTCTGCAGCTCGGGCTCGGCCAGCGGCGCGTCTTCGACCTCGGCCTCTGTCGCCGGCGCGACACCGGCAGCCTGCTGGCCGAGGAGCTTCTGCAAGCGAAGTGCAGACCCCTGGTGTGCCAAGGTGTAACGCCACCGCGCCAGCCGGCTCTGCCCGTCCAGGAGGTCCAGGGTGCCGACGCCGGCATGGTCGGCCAGCAGCAAATCGAGCCCCTGGTGCGCCAGCGGCCATTCGGCCCAGACCCCCTGCGCATCGCGGGCAAGCAGGCGCCGATCGGTCAGGGCGAGCAGGCCGGAAGCAAACCGAAGTTCGCCATCGAGGTCAACCGGGACCGTCGCCAGCACGTTTTCCGCAGCTCTGAGCCGGCTTTTCAGACCTTCTGAAGCCCCCTCCTCTTCGCCCCTCGGGGTGCCGACTGGATCGTGATGTTGCATTGTGTTTCTATGTGTCTGGCCCGCCGGGGGCCGCTTCATGGCGCTTGCCGGGCGCCGATTCTGACCGATGGCCATGGGCGCGCTTGAAGGCGCCGCAGTGCTCGGCCAAAGCACAACGAACGTTTGCATGACCCGTTTCGACGACATCCGCCTCCTGCGTGTCAACTACCTGCGGGGTCCGAACCTCTGGACCTACCGGCCCGTGCTGGAAGTCTGGCTCGACCTCGGCGCGCTGGAGGACTACCCCTCCAACCGGATCGAAGGCTTCACCGAGCGCCTGACCGGCCTGCTCCCGGCGCTTGTCGAACACCACTGCGGTGTCGGCGAGCGCGGCGGCTTCATCCAGCGCCTCACCGAAGGCACCTGGGCCGGCCACGTGCTCGAACACGTGGTGATCGAGCTGCTCAACCTGGCCGGCATGCCCACCGGCTTCGGCCAGACCCGCAGCACCTCGCAGCACGGCGTCTACCGGATGGTGTTCCGGGCGCGCGACGAACAGGTCGCCCGCGTCGCACTGGCCGAGGGCCACCGCCTGCTGATGGCGACCATCAACGACGCCCCCTTCGATGCTGCCGACGTGCAGCACGCGGTCGACGCCGTCAAGGCCAAGGTCGAGGACTGCTACCTCGGCCCGAGCACGGCCTGCATCGTCAGCGCCGCCGCCGACCGCGGCATCCCGCACATGCGCCTGAACAGCGGCAACCTGGTGCAGCTCGGCTACGGCGCCAATCAGCAGCGCATCTGGACCGCGGAAACCGACTACACCAGCGCGATCGGCGAATCCATCGCCAGCGACAAGGAGCTCACCAAGACGCTGCTGTCCGGCTGCGGCGTGCCGGTGCCCGAAGGCCAGGTGGTCGCCAGCGCCCAGGAGGCCTGGGAAGCCGCCGAGGACATCGGCCTGCCGGTCGTGGTCAAGCCTTCCGATGCCAACCATGGCCGCGGCGTCTCGCTGGAGCTGAACACGCGCGAGGAGGTCGAAGCCGCCTTCGCCGTTGCCGAGCCGGAGGGCAGCGACGTGATGGTCGAGCGCTTCATCCGCGGCCATGAGCACCGTCTGCTGGTGGTGGGCGGCCAGGTCGTCGCCGCCGCCCGCGGCGAGATCATCACCGTGACGGCCGACGGCCAGGCCAGCGTCGCCCAGCTGATCGACAGCCAGCTCAACAGCGACCCGCGGCGAGGCGCCGAGGAAGAATTCCCGCTCGATGTGCTGGATGTCCGAACCGACCTCAAGCTGCAGCTCGAGCTCAAGCGCCAGGGCCTGGACGCGGCTGCCGTGCCCGCGGCCGGCCGGGTCATTACCATCCAGCGCAACGGCAACATGGCGATCGACTGCACCGACCAGGTTCATCCCGAAGTCGCGCATGCCGCCGTGCTGGCTGCGCGGGTGGTGGGCCTGGACATCGCCGGCGTCGACCTGGTGGCTCAAGACATCGCGCGCCCCCTGGCGGCGCAGGGCGGCGCCATCGTCGAGGTCAACGCAGGCCCCGGCCTGCTGATGCACCTGAAGCCCGCCGTGGGCTCGCCACGGCCGGTGGGCCGCGCGATCTGCGACCACCTCTTTCCCGACGAAGCGCCCGGCCGCATCCCCGTGGTGGGCGTGGCCGGCTCGCGCGGCACCGCGGTGCTGGCGCGCCTGGTCGGCTGGCTGGTGAGCCTGGGCGGCCGCCACACCGGCCTGGCTTGCGGCGACGGCTTGTTCCTCGAGCGCCGACGCGTCGATGCGCGCGACAGCGCCAACTTCGACGCCGGCCGCCGCCTGCTGATGAACCGCGCGGTCCAGGCCGTGGTGATCGAGAACGGCGCGGGCACCATCCTGCGCGACGGCCTGGCCTACGACCGCTGCGAAGTCGGCATCGTGACCGACCTCGAGGGCGCCGAGAAGCTGGCCGAGTTCGACATCGCCGACAGCGACCAGATGGTCAAGGTGCTGCGCACCCAGGTCGACGTGGTCCTGCCCGAAGGCACGGCCGTGCTCAACGCGGCGGACATGCGCGTTGCCGGCCTGGCGCCGCTGTGCGACGGCGCCGTGATCCTGTATTCGGCCGATCCGCAGGCCGAGGCGCTGCTCAAGCACCAGCAGGCCGGCGGCAAGGCCGTGCTGGTGCGACAAGACCGGGTGGTGCTGGCCAACGGCAGCAGCGAATCATTCCTGCCCGGACTGGGACGCCTCACCATCTGGCGCGCCACCCATGCCGGCGTCGACCTCGAAAGCCTGCTGGCCGCCGTCGCCGCTGCGTGGGCCCTGGGCATTCCGCTGAGCCTCATCGGTGCAGGCGTCGAAGCCTTCGAAGCCGACCTGCAGGCCGCGCTCGCCTCGCTGCAGCTGTCGCAGACCCTTCTTTCGCCCGAACAACAAATGGCCTGATCCGGCACCGTCCGGACTGGAACAGCCCCTTCGCCTCATCGTTATGGACGTCAAACGCATTCGCGCGCTGCGCGGGCCCAATCTCTGGAGCCGCCACACCTGCATCGAGGCCGTCGTCACCTGCACCGGCGACGAGAACGCGGTCGGACGGCTGGCCGGGTTCGAGAGCCGGCTGCGGGCCCTCTTCCCCACCATCGGCGAGCTGCACCCCATCGTGCTCGGGCAGCCGCTGGCGCTGGCCCACGTGCTGGAGAACGCGGCCGTTGCGCTGCAATGCCAGGCCGGGTGCGCCGTCAACTTCGGCCATACCGCGCGCACCGTGGACAACGGCATCTACCAGGTGGCCTTCCAGTACAGCGAGGAGGCCGTCGGACGGCGCGCCCTGGAACTCGCCGAGCAGTTGATCGCTGCCGCCCAAGCCGGAGCCGCCTTCGATGCCCACGCCGCCATCACCGAGCTGCGCGACCTCGACGAATCGGAGCGCCTGGGCCCGAGCACCGGCTCCATCGTCGATGCCGCCGTGGCGCGCGGCATTCCCTACCGCCGCCTGACCAGCGGCAGCCTGGTGCAATTCGGCTGGGGCTCGAAGCAGCGCCGCATCCAGGCCGCCGAAGTCGACAGCACCAGCGGCGTGGCCGAGTCGATCGCGCAGGACAAGGAGCTCACCAAGCAGTTGCTCAACGCCGCCGGCGTGCCGGTGCCGCTGGGTCGCCCTGTCGCGAGCGTCGACGACGGCTGGGCCGCCGCGCAAGAGGTCGGCCTGCCAGTGGTGGTGAAGCCGCAGGACGGCAACCAGGGCAAGGGCGTCACCGTCAACATCGGCACGCGCGAGCAGCTCGCCGCCGCCTACGACTCGGCGGCAGCCTACGGCGAGGTGATGGTCGAAAAATTCCTGCCGGGCTTCGACTTCCGCCTGCTGGTGGTCGGCGACAGGCTGGTTGCGGCCGCGCGCCGCGACCCGCCGCAGGTCATCGGCGACGCCCGGCATACCATCCGCGAACTCGTCGATCTGGTCAACCAGGATCCGCGACGCGGCGAAGGGCATGCCACCTCGCTGACCAAGATCCGCCTGGACGACATCGCCATCGGCCGCCTCGAGGCGCAGGGCCTCACGCCCGAGAGCGTGCCGGCGCTGGGCCAGCGCGTGGTGCTGCGCAACAACGCCAACCTGTCGACCGGCGGCACCGCCACCGACGTGACCGACACCGTGCACCCCGAAGTCGCGGCGCGCGCGGTCGATGCGGCCCAGATGGTCGGCCTGCACATCTGCGGCGTCGACATGGTCTGCGAGAACGTGCTGCGCCCGCTGGAGGAACAGCACGGCGGCGTGGTCGAGGTCAATGCGGCGCCCGGCTTGCGCATGCACATCTCGCCCTCTTTCGGCCGTGGGCGTGCGGTCGGCGAGGCGGTGATGGATACGCTTTTCGCGCCCGGCGACGATGGCCGAATCCCGGTCGTGGCCGTGACCGGCACCAACGGCAAGACCACCACCGCGCGCCTGATCAACCACCTGCTTGCCGGCAGCGGCCTGCGCACCGGCATGACCAACACCGACGGCGTGTACGTCGACGGCCGCCAGACCGACAGCGGCGACTGCAGCGGCCCCAAGAGCGCGCGCAACGTCCTGCTGCACCCGGACGTCGATGCCGCCGTGTTCGAGGTCGCGCGCGGCGGCGTGCTGCGCGAAGGGCTCGGCTTCGACCGCTGCCAGGTGGCGGTGGTGACCAACATCGGCAGCGGCGACCACCTGGGCCTGAACTACATCACCACCGTCGAGGACCTGGCGGTGCTCAAGCGTGTGGTCGTGCGCAACGTGGCCCCTCATGGCTATGGGGTGCTGAACGCGGCCGACCCGAACGTCGCCGCAATGGCCGCGAGTTGCCCGGGCCACGTGATCTTCTTCGCCCGCGACCGGCAGCACCCGGTCATGGCCACGCACCGCGCCCAGGGCAAGCGCACCGTCTACGTCGACCAGGACACGCTGGTGGCGGCGGAAGGTTCGTGGCGCGAGCGCATTCCACTGCGCGACGTCCAGATCACGCGCAACGGCAGCATCGGCTTCCAGGTCGACAACGTGATGGCTGCCGTTGCCGCGGCCTGGGCCATCGGGCTCGACTGGGACAGCATCCGCCGCGGCCTGGCGAGCTTCAAGAACGACGCGGCCGGCGTGCCCGGCCGCTTCAACGTCATGGA
This sequence comes from Variovorax sp. PBS-H4, assembly GCF_901827205.1. Classification (NCBI taxonomy): domain Bacteria; kingdom Pseudomonadati; phylum Pseudomonadota; class Betaproteobacteria; order Burkholderiales; family Comamonadaceae; genus Variovorax; species Variovorax sp. PBS-H4. The sequence continues at coordinate 1,316,694 of NZ_LR594675.1, read as the reverse complement.
CTACCGCGGCGCCACCGTCATCGCCGACTACGGCCACAACACCGACGCCATGCGCGCACTGGTGGCCGCCGTCGACACCATGCCCGCGAACAAGCGCTCGGTGGTGATCAGCGGCGCCGGCGACCGCCGCGACTGCGACATCCGCGACCAGACCGCCATCCTGGGCCAGGCCTTCGACGAAGTGATCCTCTACCAGGACGCGGCGCAGCGCGGCCGAGCCGACGGCGAGGTCATGGCGCTGCTGCGCCAGGGCCTGGAGGGCGCGACCCGCACTCGCGCCATCGACGAGATCCGCGGCGAGTTCATCGCCATCGACACCGCGCTCGAGCGGCTGCAACCGGGCGACCTGTCGCTGATCCTGGTCGACCAGGTCGAGGAAGCGCTCGCTCACCTCGCCAAGCGCATCGGCGAAGCCTGAGCGGCCGAAAGCCGGCGCGCTTCCGGCCTGCGTGCCGGACAAGTCCCACATGAACCCGCGGCGCGGCCGGCCGGCGGCGAGCCGCCCCAGTCCCACAGCGGCTGATTCCTCGACGGCAGACACTGGCTGTCCCGGCCGGCGCATGCCGCGCCGCCCTGCTTTGAAAAGGAGCGCTTCATGAACAAGACCATTCGTTCGAGCCTGGCCCTCGTGCTCGCTGCCGGCAGCCTCGCGCTGCCGTCCCTCGGCGCGGCGCAAGGTGCCGACTCCAGCTACCTGCGCGAGCGCGCCACGTGCGACGGCGTACTGCAGGACCGCAATGCCTGCCTGCGCGAAGCGGGCGCTGCGCGCTATGAAGCCCGCCGCGGCGGTCTGACGAGCGCGCCGACCACCAGCTACGAACAGAACGCCCTGGCCCGCTGCGCCCTGCAGCCACCGGCCGATCGCCCCGCCTGCGAGGCACGCATGCGCGGCACCGGCACCACCTCGGTCGAGGGCAGCGTGCTGGGCGGCGGCCTGATCCGCGAGACCGTGACGCCGATCCAGTAAGCGCGTCGGGCAAGCACCCAAGACCTGGACCGTCACACGACTGTCATAAAAGGCCGAGCAGGGCTGGCTATAGTTCCAGGTCCACCAGAAGGAACCCAGCCCATGAACGCCATCAAGGTCGCCCGCCGCTTCATCGAGGCGGACCCGGCCAACGAGTCGGCCCAGATCCTCGCCCGCCTGGTCCTGGCGCTCGAATCCGAACGCAGCTTCGAGCTGGTCACGCTTTATCAGCTCGACTACGAGAGCTTCCAGCTGGCGATGGACATCCTCAAGGAATGGCGGCTCGACCGCTACTACGCCAGCAAGTCCAAGCTTTTCGACCTGTCCTTGCAAGTCAGCGAGCTCCCGGGCTGAGCGCGCTGCCGGCGGGGTCGCCCTCTCAAGACGTGACCGAATTCGAGCTCAAGTTCCAGATCGAACCGCGCGACCGGGCGGCTGTCGAAGGCGCGGTCGCGCATGGACGATCGACGCGGGAACGCCTCCAGGCGCGCTACTACGACACCGCTGACCGCGCGCTCGCGGCGCAGCGGGTCGTACTTCGCATCCGCAAGGAAGGGCGGCGATGGGTGCAGACTGCCAAGGCGCCGGGTGGCAACGCGCTGGAGCGCCACGAGCACAACGTCGAGATCGACACCGTCAAGGTTGGCGACGTGCCGCTGCCGCGCCTGGAACGCCACGCCGGCACGCCGGTCGGTGCGCTGATCGACAAGGCGCTGCGCGCCGCCGGCCAGGCCCCAGCCGAAGTGCGGCTGATGCCGCTCTACGCCACCGACATCCGCCGCACCACGCGCGAGATGCGCACCGGCGATGCCCGGGTCGAGCTCGCTTTCGACCGGGGCGAGGTGCACGCCGGCGACCGCTCGCATCCTGTGTGCGAGCTCGAGATCGAGCTCAAGAGCGGCAGCCCGCAAGCGCTGCTCGAGCTCGCACGCCGCTGGCGCATGCGCTATGGCATCTCGCTCGACACCGTTTCCAAGGCTTCACGCGGCGAGCGGTTGGCCAAGGGCATCGACTACGGAGAGGCGGTCAAGGCCGAGCCGCCTTCAGTGGACAAGGGCATGGACGGGCCGCAGGTGTTCCGCGCCGTGATCGGCGCCTGCCTCGCGCAGATCCTGCCCAATGCGAGCGAAGTGGCCGCCGGCAGCCCCGAGCCCGAGCATGTGCATCAACTGCGCGTCGGCATCCGTCGCCTGCGCACCGCATTGCGCGAGATGGCCGACCTTGCGCCAGCCATCGACCCCGCCTGGGAACCCGCACTGGTGGACGCCTTCCGCGCGCTGGGCCGGCAGCGTGATCGCGAGCATCTGGAGCAAACGGTACAGCCGCAGATCGAAGCCGATGGCGGCCCGCAGGTGACCTGGCCCGCGCTGGCCGAACCGGAACCGGACCCGGCCGCCGTGGTGCGCGGCCCGTCTTTCCAGCTGGCGCTCATCAGCTTGATCGCTGCCTCGCTGCCGCCCAGCGAACCATCCGACGGGGCGACCCCGGCCGGGCAGCACACCGAGCCGGCCCGCAAAGCCTTGCGCGCGCGCCTGTCGAAACTGCACCGCCAGGTGGTGCGCGACGGACGCCGTTTCGACACGCTGGAGCCGGAGGCACAGCACCGGGTCCGCAAGCGACTCAAGCGCCTGCGCTACCTGGGCGAGTTCGTCGCGCCGATCTTCGGCAAGGGCCGCGCTGCGCGGTACCTGAAAGCGCTGGACCCCGCGCAGGATGCTCTGGGCGCGCACAACGACGCGGCCGTGGCCATCAACGCCTACCGCGAGGCGGCCGGCCACGATGGCCGGGCCTGGTTCGCGGTAGGCTGGCTCTCGGCGCGACAGCCTCAGGGAGCGCTCGAATGCCGGGCGGCACTGGACAAGATCGCGCAGGCGCGGCGGTTCTGGAAATCTTCCTAGCAGCAGTCCGCGCCGCGCACACAGCCTCGGCCCCGATCACACCTATGTCTTCTCGGCGACGATCAGGTGACCGCGATAGCTTGTCACGGTGCCGATGACCGGCAGCGACGCCTGAACTCGAAAGTGAAGCCGGTCATTTTGGCCGGTCTCCTCTGCAACGACCTTTGGAAGAAGCCAGCGCGGGCACGGAACTCCAAAGAAGCGCAACCCCATCAGGCGCATTTCGAGCCGGCCTTCTGCCTCGCACAGCTCGAAGGTCAAGCGAGCGGCACCCAGCTGCTCGACAACTCGACGCGCTTCAAGTCGCAGGCGCGAAGTCATTTTCTGGCTCGGAAAATGCCGGGTCCATGTTTCGGACTCCGCAGCCGCTCGGAGTTCGAATCGAATGGGACCGCTCGTTGCCCGAAGAGGAGTGCCGAGGCAGAGGGCGAGAAGCCTTGCCGCCGGCGTCGAAGGTGCTTCGATGTCGACCCAGCCGTGGAGTTCTTGCAAGCCGGCCAGCTTGTGAAAGCGCTGCACCGCGGGCGGCAGGCGGTCAAAACTCTCGCCCATCGCCTGCTCGTACATCGACGCTGTGTTCGTGCAATGGCTCACGCGAGAGGCGCCGGCCCGCTGGACTCAGAAGCGGATTGAAGCGCAGGCGGACAGGTCGTCACTGCGCCAGGATGAGTCCGCGCAGGTGCAGCCAAGCTGCGCTTCATCAGCCAAGGCACGCCAGGAACACGCAATCCCACCGCGAATACCACGTCTCGCCAAATTCCTTTTCCTTGCGCCTGGAAGCACGGGGTCAGCAGTCGGCTCAAGGTCTGAAGGCCCTGGGACCGTCGCAACCGTCGCGATGAATACGCTTGCGCCACTCCCGACACCCCTTGTTCCTCCAGAGCAAGGGCAAGGGCCAAGGCATCCTCCATGGCCAGCGTCGTCCCCAGTCCGAGCTGAGGGCTCATGGCGTGAGCCGCGTCGCCGACGACGCACAAACGAGCGGAGCCCATCGAGCGCGGCCAGGTGTGGCGATACGCGGCGAACGCCAAGTCATCGTGCCGCTGGATCTGGCTGACCACGGGCTTCGCCTCAGGCCATAGCGACAGAACATGCGACCTCCATGCAGCCAGGTCACCGGAGCGCCAGTCCGCGTAGCGGTCTGCGCGAAGACTCCAGAAGAAGGAAAGCTGGACAGCGCCGCCCGAAACCGCTGTGGGTAGAAGGCCCATCATCTCCGAGGTCCCGCGGAACCTCTGCAGCAGCACTTCGGGCTCCTTCCACGCGGGCACCCAGAACTGCCCCCAAAGCGCGCCCCATCGGTAAGTCCTCGAAGGACCCGCAAAGCCGGCACTTTCCCTCAATCCAGAAGCTGCCCCGTCGGCGATGGCAAACAGGTCGAAGTCCGTGGACCCCATTCTCGTCATCGCTCTCGCACGCCCCTCGACCTCCATCACGGAGTCGACCTGGCACGCCAGGGAAAAATGAACTCCGGCGGCTTGCGCTGCGTTGTAGAGGATGCGGGCGAGCGCTGCGCGGCCGACAGCGCGAGCCGGCGAATCCCCGTAGTCGATGTCGACCACGCGCCAGCCACGGTGGCTGGTTCCGAGCAGTCGCCGGACAGGGACGCTCACCTCATCGAACTCGCGCCGCACACCGAGTTCCTCGAGAGCTCGAAGTCCTTGCGGCTGCATGAGCAGCCCCGCGCCCAGCGGTTCGAGCGTTGGATGTTTCTCGAAAACTTCGACACGGTGCCCCAACCTGGCCAACGCAATCGAAGTCGCCAGCCCGCCGGGACCGGCGCCGGCAATTCCGATGTTCAATTTCTTCGACGGCGGCTGCATGCGGCTGAGATGAGATGAGATGAGATACGCCAGCATATCTGCCTGTCGGCCGAGAAAGCATCCGACAATCCGCATGCAGCGAGGCGTGGGACCCTTCCCAAGACGCGTCGCTGTCCGACAAGCTGAAGCGCGGGCGCGGTCATTGCCGGGAGGCCGCACTGGCCTACAAACGTCCGTTCAACGCCGAACCGGCTGCGTTCTCGCACGGCCGCGGCCCCAGAATGCCAAGGACGCCCGCAGTGCCCACCACCTCTTCCGCCGCCTTCAGTGCCCAGGACCGCTATTTCTTCAGCGAAGGCACCCATTCCCGTCTCTACGATCAACTGGGCTGCCACCTGCGCGGCGAGGGTGGCGCCCGCTTCGCGGTGTGGGCACCGAATGCAGCCTCGGTGTCGGTGGTGGGCGACTGGAATGGCTGGAACGGCGATGCCAACCCGCTTCAAGCCCATGAGGACAGCGGCATCTGGACCGGCTCCGTCTGCGAGGTCGCGCCCGGGCAGGCCTACAAGTACCGCATCCGCTCGCGCCACAACGGCTACCAGGTCGACAAGGCCGACCCCTTCGCCTTTTTCTGCGAGACACCGCCGGCCACTGCCTCGCGCGCCTGGTCGCTCAATTACGAATGGGGCGACAGCGACTGGATGGCCACGCGCGCCGCGCGCAACGCGCTGGATGCGCCCATGTCCACCTACGAGGTTCATCTCGGGTCCTGGCGCCGCAAGGACGGCCAGTTCCTCAACTACCGCGAGCTCGCGCCGCTGCTGGCCGACTATGCGTGCGAGATGGGCTTCACGCACGTGGAGTTGATGCCGGTCACCGAGCATCCCTTCTACGGCTCCTGGGGCTACCAGACCACCGCCTACTTCGCGCCCACCTCGCGCTACGGCACGCCGCAGGACTTCATGTATTTCGTCGACCACCTGCACCAGCGCGGCATCGGCGTGCTGCTGGATTGGGTGCCCTCTCACTTTCCCACCGACGAGCACGGCCTCGGCTACTTCGACGGCACCCATCTCTACGAGCACGAGGACCCGAGGCAGGGCTTCCATCCCGACTGGAAGTCGAGCATCTTCAACTACGGGCGCCACGAGGTGCGCAGCTTCCTGATCTCCTCGGGCCTGTTCTGGCTGGACAAATACCACATCGACGGATTGCGCGTCGATGCGGTTGCCTCCATGCTGTACCTCGACTACGGGCGCGCGCACGGCGAATGGATTCCCAACCGCCACGGCGGACGCGAGAACCTGGAGGCCATCGAGTTCCTGCAGACCCTCAACCGCGCCGTCTACCGCCAGCACCCGGACACGGTCACCGTCGCGGAGGAATCCACCGCCTGGCCTCGCGTGTCGCGCCCGACCGACATGGACGGGCTGGGCTTCGGGATGAAGTGGAACATGGGATGGATGCACGACAGCCTGGCTTACATGCACGAGGACCCCATCAACCGCCGGTACCACCACCACAAGTTGACCTTCTCGCTGGTCTACGCCTTCAGCGAGAACTTCGTGCTGCCGCTTTCGCACGACGAGGTGGTGTACGGCAAGGGCTCGCTGCTCAACAAGATGCCGGGCGACAGCTGGCAGCAGTTCGCCAACCTTCGCGCACTGTTCGGCTACATGTGGGGCCATCCGGGCAAGAAGCTGCTCTTCATGGGGGGCGAGTTCGGCCAGCGCCGCGAATGGACCCACGACGGCGAGCTGGAATGGTGGGTCTCCACCCTCGATGGCCATGCGGGGCTGCAGCGCTTCGTCGCCCAGCTCAACGGCGTCTACCGCACCACGCCGGCGCTGCACGAGCTCGACTTCTCGGGCGCGGGTTTCGAATGGGTGACGGCCGACGACGCCGAGCACAGCGTCTTCGCCTTCCTGCGCAAGCCGCGCGAGGGAGCGCCCGTGCTGGTCGTCAGCAACATGACGCCGGTGCCGCGCACCAACTACCTGCTCGGTGTGCCGCGGGGCGGCTTCTGGCGCGAGCGCCTCAACAGCGACGCCAGCGAATTCGGCGGCGCGGGATGGGGCAACTTCGGCGGAGTCGAGGCCTCGCCCGTCCGTTCGCACGGCCGCATGCATTCGCTGTGCCTGACGCTCCCGCCGCTCTCCACCTTGATCCTGGAGCACGACCCTCATGCCTAAGGCCGCCGCATCGCCCGCCCCGAAAATCGAACGCGCCGACGGCGAGGACGGCCGCGCGCGCGCTGTCATCGATGCGGTCCTGCCCAATGTCGACGGCGGCCGGTTCGCGGTCAAGCGCGTGGCCGGCGAGGCCTTGCGCGTGCAGGCCCATTGCTTCGCCGATGGCCACGACGTGCTTCGCGTCATGCTGCGCTGGCGCGCCGAGGCCGATGCGGAATGGGCCGAGCTGCCGATGAAGCCTCTGGGCAACGATGTCTGGGAGGCCGAATTCGCGCCGCCTGCCATCGGCCGCTACCGCTACACCGTCACCGCCTGGGTCGACGCCTTCGAGTCGTGGCGGCACGACATGGCACGCCGCGTCGATCCGGAAGACATCCGAATCGCCTCGCAGGTCGGTGCGCAGGAAATCGGTGCCGCGGCTGAGCGTGCGGAGCGTGCGAAGAGTGCCGACGCCCAGTCGCTTGTGCGCTGGAGCCGCGAACTGAAGGCTGCGGCCATCGAGAACAGCATGGACGCGACTGCCCTCAAGGCCTTCGCCCTGGACGAGGCGCTGTGCGCCCTGGCCGAGCGCTACCCCGACCGCCGCCTGGCCACGCACCATCCCGTGGAGCTGCCGCTGGTGGCCGATCGGGAGCGTGCGCGCTTCAGCACCTGGTACGAGCTCTTCCCGCGCTCCACCGCGCCCGGCGGCGACCGGCACGGCACCTTCAAGGACGTGGAGGCGCGCCTGCCGGCGATCGCCGCCATGGGCTTCGACGTGCTCTACTTTCCGCCGATCCATCCGATCGGACGGATCCAGCGCAAGGGAAAGAACAACGCGCTCGCGGCACAGGCCGATGATGTCGGCAGCCCCTGGGCCATCGGAGCGGAGGAAGGCGGCCACAAGTCGATCCTGCCCGAGCTCGGCACCCGCGAGGACTTCCAGCGCCTGCGTGCCGAGGCGCAGCGCCACGGACTGGAGATCGCGCTCGACATCGCCTTCCAGTGCGCGCCCGATCATCCCTACGTCAAGGCCCATCCCGCCTGGTTCCGCTGGCGGCCCGACGGTACCGTGCAGTACGCCGAGAACCCGCCCAAGAAGTACCAGGACATCTATCCCTTCAACTTCGAGACCGAAGATTGGCAGGGTTTGTGGACCGAGCTCAAGAGCGTGTTCGAGCACTGGATCGGCGAGGGCGTGAAGATCTTCCGCGTCGACAACCCGCACACCAAGGCCTTCCCCTTCTGGGAATGGGCGATCGGCGAGCTCAAGCGCGCGCATCCCGACGTGCTGTTCCTCGCCGAGGCCTTCACCCGGCCCAAGGTCATGCACCGGCTCGCCAAGCTCGGCTTCTCCCAGTCCTACACCTACTTCACCTGGCGCAACACCAAGCAGGAGCTCACCGAGTATTTCACCGAGCTTTCGCAGGGCCCGGGCTGCGAGTACTTCCGGCCCAACGTGTGGCCCAACACGCCCGACATCCTCCACGAGCGGCTGCAGGGCGGCGAAACGCCGGTCTTCATGGCCCGCCTGGTGCTCGCCGCCACGCTGGCGGCGAGCTACGGCATCTATGGCCCGGCCTTCGAGCTGCGCGAGCACCTGCCGCGCGAGCAGGGCAGCGAGGAATACCTGAACTCCGAGAAGTACCAGCTGCGCCATTGGAACCACGACGACCCGCAAAGCCTCGCGCCCCTCATCTCGCGGGTCAACCAGATCCGGCGCCAGAACACGGCCCTGCATTCGGACCGCAGCCTGCGCTTCTTCGACATCGACAACGGCGAGCTGCTCGCCTACGCCAAGCGCTCCCCCGACGGCAGCAACGTGATCGTGACCGTGGTCAACCTCGACCCGCACAACGTGCAGTCCGGCTGGCTCGAACTCGACCTCGACTTCATCGATTGCGAACCTGCGCATCCCTTCCAGATGCACGACCTGCTGAGCAACCAGCGCTACCTCTGGCAGGGCAGCCGCCATTTCATCCGGCTCGATCCGCACAGCGTGCCGGCGCATGTCTTCGTGGTGCGGCGGCGCGTGCGCGACGAACGCGATTTCGACTATTTCCTGTAGGGGCCTTTCGACATGAATGCACCGGTATCGCACCTGCTCCTCGAGACCGTCGAGATCGACAGCACCGACGATCCGCAGTGGTATCGCGACGCCGTCATCTACCAGCTCAACGTCAAGGCCTTCTTCGATTCGAACGATGACGGCTACGGGGACTTCAAGGGTGTCACCGCCAAGCTCGACTACGTGAAGGACCTGGGGGTCAACACCATCTGGCTGATGCCCTTCTACCCGTCGCCTCTTCGCGATGACGGCTACGACATCGCGGAATACGAAGACGTGCACCCGCACTACGGCACCCTGGCGGACTTCAAGATCATGCTGGAAGAGGCCCACAAGCGTGGCCTGCGGGTCATCACCGAGCTGGTCATCAACCACACCTCGAGCGACCATCCGTGGTTCCAGGCCGCACGCCGCGCGCCGCCGGGCTCGCCAGAGCGCGATTTCTATGTGTGGAGCGACACCGACCAGCTCTACCAGGGCACGCGCATCATCTTCACCGACACCGAGACTTCCAACTGGGCCTGGGACCCGGTGGCCAAGGCGTACTACTGGCATCGCTTCTTCAGCCACCAGCCCGACCTCAACTTCGGCAATCCCAAGGTGCTGGAGGCGGTGTTCAAGACCATGCGCTTCTGGCTCGACATGGGCGTGGACGGCTTCCGGCTCGACGCCATTCCCTACCTGTGCGAGCGCGACGGCACCAGCAACGAGAACCTGCCCGAGACCCACGTGGTGATCAAGCAGCTGCGCGCCGCGATCGATGCGCAGTACAAGAACCGCTTTCTCCTCGCCGAGGCCAACATGTGGCCCGAGGACGTGCGCGAATACTTCGGCGACGGCGACGAATGCCACATGGCGTACCACTTTCCGTTGATGCCGCGGATGTACATGGCGATCGCGCAGGAGGACCGCCACCCGATCGTGGAGATCATCCAGCAGACGCCCGAGATCCCCGAGGGCTGCCAGTGGGCCATCTTCCTGCGCAACCACGACGAGCTCACGCTCGAGATGGTGACCAGCAAGGAGCGCGACTACATGTACCTCATGTATGCGGCCGACCTGCGCGCCCGCATCAACGTCGGCATCCGCCGCCGGCTCGCGCCGCTGATGGAAAACGACATGGACCGCGTGAAGCTGATGAACGCGATGCTGCTGTCGATGCCGGGCTCGCCCATCATCTACTACGGCGACGAGATCGGCATGGGCGACAACGTCTTCGTCGGCGACCGCAACGGCGTGCGCACGCCGATGCAGTGGAGCCCCGATCGCAACGCAGGCTTCTCGCGTGCCGACCCGCAGCGCCTGTACCTCCAGCCGATCATGGATGCGATGTACGGCTACGAGGCGCTGAACGTGGAGGCGCAGGCGCGCGACGCCAGCTCGCTGCTGAACTGGACCCGGCGCATGCTCGCGGTGCGCAAGACGAGCAGGGCATTCGGTCGCGGCAAGCGCGTGTTCCTGCGGCCCGGCAACCGCAAGATCCTCGCCTACCTCAGTGAATACGAGGGCGACGCCATCCTCACCGTCTTCAACCTCTCGCGCGCGGCGCAGCCGGTGGAGCTGGACCTCTCGGCCCACAAGGGCAGCATTCCGGTCGAGATGCTGGGACGCACCTCGTTCCCGCCGATCGGCGAGCTGCCGTATCTGCTCACCCTGCCCTCGTACGGCTTCTATTGGTTCCGGCTCGCGCAGGACGCCGAGATGCCGAGCTGGCACCAGGAAGGCGTGGGCCTGCAGGACCGGCCGACGCTGGTGCTCTTCGACGGATGGACCAGCTTCTTCCGGGACCGCGTGATGCCGTGGCGCATCGGCATGGCCGAGCGCATGCTCACGCAATTCGAGACCGACACGCTTCCGCGCTTCATCGAGATCCAGCGCTGGTACGGCGCCAAGGGCGCGGCGGTTGCGCGCGCCCGGCTGGTGGATCATGCGGTGTGGGACAGCGACGGCTTCAGCTGGATGCTGCCCCTCGTCGCGCTCGACGGCCCTTCAGAGGCGTCGACTTATTTCGTGCCGCTCGCGCTGGCCTGGGAGGAGCAGGACGAAGACCGCCTCAACCGGCTGACCCAGGCCGGCGTCGCCAAGGTGCGGCAGCAGGCCAACGTCGGCGTGATGGCCGATGCCTTCTACGACGAGACCTTCTGCCGCGCGATGATTCGGGCCGTGCGCGATGGCCTGCAAGTGCCGGCCGCCAGGGGGCGCCTGCACTTCACGCCCACCGACGCGTTCCGCCGCGTCGAGGCCGACCTCGACGCGCTCGCCGTCGGCCGGCCAGGCGCTCAGAGCAGCAACACGGTCGTGACCTTCAATGAGACCCTCTTCCTCAAGGCCTACCGTCGCGTGCGCGACGGCGTGAACCCCGAGGTCGAGATGGGCCGCTTTCTCACCAGCGTCGCGCGCTACCCGCATTGCGTGCCGGTACTGGGCGCGCTCGAATACATCGGCGACGACGGCCGCACCGCGACCCTGGCCATGGTGCAGCGCTACGTGCGCAACCAGGGCGACGGCTGGGTCTACACGCTGGGCTATGTAGAACGCTTCCTCGAGGAGCTGCGCACCGCGCCCGAGACGCTCGCCGCCGCGACTCCGGCGCAGGCCCACGGTGGGTTCGCAGCGCTGATGGAAGTGCTCGGCCGCCGCACGGCGGAACTGCACCTGGCATTGGCACGCCGTACCGGCGATGCGGCCTTCGACCCCGAGCCCCTGGCGGCCGAGGACATCCAGGCCATGCGCGAGCATGCGAGTGCCGATGTCGGGGCGACGATGGCACTGCTGCGCGAACGCCTGCCGCAACTGCCAGGCCCCGCGCAGGATGACGCCCAGGCGCTGCTCGCACAGGAAAGCCGGCTCGCGGCCCGCGCCGCCGCGGCGATCGGCAACGGGCACGGCCTCAAGACCCGCTACCACGGCGACTACCACCTCGGACAGGTCCTGGTTAGCGACAACGACTTCGTCATCATCGACTTCGAGGGCGAGCCCACGCGCAGCTTCGAGGAGCGCCGGGCCAAGGGGTCGGCCTTGCGCGATGTGGCCGGCATGCTGCGCTCCTTCAACTATGCGCGCTGGTCGGCACTGAAGCGCGTGGCGCAGAACGCCGACGAGCTGCAGCGCCTCGAGACGCCCGTGCGCCAGTGGGAGACCGCCAGCCGCCAGGCCTTCCTCTCCGCCTACCTCGAGGCCATGGAAGAGGCCGCGCCCGCGACACCCGTCGACCTGCAACTGCTGGACCTGTTCGAACTTGAAAAGGCGCTGTACGAGCTGCGCTACGAATTGAACAATCGTGTCGAATGGGTCCAGGTCCCGCTGCAAGGCCTCCTTGCGCTGGCGGCCCGCGACGCCGCATCCTGACGAACGCCCGCGCCTACGCCCCCTCGGTCAACGGAGACAAGCATCATGGAAAGCTTCGGAATCCACCTGGAGCCCTTGCGGGCCATCCTGTTCCAGATCGGCGCGTTCCTGCCGCGCCTGCTCTTCGCGCTGGTGGTGGTGGTCGCCGGCTGGCTCCTTGCGAAGGTCGCGCGCTTCACGGTGGTGAAGGCGCTGCACGCCATCAACTTCAACGTGCTCACCGAACGAGCCGGCCTCGACGGCTTCCTGCGCCAGGGCGGCATGCGCGTGGACACCACCGAAGTCTTCGGCGTGCTGGTGTACTGGCTGGTGATCCTGGCCTCGCTGCTGATCGCCTTCAACGGCATGGGGCTCACCTACATCAGCGACCTCATCGGCAAGGTGATGTGGTTCGTGCCCAATGTCTTCGTCTCGCTGCTGGTGCTGGCCTTCGGCTCGTACTTCGCGCGCTTCGTCGGCGACACGGTGACCTCCTATGGCCGCAACGTCAAGCTGCAGGACGCCGTCTTCCTCGGCAAGCTGGCGCAGTACGCGATCATGGTCTTCGTCGTGCTGATCGCGCTCGACCAGATCAAGGTCGGCGGCGACATCGTGCGCGAGAGCTTCCTCGTCATCCTGGCAGGCGTGGTGTTCGCCCTGGCCCTGGCCTTCGGCCTCGGCGGGAAGGACTGGGCGGCCGAACGCATCGAGCAGTGGTGGCCGCGGGAGCGCAAGGACAAGCCCAGGGACCCGGTCGAACGGCTCGATGAGCACAAGTTTCGCCGATGAAGAACAACGACCTGATCACCGCCGTCTGGCCCGGCCGTCCTTACCCGCGCGGCGCCCACTGGGATGGCGAAGGCGTCAACTTCTCGCTTTTCTCGCAGCACGCGACGAAGGTGGAGCTTTGTCTCTTCGACGACAAGGGACGTCATGAGCGGCACCGCATCACGATGCGCGAGCGCACCGACGACATCTGGCACTGCTACCTGCCGGAGGCGCGCCCGGGCATGGCGTACGGCTACCGCGTGCATGGTCCGTACAAGCCCGAGGAGGGGCATCGCTTCAATCCAAACAAGCTGCTCATCGATCCCTATGCCAAGGACCTCGTAGGCCAGTTGCGCTGGAGCGACGCGCTGTACGGCTACACCGTCGGCAGCAAGCGCCAGGACCTGTCCTTCGACCGCCGTGACAGCGCGCCGCTCATGCCCAAGGGCCGGGTGCTCGAGCCGGCGTTCACCTGGGGTGACGATCGCCCGCCGCGGATCGCGTGGCAGGACATGGTGATCTACGAGATGCACGTGCGGGGCTTCACGATGACGCATCCCGACGTGCCGCCGCAGCTGCGCGGCACCTATGCCGGGCTGTGTTCCGCACCGGTCGTCGACTACCTCTGGCGCCTCGGCGTCACCACGGTCGAGCTGCTGCCGGTGCATGCCTATCTGAATGACCGCCACCTGGCGGAAAAGGGCATGCAGAACTACTGGGGCTACAACACGCTGTGCTACTTCGCACCCGAGATGCGCTACAGCGCTTCGCAGAAGGTCAAGGAATTCAAGACCATGGTGAAGACGCTGCACACCGCCGGCATCGAGGTGATTCTCGACGTGGTCTACAACCACAGCTGCGAAGGCAACCAGATGGGGCCGACGCTCTCGATGCGCGGTGTGGACAACGCCGCCTACTACATCATCAACGGCGAGAACCGCCGCTTCTACGACGACTTCACCGGCTGCGGCAACACGGTCAACCTGGAACATCCGCGCGCCCTGCAGCTGGTGATGGATTCCCTGCGCTACTGGGTCGAGGAGATGCACGTCGACGGTTTCCGATTCGACCTCGCCTCCGCGCTGGCGCGGGAGTCGGGCAAGGTCGAGGACCTGGGCGGCTTCTTCGATGCGATCCGCCAGGACCCCACCCTGAACCGGGTGAAGCTGATCGCCGAGCCCTGGGACCTGGGCCAAGGTGGTTATCGCGTGGGCAATTTCCCCTATGGCTTTGCCGAATGGAACGACCGCTACCGCGACGGCGTGCGCGCCTACTGGAAGGGCGATGGAGGAAAGCTCGGCGATTTCGCGCGGCGCCTGACCGGCTCGCAGGACCTCTACGGATGGTCCGGACGGCATCCCAACTCCAGCATCAACTTCGTGACCGCGCACGACGGCTTCACGCTGCACGACCTCGTCTCCTACAACGACAAGCACAACCAGGCCAACGGGGAGGACAACCGCGACGGCAACAACCACAACCTGTCGTGGAACTGCGGCGTGGAGGGCCCGACCTCCGAGCCCGCCGTGCTCACGCTGCGGGCGCGACAGATGCGCAACCTGCTGGCCACGCTGCTGCTGTCGCAAGGCGTGCCGATGCTGTTGGCCGGCGACGAGCGCGGCCACACGCAGAACGGCAACAACAACGCCTACTGCCAGGACAACGAAAGGACCTGGCTGGACTGGAGTCCGGATGAGGAGCGTGAGGCGCTCACGACCTTTGTCCAACGCGTCATTGCCCTGCGCCGCATGCATCCTTCGTTTCGCCGCCGCGGCTTCTTCACGGGTGAGCCGCCGGCAGGCAGCACCGTCAACGATGTCTGCTGGCTGCGCCCCGACGGCCGCGAGATGACGCCCGAGGACTGGAACGACGGCGAGGCCCGTGCGCTGGCCATGCTGGTGTCCGGCCTCGGCATCACGGATTCCGGACCGCGAGGCGAGACCGTGCGCGACGACGATTTCCTGCTGCTCTTCAGCGCCCACCACGAGGACCTCGAATTCGTTCTGCCTGCGGCGGGCGAACCGTGGTACCTGCTGCTCGACACGGCGACCGGGGCGCTGCCGCCCGAGGAGGGCCAGCCGGGCGCCAACTTGTCTCAGCCCTGGAGCCAGCCCGGCTACCGGCTGCAGAGCCGCTCCTTCGTGCTCATGACCCGCACCGCGCGGGTGAGCGCCGAGGCACCGGCGGAAGCTTCAACATGAATCACTTTCACACCATGCCTTTCGGCACCACCGTGCTCGACGGCGGGGGCGTGCGCTTCGCCCTGTGGGCCCCCGCCGCCGAGCAGGTGGTGCTGGAGCTCGGCGACGCACCGTCGCCGCACCCGATGCTGCGCAACGCCGACGGCTGGCACCGGCTGGACCTGCCCGAGGCACGGCCAGGCGATGCCTACCGCTTCCGGCTGCCCGACGGCCTGCGCGTGCCCGACCCGGCCTCGCGCTTCAATCCAGATGACGTGCACGGTGCAAGCCGCGTCGTCGATCCGGCCGCCTATGCCTGGCAGCACGGCGCCTGGCGCGGCCGCCCGTGGGAGGAAGCCGTCGTCTACGAACTGCACGTCGGCACCTTCACCTCCGAGGGCACCTTTGCCGCGGCCCGGCAGCGTCTGCCGGCGCTGGCGCAGCTGGGCATTACCGCCATCGAGCTCATGCCACTGGCCGATTTCCCGGGAGAGCGCAACTGGGGCTACGACGGCGTGCTGCAGTTCGCGCCCGATGCGAGCTACGGCACGCCCGACGACCTCAAGGCGCTGGTCGACGCGGCCCACGGCCTCGGGCTGATGGTGCTGATCGACGTGGTCTACAACCACTTCGGCCCGGAGGGCAACTACCTGCACGCCTACTGCCCGCAGTTCTTCAACCCGAAGCACCAGACGCCCTGGGGCGCGGCCATCAACTACGACGGCGCGGAGGCGCGGACGGTACGCGACTTCTTCATCCACAACGCGCTCTACTGGGTCGAGGAGTTCCGCTTCGACGGCCTGCGCATGGACGCCATTCATGCGATCCGCGACGACTCGGCGCTGCACATCGTGCAGGAGATCTGCCAGGCGCTGCGTCGTGGCCCGGGACGCGAGAGGCAGGTACACGTGGTCCTGGAGAACGATGCCAACCAGGCCTCCTTCCTCGCGCGCGACACGCTCGGGCAGCCGCCTTGCGCCACCGCGCAGTGGAATGACGACCTGCACCATGCGGCCCACGTGCTGGTGACCGGCGAGACGGACGGCTACTACGCCGATTACGCCGACGATCCATTGGCGCAGTTCGGACGCGCATTGGCGCAGGGCTTCGTCTACCAGGGCCAGCCCTCGGCCTTTCGCGGCGGCGAACAGCGTGGCGAAGACGCCAGCCGCCTGCCGCTGGTGGCCTTCGTCTCGTACCTGCAGACGCACGACCAGGTCGGCAACCGCGCCTTCGGCGAACGCATCCAGGCGATCGGCGACATCGCCCTGGTGCGCGCCGCCTGGACCTGCCTGGTGTTCTCGCCCCATGTGCCGATGCTGTTCATGGGCGAGGAGTTCGAGGCCACCACGCCCTTCCAGTATTTCTGCGACTTCGGGCCCGAACTGGCGGACGCGGTCTCCCAAGGCCGGCGCGAAGAGTTCGGCCGCTTCGCGTCTTTCGGCGACGAGGCGGCGCGCGCGCGCATTCCCGATCCCAATGCCGAGTCCACCTTTGCCGCGTCCAAGCTGCGCTGGGAGGAGTGCGACGATCCTCTGCACGAGGCCTGGCGCGTCCAGTTGGGCGAGATGCTGGCGTTGCGGCAGGAGCGGCTCGTGCCGCTGCTCGCGGGCCAGTGCGGCCCGGGACGCTTCCAGGCCGAGAACGGCGTGCTGCGCGTTGCGTGGACGCTGGCCGACACGACGCGCGGCGAAGATGGGCCTCGACTGCACCTCGCCGCCAACTTCGGCGACGCGCCGGTCGATGGCGTCGCACCGCCAGCGGGAGAGGCCGTCTATGCGAATGCCGTCGAGCGCGACGACAGCGGCACGCTGCGCCTGGCGCGCGGCGCCGTGCTGGTGACGCTGCAGGAGCCCGGCCTTGGCTGAAGCAGCGCACCACGGCGCATCGGAGGCGATCGCCCGCCTCTGCGCCCACTTCGGCATCGCACTCGACTACCACGACATCTGGGGCGCGCACCGGCCCGTGCCGCGCGAGACCCTGCTCGCGCTGCTGGCCGAGTTCGGGGTGCGGCCACACGACGATGCGCAGGCCGACGCGCTGCTGGAGGCCGAGCGCCGCGCGAGCTGGACCCACGGCATGCCGCCGGTGCAGGTCGTGCGCGCTTCCAGCGCCGGCTGGGTGCTTCCCTTGCGCATGCCCGCTTCGATGGCGCTGCTGCGCTGGCAGCTGCTGGATGAGGACGGCGCGCAGCAGCACGGCGAGATCGACGCGTGGGCACTGCCCGAAACGGCCTCCATCGAGATCGCAGGCACGCGCTGGTGCGAGCGCCGGGTGCCGTTCGCCCGCGGCCTGCCGATGGGCTACCACCACTTGAGCATCGAAGGGCTGGAAGGCGAGACCCTGATCGTCAGCGCGCCGGAGCGCTGCTGGCGGCCGGCGGCGCTGCGCGACGGCGGCCGCGTCTGGGGCCCCGCGCTGCAGCTCTACGCGCTGCGCTCGCGGCGCAACTGGGGCATCGGCGACTTCACCGACCTTGCCCACCTCATCACGCAGATGGCGCCGCGCGGTGCCGACATCGTCGGCCTCAATCCGCTGCATGCGCTCTTCCCGCACAACCCGGCCCATGCGAGCCCGTACAGCCCTTCCTCGCGGCGCTGGCTCAACGTGCTCTACATCGACGTCGAGGCCACGCCCGACTTTGCCGATTGCGAAACAGCGCGCCGGCTGGTCGGCTCTCTCGAATTCCAGACACGGCTCGCGGCGCTGCGCGAGGTGCCGCTGGTGGACCATGCCGGCGTCTCGCAAGCCAAGTTCGAAGTACTGGAGCTGCTGTTCACGCACTTTCGAAGCCGTCACCTGTCGAAGGACGGCCGCGAGGCGCTGGACGACATGGGAGTTTCGTTCCTGGAATTCGTCGCGAGGGGCGGCGAATCGCTGCGGCGCCACGCGTTGTTCGAGGCGTTGCAGGCCCATTTCCACGCAGCCGATCCGGCCGTCTGGGGCTGGCCGCTCTGGCCCGAGGACCACAAGGACCCGGCGAGCCCCGCCGTCGACGCCTTCGCGCGCGAGTTTGCCGATCGGGTGCAGTTCCACCAGTACCTGCAATGGCTGGCAGCCGGCCAGCTCGCGCGTGCCAACGCGCATTGCAAGGCCCTGGGCCTCGGCATCGGCCTGTACCTCGACCTCGCGGTGTCCAGCGACCGCGGCGGCTCCGACGTCTGGAGCGAGGGCGCGCTGTTCGCCGCCGAGGCGAGCGTCGGCGCGCCGCCCGACGAATTCAACCCCAGCGGCCAGGGCTGGGGACTGCCGCCGCTGCGGCCCGACCGCCTTCGGGCGGAAGGCTACCGGTTCTTCATCGATACCTTGCGCGCCAACATGCGAGACGCCGGTGCCCTGCGCATCGACCACGTCATGGGACTGATGCGCCTGTTCTGGATCCCCGGCGGCCGCACCGCGCGCGATGGCGGCTACGTGCACTACCCGCTCGACGAGATGCTCGCCATCGTCGCCCTCGAAAGCCAGCGCCACCGCTGCCTGGTGATCGGCGAGGACCTCGGCACCGTCGCACCCGAGATGCGCGAGGCGCTCGCGCGCTTCGACATCCTGTCGTACCGGCTGCTGTTCTTCGAGCGCGAAGGGGACGGGGCCTTCAAGCCGGCCGCAGCCTACCCCGCACAGGCACTGGCTGCCGTCGCCACGCACGATCTCCACACGCTGGCGGGATGGTGGAGCGGCGAGGACCTTCGGCTGCGCCTGCAGCTCGGGCTCATCCCCGACGAAGCTCAGCTCGAGCAGCAGTTGCTCGATCGCGCGCGCCAGCGCGTGCAGCTGCTGCTCGCGGTGCGGCATGCCGGCCATCTGAGCGCCGAAGAAGTCGCGCAGGCCAGCACCGAGTCGCGCCTGTCGCCGCGAATGGTCGAGGCGGTGCATGCCTTTCTGGCCGAGGCGCCCGCCTTGCTCATGATGGTCCAGCTCGAGGATGTGCTGGGCGTCGCCGAGCAGGCCAACATGCCGGGTACGACGCACGAGCAGCCCAATTGGCAGCGCAAGCTGCCGGCCGACCTGCAGGCCCTGGCCTCCAGCGGCGACATGGATTCGCTGGCCCGCACGCTGGCCCGGCTGCGCCCGCACGCGCGCGTGGCCGACCCCGCGCAACGCGGCTCGATGCAGGCGCGTATTCCCCGTGCCACCTACCGGCTCCAGTTCCACAAGGCTTTCCGTTTCGACGACGCGATTCGCGTACTCCCCTACCTCGCCCGCCTGGGCATCAGCCATGTGTACTGCTCGCCGATCCAGCGTGCCAGGGCGGGCAGCATGCATGGCTACGACGTGGTCGCCCACGACCAGGTCAACCCCGAGCTCGGCGGACGCGAGGGCTTCAAGCGCTTCGTCGCCGCGCTGCGCGTGCACGGCATGGGCCAGCTGCTGGACCTGGTGCCCAACCACATGGGCGTGATGGGCGCAGACAACGCCTGGTGGATGGACGTGCTGGAGAACGGCCCCGCCTCGCTCTACGCGCAGCACTTCGACATCGACTGGCGGCCGCTCAATCCCGAGCTCGCAGGCAAGGTGCTCGTGCCGGTGCTGGGCGACCACTATGGCGACGTGCTGATGAGCGGCGACCTGGTGCTGCGTTTCGAGGAAGACAGCGGCAGCCTGGCGGTGTACTACTTCGAGCACCGCTTTCCGCTGGCGCCCGACAGCTACCCGCGGGTGCTGGGCGGCGCGGCGATGCAGCTCGACGACGCAGCACCCGCAGCTCAGTTGGCAGGCATCTCCTCTGCCTTCGGACGCCTGCTCGGGCGCGACGCGAGCGACGATCCCGCGCGCGCCGAGCAGGCGCGCGACAAGGAGCTGCTCAAGACCCAGCTGGCGCAGCTGGCGGCTCGCCAGCCGGCCGTGGCACGCGCCATCACCGCACGCGTGGCCGAGCTCAACCTGCCGAGCGCGCGCGACGAGCTGCATGCGCTGATCGAGGTCCAGGCCTGGCGGCTTGCGTACTGGCGCGTGGCGGCGGACGACATCAATTACCGGCGCTTCTTCGACATCAACTCGCTGGCCGGGCTGCGCATGGAGCGCGAGGAGGTGTTCGAGGCCACGCAAGCCTTCGCGCTCGACCTCGCCGCCGCCGGCCAGGTCGACGGACTGCGCATCGACCATCCGGATGGCCTGTACGACCCGACGCGCTATTTCCGGCAACTGCAGGAAGGCTACGCGCGACGCGCCGGCCTGGTGCTGGCCGAGCACGACGACGACGGCCGCCCGGCGCGGCCACTCTACGTGGTGGCCGAGAAGATCAAGGCCGAGGACGAGGAGGTGCCCGGGGACTGGCACGTGCACGGCACCACCGGCTATCGCTTTGCCAATGTGGCCAACGGCGTGCTCATCGACACCTCGGCGGCAGAGAAGTTCGAGAAGATCTGGCGCAACTTCACCGGCGTGCGCGACAGCTTTTCAAGTCTTGCGCGCGCCGGCAAACGCGACATCATGCGCAGCGCGCTCGCCTCGGAGCTGACGGTGCTGTCCACCGAGCTGCTGCGGATCGCGCGCGCCGACCGCCACACGCGCGACTACACCTTCAATGCGCTGCAGCGCGCACTGGGCGAGGTTGCGGCGTGCCTGCCGGTCTACCGCACCTACATCATCGAACGGCCTTCGCAGCAGGACGAACGCTTCATCACCTGGGCCACGCGCGAGGCGCGGCGCGGCAGCCAGGAAGCAGACGTTTCCATCTACGATTTCGTGCAGCAGACGCTGCTCGGGCGCGCCGTGCCCGGTGCCGACGAGGACTTGCAGCGGCGCGTGCTGAACCTGGCGATCCGCTTCCAGCAGTTCAGCGCGCCGGTCACGGCAAAGGGCGTGGAAGACACCGCCTTCTACCGCTACTTTCCCTTGAGTGCGCTCAACGAGGTGGGCGGCGAGCCGGCGCACTTCGGCATGACGGTGGATCAATTCCACGAGGCGAGCGCCGACCGGGCGCGGCACTGGCCGCACACCATGCTCGCCAGTTCCACCCACGACAACAAGCGTTCCGAGGATGTGCGCTGCCGCATCGACGTTCTGTCGGAGATGCCGGCGACCTGGCGCCTGGCCTTGCGGCGCTGGCGCGCGATGACGCGCGGAATCCGCCGGAGGCTGGAAGCCGGCGGCGCGCCGCCCGGCACTCCCTCCTCCACGGACGAATACCTGCTCTACCAGACCCTGCTGGGGACGTTGCCTGCCGAGGGGCTCGACGACAGCACCCGCGAGCCCTATGCCGAGCGCATCGTGGGCTACATGCAGAAGGCGGCACGCGAGGCCAAGCTCCACACCCGATGGACCAACCCCGACGAGGCCTACGAGAAGGCGCTGGAGGGCTTCGTGCGTGCGGTGCTGGGCCGAGAGGCCGACCCGCGCTTCGTCGACGACCTGCAGGCGCTGGCCCGCACGCTGGCCTGGTTCGGGGCGCTCAACAGCCTTTCGCTGACGCTGTTGAAGTTCAGTTCACCTGGCGTGCCGGATGTCTACCAAGGCAACGAGTTGATGGACCTGAGCCTGGTCGATCCGGACAACCGGCGGCCGGTGGACTACGCACTTCGCACGCGCTGCCTGGACGAGCTCGAGGGGATGGTCGGCGCCGATGATCTTCCCGCCCGCATCGCGGCGCTGGTGCCCGCTGCGGCACGCGATGGACGCGCCAAGCTGTGGGTCGGCTGGCGCATGCTGTCGCTGCGCCGCGAGCAGCCTGCGCTGTTCCGTGAAGGCGACTACCGGGGACTCCAGGCCGACGGCGCGAAGGCCGCGCACGTGGTGGCTTTCATGCGCCGGCATGAGGGCCAGGTGCTGGTGCTGATCGCCGCGCGCCTGTTCAGCTCGCTCGCCGCCATGGGCGATGCGCCGCTCGGAGCGTTGTGGGAAGACACGGTCGTACGCCTGCCCGATGTGGCCGAGGGCACGCGCTTCGAGAACGTGCTGACCGGCGAGACCTTGGCGGTGCATGAAGGCGCGATCCGCGTTTCGGCTGCCTTCGCTTGTTTCCCCGGTGCGGCGTTGTGGGCGAAACCCTGAGGGCGCCGGCGTTGCACCGGCCCGCACGCCCACACCCTGCACGAAGCAGCTACCAGCGCACGCGCAGGCCCACGGAAGCGTCGAGCTGCGACTTCACGCGGGTGTCTCCGCCTGACGCCCACAGCTTGCCGACCTCGCCGTAGAGGCTGGTCGATTCGCTCAGTCCGAGCGTGAAGCCCGCGGCCAGCTCGGTCGAGGTGCTGCCCCTGCTGCTGGCAATGGCGGTGCTGGCCGCCGGGTTGATGAAGCGGGTGACATCGCTGCCGGCCGAGCTGCGGTACAGATTCACCCGCGCATAGGGCTGCAGCCGGCCTGCGCTCGTGGCGATGTCGCCCTTCACGCGCACGCCCACGCGGGCGAGCCAGCCGCCTTCTCGTTCCTGATGCACGCGCGCGCCGGCGATGTCCACGTCGTCGAGGTCCAGGCGCTGGTGCACGAGTTGCGCCTGCGGCTGGATCTGCCAGCCCTCGCCCAGCGCGAAGGACTGGCCCAGTTCCAGCGAGGCACTCAGGCTCTTGGCCTTGCCCTTGGTGCGTAGGCTCGCCTGGGGCTTGACCTCGTAGCGGTGGCGCCCGGCCTGCAGCACGCCGTCGGCGTAGAAGCTGCTGGTGTCGGTATAGGTCGCATAGCCGCCCAGGTACTGGCTGCGCAGGTCGTTGCTGCCCACCGAGAGGTTGGCGATGCCGCGCGCGAAGCCCTTGACCTGCATGTCGCCGTCGAGCTGGCCGACATAGAGGCCGGCGCGCCAGTTCGCATCGGTCCACAGGTCGGTGCCGGCCTGCAGGCCGCTCAGGCGGCCGTCGCTTTGAGGGCTGACGGTGCCGCCTTGCCGGATGTTGCGGCCGGTGCTGAGCACGCGGCCCCAGGCGCGGCGCTCGCCGGTAGACGCTCCGACAGTGCCTTGAGCCCCGGCAACCGTCTTCATGTCGTCGCCGCCCATGCGCTGGTGCAGGTTGCCGAGCATGGCGAGATCGCCTTGGCGCATTTGCTCGGGCAGAGCTGCGAACAAGGGGACCTCAGCGCGGTAGGTGGGCACCTGGATGGGGGCCATCGCTGGAGCCGGCGGCGGCGAAGGCGGGGTGACAGGTGCCGGCGGAGCTGCGGATGCGGGCGGTTCCGGTGGTGCCGGAGGAGCCGGTGGCGACGGCGGCGGTGGTGGCGGCGGCAGTGGGGGTGGGGGCGGCGGGATGACGATCGTGCTGGTCGAGCGCAGGTACCAGTTCTCACCGGCGCCTGCGGCATCGCCGGGCTGCAAGCGGTATTCGAAAGCGCCTGCATCCACGTGCCCGCCCTGCAGTGCGAAGGCGTCCTTGGTGCTCTGGGCCGTTGTCGCAGCGCCGTTCAGCGCACTCACCAGCTCGATGCCATTGCCCGTGGTCAGCGCCCCCAGCCCGCCGAGATTGACGACCTGCACGGTGGTGCGCCCCCTGGCCGTGGCGGTGGGGCCGTCGAGGACGAGCCGGTCGCTGGCGCTGGCACTGTCTCCCAGGAAGGTGCCCAGGCGCAGCAGGCCATTGCTGCCGGCATAAGGTCCGGTGACGGTGAGCGTGGTGCCCGGCGTGCTGCCGATGAGGGAGACCGTGCCCGCGTTGTCGAGGGCGGCGATGCTCTGGCTGAAGCCGGCGAGGTCGAGGGTGGCCCCCGAGGCAACGCTGTGCGCCGATGCAGCGCTGAAGGTGTTGGCAGCACCTGCGCGCAGGGTGCCTTCGTTGACGGCAGTGGCGCCGCTGTAGCTGTTGGCGCCCGAAAGAACAAGCGTTCCGCTTCCGATCTTGCTCAGGTCGCCCGGCCCGGTGATTGCGCCCGTGAGGGTGGCGGTGAAGGGGCCGGTGTCGATGGTGGGGTCGACGGCATCGGTGAAGACAATCGGATTGGCCACGCTCAGGTCCTCCGCAGCGAAGCGCAGCGTGGTGCCTTCGTGCATGGCGAGCTCGCCCGTGCCCAGCGCATGGCTGTTGCCGATGGCAAGCCGCCCCTGCTTGAGCTCGGTGCCGCCGCTGTAGCTGTTCTCCCCGGTGAGGCTCAGGGTGCCGGCGCCAGTCTTGGTGACAGTGCCGCTGCCGGTGACGGTGTTGGCGAGGGTGGCGTCGTTGGACTGATCGATCAGCAGTGCGGCGTTGTTGGCAATGGCGCCGCTGCCAAAGCTGCCCGCGCTGCCAGCCAGCGTGCCGGCGCTGATGGTGGTGCCGCCTGTGTAGGCGTTCGGGCCCGTCAGTGCCAGCGTGCCCGCACCACTCTTGACCAGGCCGCCAGTCCCGCTGATAGCGCCCTGGTGAGTCAGTGTCGTGCCCGCGAGGGTGTCGATGGTGCCGCCGCGGCTGCCCAGCGTGGTGGCGCGGTTCATCGTGAGGTCGGCGGTGGTTTGCAGCGCACCGCCGTTGAAGGTCACCGTGCCTGCGGCGGCGCCCAGGTTGTCGTCGGCGGCCACGGAAAGCACGCCGGCATCGAAGAAGGTGCCGCCCGTGTAGCTGTTGGCGTAGCTGAGCGTTGTCGTGCCGGTTCCGCTCTGACGCACATTGCCGCTGCCGAGGATCTCGCCGGAGAAGTCCAGGACGTTGTCGCTGCGGTTGAACGCCAGCGACGCATTGTTGAAGACGTCGCCGAACAGCCTGCCGGTCGCGCCGCCATTGCCGATCTGCAGCGTGCCTGCTGAAATGGTGATGCCATTGGTGAAGAAGTTGTTGTCACCGGTGAGCACAAGCGTGCCGCCGCCGGTCTTGATCAGGCCGCTGCCACCGCCGCCGCCGCCCCCGACGCTTTGCAGATCCGATGTGAGGGTCAGGTCGGCATCCGTCTGGAAGATGGCGCTGAAGCCACCGAAGGAGAAGGCCCGGCCGGTGGTGAAGGCAGCGGTGTTGCGCAACGTTCCCCCGTAGAGCCGCATGACCCCGGAGGCATTGCCCAGGTTGTTGTCGGCGGCGACGGACAAGGTGCCGCCACGAAGGAGATAGGTGTCGCCGCTGTAGGTGTTGGCACCGCTGAGCGTCACGGTGCCGGTGCCGGCGTGGTACAGAAAGCCGTTGCCGGAGATCACGCCTTTGATCTCCAGTGCGTTGTCGCTGCGGTTGAAGGCCAGCGCGCCGTTGTCGAGCACCACGTCGCCCGCAATGGAGCCGGTGTCGCCGCCGTTGCCCAGCTGCAGCATGCCGCCCGAAATGGTGGTGCCGCCGCCGTAGGTGTTGACACCGGTGAGGATCAGGTTGCCCGAGCCGGTCTTGGTCACGCCGCCCGGGCCCGAGATGGAGCCGGTGGAGGTCAGGTCGGCGTCGGTCTGGAAGCCGCCCCCGGCACTGCCGACGGTGATGGCGCGCGCCGTGGTGATGGCCCCGGTGGTCTGCAGCGTGCCGCCGTCGAGGGTCAACAGACCCGCTGCAGAGCCCAGGTTCTGGTCTGCGGAGATGGACAGCGTGCCGCCGGTGACGGTGGTGCCGCCGCTGTAGGTGTTGGCGCCCGAGAGGACCAGGCGCCCGGCGCCTCTCTTGAGGACGCCGATGCTGCCGGCGTTGCTACCGGTGCCGCCGGAGCCGGTCTGGTCGGCGATGGCGTCGGCCACCGTCTGCGTGGCGCTGGCGCCAGGCACGAAGGCGAGCGCGCTGCTCGTGCCCTGCATGAAGATGCCGCTGCCGAAGGCGGAGCCGGCTTGTGCACCTCCACCGTTGCCGCTCGCGCCGGCAGCCACGCTGTTGCCGTTCACCTGCGTGCTGCCGCCCAAGGTCAGCGAGCCGCCGTCCATGACGAAGATGGCGCCGCCCATGCCCGCGCCGCCTCCGCCGCTGCCGCCGCCCCTGAGAATTCCGCCACTGCCTCCGCCAAATCCGCCGGCACTGCTGAAGAGGCTGCCGGCGCCGCCGCCGCCGCCAAAACCCCCTGGCCCGCCCACCCAGTTGCCGCCACCACCACCTCCTCCAAACCCTCCGCGTCCTCCCGCGGCCTCGCCCCAGCCACCGCTGCCACCGCCACCGCCGCCCAAACCGCCGCGTCCACCGCTGGTGGCCACATCAAAATCAACAAAACCACCCCCTCCGCCACCGGAGTAGGCGCCGCCGTCGGCGCCGCTGCTTGCGTTGCCACCGGCACCGCCGTTCGGACCGCCCCCATTGCCGGGAATGTTCGCGCTGACCGAGCTGCTGCCATCGACGAACAAGCCACCGCCGCCACTGCCCACGCCGCTGCCTGTCGGGCTCACTCCTCCACCATTGCCGCCCATCCCGCCGCCGCCGCCCTGATCTGCGACGGCAGGAAGCATGTCACCCCCCCTGCCACCGAGGGCACGGCTGGCGACGACGAGCACGTCGTTCAAATTGGCGCTCGCCCCGGTGACCACGAACACCGCGGCACCCGCGCCCATGCCGCCGCCGCCTCCAACGTAGCCCGCCCCACCCTGCCCCCCCTGGGCCTGCAGGTTCTGCATCGTCAGCCCATTGACGGTGGTGCTGCCCGACCCGATGAAGAAGCCCCGGAACCGCCCGGCCCCATCGAGCGTTCTGCCGTTGCCGTTGATGGTCAGGCTGCGCTCCACCACCGGCAGGTTCCCGCTCAGCGTGATCGAGCCCACAAGATCAATGACCGTGTCGTTGCCCGTGATGCAGGCGGCCAACTCGGCGGTGCTGCCTGCGGTGCACGCATGGGCGGCGGGCATGCCGGCGCACCACAGGGCGGCCATCACCGCCGAAGCTTTTGCGACGCCGCTGCGCTTGCCTCGCGCACGGGCGTTCTCGGGGGCGGCCACCCAGGCCCCAAGGGCAGGGTTCCAGAGGCTGCGATGCATTCTGTTCATGGGAGAGGTCTCGACTCGTTCAGGGACGCGCGGGGCGCGCGTGGCGGGCATGCCGCCTGAGCAGTGGCCCTCTTCTCGCGCACAGAGGCCGGAAGTTCAGACCGCGGCCGGTGAAACCCGGAAGTCGGCGACCGTCGAATGCTAGAAACGCGCTGCGGCGCAGTCAGGTCTGCGCGACAAAAAGCGAGAAATCAGGCCTTTTCAGCCCCTGGCGCGGCCAACTGGCGCCTGGTCGACCGCCGACTGCTTCCGCTTGCCGAGGTCCACGCTGACGAACCGTGCTGTTCAATCAGCCCCGGCCTTCAGCGCCCCTGGTTCAACCGCCTGAGCCCCTGGTCGGTCAGCACGGAGGTCCCCTCGCGGTCGGTGGTGACCAGGCCGTTGGAACGCAGCCGAGTCGAGACCTTGATGCTGTGAGTGGGACGCCGCTTCGAGAGGGCCTCGCGCAACGCCTCGAGCGTCCGCCACTGTTCGTCATTGAGCTGGATCTTCTTCGTCATCGCTGCGGGGGTCCTCGGGGCGGGAGTGTGGCGCGCAGCACGGCGCAGCGCCTCCTTCAAAAGTGGTCTTGTCGGAATGCCCCGATTCGGCTATAGCGGCCGGCGCAGACGTGCCTCCGAACGCGCCTCCTTGCCGGCCGGCGCGGGCACGTCCATCCCGAAGATCGCGGGCATGGCCTCTCGCATCGCCTCGATGAAGCGGCGCAGCCGGGCCGGCTGGAAGCGTGCCTGGGGGTAAACGAGGTAGACCGGCAGGGGCGCCGCGCGCCACTCGGGCGCCAGATGGACCAGGCGCCCCTGGGCGAGATCGTCGATCGGCAACCAGGCCGAGACCACGCACGCCCCCAGCCCCGCGAGCGCGGCGTTGCGCATGGCCAGCAGGCTGTCGGTGCTCAGGCGCGGACGGATCGCGAAACGCAAGGCTTCGCCGCTCGCCACGTGCGTGAGGGTCACCTCGTTGCGGTAGTAAGTGCGCAGCGCGAGCCAGGGCAGGCTTGCCAGTTCGGAGGGATGGGCGGGCAGCGGCCGGCCTTCGATCACCGAAGGCGCAGCGATTGCGATGCGCGGCACCTCCGCCAGCTTGACCGCCACCACCGAAGGGTCGCGGACCGCGCCGACCTGGATCGCGCAATCGACGCCATGGGCCACGAAGTCCTGCATCTCGTCGTGCAGCAGCCATTCGACGGTGACGCGGGGGTGGCGCCGCAGGAAGCGCGCCAGCGGCTCGACCAGCTGCTGCTGGCCGAAGGCATGCGGCGCGATCACGCGCAGGCTGCCCTCGGGCTCGTCGCCGGTGCCGCGCAGCTCGGCCTCGAAGGCCTCCCAGGTCGCGAGCAGTTCCTTGGCGCGTTCGAAGCAGCGCTCGCCATCCTCGGTGAGCTTCATCGCATGCGTCGAGCGCCGCAGCAGACGCACGCCAAGGGAGCACTCCAGCGCCTGGAGGCGCCGGCTTACGGTGGGCTGGGTCGCGCCCAGCTGTGCCGCGGCGGCGGACAGGCTGCCGGCCTCCACGATGCGGACGAAGGTCTGCATCAGCGCAATGCGATCGGTGCTGCCTGCGGGGACGAGGTGTTGGTTCATGCGACCGACGTATATCAGTTGTTCCGCCCTGTCGTCTACCACCAATGACGCTCAGCCCTCAAACTCCACGTCAACGCAATTCCGAGGGTTTGCTCTATGTCTAGTATTCATTGTTCGCATGCCCCAGCAGGCGCCGTGTCGGCGCCGGGGCGCCCGGCCGAGGCACAAACGCTGCCTGGATCGCTTTTGCTGCTGCTGGCCGCGACGGCTGGCCTGGCGGTCGCGTCGCTCTATTACAGCCAGCCCATGCTCGGCGTGCTGGGCGCGCAGATCGGTGCCTCCGACCGTGCCATCGGCCTGGTTCCCACGCTCACGCAGCTCGGCTACGCGCTCGGCATCGGGCTGCTGGCCCCGCTGGGCGACCGCTATGACCGGCGCCGCATCATCCTCGTCAAGGCCGGTGTGCTGGGCACGGCGCTGCTGCTGGCAGGCATGGCGCCCTCCATCGGCGTGCTGCTGGTCCTCAGCCTGGTCATCGGACTCTCCGCGACACTGGCACAGGATGTCGTGCCCGCCGCCGCCACGCTGGCGCCCGAAGCGCACCGCGGCCGCGCCGTCGGCACGGTCATGACAGGGCTGTTGCTGGGCATGCTGCTGTCGCGGGTGGCGAGCGGCTTTGTCGCGGAGCACTTCGGCTGGCGCGCGGTGTTTCTCGCCGCAGCGGCGAGCATCGCGCTGATCGGACTTGCGGCCTGGCAGCGGTTGCCGCGCTTCCAGCCCACGACGCAGTTGGCCTACCGCGCGCTTTTGGGCTCGCTGGCCACGCTGTGGCAGCGTCATCCGGCTCTGCGCCGCGCGGCACTGGCCCAGGGGCTGCTGGCGATCGGCTTCAGCGCCTTCTGGTCGACGTTGGCCGTCATGCTGCACGCCGCGCCCTTTCATCTCGGCGCTGCCGCCGCCGGCGCCTTCGGCCTGGCCGGCGCCGCCGGGGCGTTCGCCGCGCCGCTGGCGGGGCGCATCGCGGACCGCCGGGGGCCGGAATGGGTCACCCGGCTCGGCGCAGGACTGGTCGTCATTTCCTTCGGTGCGATGGCGTTGTCGCCGCTGCTGCAGCCGCAGGTCCGCCTCGGCCTGCTGGTGCTTTGCGCGATCGGCTTCGACCTCGGCGTCCAGGCGACGCTGATCGCGCACCAGACCTTGATCTACGGCATCGAACCTGCCGCGCGCAGCAGGCTCAATGCCGTGCTTTTCATCGGCATGTTCGTCGGCATGGCTGTCGGCGCGGCGCTGGGCAGCCTGCTGCTGGCCGGGTGGGGCTGGATGGGCGTCACGGCGCTGGCGACCGCTTCGGCCGGCGCGGCATTGGCGGTGCGTCTCTGGCCAGCGCGGCAGACGGGCGCACGGCCGGACTGAAGGCGCGCTTGCAGGCCCCTTGTACGCAACGGGCACTGCCGGTACAAGCGCAGGATGCGGCCGAAACCCACACCCGTCCATGCCCGCCCGCAAGCAAGTCCGGCGCCCGCCGCATGGAATGGCGGCGTCAAGTTCTTCCACTGGCTGCTGGCGTTGCTCATCTTCGTGCAGTTCACGCTGGGCTGGCTGGCGGTCTCGTGGCGGCTCTCGCCAGCCAAGCTCGATCTCTTCGTCTGGCACAAGTCGATCGGGGTGCTGGTGCTCGCGCTGGGGCTGCTGCGGCTGGCGTGGCGACTCGCCAGCCCGGCGGCGCCGACCCTGCCCCCGCACATGCCGCCCTGGGAACGCACCGCAGCGCGCGCCAGCCATGCGCTGCTGTATGGGCTGATGCTCGCGCTGCCGCTCAGCGGATGGCTGATCCAGTCCACCTCGGGCATGCCGTTCCGCATCTTCCGGCAATGGCCACTGCCGGCGATCGCGGCGGCCGACAAGGCGGCATCCGAACTCGCGGAAGTCGTTCATCTCTCGCTCGGCATCGCCCTGGCCGCCCTGCTGGTCGTGCACATCGGCGCGGCGCTGCGGCACCACTTCATACAGCACGACGAAGTGATGATGCGGATGCTGCCGGCCAGAAGGCGGCCCTCATGAGCCGCACGGCCGCTCCGAAGGCGAATAGCACCGCAGCCAAAGGCGGAGGTACTCCAGTGAGCCGCCCTGCCGCTCTCCGACCAGCGCGCACCACAGCCGGGGGCAAGGGGACTTGGGTCGCCCGCTTGGCGCGCGTGGCTCCTGCTGCCCTGGTACTCGCCTGCGCAGCACTGCCATCCGCCTTCGCCGCGGAATGGAAGATGGACCCGGCCGCGAGCCGGCTCGATTTCGCTGCGACCTTCGAGAAGACACCGGCCCCAGGCGTCTTCAAGGACTTCGAGCTACGGCTCGACTTCGACCCCGAGCGCCCTGCCGACGGCCGCCTCGAGGTGCGGATCGGCATCGCGAGTGCGGACATGGCAAACACGGACATCAACCAGGCCATCGCCGGCCCGGAGTGGTTCGACGCCGCGCGCCATCCGCAGGCCGAGTTCCGCGCGACCGAGATCCGCCGCGCGCAGGGCAACGGCTATCTCGCGCTCGGCACGCTGAGGTTGAAAGGCGTGCAGCAGCCCGTCCAGGTGCCCTTCACCTGGAACGGTGCGGCGGACACGGCGAGCATGCAGGGCGAGTTCATCGTCAAGCGGCTGCCCTTCGGCATCGGCACCGGCGAGTGGGCAGCGACCGAAGTCATCGGCCCGGACGTGACGATCAAGTTCCGCGTACGCCTGCGCAAGGCGTCCTGAAGCAGGGCCATGCCGAGGCGACCTCTCCTGCTCCTGGTGCTGCTGGCCGCGCCGCTCGCAGCCTGTGCGCCGCTGCGGCGCGCGGCGACGCCCGGGGAAGGGGCCGCGGCCGGCGTGGCGCCGACCGGATTTCCGCGCGCTTCCTACGAGCAGGCGCTGTCGCGGGGCGAGCCGGTGTATCGCATCGACCCAGCGCGTTCAGTCGCCGTCATCACCGTGCGCCGCGGCGGTTCGCTGGCGCGGCTCGGGCACGACCATGTGGTCGCCAGCCGCCACGTGCAGGGCCTGATCGCACCCGGCGAAGGCCGCGCCGACTTGTACCTGCCGCTCAGCGAGCTCTCGGTCGACTCGCCGGCGCTGCGCGCACAGGCGGGGCTGGACACGCAGCCGAGCGACGCCGACATCGCAGCGACGCGCGCCAACATGCTCGACAAGGTGCTCGAGGTGCAGCGCTTCCCTTTCGCGTTGATCCGGGTGAGCGGCTCGGCACCGACAACGCCCGACGCGCGGCTCGGCATCGAGATCACACTGCACGGGACGACCCGCCGCTTCGATCTGCCGGCGCGCGTGTCCATCGGCAACGGCGAGCTGAACGTCGCCGGCACCCTGGAATTCGACCAGTCCGAGTTCGGCATCGTGCCTTTCTCGGTCCTGGGCGGGGCGATCCAGGTGCAGGATCGCCTGAGCTTGCGCTTCAGCCTCCAGGCCCGCCGAACCAGTACGCGGGATGTGGCGAGCCCATGGTCGATGCAGTGAGACGGCGAGGCGCCGCCCTCTTCCTCCTGCTGCTCCTGCTGCTCGCCAGCGCGCTGCACGGCGCGCCGGCGGCGAGCGTAAACCGGATCAGTGTCGAGACCGCCGGCCGCGGCGAGCTCATCACCGTGATCGCCTCGGCCGACATGCAGGTCGACCCGCGCACCGTGTGGGACGTGATCTCCGACTACGACCGCCTGGCCGACTTCATTCCGGACATGCGCAGCTCGCGCGTGATCCGCCGCGACGGCGATCGGGTGCTGGTCGAGCAGACCGGCGAGTTCGGCTTCCTGTTTTTCCGGCAGCCCGTCGAAGTGCGGCTGGCGGTGAGCGAGTCGCCGCCAGGGGGCATCGTGGCGCACGCCGTCGGGGGCAATCTCCAGTCGATGGAGGGACGCTACGCGATCGAAAGCCTGCCCGGCAACGAGGTGCGCTTGAGCTACTCGGGCCGGCTGGTGCCCGGCTTCCAGGTGCCGCCCTTCGTCAGCCGGATTGCGGTGCGCAGCACCATGGACCGGCAGTTCCGCGCGCTGGTGCAGGAGATCGTGCGACGCGACTTGTCGATACGCGGGCCGGCACGCTGAGAACGCGTGGCAGCTTCCGTGGAACGGCGCTTCGACGCGCGATCGTGCCCGGAAAGACCGCCAATGCGATGCGAGCGGTGCTGGCTGTTTTTCGCCGAAGCAGGTTTCACGAGCGCGCCGACGCTGCGCGTTCGCAGGCGTTCCCGGGGCGCGGGTACTCCATCTCCTGCATGACCCGGTCGCGCCGCGCGGGGCCATAGCGCTCGGCAATCTCGCACAGCGTGAGGTCCAGCTGCTGCACCGGCCTGAGCGCCGGCGAAAGCGGCACGCGCGGAGCGCCGCCGTCCACAGGCTGCGCGGCGAGCAGCAAGCCGCTTTTCAGCCGCACCGGCCCCGATGCCGACGCCGCCACGCTCACGCGGCCGGTGCGCGTCCAGGCGTCCGCGGCCAGCGCCAGGGCGATGTCGTCACTACCCTCCTGCACCTCGACGCGCCAGCGCTCGTCGCGCCAGAACGCCGCCTTGTCGACCACGTACGTCCAGGCCCGGCCTGCGTCGAGCTTGAAGGGCGCGCTGTCGTGCGCCGGCTCCCAGCCGGCGACGCCGAGCTCGGAAGCGAGGGCCTGGGCCCGCTGCCGCCCGCCGATCGCCTCCACCAGCGCGAGCATCGTCGGCACCGACGCGGTGATCCCGGTGGTAGTGGCAATGCCGCGATCGACCACGTAGCGCCGGTTCGGCACGTAGGTGGCGCCAGGGTGGCGCCGCAGCAGCGTGCTGCGGTCATACCAGTGGCCCGCGAAGCGCCGGCCATCGAGCAGGCCCGCCCGCCCCAGCACCCGCGCGCCGGAGCACACGCCGACCATGCGCGCCCCCTGCCGCGCCTGCCGCTGCAGCCAGCCCGTCACCGCGGGATCGTCGTCGGTGCGCATTGCGGGCACGATGACGTAGTCGGCGCCCGAGGGATGCATGCGGTCGAAGCTCGCCATGTCCTGTGCGCCGTCAACCTCCATCAGGGCGGGGTACAGGCTCACGCGGCCGGCACGCGGCGCCACGATCCGCACCTCGGCCACGCCGGCGCGCTGGAGCACCGCGTAGGGCAGCAGGAGGTCGGTCATCTCGGTGCCTTCGTTCAGGGCGAGCACGGCGACCACCGGCCGGCCCTCGGCGCGCGGCTTCAAGGCCTCGACGAAGACTTGCTTGTCGCGCCCGATCGTGGCGGCGTCATCCTGCGCAGGCAGCTGCGGCCCGCCGGCCCCGCAGCCCGCCAGGCCCAAGGCTGCAATACTTGTCCCGATCAACGCACGTATCCGCTTCCACATGGCCGCCCTTTTCCTTTTGGCAACTGCGATGTCCTAGCCTACGTATGCCTGCCCAGCCTCACAAGGACGAAGAAGCCGCGCTTTCTGCCAGCGACATCGTGCTGGTCGTGTTCGATGGCGTCGAAGCGATCGACGTCGCGGGCCCGGCCAGCGTGTTCACCAAGGCCGAGCAGATGCGGCCCGGCAACTACCGGCTGCACATCGCCTCGCCGCCCGGCGGCACCGTGGCGACGAACGGAGGCCTGAGCTTTGCCGGTACGCGGTCCCTTCGGCAACTGCCCGACGCAATCGATACGTTGATCGTGGCCGGCGGGGACGAGCCGGGCGTGCGCGCGGCGATCGTCGAGCAGCGCATCTCTGACTGGCTCGCGGAGATTGCGCCACGGGTCCGCCGCATTGCCAGCGTGTGCAGCGGCGCCTTCGCGCTCGCCACGGCCGGCCTGCTCGACGGCCGCGAGGCCACCACGCACTGGCGCGCCTGCGACCAGCTGCAGGCGCTGCGCCCGCAGGTGCGCGTGCGGCGCGAGCGCATCTACGTGCACGACGGGCCGGTGTGGACCTCGGCCGGGGTCACCACCGGCATCGAGCTCGCACTCGCGCTGGTCGAGGACGACCTGGGTCACGCGGTGGCGATGGAAATCGCCCGCACGCTGGCGCTGCCCCTGCTGCGCGGCGCCGGCGAGTCGCAGCTCAGCCCGACGCTGCAGGCCCAGTCCGCCGCCAGCCATCGCCTGCGCGAGCTGCTGGCGTGGATCGGCACGCATCCGCAGGAGGCGCTGTCGGTCGAGGCATTGGCCGCTCGCGTGCAGATGAGTCCGCGGCATTTCGCGCGTGCTTTCGTGGCCGAGACCGGCTGCACGCCGGCGCGCTTCGTCGAGCAGACCCGCGTTGCAGCTGCCGCGCAGCTGCTGCGGCGCACGCGCTGGCCGCAGGAGCGGATCGCGAGCCGCAGCGGCTTCCGCTCGGTGGACGCGCTGCAGCGTGCCTTCGCGCGACAACATGGCTTGACGCCGCAGGCCTGGCGCGATCGCGAGGGACGTCCGGCCGATGTGCAGCGTCCCTGACGCAGCAAGTCAAGGCATCGGCTTGTGCTTGTGCTTGCCACCGATAACTATCGACGCTGTCAACCTTTGCGCGTATCCTACAAAAGTTCCTGCTTGTTGATCATGGGACGCCTACCACTCCGTTCTCCGGTCCAGAGAACTCCGCAAGTGGAGCGCTCCAGGGGGGAGGACAACTGCCGGTTCAGCGCTCATCGATACATCCATTACGGAGGTGGCATGGAGCTAAGGACGGAGCAACTGGCTGAGGGCATCGAGAAGATCAGCCTCATCGGCCGCCTGGACAGCGCCGGCACGCAGGAAATCGACATTCGCTTCTCCGCGCTGGTCGCGACCCGGAAGCTCTTCGCGGTGGTCGACATGTCCGAGGTGTCGTTCCTCGCGTCCATCGGCATTCGAGCCCTGATCACCAATGCGAGAGCCCAGAAGCAGCGCGGCGGCGAGATGGCCCTGGCGGGCCCGCCGCCATTGGTGGCGGATGTGCTCAAGGTTGCGGGGGTCGACACGATCATCCCGCTCTACCCCGACGTCGACACCGCCTTCAGCGCGCTGAAGGCGGGCGCCGAGTGAGGCCCTGATGTCCCGCAGCGACAGGGAGCCCCTGGCCTCCCTGATCGTCGGTTCCGAGCTGCGCGAGCTCCCGCGCGTGAGCGCCTGGGTGCAGGACTGGGCGCAGCGCCAGCGGCTTCCGAGCCGGGTTGCGCAGCAACTCGACCTGTGCTCGACCGAAGCGCTGACCAACATCATGACCCACGGCAGCGGCGACGAGGCTGCGCATTGCAGCATCTCCCTGCGACTGGGGTGGCGAGGCGAGGACGTGGCCCTGGAGGTCGAGGACGAAGGGCGCCCCTTCGATCCGTTGCAGGCGCCGGACCCGGCGCGCGCGGGCAGCCTCGAGGACGCCCAGGTCGGCGGCTGGGGCATTCCCATCGTTCGCC
The DNA here is from genome assembly GCF_901827205.1 of Variovorax sp. PBS-H4. Taxonomy (NCBI): domain Bacteria; kingdom Pseudomonadati; phylum Pseudomonadota; class Betaproteobacteria; order Burkholderiales; family Comamonadaceae; genus Variovorax; species Variovorax sp. PBS-H4. The sequence continues at coordinate 1,280,924 of NZ_LR594675.1, read as the reverse complement.
ATTTTTCCGATGGCATGCACTACCGCCGCGAAGACGGCCGCAATCGCCTGACGCTCCTCTTCCGGCCAACGGCGCCGCCCTGAACGAAGCGGCCCGACATTCACCCTCCCGCGCGCGCCGTCCCCACGGCGCCATTCTTCTTCAAAGCAACCACCACGAGGAAACACCACCATGGCAACCGCAACGAAATCCCTCCCCACCATCGATGCGCAGACCGCCCTGGCCGCGCAGGCGGCCCTGGCCACCCAGTCCAACGGACAGGGCGAGGCCGCCTCGGGCGTCGACAAGATGCGCGAGCTGCTGTTCGGCAACCAGATGCAGGACTACGACAAGCGCTTCTCGGTCCTCGAAGACCGCTTCCAGCACCGCATGCGCGACCTGGAGGCCGAGTCGTCCCGCAGCCTGACCAACCTCGAGGGGACGATCAAGAAGCAGCTCGAATCCGTTGCCGGGCAGTTCCGTGAAGAGAAGGACCTGCGCACCGATGCCGACAAGGAGCTGGAGCGCAACCTGCGGGAGCAGACGCAGACCCTCGAAAAGCGCCTCGCCCAGCTGTCGGACCAGCTCGCGCGCCAGGGGCGCGAGTTCACCGAGAGCCTCGGCCACGAGGTCCAGGCACTGCGCGACGACATGCGCAAGCGCCAGGACGACACCCGCGCCACCATCGAGCGCATGTTCTCCGAGCTCAGCAACGTCAAGACCGACCGCAACCTGCTCGCGGGGCTGTTCGTCGAGATCGCCAAATGCCTGAACCAGGACACGACCCCGAAGGGTGGCAACGGCGAGCGGGTTTGAGCCGCACGGCCGCTGAGCCGAAGGCCGCTGTGAATTGCGCGGAGGCCGCGTGACGGCGCGCCTGCCGCTCGCCGCGACCCTTGGGCCCGGCGATGCGTCCGAGGAAAGTCCGAATCAGCGGCTGGCTGGGCTGTTGCTCGAGCTGGCGCGCTGCGTCGACCCGACCGTGGTGGCGACGCTGCCGCCCCGACCCGCCATCGATCCGCGGCTGGAGGCGATGCGCGACATGCTGCTGGAACGCGAGCAGGTCGCGCTGGCGCGGCTGCAGCGCAAGTTCGACGATCCGAAGGAGTTCGCCGATGCGGTAGGCGCGGTGCTGCCCGCCGCCTTCGAGCTGGCCGCGCAGGACGCGCGCCTGGGGCAGGTGCTCGCGCCCACTGTGGAACGGGCCACGCAGGCGTCGATCCGGAAGAATCCCGAAACCATGGTCGACATCCTGTACCCCGTGATGGGGCCGGCCATCCGCAAGGCGATCGCCGAGACCCTGGAAGGCAAGCTGCAGTCCCTCAACCAGGCGCTCAAGCACAGCCTCTCGTGGCGCGGCCTCAAATGGCGCCTCGAAGCCTGGCGCAGCGGCAGCGCCTTTGCGGATGTGGTGCTCAGGCATACCGCCGTGTTCCGCGTCGAGCACCTGTTCCTGGTGCACCGCAAGACCGGCCTGCTGCTGGCGCACGAGGCGGCGGAAGACGCGACCACGCGCGACCCGCAACTCGTCTCGGCCATGCTGTCGGCCATCCAGGACTTCGTGCGCGACTCCTTCGACGAATCCGCCGAGGGCGGCGCCAAGGGCCGCAGCATCGACAGCCTGCGCCTGGGCGACCTGCTGCTGTGGTGCGAGGAAGGCCCGTCCGCCTTCCTTGCCGCGGTGATCCACGGCAACCCGCCGCCAGCACTGCGCGAATGCCTTGGCGAGACGCTGGCCGCCATCCACGAGGAATGGCGCAGCGCGCTCGATGAATTCGACGGCGATACCGCACCGTTCGAAGAGAGCGCACAGCAGCGGCTTCGGCCCACCCTGTGGTCCCAGTCGGCGGAGTCGAAGAGAAAGCTGTCGCCGTTCTTGTGGGCCGTGCCGGTGGCGCTCCTGCTGGCACTCGGTGGGTGGATCGGGCAGCGGGTGATCGAGAGCCAGCGCGTGGACGACTACGTCGCGGCGCTGCGCGACCAACCCGGCATCGTCGTGATGGGCGCCGATCGCCACGACGGCAAGTGGTGGGTGTCGGGGCTGCGCGACCCGCTGGCCACGCGCCCGGAAGCTCTGCTGGAGCCCGCGAAGCTGGACCCGGGGCTCATCGTCGGACGCTGGGAGCCGTACCAGGCGCTGCATCCGGCCATCATGCTCAAGCGCCTGCAGGCGACCCTGAATCCGCCTCCGACCGTCAGCCTGTCGCAGGACGCGGACGGCATCCGCGCCGACGGCAGCGCTCCGCAGCACTGGATGGACAAGGCGCGCGCCTACGTGCAGAGCCTGCCCGCGGGCGCGCCGCCGGTGGACCTGAGCGCGCTCAAGGACGTGCAGGACCCGAACTACATCCGGCTGCGCGACGCGCTCCAGGCCCATGTCATCCCCTTCGAGAACAACGCACCGCGCCCCACGGCCGAGCAGGGCATCGAGCTCGACACCGTGGCCACGGAACTTCGCGAGCTGGTGCGCGTGGCACGCGGCCTCGGCTTCTCGGTGCGCGTGACGATCGTCGGCCACGCCGATGCCACCGGCAAGGACACCGCCAACCTGGCCCTCAGCCTGGGGCGCGCCGAGGTCGTGCGCTCGATGCTGCGGGCCCGCGGCATCGACCCCAACCTGCTTTCCGTTCGAGGCGCCGGCCCGCTGGAGCCGCTTCGTCCCGGCGCGAGCGCCGACGAGTTGTCGATCAACCGGCGCGTGTCGTTCGTCGTCGGCACCAGCGACTGAAACCGGACCTTTGCCCATGCTGCAAAAAAAGATCTGCCTGCTCGGTGCATTCGGCGTCGGAAAGACCAGCCTGGTGCGCCGCTACGTGGACACCATCTTCTCCGACGCCTATCTCACCACGGTCGGCGTGAAGATCGACAAGAAGGTGATGACCCTCGGCACCGAACCACTCGCGCTGATCCTCTGGGACATCGCCGGCGAGGACGACATGGCCGCGGTGCGCCTGAGCTACCTGCGCGGCGCGGCCGGCTACCTGCTGGTGGTGGACGGCACGCGGCCCGAAACCCTGGAGACGGCCGCCTCGATCCAGTCGCGCGTCGACGCGGAGGTCGGCCGCATTCCCTTTCTCGCGCTGCTCAACAAGGCGGACCTCGTCGAGGACTGGGCACTTCCGCCGCGACGCATCGAGACGCTGCAGGCGGCCGGGTGGACCTTCCGCCGCACCAGTGCCAAGACCGGCGACGGGGTCGAGGCGAGCTTCTCGGACCTCGCGGCGCTTCTGGCGCGCTAGGGCCTGCCCATTGTCCCGCGCCATGCTGGACCTGCCGGAACGCATTTCCGATTCGCTCATGGTGCTGGTCCATGGGCAGCGCGTGCTGGCGCACCTGGCCGTCGATGAGGCGCAGAAACTGGTGCATGCCGGCGGCGAGCTGGCGCACTACGGCCTGGCCGGCATCCGGCCCGGCGATTCCGCCTGCGACCAGGTCCCCTTCCTCGAGGGCCTGCTGCCGCTGGCGGAGAACCCCTTCCTCCTTCGCTCCATGGAAATGCCCAGCGGGCGAGTGGCCGACGTGCATTTCTTTGCCGACGACGCCACGGTCTGGATCGTCCTGCTCGATGTGACGACCGAACACGAAGAGGCGCAGCGGGTCCAGCAGAAGGCCTACGACATGACCCTGCTCAGCCAGCGTGAAGCCAGGCTGATCGAGCAGCTCGAGGCCGCCAACCAGGAGCTCACGCGGGCCCATCGCGAGCTCGCTGCATCGCAGGAAGCGCTGCAGCGCACCCACGACCGGCTGCAGCAGGAATTGCGCGAGGCCGAGCGCTATGTCCTCTCCATCCTGCCGGCACCGCTGTCGGAGCCGATGACGGTCGACTGGCGCTTCGTGCCCTCGACCGAGCTGGGCGGCGACTCGTTCGGCTACCACTGGATCGACGGGAATCACTTCGCTCTCTACCTGATCGACGTCTGCGGCCACGGCGTGGGCGCCGCACTGCTCTCGGTGGCGGTGGCCGATACGCTGCGCTCCGAAGCCCTGCCACGAACCAACTTCCGCCGGCCCGCGGAGGTGCTCGCCGCGCTCAACCTGGCCTACCAGATGGAGCGCCACAACGAGCTGTTCTGCACCGTCTGGTACGGCGTCTACCACCGCGGCTCAGGGCGGCTGCGCTACGCGTCGGCCGGCCACCCGCCGGCGATGCTGGTGAGCGGCACGCGCGATGCGCCCGGGGAATGCCAAGCGCTGAAGGCAAGCGGCCCGTGCGTCGGCTTGTCGCCGGCGGCGCGCTATGTTGACGAACAGTGCATCCTGCGCTCGCCCGCGCGGCTGTTCGTGTTCAGCGACGGCACCTACGAGATCACAAGGCCCGACGGCTCCATGCTGGCGTTTTCGGACTTCACCGGCGCACTCGCGCAGGCCGTGCCCGACGGGCAATGCGAGCTCGACAGACTGCTGGCGTTCGCGCGGGAGGCGCACGGGCCCGGCGTGCTCGAGGACGACTTCACCATCATCGAGATGGCGTTGTGAGCGAGCGCGGCTTCGATGCGCGTGCGCAGCGCTCGGCTCCTTAACCGCCCACGCGCCCGAGCTGCAGCTCCCGCAGCCGCTTCACGTCGCGCGCCGGCGGCGAGCCGAAGAAGCGGCTGTACTCCCGGTTGAACTGCGACTGGCTTTCATAGCCCACGCGGTGGCCGGCCGTGGCGGCGTCCACGTTCTCGCCGATCATGATGCGCCGCGCCTCCTGCAGGCGCAGCTGCTTCTGGAACTGCAGCGGGCTCATCGCCGTGACAGCCTTGAAGTGATGGTGCAGCGAAGACACGCTCATGTGAACCTCTTCGGCGAGGGCCTCGACACGCAGCGGCTCCTGGAAGCGCCGCGACAGCACGCTGATGGCCTGGGTGATGCGCTGGCTGTGGCTGTCCACCATTGCCATCTGGGCCAGGCGCCAGCCGTCGGGCGACTTCAGCAGCCGGTACAGGAGTTCGCGGACGACCAGCGGCGCCAGCGCGGGCACGTCTTCGGGCGAAGCCAGCAGCTTGACCAGGCGCAGCACCGGGTCGAGCACGGCCGTGGACAACTCGCCGGTGTAGATCCCCCGCGGCGACGCGCGCTGCGGGGCGGTCTCGCCGAACCTGAACTCCAGCGCTGCGGCAGCGATGTCCTTGACGTCGAAGCTCAGTTTCAAGCCCAGGTACGGCGCATCGGGCGAGGCGTCGATCACCTGGCCCGAAACGGGCAGGTTCTGTGCGACCACCAGGTACTGGCCGCTGTCGTAGATGTAGACCTCGTCGGCCAGCAGCACGCGTTTGCTGCCCTGCGCCAGCACGCAGAAGGCTGGATCGTGGATCGCGTGCACCGGATGCTGCGACTGCGTGGCACGCGCGATCGACAGGCGCGGGATCGCGGTCGGGCGCAGGCCGTCGACGCCGCCGGTGAGTTGGTCGATCAGGGCCGCGAGCTCGGCCCGCATCACGGTAACCTGCAACTGCTCCGAGGACCGGTCGTCTTGCGGCGCTTTCTGGATGGATGTCAGCATGCGCGCAAGCTTAAGCAGCTCGCCCCCGTTTGTCTCGAACGAGGCTTGCGGGTTGCAGGATCGTGCAAACATGGGCAACGATCCTGCAAGCCGGATCGGCCCGTGCGCTACTGCCCCACCCGCAGCATGCCGCCGAGCACCCGGTGCTTGGACTGCTCGATGTGGGCCATCATGCGATCCAGCGCGCCATCCGCATCCCCGTCGGCCAAGGCGCGCAGGAACTCGAGGTGTTCGCGCATGGCAGGCACGACCTGCACCGGGCGCATCGAATCCGCGTCGTACCGGATCAAGCGGACATGCAGACTGTTGACCCGGTAGATCTCCGACAGGATCTCGTTGCCGATCGCGTCGACCATCATGTCGTGCAGCCCCCAATCGACCGCCTGGGCGTCCTTCTCGAGCGCTTCGTCGGGACGGGGCTGCAGTGCGCGCTCGAGGATGGCCTCGTGGTCGGCAATGAGGCGGGCGAGGGTCTCGGCACTGGCCACGCGCGCGAAATTCACGACGGCTTCGCGCTCCACCATCGCACGAACCTGCCAGGCGTTGCGGATCAGCTTCATGTCGACGGTGGCGATCTGCAGACCTCGCTTGGGCACCGCCTTGATCAACCCGGCAGCCTCGAGCCTCGGCACCAGCTCGCGCACGGCGGCCAGCGGCATCTCGAGCAGCTGCATCAACTCGCGCTGCGAGACGAACTGCCCCGGCCGGATGCGCGCATCGATGATCTGCTGGCGAAACCCCTGGTAGGCCCGGTTTCGCTGCGTGACCGGCTCGGGCGCGGCGGCCCGGCGCCCAGGCGCTTTCGGCAACTCGGACGGGGCAATGGCGGAGGTGTTCATGCCCGGATGGTACGGGCAAACGTCTCGTCAGGTTGCACTGGTGAGCTGACTAGGGTTATCACTAGCACTTGTCTGACATGTTAGTCGGGGTATAGTTCGACGCAGCCAGCAACGTCCACGCGGCGCATCGCCTGCCGGACGTCAAAGAAACCATTCACCACCGGAAAAACTGGAGCCTTTCATGGGTCTTGATCTCTCGGGCGTCATCCCGCCCCTCGTCACGCCATTCACCGCCAGCGGCGACATCGACGAAGCCGCCTTCCGCAAGGTCATTCGCTTCAACCTCGACAAGAAGGTGCACGGCCTGTGCCCAGGCGGCAGCAGCGGCGAAGGCCATACGCTCACGATCGACGAGTTCAAGCGCCTCCTGGAAATCACCGCGGAGGAAGTGGCGGGCGCCGTGCCGATCGTCGCCGGCATCATTTCCAACAGCACGCGCGACGCGATCAACCGCGCCCGGGCGATCTCGCACCTGCCCATCGCGGCACTGCAGGTCACGCCGGTGCACTACCTCTTCAAGCCCGACGAGGACGCGACCTTCCGCCACTTCAAGGCGCTGACGGAGGCGGTGGACATCCCGGTCATCATCTACAACGTCGTGCCGTGGAACTACCTGAACCCGGCGCAGATGATCCGGCTCATGAAGGATCTGCCCGGCGTGCAGGGCATCAAGCAGAGCCAGGGCGACCTGAAACTCATGGCCGACCTGCTGCTGGGCGTGCCGCAGGGCTGCAAGGTCTTCTCGGCCGTGGATGCGCTGCTGTATTCGTCCTTCGCGCTCGGCGCGCACGGCACGATCGCCGCGACGCCGGCTGCGCTGCCGGGCGTGTGCGTCGCGCTCTGGAACGCCGTGCAGGCCGGCGACCATGCCAAGGCGCTGGAGATGCACAAGTCGATGCTGGCGTTCTGGAACGCCATCGTGGCCGACAACCTGCCCGCGAACCTGAAGACCTCCATCACGCTGCAAGGCTGCAACGCGGGGCTGCCGCGCGCCCCGATGCCACCGACGACCGACGCGCAGCTCGCCGGGATCAAGAGCGCGCTCGACGACGTCCTGCGCTTCGAAAACTGACGCGCGGCCCAGCTTCCATCGACACAGGTATCGGAGACACAAAGCCATGAACATTCAACGTCGCAAACTGCTGAACCTCGGCGCGGCCGCAACCGCGGGCAGCCTGCTGGGCACGAGCGCCTGGGCGCAGGCCTTTCCCAGCAAGCCGATCACGCTGGTCGTGCCCTTCTCGCCGGGCGGCAACACCGACATCGTCGCGCGCACGGTGGCCGTTGCGCTGGGCAAGGTGCTGGGCCAGTCGGTGATCGTGGACAACCGCGCCGGCGCCGGCGGCTCGATCGGCGCGATGCAGGTCGCCCGCGCCCCGGCCGACGGCTACACGCTGCTGCTGTGCGGCGCCGGCGTCATCGTCACCGTCCCGGAGATGGTCAAGACCAGCTACGGCCGATCGAGCTTCGCGCCGATCGGACTGGTGAACAAGAGCTCGATGGTGCTGCTGTCGCGCAAGAACGAAACCCGCTTCAAGAACTTCAAGGAGCTCGCCGCCTATGCACGCTCGGGCGACGGCAAGCTGGTCGCGGCCCATTCCGGACCGGGCACGCCGAACCATCTCGCGCTGCTGCAGCTGGAGAGCCTGCTCAAGGCCAAGTTCACCGTCGTCAGCTACAAGGGCTCGGGCCCCGCGCTGGTCGACCTGATCGGCGGCCAGGTCGACGTGCACTTCGACCAGGTGACGAGCTCGCTCCAGCACGTGAAGGCCGGCACACTTCAGGCGTTGGCGGTCCTCGGGCCCACGCAGGACCCGTCGCTGCCAGGCGTGCAGACGGTTGCCGAGCAAGGCTTCGGCGAGCTCGACGGCACAACCTATGTCGGCGTGGTGGCGCCCAGCGCAACCCCGAAAGACGTGCAGGACAAGCTCGCCGCAGCGCTGGCCCAGGCCGTCAAGGACCCGCAGACAGTCAACAGTGCTCGGGAGCTCGGAAGCGTCGCCTTCTCCGGCACGCCGCAGGAGTTCGCGCGCATCCTCGATGCCGAATACGCGCTGGCCACCCAGGCCACCAAGGACGGCCGGCTCAAGGCGGACTAGGAACAGGCTCTCACCTGTAAAGAAGATCCTCGACGAGCCCGCCGACCACGCGACGAAATGCTCGACGGCCTGAGTCGCCGATGCACGCCGCGTGGCGGCTCCTGGCTTCACCGCCAATCGAGTGCATTGCAAAGCGCACTCGCTTGAAGAACTGCCGTTTCTGGACACCCGGTTTTGCAGGGCTCGCCAATAAGATTAAAGTCGAGTCTTCTTCACATACTGGAATCCAAATCCAATGACTCAGAGTTACGAGCAGATTCAGAAGCAAATCGAGACTCTCCAGCGCCAGGCTGAAAAGCTGCGCGTGCGGGAAATCGACGAAGTCGTCGCCCGTATCAAGGTCGCGATCAAGCACTACGGACTCAGCGCTCAGCAACTGGGTTTTGGCACTGCGTCCAACGGTGCGAAGAAAAATGCGAAAAAGGCGGCTCCAGTCCGCGCTGCGAAATACAGTGACGGCCAAGGCAATTCCTGGTCAGGCATGGGCAAGCGGCCGGGCTGGTTGCGCAGTGCACTCGACGGGGGCAGGACACTCGAGGAATTCGCCACGCAAGCCCCTTCCGCGGAAATGACTGGCGGCAAGCGCAAAGCGGCCAAGAAGCGCAGGGCGAAGATTGCCTACAAGGATGATGCCGGACATACATGGTCCGGCATGGGCCCGAAGCCCCGCTGGCTGAAAGAAGCACTCGACGCCGGAAAGACGCTCGAGCAAATGATGGCCTGACGAAGCATCCTGCCCGCACGTTCGCGCAGTGCTCGTTCCCGACGTTCAGGCTCTGTTCATCGCGGCGTCGGGAAAAGGCTCCGCGTCGCGCTCGATGATCCGTGCGGCTTCGAGCAGGCGCCGTTCACGAAAGCTTGCGGCCACCAGTTGCACGCCGCTCGGCAAACCCGCCTGCAGCCCGGTCGGAACATGGAGTCCCGGCAGGCTCAGCGCCGCGACCGCAATCAGAGGAGATTGGTCCGCGAGCAGTTCACGCATCTTTTCCGGCCCCTGCAAGTCTTCGCCCCACGGCATCGGGGCCCGGCACGAAGTCGGCATGAGCAGCAGCGGATAGCGCTCGAAGAATTCGTTCCACTCTCGGCGCAGCACGTCGCGCCTCGCCAGTGCCGTGGCATACGCGTGCAGTTCGGGGGCCGGAGCGCAGGCTGCCATCGAGCGGACTGAACTCAGGATGCTGGCGTCCTGCATGGCCTCGACAGCGGACAACATGCCCATGCGCACTTCGTTCATCACCACGGCCAGCCAGATCTCCAGGGCTTCGTCGATGCCGGGTGGCACGACGCGCTCGACCCGATAGCCCGCCGCTTCCAGTGAGCGCGCTGCCTGCGACAGGGCAGCCTTGACTTCAGGGGCCAGCCGCGTGTCGGGGATTTCATCCACACACGCCACGCGCACAGGTGCGCCGTCGTCGGGGAAGTCCAGTGGCGCAGAGATCCAGGTCGGATCGCTGGCGCCTTCGGCCGCCATCGCGCGCAGGCCCAACTCGACGTCCCTGACGCCGCGCGCCAGCACGCCCTGCGCCGAGAAGAGCTGCAATCCGAGAAAGCGCGTCGTGGTCGTGGGATGGCAGGCCGGGACGCGACCCGGCGTCGGACGCAGGCCCACCACCCCGTTGACATAGGCCGGGTAGCGGATCGAGCCCGCAATGTCGGTGCCATGCGCCAAGGCGCACATACCCGAAGCCGCGGCAACCGCCGCACCGCCGCTCGAGCCGCCGGAGGTGATCTCAGTGCGCCAAGGGTTCAAGGTCCTTCCATGCAGCGGGTTCTCGGTGAACCACCTGAAGGAGAAGGGCGGCACGTTGGTCCGGCCGAGGATCACCGCGCCGGCGCGCCGCAGGTTGGCCACCACGGCGCTGTCGGCCGGTGCGATGCGGTCTGCGAAAGCCGGAACGCCGTTCGTCGTCGCCTCTCCCGCCACGTCGACGTTGAGCTTGATGGTGACGGGCACCCCGTGAAGGCATCCCATCTCTTGCGGTGCGCGAGCCCGCAGCGCATCGGCTTCGCGCGCCATCTGCAGGGCGCGTTCACGGTCTGCGTGGACGATAGCGTTCAGCCTTGGATTCACGGCATCGATGCGGGCGTGGAAGGCCTGCGTCACTTCGACGCTGGAGATGGCTCCGTCGCGAATGCGCGCAGCGATGTCCGTCGCTCCCCACCGGCACACGTCAGGTGGCAGCGTGCCAGCCGACGCTGACGCAGCCGGTGCACCTGGATTGCTGATTCGAGTCATGCGCACGCGCCTCAATCGAGCCTGATGCCATTGCTCGTGATGACCTGTTCATAGGCCGCGGTGCGTGTCTCGATCGCGCGGCGCGTCTGCGCCGGCGACCAGGGCGCAGCTTCGAAATTGAAAGTCTTGAAGCGGGCCTGCACCTCGGGACTGGCGACTGCGGCGAGCAGGTCCTTGTTGATCCTCTCGCAGATCGGCTCCGGGGTTCCCTTGGGGGCCAGCAGTGCGACGAAGCCGCTCGCCTCGAAGTTCGCAGGCCCTCCGGCCTCGGCCAGCGTCGGAACGTCCGGCATGTCCGGCAGGCGCCGCGCGCGCGTGACCGCCAGGTACTTCACCCGCCCGGCCTGGTAGGCGAACTGGGTCGACGCCATGGCGCCCAGCGCCCAGTCGGTCTCGCCCGTACTCACCCCGGTGTAGAGCTGCCCCATTTCCTTATAGGGCACGTGCAGCATCCGCACGCCCGCCTTGCCCTCGAACAATGCGGATTGCAGGTGCGCCGTGCTTCCGACGCCCCAGGTGCCGTAGGTAAGCGCGCCCGGCTTCGCCTTGGCCGCCGCCAGCAAGTCGCCGACGTTCTTCCAGGGCGAGGTCGACGAGACCACGACGAAGAAGGGCGTGTCGTAGAGCACGCCGACCGGCTCGAAGGCATCGAACACGCGGAACCTGCGGCTCTTGAAGAGATGCGGCAAGGCACTGATCGCATCGCCTTCGTGCATCAGCAGCGTATGACCGTCCGGCGCTGCGGCGCGCGCGGCATTGATGGCGATGAAGCCTGCGCCGCCGGGCCGGTTGTCGACGAGCACCGGTGTCTTCCACTGCGCGGAGAGCTTCTCTCCGACGGCGCGCATCATGGCGTCCGGGCCGCTGCCGGCCGAAAAGGTCGTGATGATCGTCACTGGCTTGGACGGAAAAGCCGCCTGCGCCGAGGCCGCTGCGTGCAGGCACCCTCCAGCCGCAAGAAGGAGCGCGGACACGACGCGGCCGCCAAGAACTGTGCGCATGAATCCTGAAATCACATCGGCTCCTTGGTGGGTGAGAGCACGCATTCTTGAGCGAGCGCGCTATCAGGATCAACCGTATGCATGGATACTCTGTATCGAGGTTTTCGATATCACAGGAGTCAACCCGATGGCGTCGCTCGATCTGGAATGGATCTCGGTCTTCGACGAGATCTACAAGGCCCTGAATGTTTCGCGCGCCGCGGAAACACTCGGCATCAGCCAGGGCGCCGCGAGCACGGCGCTGGGCCGCCTGCGCAGCTATTACGGCGACCCGCTCTTTGCCCGCACGTCGCGCGGCATGCGGCCGACACCGCGGGCAGACGCGCTGCACCCTCTGCTGCGGCAGGTGCGCGAGAGCCTCGAGAACGCCAGGACCGGGGCCCCTGCCTTCGACCCGTCCAGTGCCAGGCGCTCGTTTCGCGTTTGCATGACGGACCTGGGTGAGATCTCCCTGCTCCCGCGGCTGCTGAACCACCTGCAGTCCCGCGCGCCGGGCATCGACATCGAGGCCGAGAAGATCTCTGCCGACACGCCCAGGCGCCTCGAAGATGGCGCAGTCGACCTCGCGGTGGGCTATATGCCGCAGCTCGACGCCGGCTTCTACCAGCAGTCGCTCTTCGAACAGGACTTCCTCTGCATCGCAAGCGCCTCCCATGCACGCATCGGCAAGCGGCTGGGCAAGCAGGCCTACGGCACCGAGCGCCATGTCGAAGTGAGCACCTCGGGCACCGGCCACACCGCGATCGTGGAAAAAGCGCTCGCCGCAGCCGGCATCCAGCGCAGCGTTGCCTTGCGGGTGCCGAGCTTCCTCGCCGTGGCGCAGATCGTGGCCGAGACGGAGCTGCTGGCCACGGTGCCGCGCCACTATGCGAGCGTGATGCTCGCGCGCGAGCCGATCCGCCACCTGCCCGTTCCCTGCAAACTGCCGCGCTACACGGTCAAGCAGCACTGGCACGCGCGCTTTCACAGGGACCCGGGCAACGCGTGGCTCCGGCAGGTTGTCGCCGGCTTGATGCCTCCGGCAGTCATGAGTCCTCCCGCGAGGAGGCGATAGCGGTGCGGTGCGTGCTGCCGAAGGCCGCACGGGAGGACTCAAGAGGCTTGCCAGCAGCCGGGCGGAACGGGATCATCCCTACCTGCCCATTCGTTCCCCTCTGCCTCTTGCGAGTCCACCCATGCTTCGCCTCTATGACAGCCGTTTCTCCGGCAACTGCTGGAAAGTCCGCCTCCTGCTGAACCAGCTCGGAATTCCGTTCGAACGGGTGACACTCGATCTCGTCAAAGGAGAAGCCGCAAGCCCGGCGTTCCAGCAGAAGAGCCGCTTCGCGCGGGTCCCGGCACTCGAACTCGAGGACGGTCGAACGCTGGTCGAGTCGGGCGCCATCCTGCTCTACCTGGCCGAGGGCACCCGCTTCGTGCCCGAGGACCCGTTCCTGCGCGCAGAGGTGCTGGGCTGGCTGTTCTTCGAGCAGGCGGATCTTCAGAAGCCGATTGCGATACCACGCGTCTTCCACCTGCGGGGGTTGGCTGCCGACCGGGCGGAAGACATCGCCCGCTTTCAGAAGGACGGCGACGCTGCCCTGGCGAAACTCGAACATTGGCTCGACGGGCACACCTGGATGGTCGGCGAGCGGTACACGCTCGCCGACCTGGCGGTCTCGTGCTATGTGTCGCTCGCCGGGCAAGGCGGCTACGACATGGCCCGCTACCCCGCCATCCAGGCGTGGACACGCCGCGTCGGCGAGCAGCCCGGATGGATGCCGCTGCTGAGCGGCGACTGAACTGCGCTTGCTGCGCTTCTCAGGCGACAGACTCGACGTTTGCTCCGCCTCGCAGTGCCCTGGCGACCGTGGCCACGCGCCGCCCCTGAAAGCGCGCCACGTCGAGGTGCTCGGCATCGGGCTCGACCGTGTCGAGCTTCGATACATGCGTTGCGCCATACGGCGTACCGGCCTTGAACATCGCGGCATCGGCATAGCCGAGCGGAACGATGACCAGCCCCAGGTGCGCCATCGGCGTGTACATCGACAACAAGGTCGACTCGTTGCCGCCATGCAGCGACGAGGTCGCACCGAATGCCGAGCCCACCTTGCCGTTGAGCTTGCCCTGGAACCACAGTCCCCCGAGCCCATCGATGTAGGCCTTCAGCTCCGAAGAGATGGAGCCGAAGCGTGTCGGCGTGCCCAGCACGATCGCGTCGGCCCATTCGGCGTCCGCTTCGGTCGGCGCCTCGTACCGCGCGTTCATCTGTTCCGCGCGCTCTGACCAGCCGGGCGACTGCTGCATGACGGCCGGACCGACCACTTCGCGAGCCCGGCGCAGCCGCACCTCGGCGCCCTCGCCTGCCGCACCTTCGGCAATCGCCTTGGCCAGCAGCTCGGTCGAGCTGTTGCGCGAGTAGAAGGCGACCAGGACCTTGGGTTTGAAGAAGGCGTTCATACCGAGATCGGCTCCAGGCGGCCGAGCAGTTCATGCTTGCGATCTTCGAGCCATGGCGGCAGCTGGAACTCTTCGCCGAAGTGACCCGGTTCCTCGTCGATGGCAAACCCGATGTCGGTCGTGGCCGCCTCGAAGATCACGCCCCCCGGCATCTTGAAATACATCGAGCGAAAGTAGTTCCGGTTGACCGACTCGGAGGTGTCGATGTAGCCCATGCCCATCAGCTTGTCCTTGATCTGCATCTGCTGCGCTTCGCTGTCGACCGCGAAGGCGACATGGTGGATGGTGCCTTCGCCATAGATCGACGACCCCTGCAGGCGATCCGGCTCATGAAGGAACTCGACGATGGTGCCGGGCGCACCGCCATGCGTCTCGAAGCGGTGGTACGGCCCCGCCTGGCCCGCATAGCGGAAGTCGATGGCCTCCTGCATGAAGGTGATCGATTCGGCCACCTCGCGCAGCGACAGCGTGATGCTGTGCACGCCACGGATGGCGAAGGCTTCGGGGATGTCATCGGCCAGGCACGGCAAGCGCGGGTCGCGATCGGAAGCGACCAGGTCGAACTCGATGCCGCAGGGGTGATGAAAGCGCTGGCGCTGCTCGCCGAAGCGCTCGACCACGTCCTTGTCGAAGGCGACCCCATGGGCGGCGAAGCGCGCGCGCCAGAAGTCCAGCGAACCCGCGGGCACGGAGTAGTTGATGACGCGAATCTGGCCGGAGCCGCGCCGTCCCTTCACGCCTTTCTGGCTGAAGGGAAAAGACGTGACCAGCGTTCCGGCATCGCCCTTCGGGTTGCCGTAGTAGAGGTGGTAGATCGGGTCTTCCCCGTCCAGCAGCACGGTCTTCTTGACCAGGCTCTGGCCGAGCAGCTTGACGTAGAAATCCACGTCTTCCTGAGCCCCGCTGACGCAGGCGGTCAGGTGATGAAAGCCTTTGATGATCGACATCCAAGTTCCTTGTTGAGTGGTTGGGTAGGGTGAAGCGTCGAGTCCCGTTTCAGGCGGCGATGAAGGTGGTGAACTCCTCCACTTCCAGCTTGTGCAAGGCCATCCGGTTCTCCGGCATGCTGTTGTCCGCATAGCCGAGCGACATTCCCGCGACGACCATCTCGCCTTCGGGAATTCCGAGTTCGGCGCGGAGCACCGGGTACTGGAGAGACCAGATCTGCTGCGGACAGGTGTCCAGGTCCCGTGCCTTGGCAGCAAGCATGATGTTCTGCAGGAAGCATCCGTAGCAGATGAAGCTGGCCCATTCCAGGCGCCTGTCCATCGTGAAGATGATCCCGACCGGGGCATCGAAGAAGAGGAACTGCCGCTCCACGTCCCGCATGCGGCCCACCTTGTCGCTGCGGTGCACGCCCTGCGCGTCGCCGAGCTGGCCACGGAAGGTGTTGAAGCGCGACGAGTAGGGATCGTGCAGCGGCTGCGGAAAGAAGGGGTACTCGGGAGCGAGCTTCTCGGGCCCGGCGCGGAACGCCTCGACGGCCGCCGTGGTCACGCGGTTGCGTGCCTCGCCCGTGACCACGTAGCATCGCCACGGCTGCGTGTTGCTGGAACTGGGCGCGTACTTCGCGACGGAGAGGATGTCCCTCACCGTCTCGACGGGTACGGGTCGGTCCAGGAAGCCGCGCTTGGTGCGCCGCTCGCAAATGAGTTCGTCGATGAGCGAGTTCATTGAAGTGTCTCCATGCGTGGTGGTGGCGGTCGTGAGCGGTTGCGTCGACCGGCTGGCAAATCGTATGAACCGCGGGCACGCTTGAGAAGCCGGTGCGGCTTGCACGCAAGGTTGCGGATTCCTGGACGATGGGTCATCGGGAGCGCCGCGGCGTTATGCTCGCCGCGATTCCCCCGACACGGCACCCCGATGCTCGATCTCAAGGACGTCTACTACTTCGTGCAGGTCGTCGACCGCGGCGGCTTCACCTCCGCCGGCCAGGCGCTGCGCCTGCCCAAATCGACGCTGAGCCACCGCGTGCAGGAACTCGAGGCGTCGCTGGGCGTGCGGCTGCTCAACCGGACGTCGCGCCAGTTCGGCACGACCGACATCGGCAAGGAGTTCTACCAGTACGCGGTCGCGATGCTGCGCAGTTCGGACATTGCCGAAGAGGCCATTCGACAGCGTCTCGCCGAACCCAGCGGGGTCATCCGCATCACGACGGCGGTGGAGATCGCGCAGTTCGCATTGCGCGACCTGCTGCCGGTCTTCCTGAACCGCCACCCCAAGGTCCAGATCGTCGAGATCGCGACCGACAGGCTGGTCGACATCGTGGGCGAGGGCTTCGACCTGGCCATTCGCGGGCATACGTCGCCGCTGCAGAATTCGACCCTCGTGCAGCGCGCCATCGCGAGCGCGCCCTGGTACCTGTTCGCCAGCCCGGCCTATCTGGCGAAGATGAAGGAACCGCAAAGCCCCGAAGATCTTCTGCACCACGCCAGCATCTCCATCGTGCGGAACGGCCCGGTGCAGTGGCAGCTGAAGGGCCCCGGTGGCAAGGAGTTCGTCGTCGCCATGGCCCCGCGCTTCCAGAGCAACAGCATGGTGTCGCTCAAGGAAGCCGCGTGTGCCGGCGTCGGGATCGCGGCATTGCCGGGCTATATCTGCCGCAATGAGCTCGTGGCCGGCTCGCTTCGCCAGATCCTGCCGGGCTGGATCGCGGCCGATGCCCGCATCGCGGCACTCATTCCCTATCGAACCGGACTGCTGCCCGCGGTGCGATCGCTGGTCGACTTCCTGGCGCTGGAGATCCCGAAGGTCACGGGCTTCGCAGGCCACTGAAGCCGCCACGGCGATCGTCCAGAAGCTTGGACGCAGAGTCCTCGCCCGGGGGGCTCCAGCCAGACTCCATCGGCCTTATCGTCGCGGTCCACCGACTCCATCGGATCAGGACCGCCGACATGAACCATCTCAACTGCCTGCCGCAAGACGCGGTGTTCTGGGGCGAGAACACGCTGGCCACTGCGCTGCCGCGCATTGCAGATTTCGGCATCGAGCGGCCGATCGTCTTCACCGTCGAACCGCTCGAGGCACTGGTTCGCGACCATGTCGAGCCACACCTGAATCGCAGCGTCGGCAACTTTCTCGATCTCCCCGCGCACGTTCCCGGCGTGGCAGTGCACGCAGCGCTCGAGGCCTGCCTGCGCTCGAATGCGGGCGCCATCGTGGGCGTCGGCGGCGGCTCGGTGCTCGACGCCGCCAAGGCAGTCTCCCACCTGCATCACGGCCGCACCGGCAGGCATCTTCCGATCGTCGCGTTGCCGACAACGCTCTCCGGCTCGGAGTTCTCGCACTATTTCGGCATCACCGAGACCGGCGGGCCGCAGAAGTTCAAGCGCAGCTACGCGGTCCGCGAGACCACGCCGAAGGTCGTGCTCATCGATCCGCTGCTGGTGCGCGGCACACCGCGGGCGCTGCTGCTGTCGTCCGCCATCAAGGGCATCGACCACGCCGTGGAGGGCATGCGCAAGGTCATGCCAAGCCATCCGCACGCGATCATGGCCGCCAGCGGCGTGGACCGCTTCCTGCGGGTGATCGAGAAGTGGCCCGCCAGGCTCGAGACGCGCCAGGCCATCGAGGCCGGGCTGGTGACGGACGACGACCTGCTGCAGCTCCAGCTCGGCGCCTGGCAGTGCTATTTTTCGCCCGCCTCCGTGATCTATGGATTGAGCCACCGCATCGGCCACATCCTGGGCGGCACCTTCGGCCTGCCGCACAGCGCGACCTCGTGCATCACGCTCGCGCCGGTCATCCGGGCGTGCGCGGCTTTCTATGGCGACAAGCTCGAAGCCCTGTCCCCAGGCGGGCCGGGCGCCGCGGAGCGTCTGGCAGCGCGCATCGCTGCTGCCGTCGCGGCGCTCGGCCTGCCGAGCCGCGTGTCCGACTTCGACCTCGACCGTGCGAGGCTGCCGGAAGTGGCCGCGCTGCTCGAGGCCAACTACCCCGACGAGGTCGCGGACCTCGGCGACGACGCACCCGCGCGCCTCGATGCGCTGCTGGAGCGTCTGTGGTGAACCTGCATGCACCGCGCGCCGCGCCATCGCTGCGGCAATCGCTGGACGATCTCGCCAGCAGGCGGATCAGCGCGCGCGAGCTCGCGCTGGTCACGCTCCAACGTGCCGACGATACGCAGCGCCGGCTGAACGCCTTCGCCTGCATTCCACGCGAACACGCGCTTGCGGCCGCCGCCGAAAGTGACCGCCGTTACGCCGAAGGCACGCAGCGTCCGCTGGAAGGCCTGCCCATCGGCGTCAAGGACCTGATCGACACCCAGGGGATCGAAACCCGCTACGGATCGCCCGCCTTCATCGGCAACGTCCCTTCGGCGGACGCCGCTGTGGTGCGCACGCTCGTGGAGCAAGGCGCAATCGTCGTCGGCAAGACGACCACGCACGAGTTCGCCTGGGGCGTCACCACCGCGAGCGCCGCCTTCGGCGACACGCTCCATCCGCTGGACGCCCGGCGCATTCCGGGTGGCTCGAGCGGCGGCGCGGCCGTGGCCATAGCCGACGGCGTGATGGCCGCGGGACTCGGCACGGACACGGGGGGCTCGGTGCGCATTCCCGCCGCACTCTGCGGCGTTACAGGATTCAAGCCGAGCTACGGGGTGGTGCCGACCCAGGGCATCTTTCCACTGGCCGCGAGCCTCGACCATCCGGGTCTGCTCGGAGCGAGCGTCAGCGACGTGAGCGTTCTTGCCGAGGCGCTGCGCATCGTCGGCGGCAGCGACGCTGCGGACGAACTCGGCGACGCACGTATCGGTGTCATCTGCAGCATCGCTTCGCTGCCCCCGGCCGCCGACATCGCATGCGCATTCGCCGTCGCGGCCGATGCGCTGGCGTCTGCTTTCTCTCTCGAGGCACTGAACGCGGGGGATCTCTTCGGCGGCAGCTTCGACGCTTTTGCGCGCATCGTGCTGGCCGAAGGCGGACTCGTGCACTTCGCGCGCAGAGACCCGGACTGGATTGCCGCGAACTACGGCGCGGAAACTGTCGAACGGCTCACGCGGGCCATGGCGACGCGAGTGGAAGACTACGCGTCGGCACAACAGGCGCGCCGCAAGTTCGCCGCGGGGCTCGAGCGCCTCATGGCCAGGCACCGCTTCATCGTGCTGCCCACCACGCCCTGCACCGCGCCGCGGGTCGGCGAGACAAGGCTGGCGATCGGCAACTGGAGCGGCACCGTGCGGGAAGCCCTGATGACCTATACGGCGCCCTTCAACCTCGCAGGCTGCCCCGCGATCTCGATCCCGCTGCGCCGAAGTGTCGGCGCGCTCCCGGTCGGGCTGCAGGTCGTTGGCCGCCCGGGCGACGACGCTGCACTGCTGCAGATCGCACGGCGGATGGAGCGGCTGCTGCATCCAAACGATTCACCCCGTTCATCTGCCCGCCCGCCTCGCCAAACCGATCGTGAACTGTCCACCTGCCCGACGCGCAGAGAAGGAGAAATGCAATGACGCACCCGTTGATGACCATGGCCGCTTCCGCCCGCGCCGCCATCCAGGACCCACGCCGCAGCACGGTCGTGGGCGACAGCGCAAACCCGCGCTTCGAGCTGTTCCACGCGGCGAGCTCCCTCTGCTCGCAGAAGGTGCGCACGGTGTTGCACGAAAAGGCGCTGCCCTATCGTTCCAACGACATGCTCATCCTCAGTTCGATGGGACCGAGCGGCCTGGTTCCGGCCGAGCACTACAGCCCGGCCTACATCCGCCTGCGGCTGATCGCAGCGCGCGAACTGGATCTGCAATTCGTGAGCGGCTACAGCGGCCGCACCTCGGTCGAAACGGAAGGCTTCGACCCTTGCGTGGTGCCGTTGCTGGTGGACTACCAGGCAGGTCGCGTGGTGGCGGACTCGCGCCGGATCTGCACCTATCTCGACGCAGTCTCGCGCACGCCGGTACAGCTCGTGCCGGACAACCCCGAGGCACGCACGGAGGTGATGCGCCAGGTCGGCATCGTCGACAGGATCCCGAACGGAGCGCTGCTCTACGGCTTCCATCCGGACGCCGACCGGCGGCCCGATGCTCTCAAGTCGTCCATGGAGACGGTCTACGACTACAAGATCATGGCGCTGGAAGGCTTGATCGCCATCCATGCCGGCGACGCCGAGCTGGTGGCCGCCTGCCGCGCCAAGATCGAGAAGGAGAGCGCAGGCAAGAAGGTGTGCCACGACCCGGCGTTCCAGCGTGCGGCCCGCCAGCATGCGGGCGATCTTCTGAAGGGCCTGGAGCGGGACCTCGCGGCTAAGTCCTTCTCCTGCCTGTGGGGCAATGCCTTCTCGCTCGCCGATGTGCTGTGGGGCGTCAATCTTGTCCGCATGAACTATCTCGGACTGTCCTCGATGTGGGCAGGGCTGCCCCATGTCGAGCGCTACTTCGATGCGCTCGCCAGGCGGCCGTCGCTCTGCAAGGAAGCGATCCAGGCATCGGTCCGATCGATGCCGTACTCCGCGCACATGGATGCCGTCGTGGACTGTCCCGCCGCCGCCGCGGCCTGAAGCCGTCTGCACGCCGTGAATACAACCAGGAGCATGAAATGAGCCATAGTCCTCAAAGCCTCGAAAGCCCCGAAGCACTGCGCGGGGCCGCCGGCCAGACACCGTACAGCAAGTGGATCCAGACCGACGTGCTTCACTCGCTGCAACGCACGGTCAGCGACCATCCGGGCGAGCATGCGTGGATCGTTCACGTGCAGGTGTCCGAGCTCTACTGGATGCTCATCATCAAGGAGATCCAGACGGCGCAGGCTTTTCTGCGCGCCGACAACCTGGCCCAGGCTCAACGGACCCTGTTGCGGGTGGTTGCCCACCAGGAGCCTCTGGACGCGATCTGGCGTTCCATTGCCTGGATGACACCCAACGACCTGCTGGCGATTCTCTCGCGCGCCGCCGCGACGCACGGCAAGGACACGGCACTGCAGGGATGGACCTACCGGCACATGGCCTATCTGCTGGGCATCAAGCAGGCGGAGCATCTGCAGCACTTCGCTCCCCAGCCTGAGCGCCTGGCGCAGCTCACCAAGGCATTGGCCGAACCGAGCCTCTACGACGACGTGCTGGCCTGCTTGGCACGCCAGGGCATGGAGGTGCCGCGTGCCTGGCTCGAGCGTGACCTGAGTGCGCGCTACAGCCCCAGCAAAGAGGTGGAACAGGTCTGGCGCAACATCTATGCAGCCCCGGACACCCATGTCGAAATGCAGCAGCTTGGCGAGACACTGGCGGACATCGCGGAGGGCTTCATGCACTGGAAGTACCGCCACCTGATGGCAACGCGCCGGACTTTCGGCGCCAGGCCTGCGTACTTCGGCACCGAGGGCATTGCGTGGCTGGCGCCCACGATGGACGAGATCCCGTTCCCCGAGCTCTGGTCGGCTCGCACCTTCATCGGTGATCCGCGCGCTGCTTCGGCCGCGGTGTGCCCGCACACGTCGGGGCGCAGCGACCACACGAAGTGAGGGAGCGTGGGCCCGATTTTCATTCGGGCTGCGCGTCCAGCGCCGCTGCGCGGGTCCGGCCGCGCTCGCTGTGCAGCATGTACAGGCCCGACCCGACGAGCAGGGCGATTCCCAGCCAGGCCCATCCGCTGGGGACTTCGCTCCATACGGCGTAGCCCAGCAGCATGGCAAAGAGAACCGCCGTGTAGCGGAAGGGCGCCGTGAGCGAGACCTCGCCAGTGCGCATGCATTGCACCAGCAGGAAATAGCCGGATGCCAGGAAGCCCGCCGCGACGCCCAGCAGGGCCAGCTCGCGCAGCGCGAATGCCTGCCAGCCGGTCAGCAGGGTCACGCAGCCGGCCAGCACGGTGACGGCCAGTGCCGTGGCAAGGGTGATGATGACCGACGGGATGGCCGGATCGATACGCCGCGTCATCAGGTCGCGCGTGGCGTGGAACAGCGTGCCGCCGAGGCACAGCAGCGCCCAGGCGTTGAAGCCTTCGCCGCGAGGCTGCACCACGCAGAGCACGCCCACAAAGCCGAGCATCACGGCGGACCAGCGCGCCACGCCCGCGCGCTCGCCCAGGAAGAGCACCGCGAACACCGTCATGAAAAGCGGCGCGGCAAGGTTGATGGCAGTGGCGTTCGCTATCGGCAACCGGAACAGCGACAGCAGGTACATCATGGTCGCGCAAGCATCGACCGTCCCGCGGAGTGCCACCAGCGGATTCAGCAGCGCCCTGGCCTAGCGCAGCGCCCCCAGGTGCCGGGCCACCAGCAGCACCAGCGCCGAGGCCATCACCCCACGCACGAAAATCAGCTGGGCCGAGGGCATGGTCTGGCTGACGTACTTGACGAGTGCATCGTTGCACACGAAGCAGCACATCGCACCGATCATCATGGCAATGGCACGCCCATTGACGCGAGCGGAAGAAGGCGGGGAGAGGGATTGCGCGGCCATGCGAGCTCGAAAAAAGGCCCGCACGAGGCGGGCCTGAAAGGGTTGGTCCTTGATGCCCACCCGGGAGAAACCAGTTCCAAGGTTAGTAGGATACTTCCTACAAATCAAGTCCGGAGAAAGTTCGCTTTCCTGTTTGTTACACATGACCTGGGCCGCCAGGATCGAACCGTAGCGCCGCCGCCTTGCCGTCCTCGAGATCGAGGACAAAGTGGACGTGCTGGTCATCCACGAGAAGCTGAAGTTTGAACCCCGCCCCGACTTCGCCGCACGCCAGCTGCACGCCCTTCCACCTTGCGGTTGCGTTGCGCGCCAACATGGAAGTCATTGCTACAGTCAGCCCGCGGCCCACGGCCTCGGAGCGTAGGCCCACCGTGTTGCGGCCTTCGGTGCGCCCGTCCATTTGCGCCTCGAGGCCCGGCAGGGCAATGCGCCCATCGCCGAGTTGCACTTCGCCCGACAGCGCGGTGCGGCCGAGCAACAGGCGGGCCTGCTCCGTCAATCCTTGGCCTTGGCCGCCGCGTCCCTGGCGCAGCATCGATTCGGCGAACGGCTGCAGTTGCAGCGTGCCGCGCTCGGAGACCCACGGGCTCAGCAAGGCCCCGCGGCGCTCGAATTCCACGCCTGCGAGCGGTGCCGACGCGAACTGATAGAGATAGCTGCGCCCGTCCGGCGCATCGACGTAGAAGCCCAGCCGGCTCACACCCATGCGCGAGTCCGGCCCGACGTGCTCGACGGTCGCGTCGTTGAAGTCGATCAGCCCGTGGCGTATCGGCACGGTCACGTCGGCGTCGAACAGCAGGTGCGCGTCGGTGATCTTGCTGCGGATGGTGCCGTCGGCCTCGCCGAGCGGACCGAGACACCAGGCATCGGCCGCAGTCTGGCGCACCTCGGCCTCTGCCGGCAGTGCCACCCTGCCCGTTCCCAGAAAGCCGTTCCACACTTGCTGGAGCTCCGGCGACAGGCTCAACGGGCCATGCAGCTTCACTCCCGCGAACTCGGCTTCTGCCGCTGCCAGGGCAGACAGGCGCGGCACGCCGCCCTCGATCCGCACCTGCCCTGCCACTTCATGCAAGGCAATGCGGCCGATCTCCAGGACGAGCGCGCCCGACGCCAGCCGAAGCGCCGTCGCCTCGAGTTTGCGGATCCGCACATCGAACGCGCCCTCCTCTTGCCTGGACTGCCAGGTGATGCCCTCGAGCGTGCAGCGATCGGGGGCCGCCTTGTCGGCAGGCCCGAGTTCCACGCCGAGCACGAGATCGAGGAGCGAAGCCGCGAGTGGGACGTTCATGCGGCTTTGTACCGCATCGAGAGCGCCGGGATGCCCCGGGGCTGTTTGTCGCCCGCTGTTTACTTCGGAGATCCGGCAGGTGCGCTCCGGGGCCTGCCGGCAGAGTCCTTCTTGGCCAATTCCGTCCATCGCGGATCGGTGTGCCGCCCCGCATAAGCCTTGTCGATCTGATCGATCAGCACATCGGCATTCTTCGGATCAACCGCCGCCAGGATCGCATCGATCTTGGCCTCCATCCGATCGTCGCCTTCCTTCGACTGCGGAGAGCCGACGTAAAGCAGGAAGGCCAGGCCGCCGATCTGCCACAGCAGCTGCAAGAACTCGGATTGCCAGTTCTCCAAGGTGTCCCTCGAGACCTGGACCAGGTAGCCCGACACCTCGACAGGCGCGTGGACCGCAGCCTGCTCATCCACATAGGCGAACCACGCGAACACCCAATGGCCGACCAGGGACACAAGGAAGAAGCCGAGGGTGACCCAGCCATAGCCGTACAGATGCCAGATGGATTTCTTCATCTCTTCCTTCCTGCTTGCGGCGCGTTTCCATTGCCGCCTCGATCTCCGGGTTGATCCGCGCGTTGGCCAGCGCGCCGCTTGCGTTCATGAATGGCGCCCTCCAACGCCGCATGGCTGCGCTTGGCCGCTGCTTCGCAGCGTTCATGAAGCGCGGCGAGTTGCTGGTCGGTCAGCTTCTCGATGCCGATGAATTCATCACCGGCGTTGGATGAACGGATCAGTTCGTCGAGCTTGGTCTGGAGCGCCACCCCGTCGCGGTTCTGCGTGTTCTGGATCAGGAACACCATCAGGAAGGTGATGATGGTGGTCGCGGTGTTGATGACCAACTGCCAGTTTTCAGAGAACTGGAAGTACGGGCCCGAAATGGCCCAGCCGACGACCAGTGCGACGCAGACAAGAAAGGCGAACGGGCTGCCGGCAGCACGCGCGGTGGCGTTGGCGAAGGAAGCAAAGAACTTGTCCATGGGTGCGTGTTGGAATGCTTTGAAGCCAGACTGACGCATTCCCAGGCCAGCCACGGTCGTCCAATTCCCACAGAAGCACGCTGAAAATTCGCACGGCGCTGTGAGTCGCAAGCTATTTGCGAACACGCGTTCAATGCTGCCCTTCGAGTTCGACTGCTCGAGCTGACGCGCCATAGCAAAATCTGCTGTAGCGACTCGCACACCGCAGCCTGCTTTGTGCACGGCCCTCATTCAAGCACCGCCTCCAAGGCGCCGCGGCCCGAGCATTCGGACACCGAGAGGCCCGACTTCGAGCCGATCAGCTGGATGGAGTCCTTGTCACCGTGCGACGGTAAAGCGCTTGCGCAGGTGCTTCGGCTGTTCGATCTCATCGACGATGGCCACGGCCAGGTCGGCCACCGAAATGCCGGCTGGCTTGCCGTCTTCGAGCAGCAGGTCTTCGCCGCCGACGCGGTAGCTGCCGGTGCGCTCGCCCGGCGCCAGCATGGCCGCGGGGCTCAGGAAGGTCCAGTCGAGCGTGGTGTTGCCGCGCATCGCGGTCAGCGTGTCGCGCGCCGCCTTGGCGCCTGGTACCACGTTGGGAGGCACGTGCGATGCGAATTCGGGCGTGTCGACCACCTGCACGCCGGGCGCGACGAACAGGCTGCCGGCGCCGCCGACGACCAGCAGGCGCTTCACGCCCGAGGCCTCGACCGCGCGGTTGATGCTGGCGGCGCCCTGCATGAACTTTTCGTAGAGGCCTTCGGCGTCCCAGCCCGGGTTGAACGCGGAGATCACCGCATCGTGGCCGCGCAGGGCGGCGGCCAAGGCCTCACCGTCGTTCACGTCGAGCGCCCGGGGGCTGAGCTGGGGGTTCGCTTGGAGCTTGGCGGGGTTGCGCAGCAGCGCGGTGACGTGGTGACCACGCGCGAGGAGCTCGGCGAGAACGGCGGTGCCGACGAATCCGGAGGCACCGATCAGAGCGATTTTCATGGGTTGTTCCAGCAGGTTGTTGTCGACGGCTACGATAGCCAGCGCCTGCGGGCCTGATAAGCCGGGGCCCATCGCTATGAACTTGAAGCGGAGCTTATAAGTGGACGATCTGAAGCCGCTGGCGGTATTTGCCGAAACCGTGGCGGCCGGCTCCATGAGCGCGGCGGCGCGCCGCCTGGGCATGAGCCCCTCGGCCGTGAGCCAGCTGATCCGGGCGCTGGAGCTGCAAGGCGGCGTGACGCTGCTGCACCGGTCCACGCGCAAGCTCGCGCTGACCGAGGCCGGAGAGCGCTACTACCCCCACTGCAAGCGCCTGCTGGAGGCCGCGCGCGCGGCGGCCGAGTCGCTGCAGCAGGCGCGCGATGCGCCCACGGGGGAGCTGCGGGTGTCCGCGCCCGTGGGCTTCGCCAACCACATCGCACCGGCGCTCGCACCCTTGCTGGCCGAAGCGCCGCAGCTTCGGCTCCGATTGCTGGTGGACGATGCGCTGATCGACCTGATCGATGCGCGCATCGACGTTGCCATCCGCGTGGGCCGGCTCGCCGATTCCAGCTGGGTGGCGCGGCGGCTGTGCGATTTCGGCACGCTGCTTTGCGCCTCGCCCGCCTACCTCGAGCGCCGCGGCGCGCCGGGGGCACCCGAGGAACTGCCTGCGCATCAGTGGCTGGCCCTCTGGCAAGAGACCTCGATCGAGCCACCGCGGAATGGCTTCGTCGCACCGGAAGGTGCTGCGACGCAGGGCTCCGGGCGCGCCACCGTCAAGCGCGCGCTGTCGCCCTCGGAGGCCGTGTCGATGCCGCTGGACCTGTACGCCGCCGATGGGCAGCACCAACGCGTGCACGTCGAAGCACGCATTGCCAGCAACAACGTGATCGCGCTGCAGCAGATGTGCGAGCACGGCCTGGGCATCGCGCGGCTGGCGCGCGCCGACGTGCTGCCCTCGTTGCAGCGAGGCGTGCTCGTCGAGGTGATGGCCCCGTGGCGGCTGCCTTCGATGCCCGTGTGGGCGATGACGCCGCAACGCGACCGCGAGGCGGCGAAAGTGAGCGCCGCGCTCGACTACCTCAAACGGTACTTCGCGGCGCTTCCCGCGCCGAAGAAATGAGGTCTTGAAACGGAACTGCCGGCTCCAGGGAAGAGGCGCGCACGCAGGCAGGCGAGGCTGGCGGCGACCCGCGACCGGCCAGCCTCAGCCTCGCGCCTTGCCAACCAGGCGGATGCCCGGCATGAGTTCCGCGGCGAGCTCCGGGCGCTCCAGTGCGTAGTCGAGGTTCATGCGGGCGATCTCGACATGCTCTTCTCCCAGGGCTTGCGCGCGCGAGCCCTGCCCCCGTTCGATCGCCTGCACCAGTGAGTGATGGGTGCGGTGGGCCTGCTTCATCCACTGGTGACCTTCCTCCATGGACGACTGCATGGGCAGCATGGCACTGGGCGACGCAAAGGGCTGCCGGTCGAGCATTTCCATCACGCGCTGCAAGGCGACATTGCCGCAGCCCTGCATGATCAGCTTGTGGAAGCGGTCGTTCATCTCGACGTACGCCGTGTAGTCGTCGAGGTCCATCTCGGGCTTGTTCACGGCCTTGTCGCCCGCCTCCAGGCATTCATGCAACTCGCGCAGCAATTGCCGTGATGCGCCGTCTTCGGCAAGCAGCCTTGCCGCGAAGCCTTCGACCACGCCCCGAACGCGGATCGCATCGGCGATTTCCTGCGAGGTGAAGCGGCGCATCTGATAGCCGCCGCTCGGCGACAGCTCGATCAAGCCTTCGTGCTCCAGGCTGGTGAGCGCCAGCCTCACCGGCGTGCGCGATGCACCGAGTTTTTCCGCCAACGGAATCTCCGCCAGCCTTTCTCCGGGGCCGAATTCGCCCTTGAGGATGAGGTCACGAAGCTGCACGAGCACACGGGATTGTTGAGAGTCCATCGATTTCCACGAGGAGGAAGCAAGCCTGATTGTATGAAGAAGGCGACCTGCTGCACGCAAACCACAAGCATGGCCCGGATGTTGCATGCAACGATCCAAAGTTGATTCGTGGAATGGATTTGCGACCGCCATTCCTCGGTTTTGTTAGGTGTTAACCCTTTGTTTTTTACCTTTATCGCACCAAACAATTGACCAGAAAGCATCTCGGCTCCAACAATGTATGCCATTGCATGCAATCAACTCACACCTCGATGGAGCACCCATGATCAGCGCTGAACAGAACGATTTCATGACCCGCGTAGGCCCGGGCACGCCGGCAGGACAGCTGCTGCGCCGCTATTGGCAACCCGTCGCACTCTCGGATGACCTGGCGGGGCCGCGTCCCATCCGCCCCGTCCAGTTGATGGGCCAGCACTTCGTGCTGTTCCGGGATGACAAAGGTCAACTCGGCATGCTGGATCGGGACTGCCCCCACCGCGGGGCCGACCTGGCGTTCGGCCGGCTCGAGGACGGCGGCATCCGCTGCGCTTTCCATGGCTGGCTGTTCGACGCCAAAGGCAACTGCCTTGAAACGCCGGCCGAGCCGGCAACCAGCAAGCTGTGCACGCGCATCCGGCAGTCGGCCTACCCGGTGGTCGAACGCGCCGGCACTGTCTTCGCCTACCTCGGAGAGGGCGAGCCGCCGGCCTTTCCGGACTTCGACTGTTTCGTCGCGCCCGACAGCCACACCTTTGCGTTCAAGGGCCTGTTCGAATGCAACTGGCTGCAGGCGCTCGAGGTGGGCATCGATCCGGCCCACGCTTCCTACCTGCACCGCTTCTTCGAGGACGCCGACACCTCCGAGAGCTACGGCAAGCAATTTCGCGGCGCCTCGGCAGACTCCGACCTGCCGATCACCAAGGTGCTGCGCGAGTACGACCGCCCCGAGATCAGCGTCGAGCCGACGGACTACGGCCTGCGGCTCACTGCCCTGCGCAAGCTCGACGGATCGAGCACGCATGTGCGCGTGACCAACGTGGTGTTCCCCCAGGCCTTCGTCATCCCGATGAGCGCGGAGATGACCATCTCGCAATGGCATGTGCCCGTCGACGACACCCACTGCTACTGGTACGCCATCTTCACCAGCTTCACCGGACCCGTGGACAAGCAGCAGATGCGGGAGCAGCGGCTCAAGCTCTACGAGCTGCCCGACTACACCTCGCGCAAGAACAAGCGCAACAACTACGGCTTCAACGTCGAGGAGCAGCTCACCCAGACCTACACCGGCATGGGCGACGACATCAACGTGCATGACCAGTGGGCGGTCGAATCGCAGGGCCCGATCCAGGACCGCACGCGCGAGCACCTGGGCTCGACCGACAAGGGAATCATTGCCTACCGGCGCATGCTGGTGAAGGCCATCGAAAGCGCGCTGGCCGGCGAGGGCGCGCCGATGCTCATCGATGCGGCGCAGGCGCGCACGCTGACGGGGCCGCCCTCCATCGACGGCATCGGCCAGGCTGGCGACGCCAACGACTATTGGCAGAGCGCCGACCGCGAGCGCCGCCTCAAATCGGACTGGGCTTCCGCCCGCCTTTCGGCTTGAGCACGGCGGCCCGCCAATGAGCTCATTTGTCGACCGTCACGGCCTGTGGACCGATGACCAACTGAAGCAGGCACAGGAACTGGTCCGCCGCATCGACGCCGGCGAGTTCGACCTGGTGCGCTTTGCGTGGCCCGACCAGCACGGACTGCTGCGCGGCAAGACGCTGGTCGCGAGCGAAGCCCGCGCGGCGCTGTGGGAGGGTGTCAACCTCACCTCGACCCTGCTCGCCAAGGACACCTCGCACAAGACCGTGTTCCCGGTTTTCTCGACCGGTGGCGGCTTCGCCATCGAAGGCTTCCAGGGCGGGGCGGACTTCACCATCGTGGCCGATCCGTCGACCTTCAAGGTGCTGCCGTGGACAGCTCGAACCGGCTGGGTGCTGTGCGACGCCTACATGGGCGACGGCAGTCCTTGTCCCTATGCGACCCGGCAGATCCTGCAGCGCGCCTTGCGCCAGCTCGACGCCAGGGGCCTGGACTTCATCGCCGGACTCGAAGTGGAGTTCCACGTCTTCAAGCTGGACGACCCGCGCCTGGGCCTGGCCGACTCGGGGCAACCGGGCGAGCCGCCGAGCGTCTCGTTGTTGTCCCATGGCCACCAGTACCTGACCGAGCTGCGCTACGACCGCGTCGATTCCGTGATGGAGCTGCTGCGCTCGCAGCTCATTGCGCTGGGCCTGCCGCTGCGCTCGCTCGAGATCGAGTTCGGCCCCAGCCAGTTCGAGCTGACCTTCGGCCCGACCCCTGGCCTGCTGCCGGCCGACACGATGGTGCTGCTGCGCAGCGCGATCAAGCAGATCTGCCAGCGTCACGGCTATCACGCCACGTTCATGTGCCGCCCGCGCATTCCCAACGTGATGTCCAGCGGCTGGCACCTGCACCAGTCGCTCAAGCGCAAGACCGATGGCGTCAACGCCTTCATGCCGGAAACGGCCGGCCAGGACCTGAGCGAGCTGGGGCTGCATTACCTCGGCGGGCTCAAGGAACACGCCTGCGGTGCCGCAGCACTGGCGAGCCCGACGATCAACGGCTACCGCCGCTACCGCCCCTTCTCGCTCGCGCCCGACCGCGCCATCTGGGCTCGCGACAATCGCGGCGCAATGCTGCGCGTGCTCGGGGGAGCTGGCCAGAACGCGACCCGCATCGAGAACCGCGTGGGCGAGCCGACGGCCAACCCCTACCTCTACCTGGCCTCTCAGCTCTTCTCGGGCCTGGACGGCATGCGCAAGGCGACGAATCCCGGACCCTCCGCGGATGCGCCCTACGAGACACCCGCCGAGCAACTGCCCCGCTCGCTGGACGAAGCGTTGGCCTGCCTGCGCCAGGACACGATGCTGAACGAGCAGATGGGCAAGGCCTTCGTCGACTACTTCTGCCACATCAAGCAAGCGGAGATCGCCCGCTTCAACCTCGAAGTCAGCGAGTGGGAACACCGCGAGTACTTCGACATGTTCTAGGCCCGACATGCCCACGATCCACTACATCCTCAAGGACGGCACGACCCAGAGCGTCGACGCCAGGCTCGGCTCCAGCGTGATGGAGAACGCCATCCGCGGCAACGTCCGCGGCATCGACGCCGAGTGCGGAGGCTCCTGCTCCTGCGCGACATGCCATGTCTACGTGGACGAGGCCTTCGTCGACATGCTTGCGCCGCCGGACGACATGGAAAACGAGCTGCTGGACGGCGTCGCGTCCGAGCGCCTGCCCACCAGCCGCCTGAGCTGCCAGCTCCCGGTGACGGCCGAGCTGGACGGCTTGACCGTGCGCGTGCCGGAATCGCAAAGTTGATGTCGGCCGCCCCTGCCCTCGTGATCGTCGGTGCCTCGTACGCGGGCGTCCAGATCGCTGCCACCGCACGCGAACTCGGCTTTGCGGAACGGATCGTGATCGTCGGAGACGAACTGCATGCACCCTACCAGCGTCCGCCTCTGTCCAAAGGCTTCCTGACCGGCAAGACCAGCATCGACAGGCTGGCGCTGCGCGGCCCGGACTTCTATGCGCAGAACGACATCGAGCTCCTGCTCGGCCGCCGCGCGGAAGCCATGGACATCGGCGCGCGCACCGTCACGCTCGACGACGGTACGAGGCTCGACTACGGCTGGCTGGCCCTGGCCACCGGCGCACGCTGCAGGCGGCTGCCGCTTCCCGGCTCGGCACTGGAAGGCGTGTTCGACTTGCGCACGCTCGACGATGCGATGCGAATTTCCGCGGCGGCAGACAGGGTGCAGCGCTGCTGCGTGATCGGCGGTGGCTTCATCGGCCTGGAAGTGGCCTCGGCACTGTGCTCGCGAGGCGTCGCGGTCACGGTGGTCGAGGCACAGCCGCATCTTCTGACCCGCGCCCTCCCGCCCCTCATGTCGGCCTATGTCGAAAGCGCACAACGGCGCCGAGGCATCCATCTCCTCACCGGCCGCGGCGTGCGCGCGCTGCACGGCAGCCAAGGGCGCATCGGCGCGGTCGAGATGGACGACGGCAGCCGCATCGATTGCGACATGGTCGTGCTCGGCATCGGCGTCACACCGAATGTGGAGCTCGCGCAGCAGGCAGGCATTGCGACCGACAACGGCGTCGTGGTCGATGCGCTCGGGCGCAGCTCTGCGCCGCATGTCCTTGCGGCAGGCGACGTGGCCAACATGGCGCTTGCACCGGTGCCTGGCGGCCCGGCACGCATGCGGCTCGAGTCCATCCAGGCGGCCAACGACGGCGCCAAGGCACTGGCTTCGCTGCTGGTCGGCAAGGAACAGCCCTGCACGGCGGTGCCCTGGTTCTGGAGCGACCAGTTCGACCTGAAGTTCCAGATGGCCGGCCTGCCCGTGCACGGCGACGAGGTGGTCACGCGCGGAGACATGAGCAGCGATCGCTTCAGCGTCTTCTATTTGCGCGACGGAACGCTGGTCGCCTCCCATTCGGTCAACCGGCCCGCCGAGCACATGCTGAGCCGCAAGCTGATCGCTGCGCGGGCGCGCTTCACCGCCGCACAGATTGCCGACGAATCCTTCGACCTCAAGGCGGGCGCCGTCCCGTCCTGAACCTCCTCCTCTTCCACTTCCCTCCTCCCGCCGGTACGCCGGCCATCCCCACTGAACGGAGCTTCCACGATGATGAACAAGAGAAACGTGCTCGCGACTTTGAGCCTGGCCCTGACCTGCATCGGCGCCATGGGCTTCGCGGGCCACGCCAGCGCAGCCGACGAGCCGCTTCGCATCGGCCTGATCGCGACCTACTCCGGCCCCTACGCCGACTACGGCCGCCAGTTCGATGCGGGCATCGCCCTCTACCTCAAGGAACACGGCGGCAAGATCGCGGGCCGCAAGGTCGAGATCATCAAGAAGGACACCGGCGGTCCCGCGCCCGACGCAGCCAAGCGCATTGCGCAGGAACTGATCGTCCGGGACAAGGCCAACATCCTCACCGGCCTGGACTTCAGTCCCAACGCCTATGCCGTCGGCGCGATTGCCACGCAGGCCAGGATCCCCGCCATCGTGATGAACGCGGCCTCCTCGGCCATCACCACCAGTTCTCCCTACGTTGCCCGCCTGTCCTTCACGGTGCAACAGGTCACCGAACCGATGGCCCGGTACATGCTCGCGCAGGGCGTGAAGGAGGCCTACACCGTGGTGGCGGACTACGCCTCGGGCGTCGACGCCGAAACGGCCTTCAAGAAGGCCTTCGCCGCCGGCGGCGGCAAGATCGCCGGTGAGGTGCGCACGCCGATGAACAACCCGGACTTCTCGGCCTACGTGCAACGCATCAAGGACGCGAAGCCACAAGCCGTGTTCTTCTTCTTTCCCTCGGGCGTGATGCCGCCGGCCTTCCTCAAGGTGTGGAAGGAGCGGGGCATGGAAGAAGCCGGCATCAAGCTCTTTGCCACGGGGGAGGCGACCGACGACAGCTACCTCGACGCCACCGGCGACGTGGCGCTGGGCCTGCTCACGAGCCATCACTACTCCTATGCCCACAACTCGCCGAAGAACCAGAAGTTCGTGAAGGACTTCGCGGCAGAGTTCGGCGGCAAGCTGCGCCCCAGCTACTTCGCGGTCACCGCCTACGACGCGATGGAGGCCATCGAGCTCGCGCTGGCAAAGACCCAGGGCGACGTTTCCGGCGACAAGGTCATGGAAGCGCTCAAGGGCGTGAAGTTCGAGAGCCCGCGCGGCCCGGTCGAGATCGACCCGGCTACGCGCGACATCGTGCAGACGGTCTACATCCGCAGGACCGAGCGCGTCAAGGGCGAGCTCGTGAACGTCGAACTCGACAAGTTCGAGCGCGTGAAGGACCCGGCCAAGGAAGGCAAGTAGTCGAAGCCGGCGCCAGCACGGCATCGCACTGCACCCAAGCATCGGGCAATCCATGGGAATCGTGATCTTCGACGGGGTGGCCTACGGCATGCTCCTCTTCCTCATCGGCGTGGGCCTTTCCATCACGATGGGACTGATGAACTTCGTCAACCTCGCGCACGGCAGCTTCGCGATGGTCGGCGGGTATGCGACCAGCGTACTGATGAGCCGCTTCGGCATGGGCTTCGTGGCCTCGCTGGCGGCGGCATTCGTGGCGGCGGCCGTGGTCGGGGCGGTGCTGGAGTTCGTCTTCTACAGGCGGCTCTATCGCGCGCATCCGCTGGACCAGGTGCTGCTGTCCATCGGCATCGTGTTCGTCTCTGTCGCCACCTTCACCTACTTCTTCGGCCCGAGCCCGCAGGCCTTCGAACTGCCGGCGGTGCTGGACGGCCGGATCTCGCTGCTCGGGGTGGAGGTGGGCCGCTACCGCCTGTTCCTCATCCTGTGCGGCACGCTGGTGCTCGCCGCGCTGCTGCTCGTGCTCGGCAGGACGCGCTACGGCGCGATGGTGCGCGCTGCGGTGGACAACCAGCGCGTGGCCGGCGGCACCGGCATCCACGTGCAACGCCTGTTCTTCCTGACCTTCTCGCTCGGCTGTGGACTGGCGGGCCTCGGCGGTGCGCTGAGCCTCGGCATGCTGGGGCTGGAGCCGTCCTTTCCGCTCAAGTACCTGGTGTATTTCCTGATCGTGGTGTGCGTCGGCGGCGCCGGCACCATCACCGGTCCGTTCGTCGCCGCGCTGCTGGTAGGCGTCGTCGACGTTGCGGGGAAGTACTACCTGCCGCAAGCCGGCGCATTCCTCATCTACGTCGTGATGATCATCATGCTGCTGCTGCGGCCGAACGGGATCATCCCGCGCAAGGGACTCGCATGAGAGCCATTCACCTTTCGGCGGGGCAGCTGCGCCTTGCAGAGATCGCTTTCTGGCTGGTCCTGGCCGCGAGCTTCTTCCTGCTGCCGGACAAGCTCACGTTGATGAGCCAGATCCTGATCTTCGGCTTGTTCGCAGTGGCGCTCGACCTGGCGCTCGGCTACGCGGGCATCCTGACGGTGGGCCACGCGGCCTTCTTCGGCGCGGGGGCCTACACGGCCGGCTTGCTGGCCAGACATGGCTGGGGGGAGGCCTTCTCGGGGGTGCTCCTGGCCCTGCTCGTGTGCGTGGCACTCGGCTACGTGCTGAGCTACCTGGTGGTCCGCGGCGCCGATCTCACGCGGCTCATGATCACCATCGGCGTCTGCGTGCTGCTGGCAGAGCTGGCCAACCGCCTGTCTTCCATCACGGGCGGCACCGATGGGCTGCAGGGCATGGTGGTCTCGCCGGTGCTGGGCCTGTTCGAGTTCGACCTCTTCGGCAGGACCGCCTTCGTCTACGCCTACAGCGTGGTGCTGGCCGTCTTTCTGATGGTGCGGCTCATCACACGCTCGCCCTTCGGACTGGCGTTGCGCGGCATCCATGACAGCCGCAAACGCATGCTGGCCGTCGGCTCGCCGGTCGAGTCGCGGTTGCGCATGGCCTATGCACTGTCCGCAGGGGTCGCCGGCATCGCGGGCGCGTTGCTGGCCCAGACGACGCAGTTCGTCGGCATCGAGTCCATCGGCTTCAACCGCTCGGCCGAGGTGTTAATCATCCTGGTGCTGGGCGGCACCGGCCGCCTCTACGGCGGGCTCGTAGGGGCCATCGTGTACATGCTGGTGCACGACGCGTTTGCGGACCTGAATCCCCAGTACTGGATGTTCTGGCTGGGCATCTTCCTCATCGCCGTCGTGATGCTCGGCCGCGGCGGAATCATGGGCGTGCTGTCGCGCCTGGTGAAGATGCGGAGGCCGACATGAGCGGCGCGACGACACTGCGCACGCACGACCTGGGGATTTCGTTCGGAGCCTTTCGGGCCGTGAGCGACGTCCGGCTGGTGCTGGAGCCCGGCGCCCGCCAGGCCCTCATCGGCCCGAACGGCGCGGGCAAGACCACGCTCATCAACCTGCTGACGGGGGTCTTCAGGCCCAGCACCGGCAG
Organism: Variovorax sp. PBS-H4; assembly: GCF_901827205.1. Taxonomy (NCBI): domain Bacteria; kingdom Pseudomonadati; phylum Pseudomonadota; class Betaproteobacteria; order Burkholderiales; family Comamonadaceae; genus Variovorax; species Variovorax sp. PBS-H4. Next base: position 1,245,366 of record NZ_LR594675.1, on the reverse strand, counting down.
CATCCACTTGGGCGAACACGAGATCACCACGCTGTCGGCCGACAAGCGGGCGCGCCTGGGGCTCGCGCGAACGTTCCAGATCAACACGCTGTTCCCGAGCCTCACTCCCCTGCTGTCGGTGGTGCTTGCCATCAGCGAGCGCGAGGGACTGGGGGCCGTCTGGTGGCGCCCGCTCGCCCGCCACAAGGCCGTGTACGACGAAGCACATGCCCTGCTCGGCAGATTGAAGCTGGACGCGCTCGCCGATGTGCCGGTGGCCGAGCTCGCCTACGGGAAGCAGCGGCTGCTCGAGATCGCGCTTGCCATGGCGGCCCGGCCTCGCATCCTCCTGCTCGACGAGCCCGCCGCAGGCGTCCCTCAGGACGAAAGCGGCGAGCTCTTCGAGGCCATCGCCGAACTGCCCCAGGACATCAGCATCCTGTTCATCGAACACGACATGGACCTCGTCTTCCGCTTCTCCCGCCGCATCTCCGTGCTGGTGGCCGGCCAGATCCTGACCGAGGGCACGCCGGCCGAGATCGGCGCCGACGCGCGGGTGCGCGAGGTCTATCTCGGGCGCTCGGGCGCGGCGCGCGCCGGAGTCGCGCATGTCTGAGATGCTTGCCTTCGACAAGGTGGTCGCCGGCTACGGCAGCGCCGTGGTGCTGCACGGGCTGAGCTTCTCGCTCGCGCCGGGCCAGAGCCTGGCCGTGCTCGGACGCAACGGCGTCGGCAAGACCACGCTGCTGGAAACGCTGATGGGCAACACGCGCCTGATGCGCGGGTCGGTGCGCTGGTGCGGCGAGGACTTGAGCCGCCGGCCCTCGTACCGGCGCGTGCGCGCCGGGCTGGGCTGGGTGCCGCAGGAACGCGAGGTCTTCCCGTCCCTCACCGTGGAGGAGAACCTCACAGTGGTCGCGCGGCCGGGCCCCTGGCAGCTTCGGCGCGTCTACGAGTTCTTTCCGCGCCTGCGCGAACGCCGTGGCAACTACGGCAACCAGCTCTCCGGGGGTGAGCAGCAGATGCTGGCCATCGGCCGCGCGCTGATGACCAATCCGAAGCTGCTGCTGCTCGACGAGCCGATGGAGGGGCTGGCGCCCATCATCGTCGAGGAGCTTGCCCGATCGATACGCCGGCTGTGCGAGAGCGAGGGCCTGCCCTCGATCGTCGTCGAGCAGCACCCCGTGCTCGCGCTGGAGATGACGCACCAGGCCATCGTCCTGGAGCGCGGCACCGTGGTGCACGCAGGGCCGAGCGCCGAATTGGCCGGGAATGCCGGCCTGCTCGAAGGCTTTCTCGGCGTCAGCGCCACTGAACAACACATCCACAACAACACAGGAGCTTCCAATGATTCCAATGACTTCAACGATCGCCTCGCGTAACCCGCGTAACCCGCGTAACCCGCGCCAACCGGCCACCGGCCGAAGGCTGCTCTTCAAGGCGCTCGCGGCCGTGTCGGCGGCGGTTACGCTGGCCTCGTGCGCCAACATCGCCACCACCACCGCGGACGCCGTGTATCTCGGCGGCAAGGTGATCACGGTCGACCAGCGCTTCTCCATCGCCCAGGCCATCGCAGTCAAGGACGGGAAGTTCGTCGCGGTGGGGACTTCCGAGGAGATTCGCAAGTACGTCGGGTCCGGCACGCGCGTCGTCGACCTGCAGGGCAAGACGGTCATCCCCGGCCTCATGGACAGCCACAGCCACATGATCGGCGCTGGTACCGCGGAGACCACGGCGCAGGTGATCAAGGCCAAGACGGTGGCCGACGCCCAGGCCATCATTGCCGACTTCATCAAGTCGAAGAAGATCCCCGCTGGCGAATGGGTGCAGACCAGCCGCTGGCATCCGCCCTCGCAATTGCGCGAGCAGCGTTACCTGACGCGCCAGGAGCTGGACGCGGTCTCGCCGAACAACCCGCTCTTCGTGGAGACCGTGGGGCACTTCGCGATGGCGAACACCAAGGCCTTGCAGCTGGCCGGGATCTCGCGCACCACCCAAGACCCGGTGGGAGGAAAGATCTTCCGCGATGCGAACGGCGACGCGACGGGAGTGCTCGAGGAAACGGCCATGGACCTCGTCTCCAACAAGATCCCGAAGCCGAGCTTCGACCAGCTGGTGACCCAGCTCACTGCCGCGCAACGGATCTATAACGAGTCGGGCATTACCAGCACGGTGGACGCAGCGCTCACCGAGGAGCAGATCGCCGCCTACTTCGCGCTTGCCGAACGCGGCCGATCAACGGTTCGCACGGGCGTGAAGTGGATCAGCCGGGCTGCCACAGCCGCGGAGTTCGAGCAGATGCTCAAGCGGGCCAAGTACAAGGACAACAGCGGGAACGACTGGGTGCGCCTCGCGGGGATCAAGATCGTCGCTGACGGTGGCATGACGCTGAAATCGGCGCGCGTGCGCGAGGCGTATGCCGACGATGCGCACAACCACGGCACGCTCGCGCTCGACCCCGAGGCCTACAAGCAGAGCGTCGTGCTGGCCAACCGGTACGGCTGGCGCGTGGGTACTCATGCAGTCGGCGATGCGGCGGTCGATCTCGTCCTCGACGCGTATGCAGCCGCAGACAAGCAGAAGTCGATCATGGGCGGGCGCTTCATCGTGATTCACGGCAGCCTCATGACCAAGGACCAGATCGTGCGCGCCAAGCAGCTGGGCGTGCGCGTCGACGCACAGAACATCTTCATGTGGGACAAGGCGGCCACGGTCGAGCGCTACATGGGCCCCGTGCTGGCCAACCGCGCGGTGCCCAGCCGCTGGCTGCTGGACACGCTCGGCGTCGAGGGCACCGCGGCCGGCACCGACAACCCGGTCAACATCCTCAATCCCTTCGTCGGCCTGTACGTCATGGTGACGCGCAAGGACCCGAACGGCAAGGTCTATGGCGCCGACCAGGCGCTCACGCGCGAGGAAGCGCTGCGCCTGTACACGAACGCCGGGCCCTACTACACCTTCGAGGAAAAGAAGAAGGGGTCGATCGAGGCGGGCAAGTTCGCGGACATGGTCGTGCTCTCGGCGGACTACCTGTCGGTCCCCGATGCACAGATCAAGGACATCAAGCCCTTGCAGACGATCGTCGACGGCAAGGTCGTCTACGACGCCGCCGCGCGGTCGCTATGAAGACACGCCGCCCTGTCGCGGTCTTCCAGCACACCGAAGTGGGTGCGCCCGGCGCGGCCGTGCCGATCCTCGAGTCCCTCGGCTGCGAGGTCGAGCTGATCAGGGTCGTGGCCGGCGATGCCGTGCCGACGGACGCGTCGCGCTTCGGAGGGCTGGTGTTCATGGGCGGCTACATGAGCGCACGCGATCCACTTCCGTGGATCGCCGACGAACTCGCGTTGATCCGCGATGCCGACCGGCGTGGCATTCCGGTGGCAGGGCACTGCCTGGGCAGCCAGATCATCGCCTTGGCACTGGGCGGCGACATCCGAACGCTCGAGAGGCCCGAGATCGGCTGGTGCGAGATCACGGCGGACGCCAACCCGACCGCAAGAGAATGGTGGGGCGAGCATGCGGGCCAGGTGCTGCCGACCTTCCAGTGGCATGCCGACAGCTTCGAACCACCGGAAGATGCCGTTGCCATTGCAACGGGCGTGCATTGCCGCAACCAGGCCCTTGTCCTCAAGAACATCCACCTGCTGCTCCAGTCGCATCTGGAAATGACGCCGGCACTCGTTCACCTGGCGGTCGAGCGCAACGGCCACCAGATGCTGCGGCAGAACACACTGGCGAACCCGGCCACGAGCGACTATCGCGACGTTCTCCGGGACCTGCCTCGCCGGACGCAGCAGATGCACGTCCTGCTGCAGCGCCTTTATTCACGGTGGCTCGCGTGACCTCTTCCACGAGTGTGGAATGCGGCCGACGACGGGTCAGACGCGAGCGGGCGTCGCGGGCATGCGCCCGTCCACATCGGTGAAGCCGTACTCCTGCGCCAGTTCGGCGACCAGGTGGAGCTGACCGGTCTTTTCCATGATCCGCGGATCTGCGGCGAGCGCCGCCACGGCACGGCCTGCAAACTCCGGCGACTCCCCGTCGGCCATGATGCGCTGCGCCAGGGCTGCCGGCATGCGGTCGGGCTGCGCGAGAAACTTTTCGCTCTTGATGAAGCCGGGCCAGATCACCACCGCTGCAACGTTGAAGGGTTTGAGGTCGTGCGCCATGTCCTTGGCCATCTTGTCGACGCCGGCCTTCTGTACGCCGAAGGGCACGTTGAAGGTGTACCTGACCGCCCCGCCCGATGAGGTATTGACGATCAATCCCTGCCGCCGGGCGACCATGCGCGGCGCCACGCAGCGGCTGGCCACGTAATGGGAACGCAGGCCGACGCGCAACAGTGTTTCCCAGATGTCGTCGTCCAGTTCCCAGAACGGGACATTGACGGGCATCCGCGCAGGCGCCGCGAAGACGTTGTTGACCAGCACGTCGATCGTGCCGGACTGCTCGTCGTGCACGCGCTCGAACAAGCGCTTCACGCTGCCGTCGTCGGCGTGGTCGCAGACGACGGGAATGCACGTCCCGCCGCGACGCGCAATTTCGTCGGCCGTCTCCTGGAGGGAACCCGGCCAGTTCGATGAACCGGACTCGAGCGTGCGGCCCGTCGCATAGACCAGGGCTCCCGCCTCGCCCAGGGCCAGGGCGACGCCCTTGCCCACGCCCCGTGTCGCACCAGTGACCACGGCCACCTTGCCTTCGAGCGGCCTGTTGTGACTTTGCATTCCTGCATCTTTCCTTGACTACGATCCGATTCGGGTGGGCAGCCGCAGGGACGGGTCCGCCTCAGGTGCGCGTGCCTTGGCGAGCGCCACGCGCCTGCGCCACTTGCCGATCATGGGCAGCACGAAGACCGCCGCCAGCATCACGCAGCCGTAGATCACGCCCGTGAGTTCCTGCGACAGCTTCTCCGCGATGTCCGGCACCACCGACAGGAACACTGCCGCGACCATCGTTCCGACCCCGGAACTCGGGCCGGCGAGTGCGACACCCACCAGCAGGCTCAATGACAGGAACACCGTGAAGCTGTCGGGTGACACGAAGTTGGTAAGTTGGGTGTTCAAGGCGCCGGCGGCTCCGACGGCGGCGGCACTGACTGCGAAGGCGGCAATCCTCCACTTCCTGACGTCGACGCCCACGGCCGTGGCGGCAGTCGGGTGATCTCGCAGCGTCATCCACGCGAGGCCTGCGGGTCCCTCCAGCAGTCGGCGCAGGGCGCCATAGATGAGCAGCGTCCACAGTGCCGTGTGCAGCAGGTTCCATTGATCGGCCTGCATGCCCAGGAAGGCAAACGGAGCGCCGGCCGGGTCGAGGCTGAGTCCGCTGACGCCGCCCGTCAATGATTCGAGAAGCGGGTGCTTCAGCAGTTGTGGGAGCGCGACCGCCAGTGCAAAGGTCGCCAGCGCCAGATAGGGGCCGGACAGGCGCGTTGCAGGAAGGCCGAATAGAAGTCCGAGCAATCCGCAGACCACCATCGCGACAGGGACGACTGCGTACGAAGGCAGCCAGTGGTGCGAAAGCACAACGCCGGCCGCGTAGGCGCCCATCGCAAAGAATGCACCGTGCCCCAGCGAAATCTGGCCGCTCGCGCCGATCAGCAACTGGAGACTGCGAACGGCCAGCGCGAGGATGAGCAGGCTCGCGACCTTGAACGCCCAATACCCCGGCAAGAGCAATGCCGAAACGGCAGCCAGCACGACCAGGAGGACCACGGCCGGCGCACCCTGGAGGCGTGGCAGGAGGCGCATCGACCGGTGGGTGCGGTTGATGGGCTCAGACACGTTGCACGGCCTTTCCGCCCAGCAGCCCCTGCGGCCGCACCACGAGGATCGCGAACATGATGGCCAGCGCGATCGTCAGCTTGAGCTCGTTGCCCGTCACGTAGGCCCCCAGCAGGTTCTCCCCGACTCCGAGCACCAAGCCCCCCAGGATCGCCCCCGGCGGACTGTCGACGCCCCCCACCACCGCGGCAGCAAAACCATAGATCATGATGCCGCTCATCATGTGAGGGCTGAGGAAGACGACGGGCGCGGCGAGTACGCCCGCCACGGCACCGATGGCACCGGCCACGCCCCAGCCGATCATGAGAACCCGGTTCACGTTCACGCCCGACAGCGAACTCGACAGCGGGTTGAGCGCGGCCGCCCGCATGGCCAGCCCGAGCCGGGTGAAGCGGAAGAACGCCATCATGGAAAGCAGCACCAGCAAGGTGACCGCCACGACACCGACCGCATGTCCGGAAACCAGTCCGCCTCCGAAGCGTCCCCAGGTGTCGAACGGGCTCGCGAAGCTGTGGCTCTCATGCCCGAAGACCAGGCCGGCCGCACTCTGGATGATGATCATCAGGGCGACGAAGACGGTCACGATCGCAAGCAGCGGTGCATCGTGAAGAGGACGCAGGGCGACACGCTCCACCAGGGCGCCCGCCACGAAGCCGAAGGCGATGGCCGCCAGGGCAGCCACGCCATAGGGAAGTCCGGCCTGGATCAGCGACCAGGCGATGTAGGTGGAGAACATTGCCATCTCGCCCTGCGCAAAGTTCACATGATGGGTCGCGCGATAGATCATGACCAACGCAAGGGCGAGCATCGCGTAGATGCATCCGTTCACGAAGCCGGCGGCGACCTGCTGCACAAATTCCGTCATTCGACTCTCCCCTCAGATTCCAAGATAGGCTGACTTCACCCGTGGGTCGTTGCGCAGCGCCTCGGCCGCGCCGCTGATGGCGACCCGCCCCGCCTCGAGCACATAGGCGTTGTGGGCGAGTTCCAGCGCCAGCCGTGCGTTCTGCTCCACCACCAGAATGCTCAGGCCGGTGTCGCGATTGATCTGCGCGAGCACGTCGAAGATCTGCCGCACGACCATCGGCGCAAGCCCGAACGACGGCTCGTCGAGCATCAGCAGGCGCGGCCGCAGCATGAGGGCCCGCGCGATCGCCACCATCTGCTGCTCGCCGCCGCTGAGCAGGCCCGCCGGCTTTCTACGGTACTCGGCGAGGCGCGGAAAGAGCGAATACATGCGCTCCATGTCGTTCCTCGCGTCGGCGCCACGCGCACGCGTGATGCAACCGACGAACAGGTTGTCCTCGACCGTCAACTGCGTGAAGGTGCCTCTGCCATCCGGCACGTGTGCAATGCCCAGGCGTGCGATGGCGTCGCACGCCAGCCCTTCGATGCGCAGCCCATCGAACACGATGGTGCCGTGCGTCTTCACCAGGGCCTGGCTGATGGAGCGCAGAACCGTGGTCTTGCCCGCTCCGTTCGCGCCGAGCAGTGCGGTGATGCCGCCGCGGGCCACGTCGAGGTCGACCGACTTGAGGACGGTCGTCGACTGGTAGGTCGAGTACAGCCCGCGGACCTCCAGCAAGTTGGGCGTCACGACTCTGCTCCGAGGTAAGCCCGGATCACGTCCGGGTGTGCCGCCACCTCGCAGGGCGTGCCTTCGGCAATCTTTCTGCCGAACTCCAGCACCACGACCTGGTCGGACACTCGCATCACCAGGTTCATGTGGTGCTCGATGAGCAGCACCGTGACCCCCATCCGGTCCCGGATCTCGAGGATCCAGCCCATCAGTTCCTCCACGTCCTGATGGTTGAGCCCTGCCGCCGGCTCGTCCAGCAAGAGGATCTGCGGCCGCATGGCAAGTGCGCGTGCCAGCTCCACGCGCTTGCGGGTGCCGAACGACAGTTGCGAAACCGGCGTCGCGGCGACTTCGCCCAGCCGCGCGAACGCCAACAGCGCGTCGACGCAGTCGTCCACCTCGCGGCGGTCTTGCATGCCCCTGCGGTTGCGCAGCAGCGAAGAAAAATGGCGCCCGCCGAACTGCAGGAAGCAGCCGGTCTCTATGTTCTTCCTGACCGACTGGCGATCGAACAGTGCCACGTTCTGGAAGGTGCGTGCAATCCCGAGAGCGGCAACCTGGTGGGACTGCACCTTCAAGAGGTTCTTGCCGTCGAAGGTGATGCCCCCTTCATGCGGTTCGTAGATGCGGCTCAGGCAATTGAAGAGCGTCGTCTTGCCTGCACCGTTCGGCCCGATGATCCCGCAGATCAAGCCGCCCGGCACCGAGAAGGAGACATTCGACAGCGCCTGGATGCCGCCGAAGCGCACGCCCAGGTTGTCGACCCGCAGAAGCGGCGCGCGTTGCACCGCGGCGAGCCCGGCCGCGGCATCGCTGCGCGAAAGCACGGCATTCATCAAGCCGTCACCGGGACCCAGCGAGAACCGTCGAAGCGCTGCAGCCGCAGCTGCTGGATCAGCCGGTAGTCCTTCGGCGATGTGTTCGCCGTGATGCCGGGAATCAGCGCAGGAAGAGCAACGTTATTGAGAGAGGTCGCCTCCTTGAGAATGCGTTCGGAGCTCAGCTCGTCGCCGCAGCGGCGCAGAACCTCGGTCATCAGGCAGCCCATGCTGTAGCCCACCAGGTTCAACTGCTCCGTCGTGTCGCCTTCCGGGTAGTACTTCTTCATGAAGCCAAGCCATTCCTGAAAGCCCGCGTCGCCGGCCCACTCCGGATCGCCGGCGGACTTGCTCGGTGTCGCCGAGATCAGTCCCACCGATTTGTCCAACCCCGCCACACGCAGCACCGTCGCAACGAAGTTGCTGGTGATGGGGATGATGTGAAGCGGCTTCCACGGCAGTTCGCTGACCTTGCGAATGGCCTGGATCGTGAACTTCGGGCTCGTGATGTTCATGAACACGTCGGCGCCCGAGCCGGACAGCGTGATGAGCTGCGACTCGACGGTGGGCGCCGTGGCTTCGTAGCCGGCCGCTGCCACCACCTGCGCCTTGCCCCCGAGTTCCTGCAAGCGCCGCTTGAAGGAGGCCAGGTACTCCTTGCCGAAGTCATCGTTCTGGTAGAGCACCGCCACCTTCGCACCCGGATTCACCTTGTGAACGTAGTCGGCGTACACCGAGGCTTCCGTCGAGAAGGTCGGCAGGCCTGGGAGCGTCCACGGATAGTTCTGCGGATCGGCAAACCGGTCGCTGCCGGCGTAGACAAAAAGCTGCGGGACCTTTCTCCCGTTCAGGTACTTCTGCACGGCGACGTTCTGCGCCGTCCCCATGCTGGCGAACATCGCCTTGACGCCTTCACGCTCCACCAGATTGCGCGTCTGCTCGACGGCCTTGGCGGGGTTGTAGGCATCGTCGACGGTGAGCAGGTTGACGCTGCGACCATTGATGCCGCCGCCATCGTTGACCATCTTGAAGTAGCGCGTCTGCACTTTTCCGATCGCGCTCAGGGCCGACAGCGGCCCGCTGTAGGGCATCGTCTGCCCCAGCTTGATCTCGCCGCGGAAGTCGGCGGCAGCTTGCGAGCTTGCCGTGCCGAGGGACATGGCGAATGGCGCCATGGAAGCCTTCAGGAGCGTGCGGCGGGAAAGAGCGTTGCGGGGGACATTCATGTTGGATCCGATCACTGGAACAAGCGGCCGTGGCCGTCCGCAGATGCCGGACTCACTCGACTCGACTTGCCCAACTATTACTGTCCAACGATTATCTTCCTAGAAAGACAAAAGTCACTAGCATTAACCCTGTCCCCTCGGCCTACATGGCCGCGATCAGTCGCCGGAAGGACTCATCCATCCGCCGCAATTCCGCTCGCTCGAGGCCGCTGGCCTTGACGATCTGTTCGAGGGATTGCGCAATCCTCGTCATCGCAGTGTCGGCCACGGCGAGGCCCCGCTTCGTGAGCTTCACGAGTTCCGATCTGCGATCGTCGCTTGCGGCAGCGCGCTGGATGAGCTTCTGTTCGCGAAGACTGTCCAGCCGCTTCGTGATGGCGCCGGAGGTCACCAGCAATTCGCGGTAGAGATCCGTCGGTCTCATGGCACTGTCGGCACCGTTGCGGCGCAGGGCGAGCAGCACATGAAGATCGCCGACCGTCGTCCCCGCCTGCTTGGCGACTTCCTGCACACGGCGGTCGTGCAGGTGGTGGGCAAACTCGATGCGCAGAAAGAAGCCCGGCAGCCAGAAATCGACATCCGGGCGCTCCTGTGCCCATGCTTGCGAGATGGCATCGAGCCGGTTCGGTTGCAACTGGCTGGCCCTGCGCGCGTGCCGGGCCGCGTCAACCGGAGACGGCCTCGGCGCCGCACGCCCGCCGAGCGCAGCCTGGCCGCCCTGCTCGCCGTCCGCCCATCGCAACAGCGATTCGACGGCGGTCTCAAACGTCAATCCGTCCGGCCCGTCGTCGTGGCTGGGGCCGAGCTTGATCTGCCGGTACTTGCCTTCGCCGACGAAGACCCGGCCATACCACGCAGCGCCACGGCTGCCCTTGTAGTACCCGAGGTGGGTTCGCGGCGAGTGGATATGCCAATAAGGCTTGGCGCGCAGCGGCAAGGCTCCGCGCGCCGAACGCGAAGAGAGATCGACGAACCGGGAAGTGTTGGGATCAGGCATGTGTGTCGGCTGTTTGTCCAACACGGAGTTTACCCAAGTTACCCAACTCTTCAAAGCAGAAACGGGCCCGGCGCAGGCCTTGCCATGCCGCCTGCGCCGCGGTGCGTCTTGCTGTGCGAGCGATGGTGACGGGACCGCGTCTTCGGTGTGTCACAAGGGCAGCCGTCTTCATGCACGGGCAGCACAGGGTGATTTATCCAATTTACCCAATTCACCTCGAGACAAACCCAGTCACCATCCATAGGAGAAACCCTTTGGTCACTTGACAATCTATCTTCTCAGGAAGACAGTCCGGCGACTTTCAACTACTTTGCGATCGGATCAGGAGCCACCATGACAACCAAGGAAGAGAACGAACTCCTCACGCGGGTCGAAGGCGATGCGCCCATGGGACGGATGCTGCGGCAGCTCTACTGGGTGCCCGCGGTCCTGTCTTCCAGGCTGGAGCCTGGCGGTGCGCCGGTGCGCGTGAAGCTGTTCGGCCATCGGTATGTGGCCTATCGCACGCACGACGGCCGCGTCGGCTTCCTGAACGAGGCATGCCCGCATCGCGGCGTGTCGCTCGCACTGGCGCGCAACGAAGACAACGCGCTGCGCTGCATCTTTCACGGCTGGAAGATCTGCGTTTCGGGTGAAGTCCTCGAAGTGCCGAACGAGGCCGCCAACCCGGAATGCTTTCGCAAGACCGTGAATGTGAAGCACTATCCGACCGTCGAAGGCGCAGGGCTGGTCTGGGCGTGGCTGGGCACCGGCGAAGCACCGGCCGCTCCGAATTTCGAGTGGATGAACCTGGGCCCCGAACAGGCGTATTCCTGCGGGCTCGAGCTCAACTCCAATTGGCTCCAGGGTGTCGAGGCCACCATCGACTCCTCGCACATCGCCCTGCTGCACCAGAGCCACCTGGCTCATTCGACCATGGACATGGCCGCGGCGCGGGTGAACAACGCCGTGCGCTACAAGTTCGACGACACGCCCTACGGCTACCGCGCGGCCGCCCTGCGCGAGGCGCCCGACGGGCAGTGCGTGGCGCGCGTCACCGAGTTCGTGATGCCCTACTACGGGCTGATCCCGCCGATCAACACCGGCGACGAGCAGGACCGCACCGTCATCATCGCGGTGCCGGTCGACGACACGCACCTGATCCAGTGGTACATCTACTACAACACGAAGCGGCCGACCGATTCGATGAAGCGCGCCCAGCGCGCCAACACCTGGCCGATGGCCGGCGGCGTCTGCCACGACGCCGATCGCGCCTGGGGACAGAACCGTCGCCTGATGGCCAACGGGAATCACACCGGCTTCACTGAGATCGTCGTGGAAGACTTCGTGACGCAGGTCAGCATGGGGCCCATCGTCGAGCGTTCCGACGAGTACCTGTGCTCGGCGGACCAGGCCATCATCCGGCTGCGCCGCCACCTGCTGAAGGCCGTGCGGCAATACATGGCCGACGAGCTGCCCGCGAGCGCTGCCGCCGAGGCGCGCGACTATTCCGGCATCACCGCGACCGGCGGCCGCCTCAAGTCCATGGAGGACGACTGGCGCAACATGCCGCGTTGAGCACAGGCCATGAACAGCGAACCGAAGCACTGGGTGCGGGCCTGCGCCGTGGACGACGTCAAGCGGGGAGAGCCGAAGGGCGTGAAGCTTTCGGGCATCCCCGTGGCGCTCTACCGCCTCGATGACGGCATCTACGCCACCCACGATGTCTGCACGCACGCCTACGCGCTGCTCTCCGAAGGGTACATCGAAGGTGAGTCCGTCGAGTGCCCATTGCATGGCGCGCTCTTCGACATCCGCACCGGCAAGTGCCTGGCGGTGGCGAGCGCCGATCTGGCGACCTATGCGGTGCGCGTCGAAGACGATGCGGTCATGGTCGAGCTTCCGAAGACCAGCACCGGCGAATCATGAGTGCGACGACGCCGACAGCTTCCCGCGCAGCGCGGGCCATTGGACAACGTGTCGTCATCGTGGGTGGTGGGCAGGCAGCAGGGGCCGCCTTGCGCAGGCTGCGACAGCTCGACTATCCCGGCCCCGTCGCGCTCGTCAGCGACGAGGCTCATGTCCCTTACGAGAGACCGCCCTTGTCCAAGGAGTACCTGAGCGGCACCGAGCGCGAGCTGCGGTGGGTGGCGCCGGGGCACAGGCCGAACGAGCGGATCGCCACCGAGCGCACGGCCGTCGCCGGCGATGTGCGCACCAGAACCATCAGCTGCAATGACGGCACGGCGTTGGAGTACGACTTCCTGCTGATCGCCACCGGCGGCATGCCTCGCCGCCTCGGCATGCCCGGCGCCGATCTGGACAACGTGCATTGCCTGCGGCACGCGAGCGATGCCATTGCCCTGAAGGAATCCATTCGACGGTGCTCGCGGATGGCCCTGCGGCTGCTGGTCGTCGGAGGCAGCTGGATCGGGCTGGAGGTGGCAGCCGCCGCCCGGGGTGCGGGCGTCGAGGTCACCGTGGTCGAGCAGGCGGAACAGCTTTGCCGCCGTACGCTTCCCTGCGCGCCGGCAGCCTTGCTCCACGCACTTCACGCAGCGCACGGCGTGGACCTTCGATTGCGGACGTCCGTCGCCGGCCTGGATGGCGGCCGGGAGGTCCGGCGCGCGCGGCTGTCGGACGGGTCCGTGCTCTCGGTCGGTGCAGTGGTCGGCGGCATCGGCATCACGCCGAACACCTCCCTGGCGCAGCGGCTGGGCCTGCTGGTTCGCTCCGGCATCGTGGTCGATCGTCATTGCCGATCCTCGGTGCCGGAGATCTACGCGGCCGGCGACGTCGCCGAGCAGGCCTGCCACTGGCATGACGATTCCCTTCGCATCGAAACATGGGAGAACGCCAACCGGCAGGGCGAGACGGCCGCGATGCACATGGCAGCCCTTGCGACCGGCACCGGTGAACCCGAGGCGCCAGGGCGCGCAGCCCCGCCCTGGTTCTGGTCGGACCAGTACGACATGAACCTGCAGGTGGTCGGCGCGCCGGTGCGCGGCGACGCCGTGCTGGCCTGCCAGTCGAGCGCACGCGAGCGGCTCTTCGTCCACCTGCGAGGCGACCTGGTGGTCGGTGCCGTCGGCATGAACAAGCCGCGTGAAATGCGGCGGCTTCGAAAGCTGCTGACAGAGCGCCCCCAGCTGCCAAGGTCCGAACTGCTGCAGGAAGGGTTCGGCTTCGATTGACCTCAGCCCGCCCGCAGCAGCGCCCGCACCGCCTCCCCGGCCTGCGCGCGCAGCCGCGCCAGGTCCAGCCCCGGAATGCCGTCGTCCTCCACGACCACCTCGCCGGCACACAGCAGCCAGCGCAGCCGCGGGCGGCCTCCGCTGACGATCGGGCCGATCGCCGGATCATGCAGGCCGAAGTAGCGCGGGTCGTCCAGGTCGAACACGGCGAGGTCGGCGGCCTGGCCCACCTGCAGCGTGCCGACGCCCTCGAACCCCAGCACGGCGGCGCCGCCGGCCGTGGCCCAGTGCACGACCTGCTCCACCGTCACCGCGTCGGCGCCGGATTCGCCCTCGCCTTCCGGGCGTGGCCGCGACAGCGCGCCGGCCTGCGCGCGGTGCACCAGCCAGGCGAAATGCAACTCGCTGATCATGTCGGCCGCCTCGTTCGAGGCCGCGCCGTCGACCCCGATGGAGACTCGCACGCCGAGGCGATCCAGCGTCGGCACCGGCGCGATCCCGTCGGCCAGGCGTGCGTTGCTCTGCGGGCAGTGCGCGATGCCGGTGCCGCTGTCGCCCAGCATCTTCATCTCGGCGGGCGAGAGGTGGACCAGGTGCGCCAGCCAGACGTCCGGCCCGAGCCATTCGTTGTCCGCGAGGTACTCGATGGGCAGGCAGCGGTGCACTTCGCGGCAGTACTCGATATAGGCGACCGACTCCGACATGTGGCTGTGCAGCGGCAGGCCGAGCGCGCGGGCGGCGCGCGCCACCACCTTGAGCTCCTCGCGCGGCAGCGACACGTGCACGGAAGTCGGCGCCATCGCCACGCGCCGGCGCGCGAAGGGGCCGTGCTGGTGGAAGCGCGCCGCGGTCTGCTCGACGGCGGCCAGCATCTGGTCGAGCGTCTCGGGCGCCTGGTGCAGCCGCTCGCTGTCTTCCAGCTGCCGCGTGACGGTGGCGCCGCCGCGCAGCAGCATGAAACGCATGCCGAGCGCCTGCGCCTCCTCGAACAACAGCGCGGCGGCGTCGTGGTCTGCGCCGGGCTGGAACAGGTAATGGTGGTCGGCCACGGTGGTGCAGCCCGAGCGCAGCAGCTCTACCAGCCCGATGCGCGCGGCGATGCGCAGGCGCTGCTCGTCGAAGCCACGCCGGAAGGCGAAAGGCACGGCCTGCAGCCAAGGGCTGAGCGTGGCGTCGAGCCCGGCGGGCACACCCTTCAGCAGCGACTGGAACAGGTGGTGGTGGGTGTTGACCCAGCCCGGGTAGATCACGCAGTCGCTCGCGTCCAGCACGCGCTCGCCCGCGTGCGCACGAAGGCCGCGGCCCATCTCGGTGATGACCCCATCGGCGATGCGCAGGTCGGTCGCGTCGCTGCGCGCCGGGGCGCCGCGCAACCCGGTGAACAGGCTGTGGGCGTGCTGGATCAGCAAGCGCCCGGTCATGGCTTGGGCAGCAGGCCTTCGACGCCCTGCACCAGGTAGTTCATGCTGGCCAGGTCGGCCGCGGAAATGATTTGCCCGGCCGCCACGCGCAACTTGCCCTCCTGGTCGAGCACCGGCCCCGCGAAGGGATGCAGCCGCCCCTCGGCGATGTCCTTCTCGAGGCGGCCGACCTTCTCGCGCACCTCGGCCGGCAGCGACGGGTTGAGCGGCGCCATCTTGATCATCCCTTCGCGCAGGCCACCCATCACGTTGTCGGACTTCCATCGCCCCGCAAGCACGTCTTCGACCACCTTGATGTAGTAGCCGCCCCAGTTCTGCACCACCGAGGTGAGATTCGTCTTCGGGCCGAAGCGCGACATGTCGGAGTAGTAGCCGAGCGTGTAGATGCCCTTCTCCTCGCCGGTGGTGACGATCGACACGCCCGACGTGGCGTAGGCGAGCGTGTCCACGCCGAGCTTCACCAGCGCATTGGCGGCGTCGCGCTCGCGCCCCGGGTCGTACCAGGCATTGACCCAGATGAGCCGCAGCTGCGCCTTCGGGTTGACGCTGCGCATGCCTTGCGCGAACGCGTTCACGCCTTGCAGCACCTCCGGAATCGGGAAGGCACCCACGTAGCCGACCACGCCGCTCTTGCTCATGGAGCCGGCGATGACGCCTTCGAGGTAGCGCCCCTCGTAGTAGCGCGCGTTGTACACGCCGACGTTGGCCGCGGTCTTGTAGCCGGTGCCGTTCATGAAGATCACCTTCGGCGCCTGGCGCGCCACCTTGAGGGTCGGCTCCATGAAGCCGAACGACGGCGTGAAGATCAGCTTGCAGCCCTCCTGCACGAAGTTGCGGATCACGCGCTCGGCATCCGGACCTTCGGCGATGTTCTCCACGTACTTGGTGGTGATGCGGTTGCCCATCGCGGCGGCCAGCTCCTTGCGGGCCAGCTCGTGCTGGTAGGTCCAGCCGCTTTCGCCGATCGGATTGGAATAGAGGAAGCAGGTCTGCAGCGGCTCGCTGGCCGATGCGGTCGCACCCAGCAAGGCCAAGAGGCCGGCGGCCAAAACGATGCGGGGGGCCTTGCGGCACGCGAGCGGAAATCGGGGTGTCATGGGTTGTCTCCGTGGTGTTGTGGAACGAGCGAGGAAATCAGCGGTCGGGGCGGAAGGCGCGGCCCAGGGATGCCGGCGAGTTCAGCCGGATGGTGGCGGGGTTGCGCGAGATCAGCACCAGCACGCCGATGGTGGCGAGGTACGGCAGCGCGGAGAGCAGTTGCGCCGGGACCTCGATGCGCAGCCCGGCACCCTGCACGAACAACTGCGACACCAGCACGCCACCGAACAAATAGGCGCCCAGCATCACGCGCAGCGGCCTCCAGGTCGCGAAGACCACCAGCGCCAGTGCGATCCAGCCGCGTCCGGCGACCATGCCCTCGGACCAGAGCGGCGTGTAGAACACCGACAGGAACGCCCCGCCCAGCCCGGCCATCGCGCCGCCGAAGGCCACCGCCGCGTAGCGGATGGCGATCACCGGATAGCCGACCGCATGCGCCGCCGCGGGCGACTCGCCCACCGCGCGCAGCACCAGCCCCGCGCGGCTGCGCCCGAGGAACCAGGCCGTCCCGCCGACCAGCAGCCAAGACACGTACACCAGCACCTGCTGGTTGAACAGCGCGGGACCGATCAGCGGCAGGTCTGCCAGGCCGGGGATGCGCAGCGGCGGCACCGCAGGCAGCGGTGCCGACTCGTAGGACTTGCCGAAGAAGGCCGCCAGGCCGACACCGAAGATCGCCAGCGCCAGGCCCGAGGCCACCTGGTTGGCCTGCAAGCTCAGGGCCAGATAGCCGAACAGCAGCGCCATCGCGGCACCTGCGGCCATGCCCATGAGCGCGGCCAGCGAGGGATGGGCGCCCGCGTGGGCCGCGGCGAAACCGGCGACCGCGCCGACGGCCATCATGCCCTCGGCGCCGAGGTTGAGCACCCCCGCGCGCTCGGTCACCAGCTCGCCGATGGCGACGATGATCAGCGGCGTGCCGGCCACCAGCGTCGCGGCGATGACGGACGCGATCAGCGACGTGTCCATGTGAACCCCCTCCACGCGATGGGCTCCCAGCGCAGCCGGTAGCCGATGAAAAGATCCGAGGCCAGCAGGAAGAACAGCAGCATCCCCTGGAACACCTTCGAGATCGACGAGGGCAGGTTCAGGTGCTGCTGCGCCTGCTCGCCGCCGAGGAAGAGCAGCGCCATCAGCAGGCTGGCGCCGAAGATGCCGGCCGGATGCAGCCGGCCGACGAACGCGACGATGATGGCCGCGAAGCCATAGCCCGCGGACACCTGGGCGGTGAGTTGCCCCATCGGCCCGGCGACTTCGGTCATGCCCGCCACGCCAGCCAGCGTGCCGCCGGCCAGCAGTCCGACCCACACGGCGCGGCGGCCGGAAAAGCCGGCGTAGCGCCCGGCCTGCCCGGCCTGGCCCGCCACCTGGAGCTGGAAGCCCTGGAAGCTCAGCTGCAGGAACACGTAGCCCGCCAGCAGCGCCGCCAGCGCCAGCAGGAAGCCCGCGTGCAGGCGCGTGCCCTCCACCAGGATCGGCAGCAGCGCGCTGTCGCCGAAGCTGCGGGTCTGCGGGAAGTTGTAGCCGCCCGGGTCCTTCCATGGGCCGTAGATCAGCCAGGACGCCAGCATCTGCGCCACATAGACCAGCATCAGCGACACCAGGATCTCGTTGGTGCCCCAGCGGGTGCGAAGCCATGCCGGTATGGCCGCCCACAGCGCGCCGCCGAGGGCGCCGGCCAGCACCATGGCAGGCACCGCCCACGGCGCCGATGCATCGCCGACCTGCAGCGCGACGGCGCTCGCGCACAGCGCACCGAGAATGAACTGGCCCTCCGCGCCGATGTTCCACACGCCCGCGCGGAAGCCCGCCGCCAGCCCGACGCCGATCAGCATCAGCGGCGTGGCTTTCAGGAGCAGCTCGCTCAGGCCATACACGTCGTGCAAGGGTTGCAGGAAGTACACCCTGAAGCCCGCCACGGGGTTCTGCCCCAGCGCGGCGAACAAGGCCAGGCCGCCTGCCATCGTCAGCCCGATCGCCAGCAGCGGCGAGAGCCAGCGCATGCGGCGCGAAGCCTCGGGACGCGCCTCAAGCCTGGGCCACATGGCGCACCTCCGGGCCCGTTGCGGGCGTGGCTGGCGAGGCAGTCGCGGCGCCGGCTTCGGGCCACATGCCGCTCATCCAGAGGCCGATGGTTTCCACGTCGGTCTGGTGCGTGGGCACGGCGGGCGACAGCCGGCCGTTGGCCATCACTGCGATGCGGTCGCAGATCTCGAACAGCTCGTCCAGTTCCTCCGACACCACCAGCAGCGCCGCGCCCGCGTCCCGCAGCGCGACCAGCGACTGGCGGATGAAGGCCGCCGCCCCGACGTCGACGCCCCACGTGGGCTGTGCAGCCACCAGCACGCGCGGGCGCTGCATCAGTTCGCGTCCCACGATGAACTTCTGCAGATTGCCGCCCGACAAGGCATCGGCTTGCGCCTGCGGGCCCGCGCACTTGACCGAGAACTCGGCGATGCAGCGCTGCGCGAAAGCGCGCACCGCGCCGCGCCGGACCAGTCCGCGCCGCACCAGGCCTTGCCGGTGCGCCGTCAGCAGCGCGTTGTCAGCCAGGCTCATGGCCGGCACGGCGCCGCGGCCCAGCCGCTCCTCCGGCACGAAGCCCAGGCCACGCGCGCGGCGAGCGCTGCTGCCCAGGTGGCCCACGGGCCGCCCGTCCAGCGAAACGGAAGCGCGCACCTCGCGCGGCAACGGCGCCTCGCCGGACAGGGCCTGCAGGAGCTCCTGCTGGCCGTTGCCCGACACGCCCGCGATGCCGACGATCTCGCCCGCGCGCACCTCCAGCCCCACCTCGCGCAACGCGACGCCGAAGGGATGCTGTGCTGGCTGCGTGAGTGCGTGCAGCGCGAGCCGCACCTCGCCAGGCGCGGCCGGCACACCGCGACTGCAGGCGGTCAGGTCCTTGCCGATCATCATCCGGGCCATGGAGGCCGGCGTCTCGCAGGCGGGCACGCAATGGCCCGTGACGCGCCCGCCGCGCAGCACCGTGGCGTTGTGGCAGAGCTCGCGCACCTCGTCGAGCTTGTGGCTGATGTAGAGGATGCTGCAGCCCTCGTCGGCCAGCTGCCGCAGCGTCTCGAACAGCTTGCGCACCGCCTGCGGCGTGAGCACCGAGGTGGGCTCGTCCATGATGAGCAGGCGCGGGTTCTGCAGCAGGCAGCGGATGATCTCCACGCGCTGGCGCTCGCCGACCGACAGCGAATGCACCGACCGGCGCGGGTCCACCGGCAGCCCGTAGCGGCGGCCGACGGCATCGATGCGCTGGGCCAGGTCGTCCAGGTCGGGCCGGCCCGGCAACGCGAGGGCTACGTTCTGCACCACGGTCAATGTCTCGAACAGCACGAAGTGCTGGAACACCATGCCGATGCCCAGGCTGCGCGCGCGGCTCGGACTGCCGATCGCGACGCGCTCGCCGCGCCAGCGGATCTCGCCCGAGGTCGGCGCGGTCACGCCGTAGATGATCTTCATCAGCGTGGACTTGCCCGCGCCGTTCTCGCCGAGGATCGCGTGGATCTCGCCGGGCTGAACCACCAGGTCGATGCCGTCGTTGGCGACCACCGAGGCATAGACCTTGCGGATACCGGCGAGCTCCAGCTGCGGCCCGGCGAGTGCACCGGCCGCGCTGCGCAGATGCGCGGCCACGTCAGGCGACTCCGCGCGCGATGCTGGTCGACGGATTCGCCGACTCGCGGGTGTTGAACAGCAGGTTCAGCAGCACGGCCGTCAGCGTGCCCAGCAGGATGCCGTTCTGGCAGAAGCGGGCCAGCAGCTCCGGCAGCTGCGCGAAGAAGCGGTCGGCCACCAGCGGGATCATGCCCAGCGCCAGGCTGACCGCCACGATGTACGGATTCTTCTTGTTGCCGACGAAGTCCACATGCCCGAGGATGCGGATGCCGGTGGCCGCCACCATGCCGAACATCACCAGCGCCGCGCCGCCGAGCGCGTACTGCGGGATCGAGGCGGCCAGCACGGCCAGCTTGGGCAGGCAGCCCAGCACCATCAGCAGCACGCCCGCCGCCGCGCACACCCAGCGGCTGCGCACCCCGGTGACCTGCACCAGGCCGATGTTCTGCGCGTAGGAGGTGTAGGTGAAGGTGTTGAACACACCGCCCACGATCGCGCCCACGCCATCGGCGCGCAGCCCGCGCGCCACGTCGTCCTTCTGCAGCGGGCGCCCCACCACTTCGCTGAGCGCGAGGAACTGGCCGACGCCCTCCACCATGATGACCACCATCACCACGCACAGCGTGACGGAGGTCATCAGGTCGAAGGTCGGCAGCCCGAAGTGGAAGGGCGTGATGACCTGGACCCAAGAGGCGGTGTCCAGCCCGGCGAAGCTCACCTGGCCGAGCGCCAGCGCGATGACGAAGCCGGTCGCGATGCCCAGCAGCACCGCGATGTTGCACAGGAAGCCCTTGCAGGTGGCGATGATGAACAGGATGGAGAGCAGCACCACGCCGGAGATCGCCAGGTGCAGCGGCACGCCGTAGTTCGGATTGGGGATCGGGCCGCTCGGGCTCGGCAAGGTCGGGCTGCCGCCGGCCGCCCAGTTGATGCCCACGCGCATCAGCGAGATGCCGATGACGAGCACCACCGTGCCGGTGACCACGGGCGGAAACCATCGCACCATCTTGCCGACCTGGCCCGCGACCAGCAGCGTGAAGAGGCCCGCGACGATCACGGCACCGAACACCGCACGCAAGCCGAGATCCGGATTGGAACCGGCCGTGATGATGGGCGCGATGGCCGTGAAGGTGACACCCATCATCATCGGCAGGCGGATGCCCACCTTGCCGATGCCCACGCACTGGAGGATGGTCACCAGGCCGCAGCAGAACAGGTCGGCCGAGATCAGGAAGGCGATGTCCCCCTTGGGGAGCTTGAGCGCGCCGCCGATGATGAGCGGCACCGCGATGGCGCCGGCGTACATCACCAGCACGTGCTGCAGCGCCAGCGTGCCCATCTTGTGCAGCGGCAGGATCTCGTCGACGGGATGCACGGGCGACGTGTCGGACCGCGCGTTGGCAGATTCAGTCATGGTGCTTGTCTCCTGGTTTTTATCCTTGCATTCAGCGGCGGCCGGCGCGGGCGAGGAAGCCCGCGGCGCGCGCCATGGCCGCATCGTCGATGCGAGCGCGCACGCCATCGAAGGCAGGGCCGCGCGTCGCGTCCAGCCCCATGCGCGAGGTGGTGCCCACGCCGGACGCCGAGGGATCGAGCGCACTGCCGGGCAGGCCCTCGACCATCAACATGTCCTGGTGCGGCTGGAAGTGCGTGGCCAATGCCCACAGCACTTCTTCGTCGCGCGTGATGTCGACGTCCTCGTCCACGGCGATCACCGTCTTGAGGTATGGGTCCCAGCCCAGCAGCCCCAGCATCACCTGGCGCGCCTCGCCGGGACGCGACTGCTTCAGCGCCACGTAGGCATGGAAGTGCGTGCCCGAACTCGGGTAGTGCACCGCCGTCACGCCGGGGAAGCGCTCCCTGAGCTTCTCCACCATCTCGGATTCGCGCGGGATGCGGCCCAGGTTGAGGTGCTCGGCCGAATTGCCGCCGACCACGTCGAGCAGCCAGGCGTCGTCGCGGCGCATCAGCGTTTCCACCCGCAGCAGGTTGTTGGTGGAGCGGTCCGACGAGTAGCCGGTGAACTCGCCGAAGGGCCCTTCCTCGGCATGGGCCTCGGGGTCGATCACGCCTTCGAGCACGAACTCCGCGTGCGCCGGCACGGCGATGCCGTACTTCGGCGTGCGCACCACCTCCAGCGGGGCGCCGAAGAGCCCGCCGGCCACGTGGCGCTCGTCGACGCCGTAGGGCAGCCGCGCCGCGCCGGCCAGCATGAAGAGCGGATGTGCGCCGACCACCATCGCCACCGCGAGCGGCCTGCCGCGGGCCTGGGCCGCCTGCAGCATGCGCCACAGATGGCCGCGCGAGTGCAGGCTGGTGGCGATCTCGTCGCGTGAATGAACCATCGAGCGGTGATAGCTCAGGTTGCCGATGCCGGCCTCCCGGTCTTCCGCGGCAATGATGGCGTTGGTGATGTAGGGACCACGGTCGGTCGCGAAATGGCGGATGGTCGGCAGTTCGGAAAGATCCACCGGCCCACGGCTCACCCGCTGCGTCACCGCGCCGGAGGCGACTTCGCGCGGGGCCGTCATGCGACGGCTGCGTGCCTGGTATTCCGCGTGGATGCCCGCGGGCGGGACGCCGCCGAGCATGCGCCCCACGCGCTCGCGGGAGCCGAACAGGTTGGTGACCAGCGGCGCGCCGACCCCCTCGACCTTGTCGAACACCAGCGCAGGATGGCGGCCCTGCGCGGCCAGCGACCAGACCGCCGCGGTCACGTCCTGGTCCGGCCCGACGGGCTCGCGCACGGTCAGCACGTCGTCCGGGAAGAGCTCGCGGTAGGCGGCCATGAACCTGTGCAGGTCCTGGCCGGTGTCCTCGAGCAGCTTGGCTTGCGATGTCATGAAGCAACTCCTGGGCGGTTCCGGGTCCGTGCGCCGGCCTCGCGGGCCGCCGCAGGACGCTCTACTTCAGCGTGGCGTAGGTGTCGGCCAGGCGCACCTTGGCCTCTTCCTGGTTGCGCGGTGGCCGCGTGGTCTCGATGCCGCAAAGGCGCGCGATGTTGTTGCCCAGGTAGTCCTCGAGCTGGTCCTCGTCGATGCCGATGCCGTGCGGCGGGGGCCGGCACAGCATCTCGAGCTCGCGCAGCCACATGCCGGGCTCGTTGGGCGGGCTGTCCGTCCCGAACACGAGCTTGTGGCGCGGCAGTTCCTTGGCGAACTCCGCGATGCGGGCCTGGAAGCACCAGCCCGATTCCACATACACGTTGGGCGTGTCCATGGCCATCCAGAAGGTCTCGAAGGAGTAGTTGCCGCCGGTCTGGATGCCGAAGTGCGCAATGACGAAATTCACCATCGGGAACTCGCGGATGATCGGATAGAACATCGTCGGGATGGTGAACGGCCCGTCGCCGGTGTGGATCAGCACCACGGTGTTGTACTTGGCGCAGACCTTCATCGCGGGGCGCAGCCATTCGAGGGCGCGATCGGGCCGGTAGCCGTGCATGTTGGCGTGCAGCTTGATCATCTTGAAGCCGTACTCCTTGATGTGGAATTCGAGCTCCGCCGCGCCGTTCTCCGGGCCCCAGCGGGGGTTGTAGTTGAAGTTGCCGATGAAGCGGTCGGGGTACTTCTGCGTCAGCTCGGCGATGTAGGCCATGTAGTCGCGGATGCCTTCGCGGCCGCGCCGGTTGCCGTCGCGGTAGCCGGTGTTGCCCGGCGGCGGCTGGATGAAGCCCATGTCGATGCGGCGCGGCTTGCCATTGATCATGTAGGGGCCGTCCATCAGCTTGAGCATGCGCTCGCCGTTGAAGGGCGTGCCGGTGTGGCGCCAGGCCTCGTCGACCAGGTTGGTCGGGTGCAGGTGGGTGTCGATGATCATGTTCTCGTCTCCGGGAGGTCTTGTCAGTAGAGGTCGATCACGGGCTGCGGATCGAGCTGGCGGCCGAGTCGCTTGCAGGCGTCCTCGAAGCTGCGCGGCGCGGGCGTGGCCTCGATGCCCACCATGCGCGCGATGTTGTTGCCCAGGTAGTCCTCGAGCGCTTCCTCGCTGAGGTTCAGGCCCTGCGGCGGGTTGGTGCACAGCACTTCCAGCAGGCGCAGCCACATGCCGGGCTCGTTGGGCGGCGTGTCCGAGCCGAAGATGATCTTGCTCGGGTGCAGCACCTTGGCGAACTCCACGATGCGCGACTGCAGGCACCAGCCGGATTCGCAGAACACGTTGGGCAGCTCCTGCGCCCACTGGAAGGGTTCGAAGCAATAGACGCCGCCGGTCTGCACGCCGAAGTGCGCCATGATGAAGTTGACGCTCGGAAAGGCCTTGATCATGGGCACCCACTCGGTGGGAATGCTGTAGGGCCCGTCGCCGGTGTGCAGCTTGACCGGGATGCCCAGCTCGGCGCACTTCTCGAAGGCGGGGCGCACCCAGTCCAGCGCGCGGTCGGGCCGGTACGCATGCATGTTGGCCTGCATCTGCACCATCTTGAAACCGTGCTCGACGACGTAGCGCTCGATGGCCTCCACGCCGTTCTTCACGCCGCAGCGCGGGTTGTAGACGAAGCAGCCGATGAAGCGGTCCGGATGGTCCTGCACGCACTTGAGCGTGTAGGCCATGTAGTCGTCGATCGACTGGCGCCCCGACTTGTCGCCGTCGGTCCAGGTGTAGATGGTGTTGCCCTGCGGCGGCTGGATGAAGGCCTTGTCGATGCGCCGCGGCTTGCCGTTGACCCAGTAGGGGCCGTCCATCGTCTCCAGCAGGCGTTCGGCGCTGTAGGCCTCGCCGTCATGCCACCAGGCCAGGTCGACCTGGTCGGTGGGATAGCAGCTGATGTCGATGATCATGAATGAAATCTCCTGGTCGAAAAAAATCGAAGCGCTTCAGGCGGCTTCCAGCGCCTCGTGGGATGCGGTCGGGGACAGGGCGTCGGCCAGGCAGGCCTCCAGGCGGGCGCGCAGCTTGTGGTCCTGCAGGTGGCGGCCGATGAAGACGAGCTTGCTGGCGGGCGTTTCGTCCCACCAGGGCATGGACGGCTTGAGCTCGAGGATGCGGTGCACGCCCTGCAGGACGTGCCGGCGATCGTCGCCCTGCACGTGCAGGATGCCCTTGACCCGGAAGATGTCGTCGCCGCGGATCGACAGCAGGTCCTGCAGCGAGCGCTGCAGGCGCTGCGCGTCGAAGGGGCGGTCGAAGGTGAAGGAGACCGACGCGACGGATGGGTCGTGTGTGTGTCCGGGTGCCGCGAAGAGGCCCGGCACGGGACCGTGGCCGCAGTGCGCGTCGCAAACATGATCGTGGTCATGGTCATGGTCATGGTCGTGGTGCTGGTCGTCCGCCTGTCCGTGCGCGTCCTCCAGGAAGTGCGGGTCGGTCATCGACAGCGCATCCGATTCGAAGGACTGCAGCCCCAGGATCAGCGACAGGTCCACTTGTGCCTGCACCGTGCGCAGGATGGGCGCGCTCTGGTTCAGCGAGCGGATGCGGCGCTCGACTTCCTGCAGCTGCGCGGGCGCCACCAGGTCGGACTTGTTCAGCAGGATGCGGTCGGCCACGACGATCTGCGTCACCGCCTGGTTGTCGTACTCGGCCAGGGCCGGATCGTCCAGGTGAGGCTGCACGTGCAAGGCGTCGACCAGCGTGACCACGCCATCCAGCACCACCTTCCTGGCGACCTCGTTGTCCATGAAGAAGGTGGCGGCCACCGGCGACGGATCGGCCAGGCCGCTGGTCTCCACCAGGATGTGATCGAACTGGTCCTGCCGCTCGAGCAGCTTCTGCAGGATCTTCACCAGGTCGTTGCGCACGTCGACCACGCAGCAGATGCAGCCATTGGCGACCTGGAAGATCTCCTCCTCGGAGGCCAGCACCAGGTCGGAGTCCACGTCCACCTCGCCGAACTCGTTCTCGATCACCGCGATGCGGTGGCCGTGGCGCTCGGTCAGGATGTGGTTGAGCAGCGTGGTCTTGCCGGCGCCCAGGAAGCCGGTGAGGATGGTGACGGGCACCGGGCGTTGCGCTTCGTTGTGGTTCATGCGGGAACTCCTTCTTCGTGCGGGGATGGGAGAGCGGCCTGCTGTTCGCGCAGCGCCTGCAGCACCTGCTCGGGCTTGATCGGGTAATGGCGAAAGCGCACGCCGATGGCGTCGTACACGGCGTTGGCGATGGCCGGGCCGATGGCGACGATCGGGTCTTCACCCACACCCTTGGCACCGAATGGTCCGCCGGGATCGGGCGCGGTCTCCAGGATCACGGTGCGGATCGTCGGCATGTCCATCGACAGCGGCATCTTGTAGTCGACGAAGTTCGCGTTCAGCGAGCGGCCAGTCTGCAGGTCGATCTGGTAGTCCTCGTACAGCGTGTGGCCGATGCCCTGCTGGATGCCGCCCTCGATCTGCCCTGCCGCGGCGACCGGATGGATCACCTTGCCGATCTCGTGCACCGGCACCACCTGCAGCACGGTGATCTGCCCGGTCTCGACGTCGACGTTGACCTCGACGAAATGGGCCGCGAACGAGTAGGACTTGGTCGGGTGGTAGGTCGCGCTGCCGACGAACTGCGCCGCCGGGATGCCCTTGCGCGGCGCGACGGCATCCCGCACGCCGAGGCTGCGGTCCGTGCCGCGCACGTAAATCGTGCCGTCGGCGGACTCGAGATCGCCGGGGGCGACTTCCAGCAGCGCGGCGGCGCGTTCGAAGAGCTGGCGCTTGATCTCCTGCGCCGCCATCTGTGCCGCCCTGCCGCCCAGGTATGTCGTGTGGCTGGCGAAGGCGCCGATGTCCCACGGCACCACATCGGTGTCGCCATGCATCACGGAGACCGACTCGAAGCGCACGCCCAGCTCCTCGGCCACGATCTGCGCCAGCGCGGTGTGCGCGCCGGTGCCCAGGCCGGCGGTGCCGGTGAGCAGCACCACCGTGCCGTCTTCGTTCATCTTCACGATGGCGTTGCCCTGTTCCTTGATGCCGGGGTAGGCGCTGCTGCCGTGCATCTCGCAGCCCATGCCCCAGCCGCGGCGCTGGGCCCCGTGCGCATCACGCGAGCGCCGGCGCAGTGCTGCCCAGCCCACCTCCTGCATGCCGCGGCGGATGCAGTCTTCCAGCCCATGGCCGATCAGCGGATGGTTCGAAGGCGCGAGATCGCCCTCGCGCACCGCGTTCTTCAGCTTGAGCTCGGCCGGGTCCATGCCGAGCTGCTGGGCCGCCTCATCCATCTGGATGTCGAGCGCGTAGTAAGTCTGCACCACGCCGTAGCCGCGGAAAGCGCCGGCGATCGGGCTGTTGGTGTAGAGGCAGCGGCCCTCGAGCTGCACGTTGTCGCAGCGGTAGAGCGAGGTCATCGCGTTGGTGCCGACGATGGTCACGCCGGGGCCGTGCGAGCCGTAGGCGCCGGAGTTGTAGACGATGCGCGCCTGCCGCGCGGTCAGGGTGCCGTCCTTGCGGAAGCCCTGCTTGAGCCAGATCTTGACCGGGTGCCGCGTGCGCCCGCCGAGAAAGGTTTCCTCGCGGGTGTATTCCATGCGCACCGGCCGGCGCGTCTGGCGCGCCAGGAGCGCGCACAGGAACTCGCTCTGGAACAGGTCCTGCTTCGCGCCGAAGCCGCCGCCCATGTGGTCGACCAGCACGCGCACCTTGTGCAGCGGCAGCCCCAGCACCTCGGCCATGATGCCGCGCACCATGAAGGCGGTCTGCGTCGAGATCCACACCGTGAGGTTGCCATTGCCGTCCCACTGGCACATGCAGGCGTTGGGTTCCATGTAGGCCGGCGTGGGGCGGCCGCCCTCGTACTCGCCCTCGATGACGAGATCGGCCTGCGCGAACCCTTGCGCGATGTCGCCGCGGCTCACCACCACGGGCGGGAGCACCAGGTTGCCGCCGGGCTCGCGGTCGTGGATCTGCGGGGCTTCGGGCCGAGCGGCGTCCTCGACGGTGAAGACCGCGGGCAGGGCCTCGTACTCGACCTCGATCAGCTCCAGCGCTGCCTCGGCGATCTCCTCGCTGGTGGCCGCCACCACCGCGACCGTCTCGCCCCAGTAGCGCACCTTGTCGTCGAGGATGTACTGGTCGCACGTCACCGAGGCCGAGCGCGGATGCGGGGAGCCCGCGTGCAGCACGCGCGGCACGTTCTCGTGCGTCAGCACCGCCTTGACGCCCGGCAGCGCCAGGGCACGGGCGGTGTCGATGCGGCGAATGCGCGCATGCGCGATATTGCTGCGCTTGCTGCGGGCATGGAGCAGTCCGGGCAGCGTCATGTCGGCGACGTACTTGGCATCGCCGGTGACTTTGGCGAGCAGGTCGGAGCGCTTGACGCTCATCCCCACGATGGCCTGGGCGGGCTTCTTCATGGCGCCACCTCCTCTTGGCGGTTGCGCCGCTCCTCGCAGCCGCCGCTTCGCGCGGCCAGTGAAATGGCGTCGATGATCTTGGTGTAGCCGGTGCAACGGCAGATGTTGCCGGCGATGGCGAATCGGATCTCGTCCACGCTGGGCTTGGGGTTCTCGTCCAGCAGCGCCTTGGCGGCGACCAGGATGCCGGGCGTGCAGAAGCCGCACTGCGCCGCGCCGCACTGCATGAAGCACTCCTGCAGCGGGTGGGGGGTGCCGTCGGCGGCCTGCAGCCCCTCGACGGTGGTGATCTCGCTGCCGTCGGCTTCCAGCGCGAGGACCAGGCATGCATTGACGGGGCGTCCGTCCATGAGGATGGTGCAAGAGCCGCACTCCCCGACGTCGCAGCCCTTCTTGGTGCCGGTGAGCGCGGCCTCGTTGCGCAGCGCGTCGAGCAGGCTGCGGTTGGTCGCCACCGCGATCTCGCGCGCCTCGCCGTTGACGGTGAAGGAAACGGTTCTCTGCTTCATGCCTGGATCTCCTCAAGGGCCTGCTCGAGTGCGCGGCGCGTCAGCACGCGCACCATGTCGCGCCGGTAGGCAGCGCTGCCGCGCACATCGCCGATGGGACGGGCTTCCCCGCTCGCGGCCAGCGCGGCATCGGCCAGCCGTTCGGCCGTGGGCCTGCGTCCGCGCAGCACCGCTTCGGCCCTGGCTGCGCGCAGCGGCGTGGGCGCCACCGCGGCCAGCACGATGGCCACGTCTTGCGTCACGCCGCGTTCATCGAGCGTGACCCGCACCGCGACGCCGACGGTGGCCAGTTCCATCTGCGCGCGCCGGCCATGCTTGATGTAGGCCTTGCCGGTGCGCGGCGGCGGCGCCGGGATGTCGATGTGGGTGACGATCTCGTCCGGTGCGAGCACGGTGCGTCCCGGGCCGGTGCAGAAATCCTCCACCGCGCAGCGGCGCTGTCCGGTGGGCCCGTGGATGCGCAGCACCGCGCCGTCGGCGATCAGCGCCGGCAGCGTGTCGGCCGAGGGCGAGGCGCGACATACGTTGCCGACCACGGTGGCGCGATGGCGCACCTGGATGGAGGCGAAATCGGTGGCCGCCCGCGCCAGGCTCGCATAGTGGCGAAGGGTGACGGGCGATGTCTCGACCTGCCGCGTGGTCACCAGCGCGCCCAGCACCAGGCCTGCGCGCGGGTCGAACGCGAAGTCGTCCATTCCCGGGATCTTCTTGATGTTGATCACGTGGGCCGGCTGGCGCACGTGTTCCTTCATCTGCACCATCAGGTCGGTGCCGCCGGCGATCAGGCTGGCCGGCACGGGCCCGCCGCGCAGCAGCGCGACCGCCTCGTCCAGCGAGGCCGGCTCGCTGTACTCGAAGTACTTCATGAATCGTTGTTTCCTGCCTTGGCTTCGTCGAAGGAACGCCCCGAAGCGGGCCCCGTCCAGCGCCTGACTGCGCCAACGTCGATGTCGAACAGGTCCAGCACCCGGCCGAGGGTGTGGTCCACCATCTCGTCCAGGTTCTGCGGCCGTGCGTAGAAGGCCGGCACCGGGGGCGCGACGATCGCGCCCATCTCGGTGACGGCCAGCATGTTGCGGATGTGCGTGAGCGTCAGCGGCGTCTCGCGCGCCAGCAGCACCAGCCGGCGGCGCTCCTTGAGCATCACGTCGGCGGCGCGCGCCACCAGCGTGCCGCCGGTGCCATGGGCGATCTCGGCCAGCGTCTTCATCGAGCAGGGCGCGACCACCATGCCGAGGGTCCGGCAGGAACCGCTGGCGATGCAGGCACCGATGTCCTCGTTCTTGTGGACCTGCGCGGCGAGGGCCGTGACGTCCGACAGGTGCAGCGTGGTCTCGCAGGCCATGGTGAGCTGAGCGGCGCGGCTCACGATCAGGTGCACCTCGATGCCGGTGGGCCGCAGCAGTTCGAGCAGGCGGTGGCCGTAGGCAAAGCCCGAGGCGCCGGTGATGGCAACCACCAGGCGCGACGCGGCCGTCATGCGCCAGCCCTCCCGCTGGCGCGCACATTCGGGCATAGTGGCGCCGCCACTTCGCGACCCGCATGCGCACCATCGACCCCGACACGGCCTGGAACGGCATTGCAGCGCTCTACGCCGATGCCTCGCTGGAGCGCTCGCTGCTGCGCCGCCAGGACGAGGAAAACCTGGACGTGGTGCTGCACCTGTTCGCGCGCTGGGCCGCCTCGCAGGGCCATGCGCTGGACGCCGACGCGCTGGCGCAGGCCGAGGCGCTCGTGGCCCGTTGGCGCGCCGAGGTCATCGCCCCGCTGCGCGCGCTGCGCCGTTCGATGAAGACGCCTGCCGAGCTGGCCCGGCGTGAAGCGGTCCGCGACAAGGTGAAGGCGGCCGAGCTGGCAGCGGAGCGCGCACAGGTGCAGATGCTGTGCGAGTGGCTGCAGGCGCGATGACATCGGGCTCGTCATGGCAGCGCTTGGGCTCCTGGGAACTTTGGAAGCCGACCCGGCGAAAAACCGCTTCGCCACGGGCATGGCCTCATGCTGGCAGAACTCGGCTATCTGAAAAACACTCGCATCGCTATATATTCATCGCATTCGACTATGAATATCAGCCTTCGCCAGTTGCGTGTGTTCGTGGCCGTCGCCGAGGCGCTCAGCTTTACGCGGGCGGGTGACGCCCTGGGGCTGCCGCAGTCCAGCGTCAGCACGCAGTTGCGGGAGCTGGAGGATGTGCTCGGCCTGCGCCTGTTCGACCGTCACACCCGGATGCTGCGGCTGACGGAGGCTGGCGCCGAGATCCTGCCGCTCGCGCGCAAGACCTTGGCCGACCTCGACGCGGTGGTCGGGAGCTCGGCGGAGCTCAAGACGCTCGGGCGCGGGCGGGTCTCGATCGCTGCGTCTTCGCTCCAGGCCGCCATGGTGCTGCCGCGCGTGATGGGCGCCTTTGCCGAGCGCCATCCGGGCATCAAGGTCGAACTTTTCGACGTCTCGCAAGACGAGGTGCTGAGCATGGTGCACAGCGGCGCGGTCGATTTCGGGCTCGGCACCGCCTTCGGCAGCCACCAGGAACTGGGCATGCGATCACTGTGGCACGAGAACTTCTTCGCGGTGCTGCCGAAGGGTCACTCGCTGGCGACCAAGCGCGACCTGACGTGGCGCGACCTGCTCGCCGAGCCGCTGATCGGCCCGCGCAAGGGCAACCCGGTGCGCACGCTGCTGGACTTCGCGCTGGCGAGCGAAGGCCTCGTGCTGGCCTTGCGCCACGAGGTTTCGCTGCCGCTCACGATCGCGGGCATGGTCGAAGGCGGCCTGGGCATCGGCATCCTCACCAGCTCGATGCAGCCGCTGGCTGAGGCGCTGCACTTGCAACTGCGGCCGATCCACCGCCCGACGATCCAGCGCGAAGTGGTGCTGGTGCTTCACACCGGACGCTCCCTGTCGCCGGCAGCCAAGCAGTTCAGCGACGCGTTGATCGACTGGTCGCGCACGCACGGCTGAGGCCGCGGGGACGATCACTCCGCGGCAAGCAGGCGGATGTCTTGCGGCGCCAGCCCGGCCTCGGCCACCACGGCCTGCCAGCGATGCAGTTCGTGCCGTACGCGATCTCCAAGCGCAGAGGGAGGCCCGGCCTCGACGCTCGCGCCTTGGCGCTCGAACCGGGCGGCCACTTGCGGGTTGGCAAGAACCTGGTTCAGGGCGCGGTTGAGCTGCGCAATGACGGCGGGCGGGGTGCTTGCGGGCGCAAACAGCCCATACCACTGGGACACGTCGACTTCCCGGATGCCTGATTCCGACAGCACAGGCACCGCGGGCAACGCGGCGAGACGCGCTGATCCGGCAACGGCCAGGGCACGCAGCCGACCGTCGAGGATGAAGGGATGCGCTGTGAACAGGCTGGGAAACATCACCTGCGAGCGGCCGTCGAGAGTGTCCACGATGGCAGGCGCTGCGCCTTCGTAGGTTCTGCCTTCCATCTTCGTGCCCGTGTTGAGCTGAAACAGTTCCGCGGCAAAGTGCGGCGGCGTACCGTCACCCGCCGATGCGTAACGGATGCTGCCTGGCCTGCTGCGCAGACGCTGCAGGAGGCCGCGGACGTCGTCGAAGCCCGCGTGCCGGTTGGCGACCATCAGGGTCGGGGACGATCCGATCAATCCGACGGGCTCGAAATCGTTGAGCGGGTGGTAGCCCAGCTTCTGCAATGCCGGGTTCATGGCGTGGGTGCCCACGTACCCGAACATGAGGGTGTGGCCGTCCGGTTCCGCCTTGGCGACGTACTCGCTCGCGATGGCACCGTTCGCGCCGGCACGGTTGTCCACGAGGACCTCCTGGCCGAGCAAGGGCTTCAGCTCGGCAGCGATGATCCTGGCCATCGTGTCGTTGCCTCCCCCTGCCCGGGTGGGCACGATGACAGTGATCGGTTTGCGCGGGAAGCTGGCCACCATGGGCGCAACGGCATCGGGTCGGGTGAAGACATAGTCGGGCAACTGCATTTCGCCCTGCATGATCTTTCGAGCGGTACGCACCAGTGCAGCCGCCTTCACGGTCGCCTGCTCGGCCCGGCCGTCGAGTTCGACCTCCACGTCGATCTGCCCGGCCGGATGCAGCAGCACCAGGTCGTGGCGGCCCGGCTCACGCGCCGCGGCGCCGCTGGCGACCGTGCCCGGAAGCGCAAAGGCGCTGAGAACGCCGATGGCGCCGGTGACCGCATGCGAAGCATGGCAGCGGTGCGGGGTGAAGTAGCGCGAGGTGATGCTTTCGGGCGAGTTGCCCGCGCTGACCAGCACCGGCTTGGGAATGACACTGGCGGAGACATCCCCCAGCCCCATCAGCAAGCCAGCCTGCAGACGCAAGCCCTCAAGCCGCTCCAGCAGCGCCGCATTGGAGTCCAGCGCCGCGGGCTTTTCGGAGCCGGTCACGCCGAGGTCCCGCGCGCGCACGATCATGAGCGGCATCGCCGCATCGATGCAGGTCACCTCGACGCCGTCGATCGTGTCGATGCGCCGGCCGGTCGGAAAGACCCTGCCGGTCACGGCGCCCCATGCGTCCAGGAAGTTGAGGAGGATCGGTGCGGCGGTACCGGCCACACCGTCGATGCGCGCATCTCCTTCGTAGGTGACGCGCCTGCCGGGCGTCCTGACCGTGACGTCGATGCGCGATTGGGTGTTGACGTTGAAGACGCGCACCCGCGTGACCCCGTCCTGCGCCGCGACCAGGCCCTGCTCTATCGCGAAGGGCGCGACGCCCGACAGCATGTTCCCGCAATTCGGACGGGTGTCGACGGATCGGTGGCCGACTCCCACCTGTGCGAACAGGTAGTCCAGGTCGCAACCAGGCTCCTTCGAGCGGGAGACGATGGCGACCTTGCTGTTGAGGGTGCTGCCGCCGCCCACGCCGTCGAGTTGCAGCGGATCGGAGGCGCCGATCGCACCGATCAGCGCCTGGTCGCGCTCCTCGTCACCCTCGGGCAGCCACTCCCGCAGGAAAAAAGGGCCGCGCGAGGTACCCGCACGCATCAGCACGCAAGGGAGGGTCCTGCTCATCTCAGTCGGCCGTCAGTTTTGCTGCCTGGACCACCTTCTTCCACTTGACCTGCTCCTGTTGGACATACGTGCGCATCTGCTCGGGCGCCATGATCTCCACCTCGGCACCGTGGTCCTCCAGTTTCTTGACCACGCTCTTGTCGGCCAGGGCCTGGTTGAGGACCTTGTTGAGTTGCTCGGTCACGTGTCTGGGCGTCTTGGCAGGCGCGAAGATGCCGTACCACTGCGAGACGTCCACGTTGTCGATGCCTTGCTCCTTGAGCGTCGGGACCTCCGGCATCAGCGGCGAACGCTTGCTGCCTGCCACGCCGATCGCCTTGAGCTTGCCGCCCCTCACGTAGGGAATGGCAGTGAAGAGGCTCGGGAACATGACCTGGGTCTGGCCCCCGATGGTGTCGGTGATGGCGGGCGCGGACCCCTTGTACGGAACATGAAGCATGCTGGTGCCCGTCGACAGCTTGAACATTTCCGCGGCGAAATGCGGCGCCGTCCCGTTGCCGGCAGACGCATAGCTGGTCTTGTCGGGCGCGGCCTTCAGCGCCGCGACGAGATCCTTGGCATTGTTCGCCTTCACCGACGGATGGACGACCATCAGTGTCGCGGAAGTTCCAACCATGCCGACGGGCTCGAAGTCCTTCACCGGGTCGTAGCGCAACTTCTGCAAGGCAGGATTCATTGCATGCGTGGCGACATAGCCCAGCATCAGCGTGTAGCCGTCCGGCGGGGCGCGCATGACGAACTCGCTGGCGATCGCGCCATTGGCACCTGCCTTGTTGTCGATCACCACCGGCTGCTTGAGCGCCGCCGACATCGCCTGGCCGATGACTCGCGCCATGGCGTCGTTGGCGCCGCCGGCCGCGGTCGGCACCACGATCGTGATCGATTTCTCCGGGTAGGCAGCCAGCGCGCCGCCGCAGAAAAGCGCAGCCGCCGAGGCGATGGCACACAGGACGGGTGCTCTATGTAGTGGCATTGATGTCTCCGATCGTTGAAGAGTTGGCAAACAGGTGCTTCCTTGAAGCTTGGCCCTATGGTCCTCGGTTGCATGCTTGTTGTGAATTGCATGTTTAGGATCGATTGATGCACACTGTCGATCAGTCAATGCCTGCGGAGCGAAGCGATGGCGATCAACTTCAATCTCAACGACCTGCAGGCGTTCCGGGCAGTCGCCGAGCTCAACAGCTTTCGCAAGGCGGCAGAGGCCCTGCACGTGTCGCAGCCGGCCTTCAGCCGGCGTATCGAGAAGCTGGAGGAAGCGCTCGGCGTGCGGCTTCTAGACCGTACGACCCGCCGGGTGAGCCTGACTTCGGTCGGGCGCGACTTCGATCGGAAGGTGCAGCAGCTCCTGGACGAACTCGACCACACGCTGTTGGGCATCCGTGGTGTCGCCGCGACGCGGATGGGCGAGGTGACCATCGCCTGCGTTCCTTCGACCGTCTACTACTTCCTGTCGCAGGTGATCTCGCGCTACCACGAGCGCTACCCGAAGATCAGGGTCAAGGTCTTCGACGCCAGCGCCAACGAAGTGCTCTCCGCGGTGGCACGCGGCGAGGCCGACTTCGGGCTCAACTTCGTGGGCGGCCAGGAGCCCGACATCGAATTCAAGCCTCTGCTGGAGGAGCGTTTCGTCGCGGCTTGCAGACGCGACCACCCGCTCGCGAAGAAGCGCCGTGCGAGTTGGGCGGAGCTGGCGCAGTACGACTACATCTCGGTCAGCAAGGCGTCGGGCAACCGGTTGCTGCTGGACCAGGCCCTTTCAGGGCTGGCGGGGCGACCGCAGAGCATCTACGAAACCCAGCACGTCACGACGATGCTCGGCCTCGTGGAGGCCGGCCTCGGTGTGGCTGCGGTGCCTTCGATCGCCATGCCGGACGCGGACCATCCGCTGCTTGTCAGCGTCCCGCTCTACGACCCGGTGATCACCCGCAAGATCGGCCTCATCCAGCGCAAGGGCCGAACCCTGTCGCCGGCGGCACAGCAGCTTTATGCGTTCTTCTCTGAGATGAAGGCAAAACGCGGCAAACCGGAAGGCCGCCGCGCTGTGCGTTGAAGCGAAGGAAAGCGGGCGCCGTGACATCCACCCGTCTCAGCGTGCCGTACCCGCGTGGCCGAGCGGCAATTGGAGGTCTCCCGAACCTTCTTCGAGCTCGTGCTCCGTGTTGGCGTAGTTCGCCGCCAGTTCCCGCTTCAATACGTCGCGGTCGCATGCGTTCTCCCACATGGAGACCACGATGCAGGCCACCGCGTTGCTGATGGTGCTGGTAAGCGCCCGTGCCTCGGACATGAAGCGATCGATCCCGACGATCAGCGCCACGCCGGCCACCGGCAGGTCCGGCATGACCGTCAGCGTGGCCACCAGGGCGACGAAGCCACTGCCCGTCACTCCCGCTGCGCCCTTGGACGTGAGCAGCATGACGCCCAGCATGGAGCCGATCTGGAGCCACGTCAGGTGGATGTCGCAGGCCTGGGCTATGAACATGGACGCCAGCGTGAGATAGATGGCCGTCCCGTCGAGGTTGAACGAGTAGCCGGTCGGAAGCACCAGCCCGACAACCCCCTTCTTGCAGCCCAGCCTTTCGAGCTTCAGCAGCAGACGAGGGAGCACCGGTTCGCTCGACGAGGTGCCGAGCACCACGAGCAACTCCTCCTTGATGTATCGCATGAGCTGCCACAGCTTGAACCCGTGCAGACGCGACAACACACCGAGCACCACGACGACAAAGAAGATGCAGGCGACATAGAAGGTCCCGATCAGCAGCCCGAGCGATCCGATCGACTTGATGCCGTAGCGCCCTACGGTGAATGCCATTGCGCCGAATGCGCCGATCGGTGCGAGCTGCATGATGATGCCGAAGGCGGCAAAGAGCATGTGGGAAAAGCCTTCGATGCCCTCCAGCACCGGCTTTGCCGCCGTCCCGATCTTCGTCAGGCCGAATCCGCAGAGCACGGCCAGCAGCAGTACCGGCAACACCTCGCCCTCGGCGAATGCGCCGACGAAGGCGTTGGGGATGATGTGCATGACGAAGTCCGTGAAGCCGTGGATGTGCACCTGATTCGCGAAGCGGGTCGCGACGGACGCATCGAGGTTCTTCGGATCGATATGCATGCCCGCGCCCGGCTGTATCAGCAGGACGGTGACCAGGCCGGTGACGAGCGCAAGAACCGTCAGGGCGTAGAAGAGCCCCATCGCCTTGAGCAAGGTCTTTCCGATCTCCTTGGAGTCTCCGAGCGATGTGATGCCGCTCACGATGGTGCAGAACACCACCGGCGCGATCATCATCTTGACCAGCTTGACGAAGCCGTCGCCGAGCGGCTTGAGGGCGGCGCCGAACTCGGGCCAGTAGTGGCCAACGGTGATGCCCAGGACCAGGCCGATCAGGACCTGGACGTAGAGCAGCTTCAGCAGTTTTTGAATGTTCATGATGTTGTCTCCGAATTCAGGGCGCATGGGTGCCTGCCGGACTGCGCCGCTGCGTTGGCCCGGCCGAGGTGAAACGCAGGGGTGGACTAGCGCCGTGCCGCCAGCACGCGATCGACCATGACGCCGGCCTGGCCGAGATGGTTGGCGGGGTCGCACATCGCATCGAGCTGGGCTCGTGTGACGTGCTTCCTGATCTCCGGGTGGGCCGCCAGGATCTCGATCAAGGGCCGGTTCTCCGCGAGCGCCTGCCGACACAGGTCATACACCAGGTCGTGGGCGTACTCGCGGCCGATGTAGGGACCCAGGCCCATCATCACGGCCTCGGACATCACGAGGCCGTTGGTGATGTCGATGTTGGTGCGCATGCGAGTGGCGTCCACTTCGAGCCCCTTGAGGATGAACCGGGTCTGCTTCAAGGCGCCTGACATGAGGCAGAAGATTTCCGGGAGCGATACCCACTCGATCTCCCAGGGCCCGGTCGAGCGCTCGTGGTCGGCAACCATGGCATCCATCAGTGCGGCCGCATGCTGGCGCGCCACGGAGATGTTGGCGTGGATGTAGAGGCAGGAGATCGGGTTGCGCTTCTGCGGCATGGTCGACGAGGAGCCCCGGCCCGGCGCGAAGGGCTCGTAGACCTCCGCGACTTCGGTCTGCATCATCAGCTTGACGTCCATCGCGATCTTTCCGAGAGAGCCTCCGACAAGGCCGAGGAAGGCGCCGACCTCCGCGATCGTGTCGCGCACCGTGTGCCACGAGATCAGCGGCTGGGCCAGTCCCAGTTCCTTCATCAGGCCGGCCTGGGTCTCCATGGCGCCCTTCTCCAGAGATGACAAGGTGCCCGACGCACCTCCGAACTCGCCCATCAGGACACGGGGCTTGAGTTGCTGCAGGCGCTGGCGGTGCCGGTCGATGCCTGCGAGGATGCTCGCCATCTTGTAGCCGAAGGTGATCGGCGTGGCCTGCTGCAGGTTGGAGCGGCCGATGACAGGCGTGTCGCGGTACTTCGTCGCCAGGGCAGCCAGCGCATCTCCGATCTCGTCCAGATCCTGCTCCACCAACGCCAGGCCCTCGCGCATCTGCAGCACGGCGGCCGTGTCCGTGATGTCCTGCGTCGTGGCGCCCCAGTGGCAGTACTCGCCGAGCTTGTCGCGGCAGTTCGCGTTGATCTGGTTGACGACGGCGATGATCGGGTAGCCGATCTGCTCGGTCTTGGCCTTCAGCCGGGCCCAGTCGATCTGCGACAGATTGCAGTTCCGGACGATCTCGTCCGCCGCTTCCTTCGGAATGATGCCGAGCTCGCCCTGGACTTTCGCGAGCGCGCGCTCGATGTCGAGGTACTTCGCGGTGCGGTTTTCGTCGGACCAGACGTCTCGCATGCGTGCGTCGCTGAACATGTCGCCGAAGATGCGCGAGTCGATGATGGTGGAGGCCATGGTGCTTGTCTCTTTCTGCGAAGGTTGTGAATGGGGTCAGTTGCGGGCCAGGGCCAGCGTGCGTTGCGCCTGTAGCACGACCGGACGGTCGACCATGCGTCCGTCGAGCCGGGCGGCGCCCGGGGATGCGGCATCGGCCGCCAGGACGCGCCGGGCCCACTCCAGCGCCTCGGCTGCCGGACGCAGCGCCGCGTGGATGGGCTGTACCTGGCGTGGGTGGATGCAAAGCTTGGCGCCGTAGCCCAGCCTGCGCGCATCGGCAAGATCCGACAGCAGGCGGGCCTCGTCCTCGAGTTGCGGCGTCACGCCCGCCACCGGAGCCGGCAGCCCCGCCACGCGCGAGGCGATCGCGATGCGGCTGGCTGCATAGTCCAGCCCCGAGGCGTCCGTCGAAATGTCCATGTCGAGGTCGAGTGCGAAATCGAGCGTGCCGAACACCAGGCGCCGAGCCCCGGCGGCCGCGATGCGGTTGACTTCCGCCACACCACGCGCGCTTTCGATCAGCGCGAGGATGGCCGCCTCGGGCAACGCTGCCTGGGCCTCGACGATCTGCCCGGCCGACTCGGCCTTGGGCAGGAGCACGCCGACCCCGCGGACGTCGGCCAATGCCGCAAGGTCGTCGGCAAACCAGGACGAGTGGGCGTCGTTGATACGCACCACGATGCGCGAAAGGTCTGCGGGCATTGCGCCCGCCAGCCAAGCCGCGACGGTGCTGCGCGCAGTGGCCTTGTCGTCGGAAGCCACCGCGTCCTCGAGGTCCAGGACTATTGTGTCGGCGCCGCTGGCCAGCGCTTTGTCGAAGCGTTCCGGCCGGGTGCCGGGTACGAAGAGATAGGTGCGTGGGAAAGGCAGGTGTTCGGCGGCCATGACAGCGACCTCAAACGGCTTCGGATGTGTGCAGCGCGGCGATCTCGGCCGCGCTGTAGCCGAGCTCGGCCAGGATCGCGTCCGTGTGCTCGCCGAGTGCCGGCACCGGGTCCATGCGGGGGCCGGTATTCCAGGTGCCCGGGGGCAGCATGGCGGGCACGGGTCCCATGGCCGTCCCCACCTCGGTCCAGCGCCCACGTGCTTGGAGCTGCGGATGGGCCCAGACTTCCTTCATCGTGTTGACCTGCGCATTGGCGATCTGGGCCCGTTCGAGTCGCTCGACCACCTGCCCTCCCGTCAGCGGCTGGAACGCGTCCACGATGATCTGACGCAGCGCGGCTCGCTCTGCCACGCGCTTGAAGTTGGCGGTGAACCGCGGATCCTTCGCGAGCTCGGGTTGCTCCAGCACCTTGTCGCAGAAGCTGACCCATTCGCGCTCGTTCTGAAGGCCGAGCATCACGGTCGTGCCGTCGCCGGCCGGGAACGGTCCGTAGGGGTAGATCGTCGCGTGGCTGGCGCCGGTGCGCGGTGGCGGGGCGGCACCTTCGAAGGCGTAGTAGAGCGGGTAGCTGGTCCACTCGGCCAGCGATTCCAGCATCGAGATGTCGATGCGTTGGCCCTTGCCGGTCTGGCCGCGCTGCAGCAGCGCCGCCAGGATGCTGCTGTAGGCGTACATGCCGGCGGCGATGTCCGCGATCGAGGGGCCGGCCTTGCAAGGCTCTTCGGGCGTGCCCGTGACGGAAACAAAGCCGGCCTCGCTTTGAATCAACAGGTCGTAGGCCTTCTTGTCGCGGTACGGTCCGGGATGGCGGGCGTCGTCACCGTAGCCGGAAATATCGCAAACGATCAGGCCCGGCTTGGCCCCGGAGAGCTTGTCGTAGCCCAGGCCGAGGCGCGCCGCGGCGCCGGGTGCGAGGTTCTGCACCACGACATCGGCCTTCTCGATGACGAGCCGCTCGAGCACGCGGGCAGCCTCGGGATGCTTCACATCGAGCGTGAGGCTTTCCTTCGAACGATTGGTCCAGACGAAGTGCGACGCCAGGCCGCGAACGCGCTCGTCGTAGCCGCGCGCAAAGTCGCCTGATCCCGGGCGTTCGATCTTGATGACGCGGGCGCCGAGGTCGGCCAGCTGGCGAGTGGCGAAGGGCGCCGCGATGGCGTGCTCCAGCGTGACGACAGTGATGCCCTTGAGTGGCTGCATGGGTTTTCTCTCGAGTAGGTGAACGGATCAGCGCAGCACCGCGGTGGCGTCCATCGTGAGCCACCCCTCGTGGTCCGAAGCCCAGAGGTGGATCGTCTTGCCGTCGGCCTGCGGTTGACCGTTGACGTGGAACGCGTTCAAGTCGAAGGTCGGGCGCACGGCCTTAAAGCGAAAGCTCTCCACGTCGGCTTCGGGAAGCTGGCGGCGCAGGAGGTCCATCAGCAGCGTCGCGATCAAGGGGCCGTGCACGATCAGCCCAGGGTACCCTTCGACCTGCGTCACGTACCGGCGGTCGTAGTGAATGCGGTGGCCGTTGAAGGTGAGCGCCGAGTAGCGGAACAGCAGCACGTCGTCCGGCACGATCTGGCGGCGCCAGGCGGCCTCGGTCGGCGCGGATTGCGGCGAGGGCGCGACATCTTCGGGACGCTGCGCTTCGCGGTAGACGATGTCGTGAAACTCGACCAGCGCCGGCTCGGTGGCACCGTTGCAGCGCACCTCGTGCCGGACTTTCACGAACACGAGCTTGCCCGTGCGGCCTTCCTTGGTCGTGACGTCGTCGATGGTCGAGGTTCGCGCGACAAGGTCGCCGACGCGGATCGGGGAGCGGAACTCGAACTGGCCGCCGGCCCACATGCGCCGAGGCAGCGGAACCGGCGGCAGGAAGCCACCGCGCCTGGCGTGGCCGTCTTCGCCGATCTCGCTCTGGCGATGCATCGGCAGGAAGTAGAGCCAGTGCCACAGGGGCGGAAGCCTGGTGCCCGCGACCACCGGTGTCGCCGGATGGTCCAGCGTCGCCGTCAGTGCGACGACCGGCGTGGGGTTGACGGTGTCTTCGACTGTCTCGCTTCGTCCGATCCACGATTGCAGTTGATCCTGCTGTGCGTCCATTGCTGTCTCCTTGCTGGCTGCAGGCGGCAGCCGTTCTGGGAGCAAGTGTGCGGCGCACGCTTCGTTAGGAGAATTGCAATGTTTGGTCGTATTGATGCATTCAGAGCATCAGCAGGACTGATCCTCGTGAGAAGCTGGACAGGAGCGAAGCGCCGTGCGGCCGGCGCGCTGCCCACTTTTCACTGCTCCGATGGGGCGGGTCGGAGTTCAAGGAGCCCGGCTTCGGGCGCCCGAGGTACCGTTTTTATTTCCGCCAGACCAGCGTGAAGTTGTTTGCCGGCATCGCGACCGCCTCTTCCAGTGCAAAGCCTTGATCGCCTGCGACTTCCGCCACCCTGTCGAGGTCGCGCACACCCCAGCGCGGATTCCTCGCGCGCAAGCTCGCGTCGAACGCTTCATTGCTCTGCGATGTATGGGCGCCGTCGCGCATGTACGGGCCGTAGGTGACAAGCAAGCCTCCGGCAGGCAGGATCCTGTCGGCGCCCGCCATCAACGCGAGCGTGGCTTCCCACGGCGAGATGTGGATCACGTTGATGCACACGACCGCGTCGGCCGCGGATACCGGCCAGGGGCGCTTCATGACATCGATGGCGAGCGGCGGTTTTACGTTGGACAGGTTGCCTGCCGCCGCCCACGCCACGATGGAAGCATGGCGTTCGACGTCCATTTCGCTGGGCTGGAAAGTGAGGGCAGGCAAAGCCTTGGCAAAGTGCGCCACGTGCTGCCCGGTGCCGCTGCCGATCTCAAGCACGAGGCCGCGCGGCGGCAATACGCGTGCGAGCACCTCGAGGATGGGCTGCTTGTTGCGCTCGGCGGCGGGAGCGATCTCGCGTGCGTCCATGCGGCAATGGTAGGCGAGTGCACGGTCCGCAATCGCTTCAGCACCGCCTGGTGCAAGGTCGAGCCGATCTGAAAGGGGTTGGTGGTCGCCCTAACCTTGGCACAGCGGTCACTTAGATTGACTGCCGTCGTTTCCAAAAATAGAATGTGATTTCGTACAATAGAACAAACCGCAAGATGCACTTCTGCTGGCCGAAGAGGTCGAACCGGCAAGGCAGTGGCTGCGGCACGTCACGCACCTTGGGGAAAACTCTTGACCCTTGCTTCGGGCGCCCACATCCGGGCCAACGGCATCCGCCAGCACTACCTGCACTTCGCAGGCACTGGCCCTCGCGTGCTGATCGTGCCGGGCATCGTGAGTCCTGCCATCCTCTGGCGCCATGTGGGGGAGTGGCTCTGCGCCACCCACGACTGCTTCGTGCTGGATGTGCGTGGCCGGGGCCTGTCGGAGTCCGGCGCCCACCTCGACTACGGCTTCGATACCTGCGCAGCCGACCTCGTGGCGTTCGTTCGCACCCTGAGCCTCGGCCCTCTGGCTGTCGTGGGGCACTCCATGGGCGCGCGCATCGCCGTGCGCGC
The DNA here is from genome assembly GCF_901827205.1 of Variovorax sp. PBS-H4. Lineage (NCBI taxonomy): Bacteria > Pseudomonadati > Pseudomonadota > Betaproteobacteria > Burkholderiales > Comamonadaceae > Variovorax > Variovorax sp. PBS-H4. The sequence continues at coordinate 1,202,661 of NZ_LR594675.1, read as the reverse complement.
CGCTGCCGGTGCGCCGGAACTCTTCGAGTCGCTCATCCTCATCGATCCCCCCACGAGCGGACCGGGACGCAGGCCCTACCCCATACCCAAGTCCCGCACTCTGGAGCTGCTGCGATCCGCGCAGCGCGCCGACGGCGTCCCCGCGGCGCAGGCCGGCGGGGCCGGCCCCTGGCCTGGCGAACTGCAGCGATTGCGCTTCGAGTGGCTGCCGACGTGCGACGAACGCGCCGTGCACGCCGCTTATGACGACTTCCACGCCCAGGACCTGTTCGAGGACCTGGCGCGTACAACGGTGCCCGTGTCGCTGGTCGCAGCAGGCACCGGCGGCGTGATGTCGGATGCAGACATCGAGGAGATGCGCCGTGTGCGCACTGGCTTGCGGGCCGTCCGGCTGGCCGGCGTCGGCCACCAGATGCAGGCGGAAGACTTTGCGACGTTCAGCCGCGCGCTGGGCGCGATGTTGGGAAATCAGGACTCGGAAACCGAAAGGCACGCTTCATGAAACTCGATGCGGAAATCTTGGATCTTTTCACGCGCGAACTCACCATGTGCGGCGTGAAGCCGGGGGAGACGGTTGTCGTGCTCACGGCGGACGACGAGTGGGCGGAGAACGCGCATGCCTTCATGGCCGCTGCGCAACAGCTCGGAGCGACCACCTTCAACCTCAACGTGCGGCGCGGCCAACGCAATGCCGTGGGTGTGCAGGGCCGCCATCCGCTCGTGGGCAACGAACTGGCCATGCACACGCTCAAGTCCGCGAGCATGGTGATCGACATGGTGGGCCTGCTCTTTTCCCGCGAACAGGCCGAGATCCAGGCGGCCGGCGTGCGCATCCTGCGCGTCATGGAGCCCTTCCACGTGCTCAAGCAGATGTTCCCGACGGAAGACCTGCGCCGGCGGGTGGAATACGCCAAGGGCCTGCTCGAGAAGGCTCGCCAGCTGCGCTTCACCTCCGCGGCGGGCACCAACATCGTCTACCGGCTCGGCCAGTACCCGGTGATTTCGGAGTACGGCTACACCTGCGAGCCGGGCCGCTGGGATCATTTCCCATCGGGCTTCTCGTTCACGCAGGGCGATGACGGCGGGGTCGACGGCGTCGTGGTGCTGCAGCCCGGGGACATCCTTTGCGCGTTCAGGCAGTACGTGCAGACACCCGTGACGTTGCGTGTGGAAAAGGGCATGGTGGTCGACATCTCGGGCGACGGCCTCGATGCGCAACTCATCAAGAGCTACATCGACAGCTTCGACGACCCGCGGGCCTATGCGATCTCGCACATCGGCTGGGGACTCAACGAGAAGGCGCGCTGGTACCAGTTCTCCGTCACGCGTCAACTGCCCGCCGAGCACGTCATGAACGCCCTCTCGTTCTACGGCAACGTGCTGTTCTCGCTCGGCCCCAATCTCGAACTCGGCGGCACCAACGACACCGCCTGCCATCTCGACCTGCCGATGCGCCGCTGCAGCCTCTGGCTCGACGACATGCAGATCCTGCACGAAGGCGACGTGATCCACCCCGAGATGCGGGTGCCGACCTCCTCCTGAGACGGATTCAGCCTGCGGCCGGCGGCACGCCGCCCCGGTCTGCGCGCTCCAACCGCGAAGAGTCCCCGCCCAGGCGCCGGGTCAGATCGGCCGCGGCCTTGAGCACGGCTTGTGCCAGGCCAGGAACCAGGTCGCCTGAAAAGCGCCCTGCGGGTCCTGAGATCGCCAGCGCGCCGCGCAGGGTGTCGCGCGGTCCGAACACCGGCGCCGCGATCGCGGCGATGTCGGGCTCGCGTTCGCCGACGGTCACGATGCAGGGATCTTCCGGAAAGCTGTCCGGCGGGTTGATCGTTCGGTCGAAGCTTGCAAGCACCCGGCCCGCGGCACCGCGGTCCAGCGGCAGCAGGTCGCCCGTACGGATGTGATCGCGGATCGAGCGGGGCGAGTCGACGCGGAAGAGGCATACGCGCAGGTTGCCCTCCCGCGTGAAGAAGGACGCACCCTCCTCGGTCTCCTGCACGAGGCGCCGCAGGATCGGCGGCACATGGTCGTCCAGACGCAGCGACGCCTGGAAGAGGCCGCCCCAATGCAGCAGCATGGAGCCGAGCTGGTAACTGCCGTCGTCCAGCCTCACGATGCAGTGCTCCTGCACCAGCGTGGCGATGAGCCGCAGGATGGTGCTCTTGTACATGCCCGTGCGCAGCGCGATCTCGTTGAGCGTGAGCGACGTGTCGCTTGCGCGGAACGCATTGAGGATGGCAAACGCGCGTTCGACGGCGGCCACGCCGCCGCCTTTGTCGACCTTCTCGCCAGATTTGTGTTCTGTTTCGGACTCCAGCGGCATGAATGGTCCAACCTAGGAAAAAAGCTGCTTGACATTGTATCGTGCCGCTGCACAGAATGTCGTTCTCTTGCACGGAATGACGTTCTTTCCCATCGAGCGCGCCGCCAAGAGATTTCGCTTCATCTTTCTTCAAGGAGTCGAGCCCATGCGCCCGTGGAAAAAGTGGTTGACCGCCCTATGCGCCATCGGTCTGGTGGCTGCCGTACAGGCACAGACCTTCCCCAGCAAGACGATCACCATCGTCGCGCCCTATCCGCCAGGCGGCGCCACTGATCTGTACGCGAGGGCCGTCGCGAACGGCCTCGCCGAACTGGGTCAGGCGGCCGTGGTCGAAAACCGGGCGGGAGCTTCCGGGGTCATTGGCGCCGAGTACGCGTCACGCCAGCCTGCCGATGGGCACACGCTGCTCATCGGCGCTTCGTCGATGTTCTCCGTGCTGCCGCTGCTGAGCGGTCGCATGAAGGAGGTCTACCAGCGCATCGAGCCGGTCTCGATGCTTGGCTTCAATCCCTCCTATGTGGTCGTTCCGGAAACACTGCCGGTCAACACCATCCAGGAATTGATCGCCTACCTGAAGGCCAACCCCGGAAAATTCGGCTACGCCTCCGCGGGCAAGGGCACCTCGCAGCACGTGTTCATGGAACTGTTCAAGCAGCGTGCGGGCGTCGACGTGTTCCCCGTGCAGTACAAGGGCAGCAGCCCGATGGTGGTGGACCTGATCGCTGGCCGCACGGTCATGGCGATCGAGCAGGGGCCAGCCGTCCTCACCCACATCAAGTCCGGCAAGCTCAAGGCCCTGGCGGTCACGACCGCGAAGCGCTCGATCGCCCTGCCGCAGGTGCCCACGCTGTCGGAGACGGCGCTGCCCGGCTTCGAGGCGGTGACCTGGTTCGCGCTGTATGCCCCCGCCGGCACGCCCAGGAGCGTGATGGACAAGCTCGTCCCGCAGGTCGCGAAGACCATGACCTCGGCGGAGGTCAAGGCCAGCCTGGGCGCGGTGGGCGTCGAGCCGACGTCGAGCACACCCGCAGAGGTTGTCAAGCGCCAGGCGGCCGAATCCGCGATGTGGCGCGACGTGATCGCACGCTCGAAGATCACGCTCGAGGACTGAGCCCGCGGGCCCGGCTCACATGCATTCCTCCATGCACCCGCCACCGCTGCCGCTCCATGAGGAGCCGCGGGCCGACTACCTGCAGAAGGTCACAGGGACGGCGACCTACGCAAGCGACGTGGAAGTCCCGGGCATGCTGCACGGCAAGATCCTGCGGAGCACGGTGCCCCACGCGCGCATCCGGCGGGTCGATGCGAGCGCGGCCCTGGCGATGCCGGGCGTGGTTGCCGTCCTCACCGGCGAAGATTTGAAGAACCTGCCCGGCACCCAGACGCGCTGGGGCCTTTCGCTGCGCGACCGCCCCGTGATAGCGCAAGACAAGGTGCGCTATGTGGGCGACCCCGTGGCAGCCATCGCGGCCGTCGACGAAGCCACGGCCGAAGAGGCGCTCGATGCGATCGTCGTCGACTACGAGCCGCTGCCCTACGTCACCACGGCGGCCGAGGCGCTGGCCGAAGGCGCGCCCCTGGTCCACGAAGACATGGACGTCCTCAAGGACTACTACTTTCGCGGCGAATGCGCGCCGGTGCAGGGAACGAACCAGTTCCAGCAATGGCGCTACGCGAGCGGCGACGTCGATGCGGTCTTCGCCGGCGATGTGCGCGTGTTCGAGGACACCTTCACATTCCCGATGGTCTTCCACTTCGCGATGGAGCCGCATGTCTGCGTCGCGCACTGGAAGCCCAACACGCTGGAGATCTGGAGCGGCGGCCAGACGCCCACCGCGGTGCAGCGGGTCTGCTCGGAGATCCTGGGCGTGCCCCTCGCCTGCGTGCGGGTGCATTCGCCCTATGTCGGCGGCGGCTTCGGCGGCAAGGCGTCGGTCAAGATCGATCCGCTGGCAGCCGCGCTTTCATGGAAGGCACGAGCGCCGGTGCGCCTGTGCCTGTCGATCTCGGAGTCGATGCTCACCTGCCGCCGGCTCGATGCGCAGATCACGCTCAAGACCGCGGTGAGCGCCGAAGGGCGCATCGTCGCCAAGTCCGTGCGCGCGGTGCTCAACGGCGGCGCGTATGCCGACACCGGCCCGTCGATCGCGGTGAAGTCGGCCATCCGCGCGATCGGGCCGTACCACATCCCCCATCTCGCGCTCGAAGCCGTGGGCGTCTATACGAACACCGTGCCCGGTGCGGCATTCCGCTCGATCGGCGGGCCCCAGGCCGTGTGGGCGACGGAGTCGCAGATGGACATCATCGCCGCCGCCCTGGGACTCGATCCGGTCGAGTTCCGCCTGCTCAACATGGCCGACAAGGGACAGACGATCAAGCCCGACCTGCGCCCCCTGGACGTGGACATGCGTCGCTCGCTGCGCGCGGCCATCGGTTCGCTCGACACCTTGCCGCAGCCGGCGCACGAAGGCCGGCGCGGGCGCGGCGTGGCAGTCGGCGCCAGCGACCCGGGGATCATGCCCATCGGCGGCGCCATCGTGCGCCTGCGCGCGGACGGCTCGGTCAACATCTCGGCCAACACGGTGGAGATCGGCCAGGGCAACCGGGGCGTGCAGCGCATCATCGCGGCAAAGGTGCTGCGCCAGCCGCTGCGTGTCATTGCCGCGGCGGAGCCCGACACGCTGCAAGCGCCCTACGACTGGGGCACCGGCGCGAGCCGCTCCACGGTGATCATCGGGCTGGCGGTGCAGATGGCTTGCGAGGACGTGGTCCGGCAGGTGTGCGACATGGCCGCCCAGGTCCTCGGCGGCGCGCCGGACGACTACGCGCTGGAGGAAGGGGGCGTGAAGGGGCCGGAAGGCGCCATCGCGTTCATCGAGCTTCTGCGCCGCTTCAACGGCATGGCGGCGGGAGAGTTCCTGGGTGTCGGCCGTGTCAATGCGAACACGAAGAACGGCGCCTTCAAGCTCGCGCCGCTGTTCTGGGAGACGGGCGCGAACGCCTGCGAGATCGCGCTGGACGAAGGCACGGGGGCCATCCGCATGCTGCGCGTCGGCGGCGCCGCCGACCTCGGGCATGTGATCAACCGCAAGGCCGCCGAAGGGCAGGACGAGGGCGCGATGGTCATGGGCCTGGGCCACACGCTTTCCGAGGAGTACATCTACGAGGACGGCCAGGTCGTCAATGGCACGCTCTTCGACTACAAGGTTCCGACGATGGAGGACGCCCCGCTGCACGTGGGCACCACGCTGATCGAGAGCGGCGACGGGCCCGGGCCTTTCGGTGCGCGCGGCGGCGGAGAGGGCGCGATCCTGCCCGTGGCGCCGGCCGTGGCGAATGCGCTCTTCCAGGGCTGGGGCATTCGCATCAAGGAACTGCCGCTCACGCCCGAACGCGTGTGGCGCGCACTGCAGGCCGCGAAGGCCGACAACAACGATCACTGACGAGAGACCCATGGACTTCCGAATCGACGCCGTCCTGCCGGCAACCGCGGCCCAGCTGTGGGCCATCTTCTTCGACGTGCAGCGTGTCGCCACCCTCATCCCGGGCTGCGAGAACGTGGCCGAGGTCGAGCCGCTGCGGCGCTTCTCGGCGGTGATGAAGCAGAAGATCGGCCCGTTCAAGCTCGAGGTGCCGACGCGCATCGAGATCGAATCTCACGTGCCGCAGCAGCAGGTCGTGCTCGTGGCCGCAGGCGCCGACAAGTTCACGGGCACGACGATCGACGTGCGCATGAAGGTCGACCTCGCCGAGCAGCGCACCGACGGCGGCCCCGCCTGCCAGCTCGGCGTCGAGGCCAGCATGCTGGTGGCCGGGCGGCTGGCCTCGCTCGGCTATCCGATCGTGAAGAAGCGATCGGAGGAGCTTTTCGCCGAGTTCGAGCGGCGCCTGCGTGCGCAGCTGTCGGACGTCGGTCTTCCCGATGCACGGCCGCAGGAGCAGGCACCCGTTGCCGCCTCCGCCGCACAGGGCCCGGCCGCACCGGCACACCATCCGGCGGGGGGCCCTGCGCCATCGCAGCCCGCGGCGGCCGCCGTGGAGGCCATCCGCTCGCCGGCGCCCTCCCCGACCGCCGGCGCGCGTTCGGATCGCCGGCGGGTCGAACTCGTGCTCCTGTGGCCCCGCGTGGGCATCAGCGTCGCCGTCGGCGTTGCCGTCGCGCATGGGGCGGTGGCGTTCGGCCAGTCGCCGTGGTGGTGGTTGGCCGCCCCCCTGCTCGGCGTCGCCGCGGGGCTTGGACAGCGAGGGGACTGATGCGTCCTGCACGCTTCACGCTCCACCGCCCGACCAGCCTTTCGCAGGCCCTGGCGCTCAAGGCCGAGCATGGCGACGACGCGACCTTTCACGCGGGGGGCACCGAACTGCTCGTGGCGCTGAAGGCGCACGTGCTGCGCTATGCGCACGTCATCGACATCAAGCAGATCCCGGCGCTGCGCGGTGTCCGTATCCGTGAAGGCGACGTGCTTTCGATCGGCGCGCTGACCACGCACCACGCGCTCGCGAACGATCCGCTGGTGCGCGAGCACCTGCCCGGCTACGCCGAACTCAGCGAGCAGGTGGCGAACATCCGCGTGCGCGTCGCCGGCACGCTCGGCGGCGTGCTGTGTTTCGGAGAGCCGCATGCCGACGCGCCCACCATGCTGAGCGCGCTCGACGCCTGGGTCGTGCTGGCCGGCCCGAACGGCGAACGTGAAGTCCCTTCGCGGGACTTCCATCTCGGCGAGTTCGCCACCGCGCGCGAGGACAACGAGATGCTCGTGGCCATCGAGGTCGCGCCGCAGTCGCCGGGCACGCGCTCTGCCTACCGATGCTTCGGCCACACCGAACGACCCGCAGTGGGCGTGGCAGCCGTCTGGTCCACCGACAACCCGCAGCGGCTGAGCTTGTGGGCCGGCGCGCTCACCGCCGCTCCGGTGCGGCTCGCGCAGGCCGAAGAAGCCGCGAGCCGGCTGGCACCGGACCTGCCGAGCCCGGCCGTCTGGGAGCGTCTGCAAGAGGCCGTTGCCGCGGACGCTGCGAGCCTCGAAGCTCACGACGATCTCCACGGCGGCGCGGACTACAAGCGCCACCTCGTTTCAGTCCTCGCGCAACGCGCCATTGCCGCCTGCCTCCCATGAGCACCCACACCACCGAATTCCCGCTGATGCGCGTCGACATGACGCTCAACGGCGTCGAAGCCTCCGTCGACATCGAAGCACGCGAGCTGCTGATCGACGTCCTGCGGGATCGCCTGCGCCTCAAGGGCACCAAGCGCTCCTGCGACGTGCAGGTCTGCGGCGCGTGCACGGTGCTGGTCGACGGGCTGCCTGCCTCGAGCTGCACCACGCTGTGCGCCGATGTGCAAGGGCGCAGCGTCACCACCATCGAAGGGCTCGGCAAGGGCAAGCAATTGGACCCCGTGCAGCGGGCCTTCATCGCCCACGGGGCATTGCAGTGCGGCTTCTGCACGCCCGGAATGATCCTCGCCGTGAAGTCGATGCTGGCGCTGCATCCCCAGCCGTCGGAGGAGACGGTTCGTCACTACCTGCGCGGCAACATTTGCCGCTGCACCGGCTACGTCAAGATCATCGAGGCCATCCTCGACCTCATTCACAACCCATCGCGTTATCAAATGGAGAACCAATGACGGATTCGAAACAGCCAGGGCGCTTGCACGTGATCGTTGCCGGCGCCGGCATGGGAGGGCTCACGCTGGCGGCCTCCTTGCTGCGGAAGGGCTTCGACGTGGACGTGTACGAGCAGTCGCCGGAGCTGCGCGAGGTCGGCGCAGGCTTGTGGATCTCGGCCAACGGCGGCCGCGTCCTGGAGGCCATCGGCCTGAAGGAGGCGGTGGAGGCCATCAACCTGCCGCCGCAGGACCGCGTCGTTCGCTTCTGGAAGACCGGCGAGCAGCGCTCCGTCTACAACCGGGATGCCGATGCATCCAAGGCGAACCACACGCTCATCCAGGTCTTGCGAGCGGAGCTGCAGCGGGTGCTCTACGAGGCCGTGGTGAAGCTCAAGCCCGACGCGGTGCATTTCGGCGTGCGCTCGACCGGCGCGCGCACCGCGGGCGGCCGTGCGCAGCTGATGCTGGAGGACGGCTCATTCGTGGAGGGCGACGTGGTGGTCGGCTGCGACGGGGCACATTCGCGCGTGCGCCAATCGCTCTTCGGCCCGGCGCCGGCGCGCTACACAGGCGCGAACGCGTGGCGCGGTCTCGCTCCCATGGGCAAGCTCAAGCCCCAGCACCGCGCGCCGCTCGCCTCGACGTGGATCGGCCCCACCGCGCACGTCACGACCTACCCCGTGCAGCGCAATGGCGAGGAGTTCGTGAGCTTCTCCGCGCAGGTGGACAGCCCGACCTGGCAGACCGAGTCCTGGTCGGAGCGCGGAGAGCTCGCAGACGCGCTCAAGGACTTCGAAGGCTGGCATCAGGACATCCTGGATCTCTTCATCCATTCCGAGAACCTTTTTCGCTGGGGCCTTTTCGTGCGCGACCCGCTCGAGCGCTGGTCCGAAGGCCGCGTGACGCTGGTGGGCGACGCCTGCCATTCGATGACCCCGTACCTCGGCATGGGCGTCAACCTGACGATGGAAGACGCCTGCGTGCTCGCACGCTGCCTCGAACAATCGCCGGATGACGTGGCGGCAGCGCTGAGACGCTACGACACCGCGCGCATCGAACGCGCCAACCGCACCAAGCAAAAGTCCCTGGAGATGCTGTCCGTCTTCCACAGCCCCGCCTTGGCGAACAGCGAGACAGCATGGCCCTATATCGAAGAGCAGTGGTCGTCCCAAGCCGTGCGCGAACGCTACGACTGGCTGCTCGCCTACGACGCGACGACGGTGGAGATCTGACAACGTGACCTCCATCATCGAACGCCGGCCCCGCCCGTGGGACGGCATCATTCCCGAGGAAGAGCAGGCCATCTATCGCGAGGCCGGCTGGGGCACGCCCAGCGGCCTCGGTCGCCGGCCCGCCCTGCTCATCATCGACGTCCAGTACCGCTCCATGGGCGAAACGCCGATGCCGATTCGACAGGCCATCGACCACATGTCCACGAGCTGCGGCGAGTACGGCTGGCGTGCCGTGCCGCACATTGCGCGGTTGCTGGCGGCGTTCCGGGCGCTGCATGCGCCGGTGCTCTACCCCTACGTGGCCCCGAAGGGAGTGCACAACCGCGGGCAGTTCGAAACGAAAGTGCCCGCGGTGATGAACGTGCCCCAGCGGGGATACGACTTCATCGCAGAGGTCCAGCCGCGCCCGGAGGACATCACGATTCCCAAGTTCCAGGCCAGTGCATTCCATGGGACGGCATTGACCAGCTATCTGATCAGCCTCGGCATCGACACGCTCGTGGTCACCGGTTGCACGACAAGCGGATGTGTTCGTGCGACCGTGGTCGATGCTTGCTCGCTCAACTTCAAGGTCGTGGTCCCGGAGGATGCGGTCTACGACCGCTCCCAGACATCACACGCTGTGAACCTGTTCGACATGGCGAGCAAGTATGCCGACGTGATGCCCACGGACGAACTCGTCGAGCGACTGCACGCGGAAACCACGCGACGCTGACCCTGTGAGGCGCCAGCGCTGCCTGCAGGTCGCGCACCGAAGAGGCCTTGGGTGCGCCGTCAAACGGGAGGTGCAGGTGCAGCGCCCATGGAGACAGAAGGGGAAGCCGTGCTCTCCTGCATCCGGACTTCCAGCATCGCGAGCAATGCACGCAGCGCAGCGCTATTTTGGCGGCGCTGTGTGTAGGCTGCGTAGAGCCAGATATCGCTGGGCATGAAGTTCTGAAGCACCGGAACCAGGTGGGCGCCTTCTATGTAGGGTTGCGCGAGCAGGTCGGGAACGCACACCGCACCGATGTCCGCCAACGCTGCACCGATCAGCGCGCTGGCGTCGTTGGCGTCCATGCGTCCGCGAATGGGAACGTGGTACGGCCGGCCACCCACTTCGAATGCGATTTGTGGAGGTCCCGGCGTGACCGAGTAGGCGAGTACATCATGCTTTCGCATGTCATCGGGCTGTTCCGGAATACCCCGCCGAGCCCAGTAGCGCGGTGTGGCGCAAAGGGTCAGTCCCATCCGCCGCAGGCGGCGCACGATCAGGTTCTCGTCGCCAATTCGCCCGAACCGCAAGGCGACGTCCACCCCCTCGTCGACCAGATCGATCGCGCGGTTGCTCAGTTTCAGGTCGAGCTGCACGTCGGGATAGCAGGTGAGGAAGTCCCCCAGCAGCCGCGGGAATGACGTCTGGACCATCCCGTGGGGCGCCGTGATCAGCAGGCGGCCGCTGGGGTGCGAACCGCGTGCCTGCAGTTCGCTCGTGGTCTGCTCGATCATTTCCATCAAGGGCGCACATCGCGCCTGCAGCAGGCGGCCCGCGTCGGTCAGCGATACCGAACGGGTCGAGCGGTTGAGTAGACGTACGTTGAAGCGAGACTCCAGCGTTGCGACGTGCTTGCTCGCGCTGGCCTTCGAGATGCCGAGTCTGCCCGCGGCGCGTGAGAAGCTGCCTTGGACGGCAACTTCCGCGAAGGTTCTGAGAAGCTCGAATCCATCCATCTTTCATCCTGTCGCTCACGGAGTGGGGGCGTTGTGAATGCGTGCTCTCGGCCCTCATGGGGCGGGGGCCGTCGGGTTGCCCTCCCAGCCGCCACCCAGGGCCATGAACACGGCGACTTGATGCTCTGCCAACTGGGCGTCCGAGGCGGCCAGCGCGGCCTCTTGAGAGGCCAGTGTGCGCTGGGCGTCCAGGGCATCGAGCTGGCCCACCTTGCCGCTGAATTGCAGCGCGCGCGTTTGATCGGCGACGGTCAGGCTCTGGTCGCGCGCCGCAGCGAGTGCTGCATGGCGGTCGAGCTCGCGGGCGTAGGCGTCCAGCGCGGTTTCAGCTTCTCGCAGAGCACCCAGCACGGTGCCTTCGAATCGCGCCGCGGCCATGCGAGCGCTTGCCTCCGCCTGGGTGATCCGCGCGCGCGCAACGCCAGTGTCGGGAAGGGACCAGCTGATCACCGGGCCCAGGCTGTAGCTGAAGGTCTCACGGTTGGCGAATCGATCGAGAAAGCCGGACGATCGCGATGACACGCCCAAAGTCACCTTGGGATAAAGATCGCCCGTCGCGACACCGATTCGCGCCGTGACGGACGCCAAGCTTCGTTCAGCCTGCCGCACATCGGGCCGCCGGGCGAGCAGTGCAGCGCCGTCGCCGACCGGCAGCAGTCCGGCAACACGTGGCGGTCGTTCGCAATGGCTGACGGCATTGGGAAAGTCGCGGGGTGCGGCGCCCGTGAGCGTGGCGAGCCGATACAGCGCCTGCTGGCGCCGGGCTTCCAGCGGGGACACCGCGGCGTGCAGGATTTCCAGCTGAGCGCGCATACGTGCAGCGTCAATGGTGCCGGCCCTGCCTGCGCGCTGCAGCCGCTGCGCAAGCGCGAGCGCTTCTTCCTGCAAGCGCACGGACGCCCGCGCCACGCGCAGCTGCAGACCGCTGGAGCACACCGCGGCATACGCCTGCGCAGTTCCACCGGCAACGGTCACGCGCACCAGGTCCACCGCAGCACGTGCGGCGCCGGTGTCCGCTTCGGCGGCTTCGATCGCGCGGCGCAATTGGCCGAAGAGGTCCACTTGATACGACACCGCCAACCCCATGCTGTAGCTGAGCCGGCTCGGCGGCGCATCGTCGTGCTGGAGCAGGGACAAGCCTGAGACGTGACCGAAGCTCGGGCCGCCCTCAAGGGTGATGGATGGCTGTTCGATCCCGTGAGCCTCGGCTTCGAGCGCCATTGCGCGTTCGAGCGTGGCCAGGGCTTGCCGTAGATCGGTGTTGTGCTCGAAGGCCTGGGCGATCAGGCCGTCGAGTTGCGGATCTTCGAAAAGGCGCCACCAGTGCGCGGGCATCCCTGCGTCCGATGTGGCTGCGCCTGCGGAGAGAAAGGGCCCGGCCGAAGCAGCCTGCCCCGCAGTGAGCGGAGCAGGTGCGACGTAGCCGGGGCCGACGGGGCCATGGACGCATCCAACCAAAAGAGCGCATGCGGCAGTGGTTGCGAGAGCGAAGACGCGAGGGAGCTTCATGTCCGCGACGCCTGAACCTGCGCCGCCGCGTCGGCGGTGGCGCCGCCGTGAGCACCCAGGACCTCCACGGAGACGGTCTGGCCAACGACCAGGTGGACGTTGGCCGGTAGCGGGTCCAGCTTCACGCGTACCGGAACGCGCTGCGCCAGCCGAACCCAGTTGAATGTCGGATTCACGCTGGGCAGCAGATTGGCACCAGTGCTCCGGTCGCGGTCGCCGATGCCCGCAACGATGCTGTCGACCTTGCCTTCGAGTGCGGGCGCGTTCATGGGGGTCACACGTACCCGATCGCCCAACCGGATGCGCGATAGCTTGTTTTCTTCGAAATAGCCCTCGACGTAGATCGAATCGGCAGCCACCAGCGCCAATGCGGGGTGGCCAGCCGTTGCATAGGCTCCCTGGCGCATGTCGAGATTGGTGACGCGTCCCGCGGCGGGCGAGCGTACTTGTGTGCGCTGCAAGTTCAGGCGCGCCATGTCGACCGTGAGCTGTGCTTGGCGCAGTGCCGTTTCGGCAGCTCGCAGTGCGCCCTTGGCCTGCTCGACGCGCAGGTGGGACTGCTCGCGCACTTCCTGGGCAACCAGACCCCCCAGGTCGTCATTCCGGCGACTCTCGCGCTGCGCTTGGGCCAGCGCGATCCGCTGATTGCCGATGACGATCCGCTGCGCAGCCACCGCAGTCTCGGCCTGCTGCAGCGCCAGCGTGAAGCGGGCTTCGTCGACCGAGAAGAGCAGCTCGCCCGCCACGACCGGCTGGTTGTCACGCACTGCAACAACGGCCACCATGCCGGAAACATCGGGCGCCACTTGAACGATGTCGGCTCGCACCCGACCGTTGCGGGTCCGCGGTGCAAGCTCATAGAAATTCCAGAGTTGCAGGGCGGCCCAGCAAGCGGCAATGGTGACCAGCGCAGTCGACAGCACGCGCAGGGAGAGCGGGACCGGGCGCAAGGTCCAGGCAGGAAGACCGGTGGATTCAGATTTCATGGTCGAGCAGCAAGAGAGGTAACCAGGTCAGATGGCGATGGCGCCGGCGAGGCGGACCCACGCATAGAGCACCAAGACGTAGAGGCCGAGATCGAACAGGGCTGGATGCCATACCCATCGGTAGGCTCCGGCCAGCGAGAGCAGGCGTCGAAGCCACCACGCGCAGACCATTGCGCCGCCTGCAAACAGGAGCAGGCATGGAACGTACACGCCAAGGAAGCTTGTCTCGATCATGGTTGCAGGTCCGTCGACGCCGAAGGAAAGAGGTCTCTGCGCAATCCCACCAGCGCTGTAACTGCGGGGGCACGGGCGGTGCTTGCGAGGGAATGGACCAGCAGACGGTCGATCTGCGGCAGCAGTGCATCGAGCCGCGGTAGCGAGCCCGTGGCCAGGGCACGGAAAGCGCGCCCGAGCGCGGCCAGCAACTGGCGTGAGGGCACTTCGGGCAGCAAGTGCCGATGCTGCTGAAGGACGGAGATGCTGGCGCCTATGCGAAGTTCGCGCAGGGCAAGCTGCGCCGCAGCTCTACCTTGCGGCTCGGTGCCTTCAGCGGTGCGTGGAACCAGGAGGGCGATGCGGTCCAGCATGCGGGCGGCAAAGGCATCGCGTGCGAGCCCGCGTTGTGGGCGCGTCGCCATCTCGCCCAAGTCACGCCAGGTGGCCCGATGGATGCGCTCAGCGCTCCACTCGCTGCTCACGCTGCGCACGATGGCGGTCGTGCGCGCGGCAATCAGAGCGCCGGCGAACAAGGCCAGGTTGCTCTCGAGAAAGCTGACCCAATCGGCGCTGGCAATGTCGTGCAGGGCCAGCGTGCCGGCCACGCCGAAGAACATGCCCAGGGCCGCAAGGCTGTTGGCCGGGCGGGCGAGGTAGCCGCCCACGACCAGAAACAAAGGTGCGACACACAGCATCAGCATGCCGAAGTCGTTCGCCAGCGGCATGACGCCAAGAATGTAGAACGCTGACACAGGTATCGACCACAGCAGGGCGACCAGGAACTTGTGCATGCCTGGCACCGGGTCGTCCAGGGTGGCGAAGAAGCTGCAGAAGACTGCCGCCGCCACGGCCATCGATGACCCCGCCCGCCAACCGCTGATGATCCATGCAGCGCATGCAGCACAGGTGGAGAGCACGACGGTGAAAGCTGAACGCAGCGCCAAGCCGTTGTCCACATGAAGGCTCGGTGAAGGCGAAGCCCTTCTTCGCCGCAGCGGCGACGCACGGCCGGCCAGGCCGGCGGCGATGTCGCCGCGCAGCGCCGTGCATCGGTTCCATTCCGCAACCACCTCGTCGAGGTGGGCGGCGATGTCGATGTTCAGTGCGCGTACCCAGGCCGAATCCTTCGCGTCCGCCGCTCGCGCGCGGAAAGCGGCGCGAACGTCGTCAAGGGTGCTGCGCAGCGCGCCGGCATCCAGCCAGGCAGCGATCTGGGCCATGGCCCGCGCGATCTCGTCGGACAAACCACCAGCCGCATTGCGCAGGGCTTCAAGCCGGTCTTCCAGTGCTGACAGCGAAGCCGTCAGTGCTGCAATGCAGTCAGGCAAGACTCGTACAGCCTCCTCGGTCCAGCGCAGGTTGCTGGCGTCGAAGGGCACATGGGTCGCCGACAGCCGCAACTGGGTGACGTCGAGTGCGAGCCGCCGTGGGTCCTGTGTCAGCCGCTCGCGGGTCTCCTCGCCGGCGCCGAGACTGAGCAGATCGCCGAGCCATCGTTGCACGCCGCCCAGCGTGCGGTCCATCAGCCCGAGCAGGGAAGGCGCGAGGCCGGCCGGCACTATGAGGCTGTGCACAAGGCCGGCGCACACGATGCCGAGCCCGATCTCCTGTGTTCGGGCGATGGCCGTGTCGAACATCGACATGGGCGCGTCCACCAGCGGGAAGCCAATCAGCGCGGCAGAGTAGCCTCCCAGCATGAAGGCATAAGAGCGCGCGCTCCGGTCCAGCAGCGACAGGTAAAGGCATATCCCCACCCACAGCGCCAGGGCCAGCGACAGAAGCACCGGCGATCCCGACAGCGACGGGACCAACGTCACGGTGGCTGCGCATCCCAGCACAGTGCCGCACAACCGGTAGAGCGATTTCGAGCGCACTTGCCCTGCGAGAGGATGGGCCACGATGTACGCGGTCATCACCGCCCAGAAGGGCCGGGGCAGCCCGAAGCGGCTGGACAGGTACAGCGCGAGCATCGCCGCGGCAAAGGTCTTAAAAGAAAAGAGCCACTCGTGCCTGGAGAAACGAGGCAGCGCAATCACGGCGCGCCCCGTGAGATGAGGCCCGATCGTGTCGATCGGACCTCCATCTTGTTGCGAATCATTTGCATGTGTAGATGCTATGGTTCGACGTGCAAGACTAGAATTGCAAGCTTGGACAGATGATTTCTTTTTTCGGCCATCCAGCGTGACTCGCTCCGTTCGAACTTCCTCTGGCTCGAGCCTCGACCTGGACTACGAGCCGTCCGTGCCCGTCATGGCCCACCGCGTGGACGTCGAGGCACGCGAGCGCGAGATTCCGATTCATGCGCATCGGTCGGGTCAATTGGTCATGGCGCTGCGCGGGGCCGTGTCCTGCGATGTGCCAGGTGCGATGTGGATGGTTCCGCCCCAGGCGGGCGTGTGGATCCCGGGCGGGACGCCGCACAGCAACCACAGCACGGCGAACGCCGTGATCTTCTACCTGTTCGTGGCGCCCAATGCTGCGCCGTTGCCTGCAACTTGCTGCACCTTGCGCATCAGCCCGATGCTGAGCGAGATGATCCAGTACCTGGCAGGACGACCGCCATCCTACGAGGCCGGTGGGCCGAGCGACCGACTCGCCCATGTGCTGCTCGACCAACTCTGCGCCATGCCGATGGAAGAAATCTTCCTGCCAATGCCCGAGGATGCGCGGCTGCGAAAGGTCTCGCGCGCCATGATGCGCGACCCTTCCGACCGCCGGACTCTCACGGATTGGGCCCGCCAGCTTGGCATGAGCGAGCGGACGCTGAACCGGCTGTGCACATCGCTGACCGGCCTGAGTTTCGGACGCTGGCGTCGCCAGCTGCACATGATGGTGGCGCTTCGAGAGCTATCGGGGGGAGCGACCGTCCAGCAGGTCGCGTACGACCTGGGCTATGAATCGCCGCCCGCTTTCATCACGATGTTCAAGAAGGCCTTCGGAAAGCCTCCCGCCACCTATATCAACGACCGGCTGCTGGCCGCGGGTGAAGGGCGTTCGGTGGCATAGCTTGCGCCCGCGCTGGCGTAATCCTTCGCGTCACGCCCTCACCGGTAGGCGCGGGCGTGGGTCACACCGCCATCGACTACCAGAGTGGCACCCATCACGTAGTCTCCTGCGCGCGAGGCGAGGAAAATGGCGGCGCCCGCGATGTCCTCCGGCGTGCCGATGCGCCTGGCGGGAATGTGCCCTGACAACGCCTCCCCATGGTCGCGGGCATTGCGGTTCATCTCGGATGGAAACGCCCCAGGTGCGATGGCACTGACCGCGATGTTGTCCTGCGCGAGACGCAGCGCCATCCGCCGCGTCAGGTGAATCAAGCCTGCCTTGCTCGCGACGTAGGAATAGTTCTCTTGAGGATTGAGCCCGATGCCGTCGGTGGACGAGATGTTGATGACTTTCCCCACGCGCGCCCTGGCTGCGGCGCGCAGCGGTCCGGACAGCGCCTTCGTCAGGAAGAAAGGCGTCTTCAAATTCAGATCGACCACTTTGTCCCAGCCGCCTTCTGGAAAAGAGTCGAAGTCTTCTCCCCAGGCCGCGCCGGCGTTGTTGACCAGGATGTCCAACGTCGGCTCATGCTCGACATAGGCCCCGGCCAAGGCTTGACAGCCGGCGACCGTGGACACGTCGTGCGGCAGCGAGACGCAGTGACCGAATTCTGCGAGTTCCTGAGCCGCCAGATCGCACGCCGCGGCTTTTCGCGCGCTGATGTAAACGCGTGCGCCCTGGGCCAGGAACCCCTCTGCGATCATGCGGCCGATTCCGCGTGAGCCGCCCGTGATGAGCGCCGTGCGGCCCCGCAGCGAGAAAAGATCCTGAGCGTTCATGGCAATGCCGCCGCTGTATTCACACGCATGGAGATGTCTCCCGAGGCGGCATCGAGACGCGATCGCCGCACATAGGCCGTTCCATCCAACAGCCGCCGAGCCGTGCGTGTGAAGTGCACTTCGCGAACTGCCCATTCGTTCTCGCCCGCGTGCTCGACATTCGCAAAGATCTTGAGCACCCCGCTCGGATGACCGATGCGGATGCGCGTCGGCCCGGCATGCGTGCCTCGCGCTTCCGCCGGAATCGTCCCCGCGATCTGCGCCGCAACGGAAAGGCAGACCGAGCCGCCGCCGGGAAACGCCTTGTGCATCGCCCCGCCGTTGAGCACCATGCGCGCAACGAAGTCGATCTCCGATGACCGGACGACCCGGTCACCGGCAATGGTTCGATAGTCCTGCGCTTCACTGATCAGGATCTGATACGGCGTCAGAGTCCCTGACGATGGGAGGTTGCAGCGCTGGACGGCCCAGCGCCTCACCTCCTCGGCCATCTCGTAGATGTCGGGACTGAGCTGACCGGGGAGTTCCGTGCCGGTGATGCCCAGATCCGCGGCGCGGATGAACACGCATGCCGTGCCGACATCCACCACCGAGACCGGTATCTCCCGGCCAAGCTTCGAGACGTGGACCCGATCGCGCGCCTGCCCCGTGGGCAACAGCTTGCCGGTCGTGGAGCCGCTGGTGTCCGAGTAGTCCAGCGCGATCTCTGCGCCGGTGCCGGGTACTCCATCCACTTCGCTGTCGCCCTCCACGCGCGGCTCGCCATCCTCGCACTGCACGGCCATGCGGAGGATCTTTCCCGTGTTCGTGTTGTGCACTCGCACGGTGGTGACGGGTTCCTGCACAGGAATGAGCTTCTCCTGCAACGCATAAACCCCGGTGGCCGATGAAATGTTGCCGCAGACGATCTCGAAGCTGACGGTGGGCTGGTCGATGCCGATCTGCACAAAGGTGTAGTCGATGTCTGCATCCGGGCGAGAGGGCGGCCCGATGATGGCGCACTTGCTCGTCAGGATATCGGCGCCACCGAGCCCATCGATCTGGCGCACGTCCGGGCTGCCGAACAGAGCCAGAAGAAATTGCAGGCGTGCCTGGGGATCGGTGGGCACGTCCTGCTGCGAGAGAAAAACAGCCTTGCTTGTGCCACCGCGCATCAAGGTGACCGGTACGCGAACTTGTTCTTTCATCGGTTCAGTATGCATGTCCGCCCGGCCGCCGTCCTTTCAGTTTGGCTGGCCTTTCTTTAGCAGGACTGCAGGCTTTCACTCTTTAGCGCTGCTAAAGAATGCCGCGCAGAAATCCAATGACCACGGGGGCGCGGATCACCATACTTTCTGTTGCTGTGGCGAGCTCCACGCAAACAGGAGAGACCTTTGAAGATCATCAAGCGAACGGAATCCCCCTTCCGTGAATCCCCCGGCGGCATGGTGCTTGTCGCCACACGCGTGGCCGGGCAGCCACCCCAGTTTCCGCCGATCGAATTCGTTCACGACAACCAGAAGGTCGAAGAGATCGAGCTCGGACCGACCGGCTCTCTCTACAGCTTCACGATCGTTCACCCCGGCAAGGAAAAGCCGCCTTACGGCCTGGCAATGGTCGACTTCGAGCCTGGCGTCCGTGCGTTCGGGCGACTGCTGTTTGGCGCCCAGCCGCCTGCCATCGGAAGCCGCCTGCGGGTGGTGCCTTTCGCGTTGCCGGACGGCACGCCCGACTATGCCTTCCAGGAGTAATGCGGCATGAAGCAACCACTGATCACCGGGGTCGGCATCACGGACTTCGGCCGCTTTCCCGAGTTGACCGAAGAGGCCATGGCTCAGGCCGCCATCCTCGATGCTCTCGCCGATGCCGGCACGCAGCTCTCCGAGGTGCAGGCGTTCTACTGCGGCAACGCGCTCGGGGCCATGCTGCCTGGACAGCGCGCATTGCGCGAACTGCATGTCAATGGCGGAGCGGTCTACAACGTGGACAACGCCTGCTCCAGTGGCGCCACTGCGCTGAATCTTGCCCTGCAGGCGCTCAAGGTCGGCCAATACGACACCGTTCTGGTATTCGGCATGGACCACCTGAGCAGCCTCGGCGGCGGGCCGCTGCAACTCAGCCAGAAAGACTGGAACAACAGGCGCGGCATGATCATGCCCGCCCTGTACGCCATGCGCGCCAAACGGTACATGCATGACCGGGGTCTCACGCTGGAGACGCTGGCAGACATCTCAGTCAAGAATCGAAAGCACGGGGCTCTGAATCCGATCGCCAAGTTTGCAAAGCTGGCGACCCGCGAGGAGGTGCTGGCGTCCCGCCCTGTGGCCGAGCCGCTCACGCTGCTTCAGTGTTGCCCCGCCGTGGTCGATGGGGCGGCGGCCCTCGTGCTCAGTACCAAACCCTCCAAGGGCGCTGGAAAGCCGGTTCGGATCCTGGCGTCCGTGGTGCAGTCGGGCTTGTTCGAGACCACGCCGGTCGACATGACCGAGGCCGAAATCACCGCGCGCGCCGCCAGGCTGGCGTATGAGCAGGCCGGCATCGGCCCGCAGGATCTCAGCCTGCTGGAAGTGCACGACGCGTTCACCATTTCCGAGTTGCTCTACTACGAGGCCCTCGGTCTTTGCGATCGGGGCGATGCGGCCAGTCTGCTGCAAAGCGGCGCAACCACCCTGGGCGGACGCGTGCCGGTCAACCCCAGCGGCGGACTGATCGCCAAGGGCCATCCCCCCGGGGCCACCGGCGTTGCGCAAGTCGTGGAGATCTGCGAGCAACTGCAAGGCCGCGCCGGCGCGCGGCAAGTGCAGGGGGCGCGCATCGGCCTCACGCAAGTGACGGGCGGCGGAATCTGGGGCGTGGACCACGCCGCCTGCTCGATCAACATTCTTTCGCTCTGAGGGTGGCCCCCATGAACCAGACAACCACAACCGCTCCCACCTCGCTGCGAGGTCTCGTGGCCGTCGTGACCGGTGGCGCCAAGGGCATTGGCCTTGGCATTGCCCGCGAGCTTGCAGAGGCGGGCTGCCGCATCGCACTGTGGGACTTCGACGACGCTGCGCTGCGGGAGGCCGACCGGACCTTGTCGGGCGACGGATTCGACGTGAAGACCTTCAAGGTCGACGTCAGCTCCGTGGAACAGGTGGAGGCGACGGTGGCCCAGCTTCTGGCATCTCACTCGCGCATCGACATCCTGGTGAACAACGCAGGCATCGGCGGCGACAAGCTCGTCTCCAAGATGGATCTCGCGTTCTGGAGTCGCGTGATCGAGGTCAACCTCAATTCGCAATTCATTTGCTCCAAGGCAGTCCTCACGCAAATGGCGGAGAACCGGTTCGGACGCATCATCAATATCGGTTCTCGTGCTTGGCTGGGTAACCGCGGTCAAGCAGCTTATTCCGCCTCCAAGGGCGCAGTGGTGAGCCTGACCCGCTCACTGGCGCTGGAATATGCCCGCAAGGGCATCACCGTGAATGCCATCGCGCCGGGCATCGTGGAGACGCCACTGTTTGAAACACTCACGGAAGAGGTCCGGCAGGGCCTTCACAAGACGGTGCCGATGGAACGCATCGGCCAGCCAGAAGACATCGGTCGCGCGGTTCGATTCTTCGCCGATCCAGGATCGAGCTACGTCACGGGGCAGCTGTTGTACGTCTGCGGCGGGCGCAGCCTCAGCAGCCCTTCTGTCTGATATTTGGCAGCCAGGGCACAGGTGTCATGAAACGCAGGACTTTCGTCAGCATCGCGGCGACTGCCGGATCGTTCGCCTTCGCACAGGAATATCCGGCGCGACCGCTCCGAATTCTCGTTCCCTATACGCCGGGGGGGGGCACCGATACCGTAGCGCGCATCGTCATGAAGAAGATGGGTGAGCAGTTGGGCCAGGCGCTCATCGTGGAGAACAAGCCCGGCGCGGGCGGTGCAATAGCGTACGCCGAGCTCTTGCGCAACAAGCCCGATGGATACACGTTGACTACCGGCAGCGGAAATATATCGCTGCTGAACCTGCTCAACAGCAAATTGTCATTTGATGCCGCAACCGACCTCGTGCAGGTAGCCCCAATGGCGAAAGTGCCGATTGTCCTGATTGCGAGCAAAAAGCTTCCGGTTGCGAACATGGCGGAGCTGATAGCTCACGTCAAACAGAATCCCGGGATGAGCTATGGAACGCCTGGGCCTACGACCCCCCAACATCTTGCGGGCGTGCTGCTCGGCTCTATGGCTGGATTGACACTGACCCACGTCGGCTACCGAGGCACCGCGCCAGCTGTTCAGGATGTGATAGGCGACCATCTGCCCCTTGCAATCGTCGGTCTGGCCACAGCCATTCCATTCGCACACAGTGGCCAAGTGAAAGTGCTGGGTGTGGGCAGCCTGAAGCGATCCGAACTGGCGCCCGAGATTCCGACGATCGCGGAAGGTGGAGTGAAAGGATACGACGCGAGTTATTGGTACGACATATGCGTGGCGAAGGGCGTACCGCAGACTGTCGTCAACAGGCTGCATGCAGAGATCACAAAGGTCTTGGAAAACGCCGATGTACGGAAGACGCTCACTGCAGCCGGGTTCGAACCGATGGCAGTTACACAAGCGGAGTACCAAAGCATGTTGCGGGCTGAACGCGCGAAGTGGGAGCCGGTTATCCGCGCGAACAATATCCAGATGGAGTGAAGAGGATGCTGGCCAATTCTTTGGAGGGGCTGAAGGTTATCGACTTCACTCAAGTGATGGCAGGACCCACATGCACACTGTGCCTGGCTGACCTCGGCGCCGATGTCATCAAGGTTGAGAGTCCTGTTGGCGATCTCGCCCGTGCACTTTCACCGTGGATACACGGAGAGAGCGTTCCGTACATGGCTCTTAATCGGAACAAGCGAAGCGTCATGCTTGATCTTAAGCAGCCAGAGCAATGTCAGGCGGCTCAGCAACTGATCGCCAAGGCTGATATCCTGGTTGAGAGCTTTCGTCCGGGCGTAATGGCGCGCCTCGGGCTCGATTACGCAACGGTGTCTGCGGCCAATCCAGGCTTGATCTACTGTTCCGTTTCGGCGTACGGTCAGCACGGCGCAGCAAGGGATCTGCCCGGCGTGGACGGCGTGCTGCAAGCTGTGAGCGGTCTGATGAGCGTCACCGGCGCGCCCGATGGAGAGCCGTGCAAGGTCCCGGTACCTGTTGTCGATCTTGTGACGGGATCGTTTGCGACCATCTCGGTCCTGGCCGCTCTGGCGGAGCGTCAACGCACGGGCCTGGGCCAGCACGTGGAAGCAAGCATGTTCGCCAGCGCCATCGCGCTGCAGCACGTGAGCTTTGCGTCCTATTTTGCAGACGGTCATGTGCCAGGCCCGCAGGGGCACGCGGCGTCGTATTCGACGCCGAACGAAGCGCTGCGTTGTGCCGACGGTTGGATCATGGTGGCGGCGTATCACCCCGCGCGATGGCAGGCGCTGTGTGCCGCAATCGGGGCGCCGGAGCTTGCATCCGATCCGCGCTTCGCTGAAAACAATAGTCGACTGCACCACCGGGAGGCTCTGCTGCGCCTGCTCGAAGCGCGCATGCTTGGGCAACCACGCGCCTTCTGGCTCGAGCAGTTCACAGCCGTGGACATCATCTGCGGTCCCATCAACAACTATGCCGAGGTTGCGCAGTCCGCGCCCTTCGTTGAAGCCGCGCTCGCCGAGTCGTTGCAGCACCCGGTCGCAGGCGCGTTGACGCTGCCGCGCAGCGTGCTGGGTGCGGTCGGCGAGCGGCCTCGGGCTCGACGGGCCGCCCCGACGCTCGGGCAGCACACCCGCGAAGTGCTCGTCGAGTGCGGCGTGCCAGCGGACCACATCGAGGCGGCGCCAGCCGCCACCCCTCCGCGGAACTGAACTTAAATCCATGCCCATCACCACGAAAATCGAGGATGGCGTTGCCATCGTCACGCTGGACCGGCCCGAGGCCATGAACTCCATCGATCCAGAGTCCAACGAGCAATTGCTCGAGATCTGGGACGAGGTTTCGAGCAACGAGGAAATCCGCGTGCTCGTCCTGACTGGTGCGGGTGAGCGTGCGTTCTGCACAGGGGCAGACCTCAAGAAGACGATGCCACCTGCTGACAGCCCAGCTCGGCAGGTCTTTCGCGGCGGCGCTAAGCATTTCAACTTTGGCACGCTGCAGACCCACAAACCCGTGTTAGCTGCCATCAATGGCTTTGCGTTGGGGGGTGGGCTGGAGTTGGCGCTGCTGGCGGACATCCGCGTCTGTTCCGACAATGCGCAGTTCGGCTTGCCCGAAGTGCGCGTGGGCAGCATCCCGGGCGCCGGCGGCACGCAGCGCCTGATCCGCGCCGTGGGGCAATCGGATGCGATGCGACTGCTGTTGACGGGCGACCGCATCGACGCCGTGGAGGCGCTGAGGATCGGCCTGGTCAGCCGTGTGGTGCCCTTGCCTGACTTGCTGGAGACCGCGCTCGGACTTGCGCGCACCATGGCCGCCAATGCGCCGCTGGCGATGACAGCAGTCAAGCGCCTGGCCATGATGGGGCGCGAGTTGCCGCTGGCGGCTGGTTTGGAATTGGAGCGCCAGGCCTTCGGCGTGCTGCGCGACACCGAAGACCGTCTGGAGGGGCGGCGCGCGTTCGCGGAAAAGCGGCCCCCGGTGTTCCGCGGCCGCTGATCGTCGCACGCACGATGCCGCAATCCCCCGTTCCTGTGAGGGCCGCGATCGATGCCGCGGAAAATCCGTCCGCGCGGCCCGCGCCAGCAAGCAGAGGCTACGCCACCCGACGCCGACATGTGCTCATGGCGCTCGCGTTGGGCGCCGGCAGCAGCGTGCAGGTCGCGCGTGGCCAGATCTTCGGCACCTCACCGCGCACCATCCGGATCATTCAGGGATTTCCTGCGGGAGGCACGGGAGATGCCGTCGTCAGGCTCATCGCCCCGCACCTGGAGAAGTCCCTCAACGCGCGGATCGTCGTGGAGTACAAACCCGGGGCCGGCGGTCGCATCGCCAACGCCTATGCGAAGGCCGCGAAGCCGGACGGCAATACGCTGGTCCTGTGTACGTCCTCGTTGATGGCGGTCTACCCGTTCGTATTCAACAACCTACCGTACGATCCGCTGCGCGATTTCGTGCCTGTGACGTCCATCGTTGATCTGGAGTTCGGCTACGTGGCAAGCACCGTCGCGGCGCCCGGCGTCAAGACGCTGGCCGACTATGTGCAATGGGTGACGTCGGACCCGGACAACGGCAACTATGGGTCCCCGGCTTCGGGTTCCATCCCGCACTTCCTGGGCGCTGTCCTCGCGCGGTCCGCCGGGATCCAGTTGAACCACGTGTCGTTCAATGGCAGTGCGCCGCACCTGCAGGCGCTCAACGGAGGACAGGTCCCCTTCGGCGTCGAAATCCTCGCCGGGATCGTGCCGCACCTTGCCAGCGGGCGCGTCCGTCTCCTGGCCACCAGCGGTGCACAACGCAGCGTGCAGGGCGTCCCGACGGCGGGCGAAGCGGGGTTTCCCGACCTGACAACCGAAGACTACGCCGGGTTCTTCTACCCCGCCGGGACGCCTCAGGAGTTCGTGCATCAGGTGCATGCGGCAGTGAAGGTCGCCCTGCAGCAGCCGAGCGTACGGGACGGTTTCCGCCAACTCACCTTCAAGCCGGCCGGCGCCGATCCCGCTCAGTTCTCGCAGCGTGTGAAGGCCGACTTCGTGAAGTGGCGCAAGGTGGTCGAAGACTCCGGCTTCAAGTCATTGGACTGATCCACTGCGCACGGTATCTCTTAGCCAATCCATCAGGACACCCGCCTTGCACAAAGCAACCATCTCTCGGCTTCACAGTCTCGCCGCGCTTGCCGTATCCGCCTGCGTTCTCATATCCCCTGCGCGCGCGCAGCAGGCAGGCGCCCCCCCTGCCCGGATAATCGTGGGCTTTTCGCCGGGGGGAACGCTCGATGTCGTGGCGCGCGCCCTTGCGGAGCAGCTCCACGATTCGCTCGGCCGAGTGGTCACGGTGGACAACAAACCCGGCGCCGGCGGCCG
Organism: Variovorax sp. PBS-H4; assembly: GCF_901827205.1. Taxonomy (NCBI): domain Bacteria; kingdom Pseudomonadati; phylum Pseudomonadota; class Betaproteobacteria; order Burkholderiales; family Comamonadaceae; genus Variovorax; species Variovorax sp. PBS-H4. Next base: position 1,177,259 of record NZ_LR594675.1, on the reverse strand, counting down.
GATCGGGATTGATGCATTGCGTGCCGCACCCGCGGACGGAAGCGTGGCGATGCTGTGTCCGGACTCCTACAAGACCATGTATCCGTTCGTCTTCAGGAAGCTCAACTACGAGCCTGAGCGGGACATCTTTCCGGTATCGACTGTCGTCGAATTTCCAATGGCGATCGCGGTGCCGGTTTCCTCGCCTGTGAAGACCTTCGCGGAATACGCACAGTGGGTCCGTGCACATCCCGACAAGGCGAACTTCGGGCACGCCGCGGCCGGGGGGCCGACGCACATCCTCGGATTGCAGATCGGCAGGGTCATCGGCACACCGCTGGAGGACATCCCCTACCAGGGGGCCGCCCCGATGATCACGAGCCTCATCGGCGCAAACGTGGCAGCGGGAAGTTCGACCGTGGGCGACTTTGCGCAGTACCACAATGCGGGCAAGCTCCGGGTGCTTGCGGTGACGTCCGCAAAGCGCTCGCCGCTTCTGCCCGATGTTCCGACCTTCACCGAGCTCGGCCACAAGGATCTTGCCGCGGTCGGGATATTGGCGATCTGCATGTCTCCGCTAACGCCCCAGCCCATCGTGGCGCAATGGAGCACGGCGATCCGAAAAGCCGTGGCCGACGAGAAGTTTGCGAGCAAGATGCGTGTGCTCGGTTTCGGAACCGCAGGCAGCACCCCGGCCGAGGCGCATACCAGGTTCGATGAGCTGCGTAATTTCTGGGAGCCCGTGATAAGGGCCTCGGGATTCAAGGTGGACTAGCAACGGTGCGTTCTCCAGCTCATCGCCCAGTTTTCTTGCGCACCGGCAGTGGGCCGGTGAGCCGGGAGATACGGACGATCGATTGCTGGCCGCAGTCGAAGGGTGATGTTCCCTGCTGAGTCCATGAGGCTGGCACGCGATACGGAGATGCGTGCTGGCCTTGAAAAGGTCCTAGCGGACCGAACGGATCCAGTCGCGGAAGAGCCGGACGGGGGTCGTGGTCGCTTTCACGGGATCGCAGACAAGGTAGTAACCGAGTTCTGTCCTGGCGACGTGGTCCACGGCAACGACGAGGCGTCCGATGCGCAAGTCGTTCTCCACGTAGGCCCGCTGGGCCATCGCGACGCCCAGGCCATCCGCTGCAGCCTGGTAGCACAACGCAGCATTCGCCAACGTGATTCCCCGCTGGCGCGGGGGAGGCGCCAGACCGGCGGAGCCGAACCAGAGCGGCCACGCTTGCAATCGCAGCATGGAGTGCAGCAGGTTGGCGTGCAGCAGATCCTGGGGTGCTTGCAACTGCCCCGCCAGGCTCGGTGCACACACGGGGAGAAACTCGTCGTCGAAAAGGTGGTCCAGTTCGACATCGGCCCACTCACCCATCCCGTGGCGGATCGCGCAGTCAGCGCCTTCGAGCTGGACGTCGTCGGCCATTGCAATCGTCGCAATCTCCAGCGCGATGTCGGGATGATGCGCGTAGAAGCCGTGCAGGCGAGGAACCAGCCAGCGGATGGCCAGGCTGGGTGTCACCTTGAGACGGAGCCTTTTTTCCCTCTGGTTGTCGGCGAGGTCATCCAGCGCGTCATGCAAGCGACCGAACGCATCCGAGACGCGGTGGGCGAGTCGTTCGCCTACCGCCGTGAGTTCGATCCTGCGGCCGGACTTCTGAAACAGCTGGACGCCGAGTCCGACTTCGAGCTGCTTGATCTGCTGGCTCACGGCACCGGGAGTCACGTGGAGCAAATGAGCGGCTCGCGAAACCCCTTTGGCCCGACACACTGCATCGAAGACTCGCAGCGGACTCAGGAGCGTGCGGAGGTTCTGCATGACAAGACGGGGTTCTGTGAGATCGCAGCGCTCGCCGAAGGAGCAGCCGGTCTCAGCATTTCTGGATGCCGATGGTGCGGTTCAGAAGTTCCTCTTCATCACGCAGCGCCGCGGACGGCCCGGAATAGGCGGCGATGCCCCGCTCCAGCACGATGACGTTCGTGGAGAAGTCGAGGACGACGTCCACGTGCTGCTCCACGAGGACACAGCCGACGCCGAACTGGTCGCTCATTCGAACGATGGCATGCATCAACTCCTCGCGCACCATCGGTGCCAGGCCTTCCAGCGGCTCGTCGAGCAGCAGAATTCGCGGTTGCCCGACGAGTGCCCGCGCCACGGACAGCATCTGCTGCTCGCCACCCGACAATTGCGTGCCACCGTTGCGCTGCCGCTCCTTGAGCCTTGGAAACAATGCATAGATGGGTGGCAGGGCCGCGCTGGCCGAGCGGCCCTGCAGGCCCGACAGCAGGTTCTCCTCCACCGTCAGCGAGGGGAAGATATCGCGGCTCTGCGGCACATAGCCCAGGCCGGCCCGTGCGCGCGCATAGGTGCTGGTGCCGCCGATGTCGCTGCCGCCGAAGTGGATGCGTCCCTTCATCAGATCGGCCATGCCCATCGCCGTTGCCAGCGTGGTTGTCTTGCCGGCGCCGTTGCGCCCGATCAACCCCAGACGCTCGCCTTCGCGCACGCTGAAGCTGAGATGCTCGACGACCGGCACGCCGCCATAGCCAGTCGTGACGTCGTCGAACCGAAGTTCAATGGGGGGCTTGGGCATGGCCATCTCGTCCGAAGTAGATTTGTTTGACTTGTTCGTTGGCGGCGACTTCCTGCGGCGAACCCTCGACCAGGACCGCCCCTGCAACCAGGACGATGATGTGCGAGGCGAACCGGAACACCAGGTCCATGTCGTGCTCGATGAGCAGGACGGACAGCTCCTTCGGCAGGCTCGCGATGGCGTCCATGATGCGGCCACCTTCTCCTTGCGGCACACCCGCGCCCGGCTCGTCCAGCAGCAACACCTGCGGCTTCATCGCGAGCGCCAGGGCGATCTCTGCAAGGCGCTGTTCGCCGAGCGCCAGTTGGCCCACCACCCGCTTCGCATAGGGGTGCAAGCCCAGCATGCCGAGCGTCTCGTAGACCTCGTCGTGAACGCGCGCGGAACGCACTGGCGAGGGCCACCACTGCATGGAAACGCGCAGCCGCTGCAGCACCGCCACCGTGACGTTCTCGGCCACGGTCAAGTCCTTGAACAGACGGCTGATCTGGAACGTGCGAACAATGCCGCTGCGCACGCGTGCGTACTGCGGCAGCTTGACGATGGAGCGGCCATCCAGCCGGATGTCACCGGATTGCGGGCGCAGCGCCCCGCTCAGCAGGTTGACCAACGTCGTCTTGCCGGCGCCGTTCGGCCCGATCAGCGCCGTGCGGGCACCCTGGGGGAGCGACAGCTCGACGTTCTGCGTGACGGCCAGTCCGCCAAACGAGTGACAGAGATTGTGGGTTTGCAGTCGGGGGGTCATTGGGCTCCCCTGTTGCCGCCAAGCCGCCTGGCGTATGCCAGGGCCCGGTCCAGAAGCCCGATCAGGCCTTCGGGCAAGACGACGAGTACGACGATCAGCATCGAACCGATGACGAACAGCCAGTGATACGGGTTCAGTGTCGATGCGATGTGCTGGATGGTCATGTATGCGACGGTGCCGAGCACGGCGCCGGCCAGGCGGCGCGTTCCCCCCAGGACGATCATGACCACCACACCCGCGGACGTTGTGAAATCCAGCATGAAGAGATTGGCCACCTTGCTGGTCTGTGCCGTCAATGCGCCGGCCAGCCCCGCCACGACGCCGCCGACGGCGTAGACGGCCAGCAAATGCAGGTACACACGCCCCCCCAGCGCCTGGACGCGCCCGGGGTCCTGCCGGATCGCCTTGGCCGTCAGGCCGAACGGCGATTCCACCAGGTTGCGCACCAGGAAATACACCAGCACGAGCGCACCCAAGGCGTAGAAGTAGCCTGTGTGGCCCAGGAAGTTGAACTCCCAGATGCCGAACAGGGGGCCGATGTTGAAGCCGGCCAGGCCGTCGTCGCCGCCGGTGAGCCAACGGGCCCAGTTGGCGAGCTCGAGCAGCAACTGGGCCACGGCGATGGTGAGCATGACCAGCGTGAGCCTGGTCGAGCGCAGCATCACGGCGCCGCTCAGCAGCGCGATCACGCCGCCGCCGAGCCCGCCAAGCAACAGGCCGATGATCGGATCGGCCGTCAGATACAGCGCAGTCCAGCCCGCGACGTAAGCACCGGTGCCGTACAGCGCGGCCTGGCCCAGGGTCGCGATGCCCGCCTGGCCGAGCACCAGACTCAGCGACAGTGCAAAGATGGACATGGTCGCCATGTTGGTCAGCAACCCGAGGTCTTGCGGGAACAGCACGAAAGCCGCGAGTCCCGCCAGCGTCAGCACGATCTCGACACGCAACTGCATCCAAGGGCGGACGCGGGAGGGTGCCCCCATCGCTATGCGCGCACTCACCGCGCTCATGCCTGCCTCCCGAACAGCCCTTGCGGCCGGATCAGCAAGACGATGATCATCGTCAGGAAAAAGGCAGCCGATGCAAGCTGCGGAAACATGTACTTCATCGAGGTCTCCACGATGCCGAGCAGCAACGCTGCGAAGAACGAGCCAAACAGATTTCCATTCCCTCCCACGGCGACAACGGCCAGGAGGATCACCAGGTACTTGGAGGCGTAGGTCGGCTCCATCGGTAGCATCTCCGCACCGGCGATGCCGCCCAGCGCCGCGAGTGCCGCACCGATCGCGAAGGTGGCTGCATAGATCTTCGTGGTGTCGATGCCGATGGCCCGCGCGATAGGCGCGTTGTCGACGGCGGCGCGCACCCGGATACCAAAGGACGACCGGTCCACGGCCAGCCAGAGAACGGCGACCACCACGAGCCCGCACGCGACGACGATGAGCCGGTGTCGGGGGATGGTGCGAAAGCCCAGGTCCACCGAGCCGCTGAATGCCTCGGGCAGCGCGACAGAGGTCACCGAAGACCCGAACATCAGGTTGACCGCGGCCGTCGCGACAAACATCAGTCCGATGGTCACCAGCATCTGGTCGAGGTCGTCGCGCCGGTAGAAGTGGCGCAGCAGGATGCGCTCGAACAGCAGCGCCACCAGGGCCACCATGGCGATCGCCAGCACGAACCCCAGCCCGATGGGCACACCCAGGCGCTGCGGAATGCTGGCCGCAAGAAAGCCGCCGAGCATCGCGAAGGCGCCATGGGCCAGATTCACGACCCGCATCAGACCCATGGTCATCGACAGGCCCACGGTGATCATGAACAGGATCATGGCGTACGTGATCCCGTCGACCAGAATGCTGCTAAGAAGCGCAACAGACATGCTGCAGTCCCTGCGTTACTTGGACGTGTTCTGAATGCGTCCGTAGTCGGGTTGCATCTCGAAGGTTCGGAATTCCCGATTGACGAATCGTCCGGACGAATCTTTCTCGACCACTCGCATGTAGACGTTCTGCACAAACTCACGGGAGATCGGGTCGATCTTCACCGGGCCACGCGGGCTTTCCCAGGAAAAGCCCTTGGCGGCGGCAACGGCCTTGGCGCCGTCGCGTTTGCCGTCGGTCGCCTTGACCATGTGATAGATCACATGCAGCCCGTCGAACGCATTCGCGAGTTGCACGGTAGGAATGGCCTTGGGTGCCACGTCACCCAGGGCCTTGATGACGGCACTGTTCAGAGGCGAGTTGTGCGATGCCGAATAGAACATGCCGGTCTCGATTCCGAGCACCTCGGGGCCGATCGCACGAAGTTGATCTTCATCCGTCTCGCCCGTGCCCAGGAAGCGCACCCCTGCGGCTTTCAAACCCGCTTCGTTGTAGGCCTTGACCATCGCGTAGGTGGCCGGGCCGCCGGGGCCGAAGACGTAGAGGGCATCGGGCTTGAGCGCCTTGACACGCTGCATCAAGGGGCCGAAATCCGTGGTCTTCAGCGGCGCACGGATTGCTTCGAGCAACTTGCCGCCGCCACTCACGAAGGCGGTGGTAAAGGCCTTCTCGGCATCGAGGCCGGGGCCGAAGTCGCTGACCAGCGTCACGACGTTCTTGACGTTCTTCTCCAGCGCGTACTTGGCCACAGGGACGGCCATCTGCGGCAGGGTATACGAGGTACGCAGCAGGTAGTCCGACTTTTCGAGAAGCGACGAGGTCGATGCGTTGAAGATCACCACTGGCACCTTCGCCTCTTGCGCGAGCGCTGCGACAGCCAATGTATCGGGCGTGAAATAGAGGCCTGCGAGGTACTGCGCGCCCTCCTTGATGACGAGCTCCTGCGCCAGCGCCTTGGCTTGCGCGGGATTGATGTCCGGCAAGTCACGGTAGATGACTTCGATCGTGTGTCCGCCCGCCGTGGTGCCGTTGAGCTTCTGGTAGGCCTTGGTCGCACCTTCCCAAGTTTGGCCTACCGCAGAGAACGGTCCGGACATCGGTGCGATGACACCGACCTTGATGACGTCGGCGCGGCTTTGGAACGCGACTGTCGCGAGTGAGACCGCCAGTGCGGCAATGAGTTTAGTGGTCATCTGCTTCTCCAGGTAGTGGGGTCGCTGGCAGGGTATGCGCCCGAGGTTTGACGAAAGGTGGGACGGGACAGTGGGTGAATGGGTGGGCCCGAGGCCGAGGCACCGCGCTAATGCGCAGCAGTCGCCTCCAGGGCAACATCGCGGGGCATCAAGGTCGCGTACTTCTGGTTCATGTCGAACAGATTGGCCTCGTGCGCCGGCAGCGATCGGTCGCCCACACAGTCCGTGACGACGAGGGGACGGAAGCCGTGACACATGGCATCGACCACGCTTGCACGAACACACCCGCTGGTCGTGCATCCCGCGATCAGCAAGGTCTGCACGCCGCGTTGAGACAGCCAGCCCGCCAGCGAGGTGCCGAAGAAGGCCGAAGGATGGATCTTGCGCAGCACCAGTTCGCCGCTGTCGGGCTGAAGCTGCGGGACGATCTGGCTTTGCGGCGCGTCCTCGCGCAGGGCGAGGATGGGCGGCACCTTGAGGGCGAAGATGTTGGCGTCCGCTCCATCGTCCTGGTACACGACCCGCGTGTGCGCGATCGGCCATTTGCGCGTGCGTGCCGCAGCCAGAAGGCCGCGCGTGCATTCGATGGCGGGGTCGATGTTGCCGCCGCCGAACGTGAGCGGGTCGGCAAAGCCATTGACGAAGTCGATGATCAGCAGGCCGTATGGCGCCTTGGGCGCGACGGCATGGCCGAAGCCCTGCTTCTGGTAGACGTCCGGAGCGGTGCTCATTGAAAGGCCTCGTCGATGACCTTGCCATCACGAACCACGACGATGTCATCGAGCTTCACCGTGCAGTTGCGCAACGGGATGTCAAGGTGGCAAGGCGTCGTGCGCGGGCCTCCTGCCTCGTTGTTCGGCCCGAGCGAGAACAGGAAATTTCCTTCGAACGCTCGCGCATCCTGTCCGGAGGTCGCTTCGCGGTCCACCAGCGACAGGGTGTGCCAGTAGCAGCGTGGCTGCATTCCCCAACCGATATGCGCGATGGCATAGGCCTCGGGGTCTTTGTACGCCTCCATGAACTCGCGCAGCAAGGCGGCATCGATGTCACCTTCGATGCTGCGCACGAAGCCTTCGCGCAGCTTCAATGTGATCCTGTCCGAGACGTAGTTCTTCTGCGGCAGCAGGATGTCGCCGCGGTCGATCACGATGGTGCCGTCGCTGCCGCCCTCGTTGGCGAAGGTAAAGAGGAAGCCGCTTGGCCAGTGATCCCAGCGCCCGGGTTCTTCGCAGAAGCCGTACTCGCAGATGGTCGGGAAATCGCCGAGCCGGAAGGTCACGTCGGTGCCGGCCGGCGACGTCACGTGCATCTTCCTGGCCGCCTTGAGCAGCTTCGATGCGTCCAGCACGCGCTTGCGGTCGCCCTCGGTGGGGATGGCCCGCACCAGTACCTCGGGCGGCTCCACCGCCAGGAGAATCTTCGTTCCAGATTCGAGGATCTCCATCTGTTCGGGAGAGAACAGCAGCAGCATCAAGTCCAGCACGAGGTCGCTGTTCTTCATCGCCGCGAGTGCGACCGGGTTGTTGGTGAGCGGCGTTTCGCCCAGGTAGTTCATCAGGTCGCGGCTGGGGGCTTTCTCCGCGTTGATGGGCTGCAGTTCGATCTTGGTGACGACCGCGCCGGCGGCCTGGGCTGCAATCGTCGCAGTCTGCAGCGTCTGCGGATGCGTATGGGGGCCGCACAGGATCGAGACTTTCTGTCCGCGCTCCACCTTGCTGAGCTTCAGAACCTCGTCCCAGGCCTTGATCATTTGGTAATCGCTGACTGGCATTTTTCGTCCTTTCGTGTGAGGGTCAGAACTGCAGGAGCGCAAGCTCCTGCGGGCTGCCCAGCTTGAAGAGCCGGCGAGCATTGCCGTGGCACACCTGCGCACGGGTGCGCTCGTCGAGCGGTGCCTGCTCGATGAAGGTGCAGGCTTCGGCGGTGGACTCATACGGGTAGTCCACCGAGAAGAGCACGGCTTGCGCGCCCAGCTCGCCAATCGCGCCCAGCAATGCCGGTGCCGAGCACACGCCAGACGTGGTGATCAGGATGTTGCTGCCGATGTATTCGCTGGGCTTGCGTGCCAGCTTGATGCCCGAGGGATACGCGGCGAAGCGGCTGTCGATGCGCCAACGTTGGTACGGCAGGGCCTCGCCCATGTGGCCGAGCAGCAGGGTCAGCTGCGGGAAGCGGTCGAACACCCCGCCGAACAGCAGGCGCAATGCGTGCCCGGCCGTCTCCACGCCCCATCCCCAGGCGGCTCCCTGGAGTACCGGCATCCCTTCCAGCAGCGCCGGTGGCTGGCTGAACGCATTGGGGTGCAGGTAGATGGGCACGCCGAGCGCCTGCGCGCGCTCCCAGAACACATCGAATTCGCTGCCTTCGTAGTAGCGACCCAGGGTGTGGCCGTTGACCATCGCGCCCTTGAAGCCGCATTCGACGACGGTGCGCTCCAGTTCCTTGGCTGCGGCCGCGGGGTCCTGAAGCGCCACGTGGGCAAAGGCGCCGAAGCGTTGCGGGTGGCGCGCCACGCGTTCCATGAGGAACTCGTTGTTCTCGCGCGCGCGGCGGACGGCGGCGGCCCGATCCACCTCGGCCTGTACGCCGGGCATCGTTTGCGACAGCACGGCGTACTCGATGTTGCCTGCATCCATCTCGGCCAGGCGCTGGTCGTCGAAGTCGCTCAGCCTGGCGTCGAGCCTGGCGACGAAGTCGGCCGGCAGCACGCGTGTGTACTTGGCCGAGTACTCGTCGAAACCGGGGGCGGAGAAGTGCTCTTCGAGCGCGATCTTGGGGGTTTGGTTCATCGTCTTCCTCAATGGATTCAGACTGGGTAAGCCAGGGCTGTGTCAAGAATTTCGGTGTCGTGCACCACTTCGCGGCTGGCAATGAGCAGCCGTTCGCCTTCGCGTACGAAATGGTCGTGGTAGATGCCCGCCAGGTGCACGGTGGAAGGCCCCTCCACCAGGGTCTGCATCAGGATGAAAGGTGTTTGCGAGCTGATCGTGTGGTCGGTCTCCTGCAGCACGCGCGTGATCCCCAGGACATGCAGCATGTGGCGGGGCGCGAACATCTGGGAGTGCGCCACGGCGAGGGCACGATCGGTGATCATGTCCAGGCCCTCGCAGTAGACGAGTCCCACGGGCATGTTGAGCAGCGCGTTCTGGCGCGAGGTGATCCGGTACGTCGCTTCCTTGCTGAAGAAGTCGGGCCAGCGCTCGACGTCGTTGGCGTCGAGGGCGGCGCAGTACTCGACATGAAAGGAATCGATCTCGGCGCGCAACTCGGCCGCGCGATGCGGCGCGATCGTGGACCTGGTGTAGGCGAGTCGCTCCTTCATGCTGCCTTCTCCGCGACACGGATGCCCATGACATCCCGGTAGTACTGGTAGAGCGATCGGATGCACGACTCCGAGATCAGGTTGCGTGCCGTGCCCTGGTGGCCAGCGTCGAGCTTGACGACGTTGTTGTCCGTGGACGAATTGCGGATGCCTTCCTGCACGAACTTCAATGCCTCGTTGTCTTCGAGGCCGAGGAAGCCGGACGGACCCATCAAATTGCCCTGGCGCAGGCGGTGCCGAGTCATCTCGGGGGTGTCATCCTCGTAGCCGAACATGGTCCACTGCATCACCATGCTGTTCGGGCCGTTCGGGATGATCTGGCGTACGCCCATCGTGTTCATCTGCCGCTGAACGATCAGGTTCGGCCAAACGGTCATCATGTTGGCGGACCACGGCGACTTGAACTCCCGAACGTAGTCCAGGAACCGTTCGTCGCGCAGCCTGAGGGTTTCGCTGAACGATCGCATCTCCGCCTTGTCGTCGGCGGCTACCGTGGCATAGATCTCGTCCGGCTTGGACGATGCCATGTAGCCGTGGCGGCCATGTTGCTTGTCCGCGAAGACGATCGACTTGATGCCGGGCACGAGCAGGCCGAATACGACGAGGAACGAATGCAGCAGCGTCGCGTGGTACGGATCCTTGAGGTTCTCGTGATACATCTTCCAGTTGCACGGAAGCTCATTGCGGCAATAGCCCAGGATCTTGAGCTTCTTGCCCGAAAAGGGAACGTCGAACTCCTCGAGGATCTCCTTGGTCAGGTATTCGTCCAGCGGCGGGGTCTTGTCGGAGTAAGTGGCGAACACCACGCCATTGCGCGTGGCTACGCGCAGTTGACGGGTGCCGTGCTCGGCGTTCTTGAAGTCGGGCGGCATGCCGCCCACCTTGCTGATGCCGCGCTTGAATGGAACGCCTTGCAGATTGCCCTTGAGGTCGTATGACCATTGGTGATAGGGGCAGACGAATTCCTTGGCGTTGCCCTGGCTGGAGCGGCAGAACTCGGCGCCGCGATGGGCGCAGCGGTTTTCGAAGACGGAAATCGTGTTGTCTTCTGCGCGAACGATCACCACGGCCGTCGCGCCCACGTAACCACGCTTGTAGTCGCCGGGGTGCGGAATTTCCGCTTCCAGAGCGACAAAGTTCCAGGTGTCTCCCCGAAAGATGCGCTCGATCTCCTGGTCATAGATAGCCTGGCTGGTATAGACCCAGTCCGGGATGTTGTTCAGGGCGTCCGCGGGCCAGACACACTGCTCCAAGGGCGGATTCTTTCGGGCATTCGTGATGCCGATGACCGCCTGCGATTGATACATGAAAGCTCCTTGGGCTCTTGTTAAACGGTGGAGACGGCGCCGGCCTGCATCTGCTTGGCCCAAGCGCGCAAATGGGTGGCGTCGTCCCGGAAGTCGTCGAACTGCACTGTCCGCCTCTGCTCGAACAGAGGGCGAATGGCACGCAGATCGGCGCCTGCATTGATGGCCACGCCGTGCAGCGGAATGGCGTCCCGATGGCCAATCCACAACACCTTGCCGGAGGCCGGGTCGCCTCGGCGCACATACTCGAGATCCGGAGCCGGCAGGCCAAGCACCTGGATGTTGTGCTTTCCCTGGTCGGTCCAGAACCACGGCACCACCGGTGCCGGAAGGGGGGCGCCGAGCATGGCGGCTGCGGCGGTACGTGCCTGCTCGTTCGCGTTCTGCCAGGATTCCAGGCGCGTTGGCGCAGCCTGGCCCGGGCGCTGCTGGCTGGTGCAGTCGCCGCATGCGAACACGTGTTCGTTGCTGGTGCGGCAAGAAGCGTCGACCAGGATGCCGCCGCCTGCCGCGATCTCCAGGCCGGCACCACGGGCCAGGGCGTCGTTGGGCGAGAGGCCAATGGCGACGACGACCTCGTCCACCTCCAGATCGCCGGTATCGGTGGCCACGCGCATCCGACCACCGGGCAGGGATCGGACGCCGTGGAGGGAGGCCCCGAGCAGGAGCCGTGCACCTGCCTCTCGCAGCCCGGATGCAAGCCACGCCGACGCCTCGGGCGGCAGAAAGCGATCGAGCAGGCACGTCGCGCGTTCGAGCACGGTCACTGCCGCGCCGGCCGACAATGCGGAATTCGCAATTTCCAGGCCGAGGAAGCCACCGCCCAGAATGGCGATTTTCGGCTTGCCCTGGAGTGCGGCACGCAGCCTCCGGGCGTCGTCGAGGGTGCGGACGTAGTGCACTTGCGGATGGCCTGCTGGAGCGGATGCCAGTGTGTTGGCCTCCCCGCCGGTGGCGACAAGACACATGTCGTACGGGAGCACCTGGCCGCCGGCAAGGCGGACCTGCCGCTTCGAAAGATCCAGGGCAGTCGCATCGCTGTTGCTCAGCAGATCGATGTCGCCGAGCGCCCAGGCCTCTGGCGCGAGCACGTCGAGGCTGGGCTCTTCGGCTGCCACCAGAACGGCCTTGGACAAAGGCGGCCGCTCGTACGGCTTGTGGCGCTCCCGCCCCAGCATCGTGATGCGGCCGCGGTAGCCCTGTTCGCGTAGCGCGCGTGCCGCGACGGCCGCGGCCTGGCCGGCACCAACGATGACAACGCCAGGTGAGGTCATGGGCTGGCAGGCGACAACACATAGATGTCATCGCCCTCCCGCTTGACGGTGTGGGTGCGCAGGTCCACGGTGACCGGCGCGCACATCGCCCTGCCCGTACGAACGTCGAAGCGACCCTGGTGCAAGGGGCATTCAACACAGCCGTCCTCGATATAGCCCTCCGACAGCAGGGCCGTGGCATGCGTGCACATGCTGTCCGTGGCGAAGAACTCGTCGTCGATACGGAACAGCGCGACGCCGTGGCCAGCGACATTGACGGTCTTCGCTTCATCGTTGCTCAGCTCTTGCGCCGAGGCGACCTTGATCCAGTTCATGACTCCATCCTGTGGTTGCAGACCGCAGAAACTACTCAGTGAACTGTCATATTAATGAAATCGATCAACGACTTCAAGTACGGGTTTGTACTCTTTGATGCTGCACCAGATTGGCGTCTGGATTCCCGAAAATGAGGCGATAGAAGACCAATTTAGCTTGGGATATGCACCAGATGAAGACTTGATGTGTCACTAGGGTTTGCCTCGACAGGGTCTGGCTTTTCCCGCACGATCGTCAGCCTTATACTTGTGCCAGTGAACTGTCATATCTTGCCGCTGACGCAAGGAAAGAGAAACGTATGGACCAAGCAGACATTCCGGCGAGGCTGTTCAAGCGCGAGGGCATCGGCGCCCGGATGCCTCGAAAGGAAGACGCGCGCCATCTCGTCGGAAAGGGCAACTTCGTGGGCGACTTCGTGCTGCCGGGCCTCCAGGAGGTCGCGTTCCTGCGCAGCCCCCTGGCGCATGCCGTCATCACCGGCGTCGACATTCCCGAGGCGCTTGCCGGGAAGGTGTTCCTGCGCGGGATGATGTCGGATGCGGCAGACATCGGCTCGCCGTCTTCCCTCCCCACTTACCAGTACTCGGCATTGCCGCCGTTGGCCTCCGGCAAGGTCCGTCACGTCGGGGAGGCCATCGCGATGGCAGTTGCTCCGACGCGTGCCGTGGCGGAAGACCTGCTGGAGGAAGTGCAAGTCTCGTATGACGAACTGCCCGTCTATCACAGCGCCGAGTCCGCCCTCGCGGCCAAGGACGAGTTCATGCACCCCGAGTGGAAGGACAACGTGTTTCTGACGCTGCGGGCCAATCGCGACTTCGAAGAGCTTGCCGCGAAGGCCGAGGTGAAGGTCAGCCGCACGGTCGAGCTGTCGCGCCAATGCATCGTGCCGCTCGAGGGCAAGTCCGTCCTGGCCTACTGGGATTTCCAGGCCGATCAACTGGTGGTGGTCAGTGCGACCCAGGTCCCGCATCTGCTGCGCGTGGGAATCGCCCAGCATCTCTCGATGAACGAAGAAGCCGTGCGCGTGGTGTCGCCGGACGTCGGCGGTGCCTTCGGCTATAAGGGGCAGCTCTATCCCGAAGACCTGTGCATTGCCTGGCTGGCCAAGACATATCGCACGCCGTTTCGCTACCTCGAAGATCGACGCGAGCACCTGATCGTCGGTGCCAATACGCGGCAGCATCACTATCGGCTCACGGCCTACGCGGACCGGACAGGAAAGCTCCTGGCGCTCGATGCCGTCATCACCATCGACGGCGGCGCCTATTCGTACTATCCCTTCTTTGTCGGCCTGGAGCCTGGCCAGGCGATCGGCAACCTGCCGGGTCCCTACAGCTTTCGCGGCTATCGATGCGAGACCCTCTGTGTTGCAACCAACAAGCCGGGGTTCATGGCCTATCGCGGTGTCGCGCGCACCGGCGTCTGCTTCGCAATCGAACTCCTCATGGATGCCGTGGCAAGGGAGGTGGGTCGCGAACCCTGGGAAGTCCGGATGGAGAACTTGGTTCCGGCTGCTGCCATGCCTTATGTCAATGTGGCCAACAAGCACTTCGACAGCGGTGACTTTCCGGCAAGCCTGCGGCGCGCCGTGGAGATGATCGGGCTGGACGCCGTCCGCGAGCGCCAGGCGCGCGGAGAGCCGGACGGACGCCTGATCGGCTTCGGCACGGCCACCTATACCGAGCAGTCTGCCCACGGCACCACCGTATTCGCGAACTGGGGCTTGCCAGTGGTGCCCGGCTTCGACCAGGCGGTTGTCAGGATGACTGCGGATGGTGGACTCGAAGTGCGTGTCGGCGTTCACTCGCACGGCCAGGGCATGGAGACCAGCTTTGCGCAGATCGCCAATGACGTGCTCGGCATTCCGGTGGCAAGAATTCGGGTGGTGCATGGCGATACGGCGCTCACTCCGTTTTCTTCGGGTACCTACGCCTCGCGCGCCACGGTGATGTCAGGGGGGGCCATCTCGGTCGCATGCAAGGAGCTTCTGCCTCGCATCCAGTCGATCGCCGGCTACCTCATGGGGGTGGATGCTCAAACCGTCGCATTGATCGAAGGGCACGCCGTGGCCGGCGACAAGTCGATTCCGCTATCGAAAGTCGGGGCTGCGTGGTACCTCACACCGCAGGACTTGCCTGCAAACGTTCATCTCGGCGGCCTGGAGGTGTCCCGTGCGTACAAGCCCAAGGTCGATACCGGCACCTTCACGTATGCGACACACGCCGTGGTGGTGGCCGTCGACGCCGAGACGGGCGAGGTCGAAATCCTCGACTACGTTGTCGTCGAAGACTGCGGAACCATGGTCAATCCGATGATCGTGGAGGGGCAGACCATTGGCGGCATTGCGCAGGGCATTGGCACTGCGATGTACGAGGAGAGCCCGTACGACGATCAGGGCCAGCCGCTGGCCTCCACCCTGGCGGACTACATCCTGCCGGGCGCCACGGAAGTGCCGCGCATTCGCATCGAGCACTTCGAGACACCTTCGCCGCACACCGAATTCGGTGCCAAGGGTGTGGGCGAAGGCGGCGCGATCGCGCCGCCGGCTGTGATCTTCAATGCCGTGAACGACGCCTTGCGCGGTACCGGTGCTGCCGAGGTGCTGATGACGCCCTTGACGCCGCGCCGCCTGCTCACGGCCCTCGAAAGTGGGAAGCGCCAAGAGGAGCACGCCCGATGAAAGCGCCAAAGTTCGCCTACACGCGCGTTCTCGAAGTGGATGAGGCCATCGCGGCGCTGGCGGCTGGCGGTGGCGCCGCGAAAACCATGAGCGGGAGCCAGTCTCTCGGCCCCATGCTGAACTTGAGACTGGCCCGCCCCGCACAGGTGGTCGATGTCGCACACATTCCCAGTCTGCGCACCGTCAGCCGCAAGGCCGACTGGGTCGAGATCGGTGCCGCCGTCACCCATGCCGAGATCGAGGATGGTGTGCACCCGCCGCTGGCTGAGCATCCCATGCGCCAAGTCGCACGCGGGATCGCCTACCGCGCGATCCGTACCCGAGGTACCGTCGGAGGCAGCCTGGCGCATGCCGATCCTGCGGCCGACTGGGTGGTGACGTTCGCTGCACTCGGCGCACGCGTGGTGGTCAGGTCACCCCGAGGTGAGCGCACGATCGAGGCCGACGCCTTCATGCTCGGTGCCTACACGACCGTGCTCGAGTCCGATGAATTGATCGTCTCCATCGTTGTGCCCTCGGAGACGCCAGCCACGCGTTGGGGATACCACAAGGTCTGCCGCAAGCCAGGTGAGTTTGCAGAAGCCAGTTCGGCGGTCTATTTCGATGCGTCGCGCAAACGCGCGCGAATCGTCCTGGGGGCCGCTGATGGCCCCCCCATTCCTCTGCCCGCGCTCGCGGCAGAGATCGCGGGCAAGGGTGCCGCTGCGGCAGGGCGCGAATCACTGCGAGGGGCTGTACGCGCCGCGCTTCCCGAACGCGACGCCATCGACCTGAAGCTCTTCACGGCCTGCGTGGAGCGCGCACTCGAGCAGTCCGGCATCTTTGCCGGCCCCAATCAAGCGGAGTAGAAGACTTGGACCCGATTTCCATTCAAGTGAACGGCCGCAGTTTCAGCCGGCAGGCCGAGCCGAGGATGCACCTTGGCGACTTCCTGCGCGACGAACTCCGCCTGACAGGCACGCACCTCGGCTGCGAACACGGCGTCTGCGGCGCCTGCACGGTGCTCGTCGACGGGCAGCCCACGCGCTCGTGCATCACGTTCGCCGTGGCATGCGAAGGCCGCGAGGTCACCACCATCGAGGGCTACGACGATGATGCGGTCATGCACCGCTTGCGGCAGGCGTTCACGCGCCACCATGCGCTGCAGTGCGGCTTCTGCACACCGGGGATGCTCACCACGGCACGCGACATCGTGCTTCGCTTGCCCGAAGCCGACGAAGCGCGCGTACGGGTCGAGCTATCAGGGAACCTGTGCCGGTGCACGGGATACCAGGGCATCGTGGATGCGATCCTGGACGTGCTGCAGCAGCAGCGCGACAGCCCCGACGTGCAGTTCGAGAAGCTGCGGCAAAGAATGGGCGCGCCGCGAACCATCGCGGTGAAGCGTGTCACGGCAGCGATGCAGGCCGAATCGCCCATTCCGTCACCAGGCAAGCCGACTGCACCCAGTTCGGCTGCTGCTGCGGACCTGGCGGAAGTCGATCCGGTGGCGATGGCCAAGGCCAAGGCCAAAGGCAACGTGATCGAAGTCCATTTCGATGTGCCTCATCCCGTCGATCAGGTGTGGGCGTTCATGGGCGACCTGCCTGCGGTCGCGTCCTGCCTGCCCGGCGCGACCATCGACTCGCACGAGGGGGAAAGAGTCAAGGGCACCCTCGCCATCAAGTTCGGCCCGATGTCGGCAGCCTTCGTCGGCGCGGCACGGCTGGAACGTGACGATGCCGCCAGGCGTGCCGTCCTTCGTGGGGCGGGCCAGGACAGCCTGAGCAAGTCGCGCACGCAGGGCGACATTACCTACCGGCTCGAAGCACTGTCGGCGGACAACACCCGGGTCCACGTGGACATGATCTACGCGCTGCAGGGCCCGCTCGCGCAATTTTCCCGCTCGGGGCTCGTGAAGGATTTCGTGCGCCGGATGGTGGCGGACTTCGGCAAGCAGGTCTCCCGCAGACTGGGCGGGCAAGGAGGGTCGGCCAACGAGCCGCAACCCACGGTCTCCATTGCCGCAATGATGTGGAGCGTGCTCTGGAACCGCGTCCGTGGCTGGTTCGGAAGGCCTCCGCAAACCTGAGACACCTCATGCCGGGTGCGGCGAGCACCCTCAGCGGTGTGCAAATGAGTTTTTGTTGATGCAAGTTCCAGCACCGGCCCGGGGCGAGAGCGACTGGGCGCGTGGAACATCCCGGAGTCGAAATGAGTTCCCTTCTTCATGGCTATCACGTACGCGCCAACGGGGTGCGGCTGCACCTCCTGCGCTATGGCGGACAGGGCCCATGCATGCTTCTTTTGCCTGGCATCACGAGCCCGGCGATCACGTGGGGTTTCGTCGCCGAGCGATTGGCTCGCCACTTCGATGTTCATGTCCTGGACTTCCGGGGGCGCGGCTTATCCTCCAGCGTGCCCGGGATGGACGCAAGCCTCGATGCCATGGCGGCCGACGTGCTCCATCTGATGGAGGTCCAGGGATGGTCTTCCGTCACGCTGCTGGGTCATTCCATGGGTGCCCGCGTGGCGATTCGTGCCGCTGCGCGCGACGCTCCCCGCATCGGCAGGTTGCTGCTGGTCGACCCGCCGGTGTCCGGCCCCGGCCGCCGCGCTTATCCCGTGCCGCTGCCTTGGTACGTGGAATCCATCCAGAAGGCCGTCAAGGGGATCACGGCCGACGAGCTTCGTCCTTACGCGCCGACCTGGACGGACGAACAGCTGCAACTGCGGGCCGAGTGGCTCCATACGTGCAGCGAGGAGGCCGTCATTCAGGCGCATGCCGGTTTTCACAGCGACGACATCCACGCCGATCTGGCCAAGTTGCAGACGGCCGGGCTTCTCATGACCGCGGGGCGAGGTGGTGTGGTGCTTGAAGAAGACCTGGCGGAAATCAAGACACTTGCGCCGGGCCTGCTGCAGTGCACGGCTTCGGGCGCCGGCCACATGATCCCCTGGGACGATGAGGTCGACTTCCATCGCCTGCTGGGCGAGTACCTCGAGGTCGACCTGTTGTAGCGAGGCTGGAGGCGCGGCCGGCTTTCTATTCACATGCAGGGGAGCCGATACACTTGCCGGCTGACACTATCGGCGACTCCAGATGATGACGAAGCGTTCTCCGGCTCAGAAGAAGACAGGTGGCGTGACAGAGGTGGCAAAGCCCCCGGCCCCCGAGCCTTTCAATCCATTGCGAGAAGTGATGTGGCGTCGTCCGGGCTTCCTGATTCGTCGGCTGACTCAGATTGGCCAAGCGATCTTTTTCGACCTGTGCAAGTCTGAAAGCATCACGCCGCTGCAGGTCGGCATGTTGACGGCGCTTTCGATGAACCCCTGGCTCGATCAGAAGGCGATCGGTCGGGAGCTTTCCCTGGATCGAACGACGACAGCAGAAGTGCTCAAACGCCTGGCTGACAAGGGGCTGGTTGAAACTCGCGTCAATCCGGACGATCGTCGATCAAGACTTTCGGTGATCACCACAGACGGCCTGAACCTGATCAACGACTTGCAAGAAAGCATTCACCGATCACAGGAGCTATTGATCGAGCCGCTGTCTCCCGACGATCGTGCCGTCTTCATGAAGCTGCTGGCTCAGCTCGTGGATGCCCACGAGAAGATGGAGAAGCAGGACTAGTCCTTCGGGGCACGTCTTCGAAGTGAAGTCTTGGAATGAAGATCGTCGCCAACCGCCCCGACGAGGAACGGTAAAGCGGCCGCTCGGGCGCAGGCAAGCGCGTCTCGTCGGCTCAAAGCTATGGCGCAGAAACCAAGTTCTTTAGGAAAAATTCGGCAATTCGAGAATTGAGTAAGGGTACTACCTGCCCTCGGTCGAAACTCGGCGGGTCACTCAGCAGACGCTGCGCCACGCTCCCAGTCTCCAACGGTGGCATTGGAGAAAGCATCGAACCGTGGCCGCCTTCCGGGATGCGCATGACGACCTCGCATCGGGGTTCACACGCAGCGAGGATGGCTCCCACATGAAAGCGGGGCACTTGGTTGATGTCCTTTTCTGCAATGACCAGTCCCAGCGCAGTTACGGGCTGCTTCAAGCTTGCCGGATCAAAGTCCGCGGCGAATGGGACCATGGCCACCACGGCCTTGACGCGTGCGTCGAAGCCACCTTGCATGGCACTGTCGGAGAACCGCGCTGCAATAACGGCCTTCGCCAGCCATATCTTGGGCGCGTCCAGCCAGTCGCCATTGAGCAGTGTGAAGAAACCTACGCAGGACGAAAAATCTTCGCTGATGTGCGCTTCGCAGTGGTTCCTGAAGCGCGCCTTCGACCATTTGCCCCGGCCATCGACAAAGCAGTGTGTCCACCTGCAGACCCTCCGAACAGGCCGACCGAATCAAGGCGCAAATCAGCCGCCAGCGATGGGCTGCTGGAGACGACGTCAATCGCCTGAGAAACTTCGATCGGCCGCTTGATCCAACTCGCAGGCCCCGGCTCAGACGGGTCGAGGTAATTGTCCCCTGCGTGCTGAGGCAAGGCGACCGTAAATCCTCGTTGCACCAAAGCTCGCGCCAGATCCGCGTGCACCCAAGGGCTTCCGCCCGAACCATGTGAGATCACAACCATGCGTCCATTGCCCTTCGAAACGCGGCCTTTGGCGGCCCATGACAACGTGAATGGACCCTGGGAGGCCGGGATCTCTGGGTCCGAGGACGGATAGAAAACGGTGACGAGTCCACCGCCGGGCTGCGGCAACTGCATGAAGCCCAGTGTGGGCGATTGGGCGCGCACGGACTGCCCCGCTGCCAGCAACAACACACAAAGGGTGATGGGTCCGTGCTGGTGAAAAGAGGATTTCCCGGCCGCAGCAATTGAGCTGCGAACCCTTGCGGCAAACTGGAACAGGCTCATGCTCGAATTATGGTGAGCTGGGCGCTGTTTCGAACGTCGGGTCGTCCCGGTAGAGGTCTAAGTCGATGCCGCGCCACCAGTTTCTCCGATGCCAGCGCCCCACTGACCATCACCGGATGCGGCGCAGCGGATGGTGGGCGGGAAGGCGTGAGCGGCGGGTTCTCTCGTGTACCGTGTGTACTCGAAGAAGCTGCCAGGCCATGCGTCATCGAGTTGCGCGGCGCTCTCTTACGAGAACGAAGGCCCAATGTTCACAAGCGTATGCAAATGGAACGGGCGACCGACCATGACCTGGCCGGTCAATCGCCACTCCAGCTCAGTCCGGCTGCCAGCGCGAGTGCCGCGGCTATGGCCAATGAGGCTGCAGAAAAGCCGAGCCGCGCGGCTTGAGCGCTCGCACCATCGGGCGCGATCACGATGAACAGTCCTCCGATCATTGCAACGCTTACTGCAGCGCTGATCTGCAAGGTGGCGTTTACCAGGCCCGAAGCCAGCCCCGCCCAACGTGTTCCGACCTGGTCCACGTTCAAGCGCACCAGCGCAGGAAGCGCAACGCCTTGCCCGACACCGATCAGGAACAGGGGAAACGCGAGCCAGGACGGCACATCGGCAAAGGCCAGCACCGCGACCATGACCAGACCGAGTACCTCCAAGATCATGCCAAACGCAGCCGTGCGCGAGCCCATCTTCCGCGCAATGCGCGGGCCGCACAGTGGGCCGAGGAAGAAGCCAACGCCGAGTGGCAGGACGGCCAGGCCGGTGGCCATTGCGTCGTGACCCAGACCGACCTGTTCGTACACCGCGAACACCAGGAAGAACGCGGCGAGCCAATAGAAGAAGAAGGTCGACGCCAAGCTGCGTCGCAGCCCGCGCACGGCCAAAAGCGAAGGTAGAAGCAAGGGCGTCCTGCCGGCGAGTTCCTGTTCCTTTTCGTATCGCCAGAAAGACCGTAACAACGGCACGCTCAGAATCAGCAGCGCCATGCACCACCATGGCCAGTTGTGCTCCCGCCCTTCGATCAGCGGTACCACGAAGGCCAGCAAGCCAGCCGCCAGCAGCAACGCCCCCGGCACGTCCAGGCGAGCCGAACGCTCGGCACGGCTTTCACGCAGCAGCACCAATGCAGCTGGAACAGCAAACACGATAATGGGGAGGTTGATCAGGAAGACGGTGCGCCATCCCAGCCCCCACGGGCTGGTCGAAACGAGCACGCCCCCCAACAACTGGCCTCCCACTGAAGCCAGGCCGAATGTCGCGCCATAGAGACTGAGCGCGCCGTTTTTCTCGCTTGCCGGGAAGATCGCGTGAATCGACGCCAATGATTGTGGCGCCATGATCGCCGCACATATCCCTTGCAGCAGCCGACCGACGACAAGCATGCCGGGCGATGGCGCCAGACCACACAATGCCGAGGCGACGCCAAAGCCGAGCATGCCCCCAACGAATACGCGCTTTCGACCATAGAGGTCACCTAAACGCCCGCCCAGGATCAGGGTGACGGCATAGGCTGTGGCATACACCGAGATGACCAGCTGCGAGACGTCCGAAGATGCTTGCATGCCCGCGCGAATGGCGGGCAGGGCCACGTTCACGATGAAGAAATCCAATGGTGGCAAGAGAGTGCCGGTCAGCAGGACGGTCAAGGCGAGCCAGCGGCGCGAATCAGGGGCTGCTGCCTCGGCAGTTGGAGTCAACGTAGTCATGGTGTGCGAGTCTCAAGGTGCAGCCGCTCGAACACGCTGCGGCGCGATGGTGGTAAAGCGAGGCACGTCGACCATCGCCGCTGAGAGTTCAGGTGAGGCAAACGGCGTCGCGTAGACAACGACGGGCGAAGTTTCAGTTTGGAAGCGCCCGCTCCAAGGGCGGCCGTGTCATTCAACTTGTTCATGCCATGAGATTCCAGATGAGGCTGATCCGAAGGTCAGCGTGACAAGGCCGTTATGTTGATATCAAAGGAAATGTTTTTGAACTGACACTCCTGTACATTTCCCGTACGTTTTTGAACAACCGCTTGACATGGAATGGAATGACGTCCGCATCTTTCTGGAGGTTGCACGCGGTAGGTCTTTCGGCGAGGCCGCCCGGCGTCTGGACGTGAGCCATCCGACCGTCGGGCGGCGAATAAAAGTGCTCGAGGACGAAGCCCGGCAGCCGCTTTTTCGTCGGACCAAGGACGGACTGGTGCTTACGGACGCCGGCGACGCCGTGCTGGCGCTGGCGGAGTCCATGGAGGATTCCGCGATGTCCATGGAAAGGCGGCTGACCGGCAATGACCAGCGGCTCGAAGGCATCCTGCGGATCTCGTCAGCGGACTGGTTCGCCGGCTATGTCCTGGCGCCGGTCCTGGCCGAGTTGACGCGCCTTCATCCCGCTGTCGTGCCGGAGGTGATTGCAAGCTATCGATTGCTCGATCTTTCGCGTCGCGACGCCGACGTCGCCTTTCGCATCGTGCCCTTCAGCGAACCCGATATTGTCCAGCGCCGCCTGATGCGCATTTCATACGGTGTCTATGCTTCGGCCGAGACCGTACGGGCGTTGCATGACGATCCGGCATCAGCCGGGGTCATTCTCATGAATACCGCGCAGTCGCATTTCCCCGATGTAGCCTGGGTGCTGGACAGGTTTCCACGTTCCAGGCGTGTCTTCACGAGCACCAGCCGGTCGGTCCAGGCACAGATGTGCCTGAGGGGCGTGGGTATCGCGGTACTGCCAAGGCCGCTCGGCGATGCAGTCTCCGGATTGCAGCGCATCGACACGCCGGATCACCCTCCGACGCGGGATA
This sequence comes from Variovorax sp. PBS-H4, assembly GCF_901827205.1. Classification (NCBI taxonomy): domain Bacteria; kingdom Pseudomonadati; phylum Pseudomonadota; class Betaproteobacteria; order Burkholderiales; family Comamonadaceae; genus Variovorax; species Variovorax sp. PBS-H4. Next base: position 1,154,348 of record NZ_LR594675.1, on the reverse strand, counting down.
TTTGGGTTGGCTACCATCAAGACCTGCGGCACATGGATCGCCTGCGGGCGATGCTGGATATCGCCGACACGATGCTGTCGGCTTCCGAGCGTGCATGACAGGGCAGCGTCCCGCGAAAAACTAAGATCCGGCCGTCGACGAACTGCTGAAAAGCGCGACCATGGCGTTTCGCAGCCAGCGATGCGCCGGATCAGCGTCCTGGCGCAGATGCCAGTACATCCTGATGTCCAGTGGTGGCATCGCAAAGGGGACGTCGCAGATCTCCAGATCATCGGCATTTCGGATGTTGCGCGCCACCGAGCGCGGAACTGTGACGAGCAGGTCCGTCTGCAGCAATATGCTGGGCACCGCGAAGAAGTGCGGCACACGCAGGACCACGCGATGCTGCAGGCCGAGTGACTCCATGACCATCTGGACGGGCCGTTGCAGCGAACCCGGAGGATCGACCTCGATGTGCACGGAGCGGACGTATTCCTCGAGCGTGAGTGCGCGGCGCCGTTTACGCGCAGGGCGTGTGCGCAGCACGACATAGTCGTCCCGGAACAAGGACCTTTGCTTGAGCGTCGCAGGCATGTTCGGCAAGTGGCCGATGGCAATGTCGGCAACGCGTTCGCGCAGCATGGCTTCGTATTGCACGCGTGAGGCCTGCACCACGACCGCCGACGCAGCCGGCGTGTGCTGGCGCAAATGACGCAGCAGGCGCGGCAGGAATACCAACTCCCCGACGTCGGACAGCAGCAGCTGGAACTCGCGCGTGCACTTTGCTGGCTCAAACACACCGGAGCTGCTGACCGAGTCCTCGATCAGACGCAGGGCTTGGCGCACCGGCTCGATCAGTTGTTCGCTGCGCGGGGTGGGCTGCAAGCCGTTCACGCTTCGCACAAACAGAGGGTCGCCCAGGCTGTCACGCAGGCGACGCAAGGCATGACTGACGGCGGGTTGCGTCAGATGCACATGGCGCGCCACTTCGCTCAGATTGCGCATCCGGTAGATGGACTCGAACACTCTCAGAAGGTTGAGGTCCAGGGTGTGGGCGGGCATGGCAACGGGTTGGAAGGCAGGGCCGATTAATTCTATGCATTTTCGTTCTTAACGCTATTCAGTGGATTTATCCGGGCAGCCGCCGAATACTGGTGCTCATGACGGCATCGCGCATACGACGAAGCCGCACCCGACACCATGGAGACGACGCTTTGAGACTTGCCAGCTTCATCGCCCCGGACGGACGCCCGGCTTTCGGTGCACTGTCTGCCGACGGCGCCCGCCTGAGCAACCTCGCTACCGGCGAGGTGCCGGACTTGCGCACCGCGCTGGGCTCATGGGACAGCGATGAGCTGCGGCGCAGGGTTGCGCAGGCACGCCACGACATCGCGCTCGCCGACATCCGCTGGCTGCCACCCATTCCCCAGCCCGGCAAGATCCTTTGCGTCGGCCTCAATTACGCTGCCCACGCAGGTGAGGCCGAGCGCGAGATGCCTCGCCATCCCTCGGTGTTCACGCGCTTTGCCGACACGCTGGTGGGCCATGGTCAACCCATTCATGTGCCCCGGTGCTCCACGCAGCTTGACTACGAGGCCGAACTGGCAGTGGTGATCGGCCGTGGCGGGCGGCACCTTCGTCAGGAGGAGGCCTCTGCTGCGATCGCAGGCTATGCCTGCTTCGCCGAGAACTCTGTGCGCGACTACCAAAAGCATACGGGCCAGGTCACACCCGGCAAGAACTTCCACGCCAGCGGGGGATGGGGTCCTTGGCTTGTCACCGTCGACGAGGTGCCGGATGTCAATGGGCTGGAGGTCGTCAGCCGCCTCAATGGTCGGGAAATGCAGCGGGACAGCGTTGCTCATCTGATCTATTCCATTGCCCAGATCGTTGCCTACGTGTCCGAGTTCACCCCCCTCGCGCCTGGCGATCTGATCGCGACCGGAACGCCGGCCGGCGTGGGCTCCCTGCGCAAGCCGCCGGTGTTCATGACCGCCGGCGACGTGCTCGAGGTCGAAGTGACCTCGCTTGGAACGCTCCGCTTGCCCGTCATCGCAGAGCCTGCCTGACTTAGCCAACAACCTTCTTTTGGGTATTCACCATGCACTCCAGTCTCTCCGAAGTTCAGGCACTCCCGTTCCTCGACCGGTCAGGGCGCCTACCTGGCCAACCGCAGATCTGGGACCCCATGCTGGTCACCCGGGAGGCCATAGACGCCGAGATCGAGAGGCTCGGCCGCATTCCACGACCTGCCAACGGCAGGCGCTGCTCGGTCATCGTGCATCCGGCCTCGCGGACTGCCAACAGTTTCACTCCCGGCACGCAAGTGGCCCTCAGTGTGCTGCTCCCCGGGGAGAGGACCGCACCGTTCAAGACCAATGCAAACCTTCTGGAGATCTGCATCGGCGGTAGCGGCCGCGTGACCGTTGATGGCAGCTTCGACACAGCGTTGCACGACGTCTGGACCGTGCCCTCGATGCGGGGCCATGTGCACGAGAACAACGGCAGCACGCCCTGGGTCCGGCTCACCTATAGCAACGGCCCGCTGCTGGAACTGCTCGGCGTGCTCTTCGAAGAGGAAGGTGTGGCCGTACTGGAGCGCGAACGTCCGCATGACGGCCTCAGCCAAGAGCACAGGCGTAAGTACGCTTGGGAAAATGCACCTGACATTCAGCTGACGCAAGCCGGCGCACGGCTGCGCGGCTATGAGTACCTGACCGACATTTCGGTCGTGCCGAATCCGGCACTGCATTGGCCCTGGAAGGAGGTCTGGCCGCATCTGTCCCATGAGGCCGGCGACGGCAAGAGACGGATCTGGCTGCTCTACCACCCCGGCACCGAGCGCCGCAACGGAACCACGGGTACCTACTTCGCCACCATCGGTGGCTGCCCCGCTGGCACACCCCTTTACACCGGTGCGCACGGCCACCGGCACACCTCGGCCTCGATCAACTACCACATCTCCGGACACGGCCACAGCGTGGTGGACGGCGTACGAGTGGATTGGAAAGCCGGCGACCTGCTGCTGTCCGCGCCGGGCTGGTCCGAGCATGCGCACTATCACGGCGAAGAGGGATGGCGCGTGCTGACCGTGCAGGATCACCCGCTGCACATCGCCATGGGCTCTTTGCTGTGGCAGGAAAAGTACGACGGCCCCATCCTGGCCCTAGGCAGCGAGGAAGGCCAGAAGGGCTATACCGCGCCGCGGACCCAGGGCGATTGAGATGACGGTTCAGGCACAACTGTCCGATCTGCTCGACGAACGCCAGGCGCTCCGGTGCGTTGTCGATTTCTACGCCTGCCTGGACCGCGGTGACGGTGTTGGCGGCGCGGCCTGTTTCGCCTTGGACGGTGTCTGGGAGCGCGACAGCGGCCCGGTCGGTGGCCGTGCCGCCATCGCGCAGGCGTTGGCGGGCCGCCCCCCTGGCCGCCGAACGGCGCACACGGCGTTGAACTTCCAGTTCCTCCCGCGGAACAACGGTCAAGCCACGCTGAGCTTCACGCTGGTTGCCTATGAAGCCACCGTCGAAGATGCCGCGGCGGTGCCGGTTGGCAGGCTGGCCGGTATCCGCCACTGCTGCGACACCCTGGTACGGGTGGACGGTGCCTGGTTGATCCAGCACAAGACATCAACGCCATGGATGCGGCACCAAGGCTCCCGCTGACATCTTCTGCCACGCCCCCGACGCACCACAACCTCATGTTTGACGAACGTCTGATCGCTGAACTCGCTGCAGAACTGCAGCACGCCGAAACCTCGCGGGTGCAGGTGACGCACTTCTCCAAAAGATATCCGGACATGACGATTGCCGACGGTTACGCCGTGGCGCGCGCCTGGGTTCGCATGAAGGTCGGCGCCGGGCGCATCGTGCGTGGCCACAAGATCGGCCTGACTTCGCGCGCCATGCAGCAGGCCAGCCAGATCACCGAACCCGACTATGGAACGTTGCTCGATGACATGTTCATCGAACAGGGCGCCGACATTCCTGCTGACCGTTTCATCGCGCCACGCGTGGAGGTGGAGCTTGCCTTCGTCCTGGGCCGGCCCCTGCGCGGCCCCCATACGAGCATCTGCGACGTGCTGGCTGCAACCGACTACGTGGTGCCCGCCATCGAGATCATTGATGCGCGCATCGAGCAGCTCGACCGTGAAACGCGGGCCATGCGCAAGGTGTTCGACACCATCGCCGACAACGCCGCCAACGCCGGCATCGTCGTCGGCGGTCGCCCTGTCCGGCCCGATGCCCTTGATTTGCGCTGGGTCAGCGCGCTGCTGTATCGCAATGGTGTGATCGAGGAATCCGGCGTCGCGGCGGCGGTGCTGAACCACCCGGCAGCCGGAGTGGCCTGGCTCGCCAACAAGCTGGCGCCTTGGGGCGAGTCGCTTGCGGCAGGCGAGGTGGTGCTGGGCGGCTCGTTCACTCGGCCGGTGCATGCGGCTGCGGGAGACAGCTTCCATGCCGACTACGGCGCCTTGGGCTCCATTGCATTCCGATTCGTGTGAACCAGACCCGCCATCCGTTCGCAATCCCACAGGTTCGATTCCATGGACACCCTTTCAGCCACACGCATGACCTTCATCGACACCCAGGATGCGCGGCAGCTCAAGCCCTCGCTGTTCAACGCCATCGTGGCGCCACGCCCGATTGGCTGGATCAGCACGGTCGATGCGCACGGCCGCGCCAACTTGGCTCCGTTCTCGTACTTCAACGGCATCTCGCCAGCGCCGCCGATGGTGATGTTCACTTGCAATGCGCCACCCGATCGGACCGAAAAAGACACGGTTGCCAACGTGCGCGTGGTACCCGAATTTGTCGTCAACTTCGTGTCTTTCGCGCAGCGCGACGCGATGAACATGAGTTCGGCCACGGTTCCGGCGGAACATGACGAATTCGAGCTTGCAGGCCTGCAGGCGCTGCCGTCACACAGCGTGCGCCCACCCCGAGTGGCCGGCGCGCCCGCGCACCTCGAATGCCGCCTCGTGCGCATCGTCGACATCGAGCCCCAAGGGCCGGGTGAGCGTCGCAGCAGCCTCGTCATCGGCCGCGTGGTCGGGGTGCACGTGGACGAACGCTACCTGGGGCCAGAGCAGCGCTTCGACACCGTGCTGGCGAATCCGCTCGTGCGCCTCGGCGGCTTCACCTATGCCACTGTCGGCCAGACGATGGAGATCGGCCGCCCCCAGTGGCCAGGATGAGGCGCCTCGCCCCAATTTGCGTTCACCCCCCTGGAGACAAACCCATGACCCCCACACTCACCCCTCTGCACCATTGCCTGGGCTACCTGGTCGAGGGCCTCGACACCTCGCGCCCGCTGGCACCAGGCGTGCAGGAACTGCTGCGTGGCGCATTGGCCACGCGCGGATTGCTCGTGTTTCGCGACCAGCAACTCGGCGACGAACAGCAGGTGGCCTTCGCCCGCATCTTCGGGCGCATTTCCAAGCAGGGCCCCATCCAGCGCATCAGCCCGGATGCGACCTATGTGTCGAACGTGCGGCGCGACGGCGCCTTCGGTGACGTAGAGCTCAATTTCCACTCGGACCAGATGTACTTCGACCATCCGTTAAAGGCCATCATGCTGTACGGCATCGAGGTCCCCTCGGAAGGGGGCGAGACGCTGTTCTCCAACTCGGCAGCCGCCGTGGAGCGCATGCCGTCGACGTTGCGCGAGCAGCTTGCCGGACGCTCGGTACTGGCCAGCCTGGACTATGGCGCCTTGCGCTATGGCGACGAGCTGCGCAGCCAGGTGCAAGTCCAGGTGGCGCAGGCCACGCATCCGGCCATCGCCGTGCACCAGGCATCGGGGCAGACCATCCACATGATGAGCCCGGACACCACGCGCTTGATCGAAGGCTACGACGCTGACACGTCGGCTGAGTTGATCGCGCAGGTGTCGGACATCGTGGCGGACGAAGCGTACGTCTACCGCCACGTGTGGCGCGCAGGAGACCTTATCGTCTGGGACAACACGTTGCTGCAGCACGCCCGGTCGAAGTTCGCACCCAGCGCCCCGCGTACCCTGCGCCGTTGCGCGATCGCCAGCGACAATGAACCCGTCGAAGTGCCTCCTGCCCTGGTCGAAGGGGTGCCGGCATGATCACGCGCCGCCAGTTGCTGCACGTGCCCTTGGCCACAGCCATCGCGCTCCCAGCACTTGCGCAGCAGGGCTGGAGGCCCGCCAAGACCATCACCATCCTCGTGCCGTATCCGGCAGGCGGTCTGATGGACGCGATCGGGCGCAGGATCGCAACCTCGCTTTCGGCCTCGTTCAAAGTGCCTGTGATCGTGGACAACAAGCCGGGTGCCAACACCATGATCGGTGCAGCGGCCGTCGCCAAGGCCGCCGCGGACGGCCATACGCTGCTGCTGACCACAGACGCGTCGATCACCATCAACCCCTACCTGTACCGCAAGATGTCCTACGACGCCGAGCGCGATTTCGCGCCGGTCACCATGCTGTGCAACACGGTGGAGTGCCTGATCGCGCACCCCAAGGTGCCGGCGGCGACACTGCCCGAGTTCATCGCCTGGGCGAGGCGCGAGGGCAACAAGGTCAACTACGGCTCCTTCGGCATCGGCAGCAATGCCCATCTGGCGGGCGCCGAACTTCAGCAGTACCTGGGAACCGAACTGAACCACGTGCCGTACAAGGGTCAGGCCGATCTTTACCAGGCGCTTCTGGTCAACGACATCCAGTTTGTCATCGGCACGACCGGCGTCGCCACGCAGTACATCCACGAAGGCCGGCTCAAGCTGATTGCGCCGCTGCGGCCGAAGCGGGCACCGCAGTTCCCGGAGGTTCCATCGGCCGCCGAGCAAGGCGTCCCCATTGGCCACGGAGGGGCTTGGTTCGGATTTCTCGCCCCCGCTCGGACGCCCCCGGCCGCCATCGACGTGCTGGCACGCGAGATCGGTGTCGCGGCGCAGGACCGCGACTTCCAGACCCACCAGGTCTTGAACCAAGGATTGGAGCTTTCGCAGAGCGGACCCCAGGCCATGGCGTTGCGGCTGCAGAAAGACCGCCAGTACTACAGCGCTCTGATCGAGCGTTTGCGCGTCAAGCTCGATTGAGGAGGACTTGCGCATGATCGATTTCAAACAGCTCAACGATCCCGTGTTCCTGCAGGGCGACCGCATGCCGGTCTATCGGCAACTGCGCGAAGAACAGCCCGCGCTGGAACTGCTCGACCAAGAGCGCCAGCCGTTCTGGCTCGTGTCTCGGCACGCCGACGTCCAGGCGCTGCTGCGCCAGCCCGAGGCACGTGTGCAGCCGCCCGGCATGGACACGCCTGCCTGGCTCGCACCCGGCCCGGCGATGGACCGGATGAAGGCCAACCTCGCTCAGACCGACGCGCCAGTGCACACGCGCCTGCGCAAGCTGCTGAGCCCCTTGTTCATGCCGCGCAGGGTGGAGAGCCTGCGTGCGATCGCGGCCGAAAGTGTGCAGCGGGCGCTGCAAGCCGTGCCTTCAGACGGCCAGCCATTCGACGTCGTGCAGCAGATGGCATCACAGGTGCCGCAGGGCGTCACTTGCCACCTGCTGGGCATCCCAGCGCAGGACTGGAGCGCGTTGGTGTCGAAGCAGCATGACTTCCTGCTGATCTTCTCTTCGTTCCGGATCTCCGATGAGGAGCAGCGGCGGCTCGATGCGGTCGTTGCGTTCTATATGGCGTATTTCCAGTCGCTGCTCGGCAGTGGCTCGCCTCGCTCGGAGTTCGTCGAACTGCTGCTCGAAGCCGAGTCCCGTAACGAGCTCTCGCGCAAAGAGTTGCTGTCGATCATGCACACGGTGCTGGACGCGGGATACGAGACGACCCGTACTTCGATCGCCAATGCGATCGAAGTACTTGCAGTCAATCCCGCGCTCTATGCGCGGCTTCGGGCCGAGCCGGAGAGGGTACCCAATGCAGTCGAGGAACTCCTCCGCTACCGCACGCCGATCCATGTGCGCAACCGCTTCCTGGCGACGGACTACACCACCTCCAATGGCGTGCAGATCCCGGCCGGCGCGAACGTGTTGCTGATGCTGGCCTCGGCAAACCGCGACGCTGCCGTGTTCGAGGCGCCTGACGAGATGGATCCGGGGCGGCGCAACGCCAACGCGCACCAAGCCTTTGGCGGCGGCATGCACCACTGCCTGGGCGGGCCGATAGCGCGCATCCAGTTGCAGGAGACCTTGCGCGGGATCTTGGAGCACGTGGAGACGATCGCGCCGGGGGACAAGGCGGGCGAACGCTACCCGTCCCTCAAGTTCCCTGCGCTGGCCAAGCTCGACGTGCGTTTCCAATTCGCCGGCCGCGGACGGGAGACAACATGATGGAGCTTGAACTCACCGGCAAGCGTGAGTTGTCATCCGGTGTTGCGAGCTTGACCTTGCAACGCCCGGATCGTGGGCCGCTACCGACATGGCGAGCGGGCGCGCATCTGGAGCTGAGTCTGCCAGGCGGCATGGCGCGCCAGTACTCGCTGTGCGGCGATGCACAGAACACCAACGCCTATGAATTGGCCGTTTTGCGCGAGCCCGCCGGGCGCGGCGGATCTGCCGCGGTCCACGACTTGCTGCGCACGGGTGACCGGGTGCAGGTACGCGGCCCGCGCAACCATTTTGAACTCGCCTCTGCAAGCCGCTACCTGTTCATTGCAGGCGGCATCGGCGTGACGCCGATCCTTCCCATGCTGTGCGCAGCGGAACGAGCCGGCGCCGACTGGAGGTTTCTCTACGGCGGCCGCAGCCGAAGCTCCATGGCCTTTCTTGACGCGTTGGCCCACTGGGGCGAGCGGGTGCAGATCCGCCCACAGGATGAATGTGGCCTCCTGGACGTGGAGGCGTTCATGGGCCAGGCCCGCACCGACACCTTGGTCTACAGCTGCGGACCGGCGCCGCTGCTCGCGGCCGTGCAGAGGGCCGGCCGGGCAGGTGCCTGGAAGCCAGACCAGTTGCGCATGGAAAGTTTCGGTGCCGCCATACCCCGAGAAGGCCAGGCCGCAGGCAGCGCTTTCTCGGTCGTCCTGGCCCGCTCGGGCGTTACGGTGGCCGTGGAGCCCGGTCAGTCGATCCTTGCGGCCATTGCCGACGCCGGCATCCACGTGGCCTCGTCCTGCGGCACCGGCGTGTGCGGCACCTGCGAGTCGCGGATCCTCGAGGGGATCCCAGACCATCGCGACAGCCTGCTGTCGGAGACCGAGAAGAGTGAAGGGCAGTTCATGCTGATCTGTGTCTCGCGGGCATCTTCGGCGTGTATCACGCTGGATCTGTAGCAGCGAACGCACGCTCGCAAGCTTGGCGCAAAGACATGCCTCCCGTCGCCGGAGACGGTGCGCCGTGCCGTCTTTGCACCTGATTCGGCTCAGAGTGGCTTGCCGGCGAGCCAGCCCTTGCCGCGCGCATAGAGCGCTTCGACTTCGGCTCCCCCGAGCTGCGGCATATCGAGCTTGACCTGGTAGCCGATCTGCGTCTGGATGTAGGCCAGGTGCCGGTAGCCCGCCGGGAACTGCGAGATCGCGGTCTGATCGAGCACGAGCTTCGCGTCCGGGTCGATCGGATCGACGCGGTCCTTCTCATAGATCGGCTGACGAACGACGAGGCCCCAACGGCCGTCGCGCCTCTCGAAGAAGTCGTAGAAGCGGCCGGTGCAGACCACGTCACAGGCCACTCCCTGCACGTCGCCGCGCTGGGAGATGGTCATCTTGGTCTGCGCGATCGCGCGATCGCCGGCCAAGTCGATCGAGGTCCCGCCGAGGAAGTGCAGGATGCTGACGCCGCGCGCCCAGCCTTCCTTCGTCACGCGGATGAACTCGGACGCGGGGCCCTGGAACCACGTCGCGTTCATGACGCCGTCGTGGTGCCACACGGTGGCGAAGCGCTCCCAGTCGCCGGCATCGCGCCACACGGCCCAGTTCTCGACGAGATCGCGGATCGCGAGGCGGTCGGTCCATTCATTGGTCATTCGTTGCTCCTGGTCGTCTCAAGACATTGCGTCAGTGCGCGGGCGCCGATCCGCCCTTGTTCACGCGCAGCCGATAGATTTTGCCGACGCCAACCGTCGCCACGTAGAGCGTGTTGGCTTCGGGTCCGCGGCCGAAGCCGAGGTTGACCGGGCTCTCGCGGTTGGGCAGCTGCAGCCGCGCGACCAGATCACCTGCAGGCGTCATCACGTAGATGCCCGGACCCGACGGTGCGCTCGGCAACGCGAGGTAAACGTTGCCCTCGACATCGGTCGCCATGCCGTCCACGCAACCTGCCTTCTCGAGGTCGAGCAGCACGCGGGGAGCCCCGGGCTGGCCGGCCGCGTCGAGCGCATAGGCCACCAGCCCCCCCGCGCCCGTGCGGTCGAGGGCCGCCCTGCCCTGCTCGCCGAGTGCATTGGTGCCGGGGTCGCAGTGGCCTACGTAGAGCGTGCGCCCGTCGGGCGACAGCTCGACCCCGTTCATCTTCGAGTTGTCGCCGAGGATGCGGGTGAGCGGCCACAGGCCCCTGGCGCCAGCCGCGGGCGGATCGATCCTGTAGACGGCGTTGATGCGCTGCTCCATCGTCTCGGCGCCGAAGAGGCGCAGATCCGAGAAGTAGATGCGCCCGGCGCTGTCGATGGCCACGTCGTTGGGCGCGTTGAGCTGGCGGTTCTCGTGGAAATAGGCCACCACGCGATAGTTGCCGCTGCGCAGATCGGTGACCGAGACGCGGCGCCCGCCGAAGTCGGCGCCTTCGGCCGTCACGAGCCGATCCTGCGCGTCGATGGCCACGCCGGCGGCCATGTTGCTGGGTTCGCGGAAGATACGGGGCCTGCCACCGGGCGGCAGGACCCAGATCCTGCCGCCCTGCACGCCGGCCGCGTCGCTGCAGCCGACCGAGCGCGTGATCTCGGTGAAGTAGATGCTGCCGTCGGAGGCACTCGCGAGGCCCTCCATGACGCCACAGCCGCCCGAATGGACGAGCTCGAATGACGGCGCGGGAAAGAATTCCTGCTGGCGCGCAGGCGCGGTATCGCCCAGGTTGCTCAGGCGCAAAGGAGCGGGCTGCGCATGGGCCTGCACGGCGAGCAGCAGGACGGCCAGGGTCAGGGTGAGTCGCATGGGTTGTCTTCTCGGTTGCGGGTCAGGCATGGCGCTGGAGGAACGGGAGGAGCCGGGCCAGGACCTCGTCGGGGGCCTCCTCGGCCATCAGGTGGCCGCAGTCGATCGCCGCGCCCTCGACCCGGTCGGCCCATGCGCTCCAGATCTCCACCGGGTCCGGCGAGGCGTTGTTCGAGGCACACCACAGCACCTGCAGCGGACAGGCGATGCGGCGACCGCCCGCGAAGTCTTCGCGGTCGTGCTGCAGGTCGATCGTGGCGGCCGCACGGTAGTCCTCGACCATCGCGTGGCGCACCGACTCCCTGGCGAAGGCACGGTGGTATTCGGCGAGTGCCTCGGGCGTGACGGCGTCGAACTTCTGGACGGCGTTGCGCAGCGACCAGTCGAGGAAGTAGGCCGGATCGGCGCGCAGCATGCGTTCGGGCAGGTCAAAGGGCTGGGCGAAGAGGTACCAGTGAAAGGCCTTGAGCCCGAAGGCCATGCCGGCGCGCTGCCACATCACCTCTGTGGGCACCACGGTCAGCGAAGCGAAGGCGCTGACGGCCTGGGGCCGGTCCAGGCACAGACGGTAGCCTACGCGCGCCCCCCGGTCATGGCCGACGACCGCGAAGCGCTCGAATCCGAGTGCCCGCATGAGCCCGATCTGGTCGCCTGCGAGCGTGCGCTTGCAGTGATGGAGGTGCAGCGGATCGCCGCCAGGTCCGGTGCTGTCGCCATAGCCGCGCAGGTCCGGCGCCACGACGGTGAAGTGGCGCGCGAGCAAGGGTGCCAGGCGATGCCAGGCGACGTGGGTCTGGGGATAGCCATGCAGCAGCAGCACGGGTGGCCCACTGCCGCCGACCTCGGCGTGGATCTTCGCGTCGCCGAGCTCGACCCGATGCACGGCGAAACCGGGGAAGAACGGCGCGCTCATGCTGACGCACCCTTCGTGAAGAAGAAGTCGGCCATCGCTTCGAGCTGCTCGGTCATCATGTGCCGCCCGTGCACGATGCGGGCCCCCCTTTCCCGCGCAAGCACGAGGAGTGGCGTTTCGGCCGGCTCCATGATGACCTCGGCGACGGTCTGGCCGGCCCGGAGGGCCGACGGGGCAATGGGCAGTGCGTCCCCCGCCCGCATGCCCGCCGGGGTCGCGTTGACGACGAGCTCCCGTGGCGTGGCAGCGTCCCAGTTGCCAGCCCGATGCCCCAGCGCGCGCAAGCGCTCGACCAGCGCGACGCGCTTCGCCTCGTCGATGTCGTGCACGTCGATCGACGCGGCGCCTGCGGCGGCGAGCGCCAGCGCGATGGCGTTGCCGGCTCCGCCCGCCCCGGCCAGCCCCACACTGCGCCCCTGGAGATCGAAGCCGTTGCGCATCAGCCCCGCCAGGAAGCCCGCTCCGTCGAGCAGGTCGCCCTGCCACCCCGAGGCGGTTCGCCTCAACACGTTGACGGCCCGTGCCTCGCGCGCGGCGCGCAGCAGTTCGAACGGCAACGCAGCCACGCGCTGCTTGTGCGGCACGGTGACGACGATGCCCGCGACGTTGCGCACGGTGTGTAACACGCGCAGCAGGCTTTCCACATCGTCGCCTTGCACATGGAGCGGCACGAGCACCGCATTGATGCCCCTTGCCTGCAGCAGACGCGTGAACGGCAGCGGCGCCTTCACCTGCGCGACCGGGTCGCCGATGATGCCGAGCACGACGGTGCGGCCGTCGAGCCGCAGGCCGTCCCATGATTCAGTCGTGGCCATGGCCATGTCCTTGCAGGAAGTGGTGGGTCGCGCGGTAGGCCGCCGCTGCGCGTTCGTGGGTGCCGAGCATGGCCATGCGGATCGCGCTCGGCGCCTCGACGGAGAGGATGGCACCGGCTGTCAGGTGGGGCAGCAGTCGATGCACGGGCAACTCGCCCTCCCCCGGGAAGAGCCGGTGCGCCCTCCCCTCTTCGCCTGCCGACAGGCCTGGATGGCGACGACCCGGCGCATCGTTGATCTGCATGAAGTTGCGCTCGATGCGTGCATCAGCCATTTCCTCCGGCGTACTCCCCGCGCGGAAGAAGTGCAGCGCATCGATGACCACGTGCACCGCGTCGCTCCCCGAGGCCTCGGCGAGTTCGCGCGCGACCCGTAGCGAGCGCGCCGCCGTGTAGACCATGAACTCGAGCCCGAGGCCCAGGCCGTGCGCTCGTGCACGCTCGGCCAGCGCGCCGAGGTGTTGCGCCGCCCGGGCCAAGTTCGCGTCGTCCACGTTGACGATAAGGCGGCTGGCGTCGAGGGCGTGCGCCGATGCCAGCATGCCGTCGTGCGCGCGTGCGTCGAAGTCGGGCTTGATGCGCACGACCTCGATGTCGTGCACTGCCATGTCCCGATCGCGCAGGCGCGCGAGCGTCTCGCGCAGCATCGGGCTGCCCTCCCGCATGGGGAATGGCGCTTCGCCGGGTCGTGCAGGATGCAGACGCATTCCGACGCCGCGGAAGCCGGCTGCATGTGCTACCTCGACCAGCAGCGGCGGCGGCGCATCGAGCATGCCGAGGTGCGCCAGCGAGAGCCTGAAATTCATGCTGTGACCGCGACGCTCGGCTGGCGCAGCGGCACCCCCTGCGCACTCAGCAGGGCCTGCAGGCGCCTGACGTTGACGTCGCGCGGCAGCACGCCGCTGTCGGCCGCGAGCGCCGCGGCCGCGCCGGCGGCTTGCCCCGTGAGCCAGCATTGCGGGATCTCGCGCAGGAAGCCATGCGAATTGGCGTCGCAGGCGATGTGCTTGCCGGCCGCGAGCACGCCATCGAGCTTCTGCGGCACGAGCGCACCGTAGGGCACCGAGATGTTGGGGAAGCGCGGCGACGGGCTCGGGCTGATGCCGATCTCGTCGGGCTCGATCGCACCGGCATCCCAGGCGCTGCGCAGCACCCGCTTCACGCCCACGAGTCGCCGCCCGTGCCGCGTGCCGATCTGCGGAGCCATGAGCATGAGCCAGGCCTTCTCGAAGCCCGGTGCGTGGGCCCGGTAGAAGGCCAGGTGCTCGGCCATGCTCCTGCGCGACTCCCATTCGACCTGTGTCAAGTCGTCGACGTCGAGAGCGCTGAAGCCCGACTTGCGCGGGCCGAGGAAGGTCGCGACGTCATCGCGCCACGAGACGATCGGCTTCTCGAAGCTGCCGACGTGGGCGCGTCCGCGCGCCATGAAGGCGGAGAAGGCCTCGGGCTCGTGCGCTCGGAAATCGAGCCAGCGCTGCACGTCGACGCCCGCGAAGAGCCAGGATGTGTTGACACAGTGATGGATTTCGTGCGCGTCGATGTCGGAGTCGAAGGCGGCACCGGCCGCCGCGTAGAGGTCGCCTTCACCGGTCGTGTCGACGACGACCTGGGCCAGGATCGCGCGGCGGCCCTGCTTGCTTTCGAAGACGGCGCCCTGGACACGGCCGGCCTCGACGACCGGCGCGACCATCCAGGCGTGCAGGATCAGGTCGACGCCGGCCTCGCGCACCATCTGGTGGTAGACGCCCTTGAGCATCTCGGGGTCGATGGTCGGCGAGTTCGTGACCACGCCGTGGAAGGCGGCCGTGCGCAGCCCCCAATGGGCAGCCGCATCCGGATCCCGGGAGCCCCATTCCTCGCGGGGCGGACCGGCGATGGCGCCGGTGCCAAGGCGGCCCATGAACTCCGCCGCGAGGCCCTGGATCACGGGCTCGCCCTGCCAGTCGGTCATGCGGTCGATCCAGATGACGAGCCCGCCCGTGGAGAGCCCGCCCAGGTGGTTGTAGCGTTCGAGCAGCACCACGTGCGCACCGGAGCGCGCGGCCGCGATCGCGGCAGCCACGCCCGAAGGCCCGCCCCCGAGCACGAGCACGTCGCAGCGCTCGTGCACGGGGATTTCGCGCGCGGCCTCGTTGATGTGGCCGTGCGGCTTGCGCTGCTTGCGTTCGCCCTGGCGCGCGTTCACTTCGGAGCGGAAGAAATGTCGGTCTTCGGCGGAGAGGGTTCCCATCGGACGGCTTTCGAGATGTGAAGGTCAAGAGGGTCAGGTCGGGAGCTCGCGCAGCAGCTCGCGCAGCAAATCGCTGAGCGGCCCTGGCGCGGTCACCATGGCGTCATGACCCGTTGCAAGCGTGCGCGTGCGCCAGCCCGGGTCGGCGCGCACCCGTGCCTTGGTCGGCTCGAGCGTTGCGATCGGGTCCATCGTGCACTCGATGTAGGTCTTGGGCAGGCCGTTGCCGAGCGCGGCCTTGAGCCGCAGCGGCTGCAGGTAGGTGCCCACGGGCTGCGGCGTCATGCGGCGCTGCACCCAGGCCGCGTCGGCGGCGTCCTTCACGCCGAAGGCGGTCGGCGGCAGGGCCGGTGCCGCGCCGACGCCGGCGCCGGTCTCGCGGATCGTCCTGAGGCGCTGGTCGACAACCTCCTGCGGGAAGTCCGAGAACAGGCTCTTGCCGGACTCGAGCAGCAGGGCGTCGAGATACACCAGTTGCCGCAGCCGCGCACGCGCACGGTCGGCCACACCCGAGATCACGATGCCGCCATAGCTGTGGCCGACCAGCACCACGTTCTCGAGCTCCTCGAACTCGAGCAGGTTGACGACGTCCTCGATGTGGGTGTCGAGATTGACCAGCGGCGACAGCAGGTGCCGGCGCTCGCCGAGCCCGGTGAGCGTGGGCGTGTAGACCAGGTGGCCGGCGGCACGGAGTTGCGCGGCCACCCGCGTCCAGCACCAGCCACCATGCCAGGCGCCGTGGACGAGAACGAAGGCCGGCTGGCTGGCAGGACTGGCCGCGCGCAGGGGTTGCGCCAGGCTTGCGGCAGCGATGCCTGCCGCGAAGAGATGTCTGCGGTGCATCGTCGGCTCCTATTCGCTGCGAACGCCCGTGAGCTTGATCACGCGACCCCACATGGCGGTGTCCTCCGCGATCTTGTGCGCGAGCACATCGGGCGCGCTGCCAATGGCGACCCAGCCCTGCGCGAGCAGGCGCTGCTTCACCTCAGGTGCCTGGAGGATCCGGGCGATCTCCTGGGACAGGCGATCGACGACCGGAGCGGGCAGGCTGGCGGGGCCGAAGATGGCGTTCCATGACGTCACGTCGAAGCTGCCCTTGGCGTCGAGCGCCGACTGAATCGGCGGCACGTCCTCCGCGCCCGGTGAAGCCTGGGCCGTGCTGACGCCGTAGAGCCGCAGCCTGGCGTTCTTCGCCTGCGGCACCGCGATCGACGGGATCATGAACGCGAGGTCGAGCTGTTGGCCCATGAGGGCCGTCGCGACCTGCGGGAAGCCCTGGAATGGCACGTGCACGGCACGGATGCCCGTGTAGGTCTTGAGCAGTTCCATCGCGAGGTGCGAGCCCGAGCCTGGTCCGATCGAACCGTAGCTGAGCTTGTCGCCCTGGGCCCTGGCGAAGTCGAGAAAGCCGCGCAGGTCGGTCGCCGGCATCGCGTTGCTGCCCGCGAGCACGAACGCGCTGCTCGCGACCAGCGAAATCGGCCGCAGGTCGCGGGCCACGTCGTAGGGCGTGGAGGGCGCGAGCGCCTTGGCCGTTGTGAGCGGGCCGTTGCCGGTAAGGCCGATGGTGTAGCCGTCGGTCGCACGCGCTACGGCCGTGACGCCGATGCTGCCGGCCGCGCCGACCTTGTTGTCCACCACCACCGGTTGCCCCAGCGCCTGGGCGAGTGGATCGGCGACCACGCGCGCCAGTGCGTCGGGCGAGGAACCCGGCGGGAAGCCTACGACCAGGCGCAGGGGCTTCTGCGGCCAGCCGGTGCTTGCGTGGACGAACGCCGGTGCCAGCGAGGCCGCAAACGCCCCCTGCAGCAGGTGGCGCCGGCGTGGTGAAAAGGCGGGGCGGTGGTTCATGGGATGTCTCCGCGATCTGTCGTTGTGCCGATTCTTAGGCCCCGTACTAGCTCAGGACGTGATAATTTGTGATCCGTCGCATCACGCTTCGTGATGGTCGTCCCCTGAGGAGCCCAATGTCCGCACATGCCGACCCGCGCACGCCGCGCAGCCATACCGTCGACATCGACCTGCTGCGCGTGTTCGACACGCTGCTTCGTGTCGGAAGCTTCACCACGGCCGGCAAGGCGCTGTCGCGCACGCAGTCGGCCGTCAGCATGCAGCTGCGGCGGCTCGAGGAACAGCTCGGGGTACAGCTCGTGAACCGTGGCACGCGTCGGCTGGGCCCCACGCCGGAGGGCCTGCAGCTGCTGCCGCTGGCCAGGCAGATGCTTGGGCTGAACGACAAGCTGTTCCATGACATCGAAGTGACAGAAGTCTCCGGCAGCATCCGCATTGGCGCGATCGAGCATTACGCAACGCGCGTGTTGCCGGTGCTGATCGCCGAGTTCTGCCGGCTGTATCCGAGGATCCACATCGAGCTGCATCACGGCGTCTCGGCCCAGATGCACGCAGAACTCGGCGCGCACTACGACCTGGTGGTCGGCATCGGGCCGGCCGGCTCTGGAGAAGGACTGCGCCTGTCAAAGTCGCGGGTCGTGTGGGCGTCGACGCCGGGCTCGACCACCCATCTGCAGCGGCCGCTGCCGCTCGCGCTCAATCCCCAGGGCGCGATGCTGCGGGACTGGGCCACGCACGCGCTCGACCGGGCCGGCATTGCGTGGCGCGTCGCCTACACGAGCACGTCGGTCAGTGGACTTGAGGCAGCTGTGCGCGCGGGCATCGCCGTCGGCGTGTTTCGCGAGGCTACGATCTCCAAGCGGCTCAAGGTACTGGGCGGCAGGGAAGGCATGCCCGCGATGCCCGAATGTGAAGTGTGGTTGGCGGCCGTGCCGCTGCCGGGACGGCGGGCTGTGGAGTTGCTGGAGGCCTTCCTCATCCACAGGCTGCGCACTGCACCAGGCTGAGCGCATCGGAACCGCCGCGTCAAAGCCTCCTGGGCGTCGAAGCGCACCGGCGTCGCCAGTGCAACGCACGGCGGCTGGAGACAACACGAGGGACGTCCAACCGGGCTCGAAATTGACGGCGTCCGGAAGGGATCGCCGCTACTTTCCCTTGCCAGAGCGGGAAGCCCTACGCGCGCTCGTCGTCGCAGCGGTGCCTCTCCGGGCCAGCATCTCCATCAGCTCCGTGGTGATGGTCGCAGAGATCTTTTCGTCCGACAGCGCCATGCCTGATGCCTTGAGCAAGAACGGCTTGAACAGCAACCACCCCAGCACAACCGACCAGGCCATGAAGATCTTCGATTCGTCGATGGGACCACCATCTTCTTGCTCGGCCATCCGAAGGGTTTCTCTCAACGCGCCTGCTTGACTGATGACCTTCTCCAGGCTCGTTCCCGAAAGCGTCACGAAGGCGAGAGTGCGAACGAAGGCGGCTTGAGTCGGATCCTCAAGCACCAACCTGAATGCCGAAGCAAGATCGGGAGCACTGAGAACATCACGGCGAAACGTCGTGGCATACCGTTCCATCACGGCATGAAGGACATCCTCCTTGCTGCCGCAATGCCGGTGAATCAGGCCCAGGTTGACCTGCGCCTTTTCCGCGAGCGCGCGAGTCGTCACCTGCTCGACAGGCAGTTCGGCGAAGAGCTTGCTGGCCGCGTCCAGAACGGCCGCCACGACCTGCTCCCGCCCGACCGGGCTTGCCGAAGGAATCGTCGTGCGCTTGACTTTCTTGATCATCGATGGCTGCATTGATAGAGAGAGTCGAGGATCCGCCTGGGCTTGGCTTATCCGCTCTCGAGATGAGTGCAAGTATCGTCGGTGCCAGCGATCGGCGCCCCCGAGGCGCGGCCGACGCCCGACCGGCTGATTGGCTTGCGCGAGCCCTCCCCTTATTGCGCGACGCAACTCGGGTGGCAAGCACTCTTCGATCTCTTCTTGTTCTCGCGCCCGGCCCTCTTCTGGTGTTCTCCTCGTCAGGGTTTTCCTTAGCGGGCAAGGCTTGAACCGCTGTAGTCATGTGACTACACTCATCACCCATCCGGCGTGACAACCGCCTCGATGGGCTTTGATCGCGGAGCAACCTCAAGGAGACGACATGAAAAGCTGGAGAGACGATCCTCGCAGCGAGACCAATCCCCTCTTCAATTCCAACAGGTTGAAGCTCGGGACGTTTGGCACGAACGGTGGCGGCGTTGCAATGACCACGGCGCCCGAGGCCGCGAGAGCCCGATGGGCGGATTGCGAATCCGCAGCCCTCGCCGCAGACGCATGCGGCATCGAGGCGCAGGTGCCGTTCGCCCGGTGGAAAGGCTATGTCTCCGAGCATCCCGACCATCGCTCGGGCCAAGCCTTCGATTGCTACACATGGGCAGCGGCGCATGCGCAGATGACGAAGCGGTCCGCAATCTTCGCGACCTCTCACGTGCCCACGATCCATCCACTAATGGCAGCCAAGCAATGCGCCACCATCGATCACATCAGTGAAGGAAGATTTGGCCTGAATGTCGTGGCCGGCTGGAACAAGCCGGAGCTCGACATGTTCGGAGCTTCGATGCGTGAACACGAAGGACGCTATGAGCAGGCGGCGGAATGGATTGAGGTCCTGGACAAGCTCTGGACGCATGGCGAGGCTTTCGATTTCGAGGGCAAGTTCTACCGGCTGAGCCGGGCGATCTCGATGCCCCGGCCCCTGCAAGCCCCTCGTCCTCCCATCATGAACGCCGGCACCTCGGAGGTCGGACGCCATTTCGCTGCGAAGTATGCCGATCTCGCGTTCGTGATTCTCACGTCCGAAGATCCAGATCAGATTCGCGCGCAAGTCCGAGCCTACAAGGAACTGGCAGCCAAGGAGTATGGGCGAGATATCCAGATCTGGTCGTACGGGTTCGTGATCCAAAGGGACACTTTCGCCGAAGCGCAGCGCTTCTTCGACTACTACGTGCACGAGAAGGGAGACGAGGAGGCCGTCGAAGGGTGGATGAAGCTCCAGGGCATGCACGCTCACATCTTGCCGGCCGGCCAACTGGAGGTGCTGCGAAGCCGCTTCAAGGCGGGCGGCGGCGGAGTGCCCCTGATGGGAACACCCGATCAGATCACGCAGAAGCTTTCAATGCTGTCGGCGTGTGGCGTGGATGGAATGCTTCTGAGCTGGTTGAACTACGAGGATGGCATTCAGCGGTTGGCCGCGGAGGTGCTGCCGCGACTGGTCCATGCCGGCCTGCGCCAAGCGGCAACCTGATCGGGAGCGAAGCATGCAAACAAACAGCCCGGACGGCCTGCAGCACATCTTTCGACAAGCCATGCGGCGGTTCACGTCCAGCGTGAGCGTGGTCACTGCAAGCGATGGCAAAAGCGCTGGAGGCCTGACGGCCACAGCGATCTCATCGCTTTCGATGGACCCACCCACGCTTCTCATCTGCGTGAACAAGTCGGCTGAGACTCATCCCTTGATCGATGGAACGGGCCGCTACTGCGTCAACTTGCTTGCTCAGGGGCAGTCCTTCCTGGCGCAGAAATTCGCCGGTGCCGGTGGCGAGAAGGGTCTCGCCAAGTACGTGGGAGTCGACTTCGAGACCCTGCCAAGCGGGTCGAGGGCGCTGAAGGGTTGCCTGGCGTCATTCGATTGCAAAGTTGTGGCCACGGTGGACGAAGCCAGTCATTCGCTCTTTATTGGTCGCGTCAGCCAGGTGTTGATCGGACAGGCGCACAAGCCTCTTTTGTATGGAGACCGAGCATACGTGACCGAGCTTGGCGAAGCCCTTCAATGAGCGACCAGCAGACCATCACGAGCCTGCCGCTTGGCGGAAAGAACATGAACGAGTTTCTATACATTTGCGAAAAAGACGTGGTCGAAATGGTCGACCTGACGAGCGCCATCAAGGCTCTCGAGAACATGCTGCGGGCCCAGAAGAAGCAAGAAGCGCGCAACCTGCCGAAAGTCTTCGCTTCCTGGGGCGACGGCGGATCCATGCACGCTTTGGGGTCGCTGATGCCGGAAAACGGCTACCTCGGATTTAAGACGTGGGCGAACACCAAGCAAGGTGGCGCAGCCATGTTCGCTCTCTTTGCGGCAAGCAATGGGAACCTCCTGGCATTGATCGAAGCCCCGGGCGCTGGGCCAGCTTCGCACATCGGGGATTGCAGGGGTCGCGACGGGCTTGATGGCCGCGAAGGACTCGCGGGAGATGGCCCTCATCGGAACCGGGGCGCAGGCACTGCTGCAACTCGCGAGCGTGGCTGCCGTCCG
Source organism: Variovorax sp. PBS-H4 (assembly GCF_901827205.1). Classification (NCBI taxonomy): domain Bacteria; kingdom Pseudomonadati; phylum Pseudomonadota; class Betaproteobacteria; order Burkholderiales; family Comamonadaceae; genus Variovorax; species Variovorax sp. PBS-H4. Next base: position 1,133,199 of record NZ_LR594675.1, on the reverse strand, counting down.
GGACGTCCAACGGGTGCGAGTCTTCAGTCCGACACCTCAGAAGCGAAAGGCATTCATCGAGAAGGCCCGGGCCCTTTTTTCATTCGACGTGATCGAGTCCTCGTCTGTCGAGAACGCCGTGGAGGGCGCTGACATCGTCACCCTGATCACCCGCGCCAAGGAGCCCTTTCTTCATGCCAGCATGTTGGCGCCGAAAGCGCATCTGAATGCGGTCGGTGCCATCCTGCCTGCGTATGCTGAATTCCACCAGGACGTCTTCGACGTGTCCGACCTGATTGTGGTGGACGATCGGGAGAACGCACGCCGCGGCTCCGGTGAGCTGCAGCAGCGATACCTCTCCAATGAGGCAGAGTGGCTTGGACTGCGCTTGCTGTCCGAGCTGATAGACGAGCCGACCGATCGTGCGGGCAGCCAAAGGGTGTCGATATTCAAAGGCATGGGCATGGGCCTTTCTGATCTTGCGATCGCTTCCATGGTCTATGAGAAGGCCAGCGCAAGAAGTTTGGGACGGTGGTGGCCTCACCCCGAGCGCATAGATCCCATCAGCGCACTTGCGCGAACAGAACGATTCGTTTGAGCCAGGAAGAACCATGACCTCAGTCAGCATCTTTGTCAAAGCTCTCGCGGCCCTTCTTGCATCTGCGGTGACCGCATCGCATGCATGGCCTGTACGACCGGTTCGCGTCATCGTGCCCGCGGCTGCCGGGACCGCTCCAGACGTTGCGATGCGCGTGGTTGCCGAGCGCATGGCGGGAAGTCTCGGACAGCCGGTCGTCGTGGACAACCGGCCCGGTGCCGGGGGCGTCGTGGCGATGAAGGCCCTGCAGGCGTCGAGGGATGACCACGCGCTCCTGTTTGTCATCACGTCGACTGCATCCATTGCGCCTGTCACCATTCGTGCAGCTTCCTCGTTCGACTACGTCAGGGACCTGCGGCCGGTGGTTCGCCTTGCGCAGACACCCCTGATGATCGTGGCGGCACCGAACGTCAAGGAAGCTTCCCTGGGCGAGGTGGTCGATGCAGCGAAGAAGCAACCAGGAAGAATTGCATTCGGAACACCAGGCGCCAGCACCCTGGGAAGTCTGGCGGTTCAATGGTTGTCAGACACGACAGGTGCCAAGTTCAATGCCATTCCATTCCTGCGGCCTGCGGACAGCATCGGCGCCGTTGCGACGGCGGAGGTCTCGTACTTCATCGATGGCATCTCGGTCGTGCTGCCATTCGTGCGTGCGAACAAGGTCAAGCCAATTGCGGTGCTTTCGGCCACAAAGCTGCCTGGCCTCGAGGCGTATCCACTCGGTGTCGAAACCATCAAAGACTTCGAAGTGGTGGGGCGTTTCGGTCTGATGGCACCGCAGGAATTCTCCGCGGAAGCGATCGATTCTGTCGGCAAAGCTGCGATCTCGGCGCTCAAGGATCCCCGGGTCGTGCTCAAGCTCACGAACCTGGGTCTCTACCCACAGGCAGGCAATGCCTCGGAGTACCTCGACACGCTCAAGCGGGAGATCGAGCTTTGGCACGCTGTCGTCAAGCGAGCCGGCATCACCGCGGAGTAGTGCATCGACGGCATGGGCAGCGTCGGCGCCGTTCGACATCCGCCTCGATTCATGCAGGCAGCGCACGCTTTCCAAGTCGACATACCAGCGGTCGGCCTCCTCACGAACTCGGTCGAACATGAGGCGATGCCGCAGTAGGAACTCAAAGGAACCCAGAATGCAAGGTCATCCAACGGAGCTCGGAGCTCCTCTTTTCGTGGATCACTGCCACCGGCCAACTGCCGCGCCGCAGATCTGGGATCCATTGCTTGTCACCAAGGAGGCCATTGATGCGGAGATCGAGCGTCTGATCGCGGCCGCTCCTGCGAACGGGAGGCGACGTTCGGTCGTCGTGCATCCGGCTTCGCGCACCGCAAACAGCTTCACGCCTGGCACCGCCGTCAGCATTCAGGTGCTGCTTCCGGGGGAAGCAACGCACCCCGCCAGAACGAACGCGAACCAACTTGAAATCACCATCCGGGGCGGTGGTCGGATCAATGCGGGCGCAGTCCTGGATGTGTCCCTTCATGACGTCTGGACCGTTCCACCCATGCAAACCTACAAGCATCTGAACACAGGGAGCGAGCCTTGGGTGCGCCTGACCTACAGCAACGCGCCCCTGCTTGAGTTGCTCGGCGTTTGGCTCGAGGAGGAGGCGGAGCACATCGCAGCGGCTGAGCCGGCGAAGGATGGCCTGTCCGAGCGGCAGCGCGCGCAGTACGCGCGGGAGAATGCGCCTGATCTCGCACTGACGGCTGGCGGCGCGAGACTGCGCGGCTATGAGTTTCTGACGGACATCCCGGTCGTGCCGAACCCTGCGATGCATTGGCCGTGGCACCTTGTTGCGCCCCATCTTTCTCAAAGCCCCGGCGATGGAAAGCGAACGATCTGGCTCCTCTACCACCCGGCAACCGAGCGTCGCAACGGAACGACGGGCACCTATTTCGCCACCATTGGTGGATGTCCTCCCGGAACACCTCCGTTCACGGGAGAACGCGGCCACCGCCACACCTCCGCTGCCATCAACTATCACATCGAGGGCTTTGGCAGCAGCGTGGTGGACGGAGTTCGCGTGAACTGGAAGGCGGGTGACCTTCTTCTGTCGGCGCCAGGCTGGTCCGAGCATGCGCACTACCCCGGAGAACAAGGCTGGAAGGTCTTGACGGTGCAGGATCATCCCCTGCACATCGCCATGGGCTCCCTGTTATGGCAGGAGAAGTTCGATGGACCCATCGTCGCTCTGGGGGCGCAGGAGGGCCAGAAGGGCTATGTCGGCCCGCGGACCGAAGGTGCATAGGGATGGAGTGCCCTGATTCACCGGAGAACGAGCGCCGACGCACGGCCTTGATTCTCTAGTTCTTTCGCTCTCTCGATGGCGGTGACGGATCAAGCCCAAGTGCAGTGCGAGCCCGGAGCGTGATCGGCGCCCCGGCGGCAACGCCCGTCCTGAACTTTCTCGGCATTCCGCACCGCGCAATTGTGCGTGTTTGGGCTGGGCCATGAATATAGGTAAAGGAGATTCTGATGAAAAAAAGACGACTGACTTCCCTGCTCGTTCTAGGCGCCGCCGGTGCAGCGTCGGCGCAATCGAACGTGACCTTGTTCGGCGTCGTGGACGCATCGGTCAGCCGCTACTCGACAAGCTCGCGTGACGAACGGAGTGGCGTCACTTACAGTCCTCTGGGACTGCCAGCCTCGTTCGATCCGAACTTCGCCAATCAAGGCCACATTCGTATCGGAAGGACGGCGCTGGCGAGTTCGGGCTTCAATCAGAGCCGCCTAGGATTCCGGGGAACTGAGGACCTGGGCGGCGGCTTGGCCGCCAGCTTCTGGCTCGAGGCACCGATGAGCAACGATGATGGTCAGACCGGGTTGTCCACGTTCTCCCGCCGTTCGACTGTCAGCCTGTCAGGGCCCTTCGGCGAAGTGCGCCTGGGACGTGACTACACCCCATCGCTGTGGAACGACACGGTCTTCGACCCCTTCGGCACCAGTGGCGTCGGCACCAACCTGATCTTTTCAGCGTCTGTCGCGCCGAACGTGATCGCCGGCGTGCCCGCTGCCTCCGTTGGCATTCCATCCGTTCTTAATAGCAACTACGTGCGTGCGAGCAATTCAATCGGCTACTTCCTTCCACCGGACTTGGGGGGCTTCTACGGCCAGGTGATGTACACCTTCCACGAGAAATCCAAGTACACCCCGGCCACACTGACACCCGAAACACCCGTGAACAATGCGCGGGCAGGTCGCTACCTTGGTGCGCGTTTCGGCTACGGCAAGGGGCCGTTGGATATTGCGCTGGCCCATGGTGACAGCATCGTTGGCGACAATTTCTACGCAGGTACCACGACTCACACAAGGACGAGCAATGTCGGTGCCTCCTATGATTTCGGACCGTTGAAACTGTTGGGCGAGTTCTCCCGCGTTCGCCGGTACGACAATGCAACGTTGGCGCCGGTCCTGTCCGCTGAGCGGAGCGGGTTCAAGGGGTATCTGGTGGGTTTTACCGTGCCGGTTGGTGCCGGTCTTGTCCGAGCATCGTTTGCCAAGGTGACGTACGACACGAGTGTCCTTCGCAACTTGTCGGAACCAGAGGCCAGCCAGTGGGCGATCGGTTATGTTCATCACCTGTCTAGACGCACCGCTTTGTATGCAACTGCGGCACGCCTGCGCAACAAGCAAGGGGCGGCGCTGAACGTGCTCGGCGCCCCTGCCCCACTGCGCAATCCGATCATGACACCGTACAGTTCGACGGGTTACGACTTCGGAATCCGACACGCTTTCTAGTCCGTGGCGGGCGCCTGATGGCGAGAGAATCCAGCGCGCCAACTGTGCGTTCCATCAGCCTTCCTCGACGAATGCGGCGCCGAGCGCATTCTGGCGGCATTCGACCGCCCCGTCCGCCTTGAGCATCCGAGGCTCGTCAGGAGCCGTCTTGATCAAGCTGAAGGTCGACGCCTCAAGATCTGAATGGGACGGCCCACTGGCTGGCCGAGCGCTGCGAACATCGTGTGCTGGCCGCCTGGCTCAAGGCCAGCCATATCCGCCTTAGGGAACTTAGGTCGAAGCTCTCCGCTGTCGAGGCGCAACTGCTACGAAGGCGTTTTCGCGCGCCAACCTGGCAGCTTCTCGCGATCGAGGTAGCCCAGGCACAGGGACACAAGGTGGCGCTGGAGGGCCCTCACCAGCTTCGGCGGAGCCTGCCGCTCCACCACGCCCCTGGTGGGCCCGATCATGGCGGACGCGAAAATATAGGACGTCACGCCCAGGTCTTCGAATGCAGCGTCAGGTGCGCAGGCCAGCATCGTCTGGATGGCGGCGCTGGCCCTGGCGCTTGCCCGCCTCACCAGTTCGGCACCTGCCGGCTCCTCTGCGACCGCATACAGCGCCCGCGCTTCGTCGATGTGCTGGACCTTTGCGCCGACGAACGCCTCCACCACGGCCTCGACCATGCGCGCAAGCGGCTGTTGCTGTGCTTGGCGGGCAGCGGCCTCGACCGCGCCTGCGACGCCGTCGAGGTGCCGTCCGAGCACGGCAAGCAGCAGCGCCTGCTTGTTCGGGTAGTACTGGTAGAGCGTGCCGACGGAGACGCCGGCGCGCTCGGCGACGCGCGTCGTCGTCAGACGGTGCATGCCCTCCTTCAGGAGCACCTGGACGGTCGCCTCGAAGATGGATGCCACTGTGACGACGGATCTGGCTTGTCCCGGTGTTCGACGAGATGCGAGCTGCGTCACTGAAGTTGGAGGCATGTGGATTATTGAGGGCAACGCGACGTGGACCTGGGCGCAAGTATCACCGTTGCAGCCACGCCTTGCCAATCAGAACCTGAAGGATCTCCCTTGCTGCATGACGCAAGGGACGTCAACGGGCGCATGCTTGGAGAGGGAAAAAGGGCAAGGTTGGTGCCCGCGCGAGAAAGCGAATTCAAAACATGAAGAAAGCTTCATAAACTTTCCCCACCAACTTCAGGAGCTTTCAAATGTCCACCTACCTCATCACCGGCGCCACTTCAGGGTTGGGCCGCCAGGTCGCGCGTCGCATCGCCAGCATGGGCGGGCACCGCCTGGTCCTACCCGCCCGCGACGCAGTCAAGGCCAAGCCGCTTCGGACCGAACTGCTCGGGCTCGGCGCCGCCGAGGTAAGTACGCCGGCGCTGGACCTGTCCTCCCTTCAAAGCGTCGGCGCCTTCGTCGAAACCTTCCGCCGCGACATGCCGCACCGACTCGACGGCGTGCTGCTAAACGCAGGTAGCCAGTCTGCCAAGCGCCTCGTGGAGACCACCGATGGCATCGAGTCCACTTTCGCCGTGAATCACCTGGCACAGTACCTGCTCCTGCTCGGACTCGAGGATTGCCTCTCGGCGCAGGCGACGGTCGGCTGGACGGCAAGCGGCACCCACGACCCAGCGGAGACGGCGGCCAGGCTGTCGGGCTTTCGTGGTGCCAGGTACACCACGGCGGCGCGCATCGCTAGGGGGGAGTACGACGATGCCTCGATCGAGCAGGCGTGCAAGGATGCGTATGCCACTTCCAAGCTCTGCAACATCGTGACGGCCCGCGCGTTCGCCCGCACGGGCAGCGCGACCAGGACCTACTTCGCCTTCGACCCGGGCTTGATGCCCGGTACGGGGCTCGCGCGAGAGCAAGGCCCGCTGATGCAATGGATCTGGAAGACCGTCCTGCCTCGCCTTGCGAGCCTCCTGCCTGGCACGAGCTCGACGGAGCGCTCCTCGGCGGTTCTCACCGACCTGCTGATTGGCACCTTGCGCGGCTCGCACAATGGCGCCTACTTCAACTACACGGGCAAGCAACTCGAGCCCGCGCACCCTGCCCAGGAAAAGGCGGTCGAAGAGGACCTGCTCTCGACAAGCAACCAGTTGGTTGCGCGTTTCGTGCAAGCTGCAGCCTGAGGCGCATCCCGTGCGACGGCGTTTCTCCCAGGCGCTCCACGAAGTACTGTTGCTCATGGAAATCTTTACTTGGCCAACCAGCCGCCCAACCGAAAAGTTCGGCCGCTGTCTTCGCGACAAGCTCGCCCCTGTTGGCAATGCGGACGCAAGACTCGTGTGCAGACGCCTCATCAGTAGTGCAACCCCACTCCGTCCGCATTCAGCACCGATTCATGCAACGCCTCTGAGAGTGTCGGGTGAGGAAACACGCTCTCAATTAGTTCATGGACCGTTGCCTAGGACTGCGCCGAACGAATTTCGAAGCGCCTTGGGCACGTATCAGTGTCTAAGTGAGACTGCGACGCTCGACGTTGGCGCATGCCCTTCGGCATGCGTCGCGTCAGCCGGACGCCCCGCAGTACGCGACTCTCCTGTCGCCCTATCTGATGCAGAGTTTGTCAATGAGATAGGCGACGCCATCAGTGGTGTGCCTCTCGATGACCTGGCGCAGTTCTGACCTGGGCTCGAAGGCTTCATGGGCCATGGCTACGCTGGCAAACCACACTGCGACGAACCCGGTAGGTGGGAAAGGCTCTGTCCAAAGTTGCTCTCGCTTCGCGGTCGACGCCGTCCAGTTGAGCGCAACCTTGGTTCCCGTGGCAGCTGCCACGCTTGCAAGTTCCGACCACAGCGCGTTACGAGCCTCAGCTTGTCCGTGAAAGGGAACGAGCACCTTCGCGAATTCACCGTGAGCCTCTTCCCCCTGGACGTCCACCACACAAAGGGTCCATCCCTTCAGGAAAAGCGGTTCGTCGGCAGGAATGAACTTCTTGCCAACTGCAGAAGACTGCGCCAGACGCATGGCCTCCCCGTCGGCGAAGAGGAGTTCCACGATTCCGTCGACGTTGAAGGCAGGCTCGCCGCCGCTCGCCCATAGCACCTTGTCAACACGGTTGTGGGTGTACTTGGAGATACCCTCCATCCCCAGCGCGAGCTTCGCGTGCGGGCCGGCCCAATAGGCCCGGAAGTCGCTGGTGGACAGCCCTTCCTTCTTGGCCAGAAGGGTCATTCGCTTCATCATCTTGGCGACCTCCTAGCTACAGTATTTGCCGCTCTGCCACCACGAAGGCAGTAATTTCAAATAGGAATGTCCGCGCGTGGGCCATCGTCTCCTTGCCTTGGGGAGAGTTGAACGCGGCCTCCAGCGTCGGGACGTCCTTGAACCACAGTTCGACAATCCCGTCGATGGGGAACTCTTCGTAGGAGCCGGGCTGGCCCTTCACCAATTCGCGCGCCACGATGACGTTCTGGCGATAGGCGCTGACGCCTGACATCTTGCGCACAAAGTCGCCGTGGACCTTCCATTCGCGACGGAAGTCCTCTTCACTCATGCTGGGCAGACGCTTGATGATGGACATCCGCTTCAGCAGCTTGGCACGCTCCTCCTTGGCCGGCACCGGAATGACCACCTGCTGGTCCGCAGTAGCGATGTGCAAGTCACCGAGGAAGTGTTGCTCGTCCTTGATGAGGTCCGCGGCCAGCCCGCTGTCATTGAACGCGTGGCTTGACTGCTCGGCGTCGTCGAACCAGAGCTGCGAAAAGCCGTCGAAGTCCCAAGGCCCTCTCGCGAACTCAATGCCGCGCTGGAGCCGGTCGACCACCGGGTTCTGCCAGTACTCGCGGAGATTGGGTGCTTGGCGTGCAAGTGCCCCATGGCTGCCACGCCAGTAGGAATCGAAGTCCTCGAACGTCCAGTCGGCCTTCTTGCGAATCAAGCCCATACGTACAGTCATAGATGCTTCCTTTCAGTTATGAGGGAGATATCAGCTGCTCAGCGGCTTGCGCGCGAGCCCGCGCCAACCCAGGCGCACGCTTGGCAAGCCAAACACCGTGACGGATGGGCCAGCGTTGATATTTCGGGTCTACGCCAAGCGTCGTCGCTGCGTGATGCGCCCAGTAGGGGTCGAACAGCGCTTCTCGTCCCAAGGCGATGAGGTCCGCCTTGCCCTCCTGCAGCACCGCTTCCGCCTGGCTGGCGTCCACAATCATTCCGACCGCTTGGGTTCGAACATTGGCGTCGTGGCGGATGCGCTCCGAGAACGGGACTTGGAAGCCAAGTCCCCGAGGGACCGGCAGCGCACGCGTCTCCTCGGTCAAGCCCCCAGAGGAGCAGTCGATGACGTCAACGCCCAGCTGCGCGAGCTCTCGCGCGAGGACGACTGAGTCATCGAGACTCCATCCATCCACGCTGCCATCGACCGCGGACAGCCGGCAGAACAGAGGCTTGCCTGCAGGCCACGCATCTCGGACCCGTGAGGCCACCTGCAAGGCCAGTCTCATTCGACCTTCTAGGCTTCCACCCCATTCGTCGTCCCGATGGTTCGAGTTCGGCGACAGGAAGCTCGCAATCAGATAGCCGTGTCCGAAGTGCAGTTCTACCGCGTCGAATCCCGCCTTCTCCGCGCGCACGGTGGCATCCACGAAGCGCTGGATGACCTCTTCGATTTCCCGAGGATCCATTGCGCGAGGTGCAGTCCAGCCAGGCCCCGCAGCAAGAGAGCTTGGGCCGAGTCGCTGCCAGGGCTCTGCATCACCCCGCATCTCGTCATCGCTGAGGGCAGCACCACCCTCCCAGAGCGGCTGGCTTCCGGACTTTCGGCCGGCATGAGCCAACTGGACTCCAATTGCACCGTCGTTGGCGTGCACGAAGTCGACGACTGCCTTCAGTGGCTCGATTTGACTGTCGTCCCACAAGCCCAGGTCGGCAGTTCCGATTCGGCCGCGCGGGTCAACCGCCGTGCTCTCCGTCAGGATGAGGCCCGCGCCACCCAGCGCGAATTTGCCAAGGTGGACCATGTGCCAAGGCGTCGCCCGCCCAGCGTCTGCGGCGTGTTGGCACATGGGTGAGATGACGACACGATTCTTCAGCTCCAGTTCTCGAAGCTTCAGAGGCTGGAAGAGCAGCGGGTCAGGATGGGTCATGATGGGAATCCGAAATACTCAGGAATTGGATGAGGAGGACGCAAGCGGTTGCCTGGTGCCAAGAAAGGTGCCTGCCATCACGGCAACGAACCCTGCCAAATGCCAAACAGTCAATCGCTCGTCAAGCAGAACTGCAGCAAAGAGAACACCGAAGACCGGGACCCAGTAAAGAAAGACCGCTGTACGGGCAACGCCGATAGTGGCGATGGCTCGGTTCCACAGCAGGTTGCTCAAGGCGGTGGCCATCACGCCGGAGAACAGAATCAGCGCCCATGGCCACCACCCAGGGAAGAGCACTTCGAGTTTCAATGGGGGGCTCCCCGCGACAACCTGGACGACCAACATAGAGGCCCCAACCAGGTAGATGGCCCAGCTAATCGTCAGCGGGTGCATGCAGCGAGCCAGACGCTGCACAAGCGCGCCTCCCGCTGCAAAGCTCACGACACCCGCGACCAGCATCAGGTCACCGGTACTCGCCAGAGAGAGTCCGGCCCCGGGATGGCTAAGCACCACCGCTGCGACGCCCACGAAACCCAGGGCAACACCAAGCAGGCGCTGCAAAGACAAGGTCTCGCGGAACATGAGCGCGGCGAGCACTGCCGAGACCAGCGGGCTGAGCGCCATGATGAGAGCACCGTTCGTTGCAGTAGAGCGCTGCAGCCCCTCTGCGAAAAGCAACTGGTTCAGGTAGACCATCAGGACACCAGCTACAAACAAGGTCCGAACCTGCTTCCAGCTTATGTCGAAGACGACACAGCGCTTCCAAACCAAGATGACAGACAGCACTGCGAGCGCCACGACCATGCGCAATGCAGCCAACATCGATGTGTCGAAGCTATGCGTGAGCTGCTTCACGACCGCAACGTTCAGTCCCCAAATCGCCATGGCAGCGATGAGGGTCATCTGTACCGCAAACGCCTGGCGGCCCGCGGGGTTCGAAGCCTGAGCACTCATGGATGGCCTCGCCGATTGACCAGTACTGCAAACGAGAGGCCGAGCACCAGCAGCCCCATGGCTGAAACCGAGAAGACGGCTGGAGCCGTGTAGTGGTCCACCAGCCAAGCTGCACCGACAACTCCCAGCGACTGCCCCAGGAAGAGGCTGCAAGCAAAGAGAGAGACCGCAGTGCCTCGTGCCCAGGGAGCCATCTGCGTCGCATTTGTTTGCATGGTGTTGTGCAGCGCATAGAAGCCGAAGCCGGCCAGGAAGCAGGCGGGCGGCACGATGTACCAGCTGGGTGCGACTGCCATCGTGCCGAACGCAATGGCCGTCCCAATGCCCCCAATCCGCGCAAGCCCCGGCTCGCCCCAACGTCTAAGCATGCGTCGCGCGGTGCGGCTATACAGCAGACCGCCGATGCCGTAGAGAGCGACCAGGCCTCCGGCCATCGGCATCGAGAGACCAAAGCGAAGGTGAAGGTCGCTGGGAATGAAAGCGAGAGCGCTGAACGCCAGGGCCCCCTCAATCGCCGTGACCACGAGAACAACTTTGGGCCACCGCGACCCCACAACCGACCGAATGCCTTGCAACACGCCGACAGGGGTGCACTGCTTCACTTGCGGCTCGGATATGACCCGACCGATGAGGAGTCCCCCGCTGACCAAAAAGATGGCCGCCAACCCGCAAAAGGCAGAGCGCCAACCGAAGCCCTCAGCCAGGAGGCCTCCGGCCCACTGCCCGGCAATCATCCCAAAGACGGTTGCCCCGAGGATTTGTGCGAGCACTGCTTGTCTATTTTCATAGGCCACGCTGTCGCCAATCCAGGCCAAGGTGAGAGGAATGATTCCGGCTGCTGCGGCGCCGGAGAGGGCGCGACTCGCGACCAGCCATTCAAGGTTGGGCGATGCAGCCGCCAAGGCGCTGCCGACCGTGCAAGCCAAGGTGGCGAGACCGATGACCCTGACCTTGCCGTAGCGGTCGCCCAGCGGGCCGTAGAACAACTGCAGGACGCCGTAAGCCAGCGCGAAGGCGGAAATTGCCCTTGCCGCCTGGCCTGCAGTCAAACTGAACTCCCGGGCGAGAGCCGGAAGCATGGCGTCGCAGATTCGCATCGAGGCCATGCTCGTGAACGCACAGCAACCCACGAGCCAGAGCTTTGCTGACCAATCGCTGGAGGCGACGAGTTCCGACTTCTGCATCTCTCCTCCCCTGGCGCGTTCCTGCCCTTTCACCGGAGCGCCGCGCCAAGAGTTAGCGCTGCGCCGGTTGCATCGGTCACAAGACCCGCACCAATGAGCCGCCCAACGCCCACGCCTGGCCTCGCTGTGTCGTTGCTGATGAGGGTGAGATTCCTTCGACGTTGGCGAACGAGTTCATCTATCAAGCGCATCGGAGTACCGACGCCCATGAACCCGCCCACCATCACTACCGTCCCGTCCGGGACCATGGCTACCGCCTGCTCGAGCGGGACGGGCCGTTTCATGACGCCGCCACTGTTCCCGAGCACTCGCCAAGACCGATGCGTATGGCCCCGTCGGCTTCGCACCAGCCGCGCAGGATGAGGGTGTCCCCATCCTCCAGGAAGCTGCGTACCTCCCCGTTTGGCAGCGTGACCGGGCTCTTGCCGCTGCCCGTCAACTCCATCAGCGAGCCGGCCTCGCTTGGTTCTGGCCCCGAGAGCGTTCCCGAACCCAGGAGGTCCCCCGCCTGCAAGTTGCAGCCGTTGACGGTGTGGTGGGCAACCAGTTGCGCGGGCGTCCAGTAGGCAGCTCGACTGGTATTGGTTGCCGACAGCCGCACCGGCGCCTCGCCCGCCTCGCGCATCTTGGCTGTCTGAACCAAGACCTCGAGCGAAATGGAGAACGCGCCCCTTGCGCGATTGGCATCGCTGTCCAGGTATGGAAGAGGCTGCGGGTCATCTGCGGGTCGCTCAAACGCCGCGCGGAATGGAGCCAGCGCTTCCATGGTCACCATCCATGGCGACACAGTGCTGGCGAAGTTCTTCGACAGGAAGGGACCCAGAGGCTGATATTCCCAACCCTGGATGTCCCGTGCCGACCAATCGTTGAACAGCGTCACACCAAAGAGATGAGCTTCAGCGTTGCCGATTTCGATTGGCTCCCCCTGCTCATTGCCACACGCGACGAACCAGCCCAACTCCAACTCATAGTCCAGACGCTTGGACGGGCCTAAGCTGGGCGCCTGCGCGTCCGGAGCTCTTGTTTGGCCGCGCGGTCGCTTGAAAGTGCCGCCGCTCACGCCGATGGAAGAGGCGCGGCCGTGGTACCCGATAGGTACCCACTTGTAGTTTGGCAACAGTGGGTTGTCAGGGCGAAACTGCTTGCCGACGGTAGTCGCGTGGTGAACGCTCGTGTAGAAGTCGGTGTAGTCGCCTATTCGGCACGGTACTGAATATTCACACTCGTTCTGCGGCACTAGAGCTCTCGTCCAGGCTGGACGCTGGGTGCTGCCTTCGCGCAGGCCGTCGGACAGCTCGCGTCGCAGCGCTTGTCGCGCTTCGGGGGACGCAGCCATGACGGTGTTCATGTCGTCGTTGTCAACGAGGCCTGCGGCACGCAGGTCCAAGACCTGGTCGCCGATGGCGACGCCGATTCTCCATCCGTCCTCGATGCCAGTTCGCCGGAAGCGCCCGAAGGGCAAGTTCTGGATGGGGAAGTCGCAGCCTGCCTTGTTGGCAGACGTGACCCAGCTCTTGAGCTCTGGGTCGTGCGTTTCGTTCAGTGTGGTCATCGCAACTCTCAGCTTCAGACCTTAGGTCCCTCGAGTGAGGCTGCCGTCGTGCATCCAGGCCGCGTGTTTGGGCGCACGCTTCGTCTTGGACCACTCCTCTAGCATGTCCCACTTGACCTCATTCAGCTTGCGCATCATTTCCGGAGTACCGGTATTCGCCGCGATCTCCAGCCGATGGCCATTGGGGTCGAAGAAGTAGATGGACTTGAAGATGGTGTGGTCCGTTGGACCGAGAACTTCGACGCCAGCCGCGGTCAGCCGCTCTTTTGTGGCCAGCAATGTTTCGACCGAGTCGCACTCGAGCGCAAGGTGCTGTACCCAAGCCGGGGTGTTGCGGTCACGATCCATCGGCGGTTGGCTCGGCAACTCGAAGAACGCGAGCACGTTGCCCTGCCCAGCGTCCAGGAAGATATGCATGTACGGGTCAGGCGCCTTTGTCGACGGAACTTCGTCCTCGGCAATGGCCAGCACGAACTGCATGTCGAGATGCTTCTGATACCACTCGACGGTCTGCTTGGCGTCGATGCAACGGTAGGCGACGTGGTGAACTTTCTTGATAAGCATGGTGATGTCCTCGAGGTTTCAAGTGAGTCAAGGCTCGCGCGGGATGAGCGCTCCCCGACAACCGACGGAGCCGCCCTTTGGTGGGCCATGAGCCCGTGTCGAAAAACGCCGGGACAGGCCGCACGAATGGGCGGCGCGGCCGTCGTGGCGTTGTTAGACGCTCAGCCTTCCAGCGTCTTCCACATCTCGACGTCGCGCTCGGCGGTCCAGATGCGCGGGTCGGCGTATTGGGTAGCTTCGTCGTAGCAGCGCGTCACATCGAACGGCATGCAGTGGTCGAAGATGACCCAGTGACCGTACCTGGGCTTGAGCGCCGCGAACGTGTCCTTGTAGACAGCGTTCAGGTCCTTGCCGGCAGCAACGCCCTTCTGGACGTTTGAGTACACGTCGGCGATGAAATCGCGCGTCTCAGTCAGACCCTTCTCGACGTCTTCGGGCGTCGTCAGTGCCGCACCGCGGCCCGGAACCAACGCCTTCGGCTTGAGGGCAGCCAGGTTGTTGAGCGTTTGCGGCCAGTCCTTGAAGTAGGCATCACCTGCATACGGCGTCGCGCCGAACTCCACAAGGTCACCCGACAGAAGCGCCTTCTCTTGGGGCAGCCAGACGATGGTGTCGCCCTTGGTGTGACCGCGGCCAACTTGCAGCAGCTGCACCTCCAGCTTGCCCAGCCACAGGGTCATCTTGCCGGTGAAGGTCATGGTCGGCCAGGTCATGCCCGGGGGCACCGTCTCGACGTTGGAGAACAGGCGCGGGAAGCGGCCGATCTCGCTGGCCTTGTCCTGCTCACCACGCTCGACGATGAGGTCGTAGGTATCCTGGCTCGCGATGATTTGCTGGGGCTCGTAGGCGCTGGCACCGAGCACGCGGACCGCGTGGTAGTGCGTGAGCACCACGTACTTGATGGGCTTGTCGGTGACTTCGCGGATGCGACGGATGACGTCGGCGGCCATTGCGGGCGTCGCTTGGGTGTCGGCGACCAGCACGGCGTCATCGCCAATGATGATGCCGGTGTTCGGGTCGCCTTCGGCGGTGTACGCCCAAGCGTGCTCGGAAATCTGGCTGAAGGTGACTTTCTTTTCTTCCAGGTCAGCTTGGCTGGCGAACTTTTTGGTCTGGGTCATAGGACCTCCTTGAGGAATCAGGTGGGGTGAGGATTGGTCAATGGGCACCGAGGTACGCTGCCTTGACCTTCGGGTCGTTGAGTAGCTCTTTTCCAGAGCCTTCGAGGGTGATAAACCCTGTCTCCAGTACGTACGCCCTGTCGGCGACGCCCAGCGCTTGCTTGGCCATTTGTTCCACAAGCAGGATGGTCAAGCCCGAATGGCGCAACTGGCGGATGGCTTCAAAAATGTCTTTGATGATGAGAGGAGCAAGGCCGAGCGAGGGCTCGTCAAGCAGGAGCAGTCGCGGTTCGCTCATCAGGGCACGGGCGATTGCAAGCATCTGCTGCTCACCGCCGGAGAGCGTTCCGGACAGCTGGTTCTGGCGCTCGCGAAGCCGCGGAAAGCGCTTGAACTCTCGCTCGATGGCCTCCTCCGTGGCGCGAGGGTCGCTTCTGCGCGAGTAAGCACCCAGCATGAGGTTCTCGCGCACCGTCTGGTCCGCGAATACGCCGCGACCTTCCGGGGACATGGCGACCCCCAGCCCGACACGCTTGTGGGACGGGACGTAGGTGCAGTCCTTGCCGTTGATATGAATCTTGCCGGCCTTGACAGGCTCCAGCCCGACGATGCTCTTAAGCAGGGTGCTCTTCCCGGCGCCGTTGGCACCGATGATGGTGACCACTTCGCCCTTGCGCACTTCGAGGCTGACGCCCTTCACGGCCTCAATGGCACCGTAGGACACCTTGACTGAATCGAGTTTCAACATGGTCTAGTCCTCAAGCTGCGACCAGGGCCTCGGCGGGCTCGGTCTCTTCGTCAACGCCTAGGTAGGCCTCGACAACGCGCGGGTTGCCTTGCACGTCAGCGGGCTTGCCCTCCGCAATCTTGATGCCGTAGTCCAGCACGATGACGTGGTCGGAGACGGACATAACCAGGTCCATGTGGTGCTCGACCATCAGGATGCTCACCCCACACTTGCCGATTCGCAGCAGGAGCTGACCGAGCTCGGCAGTCTCTTGCGGATTGAGGCCCGCGGCTGGTTCGTCAAGGAGCAGGAGTTGCGGTTCCGTGGCCAGTGCGCGTGCCAACTCGGCGCGCCGCTGCAGTCCATAAGGAAGGCTGCCGGCCGGCTGATGAGCCAGGTGCGCCAGGTCCACGAGTTCAAGCAGTTGCAGCGCGCGGTGGCGAGTGATGCCTTCCTGCTTCGTCGCGTCCGGCAGCGCGGTCAGCGATGCGAAGAAGCCGTTGCTCATGCGCGTATGGCGCCCGAGCATGACGTTGTCCATGACGGAGAGATCCGAGAAGAGTCGCAGGTTCTGGAACGTGCGGCCCATTCCCATCCGGCAAATCTCGTGGGCCGGCGTGGCGGATATCTCCTCGCCCAGGAACTTGATGGAGCCAGAAGTCGGCTTCACCACGCCGGTCAGCATGTTGATCATCGTGCTCTTGCCAGCGCCGTTCGGTCCAATCAGTGCATGGATGTGACCACGCTTCAGACGGAATGACACGTTCTGGGCCGGCTTGACGCCCCCGTAGGTCTTGGTGACGCCTTCGACCTCCAGCAGGTCACCGCTGGCGTCAGGGCCGATGCGCGTGGTCTTGGGTTGCGTCGTCGCCTTCACTGGTTCGACCTTGTCCTTGCGCTTGAAGAGCGAGTTCAGCACACCGGTCACGCCGCCGGGCATCACATACAGCGCAAACAGAAGCAGGAAGCCGTACAGGAAGTGCTGCGCCGAAGGCCAGCGCGCCAGGGCCGCGTCAATGGTGGTCAGGATGACCGTGCCAACCAGCGGCCCGTACATCGAGCCCGAACCACCGAAGAGGACCAGCAGCAGGATGAAGATGGACAGATGGAAGGTGATGAAGTCCGAGTTGATGTATTGGTTCTGCTGTGCGACGAGCGCGCCCGCGATTCCACATGTCACGGCGGCCACCACGAAGGCAATGACCTTGGCGCGGTAGACACGCACTCCCACCGAGGAGGAAGCGATTTCGTCCGCCTGCAACGAAAGCAGCGCGCGCCCGAATCGACCATGAAGGAGGTTGCGCAGCAACAGATGGGTCAGCGCGCAGAGCACCACGCCAAACCACACCCACTGCAGCGAGCTCAGGGGCTGACCATTCCAGGTGATGGGCCGAATGCCATAGATGCCTTGCGCACCGCCGAACACTTCGGTCCATTCGCCCACGAGCTTCTCGACCACGATGCCGAACGCGAGCGTCACCATGGCCAGGTACGGACCTTTGACGCGCAAAGAAGGCAGTGCAATCAGGACGCCGCAGATGCCGGAGATCACGGCAGCTGCCAGCAGGGCAAGCCAAGGGCTCATGTCAGTCTTGGTCGTCAGGAGTGCCACCGCGTACGCACCTGCCGCGAACAGGCCGGCTTGACCCAGGGACTTCTGGCCTGCGAAGCCGACCAGGACGTTCATGCCGGCAGCGCAGAGGTAGTAGACGCACATCATGAAGATGATGCGCAGGTAGTAGTCGTTGCCAAACAGAGACGTGGCACCGATGACGGCCGCAGCGGCTAGCGCTACGCCGATGAAGTGTTGACCGCGCTTCATACCTTTTCCACCATGGGCTTGCCGAAGAGGCCGGTCGGCCGGAAGGCCAGGACCAGGATGACGAGTGCGAACACTGCGACTTCACGCCATTGCGCCGACCACAGATTCACCAGGGATTCGAGGACCCCAAGTGCGAAGCCGCCGATAACGCAGCCACGCGGATTGCTCAGCCCACCAATCATTGCTCCGGAGAAGCCCTTCAGGCCCACCGTGAGTCCCATGAAGAGAGATGCTTGGGCAATGGGGGCGAGAAGGAAGCCAGAGAGGCCAGCGAGTGCGGAGCTCACGATGAACGCACCAATCATGATTGCGTTCGTGTTGATGCCCATCAGGCTGGCGACATTGCCATTGGCCGCTACTGCGCGCATGGCTTTGCCGACCATCGTGCGATTCATGACCCAGTCGAACAGGACCATGATGACGACCGCCACAAAGAGTGTCAGCAGTTCTTGAGGCCGAACGCCGACGCCCATGATGCGGATGACCTCGTCACCCACCGGGCCTGGCACCACCACCGGCTTGGGGCCCCAGATGGCCAAGCCAATACTCTGCAAGATGACGCCGAAGCCCAGCGTGCTCATGACCCAGGCCATGCCAGGACGGCCCGCAAACGGACGAACGCCCACGAGATAGAGGACCCATCCAAGCAGCCCCATGATGCCCAGTGCTGCGGCGAGGGCCAGCAACTGCGCGCCAGAGCCAGGAAGAGCAGAGCCAAAAGTCGTCGAGCTGACCGGAAGACCGAGAACCAGGAAGAGAGCGCTCATACCAATGAATGCGCCCGCCGACACGAACTCTCCGTGCGAGAAGTTCAGGGTCTTGGTCGTCGTGAAAGTAATGCTGAAACCCAGTGCCACCAACGCGTAGGCTCCGCCCACGGCCAAGCCGCTGAGAATCGCTTGTAAGAGCGCCTCTACCATGATTGCCTCCGAGAAGAATGCCGGAGCCGCGGGACGCGGCTCCGCTTACGCCTGGTGCGTTATTGCTTGAAGTCGACGGTTGCCAGCGAACTGACAATGGGGTCCTTGTAAGGCAGCAGCTTGCCGTCGTTCCAACGAATCCAGACGAGGTCTTGAGCCGTCAGAGCTTCGTGCTTGGTCTTGCTGAATGGCTTGTCGTAGGTCTTCAGAAGGCCTTGAACGGGGGTCTTGAGGTCTTCGAGGGCCAGGCGTACAGCGTTGCCATCAAACGTGTTGGCCTGCTTGACCGCAGCTGCGTACAGCATGACGGAGTCATAGCCATGCAATGCGAATGAGAACGAACCGGGAGCCTTCAGCTTGGAGCCGACGCGGTCATACAGCTTTTGCTGAACAGGGGTTTTCGATTCGCTCACGGTGCGCATGAAGATGGGCTTTTCCGCCAGCGTCTTGCCTGCAGCGTCATAGAAGGTGATGTTGTCCGCGGCCCACGAGCTCAGCACCAAAGGGAAGTAGTTGATCTTCTCCATGGAGCGCACCAACTGTGCGATGGGGGTGCCCTGGGCCCAGACGACGACGGTGTCGACGTTTGCGGCCTTCATCTTGCTCAATTGGGAAGTCATATCCGTATCGCCGACGCCGAACTTTTCGATCGCTGCAATCTTGATATCCTGCAGCTTGGCGATTTCCTCGATGTCCTTCAGGCCGCCCTGGCCGTAGCCCGTGGTTTCGACCATTGCGCCAACCACTTTCGACTTCTCGGCGTTCTTCTTGACGTAGGCCATCAGCGCCGCGATTTGTTCCCGGTCAACCATCGAGACTCGGAACATGAAGTTGTCGGCGCCAGGGCTCATGGGCTTGGTGATGTCGGTGCCCGAGCTGACGTTGCCGATGACCGGAACCTTTTTCTGATTGGCGATGTGCTTCCAGGCCATCGCATTGCCCGAGTTCGTCGGACCGAAGACGGCCGCGACCTTCTCGCTGTCAATGAGTTCGCTCATGTTCTGAATCGACTTCGGCGGCGCCGACGTGTCATCACGAGTCACGAGTTCCAGCTTCTTGCCCAAAAGGCCGCCGCCGGCGTTGATGTCGGCAATCGCAGCCTCCATGCCCAGGACCGCAGCCTGCCCGCTCTGCGCGGAAGGCGAAGCCGACAGATCACCGTTGTAGCCCACCTTGACTTGCGCGCTCGCGGCCGCTGCCGCCACCAGACCGGCGGCCAGGATGGCGCGCTTGAAGAACGAAGGAATACTCATTGCTGTCTCCAGTTGAGATGTTGTTGAACTCTTTGAGTTCGGGTTGCGGACCAGGGAAAACGTGTTCTTATTAGGAAGCCAGATAGCCGCCATCGATGGGGAGCGTGACGCCCGTGACGTAGGTGGCCATGCCCGATGCCAGGAAGACGACGGGACCAACGAGTTCTTCCGGTTGGCCAACGCGTGCCATCGGCGTGCGCAGCATGAACTTGTCCAGGCGCTCTGGTGCCTCGCGGGTATAGGACGTCATCGGCGTTTCGATGACGCCAGGTGCGATGGCGTTGACGCGGATGCCGTCCTTGGCGAGTTCGACGGCGAGGGCCTGCGTCAGCATCTTCACAGCGCCCTTGGACGGCGAGTAGCCGACAACATTGGGAATGCCGGTGGTCGATGCGATGGAGCCCACGTTGATGATGACGCCCTTGGTTTCCCGGAGCGCGCTCAGCCAGGAGTGCGTCGGGTGGAAGGTGCCCATCACGTTGACGTCAAGCGTCTTTTGCAAGTTGGACGTCACCTTGGCGCTGTCCAGATCTTCGCGGATGATGATGCCGGCGTTGTTGACCAGGATGTCGATGTTGCCGACTTCGCTAGCCGTGGTGAGCGCCAAAGCATCACATTCCTCGCGTGACGTCACGTCGAGCTTGTACGCATATGCCTTGCCGCCCGCCTCGTTGATTTCAGCAGCTGCCGCCTTCGCATTGGCTTCGTTAAGGTCGGTGACGATTACCTTCGCACCGGCCTTGGCCAGGCCCTTCGCAATGGCCTTGCCATTTCCTTGGCCTGCACCGGTAACGAGTGCCAGACGACCGCTGAGAACCTGCGGCGCCATCAGTTCAGTGATTTCCATTTGCCTTTCCTTGCTTGCAGATGCCGGAATCAAGCGGCGTGGGCGCGCTCGCGCTCCCGAAATTGCTGGTCGACGGTGAAAGTCGAGAGGTCGGGCTGCTTGGCAAGGGTCTGGCCCACGACGTAGCCGAAGGTCAGGGCCGGGCCCAAGGTGATGCCCGCACCCGGGTAGTTGCCACCCATGATGCTGGCCGCGTCATTGCCGACGGCGTAGAGGCCCGCGATAGGTCGACGGCCCTTCGTCAGCACTTGGCAGTGCTCGTTGGTGGCGAGACCGGCAAAAGTCCCGATTTCACCGACAACGACCTTGATTGCGTAGAAGGGGCCCGTCTCGATAGGCGCCATACAAGGGTTCGGCTTGACCAGAGAGTCGCCTTGGAAGCGGTTGTAGGCGGTACTTCCCTTGTCGAACTTGGTGTCCTTGCCCGCTTTGGCATCGCGGTTGAACTGCAGGACTTCCTCCTGGAGGGCGGCGTACGGCACGCCAATGGTCTCGGCCAGTTCCTGCAGGGTCTTTCCGGTCTTGAGGTAACCGCTTCGCAGGTGCTTGCCAATCGGAAGCGGGAACGGTGCAACTGCGCCCATGCCGTACTCGCGCAGGTGCTTGTGGTCGCAGATTTCCCAGCAGGACACATCGGGGAGACCTGTGGACGCCTTGACCAGGTCTTGAATGAAGTCGTGGTACGAGAGCGCTTCGTTGGTGAAGCGGCGGCCGCGAGCGGTGACTGCAATGACGCCGGGCTTGGCTCGGTCGATGAAGTGCGGCATGACGCCTTGCGAACCGTCCTTGCGCTTGGTGACGGACGTCGGGCACCAGGCGGCGGCGTTCGGAATGGTGGGGTCGACCCAGCCACCAACGGACTCGCCAAGGCGCAGACCATCACCGGTGTTCAAGGCCGGCGACGGCGTGAAGTGCTCGTGGCCGGTCGGCGCGTGCGGGAACAATTGCTTGCGTCGCTCGATGTCATAGGGGAAGCCGCCGCAGGCCAGGACGACGCCCTTACGCACGCGAATTTCTTGAGGCGTGCCGTCGCGCACCACGTTCGCGCCGACGACGACGTCGTTTTCAACGATGAGGCTCTTGACTGGAGCGTTCAGCCAGACCGAGACATTGAGGTCCATGCCCGCCTTTGCCAGGCGGCCCGCAAGCGCGTTGCCGTTGGTCAAGGTCATGCCGCGACCGTGACGCACCACGTCCAGCAGATGGAAGCCGAAGCGCTTCGTGACGTACCAGAAGGACTCCAGGGACTTGAATGCGCGGAGGAAGTGCCACAGCTCCTTGCCCGAGCCCAGCATCATCCCGAACACCGTCAGTTCGGGAACGGGTGGTGCCAGCTTCTTCACGTGGTCGCCGAGCTCTCGTGCGTCGAACGGAGCCGTGACCATGGAGCGGCCGCCAGGCTGGCCGCCAGGCGCTTCGGCGTGGTAGTCGGGAAACACCGGCGGCATTTCGAACTGCACACAGGTCTCCTCGGTGAAGAAGTCGATGGCCTTGGGGCCGTTTTCCAGGAAGACGTCGACACGCGCGGGGTCGAAGTGCGTGGTCGCCTCGTGCTCCAGGTACTTGCGCGCTGCGCCGGCAGGCTCATTGATGCCCTGCGCCTTGGCCAACTTGGTGTTGGGAATCCACAGCCAGCCGCCGGACCTCGCGGTCGTGCCGCCGTAGAGGGACGCCTTGTCGACGACCAGCACCTTGAGGCCTTCATAGGCGGCGGTGACTGCGGCCGACATCCCGGACGCGCCAGTACCAACTACCAGCACGTCGTATTCCGTTTCCTGCTTGCTCATTGACCTTCACTCCTTGGGATGAGGGACCGCATCTGCCGGCCCGATGGCGTTAGTATTGAGCTAACGCGTCTTATATATGCTAATGGTTTACCCTAAGCTAATGATGTAGTTAGAATCAAAACGTTAGGAGACGTCCATGAACGCACTCGAACCCGAAGAGGGAGATACCGGCTCTGAGAAGGAGCGGCGCGGCATTCAGTCGATAGAAGCAGGTGGTCAGTTGCTTCTCGCACTTGGCGCGCAAGGTCGACCCATGCCCCTGAGAGAGCTGGCCAAAGCCGCAGACATGGCGCCGGGCAAGGCGCACCCTTACTTGGTCAGCTTCGGCAAGTTGGGGCTGGTCACGCAAGAGGCATCGACCGGTCACTATTGGCTGGGGCCCACGGCTATGCAACTGGGCCTCGTGACGCTGAGGATGCTCAACCCAGTACGTGAGGCCACGCCCTTTGCTGAGAGCCTGGTGAGGGAGACTGGACACAGCGTTGCTCTATCCGTCTGGGGCAACCAGGGACCCACGGTCGTGTTCCTCTTCGACGCGATTTACCCGCTCCACACCAACATCCGCACCGGGACGGTCATGTCGCTTGCGGGAACTGCAACAGGTCGGCTTTTCGCGGCCTATCTGCCCGCCAAACTCATCGAAGAATCGCTTCTCGAAGACGAGCGACGCTTGGGACCGGACATCGCCACGCCCATCGACCGTGAACAACTCCAGGGCATGCTCAACGAAGTTCGCAAGCATGGCGTGTCGCGTTCCGTGAACAATCCAACGCCGGGCGTCTGCTCCTTCGCCGCGCCCGTGTTCGACTACTCTGGGAACATCGTGTTGGGAATCACGCTGATGGGCCGGTCTCGCTCGTTCGACACGAACTGGACAGGCGTGCAGGCCAAGGCAGCGAAGGAATGTGGCGTGGAGGTGTCTCGTCGCCTTGGGCACCAGTCCCTTCGACCTGCCTAGTCGCCCCCATTGAAGCCCGGCGCCCACTCTCCTGTCAGGGAATACCGATGACAGTGTTGGGGCTGAGTTGCAGCTCGTAGTGCTTCTGAAATGGAGTCGATGCGTCCCCCCTGAACGCGGAGGTCAACCCCATGACGGTGATACCAAGAACGAATACGGCGGCCAGCTTCCATGCCAGGCGAGGTGTGTGCAAGCATTTGCTTGACCGCGGAATAATGTTCTCGGCTTCTTTTCTTCGTCCGGGTCGACATCCCATCCCAGCTGAAAGTCAATGCGCCAGACACCGTCAGGCTGCATGTAGAGCAGCACGCCTTGATTGCGGTGGAATGGCGGGTCGAACCAGAACCAGCGCTCAGCCGGTTGCTCCAGTTTCATCTTCACGTCCGCGATGAGGAACCGGTCGCGAAACACGCGCCCCTTGCTCTCCTCGCCTATCAGTTGACGAACCGAAGACTCACGTTCACTTTCCGCTCCGCACGCGCACGCTGCCCCCACCCCGCGCACTCACTCCACCGTCACACTCTTCGCCAGGTTGCGCGGCTTGTCGACATCGGTCCCCCGCGCGCACGCGGTGTGATACGCCAGCAACTGCAGCGGCACCACGTGCAGCATGGGCGACAGTGCACCGTAGTGCTCGGGCATGCGGATCACGTGCAGGTCCTCGCCGCGCTCGATGTGCGTGTCGCCGTCGGCCAGGACGTAGAGCACGCCGCCGCGGGCGCGCACTTCCTGCAGGTTGCTCTTGAGCTTCTCCAGCAGCGCATCGTTGGGCGCCACGGCGACCACCGGCATCGCGCTCGTGACCAAGGCGAGCGGCCCGTGCTTGAGTTCGCCGGCAGCATAGGCCTCCGCGTGGATGTAAGTAACCTCCTTGAGCTTGAGCGCGCCCTCGAGCGCGATCGGATAGTGCAGGCCGCGGCCCAGGAAGAGCGCGTTCTCCTTGCGCGCGAAGTCCTCGGCCCAGCTGATGATCTGCGGCTCCAGCGCCAGCACGGACTGCAGCGCCACAGGCAGATGCCGCATCTCCTTCAGGTAGCGCGCTTCGTCGGCCTCGCTCAGGCGCTCCTTGGCCTGGGCCAGCGCCAGCGTGAGCAGGAACAGGCCCGCCAGCTGCGTGGTGAAGGCCTTGGTCGAAGCCACGCCGATCTCGACGCCGGCGCGCGTGATGTAGGCCAGCTTGCATTCGCGCACCATCGCGCTCGTCGCGACGTTGCAGATGGTCAGCGTCTGCTCCATGCCCAGTGAACGCGCATGCTTGAGCGCGGCCAGCGTATCGGCGGTCTCGCCCGACTGGCTGATGGTCACCACCAGGGTCCTCGGATCGGGGACGGAATCGCGGTAGCGGTACTCGCTCGCTATCTCGACCTGGGCCGGGACCTTGGCAATGCTCTCGAGCCAGTACTTGGCGGTGCAGCCGCTGTAGTAGCTGGTGCCGCAGGCCAGGATGAGCACCTTGTCGATCTCCTTGAAGACGCGCCACGCGGCAGCGCCGGGCGCGCCGTCCTGGCCCACGCCGTCGAAGAGCTCGGGCACGATGCCCTCGATGCCCTCCAGCGTGTCGGCGATGGCGCGCGGCTGCTCGAAGATCTCCTTTTGCATGTAGTGACGGTACGGGCCGAGCTCGGCGGCGCCGCTGTGGGCGAGCACGGTCCGCACCGGCCGCGTGACGGGCTTGTGAGCGCGGTCGACGATCCAGTACCGGCCGGGCTGCATGTCGACGACGTCGCCCTCTTCCAGGTAGACGATCTGGTCTGTCACCCCGGCCAGCGCCATCGCATCGCTGGCGAGGAAGTTCTCGCCTCCTTCCGTGCCGACGCCCAGGATCAGTGGAGAGCCGGCACGCGCACCGACGACGCGGTGCGGTTCGTCGCGGCAGATCGCGGCAATCGCGTAGGCGCCCCGTAGTTGCAGCACGGTGGCCTTCACCGCCTCGAACAGGTCACCGTCGTAATGGCTGTCGATCAGGTGGGCGATGACTTCGGTATCGGTCTGGCTCGCGAACACATAGCCTCTGGCTTGCAACTGGGTGCGCAGCGCCTCGTGGTTCTCGATGATGCCGTTGTGCACCAGCGCTACGCGGCCGGCGCGGCCGGCCTCGGCGTCGGCCCCGGGGCCGTGGCTGAAATGCGGATGCGCGTTGTGCACGGCGGGCGCACCGTGCGTCGCCCAGCGCGTATGGGCGATGCCAGTGCTGCCTTCGATGCGATCGTCGCGCACCTGCGCCAGCAGGTCGGCCACGCGGGAGGTGGTGCGGGCACGCGCCAGCCCGCCGGCGTGCACCGCCACGCCGCAGGAGTCGTAGCCGCGGTATTCGAGGCGCTGCAGACCCTGGACAAGGATGGGAACGATGTTGCGGCCTGAAACGGCGCCGACGATGCCACACATGGAGAACTCCGCGAATTGAACGTTATGGGATCGTAGTTAGCACTTCATGAAATATGCATTCATTTTGCGTCAAACAACGATATCAAATTTCATCCTGGTCCGGCTGTGTTAGATAATTTCAGTTTTCGGTCTAATATGAAATCTCAAGTCATTGATTCAGTAGACTGGCAACTCCTCGGCGCATTGCAAGACGATGCGTCCCAGAGCAACCAATCGCTCGCCGAGCGCTTCGGCCTTTCGACTGCGACTTGCTTGCGGAGGGTCCGCCGGTTGCGCGAGGGCGGCTGGATCGTGCGTGAGGCCGCGGTGCTCGATCCCGACCGGCTAGGTGCGTTGCTCACCGCAGTGATCGAGGTGTCGCTCGACCGACAGGATGCAGCCGCCCTGGAAGCCTTCGAGCTGCGCGTGGTGGCCGACGAAGCGGTGCAGCAGTGCTACCGCGTCTCGCCAGGCCCCGATTTCGTACTGATCGCCACGGTGCGCGACATGCCCGGCTATCAGGCGCTCGCGCAGCGCCTCTTCACCGCCGATGCCAATGTGCGCAACGTCAAGGCCTTCTTCAGCGTCAAGCGCGCGAAGTTCGATCCCCGCGTGCCGCTGCCTACGACTTCTTCGGGGCCTTCTGCGGCCGCGTCCAGTTCGCAAAGCTGACCTGCCGCCCCCGCGAGACGGTGAGCACGCCCGGCTCGGTGCTCTTGGTGATGGTCGAGCCACCCCCCACCGTACCGCCGGCGCCGATGGTGATCGGCGCCACCAGCACGCAGTTGCTGCCCACGTGGACGTCGTCGCCGATCACCGTGCGGTGCTTGTTGGCGCCGTCATAGTTGGCAGTGATGCTGCCGGCGCCGTAGTTGACGCGTGCGCCCACGCTGGCATCACCCAGATAGGCCAGGTGGTTGGCCTTGGCGCCGGCGGCGAGCGTGGAGTTCTTGACCTCGACGAAGTTGCCGATATGCACCTCGGCACCGAGCCTCGTGCCGGGCCGTAGCCGTGCGAAGGGCCCCACCCGCGAACCGCCGCCGACCGTCACACCGGCCTTCTCCCCGTCGATATGGGTAAAGGGATGAATCACGGCGCCGGTCTCGATGCGCGCATTGGCGATCACGCAGTTGGCGCCGACGCGCACGCCGGCGCCGAGCGAAACGGCACCCTCGAAGACGCAGTTGACGTCGATCTCGACGTCGGATTCGCAGGCCAGGGTGCCGCGCACGTCGATGCGCGCCGGATCGGCGAGGCGCACGCCCTGCGCCATCAGCACATCGGCTTGGCGCCGCTGGTAGGCGCGCTCGAGCGCCGCCAGCTGGGCGGGCGTATTGACGCCGGCCACCTCGAGGGGGTCGTCGATGCGGTGCGCCAGCACGGGCACGCCGTCGATGGTGGCGAAGCCCACCACGTCGGTCAGGTAGTACTCGCCCTGTGCGTTCTTGTTGTCCAGCCGCGCCAGCCAGGGCTTGAGCAATTGGGCCGGCACGGCCATCACACCGCTGTAGGTCTCGCGGATGGCGCGCTGCGCCTCGCTCGCGTCCTTCTCTTCCACGATCGCCTGCACCTCTCCCTCGCCTTCGGCGGCGGGCGCGCGCACGATGCGGCCATAGCCGGTCGGGTCTTCCACGCGGATGGTGAGCAGCGCGAGCCGGCGCCCCGCGCTCTGTGCAATCAACGCGCGCAGGGTGGCGTCGCCAATCAGGGGCACGTCGCCCGAAAGCACCACCACCGTGCCATCGTCGGGCAGGAGCGGAGCGGCCTGTTGCATCGCGTGGCCGGTGCCCAGTTGGGGCACCTGCCGAGCGAATTGCGGCAGCACGCCCGCAGCACCCTCGGCGAGCGCAGCTTCGACATCGGTGGCGCCATGGCCAGTGACCACCACCACCTTGCGCGCGCCGATGCGCGCGGCCGTGTCCACGACGTGCGCCACCAGCGCGCGCCCGCCTAAACGATGCAACACTTTGGGCAGGCTGCTTTTCATGCGCGTGCCCTTGCCCGCCGCCATGATGACGACATCGACCGGTTCCGGATTGTCCTGCGAAGTCTTGTTCATGCCACTTTCTCGAATTCGTTGGGTCTGGCTGGCGCGAATTATCGGCGTGCTCCTCGCCGCCGCCACGATCGCGGCCTGCAGCACCCTCAAGCTGGCCTACAACAACCTGCCAGAGCTGAGCTACTGGTGGCTGAACGGCTACCTGGATTTCGACGGCACGCAAACGCCCCGGGTGCGCGATGACCTGGCCGAGCTGCTTGCGTGGCATCGCCGCCACGAGCTGCCCCGGCTGGCCGAGCTGCTGCGCAGGGCGCAAGCATTGGCGCCCGAAGATGTCACCCCCGAGCAGGTCTGCGAATTTGCCGATCGCATCCGCGAGCGGCTGCTCGCGGTGGCGGTGCGGGCGGAAGGCCCCGGCGCCGATCTGGCGCTGAGCCTTGGGGAAGCGCAACTGCAGCAGCTGGAGCGCAAGTACGCAAAGAACAACGCCGAGTACCGAAAGGAGTGGCTCGATGGCGGCCCGGCGCGCTGGCAGGAGAAGCGCTACGAGCGGCTTCTCGAGCGCCATGAAGACTTCTACGGCCGTCTCGAGCCGGCGCAGCGCGAACTGCTGAAACAGCAGGTGGCGCAGTCCGTCTTCGACCCGCAAGCTGTTGACGCCGAGCGTCGCCGAAGCCAGCGGGAGGTGCTGGCGCTGCTGCGCCGCTTTCGCGCCGAGCGGACGCAGCCGGCCGAAGCGCGGGCGACCATCCACGCCTATGTGCTCCGCGTCGCAGACCCGCCGCCGGGGCCGTGGCACGATCGCCAACGCGCGCTTCACCAGGAAAGCTGTCGCAGCCTGGCCGCCCTGCACAGGAGCACCAGCGCCGGCCAGCGCGAGCAGGCGGTGCGCCGACTGCAGGTCTACGAGCGCGATCTGGCTGAATTGTTTGCCGCCCAATGAGGCGAACGTCACGCGCATGTATAGAACATTTGTTTACACTTGAGGGCAACGCTTCCTTACGCTTCATGAACATCACGCTCTGCACGCTTTTCGAGAAAAACTATCACTTCGGCGTTGCGGCGCTGGCGAACTCGCTGGTCGCCGCGGGCTACGAAGGCGAGCTGTGGGTAGGCTATCGCGGCGCCCTGCCCGGCTGGATCGTCGATGCGCCAGCCTTCGACCGCGCCAGCAACCGGCTCCAGGTCGCGCCGCAGCTGACCCTGTGCATGCTCGAACTCGACACGCCCCTGCACTTCACCTATTACAAGCCCACGTTCATCCGCGAGATGCTGGAAAAGCATGCCCCGCAGGCGGAGATCTGCGCCTACATCGACCCCGACATCGTGGTGAAGTGCGACTGGCCGTCGCTCGCGGGCTGGTTCACCGAAGACGGCATCTCCCTTGCGGAGGACGTCAACTGGTGCTTCCCGGCGCGGCATCCCAAGCGCCTGCTGTGGGGCCGATTCTTCGCACCCCATGGGGCCGTGCCGCGCCGCGGGCTGGACCGCTACTACAACGCCGGCTTCATCGCGGTTTCGCGCGCGCATTTCGAGTTCCTGGACCTGTGGCGCCGGCTGTGCGACCTGGTGGTGGACTACAACGAGGGCGCGAAGCAGCTCAAGGCGGGCGGGTCGGCGGCGCTGTTCCATTCGACGGACCAGGATGCCCTCAACTTCGCACTGACGGTGTGCGATGCGCCCTTGAACACCGCCGGCCCGGAGGCGATGGACTTCGCGCCTGGCGGCTACTACCTCTCTCATGCGATCGGCTCGGTCAAGCCGTGGCATGGCGGCTTCATCGGCCAGGCGCTGCGAGGTCGGCCTCCGTCGCTCGCGAGCAAGTGGTACTGGCGCTATGCCAATGCACCGATCCGCGTGTATTCGGACGGAGAGCTGCGCAAGAGCCAGCTCGCCTTGAAGATCGCTGCAGCAATCGGCCGGATCTACAAGCGCGCCTGAGCGTCGTCCTTGCGCCACTCCCGCCAGCGCGTCGCCAGCAGCGCGTACTGGTAGGCGAAGTTGGCGAGGCTCGTGGCAATGCCGAACCACAGCACCGAGCGCAAGTCGCTCACGCCCACCAGCCACAGGAAGAGCACCTGCGTGATCAGCGTCACGGCGATGCTGTAGGTCTGGCCCGCCGTCGCGCCGCGCACCGACAACGTACGAAAGGCAAACCCGGACGCGTTCATCACGATGGATGCCAGAAAGACCATCCACACCAGCGGCGTCATGCTCGCGTACTGCTTGCCCAGGAGCAGGATCCAATACTGCGGAAAGACCACGGAGCTCAGCAGCACGGCTGCCCCCATGGCGAAGTAAGCCACATGGGCCTGCGCCACGATGGTGCCCAGGCGCGGGCCCATGGGCGCACGCGCGATCGCGGGGAACAGCAGCACGTTGGTCACGCGATCGACCACCATCAGCACCATGGCGAGCCGGCCAAAGGCACCGACCTCGGCCAGCATGCTGGAAGTGCCGAACAGCGACACCAGGAACACGGTGATGACCCCCTGCACCTGGTAGAAAACGCCCGGCAGCACCAGGGGCTTGGCGATGCGCAGGATTTCGGCATCCACCTTTTTGGAGTCGCCGGCGTCCAGGTCCGCATCGGGCACCTGCTGCGTGCGGAAGGCCTTGCGATAGAGCAGAACGCTGACGAAGCTGGCAGCGGCGGTCGCAGCCACGATGCCGACCATCGACCACGACGTGATCGGCAAGAGCAGCACCGCGCCGACAAATGCAATACGAACGCTGTGCGAGGCGAAGGCAATGCGGTTGAGGGTGCCGATCTGGCTGAGGATGAGCAGCACCGTGCTGGCGTAGTGCTCCCTGAGCGCGAGCAGGACGACCGACACCATCAGTACCGAGCCTGCCAGGTAAGCGGCGCCGGACCAGCCGTGCTGCTGCGAGCTGTAGAACCAATAAGGCACGACCAGTGCCAGACCCAGTGCCAGCAGCAACCAGCGCTTGCGGAAGACCTGGTGGCACACGCCCACGACCCAGGGCCGCTCGTTGGCACGCTGCCCCACGATGGGCATGCAGCAGTGTGCCAACCCGAGGTCGGTCACTCCCAGGATCAGGGTCATGCAGGCCACCAGGAAGGTGTAGGCCGCATATTGGTCCTTGGGCAGCACGTTGACGATGAGCAGGCCGGCGATGCCGCCGATGGCAACGCCGAAGGTTTCGACGCTGCCGACCATGGCGATCTGGCGCAGGCGGGGCAGGAGCTTCACGGATGAGCGGGCGACGGTCAATGGAGTTGCCGGCGCAGGCCGGTCCAGGCTTCGTCCACGTTGCGGACAGGGCCCCTACGATACGCGATGGCGCTTGCGCCGCGGCGCCTCGGGCCACTGAAGTGTGCGCGCCGAGGGGCGGAATGACCGGGCAGCGCGAATTCGTTCACACCTGCTTCAGATCAGCGGCGTCGCCTGCAGCGGCCGATCGAAGTAGTCGCCCAGGGTCTCCAGCGCATGGGGCTCGAGGATGCGCAGCCATCCGGCTTCGAGCTTGTACAACCCCAGTTGCTGCAGCCGCCTCAAGGTCTTGTTGGTGTGCACCAGCGACAGCCCGAGCGCATCGGCGATGTGCTGCTGGTTGAATGGAAACTGGACCCAGCCCCCGCGCGCCATGCCGACTCGCTCGGCGCGCCGGTAGAGATGCATCAGCAGCATCGCGACGCGCTCGCCCGCATTGCGGCGGCCGGCGGTCACGAGGTTGTCGTCCACGATCTTCTCCTCGCGCGCCGCCAGCCAGGTGATGTGGTAACCCAGCTTGGGCTGGGCATGGAACAGCTCCCACAGGCGCTCGCGGGCGAAGCAACAGACTGCGATGTCGGTCACCGCTTCGACGCCATGCGTGTGGCTTTCGGCGAACTCGTCCTGCAGCCCGACGAAATCCCCCGGAAGCAGGAAGCCCAGGATCTGCCGGCGGCCGTCGCTCAGCGTCTTGAATCGGAAGGCCCAGCCGGAGTAGATCGTGTAGAGCGAGGGGCTGGGTCGGTCCTCCTCGATCAGCGGCCGGCCGGCCTCGACGATGCGCGTACCGGTGCGAAAGGATTCGATGAGGCGCAATTCCTCGCTCGTGATGGGCAGGAAGGCGGGATTGGAGCGCAGCAGGCAGCGGTCGCAAGGGTTCTGACCGGTCGGCGGATGACTGAGCGCTGGATAGTCGAAAGTCACCTTCGGACTATAGGCCGCCGATCTATGTCTTTTCACATTTCGCTTGCCGCGGGGCGCTCCTACACTGCGGGCGCCCCCATCCCCGACGAATGACAGAACTCCACGAGATCCTCTACTGCAGCATGCTGGCCCCGGACCAGCGCACCGACGTGGTAGGCCAGATCGTGGCTCAGGCGCGCGCCCGAAATGAAAGGGAGGGCATCACCGGCCTGCTGGTCTTCGACGGCATGCGCTTCTGCCAACACTTCGAAGGCCCGCGCCGCAACGTGCTGCGCCTGATGGAGCGGCTAGAGACGGACTCCAGGCACGTGCGGATGCGGGTGGTGTACGAGGGCGAACTCTTGCAACGCCGCTACCACAGGTTCGATCTGGGGCTCGCCGAAGTGGAAGACAGCGACGACATTGCAGTCGTCGAGCAGTTCGACGGGCAAGAGGCGCTCGCGCGCTTTCTGGCGCTGCGCCCCAGGCTGGACATCTGAAACTAGGCCCGATCGGCGGCCGACGCGAGATCCCAACTGTAGGTAGCGCCCTGGCCGTCCCACGGCTCCATGACGATGCGCTCGCCGGATTCGACCCGCAAGGTCTCGCCCGGTGCCAGCACCAGGTCCTCGCTGCCCCATTGGGCGGTGGCGTCCCGCGTGACCCAGACGCGTCCCTGCCGGATGCGCAGGATGCTCGCCTTCGATGCCCTGAGGCTGGTCGCCTCGCCCGCCGCCAGTTGCCACGCACCGCGACGAACGGCCGGCGGAACAGCAGCCGGACGGGTAGCGAGGGCCGGGGACGACGGAAATGTGGAGGTGGTGCAGGCGGCGGACATAGGGAGCTCCTGGAAGAGGGTTCTTCGTCAGCGCAATGGCGCGCTTCGGGAATGAATGATCGGCGCTGGCTCGTTCGCGGTCCAATGAAAACGCGGTACCCTAATGATTCCGCTTTCGCATCAATCCGTGGACTCGCATCCGTCGCCATGCAGCATTCCCAGACCCACCTGCGCTCACGCCCGATCTCGGCTGGCCACCTGCGGGCCTTCGAGGCCGTGGCCCGGCATCTCAACTTTCGCGCTGCGGCCGAGGAGATGGCGCTGACCCAGTCCGCCGTCAGCCGGCAGATCCAGTCGCTCGAAGAAGAAGTGGGTGTGGGCTTGTTCCTGCGGCATACGCGCGCCGTCGAGCTCACCAGCGCCGGCGCCCAGCTGCTGCTGGCGGTGCAGCAGGCGCTGCCGCGCATCGACGGCGCCGTGCGGCAGATCCGGCAGAGCGCGGGGCGCAAGAGCGTCTCGCTCACGACCTTTGCCTCCTTCGCCTCGATGTGGCTGATCCCTCGGCTGGAAGCCTTCCAGCGCGACAACCCGGAGATCGACATCCGCATCGACGCCAGCGATTCCGCGCTCGACCTGGACCTCGCCGACATCGATATCGCCCTGCGCTATGGCCCCGGCGAGAACATGCCGGCGGGCTCGATACGCCTGTTCGGCGAGAACCTCACGCCGGTGGCCAGCCCCTGGCTGATCAAGAGCAACCCGCCGATCAGGACGCCGGCCGACATTGCGCGGTTTGCACTCATCGAGGCCGGTGATGCGCACCGCACGCACCTCGAATGGCTGACATGGCGGCGCTGGTTCGAGGTCAACGACCTGCAGCGCGCGCAGCCCAAGCGCTGGCTCTACTTCAACTATGCCTATCAGATGGTGCAGGCCGCGCTCACCGGGCAGGGCGTGGTGCTGGCGCGCAGCTCGCTGATCGCCGAGAGCCTGGCCAACGGCGACCTGGTGGAAGTGCTGCCGCAGCACCGCATGGATTCACCGATGGCCTATTGGCTGATCGTCGGCCCGCGCAGCGCACAGCGGCCCGAGATCCAGGCCTTTCGCGACTGGCTCGAGGCCCAGGCGGCCACCACGCGGCAGACCATCGGGGAGGTGCCCGACCCCGACACCGTGGATCAGCTCGACTGAAGGAGTCATGAACGGGCGTCGCCGAACGGCCGGGGCCGCCTCGACAAGCGCCGATTCAACCCACCGGCCAGACCACTCCGTTGTCGTTGAGGATTGCGTCCAGCGGCAGGTCATGCGGCTCCGGCTCGAAGTCCTCGAGGAAACCCTGGGTGAAGCCCAGCCCGACCGTGAAGGGCCGCGGTTCCAGCGCCGCCAGGGTCCGGTCGTAGAAGCCGCCGCCGTAGCCGAGCCGGTAGCCGCCGGCGCTGTAGCCGACGCAGGGCACGAAGAGCAGCGTGGGCACGATCAGCTCCGTGTCCTTGGGCTTCGGAATGCCAAAAGCGTCCTCTTCCATCGGGCAGCCCGGATGCCAGGCATGAAAGGTCAGGGTCTTGTGCACCTTGTCCATCACCGGCAGTCCGATGCGGCGGCGCTGCGGTTCCCCCTGCAACTCGCCGTCTTCCTTCCACCGGTGCAGCGCCGGCAGCGGATCGAATTCGCCCTTGATCGGCCAGTAGGCGCCGATCACCGTGTCGGGCCGGCCCACCAGCCAGATCCGCATCACGCGCTGCAGCAGGTCGGCGCGCGCGAGCCGGTCGGGCATGGCAAGCCGTTGCGCAACCAGTGCGGAACGCAGCTGTTGCTTGAGAAAGTTGGCAGTTGCCGAGGTGTCGGCGCCCTTTGACTTGTCCATAATGCCCCGATGCAGTTCGCAAGCATTTTGTCACCTGTGCGCAGTGGTCTTCGCGCCTCCGTCCCCACCCTCCTTCTTTCGCTCGCAATTGCCGCCACGGCATGGCTGCAGCCGGCACGCGCGCAGACCGGAAGCGACGACGTGATCGTGCAGATGAAGCAGGCCGCGCAGCGCGGCGACAAGGCACGCCTGTCCGCCCTGTTGCCGCAGGCCCGGGGCCACCTGCTCGAGCCGTGGGCGGCCTATTGGGAGCTCAAGGCCCGGCTCGACGAGGCCAGTCCCTCGGAGGTGCAGGATTTCCTCTCGCGCTATCCCGGCACCTACCAGGAGGACCGCCTGCGCAACGACTGGCTCATCCTGCTCGGCCAGCGCCGTGACTGGGACAATTTCGCCGCGCTGCATCCGGCGTACCGCATGAACGACGACGCCCAGGTGCGCTGCTACGCCGCGCTCGTCGCCGCGCTGCGCGCCGGCAGCCCGACCGCCGAACAGGCCGCCGAGGTGCGCCGCAACTGGCTGGGCCAGCGCGAGCTCGACGACGGCTGCCTGACCGCAGCCGACCGCATGATTTCCGCGCGCATGATGTCGCCCAACGACGCGTGGAAGAAAGCGCGGCTCGCCGTCGAGTCGAATCGTCCGCAGGCTGCGCGCGCCGCGATCCTGCTGGCCGCGCCCGATGCCGTCCCGCAGTTCGACGAGCTCAACGCCAGCATGGCGAAGTTCCTGGCCGGCCGCGGCGTCGCCCCCGGCAAGGCGCGGCGCGAGCTGGTCGTGCTGGCGCTCATCAAGATGACCATCGCCGACCCGGACATGGCTGCCTCTCAGCTGGAAAGCAAGTGGAGCGTGATGCTCTCGCCCGAGGAACGCAATTGGGTCTGGGGCGCGATCGGCCGCCAGTACGCGGTGAAGCTCTCGCCCGCCGCGGGCGGCGCGTTCGCCAACGTCACCAAGAACGCCGACCTGTCGGACGACATGCTCGCATGGAAGGCCCGGGCCGCCCTGCGCAGCGCCAACTGGAAGGAAGTGCGCGCGGCCATCGCCGGCATGAGCGAATCGGCCCAGGACGACCCGACCTGGGTGTACTGGAAGGCTCGCGCGCTGCAGGCGCAGGGCGGGGACGAGCGGCGGGCCGAGGCGCGCACGCTGTACGAGAGCATCGCCGGCACCCGCGGCTTCTACGAACTGCTGGCGCTGGAGGAGCTGGGCCAGCGCGCCAACGTGCCGACCCGCCCTGCGCCGCTCACGCCCGAGGAGAAGGCGTCGGCGCGCGGCAACCCGGCGCTGGCCCGCGCGCTGTACGCGATCGGGATCGGCCTTCGCTCCGAAGGCGTGCGCGAGTGGAACTACGCCACCAACCTGCACGACAAGGGCGGCATGGGCGACCGCGAGCTGCTCGCTGCCGCCGACCTCGCCTGCCAGCGCGAGGTCTGGGACCGCTGCATCAACACCAGCGAGCGCACCAAGGGCACGATCGACGTGGAGCAGCGCTATCCCATGCCCTTTCGCGAAACGGTCGTCGCCAAGAGCGCGGAGATCGGCCTCGATCCGGCCTATGTCTACGGCCTGATCCGCCAGGAGAGCCGCTTCATCATGGACGCGCGCTCCGGCGTGGGCGCCTCGGGCCTGATGCAGGTGATGCCTGCCACTGCGCGCTGGACCGCCCGCAAGATCGGCCTCGCCGGTTTCACACCCAACCAGATCAACGACCGCGACACCAACATCACCATCGGCACCAACTACCTCAAGCTCGCGCTCGATGACTTCGACGGCTCCATGGCGCTGGCCGCCGCGGCCTACAACGCTGGCCCGGGCCGGCCGCGCAACTGGCGCAACGGCCCGGTGGTGGAGGCCGCGATCTGGGCCGAGAACGTGCCCTTCAACGAAACGCGCGACTACGTCAAGAAGGTGTTGGCCAACACCACCAACTACGCGGCCCTGATCACCGGCCGCCCGCAGTCGCTCAAGGACCGCCTGGGCACCGTGGGGCCACGCGACGCCGCCGAGCCCGAGCCCAGCAAGGACCTGCCCTGAGCGCCGCCGGAAGTACGCGGAGTGACAGGCGTCGGAGAGGCATCGAATGACCTGGTGGGATGAAGTCGCATCCACGGTCGTGGCCGAATTTTCGGACGTGGGCGACCTCACCCAGCTCACCCGCATCACGGTGCGCCTGGTGCTGGCCTCGGTGCTGGGCTTCGTGCTGGGCTTCGAGCGCGAGCAGCAAG
This sequence comes from Variovorax sp. PBS-H4, assembly GCF_901827205.1. Taxonomy (NCBI): domain Bacteria; kingdom Pseudomonadati; phylum Pseudomonadota; class Betaproteobacteria; order Burkholderiales; family Comamonadaceae; genus Variovorax; species Variovorax sp. PBS-H4. The sequence goes on along the minus strand of NZ_LR594675.1, from coordinate 1,096,739 downwards.
GCAAGGCGGCCGGCGTGCGCACGCACATGCTGGTCGCCATCGGCTCGGCGCTCTTCGTGCTCGTTCCCCAGCAGGCCGGGATCGAGCCCGCCGACATGAGCCGCGTGATCCAGGGCCTGGTGGCGGGTGTCGGCTTCCTCTGCGCCGGCACCATCCTCAAGCAGGGCCGCGACGAGCGGCATGTGGAGGGCCTCACCACTGCGGCGGGGCTCTGGTTGACGGCCGCCATCGGCATGGCCTGCGGTCTCGGCCGCGAGCTGACGGCGGTGCTCAGTGCCCTGCTCGCGCTGGCCGTGCTCTCGCTGGTGCCGCATATGGTGAAGTCGGGCGCAGGTGCGGCCGGGCCGCAACCGAAGCGGGGCAGCAAGCGCGCGATCGCCCCACCTGGCAGCGATGACCATGACGATGGCGACGGCGCGGGCAAGCGCTGAGCATCAATACCACGCACCTTCAGCATCAATCGGGCGCCCGCCGGGCACTAGCATCCCAGGTCCCCTGCAAAACCGGAGATCGCATGCTCAAGCTCTACATCGGCAACAAGAACTACTCGTCGTGGTCCATGCGCCCCTGGGTGCTCGTGAAGCAGGCCGGCATCGCATTCGAGGAGGTGATGGTTCCCTTCGATTCCTTCGAAGCCGACTCGCATTTCAAGAAGACCATCGAGGCCTTGAGCCCGGCCGGTCGCGTGCCCGTGCTGGTCGACGGGCCGATCGTGGTCTACGACACGCTGGCGATCTGCGAATACCTCGCCGAAACCCATCCTGACAAGGCGCTCTGGCCGCGCGACAAGGCCCTCCGCGCGCATGCCCGCAGCGTCTGCGCCGAGATGCATTCGGGCTTCGCCGCGCTGCGCACCCACTGCGGCATGAACATCGAGGCCGACCTGCGTGTGCAGGGCAAGATCATCCTGCGCGACCAGCCGCAGGTGCGCGCCGACCTCGCCCGCATCGTGCAGATGTGGAGCGGCCTGCTGGAGACGCACGGCGGGCCGATGCTGTTCGGCGAGTTCGGCATTGCGGACGCGTACTTCGCACCGGTCGGGGTACGCATCAAGACCTTCGGCCTGCCGGTACCCGCCGAGATCGCCGCTTACATCGAACGCGTGCAGCAACTGCCCGGCGTCAAGGCGTGGATCGACGAGGCTTTGGTCGAGAAGCGCTTCGTGGTCAAGGACGAGCCTTATCGCATCGAGAGCTGAGGAATTCGGACAGCCGACTCCGGGCGACGGGCCGCCCGAGGCAGCGCCTAAACTGAGGCGCATGCAAACCTATCTCGTCGGCGGCGCCATCCGCGATGCCCTGCTGGGCCGTCCGGGCGGCGACCGCGACTGGGTCGTGGTGGGCGCCACGCCCGAGCAAATGACCGCACAGGGCTACCTGCCCGTGGGCCGCGATTTCCCCGTTTTCCTGCACCCCGAGACGCGCGAGGAATACGCGCTGGCGCGCACCGAGCGCAAGAGCGGCCCCGGCTACCGCGGCTTCATCGTCCACGCCTCGCCGGAGGTCACGCTGGAGCAAGACCTCGCGCGGCGCGACCTCACGGTCAATGCCATCGCGCTGCCCTCCGGCAAGGCCGGCGCCACGCTGGACCTCGCCCACGTGATCGATCCCTTCGGCGGCCGGCGTGACCTGAACGGCAAGGTGCTGCGCCACGTGACCGATGCCTTCCGCGAGGACCCGGTGCGCATCCTGCGCGTCGCTCGCTTCGCCGCCCGCTTCGCCGACTTTCGCGTCGCGCCCGAAACGATGGCATTGATGCGCGAGATGGTCGCCGCAGGCGAGGCCGACGCGCTGGTGGCCGAGCGCGTCTGGCAGGAGCTCGCGCGCGGTCTCATGGAAGCCAGTCCTTCGCGCATGTTCGAGCTGCTGCGCGAATGCGGCGCGCTCGGCGTGCTGCTGCCTGAGGTGGATCGGCTCTGGGGCGTGCCCCAGCCGGAGGCCCACCATCCCGAAGTCGACGCCGGGCGGCACCTGTTGCTGGTGCTCGACATGGCGGCACGGCTGGACGCGCCGCTCCCGGTGCGCTTCGCCTGCCTGGTGCACGACCTCGGCAAAGGCACCACGCCGGCCGACGTGCTGCCGCGGCACATCGGCCACGAACAACGCAGCGTGGGCCTGCTGCGCGAGGTCTGCGAGCGCTGGCGCGTACCGGTGGAACTGCGCGAACTGGCCGAGGTGGTCGCGCGCGAGCACGGCAACATCCACCGAAGCGGCGAATTCGGCGCCGCGGCGCTGGTTCGGCTGCTCGAGCGGTGCGACGCGTTTCGCAAGCCGGCGCGTTTCGAGCAGGCGCTGCTGGCCTGCGAATGCGACGCGCGCGGGCGGCTGGGGCTGGAAGCGCAGCCCTACCCGCAGCGGGACCGGCTGTTGACAGCGCTGTCGGCCGCGCGCTCGGTGGCGACCGCACCTATTGCAGCGCAGGCGCAGGCGGAAGGCGCTGCCGGAACGAAGATCGCGGAAAGAATCGCCCGGGCACGCGTGGCGGCCGTGGCGGAGGCCTTGGCGCTGCCCGCCTGAGTCCGCGACAGGGCTTTGGCACCCTCGGCCAGGGTGCAGCCGGCAGCGTGCGCGTTGTTTCAATTGAATTGGATTTTTGCCGACCCCCCAGGCTTGCCGACTCTGCTATGGTTTTCCCCATGCAGACGCCCCCCCGCCTCAGCCCCGACGCTGCGCTCTTCCTCGACTTCGACGGCACCCTGGTGGCAATTGCCGAGACGCCGGAGGCCATCGAGGTGCCCAGCGCCCTCGTCCCGCTGCTCAGCGACCTGCGCGACCTGCTCGGCGGCGCGCTGGCCGTGGTGTCCGGCCGGCAGATCGACGTGCTCGATCGCTTCCTGGCGCCGCTGCGCCTGCCGGCGGCGGGCGAGCACGGCGTGCAGCGCCGCGCTGCCGATGGCGAGATGCAGGAGCAGCGCCCGCCCGATCTGACGGACGTGCTGGACACGGCCAACGAGCTGGCCCGCGTGTACGAGGGCCTGCTGGTGGAGCGCAAGCACGCGGCCGTCGCGCTGCACTACCGACTCGCGCCCCAGCTCGAGGCCGTGTGCCGTGACGCCCTGCTGCGCACCATCACCGACCAGCCGCAGCTGGAGCTGTTGCACGGCAAATTCGTATTCGAGGTCAAGCCCGCCGGCATCAACAAGGGCGTCGCGATCGACGCCTTCCTGCGGGAGGCGCCGTTTGCGGGCCGGGTGCCGGTGTTCGCGGGCGACGACACCACCGATGAAAGCGGCTTCGCCGTCGTGCAGCCGCGAGGCGGCGTGGCAATCAAGGTCGGATCAGGCCCGAGTTTGGCGCTGCACCGGCTGGATTCCCCGCTCGCCGTGTTCGAATGGCTGGTCGAGGCACGCAAACTGCTGGCCGATACGCCATCCGGCACCCAAGGAAAATCCGCATGACGAAAAACCTGCTAGAGGTCGAAACCCCGGAGGAAGAACTGCAGAAGCAAAGCCGAGCCGGCGACTCGATCGCCGGAGCTGCCAGCGCCAGCGACAAGCCGGTAGAGCACCCCGAAGCCGTGACCCGGCCGGCCGCACGCGGCGGCTTTGGCCCCCCGGCCGATCCTTCGCTCAATCTCGGCGTGATCGGCAACTGTTCCTTCAGTGCGCTGGTCGACGCTCGCGGCCGCGTGGTCTGGTGCTGCCTGCCGCGCTTCGATGGCGAACCGGTCTTCAATGCGCTGCTGCACACGGGCGAGGACGCCGGCGCCTGGGCGATCGAGATCGAGGACTTCGCCTCCAGCAAGCAGTGGTACGAGCCGAACACGGCCGTGCTGCGCACCCAGCTCTTCGACAGCGCCGGCCAGGGCGTGGAAATCACGGACTTCGCGCCACGCTTCTACAGCCGCTCGCGCTACTTCCGGCCGCTCACCATGGTGCGCCGGGTGAAGCCGATCCAGGGCACGCCGCGGGTGCGCATCTCGCTGGCGCCGCGCTTCCAGTGGGGCAGCACGCCGCCGCAGATCACGCGCGGCAGCAACCACATCCGCTACGTGGGCCCGGACTTCGCGTTGCGCCTCAACACCGACGCGCCGGTCTCCCATGTGCTCTCGAAGCAGCCCTTCGTGCTGTCGCGCGAGCACAATTTCGTGCTCGGTGCCGACGAGACGCTGATGGATGGCATTGCCGACACCGCGCGCCATTTCGAGCAGGAGACCATCGCCTACTGGCGCACCTGGAGCAAGCGGCTCGCGATCCCCTTCGAGTGGCAGGACGCTGTGATCCGCGCGGCCATCACGCTCAAGATGTCCCTCTACGAGGACACGGGCGCCATCGTGGCCGCGATGACCACCAGCATTCCCGAGGCGCCCGACAGCCAGCGCAACTGGGACTACCGTTACTGCTGGCTGCGCGATGCCTTCTTCGTGGTGCGGGCGCTCAACAGCCTGTCCGAGGTCGGCACCATGGAGGATTACCTGCGCTGGCTGGCCAACGTGGTGATCGGCTCGCACGGCGAGCACATCCAGCCGCTCTACGGCATCGGCCTGGAGCGCGAGCTGCCCGAGTCCTTCGTCGACGGCCTCAGCGGCTACCGCGGCATGGGCCCGGTGCGCGTGGGCAACCAGGCGCAGGAGCACTTCCAGCACGACGTCTACGGCAACATCGTGCTGGGCGCGTCGCAAGCCTTCCATGACCACCGGCTGCTCAGCCGCGGCGGCGTGGCCGAGTTCCCGCACCTCGAAGCGGTCGGCGAGCAGGCGATCCGCGTCTACGGCACGCCCGACGCCGGCATGTGGGAGCTGCGCACGCGCGCCCGCGTGCACACCAGTTCGGCGCTGATGAGCTGGGCCGCCTGCGACCGGCTGGCCAAGGTGGCACGCTCGCTGGGCCTGCCGGAGCGCGCGGCCTACTGGCACGGCCATTCGTCGCGCATGCGCGAGGAGATCCTCGCCAAGTCCTGGTGCGAGGAGCGCCAGGCCTTCGCCGAGAGCTTCGGCGGCCACGAGCTCGATGCGAGCATCCTGCTGATGACCGAGGTCGGCCTGATCGATGCGCGGGACCCGCGTTTCATCTCCACGGTCGAGGCCATGGAGAAGTCGCTGTGCGATGGCCCCTACATGCGCCGCTATGAAGCGGCCGACGATTTCGGCAAGCCCGAAACCGCCTTCAATATCTGTACCTTCTGGCGCATCGACGCCCTCGCCAAGATCGGCCGCAAGGCCGAGGCCCGGCAGATCTTCGAGACCATGCTGGCGGCGCGCAACCCGCTGGGCCTGCTGTCGGAAGATACCCATCCGGTCACCGGCGAGATGTGGGGCAACTTCCCGCAGACCTACTCGATGGTGGGCATCATCAACGCGGCCGTGCGGCTGTCTGCACCGTGGGACTCCTGCATATGACCTTGTCCACCCCATGAGTCGACTCGTCGTCGTTTCCAACCGCATCGCCGATCCGCGCAAGCCCGCTGCCGGGGGACTGGCCGTCGCGCTCGGCGAAAGCCTTCAGCAGACCGGCGGGCTGTGGTTCGGCTGGAGCGGCAACATCGTCGAGGATGGCCCCACGGGCGAAGGCGAGCTGCGCATCCAGCAGGCCGGCAAGGTCACGCTCGCCACCATCGACCTGAGCCGTGAGGACCACGACAGCTACTACCTGGGCTATGCCAACGACGTGCTGTGGCCGGTGTTTCACGACCGGCTCGACCTGGCCAACTTCGACGCCGGCTTCATTGGCGGCTACCGCCGCGTGAACCAGCTGTTCGCGCGCAAGCTGATGCCGATGCTGAAGAGCGACGACATCATCTGGATCCACGACTACCACCTGATCCCGCTGGCCGCCGAGCTGCGCGGCATGGGCTGCCGCCAGCGCATCGGCTTCTTCCTGCACATCCCGCTGCCGCCGCACATCATCATGGCCGCGATCCCGCAGCATGAATGGCTGATGCGCTCGCTCTTTGCCTACGACCTGATCGGCTTCCAGGCCCAGCAGGACGTGCAGCACTTCGAGCAGTACGTGCGCAACGAGGCCAGCGGCGAGGCCCTCGGCCGCGACCTGTACCGCGCCTACGGCCAGACGGTGCGCTGCGGCGCCTTCCCGATCGGCATCGACGTGGACGAGTTCGCGGCCCTCACCCACGGCAAGGAGTCGCGCGACATGTACGAGACGATGCGGCGCGAGTACTCCAGCCGACGGCTGCTGCTGGGCATCGACCGGCTCGACTATTCCAAGGGCATCCCGAACCGCGTGCGCTCCTTCCGCGAGCTGCTGGCCAACTACCCCGAGAACCGCCGCAGCGCAACGCTGATCCAGATCGCCTCACCTACCCGCGAGACGGTCGACGCCTACGCCGACATCCGGCGCGAGCTCGAGTCGCTGTGCGGCGCCATCAACGGCGACTACGGCGAGCTCGACTGGATGCCGGTGCGCTACATCCACCGCATGGTGGCGCGCAAGCGCGTGCCGGGCCTGTGCCGGGCTGCGGCGGTCGGCTTGGTGACGCCGCTGCGCGACGGCATGAACCTCGTGGCCAAGGAATACATCGCGGCGCAGGACCCGTCCGACCCGGGCGTGCTGGTGCTGTCGCGCTTCGCCGGGGCTGCCGAGCAGCTGAAGGAAGCGCTGCTGGTCAATCCTTACGACACCCACGGCACCGCCGAAACCGTGCAGCAGGCGCTGCAGATGCCGCTGGAAGAGCGGCGCGAGCGCCACCAGAAGCTTCTGTCGCGCATCCGCGCGCAAGACGTGCACTGGTGGCGGCGCACCTTCCTCGACGCGCTGCGCGAAGCGGAGAGCGTGCGCTAGACGGGCCCTCAGGCGAGCAGCAGGCGCAGCAGCCGGGTCACGGGCGAGGGGCCAAGCGCCGTCTCCGACACCGGCCGGGGCAGGCTGCAAATCCGTGCTGCCGCCGAGGCGAGCGCGTCGACCTCGACCCAGCCCCCGCGCTCGGCGACATAGGCTTCGCCCTCGCCGAACTCGTTCTTCACGGTGAAGGCCGTTTCGCCGAACCACGAGGGCGGTGAGACGACCCGCACGCGACCTTCAAGCACCAACAGCGCGGTGCCAGCGTCAAGCGCCACGCGCAGCGACTGCCCAGGCAGAAGCGCCGTGGTGGCGGAAGAGAAATCCGTGGAAGTCATGGCGGGCCTTTTGGCTTGGTGGATGCAGTAATCGTAGGCAGCAAGCCACTTCGAAAACAGGCACAGCACATGACCATCGAAGGCAGAACAGCCGCCCGGGACGGCATCTGTTATGGTGGTTTTCGCCGCTGTCTGCATCTGTTGCTCCCAACTTCCTTCCAGCAGCATCGCCCCATGGACTCCATCCCGCTTTATCGGCAGCTGGCTGCGCACTACCTCGATGCGATCCACGCCGGCTCACTCAAGCCGGGAGACAAGCTGCCCTCGCTGCGTCACCTGATGCGGCAGCACGGCATCAGCTTGTCGACCGCCCTCCAGCTGTGCCGCTCGATGGAAAGCGAAGGCTGGGTCGAGGCGCGCGAGCGCTCGGGCTACTTCGTGCGCAGGCCGCCGCGCCTCGCGATGGCGCCCATGGACGAGCCCATGGCCGACCGGACGCCCGACCCGGCGCAGTACGTCGGCATCCATGCCAAGGTCTCGGACTTCGTGGCACGGCGCCGGCAGGTGGGCGAGAAGCTCGACCTCTCCATTGCGCGCGGCGCTCCTGAGCTCTACCCCGTCGAGGGATTGCGCAATGCGATGACGCGCGCGCTGCGACAGCGGCCCGGCATGCTCGCGGTCGCCGCGCCGCTGAAAGGCCACCGCCCGTTTCGCGAAGTGCTCGCGCAGCGCAGCCTGCGCGTGGGCATGGCGATTTCGCCGGACGACATCCTCGTCACGAACGGGTGCATCGAGGCGCTGAACCTCGCACTGCGCGCGGTGGCGCAGCCGGGCGACACGGTGGCGGTGGAGTCGCCCACCTTCTACGGCCTGCTGCAGGTGCTCGAGAGCCTGGGGCTGCAGGCGCTCGAGATTCCGACCAGCCCGCAGACCGGCCTCTCGATCGAGGCCCTGGACCTCGCCATTCGCACCTACGACAACATCAAGGCGGTGGTGGTGGTGCCGCACCTGCAGAACCCGCTCGGCAGCGTGATGCCCGATGTCCACAAGGCCCGGCTTGCGCAGCTGTGCGAGCAACACGCCATCCCGCTGATCGAGGACGACACCTACAGCGAGCTCATCGACGCGCCGGTGCCACCCCGCGCGCTCAAGTCCTTCGACCGCAGCGGCAACGTGATCCACTGCGCCTCGCTGCACAAGATCCTCGCGCCCGGCCTGCGGCTGGGCTGGATCGCGGCCGGCCGGTGGCAGGCGCGGGTGGAGATGCTGAAGTTCGCGCAAACGCGCAACAACGAGGCGCTCGCACAGGCTGCGGCCGGCGAATTCATGGGTACCGGCAGCTACGACCGCCACCTGCGCCATCTGCGCCAGTGCCTGAAGACGCAGCGCGAGCAGACCGCCGACACGATCGCCAGCTGCTTTCCGCCGGGTACGCGCATCAACCTGCCGCCGGGCGGACTGCAGCTGTGGGTGGAGCTGCCGGAGCGCCTGTCCTCGACGCGGCTCTTCGACGCGGCGCTGGCCGAGCGTATCGTGGTGGCGCCCGGCACGCTGTTCTCGAACTCCTCGCGCTTCGACCACTATCTGCGCATCAACTGCGGCTGGCCTTATGGCGAAGCGGTCGATGCCGCGCTGCGGCGCCTGGGCGCCATCGCCACCGACCTGAGCTCTAGCACAACATGGGCTCCACCGTCCGGGCCAGCCAATCGAGCATCGCCTGCACCCGCTGGGAAAGGTTCCGGCGGTGCGGATAAAGCAACGTCACGGCCATTGGCTCAGCCGTCGCCTGCGGCATGACCTCCTCGAGCAGCCCCTGGTCGATCCGCGCCTGGAGGCCCAGCACCGGTGCCTGGATCAGGCCCAGGCCTGCGAGGCAGGCGGCTTCGTAGGCCTCGGAGCTGTTCACGGTGATCTGCCCGCCCATGGGCTGGAAGCGATAGCGCTCCCCGTCGTGGTATTCCCAGCCGGGCGACTGCCCGCCCAGCGTGGGCGAGTAGTGGACCAGCCAATGCGCGGTCAGGTCCTCCGGCGCCCGCGGGATGCCGTGCGCGCGCAGGTAGCCGGGGCTCGCGCAGTTGATCAGGCGAAGTCGCCCCAGCGGGCGCGCCACCAGGCCCGAATCGCGCAGCGGCCCGATGCGCAACACGCAATCGAAGCCTTCGTGCACCGGGTCCACCCGCCGGTCGGTGGTGCTGAGTTCCAGGGCCAGCTGCGGATGCGCGGCAAAAAACTCGGGCAGGCGCGGGATGACGATGTGGCGCGCGATGCCGACCGGCAAGTCCACGCGCAGCCGGCCCCGCAGGGCAGTGGGCGCCTGCTGGAACATTGCTTGGAGCTCCTCCGCGTCGGCGACCAGCTCTTTCGCACGCTCGAGGAACAGCTCGCCGTCCTGGGTCAGGCGCACGCGGCGGGTGGTCCGGTGCAACAAGCGCGTGCCAAGCTGCCCTTCGAGCTGCTGCACGGCGGTAGAGACGCGCGCCTTGGGATGACCCAGCTGCTCTGCGGCACGGGTGAAGCTGGCCAGTTCGGCCACTTTGGCAAAGATGCGTAGCGCGTCCAGGTCCATGGCAAGAGAAGGTTGACCGGTAGATTGTTCTGCTGCCCTGAACAGTTCTATCTTTTTCACCCAGTTTATTCGCTCACTGTTCTTCCCTAGAGTTCACTGCATGGCCCAACTCTCTAAAGGAATCAACATGAGCACTCCACACATCGCACCCATCGCTCTCATCACCGGCGGCAGCCGCGGCCTGGGCAAGAACACGGCGCTGAAGCTGGCCGAGGGCGGCGTGGACATTCTGCTGACCTACCGCAGCGGCGCCGAAGAGGCAGAGCAGGTGGTTCGGCAGATCGAGGCCCTCGGGCGGCGCGCGCTCGCGTTGCGGCTGGACGTTGCGGACAGCGCGGGCTTCGTGGCCTTCGCGGCGCAAGTGAAGACGGCCTTGAACGAGGTCTGGCAGCGCGAGCGCTTCGACTACCTGGTCAACAACGCCGGCATCGGCATTCACGTGAGTTTCGAAGAAACCAGCGAAGAACAGTTCGACCAGCTGATGAACGTCCAGCTCAAGGGCCCGTTCTTCCTGACCCAGAAACTGCTGCCGCTGATTGCCGACGGCGGCCGCATCGTCAATATTTCGACCGGGCTCGCGCGCTTTACTCTCCCCGGTCATGCGGCGTACGCCGCGATGAAGGGCGGCATCGAGGTGCTGACGCGTTACCAGGCCAAGGAACTGGGCGCGCGCGGCATCGCAGTCAATGTCGTCGCGCCGGGCGCGATCGAGACCGACTTCGGCGGCGGCCTGGTGCGAGACAACGCCCAGGTGAACAGCATGATCGCCTCGCAGACCGCGCTGGGGCGCGCCGGCCAGCCCGACGACATCGGGGGTGCGATCGCCTCGCTGCTCCAGCCGGAGAACCGCTGGATCACCGGGCAGCGCATCGAAGTGTCGGGCGGGATGTTCCTTTAGGGCCTGTCAACGCTATGCAAGGGGTCGCGTTGCCCCGCAAAGAGGCTGGATGCAAGGCGCCCGCGCGCAGCAAGCCTGGTCGCCTTGCAGCGCGGGCAACGCCGCAGACGGCCCCTTTGCGGGGCAACCCGAAGGGAAGCGACGCCTTGCATAGCGTTAACAGGCCCTAATCAAGCAAGGCAAGGGCGGCGTAGTCGCCGACCTTGTCGCCCAGCCCGGCGGGCACCAGCACCGCCCCGCGGGTGAGCGCGACCAGCTTGCCGTCGATCTCGGCCTGCAGGCGCGGCAGCAGGAAATCGCGGTTGTGCCAGAACACGCTGCCGCCGAGGCTGATGCGATCCAGGTCGAGCGTGGCGATCAGGTTGTAGAGCATGCGTCCCATCACCCGGCACAGCGCCGCCGTGGTGGCCAGGGCCTGCGGCTCGCCGGCGGCGGCGGCGGCGAACAGCTCGGGCGACGGCCGCCCGAAGCGGCGCGCAACGGAGTTGCCGGCGACCAGGGCCTCCACGTCCCCGACGTTGCCGCAGCCGCACAGCGCGCCACTGTCGTCGTCTGCCACGAAGCTGTGGCCCGCGTGGCCCGCATTGCCGTTCTTGCCGTGGAGGATGCGGCCGTCCACGCACAGGCCCACTCCGACGCCGGTGCTCCAGGTGACATAGGCGCAGTGGTCCGTGCCCTTCAGCGCGCCCCAGGTGCGCTCGGCCTCGAGCGCGGCCACCGCATCGTTCTCTACCCGCACCTGGCCGAAGCGCTGGCGCAGCGGTGCCTCGAGCGCGGCCGTCATCCAGTCGTTGGGCAGTCCACGCGCGGGGCCGGCGATGCCGCCGCAGATGTTGGGTGTGGCCAGCTCGACCGAAGCGTCGCGCAGCACGAAAGGGCCCGCCGACGACACGCCCACGCGGTCGATCGATGCGGCCGGGATGCCCTGCTCGGCGCAGATCTCGTCGATGAGCCTCAGGATCTGCAGCGCCACCGCATCGTTGCTGCCGGTCTTGGCCGTGGGCTCGCTTCGGCGGCCGATCAGCTCGGTGCTGCCGTCGGGCGAAAGGCTCACGGCCAGCTTGGTGCCGCCGATATCGACGCAGGCTCTCATGGGGTCAGATCCATCGTGCAATCAAGGCCGCGATCATGCTGAGCACCACGGTGCTCCCGATCGGCAGCTGCCATTCGCGCCCGAAGGCCCGAAACTCGAAGTCGCCGGGCAGGCGCCCGAAGCCGAAGCGCCGCAGCCATTGCGTCAAGCCGCTCATCAAGAGCAGCGCGAGCACGACGACGATCAGCCAGCGAACCATGCAGACAGTCTAGCGCGCGCCGCTCAGGCCGCCAGCCGAAGCGCCTCCGGCTCGCCGGCGGCGGGCAGCATGATCATGCGCTGCGCGAAGGCCGCCCGCAGCGCGCGCGCGGGGCCGCCGCCCTCGCGCAGCTGGCGCGGGGTGACGCCCGCCGTTTCGGAGAAGGCGCGGGTCATGTGGGCCTGGTCTGCATAGCCCTGCTCCACGGCGACATGGGCCAGCGGCGCGCCCTCGGCGATCCCGCAGGCAGCGCGCTGGAAGCGCACCAGCCGCGCATAGCCTGCGGGCGCGACGCCCAGCCAATGGCGGAAGTCGCGTTCGAGCTGCCGCCGGCTCACCCGATGCTGGCAGGCGAGCTCGTCGACCGAGAGCCCGGGCGCCTCCAGCAGCGACATGGCTGCCGCAGCCACACGCTCGGCCTGCCAGCCCAGCAGGCGGCGCTCGTTGATCCGGGTCTCCAGCCAGCGCCCGAAGGCCGCGCAGCGCTCCGGCCCCGCCGCATCGATCAACGCGCCATGCAGGATCGCCTCCTGGTAAGGGGGCACGATCTCGCGCAAGGGCAGGCGTTCGTTGCACAGGTTGTCCCAGGGCCGGCCAAAGGCGCGCAGCAGGCCCAGCGGCGTCAGCATCGCGACGGCCATCTGGCCGCGGCCCTGTGTCACGAAGTCCACGGGGCGGATGCGCAGGGCCGAGACCATCACGCGCAGCGCACGGCCACCGCCGGCGCTGCGGCAGTCCAGCTGCTCGTCGCAGTAGGCCGTGACCATGAAGAGTTCATGGGGCAGCCCCCGGTGAACGCCGCCTCCGAGTGCCTCGACGTCGACCAAACCCAGCGAGGCCACGTGCTGCCCCGGCAGCGCCGCCGCGGCGCAGGCATGCGCAACCTGGAAGCGCTTGGCGGGCGCAACGTGGATCGCGTGGATGGACATCGAGCGCTCCCATGAAACATGAAGGGGAGCATTGATTGTTCGCGGCCGGGGGCATTCCGTCCCGGGGCGCCTGTCCCGCTTTTCCGGGACGGGGTGCATGGGGCGGCGCGCGAGCGGGACATCCGTCCCGCGACCGCGCTCAGACTTGCGCGTTCAGGATCGCCAGCGCCTCGCGGTGCAGTTCAGGCGTGGCGGCGGCAACGACGCGGCCGTCGGAGGCCAGGCCCAGCGGGCTGCCCTCCCAGTCGGTGATCACGCCGCCCGCGGCCTCGATCAGGCCTGCGGGGCCCAGGTAGTCGTAGGGCTGCAGGCCCGTCTCGACCACCAGGTCGATGCTGCCGCCGGCCAGCTGGGCGTAGCTGTAGCAGTCGCCCCCGAAGCGGCGCATTGCGCAGCGCCGGCTCAGCCGGTCGAAGGCGTTCCAGTCGGCAGGCCCGAAGATGTCCGGCGAGGTCGTGAAGATGCGTGCCGCCTCGACGCTGTCGCAGGCGCTCACGCGCACGGCCTGCCCGTTGCGCTGCGCGCCAAGGCCGGCCTGCCCGACCCAGCGCTCGCCCAGCACCGGCATGTCGACCATGCCGAGCTCGACGCGGCCGCCGCGCACGAGGGCGATCAGCGTTCCCCAGAGCGGCGAGCCGGTCACGAAGCTGCGCGTGCCGTCAATCGGGTCGAGCACCCACACCGCCTCGGCGTCCATGCGTGCTACGCCATGCTCCTCACCGAAGATGCCGTCGGCCGGCCGCTCGATGCCCAGGATCTCGCGCATCGCCGCCTCGGCCGCGCGGTCCGCCACCGTGACCGGGCTTTGGTCGGCCTTGGCGATCACCTCCAGCGGCGTGCGGAACAGGCGCAGCGAATGGGCGGCAGCGGCGTCGGCAAGGAGGTTGGCGATGCGCAGGGCATCCTGGGGCGAGGCAGTGGAACTCATGGAGGAACAGGCAAAGAAGCCGATTAAACCCGAGGCGGCGGTTTGACACGCTGCCCGGGCTGGGCGAGCATGGCTTCGAACAGCTCGAACAAGAAAAGCCTCATGCACGATCGTCGCCGGTGCCTGCACATCGCAACCCTCGCCCTGCTTGCCGCCTTCGCGCCGCTCGCCGCGGCCACGCCCTCGGAGCAGGAACACAAGTTGATCATGGCCCTGATCGCGCACGTCCAGGGCATGACCACGATGAAATTCCTGCGCAACGGGGAGCCGCACGACGCTGGGGAGGCAGCCGAGCACATGCAGGCCAAGTACAAGCACTTCCGCGATGAGATCGTGACGGCCGAAGACTTCATCGAGCGCTGCGCCTCGCGCTCGGAGCTGACCGGCAAGCCCTACATGGTCAAGCTCGCGGACGGCAAGACGCACGAGGCGCGCGGCTTCCTCACGCAGGAGCTGCGCGCGATGCGCCAGCAGGGCCGCCGCTGAACACCCGGCCGATTCGGCTGGCGTCCGGCTGGCCAAGGCTAACTCAGGCCGTCGCGCACGGCAGACAGCAAGTCGAGCGGATGCACCATGGCCTCCCGCACCCGCTTCGCGGTTTCGTACTGGTACAACGCCGAGCGCAATCGAGGTTCTTTCGCCAGGGCGCTCCACACCGGAAGAAGATCCGAGTCGGCGGGCGCCTCGCCGCCAGCGAGCCTGCATGCGAATGCGACGCTTGCGGGCTCGCCGAGCAGAACCGCCCTCGTCGCCGCACTCAAGAACGGCGCATGCGATCCGGCCGGTGCGCAACAGCAGTAGATCACGTGGGGCGGCAGCCAATGCCCGGCGGGCCGGAGCGCGCACAGGGACATGCCTGAAACGTGCGTTTCGCCGGCTTCCGAAGCAAAGGCATACGTCCGGCCGGGGTCGGCATCCGCGAGTCGCCGCAAGCCGCGCAGAAGTCGCGAGAAGTCGGATGTCGCAGCGGCGGGCGATGCCTTGATCTCGGCAAGAAGAGCGATCTCTTCGGCGCCATCCTGGCCGCTTCGCACGATCACCGCGTCCCATTCGTCCTTCGCCTTGTTCCTCTGTCCCGGGAAGCCTCGCGGGGGGCGAAGGCTGCGCACGACGCGATAGGCGGCGCCTTGTTCCCGATGCCGGTTCAGCAGGTCGGCGATGGCGCCGAAAGCCTGCACGGTGATGTGCTCGGCCGCCTCGCCCAGGCGCGCCGACGCGCGACCCGACGCGGCCGCGGCATCGCTACCCGCCAGCGGCCCTCTTCGTTCGCTCAGCTGCAGGTAACGTTGCACGGCTTCATTGCGCAGCAATGCACCGCCATGCGCAAGGCGCTGCAGCGCTGGGCTGGATCGGAGCCCCTCCAGCAGCAAACGCATCTGCTCTCCTGCCGTCATGTCCGGCGCAAGCGGCTGCTGGGTCGCCGTGGCAAGCTCGGCCCAGGCACCGTCGGCGGCGAGACGGTGCAAGCGGGCCAGCGCATCGCGCATCGCGCCGGCCGGCATGCCGCGAAGCTTGCCGGGATGTCCGATGGCATCCGTGGCGGCACGAACGGCGCGGCGGTCGCTCGCGAGCTGCGCAGCCAAGCGCACATGCGCGCGAACCTCCGCGCTCTGCGCCTGGAGCACGAGTGCCTGGAATGCCGGATCGCCGCCTTCCGGTGCGAGCGCCCGGCGGATCAACCCGGCAAGGGCGTGCGCAAAAAAATCATTCATGGAAGCCGGCGCCGCCGATCCGCATTCCTGCGTGGCGCGCAAGGCCTCGAGCGCAAAGGCAAGTGCGGCATCCACGCCGATCCGCGCGGCCGCCTCGGCGTCCGCGGGCAACGGCGGCATGCGGTACCTGCGCGGCGCGGCGCGCAGGGCGGCCAGAAGGAATGTGTCGAGATCCTGCAATCGCGCTTCGGGCCCAGGTGCCCGCCTGTTCCACGCTGGTGAATACGATCCTACAGGCGCAGCCTGCACGCGCCCGCAGCGGACGTCTGAACGGCGTCCACCATGCTGGAACGGCTCTTTCGCCGCACCCCCTCGGACACCGGTAACAACGCACGCCGCTGCGGAACCTGGAAGGCGACGGGCGGCGACAGCGGCAAACTCGGGCCACCCTCCGAGCAGTTGTCGGGCAGCAACCAACCGCGCGAGAAGGATCCGCCCGGCACGACGGGGGGCCCGAGCGGCGGCGCTTGAAAGGCCGGCACTTGAAGCTCAGAAAGGCGCATCGCCCTCGACGGTGGTGCGGTAGAGCTTGCGCCGCAGGTGGTCGGGCGTGCCCGCCGCAAAATGCATCAGCGAGCGGTTGTCCCAGAACACCAGGTCGTGCGGTGCCCAGCGGTGGCGGTAGACGTACTCGGGCTTCACGCTGTGGGCAAATAGCTCGGCCAGCAGTGCGTCGCTCTCGTCCTGCGGCAGCCCGACGATGCGGGTCGTGAAGTGCTCGCTGACGAACAGCGCCTTGCGGCCGGTCTCGGGATGGGTACGCACCACCGGCTGCACGGCAGGCGCGACCTGGTCGATCTGGGCCTGCGAGAGCTTGGGGCGCCAGGGATTCTTCGCGCGCAGCTCCTCGTACTTCGCGAGATAGCTGTGCTGGGCCCTGAGCGGCAGGACGCGCTGCTGCATGGCTGGACTCAGCCCCTCCCAGGCCAGGTGCTGGTCGGCAAAGAGGGTGTCGCCGCCTTCGCTCGGCAACTCCTGCGCATGCAGCAGCGAGCCCAGGCTGGGCTTGGGCTTGTACGAGATGTCCGAATGCCAGTAGGCGCCGGCATCACCGAGGCCCAGCGGCTCGCCATCGGGCTTCTTGATGTTGGAGACGATGAGGATTTCGGGATGGCCAGCGAGGTGGAACTGGTGCAGCACGTGGATCTCGAGCGGACCGAAGCGGCGGCTGAAGTCGATGTGCTGGTCGGGCGTGATTCGCTGGTCGCGGAAGACCAGCACATGGTGGTCCAGGTGCGCGCGATGAATGCGGGCGAAGTCGGCGGTACCGATCGGCTTGGCAAGGTCCAGCCCGATCACTTCGGCGCCCACGGGCGCATCGAAGCGGCGTATCTCGAAATCCTGGGTCGAGGCAGTCAAGGTGGCAGCAGTCATTCGATCGATCCGTCGTGGATTTCGCTACTGTAGGAGCCAGGCCGGCTGTTGCCAACGCAGGGATGGTTGGCAGCTCACTGGAGCACCTTCGCCTTTGGCTGCGGTGCTATTCGCCTTCGGAGCGGCCGTGCTTCTCATGGCCGCATCACAGCGTATGGCTCCGGTCGCCTTCGGCAAAGCCGATCGCGTCCCAGCCGTCGCCGGCCGCGAAGCCGATCACCTTGAACAGCTCGCCCATCTCGTGCTCATGGATCAGCCGCGCCGCCAGCGTGCGCTCGGCAAGCGAAGCCTCTTCCATCATCGGCAGGAGGCCGGCATTGAGCAGGAACCTTGCCTGGCTGGTGTAGCCGAGTACCGCCAGGCCGGCGTCCTGCCCGGCCAAAGCGATGCCGGTGAAATCGACATGGGCGGTGATGTCCTTGGCGCCGACATGGGCCAGCGGATCGGCATCGGCCTGGTGGCCACGGTGGCACATCACCGTGCCCATGTGGCGCTGCGGGTGGTAGTACTCGGCCTCGGGAAAGCCGTAGTCGACGAAGAAGGCAGCGCCTTGTTCAAGGCGCTCCGCCAAAGTCGCGATGAAGGCGCGGGCCTGCGGGTGGATCTCGGTCAGGTAGTCGTGCACGCCGGCAATCTCCACCGGCGGACGCAGTTCGGTCGGGCGGTCTTGCCAGCCAAACCCCACATCCTGCGCGATCACCCCGCGCTCGAGCCACGCCCCGCCGCGGCGCGCCAGCAACTGGACCGGCATCGCGTCGAGCACTTCGTTGCCCACCACCACGCCGCGCATCCGAGCCGGCAGCTCCGAGAGCCATTCGACCTTGGCGGCCCAGGGCACGAGCGCCTGCTGCTGGCGCTCGCGCAAGGTGCCGGACAGGTCGACGATGCGGTAGCGCGCGACGCGTTCGCCCAGTGCCCCAAGCAGCTGCGCCGCCAGCGCGCCCGAGCCGGCGCCGAACTCCCAGATCTCGTCGGTGCCGGTGCGATCGAGCGCCTCGGCCAACTGAAGCGCCAGCGTCCTGCCGAAGAGCGGCGTGAGCTCGGGCGCAGTGACGAAATCGCTGCCCGAGCCGGGCATGCGGCCGAACTTGCGGCTCGCATTGGCGTAGTAGCCCAGGCCCGGCGCGTACAAGGCCAGGGCCATGAAGCGGTCGAAGGACAGCCAGCCGCCGTCGCGCTGCAAGGCGGCGTCGATAATCCGGGTCAGGGGGTTGTTGGCGCGCGCCGCGCCCAGCTCCTCGTTCATAAGACAGGAAATCTATCAGCATGCGCGAATCCACCCCACGCCCCGGCGTGCTCGTGACCGGCGGCGGCCGACGGCTCGGCGCCGCGCTCTGCGAGGCCTTCGCGCGCGCAGGCTGGCCGGTGTGGTGCCAGTACCGCGCCTCGCGGCAAGAGGCCGAGGCGTTGTGCGCCCAGCTGCGCGGCGAAGGGCATCGGGCCACGGCGGTCGAGGCGGACATCGGCAGTGCCGCGGGGCGGCGCACCCTGCTCGATCGCCTCGAGGGACCCCTCGGGTGCATCGTCAACAACGCCTCGGCCTTCGAGCCCGACACCGGCCTGGACTTCGACGAGGCAACCGCCCTGCGCCAGATCGGAGTCAACCTGATGGCGCCGCTGGACTTCGCGCGCCTGCTGGCCCAGCGCGCCACGGGGGGCGACGGCATCGACCGCTGCGCGATCCACATCCTCGACCAGAAAGTCCACAACCTGAACCCCGACTACTTCTCGTACACCGTGTCCAAGCTGGCACTCGAGCGCGCGGTGGCGCTGCAGGCCCAGTCGCTGGCGCCGGCGGTGCGCGTGTGCGGCGTGGCGCCGGGCATTCTCTACCGCAGCGGGCCGCAGGAGGAGGACAACTTCCAGCAGGCAGCGCGCGCCAACCTGCTGCGCCGGCCCATCGATCCGGCCGATGTCGCGCGCACCTGCGTCTTCCTCGCCGGCACGCCCAGCGTGACCGGCAGCACCCTCGACGTGGACAACGGCCAGCACCTGGTGCCGCTGCCGCGCGACATCATGTTCGTCGTCGACGAGCTGCTGAAAGCACCCTCCCCATGAGCTCAACCTCCAACGACCTGCTGCTGAGTACCTGCCGGCGCCTCTTCCTGCGCGACTACGAGGTCTGGATCAACATCGGCGTGCACGAGTTCGAAAAGCGCGCCGAGCAGCGCGTGGTGATCAACGTCGACCTGTACGTGCCGCTGGACGTCTCCACGCCCAAGGCCGATGAGCTCGACGAGGTGGTCGACTACGACTTCATCCGCCGCACGGTGGCCACTCGGCTGTCCAAGGGGCACATCCACTTGCAGGAAACGCTGTGTGACGACATCCTCACGCAAGTGCTCTTGCATCCCAAGGTGCAGGCCGCGCGCGTGTCCACCGCGAAGCCCGACGTGTATCCCGACTGCGCGGCA
This sequence comes from Variovorax sp. PBS-H4, assembly GCF_901827205.1. NCBI lineage: Bacteria > Pseudomonadati > Pseudomonadota > Betaproteobacteria > Burkholderiales > Comamonadaceae > Variovorax > Variovorax sp. PBS-H4. The sequence goes on along the minus strand of NZ_LR594675.1, from coordinate 1,077,615 downwards.
GTCGGAGTTGAAGTTTTCAGGAGCAAGTGAATGGCTCCCCCCAGGGTGGCTCACTTCGTGTAGCCGCCCACCCCCTCACCTGAATATTTCTTGTTGGCTGTATTTGAAAGCGTTGCACCATGAGTGCTCTTTGGACTGACGTCGAAACCGAGTCGCCTCGCGACACATCGCTCAGGATCGAGCGCGAGACCCACAAGCTGGAAAAGCGGCTGTGTCGCGAGGTCGGCCGCGCCATCTTCGACTACAACATGATCGAGGCGGGCGACAAGGTCATGGTGTGCGTCTCCGGCGGCAAGGACAGCTACGCGCTGCTGGACATCCTGCTCAAGCTGCGTGCCCGCGCGCCGGTGCACTTCGACATCGTCGCGGTCAACCTCGACCAGAAGCAGCCCGGCTTTCCCGAAGAGGTGCTGCCCACCTACCTGAAGGCGCTGGGCGTGCCCTTCCACATCGAGGAGCAGGACACCTACTCGATCGTCAAGCGCGTCATTCCCGAGGGCAAGACCACCTGCGGCCTGTGCAGCCGGCTGCGCCGCGGCATCCTCTACCGCGTGGCCGACGAACTGGGCGCCACCAAGGTCGCGCTGGGCCATCACCGCGACGACATGCTGCAGACCTTCTTCCTCAACATGTTCTTCGCCGGCAAGCTCAAGTCGATGCCGCCGAAGCTGGTGAGCGACGACGGCCGGCACATCGTGATCCGCCCGCTGGCCTACGTGGCTGAAAAGGACCTGGTGCGCTGGGCACGGCATCGCGCCTTTCCGATCATTCCGTGCACGCTCTGCGGCAGCCAGGAGAACCTGCAGCGCAAGCAGGTGGGCGAGATGCTGCGTGAGTGGGAGCGCAAGCACCCCGGGCGCATCGAGAACATGTTCAACGCGCTGCAGAACGTGGTGCACTCGCACCTGCTGGACGGAACGGCCTTCGACTTCAAGGGTCTGAGGACGACCGGCGTCGCTGATGAGGAAGGTGACAAGGCCTTCGATCCGCCGGATTTTCCGCCGCCCTCGCCCCTTCGCGTCGTGCAGCTCTGACGGCGGGGCTCCACGGGAGCCCGGCGCCTGCGAGGAGATCCCGCATGAAACGCACGCTTGCCATCCTCGCCCTTGCATTGGCCTCGAAGGCTGCGCCACCCGCTTCGAAGGTGTTGGCCTGCATCGCGACGACGCGCATGCGGCTAGGCTGGCGGCGATGTTCCAGGCCGCGCTGCAGGGATTCCCCGACCCGCCGGCGGGCGAACGACGGGTGGACCTCGAGATCCCCAGCGGAAGGAACTGAGGTTCCGGGCCCGCCCCTCCTAGAATCTTCCCGATGGAGGCCACTCGACTCATCGCCGTGCGTCACGGCGAAACTGCCTGGAACGTCGACACCCGGATTCAGGGCCAGCTCGACATCGGCCTGAACGAGACCGGCCTCTGGCAGGCCCGGCGCGTCGGGAAGGCGCTTGCGGATGAGCCGATCGCCGCCATCTACGCCAGCGACCTGGCACGTGCCTGGCAGACCGCCCTCGAGATCGCGCAACCACGCGGCATCCCAGTGCAGCCCGAGCCCGGGCTTCGCGAGCGGGCCTTCGGCCACTTCGAGGGCCGCACCTTTGCCGACATCGACGCCTCGCTGCCCGAGCAGGCCCGCCTCTGGCGCACCCGCGACCCGGCGTTCGCGCCGGAGGGCGGCGGCGAATCACTGCTGGCCTTCAGGGAGCGGGTGACGGGCATCGCCGGGCAGCTTGCGCAGCGGCATCCCGGCGAATTGGTGGTTCTGGTGGCGCACGGCGGTGTCATGGACGTGCTCTACCGCGCCGCCACCCGCCAGGAACTCCAGGCGCCGCGCACCTGGCACCTGGGCAATGCCGCCATCAACCGGCTCCTCTGGACCCCTCAGGGCTTCTCGCTCGTGGGCTGGGGCGACGTAGGGCACCTCGACCAGGGCACGCTGGACGAAGCGACGATTTGACCCATTCCCGGGTGGGCGGGTTTTAAATAGAACTTTTCTATGAGTTTTTGCCCATTTCGGGGCAGTCGCCGTAGCCTCTTTGTATTCAATTTGTAAAAACGCGGGCAGAATCGTGTCTGACTGAGGTTCTGGCTGACACGCCAAGCGCAACCAAATGCGTCCAGTGTTGCAGGGCATCCAAACGGCATAGGCGGCCGGCATGGCTTTCGTACGGTGGCGCCGGCCGCCGTCCCGGAGCACTATCGGCGCTGCGCGGTTTGAATGCTTTGTAATTACCGGTCGCAGGGGCGAATAGTGTGTCGCAGAACCGACGTCGCGATATCGACACACACACGGGGTTACGAAGAGCAAGGGCCTGTTCAATGCGAAGTCAACAGTTCATGGAACACGAACCTCTTCCCCCCTCCGCGGCCGAGACCGGCGGGCTGACGCTCGCCGACCTGTTCGCTCCGCGTGCAGGCAAACCGGCGCAGGCCGCGCGGCAGACCTCCAGCCTCGAGGTTCTACCCGCGCTGGCGGCGCACTGGGCGGTGGAAGCCCGACAGGGCGGTTACCTCGCCGACACACTGTTCGCTGCGGCCTGGCTCCTGCTGCAATCCCGCTGGCTGGACACGCGATCGGTAGAGCTCCACGAGGCGCTGGACAACGGTGCCTCGGCGCGGTTCACGCTGCACTGCAATCCGGACAGCTCCGCCTGGCAGTGGGTTGCCGAAGTGGACCGCGCGCGCCGGAACGCCCCTCCTGCAGAGGCCTCGTCCAGCGCTTTCGCGCGCTGGCTGCGCGAAGGCACGCTCCAAGAATCCACCGGGACGGCCACGCTCGAGCTGGGCGTCCACACACCCGCCGGCCGGCCGGCAGCGCTGCGGCTGACCGGGGCCGGCGCGCTGCTGGACAGCAGGACCGAGACCAGCCTGCTGCTCGCCGTGGCAGAAGCAGCCGCCGATCTGCTCGACCACCCCGAGGCTCGGCTGCGCGAGATCCGCACCCTGGCTGCCGCGGACCGGCAGCAACAGCTCGAAGCCTGGAACACCCGGCCCGGCGCTTTCGACCCGGCGCTGAGCGTCCACGCCCTGTTCGAACGCCAGGTCGCCACGCGCGGCGACGCCGTCGCGCTGATCGGCGAGACCGGCGCGCAAAGTTATCGTGAGCTGGACCTGCAGGCCGAATCGCTGGCCCGCCGCCTGCAGGCGCGCGGCGTGCGTGCCGGCCATACCGTGGGTGTGATGCTCGACCGCTCGAGCGCTGCCGTGGTGGCGCTGCTCGGCATCCTGAAGGCCGGCGCGGCCTATGTGCCGGTGCAACCCGACTTCCCGGCCGAGCGCATTGCGTTCATGCTGGCGCATGCCGATGTGAGGCTGGTCGTGACTCAGGCGGCCTACAAGGCGCTGGTGCCCGCCGAGCGGCCGCTGCTGGCGATCGACGAGCAGGGCACAGGCGCCGAAGCCACGCTTGCGCCCTTGGCGCCGGCCGCCGCGAATGGCGAATCCCTTGCCTACGTCATGTACACGTCCGGGTCCACCGGCACGCCCAAGGGCATCGAGATCTGCCATCGCTCGATCCTGCGGCTGGTGGTCGATGCGAACTACGTCGAGCTGCCGGCCGGCGAGGCCATGCTGCATGCGGCGCCACTCGGCTTCGACGCGTCGACGCTGGAGATCTGGGGCCCGCTCCTCAACGGTGGCATCTGCGTGGTGCATGACGAAAAGGTGCCCAGCGGTGCAGGCCTGGCGCGCACGATCGCCCGGCACCAGGTCAAGACCGCCTGGCTGACCGCGGGCCTGTTCAACGCCGTGATCGACGACGACCCGGCGCAGCTCGCCGGCCTGCGGCAGCTGCTGACGGGCGGCGAGGCGCTGTCGGTGCCGCACGTGCGGCACGCGCTCGAAGCCCTGCCGGGCACCACGCTGATCAACGGCTACGGCCCGACCGAGTGCACCACCTTCGCTGCCACCCACCGCATTCCGCGCGACCTGCCGGCCGATGCGCGCTCGGTGCCGATCGGCCGTCCCATCAACGAGACCGTGCTGCGGGTGCTGAGCCCCTCCATGGCGCTGTTGCCCTCCGGCCTGGTCGGCGAGCTGTGCATCGGCGGGCGCGGCCTGGCGCGTGGCTACCTGCAGAACCCGGCGCTCACCGCGGAGCGCTTCGTGGCCGATCCCTTTGCCGACGGCGAGCGCCTCTATCGCACCGGCGACCAGGTGCGCTGGCTGCCGGATGGCACCATCGAATACATCGGCCGCATCGACGGTCAGGTGAAGATCCGCGGCCATCGCATCGAGACCGGCGAGATCGAGACCGCGTTGCTGGCCCACCCGGCCCTCAAGTCCTGCGCGGTGGTGCCGCAAAAGGACGCGGCCGGCCGCTTGCGCCTGGTCGCCTATCTGGTGGCCCGCGGCACCGAACTGCCCTGGAATGCGCTGCGCCAGCACCTGGCCGAGCGTCTGCCCGAGCCGATGATTCCTTCGGCCGCCGTGTGGCTCGCGCAGTTGCCCGTCACGACCAACGGCAAGCTCGACCGCCGCGCCCTGCCCGAGCCGGCACGCCAGCGTCCCGAACTCGCGCAGCCCTATGCGGAAGCCCGCAACGAGACCGAGCGCCAGGTCTGCAGTGCCTTTGCCCGCGCGCTGGGCATCGACCTGGTCGGGCGAGACGACAACTTCTTCGACCTGGGGGGCGATTCGCTGCTGGTGCTGCGCGTCCTCAAGGACCTGCAGCAGGGCAGCACGCGCCGCCTCAGCACCAACCTGTTCTTCCGCCAGCCCACGCCCGCCGCGCTCGCGGCCGACCTGCAGGCCACGCAGACCCCTGCTGCCGTGCCGGCCCCTGCCGAACGCGCGCCGGCCCGGCCGGCAGCCGGCGCGGACAGCGAAGCCGTGGCCCTCGTGGCAATGGCCGGCCGCTTCCCCGGCGCCGCCGATGTCGAGCAGTTCTGGGACAACCTGATGGCCGGGCGCGAGTCGATCAGCTTCTTCGACGACGCGACGCTCGATGCCGGCGTGAGTGCCGCGCTGCGCGCCGACCCGCTGTACGTGCGCGCCCGCGGCGTGCTCGAGGGCATCGAGAACTTCGACGCGGCCTTCTTCGGCATCAACCCGAAGGAAGCCGAGCTGATGGACCCGCAGCAGCGCGTCTTCCTCGAGATCTGCTGGGAATGCCTGGAGCGCGGCGGCTACGTGCCCGACCAGGCGCCGGGGCCGGTCGGCGTCTACGCCGGCATGTACAACGCCAGCTACTTCCAGCGCCACGTGACCACGCGGCCCGACCTGGTCGAGATGGTCGGCGAGTTCCAGGTGATGCTGGGCAACGAGAAGGACTACATCACCACCCGCGTCGCGAACAAGCTCAACCTCACCGGCCCGGCCGTCAGCGTGCACACCGCCTGCTCGACCTCGCTGGTGGCGGTGGCCCAGGCCTTCCACGCGCTGCGCACCGGGCAGTGCCGCATGGCGCTGGCCGGCGGCGCCTCGGTCACCTGCCCGCCAAGGAGCGGCTATCTCTACAACGAGGGCTCGATGCTCTCGCCCGACGGCCACACGCGCAGCTTCGATGCCAAGGCCAAGGGCACGGTCTTCAGCGACGGCGCGACGGTGGTGCTGCTCAAGCGCCTGTCCGACGCGATCGCCGACGGCGACACCATCTACGCCGTGCTGCGCGGCGCGGCCGTCAACAACGACGGCGGCGCCAAGGCCAGCTTCACCGCACCGAGCGTGGACGGCCAGGCCGCGGTGATCGAGGCCGCGCTGGCGCAGTCCGGCGTCGAAGCGCGCAACATCTCCTACGTCGAGACGCACGGCACCGCCACGCCGATGGGCGACCCGATCGAGGTCGAAGGCCTGGTGCGCGCCTATGCCGCGCACACGTCCGACAAAGGCTTCTGCACCATCGGCTCGCTCAAGAGCAACGTGGGCCACATGGTCACGGCCGCCGGCGCCGCGGGGCTGATCAAGACCGCGCTCGCGCTGCACTGCGAGGCGATCCCGGCCAGCCTTCATTACGAGGCCCCGAACCCGGCCATCGACTTCGACGCCACGCCCTTCAGCGTCAACAGCCAGTTGCGCCCTTGGCCGCGCGGGGCCGCGCCCCGTCGCGCCGGCGTCAGCGCCTTCGGCGTGGGCGGCACCAACGCGCATGTGATCGTCGAAGAGGCGCCGCCTCGCGAGCCCTCCGATGCGGCCACCGGCCCGCAGCTGCTGGTGCTGTCGGCGCGCTCGCCGGCCGCGCTCGCGACAGCCGCAGCGCAACTGGCCGATCATCTCGACGCCCACCGCGAACTGCCGCTGGCCGACGTCGCGCACACCCTGCGCGTCGGCCGCAAGGCCTTCGCCCAGCGCGCCTGCGTCGTGGCCTCGACGCTCGACGAGGCCGTGGCCGCGCTGCGCACCGCCGATTCGCCCGCACGCGCCGCCGCCGCCGCTCCGGCATGGGTGCCGCAGCCGGTGTTCATGTTCCCGGGCCAGGGTGCGCAGTACGCGGGCATGGGCCTGGCGCTGCACGCCGCCGAGCCGGTGTTCCGCGCCGCCTTCGACGAGTGCCTGCAGGCTTTCGAGGGCGTGCTCGACTTCGACCTGCGCGCACGCATCGCCTCCGAAGATCCCGCCGCGCTCTCGCCCACCTCGGTGACCCAGCCGGCCACCTTCGCGCTCGAAGTCGCGCTGGCCCGGCAGTTGATGTCGCTTGGCGTGCAGCCGGCCGCGATGATCGGCCACAGCGTGGGCGAGTTTGCCGCCGCCGTGCTGGCCGGCGTGATGCGCCTGGAAGACGCCGCGCGGCTGGTCGCGCGCCGCGGCGCGCTGATGCAGGCGCAACCGGCGGGCATCATGCTCTCGGTGCGAATGGCCGCCGCCGAGCTGCTGCCGCTGCTGCCCGAAGGCATTTCGCTGGCCGCGGACAACGGTCCCGCGGTCTCGGTCGCCGCCGGGCCAGCCGACGCCATCGAGCAGCTGCGCGCCACGCTCGAGGCCAAGGGCATCGTCGCCCGGGCGCTGCAGACCTCCCATGCCTTCCACTCGGCAATGATGGAGCCCGCCGTCGCGCCCTTCGAGGCCCTGGTGGGCGAGCTCAGCCTTTCGGCACCGCGCCTGCCGATCTATTCCACGCTCACCGGCCGGCTGCTGACGGCCGGGGAAGCGACCGACCCGCGCTACTGGGCTCGCCATCTGCGCGAAACGGTGCGCTTCTCGCCCGCCGTGCGCGAGGTGCTGGCCCAGCTCGCGCATCCCCTCTTCGTCGAGCTCGGCCCGCGCAACACCCTGGCCACGCTGGTGCGCCAGCACGCGGGCAAGGCCCAGCCCGCGCCGGCTGTCTCGCTGCTGGCCGACCAGCCCGCGAGCGAATGCGCCGCCTGGCGGCTTGCCGCAGGCCGGCTGTGGGCGCAGGGCGCCGAGATCGATCTCTCGCCGCTGGACCGCCGTGCGCGCAAACACCGCGTGCGCCTGCCCACCACCCCCTTCGAGCGCAAGCGCTTCTGGGTCGACATCGCATCGTCGGCACCGGCAGCGCCCGTGCCCGCTTCTTCTTTCACACCTGAACCTGCACCCCAGGCCCTCTCGATTCCGGAGTTGACACCCATGTCCGTCGCAGCCGCCATTTCCCAACCGCCCGCGCGCCGCGCCTCGCTCGTCACCCGCCTGCGCGAGCTGTTCGAGAACCTCTCCGGCACCGACATGGCCGAGGTCGACGGCGCCGCGCCCTTCGTCGAGATCGGGCTGGACTCGCTCACGCTCACCCAGGCCGCGCTGCAGGTCAAGAAGACCTTCAAGGTCAACCTGAGCTTCCGCCAGCTGATGGAGAGCTATCGCAGCTTCGACGCGCTGGCCGAATTCCTCGATGCCACCCTGCCGCCGGAGGCCGCCCCTGCCATGCCGCCCGCGGCGCCGATGCCGGCCGCGGCTGCACCGCAACAGGCGGTCGCCGCGGTGCCGGCGACGCCAATGCCGGCGCTCCAGGTCCTGCAGCCCCTGCCTGCCACGGCGCAGGCCAGCGGCAGCCTGGTGCAGCAGGTCATCGCGCAACAGATGCTATTGATGCAACAGCAACTCGCATTGCTGTCGGCGGCGCCGACGGTGCCGGTCAGCCCTGCGCTGCCGGTGCCGGCGGTGGAGCAACCCACGCCCATGGCCTCCGCCGCGGCCACGGCGTCCAACACCCCCGAGCCGGCTGCCGAGGAACCGGCCCCGGCGCCGACGTACGACGTCAAGAAAGCCTTCGGTGCGATCGCGCGCATCCACACGCAAAGCAAGGAGCCGACCGAGCGCCAGAAGGCGCGGCTGGCCGCCTTCATGCGCCGCTACGTGGAGCGCACGCAGAAGAGCAAGGCCTTCACCGAGCACAACCGCTCGCACATGGCCGACCCGCGCGTGGTGAATGGCTTCCGGCCCGCGACCAAGGAGATCACCTACCAGATCGTGATCGAGCGTTCCAAGGGCTCCCGGATGTGGGACATCGACGGCAACGAGTACGTCGACACGCTCAATGGCTTCGGCATGAATCTCTTCGGCTGGACGCCCGACTTCATCAACGAGGCGATCAAGAAGCAGCTCGACCTGGGCTACGAGATCGGCCCGCAGCATCCGCTGGCCGCCGACGTGACCCGCCTGCTGTGCGAGCTCACCGGCTTCGACCGCGCAGGCCTGTGCAACACCGGCTCCGAAGCCGTGATGGCGGCGCTGCGCATTGCGCGCACCGTGACCGGCCGCAGCACGGTGGTGCTGTTCACCGGCTCCTACCACGGCACCTTCGACGAGGTGCTGGTGCGCGCCGGCCGCAGCGCCAAGGGCATGTCGGCCGCGCCGGGCGTGCTGCAGGGCATGTTCGGTGACGTGCGCGTGCTGGACTACGGCACGCCCGAGGCGCTCGAATTCATCCGCGCCAATGCCGACGACCTGGCCGCGGTGCTGGTCGAGCCGGTGCAGAGCCGCCGGCCCGACTTCCAGCCGCGCGAGTTCCTGCGCGAGGTGCGTGCAATCACCGAGAAGTCCGAGACCTGCCTGATCTTCGACGAGGTCATCACCGGTTTCCGCTGCGACCTGGGCGGGGCGCAGGCGCTGTTCGGCATCCGCGCCGACCTCGCCACCTACGGCAAGGTCCTGGGCGGCGGCATGCCCGTCGGCGTGATCGCCGGCAAGCGCACCTACATGGATGCGCTGGACGGCGGTCCGTGGCAGTACGGCGACGACTCGGTGCCCACCGTGGGCGTGACCTACTTCGCCGGCACCTTCGTGCGGCATCCGCTCGCGCTCGCGGCCTCCAAGGCCGCGCTTGAACACCTCAAGCAGGACAACAACAAGCTGCAGACGCAGCTCAACCTGCACACCGCCGCGATGGCCGACGAGCTCACGGCGTTCTGCCGCGAGGTGGGTGCACCGCTCGAGATCCGCTATTTCTCGTCGCTGTGGCGCGTGAGCTGGCTGGAAGACCATCCGCTGCAGGACCTGCTGTTCGCGATGATGCGCAGCCGCGGCGTGCACATCCTGGACAACTTCCCCTGCTTCATGACCACCGCTCACTCGCAGCAGGACATCGCGACCATCAAGTCGGCCTTCAAGGAATCGATCGCCGAGATGCAGGAAGCCGAGCTGCTGCCGCGCCGCGCGGCCCCCCGGATGGCGCTCGATCCGGCGCATCCTCCTACCCCCAACGCCCGCCTTGGACGCGACAAAGACGGGCAGCCCGCCTGGTTCGTGCCGGACCCGAAAGCCCAGGGCAAATTCACGAAGTACCAAGCATGAGCCGCCTCGCCATTCCGAATGCTCATCGCACCGCAGCCCGCCGGGCGGAGGTGATCCGATGAGCGCCGTCGCCACTCTCGCCGCCGAAGACACCGCCGAAGACTTCGATCCCTTCGCCTCGAGCCTGATCGAACGGATCGTCCCCACCACCGAAGCCCAGCGCGAGGTCTGGCTCGGCGATCGCCTGAGCCCGGAAGCCTCGCTCGCCTACAACGAGTCGATGTGCCTGCGCCTGAAGGGCGTGCTGGACACCGCCGCGCTTTCCCTGGCGCTGGACCGCCTGGTGGGACGCCACGAATCGCTGCGCGCCACGATCTCGCCGGACGGCACGCAAATGCTGGTCGGCGAGCCGGCCCCGGTGGTCGTCGCGGAGCATGACCTGAGCACGCTCGACCCGGCGGCGCAGAAGCGCCGCCTGGAGGACGACGGCCTGGCCGTGGTGCTCGAGCGATTCAACCTGGAACAGGGCCCGTTGTTCCGCGCCGCGCTCTACCGGCTTTCGTCCATCGACCATGTGCTGGTGCTCAGTGCGCACCACGCCATCTGCGATGGCTGGTCCTGGGGCGTGATCAGCCAGGACCTCGGGGCGCTCTACGCCGAGCAGGTCGGCGCCGGCCCGGCGCTGGACCCGGCGGCCCAGTACTCCGACTACGCCGCCTGGGAAGCCCAGGAGGCGAACAGCGCCGAGATGGACGCCCACATCGGCTACTGGCTCTCCCGCTTCGCCGGCGGCAGCCTGCCGGTGCTGGAGCTGCCGCTGGACCGCCCGCGTCCGCCGGTGCGCACCTTCAACGCCTACCGCATCGAACACCTGCTGGAGCAGCCGGTCATCGATGGCCTGCGCAAGTTCGGCGCCGGTGCCGGCACCAGCCTGTTCGCCACCATGTTCAGCGCCTTCGCGGCCATGCTGCACCGCCTGACCGCGCAGGACGACCTGGTGATCGGCATCGCCGCCGCCGGCCAGATGCCGAGCGACATGCCCTCGCTGGTGGGCCACTGCGTCAACCTGCTGCCGATCCGGGTGGCCGTCGACGCGCAGGCGCCCTTCGCTCAATTGGCGCGCACCTCCGCCAGCACCCTGCTCGACGCCTTCGAGCACCAGACTCTCGGCTACGGCGCGCTGCTCAAGAAGCTGCCGGTGCCGCGCGATCCCAGCCGGCTGCCGCTGGTGAACGTGCTGTTCAACGTGGACCGCGATGCGGCGCCCAACGACGGCAACTTCCCCGAGCTCAAGGTCGAGCAGAGCACCATTGGCCGCCGCTACGAAAACTTCGAGCTGTTCCTGAACATCACGCCCGTCGCGGGCGGCATGCAGATGGAGGCCCAGTACAACGCCGACCTCTACGACGATGCGACCGTGCGCAGTTGGCTCGACATGTACGAGCAGCTGCTGCGCGACGTGGTGCGCCAGCCCTCTCAGCCCGTGGGCCGGCTCGCATTGATGTCGGACGCGCAGGCGCGCGCCCTGGCGGCCCTGCAGCCTGCGCCGACGCCGCTCGAAGGCGCGCCGCTGATGCACGCCGGCTTCCTGGCGCATGCGGCAACCCAGCCCGAGCGCCCTGCCCTGCGCGACGGCAACCAGCGGCTGAGCTACCGCGAGCTCGACGAGCGCTCCAACCGGCTGGCGCATGCGCTGCGCGCGCGCGGCATGGGCCGCGGCGAACGCGTCGGCCTGTGCCTGGACCGCGGCTTCGACATGTTCGTCGCCCTGCTGGCGGTGCTCAAGAGCGGCGCGGCCTACGTACCGCTGGACCCGGCCTTTCCGCAGGCTCGCCTGGACTACTACGCGGAAGACGCGAAGCTCGGCCTGCTGTTGACCTCCTCCACCATCGCCGCCGCCCCCCGGGCCTGGCGCGATGACGCGGCCGAGCGCGTGCTGCTGCTCGATAGCGATGCCGCCTGGCGCGACCAGCCCGCCACCGCGTTGCCGCCCGGCTCGCAGGACGCGCAGGCGGAAGACACGGCCTACGTGATCTACACCTCCGGGTCGACCGGCAAGCCCAAGGGCGTTTGCGTGCCGCACCGCGCGGTTGCCAACCTGATGCAGTCGATGCAACGCGAGCCCGGGATCGGCCGCGAGGACCGGCTGGCCGCCGTCACCACCCTGTCCTTCGACATGGCGGTGCCCGAAGTCATGCTGCCGCTGGCCGCGGGTGCCGAGATCGTGATCGTGCAGCGCGAGGTCGCGATGGATGGCAACCGCCTGCGCGCGCTGCTCGAATCCGAGGCCGTCACCATCCTGCAGGCCACGCCCGGCATGTGGCGGCTGCTGCTCGATGCGCAGTGGTCGGGTCCGCGCGGCTTCCGCGCCTGGATCGGCGCCGAGCCGGTGCCGGCGGACCTCTCGCTCGAACTGATGGACCGCACCAGCGAGTTGTGGAACCTCTACGGTCCGACCGAGACGACGGTCTGGTCCACCGTCTGGCGCATGGAGCGTCCGCTCATTGCCGCGCGCGGGGTCTCCATCGGCAAGCCGATGGCCAACACCGGCGTCTGGATCCTGGACGCCAACCTGCAGCCCTGCCCCATCGGCGTGCCGGGCGAGATCTGCATCAGCGGACTGGGCGTGACCCTGGGCTACCTCGATCGCCCGGAGCTGACGGCCGAGCGCTTCGTCACCACCGCGATCGACGGCGTGCCGACCCTGATCTACCGCAGCGGCGACCGCGGCCGCTGGCGCAACGATGGCCTGCTGGAGCACATGGGCCGTTTCGACTTCCAGGTGAAGGTGCGCGGCTATCGCATCGAGCTGGGCGAGATCGAGGCCCGCTGCAACGAGGTCGAGGGCGTCGCGCGCAGCGTGGTGATCACGCGCGAGGACCAGCCGGGCGATGTGCGTCTGGTCGCCTACCTGGCCGTGTCGCCGGGTACCGCCGTGGACCTGGCCGGGCTCGACCGCCATCTGCGCAGCCGCCTGCCCCAGTACATGGTGCCGCAGCACGTGGTGCCGCTGGACGCCATCCCGCTGCTGCCCAACGGCAAGGTGGACCGCAAGGCGCTGCCCAAGCCCAGCGCCACGCACCAGGATGCCGGCGAGCGCCTGGCGCCGCACAACGAGCGCGAGCGCATCGTGCTGCAGACCATGGAGCGGGTGCTGAACCTGCCGGGCCTGGGCATCCGCGACGACTTTTTCTCGCTGGGCGGCCACTCGCTGCTGGCGGCGCGGCTGACCACCCTGCTGAGCCGCGAATTCGAGCTCACCGTGCCGCTGCGCATGCTGTTCGAGGCGCCGACGGCCGAGCGGCTGGCGGCGGCCATCGAAGGGCTGAACGGCAGCAACGCGCCGCGCAGCGCGCCGATCGCGCACGTGGCCGACCGCCGCAGTGCCCCGCTCACGCCGATGCAGGAGCGCATCCGCTTCGTCGAGGAGCTGCATCCGGGCCGGCCGACCTACAACGCGCCCTCCGCGCACCGCCTGGGCGGGCCGCTGGACGTGGAGAAATTCAAGGCCGCGCTCGCGATGATCATCGAGCGCCAGCCTTCGCTGCGCACCGCCATCGGCCCCGATCCGGCCACTGGCGCGCCTGCCGCGCTGATCGCGGACAAGGTGCCCTACGAGCTGCCGGTCATCGACCTGGGCACGCTGCCGGCTGACCAGCGCGAGGCCGAGCTGGTCGAGCGCATGCACGAGCTGGCCGAGCGGCCGATCGACATCCACCGGGCGCCGATGTTCCACGCGGCGCTGTTCCGCATCGCCGAGGACGACCACGCGTTCGTGTTCGTGCCGCACCACCTGGTCTGGGACGGCTGGTCCTTCGACGTGCTGCAGAGCGAGCTCTCGGCCATCTACGGCGCCCTGGTTCGCGGCGAGCCGCACGGCCTGCCCTCGCTGGCGGTGACCCATGGGGACTACGCCGACTGGTATGCGAAGTGGCTGACCGAGCCCGAGTTCGAGTCGCAGCTGCGCTACTGGAAGGACCGCTTCGCCAACTCGCCGACGCCGAAGGCGCCGCGCACCGACATGCCGCGCAAGGCCGGGATGAGCGGGCAGGGCGGCGCGCACTGGATCACCGTCGACAAGGCGCTCACCGAGCGCTTGCGCGAGATCGGCCAGCGCAACGACGTCACGCTCAACATGCTGACGCTGGGCGTCTACATCCTGATGATGAGCAGCATCGTCGACAGCCGCGCCATCGTCATCGCGACGCCGGTGCGCGGCCGCGAGGCGCCCGAGCTGGAGCCGGTGATGGGCTTCTTCAACAATGTGCTGCCGCTGTCCTTCCAGGTCGACACCTCCCTGCGCTTCGGCGAGTTCATGCGCTATGTCAGGCAGGAGCTGATCTCGGTGATGAGCCATCAGCAGATTCCGTTCGAGCGCCTGGTGAGCGAGCCGGAGTTCGTGGAGCGGGCCCAGGGCGTGGGCCTCTACCAGGCCCTGTTCTCGTTCCAGGATGCACGCGAGCGTCCGCGCGACATCGGCGGCCTCGCGCATCGGCAGATGCACCTGCCGCAGCGCGGCGCGACCGACGACCTGGGCATCTGGCTGATGGACAAGCCCCATGGCCTCGAAGGCGCCGTGGTCTACAACGCCGACATCTACCGGCGCGAGACCGGCGAGGCCTTCAAGGAGCGCTACATCGAGCTGCTGCGCCGGGTGGCCCAGCAGCCGGATACGACCCTGGCGGCGCTCTCGTCGCCGCAGGGCTCGGAAAGCGCCGTCTACCTGCAGCGCCTGGCCGCCGACTCGGCACCGGCACCCAGCGCGGCCGAGACCGTGGCCGCGCGGCCGGCGCAGGCGCACCCGGTGCTGCTCCTGCCCGAGCAGGCCAAGCTGGCGCAGATCTGGGCCAGCGCGCTCACCATCGACGTCAACGACATCCGTGCCAACGACAACTTCTTCGACCTGGGCGGCGATTCGCTGCTGGCCATGCGCGTGGTGCAGCAGGCTGAACAGGTGATGGGCTTCCGGGTGGAGCCGCGGCGCTATGTGTTCGAAAGCCTGGGGCAGCTCGCCTCCGCCGCGGCGGGCACGCCGCTCGAGATTGGATCCGCATCTGCTGCCAACGGCGCGGCGAAGCGCGGCGGGCTGCTCGGGCGGGTGCTGGGCTGGGCTCGCAAGAACTGAGGAAATCGGCATGACGACCCTGCAGCTCCCTTCCTCGATGAACTGCCGTCTCTGGCAAGTGGATCTGGACGCCGCCCCGCCGACGCAGGCCGTGGCCGCCCTCTCGGAAGCGGAATGGGACCGCGCCCGGCGCTTCGTGTTCAAGCGCGATCGCAACCGCTTCATCGCCGCCCACGCCGCGCTGCGCGAGACGCTCGCCTCGCAATGCGGCTTCCCGGCCTCGGCGCTGGAGTTCGCGCTCGGCCCCGTCGGCAAGCCCAGCCTGGTCGAGCATGGCGGACTGCGCTTCAATCTCAGCCACAGCGAGTCGCTGGCACTGATCGCGGTCTGCGACGATGCCGAGGTGGGCGTGGACATCGAGCTGCTGCGTCCGATGCCCGACGCCGAGGCCCTGGCCGAGACCTACTTCAGCGCGGCCGAGCGGCACGCGCTGGCCGCGCTGCCTGCACAGGACCGCGACCGCGCCTTCCTCTGCTGCTGGACCCGCAAGGAGGCCTGCCTCAAGGCCACCGGCATGGGGCTGTCGGTCGACACGCGCAGCTTCGAGGTGGGCATCTCGCCCGAGGCCTGCGAAGTGCAGATCGACGCCGCGGACGGCTGCGCGCGGCTCGCGCTATCCTCTTTCAACGATGTCCAGGGAGCGCAGTGCGCCGTGGCCCGCGTGCTGGCCTGCGGGCCGGCCCACGCAGCGTGCCGGCCCCTGGTCGACAACGAGATGTACGCATGACTCCGATGCTCTTCGGCCCGGCCTCCCGGCAGCTGTTCGGGCTTTTCCACGCACCCGAGCGCGATGCCAAGCTCGCGGTGGTGATCTGCATGCCCCTGGGCCAGGAGGCCGTGCGCGGGCACCGGCTGTTCCGCGTGCTGGCCGACCGGCTCGCGCGGGCCGGCGTGGCGGTGCTGCGTTTCGACTATTACGGCAGCGGCGACTCGCCTGGCGAGGACACCGACGGCGATCTCGAGGGCTGGCGCCGTGATGTCTGCGCCGCGCACGAGGAGCTGCGGCGGCGCACCGGCAGCAGGCGCATCGTCTGGCTCGGCGCACGGCTGGGCGCGAGCCTGGCAGTGATGGCCGCCAAGAGCGGACGCTGCGACCCGGCACGACTGATCCTGTGGGACCCGATCGTGGACGGCGCGCGCTACGTGGACACCTTGCGCGCGAGCCACGTCGATGCGCTGGAGCGTTCCTTCTGCGTGCCCAAACTGGCCTGGCGGCGCCAGCTCGCCCAGAACCCCGATGTCTTCACCGAGGAGCTCTTCGGCTTCGGCGTGTCGCCGCTGATGCGCAAGCAACTGCGCGCGCTCTCGCCGTCGAGCCTGCAGCTGACGGCGCTGCACGAGACGGTGGTCCTGGCCGACGCCGAGGACCATGCCACGCGACAATGGGCAGACCGGGAGACGGCGCGCCACATGCCGCTGCGGATCTCGCCCTTCCAGCACCCGCTGGTCTGGACCTCCGATCCGCACCCCAACAACGCGATGGTTCCCACGGAGGCGCTGCAAAGACTGCTGGCGGTAATACATGAGTGACTACAAAGAGACACCCGTTCAGTTCGGACCCGATGGCTCGCTGATCGGCATCATCACCACACCGGCCGAAGGGCCGATGGCGCCGGTGGCCTGCCTGATGCTCAACATGGGCGCCAACCACCGGATCGGGCCGCGGCGCATCAACGTCAAGCTGGCGAGGGAGATGGCGGCGCGCGGCATCAGCTGCATCCGCATGGACCTCGCCGGCCTCGGCGACAGCGGGCCGGCGAGCGGCGCCGAGCACTTCCTCACGCAGGCGGTGCTCGACCTGCAGGCGGCCATGAACCTGATCCAGACCATGCTGGGCGTGCGCCGCTTCATCGTGATCGGCCTGTGCTCGGGCGCGACCAATGGCCTGTCGCTGGCGGTGGCAGACTCCCGCGTCGTGGGCCTGCTGATGTTCGACGGCTATGCCTTCCCGGGCCGGCGCGCGCAGCTGGAGCGCAGCCTGTGGCGCGCGCTGGCATTGACCAACCCGGCGGTGATCGGCAAGGCGATGCGCTGGCTGCAGCGCAAGTTCTCCGCCGCCGCCGCCGCCGCCGCCGCACCGCACATCTTCGAGCCCGATCCGCCGGAGGTCACGGCCGCGCTGTTCCGCCGCTCGATGACACAGATCGCGGAGCGCAACGTGGCGGTGCTGCTGTTCTACACCGGAACCATGCACGTGACCGACCGCAAGCGCGACCAGCTCGGCCCCTTTGCGAAGGAGGCCTTCACGCAGCACTTCGAGTACCGATTCATCGGCGAGATCGACCACAGCCTGACCTCGATGGAATCGCAGCGGATCTTCATGGAGGTGGTGTGCGACTGGGCGCTGCGGGTGGTGCAGGGTGCGGTGGTGACCTCCTCGCCGAACACCGCAGCAGTGGGGCGTACCAGTGGTGGACAGCTTGCCACCGGCAGGGCGGCGGTAACCTTGCAGCGGGATCCGGTGATCTGAGGCTGCCGCCGCAAGGCGCGGTCTGCGTCTGACCCCGTTCAGTTCGGCTTCCAGGGCGGGCTCTCCCTCCTGGGAACTCCGATGTGGTGCGAGTTACTCAAGCCGGATGAACACGCTTCCGCTCGACTGCCTGGTCGCGAACTTCCTTGCCTGTGAAGGCAGGTTCGACGAGCCTCCTCTTCCAGACGAAGCAAACGTCTACCCCATTCCGCTCGACGAGATCCATCTGCTCGGTGTGCAGCTGAGCGAATCGGAAGACGAGTTGCTGTTTTTCGCGCACCCCGGCCCCCAGCTGGTCTCTCAAGATCCGCCGCAGGTCGATGAATCGTCATTCGAAGAGCTGGAGCTCGGCGATGACACAGATGGAAGGTGGGTTCTGGCCGCGGACCGGTCGAGTGGGCGCTACACACTTTGGATCAGCGTGGGGCACGAGCGAGTGGGGCATGTCGAGTTCGCGAGGATCGTCGACAACCTGCGCTGGCGCTTCGCGCTGTGGGACGACGTTCTCGCAGATCGGAACGATCCGTCGCCGGCTGTTACTTAAGTGGTTCCGCTAACTCTTGAGTTCAAGAACCCTATGGAAGCCCTGACGCGTCGATTCGCTCGGTCCAAAATCCACAAGCCCCTCAAGGAGGACGACGATTCGTCAGGCGACGAAAAGGCCAACAAGGGCGGTGGCAAGAAAGTGAATAACCTCCACCCTCCCAAGCTGAAGTCGAACTGGCCGCCGCATCTGAAAAACCTTTGCACCGAACTTTCTGAGCGCTACCCGGTGCGGGACTTCAAGACCCCGATCAAGACCACCATCAACCTGCTCCACGCGCTCAAACTCGACGAGGCTGCATGCGATGCCCTTCGAGATGAGGGCGTCATCGTGGACATGGTCAACGAGCTGCAGGCGAAGACGATGCGTTTTGGCGAAAAGCTGGCCGGTCGAGACGCCTTCCTGGTCTCGACCTTCAAGCTCCTGGTCAAGCTGGATGTCAAGGCCGCCCAGCAATTCCATCTCCTTTGCGACGCGAAAAGCAAGGATTCGCTCGCCAGGACGGACGAATACAGGCTAATTGAGACGCCTCCTTCGGCTCAACCTGCTTTCGATCGCAAGGCGGCAAAGCGCGAACTTGACCTTTTCATCGACAAGGTGAAAAGCAAGATCAAGGGTGACCCCAAGGCCTACGGCGCGCAATTGTTGCTGCTCATCCAGGGCTGCCCGCCAAGCGCGCGCGGCCAGATCCTCAAGCTTCTCGCGAACGAAAAGGTGTCCAAGGCCTGTGAAAAAAATTTCGAGCTCGCCGCAGCCGTTGCGCGGCTCCAGAAGATGACCGCCGAGGAGAGGGGCCAAGTGGACACTGCGCTGGCCTTGCTCGTGGTGGACATCAACTTTGCGCTGGCCGAGGCGGAGGCACTCGTCGGAAGGCAGGAATTCGATGCCTTCAAGAACACGAAGGTCATTGATTTCTTGCAGGACCCGAAGGTCATTGAACTGTTCGCAAATGTGGAGAAGAGCCTGGGCGAGCAGCAATTCGATCTTGAAACGCTGATCGCCACCCTATGCCGCGGCGAGCGCACGACAACATCGCAGGCGAAGTTCGTCGCAGGATTGATGGGACATCTCATCCAGAGCGCGCAAGAACGAAACGAGCTATTTGACTTTTGTGGCTTCTTGTCGGCGATGCTGCTTTCAGGCGTGCCGGCAAAGTTCGTGAAGTGGCTCGCAAACTCCGCGGTTGGAACTTGCCGAACCACTGGCGATGTAGAGAGGCTTGTCGAAGCCATCGAGCAGGTGGGCGACATGACGGGCATGGAGATCCCCCAGTGGATGGCGCTCGGGCTCTTGGCAACTGTCGTCGGCGGCGACATCGGCAACCCGAAGTACATCAAGCCCTCCATCAAGGAGGAACTGGAGACGGCAGGGTTGCTCCCTCAATTTCAGCAACGGCTCCAAGGCGTCTACGACAAATCCCGCGTCTCCAACATCCGACTCGCAGCCAGCTTCAACATGCCGGATCAAATGGAAAGGGACAAGGCGGAATATGCCAAGCTTGAGGCGGCACACACCGCACGGGCGCAGGAGAAGAAAAGCAAGGAAGAGCAGCAGCGCCGTGAGGATGTGCTCATGTCAGTTTCCGGCGATGTGCGGGGCGCGCTCGACCTCATGGCGTCGAATCCCGCCTGGGACAAAAAGCTGGAATACGCCGCGGCCATGTCCATGCAGCTGCAGAAGCAGCCGTTCCTCATCCAGCAAGTCGTCGACGATCTGGTGGCCGTCGGAACAGAGGGCGCAGCGGAGTTCCTCGGCGTGCTGACTGCGATGTTGCTCGCTGACGGCGAATCGGAACTGTCCCATGAGATGCTCATCATGACACTCAAGAAATCTCAGCTTTCCTACAAGGTTGCGGCCGGCCTTGTCGGCACTTGGTATGAAACCCAGTTCCGCGCAGACCAATCGAGCTTGGAGATGATCACGATCAGGCTCTGCGACGCTCTTTTGCTGCTGAAGAACGAAGAGATGAATTTGAGTCAACTCTCCTCCTTCTATACCGAATGCCAAATAGCCATGAAGCGAAGCGCAATCGGCTTCACGGAGACGTACGCGTTAACTCCGGATCAACGGCAAGTGCTGCAGAAGATCAAAAGTCTTAACTGGTAGGAAGGCGCGCCTTGGCGACCCGTCAGCCGGTCAACCTGTGCGCCGCGTGCGCGATCTTCTCCCCCGGCAGCTCCTGCATCGGCCCGCTGCCGCTGTAGCGGTCCAGCGCCAGGTAAATGGCCGGCGTGATGTAGAGCGTGATCACCTGCGAAAACAGCAGGCCGCCGACCACCGCCACGCCCAGCGGCTGACGCAGCTCGGCGCCGGCACCCAGGCCCAGCGCGAGCGGCAGCGCGCCCATCAGCGCGGCCAGGGTCGTCATCAGGATCGGGCGGAAGCGCAGCCGGCAGGCCTCGCGAATGGCATCGACCGGCCGCATGCCCTGGGTGCGCTGCGCGTCGAGCGCGAAGTCGATCATCATGATCGCGTTCTTCTTGACGATGCCGATAAGCAGCAGGATGCCGATGGTCGCGATCAGCGTCAGGTCGAAGCCGAAGAGCTTGAGCGACAGCAGCGCCCCGACCGCCGCCGAGGGCAGCCCGGCGAGGATGGTGAGCGGGTGGATGTAGCTTTCGTAGAGCACGCCCAGCAGCACGTAGATGACCAGCACGGCCAGCACCAGCAGCACCGCCTGGCTGGACTGCGAGCTCTGGAACACGGCGGCGTCGCCGCCGTAGCTGGTGATGATCGACGGCGGGATCTTGAGCTCGGCCTTGAGCCGGTCGATCTTGGCCGTCGCGTTGCCCAGCGGCACGTCGGGTGCAAGGTTGAAGGACACCGTCACCGCCTGCAGCTGGCCCTGGTGGTTGATGGAGGTCGGCCCGACGGTGCGCTTGACGGTCGAGAAGGCCGACAGCGGCACCAGCTGCCCGGCCTTGTTGCGCACCGACAGGCGAGACATGTCTTCCTCGAACTGGCGGTCGTCGTCGGCCGCCGAGAGGATCACCTGATAGGTGTTGCTGGGCGCATAGATGCTGCCGATCTGGCGGTCGCCGTAGGCGTTGTAGAGCGCGGTGCGCAGGTCGCCCACGGCCACACCCAGCACGCCGGCCTTGTCGCGGTCGATCTGGAGGGTGGCCTGCAGGCCGCGGTTCTGCGAATCGCTGGTCACGTCGCGGAAGTCCGGGTCGGCGCGCATGCGCTCCATCAGCTTGTCGGCCCAGCCGACGATCGCGCCGGCGTTCACGCTCTGCAGCGTGTACTGGAAGCGCGCCTTGCTCGCGCGGCCGCCCAGGCGCAGGTTCTGCACCGGCTGCATGTAGACCGCGACGCCCGGGATCTCGCGGAAGCGCTTGCGCAGCTGCTCGAGCACCTGGGGCATCCGCGGCCGCTCGCTGCGCGGCTTGAGGACCGCAAACAGCCGGCCGGCATTCTGCGTGGCGGTCGGTCCACCGACGCCGATGAAGGAGTTGACGTAGGCCACGCTCGGGTCGGCCATCAGCGCGTCGGCCACCCGGTCTTGCAGGGCTTTCATCGCCGGAAAGGAGATGTCTTCGGCGGCCTCGGTCGTGATCTGGATCTGGCCGATGTCTTCCTCGGGGAAGAAGCCCTTGGGAATGGTGATGAACATCCACGCCGTCAGCGCGAAGGTCGCAGCCGCCAGGGCCAGCATGAGAGGGCGGCGGTGCAGCGTCCAGTCGAGCGTGCGCATATAGCTGCCGTGCACCCAGCGGTAGCCGCGCTCGAATGCGCGGCCGATGGCGGTGCCGGGTTCGGGATGCGTTTCCTCGTGATCCTCCGCCACCCCTCCCTCGCGCGGATGGTGGCGCAAGAGCCGGCTCGCGAGCATCGGCACCAGCGTCAGTGAGACGATGGCCGAGACCATCACCGCGAGTCCCACCACCACCGCGAATTCGTGGAAGAGCAGGCCGATCACGCCCGGCATGAAGAAGACGGGGATGAACACCGCCACGAGCGAAATGGAGATCGAGATGATGGTGAAGCCCACCTCGCGCGAGCCGCGCAGTGCGGCGGCCATCGGCTCCATGCCCTTTTCGACGTAGCGCATGATGTTTTCCAGCACCACGATGGCGTCGTCGACCACCAGCCCGACCGCCAGCGTGATGCCGAGCAGCGACACGTTGTCCAGGCTGTACCCGAAGGCGTAGAGCAGCGCCACGGCGCCGATCAGCGAGATCGGGATGGTGGCCGCGGGAATGAGCGTGGCGACCACGCGGTGCAGGAACAGGAAGATCACCAGCACCACCAGCAGCACGGTGCCCAGCAGGGTGAGCTGCACGTCGTGCACCGCCTCGCGGATGGAGATCGAGCGGTCGTTGACCATGTTGATCTCGACCGATTGCGGCAGCTCGTC
Source organism: Variovorax sp. PBS-H4 (assembly GCF_901827205.1). Classification (NCBI taxonomy): domain Bacteria; kingdom Pseudomonadati; phylum Pseudomonadota; class Betaproteobacteria; order Burkholderiales; family Comamonadaceae; genus Variovorax; species Variovorax sp. PBS-H4. The sequence goes on along the minus strand of NZ_LR594675.1, from coordinate 1,055,496 downwards.
GCGGAAGCGCGGCATCAGCGCGCGCACGGCGTCGACCACCTGCACCGTGTTGGCATTCGGCTGGCGCAGCACGGCGAGCGAGATCGAGCTCTCGCCGTTGAAGCTGCTGGCGGTCTTGACCGACTCGAAGCTGTCCTCGATGGTGGCCACCTCGTCCAGCCGCACCGGCGCGCCGTTGCGCTGGCCGACGATCACCTTGGCGAAGTCGGCGGCCTTGAGCATCTGCTCGTTGGCCTGGATGGTGAGGGTCTGTCGCGGACCGTCGAGCACGCCCACGGGCGTATTGGCATTGGCCAGGCGCACCGCGTTGGCCAGCTCGTCGAGCGTGATGCTGCGGGCATTCAGCAGGTCGGCATCGGCCTTGATGCGCACGGCGAAAGCCTTGCGCCCGTACACCGCGACCTGGGCCACGCCGTCGATGGTCGACAGCGTGGGCGAGATCAGGTTCTCGGCATAGTCGTTCAGTTCCGCCGGATTCATCGAAGGCGAGACCAGCGAGATGAACAACACCGGGGCGTCGGCGGGGTTGACCTTGCGGTACGAAGGCATCTGCGTCAGCTCGACGGGCAGTTGCCGCTGGGCGCGCAACAGCGCCGCCTGAACGTCGACGGCCGCGGCATCGATGTCGCGGCTGCTGACGAATTCCAGCGTGATCGAGCTCACGCCCTGCGTGTTGACCGAGCTGATCGTCGAAAGGCCGGGGATGGTCGAGAACTGCTTCTCCAGCGGCAGCGCCACCGAGGACGCCATGGTGTCCGGGCTGGCGCCCGGCAACTGTGCATTGACGTTGATGACCGGCGTGTTGTAGCTGGGCAGGGCCGCGACCGGGATCTGGAAGTACGCGAAGATGCCGGCCACCACCGCGGCGGCCGAGAGCAGCACCGTCATCGCGGGACGACGGATGCAGAGCTCCGAAATGTTCATGAGCGCTCCCGCTCCGCGACCACGCTGGCGTTGCCGGGCGTGGCAGCGGCCGCGCTGCCGGGCGTCGCCTCGGGCGCATTGCCGTTGGGGCGCTGCTGCGGCTTGGCGGCGCTGTCGAGCCGCACCTTGCCGCCCGGGCGCACGTTCTGCTTGCCCTCGATCACCACCTGGTCGCCGGGCTCGACGCCGCGCACCGCGACCTGCGTGCCGAAGGTGTACAGCGCCTGGACCTTGCGGCGCGTGGCCGTGCGCTCGGCGTCGACCACATAGACCGAGCTGCCCTCGGCCAGCATCATGATGGCGGCCGAGGGGATCACCGTGGCACCCTCGAGCGTGCGGACCGTCACGCGGGTCTCCACGAACTGGCCCGGCCACAGGCCCTGGTCGGCGTTGTCGAAGACCGCCTTGGCGCGCACGGTGCCGATCAGCGGGTCGACCGTGTTGTCGACGAAGTTCAGGGTGCCCTTCATCGGCGTCTTGCGCCCGCTCACCAGCGCCTCGACCGGCGTGTGAGACCGCGCCGCGGCCAGCAGGTCCTGCAGCCTGCCTTCGGGCACCGGGAAGCTGACCGCGATCGGGTCGAGCTGGGTGATGGTCACCAGCGACAGGCTGGGCTGCACCAGCGTGCCCGGATAGATGTTGACCGCGCCGATACGCCCGGCGATGGGGGCGCGCAGCGTGGCGTAGCTCAGCGCCACCTGCGCCGACTGCACGGCCGCCTTGTCGGCCGCGACCGCGGCGCGCTGCGCCTCGAGCTGCGAGAGCGTGGCATCGGCGGCGGCCTTGGCGATGAAGTTCTGCGCCACCAGTTCCTGGCTGCGCTGGTACTGGCGCTGCAGGTCGGCCAGCGTGGCCTCGTCCTTCTGCTGCTGGGCGCGGGCCTTGGCGAGGTTGGCCTGGTCGGGGCGGTCGTCGAGCGTGAAGAGCAGTTGCCCTTGCTTGACGAACTGGCCCTCCTTCACATGCACTTCGCGCACCGTGTTCGTGACCTGCGGCCGCAGGTCGACGCTGTTGAGCGAGACCACGCTGCCGTTGACCTGCACGGTGACCGGCACATCCTGCTTCTGCGCTGCCGCCAGCGTGACCAGGGCCGGCGCCGCGGCGCCCTGTCCGGCGACCTTGCCGGGCGCCGCGCTTCCGGCAGGCGGCGCGCCGGTCTGCGCCACGTCCTGGGCCCTGTTTCCTGCCCAGCGCCATGCGCCGGCTGCGGTCAGGATCAGCACGCCCGCCAGGGCGAGGACGAGTTTCTTGTTCATGAGCACTTCTGTATTGGGTAGAAAGCCGGCCGCGTATTCGGCGCGCACTTTTGCCTGACACTATTGGAGCAGGGGTCGGGGACTGCCGTCCATCGGTGCCGTAAAGATAAGTAAAGCGACCATGAAGCACCGCACGAAGACAGCTCCGTGCGCCGGGCCGCTGGGGAGGCGGCCGCTAGAATCGCCGCTGCCCCACAGCCTCTGGATGAACACCATGAACCGCTGCAACACCCCCTCGATCGCTCTCATTTTGGTAGCTCTGTGCGCTCTGACGGTACCTGCTGCCGCACAGGAGCCGGTCCAGACCCAGAACGAGGCCGCGCTCGGCGGCCGCAACTTTCCCATCGGCACGCTGCGTGGCCGCTTCATGGTCGTGAATGCGCCCGAGATCCAGCTGGACGGCCAGGCCGAGCGGCTGGCGCCGGGCGCACGCATCCGCAGCGGGCAGCAGATGCTGGTCATGCCCGCGGCCCTCACCGGGCAGAACGTGCTGGTCAACTACAGGCGCGATGCTGCCGGGATGGTGAGCGAAGTCTGGATCCTCACGCCCGAGGAGGCCCAGGCCAAGCGCGAAACCGCCGACAAGCCGCTGCTGAACTTCTGGCCGTTCGTGGCCGATACCGGCCCGCGCGACGACGGCAAGACGCCGTTCGACCAGTTGCCCCGCTACGGCCAGTAGCCGTCGAATCCGGGTGCCGGACGCGAGAACGCGCGAGGACATCCGAAAGCCTTTTTCTGCTCTCTCCATGCGTCCTTCGCGGATCCTTCCGGACACCGCTTCCCGACGGCACCTTCACGGAGCCTTCCCATGACCCCCAAAGTTTTCATCAAGACCTTCGGCTGCCAGATGAACGAGTACGACTCGGACAAGATGGCCGACGTGCTGCGCGCTGCCGAAGGCTACGAACCCACCACGAACGTCGAAGAGGCCGACCTCATCCTCTTCAACACCTGCTCGGTGCGCGAAAAGGCGCAGGAGAAGGTGTTCTCCGACCTCGGGCGCGTCAAGCACCTGAAGGCGCGCGGCGTGAAGATCGGCGTCGGCGGCTGCGTGGCCAGCCAGGAAGGCGCGGACATCATTGCCCGCGCGCCCTACGTCGACGTGGTCTTCGGCCCGCAGACGCTGCACCGCCTGCCGGAGCTGCTGCAGCAGCGCGATCGCGCCGGCCAGCCGCAGGTGGACATCAGCTTTCCGGAAATCGAGAAGTTCGACCACCTGCCGCCGGCAAGGGTCGAGGGCGCGACTGCCTTCGTCTCGATCATGGAAGGCTGCTCCAAGTACTGCAGCTACTGCGTGGTGCCCTATACGCGCGGCGAGGAGGTGAACCGGCCGCTGGACGACGTCCTGGTGGAGGTCGCCGGCCTGGCCGACCAGGGAGTGCGCGAAGTCACGCTGCTGGGCCAGAACGTCAATGCGTACCGCGGCAGCATGGGCAGCACAAGCGAGATCGCCGACTTCGCGCTGCTGATCGAGTACATCGCCGAGATCCCCGGCATCGAGCGCATCCGCTACACCACCAGCCACCCCAACGAGTTCACGCCGCGCCTGATCGAGGCCTATGCCCGCGTGCCCAAGCTGGTGAGCCACCTGCACCTGCCGGTGCAGCACGGCAGCGACCGCATCCTGATGGCGATGAAGCGCGGCTACACGGCGATGGAATACAAGAGCACGGTGCGCAAGCTGCGCGCCATCCGCCCCGACCTTTCGCTGAGCAGCGACTTCATCGTCGGTTTTCCCGGTGAGACCGACGCCGATTTCGAAAAAATGATGAAGCTGATCGACGAACTCGAGTTCGACAACAGCTTCAGCTTCATCTTCAGCCCGCGCCCTGGCACGCCCGCGGCGCAGCTGCATGACGACACCCCGCACGACATCAAGCTGGCACGGCTGCAGCGGCTGCAGGCGGTGATCGACGGCAACGTCAAGCGGTTTGGCCAGGCCCGCGTGGGCACGGTCCAGCGCGTGCTGGTCGAAGGCCGCTCGCGCAAGGATGCGCAGGAGCTGATGGGCCGCACCGAATGCAATCGGGTGGTCAACTTCCAGGGCGACCCGCGGCTCGCCGGCTGCATGATCGACGTGCGCATCACCCGCTCGCTGGCCTATACGCTCCGCGGCGAGGTTCCCACGGCGGAATCGACCGCGTCGTCGGCAGCGTCATCCGCAGCTGTTGCCGCGCCGACCGCCTGATGGCGAGCCTGAAGTCGGCACGCGGCTCGTTCCAGCAGTTGCTGCTGTTCGCGTTTCTGCTGATCACCGCGCTGCTGGTGGGCGTGGCCTTGCGCTCGGTGTTCCAGTACGACGCGCTGATGATCCAAAGCCGCAACGCCGCGGGCCGCGCGCTCACGCTCTCGGGCGCGGCGCAGTCCCTGGCCGAGCGCAGTGCCGCAATGGAGCGCGCCGGGCGCCAGTCGCTGGTGCTCAACGATGCGGTGCTGCGCCGCCGCTTCGACGACGCGGCGCGCGATGCCCAACACGCGCTCGATCGGCTGGGCGCGAACGGCCTGCCCGCCACCGGTCTCGATCTCTGGCGCGCCCAGCTGGCCGTGATCGAGGGATTGATGAAAGGCGCACCCGAGACCGCGCTCGCGCGCGAGAGCTCGATGGCGATGCAGTTCCGCGACCTCGATGCGCTCAACACCAACATCGCCCAGCAGGCCCAGATCCTGATCGAGGCGCAGAACAACGCGCTGGCGCAGCGCATCGAGAACGCGCGCCAGCGCCTGATGCGCGAGGTGCTCGCCGCCAGTACGTTGGCCGTGGCGCTCGCGCTGGCCTTCGGCGTGTGGCTGGCGAGGCCTTTGAAGCGGCTGCAGCGCGCGATCGTCGGACTCGGCGAGAACCGGCTCGATGAGCCGATCGACATCCGCGGCCCCGCCGACGTGCGGCGCATTGCGCAACAGCTCGAATGGCTGCGGCTGCGGTTGACCGAGCTGGACGCCGACAAGGCACGCTTCCTGCGCCACGTATCGCATGAGCTCAAGACCCCGCTGGCTGCACTGCGCGAAGGCGTCTCGCTGCTGGAGGATGGCGTGACGGGCGCGCTGAATCCTGCACAGCGCGAGGTGGCGCAGATCCTGCAGCAGAACACCGTCGCGCTACAGGGGCAGATCGAGGCCCTGCTGCGCTTCAACGCGGCGGCCTTCGAGGCGCGCGAGCTGCGTCGCCAGCGCACGCCGCTGCTGCCGCTGATCGAGGAGCAGATCGAGGCCCAGCGCCTCCAATGGCAGGCGAACGGGCTGACGGTAAGGGCCGAGGGCGAGCCGATCTCGGTGGTGGTCGACCCGGCCAAGCTGGGCACCGCGGTGGCCAACCTGCTGTCGAATGCCATCCGCTACTCGGCGCGCGGCGGCACCATTGCAATCACCGTATCGAGCACGCCCGACATCGTCTCCATCGAGATCCAGGACGCCGGCCCCGGCATCGCCGAGGGCGATCGCGACCGCATCTTCGAGCCTTTCTACCGCGGCGAGCGCCAACCCCAGCATGCCGTCAAGGGCACTGGCATCGGGCTGTCGATCGTGCAGGAGTACATTGCAGCTCATGGCGGTCGCATCGCGCTGCTGCCGGAGGGACCCGGGGCGCGCTTCCGCATCGAGCTGCCGCGCTCCACCTGACCACCGCCCCCGCCTCAAGCGTTTTCTCCGACCCATGCCCTTCAGTCCGATCGCTCGCAGATCCGCATTTGCCATGACCGTGCTGGTCATGCCGTTGCTGTTCGCTGCATGCGCGGCGCCGCCCGCACCGCCGCCCGAACCGGTCGCCGTGCAGCCGCCGCCACCCCCTCCCCCGCCGCCGCCCGTGCAGCCCGTCGAGGCCGAGCCGATGGCGCCGGCCACGCAGCCAGCGCTGGTCTTCGCGCAGCTCACGCAAGGCCCCGTGGCGGCCCTGCTCGGCTACGCCGACAAGGTGCGTCCGCTAGCAGGCAACGAGCTCGCCAACGAGATCTCACGCCTGGGCGAGCCCGGCGAGCAGCCCCTGGTCCAGATGCAGCTGGCGCTGCTGCTCGCACAGACGCGCGTTCCGGCCGATCTCGCGCGGGCGCTCGGGCTGGTGCAGCGCGTGATCGCCAATTCGGCAACCGAGGCCCAGCCGCTGCACTCGCTCGCCCGGCTGCTGGCCGCGCGCTACCAGGAGCAGCGCCGCGTCGAGGACGAGCGCGACCGCCAGGCCCAGCAGGTGCGCGACAGCCAGCGCCGCATCGACCAGCTGAGCGATCGCATCGAGGCGCTGCGTGCCATCGAGCGCAGCTTCTCGCGCCCCAACAGCCCGCCCCCGGTCGCGCCGGCGGCTCCCAAGCCCGCACCATGAACAACACCGGTTCTACCAAGGCATCCTCCAGCCCGCCCGGCGCGCGCCTGCTGGTCGTGGACGACGACGCGGACATGCTGCGCCTGCTGTCGATGCGGCTGATGGGCGCCGGCTACCAGGTGACTGCGGTGACCTCGGCCGAATCGGCATTGACGCAGCTCGAGATCGAGCATCCCCAGCTGGTGCTGAGCGACGTGCGGCTGCCGGGCCGCGACGGCCTGCAGCTTTTCGATGAAATTCGCAAGCGCCACCCCACGCTGCCGGTGATCCTGCTGACGGCCCACGGCACCATTCCCGATGCGGTCGAAGCCACGGCCCGCGGCGTCTTCACCTACCTGACCAAACCCTACGACGCTCGCGAGCTGCTCGACAAGATTGCGCAGGCGCTGGCGCTCGGCGCGCCCGCCCCCAGTGGCGGGAAGGGCGTCGACGAAGGCTGGCGTTCGGAGATCGTGAGCCGCAGCAACCGCATGGCCGAGCTGCTGGCCGAGGCCCGGATGGTGGCCAAGTCCGACGCCAGCGTGCTGCTGCGCGGCGATAGCGGCGCCGGCAAGGAGTTGCTGGCCCGCGCCATCCACCGGGCCAGTGCGCGCGCCGAAAAGCCCTTCGTGGCGGTCAACTGCGGCGCCATTCCGGAGGCGCTGCTGGAATCGGAGCTCTTTGGCCATGTGAAAGGCGCCTTCACCGACGCGGTCGCCAATCACAAGGGGCTGTTCCAGCAGGCAGACGGCGGCACCCTGCTGCTCGACGAGATCGGCGACATGCCGCCGGCGCTGCAGGTCAAGCTGCTGCGCGTGCTGCAGGAGCACGCGGTGCGGCCGGTGGGCTCGACCCAGTCCATCGAAGTCGATGTGCGGATCATCTCCGCCACCCATCGCGACCTCGATGCCGCCATGGAGGCCGGGCAGTTCAGGGAAGACCTGTACTACCGCCTCAACGTGGTGACGCTCCACCTGCCGCCGCTGTCGGCGCGGCGCGAGGACATCCCGCTGCTGGCCAACCATTTTCTGAACCGGCTCTCGACCAAGTACGGCAAACGCCTTTCAGGTTTTGCGCCGGAAGCGCTCAAGGCACTGACCATGGCGCCGTGGCCGGGCAACGTGCGCCAGTTGTTCAACGTGGTCGAGCAGGTGTGTGCACTGTCGAGTTCGCCGCTGATTCCGCTGGCCCTGGTGCAGCGGGCGCTGCGCTCGCCCAGCGTCGAAGTCCAGACCTATGCCGAAGCCAAGCAGCGCTTCGAGCGCGAGTACCTTGTGGGCCTGCTCAAATTGACCGACGGCAACGTGGCGGACGCGGCCCGTCTGGCCGACCGCAACCGCACGGAGTTCTACCGGCTCCTCCAGAAGCACGGACTCACCCCCGGGCACTTCAAATCCGATGCCGCGTCGCCCGGCGGCGATGCTGTCGCTGACGAGCGACGGCCCTAAGTCGTTGATTTCGTTGGAGATTAACCGACGGTTTACCAAGGCTGTCGGGATCCGGCGACAGATTAGGGGTTTTTGGTGGCCTTTTGGTTTCAAAAACGGCCTGAGACAGCGCCCGCCCGACCCAACCCGTTGATCTGATTAGGTTTTTCGACGCTGGCACGGGGTTTGCCCTTAGAAGGGCATGACAGCACTCACCAGCCCATCTTTCGCACTGCGTCCGCAGCGCGACGGCCTGCGTCAAAAGCAGTTTTCCCTCCCCCGGCCCCGCGCCGCGGGTCATTCGCCGGCCGGCCTGGCCAACGGCGGCGGTGCGGCACCGGACTGTGTCTTCAAGCGTCTTCCGGCAATCGGCGACACGCCTTCCGTCGGCAAACAACGTTGATGAGTTGCACATGAAGCCCAACGATTTCTCCCAGCTCAATGTTCTCACCGAGGCGGATTTCTCCCCCCGCAGCCTGCTGCGCGAAGAACGCCATCCCAACTCGGTGACAGCGCCCCCGATCAACCGCGGCTCGATGACCCCCCGTCCCTGGCGCGGCTTCTGGAACAGCATCGGCACGGCGCTGCTGGTCAAGCTCGGCGCCGGTGGCAAGGCCGCAGCCGTCGCATCGCGCGCGCCGCAACGTTCCCAGGCATGGCAACGCGCGGCCCAGCAGCGCCGCATGGCCTTCATGGCGTTGACCGTGTTCAGTACGGTCGTCGCGTCGACGCTGTTCGCCCGCGTGCAGCCGGACTACGGCAATCTCTGGCTCGAGTACAGCCAGATCGCCCTCTACGGCCTGCTCTCGGGATGGGTGGTGACCGGTTTCGTGACTGCGCTCATGGGCTTCTATGTCTCGGTGCGCGGAGACAAGCATGCGCTGTCAGCCAGCCAGGTGGCCGACCATCCGATGAACCCGGAAGCGCGTACCGCGATCATCATGCCGATCTGCAACGAGGACGTGGCCACGGTCTTCGCCGGCCTGCGCGCCACCTGCGAATCCGTGGCGGCAACGGGTCATGCGCCGCAGTTCGACGTCTTCGTGCTGTCCGACAGCTACACGCCCGAGGTCGCAGCCGCCGAGCGCGCCGCCTGGGAAGATCTGCGCGCCGCGCTGGCCGACAACCCGAACCAGCCACAAGTCGAGGTGTATTACCGCCTGCGCAAGCGCCGCACCCACCGCAAGGCCGGCAACGTGGCCGACTTTTGCCGCCGCTGGGGCAAGGACTACCGCTACATGGTGGTGCTCGATGCCGACAGCGTGATGAGTGGCGACTGCCTGACTTCAATGGTCAAGCTGATGGAGGCCAATCCGTCCGCCGGCATCATCCAGACCGCGACGCAGGCCATCGGCCACGTCACCCTGCATGCCCGCGCCCAGCAATTCGCCTCCCGCGTGACGGGTCGCCTGTTCACACTGGGCATGCAGTTCTGGCAGCTCGGCGAGTCGCATTACTGGGGCCACAACGCCATCATCCGCGTCGAGCCCTTCATGCAGCATTGCGCGCTGGCGCCGATCAAGGGCACCGGCGGCATGGCGGGCGGCATCATGTCGCACGACTTCGTCGAGGCCGCGCTGATGCGCCGCGCCGGCTACCACGTGTGGCTGGTCGCCGACCTGGTCGGCAGTTACGAGCAGCAGCCGCCGGACTTGCTGGCAGAGCTGCAGCGTGACCGCCGCTGGTGCCAGGGCAACCTGCAGAACGCCCGCCTGATGGCGGAGCCCGGGCTGCACCCGGTGCACCGTGCGATGTTCGTGACCGGCACCATGGCTTATGCCTCGGCGCCGATGTGGCTCGCATTCCTCACGCTGGGCACCGCCTTGTGGCTGACCGGCTCGAGCGTGGTCACGCATTGGCTTGCAATGCCGATGGAACTGGCCGGCCTTTGGCTGTGGACCTTGTGCCTGCTGTTCCTGCCGCGCATGCTGGGCATTGCAGCGGTAGTGATGCGCCGCGAGCAACGCCAGTACGGCGGCGTCGGCGGCCTGCTCAAGAGCGCGGCCCTGGAAAGCGCGCTGGCCATCGTGCAGGCGCCGGTGCGGATGCTGGCGCATTCGCTGTTCGTGGTGGTGGCGCTGACCGGCATCAAGCTCGACTGGAAGTCGCCGCCGCGGGAAGCCGCCGCCGTGCCGTGGCGCATCGCTTTCAGCCAGCTCGCGCCGATGTCGCTGGTCATCGCTGCGCTGGCGGTAGGCATTGCGCTGATCGACGCCAGTGCGCTGGTCTGGCTGATGCCCGTGGGCCTGCCGCTGCTGCTCGCCGTCCCGCTGACGGTGCTGACGAGCCAGATCGCGCTCGGCAACGCCATGCGCGACCGGGGCTTCCTGGTGATTCCGGAAGAATCGCGTTCGCCGGCGGTGCTGCGCAGGGCTTGGATGCACGCTGTTCGGCTGGCGCGCGCCTGAGGGTTCGCCACCCACGAAAAAGCCCGCTCAAGAGCGGGCTTTTTCTTTGCGCCTCGCGCGAAAGCGCTGGTAGCGAAATCAGAAGCGCGGCATGCCGCCCCCGCCTCCGCCCATGCCGGGCAGGCCCTTCATGCCGCCCATGCGCTTCATCATCTTCATCAAACCGCCGCCCTTCATCTTCTTCATCATCTGCTGCATTTGCTCGAACTCGTTGAGCAGCCGGTTCACCTCCTGAACCTGCACCCCAGCCCCGGCCGCGATGCGGCGCTTGCGCGTCGCCTTGAGCAGCTCCGGCTTGCGCCGCTCCAGCGGCGTCATGCTGTTGATGATGCCTTCCTTGCGCCGGATGTCGCGTTCCGCGCGGGTCATGTCGGCATCGGTGGCCTTGGCGGCGAGCTGCTGCGGCAGCTTGTCCATGATGCTGGACAGTCCACCCATCTGCTTCATCTGCTGCAGCTGGCCGAGGAAGTCGTTCAGGTCGAAGCCCGCGCCGCTCTTGACCTTGGCCGCCAGCTTCTGTGCCGCCGCCACGTCGACGCCGGCAGTGACCTGTTCGACCAGCGCCACGATGTCGCCCATGCCGAGGATGCGGCCCGCATGGCGCTCGGCATCGAATACCTCCAGGCCGTCGATCTTCTCGCTGACACCGGCGAACTTGATCGGTACCCCTGTCACCTGCCGCACCGACAGCGCGGCGCCGCCACGCGAGTCGCCGTCGGTCTTGGTGAGGACGATGCCCGTCAGCGGCAGCGCTTCCTTGAAGGCCTTGGCGGTGTTGATCGCGTCCTGCCCCTGCATGGCATCGACCACGAACAGCGTCTCGACCGGGTTCAGTGCCGCGTGCAGTTGCTGGATCTCGTTCATCAGCACCTCGTCGATCGCAAGACGGCCGGCCGTGTCGACCAGCAGCACATCGAAGAAGTGGCGCTTGGCGTGATCGAGAGCGGCGCGGGCGATGTCGAGCGGCTTCTGCTCCGGCGTGCTCGGGAACCACTCGGCACCCGCCTGCTTCGTGACGGTCTTGAGCTGCTCGATGGCGGCCGGCCGATACACGTCGCCCGACACGGTCAGCACTTTCTTCTTGCGCTTCTCGATCAGATGCTTGGCCAGCTTGGCGGTGGTGGTGGTCTTGCCGGAGCCCTGCAAGCCGGCCATCAGGATCACGGCAGGCGGCTGCGCCACCAGGTTGATGTCAGCCACCCCCTCGCCCATGGTCGCGGCGAGCTCGCGGTTGACGATACCCACGAGCGCCTGGCCTGGCTTGAGCGAGCCCAGCACTTCCTGGCCCATGGCCTTGTCCTTGACGCGCGCCACGAAGTCGCGCACCACCGGCAGCGCGACGTCGGCCTCCAGCAGCGCCATGCGCACTTCGCGCAACATGTCCTGCACATTGCTTTCGGTGATGCGGGCCTGCCCGCTGACCTGCTTGACGAGGCGTGTGAATTTTTCGGTGAGGGCGCTGGCCATGGTGTTTCCCCGCGGGCGGGTTCGGTAGGTGGGGAGCGGGGGCGTCTTCTCGGAAATCGCGCAGAGGCGAGACGCTAAACTCCGGCCGATGATTTTAGCGATCCCCTCCCCACTCGGCGTGGCGCTGGGCATCGCCACCGCCGCTGCCTACGGCGCGACCGCCGCAGCCTCTTCATGGCTCGGTCGGCCGTCCACGCAATGGATGCTGGGCCTGGCCTGGGCGCTGCACGCCTGCGTGCTCGCCTGGTCGCTGGCCGGCGGCGATCCGCGCTTCGGCTTCGCGCCGGCACTCTCGGTCACTGCCTGGCTGGTGATGACCGTCTACGGCATCGAGAGCCGCCTCTATCCGCAGCTCAAGGTGCGGCGTTTGCTCGCGGTGTTAGGTGCGGCCGCCGTGCTGCTCGCGCTGGTATTTCCGGGCACGCCGCTGCACGTCTCGGCCTCGCCCTGGCTGCCGCTGCACCTGGCGCTGGGCATCGCGTCCTACGGCCTGTTCGGCGCGGCAGTCATCCACGCCTGGCTCATGACGCGGGCCGAGAAGCAGATGCGGTTGGCGACCGAACCGAAGGCCGGCGTGCCCCTGCTCACCATGGAGCGGCTGACCTTTCGCTTCGTAACCGCCGGCTTCGTGCTGCTGTCGGCCACCCTGCTCGCCGGCCTGCTGTTCAGCGAGCAGCTGTACGGCGCCAATGCGCGGGGCTGGAAATGGGACCACAAGACGGTGTTCTCGGTGCTCGCCTGGATCAGCTTCGCGGTGCTGCTGGTCGGCCGGGCACGCTTCGGCTGGCGCGGCCGCACCGCGCGGCGTGTGCTCTATGCCGGCGCGGCCCTGCTGCTGCTGGCCTATGTGGGCTCGCGCTTCGTCCTTGAGATAGTGCTGGGGCGCGCAGCGGCATGAAATACCTGCTTGTCCTCGCGGTCGTCCTGGTGGCGATATGGCTTTGGCGCAAGGGCCGGCGCGAAGAGCTGCAATCGCGCACGCGACCGCCCCCGCCTGCACCCGCACCAGGCAGCATTGCGCCGCCGCAAGCCATGCTGCGCTGCGCGCACTGCGGGCTGCACCTGCCGGCCGCTGACGCGCTGCGCGATGCGAACGGTACGGCTTACTGCAGCGCGGCGCACCGCCGGGCCGCAACGCACTGACCAAGGCCGATCGATGCGTCGCCGGGCCGTTTCCAAGGCGAACAGCACTGCAGGCCGCAGCACGGAAGGGGCCCGATGAGCACCTTCCTCTGGTCGCGCGCAGAGCCCGGGACCGACTGGACACCGCTCGACCACGCGGCCAGCCGCAATAGCTCGGCCCTGCTGCGCCTGTGGCGCGGCTTCATGACTGCGCGCAGCTTCGTCGCCGTCGTGCTGTTGTTGCTCCAGGCCGTGGTCATCGCGCTCGGGCAGGCCGTGCAGCCGATGGTCGTCGCGCTCACGGGTGGCTACCTGGTCGCCACTCTCCTGGTCGCGCGCTATGCGCACTTCCAGCCGCCGGTGCGGCGCTTCGGCACGGCCTGGCTGTCGACCATCGGCGTCGACCTGGTGGTCTTCAGCGCGCTGCAGTTGCTGCAGGTGGGCAGCATCAACTACACGCCGCTGTTCGCCCTGCCGGTGCTGATGGGCGCCGTTTTGGGCAACGGAGCCGTCGGCCTCGGCACCACGGCGATGGTCACGCTGTTGCTGCTGGCGCATGCCGGCTGGTATTGGCTGCAACAGCAAGCAGAACCTTCGGCGCGCTTCGTGCAGGCCGCGCTGACCGGCACAGGCCTGTTCGTGGTGGCGCTGCTCGCGCACGAGCTGGCGCGGCGCCTGATGCGCGAGGAGGCATTGGCGCAACGCAACCAGGGGACGGCCCAGATGCATGCCCTGGTGAACGACCTGGTGATCGAAACGCTTAGCGAAGGCGTGCTCGTGATCGACGCCAAAGGCCAGGTGCACGCAGCCAACCCCGCCGCCGACGCGATCCTCGGACAGGGACTGGCCCAGCTCGAACTGCCTTTCGTGCTGGGCGCGCACCCGGCCTGGATGCCGCTGGCCGCGATCGCGCGCAATACCTTCTCGCGGCGCACGTCGCAGTCGCGCGAGATCCCGATCGCGCAGGCCCAGGGCGCACCGCGCGAGGTGCGGGTGCGCACGCGGCTCACCCGCGCGGCAGAGCGTGGCATCGAGAGCCTGTGCGTCATGTTCCTGCAGGATCTGCGCGAACTCGAGGCGCGCATTCGCACGGAGAAGCTCGCGGCCATGGGGCGCATGTCGGCAGCGGTCGCGCACGAGATCCGCAACCCGCTTGCCGCGATCACGCAAGCCAGCGCGCTGCTGGGCGAGGACCTGGTCGATCCGGGCCACCGGCAGCTGACGACCATGGTCCAGCAGAATGCACAGCGGCTGTCGCGCATCGTCGACGACGTGCTCGACGTCGCGCGGGCCCGCCAACAGCGGGTGCTGCCGCTCGGCGAGCAGCTGGTGCTCGATCCGACGGTACGCACGCTGGCCGAGGAGTGGGTGCAGCAAACGCAGCGCCAGGGCGTGCTGCTGGTGCTGGAGGCGCCCGGCAGCGTGGTGCGCTTCGACATCGAGCACTTGCGGCGCATCCTTGTCAACCTGCTCGACAACGCGGCGCGCTACGCGGGCGCGCGCGACGGCTCGATCCAGGTGACGACGCGGCTGAACGCGGCCGGCCGTGCCAGCCTCCAGGTGTGGAGCGACGGCGCGCCGCTGGAGCCCGCGGTGCAGCGCCATCTGTTCGAGCCCTTCTTTTCGTCCGAGAGCCGCTCCAGCGGCCTCGGCCTCTACCTGTGCCGCGAGCTGTGCGAGCGCCACGGCGCCACCATCGGCTACGAGCGCCGCGCCCTGCCGGCAGGCGGGCCGGAGGGCAACGAATTCGCTGTCGTCTTCATGCCGGGGGAAGCAGGGCTGACACAATAGCGCCGTGAGCAGCCTCAACCCGCCCGGACCGCGCCCCGCACAGATCCTGGTCGTCGACGACGAGCCCGACCTGCGCACGCTCTACGAGCTCACGCTGCTGCGCGAAGGCTACCGCGTCGAGGCGGCCGGCAGCGTGGCGGAGGCACGTGAACATCTGGACGCGGGCCGCTTCGATGCCGTCATTACCGACATGCGCCTGCCCGACGGGCTCGGCATGGAGATCCTGCAGCGCATCCAGCAGGAGCAGCGCAGCGAGCGCTGCGTCGTGATGACGGCTTACGGTTCGGCCGAGAACGCGGTAGAGGCCCTGAAGGCGGGCGCTTTCGATTACCTGACCAAGCCGGTCGACCTGAAGCAGTTCCGTACGGTCGTGGCTTCGGCGGTGCAGGCGCAGCGTGCGCCCGCGCGGCCGGTGCGCACCGCGGAGGGTCACGGCACCAAGCTGGCAGCGGCTGTCGGCAACGCTGGCACAGCGGCGCTCGAAAGGCTGGTGGGCACCTCGGAGCCGATGCGCCAGGTCAAGTCGCGCATCGCGAAGGTCGCGCGTGGCATGGCGCCGGTGCTGGTGCGCGGCGAGTCCGGCACCGGCAAGGAGTTGGCAGCGCGGGCGGTGCATGCGTGCAGCCAGCGCAGCGATGGCCCCTTCGTTGCGGTCAACTGCGGCGCCATTCCCGAGAACCTGCTCGAGGCTGAATTCTTCGGCGCCAGGAAAGGCTCCTACACCGGTTCCTCCCAGGACCGCGACGGCTATTTCCAGGCCGCTCGCGGCGGCACGCTCTTCCTCGATGAGATCGGCGACCTGCCGCTGGCCATGCAGTCCAAGCTGCTGCGCGCCATCCAGGAACGCAGCGTGCGGCCGATCGGGTCGACCCAGGAAGACACCGTCGACGTGCGCATCGTGAGCGCCACCCACAAGGACCTTCAGGCCGAGGTGCAAGCCGGCCGCTTCCGCCAGGATCTGTTCTACCGGCTCAACGTGATCGAGATTGCGGTGCCCGCGCTGCGCGAGCGCCGTGAGGACCTGCCGGCGCTCTGTGAGGCGCTGCTCGCCCGGATTGCGCGCGACGCCGGGATGCCGATTCCGGCGCTGTCTCCCGAGGTGCTGCAGCGGCTGTCGCAGCATCCGCTCAACGGCAACGTGCGCGAGCTGGAGAACCTGCTGCACCGCGCCGTTGCCCTGAGCGACGGCGATGTGCTGCACATCGATGTCTCGAGCGCCGCGGCGCCGCCGGACCCGGCGAGCCCGTCGCCCGTCAGTGCGGTGCAGGCACCGGCCGAACAACCGCAGGCGGCACCGAGTGCGGCGAAACCCGCTGCGGTCCCGAACGACCTGCAAAGTTATCTGGATCAGCAGGAACGCGAGATCCTCGTGCGCGCGCTGCAGGAAAGCGGCTTCAACCGCACCGCGGCCGCGGCGCGCCTGGGCCTGAGCCTTCGGCAGATCCGCTACCGCATTGCGCGCCTGGGCATTGCGACCCCCGGCGGCGAAGAGAACAATGGCAGCGGCGCCGACGACTGATGCCCGCAGCGCGGAGCTCTGGCAAGACGGCTGGTACCGATTCGCGCGATCGCTGCGCTCGCCCAACTTCGGACCGCGTCCGGCGGGCGCGCAGATCGACCTGATCGTGCTGCACTCCATCAGCCTCCCGCCCGGGCGCTATGGCGGCGACGAGGTGCAGCGGCTCTTCACGAACATGTTGGACTGGGATGCGCACCCCTACTTCGACCGCATTCGCGGCCTCGAGGTCTCGGCCCATTTCTATGTGCGCCGCAATGGCGAGCTCTGGCAGTTCGTGAGCTGCGACGACCGCGCCTGGCATGCCGGGCCTTCGTTCTGGCGTGGCCGCCCCAACTGCAACGACGATTCGATCGGCATCGAGCTCGAGGGCCTGGAGGGCGAGGGCTTCGAGTCGGCGCAATACGAAACCCTGACCAGTCTCTGTCCCGCCATCGCGCAGCGCTACGCCATCGCCTTCGTCGCGGGTCACGAGCACATCGCGCCAGGCCGGAAGGCGGACCCGGGCAGCGGCTTCGACTGGCTGCTTCTGCAACAGCATCTGGGCTGGCAGCGCACCATGTTCCCCGACGCGGTCAGGGCACGCTGAATTTTTTCAATCTTCACCTCAGGCCCGATGCGGCGGCGCCACGTCGCGGTCCGCGGCCGTCGCTTGCAGCCCCTCAGCAACCATGCGCCTTCCAGGCCCAAATGCGTGCGCAAGGCGCATGGAGAGCGGCGCGCGCTAAGGTCTTTCAGCAACGATGCGGCATAACTCGTCATCCGGGCCATTTCCCAGCCGGATGCATGCCATTGAACTACAAGGAAAACACTACATCTAGTGGGTTGTGGCCCTCACAGACCCCAGATATAGTGTGCCCTGCCCCGTGCTCCGCACCGACCCCCGGTCAAACCGGCACGGCAGCCCCAACAAGAATTCCCCAACAGAGGACCGAATGCAAACTGCCCAGAACCATCCCGCCACGCTCCGCGCCGTTCCCTCGACGCCGCAACAAGCCCGTGACAAGGCCGGCTCACCCGCCGGCAATGCGCTCGCCAACTACCAGATCATTCGCCGCAATGGCGCGGTCGTTCCTTTCGAGCCGAACAAGATCGCGATCGCGATGATGAAGGCGTTTCTTGCGGTGCACGGCACGCAGGGTGCCGCCTCCGCCAGCGTGCGCGAAACAGTCGATACGCTGACCCAGGGCGTGGTGCGCGCCATGCTGCGCTCGCGCCCCGGCGGCGGTACCTTCCATATCGAGGATGTGCAAGACCAGGTCGAGCTGGGCCTGATGCGCGGTGGCCATCACGAGATCGCCCGCGCCTATGTGCTGTACCGCGAGCGCCGCGCCCAGGAGCGTTCCAAGCAGGGCGAGCAGGATGCGCCGATCGCGGTCTCCACGCTGCACGTGCTCGACCGCGGCGAGCGCGTGGCGCTCGACCTCAACGAGCTCAAGGGGCTGATCGCGTCCGCCTGCGCCGGCCTGGGCGAGAGCATCACCGATGGACCGATCGTGGCCGAGACCATGCGCAACCTCTACGACGGCGTGCCGCTCGACGAGGTGTACAAGGCCTCCATCCTCGCTGCCCGCACCCTGATCGAGAAGGACCCCGACTACACCTTCGCCACCGCGCGCCTGCTGCTGCACACGATCTTCAAGGAAGTGGTCGGCCGCGAAGTGCCCCCCGCCGAGCGCGCCCAGGCCTACGCAGACAACTTCCCGCTGTTCATCAAGAAGGGCGTGGACAACGAGCTGCTCGACGAAAAGCTGCAGCAGTACGACCTGGCCCGCCTGGGCGCTGCGCTCAAGCCCGAACGCGACCTGCAGTTCGACTATCTCGGCCTGCAGACGCTGTACGACCGCTACTTCCTGCACGTGCGCAAGACCCGCATCGAGCTGCCGCAGGCCTTCTTCATGCGCGTGGCCATGGGGCTGGCGCTGAACGAGATCGACCGCGAGGCACGCGCGATCGAGTTCTACGAAGTGCTGTCCTCCTTCGACTTCATGTCCAGCACGCCCACGCTGTTCAACAGCGGCACGCTGCGCTCGCAGCTCTCCAGCTGCTACCTGACCACGGTGCCCGACGACCTCGACGGCATCTACGAGTCCATCAAGGAAAACGCCCTGCTCTCCAAGTTCGCGGGCGGCCTGGGCAATGACTGGACCCGCGTGCGCGCGCTCGGCAGCCACATCAAGGGCACCAACGGCGAATCGCAAGGCGTGGTTCCCTTCCTCAAGGTCGTGAACGACACGGCGGTCGCGGTCAACCAGGGCGGCAAGCGCAAGGGCGCGGTCTGCACCTACCTCGAAACGTGGCACCTCGACATCGAGGAGTTCCTGGAGCTGCGCAAGAACACAGGCGACGACCGCCGCCGCACGCACGACATGAACACGGCGAACTGGATTCCCGACCTGTTCATGCGCCGCGTCATGGAAAAGGGCAACTGGACGCTGTTTTCACCGTCCAGCGTGCCCGACCTGCACGACAAGTTCGGCGCCGACTTCGAGGCCGCCTACGTGGCGTATGAAGACAAGGCCGCGCGCGGCGAGATCAAGCCCAGCCGCACAGTGCAGGCCACCGACCTCTGGCGCAAGATGCTCACGATGCTGTTCGAGACCGGCCATCCCTGGATCACCTTCAAGGACGCCTGCAACGTGCGTTCGCCTCAGCAGCACGCCGGCGTGGTCCACTCGTCCAATCTCTGCACCGAGATCACGCTCAACACCAGCGACACCGAAACGGCCGTCTGCAACCTGGGCTCGGTCAACCTGCTGCAGCACCTGAAGGATGGCAAGGTCGACCAGGAAAAGCTGCAACGCACGGTCGCGACGGCGATGCGCATGCTCGACAACGTGATCGACATCAACTACTACGCGGTGAAGAAGGCGCGCGATTCCAACCTGCGCCATCGTCCGGTCGGCCTGGGCCTGATGGGCTTCCAGGACGCGCTGTACGAGCTGCGCATCCCCTACGCTTCGCAGGAAGCAGTGCAGTTCGCCGACGAGTCGATGGAAGCGATCTGCTACCACGCCTATTGGGCGTCGACCGAACTGGCCCGCGAGCGCGGCCGCTATTCCAGCTACAAGGGCTCGCTGTGGGACAAGGGCGTGCTCCCGCCCGACACGCTGGACCTGCTCGAAAAGGCGCGCGGCGGCTACGTCGAGGTCGACCGCTCGTCCACGCTCGACTGGGACGCGCTGCGCCAGAAGATCAAGGCCGACGGCATGCGCAATTCCAACTGCGTCGCCATCGCGCCGACTGCCACTATCTCCAACATCATCGGCGTGGACGCCTCGATCGAGCCCTGCTTCGGCAATCTCTCGGTGAAGTCCAACCTCTCCGGCGAGTTCACCGTGATCAACCACTACCTGGTGCGCGATCTGAAGCGCCTGGGCCTGTGGGACGACGTGATGGTGATGGACCTCAAGCACTTCGACGGCTCGTTGCGCCCGATCGATCGCGTGCCGCAAGACGTGAAGGCGCTCTATGCAACTGCGTTCGAGATCGAGACCACCTGGCTGGTCGAGGCGGCCGCGCGCCGCCAGAAGTGGATCGACCAGGCGCAGTCGCTGAACATCTACATGGCCGGCGCCTCGGGCAAGAAGCTCGACGACACCTACAAGCTCGCGTGGCTGCGTGGCCTGAAGACCACCTACTACCTGCGTACGCAGAGCGCCACGCACGCCGAGAAGTCGACAGTTCAATCGGGCCGGCTCAACGCGGTGTCCTCGGGCGGCTCGATGGATGCGCCTTCATCGAGCATGAGCGCGCTCGAAGCGGCTGCGGCGGCTGCGCAGGCACAGCTCAGTGCGATGCCGGCCACCGACATCGCCTTCTGCGGCGTCGACGATCCGACGTGCGAAGCATGCCAGTGATGTCGGCGTGAAGACGCAGCGATTCGCGGCATCGCCCGACAAATGACGATGCAAGCGAACAACATAACGGCAACATAAATAGAGCGCGATGTGAAGAGCACTTTGCAACTCACATCGTTGCTCACATAATTTGAGCATTGGATTTTTCTATGTTGACCTGGGACGAAGAAGTCAAGCCCTCCTTGCCAAAGGATCTGCAACAAGGCATGCGGCAACCATCGAGCAGCGACGCGCAAGCCAGCCGCTCGATGGAGCATCCGACTTCGCAAACAGCGCCCGCCCTCGCTTCCCTTCCGCGCAAGCTCGATGATGGCGCTGTCGCCCGCACGCAGCAGCCGGCGCCCGCCATGCCTGCCGCACGCCGCGTCAAGGCGGCCGACAAGCGCATCATCAATGGCCAGACGGACGTCAACCAGTTGGTGCCGTTCAAGTACAAGTGGGCATGGGAGAAGTACCTCGCCACCTGTGCCAACCACTGGATGCCGCAGGAAGTGAACATGACGCGCGACATCGCGCTCTGGAAAGACCCGAACGGCCTGAGCGAGGACGAGCGCCGAATCGTCAAGCGCAACCTCGGCTTCTTCGTGACGGCCGACTCGCTGGCTGCCAACAACATCGTGCTGGGCACCTACCGCCACATCACGGCCCCCGAATGCCGCCAGTTCCTGCTGCGCCAGGCCTTCGAGGAGGCGATTCACACGCACGCTTACCAGTACATCGTCGAGTCGCTGGGCCTGGACGAGAGCGAAATCTTCAACGCCTACAACGAGGTGCCGTCGATCCGCGAGAAGGACCAGTTCCTCATCCCCTTCATCGACGCCATCAGCGACCCGAACTTCCACACCGGCACGCACGAGAACGACCAGACGCTGCTCAAGTCGCTGATCGTCTTCGCCTGCCTGATGGAAGGCTTGTTCTTCTACGTCGGCTTCACGCAGATCCTCGCGCTGGGCCGCCAGAACAAGATGACCGGTGCCGCCGAGCAGTACCAGTACATCCTGCGCGACGAGTCGATGCACTGCAATTTCGGCATCGACCTGATCAACCAGCTCAAGCTCGAGAACCCCCACCTCTGGACCGCGGAGTTCAAGGCGGAGATCAAGGCCCTCTTCCTGAAGGCCGTTGAACTCGAGTACCGCTACGCCGAAGACACCATGCCCCGCGGCGTCCTCGGCATGAATGCCTCCATGTTCAAGGGCTACCTGCGCTACATCGCCAACCGGCGGGCACAGCAGATTGGCCTGGAAACGCTCTTCCCGAATGAGGAAAACCCTTTCCCCTGGATGAGCGAAATGATTGACCTGAAGAAGGAGCGCAACTTCTTCGAGACCCGGGTGATCGAGTATCAATCGGGTGGTGCGCTTTCCTGGGATTGAATAGTTCCGACAAGAAAAATGGATTCAAGAATAGCCATCACCGTCGACATGCACCGGAGAGTGCGGCGGCGGTGATGGCACAGGTGTTCATGGCGCTGGAGCTCGATCCAACGCCATGAATCGCTTCGCGATGACCAACATGCGTGGAGTGCTTCAAAGGTTGATTTTTTCAACTTGATCAAGGAGAAAAGAGAAATGGCAACTGCAAAGAAAGCGCCGGCTAAGAAAGCCGCTGCAAAGAAGGCTCCGGCCAAGAAGGTCGCTGCTGCCAAGAAGGCACCGGCCAAGAAGGTCGCAGCGAAGAAGGCTCCTGCCAAGAAGGTAGCGGCCAAGAAGGCACCGGCGAAGAAGGCCGCAGCGAAGAAGGCTCCTGCCAAGAAGGTAGCGGCCAAGAAGGCACCGGCAAAGAAGGCCGCAGCGAAGAAGGCTCCTGCCAAGAAGGCGGCAGCCAAGAAGGCGCCGGCGAAAAAGGCCGCAGCGAAGAAGGCTCCTGCCAAGAAGGCCCCCGCGAAAAAGGCCGCAGCCAAGAAGCCCGCCGCCAAGAAAGCAGCGAAAAAGCCTGCTGCCAAGAAGGCCGCGAAAGCGCCCGCCAAGGCCGCCGTAACGCCTGCACCTGCAGCGCAAACGACGCTGAACCCCCAGGCAGCCTGGCCGTTCCCCACGGCCAGCAAGCCCTGAGTCGCTCAGCAGCCTTGAAGGCAAAAGCCCGGCACTTCGGTGCCGGGCTTTTTTTATTTCAGATCAAGGCTCAGAGTCCGAGCGACTGGCGATCCACCTGATAGTTCTGCGGCCCGCGCTGCGCGATCTTGAGTGCGCCAAGACGATTGCCGAGAGCGGCACAGCGCGAGAGCGGCCAACCCTGCTCCAGCCCGTACAGCAGCGCGCCGCGCCAGGCATCGCCGCAGCCCGTGGGCTCGACCACTGCGGTCGGCTTGACGGCCAGCACGTGCTCGCGCTCGCCTCGGGTCCACACCTCGCAGCCCTCGGCCGCCAGAGTGACGACCAGGCCCTGCACGCGCTCGGAGATCTCGGCAATGCTCCAGCCGGTGCGCTGCGAGAGCATCTTTCCCTCGTAGTCGTTGACCACCACCCAGTTCGCCAACTCCACGAAATGCCGCAGCGCTTCGCCGTCGAACATCGGGAGGCCTTGGCCCGGATCGAAAACGAAGGGAATGTTGGCCGACTTGAACTGCTCCGCGTGTTGCAGCATCGCCTCGCGTCCGTCGGGCGCCACGATGCCCAGCCGGATATCGTCGCGCGCTGTCACCGTCGTGATGTGCGCCTGCTGCATGGCCCCGGGATGAAAGGCGGTGATCTGGTTGTTGTCCCGGTCGTTCATGATCATGGCCTGAGCGGTGAAACTGTCGTCCACCTGCCGCACGAACTCCGTGCTGATGCCGAGCGAGCGCAGCCGCTCCAGATAGTCGCCGCCATCGCTTCCGACGGTCGCCATCGGCAATGCCCTGCCGCCCAGCGCGTTGAGGCTGTAGGCGATATTGCCGGCGCAGCCGCCGAAGTCGCGCCGCAAGCCGGGAACCAGGAAGGACACGTTGAGGATGTGCAACTGATCAGGAAGGATCTGATCGGCGAACCGGCCCTCGAAGGTCATGATCGTGTCGAACGCGAGAGAACCGCAAATCACTGCTGCCATGGATGAACCGCCGGTTGAATTGAGAGAAGAAAAAAGATAAAAGCGCCGCTTCAGGGATAGAAGGCCAGCAGATGAAAGCCTGCCACCGGCGGCAGGGCCGCCGCCTCGGAGCCGGTGAGCGCGAGCGGCAGCGAGGCCGTCCGCTCGGCGCGCGCCGGTAGCACGGAGGGCGCGCCGAATTCCGCGGGCATGAGGACGCGCCGCACCACCGCACGCTCCTGGGTGTCGAGCAGGGACAGCTCGATGGCGGGCATCGCGAGCGGGAGCGGCGCGCCATTGCGCAAGGTGAAGTTCAGCCTGTAGGCGTCGCCGCCCTTCTCGCGCGCGAAGGAGGCGCCATCGATCGTGATGTCGGCAATCTGCTTCGGCGCCGAAAGCTCGCAGCCCGTCAGTCCGCACAAGGCCGCGAGCGCCGGGCGCAGCGAAGGCTGCCGCGCAGCAATCGCGTCGCGCTCCTGATGCAGCACCTGAACGACAAGGAGGACCGCGGCGAACACAGCCATGCCCACCGAGGCGCGGCGCACACCCGTGCGTTGCCAGAAGGCTGCGCCCCCGGCCGCGGCCGCTGCGAAGCGGGGCAGCCCACGCGGGGAGTCGAGCACGGAGTCCGGCTCGCTAGCTGCCAGTACCACCGGCGCCGATTCGCGCGCGGCCCGCTCTTCTCCCCGCGCCTTCGCGCGAGCGATCTTGGCGGACTTGGCGCGCGCGCGGCGCAGGGCTTTCTGCAGTTGCACGTTCGCTGCGTCCTCCTCCGCGGTTCTTGCAGGTACCGGCGTCGCCTCGAGCGGCGCCGGCTTCTCTGGACGCACCTCGCTGCTGATGCGCGGCGCGGCCGCCAAGTTCAAGTCGATGCTCGGAAATGGCGAAAGGGAAGGGTATGGCGGCACCTTATCGGCAGCTGCTTCGGCGATTGGCGCCGCGCTCTCGGGCCAAGATTCGTCCGCGGCGACACCGGTGAAGGAAGGAAGATCGAATTTACGCACCGGCCCCTCGGGCTCCCACGGCGCTTGAGATGCCGGCGGCTCCGCGGGCGCCTCGGCCTGCTCCTGCGCGGGCAAGGCCTGGACCGGGGGCACTGCTGGAGTGGGCGTGCCTGCCGCTGCTTCGAGCGGCGCGACCACCTTGGGTGCAACGGTCGGGGACTCATGCAGGTCGAGCGTCGCATCGAAGACTTCGCTGCAGCGGCCGCAGCGGACCCAGCCCTCTGAGATGCGAAGCTGGTCCCTCACCACCTTGAAGGTGGTGCCGCAGGCAGGGCAGCGGGTGACCAGGCTCATGAGGCGCCGATTGTATTGGCGCTGGGTCCGAAGGCGGCGGGCGGACTCAGAGCGTTGCGGTCATGAGGATCCAGCCGTCCTCGGTGTCGCTCACCTCGAGCGCGGCATAGGGCGCATAAGCCAGCTTGAGCTCGTCGGCCTGGCGCTCGAGGATGCCGGCCAGCACCAGCGCGCCGCCCGCCGCCACATGCTCGCACAGGAGAGGCGCCAGCACCTTGAGCGGCGTGGCGAGGATGTTCGCGAGCACGACGTCGTAGCGACCACGGGCGAGTTCGCTCAGGCCGGCCTTCAATTGCACGCCGTTGGCCTCGGCATTGAGGCGGGTCGCTTCGACCGCGGCCTCGTCGATGTCCACCGCATCGATCTCGGCAGCGCCGAACTTTGCCGCGCCGATCGCGAGAATGCCGGAACCGCAGCCGTAGTCCAGCACGCGCTTGCCGCCCATGGCTGCGCCGGACGCGATCCAGCGCAGGCACATGCGCGTGGTCGGATGCGTGCCGGTGCCGAAGGCCAGGCCCGGGTCCAACCGGATCACCTGCCGCGCCCCCGCCGGCGGCTCGTGCCAGGTGGGCACGATCCAGAACTCGGGCGTGATCTCGACCGGAGCGAACTGCGATTGCGTGAGCCGCACCCAGTCCTGCTCGGGCACGTCGGCCAGGCCCAGCAGCTGGCAACCGTCGAAGAAATCCTGCGCGGCCAGCACGGCGGCCGCCTCGCGCGCCTGCGCCTCGTCAGCGAAGAGAGCGATCACCCGGGAACGCTGCCAGCCCTCCTTCGGCGGCGGCATGCCCGGTTCGCCGAACAGCGCCTGCTCGGCATCGGTCTGGGCGTCCGCGTCCTCGACCGAGACGCTCAGCGCGTCGAGCGCCTCGAGAGCTTCGCTCAGCGTCTCGACACGGTCCTCCGGAACGAGCAGGCGAAGTTCGAACATGGGACGGCCCCGCTCAGCGCTTGTGGGCTGCGAGCCACTCTTCGAGGTAGTGGATGTTGGTGCCGCCGCTCATGAACTTGGCATCCACCATCAGCTCGCGGTGCAGCGGAATGTTGGTTTGGATGCCTTCCACCACGGTCTCGTTCAGCGCCGTGCGCATGCGCGCGAGCGCCTGTTCGCGGGTGTCGCCGTGCACGATGATCTTGCCGATCATCGAGTCATAGTTGGGCGGTACAAAGTAGTTGGTGTAGACGTGGGAATCCACCCGCACCCCCGGGCCGCCCGGTGGATGCCACATCGTGATGCGGCCGGGCGACGGCGTGAACTTGTAGGGGTCCTCGGCGTTGATGCGGCACTCGATGGCGTGGCCGCGCATCTCGATCTGCCGCTGCGTGAACGGCAGCCGCTCGCCGGCCGCGACCATGATCTGCGTCTTCACGATGTCGATGCCGGTGGTGAACTCGGTGACCGGGTGCTCGACCTGCACGCGCGTGTTCATCTCGATGAAATAGAACTCGCCGTTCTCGTAAAGGAATTCGAAGGTGCCGGCGCCCCGGTAGCCGATCTTCTTGCAGGCCAGGGCGCAGCGCTCGCCAATTTTCTCGAGCAGCTTGCGCGGAATGCCGGGCGCGGGCGATTCTTCGATGACCTTCTGGTGGCGCCGCTGCATCGAGCAGTCGCGCTCGCCCAGGTAGACCGCATTCTTGTGCTTGTCGGCCAGCACCTGGATCTCGATGTGGCGCGGGTTCTGGAGGAACTTCTCCATGTAGACCGAGGGATTGTTGAAGGCCGCAGCGGCCTCCGCCTTGGTCATCTGGATCGCGTTGACCAGCGCTGCCTCGGTGTGAACCACACGCATGCCGCGACCGCCCCCGCCACCCGCCGCCTTGATGATGACGGGATAGCCGATGGCGCGCGCAATCCGCTTGTTGATCGCGGCGTCATCGGACAGCTCGCCCTCCGAGCCCGGCACGCACGGCACGCCGGCCTTGAGCATGGTCTGCTTGGCCGATACCTTGTCGCCCATGATGCGGATCGACTCGGGCGTGGGACCTATGAACTGGAAGCCGCTCTGCTCGACGCGCTCGGCGAAGTTGGCGTTCTCGCTCAGGAAGCCGTAGCCGGGGTGGATGGCTTCGGAATCCGTCACCTCGGCAGCCGAGATGATGGCGGGCATGTTCAGGTAGCTCTGGGAGGACGGCGCCGGGCCGATGCAGACCGCTTCTTCCGCCAGCTTTACATACTTGGCTTCGCGGTCGGCCTCGGAATAGACCATGACCGCCTTGATGCCCAATTCACTGCAAGCGCGCTGAACGCGCAGGGCAATCTCTCCGCGGTTAGCGACCAGAATCTTCTTGAACATGGTCACTCGATGACGAACAGCGGCTGGCCATATTCGACCGCCTGACCGTTTTCGCCGAGGATCTGTGTGACGGTGCCGGATTTGTCGGCTTCGATTTCGTTGAGGATCTTCATCGCCTCGATGATGCAGACGGTGTCGCCTTCCTTCACCTGGCTGCCGACTTCGACGAAGGCCGGTGCGCCCGGGCTCGAGGAGCGATAGAAGGTACCGACCATGGGTGACTTGACCACATGACCGGTCGGCCCTGCCTCCGCCGCAGGGGCTGCAGCAGGGGGCGCAGCAACAGCACCCGCCGGAGCGGCGCCGGTGACAGGCCCTGCCGCAGGAGCAGGGACGGTTTGCACGTACTGGATGGGTGCCGCTGCCCCAGCCTTCACAATCCGGACCTTGCCTTCGGCTTCAGTGATTTCCAGCTCGGAAATATTCGATTCGGACACCAGGTCGATCAGTGTCTTGAGCTTGCGCAGATCCATGGAACTCCAGCGCCGGCATTGCCGGCCATGAGGACTTAACTCACGAGAAAATCGGCCTACTTCGGCGTTCAGTCGCCAAGTGGCCGATTGGGGAGACCGATTCTAGCTGTGAACTATGCCCGCCGCCACGTCTGGAGGTCGGCAGGCTCGATCTTGCCCATTTTACGAGCCGCAATAGTACCTGCGGCGTCCGCCACCACGCTAAAGGGCAAGCCGCCTGCCGTATTCCCTAGGCCCTTGACGAGTTCGGTCCCTTGCAGGCCGGCCAATCCGATGGGGTAGCTCACCGGAGTTTTGCCAAGAAACTTGCGCACCGCGCTCGGCTGGTCGATTGCCAATCCCACGACTTGCCACCCATTCGACGCATTTTCGCGAAAGAAGGCGTCAATCATCGGCATTTCTTCGATGCAAGGCGGACACCAGGTGGCCCAGAAATTGATGAGAAGGGGCCTGCCTTTCATTGTCTCGAAGACAAGCTCTCCACCTTCGGGCCGTTCGAAACGCTGACTCCAGAAAGCGCCGTCCAGCCGCTCCGCGCCACCATCGGCGCGCCGGTGCCACACCGCACCTCCGATGCCGGCGATGGCCGCCGCGGCGGCAACGCCTCCGTAGAGCCAGCTGCGGCGCGTAGGCCTCGGATTCATCCGTTTTCCTTTTCGATCAGCCGCCGCAGCGCAGCCATGTTGCCCCTGGGCACACGCCCCTGGGCATCGGGTTTGAGGGCGCCTCGCAGATCGTCGAGGTCGTAGATCAGCAGATGAACGCCGATCTCTTCGCCCAAGGCGCGGCTCGCCACATGGATGCTCAGCGCCTCGACCTGCTCGCCGTGGAAGCCCGTCACCATGCGCGGCTCGTAGTCGACATGGTGGTCGATCAGCGTGATTTCCGCCGACTTCGAGTCGTCGCAGAAGAGCTGGATATAGATGTCTGACAGCCGCGTTGCCGTGCCGTGCCAAACGGCGCCGCCGATGTGGGGCCTGTACTGCGCCATGTGCTCCATCCATTCGAGCGCGAGCATGCGAAGGGCATGCAGCTCCTTGGGCTGCGTGTCGGCGCAATAGAGCCGGATGTAGTCGCGCACCTCGCTCTCGACCTCGTCGTTGTGAGGCAGCGGGGTGCGCGCAGGAAGGCCCAGGTCGCGCAGCGCGCGGCGCTTGGCCGGGCCGTACTCCAGCCCCTCCTCGACGATGAGGCGGGCTGCGGCGGCGGCGATTTCCTGCTTGGGCACGTCCATCGACCCATTTTGCACAAAGGCGGGCGCGTGCAGAAGAGCCGCCTTCGGGTGATCCCTAGAATCGGCCGATGCACATTCACATCCTCGGCATCTGCGGCACCTTCATGGGGGGTCTGGCAGCGCTGGCGCGCGAGGCCGGCCATCGGGTGACCGGCTGCGACGCCGGCGTCTATCCGCCGATGAGCGACCAGTTGCGCGCCCTCGGCATCGAGCTGATCGAAGGCTATGGCGCCGACCAGATGGCGCTGGCGCCGGATGTCTTCGTGATCGGCAACGTGGTGTCGCGCATCCGACTTGCTGACGGGACGCCCAAGTTCCCGCTGATGGAAGCGATCCTCGACGCCGGCGCGCGCTACACCAGCGGACCGCAGTGGTTGGCCGAAGAAGTGCTGCAGGGCCGGCATGTGCTGGCCGTGGCCGGCACGCATGGCAAGACCACGACGACCTCCATGCTGGCATGGATCCTCGAGCGTGCAGGCCACTCGCCGGGCTTCCTGGTGGGCGGAGTGCCGCTGGATTTCGGCGTCTCCGCCCGGCTGGGAGGCAGCATCCGAAGCACGAGCGCAGCGCCGCGCCGCCTCGAGCCAACAAGCGCTTCCAAGGTCGGCAATGCGGCACACGGATGGGCAAACGCGGGCGCCACATTCGTGATCGAGGCCGACGAATACGACACCGCATTCTTCGACAAGCGCAGCAAGTTCGTCCACTACCGGCCGCGCACGGCGATCCTGAACAACCTGGAGTTCGACCACGCCGACATCTTCGACGACCTGCCTGCGATCGAGCGGCAGTTCCACCACCTGGTGCGCACGGTACCGGCCAGCGGCCGCGTGGTGGTCAACGCGACAGAGGACAGCCTGCAGCGCGTGCTCGCCCAAGGCTGCTGGAGCGAGCTGGCACGCTTCGGCGGCGGCGGCGAATGGCAAGCGCGCGGAACGCACGACGCCTTCGACATCCTTCGGCGAGGCGAACGGGTCGGCCGCGTCGAGTGGGCGCTCTCGGGGTTGCATAACCAGATGAACGCCCTAGGCGCCATTGCCGCCGCGGAACATGTGGGCGTGGCGCCGGCCGAAGCAGCTGCTGCGCTGGCGAGCTTTCGCAACGTGCGCCGACGCATGGAAGTGTGCGGAACGGTCGATCGGCCGGGTGGCCCGATCACGGTGTACGACGATTTTGCCCACCACCCGACGGCCATCCGCACCACGCTGGAAGGCCTTCGCAACAAGCTCGACGCCGGCGGTCATCGCGGCGAGCGCATCCTGGCTGCGTTCGAGCCGCGCAGCAACACCATGAAGCTGGGCACCATGGCCGCTCAATTGCCGTGGAGCCTGGAGCAGGCCGACCTGGCCTTTTGCCACAGCGGCGGTCTCGAATGGGACGCAGTGGCCGCGCTGCTGCCAATGGGCGCACGCGCTCGCGTGGCAGGCTCCATCGAGCCTCTGGTCGCACAGATCGTGGCTGCTGCACAACCTGGCGACCATATCGTCTGCATGAGCAACGGCGGCTTCGGTGGCGTGCACGAAAAGCTCCTTTCGGCCCTGCGCGCGGCAGAATGAGCGGATGCGCGCACACGAACTGATCGACACGCTGAAGCTGGCACCGCATCCCGAAGGCGGCTGGTACCGCGAGGTGTTTCGCTCTGCCACGCAGGTCTCGCCGGCCGACGGGCGCACGCCGCGCCAGGCGCTCACCACCATCTACTTCCTGCTCGAGGCACAGCAGCATTCACGCTGGCACCGCGTGCTCTCCGACGAGGTCTGGGTCCACCTCGAGGGTGCGCCGCTGGCGTTGTGGACCACCGATGCGGCCTTGCGAACGCCGCCGGCGCATGTCCGGCTCGGTCCGGTCGACGTGCACGGAACCCATCCGCAACACACGGTGACGGCCGGCCGCTGGCAGGCGGCAAAGCCGCTGGTGACGCCGGCAAGCGCCGACTACACGCTGGTCAATTGCACCGTGGGCCCTGGCTTCGACTTCAACGACTTTTCTTTCATGCAGCCCGACGGCGACGAGGCGGCGCTGCTGCGCCACCACTGGCCCGCATTGGCCGAGCTGATCTGAAGCGCCCGGCAGGCGCTTTCAGCCGCGGCGTGCCTTGACAGCCTCCGACAGGAGCGCCAGCACCTGCGCCGAGTCGTCCCAGCCCAGGCAGGCATCGGTGATGCTCTTGCCGTATTCGAGGTTCGCGACACTGTCCTTGCCGGCGCTGAATTTCTGGGCACCGGCGCTCAGATGGCTCTCGACCATCAGGCCGAAGATGCTGCGCCCCCCGTGGGCAATCTGCCCCGCGATGTCCTGGGCCACCTCGATCTGCTTCTGGTGTTGCTTGCTGCTGTTGGCGTGACTGCAGTCCACCATCAGGATCGGCGCAAGCCTGGCGGCCTCCAGGTCCTTGCAGGCGGCAGCCACACTGGCCGCATCGTAGTTGGGCGCCTTCCCGCCGCGCAGGATGACGTGGCAGTCCTTGTTGCCGTTGGTCTGCACGATCGCGACCTGGCCGTTCTTGTGCACCGACAGAAAGTGATGTCCGCGCGCCGCTGCCTGGATCGCGTCCGTGGCGATTCGGATGTTGCCGTCGGTGCCGTTCTTGAAGCCGATGGGGGCCGACAGTCCCGAGGCCAACTCGCGGTGCACCTGGCTCTCGGTGGTCCGCGCGCCGATCGCGCCCCAGGAAATCAGGTCGCCGATGTACTGCGGCGAGATCACGTCGAGGAACTCGCTGCCGGCCGGCAGGCCGAGCCGGTTGATTTCTATCAGCAGTTGGCGCGCGATGCGAAGCCCTTCGTCGATGCGGAAGCTTTCGTCGAGGTAGGGGTCGTTGATCAGCCCCTTCCAGCCCAACGTCGTGCGCGGCTTCTCGAAGTAGACCCGCATCACGATCTCCAGCGTGCCGGCGTACTTCTCGCGCTCGGCCTTCAGGCGCCGGGCGTATTCGAGCGCGGCGTCCGGGTCGTGGATCGAACACGGCCCCATCACCACCAGCAGCCGGTCGTCCTTGCCGCTCATGATGTTGTGGATGGCACGGCGGGTGCCGGTGATCAGCGTCTCCACCGGCGTGCCGCGGATCGGGAAGAAGCGGATCAGGTGTTCGGGAGGGGGTAGCACGGTGATGTCCTTGATGCGTTCGTCGTCGGTTCGGCTGGTTTTCTCGACGCTCGCATACCAGTTCTCGGTGGCGGGGACGTTGCTCGTGCTCATGGTTCGTTCCTTCGAAAGATGAAAATCATCGGGGCATAAAAAAACCGCCGGGGCTCGAGGCGCCGGCGGTTCTGGGAGGGGTGTTCAGTGTGCTTTACGCGCTCGCCTCTCGTCCGCCGGAGTCCGGGAACCAAAAGTACGAAAAGAAGAACGCAACGCGCGAAGACATAGGGGCGCAATGTAGCACAGGAAGATGAAAAGACCTGTTGCGCAAAGGCCTCAGGCGGTGCCGCCCACGGTCAGGCCGTCGATGCGCAGGGTGGGCTGTCCCACCCCGACCGGCACGCTCTGGCCTTCCTTGCCGCAGGTGCCCACGCCGGAGTCGAGCGCCATGTCGTTGCCGATCATCGTGACGCGCGTCAGTGCGTCCGGACCATTGCCGACCAGGGTCGCGCCTTTCACGGGGTATTGGATCTTGCCATTTTCCACCCAGTAGGCTTCGCTGGCCGAGAACACGAACTTGCCGCTGGTGATGTCGACCTGCCCGCCGCCGAAGTTGGTGGCGTAGAGTCCCTTCTTGATGCTGGCGACGATCTCCTCGGGCACCTTGTCGCCGCCGAGCATGTAGGTGTTGGTCATGCGCGGCATCGGCACATGGGCATAGCTCTCGCGGCGGCCGTTGCCGGTGGGTTTGACCTTCATCAGGCGCGCGTTGAGAGAGTCCTGGATGTAGCCCTTGAGGATGCCGTCCTCGATCAGCACGTTGCGTTGCGTGGCGTTGCCCTCGTCGTCCACGTTGAGCGAGCCGCGGCGGTCGGCGATGGTGCCGTCGTCCAGCACGGTCACGCCCTTGGCGGCCACGCGTTCGCCGATGCGGCCGGAGAAGGCACTCGACCCCTTGCGGTTGAAGTCGCCCTCCAGCCCATGGCCGATCGCCTCGTGCAGCAGGATGCCGGGCCAGCCCGGGCCGAGCACCACGGTCATCTCGCCTGCCGGCGCCGGACGCGAATCCAGGTTGGTCAGCGCCTGCTGGACCGCCTGGTCGACGTACTCGGCAATGTGCGCCTCGTCGAAGTAGGCGAGGCCAAAGCGTCCGCCCCCGCCGCCCGAACCCACCTCGCGGCGGCCGTTCTGCTCGGCGATCACCGTGACAGAGAGGCGCACCAGCGGCCGCACGTCGGCAGCCAGGGTTCCGTCGGCCCGCGCCACGAGCACCACGTCGTACTCGCTCGCCAGGCCTGCCATCACCTGTGCCACGCGCGGATCCCGCGAGCGCGCGAGCTTCTCGACCTTGCCCAGCAGCTCGACCTTGGCGGCGCTGTCGAGTGTGGAGATCGGATCCACGCCGTGATACAGCGAGCGGCTGGTCGCGATCTTGCGTGTCGGCGCCTTCACGCGCCCGTTGCGCCCGGCGGCGGAAATGGTGCGCACGGTACGTGCCGCATCGAGCAGCGAGGCCTCGGAAATGTCGTCGGAGTAGGCGAAGGCCGTCTTCTCGCCGCTCACGGCGCGCACGCCCACGCCCTGGTCGATGCTGAAGCTGCCGGTCTTCACGATTCCCTCTTCCAGGCTCCAGCCTTCGCTGCGGGTGTACTGGAAATAGAGGTCGGCGTCGTCCACCTTGTGGGCGGTGATCTCGGACAGGGCGCGCAGCAGGTGCGATTCGTCCAGGCCGAAGGGCGTGAGCAGGAGCTGCTGCGCCGTGGCGAGGCGCTCGAGGGTGGGTTCGCGGGAGATCATCGAGGGATTCTAGGCTCGCACCCCTGATGATGCTCGGAAGACCTGAATGCGCTTCTCAGCTCTGCATCAGCCGCTTGGCCCGCGCGATGGCCATCAGGATGCCCAGCCCCGACCCCAGCGTGACCATCGCAGTGCCGCCATAGCTGATGAAGGGCAAGGGCACGCCCACCACCGGGAGAATGCCGCTCACCATGCCCATGTTCACGAACGCATAGGTGAAGAAGATCATTGTCACCGCTCCGGCCAGGAGGCGCGAGAACAGCGTGGGCGCGTCCATCGCGATGGCCAGCCCGCGAAAGATCAGGAAGATGAACGCCGCGATCAGCGCCAGGTTGCCTGCAAGGCCGAACTCCTCGGAGTAGGCCGCGAAGATGAAGTCGGTGGTGCGCTCCGGAATGAACTCCAGGTGCGTCTGCGTGCCCTGCATGAAGCCCTTGCCACCCACCCCGCCGGAGCCGATGGCGATCATGCCCTGGATGATGTGGAAGCCCTTGCCCAGCGGGTCCTTGGTCGGATCGAGCAGCGTGCAGATGCGCTGCTTCTGGTAGTCGTGCAGGACGCGCCAGTCCACGCCGTCGGCGCACAGCTGCGATTCAAAGCCCACGATCAAGGACACCGCGATCGCTCCGAGGATCACCGGCGGAACGATCAGCTTCCATGGAAGGCCGGCAAAGAAGATCACCGACAGGCCGGCTGCCAGCACCAGCAACGCGGTGCCCAGGTCGGGCTGCTTCATGATGAGGCCTACCGGCACCGCCAGCAGCACCGTCGCCACCACGAAGTCCAGCGGCCGAAGCTGCCCCTCGCGGCGCTGGAACCACCAGGCCAGCATCAGCGGCATGGCGATCTTCAGGATTTCGCTGGGCTGGATCACCATCCCGACATTGATCCAGCGGGTCGCTCCCTTTTTCGTGATGCCGAACAGCGCCACCGCAACCAGCAGCCCAACACCCACCACGTAGATCGGCACGGCGAAGAACATCAGCCGCTGCGGCGGCACCTGTGCGACCACGAACATGATGAAGCCGGCCAGCAGCATGTTGCGGCCATGATCCATGAAGCGCGTGCCGTGGTCGTAGCCGGACGAGTACATGGTCAGCAGTCCGGCACAGGCCAGCAGCAGCACCGCGAAGGCGAGAAAGCCGTCGAAGCCCTGGAACACGGGCGCGATGCGTCGCGCGAGGGACGGCTGGTGGAACACGGCGGACATGGGCGCGGATTATCCGCGCAGTGCTGCCCTGCGCGAGCTTGACGGACAATCGCCGGCGCACCGACTGTGCTCAATTGCGACAAAGGCATGAACTCCGCGCGCACCACCCACTTGCTGTACCTCCACGGCTTCCGCTCCTCGCCCCAGTCGACCAAGGCGCGCCAGATGGCGCAGCGCGTCCGCGAGCGGCACCCGCAGATGCACTGGTGGTGCCCGCAGCTGCCACCTTCGCCGCGCCAGGCCATCGACCTGATCATGCGGGGCATCGCGCAATGGCCACGCGACAGCATGGCGGTGGTCGGCTCCTCGCTGGGTGGTTACTACGCCACCTACGTGACCGGCAAGACGCGCTGCCGCGCGGTGCTGCTGAACCCGGCCGTCGACCCGGCGCGCAACCTGGCGAACTACATCGGCGATCAGACGGCGTGGCACGATCCGGCCGAGCATTTCTATTTCCGCCCCGAGTACATCGACGAGCTGCGTGTGCTGGACGTCGGCCCGCTGCCCCGGCCGGAACAGGTCTTCGCCGTCATCGCCAAAGGCGACGAGCTGCTGGACTGGCGGGAGATGTCGGCCCGTTATCCAGGCAGCCGCATCAAGCTGCTGGAGGGCGGGGACCACGCCCTTTCCGATTTCGAGCGTTGCCACCTGGACGACGTCATCGACTTCGTCGACCCGGCCTGAGCGCCGCCCGGCCGCCCGCGGCCATTCGCCCGCCCAAGGCGAAGGCACTCCAGCGAGGCCCAACGCCCTCCCACGCATGGGACAATCCGCCCCATGTTTGTATTGTTCGAGGAAGCCGGCAAATACCTGGGCGGCCGTGTCCTGTCGGAGGCGGAGTCCTCCGCGCAGGTGGAGCTCGATTCCGGCAAGCGCGTCAAGGTGAAGGCTGCCAACGTCGTGCTGCGCTTCGAAAAGCCGGCGCCGACCCAACTGCTGGATGAAGCCCGCGAGCTCGCCGCCGGCATGGACCTCGACCTGGCCTGGGAATTCGCGCCCGAAGGGGAATTCAGCTTTGCCGAGCTGGCCTGCGACTATTTTCAGGACCCCCCCGCTCTGGCGCAGCAGGCCGCTTCGCTCCTGGCGCTGTTCGAGGCGCCGCACTACTTCCGCCGCGCCGGCAAGGGCCGCTTCAAGAAAGCGCCGGCCGAAATCGTGCAGCAGGCACTCGCCGCCATCGAGAAGAAGAAGCAGGTACAGGCCCAGATCGCCGAGTGGGCCGCGCAACTCGGCGCTGGCGAGTGCCCGCCGCCGGTACGCGAGCAGCTCTACAAGATCCTCTTCAAGCCCGACAAGAACGCGCCCGAGTACAAGGCCGTGGTGGAGGCCTCGCGCGCCACGCAGCGCCCGCCCCTCGAACTGCTGCAGCGCGCCGGTGCCATCGACTCGCCTTACCAGTTCCACTGGCGCCGCTTTCTATTCGAGAACTTTCCCAAGGGCACCGGCTTTCCCGCGCTCAAGGCACCCGCCATTGCCGACGAGCTGCAGCGCGCCGAAGTGCAGGCCTTCTCGGTCGACGATTCGCACACCACCGAGATCGACGATGCGCTTTCGGTCACCGGCCTCGGCAGCGGCACGGTCCGGGTCGGCATCCACATCGCGGCGCCGGCCCTCGCGCTGGCACCGGGCAGCCCGATCGACCAGGTGGCACGCGCGCGCATGTCCACCGTCTACATGCCGGGCCACAAGATCACCATGCTGCCCGACGATGTGGTCGAAACCTACACCCTGCAGGAGGGCCGCGACTGCCCGGCCGTCTCGCTCTATGCCGAGTTCGACGAAGCCACGCTGGCGCTCAAGACCACTGAGACCCGCCTCGAGCGCGTGCCCGTCGTGGCCAACCTGCGGCACGACCAGCTCGACGGCTTCATCACCCAGGCGTGGCTCGAAGACGCTTCGGTCACGACCGCGGGCACACCCGAGGTGGCCACCCGGCTGCGCGAGCCGCTGTCCTTTCTTTTCCGGCTTGCCAGGCAGCTGAAGGCGCAGCGCGAGGTCGTGCGCGGCAAGCCCGAGAGCTTCAACCGGCCGGATTACAACTTCCGCTTGCCCGAGGTGCAGGGCGAGCCCGCCGGTGACGAGCAGGTACAGATCACGACGCGGCAGCGCGGCGCGCCGCTGGACCTGATCGTGTCCGAGGCCATGATCCTGGCCAACAGCAGCTGGGGCAGCTGGCTCGGCGAACTCGGTGTGCCGGCGCTCTACCGCAGCCAGGCCAGCCTGGCACCCGGCATCAAGGTGCGCATGGGCACCAAGGCGCTTCCGCATGCCGGGCTGGGCGTGAAGAGCTACGCCTGGAGCACCTCTCCGCTGCGCCGCTACACCGACCTGGTGAACCAATGGCAGATCATCGCGGCCGCGCGCCACGGCAAGACCGCCGCGCTGGCAGCGCCCTTCAAGCCCAAGGATGCCGATCTGTTCTCAATCCTCTCGGGCTTCGATGCCGCCTATGCCGCCTACAACGCACACCAGGGGGCCATGGAACGCTTCTGGACGCTCAAGTACCTGGAGCAGGAGGGCATCGCAGAGCTCGACGCCACGCTGATCAAGGACGTTCCCAACGGCGCCCTGGCCCGTGCCGACGCACTGCCACTGGTGTTCCAGGTCACCGGCACCCAGGGGCTCGCGCGCGGCGCCCGGGTGCGCGTGAAACTCGGCGAAGTCGACGAGATCGCGCTCGACGTGCACGGCACCGTCATCGAACGCCTCGATACCGCACCGGCCGAAGCAGTAGCCGAAGAAGAAGGCGACGAAGAAGAAGTCGCCGGGCCGATCGCCATTGCGGTGGACCTCGCCGACAGCGACGAGGCGCCTTCGCCCGAGAAGGCGCCTGCATGAACCTGCGCGACCTGAGCAGCCTGCAACTTGCGCTCGGCATCTCGGTTGCCGCGCACGCCCTGCTGCTCGCGTTTCGCTTCGCCGATCCCGAGTCCTTCAACCGCGTCTTCACCGAGACGCCGCTGGAGGTGATACTGGTCAACGCCAAGACCAACGAGCGTCCCGAGAAAGCCATGGCCATTGCCCAGAGCTCGCTGGCCGGCGGCGGCGACCTCGATCGCGGCCGCGCCACCAGCCCGCTGCCGCCCTCCACCTTCACCACCATCGGCGATTCGATGGAAGACGCGCAGCGCCAGGTCGAGGCCATGCAGGCCCAGCAAATGCTGCTGCTGGCGCAGATCAAGGAGCAGCTCGCCGCAATGCCGCTGCCCGACCCGCGCCACCAGGGCAATCCCAGCGAAAACGCGGCGCGCGAGGAAAAGCGGCGCCAGCTGGTCAAGATCCTGGCCGAGATCGAGCGCCGGGTGAACGAGGAGAACGCACGCCCCAAGAAGCGCTACCTCAGCCCTGCCACGCGCGAAGCCACTTATGCCGTGTACGTCGACGCACTGCGCCGCAAGATCGAGGCGCGCGGCACCGCGAACTTCCCGGAGCTGGCAGGCAAGAAGCTCTACGGCGAGCTCACGATGATGGTGACCGTCAACTTCGACGGCGCGATCCTCGGCACCGAGGTCATCGAAGGCTCGGGCAATGCCACGCTCGACCGGCGCGCACAGGCCATCGTGCGCAGCATCGGCAGCTTCGGCAAGTTCACGGATGCGATGCGGCGGCAGACCGACCAGATCGTGCTGCCCTCGCGCTTCAAGTTCACGCGCGACGAGACGCTCGAAGCGCAGGTCTCCTCGTCGTCCAAGCAGTGAGCGAGCGAGGCACCATGGATCTCTACTGCGTGATGGGCAACCCGGTCGAGCACAGCCGCTCGCCATGGATTCACGCGCGCTTCGCCGAGCTGACCGGGCAGGCGCTGGACTATGGCCGGCGACTGGTGCCGCTCGACGGCTTCGAGGCGGCTGTTGCGGCCTTTCGTGCCGAGACGGCCGGCCGGGCGCGCGGCTGCAACATCACCGTGCCTTTCAAGTTCGAGGCGGCAGCGCTCGCCCAGCACCTGAGCCCGCGCGCCATGCTGGCCCGCGCCGTCAACACGCTGCGCTTCGACGAAGACGGCATCCACGGCGACAACACCGACGGCGCCGGGCTCGTGGCCGACATCACGCAGCACGCAGGCGTCGCAGTGGCGGGCCGCGAGCTGCTGCTGCTGGGCGCCGGCGGGGCCGCCGCCGGGGTGCTGGGGCCGCTGCTGGAAGCCGGTCCGCGCCGCGTGGTGGTGGCCAATCGCACGCTGGCCAAGGCGATCGCGCTGGTGCGGCACCATGCGGCGCTTGCGCTGCAGCATGGCATCACGCTCGAGGCCCACGAACTGCAGTCCGTGCCCGGCGAGTTCGACATCATGGTGAACGGCACTGCCTCCAGTCTCGCTGGGGGCGAAGTGCCGGTGGCGGTCCGCGTGCTGCGCAGCGGCGCCCTGGCCGTCGACATGATGTACGGGCCCGCGGCCGCCGCCTTCCTGGATTGGGCCCGCGAACATGGCGCCGTGGCGCGCGATGGGCTGGGCATGCTGGTCGAACAGGCGGCCGAGTCCTTCGCCTTCTGGCGTGGCGTGCGCCCTCCCTCGGCGCAGGTGCTCGCCGAACTGCGCGCGGTGGTCGACGGCAAGTGAAGGCCCTGCTGCGCTGGGTGCTGTGCCTGCTGTTCGCGGCGCTGGCACTCGAGGTCTTCTTCATCGGGCGCATCGCCGTGATGGCGATGATCGATCCACAGTCCACCGCCTTCCAGCGTTCCGAGGCCTGGCAGCTCGCGACCGAGGGGCGCAGCAATGGCAGACGGGACTGGAGACAGCAATGGGTGCCGTATGCCCAGATCGCGGACAACCTGAAGCGCGCCGTCATCGCGAGCGAGGACAGCGAGTTCATCTATCACAACGGCGTCGAGTGGGAGGCGATCGAGCGTGCGCGCCAGCGCAACGCCAAGGCCGAGCAGATCGCCGCCCGGCGCGCCGCACAGATGCGCGCGCGCGGCAAGGAGCCGCGCCCTGTGCAGTTGCGTGGCGGTTCGACCATCACGCAGCAGCTCGCGAAGAACCTGCTGCTGTCGGGCGAGCGCACGCTGCTGCGCAAAGGCCAGGAACTGCTGCTCGCCATCGCACTGGAACTGCTGCTGGACAAGCAGCGCATCCTCGAGATCTACCTCAATAACGTGGAGTGGGGAGAGGGCATCTTCGGCGCCGAAGCTGCTGCGCAGCACTACTTCAGGAAACCGGCGTCGCGGCTCGGCGCGCAGGAGGCCGCGCGACTGGCGGTGATGCTGCCGAGCCCGAAGTTCTTCGAGCGGCGGTCCCAATCGGCCTATCTTGCCGGCCGCGCAGCCACCATTGCGGCGCGCATGCCGTCGGCCGAGTTGCCCTGATCTGCAGGGCAGCGCTGGCGAGTGTCATGAGGCGGAACACTGCGCTGCGCATCTGGCATGCCTTCGGTCTGCACCGCACCGGCAAGAGACTTTCAAACTGTCCACCGACCCGATGTTCATCGACAAGGCGCGACATCGTGGGCCCGTACCTGGGTCCACCGGTCAAAGCCATGGCGCGCCGGTGGCGTGTCCCTGGGGCGCGAGGGCAAGAGGTCGTCCAAGTCGATGTCCGTCGGCCCTTGACATCTCGGTCTCCCTGAAAGCCTGTGGAAGGGGAAACATGCCTACTCCGTGAAGAACTTTGTCCCAGCCGCAAACCGGTTAGGCTTCATGAACACGGACAGGAAAACGGCACCTTCCGGCGCATGTGCCACGTGGATGTTCCCACCCGGACGCCACACGAACTCCCCGGGGCCGGCACTGCCTTCGGCATCGACGAGTTGCCCCTCGAGCACGTACGTCTGCTCGATCGCCGTGTGCTCGTGCAGCGGCACAACGGCCCCCGGCGCCATCTTGAACAGGATCGTCGACATACCGGTGACCTTGTCCGAGTAGAGCATCTTCATCTCGATGCCGTCGAACTGCGTCGGCTGCCATGGCATCTGCGGGACGTCGAGATAGTGCGACCGCAGCGCAGGTGCTTGCTCGGCGACGTCTGGCATCGGTACTTCGGAACTGGAGGACATGGGCGGAGCCTTCGTTGTCTGGGATGAGGGAGAAATCTCGCGGACGTTGAATGCGCGGTCGGCGCGGAGACTGGGAATTTGCCGGCGCACTTCTTCCACGAGACCGAGGTCCAGGTCCACGAACAGCAGCGCGGAGGGTTCCGTTTCGAGTTCGCCCATCGCGTTGCCCCACGGATCGAGTGCAAGTGTGCGGCCGTGCGTACTGCGGCCGCCCGGGCTGCTGCCGCATGTCGCGGGCGCCAGAACGAAGGCCGTGTTCTCGATCGCCCTGGCGGTCAGCAGAGGACGCCAATGGGCAGGGCCCGTTGCCGTCGCAAATGCCGAAGGCACCACGATGACTTCAGCGCCGGCCTGCGCCAGGCGGCGGTACAGGCCCGGGAACCGAAGGTCGTAGCAGATCGAGAGGCCCACCTTGCCAAAAGGCGTTGCCACGACGACTGCTTCGTTGCCGGGCGCATAGGCGGAGGACTCGAGAATCCTGCGACCTCCGGCCAGTTCGACATCGAACATATGCAGCTTGTCGTAACTCGCGGCAATGTCTCCGTTGCTGTCCAGCAGCAGCGACCGGTTCGACATCTTGTCGCCGTTGGGCACGACCATCGATCCGAGCAGCACCCAGATGGAATGCCTCGCGGCAAGCGCGCGGATCGCGTCCAGCACGGACTCTGCGCGCTCTGCTGCGTGCCGCATCTCCGTACGCGAGCCATGCAGGAACGTCGCATATTCCGGAAGCAGAATCCAGCTGGCGCCCTGGTCCGCAGCCTTGCGAGCCAGCCTGGCCACCTCCGCAAGATTCGCATCGAGATCGGGGCCCGGTTCGAGCTGGGCCAGGGCCACGCGCGCCATATCGCGTCTCAGGAGGCAGGGCGCAGCCCCAGCTGCGCGCGGGCCTGCGATGGCGTGGCGACCTCGATGTCGAGCGATTCCAGCACGCGGACCGCCTTCTCGACGAGCTGCGCATTGCTGGTGGCTTCCACGCCGCGCGACAGGTACAGGTTGTCTTCGAGGCCGACCCGCACATGGCCGCCGAGCAATGCAGCCTGCGCCACCATCGGAAACTCGTGCCTGCCGATACCGAACGCTGCCCACTTCGCACCGGACGGCAACTGGCTCCTGAAATGCATCATGGTTTCGGGATTCGCCGGCGCGCCCCAGGGAACCCCGAGCACCACCTGCCACAGCGGATCCTGCGGGATGAGGCCACGGTCGATCATGTGCTTTGCGAGCTCCACATGGCCCGTGTCGAAGACCTCGAGCTCCGGCTTGGAGCCCGCCTCCCGGATGACGGCCGCGATCGTTTCGATGTGCGCCGGCACATTGACCAGGACTCCCTTGCCGAAGTTGAGCGAACCCATGTCGAGCGTGCAGACCTCGGGTTTGAGGGCCAGGATGTGCGCGCAGCGCTCCTCGGGCGTGCGCAGGTTCGATC
This sequence comes from Variovorax sp. PBS-H4, assembly GCF_901827205.1. Taxonomy (NCBI): domain Bacteria; kingdom Pseudomonadati; phylum Pseudomonadota; class Betaproteobacteria; order Burkholderiales; family Comamonadaceae; genus Variovorax; species Variovorax sp. PBS-H4. Next base: position 1,013,628 of record NZ_LR594675.1, on the reverse strand, counting down.
CCGCCGCAGCGGTGTTCGGCTTGTGGTTGTCCGGCAGCAACCGGGCGCCCGCCCCGGTCGTCAGGTTCACGATGACCTGCGAACCACTGTCGCGGATGCGTTCGACGACTTCGCGGTAGAGCGCCACATCGAGCGATGGCTTGCCAGTCTCAGGGTCGCGCACGTGGATGTGGACGATGGCTGCGCCTGCGTTGCAGGCCTGGACGGCGGAATCCGCGATCTGCCCCGGCGTCACGGGAATCGCCGCGAAGCGCCCAGCCGTGTCGTCGCCGCCCGTGACGGCGCACGTGATGATGGTAGGTTTTTTCATCCTGTTTTATCCAAACGATCGTTTTAATATAGCTGATCAAGCGGAGGCGTGCAATGGGGGTGCCTAGAATGTCCCAACCCTCGGAACGCGACCCATGCCAACACCCCAGCCCACCCCGGCACCCACTAAGCGCGGCCCCAATACATCTGGTGAGCAGACGCGCATACAGATCCTGGACGTGGCAGAACGCCTCTGTGCCGAAGGAGGGTTCGAAAGCCTTTCGATCCGCGCGATCAGCGATGCGGCGCAAGTCAACATCGCGGCCATCACCTACCACTTCGGCGGCAAGGCCCAGCTTTTCGAGGAGATGTTCAAACGGCGTGTCGTCCCCTTGAACGAACAGCGGCTGGCGTTGCTCGATGCCGCCCTGGCCCAGCCACCTGTGACGCTGGAGCACGTCGTGCGCGCCTTCGTCGAGCCGCCGATGCGGCTGACCGGCACCAGTGCAAAGGGGAATTCCGGCCTGGTGGTGATGCAGTTCCTGTCGCGCGTGTTCTCGATGCCTGGCGAGACCGAATTCCTCGGCCGCTACTACGAGCCGGTCCGAAGCCGCTTCATCCTGGCGCTGCAGCACCAGTTGCCTGGCATTCCCCTGCTCGAGATCGTGTGGCGCTACAACCTCATGGTGGGCGGAATCATCTACGCCATGGGCGGCATCGAGCGCATGCAGCGGCTGCCGGCCGCCTACGCGTCCATGACCCCCGAGGAGGAGCCTGACGTGGAAGCAGGCATCCGCCGCATCGTCCGCTTCATGCAAAGCGGCTTCGCCGCAGCCGCGGGGTAGGCGCGTCCCTCCTCCGCGCCGCGTTCGCCAAGCATCCGTAGAAACGCCAATATCAGCGCGGCCAAAGTGACCTACATTTATTCAAACGTTGGATTGAATAAATGATTATGTCCATCACTCGCCGCTCTCTTCTTTCCTTGGCCTGCCTGGCAGTGGCTCCCATGGCCGCATGGGCCCAGACATGGCCGGCCAAGCAGCCGCTGCGCATCGTCGTGCCGTACTCGCCCGGCGGCGCAACCGATGCGGTCGCACGGCTCGTGGGGCAGCGCCTGGGCGACATCCTCGGCCAGAGCGTGATCGTCGACAACCGGCCAGGCGGCAACTCCAATATCGGGATGCAGCACGTGGCCAGGGCCGAGCCCGACGGCTACACGCTGGGCCTGGTCGCCAACTCCCTGGCCACCAACAACGCGCTCTTCGCGGGTTTGCCGTTCGACGGCCGGAAGGACTTCGCGCCGATCGTCCTCATCGCGTCCGCACCTCAGCTCGTCGCCGTCGCAGCCGATTCCCCCATCGCTTCGTTGACGGCCTTGCTGGGCAAGGCGAAAGCTGCCCCAGGTGAACTCACGTACGGCAGCCCCGGGTCCGGCAGTTCAGCCCACCTCGCGGGCGAGGCGCTCCGGCAGCTTGCGGGCATCGACGTGCGCCACATACCGTACAAGGGAGCGGCACCCGCGCTCACCGACATGATCGGCGGCCGGATCAGCTACATGCCCATGAACACTGCCGAGGCGATGGGCCACATCAGGGGCAAGCGCGTCCGTGTGCTCGCGATCGCCGCAGCGCAGCGCTTTCCGCAGTTGCCTGATGTGCCGACCTCCGCCGAGGCCGGGCTCCCGGGCTACGTCGAGTCCGTCTGGTTCGGCTTCGCCTATCCTGCCGGCACTCCCGTGGAGATCGTCGATCGCATGAACGCGGCGGTGAACCAGGCACTGAAGGATCCGGTGACGAAGCAGCGGCTCACCGACTTGGGCGCAGTGCCCGCGGGTGGCTCGGCGGACGAGTTCACGCGCTTCATCGCGTCGGAACGGGCACGGATCGAGCGGCTGGTGAGCGTGGCCAACATCAAGGCGGAGTGAAGCCTTGGCAGACACGCTCACGCTGCGCGCGGTCGGGGACCTCTACATCGGCAAGCCGCTTGAAAGCGAGGCGGACACTGCGTTCCTGGCTGCGGTGAACACGCTCCGATCGGCGGACGCGCGTTTCGGCAACCTGGAATTCCAGCTGCTGCGGCAAGGAATGGCGGGCGCACATGCAGCACCGGGCGCCTGGGCCGGCGCGCCGCAGGCTGCGGCCGATCAGGTCGTCTGGCTGGGTCTGGACGCGGTCAGCACGGCGAACAACCACGCCGGGGACTATGGCGAGGCCGGGCAGGCCAGCACCGAGGAAGCACTGCAGGTGCGCCGGATCGCCTGGTGCGGGACGGGGCCCGACCTGGCTGCCGCGCAGGCTCCCGCATTCGTCGACACCCCCAAAGGGCGGGTTGCATTCGTGGCCGTGTCGTCCAGCTACGTCGCGCACGCCCGGGCGGGCAAGGCCAGGGGCGAAGCGCCCGGCCGCCGGGGCCTGGCGCCGCTGCGCTTCGGCACGCGGTACCGGATCGACGCCGAGTCGTATGCAGCGCTGCAACGCATCACCGAACAGTTGCCGCTCGAGCATCTTGCCGGCCACCGGGAACGGCCGCTGGCACGGCGTTACGACGCCGAACGCGGCCAGGGGCTTGAATTCTTCGGCAGCGAATTCTCGTGCGGCGAAACCTTCGGCGTCGAGTCGTGGGCGGCACCGGACGACTTGTCCGATCTGGTGGAGAGCGTACGCGCTGCCAAGCGGGAAGCCGACTGGGTGGTGGCAAGCCTGCATTCACACGAGTACGACGAGCGCCCCGACCGGCCGGCCGCGTTCGCAGTGCAGGCATGCACGCAGGCGATCGAGGCCGGCGCCGACGCGGTCATCGGCCACGGCGCCCACGGCGTGCGCGGCATCCAGATCCACCGAGGCCGGCCCATCTTCTACGGCGTCGGCGCCTTCGTCTTCCAGCCTTACCTCTTTCCTTCGCAGCCTTCGGACTTCTACGAGGCTTATGCGATGGGGGACGCCTCGCTGCGCGAAGCCTACCGCGTACGCAAGGAGCGCGCGGGCTTCTTCGCCAAGCGGCACTACTGGGAAGCCATGCTCGTGCAGCTCGAATTCACACGCGATGCCGCGCCCCAGTTCGAGGTCTCCCCCATCGTGCTGTGGAATGCCGACGCCGCCGAGCCCGATGGCTTGCCGCGTCTCGCGCACAACGAAGACGGGATCGCACTGCTTCGAAAAATCCAGCGGCTCAGCACGGAACTGGGCGCCGCGCTCGCTCTCGACAGCACCCGCTTCGTCCTTCGAAACACCTCAACACAACCCTAGGACTCCAACCATGAAACTCTGGTACCAACTCGTCTCCTCGAACTCGGGGATGAAGAACTTCCTCAAGGCCACGCAGGACCTTTGCGACGGAGCCGCAGCACCCGGCACGGTTGTCGAAGTGCGCGGCACGCAGCAGGGTGCGCTGGGCGACCAGTTCCGCCTGTTCTGGAACTACGACGTGCGCGAGATCATCGACAACGCCCTCGAGATCCGCAAGGAGGGCGGCTACGACGCCTTCGTTCTCGCCAACTCGCTCGACCCCGCGCTGGTCGAACTGCGCGAGGTCATGGACATTCCTGTCGTGTCGCACATGGAGGTGTGCTGCTTCCACGCCTGCACCATGGGGGAGAAGTTCGGCCTGGTGGTGCCCAATGAAAAGATGATGCCGCGCTATCGTGAGATCCCGATCGGCTACGGCCTGCGCGACCGGCTCGCTTCGGTCGAGGCGGTCGAGTTCTCCAACATCCGCGGCTTCGACCAGGTGTTCACGGACGAGAAGTTGGGCGACGATTGCGTCGCGCAGATCTTTGCCGCCGCACGCCGCTCCATCGACAAGGGCGCCGAAGTCGTGATCCCGGCCGGGCCCACTTCCACCCTGCTCGCGCAGCGCGGGATCTTCGAGGTCGACGGCGTGCCGCTGCTCGATTGCTACCGACTGCTCGTCAAGGCCGCCGAGTTGGCGGTGGCCATGAAGCAGATGACGGGCATCCATGTCAGCCGAAAGCTGCTCTACCAGGCGCCCGCCGAAGAATACGTGCAGCGCGTTGCGGAAGTCCGCAACATCGACGCGCTGCGCCCGCGCTGACATGACGCCCTCACGTCTCGCGATCAACCAGATCACCACCAAGTCGTGGTCGCTGGAGCAAGCCATCGTCGGATATGCCCGGGCGGGCGTGCATGGGATCGGCGTCTGGCGCGACAAGCTGCAGCAATGCGGCATCGGCCGCGCACGGTCGCTGCTGCGCGATGCGCAGGCCTGGGTACCTTCGCTCTGCAAGGCTGGCGACCTCGCCGCGATGCGGGCGCATGGCGCATCGGCGGCCCTGGACGACTGCCGACGCGCCTGCGACGAGGCGGCCGAGATCGGTGCTCCGACCGTCGTCTTCGTCTGCGGTGGCATCGGCGGTGCGTCCTCCCTGGCTGACGCACGAACGCAGGTTGCAGAACTTCTTCTGCAAGCTGCCGAATACGCGGCGAAGGCGGGGGTGACGCTGGGGATCGAGCCGTTCCATCCCATGCACGCGGCGGAACGCGGCTGCATCAACACCCTGCGGCAGGCGCATGCGCTGCGCCAGCAGGTCGGACCCTCGGCCAAGGTCGTGTTCGACGTCTTCCACTGCTGGTGGGACCCCGACGTGATGACGTACACCGCGGCGCCGTACACGCAGGAAACGGCGACCGTCCAGCTGTGCGACTGGCGCGTTCCCACGCGCCATCCGGTGACCGACCGCGCCATGGTCGGCGACGGGGTCGCCGATATCGCCGCGATGGTGCGGCAGTTCGAAGCGAACGGGTACACGGGCCCCTACGAGATCGAGATCTTCTCGGAAGACTGGTGGGCCGTCGATCCCGCGCAGGTCGTCGCGACATGCATCGACCGCTACCGGCAAGTGACGGCATCCGCCGCGCTTGCGCATTGAAACCCAGGAGCTACCACATGACCATCTCCCTCATCGTCGAGTTCTCGATCAAGACCCACCACCGCGAAGACTTCCTCGCGGTGATGCAGAACCACGCGCGCGAGTCGCGCAAGGAAGAGGGCTGCCTGCAGTTCAAGATCATCACGCCGTCCGCACCCATGGACGATCGTGTCTTCCTCTTCGAGGAATGGAAGGACCAGGCCGCGCTCGACTGGCATCTGAAGCACTCCAAATTGGGCGAGACCCGCAAGCAGTACGACGCCTGGATCTTCAACCGGCACATCCTGCATGGCGCAGTGCAGCCCGAGACCTGAAGGCATCGCCGCCTGAAGCGCCCCGATGGCTCGGCCACCGCAGTCGAGTGATCTCAAATATCGAAGGAGACCCATCTTGCAAGCCATCCGCAACATCCTCAAGGTCGCCGCTCTGGCGTCATGTGCCGCAACGCTGCCCGCCCCGGCGCAGGACGCCTACCCCAACAAACCCGTGCGCCTTGTCGTCGGAGCGGCCGCCGGTGGTCCCACGGACATCGTCGCTCGGCTGCTGGGCGAGCGCATGGGCAAGAGCATGGGCACGACTTTCGTCGTCGAGAACCGCGGCGGCGGCGGCGGCGTGATCGCGTCGGAGACGGTCGCCCGCGCGCCCGCCGACGGCTACACGATCCTGATGGGCTCGATCAGCACCCACGGCATCAACCCGTCTCTCTACAAGAAGCTGAACTACGACGCCATCAAGGACTTCACGCCGATCTCCGAGGTGGTGTCCTATCCGATGGTGGTCGTGGTCAACCCGGCGGTTCCGGTCCGAAACGTCCCGGAGCTGGTGGCGTACGCCAAGAAGCCCGGCAAGGGCCTGAGCCGCGGTTCCGCGGGTAATGGAACGTCCATGCACCTCGCAGGCGAGCTGTTCGACACCGCCGCCGCGATCAAGACCGTGCATGTCCCGTACAAGGGCAGCGCACCGGCCGTGGCAGCGCTCGTCGGAGGCGACATCGATGTCAGCTTCGAAAGCATCCCTGTCGCACTCCCCCAGGTGAAGGCCGGCAAGCTCCGAGCGATCGCCGTCACCAGCAACAAGCGATCGCCGGTCATGCCCGACGTTCCCACAGTGGCTGAAACGGTCCCGGGCTACGGGTTCGAGGGATGGCTGGGATTGCTCGCGCCCGCGGGAACGCCGCAGCCCATCATCGACAAACTGCACCGAGAGGCCGCAAAGGCGCTCGCCGACCCCGACCTTCGCCAGAAGCTGCTGGACAACGTGATGCTGCCTGTGGGCAGTTCGCCCAAGGAATTCGAGGCTTTCATCCGCAGCGAGATCGACAAGCTCGCCGTGGTTGTGCGATCAGCTGGTGCGACGGTTGATTGAACCTAGATTCGGCAGTTGACGCTTGCGGCCTTCGGGACAGCCGCATGAGCACTGCGCCTGGCAGCTTCGGTCACGCTCACCTTCGGGGTGACAGCGCTATGCGCCCGCTGGCACCGCGCTCGCCGCAGCTGGCCAGTGCGGCAAAACAGGGCCATAAGGCCCTGCTTTCAACGAGTCATGGAATTCTCTGGAATCCCATGGATCGAATTTTGGAGCGGGAAAAGAGTCTCGAACTCTCGACCTCAACCTTGGCAAGGTTGCGCTCTACCAACTGAGCTATTCCCGCGTTTGAAGGATGCGAATCATAGCGGAGAAAAACGTGCATCCGCCGCCCGTATCATCGCCGCCATGCTTGCAAAGTTCACGGGGTGGGTGCTGCTGGTCTTGATCCGGCTCCTCACCGGTGCCCAGGCGCGCTGGTGGGGCTGTCCGCCCAAGGCCGAGCAGCGCATCTACTTCGCCAATCACCAGAGCCATCTCGACCTGGTGATGATCTGGGCCGCGCTGCCTGAGGAGCTGCGCAGCATCACGCGGCCGATCGCGGCGCGCGACTACTGGGCCACGACACCCTTCAAGCGCTGGATCACCACGGAGGTGTTCAACGCCATCTACGTGGAACGCGGCGGCAGCGCGCCGGTGCCGCCGCCCGCGCCTGTCGCGGTGCCCCGCGAGCGCATCGAGCCCGTGTTCGAAGAGGCGATGCCGATCGCCGCCGGGCCGGCCGAAGGAATGCAGCGACAACTGCCGCTGGAATCGGCGCCAGCTGAACTGGCGCCCACGCCGCAGCCGGACAGCGCCGAAGCCCTGGTGCCGCTGCAGCCGCTGATCGACGCACTGCGAAGCGGCGACTCGATCATCATCTTTCCCGAGGGCACCCGCGGCCACACCGGCGAGCCGCAGAAGTTCAAATCGGGCCTCTACACGCTGGCGCAGATGTTTCCCGATGCGGTGCTCATCCCGGCCTGGATCGACAACGTGCAGCGCGTGATGCCCAAGGGCGAGGTGGTGCCGGTGCCGATCCTCTGCTCGGTCACCTTCGGCGAGCCGATCCGCCTCGAGCAGAGCGAAGAGCGCCGCCCCTTTCTCGACCGTGCGCGCGAAGCCGTGATTGCATTGCGGTACGTGTAGGCCAGCCGACCGCATGAACGAATACCTCCGCCAGCTCTCGCCCACCCACCAGGTCGCGGCGCTGTTCTTCATCGTCTTCGGCCTGCTCGTCGTCGTGAGCATCGCCGCCTTCCTGCTGACCTTCCGCGAGCGGCGCAATCCCAGGCGCGACGAGCGCTGGCAGCGCGAGCTGGCGCACTTCCGACGGCTGCTGGGAACCACCTGGTTCATGGCGGTGATCTTCTGGATCGGCTGGGCGCTGGGCGAAACGGTGGCCACGGTGCTGTTCGCCCTGATCTCCTTCCTGGCGCTGCGCGAGTTCATCACGCTGTCGCCTACGCGGCGCGGCGACCACCGCAGCCTGATCCTCGCCTTCTTCGTGGTGCTGCCGATCCAGTTCTGGCTGGTCGCGACTGCGCGCTTCGACCTGTTCACCGTGTTCATCCCGGTCTACGTCTTCCTCGCCATCCCCGTGGTCAGCGCGCTGGCGGACGATCCGAATCAATTCCTCGAGCGCAACGCGAAGCTGCAGTGGGGCATCATGGTGTGCGTCTACGGCATGAGCCACGTGCCGGCGCTGCTGCTGCTCTCCTTCCCGGGCTACGAGGGCAAGAGCGCCTTCCTGGTTTTCTTCCTGGTCTTCGTGGTGCAGACCTGCGTGGTTGTGCAGCACCTGATCGCGCGTCGCAGCAGCGTGCCGGGCAGCACGGACGTCGACGAGGCGCCCCGAGGCATCCTGAGGCGGGCCAGCGACTGGCTTTTCAGGGACGCGCCGGTCGCGCCGCACGTGAGCAGCAGTTTCAACTGGCGCAGCTGGGCCATCGGCATGGCGATCGCGAGCCTGGTCGGCGCGATGTTCTCCTTCATCACGCCCTTCCGCTTCGGCCAGGCGCTCGCCGTGTCGCTGCTCGCCTGCGTGGCCGGGTCGATGGGCCACCTGGTGATGAAGGCACTCAAGCGCGACCGCGGCATTCCCAGCTGGGGCGGGCGCGGCATCGGCGTGACCGGCGCCAATGGCCTGCTGGACCGCGTCGATGCGCTGTGCTTCGCAGCGCCGGTGTTCTTCCATTCGGTGCGCTGGTACTTCGACGCCTAGGGCTGGCATGCGCATTCTCGGCATCGACCCCGGACTGCAGACCACCGGCTTCGGCGTGGTGGACATGGACGGCCATGCGCTGCGCTACGTGGCCAGCGGCACCATCAGCACCCGCAGCGTGCTCAAGGGCGAACTGCCGGCGCGGCTCAAGATCCTGTACGACGGCATCGGCGAGATCGTGGCGACCTACCGGCCCGATGCGGCAGCGGTGGAGATCGTGTTCGTCAACGTCAATCCGCAATCGACCCTGCTGCTCGGCCAGGCGCGGGGCGCCTGCATCACCGCACTGGTGACGAACGCCCTGCCCGTCGCGGAGTACACGGCGCTGCAGATGAAGCAGGCGGTTGCCGGCCATGGGCGCGCCGCCAAGCCGCAGGTGCAGGAGATGGTGCGGCGGCTGCTGCAACTGCCTGGCGTGCCGGGCAGCGATGCCGCCGACGCACTGGGCATCGCGATCACCCATGCGCACGTCGGCAGCTCGATGGCACGTATCGGCCACGCCGCCGTGCTGACGCGCGGCACCCTCAGCGCGTACCGGGGAGGCCGAACGCGCTGAGGCCACGGCGCTCCTTGCAGCAACGTTCGACGAGCAATCCGAACTGCGCGCCACGGCGTATATCCCTGCAATGACTGCGCCGCTGCTGCTCGCACTCGCCGGCTTGGCGCTCGCATCGGGCCTGTCCCTCCTCACATGGCTCGCCAGCCTCGTGCGTTGCGATGCGAGCCTGGCCGACCGGGCCTGGCCCTTCCTGATCGTGGGCCCGGCGCTGCTCTACCTCGGAGTCGCTCCAGACAGAGACCCGCGGGCGTGGCTCATGGCGACCCTCGGGTTGGCATGGGCCCTGCGGCTCGGCATCTACCTTGGCTGGCGCAACTGGGGGCAGGGAGAAGACCGGCGCTACCGCGAAATGCGGCATCGCAACGAGCCGGGCTTCGGCTGGAAGAGCCTGTACCTGGTGTTCGGACTGCAGGCCCTTCTCGCCTGGGTCGTGTCGGCCCCTTTCCTGGCCGCAGCCGGCTCCACGCGCCCGCTCGGCTGGATCGACGCCGTGGGCGCTTCCCTGGCCGCTTTCGGCATTGCGTTCGAAGCCATCGGCGACGCACAGCTCGCGCGCTTCAAGGCTGATCCCGCACACCGCGGCGAAGTCATGGACCGGGGGCTGTGGCGCTACACCCGGCATCCCAACTACTTCGGCGAAGCCTGCGTGTGGTGGGGTCTCTGGCTGGTGGCCCTTGGCGCCTCGGGACTCCAAGGCCTGTGGAGCGCGGTCTCGCCGCTGTTGATGACAGGGCTGCTGCTCAAGGTCTCCGGCGTGCGCCTGCTCGAAAAGGACATTGGGGAACGCAGGCCCGCCTACCGCGACTACATGGCGCGCACGAGTGCCTTCATACCGGCGCCGCCCCGCAGGAGGCGTCCGTGAAACCCGCACGCGCACGACCGAGTCGGCGCCCTGCGTGATCTGCGGCCGCCTCCCGCGCGTAGAAAGCCGTGGGGCCGCGTCGGCCCCTCGGTCCAGGAGTCTTCATGTCCATTCGCCAGTTCCTCACCGCCTATGCCGCCTCGGCCCTCGTGTTCCTGGCGATCGACGCCTCCTGGCTGGCCACCATGGCCAACCGCCTGTACCGGCCTGCGATCGGCCATCTCATGCGGGCGGACATGGACATCAAGGCAGCCGTGACCTTCTACGCGCTGTATGTCGCCGGCATCGTGATCTTTGCCATCGTACCGGCGGTGGAGGCCCGATCGTGGACATCGGCGCTCGGCCGAGGCGCCCTGCTCGGCCTGTTCGCCTATGCCACCTACGACTTCACCAACCAGGCCACGCTGAAGGACTGGCCTTGGCGACTCACCTTGATCGATCTGGCTTGGGGTGCCTTCGTCACGGCAGCGGCTGCAGCGGCGGGATGCCGGGCGGTGCTGGCTTTCGGCGGCCCGGGCCGCTGAGCCAGGAGGCCTCTACATGCCGATCAGCGCGGCCAGCGTTCGCGCCAGCCGGCTGTCGAAGCGCATGCGACCCTCGACCGAGGCCAGGCAGATGCAGTCGCCGTCGCTCTGCACCATCGGCTGATGGTGCACGGTGTCGTCGGCAGCATCGAAGTCCCCCGCACCGAACAGGTCGCGGCCATCATGGAAAGCGCCATGCAGCACTTGCGTGAGCTCGCAATCGCTGTGCGTGTGCGGTGCCAGGCTCATGCCCGCGCCGATGCGCAGCAGGAACAGCTTGGCCTTCGGATCGGCCGGCAGCATCAACCGGCTCCAGCGCATGCCCGGGCCGAGCCAGCGCCAGGGCGTCGCGCTGCAGGTTTCCAACGCGCGCGGCCAGGCCATGCCGGCCGGCAGCGGAGGTCGCGGGCGCGGCGCAATGACCCGCGCGCGCACAGGACGCGGCGGGGCGTCGATGGCCGCCAGGGTCTTCGCCAGCGCCTGGGAAGAAAGCGTCTCGGGCACCAACGCCTCCAGCATCACGCCGCCGGCGATCTCGAGCGAGTGCAGCCGGCCGCGGCATTCGGCGCACGTCTCGAGGTGGCTGGCCACGACCAGGGCGGGGCCCGCGGACAAGGTGCCGGCCGCCATCGACAGCAGCAGATCGTCGGGCAGATGATGGCGGATCATGGTTCGAGCCCCTCGAGCAGACGGCGCAGGTGGCTCACCGCAAGGCGCACGCGCGACTTGACCGTGCCCAGCGGGAGCCCGAGTTCCTCCGCGATACGGGCATGGGGATGCTCCTCGAAGAAGGACAACCGCAGGATGTGGGCCTGGTCTTGCGACAGGCGGGACATCGCCGCGCGAACGCGCGACTCGCGCTGCCTGGCGAGCACCTGCTCGTCGAGCGCTGGCAAGGGATCGGGAATCTGGCTGGCCTGGTCGTCCTCATCAGCGACCGTGCGGTTCCCCGCGCGGCGGAGGTGGTCCACCCGCAGGTTGCGGGCGATGGCGAAGATCCAGGTAGACAGCCCCGCCCTGTCCGGGTCGAACAGGGCTGCCTTGCGCCAAAGGCTGACCATGGTCTCCTGCGTCAACTCTTCGGCCACGGCTTCGCCGGTGCCGCACAGCATCAGGTAGGCCTTGACGCGCGGCGCGAAGTGCTTGAACAGGGCCGCGAACGCCTGCCGGTCGCCGGCGAGCGCCACAGCTCTGAACAGTGCGTTGAGTTCCTCGGGGGTCGGCACGGATCCTCGCCGCTCTTCCTTGGTCACGATCGACAGCCAGGGTGCTCGCAGCCCGGCGGGTCCGGAAGCGGTTGTCTCTGGCTGTGGGGCGATGCGCATGCGGGTCTTACGCGTTGCGCGCGGCATTAGATCACAGCGTTTCGTGCCAATCAGATCCAAAAGCGCCGTGGGCACGTACAACCTGAGCGTGAAAAACCGAAACCACCCCCCGACCCCCCACGCCATGCGCCCCGCGAACGGCACCGAACGGCATGCGCCACCGCCCATGGGGCCGGACGGCCCCGTGCTCGACATCGCCGTCATCGGCAGCGGCATCTCCGGCCTTTCGGCCGCGTGGCTGCTGGGGAAGCGGCACCAGGTGACGGTGTTCGAGGCCGATGGGCGGCCGGGCGGCCACAGCAACACGGTCGAGCTTCCCGGCCAAGGCGCCGTCGCGGTCGATACCGGCTTCATCGTCTACAACGAGCCGGCCTACCCGAACTTGAGCGCGCTGTTCGCGCATCTCGGCGTGGAGACCGATCCCACCGACATGTCGTTCGCGGTGAGCCTGGATGGCGGCGCCCTGGAATACGCCGGCACGAACTTGCGCAGCCTGTTCGCACAACGCCGGAACCTGCTCAGCCCGCGCTTCTGGTCGATGCTGCGCGAGGTGGTGCGCTTCTATCGGCAAGCGCCGGCGGATGCAGGGTCGGTCGGCCTGATGCCCCTGGACGCCTACCTCGACCTGCACGGTTACGGGCGCGCCTTTCGCGAGGACCATCTCTATCCGATGGCGGCCGCCATCTGGTCCACCTCGCCAGCGCGCATCGGCGAGTACCCCACCGAGGCCTTCGTGCGCTTCTGCGAAAACCACCAACTGCTGGCGCTGGGCCAGCGCCCCGCGTGGCGCACCGTGCGCGGCGGCAGCCGGCGCTATGTCGAGCGCTTGACCAAGGGGCTGGGGCGGCGCTTGCGGCTGGGCAGCGCGGCGGTCCAGGTGCAGGCCGGCGCGGGCGGCGTGCTCGTGCACACGGCGGACCGGCCGACGCCCGAGCGCTTCGACCAGGTCGTGATCGCGACCCATGCCGACCAGGCCCTGCGCCTGCTCGCCGACGCCGACGCCAAGGAGCGCAGGCTGCTCGGCGCCTTCAGGTACACGCGCAATCACGCCGTGCTCCATGGCGACTCCTCGGTCATGCCGCTGCGACGGAAGCTCTGGTCGAGCTGGAACTACACCGGTGCGCGAGGGGTCGAGGAAGCACCTCGCGTGAGCTACTGGATGAACCGCCTGCAGCAGCTGCCAGGCGCCTCTGCCTTGTTCCTCACGCTGAATCCCAGGGACGAGCCGGAACAGGTCTTCCACACCGAGGTCTACGAGCACCCTCTCTTCGACGCCGCCGCGATTCGGGCCCAGCGCGAGCTCTGGTCGCTCCAGGGCCGGCGCGGCGTGTGGTTCTGCGGTGCCTACTTCGGCGCGGGCTTCCACGAAGACGGGCTGCAGGCCGGACTCGCCGTCGCCGAGGCACTGGGCGACGTGCGCCGGCCCTGGAGGGTCGCCGACGAGTCGGGCCGCATCCACCGGCATGCCGCGCTGGCCCGTGCTTCATGAGCGAGCACTCCGCCCTCTACAGCGGCAGCGTCGTGCACCGGCGGCTGCGGCCGGTGGTGCATCGCCTGCGCTATCGGGTGTTCTCGCTGCTGCTGGATCTCGACGAGCTGCCTCAGCTGGCGCACCGGCTGCGGTTCTTTTCTCTCGACCGCTTCAACCTCTTCAGCCTCCACCAGCGCGACCACGGCGCCGGCGGCGATCAGGGCTTGCGCCCCTACGTCGAACATCAGCTCCAGGCCGCGGGACTCGTTGCCGGCGGCGCCATCCGCCTGCTGGCCATGCCTCGCATCCTGGGCTACGCCTTCAACCCCTTGAGCGTCTACTTTTGCCACCACCCGGACGGCGGCCTTCAGGCCATCCTCTACGAGGTCAACAGCACCTTCGGCGAACGGCACAGCTATCTCATCGCGGTCGACGAGGCGCAGCGCCCGGCAGGCGAGCTCACCCAGCACTGCGCGAAGCGCTTCCACGTCTCGCCCTTCCTCGCGCTGGACATGCACTACCGCTTCGGCATCGCGGCGCCGCAGGAGGACGACGAACGGCTGCGCATCGCCATCACCGCCAGCGACGGCGAGGGGCCGGTGCTCACGGCTTGCTTCGACGCACGGCGGCGCACGCTCGACGACCGGCAATTGCTGCGCGCCTTCGTCGCCTGTCCGCTGCTCACGCTGAAGGTGATCACAGCCATCCATTGGGAGGCCTTGCGCCTCTGGACCAAGGGCCTTCGGCTGCACCGACGTCCAGCCGCGCCCGAACGGGCGGTGACCGTCGTCAACGACAAGCATCCATGAGCACTTCATCTCCCACGCCGCAAGACCCTTCTGGCCTGCTCGACGCGATGGCGGCGGCCAAGCCCTGCGTCGCGCCCCTGTCAGCCCTGGCCACCCGTCCATTGCGCCACCTGGTGGCCCGCCTGCTGGGCGGCCTGCAATACGGCACGCTTTCCATCGAGCTGCCCGACGGCGAACGCCTCGAGGGCCGCGGTGCCGAGGCCGGCCCGCACGCCTCGGTCGTGCTGCACCGCTGGCGCCCGCTGCTGCGCCTGCTGCTGCAGGGCGACATCGGCCTGGCGTGCTCCTACCGGGATGGCGACTGGTCGAGCCCGGACCTGGCCGCGCTGCTGGCTTCGGGCCTGTGCAACGAGCCGAGTTGGGCAGGTTCGTTCGAGGCGGCCCTGCCGGCACGCCGGCTGCACCGGTTGCGTCATCTCGCAAGGCGCAACACGCGCCGGGGCAGCCGCGAGAACATCGCCTTTCACTACGACCTCGGCAACGACTTCTACGCGCAGTGGCTCGACCCGGAACTGGTTTACTCGAGCGGCCTCTATGCCCGCGGGGACGAGTCGCTCGAAGCCGCACAGGCGGCCAAGCTCGACCGCATCCTGGATCTGCTCGCGCTCGAAGCCGATGCCACCGTGCTGGAGATCGGCTGCGGCTGGGGCGCGCTGGCCGTGGCGATGGCAAAGCGCCATCGCGCGCGCGTGACGGGTTTGACGCTGTCCTCGCAGCAGCTGGCGCACGCGCGTCAACGCGCTGTCGAGGAGGGCCTGTCGAGCCGCCTGGATCTGCGCCTGCAGGACTACCGCGACGTCGGCGGGCAGTTCGACCGCATCGTCTCCATCGAGATGCTCGAAGCCGTCGGCGAAGGCTATTGGCCGCTGTACTTCGACACCCTCCGCCGCCGGTTGAAGCCCGGCGGCGTTGCGGTGCTGCAGGTCATCACCATCGCGGACGCGCACTTCGATCGCTACCGAGAAGCTGCGGACTTCATCCAGCGCTTCATTTTTCCTGGCGGAATGCTGCCGCCGGAGGCTGCGCTGCACGCGCATGCACGGCGCGCGGGCATGGTGATCGAAAAGGCGCTGTCCTTCGGCGAGAGCTACGCGGCCACGCTGGTCGACTGGCGGGAGCGCTTCCTGCGTGCCTGGCCTGCCATCGAGAAGCTGGGTTTCGACGCGTCCTTTCGCAGGCTCTGGGAGTACTACCTCTGCTACTGCGAAGCCGGATTCCGCGCGGGACGGGTCGACGTCGGGCTCTACAGGCTGAGCTTCCGGGCCGGCGGCTAGGCCACGCGCTCGGCGATCAGGACCGCGAAGAAGCCCAGGGCCGCCAGCAGCGTCCACTTGAGCACGATCCAGCCGAACCGCCTGTACTTGGGTTGGCCGGTGCCGGCATAGAAGGCGAAGGAAGCGCCGGCCACCAGCAGCAGCAGCAGGATGGCCCAGCGGAACAGCAGCATCGTGTCTGGCGGGGGCCTACCAGGCCCGCGCCACTTCGGCGAAGCCGGCTGGCGCCTGCCGCTGGTCGTCGAAGCTGACGATTTCGTAGGCGTCCGGCTGGGCAAGCAGTTCGCGCAACAGCCTGTTGTTGAGCGCATGGCCGGAGCGGAACGCGCTGTAGGCGGCCAGCAGTGGGCGGCCGATGACGTAGAGGTCGCCCATGGCGTCCAGGATCTTGTGCTTGACGAACTCGTCGTCGTAGCGCAGCCCGCCGGAATTGAGCACCTTGGTGTCGTCCATCACGATCGCGTTGTCGAGCCCGCCGCCCAGCGCCAAGCCCCTGGAGCGCATGTATTCGACCTCCTTCGTGAAGCCGAAGGTGCGGGCGCGCGCGATGTCGCGGCTGTAGGAGCCCGACCCCAGGTCGAACTCGAAGCGCTGCCCGCTCGCGTTGACGACGCGGTGGTCGAAGTCGATCTCGAAGCTCAGCTTGTAGCCGTGGTAGGGAACGAGGCGCGCCCACTTGAGCTCATGCCCCTCGCCCTCGCGCACCTCGACAGGCCGGGTCACGCGAATGAAGCGGCGCGGCGCGTTCTGCAGCTCGATGCCGGCGCTCTGCAGCAGGAAGACGAAAGACGAGGCGGAACCGTCGAGGATCGGCACCTCGTCGGCCGTGATGTCGATCAGCAGGTTGTCGATGCCCAGTCCCGCGCAAGCCGACATCAGGTGTTCGACCGTCTGCACCTTGGCACCCTTGGCGGACACGGTCGACGCCAGCCGCGTATCGGTCACGGACTCGGCCCGCATCGGGATCTCGACCGGTTCGGGCAGGTCGACGCGGCGGAACACGATGCCGGCATCGGCCGGCGCCGGCCTGAGCGTCAGCTCGACCCGCTGGCCGCTGTGCAGGCCCATGCCAACGGCGCGGGTGATCGATTTGAGGGTTCGTTGCTGGAGCACGGCAGCAATTTTAGGAGCGCGAGGCATCCGGCGCGCCGTGCGCCTCGCTATGTCCACGATAGCTGCCATTTCGCTCAGTCTGCCTGGCGACGCAGGAACGCGGGGATCTCGATGTCATCCATGCCACCCGTCGACAGCGCATCCACCTTGGCCGCAGCCATCGTGCGGTTGGTGCGCCACACGCTGGGCACGGCCATGCCGTCGTAGTTGGGCTGGCCGGGCTGCCCCTGCATCGTGCCGCCGAGCGTCGGCACCCCGAAAGGGATGTTGTCCGTGCCGGTGCGGATCACTTCCAGCGTCGGCGCCTGGCGGCGCGCGTCCTGGCGCGACAGGCCGGTGGCAACCACGGTGACGCGCATCTCGTCACCCAGGCTCTCGTCGTAAGCGGCGCCATAGATCACGTGCGCGTCTTCCGCAGCGAAGGCGCGGATGGTGGTCATCGCCAGCTTCGATTCGCTCAGCTTGAGCGAGTTCTTCGATGCCGTCACCAGCACCAGCACGCCCTTGGCACCCGACAGGTCGATGCCCTCGAGCAGCGGGCAGGCCACGGCCTGCTCGGCCGCGATACGCGCGCGGTCCGGTCCCGAAGCCGCGGCCGTGCCCATCATGGCCTTGCCGGGCTCGCCCATCACGGTGCGCACGTCTTCGAAGTCGACGTTCACGCCGCCGTACTCGTTGATGATTTCCGAGATGCCGCCGACGGCGTTCTTCAGCACGTCGTTCGCGTGCGCGAAGGCCTCGTCCTGCGTGACGTCCTCGCCGAGCACGTCGAGCAGCTTCTCGTTGAGCACCACGATCAGCGAGTCGACGTTTGCCTCCAGCTCGGTCAGGCCGCTGTCGGCATTGGTCATGCGGCGCCCGCCTTCCCAGTCGAAGGGCTTGGTCACGACGCCGACGGTGAGGATGCCCATCTCCTTGGCCACGCGCGCGATCACCGGCGCGGCGCCGGTGCCGGTGCCGCCGCCCATGCCGGCGGTGATGAACAGCATGTGCGCGCCGTTGATCGCGCCACGGATGTCGTCCACCGCCGCCTCGGCCGCGTCGCGCCCCTTCTCGGGCTTGCTGCCCGCGCCCAGTCCATTGGTGCCGAGCTGGATGGTCTTGTGCGCGTTGCTGCGCTGGAGCGCCTGCGCGTCGGTGTTGGCGCAGATGAACTCGACGCCCTGCACGCGGCGCTCGATCATGTGGGCGACCGCATTGCCGCCGCCGCCTCCCACGCCGATCACCTTGATCTGCGTGCCTTGGTTGAACTCTTCGATCTCGATCATTTCGATGGCCATTTCTGACTCCTTGATATTGCAGTTGCCTTGTTTGTACGAATGGGTTGTTTTGAGGGTCACCGTCTGCGCTCCTTGGGCGGTCCGGTGCGCCGCCATCGTTCGTTGAAATGCCGAGGGGGACTGCCCCGTGCGAGCCAAAGTGGTGTGCTGTTCATCGTCAGAAGTTCCCCACGATGAAGTCCTTGAACCGGCCGAATGCAGTCTTCACGGAGCCGTTCTTCTGCGCGACCTTGAAGCCGCGCAGCCGCGCATAGCGGGCCTCCTCGAGCAGGCCCATCACGGTCGCGGCGCGCGGCTGCGCGACCATGTCCGACAACGCGCTCGAATACTTCGGAATGCCGCGCCGCACCGGCTTCAGGAAGATGTCCTCGCCGAGCTCGACCATGCCGGGCATCACCGCGCTGCCGCCGGTCAGCACCACGCCGGAAGACAGCACCTCCTCGTAGCCCGACTCGCGCACGACCTGCTGCACCAGGGAGAAGATCTCTTCCACCCGCGGCTCGATCACGCCCGCCAGCGCCTGCTTGCTGAGCATCCGCGGCCCGCGGTCGCCGAGCCCGGGCACCTCGACCTGCGTCTCCGGGTCGGCCAGCAGCTGCTTGGCATAACCGTTCTCGACCTTGATGTCCTCGGCGTCCTTGGTGGGCGTGCGCAGCGCCATCGCGATGTCGCTGGTGATGAGGTCGCCGGCGATCGGGATCACCGCGGTGTGGCGGATCGCGCCGTTGGTGAAGATGGCCACGTCGGTAGTACCCGCGCCGATGTCCACCAGCACCACGCCGAGCTCGCGCTCGTCCTCGGTCAGCACCGCCTGGCTGGAGGCCAGCGGGTTGAGCATCAGCTGGTCGACCTCCAGGCCGCAGCGGCGCACGCACTTGATGATGTTCTCGGCCGCACTCTGCGCGCCGGTGACGATGTGGACCTTGGCTTCGAGGCGCATGCCGCTCATGCCGATCGGCTCCTTCACGTCCTGGCCGTCGATGACGAATTCCTGCGGCTCCACCAGCAGCAGGCGCTGGTCGCTGGAGATGTTGATCGCACGCGCAGTCTCGACCACGCGCGCCACGTCGGCCTGCGT
This sequence comes from Variovorax sp. PBS-H4, assembly GCF_901827205.1. NCBI lineage: Bacteria > Pseudomonadati > Pseudomonadota > Betaproteobacteria > Burkholderiales > Comamonadaceae > Variovorax > Variovorax sp. PBS-H4. The sequence continues at coordinate 994,631 of NZ_LR594675.1, read as the reverse complement.
GACCTCCTTGTCCTTGACCGCCACCATGCCGCTCGAATTGATGCCGCGGATGTGGCTGCCGGTGATGCCGGTGTAGACGCGGCTGATCTTGCAGTCGGCCATCAGCTCCGCTTCCTTGAGCGCCTGCTGGATGCTCTGCACCGTGGCATCGATGTTCACCACCACGCCGCGCTTGAGCCCGTTGCTGGGCGCGATACCCAGCCCGGCCAGCTTGAGCTCGCCGGTCGGCAGCACCTCGGCCACCACCGCCATCACCTTGGCGGTGCCGATGTCGAGTCCGACAACCAGGTCTTTGTATTCCTTGGACATGAATTCCTCTGCTCTCTATTTCTTCCTGGGGGTGGGCGGCTCTGTCGTGACCGTGGTGACGCCGCGCAGCCGGAGCGCATAGCCCTCGTTGTGCCGCAGGTCGGCGCCCTCGACAGAGGCGAAGGTGCGCCCGTACTGCCGGGCGACCGGCGTCACCGTGGTCAGGAAGCGCTGCGTGCGCGCGGCCACTTCCTCGGCGCGACCGCGCCCGAGTTCGAGCACCGCGCCACTGTCCAGCACCACGCTCCAGCTGCCGCGGCGCGACAGCTTCAATTCATCGATCACCAGCTCGTGGGGCGCGAACAGCGGTTGGAGCACGCGGTACATGCCCAGGACCTGGCTGGCCTGCTCGGGTGGACCGTCAAGGCGCGGGAGCTGGTCGTCGACCTCGGCGACATTGGCGTCGAAGACTTCGCCGAAGCCGTTGATGAGGCGCGAATCCGCCTCGTCGCCCCAGTGCGCCACCGGCACATGCTCGGTCAGCGTCGCGCGCAGCTTGTCGGGGAACTCGCGCCTCACCACCGCCTTGCGCACCCAGGGGACGGTCTCGAAGGCGGCGCGGGCCTTCGCCAGGTCCACGGTGAAGAAGTTGCCGGCCAGCTGCGGCGTCACATTGGCGCGCAGCGTGACCGCGTTGTTGTGCGTGACATCGCCGTCGACCTTGATGGCGGCGAGGGGAAAGAAGGGCTGGCGCAGCACCCACCACGCACCCGCCGCCAGCAGCACGAGCGCGAACAACGCGTACACCAGGGTCGCGGTCACGTTCATGAGCTTGACGTCGAAGGGCACGGGGATGCTGTCGGCCATCAGACCTCCGCCTTCGAGTCCAGCGTGGCAGAGGCGAGCACCCGCAGGCACAGGTCCTCGTACGAGATGCCCGCCGCGCGTGCCGACATCGGCACCAGCGAATGGCTGGTCATGCCCGGGGACGTGTTCATCTCCAGCAGGAAGGGCTTGCGGTCGCTGGCGCGGATCATCAGGTCGGCGCGGCCCCAGCCCCGGCAGCCGAGCTGGTGGTAGGCAGCCAGCGAGATGCGGCGGATCTCCTGCTCCTCGGCCTCCGGCAGGCCGCTCGGGCAGTGGTACTTGACGTCGTCGGTGAAGTACTTGTTCTGGTAGTCGTAGGCGCCCTCGGGCGCGGCGATGCGCACCACTGGCAGCGCTTGCGCGTCGAGGCCGCTGCCCAGCACGGCACACGTGACCTCCTCGCCCTCGATGAACTCTTCGCACAGCACGTCGGAGTCGTAGCGCACCGCCAGGGCGACGGCGTCCTGCATCTGCCTGTCCACATCATTCGGGCCCTGCACCTTCGTCACGCCGATGGAGGAGCCCTCGCGCGGCGGCTTCACGATCAGCGGCAGGCCCAGCACGCCGGGGATTGCCAAGACCTGCTCGCGGCTTTGCTGGTCGAAGGCCAGGCGCGCATACCGGGGCGTGGGCAGCCCGTCGGCCTGCCAGATGCGCTTGGTCATGACCTTGTCCATGGCCACGGCCGAGGCCATGACGCCGGAGCCGGTGTAGGGAATGCCCAGCAGCTCCAGGGCGCCTTGCACCGTGCCGTCTTCGCCATGCCGGCCGTGCAGCACCACGAAGCAGCGGGCGAAGGCCTCGTGCTTGAGTTCGACCAGCTCGCGCGCGGCGGGATCGAAGGCGTGCGCATCGACGCCGCGCGCGCGCAGGGCCTCGAGCACGCCGGTGCCCGACATGATGGAAATCTCACGCTCCGCCGAAGTGCCGCCGAACAGCACCGCGACCTTGCCGAAGTCTTGCGGGTTCACAGGGACCTCCCTTCGCGCGTGTCCTGCTCGGGCCTGCGCTCGGATGTGATGGAAGACGGCGCTGCGCCGCCCTGCTCGACCACCCTGGCGGGCACGGCGCCGATGGAGCCTGCGCCCATGCAGATGACGACATCGCCGTCGCGTGCGTTGTCCAGGATGGCTTGCGGCATGGCCGAGATGTCGTCGACGAACACCGGCTCGACCTTGCCCGCCACGCGCAAGGCACGCGCCAGCGAGCGGCCATCGGCTGCCACGATGGGCGGCTCGCCGGCGGCATAGACCTCGCCCAGCAGCACCGCATCGGCAGCACCGATGACCTTGACGAAATCCTCGAAGCAGTCGCGGGTGCGGGTGTAGCGGTGCGGCTGGAAGGCCAGCACCAGGCGGCGGCCCGGGAAAGCGCCCCGCGCGGCGGCGATGGTGGCCGCCATCTCGACGGGATGATGGCCGTAGTCGTCGATCAGCGTGAAGCTGCCCAGGCCCTGGATGCCGGGCACGCTGACATCCCCATAGCGCTGGAACCGCCGGCCCACGCCCTTGAAATCGGCCAGGCCGCGCTGCACCGCCTCGTCCGGAACGCCGAGCTCGACCGCCACCGCGATCACAGCCAGCGCGTTGCGCACGTTGTGCTCGCCCGGCAGGTTGAGCACGATGTCCAGGTCGGGCAGCGTGACGCCGTTGCGGCGCTGCGCGGTGAAATGCATCTGCTGGCCCACCGCGCGCACGTCGATGGCGCGCACCTGAGCCTCTTCGCCGAAGCCGTAGCTGGTGACCGGGCAGGAGACCTCGGTCACGATCTCGCGCACTGCCGCGTCGTCGGTGCACAGGATCGCCACGCCGTAGAAGGGCATGCGGTGCAGGAAGTCGACAAAGGCCTTCTTCAGCTTCGCGAAGTCGTGACCGTAGGTCTCCATGTGGTCGGCGTCGATGTTCGTCACCACGGCCATGACCGGAAGCAGGTTGAGGAAGGACGCGTCCGACTCGTCGGCCTCCACCACGATGTAGTCGCCGCTGCCCAGCTGCGCATTGGCCCCGGCGCTGTTGAGCCGGCCGCCGATGACGAAGGTCGGGTCCAGACCGGCGGCGGCGAGCACGCTGGCCACCAGGCTGGTGGTGGTGGTCTTGCCATGCGTGCCGGCGATGGCAATGCCCTGCTTGAGGCGCATCAGCTCGGCCAGCATCAGCGCGCGCGGCACCACCGGGATTCGCTTCTCGCGTGCCGCTACCACCTCGGGGTTGCCGGCTTGCACGGCGGTGGAGGTGACCACCGCGTCGGCGCCCGCGATGTTCGCCGCATCGTGGCCCACGAAGGTGCCGATGCCCAGGCCCCCGAGCCGCTTGAGCGTGGCGCTGTCGGCGAGGTCCGAACCCGTGATCTTGTAGCCCAGGTTGAACAGCACCTCCGCGATGCCGCTCATGCCGGAGCCGCCCACGCCTACAAAGTGGATGTGATGGATGGCGTGCTTCATTTGGCCAACTCCTCGCAAGCGCGCACCATGACCTCGACGGCCTCGGTCTTCTGCATCGTCTTGGCCTTGATGGCGCGTTCCATGAGCGCGGGGCGCCCGGTCTTCTGTAGCAGGTCGGCCAGCAATTCGGGAGTCAGTTCGGTCTGTTGGACGAGCCAGCCCCCGCCCGCGTCGACCAGGAAGCGGGCGTTGGTGGTCTGGTGGTCGTCCACGGCGGAAGGGAAAGGCACGAACAGCGCAGCTGCGCCGACGGCCGCGATCTCGGTGACGGTGCTCGCCCCGGCGCGCGCGACGATCAGATCGGCATCGGCGTAGGCGCGTGCGGTGTCTTCGATGAAGGGGGTGAGCTCGCCCGCGACGCCGGCAGCGGCGTAGTTGGCGCGCAGCTCGTCGATCTGCTTGGCGCCGCTCTGGTGCGTGACGGTCGGACGCTGCTCGGGGGCGATGCGGGCCAGCGCCTTGGGCACCACGGCGTTGAGCGCCTTGGCGCCCAGGCTGCCACCCACCACCAGCAGCCTGAGCGGGCCGCTGCGGCCCGCGAAGCGCGTGGCCGGCTCGGGCTGCGACAGAAAGGCTGCGCGCAGCGGATTGCCGATCCATTGCGCCTTCTTCATCACGTTCGGGAAGGCAGTGAAGACGCGGTCGGCCACGCCGGCCAGGATCTTGTTGGCGAGCCCGGCCACCGAGTTCTGCTCGTGCAGCACGAGCGGCTTGTTGAGCAGCACGCTCATCATGCCGCCGGGAAAAGTGATGTAGCCGCCCAGGCCCAGCACGACGTCGGGCCGCACGCGGCGCACCACCGCCAGGCTCTGCCAGAAGGCGCGCAGCAGGCGCATCGGCAGCAGGGCCAGGGTGACGGGGCCCTTGCCGCGCACACCGCCGAACTGCACCGGCTCGAAAGCGAAGCCGCGCGGAGGCACCAGCTTTTCTTCCATGCTGCCGGGCACGCCCAGCCAGTGCACGCGCCAGCCGCGGTCGCGCAGGGCCTCGGCGACGGCCAGGCCGGGAAAGATGTGGCCGCCGGTGCCTCCGGCCATCACGAGCGCCGTCCTGCTCACAGGTCGAGCGCTCATATGCGGCCTCCGCGCATGAGAACCCGGTTCTCGTAGTCGATGCGCAGCACGATCGCCAGCGCCACCACGTTCATCAGGATGGCCGAGCCGCCGAAGCTCATCAAGGGCAGGGTCAGGCCCTTGGTCGGCAGCGCGCCCAGGTTCACGCCCATGTTGATGAAGGTCTGGAAGCCGATCCAGATGCCGACGCCCTGCGCCACCAGGCCGGCGAACACGCGGTCGAGCGCGATGGCCTGCCGGCCGATGTGCATGATGCGGCGGGTGAGCCAGAGGAACAGGGCGATGGCCAGCAGCACGCCGACCAGCCCGAATTCCTCGCCGATCACCGCCATCAGGAAGTCGGTATGCGCCTCGGGCAGCCAATGCAGCTTCTCCACGCTGCCGCCCAGGCCGACGCCGAAGATCTCGCCGCGCCCGATGGCGATCAGCGAATGCGAAAGCTGGTAGCCCTTGCCCAGCGCATGCTCTTCGCTCCACGGGTCGAGGTAGGCGAAGATGCGCTCGCGCCGCCACGGGCTGGAGGCCACGATGGTCGAGAACGCCACCACCACCAGTGCGGCGATCAGGAAGAACATGCGCGCGTTGACGCCGCCCAGGAACAAGATGCCCATGGCGATCACGGCGATCACCATGAAGGCGCCCATGTCGGGCTCGGCCATGACCAGCATGCCGACCACCACCACCGCCACACCCATGGGCAGCACGGCGCGGAAGAAGCGTTCCTTGATCTCCATCTTGCGCACCATGTAGCTGGCGGCGTAGAGGATCATCGCGAGCTTCGCCAGCTCTGAAGGCTGGAAACGCATGAAACCCATCGGCAGCCAACGGCGCGCGCCGTTGACGTTGATGCCGATGTGCGGGATCAGCACCGCGACCAGCAGCAGCAGCGAGGCCACGAAGAGCCAAGGCGCGGCGCGTTCCCAGGTCCGCATCGGCACCTGGAAGGCCAGCAGCGCCGCCACGAAGGCGATCACGATCGAGGCGATATGCCGCGTGAGGAAGAAGGCCGGGCTGTAGCCGGCACGCGCAAAGCGCGGGTTGTCAGGGAGCGCGATCGAGGCCGAATAGACCATCACCAGGCCCCAGGCCAGCAGGGCAACAGTGACCCAGGCCAGCGCCTGGTCGAAGCCCAGCACGCGCACCGGCGCGGCCTTGGTCTGCGTCATGCCGGCGTTGCCCAGGCGCACCGGCAGGTGCATGGGCAAGGCGTCCACGCTGCCCTTGGCACGGCTGAACCAGCCTTCCCAGAAGCGGGGGCTCTTGTTGGGGGTGGCGGCGGCCGTCGTCGTCATTGGATGACCTCCGCCCCACGGGCTGCGGTGCCATACGCCTTCACAGCGGCGGTGCGTCTCATGCGCCCTCTCCCTGCGGCAGACCTGCATCGAACCCGACGTCGCGCGGCGACTCGGCCCAGTCCTGCACGGCGTCGCAGAACACGGCGGCGCGGTGCGCATAGTCCTTGAACATGTCGAAGCTGGCGCAGGCCGGCGACAGCAACACGGCATCGCCGGGATGAGCGCGGCCGGCCGCTGCCTTCACTGCTTCTTCCATCGAGGCAGCGTGCAGCAACGGCACGCCGGTGGAGGCGAGCGCTGCCTCGATCAGCGGCGCGTCGCGGCCGATCAGCACCACCGCGCGAGCATACTGGCGCACCGGCGCAGCCAGCGGCGCGAAGTCCTGGCCCTTGCCGTCGCCGCCGAGGATCACGACCACGCGGCGCTCCTCGCCGAGGCCGTTCAGGGCTGCAACGGTCGCACCGACATTCGTGCCCTTGCTGTCGTCGAAGAATTCGACCTCGTCCACGATGGTGACCGGCTCCACCCGGTGCGGCTCGCCACGGTACTCGCGCAGCCCGTAGAGCATGGGCCCGAGCTGGCAACCGGCCGCGGTGGCGAGCGCGAGCGCCGCCAGCGCATTGAGCGCGTTGTGACGGCCGCGGATGCGCAGTGCATCGGCCGGCATGAGGCGCTGGATGTGGATCTCTTCCTCCTCGACTGCCGCGCCGCGTTTGCGCTTCTGCGTCTCATCGGCTTCCAGGGCGCGCACCAGCCAGGCCATGCCGTGGACGCGCTCGATGCCGTAGTCGCCGGGGCGCAACGGCATGCCGGCGCCGAAGGTCACGACCGGACGAGGCGCCTGGCCCTTCGCCAGCTTGACGGGTGCTGGTTTCATGGCCATCACCGCATCGTCCTCGCGGTTGAGCACCACGATGCTCTTGCTGCCGAAGATGCGCGCCTTGGCGGCGGCATAGGCCGCCATGTCGCCATGCCAGTCGAGGTGATCCTGCGTGACATTGAGCACGGTCGCGGCGGTCGGCTCGAAGCCCTGCACGCCGTCGAGCTGGAAGCTGGAGAGCTCGAGCACCCACACCTCGGGCAGCGTGCCGGCATCGATGTGTGCAGCGAGCGTGTCCAGCAGCGTGGGGCCGATGTTGCCGGCCACGGCCACCGTCTTGCCGGCGCGCGCGACCAGCTGGCCGGTCAACGCCGTGACGGTGGTCTTGCCATTGGTGCCCGTCACGGCCAGTACCGCGGGTTCGTAGCCTTTGGGCGCCGGCGGGACGGGCACGGGCACGGGCGTCGGGGCCTCCGCATCGTCGTCGTCTTCGACGGGCGTGGGCATGGGCTCCGATCCGGGTTCGGTGCCAAGCTGCGGATCGTCGCCCGCAGCTTGCTCCGCCCGCGCCGCCTCAGGTGTTTCCGGCGCATCGCCGGGCTGCAACGGTTCGTGAGCCGCATCCGGCGGCGGCTCGGCCGGCGGCGCCGCCTCCTGCGTTTGCTCTGCCACCCGCAGGTCCGCCAGTGCGGCCGCGAACAGGTCCAGTTCGCCACCCACCGGCAAGCCGACGGCCCTGGCTGCATCGACCACCACCGCAATCGAGGCCGGCGACAAGCCTGGCGAGCGGTACACGGCGCGCACTGCGGTGCCTTCGATCAGCGCGGCGGACAAAGGCCCACCGACGAAGACCGCGTCAGGCACGCCGGCACGCAGCGCGTCGAGCTGCGGCGGCGACTCGCGGGTGTCCGCCACGGTGACCTTTGCTCCGTGGCGTGCGCACCAGCGCGCCATGGCCAGGCCCGAGATGCCCAGGCCCAGGATCAGCACGTGTTGGTCTTGAAGATGGCGCATCGAGCTCACCTCAGCTTCAAGGTCGACAGGCCCACCAGGCACAGCAGCATGGTGATGATCCAGAAGCGCACCACGACCTGCGTCTCGCGCCAGCCGCTCTTCTCGAAGTGGTGGTGCAGCGGCGCCATCTTGAGCACGCGGCGCCCTTCGCCGAAGCGCTTCTTGGTGTACTTGAAGTAGGCCACCTGCGCCATCACCGAGATCGCCTCGACCACGAAGATGCCACCCATGACGAAGAAGACGATCTCCTGGCGCACGATGATCGCGATGGTGCCCAACGCGCCGCCCAGCGCGAGCGCCCCGACGTCACCCATGAAGACCTGCGCCGGATGGGTGTTGAACCAGAGGAAGGCGAGGCCGGCCCCGGCCATTGCGGAGCAGAACACCAGCAGTTCGCCCGAACCCGGGATGTGCGGGAACAGCAGGTAGCGCGAATAGACCGCGCTGCCCGTCACGTAGGCGAAGACGCCCAGCGCGGAGCCGACCATCACCACCGGCATGATCGCCAGGCCGTCAAGGCCGTCGGTCAGGTTGACGGCATTGCTGGCGCCCACGATCACCAGGTAGGTGAGGATCACGAAGCCGATCCCGCCGAGCGGATAACTCACTTCCTTGAAGAAAGGCACCAGCAGGTTGATCTTGGGCGGGAAGTCCAGGTCGAAGCCGGAGCCCACCCAGGCGTAGAACAGCTCGAGCACGCGCCAGTTGGAGCTCTCCGAAATGCTGAAGAGCAGGTAGAAGGCGGCGGTCAGGCCGACTGCCGATTGCCAGAAGTACTTCTCGCGCGAGCGCATGCCTTCCGGGTCCTTGCGCACCACCTTGCGCCAATCGTCGACCCAGCCGATGGCACCGAAGCCCAGCGTGACCCACAGCACGATCCAGACGAAGCGGTTGGAGAGGTCGAACCACAGCAAGGTGGCGAAGGCGATCGAGAACAGCACCAGCACGCCGCCCATCGTGGGCGTGCCGCTCTTGCTCAGGTGAGTTTCCATGGCGTAGCCGCGCACCGGCTGCCCGATCTTGAGCGCGGCCAGCCGGCGGATCACGTACGGCCCGGCACCCAGGCCGAGCAGCAGCGCGCTCAGCGCCGCCATCAACGCGCGGAAGGTCAGGTATTGGAAGACGCGCAGGAAGCCGAGATCCGGGGAGATCGTCTGCAGCCATTGGGCGAGACTCATCAGCATGATGCGAACGTGCGCGGCGCATGGATCACGGCCGGCCCTCCTTGTTGTTGTCTTGTTGCCCGGTAGCGCGCGCGAGGGCCTGGACCACGCGCTCCATCTGCATGAAGCGCGAGCCCTTGACCAGCACGCTCGCGACGCGCGGCAACTGCGCCAGCACGGCGGCGTTGAGGGTGCCGATGTCGTCGAAGTGGCGCGCCTCGCTGCCCCCGCCGCGGGTGTACGCCGCGGTGGCGTGGATCGATGCGTCACCGAGCGCGAACAGCGACTCGATGCCGCGCTCGGCCGCCCAGGCGCCGACCTCGGCATGGAACTGCGGGCCGCGGTCGCCGACCTCGCCCATGTCGCCCAGCACCAGCAGTCGCGGGCCGGGCAGGCCGCTGAGCACGTCGACCGCTGCGCGCACGGAATCGGGGTTGGCGTTATAGCTGTCGTCGACCACGGTGATCGCCCGCCCGTCCGCCAGCAGCAGTTCGCTCGCCCGCGAGCGCCCCTTGACCGGCTCGAATGCGGCAAGGCCTTCGGCGATCTTGTCGATCGATACCCCGCAGGCCAGCGAGCAAGCAATGGCCGCTAGCGCGTTCACCACGTTGTGCCGCCCGGCGATTGCCAGGGTGGTGGATATCTCGCCGAGCGGCGTTCGCGCCTCGAACTGCCAGGCACCATGCTTCCACTCGGCGCGTCCGAGCGCGATGTCCGCGTCGGCCTGCTCGCCGAAGCTCAGGCAGCGCCGCGGGGCGCCCTCGTGCGCCATTTCGTTCCACAACGACGTGAAGGCGTCGCCGTAGGGGAACACGGCGGTGCCGTTGTCCGGCAGCGCGGCGAACACCGCGCCGTTTTCGCGCGCGACGGCCTCGACCGTGGCCATGAACTCCTGGTGCTCGCGCTGTGCGTTGTTGACCAGGCCGATGGTGGGACGCGCGATCGCTGCCAGCCGGGCAATCTCGCCCGGATGGTTCATGCCCAGCTCGACCACTGCCAGCTGGTGCCGCTCGCGCAGGCGCAGCAACGTCAGCGGGAGGCCGATCTCGTTGTTGAGGTTGCCGATGGTGGCCAGCGCCCGGTCCACGCCCGCGGCCCGCAGGACGGACGCGATCATCTGCGTGACGGTCGTTTTGCCGTTGCTGCCGGTGACCGCGACCAGCGGCAGATCGAACTGGGCTCGCCAGCCCGCGGCCAGAGCGCCGAGCGCGGCGAGCGTATCGGGCACTTCCAGCCCGGGCAGCCCGGCCGCCTCCAGCCCGTGGTGGGCGATGGCCGCAGCCGCGCCGCGCGCGCGCGCATCGGCCAGGAATTCATTGGCATCGAAGCGCTCGCCCTTCAGGGCGACGAACAGGTCGCCGGCCGCGAGCGTGCGGGTATCGGTGTGCACACGCGAGACCGCCACATCCGCGTCGCCGACCAGGCGCGCGCCGGGGAGCCAGGCAAGTGCCTTCGCAAGCGTCATCATCGGTGCGTCTTCCTGCGGCGCGCTCATCTTGCGCTCCTTGCCCGCGTCATCGCATCGATGGCGTGCGCCCGGTCGGAGAACGCGATGCGCTCGCCCGCGATCTCCTGCCAGGCTTCGTGGCCGCGGCCGGCGAGCAGCACCACGTCTTCCGGCGCAGCCTGGGCCACGGTCTGGCGGATGGCCTCGGCGCGGTCGGGTTCGACCTGGGCCGCCTCCGGGCGCGCCAGCCCCAGCAGGATCTGGCTGATGATCGCGCTCGGCTTCTCGCTGCGCGGGTTGTCGCTGGTCAGCACGACATGGTCGGCCTGCTTCTCGGCCACTGCGGCCATCATCGGGCGCTTGGCGGTGTCGCGGTCGCCGCCGCAGCCGAACATGCACCAGAGCTGCCCGCCGCGCTGGCGCGCCAGTGGCCGCAGGCCGGCCAACGCCTTGTCGAGTGCATCGGGCGTATGGGCGTAGTCGACGACCACCAGCGCCTGGCCGGGGACGCTCACGCGCTCCATGCGGCCCGGCACGCTGTCGAGCCGCGCGCAGGCGGCCACGGCCTGCGCGAGCGTGAGGCCGAGGGCGCGAAGGGTGCCGAGCACGCCCAGCAGGTTGGCCACGTTGTACTGGCCGATCAGATGCGTTTCCATGCGCTGGGGCGCTGCGCCCTGCTCCACCACGGTGAACTGCAGGCCCTGGGCGCCGTGGCCGATGTTCGTCGCCGTGAGCCGGGCCGGCGCGCCGGCGGCCGACACCGTCCAGACCTCGGGTGCACCTTCGCCGCGCTCGACGAGGTTGGCCACGAGGCTCGCACCGTGAACGTCGTCGATGTTGACCACCGCGGCGCGCAGGCCCGGCCAGCGGAACAGCTCGGCCTTGGCCTGCCAGTACGCGTCCATGCTGCCGTGGTAGTCCAGGTGGTCCTGGGTGAAATTGGTGAACACCGCCACCGCGATGCGTGTGCCGTCGAGCCTGCGCTCGGCGATGCCGATCGAGGAGGCCTCGATCGCGCAGGCGCCGAAACCGCGATCGGCAAAGGAGCGCAGCTCGCGCTGCAGCATGACCGGATCTGGCGTGGTGAGGCCGGTGTAGCTGAGGTCGGGCGGGACGCCGATGCCGAGCGTGCCGACCACGGCGCAAGGCCGCGTGGCATCGTGCGCGGCAAGCGCCTGCGCCAGCCACCATGCCGTCGAGGTCTTGCCGTTGGTGCCGGTGACGGCCAGCAGGTCCAGGCGCGACGACGGATCGCCGTAAAAGGCGGCGGCGATCGGGCCGGTCGCGGCCTTCAGGCCGGCAAAGCGCACGATGCGCTCGTCGCGCTCGTCGAAGTTGAACGACTCGACGCCTTCGGCCTCCACCAGGCAGGCCACCGCGCCCTGAACCAGGGCCGCCACGACGTGGCGGCGGCCGTCGGTCGCGGCGCCCGGCCAGGCGACGAAGCCGTCGCCCTGGCCCACCTGGCGGCTGTCGGCGTGCAGCGCGCCGCGCACGCGGGACTTCAACCAGCCCGCGGCATCGAGAGGATTGTGGAGCGCCAGCATCAGAAGCTCTCCTCCACGCCATTGGTCACGACCAACGGTTTGACTGCAAGGTCCGGCGGTACGTTCATCATGCGCAGCGTCTGCTGCACGACCTCGCTGAACACGGGCGCCGCCACCATGCCACCGAAGTACTGGCCGGCGCTGGGCTCGTCGATCATCACCGCCACGATGATGCGCGGCTTCTCGATCGGCGCCATGCCGGTGAACCAGGAACGGTACTTGTTGCTGGCGTAGCCCTTTCCGACCTGCTTGTGCGCGGTGCCCGACTTGCCCCCCACCGAGTAGCCGATGGTCTGGGCGCGCTGGCCGGTGCCGCCCGGGCCGGCGGCCATCTGCAGCATCTTGCGCACCGCCAACGCGTTCTGCGCTGAAAACACCTGCACGCCTACTGCGGGATCGGGACTCTTGAGAATGGTCGCCGGAATGATGGCGCCATCGTGCGCGAAGGCGGTGTACGAATGCGCCATCTGGAAGAGCGACGCCGAGAGGCCGTAGCCATAGGCCATGGTCGCCTGCTCGACCGGCTTCCAGCTCTTCCACGGGCGCAGGCGACCCGTCACCGCGCCGGGGAACTGCAGCTGCGGCTTCTGGCCATAGCCGAGGGCGGTGTAGGTGTCCCACATCTCATGTGGAGTCATCTTCTGGGCGATCTTGAGTGCCCCCACGTTGCTGGATTTCTGGATCACACCCTCGACGGTCAGCAGGCCGTAGTTGTGGGTATCGCTGATGGTGAAGCCGCCGATGCTGAAGCGGCCCGGAGAGGTATCGACCGGCGTCTGCGGCTTGATGCGCCCGGCCTCCAGCGCCATCGCGACGGTGATGGGCTTCATGGTCGAGCCGGGCTCGAAGGTGTCGGTGAGCGCGCGGTTGCGCAACTGCTCGCCGGTCAGGTTCTGCCGCTTGTCCGGAACGTAGCTCGGGTAGTTGGCCATTGCCAGCACTTCGCCGGTGCTGGCGTCCAGCACCACCACGCTGCCGGCCTTGGCCTTGTTGGCGGTGACCGCGTCGCGCAGCTTCTGGTAGGCGAAGAACTGCACTTTGCTGTCGACGGAGAGCTGGATGTCCTTGCCGTCCAGCGGAGGCACCTGCTCGCCGATGCCCTCGACCACGCGGCCGAGCCGGTCCTTGATGACGCGCCGGGAGCCGGGCCGGCCGGCCAGCTCCTTGTTGAAGGCCAGCTCGATGCCTTCCTGGCCGTGGTCCTCGACGTTGGTGAAGCCCACCACGTGCGCCGCGGCTTCGCCCTCGGGGTACTGGCGCTTGTATTCCTTGCGCTGGTACAGACCCTTGATGTTGAGCGCGGCGATCTGCTTGGCGATGGGCTCGTCGACCTGGCGCTGGATCCAGACGAAGGTCTTGTCCTCGTCCTCCAGCTTCTTGTCGAAGTCCTTCTGCGCCATGCCGAGCAGCTTGGCAACCTGGCGCAGCTTGGCCTTGACCTCCGGGTCGTCGCGCTCGATGTCCTCTGGAATGGCCCAGATGCTGGGCGCCACCACGCTGGAGGCGAGGAGCAGGCCGTTGCGATCGAGGATGCGGCCGCGGTTGGCCGGCAGCTCCAGCGTGCGGGCAAAACGCACCTCGCCCTGGCGCTGGAAAAAGGCATTGCCGACCACCTGCACATAGGCCGCACGGCCGGCCAGTACCAGGAAGCCGAAGGCGATGGTGGCAACGATGAACTTGCTGCGCCAGACCGGCGTCTTGCTCGCCAGCAGCGGGCTGGTGGTGTATTGGACGCTGCGCCGGCTCATTGGATCACCTCCAACCTGCGGGCCAGGATGCCATTCGCCTGCGGAGCGGCCGTGCGGCTCGCTGGAGTACCTTCGCCTTCGGCTGCGGTGCTATTCGCCTTCGGAGCGGCCGTGCGGCTCATGGCGTGCTCCTGCGGGCCGGCGCGGCGGCGGCTCCCGGGCGCACTGCAGGCGCCGTGGGCGGAATGGCGGGCGCCGCGACCGCCGGAATCACCGTGCCGTCAGCGCGCACGTACTGCGTGATCGCAGGCGTGGTGGTGCGCATCTTCAGCTGTTCCTTGGCCAGCCGCTCCACGCGCAGGGGCGTGGCCTGGGCGCGCTTGTCGACTTCCAGCCGGTCGCGCTCGAGTTCCAGCCGGCGCGCCTCGCTCTGCACCCGGTGCAGCTCGGTGAACAGCTGGCGTGACAGGTACTGCGTGTGCACCAGGTAGATCGCGGAGGCGATCACCGCCGTGAGCAGGAGGAGGTTCAAGCGCACCACGCTCAAGGCTCCCCGGTGCGTTCGGCGACGCGCAGGATGGCGCTGCGGGCGCGGGGGTTGGCGTCCACCTCGGCCTCGGTCGCCTTGATGCGGCCGAGTGCGCGCAGCTTCATCGCGCGAGGCGCGGCAAAGGGCGCGCGGCGGTCGTAGACCTCGCGCGAATGCCTGGCGATGAACTGCTTCACGATGCGGTCTTCCAGCGAATGGAAGCTGATCACCGCGAGCCGGCCCTGGGGTTGCAGCACGGAAAGACTCGCCTCTAGCGCCTGTTGCAGCTCTTCAAGCTCGGCGTTGATGAAAATCCGAAAAGCCTGAAATGTGCGCGTTGCAGGGTTCTGGCCCGGCTCGCGGGTTTTGACCGTGCCAGCCACGAGCTCGGCCAGCTCGGCGGTGGTTGAAATTGGGCCCCGTTCTTGTCGGCGAGCTGCAATCGCCTTTGCAATCTGAACAGCAAACCGTTCTTCGCCATAGTCACGAATCACCTCCGCCATCTGCTGCACTTCGGCCGTCGCCAGCCATTCGGCCACGCTCTGGCCGCGCGTGGTGTCCATGCGCATGTCGAGCGGGCCGTCGAAACGAAAAGAAAAACCCCGAACGGGGTTGTCGATCTGGGGGGAGCTCACGCCGAGGTCCATCAGCACGCCAGCAAGGCTGCGCGGCGGCAGCTCCCCCAGGTGGCCGAAGCTCTGGTGCCGGATGGAAAAACGCGCATCCTCGATGCGCGCCGCCTCGGCCACCGCTTCCGCGTCCTTGTCGAACGCGATCAACCGGCCGGCCTCCGACAGCCTCTCCAGGATCGCCCGGGAATGGCCGCCTCGACCGAAGGTGGCATCCACATAGGTGCCGGAGCCGGGCGCGGTGCCGGGGAGGAGTGCTTCCACCGCCTCCTTCAACAGCACGGTCGTATGGCTCCATGGCGTTTGCACTGCCGGCCTCAGAAAGAGAAGTCCTGGAACACATCGGGCATCTCTCCCTGGGTGGCCTCGGCCTCCTTGGCGTCGTAGGTGGCCTTGTCCCAGAGCTCGAAGTGGTTGCCCATGCCGAGCAGCAGCGCGTCGCGCGTGATGCCGGCAGCCGCGCGCAGCTCGGGGGAGATCAGCACGCGGCCGGTGCCATCCATGTCCACGTCCATTGCGTTGCCCAGGAAGACGCGTTTCCACCACTGTGCCGACATGGGGAGCGCCGCGATGCGCTCGCGAAATTTCTCCCACTCCGGACGCGGGAACACCATCAGGCAGCCGTGCGGGTGCTTGGTGATCGTGAGCTGGCTGCCGGCCGTCGCACTCAGGACGTCACGATGCCGGGTCGGCACGGAGAGCCGCCCCTTGGCATCGAGACTGAGCGATGAAGCCCCTTGAAACACGACCGCGAACCCCTGTCTTGGAAAGGCGCCGTGCACCTCGGCGAGGCACGAACGGACACTTTTTCCCACTTAACTGCACTTTTTTGCACTGTAGCAGGAAACACCTACCATGCAACGGGGCGTCGCGGCTATTTTTTGTAATGGAATCAACAACTTAGCGGTGTTTCTGAAGCCTCGAAAACACCGAATTTCCGTTGCAGATGAAGTACTTAGCTCGCGCAATGAATGTGTTGCGCGAACCGTACGAGTGCAAAAGGACGATCAGAGGATGAATCTGGAGAGGTCTTCGTCGTGACTTAGTGCCGAAAGACGCGCGTCCACGTAGGCGGCGTCGATGCGAACCGTCTCGCCTTCGAGCTTGGCCGCGTCGAAGCTCACCTCGTCGAGCAGGCGTTCCATGACGGTCGAGAGCCGCCGGGCACCGATGTTCTCGGTGCGCTCGTTGACTTCGTAGGCGATGCTGGCGAGCCGGGTAATGCCGTCGGCCGTGAACTCCAGCGTCACGCCTTCGGTCGCCAGCAGCGCCTGGTACTGCTTGACCAGCGAGGCGCGCGTCTGGGTCAGGATGCTCTCGAAATCCGCCACCGAGAGCGATTGGAGTTCAACGCGAATCGGAAAGCGGCCTTGCAGCTCCGGAATCAGGTCGCTGGGCTTGCTCAGGTGGAAGGCGCCGCTGGCGATGAAGAGGATGTGGTCGGTGCGCACCACGCCGTACTTGGTGCTCACCGCGGTGCCCTCGACCAGCGGCAGCAGGTCGCGTTGCACGCCCTGGCGCGACACGTCGGCGCCCTGCGCCTCGCTGCGGGTGGCCACCTTGTCGATCTCGTCGATGAAGACGATGCCGTTCTGCTCGGCGTTGTGAATCGCCTGGGCGCGGATTTCTTCCTCATTGACCAGCTTGGCCGCCTCCTCGTCGATCAGCAGGCGCATGGCCTCGCCGATCTTGAGCTTGCGCGTCTTGCGCCGGCCCTGGGCGAGCTGGCCGAACATGCCGCGCAGCTGCTCCGTCATGTCTTCCATGCCGGCGGGCCCCATGATCTCGAGCGGGGCGCGTTGCTCGGCCAGCTCGATCTCGATCTCCTTGTCGTCCAGCTGATGCTCGCGCAGCTTCTTGCGGAAAGCCTGGCGGGTGGCGTTGCTGCTCTCGGCGTTGGAGCCGTCCGCCGTGCGCGCCGGCGGCAGCAAGACGTCGAGGATGCGCTCCTCGGCACCATCCTCGGCGCGCATGCGCACCTTGGCGCTCTCGCTCTCGCGCGTCTGCTTGACGGCCATTTCGGCCAGATCGCGCACGATCGAGTCGACGTCCTTGCCTACGTAGCCCACCTCGGTGAACTTGGTGGCCTCGACCTTGATGAAGGGTGCGTCGGCCAGGCGCGCAAGCCGGCGCGCGATCTCGGTCTTGCCCACCCCGGTGGGGCCGATCATGAGGATGTTCTTGGGCGTGATCTCGGCGCGCAGCTTTTCATCGACCTGCTGGCGGCGCCAGCGGTTGCGCAGCGCGATGGCGACGGCTCGCTTGGCATCGGGCTGCCCGACGATGTGGTTGTCGAGCTCGGAGACGATTTCCTGTGGGGTCATGGGCATGGGGTCGCTCGCTGGGCTCACAGGGTCTCGATGGTGTGGTGCATGTTGGTGTAGATGCAGAGCTCGCCCGCAATCTCGAGCGACCTCTTGACGATGTCGGCAGCGCTCAGCTCGGTGTGGTCGAGCAGCGCCTTGGCCGCGGCCTGGGCATAGGCGCCGCCGGAGCCGATCGCGATGATGCCGTTTTCGGGCTCCAGCACGTCGCCGTTGCCAGTGATGATCAGCGAACTGTGGGCGTCGGCGACAGCGAGCATCGCTTCGAGGCGGCGCAGCACACGGTCGGTGCGCCAGTCTTTGGTCAGTTCGATGGCAGCACGCGCCAGGTGGCCCTGGTGCTTCTCGAGCTTGCCCTCGAAGCGCTCGAAGAGCGTAAAGGCGTCGGCCGTGGCGCCGGCGAAACCGGCGAGCACCTTGCCCTGGTAGAGCCGACGCACCTTGCGCGCGCTGCCCTTGATGACGATGTTGCCCAGTGTGACCTGGCCATCACCACCGATCGCGACCTGGTCGCCGTTCGGGGTCTTGCGGCGCACGCTGATGATCGTGGTTCCGTGAAATTGTTCCATCGAGAAGATATGGCGTTGGGCTGCACGAATGCAAGCTGGGACGGGGGAGCGGGCGAGAAACAGAATAACGCGTTGCGGCGACCTCTTCGGTGAAGAGGCCAACGCCCGCTGCACTGGCGTCGTGGAAGCTCGGTGTCAGTTCGCCCTGATCGCGACTTCGGCGTGGTCCGCAATCCCGATCACGCCGAAGAACGCAGCGATCAGGCGATGCGCGTCGACGAAGGCCACCCGCTCGCCGCGCGCATCGCGGGCGGTGACCCAGTTCAGCAGCGAACCGGCAGCCACGAAATCCAGGCGCACCAGCCCTGAGCACGAAATGGACAAGCCCTGCGCACCGGCCAATTCCTGGTCGAGGCGCTCCCAGGTCGAGAGCGATTCGCCGGCGATCTCTCCCACCAGAGAGCCGTGGCCGGCAGCGGCGTGGGTCGGCACGGCGTCGGCCCCGATCAGCTCGTCATCGTGTCCCGAGATCGAGAATCCCGAGGACACGGAAGGCGTTGCGGGGGAAGGCATGGAGGTCCTTTCCGCGATCGACGAGACCTCGAGCTCCCCGAAATCGCCTTTCGGGTCTTCCCAAGGCGGGGGCGACACTTCGTAGGTGATGCAGTAGTTGAGGGCCAGCAACTCGAACTCGTCGGGGCGATGCATGACACGCAGCGCAGCCATGTGCAGTTGCCACCAGATGGCGTCGACCCGGCGTTCGTTGACCGGAGTGGCCCCGGTGAGCACGATCTGCAGCCGATCGGCGCCCGCAAAGCGCAACTGCACGGCCGAGTCGGCCCAATGGTTGAAAAGCGCACGCAGCGGACCGGCGGCGTCGGGCTCGATGGCGTCGAGCGCGCTCCAGTCCAGCTTCCAGGTGGGGCCGGCCGCACCGAGCGCTCGCGTCAGGCCGAGCAGGTCTTCGCGCCTGAGCACCGCCGGGCTGGCCCAGTCGGCGCCGCCTGCCGGTGCCGGCGGGGGTGCGGTGATGGCCGATGCCGCCGCGACCTGGGCATGGCGCCCCACTGCACGCAACGAGATCCATTCGGGCGCATTCCGCCTGGTGCGCTGCATGTAGCGCGCAGCCGCCGCCGAAAACTTCTCGGCATCGCCCACGGCACGATAGAAGTCGAACAGCGCCCGCCACGTGTCGTCATGATCGGCGCCAGACGCCTCGGGCGCCAGCGCTTGCAGAAGAATGGCTTCCGTGCCGGCGTCGTCGCCGTGGGCGAAGCGGATCGCCGCCTCCTCGATGCAGCCGTCGGAGACCGAGGGCACGGCGGACGAGCCCGCGGCGCCCTGCGGCTGCGACACGCCAGGCACGGTGTCGGCGTACGCCCGCGCGTGCTGGGCAGCCATGTCGCCGCTGGCCTTGCCTTCTCCCGAGCCCTGCTCGCCGCCCGGGCCGCGGTTCTTCCACCATTGCTGCGACATCTGCTCTTCGATCTCGGCGATCTTCTTGAGCGTGAGCGCACGGCCCTCCGTCTTGCCGGTGGTGCTGCTGATGTTGAAGGAGGACGGCGTGGCGCCCGGGTCGCGCCCGCCGGCAGCCTCCCGCTGGCGCAATTTGCGCAGCATGTCGAACTCGCGGCGGCGCACGAAGTCATTGCGCTGCCGCCGCTCGATCATTTCCTTGAGCATCTCGCGGCTGTAGCCGTTTTCGAGCTGCGAGGACTCCTCGGCGTCGAGTTCGGACCAATCCTTGAGTGGATTGCGAACGAACTTGGCCACCTTTGACAGCAGCCGGCCGGTGTCTTCTTTGGCCATGCGCAACGACTCCCTTCGATGCCTCGGCGACTCAGTCGCCGAACATCTTCTGCTTGAGCTCCCGGCGCTGCTGCGCCTCGAGCGACAGCGTGGCGGTCGGGCGGGCCAGCAGGCGGCCGACGCCGATCGGCTCGCCGGTCTCGTCGCAGTAGCCGTAGTCGCCGGCGTCGATGCGCTGGATCGACTGCTCGATCTTCTTCAGCAGCTTGCGCTCGCGGTCGCGGGTACGCAACTCGAGCGCGTGCTCTTCCTCGATGGTGGCACGGTCGGCCGGGTCGGGCACCACCACGGTGTCCTCCCGCAGGTGCTCGGTGGTCTCGCCGGCGTTCTCGAGAATGCCGCGCTTGAGCGCTTGCAGCTTGAGCCGGAAAAAGGCCATCTGCTTTTCGTTCATGTACTCCGAGTCCGGCATGGCGATCACCTCGGCATCGGTGAGTTCCTCGACCGACTTGGTCTTCCAGTTGTTCGCGAGCTTGGGATCTTTCTTGATGGCGACCGGCGGCGGCGGCACCAGCGCGGTCTTCAAGTCCTGGACGAAGCTGGACTTGGCCGCAGTGGACGCCACCGATTGCGGCATCGAGGGCACCGTCAGCTGCGACAGCCGCGAGACGCGCCCACCGCGAGCGGGTGCCGGTGCGTTGGAGGAAGGAGTGTCGGTGGGGGTGGTCGGAGTGGTCATAGCAGGTGTCGCTGCGGCAGCGGCCGCAACCGCCTTTTTAGCGGGAATCGATGAAGGTGCGGCGGCGCGTGGACCGGCCGCCTGGGTTGATGAGGAAGCGCCTGCACCCGCCTTGGCCTTGCTCGTGGCAGAAGGCTTCGGCGGCGCGACAGGCGCGACGGTCTTGGGCGCGGAAACCTTCTTCGCGACGGACACAGCCTGCTTGGCAACCGCCGTCTTCTTGACGGCCGGCTTGGAAACGGGCTTTGCCTGGGCGACTGGTTTCTTCACGGTGACTGGCTCCTTCGACGAACTGGTACGCGCTTTCAAAGGGAGGGATCGATCCCATGGGCGCCACTGCTGCCCATGGGCGCCAGCGGCGAACCCAGGGGTTATACCCCCGAAAGCATGCCGAAAACGTGTGCCGCTCTATGCCAAAAGTCACACATCGTCCCGGCAAGGACGGTGCCTGAGCTCCGGAACAGGCGCGCGATTGTATAGAAGGTCAGCCGATCGCGGTCAGACCAGACACTGCTCCAGGCCCTGCTCCAGAATCTCGCGCGGCAGGTCGATGCCGATGAACACCATGCGGCTGTTGCGCTTCTCGTCCGGTGCCCAGGCCGGGCCGAGATCGCTGCCCATCAGCTGGTGCACGCCCTGGAAGATCACCTTGCGTTCGGTGCCCTGCATGTTCAGCACGCCCTTGTAGCGCAGCATGCGCGGGCCGTAGATGTTGACGATCGCGCCCAGAAAGTCTTCCAGCCGGGCCGGGTCGAAGGGCCGGTCGGCGCGGAAGACGAAGCTCTTCACGTCGTCGTCATGGCGATGGTGGTGGCCGTGGCCCTCGTGCTTGTGCGAGGGATGGTCGCAATGCTCGCCGTGCTCGTGATCGTGGTGGTCGTGCTCGTCTTCCTCCTTCAGGAAGTCCGGGTCGATGTCCAGCTTGGCGTTGAGGTTGAAGCCGCGCAGGTCGAACACGTCCTTCAGCGGCACGTCGCCGAAATGCACCTTCTGCTGCGGAGCGCGCGGGTTCATGTGCTTGAGGCGGTGGATCAGCGCATCGGTCTCCTCGGCCGCCACCAGGTCGGTCTTGCTGATGAAGATC
Organism: Variovorax sp. PBS-H4; assembly: GCF_901827205.1. NCBI lineage: Bacteria > Pseudomonadati > Pseudomonadota > Betaproteobacteria > Burkholderiales > Comamonadaceae > Variovorax > Variovorax sp. PBS-H4. The sequence continues at coordinate 973,465 of NZ_LR594675.1, read as the reverse complement.
TGATCGGCAAAGCCTACCTGCCGGCGCGCTTCCTGGCGATCGTCGAGCTGCTGCGGCGCATGCTTGGCGTCCACCAGCGTGAGGATCGAGTCCAGCAGATAGCTTTCGGCGATCTCGTCGTCCATGAAGAAGGTCTGCGCCACCGGGCCCGGGTCGGCCAGGCCGGTGGTCTCGATCACCACGCGGTCGAAGTCCAGCAGCCCCTTGCGCTTCTTGGCGGCCAACAGCTGCAGGGCCTCGCGCAGATCTTCGCGGATGGTGCAGCAGATGCAGCCGTTGCTCATCTGCACGATCTGCTCCTTGGACTCGGTGACCAGGATGTCGTTGTCGATGTTTTCCTCGCCGAACTCGTTCTCGATCACGGCGATCTTCTGGCCGTGCGCCTCGGTCAGGATGCGCTTGAGCAGCGTGGTCTTGCCGGAGCCGAGAAAGCCGGTGAGGATGGTCGCGGGGATCAGGGCCATGGATGCTCCGGAATGGGGACGAAGAGGAAGGCGGGAAGTTTAGCCACGTGCCCCAAGCCGCGTCCCGGCAGGGGCTAAGGCCATGAGGGACCGGATGCCTTATTTGCGCACCACGACCAGGCCTTTCAGGTACTCCCCTTCGGGGAACTCGATGGTCATCGGGTGGTCCGGCGCCGCGCCCAGGCGTTCGCTGATGTAGCCGTCCACGCCCGCATCGATGCCGGCCGAGGCCACGATCTTGTGGAACAGGTCGGCACCGATGCCGCCCGAGCAGGAGAAGGTCAGCAGCACGCCGCCGGGCTCCAGCAGCTTCAGGGCGAGGCGGTTGAGGTCCTTGTAGGCCCTGGCCGCACGTTCGGCATGGGCAACCGTCGGAGCGAACTTGGGCGGGTCCAGCACGATGGCATCGAAGCTGCGGCCCTCGTCGAGAAAGCGGCGCAAGGAGGCATTGACGTCGGCATCCAGGAACTCGGCGCGGGTCCCTTCGAACCCATTCAGCGCCACGTGCGCACGCGCACGCTGCAGGGCCGGCAGCGACGAGTCGATCGACAGCAGCTCGGCCTGGTCGAGCGCGCCCGCAGCCTGGAGCCCGGACATCGCCGCCACCGTGAACCCGCCCGTGTAGCAGAAGCAATTGAGCACCCGCCGGAAGCGCCGGTGCCGCGCCATCTCGGCGAAGCGCCCCCGGCTGTCGCGCTGGTCGAGGTAGAAGCCGGTCTTGTGGCCGGTGGCGATGTCCAGCGTGAGCTGCCAGGCGTGTTCGCGGATGACGCGCTCGGTGGGGCCGCTGCCGCGCAACCAACCGGCCGCAGGCGCCAAGCCCTCTCGCTCGCGCCCGCTCGCGTCGGAACGCTCGTAGAGCTTCTCGAGGCCGGTGACCGCCAGCAGCGCATCGGCCAGCACGCTCTTCCACCGCTCGGCCCCGGCCGACAGGAACTGCGCCACCAGCGTGTCGCCGTAGCGGTCGACGATCAACCCCGGCAGCCCATCGGCTTCGCCGTGCACCACGCGCACACCGTCGCTCGGCAGCTCGAAGCGCTCCCGCGCCGCCACTGCACGGGTCACCCGCGAGCCCATGAAGGCGGCATCGATGCGCTGCTGCTCGTCGAAGCCCCAGGCTCGCGCGCGGATCTTGGAATGCGGGCTGAAGGCCGCCCATGCCAGGAACCTGCCGTCGTCGGCTTCGATGCGCACCGTCTCGCCGGCATCGCCGCCGCCCTTGGCGATGGCCGACTCGAAAATCCAGGGATGGCGGCGCAGCAGCGAGCGTTCCTTGCCGGGGCGCAGGCGGAGTGTTTTCATTTCTTGCCGCCGTCTTCTTTCGCCCGGGCCCGCGGATGCGCCGCATCGTAGGCCTTGGCGAGGTGCTGGAAATCCAGGCGTGTATAGACCTGCGTGGTCGAGATGCTGGCGTGCCCCAGCAGTTCCTGCACGGCGCGCAGATCGCTGCTGGACTGCAGCACATGGCTCGCGAAGGAGTGGCGCAGCATGTGCGGATGCACAGGCGCGGCCAGGCCGGCCTTGAGGCTGCGCTGGCGCAGCTGGCGCCAGATGGCATGCGGCGAGAGGCGCGTGCCCGTGCGGCCGATGAAGAGCGCCGCGGCGCCCTCTGGGTCGCGCAGCCGCGCGGCCGGCAGCGCCGTACAGTCTTCGCGCCGCGCCAGCCAGGCCGCCAGCGCCTCGGCGGCCTTGGCGCCCACCGGCACGGTGCGCCTCTTGCTGCCCTTGCCGAGCACGCTGGCCTCCTGCGAATCGAGATCGACCCAGCCGCGCGCGGTGCTGCTCGCGCGCAGGTCGAGGCCGGTGAGCTCGCCCACCCGCAGGCCGCAGCCGTAGAGCAGCTCCACGATGGCGCGGTCGCGCGCCTCGGTCCAGGGATCGGCTTCCTCGTCATGCAGCTGCGCAAGTTGCACGGCCTCGTCGACCGCGAGCGCCTTCGGCAGCGGCCGCCCCGCCTTGGGCGCATGCACGTCCTGCACCGGGTTCGAGCCGACCCGCCCCTCGTGGCCGAGCCAGCGGTAGAAGCCGCGCCAGCAGGACAGCACCAGCGCGATGCCGCGCGACTCCCGGCCCGCGCTGTGCAGCTGCGCCATCCAGCGCCGCACATGCGCGGTCTGCACCTGCTCCAGAGCCAGCCCGGCGGCTGCGGCATTCGCGATCAGTGTCTCGAGGTGGATCGCATAGAGCTCGACGGTGCGGTCCGCCAATCGACGCTCGACCCGCACGTGTTCGAGGTAGCGCTCGACGAGCGGCGATTCAGTGGAGGTATCCATTGGCGGCATTGTTCACGATGGCCAGCGGCTCGCGCAACGCACCCCGGAAGGCCATGCCCCAGCGCTGCCAGCAGGAAGTCGACGCGGCGGCGTACTGCACCTCGAAGCGTTGATCGAAGCCGCCCGCGCGCGCGAGCCGCTCGACACGCCACAGGTGGTAGGGCTCGGACACGACGATCACGCGCTTCACGCCCGCCGACTCGAGCAGCGGCCGCGACAACGAGAGGTTCTCCCGCGTGGATTGCGACACCGGCTCCAGCAGCAGCGCACCTGCGTAGCCTGCGGCGCGCGCATGCTGCTGCATCACCTCAGCCTCGATGCGGCCGTCTTCCTTGTCGACCCCGCCCGAAAACACCAGCTGGCGCACCAGGCCCGCCCGCGCGAGCGCAACGGCGGCATCGACACGCCCGGTGAGGCACGGGTTGGGCCGGCCGTCGCGGTACGCGCGGTTGCCGAGCACCAGCGCGGCGTCGGCCACACGCGCCGGCGGACGCGCAAGCCGCTCGCGCGCATGCATCCACACGGTGGCGTGGACCGCGGCATAGCCCAGCAGCAACACGACGAGCGCGCCCGCCAGCGCGCGCCGCACCATCAGGAACGCAGCCGCGAGAGCGCCGCCGAGGCCAGCTCGGCGATGCGCTCCAGGAAGTCGGTGCCCATCTCGGCATTGAAGCGATGCGCATCGGGCGATGCGAGCACCAGCAGGCCGAAGGCCGGCGCCTCGGGCTCGGGCCGCAGCGGAATCAGCGCGATCGACACCGCCGCCTGCGGCTCGGCCAGCCAGCCGGCGACCTCGAAGCCGGCGTTGAGGCCGCAGTAGGGCGCGGTCAACGAAGTGGCCAGCGCCTTCATGTCTTCGCTCACCTGCTGCGCGTAGGGCTCGTGGAGGTAGCTGCTGTCGCAATCCCAGATCTTGATCGTGACCTGCGGCACCACGAACAGCGTCTCCAGGTCGCTCGCGATCCGCGTGGGCAGCGCCCGCGGATCGCGCGTGGTCAGCAGGCCGCGGGTCCAGCGCTGCAGGCGGTCGGCCGTGACGACGTTCTCGGTGCCGTGGCGCACCATGTCCATCACACGATGCTCCAGGGCCTTGATCTTCTCGCGCAGCATCTCGGCCTGGCGCTCCTGCAGGCTGACGGCGCGGTTGCCATGCGGGCTGGTGAGCTGCACCTGGGCCAGCAGTTGCGCATGGCGTTCGAAGAAGTCGGGCGTGTTCGAGAGGTAGTTGGCGATGTCGTCTTCGGTGATGGGATTCATGGCGTCTGGGTGAATGGGGTTCATGGGGCGTCGGGGACCTCGATGTCGCCCTCGAACACGGTGACGGCGGGGCCCGTCATCAGCACCGGCGCGCCGTCGCCGGCCCACTCGATGGTCAGTAGGCCGCCGTGGGTCTGCACGTCAACGCGGGAGTCAAGCCGCCCGAGGCGGATGCCGGCCACCACCGCGGCGCAGGCACCGGTGCCGCAGGCCAGGGTCTCGCCGGCGCCGCGCTCGAACACCCGCAGCCGCACATGGCTGCGATCGACGATCTGCATGAAGCCGGCGTTCACGCGCTGGGGAAAGCGCGGATGGTGCTCGATCGCAGGGCCCTGCCTTGCCACCGGCGCGGTGTCGACATCGGGCACGATCTGCACGGCATGCGGATTGCCCATCGAGAGCACTGCGACCGAGACCTTCGCGCTGTCGGCGTGCGTGCCCAGGGTCAGATGCCAGGTGTGCCAGCCGTTGTCGTGCTGCGGGTCGAGGCCGGCGGTGTCGAAGGGCACGCGCTGCGGCTCGAAGATGGGGGCGCCCATGTCGACCGTCACGCGGCCGTCGTCGCCCATCCTCGGCTCGATCACGCCGGAGAGCGTCTGCACCCGCACCTGGTCCTTGTCGGTCAGGCCTTGCTCGCGCACGAAGCGCATGAAGCAGCGCGCCCCGTTGCCGCACTGCTCGACCTCGCCGCCGTCGGCGTTGTGGATGACGTACTGGAAGTCGACGCCCTCGGCCGGCGCGGGCCGCACGCTGAGGATCTGGTCGGCACCCACGCCGAAGTGGCGGTCGGCCAGGAAGCGGTACTGCGCCGCATCCAGGCCGAGCGCGCCGCGGGTCTCGTCCAGCACGACGAAGTCGTTGCCGGCGCCCTGCATCTTGGTGAAGCGGATTCGCATCACCGGATTATCTGCCGCGCCGCGCAGTGCCTGCGGTCAGCCGCGCAGCCGGTCCAGCGCCCGGTCCAGAAAGCCCAGCCTGTCCTGCCCCCAGAAGCGCTCGCCGTCGAGGACGTAGGTCGGCGAGCCGAACACGCCCTTTTCGACCGCCTCGGCGCTGTACGCGCGGTAGGCGGCCTGCGTCTCGGCGGCGTGCTCGAGCGCCTGCAGCGCCGCGCCGTCGTAGCCGTTCTCGTCGGCCACCGAAATGCGAACCTCGGCCTTCGAGGTGTCGCGCTCCTCGGCCCACAGCGCGCGCAGCAGCGCATGCGACAGCGGCTGGGCGTCCAGCCCCTGCAGCTGGGCGGCGATCACCATCCAGCCGGCGTACTTGTTCCAGTCCGGATCGGCAGGCTTCCCCTTGGGATAGTGAGCGGGCTCCAGCACCAGGGGCATGCCCAGGAAGTCGCGCCAGCGGGCGAGTTCGAGCGCGTGATAGGTACGGCGCGCCTCCGGCCGCGTCTTGAGCGGGATGCCGCCGGTCTGTGGCACGACCGCCTGGAAGTCGTAGGGCTTGAGCACGAGGCGCACGTGGTGGCGGCGCACGATGTCCTGCAGTTGCGGGCCGCCGAGGTAGGCCCAGGGCGAGGAGAGGCTGTAGTAGCAGTCGAGGGCGATCATCTTCTGGATTATCTTCACGGCATGCCCCACGACGCCTCCCACCCCACGCTGCCGCCGGTGCCGCCACAGTTCACCACGAGTCCGCGCGACGCCGCGGCACTCGAAGCCCTGGCGCTCCGGGCGCGTGCCGACCTCGAACGCATCAACGTCCCGCCGGCCGCCTGGATGCTCCCGGCCGAAGCCGCGAGCGATGCGCAGCCGGTGCTCGACGTGCTGGTCGCCGGCGCCGGCATGTGCGGCCAGACCGCCGCCTTTGCGCTGCGCCGCGAGGGCCTGACGAACATCCGCGTGATCGACCGCGCCGCACGCGGCGAGGAAGGCCCGTGGGGCACCTATGCGCGGATGCTGACGCTGCGCAGCCCCAAGCAGGTGGGAGGGCCGGAGCTGGGCGTACCTTCGCTCTCCTTTCGCGCCTGGTACGAGGCGCAGCACGGCAGCGAGGGCTGGCAGGCGCTGCACAAGATCGGCCGCATCGACTGGCGCGACTACCTGCTGTGGGTACGCGACACCGTCGGCCTGCCGGTGGACAACGGCATCACCCTGCGCTCGGTCTCGCACGGCGACGGGGGCCGCGTGCTCTCGATCGAGCTGGAAGGCCCCGGCGGCCGGCGCGAGACCGTGCGCGCCCGCCAGCTCGTGCTGGCGCTGGGCCGCGACGGCAGCGGCGCGCCGCGCTGGCCGGACTTCCCGGCGCTGCGGCGCGACGATCCGCTGGCTGCCGGCCGGGTGTTCCACTCGGCCGATGCGATCGACTTCCCCAGCCTCGCGGGCCAGCGCATCGCCGTGCTGGGCGCCGGCGCGTCGGCCTTCGACAACGCAGGCAGCGCGCTGGAGGCCGGCGCCGCCGAGGTCCAGCTGTTCGCACGCCGGCCGCAGCTGCCGCAGATCAACAAGAGCAAGGCGGCCTCCAGCCACGGCTTCCTGCGCGGCTTCGAGGGGCTGGACGACGCGCGCAAATGGCGGGTCTACACCTACATCTTCGACGAGCAGGTGCCGCCGCCCTGGGAAAGCGTTCGCCGTTGCGACGCGCATGCGGGCTTCACGCTGCGCCTGGGCACGCCCTGGCTGGACGTGGTGCCAGGCATCGACGGCGTGACCGTCGGCCTGCCCGATGGCAGCAGCGAGCGCTTCGATGCGGTGATCTTCGGCACGGGCTTCGACGTCGACCTGCTCGACCGGCCCGAGATCGCCCGCTACACCCCCCTGATAGACACGTGGGCGCGCCACGTTCCGCCCGAAGAGGCGCGGCGCCACCCCGAGCCCGCGCGCTTCCCATATCTCGGCGCGGGCTTCGAGCTGCGTGCCCACGCCCCCGGCTCGTCGGACTCGGCTGCGGCACTGTCGCGCATGCGCCTGTTCAACTGGGGCGCCACCATGAGCCACGGCGCACTCGCCGGCGATATTCCCGGCCTCGCCATCGGCGCCACCCGGCTGGCCCAGGCGATCGCGCGCGACCTGTTCGTGGAAGACGCCGACCGCCACTGGGCGCGGCTGCAGGCGCATGACGAGCCGGAGCTGATCGCCACCCGCTGGTATGTGCCCGGCGGAAGCGCCGAATGAGGCGCCGCAGGACCCGCTGATGGACACCCGCCAGATGCGCTGCATCCTCGCGATCAGCGAGGCGGGCAGCCTCACGCGCGCGGCCGAGCAGCTGGGCATCGCCCAGCCGGCGCTCACCCAGACACTGAACCGCCTCGAGCGCGAGATCGGCACCCCGCTCTTCACGCGCACGCGGCGCGGCGCGACGCTCACCGAAGCCGGCCTTGCAGTGCTGGATGACGTGCGCGCCAGCCTCGCCCATTCCGACGCGGCGGCCGAGCGCGCACGCGCGATCGCCTCCGGCCGCGCAGGCCGGCTCACGGTCGGCTTCGTGACCCACGCCATCTACGAAGTGCTGCCGCGTGCCCTGCGCCTGGTGCGCGCCGAGCATCCGCGGCTCGAGGTGGTGCTGCGCGAGATGAGCAACGCCGAGCAGGTCGATGCGCTGGCAGGCGGGCGCATCGACATCGCGCTGCTGCACCCGCCGGTCTCCATCGAGGCGCGCGTGAACGAACTGCGCCTGGGCGAGGACCCGATGATTGCCGCGCTGCCGGCCGACTTCAAGGTGGCGGATGACGGCTGCGTGTCCTTGGCCGAGGTCGCGGAGCATGGTCTCGTCTGGTTTCCAGAGCAGCAGATCCCCGCCCTGCGCGGCCAGATGCTGGGCGCCATTCGCCGCGCCGGATTCCCGGTGCAAGTGGTGCAGGACGCGAACCGCACGCTGACGGTGCTGGCCTGCGTGGCAGCCGGCCTCGGCTGGTCGCTGCTGCCGCGCTCGGCCCGCGCGCTGCGCCACGAGGGCGTGCGCTACGCCGAGGTGCGCGACGGCGCGGGCCTTCCCGCCTTCGAGCTGTCGGCGATGTGGCTTGCGCGCTCGCGACCGACGTTCGCCGACGCGTTCGCCCAGAAACTGGGGCCGGTTCAGTCGAGCTGAAGCTTGTTCTCTTTGGCGAGCCGGCTCCATTTGGCGAGCTCGGCGCGACGGAAGGCATCGAGCTCGGCCGGGCCGGCGCCGATCACTTCGGCGCCCAGGGCCTCCAGGCGCTGGCGCACGTCTGCCTCCTTGAGCGTCGCGGCGATCTCGCTGGAGAGCCGTTCGATCACCGGCGCCGGCGTGCCCGCGGGCACGAACACGGCGTTCCACTCGTACATCTCGTAGCCCGGCAGGCCCGACTCGGCGATGGTCGGCACCTCGGGCAGCGCGGGCGAGCGCGTCTTGCCCCCGATGGCAATGGGCCGCAGCTTGCCGGCCTGGATGTAGGGCATGCCCGAGCCCAGGCTGGCAAAGAACACCGGCACCTGCCCTGCCATCACGTCCGTGAGCGCCGGGCCACCGCCCTTGTAGGCCACGTGCGTCATGCGCGTTTTCGCCATCGAGTCGAAGAGCTCGGCGGCCAGGTGCGGCGACGAGCCGTTGCCCGAAGACGCGTAGTTGACCTCGCCCGGACGCGCCCTGGCCTGCGCGATCAGGTCCTTGACGCTCCGGATCGGCGCCGCGGGATGCACCACCAGGATGTTCGGGACCTTGACCAGGAGCGACACGGGCGCGAAGTCGCGCAGCGTGTCGAAGGGCATCTTGCTGCGCAGCGCCGGGTTCTGCGCATGGTTGGACGCGTCGAGCATCACGGTGTAGCCATCGGCCGGGCTCTTGGCCACCAGTTCACCTCCGATCGCACCGCCGGCGCCGCCGCGGTTGTCGACCACGACCGGCTGGCCGAGCCGGGCCGAGAGCTTGGGGGCGAGGATGCGGGCCACCGCATCGACAGTGCCGCCGGGCGGGTAGGTCACGACCATGCGGATCGGCTTGGCGGGCCAGGACTGCGCCTGTGCGGCGAGTGCCGCCAGCAGAAGGACTGCGCCGGCAAGGGCGCGGGGGACGACTCGCGTGAAGCGTGGCCGATGGGGCATCTTTGTCTCCTTCGCGCCCTGCAGGGCGCCTCTCGTCGTGTGATCAGGCGAAGCGGAACAGCGCCGCGGGCGTGTCGACCAGGATGCGACGGCGCGCGTGTTCATCCTGCACCCAGTCGGCCAGTGCCCGCCAGGTGGTCCCGAAGTCCGCCAGTGCCTGGTGTTGTGTATGCGGCCAATCGCTGCCCCAGAGCAGGCGCCCGGCGCCGAACGCCTGCAGCAGCGATTGCGCCGCGGCCCGGGCGGCGCTTCCGCGCGGGTCGGGCCAGCTGCGGTAGGCCGCGGCCAGCTTGACCCACACGCGCTGCGTGGCGGCGCTGTCCAGCAACCATGCAAAACCTTCGTCGTCGGCGAGCACCTTGCCGGGGCGGCCGAAATGGTCGACCACCAGCTTGCAGCCGGCATCGACGATCGGCTGGCCGGCCCGCCGAAGGTCGTGCGATTCGCGATGCAGCTCCACATGCCAGTCGAGTGCGCGCACGCGCTCGAACAGGCGGCGCCACTCAGCGCTCGCGAAATCCGGAATGGGCAATCCCACGAGGTTGAGCCGGATGCCGCGGACGCCCTGCCGGTCCAGGTCCGCCAGCGCCTCGTCGCCCAGCGTGGGCTCGATGATCACGACGCCGCGCAGCCGCTGCGGGCACGCACGCAGCGCATCGAGCAGAAAGCCGTTGTCGGTGCCCAGGAAGCTCGGCTGGACCAATACGCCGTGCGAGACCGCATGCGCATCGAGCAACGCCAGGTAGTCGGGCAAGAGGGCGTCGTAGTCCGGCGCATGGCGGTGCACCGGGGCCAGCGGCAGGCCGCGCCGGAACACGTGGGCGTGGCTGTCGATCGCGCTGATCGCGAGGGGTGCGCTGGCCGGCTCAGGCATAGCGCCGGTCGAGGGCGTCGTACTCGTTCTTGCGCACCAGCGCCTGGCGCTCGGCGAAGGTGGCGACCAGGCCGCTCGCCTCGTCGAGCCGGCCGCCGTCGCGCAGGGCCTGCAGCGCCTGCGTCATGCCGCGCACGGCGCCCTGCAGCGCGGCGTTGGCATACAGCACCAGGCCGAAGCCCATGGCACCGAACTCCGCCGCGTCCAGCGTGGGCGTCTTGCCGCCGATCACCACGTTGACCACCTGGGGGCAGGCCAATTCGCGCGGGATGCGGCGCAGCGCGTCCAGCGACTCGGGCGCCTCGACGAAGGTGATGTCGGCGCCGGCTTCGGCATAGGCGGCGGCGCGCGCGATGGCGGCATCGATCCCCTCGACCGCAGCGGCGTCGGTGCGCGCGATCACCAGGAAATCGGCATGCGCTCGTGCGTCGACCGCCGCCTTCACCTTGCCCAGCATCTCGTCGCGCGCGATCACCGCCTTGCCCTCGAAGTGTCCGCACTTCTTGGGACTGACCTGGTCTTCCAGCTGAATCGCGTTGGCGCCCGCGCGCTCCAGCGTGCGCACCGTGTGCTGCACGTTGAGCGCGTTGCCGAAGCCGGTGTCTGCGTCGACGACGATCGGCAGCTTCACCGCGTCGCGCAGCGCGGCCGTGTGCTGTGCCAGGTCGCCCAAGTGGACGAAGCCCAGGTCCGGGATGCCGTAGAAGGTGTTGGTGAGCCCTGCGCCGCTGAGGTAGACGGCTTCGAAGCCCAGTTCCTCGATCACGCGCGCGGCCAGTGCGTTGGCCGCGCCCGGCACGACGAGGCCGCGCTTCGCCGCGACCTTCCGGCGCAGCAGGGTGCCCGGGTGGATGGTGTTGTCGGTCATCGGAGTACCTCGCCTTCGGCTGCGGTGCTATTCGCCCTCGGAGCGGCCGTGCGGCTCATACTCATTCGTCCTTCATGCCGGTGGCCTTGACCACCGCGCCGAGGCGGGCACGCTCGGCATCGACGAACTGCACGAAGGAGGCGCGCGTGCCGCCGACGGGCTCGATGCCCATGCCTTTGAGCTTCTCGGCGATGGCCGGCGTCTTCATGGCGGCGTCGATGGCTGCGCTCATCTTGTCGAGCACTGCGTCGGGTGTCCCGTGAGGCGCATGCACGCCGGCCCAGTGGGCGATGCGAACGTCGGGGAAGCCCTGCTCCGCGGCAGTGCTCAGCTGCGGGTAGGCCGAGATGCGCGTGGTCCAGGTATTGGCCAGCGCCTTCAGCTTGCCGCTCTTGAGGTAGGGCAGCGCGACGATGCTGGCCTCCGAGGTGGCCTCGACCTGCTTGCCGAGCACCGCCGTGATCGATTCCGATCCGCTCTTGTAGGGGACCAGGTCGAGCTTGGCGCCGTACTTCGTCTCCAGCATGCCCTCGACGAAATGCGGTGTGCTGCCGGTTCCCGCCGTGGCCCAGTGGAAGCCAGGCCCCGCCTTGGAGGCGGCGATGAACTCCTTCAGGTTGTTGTAGGGCGCATCGGCCGGCACCAGGATCACCGAGGGCGCGAGGCCGATCATGCTGACGGGCACCAGGTCGGTGTCCTTGTAGGGCATGTTCTTCTTGATCATGCTGTTCGAGATCACGCCCGCGGCGCTCACCAGGAAGGTGTAGCCGTCGGGCGGACTCTTGGCAACGATATCGGCGCCCAGCGTGGCGCCGGCGCCGGGCTTGTTGTCGACGACGATGGGCTGGCCCAGCGCCTTGGAGGCACCGTCGGCCGCGGCTCGCGCCATCAGGTCGTTGGCTCCGCCGGCCGAGAAGGGCACGACCAGGCGGATCGGCTTGGCAGGCCACCCCTGCGCGGAGGCGCCGCTAGCGGCGAGAAGAGCGGCAAGGCCGGCCAGAAGGGCCTGGCGACGGGAGGGATGCATGACGGGTCTCCAGGGGTGTGGGTATGCCTGGAAGTATGGGCAAACGCCGGCCCAAGCAGAATGCCCCCCGCCGTTGCTTTTGCATAAGCGACGGTTATGGCCCGCCCCGGCCTTCGCCAGGACTACCCCTCCGACCGGATGCCCCGCATCAAGATCACGCCACCCAGCTGGGACGTGTCGGTCCGCATGCGATAGGCCAACGCCTGCGGCGTCCCGGCCTCGCTCTGCCAGCCGGCCTTCAGCAACTGCCCCTGGATTTCGGGGGCGTGCAGGACCTCGCCCAAAGCGGCATTCAGGCGCGCCACCGCCGGCTTCGCCATGCCGGCCGGCGCCGCGAGCGCGGTCCAGATCTCGAGGTCGGCGCCACGCACCTCGGCCTCGCGCAGGGTGGGCAACTCCGCGAAGAGCGGGCTGCGCAGTGGCGAAGTCACGCCGATGGCCTTGAACTTGCCCGAGGCCACATGCGGCCTGGCGAGTCCGGGCGGCAACAGCGCCAATTGGATCCTGCCGGCGAGCATGGCCTCGATCACCTGCGGGTTGCCGTTGAAGGGGACGTGTTGCGGCGCGATGCTGGTGCGGGTCTTCAGGAGCTCCATGCCCAGATGGCCCACGGTGCCGATCCCCGGGGTGCCGTACCTGCCCCTGTCGCCCAGGTTGCGTGCCCACAGCAGCAGCTCGGCGGGCGTCTTGCCCACCGCCTCGCCGGAGGTCGCCAGCACCAGCGGGGCGGTGCCGATCAGCCCGACTGGCGCGAAGTCTTTCTCGGGGTCGAAAGGCGTGGCCGGGTTGAGCAGCTTGGCGATCGTGAGGTTGCCATTGATCAGGGCGCCGATGGTGTGGTCGTCCTGCGCCTTCGCCACCAGGCTGGCGGCCACGTTGCCGCTGGCGCCGGGCTTGTTCTCGACGATGACGGGCTGGCCCAGCTGCCTGGCCAGCGGCTCGGCGATGGCCCGTGCCGCCAGGTCGGGGGATGCACCGGCGGGAAAGCCGACCAGGACGCGGACCGGCTGGGTCGGCCAGGCGCCTGGCATTGCGCCGGCCCGGGCAGCACGGGGCGGTGAAAGAGTCTGCTGGGCCCAGGCGGGGGTAACGCACAAGGAGGCGGCCACGCCTTGGAGCAGGCGGCGTTTGCTGATCATGGAAAGCCCTGGAAGTGTTGCAAATGTCGGTAACTGGAAGTTACGCGAGCGCTTGCAGCAGCGCAAGACAACCAAATGCTTCACCGGCCCTGTTGCCGGCCTTCCCTGCCAGGTCGAACCGGTATTTAACGCGGCCGCAGCGAGAGCCGCACCGTCGCGCCGTCGACCGTCACCTCATAGCCCAGGCCGTCGGCCAGTGCCTGGAATGCCACGGCGTCGATCGCCAGCTTGCGCGGCGCGCGCAGCTCACCCGCCATGGGCCCAGGATCGGCCGAGACGGAATCGCCAGGGCTGGCGACGAAGCGCAGGCCTTCGGGCCCGTCGGGCTCGACGCTGATCGCGCCGAGCCGCTGCGTGTTGTCATGCAGGTAACCGAGCGCGCCCAGCACCATGTAGCGCAATGCCGCGCCTTCCGGAAAGCGTGGCTCGTCGGGGTTACCCGACGCCAGCGCTTCGTTCACGTTCAATCGGATGCCATGCAGCTCGTAGGCCGCGCGCATGAGCGACGTGCAGCGCTGCACCAGCGCGCTGCGCGTGATGCCCTCGTCGCTCGCCGCCAGCTCCCAGTCGCGCAGCGAGCGAACGCCGTTGGCCAGCGCGTCGACCTGCTCGGAAATCGATTGGAACTGCTGCTCCCAAGCGCCGTCGTCGGCCGTCGCGGCGGCGGCCCGATGACGAAGGAGCAGCAGGCTCATGCGTATCACCGACAGCGGCGCCGCCATGTCGTGGCGCAGGGCCGGCAGGGCGCGCGTGAGCAATTCGTGGCGCACACCGGCGACGATCCAGCTGCTGGCTCCAGGCGAGGCTTTCACTTTCAATCGATGGTTTCCGCGAATTGAGGGCTCCGAAGTATGGGCGTGCTCCCGAGCTGAGCCATGTAGGAGGAGAGCTTTTGCTCCGGCGAGTGCTTCCACTTGGAGCTCTCGGCAAGCGCGGCGAGGGCTTGTCGATACGCGGCGCGCGTCAGCCCTCACGCACTGACCGCGTCGGCCAGGAGCGCCCCGCCACGCGCCACGACGCGCCCGCCCGAGACCACGAGCCGCCGCGGCGGCCGCGCCACCACGGCTTGCGCGACGGTCTGCGCCTCGACCAGCACCAGGTCGGCACGGCAGCCGGGCGCCAGGCCGTAGGCATCGAACCCGCAGCCGCGCGCGCCCGCCTCGGTGACGCAGTCGAGCGCAATCGCCAGTTCCTCGTCGCGCCGCAGGTTGTAGCGCAGGCCGAGCAGCATCGCCCGCTCCAGCATGTCGGGGCTGCCGTAGGGCGTCCAGGTGTCGCGAATGCCGTCGTTGCCGCCCAGCACCGTCACGCCGGCGCGCCGGCAGGCCAGCAGCGGCGGCACGGCGCGCGCGGCCGGCGCGCTGGTGATCAGCACCACGCCCAGATGCGCCATGCGCGCCAGCAGCGCCTCGCACTCGCGTTCGGGCAGATCCCCCAGGCAGAAGCCGTGGCTGATGGCGACCCGGCCCTGCAGACCCAGCGCAGCCGTGCGGTCCAGGATCAGCGCCAGGGAAAAAGCGCCCATTGCGCCAGGCTCGTGCAGGTGGATGTCGAGCGGGCGGCCGTGGCGCTGCGCCAACTCGAACAGCGTGTCCAGCGAACGCACCGGGTCGCCGTCGATCGCGCAGGGGTCCAGGCCGCCGAGCACGTCGGCGCCCTGCGCCAGCGCCTCGTCCAGCAGCTGCGCAGTGCCCGGGCGCCCCAGCAGGCCGGACTGAGGGAAGGCCACGATCTGGATCTGCTGCACGTCCTTCATCGCGTCGCGGGTGCGCAGCACGCCATCGAGATGGCGCAATCCGGCCTCGGTGTCGACGTCCACATGAGTGCGCAGCCGCGTCGTGCCCAGCGCCAGGAAAGCCTTGGCCAGGGCCAGCGACTGTGCCGCCGCGTCATGGCCGCTGGCTTGGCGAAAGGTACGTTCGTTGTCGATGCGGTCGATGAGCCGCGGGCCGACCTCGTTGCGGTACCAGTCCAGGCCCCACATCGTCTTGTCGAGGTGGGTATGGCCCTCGACGAGGCCGGGCAGCAGCAGTGCGCCGCCGCCCTCCTCCACCACGCAGCCCGGCGCGGCCTCGAGCGCGGGGCGCAGGGCCGCGACACGGCCCTCCTGCACCAGCACGTCGACGGCGGCGCCGCCGAGCGGACGAACATTGCGCAGCAGCAGCGGGGGAAATGCCCGGGGCATGACTAGACCCAGCCTGCTCGCCGGAACCGGTAATAGAGGATGCCGCAGAGGCTCGCGATGAGACCCAGCGCAGCCCAGTAGCCATAGCGCCACTTCAGCTCGGGCATGTATTCGAAGTTCATGCCCCAGATGCCCGCGAAGGCCGTGCAGACGGCAAAGATCGCCGCCCACGCGGCAAAGCGCTTGGTGACCTCGTTGTCCTCGATGGTGACCATCGAAAGGTTGACGTGGATCGCGGTGCCGATCGTCTCTCGAATCGCATCGATGGAGCTGTTGATGCGGCCGAGGTGGTCCACCACGTCGCGAAAGTACTCCTGAGTGCCGGCGCAGATCTGCGGGACGCGCCCGCCATGCAGCTTGCTGGTGCCCTCGAGCAGTGGCGCAACGGCGTGCTTGAGCAGCGTCAGGCGCTGCTTGAGCTCGTAGAGCTGCTTGATGTTCTCGCGGGACGAACCCTTGGTGAAGATGCGCTGCTCGATGTCCTCGAGCTCGACCTCGAAGGCATCGATGACGGGGAAGTACCGGTCGACCACGGCATCCATCAGCGCATAGAGCACGAAGCCCGGCCCGTTCTTCAGCAGCTCGGGCTCGCGCTCGCAGCGCTCGCGCACCTCGACGAAGCCATGGTCGCTGCGGTTGCGCACCGAGACCACGTAGTTGCGGCCGACGAAGACATCGAGCTCGCCCACGGACAGCTCGGAGGTGCCGGCCGCCGCGCCGGACTCCAGCAGGTGCATCACGACGAACAGCGAATCCGCGTACTCCTCGACCTTGGGCCGCTGGTGGCCGTGCTGCGCATCCTCGACCGCCAGCGGATGCAGGCCGAACTCCTCCTGCACCTCCGCCAGCTCCTGCGCGGATGCGTCGCGCAGCGCGACCCAGACGAAGCAGCTGGGCAGCGAGGCATATTCGCTGATCTGGGAAACGGGAATGTCGGCCAGCTTGGTGCCGTTCTCGTAGACGACGCAGTTGATGAGCATGCGAGGGCCAGGCAGAGAGAGAGAAAGAAGGACGCGGCATCTTGCCACGCGACGGGACTGCCGGCCCTGGCCACGCCCGGCGCCCCCGGAACGCCCCTCGAGTTGGCTATTTGCGCAGCGACTGCAACAGCGGCCCGACGATGTCCAGCGGCAGCGGAAAGATGATGGTCGAGTTCTTGTCCGCCGCGATCACCGTCAAGGTTTCCAGGTAGCGCAGCTGCAGCGCCTGCGGCTCCCGCGCCAGGATCTCCGCCGCTTCGGCCAGCTTGACTGAAGCCTGCAGTTCGCCTTCGGCATGGATCACCTTGGCCCGGCGCTCGCGCTCGGCTTCGGCCTGGCGCGCGATGGCGCGCACCATGTTCTCGTTGAGGTCCACGTGCTTGATCTCGACATTGGTCACCTTGATGCCCCAGGCGTCGGTCTGCGATTCCAGCGTCTTCTGGATGTCGAGGTTGAGGCGCTCGCGCTCGGCCAGCAGGTCGTCGAGCTCGTGCTTGCCCAGCACCGCCCGCAGCGTGGTCTGCGCCAACTGGCTGGTCGCCTCGAAAAACTTCTCGACCTGGATGATGGCCTTCTCCGCATCGACCACCCGGAAGTAAAGCACCGCGTTGACCTTCACCGAGACGTTGTCGCGCGTGATCACGTCCTGGCTCGGGATGTCCAGCACCATCACCCGCAGGCCCACGCGGACCATCTGCTGGATGCCGGGGATCAGGATCACCAGACCGGGTCCCTTGACCTTCCAGAAGCGGCCGAGCTGGAACACCACCCCGCGCTCGTACTCGCGCAGGATGCGCAGCGAGGCGGCGGCGAGCAGCACCGCCAACACCACGACGAGAAGAGCGAGCGCAACGCCGAGATTGAAGAACATGTTCAGACCTTCCGGGCGGACTCCTGGCCCTCCGGCGCCACCTGCAGCGCGCCGCCCTGCACGCCGCTGACCCGCACCCGCCGGCCCGCGTACAGGTCGCCCGCGCCGGTGACGCGCCAGTAGTCGCCCTGGATCTGCGCCCAGCCCTCGCCGTCGGCGAACTCGACGAGCTCGCCTGTCGTGCCCACCAGCGTCGTCACGCCGCTGACCACCGGGCGCCGGTTCGCCCTCGCCGCCATTCCTGCGACCAGGATGATGAAGAGCGCCGAGACGGCGCTGCTCAGCGCGATCACCCAGAGCGGCACGCCGAAGCCCGGCACGTCGTTGTCGATCAGCAGCACTGCGCCGAAAGCGAAGGCTGCAATACCGCCCAGCCCGAGCGCGCCGAAGCTGGGCAGGAAGGCCTCCGCGATCAGGAAGGCCACGCCCAGCAGGATCAGTGCGAGCCCGGCGTAGTTGACGGGCAGCATCTGCAGGCCGAAGAGCGCCAGCATCAGGCTGATCGCACCCACCACCCCGGGCAGCACGAAGCCGGGGCTGGAGAACTCGAACAGCAGGCCGTACACGCCGATCATCAGGAGGATCAGCGCCAGGCTGGGTTCGGTGATCACCGACAGCAGGCGGCTGCGCCAGTCGGCCTCGAACACCAGCAGCTGCGCGCGCTGCGTGGCGAGCCGCACGGTGCCGCGCTCCATCTCCACGTCGCGCCCGTTGACCTGCATCAGCAGGTCGGCCACATCCTGCGCGACGTAGTCGACCACCCGCTTTGCCCGGGCCTCCTGTGCGGACAGGCTGACCGATGCGCGCACCGCCTGCTCGGCCCACTCGGCGTTGCGATGGCGCAATTGCGCGAGGCTGCGGATGTAGGCCGAGGCGTCGGACAGGCGCTTGGCGGTCATGGCATCGGCCGCCTTCTCGCTGCCGGCGCCCTGGTCGCCCTTCTCGCCCTTTTCGCCCTTTTCGCCCTTGTCGTCCTTGTCGTCCTTGTTTGCAGGCTTGGTATCCGGGCGCCCCGGCATGCCGATGGCCACGGGCGTCGCGGCGCCGAGATTGGAGGCCGGCGCCATCGCGGCGATGTGGCTGGCATAGAGGATGTAAGTGCCGGCACTGGCGGCCCGCGCACCATTGGGTGCGACGAAGGTCGCGACCGGGACGCGGGAGGCGAGGATGTCCTTCACGATGCTGCGCATCGAGGTGTCGAGCCCGCCGGGAGTGTCGATCTGGAGCACCGCGAGCTTCGCATCCTTGGCGGCTGCAAGCGCGAGACCACGGTGCACGTAGTCGGCGGCGGCAGGCCCGATCGCGCCTTCGAGCTGCATGAGGACCACGAGCCGCGGCGTCGTGACGGCGGGAGACACGGCTTCAGCGCTGGCCGCTGCCCCGTGCGCCAGGAGGACCAGTCCCATCAACCATGTTCTGGCGGACCCCATGCGGCGGATTCTAGGAGGGGGCTGCTGCGGTGGCATACGCTCGCAAACCCTCGCGCTCCTGCTCAGCCGTCGATGAAAAGCAGGGCGGGAGACTCGAGCGCGGCCCGCACCGCCTGCACGAATTCGGCCGCGAGCAGGCCGTCGATGACCCGGTGGTCGAAGGAGCAGGACAGGTTCATCATGCTGCGCGGCTGCATCGTGCCATCGCGCACGACGGGCCGCTGCACGATGCGGTTGACGCCCACGATCGCCACCTCGGGCTGGTTGATGATCGGCGTCGAGGCGATGCCGCCGAGCGCGCCCAGGCTGGTGATGGTGATGGTGGAGCCGGTCAGTTCGTCGCGCGTGGCATGGCCGGCGCGCGCGGCGGCCGCAAGGCGTGCAATCTCGGCCGCGCTCGACCACGGATCGCGTGCCTCCGCGTGGCGCAGCACCGGCACCATCAGGCCGGCCTCGGTCTGGGTGGCGATGCCCACATGCACTGCACCATGGCGCGTGAGCACGCCGGCCTCGTCGTCGAAACGGGCATTGACCTGCGCGTGGCGCTGCACCGCGAGCACCACGGCACGCACCAGCAGCGGCAGCAGCGTCAGGTGCGGGCGCTCGCCGGCCCACTTTTCGTTCAGCGCGGCACGCAGGCGCTCGATCTCGCCCACGTCGATCTCCTCCACGTAAGTGAAGTGCGGGATGCGTCGTGCCGAGTCCTGGGTGCGCTGCGCGATGCGGCGGCGCACGCCGGTGATGGGCACGGCTTCCTCGTCGTGGCGCTCGACGCCGCGCGGCGCGCCGGCGGGCTGCGGCGGCGCGTGCGGCGCACCGGGGTGCCGGGCCCGCCAGGCGTCGAGGTCGGCCTGCACGATGCGCCCGGCCGTGCCGCTGGCCGTGATCTGCCGCAGGTCGACGCCGAGTTCCCAGGCCCGGCGGCGCACTGCGGGCGAGGCAATGGGCCGCTCGCCTGCCGGCGCGTGCGCCTGTGTTTTCGGCGGCGAGGGCGAGGGCGAGCGCGTAGCTGCAGGTGCAGGTGCAGGTGCAGGTGCAGGTGCAGGTGCGGGTGCAGGCGCAGGCGCGGGGGCAGGTGGAGGCGCCGGCACCGGTGGGGGACCCAGCGTGGGGCCTTCCGTCTGCGTGGCGGCCACCTCGGCGTGGCCTCGGCCCTCCACCTCGATGCGTATCAGCTCCGCACCCACCGCGATCAGCTGGCCCACCGTGCCGCCCAGCGCGATCACCTTGCCTGCCACGGGCGACGGAATCTCGACCGTGGCCTTGTCGGTCATCACATCGGCCACCACCTGGTCTTCGGCCACGGTCTCGCCCGGCTGGACCCACCAGGCGACCAGCTCGACTTCGGCGATGCCTTCGCCGATGTCCGGTACCTTGATCGCGAGCTCGCCCATTCGATCAGTCCTCCATCACGCGCTGGAAGGCGGCGCCGACGCGCGCCGGGCCGGGGAAGTAGGCCCATTCCTGCGCGTGCGGGTAGGGCGTGTCCCAGCCGGCCACGCGCTCGATCGGCGCCTCGAGGTGGTAGAAGCAGTGCTCCTGCACCAGTGCCGCGAGCTCGGCGCCGAAGCCGCTGGTGCGCGTGGCCTCGTGCACGATCACGCAGCGGCCGGTCTTCTTCACCGACGCGACGAGCGTGGGCAGGTCGAGCGGCCACAGGCTGCGCAAGTCGATGATCTCGGCGTCGATGCCGGTCTCGCGCGCAGCGGCCTCGCAGACGAAGACCATCGTGCCGTAGGTGAGCGCCGTGAGCGCACTGCCGGGCCGGAACACCGCGGCCGATTCCAGCGGAACCGTGTAGTAGCCCTCGGGCACTTCGCCCAGGGGGTGCTGCGACCAGGGCACCAGCGGCCGGTCGTGATGGCCGTCGAAGGGGCCGTTGTAGAGGCGCTTGGGCTCCAGGAAGATGACCGGGTCGTCGTTCTCGATCGAGGCGATCAGCAGGCCCTTGGCGTCCCGCGGGTTGGAGGGCATCACCGTGCGCAGCCCGCACACGTGCGTGAACAGTACCTCGGGGCTCTGGCTGTGCGTCTGCCCGCCGTAGATGCCGCCGCCGCAGGGCATGCGGATGGTGATGGGCGCGAAGAAGTCGCCCGCCGAGCGATAGCGCAGCCGCGCGGCCTCGGACACGATCTGGTCGTAGGCGGGATAGAAGTAGTCGGCGAACTGCACCTCCACCACCGGCCGCAGACCATAAGCGCCCATGCCGATGGCCGAGCCGACGATGCCGCCTTCGGAGATCGGCGCATCGAAAACCCGCGAGCGGCCGTATTTGGCTTGCAGGCCCTCGGTGACGCGGAAGACGCCGCCGAAGTAGCCCACGTCCTGGCCGTAGATCACGACGTTGTCGTCGCGTTCGAGCATCAGGTCCATGGCGGAGCGCAGGGCCTGGATCATGGTCATGGTGGGCATGGGGGGGTGTCCGGGTTCTGGGCTTTGTTCTGGGCTGTGGTCTGGTCTTTGTTCCGGGCTTTGTTCTTCAGGGGTAGCGTCGGGGCGAGTCGATACGGCGCGCTTTGTTCGAGGCCGGAGCCGGGGCGTCGTCCCGGCAGCCGAGTCACTTTCTTTTGCTTCGCCAAAAGAAAGTAACCAAAGAAAAGGCGACCCCGCTGGCCGCGACCCTCCGCTTCGCTACGGGCAACCTGCGGTGCTCGCTTTTCGCGGGGTCCGCGCAAACTCGCTTCGCTCAAACACGCGCGGCCCTGATCCGCGAAAAGCTCCGCTCCTCGGCGCGGCCAGAGGGGACTTGGAATCCAACGCGCCATGGCGCGTCCTTGTGTGGTTTGCAGATGAGCGTCAGCCCTGGGCCCCAACTTACGCCGACTCTCGCTCGAACGCAGATGCACATGCACATACTCGTGCTCGTGCTCGTGCTCGTGTTCGTGTTCGTGTTCGTGTTCGTGTTCGTGTTCGTGTTCGTGACGATGTCCATGCTCGTCCATGTACGCAAGCACCTGTCCCAGGCCTCGCGCAGCGAGGCCGTTGGCGGCCGAGCGAAGCAATGGCCCGTCCCAATCCCCTCTGCGCGTGCCGAGGAGCGCAGCTTCAGGCGGGAAAAGGGCCGCGCGTGTTTGAGCGAAGCGAGTTTGCGCGGACCCCGCCTGAAGCGAGCACCGCAGGTTGCCCGTAGCGAAGCGAAGGGTCACGCGCAGTGGGGTCGCCTTTTCTTTGGTTACTTTCTTTTGGCGAGACAAAAGAAAGTGACTCGGCTGCCGGGACGACGCCCCGGCTCCAGCCTCACAACAACCACACCGCCAAAACAAGCGCCCAGTGCCCCCACCCCAACCCTCTCCCGCAAGCGGGAGAGGTAGCAAGAGAGGAAGAGAAAGCAAAGACGTGCTCACCGACATCATCCTTTCTGGAACCGCGCAAGTTGCCTCCGCTGTTCCTGCAGATGCGGCGGCATGGTCTGGTAGACGTCCTCGAACATCGCCGCCGCCCCGAACATATGTCCGTCGACCAGCGACCCGTAGCGCTCCGCCTCCTTCACCGCCGCGCTCACCTCGCTTTCGAGTTCCGACTGCGCCTTCCGGTGCTCCTCCTCGGACCATGCCCCGATCAAGCGCAGATGCTGGGCAAGCCGCGCGATCGGGTCCCCCAGCGGGAAGTGCTGCCAGTCATCGGAAGGCCGGTAGCGCGAAGGATCGTCCGAGGTGGAATGAGCCCCTGCCCGGTAGGTGACCCACTCGATCAGCGTCGGCCCGAGATTGCTGCGCGCCCGCTGCGCCGCCCAGCGAGAAGCCGCGATCACCGCGAGAAAATCGTTGCCGTCCACGCGCAGCGAGGCGATGCCGCAGCCGACGCCGCGCGCTGCAAAAGTGGTGGCCTCGCCGCCCGCGATGGCCTGGAAGGTGGAAATCGCCCACTGGTTGTTGACCACGTTGAGGATCACCGGCGCGCGGTACACGTGCGCAAAGGTCAGCGCAGTGTGGAAGTCGGACTCGGCCGTCGCGCCGTCGCCGATCCAGGCCGAGGCGATGCGCGTGTCGCCCTTGATCGCCGAGGCCATGCCCCAGCCCACCGCCTGGATGAACTGCGTGGCCAGGTTGCCCGAGATCGAGAAGAAGCCGGCACGCTTCATCGAATAGCACACCGGCAACTGCCGGCCCTTGAGCGGGTCGCGCTCGTTGGACATCAGCTCGCAGATCAGGTCCACCATCGGCACATCGTCGCGCGCGAGCAGGAGTCCCTGTTGGCGGTAGGTGGGAAAGCACATGTCGCCCTGCTGGAGCACCAGCGCATGGCCGGTGGCGATGGCCTCTTCGCCCAGGCACTGCATGTAGAAGGAGATCTTCTTCTGCCGCTGCGCGATCAGCATGCGCGCGTCGAAGGTGCGCGTCTTCATCATCGCGAGCAGGCCGCGCCGCAGCAACGCCGGGTCCGCATCGGGCGCCCATGGCCCGATGGCGCGGCCTTCGTCGTCGAGCACGCGCACCAATGTGTAGGCCAGGTCGCTGGTGTCGGCCGGCGTGGCCTCCACCGGCGGCCGCCGCACTTCGCCGGCACGCGAGAGATGCAGGTAGGAGAAGTCGGTCTCGTGGCCCGGCCGGCCGGTCGGCTCGGGCACGTGCAGACGAAGAGGGGATGCGCCCTGGCTCATCGCGTTGTCTCCGCGTTGTCGTGAACCAAAGCCTAGCGAATTTTCGGCGCCGGCGCAGCCGGTCAACGTCGCGACGTCTTTCCCTGGCAGCCACCGGCGGTGGCGCGCTCAATCGATACTGATCCTCGCCGCTTTCGCGACCTCGGCCCACTTCACGCGATTGGCATGAACCGTCTGCTTGAACTGGGCCGGCGTCTCGATGCGCACCGTATTGCCCTGCGCCTCGAACTTCTCGCGGATCTCCGGCTGCTCCAGCACGGCGCTGATCGCGGCGTTGAGCTTGTCGACGATGCGGGCGTCGGTGCCCTTGGGTGCGAACACGCCGAACCAGATCGAGCTGTCGAAACCCTGGGTGCCCGGAAGGCCGCTGGACGCGATGGTCGGCACCTCCTTGACTGCCGCGACCGGCTTGGCGGTGGTCACGCCCAGCAGCCGCACCTTGCCCGCCTTGTACTGCGGCAGCACGGTCTGCACCTGGTTCATGATGCAGCAGGTTTCGCCGCGCACGACCGAGGTGATGGCCTCCGGCCCGCCCTTGTAGGGGACGTGAATCATCTCCAGGCCCAGGCGCGCGTTGAACTCGGCAAAGGCCATGTGGGTGCCCGCCCCGTTCCCGGTCGAGGCGTAGTTGTACTTCCCGGGGTTGGCCTTGACCCGCTCGACGAACTCCTTGAGCGTCTTGACGTCGATCACCTCGGGATTGATGGTGAGCACGTTCGACACATCGAGCACCGGCGCCACGGGCACGAAGTCGGCCTCGACATCGAAGGACAGCTTCTTGTAGAGCGCAGCGTTGCTGCCGTGGGTGGCGGCGGTGCCGAAGGCCAGCGTGTAGCCGTCGGGCTTCGCGCGCGCCACGTACTCGCTGGCGATGTTGCCGGCGGCGCCGGACTTGTAGTCGATCACCACGGGCTGGCCGAGCTTCTGCGACAGCGGTTCCTGGATGGTGCGCGCCACCACGTCCACGCCCGAGCCGGCGGGGAAGCCCATGATCAGCGTGACCGGCTGTTGCGGCCAATCGGCCTGGGCAAAGGCAAGGGGCGCCGCCAGCGCGAGGCCGGCAAGGGCAAGGAACGGGCGACGGGAGCGGAAAGCGGGCATGGCGGTCCTCGTAGACAGGAATGGAGCGACCGAGCATTGTGGCGTGCAGATCATCGGAGCACTTTCCTGCTGCGCACTGCGGTGCGAGCGCCTTCGGGCGGCCGGGCGGCTGGGCGGCACTCATTCACGATGGCATCGAAGCTTATGCAGCAACCATGCCGATGCAGCCCCCGGCCAGCCTCTCGATAATGACGGCCCATGGCACGCCCCACCCAACAACTCCATTCCGCGCGCGAGCCGGCCGCCGTGCTGCCCGCCGCCACCGTCCTGCTCCTGCGCGACACGCCCGAAGGCGTCGAGGTGCTGATGACGCGGCGCTCCGCCAGCGCCAGCTTCGCGCCCGGGGCCTATGTGTTTCCCGGCGGCCGCATCGAGGCAGCCGATGCCGCGGCCGGCGCCATAGCGACGCGCCGGCGTGCACAGGTCGATCTGCAGCTCACCCAATCCGTCGCCGCAGTGCGCGAATGCTTCGAGGAGCTCGGCGTGCTGCTCGCCCGGCATCCGGATGGCCGCCCCGTGGATCCCGGCGTTGTCACGGCCATGGACCGCAGCACCACCTCCGCCGTGGCGCTGGCGGAACAATGCGCGGCGCGCGGCCTGCTGCTTGCCACCGACCAGGTCTATACGCTGGCCCACTGGATCACCGACCGCGACCTGCCCAAGCGCTTCGACGTGCCCTTCCTGGTCGCGCGCATGCCCGAGGGCCAAACGCCGGTCGCCGACGAGGCCGAGCAGTTCGAGCCCTGCTGGGTGCGCCCGGCCGACGCGCTGGCGCGGCACCAGGCGGGCGGCTTCTTGATGATCTTTCCGACGCTGCGCACGCTGGAGCGGCTTGCGTCCTATCCGACGGTCGACGCGGTGCTCGACGCCTGCGCGAACCGGCCGGGCGGCGAGGGCCCGCTGTGGACCAGCTGCCCGCGCGCCGGCCTGCTGCGCGGCAAGGAAGCGCGCTACATGGAGCACGAGTCGCCCTACGGGGAGCTGGCGCTGGTCTGTCCTGACGGCCAGATCGTGCATGAGCTCGGCTGGCAGAACGAGACGCCGGTGGCGCTGCTGAAGAACCTGCAGCGCCTGACCGCACCCAACCCCGGCGCCATGACCGGCCCCGGCACCAACAGCTACATCGTGGGCGACGCGGCCACGGGCTACATCGTGATCGACCCCGGCCCGAACGACCCGGCGCATCTCGGGCGGCTGCGGCGCGCCACCGGCGGCGACATCCGCCTGATCGTCTGCACCCATTCGCATGCCGACCACGCCCCGGGCGCGGCGCCGCTGCAGGCACTGTGCACGCCGGCGAAGCCGCCCATCCTCGGCCTGCCTTCGGCGCCGACCGCGCGCCCGGCCTCGCACTTCGTGCCCGAGCGGGTGCTGCAGGACGGCGAGCGGCTGGTGCTGCAGGACGGCCAGGGCACGACGCACACGCTGCGCGCCGTGCACACGCCCGGCCACGCGGCCAACCACCTGTGCCTGGTGCTGGAGGAAGACGGCCTGCTCTTCTCCGGGGACCATGTGCTCAACGGCAGCACCACAGTGGTCGACCCGCCCGACGGCGACATGAATGCCTACCTCGATTCGCTCGATCGGCTCGACGCCCTCTGTGCGGAGGGCGACATCCGCTTCATCGTGCCGGCGCACGGCCACGTGCTGGGCGAGGCGCGTGCCGCCATCGCCCACCTGAAGGCGCATCGCCTGAAGCGCGAGGCCAGGATCGCCGCCGCCATGGAGCGCCTGCCGCAAGGCTCGCCCGAGGACTGGCTGCCGCTCGCCTACGACGACGTGCCGCAGCGCCTGTGGCCGGTCGCCGCGCGCTCGCTGGCCGCCCACGTGGAGCGCATCCGGCAGCGCGCGCCACGATGACTGACACCGACGAAGGCATCCGCCTGGCCAAGCGGGTGGCCGCGATGGCCGGCTGCTCGCGGCGGGAGGCCGAGCTCTTGATCGAGAACGGCGCGGTGCGCGTCGACGGCGCGCCGGCGCTGCTGCCGCAATCGCGCGTGCAGCCGAGTCAGCAGGTCGAGATCGAGGCCGGCGCGCGGCCGGCGCCGGTGGTGCCGGTCACGCTGCTGCTGCACAAGCCCGCCGGCACCGCGACGGAGCAGGCGCACCGCTTGCTCGTGCCCGCGAACCATCAAGCGCCCGAGCGCGCGGGCCTGCGCTTTCTGCCGCGCCACGTGGCGGCGCAGCGTTGCATGACGCCGCTGGAAACCGGGGCCAACGGGCTGGTCGTCTTCACCCAGGAATGGCGCATCGAGCGCAAGCTGCAGGAAGACGCGGCAGTGCTGGAGCACGAGGTCATCGTCGACGTGGCCGGCCCGGTGGGGCCCGAGCAGCTGGCGCGGCTGAACCAGGCGCCGGCACGCGTCAGCGTCAGCCAGCAGGCCGAAGGGCACACCGGGCTGCGCTTTGCCGTGAAGGGCCTTCGGCCGGGCCAGATCGCGCACGAGTGCCAGGCCGTCGGCCTTCAGATCCTGGGCATGCGGCGCCTGCGCATCGGCCGCGTGGCACTGTCGGGGCTGCTGGCCGGCCAGTGGCGCTACCTGCTGCCGAACGAGCGCTTCTGACTTCCGGCCCCCACGGCAAGCGCGCGATCGCAGTGAACGCCCATCGGCTGCGCGTGGGGACCATGAAGCCGGAACTGCGGCCGCCGAGCGGCAAAAAAAAGTGTGAAGCGCGCCTGTAAGCCGGATTCTGTGCGTCGAGGTTTCCCCCGACGTAACCGCCATTACTCTGGGCCGTCTGTCGCCAGACGGCTCGGTGCCACCTACCCGCCAGCTCTCCCTGCGGAACCACAAGGTGGAGAGTCGCGGCGAACCGCGCCACTCCCGGCTGGCCTACTTGGTGTTGCTGCGCGCAGAGATTGCCCGTTTCACCCGGCCGGGTTGCCCCGGCCGACTCGTCTCTGTTGCTCTGATCCTCACCTCGCGGTGGAGAGTCGTTAACTCCTGCGCTGTCCTGTGCAGTCCGGACTTTCCTCCAGTGCGCCCTTTCGGGACTTGCACCAGCGGCGGTCCGGCGCGCTTCACGGCCGCAATTATGTCGCCTGCAGGCACGGCTGCCCCGCTGGCAGCTCGGAATGGCCGCTCGCGCGGTCACCCTGCCAACGCAACAGGTGAGCGCCCGCTGCGACAATGGCAATCCCCCACAGCGCCACCTGCCCGATCACCACGGGCCGCCCGCCATGATCCGCGTCTCCGAACTCAAGCTCCCCCTCGACCATGCGCCCGAGGCACTGCCCGCGCTGGTCGCATCCACGCTGGGCATCGCGCCCGGCGACATCGCTTCGCACACGGTCTACAAGCGCAGCTTCGATGCGCGCAAGGCCGAGCTGCTCACCGTGTACATCGTCGACGTCGCGTTGCCCGATGCGCAGGCCGAAGCCGCGGTGCTGGCCAGGCACGCCGGACGCTCGCATGTGCAGCCCGCGCCCGACATGGCCTACCGCCCGCCCGTGCAGGCGCCCCAGGACGCGCCGCGACCCGTCGTCGTGGGCTTTGGTCCCTGCGGGATCTTCTGCGCGCTGATGCTGGCGCAAATGGGTTTCAGGCCCATCGTGCTGGAGCGTGGCAAGACCGTGCGCCAGCGCACCAGGGACACCTGGGGCCTGTGGCGCAAGAGCACGCTGAACCCGGAGTCGAACGTGCAGTTCGGCGAAGGCGGTGCCGGCACCTTCTCGGACGGCAAGCTCTACAGCCAGATCAAGGACCCGCGCTTCCTCGGCCGCAAGGTGATGGAGGAGTTCGTCAAGGCCGGCGCGCCGCCGGAGATCCTCTACGTCGCCCATCCACACATCGGCACCTTCAAGCTGGTGAAGGTGGTGGAGAACATCCGCGAGCAGATCGTCGCGTTGGGCGGCGAGATCCGCTTCGAGCAGCGCGTGACCGATGTGCTTGTTGAAGACGGGCAACTGCGCGGCCTGACCGTGCTCGACCAACGCACCGGCACGAGCAGCGAACTGCGCGCCGACCATGTGGTGATGGCGCTGGGCCACAGCTCGCGCGACACCTTCGAGATGCTGCACGAGCGCGGGGTGCACATCGAAGCCAAGCCCTTTTCCATCGGCTTTCGCGTGGAGCACCCGCAAGGCCTGATCGACCGCGCGCGCTGGGGCCGGCATGCCGGTCACCCGCTCCTGGGCGCGGCCGACTACAAGCTGGTGCACCACGCGAGCAACGGCCGCTCGGTCTACAGCTTCTGCATGTGCCCGGGCGGCACCGTCGTCGCGGCCACCAGCGAGCCCGGGCGCGTGGTCACCAACGGCATGAGCCAGTATTCGCGCAACGAGCGCAACGCCAACGCGGGCATCGTGGTGGGCATCGATCCGCGCGACTATCCGGGCTGGGAGGATGGCCGCACCGGCTCGCCGCTGTCGGGCATCGCGCTGCAGCGGGCGCTCGAGTCCAGCGCCTTCGTGCTCGGTGGCGGCGACTACCGCGCGCCGGGCCAGCTGGTCGGCGACTTCGTTGCCGGCAAGCCTTCCAGCGCGCTCGGCAGCGTCGAGCCCTCGTACAAGCCGGGCGTGACGCCGTGCGACCTGCGCGCCGCGCTGCCGGCCTATGCCATCGAGGCCATGCGCGAGGCCTTCCCCGCGTTCGGCCGCAAGATCAAGGGCTTCGACCTGCACGACGCGGTGCTGACGGGCGTCGAGACGCGCACCTCCTCGCCGATCAGGATCACGCGCGGCGAGGATCTCCAGAGCCTCAACGTGCGCGGGCTCTACCCGGCGGGCGAAGGCGCGAGCTATGCGGGCGGCATTTTGTCGGCGGGAGTGGACGGCATCAAGGTCGCGGAAGCCGTGGCGCGCGCCATCGCGTAGCCATGAAAAAGCCGCCTGAACGGCGGCTTCTTCGATCCCGACACGATTCAGGCCTGCGCGCTGTTCTGCAGCGCGGCGATGCGCTCCTCGATCGGTGGGTGCGTCGCGAACAGCTTGCCGATGCTGCCCGTGATGCCCATCGTTTCCACCGCCTTCGGCAGCTCGCCGGCCGGCAGGCCGCCCAGGCGGGCGAGCGCATTCATCATCGGCTGCTTGCGGCCCATCAGCTGGGCCGCACCGGCGTCCGCACGGAACTCGCGATGCCGCGAGAACCAGGCCACCACGATCGCAGCCGCGAAGCCCAGCACGATGTCGAGCACCAGCGTAGTGACCATGTAGCCGATGCCGGGGCCCGAGTTGTTGTCGCTGCCACGGCGCAGGAAGCCGTCGACCGCATAGCCGATCACGCGGGAGAGGAACACGACGAAGGTGTTCATCACGCCCTGGATCAGGGTCATGGTCACCATGTCGCCATTGGCCACATGCGCCACCTCGTGGCCGATCACGGCCTCGACCTCCTCGCGCGTCATGTTGGCGAGCAGGCCGGTGGAGACCGCCACCAGCGAGGAATTCTTGAAGGCGCCGGTGGCAAAGGCGTTGGGCTCGCCCTCGAAGATGCCGACCTCGGGCATGCCGATGCCGGCCTTGTCGGCGAACTTGCGAACGGTCTGCACAATCCAGGCCTCGTCGGGCGACTGCGGGTCGTTGATGATGCGCACACCCGCGGTCCACTTTGCCATGGGCTTGCTGATCAGCAGCGAGATGATCGCGCCGCCGAAGCCCATCACCAGCGCGAAGCCCAGCAGCGCCGTCAGGTTGAGACCGTTGGCGGTGAGATAACGATTGACGCCGAGCAGGCTGGCCACGATGCCCAGCACTGCGACGACCATGACGTTGGTCAGGACGAACAGAAGGATGCGTTTCAAGCTGAATTCTCCGTGGGTTCAGGCGACGCGCTCGCCGTGGCGAAAAGATGAGGCCCCGCAATGCGGTTTCAAGCGCGGCGGCGCAGGCGGATCGTTGTCTTGGTTGTGGGCGCCGCGGCACGGGGGCATCGATCGATCATAGGAGCAAAAGTTCGCGGCCCCTGAACACGCCACTACGCTTATTCGGGATAAAGCCGTCCGGCCAGCGTCACGCTGGCCTTGCGCAGCGCCGGCAGGAAAGCATCGCGGAACTCGACGAAGCTCATGCGTTCCGTGCGCACCGCGATGCTCATCGCAGCCACCATCGCGCCGCTGCGGTCGTGCACCGGCACGGCCATGGAGCGCACGCCGAGCTCGAGTTCGCCGTCGTTGCCCGCGTAGCCCTCTTCGCGGCAGCGCGCGAGCAGCGCCAGTACCGGCCTCAGCTCGTACACGGTGCGTGCGGTGAGCGGCTGCCGCGGCATCGCGCGCACGCGCCGCTCGGCCTCGGCCGGCGGCAGGCTGGCGAGCAGCACGCGCCCGAGCGCCGAGCAATAGGCCGGCAGCCGCGAGCCAATGCCCAGGCCCGTGCTGAGGCTGCGCCGCGCCGTGGAGCGGGCAATGATGATCGCGTGGTCGCCCAGCAGCTTGCCGAGCGAGGCCGATTCGCGCGTGCGCTCCGACAGCGCGTCGAGCAGCGGCTGCGCCAGCGAAGGCGTGGCCCGCGAGGCGAGATACGCGTGCGCCACCAGCAGGGCCTTGGGCAACATCCAGAAGCGCTTGCCGTCGCTGTCGAGATAGCCCAGCGCCTGCAGGGTCAGTAGCGAACGCCGTGCCGAGGCGGGCGAGCAGCCGGTCAGGCGCCCCACTTCCGACACGGTGAGGCGGCTGTGCTGGCGGCCGAAGCAGGTCAGCACGTCCAGGCCCTTCTGCAGCGAGGCGACGAAATTCTTGCCTTCGCTGACGGCAGCTGCTGGAGCTTCGGCGGGTTTCTTGCGCATAGCGCAAATCTAGCTTGTCCGCGATCGCCATGGGCGGGACACTTCCTCCAGCCCGATGAATGTCCAGCCACGGAGACAAGACACCCATGCTGAAAACCTTTGCACGGCGCGCAAGCGCCGCCTGCCTGGCCGGCGCCTGCCTGCTCGGCACTGCCACCGCCCAAGGGCCCCAGGCGCTGAAACTCGTGGTGCCCTACCCCGCCGGCGGCACCGCTGACATCCTGCCTCGCGTGGTCGCCGAGAAGCTGCGCCCGCAGTTTCCCGGCGGCGTGCTGATCGACAACCGCACCGGCGCGGGCGGCAACATCGGCGCCGAGATGGTGTTCCGCTCCGAGCCCGACGGCAACACCTTGATGGCCTCGCCACCGGCGCCGATCGCGATCAACCAGCACCTCTACAAGAAGCTCTCCTTCGACCCGTCCAAGTGGGTGCCCGTCACGGTGCTCGCGACGGTGCCCAACGTGCTGGTGGTGAACCCCAAGCTGCCGGTGAAGAACGTGCAGGAATTCATCGCCTACGCCAAGGCCCACCCCGGCAAGCTGAGCTACGGATCGCAGGGCAACGGCACCACCTCGCACCTGACCGCCAGCATGTTCATGCAATTGACGGGCGTCGAGATGGTCCACATCCCCTACAAGGGCACGGCTCCGGCGCTGGTGGACCTGGTGGGCGGCCAGATCGACGTGTTCTTCGACAACCTCAGTTCCTCGCTGCCCTTCCACCAGGCCGGCAAGCTGCGCATCCTCGGCGTGGCGGACGGGCAGCGCTCGCCTGCCCTGCCCGACGTGCCCACCTTCGCCGAGCAGAAGCTGCCTGCCATGAACGCCGTGACCTGGTTCGCGGTGGTAGCGCCGCCCGGTACGCCGGCGTCCAAGGTCGCCTCGACGCAGAAGGCCATCGCCGACGCGCTGGCACAGCCGGAGGTCAAGCAGAAGTTCGCCGAGCAAGGCGCCGAGCCGCGTGGCTGGGACAGTGCCCAGACCGGCAAGTTCATCCAGGCCGAGTCCGCCAAGTGGGAGAAGGTCATCAAGAGCGCGAAGGTCTCGCTCGATTGAATCGAAGTCGAAGTTGAAGTCGAAGTTGCAGCCATGAACGACACCGCATTCCAACCGATCCACTGGGCCGGCCCCGGCCTCACGCGCATCCCTTTCGCGCTCTACAGCGATGCGCAGACCGCGGCCGACGAGCAAGCCCGCATCTTCCGCGGCGAGACCTGGAACTACCTGTGCCTCGAAGCCGAGCTGCCCGACAGCGGCAGTTATCGCAGCACCTTCGCGGGCGAAACGCCGGTGGTGGTGGTGCGCGATGACGACGGCGAGATCTATGCCTTCGAGAACCGCTGCGCCCATCGCGGCGCCCTCATCGCGCTGGAGAAGTCCGGCCGCGCCGAGAACTTCCAGTGCGTCTATCACGCCTGGAGCTACAGCCGCCAGGGCGACCTGACGGGCGTCGCCTTCGAGAAGGGCGTCAAGGGCCAGGGCGGCATGCCGCCCGATTTCTGCAAGGAGGCCCACGGCCCGCGCAAGCTGCGCATCGCCACCTTCTGCGGCCTGGTGTTCGGCAGCTTCAGCGAAGACGTGCCCGGCATCGAGGACTACCTGGGCGAGGAGATCTGCGCGCGCATCGAGCGCGTGCTGCACAAGCCGGTGGAGGTCATCGGCCGCTTCACGCAAGCACTGCCCAACAACTGGAAACTCTACGTGGAGAACGTGAAGGACAGCTACCACGCCAGCCTGCTGCACCTGTTCTTCACCACCTTCGAACTGAACCGCCTCTCGCAGAAGGGTGGCGTGATCGTCGACGAGAGCGGCGGCCATCACGTGAGCTACTCCATGATCGATGCGGCGGCGGAGAAGGACGCCTCGTACAAGGAGCAGGCGCTGCGCTCCGACAACGACCGCTATCGCCTGAAGGACCCGAGCCTGCTGGCCGGCTTCAAGGAATACGAGGACGGCGTGACGCTGCAGATCCTCTCGGTCTTCCCCGGCTTCGTGCTGCAGCAGATCCAGAACTGCCTGGCGGTGCGCCAGGTGCTGCCCAAGGGCGTCGAACGCACCGAACTCAACTGGACCTACCTGGGCTATGCCGACGACACGCCCGAGCAGCGCCGCGTGCGCCTGAAGCAGTCGAACCTGATCGGCCCCGCGGGCTTCATCTCGATGGAGGACGGCGCGGTCGGTGGCTTCGTGCAGCGCGGCATCGCCGGGGCGCGCGACCAGCAAGCGGTGGTCGAGATGGGTGGCGACAGTACCGAGTCAAGCGAGGGGCGCGCTACCGAGGCCTCGGTGCGCGGCTTCTGGAAAGCCTACCGCCGCCACATGGGCGCCTGAGACAAGAGAGACACACCATGATCGACCTGCTGGCGCTGTGCGCCTTCAACGCGGCCTATGCCCACACCATCGACAGCGACGCGCTGGAGCAATGGCCCGACTACTTCACCGAGGACTGCCACTACCGCATCACGCACGTCGAGAACGAGCGCGACGGACTGGCCGCCGGCATTGTCTACGCCGACTCGCGCGCGATGCTGGAAGACCGGATCGCGGCGCTGCGCGAGGCCAACATCTACGAGCGGCAGCGCTACCGGCACCTGCTGGGCATCCCGTTCGTGCAGCAGGCCAGCACCGAAGGCGCCGAGGCGCGCACGCCTTTCGTCGTGGCCCGCATCATGGCGACCGGCCAGACCGAGGTCTTCGCCACGGGGGTCTACCAGGACCGTTTCGTGCAGCAGGACGGCCAGCTCAAGCTGCAATCGCGCGTGGCCGTGTGCGACAGCACGGTGACCGATACGCTGCTGGCGCTGCCGCTGTGAGCCTTGCGACGACGTCCTCACCCCGGCGGCTCGCGCTTGCCGCGGGCGATCCGAACGGCATCGGCCCCGAGATCGCGCTGAAGGCGCTGGCCGCCCTGCCGGTCGATGCGCGCGCGCGCATCACGCTCTTCGGGCCGCCGAGCGTGCTCGAACACACGGCCGCGCAACTTGGGCTCGACGCCTTGCTGGCAGGCCAGACCATGGTCGGCGCGGGCGAACTGCCGGCTGCAGCAGCGCGTCCGGGCCACGTCGAAGCGGCGGCCGGCGCCTCGGCCGTGGCCTCGGCCAGCGCTGCCATCGAGGCCTGCCGGCGCGGCGAGTTCGATGCCGTGGTGGCCTGCCCGCATCACGAAACCGCGATTCACCAGGCGGGCATCGCCTTCAGCGGCTACCCCTCGCTGGTGGCGCGCGTCTGCGGCCAGCCGGAAGACAGCGTGTTCCTGATGCTGGTCGGTGGCGGCCTTCGCATCGTGCATGCGACGCTGCACGAGAGCGTACGGCACGCCCTGTACCGCCTGCGGCCCGAACTCGTCGTCGCCGCGGTCCGCGCGGGCCTTCGCGCCTGCGCGCTGCTGGGCGTGCCGGACCCGTCGATCGGGGTTTTCGGCATCAACCCGCATGCCTCCGAGGGCGGCCTGTTCGGTCCCGAAGACGCCGCACGGGTCGAGCCCGCCGTTCGCGCATTGCGCGCCCAGGGCCTGCGCGTCGACGGCCCGCACGGCGCCGACATGCTGCTCGCACAGCGCAGGCACGACCTGTACGTCGCGATGCTGCACGACCAGGGGCACATCCCCATCAAGCTGCTGGCGCCCAACGCGGCCAGCGCGCTGTCCATCGGCGCCGAGGTGCTGCTTTCCAGCGTGGGCCATGGCAGCGCGATGGACATCGCGGGCCGCGGCATTGCCGATCCCGCTGCGGTGCTGCGCACCATTCATCTTCTGTCGGGCATGCGCCTCGAGGACACCACACCATGAGCCGCACGGCCGCTCCGAAGGCTCATGGCACCGCAGCCGCAGGCGAAGGGACTCCGGTGAGCCATCGCATCGCCATCGCCGGCAGCGAGATCGCCTTCGACTGCGCCGAGAACCAGAGCGTGCTCGACGCTGCGTTGCGCGCCAACATCGAGCTGCCCTATTCCTGCCGCAAAGGCGTGTGCGGCAACTGCGCCGGCGGCATCGCGCAAGGCGAGGTCGCCGGCCTGGAAGGTGCCTCGATCCGCAACGAGAGCTGCACGCCCGAGCAAGTGCTCTACTGCATGTGCACCCCGAAGACCGACCTGCAGATCCAGCCGGCGACCTGGCACCGCATCGACCCGGGCGCGCGCAAGCGCTTCACGGCCAAGGTGTTCCGCAATCAGTTGGCAGCGCCCGACGTGTCCGTGTTGCAGCTGCGCCTGCCGGCCGGGCAGCGCGCCAAGTTCCATGCCGGGCAGTACCTGCAGCTCGCGGTGGGCGACGGCAGCACCCGCTGCTACTCGATGGCCAATGCGCCGCACGAGAGCGACGCGATCACGCTGCACATTCGGCATGTGCCGGGGGGTGCCTTCAGCGTCCGCGTCCCGGACCTGCGGCAGGGAGACCTGCTCGATCTCGAGCTGCCCTTCGGTGCCGTGACGCTGGACGCCCACTCGGCGCGGCCCATCGTCTTCGTGGCCGGCGGGACCGGCTTCGCGCCCATCACGTCCATCCTCGACGACATGGCCAAGCGCCGCGTCGACCGGCCCGTCACGCTGATCTGGGGAGCACGCCGGGCCGAGGGCATCTACCTGCGCTCGGCGGTGGCGAAGTGGCAGAAGCAATGGCCGGCATCCTTCCGCTTCATTGCAGCCTTGAGCGAGGAAGCCGCCGATGCGGCCGAGGATGCCTTTGCAGGCCGCGTGGACCAGGCCTTGCAGGCCCGCTGCCCCGACCTCGCGGGACGGGAGCTCTATTGCTGCGGCTCGCCGGGCATGGTGCAGGCGGTGCGAGAACTGGCAACGCAGCAGCTCGGCCTTGCCGCCGCCGATTTCCACGCGGACGTGTTTGTCGACGGCCCGGCGCTCAGTGCCGCGGACATCGCGCCGGCCTGAAGACTGCTGCGTCGTCGTAGAAGCCCGGGGCTTCGTTGGCCGGCCACCAGCCCGGCACGCCGAGCACGGGCAGCGGCGCGAAAGGCTTGGCAGCGAGGTGCGAACGGTCCAACGCGGCGGCGATGGCGGCATCGTCGATCGCGATCGAACTCACCGTCCCCGGCGCCCACAGCACGTGCGCCGTCAGCGCCTTGCGTGGCGTGGCGAGCTTTTCGAGCAAGGCGTGGCCGAATACGAGCAGCCGCGCTTCGCGCCACAGCGCGCGTTCGCCCACGAAGAGCCGTTGCCAGTCGCGCGCGAGCAGCGCCTGCCACAGCGCCGGCGGTGCATCGAGCACCGCTCCGTTCTCGTCGAACAAGGTCAACGCATCGCGCAACGGACCACGGGTCGCACCGACGCCGGCGCGCGCGATCTCGGCCGCCTGCAGTTCGTTCAGCCGTCGCTTGGCGAGCGGGAAATGCAGCCAGACCAGGCCGTTGAAGAAGTCATGCAGGTTGTTGCGCGTGGGCACCTGCGCCGTCCGGAAGATGAAGGCCTCGTAGGCTTCGCCGGGCGGCGCGCCATCGGCATGCACGAAGCGCAAGGGGCCGGCCGGCAGCGTGATGCCTGGCGCCGCATCGGACAGCACCGCCGCCGCGCCATGGCCCCGCGCCAGCGATGCCGCCATTGCCGCCGCCCGCGGCGCATAGGGCGCGAGCCAGGGCTGGGCGGGGTCGAAGGCCCTTGGCGTACTCACCGGAATACCTTCGCCTTCGGCTGCGGTGCTGTTCGCCTCGCAAGCGACGTGCGGCTCACGTCACGGCAGGGCCGACGTACTGCACCTTGTTCGGCGTCTTCTGCGGCGTCAACGAAAACAGCTCCGGGAATTTCTTGAACAGCTTGGGCGAGCTCGCGCTCTTGCCCAGCAGCTTGGCACCACGCAGGCGCTCCGCGGCGTGGTTGAGCTCGACCCGGTCGCCGCGAAGGAGCTCCGGCACCGCATCGAGGATGCGCAGCACGTCGTCCGGCAGCACGGGCGCCGGCGGCGCGGCCTCCTGGGCCTTGGCGCGTCGCCCGCGGGCGGGTCGCTTGGCCGCGGCGGGCCGGCCCGCGGCCTGGTGCTGCAGATCGATAAAGCTGTCGTAGACCGCCACGGTGTCTTCACCCGTCTTGCCCTGCTGGCCGATGCCGCAGACGCGGCAGCCCTTCTCGCGCAGGCGGATCACCAGCGGGGCGAAGTCCGAATCGGAGGACACCAGCACCACGAGGTCGGGCCGTTCCGTCACCACGAGGTCCATGGCGTCGACCGCGAGTGCGATGTCGGTGCAGTTCTTGCCGGCGGCCAGGTTGACCATCGGCCGCACCGAGAGGCGCTTGAACAGCGCCTGCTGCTTGAGCGCGGTCTCGGCATTGCAATAGGCCCGGCGCACATGGATCGCGCCCTGGTCGGCCAGCGTGCGCTGCACCGCCTGCTCGATCACGTCGGCCGAGACGTTGTCGGCGTCGATCAGCAGCATCACCATGCTCATGCGAGCCTCCAGGCCAGCGTCTCGCCGCCACGCAGCGGCTTGAGCGTGGCCTCGCCATAGGGCAGCGTCTCGGGCACCGTCCAGCTTTCGCGCTTGAGCGTCACGGTGTCGGTGTTGCGCGGCAGGCCGTAGAAGTCGGCGCCATGGAAGCTGGCGAAACCTTCGAGCCAGTCGAGCGCGCCCGCGTTGTCGAAAGCCTCCGCGTAGAGCTCCAGGGCGGTCAGCGCGGTGTAGCAGCCGGCGCACCCCAGCGCGTGCTCTTTGAGATGCGCCGGATGCGGCGCGCTGTCGGTCCCGAGGAAGAAGCGCGGGCTGCCGCTGGTGGCGGCCTCCACCAGCGCGAGTCGATGGGTCTCGCGCTTGAGAACCGGCAGGCAGTAGTAGTGCGGCCGGATGCCGCCGGTAAAAATCGCGTTGCGGTTGTAGAGAAGGTGGTGCGCGGTGATGGTGGCGGCGGTGAAGCGGTCGGCGTCGCGCACGTAGTGGGCCCCCTCTTTCGTGGTCAGGTGCTCGAACACGATCTTGAGTTCGGGGAAATCGCGGCGCAGCGGGATCATCACCCGTTCGATGAAGACCGCCTCGCGGTCGAACAGATCGACCGCAGGGTCGGTCACCTCGCCATGCACCAGCAGCAGCAGGCCATGCTTCTGCATGGCTTCGAGCGTCGGGTAGGTGATGCGGATGTCGGTCACGCCCGCATCGCTGTTGGTGGTCGCGCCGGCAGGGTAGAGCTTGAGGGCGCACACGCCGGCCGCGGCGGCGCGCGGGATCTCCTCGGGGGGCAGCTTGTCGGTGAGGTACAGCGACATGACGGGCTCGAAGTCCAGGCCCTCCGGCACGGCGGCACGGATGCGGTCGCGGTAGGCCTTGGCCTGCTCGGCGGTGGTCACCGGGGGGCGCAGGTTGGGCATGATCAACGCCCGGCCGAACTGGCGTGCCGAATGCGGCACCACCGCTTGCAGGGCGTCGCCGTCGCGTACATGGAGGTGCCAGTCATCGGGGCGGGTGAGGGTGAGGGTCTGGGCGGGGCTGGTCATGGGGCGGATTGTCCCATCGGCCCGAACGGGCGTGCGCGGCGTGAGGTCAGGGCTGGTGGCGCGGCGAGTTGGGTATGCTGCCGAGCCCACTGTCTGAACTGCTGTCCCACCGCCTTCGATTCCGGAACGACCCGAACTGCATTCAAGGGAGAAGAAATGGCGTACCTCAAGGAACTCAAGGTCACCTTCACGAGAAGGCGAGTCGACGATGACCTCCTGAACAAGCCGGTCGAAAGCCCTCGCCAGGTCTACGAGCTGTTCAGGGAGATGCAGGACGAAACCAAGGAGAAGGTGATCGTTCTTCACCTGAACCCTCAACTGGAGGTGCTGTCGTACGAGGTGGCAGCGATCGGCACGGGGCGCGGCGCACTCATCGAACCTGTGGAGATTTTCAGGAACGCGATACTTGCCCGCGCCACGACCATCATCGTGGTCCACAACGATCCGTCCGGCCACTGCCAACCTTCCGCGCCGGACATCGAAACGGCCGAACGCCTGCATGCGCTTGGCGAACTGCACCAGCTGCTTCTGCAGGACTTCATCATCATCGGGGACGGCGAGTTCTACAGTTTCAGTGAGCACTCGCGCTTCTGATTGTTTAACCTGAGCGCATCGTCGCCGCCGGCCGCGGCGATGCACGGCTGGACAGGGGCGCGCTCCAGCTTGAACAATGCGGCGCCGACAGGAGCCTTGCCCTGCAAGGCCAGCCTCCCCCAAACTCCCCCTCCTCATCAATCGGAAAATCGCATGGCAAAGGGATACCGCCTTCTTCGCCATCTCGGGCCCGCATGAGGGAACGCTGGCGAAGGGACACGAATGAATGATCTGAATAGCACGCATGACGCCCAGCTTCGCAGCTGGCTGGCGAGCGCCAACGTCCCAGCGGCCGATTTCGACGACATGAACGCGCTGATGAATACCCCCGGCGAGCAGCGCCAGGCGCTGAGGTCCGCTATCTCGGAAGGACTGCGCGAAGGCAGCAAGCAACGGGATGCCTGGGCACAGGCCCTCTGGCCTCAGTCCTCAATCGAACTGACGGTGCCTTGCCGCATCGGCGATTACACGGACTTTTGCACGAGCGCCCGCCATGCGCGCAGGGTAAGCCAATCGGCATCGGGTTCGGCCGTCGGCACCGTGCTTCCCTAAGGTAGGCGCGACGACGATGGACCTGCGCGACCTCCAGTACTTCGAAGTCATCGCCGAGCTCGAGCACCTCGGCCGTGCCGCCGAGCGGCTGCACCGCACGCAACCCGCGTTGACCAGCTGCGTCCGTCGCCTCGAAGAGGCCTGCGGCGCGGCGCTCTTCGAAAAGACGGGGCGTGGCATCACGCTGACCACGGCCGGTCACGCCTTGCTGAAGTGGGCGCAGCGCACGCGCTTCGATGTCGAGAGCGCGCGCCGCGAGATCGGCGACATCGGACGTGGCCTCAAGGGCACGATCAGCGTGGGCATCGTCCCGACGGCGGCGCAGTTCCTGTTGCCGCCGGCTGCGCGTGAACTGATGGTCGAGGCGCCGGGCATCACCTTGCGCACCACAGTGGGTCTTGGCGACATCCTCACACCGCTTCTGCGCGCCGGGGACATCGACCTGATGGTCGGCACCGAGGGGATCAAGGAACCGGGCTTCACCTCGCAGTTCCTTGCGGAGGATCTGATCGTCGTCGCGGCCAACAGCACGCACGAGATCTTCGGGAAGCGCAAGCCTACGCTCAAGGACCTCCGAGGCTACCGGTGGGTGCTGCAACCGCCCGGGGCGCCCACGCGCGACTGGCTCGACCAGACCTTCGACAGGCACCACCAGCCGCGCCCGATTGTGCAGGTGGAAAGCACGATGCTGCTGATGCTGCCCAGCCTCATCAACGAAACCGGCCTGCTGAGCTTCATCTCGCGCCTGCATCTGCAGGAAGGGCGTTCCGGTGCAGCTTTGCGCGAAGTGCAGATCAAGAACACGACGATGCGCCGCCGCATGGTGGTTACCTACCGTGAGAGCGGTTATGTGTCGCCCGCGGCGCAGCGGCTGATCGGCCTGCTCGCCAAGCACGCAACCACGACGCTGCGTTGATACCCCAAGCCGGATTTATCGATTTCAAGAAATTATTGATTAGACCGCGCTGGTCCCAGCGCGAATACTTGCCTTCCACGAACGCACCGGCCCATCCACATGGCCGGGCAGTTCGCCCAACGGAGACAAGTTCATGCCGATCATTCGCACCCGGCGCGTCGCTTCGCGTCGCCTCTTCATCGCTATCGCCGCTCTCGCGGCCAGCGCGCCTCTCATGGCGCCCATCAGCGCATCGGCGCAGGCCGCCTATCCGTCGCGCCCGATCCGCCTGGTCGTGCCGTTCCCGCCCGGCGGCGGCACGGACATGATCGCCCGCACGGTGGCACAGAAGCTCACCGAAACGTTGAAGTGGACGATCGTCATCGACAACCGTCCAGGAGCGGGCGGCAACCTGGGCGTGGACCAGGTCGCCAAGGCACCGGCCGACGGCTACACACTGGTAATGGGCCAGACCAGCAACCTGGCAATCAACCCAACGCTGTATTCGAAGCTGCCCTACGACCCGCTGAAAGACCTGACGCCAGTCGTGCTGGTGAGCAATTCGCCCATCGTGTTCGCGGTGCCGGAGGCTTCGCCGTACAAGAACTTCGCCGATGTCGTGGCCGCGTCCAAGGCCAAGGCGGGCCAGGTCACGCTGGGCTACTCGGGCAACGGCACGGTGGCCCACCTGTCGAGCGAGATCGCCGAGAAGGCCGCGGGCATCAAGCTGCAGCACGTGCCCTACAAGGGGGCCGCCCAAGCACTGACCGACCTGGTCAGCGGGCAGATCGACATCTACGCCTCGTCGGTGCCGACGCTCCTCGGCCAGATCCGCAACAAGAAGATCCGCGCCCTGGCGGTGACCGGCACCAAGCGCTCGGAGCAGTTGCCCGACACGCCCACGCTGATCGAAGCCGGCTACAAGAACTCCGCCGCCGTCTCGTGGTTCGGCATCCTGGCACCGGCCGGCACGCCCGCGGAGATCGTCCGCACGCTCAATGTCGAGATCAATAAGGTGCTGCAAAACCCCGACTCGGCCGCCAAGCTCAAGTCCGACGGTGGCGACGTGATGGGCGGTACAACGGACGCCTTCGCAGCGCTGCTCAAGGCCGACATTACGCGTTGGGGAAAAATCGTCAAGGAATCGGGCGCGACCATCGACTGACCGCCATTTCGGCAACCGACGTCATGCACACGCGCCTTCAGGTCCCACGGCCAGTGCCTTTCTCGGACGGCACTGCGCCGCCGCGCACGGCCATGCCGGCGGGTGCCTGCGACTGCCATGTGCATGTGTACGACGCGCGTTTCCCGACAACGCCCGATGCCCGGCTGCTGCCGCCCGACGCCTCGGTGGACGACTACCGCCTGCTGCAGCAGCGCATCGGCACCGTTCGCGCGGTGCTGGTCGCGCCGTCCACCTACGGCATCGACAACCGCTGCATGCTCGCGGGCCTTGCGGCACTCGGCGATGCCGCACGCGGGGTGGCCGTGCTCGACGAG
Organism: Variovorax sp. PBS-H4; assembly: GCF_901827205.1. Taxonomy (NCBI): domain Bacteria; kingdom Pseudomonadati; phylum Pseudomonadota; class Betaproteobacteria; order Burkholderiales; family Comamonadaceae; genus Variovorax; species Variovorax sp. PBS-H4. The sequence continues at coordinate 931,705 of NZ_LR594675.1, read as the reverse complement.
ACGGTGTCCGACGAGGCGCTGCAGGCGCTGCACGCCCTGGGCGTGCGCGGCATCCGTTTCAACTTGTCGCTGGGTGCGCACCCGCCCGCCGGGTCGCTGCGCCCGATGGCCGAACGCATCGCGCCGCTGGGCTGGCACCTCCAACTGCTGGCAGCGCCCGACACGCTGCTGAGCTTGGCGCCGGTTCTGCGCGATCTGCCGGTGGCCCTGGTGTTCGATCACCTCGGGCGCATCGCGCCGGCCGACGCCGGCCGCCATGCCGCACACGCGCTGGTGCTCGACCTGCTGCGTGAAGGCCGCGCCTGGATCAAGCTGTCGGGCGGCTACATCGTCAGCGCCACGCATCGCACCGACGATGCCGCGCTCGACGTGCTGGCGCGCAGCTACCTGCAGGCCGCGCCCCACCGCGTGGTCTGGGGCAGCGACTGGCCGCATGCCACCGCATCCGCCGGCCGACATCCCATGCCGGACGACGCGGCACAGGTCGACGCGCTCGCACGCTGGTGCAGCGACGAAGACACGCTGTGCCGCGTGCTGGTGGACAACCCCGCCGCCCTGTACGGCTTCACGCCGGCCAGCCCGCTTTCCCTTTCTTGACGACACAAGCGACATGAACATCAAAGACACAGCCACGCCCTTCTCCCGCCGCCACGTGCTCGCACTGGCCGCGGCGGCCAGCCTCACCACCATGGCGCCGCTGGCACGCGCGCAGGGCCAGTGGCCCACCGGCAAGGTGATCACCTGGGTCGTGCCGTACCCGCCCGGCGGCAGCACCGACGTGCTGGGCCGCAGCGTGGCGCAGCGCATTTCCGCCGCACTCGGCACCAACGTGATCGTGGACAACCGCGCGGGCGCCACCGGCACCATCGGTGCGGCCTACGTGGCCAAGTCGGCACCCGACGGCTACACCCTGCTGGGGACCTCGATCGGCCCGCAGGCCATTGCGCCGCACCTGATGGGCAAGCTGCCCTACGACCCGATCGCCGGCTTCGAGCCGGTGGTCACCATCGGCACCATCCCGCACATCCTGGTGGTCGGTGCGAAGCAGCCTTTCAAGACCGTGGCCGAACTGGTCGCCGCAGCGAAGGCGCAGCCCGGCAAGCTGGCCTACGCCTCCGGCGGCAGCGGCACCATCCTGCAGATGCAGGGCGAGTTGCTGAGCCAGCAGACGGGCGCGAAATTCATCCACGTGCCCTACAAGGGCGACACCCCGGCATTGCAGGACACCCTGGGCGAACAGGTGCAGTTCATGTTCGCGCCCGTGGCCGCCGCGTTGCAGCACGTGCAGAGCGGCAAGCTGCGCGCCCTGGCCGTGACCTCTTCCGCGCGCCTGAAGGCGCTGCCCGACGTGCCGACCATGAGCGAGTCGGGCATGACGAACTTCGTGGTGGAGCAGTGGCAGGCGGTCTTCGCGCCGGCTGGCACGCCCGCCGATGTGGTCGGGCGGCTCAACGCCGAGATCAACAAGGCGCTCAAGAGCGACGACATCGTCGCACTGGCCAACCGCCTGGGCGTCACGCTGGTCGGCGGCACGCCTCGCCAGCTCGGCGAGATGCAGAAGGCCGACTCCGCCAAGTGGGCCAAGGTCATCCGCGACGGAAACATCAAGCTCGACTGAGCTTGCGCCGCCGCAATCCCATTTCTCCGTCTCCATCTCAGACCGTCTTCACACAGGACCATCCCATGAGCCAGTGCCCAGAAATCATCCGCGACATCGAACGTGTCGCCCCCGAAGTCGTTGCCCAGGCGAAGACTTTTCAGGCCGCCATCCTGGCCGACGTGGCCGGCCGCCGCGGCACCATGCATGCGCGCGTCGCGCCGGTGGACAAGCAGATGATCGTCGCCGGCCCGGCGTTCACCGTCGAAGTGCGCCCCGGCGACAACCTGATGATCCACGCCGCGATCGCCCTGGCTCAGCCCGGCGACGTGCTGGTCATCGACGGCAAGGGCGACCAGACCGCCGCGCTGATGGGCACGTTGATGCTCAGCGCCTGCAAGAAGCGCGGACTGGCCGGCGTGATCGTCGACGGCGCCATCCGCGACAAGCTCGAGATCCTGGAGCTCGACTTCCCCGTCTTCAGTGCCGGCTTCAACCCCGCCGGCCCCACCAAGTACGTGCCCGGCCGCATCAACCATCCGATTTCCGCAGGCGGCATCACCGTGAACCCGGGTGACCTGGTCGTCGGCGACGCCGATGGCGTGACGGTGATCGAGCGCGCCAAGGCGCCCGGCATGATGGACCTGGCCGTGAAGAAGGTGGCCGACGAAGCAGCGCGCCTGGACGCCATCGGTCGCGGCGACACCGCCAGCAAATGGCTGCCAGCCGCCCTGCGTGCAGCTGGCGTGTTGAAGGAAGGCGAATCGCTGTGAGCGCCCTGCCTGTTTCGACCGCTTCCGCCACAAAGAAGCCGCGGGTGCTGGTCACCGGCGCCGACCTCGCGCCCCAGGCACTGGCGCTGCTCGACGGCTACGAGGTCGTCTACGCCGGCAAGACGCCGACGGCCGACGACATCGTGGCGCTCTGCGGTGCAAATGACCCGGTCGCGATCATCGTGCGCTACAACGGCGTCAATGCCGCCGCCATGGACGCGGCACCGTCGCTCAAGGTGATCTCCAAGCACGGCAGCGGCACCGACACCATCGACAAGGCCGCAGCTGCCGCACGCGGCATCGCGGTGCGCGCCGCCGTCGGCGCCAACTCGGCCGCGGTGGCCGAGCAGGCGCTGGCACTGCTGCTGGCCTGCGCCAAGTCGGTCCCGCAGCTCAACGACCGCATGCATGCCGGCCACTGGGACAAGGCTACGCACAAGAGCCTCGAGCTCGGCGGCCGCACCATCGGGCTGGTGGGCCTCGGTGCCATCGGCCGGCGCTTCGCGAAGATGTGCGACGCCATGGGCATGAAGGTCATCGGCTTTGACCCGTTCGCGAAAGACCTGCCCGACCACATCCGGGTGGTGGACATGGAGACCCTGTTTCGCGCATCGGACGCTATCTCCCTGCACTGCCCGCTGACCGACGAGAACCGCGGCCTGCTCAATGCCTCCAGCCTCTCGCATTGCAAGAAGGGCGTGATCGTGGTCAACACCGCGCGTGGCGGTCTGATCGACGAACCCGCGCTGCTGGCGGCCGTGCAGAGCGGCCAGGTGCGCACCGCCGGGCTCGACAGCTTCGCTATCGAACCGCTCGCAGCCGACAACGTGTTCAAGGGCCAGCCGGGCTTCATCCTGAGCCCGCACATCGGCGGCGTCACGAGCGACGCCTACGTGAACATGGGCACCGCAGCCGCACGCAATGTGCGCTCGGTGATCGAGGGGGTCGAGCCCTCGGCCATCGCCTGAGCGGGCACGCACCCCGACAGCGCCGCCCCAGGCTTCCGCGGGGAGCCGGGCGGCATCCGAATACCGAAGGAGACACGACATGCATTTCCCTGTCCGCACCACGGCCGTCCTGGCCCTGCTCGGCCTCGCCGCCATCGCACCCCTCGCGCAAGCGCAGGACAACTATCCGACCAAGCCGATCCGCCTGGTCGTCGGCTTTCCCGCCGGCGGACCGACCGACGTGGTCGCCCGGGCCTTCGGAGAGTTCGCCGCGCGTTCACTCGGCCAGCCGGTCGTGGTCGACAACAAGCCCGGCGCCAACACCATCCTCGCGGCCGAAGCCGTGGCCTCCGCGCCACCCGACGGCTACACCCTGCTGCTGGGCGCACTCAACCACACGATGATCCCGGCGCTCTACAGCAACCGGGTCAAGTTCGACGCGCTGCGTTCGTTCGTACCGGTGTGCTCGATGGCCGTAAGCCCCACGGTGCTGGTCGTCGGCCCGTCGATGCCGGTCAAGACGCTGTCCGAGTTCCTCGCGGCGGTGCGCGCCAAGCCTGGCGAGCGCACATACGCGACACCTGGCAGCGGCAGCGGCGGCCACTTCGCGAGCGAGCAGTTCAACCGGCTCGCCGGCACGCGGATGAACCACATCCCGTACAAGGGTGCGGCGCAGGCCGTGACCGACCTGATGGGCGGCCAGGTGGACAGTTCTTTCGCCACGCTCGGCTCGGTCATTCCGCAGGTGCAGAGCGGCAAGCTGCGCGCGCTGGCCGTGGCGTCGCCGCAGCGCTCGCCGCTGCTGCCGGACGTGCCGACCTTCGAGGAATCTGGCGTCAAAGGCTACTCGGCCGATGCGTGGTACGGCCTGCTCGCGCCGGCCGGCACGCCGCCCGAGATCGTCGCGAAGCTGACGAAGGCGTCCGCCGACTTCGCCCGCGTACCGGCCACGGCCGAGAAGCTGCGAGGCCTCGGCATGCAGCCGCAGAACACCTGCGGCGGCGCGTTCACCGCACAGCTCGACGGCGAGATCAAGGCGGCGACGAAGACGGCGCGCGAACTGGATCTGAAGCTCGACTGAGCGCGGTCGATCGCCCGACATGCCGGAACGGAGACACTCATCCGCACCGTCGGCACCAAGGTCGACTGATCACGGCCGCCCCCACTTCCGAAGAGACCGACCCATGAAAAAACTCCTGAAATCGATCGTCCTGGCCTGCGCCGTGATTGCCGGCGCCGCGCATGCGGCCTTCCCCGAGCGCACCATCACGATCGTCGTGCCCTACGCGCCCGGTGGTGCCGCCGACGCGCTGGCCCGGCAGCTCGCGGTGCGCATGGGGACCCGGCTGGGCACCAGCGTCATCATCGACAACCGTCCGGGCGCCAGCGGCACCATCGGACAGGCCTTCGTGGCGCGCGCGCCGGCCGACGGCTACACCATGCTGTACGACGCGACGCCGTTCTCCATCAATCCCTCGCTCTACGCGAACCTGAGCTTCACGGTGAAGAGCTTCCAGCCGCTGTCGCTGGTGTCGCTCTCGCCCAACGTGCTGATCGTGCGCAAGGACTCACCGATCAAGGACCAGAAGGACCTGGTCGCCAAGGCCAAGGCCGAGCCCGGCAAGCTCACCTTCGCCTCGGGCGGCAGCGGCACGGTGCAGCGCCTGGCGGCCGAGTTGTATCGCCAGGGCCTGAACCTGGACATGCTGCACGTGCCCTACAAGAGCGGCGGCCCGGCGATCTCCGACGTGATGGGCGGGCAGGTCGACTTCATGTTCGGCACGCTGGCCGCGAGCTACCCGCTGGTGACCTCCGGCAAGCTGCGCGCGCTGGCCATCACGTCGCCCAAGCGCTCGACGCTGCTGCCCGACGCGCCGACCGTGGCCGAGTCCGTGCTGCCCGGCTACGAAGCGTACGAATGGAACGGCCTGCTGCTGCCCGCCGGCACGCCCGACGCCGTGGTGCAGCAGTTGCACAAGGCGGTCGCCGAATCGTTGCAGGAAGAAGAGCTGAAGAAGCGCTTCGCCGACATGGGCGCCCAGCCGGTCGGCAACACGCCGGCCGAGTTCGCCGACTTCCTGCAGAAGGAATCGGCCAAGTGGTCGGCCGTGATCCGCAAAGGCAATATCAAGGTCGACTGACGTGGCAGGCATCGTCGTACCGCATTCGGCCGGCATCTCGGCGCCCGCGCGCACGCTGCCGGCGGGCGCTTGCGACAGCCACATGCACATCTTCGATCCGCGCTTCCCACCGTCGCCGCACTGGCGCCGCACGCCGCCGGTGGCCGACGTGCCGGCCTACCGGCTGCTGCAGCAGCGCATCGGCACGACGCGCACCGTCGTCGTCACGCCGTCGACCTACGGCGTGGACAACCGGTGCACCCTGGCCGCGCTGGCTGAACTCGGCCCGCAGGCACGCGGCGTGGCCGTGGTCGATGCGGACGTCGACGCCGCCGAGCTGCAGCGCCTGCACCGGCACGGCATCCGTGGCCTTCGGGTCAACTTCTACAGCCCGCAGTCCTGGGGCGTGACCACGCCGCAGATGCTGACCACGCTGGCTGACAAGGTCGCCGCGCTCGGCTGGCACATCCAGGTGCTGGCGCGGGCGGGCACGCTGGTGGAACTCGCGCCGGTGCTGCGGTCGCTGCCGGTGCCGCTGGTGATCGACCACCTCGGCATGATCGCCTCGATGGACGGCGCGGACGGCGACGCGCTCGCGCTGGTGCGCGCGCTGCTCGACGGAGGCCGAACGTGGATGAAGCTCTCCGCCCCGTACATCGAAGCGGGCACCGGTGCAGCGGGCCGCGAAGCCAGGGACGAGGTGGCACGAACGCTGCTGGCCGCTGCCCCCGAGCGCATGCTCTGGGGCAGCGACTGGCCCCACACCGTGGCCCCGGCCGGCAGCGTGGACGACGCGCAACTGCTCGACCGGTTTCGCAGCTGGTGCGCCAACGACCGGCAGATGGACCGCATCCTCGTCGACAACCCCGCCGCCCTGTACGGCTTCGACTGACCCCACCGACATCACGTCTCCGCCATGTTGCTGCTCCAGCCACCCCAGGTCGCCGACCTCCAGCCCTTCACCCGCCTGCCAGACCGGTTCCGCGAGCGCCAGCACAGCGACTGGAGCCGGGCCAACCGGGGCGGCCATCCGACGGACTCCTTCCTCGAAGGCCCCGTGGTCGACGACCAGGGCAACTTGTATGTGACCGACATTCCGTTCGGCCGCATCTTCCGCATCGACGCAGCGGGCGAGTGGACATTGGTCACCGAATACGACGGCGAACCCAACGGCATGAAGCTGATGGATGTGCATACCCTGCTCATCACCGATTACAAGAACGGCCTGATGCGCCTGGACCTCGGCAGTGGTCGCGTCGAGCCCTGGCTGGAGCGCCGCAACAGCGAACGCTTCAAGGGCGTGAACGACCTGGTCTTCGACAGCCAAGGCAACCTGTACTTCACCGACCAGGGGCAGACCGGCCTGCAGGACCCGACGGGTCGCCTCTACCGGCTGCGCCACTCGGGGCAGCTGGACCTGCTGCTGGACAACGTGCCCAGTCCCAACGGCGTGGCGCTATCACCGGACGAGAGGGTGCTGTATCTCGCGGTGACGCGCGGCAACTGCGTTTGGCGCGTGCCGCTGCTAGCGGACGGCAGCGTCTCCAAGGTGGGTCAGTTCTTCACCTCCTACGGCGCCAGCGGCCCCGACGGCCTTGCCGTAGACCAGAACGGCAGGCTGCTCGTGGCCAACCCGGGCCTGGGCTACGTCTGGGTGCTGAACACACGCGCCGAGCCCGAGCTGGTGCTGCGCGGCGCGCCGGGTGCGTCGATCACAAACCTTGCCTTCGGCGGTCCCGCGCGCCGCACGCTGTACGTCACCGATTCCACCCACGGCGCGGTGCTGCATGCAGAGCTCGGCGTGCCGGGTCTGGCGCTGCATCGTGCGGCTGCAGGGAGCAAGTAGCGCCATGACCACCGACACCATCGTCGTCACCGAAGCGAAGATCCATCCGGACGCCGTCGCCCTGCTGGCCGGCTACCGGCTGGTCTATACCGGCGCCACGTTCGGCCAGGACGAGCTCGTCGCGCTGTGCGAGCGCGAGCAGCCAGTCGCGATCCTCGCGCGCTACGGCCGGATCGATCGCCGCGTGCTCTCGGCCTCGCCGCGCCTGAAGGTGGTCGGCCGCCACGGCATCGGCATGGACGCCATCGACCAGCAGGCCGCCCGCGAACTCGGCATCGCGGCCGTGGCGGCCATCGGCTCCAACAGCCAGGCCGTCGCCGAACACACCCTGGGCCTGATGCTGGCCTGCGCGCGCCGCATTCCATGGCTGAATCGGCGGATGCACGACGGCCACTGGGACAAGGCCGACTACATGGGGTTGGAGCTGTCGGGCGCGACGCTCGGCATCGTCGGCTGCGGCTCGATCGGTGCGCGGGTGATGCGCATCGCCCTGGCCATCGGCATGAACGTGCGGGTGTGCGATCCGTACATCGAACCGTCCACCTTGCCTCCGGGCGTGGTCCTGTGCGCCCTGGAGGAACTGCTGCCACTTTGCGACGTGCTCTCGCTGCATTGCCCGCTGGACGATGCCACCCGAGGGCTGCTGGACGCGCGCCGCATCGGCCTGCTGCGGCAGAACGCCATCGTCATCAACACCGCCCGCGCCGGCCTGATCGACGAGGCGGCGATTCAGGCCCGGCTCCGGGCCGGCCACCTGCAGCTAGGCATGGACTGCTTCGCGGTCGAGCCGATGGCCGAAGACTCACCGTGGCGCGACGCCCCGAATGCGGTCCTCACGCCCCACATCGGCGGCACCACTGGCGGCGGGCTCCGCGGCATGGCGGTGGGCGCGGCGGCAAACATCATCAAGCACCTCCAGCGACCACACATGTGAACCACCGCAACCAAGCTCGCGCTCAAGCAGCGCGCGGCTGGCTAAGGGCCTGCATGGGCAAGCCTGCGTTCGCTGGACTGATGAAGCTTTGGCAGCTGCCCGCCTGGCCTCTAGCGGGTCTACACACCTTCGGGCATAACGCGCTTGTCGCCTTGCTTGCCAATGGCAATACTGCTTCGATGGCATTGCCTCGGGGATGGAAAGAAAAAGGCGCAATCCGCCAACGAGCGTCAAGGACTGCTCTTGGCCGAACTGTTCACCGCTTCCATTCGCAAAGCACGAAGCTCTAGGCTTGGCCGCGCTCCAGCCTGAACACGCTGACCACCTGCGACAGGCCGCCGGCCTGCTCCTGCATCGACTGCGCCGCGGCCGAAGCCTGTTCCACCAGCGCGGCGTTCTGCTGTGTCACCTGGTCCATCTGCGCGATGGCCTGGTTGACCTGTTCGATGCCCGCGGTCTGTTCCTGGCTGGCGGAGGTGATCTCACCCATGATGTCGGTCACGCGACGCACGCTGGCGACGATCTCTTCCATGGTCTTGCCGGCCTCCCCCACCAGCGCGGTGCCCGCGTCCACCTTGCCGACCGAGTCGTCGATCAGGCCCTTGATCTCCTTGGCTGCCGCCGCGGAGCGCTGCGCCAGGTTGCGCACTTCGGAGGCCACGACCGCGAAGCCGCGCCCCTGCTCGCCGGCGCGCGCGGCTTCCACCGCCGCGTTGAGCGCGAGGATGTTGGTCTGGAAGGCGATGCCGTCGATCACGCCGATGATGTCGACGATCTTCTTGGACGAGGCATGGATCGAAGCCATGGTGTCGACCACCTGGCTCACGACGTCGCCGCCCTTCACCGCCACTTCGGATGCCGAGACGGCGAGCTGATTGGCCTGGCGCGCGTTGTCGGCGTTCTGCTTGACGGTGCCGGTCAGTTGCTCCATCGACGCCGCGGTCTGCTCCAGCGAGCTGGCCTGTTCCTCGGTGCGGGACGAGAGATCCTGGTTGCCCGAGGCGATCTGCCCCGACGCGGTCGCAATGGTGTCGGTGCCGCTGCGCACCTCGCCCACCACCTTGGCCAGGCTGTCGTTCATGTCGCGCAGCGCCTGCATCAACTGCCCCGTCTCGTCGCGCGAGTTCGCCACCACCCGGCTGCTGAGATCGCCCGACGCCACCGTCTGCGCCACCGCGACCGCCGCGTTGAGCGGGCGGGTGATGGAGCGCGTCAGCAGGACGGCCGTGGCCACCCCCGCCAGCAGCGAGAGCCCGCTGATCAGCATGATCACCCACTTCGCATTGCCGTAGGCCGCCTGCGCGGCGGCCACGCTCTGGTCGGAGCCTTCCTTCAGCAGCTTCTCGAACGCAGTGACGTGGGCGATCACCTGGGTCAGCAGCGGCATGCACTCCTGCGTCAGCGCGCGGACGGCGTCCTCGGTCTTCGCGGATGTGGCGAGCGATACCACCTTGCCAGCGATCGGCAGGTACCTGGCCTCGAGGGCCTGCAGCTGCTCGAACATGCGGCGTTCCTCGGCGGTTGCGGCAGCGGGGTCCTTCAGGATGGCCGCGAGCCGCTCCATGCCCTTGTCGATCTGCGCCTGGGAAGACTTGACGCGCCCCAGGTCGCTCTTCTGCAGGGCCGGGTCGGTGACCAGCGCAAGGTTGCGCGCCGCGATGGCGCGCTCGCCGATGGCAAACTGCACACTCCCGAGCGCGTAGCGCTTGCCTGCCCCGATCTCGTTCGTGATGCGGATCTGGTCGGACAGCGTGGCCATCTGGCTCAGCCCGATGGCGGTGATGGCAAGTTGCAGCACCAACAGCAGGGCGAAACCCAGCCCCAGCCGCGCGCTGATCTTCCAGTTCTTCATTGGTGGGATCCCTCGAGAAGTTGTGGTGGCCCGCGCTCACGCGCGGTTGATAGATTCTTGGTGATGCCGGGTAGAAGCAAATGGCGGATCAAGGCCGAGAAAAGGCCCCACCTCGGCCTGCGGCCTGGCGGCAAGGGCCAGCCACGCCCACGGAGCTTGCCCTGCAGGGCGCGCCTCCGCGAAACTCGCACTCCTCACGCTTCGGAGAATCGCATGGCAAAGGGATACTGGATCGCGCGGGTCGATGTTGCCGACCCGGAAAAGTACAAGGCCTACGTCGCGGCCAACGCCGAGCCGTTCCGCAAGTTCGGCGCACGCTTCCTGGTGCGCGGGGGCGAGTTCGAGAATCCGGAAGGGAGCAGCCGCAGCCGCAACGTGGTTCTCGAATTCCCTTCCTATCAGGCTGCAGTGGACTGCTGGAACTCGCCGGAGTATCAGGCGGCCATCGCGCTGCGGGCGTCGCCGGTGTCGACCATCGACCTGGTCATCATCGAGGGCTACGACGGACCGCAGCCGGGCTGATTCGTGCGATGGACGTCGTCCGGGTTCATGGCATCTTCGACACAGGGGCGATATTCCGGGTGATGTTGCATCGGTTCATGCCGGGAAGCGCGGCTGTCTGTGCGGATGTGGTGGGGCAGATGGGTGCGCTGGTGTCGAGGGCGCCGTGAGCGGCTTGTCTCGTGTCTGCCACGCCAGAACGTCTGCGGCCTGAGCCGCCAGGAATGCCTCCAACCGCCGGAATCTCTTGACCGTGGCGCGAACAAATATCCAGTTCACGATGGGCTCCATCAACCACGCGACCGCAGTGGGTGCGACGGCAAACGTGTAGGTGTAGACCAGCATTGAGCTCCCGTGCTCGAGGTCTACGTGGCGCATGGACGCTGCCCAGCGGGCAAACGGGAATGACCGCCCCACCATGGTCGCTGCAGCAAGCAGCGGTGGTTCGTAGGACACGAATTTTGTCGACATCGATAAGGCGCGCAGCAAGCCACCTCCTGTGTTCTTACTGACGGCGCCCACGGACGGACAAGGAGCGCCGTCTTGAATCCTCGTTCTCGATACGAGCGAGTCCCAATGGATCCGCCACCGGTGGTAGTGGAAGGCATCGAACACGACCGACGCTGGAGCCGGCATCACAAATTCAAGTTTCTCATGTGCCATACAAGGATCCAGTCAAGACCAGCCTGGCGGCCAAACGAAGTGCATTCGCGGAAGAAGATACAGGACGCTCACTCCGTGGCATCGGCACCTCCCTCTTCCTTGTCGGTCCGCATGCCCCAGCGAGCGAACTCCGGAGCAAAGTCTTGGAGCGTCAAGTAACGCGCGGCCGTGAATGCCCCGACCGGGAGGGCAGCCCCGCGGGCCAGGCGCCGGGCGAGCAGGATTGCCGCCATACACGGTATCTCCGGACCATGGTCGTCGTCGGCGGCGATATGCCAGGCCGCTGTCGTATCGCGGCCATCCCCATCGCAACCGGACACTCGAACCACCATGCCGCCCAAGCGCGACCCAAAGGCGTTGAAGATTTGTCCGGCCCTGTTCAGCGCGCTCGCCCAACGAGCCGGCTGGGGAATCAGCTTCGCAGCCCGCAACGCGGCCATCAAAGCCAGAATGCGCTGCGACATTCCGACCTCGACGGCAGCCCGAAACATGACCCTGTCGCGCACGCCATACAGGCTCGGGAAGAGTTCTAGATCAGGAATGTCGCACAGCGCACCGAGGCGGGATCGCAGGCGGGCAAAGCGTTCGCGGTGCAAGTGCGCCCAGCCTCGCCGCGTCTGCCATCGACCTTCCAGCCAGACGGTCACTTCTTCACCGCAGTAGCTGAGGACGCCGGCCAGCGTCGCATCGCCGCGCGGCGCAGTCTGTGCAGGAGCAATGCAGATGTCGATGTTGTGGATGCGCTTCCAGCCGACGCAGAGGGCGTCTATGACAGCCGAGGACAGCGCAGGCACAGTGCTCGCGCCACTGATGCCCGTACGGCCAGCGTGGCGAAATGCTGTATCCAGCGCGGAGGGGAAATCGCACACGAAGCGGCGGCCGTCGGCCAGGTCCAAGTAGTGCGCACGGGCTTCTGCGGCCGCCATGGCAACGCCGTACCCCTGTTCCTGGAAGGGGCCGGCAGCATGAATGACCAGGTTCACGCCCAGCGCCGCAAACTGGCCGGCCAGCTCGGCCGTCCTCAGATCAAGTGCCAACGCGGTGGCCCGCGGCCCGAGCTCCCGGGTCAGGTCTGATGCTTTACCGGCGTCCCGCCCGGCTACCAACAGCTCGATGTCAGGATCAGATGCCAACGCCCGGCAGATCCGCGCGCCGAAGTTGCCGTAGCCGCCGAGAATCAGGATCTTCATAGGTGAACTGGGGATGCCGCAGACACCCCCCGAGCCCGCTCCAGGATGAACTCAATGAACGTCCGCGTCGCCCTCGTGTGCTGCCGGTTCGGCATGTAAAGCATGAACATCTGCGTGCCGAAGATGCTGAGCCGCCAGTCGTCCAGCGTGGTCAGCACCTCGCCGCGCCGCACGTCCTCCTGCACCACGTAGTCGGGCACCAGCCCGATGCCCAGGCCGGCGAGGATGGCCTGGCGCAGGAACAAGAAGTTCTCGGAGATCAGCGTCGGCTCCAGCACCACCTCGCGTCGCTCCTCGCCCTGGTAGGCCGACATGCGCAGCTGCCGGCCGATGACGGCCGCGGTCACCACCGGCGCGCTGCTCAACTGGTCGAGCTGCGTGGGCATGGCGTGTTCCTCGGCGTAGGCGCGCGAGGCGCAGGCCACGTAGCGCACGGGCCCTAGCGCCCGCGCCACCAGGTTCTGCGGCGGCTCGGGAATCACGCGGACCGCGATGTCGACTTCGTCGCGCAACAGGTCCTCGATGCGGTTCTCGAACAGCACGTCGAGCACGATGCCGGGGTAGAGCCGCTTGAAGTCGATCAGCCAGTCGGACATCACCAATTGCCCGTAGCCGCTGGGCACGCTGAGCCGCACCCGCCCCACCAGCCCCTGGCCCAGCGAAGAAGCCGATTCGCGCGCCGCCTGCAGCTCGCTCTGGATCGCGAGGCCATGCTGGTAGAGCCGCTGCCCGATCTCGGTGGCCTCGGCGCGGCGCGTGGTGCGGCGCACGAGCTGGGCGCCGACGGAGCGCTCCAGCTGGTTCAGGTGGTAGCTGACGTTGGCGCGGCTCATCTTGAGCCGGCGCGCGGCGGCGCTCAGGTTGCCGGCATCGAGGATCTCGACCAGCAGGGTCAGCGACTGCAAATCCATGGTGGCGGAATTCTGTCAAAGATTCCTTGACAGTCTGTCAACGGCTCATGCAATTGTCAAAACACGAGGGCTGTCCAAGAATGCTGGGTTCACCCCAGCCACTGGCGAACCGGCGCAGGTTCGCCCTCTCACGGAGACACCCTACATGGCCACGCCCGCCACTTCTTCCTCTTCCGTTGCCGAACCCGTCCGCTTCGAGCGCCAGGCCGATGTGCTGGTCGTGACCATCGACAACCCGCCGGTCAACGCGCTCGGCGTGGACGTGCGCCGCGGCCTGGTCGCCGCCATGGATGCAGCCGAGGCCGATGCCGCCGTGGCCGCGGTGCTGCTCGTGGGCTCGGGCCGCAACTTCATCGCCGGTGCCGACATCCGCGAGTTCGGCAAGCCGCCGCAGCAGCCCTCGCTGCCGGAGGTCTGCGCCCGCATCGAAAGCCGCAACAAACTGGTGATCGCCGCGATCCACGGCGCGGCGCTCGGCGGCGGGCTGGAGATCGCGCTGTCGGCGCACTACCGCCTGGCCGTGCCTTCCGCCAAGCTGGGCCTGCCGGAAGTGCAGCTGGGGCTGATGCCCGGCTCCGGCGGCACGCAGCGCGCGCCGCGGCTGATGGGCGTGAAGGCCGCACTCGACCTGATGCTGAGTGGCCGCCACGCCAGCGCAAAGGAAGCGATGAACCTGGGCCTGGTCGATCGCCTCGGCGAAGGCGCCGATGCACGGGCCGAAGGGCTGGCCTTCGCGCAGGAGCTGGCCAAGTTCAAGGGGCCCGTGCGCCGCTCGCGCGATGCGACGCTGGCGCTGACCGACAAGGCGGCGCAGCGCGCCGCGCTCGAAGCGGCCCGCGCCGAGACCGCGAAGAAGAGCCGGGGCCTGTTCTCGCCGATGAAGATCGTCGAGGCGGTCGAGGCCGCCCTCACGCTCCCCTTCGACGAAGGCATGGCGCTGGAGCGCAAGCTCTTCCTGCAGTGCATCGACAGCCCGCAGCGCGCCGGCCTGATCCATGCCTTCTTCGCCGAGCGCGAGGTGCTCAAGGCGCCGGAGACCAAGGCGGCGAAGCCGCGCCCGGTCGAATCCTGCGGCATCGTCGGCGGCGGCACCATGGGCGCGGGCATCGCGGTCGCCATGCTCGATGCCGGCCTGCCGGTGACCATGGTCGAGCGCGACGAGCCCAGCCTCGCACGCGGCCGCGCCCATGTGGAGAAGGTCTACGACGGCCTGATCCAGAAGGGCCGCATGACGGCCGAGGGCAAGGCGGCGGTGATGGCGCGCTTCTCGGGCTCGCCCGCCTATGACGCGCTCGCCCAGGTCGACCTGGTGGTCGAGGCCGTGTTCGAGGACATGGCGGTCAAGAAGGCCGTGTTTGCCGAGCTCGACCGCGTGTGCAAGCCCGGCGCGGTGCTGGCCACCAACACCTCGTACCTCGACATCGACGAGATCGCGGCCAGCATCTCGCGCCCTGCGGATGTGCTGGGGCTGCACTTCTTCTCGCCGGCCAACATCATGAAGCTGCTGGAGATCGTGGTGCCGGCCAAGGTCAGCGCCGACGTGGTCGCCACCGGCTTCGAGCTGGCGAAGAAGCTGAAGAAGACGCCGGTGCGCGCCGGCGTGTGCGACGGCTTCATCGGCAACCGCATCCTCGCGGTGTACCGGCAGGCGGCCGACCACATGATGGAAGACGGCGCCTCGCCCTACCAGATCGACCAGGCGGTGCGCGACTTCGGCTACCCGATGGGGCCGTTCCAGGTGTCCGACCTGGCGGGCGGCGACATCGGCTGGGCCACGCGCAAGCGCAAGGCGGCCACGCGCGACCCGAAGGCGCGCTACGTGCAGATCGCCGACCGCATCTGCGAGCGCGGGTGGTTCGGCCAGAAGACCGGGCGCGGCTATTACCTGTACCCCGAGGGCGCGCGCACCGGCACACCGGACCCGGAGGTGGAAGCGATCATCGCGGCCGAGCGCCAGCGCGCCGGCATCACGCCGCGCACCTTCACCGACGAAGAAATCATGCGCCGCTACATGGCCGCGATGATCAACGAGGGCGCCAACGTCGTGCACCAGCGCATCGCGCTGCGCCCGCTGGACGTGGACGTGACCTTCCTCTACGGCTACGGCTTCCCGCGCCACCGCGGCGGGCCGATGAAGTACGCGGACACGGTGGGCCTGCCGAAGGTGCTGGCCGACATCCGCGAGTTCGCCAAGGAAGACCCGCTGTTCTGGAAGCCCTCGCCGCTGCTCGTCGAGCTGGTCGAGCGCGGCGCAGACTTCGCGAGCCTGAACCAATCCGAGTAAGCCAGAGCAGGAGACATTCACCATGCGCGAAGCCGTCATCGTTTCGACCGCCCGCACGCCGCTCACCAAGGCGCACCGCGGCGAATTCAACGTCACGCCCGGCCCCACGCTCGCCGCTTTCGCGGTGCGCGCGGCGGTCGACCGGGCGGGCATCGACCCGGCATTGATCGAGGACGCGATCCTCGGCTGCGGCTACCCCGAAGGCACCACCGGCCGCAACGTGGGGCGCCAGACCGTCGTGCGCGCGGGGCTTCCGATCAGCATCGCGGGCACCACGGTCAACCGCTTCTGCGCCTCGGGCCTGCAGGCCATCGCGATGGCGGCGGGCCGCATCGTGGCCGAGGGCGTTCCGGCGATGATCGCGGGCGGCGTGGAGAGCATCTCGCAGATCCGCTCGCGCAGCGCGACCGACAGCGGTGACTCGGGCATGGACCCCTGGATCGTCGACCACAAGCCCGCGCTCTACCTCTCGATGATCGAGACCGCCGACATCGTGGCCGAACGCTACAACATCAGCCGCGAGGCGCAGGACCGCTTCTCGGCGGAGAGCCAGCGCAAGACGGAAGAGGCGCAACTCGCCGGCCGCTACAAGGAAGAGATCGTGGCCTGCACGACCACCATGGCGGTGACCGACAAGGAAACCAAGCTGGTCAGCTACAAGGAGGCGACCGTCGATGCCGACACCTGCAACCGCCGCGGTACCACCTACGAGGCGCTGGCCAGGCTGGAGCCCGTGATGGGCGCGGGCAAGTTCGTCACCGCGGGCAATGCCTCGCAGCTCTCCGATGGCGCCTCGGCCTGTGTGCTGATGGAAGCCAAGGAAGCCGAGCGCGCCAACTTGAAGCCGCTGGGCGCCTTCCGCGGCCTGGCGCTGGCCGGCTGCGAGCCCGACGAGATGGGCATCGGCCCGGTGTTCGCGGTTCCGAAACTGCTGGCGCGCAACGGCCTCAAGGTCGACGATATCGACCTCTGGGAACTCAACGAGGCCTTTGCCTCGCAGTCCATCTACTGCCAGGAGAAGCTCGGCATTCCGGCCGAGCGGCTCAATGTCGACGGGGGCGCGATCTCCATCGGCCACCCTTTCGGCATGACGGGTGCGCGGCTCGCGGGCCACGTGCTGATCGAAGGCAAGCGGCGCGGCGCGAAGTACGCGGTCGTGACCATGTGCATCGCCGGCGGCATGGGCGCCGCGGGCCTGTTCGAAATCTATTGAAGGAGACGGCGGCCATGGACCTCAACTTCACCCCCGAAGAACAAGCCTTCCGCAACGAGGTGCGCAGCTTCCTCGCCGAGAAGCTGCCCAAGCGCCTTTCCGACAAGGTGGCCCACGGCAAGCACCTGGGCAAGGCCGACATGGAGGAATGGCACGCCATCCTCAACGCGCGCGGCTGGCTCGCCAACCACTGGCCCGAGCAGTACGGCGGACCGGGCTGGACGGCCGTCGAGAAGTTCATCTTCGAAAACGAATGCGCGCTGGCCCATGCGCCGCGCATCGTGCCCTTCGGCGTCAACATGCTGGGACCGGTGCTGATCAAGTACGGCAACGAGGAACAGAAGCGCCGCTGGCTGCCGCGCATCCTCGACGGCTCGGACTGGTGGTGCCAGGGCTATTCCGAACCGGGCGCCGGCTCGGACCTGGCCTCGGTCAAGACCTCGGCGGTGAAGGGCGTCGACGCGCAGGGGCCGCACTACCTCGTGAACGGCCAGAAGACCTGGACCACGCTGGGCCAGCACGCGAACATGATCTTCTGCCTGGTGCGTACCAACCGCGAGGCCAAGAAGCAGGAAGGCATCAGCTTCCTGCTGATCGACATGAAGTCGCCGGGGGTCGAGGTGCGGCCGATCATCACGCTGGACGGCGAGCACGAGGTCAACGAAGTGTTCTTCTCCGATGTGCGCGTGCCGGCCGAGAACCTGGTGGGCGAGGAGGACAAGGGCTGGACCTGCGCCAAGTACCTGCTGACCTACGAGCGCACCAACATCGCGGGCGTGGGTTTCTCGGTGGCGGCGATGGAGCAGCTCAAGGCGATCGCGGCGAAGCAGACGAAGAACGGCAGGCCGCTGTCGGAAGACCCGGCTTTCGCGGCGCGCATGGCGCGCGTCGAGATCGACCTGGAGAACATGAAGACCACCAACCTGCGCGTGATCGCGGCGGTGGCGGGCGGCGGCGTGCCGGGCGCCGAGAGCTCGATGCTCAAGATCCGCGGGACCGAGATCCGCCAGGAAATCTCTTCGCTGATCCGGCGCGCGATGGGGCCCTACGCGCGGCCCTTCGTCGAAGCGGCACTGGAAGAAGGATTCGAAGCCACGCCCTTCGGCCCGGCCGAAGCGGCGCCTGCCGCGGCCAAGTACTTCAACAACCGCAAGCTCTCGATCTTTGGCGGCTCCAACGAAATCCAGAAGAACATCATCTCCAAGATGATCCTGGGACTGTGAGGACAAGACCATGAATTTCGAACACACCGAAGACCGGCGCATGCTCGCCGACAGCCTCAACCGCTTCATCGCCGAGCAGTACGCGTTCGACGCGCGCGACCGCATCGCGAAGTCGGAGCAAGGCTTCAGCGCCAGGATCTGGGAGCAGTTTGCGGAGCTGGGCGTGATCGGCGCGCTCTTTCGCGAAGAAGACGGCGGCTTCGGCGGCGGCGGCTTCGATGTCGCGGTGGTCTTCGAGGCGCTGGGCCGCGGCCTGGTCGTCGAGCCGGTGCTGGGAGCGGTGATGGCCGGCGAGGCGATTGCCGCGGCGGGCAACGCAGCGCAGAAAGAAGGGCTGGCCGGCATCATCGCGGGCAGCACCATCGCGGCGCTGGCGCACGACGAGCCCGGCGCACACTACGAAACCGCGCATGTGCAGACGCGCGCAGAGCGCAGCGGCGACGGCTGGCTGCTCAACGGCGCCAAGGCCGTGGTGCCGCAAGGCGAGCAGGCCAGCCTGTTCGTGGTTTCGGCACGCACCTCGGGCGCGGACGGCGACGAGGCCGGCATCTCGCTCTTCCTCGTGCCGGCGAAGACCCAGGGCCTGCATGTGCGCGGCTGCCCCGCCATCGACGGCGGCCGCGTGGCCGAGCTCGTGTTCGACGGGCTGAAGCTGGAAAGCGGCGCGCTGCTGGGCACCGAAGGCCTGGGCTACGCGACGCTGGAGCGCGCCATCGGCCGAGGCCTGCTCGCCCTGTGTGCCGAGAGCCTGGGCGCGATGGAAGCGGCCAAGGCGGCCACGCTCGACTACCTGCGCACGCGCAAGCAGTTCGGCCAGCTGATCGGCAGCTTCCAGGCGCTGCAGCACCGCATGGCCGACCTGCTGCTCGAAGTGGAGCAGGCGCGCTCGGCCGTGATCAATGCCGCCGCGGCGATCGACGGCGAGGACCGCGTGGCGCGCGAGCGGGCGCTTTCGGCCGCCAAGGCGAGCATCGGGCGCATCGGCACGCTCGTCGCGGAGGAAAGCATCCAGATGCACGGCGGTATCGGCATGACCTGGGAGCTGCCGCTCGCGCACTACGCGAAGCGGCTGGTGATGATCGACCACCAGCTGGGCGACGAGGACCATCACCTGCAGCGCTTCGCCGCGCTCGGGCGGCAAGCCCTGCCTGCCAGGCACTGACGCATTCACAATGGGCAAAGCGCGCCACGCAGCGCGGCGCGCATCGACCCACGCCCGAACGAGGAGACCCGTCATGAGCACGAGCGAGACACGCGCGACGGCCGCGCCCTTCAGCGCGTCCTTTCCCATCCGCAGCATCGAGGACGTGCGCCGGCTCGAAGCAACGCCGCTGGACGAGGCGCTGACGGTGCGCAGCACCTATGAGATCTTCTGCAACGCCGCCGCGGCCTTCGGCGGCAAGACGGCGCTGACCTTCCTGCGCAGCGGCGACCCGGCCGACGAACCGATCCGCTGGTCCTATGCCCAGCTGCTGGCAGGCATCCACCAGACCGCGAACCTGCTGCACAGGCTCGGCGTCGGGCCGGACGATGCGGTGGCCATCCTGTTGCCGGGCTGCCTCGAGTACCACCTGGCGCTGTGGGGCGGCAGCGCGGCCGGCATTGCGCAGCCGCTCAATCCGCTGCTGACCGACGAGAAGCTGGTTTCACTGATGACGGCCGGCCGCGCCAAGGTGCTGATCGCCTGGGGCGCTGACGACGATGGCGGCATGTGGTCAAAGGCGCTGCGCCTGCGCGGCCAGGTGCCGACGCTCACGACCGTGCTGCGCGTGGCGCCGCATGACGAGGCGCCGGGTGCCGCGGGCGCCCTGCCCGCGGGCGTGCTCGACTTCGCCACGGAGCGCGCGCGCGAGCCCGATGCCCGCCTGGTGAGCGGCCGCGACATCCAGCGCGCCGACATCGCCGCCTACTTCCACACCGGCGGCACCACCGGCGCGCCCAAGCTGGCGCGCCACAGCCATGGCGCGCAGGTCTTCACCGCCTTCGCCAGCGTGAACATGACGGGCCAGGGGCCCCACGACATCACGATCAACGGCTATCCGCTGTTCCATGTGGCGGGCGTGCTGCCGGCCTCGCTGGCCTCGCTCTCGGCCGGGGTCGAAGTGATCATTCCCACCACCACCCTGCTGCGCAACCGGCAGGTGATGGCGAACTACTGGAAGCTGGTCGAGAAGCACCGGCCGACGTCGCTGTCCGCCGTGCCCACCGTGCTCGCGGCGCTGGCCAACGTGCCGCTGGACGGCGCCGACATCTCCTCCATCCGCTACTGCCGCACCGGCGCCGCGGTGCTGCCGCCTGAATTGGCGGCGCGCTTCGAGCGCCTGTTCGGCCTGCACGTGCACGAGAGCCTGGGCATGACCGAGATGGCCGGCATCTCCACCATCACACCGCCCGGCGTGATCGGCCCGCCGGGCTGCGTGGGCTTGCGCCTGCCGTGGACCCAGATCCGCATCGTGGCGCTGGACGAGCACGGCAATGCCAGCGACCAGGCGCTTCCTCCGGGCGAGCAGGGCATGGTGCTGTTCAAGTCGCCCAACCTGTTCTCGGGCTTCGTCGATCCGGCAGACAACGCGAAGACCTTCACTGCCGACGGCTGGCTGGCCACCGGCGACCTGGGCTGGATCGACGGCGAGGAGCGCCTCAACCTGAGCGGCCGCTCCAAGGACCTGATCATCCGCAGCGGCCACAACATCGACCCCAAGACCATCGAGGATGCGTTGGGCGCGCATCCCGCGGTGCAACTGTGCGCCGCGGTCGGCGCACCGGATGCCTATGCGGGCGAATTGCCGGTGGCCTTCGCCACGCTGGTGCCTGGCGCGCAGGCGAGCGAGGCCGAGCTGCTGGCCTTTGCCGCGGCGCGCGTGGACGAAGCGCCGGCCAAGCCCAGGTCGGTGGTGGTGATCGAGCAGATGCCGATGACCAATGTCGGCAAGATCTTCAAGCCCGAGCTGCGTGCCCTCGCTGCCCGCCACGTGGCGGAGTCGCTGGTGGAGGAGGCTTGGGCCGAGCTCGACCTGCCCGGCGCCGCGCGCCCGGCGGTGCGGGCCGAGGGCGAGAAGTCGCTCACGGTGACCATCGATGCCGCTGCCGCGGGGCCGGCGGTGCAGGCGTTGCAGGCGCGCCTGCAGGACACGCTCGGGCGGCTGCCGCTCAAGGTCCAGGTGCTCGTGAAATGACGGCCCCTTGCCGGACGCTGGGCGCGCCGGCCACCTGTCTCGGCGAGCGGCCCTAAGGAAAGCCCCGATGGGGCAAACGGTTATCGATCGTTACGATCCCCGGTGGCCCAATCCTGGCCGCTGCCTCCGTTCCCCTTGATGTCCTCTCCTCCCGAGTCCGGCCCCCTGCTGGACGCCGCCACCCCCCTGCCCCCCGAGATCGAAGCAACCGACGAGCCGACACGCGTCCCGCTCGCCATCGAAGACTGGGCCACCGTGATCATCATGGGGCTGCTGGCCTGCATCACGTTCGCCAACGTGCTGGTGCGCTACTTCACCGATTCCTCGTTCGCGTGGACGGAAGAGTTCTCGGTGTTCCTCATGATCCTGCTGGCGATGGTCGCGGGCTCGGCCGCGGTGGCGCGCGACCGGCACATCCGCATCGAGTACTTCGCCGAAAGCGGCTCCATCGGCCGGCGCAAGCGGCTCGCGCAGTTCGGCGCGCTGATGGTGGCCGCGCTCTTCTTCCTGATCGCGGCGCTCAGCGTGCGCGTGGTGTGGGACGACTACCGGTTCGAGGAAACCTCGCCCGGCATCGGCGTGCCGCAGTGGTGGTATTCGATCTGGCTGCCGATCGTCTGCCTGGCGATCGGGCTGCGCGCGGTGGGACTGTTCATCCGGCGCAGCCGCGAACGGCGTGCCGAGGACGCGCGCCAATGATTCCGGCGCTGCTGTTTGCCGCCTTCATCGTCATGATGCTGGTGGGCGTGCCGATCGGCGCGGCACTGGGGCTCGCGGGCGCCGTGGCCATCGGGTTGGCGAACGCCGATGCCCAGTGGTTCGGGCTGCTGGCGGTGCCGCAGAACTTCTATGCCGGGCTGGGCAAGTACCCGCTGCTGGCGATCCCGATGTTCGTGCTGGTGGGCTCGATCTTCGACCGCTCGGGCGTGGCGCTGCGCCTGGTCAACTTCGCGATCGCGATCGTGGGGCGCGGGCCGGGCATGCTACCGCTGGTGGCCATCGTGGTCGCGATGTTCCTCGGCGGCATCTCGGGGTCGGGCCCCGCCAATGCAGCGGCCGTCGGCGCAGTGATGATCGGCGCGATGTCGCGTGCGGGCTACCCGGCGGCCTACTCGGCCAGCGTGGTCGGGGCCGCCGCTGCCACCGACATCCTGATCCCACCCTCGGTGGCCTTCATCGTCTATTCGGTGCTGGTGCCGGGCGCCTCGGTGCCGGCGCTGTTCGCGGCCGGCATGGTGCCGGGTGTGCTGGCGGGCGTGGCGCTGATCGTGCCGGCCGTGTGGATGGCGCGCCGCCACCGCATGGGCGCGCTCGAGGCCACGCTGCCGCGGCCGCCCTTCTGGCAGAGCCTGCGCGACGCGATCTGGGGCCTCGCGGCGCCGGTGCTGATCCTCGGCGGCATGCGCGCGGGCTGGTTCACGCCGACCGAGGCAGCGGTGGTGGCGGTGTTCTACGGGCTCTTCGTGGGCATGGCGGTGCATCGCACGATCCGGGTCAAGGACCTGTTCGTGATCCTGCGCGAGTCGGGCGAGCTGTCGGCGGTGATCCTGCTGGTGGTCTCGCTGGCGGGCATCTTCGCCTACTCGCTGTCGACGCTGGGCGTGATCGATCCGGTGACACGCGCGATCGTGAACTCGGGGCTGGGGGAATACGGCGTGCTGTCGCTGCTGATCCTGCTGCTCATCACGGTCGGCATGTTCCTCGATGGCGTTTCGATCTTCCTGATTTTCGTGCCGCTGCTGTGGCCGATCGTGCAGCACTACAAGTGGGACCCGGTGTGGTTCGGCGTGATCCTCACGCTGAAGGTGGCGCTGGGTCAGTTCACGCCGCCGCTGGCGGTCAACCTGATGGTGTCGTGCCGCATCGCCAACGTGCGCATGGAAGAAACGGTGCGCTGGGTGGGCTGGATGCTGTTCGCGATGTTCCTCGTGATGGTGGCGGTGATCATCTGGCCGCAGTTGGCGCTGTGGCTGCCGCACGCGCTCGGCTATTGAATTTTTGAAGGAGACAGACTCATGAAATTCCGTCGTTCCCTGCTCGGCCTGCTGGCGGTCGCTGCCACGCTGGGCAGCTTCTCGGTGTCCGCGCCGGCGCAAGGCTACAAGGCCGAATACAAGATGTCGCTGGTGCTGGGACCGCCCACGCCCTGGGGCCAGGCCGGCAAGATCTGGGCCGACCTGGTGAAGGAGCGCACGCAGGGCCGCATCAACATCAAGCTCTACCCGGGCGTCTCGCTGATCCAGGGCGACCAGACGCGCGAGTTCAGCGCGCTGCGCCAAGGCGTGATCGACATGGCGGTGGGCTCGACGATCAACTGGTCGCCCCAGGTGAAGCAGCTCAACCTGTTCTCGCTGCCTTTCTTGATGCCGGACTACGCGGCCGTCGATGCGCTGACGCAGGGCGAGGTCGGCAAGGAGATCTTCAAGACGCTGGACAAGTCGGGCGTGGTGCCGCTGGCCTGGGGCGAGAACGGCTACCGCGAGATCACCAACTCCAAACGTCCGATCAAATCGCCTGAAGACCTGAAGGGCATGAAGATCCGCGTGGTGGGCTCGCCCATCTTCTCCGACATGTTCAGCGCGCTGGGCGCCAACCCGACGCAGATGAGCTGGGCCGATGCGCAGCCTGCGCTGGCGAGCGGTGCGGTGGACGGGCAGGAGAACCCGCTCTTCCTCTTCACCATACTCAAGATGCACACGGTCGGGCAGAAGTACGTGACGACGTGGGGCTACATGGCCGACCCGCTGGTGTTCGTGGTCAACAAGGACACCTGGGCCTCGTGGACCCCGGCCGACCAGGCGATCGTGCGCCAGGCTGCCATCGATGCCGGCAAGCAGGAGATCGAGCTCGCGCGCAAGGGCCTGGTAGAAGCGGACAAGCCCGTGCTGAAGGACATTGCGGGGATGGGCGTGACGGTGACGCAGCTCACGCCGGAAGAGCGGGAAGCCTTCGTGAAGGCGACGCGCCCCGTGTACGCGAAGTGGAAGCCGCAGATCGGCGCGGAGCTGGTGACGAAGGCTGAGCAGGCGATCGCTGCTCGGAAGAAATAGCGGGCGTTCTGCCTTGGGGGGCTAACGAGCGTTCTACCCGGGGGGTGCGAAGGCGTGCTGTATGCCCTGGGCCGGCCGACGTCACCGGCCCTTCGGGCTGCCCTGCGCTGCTCGCGACAGGCGGGGTCCGCGCAAACTCGCTTCGCTCAAACACGCGCGGCCCTGATCCGCCTGCCGCTGCGCTGCTCGGCGGCGCCTCAACGGCCAGCCCAGGGCATACCGCACGCCTTCGTGGACAGTCCCATTGCCCTCACCCCCGCCCTCTCCCCAGAAAGGCGAGCACCGCAGGGAAGCCTCGAAGGGGCCGCCGCAGTGGGTCGGCTGGCCCGCACCGCACGCCGGGCGCCCTCCCCATCGGACCACAAGCCCCAGAAAGCAAAAAGCCCCGCATTGCAGGGCTCTTCGTTCAAGGCACGCAGCGTTCAGTGCTGCAGGATCTTGTTCAGGAAGTCCCGGGTCCGCGCTTGCCGGTTCTCCGGATGCGCAAAGAACTCGTCCTTCGAGCAGTCTTCCAGGATGCGCCCGCCCACGTCGATGAAGATCACCCGGCTCGCCACCTTTCGCGCAAAGCCCATCTCGTGCGTGACCACCATCATGGTCATGCCTTCCTTGGCGAGCGCCACCATCACGTCCAGCACCTCGCCGACCATCTCGGGGTCGAGCGCCGAAGTCGGCTCGTCGAACAGCATCACGATCGGGTCCATGCTCAGCGCGCGCGCGATCGCCACGCGCTGCTGCTGGCCGCCGGAGAGCTGACCAGGGTACTTGTCCTTGTGCGCCATCAGGCCGACACGGTCGAGCATCTTCAGGCCGCGCGTCCTGGCCTCGTCTTGCGAGCGGCCCAGCACCTTGATCTGCGCGATCGTGAGGTTCTCCGTCACCGACAGGTGCGGGAACAACTCGAAGTGCTGGAACACCATGCCCACCTTGGAGCGCAGCTTCGGCAGGTTGGTCTTGGGGTCGTGCAGCGGAATGCCGTTGACCGTGATCTCGCCCTTCTGGAAGGGCTCGAGCGCGTTCACCGTCTTGATCAGCGTGGACTTGCCCGAGCCGGAAGGGCCACACACCACCACCACGTCGCCCTTGGCGATGCTGACGGAGCAGTCGTTGAGCACCTGGACCGGCCCGTACCACTTGGAGACGTTCTTGATTTCAATCATTTTGTCGGCCATGACTTTGCCTTTCGATGTTCAGCGAATGATGGCGATCTTCTTGTGAAGACGCTTGACGAGGAACGACAGTGCATAGCAGATGACGAAGTACACCACCGCCGCCAGCAGGTAGGACTCGATGGGCCGGCCGAAATTCTTGCCGGCCGTCTCGAAGCCCTTCAACAGGTCGTAGGCGCCGATGGCATACACCAGCGACGTGTCCTGGAACAGGATGATGGTCTGCGTCAGGAGCACCGGCAGCATGTTGCGGAAGGCCTGCGGCAGGATCACCAGCGTCATGTTCTGCTTGTAGGTCATGCCCACCGCCTGCCCTGCGTAGACCTGGCCGCGCGGGATCGACTGGATGCCCGCGCGCATGATCTCGCTGAAGTAGGCGGCCTCGAAGGCGACGAACGTGACGATCGCCGAGACTTCGGCGCCGATCGGCCGGCCAATGATGAAGGGCACCAGCAGGAAGAACCACAGGATCACCATCACCAGCGGAATGCTGCGCATGCCGTTGACATAGATGGCGGCGGGCGCGTCCAGCCACTTCTTGCCCGACAGACGCATCAAGGCCAGGAGCGTGCCGAAGACGATGCCGCCGAGGGTTGCAACCACCGTGAGGAAGACGCTGAAGTACAGGCCCTTCAGCAGGAATCCGCTGATGACGTTCCAGTTGTAGAAGGAGAAGTCGAGGTTGGCCAACATGTCAGTGCCCTCCCCCGCCCGCCTGGGCGATGAAGCCGGGCACGCGCGTGCGCTTCTCGATGGACGCCATGATGCGGTTGATGGCAAACGCCGAGATGATGTAGAGCACCGTGACGGCCAGGTACATCTCCATCGGCCGCGCGGTCTCTTCGCCGGCCTGCATCGCGAACTGCGTCATCTCGGCGATCGACACGGCGAAGGCCACCGACGAGTTCTTGAAGATGTTCATCGACTCGCTGGTCAGCGGCGGAATGATGATGCGGTAGGCCATCGGCAGCAGCACGTAGCGGTAGTACTGCGACGTGGTGAAGCCCACCGCCATGCCGGCGTAGCGCTGCCCGCGCGGCAGCGCCTGGATGCCGGAGCGCAACTGCTCGGCAATGCGCGAGGAGGTGAAGAAGCCCAGCGCCAGCACCACCAGCACGAACGGCGGCACGTCGCGCATGACCGGGAACAGCGCCGGTACCACGTGGTACCAGAGGAAGATCTGCACCAGCAGCGGAATGTTGCGGAACAGCTCGACCCACGCATTGCCCAGCCGCACCCAGAAAGGGCTGCTGGGCAGCGTGCGGATCACGCCGACGACGGAGCCGAGAACCAGTGCCACCACCAGAGCCGACAGCGCGACGGATACCGTCCAGCCCCACGCGGAGAGCAGCCACTGCCAATACGTCGGGTCCTTGCCGCCCGGGTCCTGCAGGAAGACCTGCCAATCCCAACTTCCCATCGGGACCTCCTCGTCGTTATTGCTTGAAGAAGAAGAAAAGAAAACCTGAAAACAAACGCCCGCCGCAGAGGGCGGGCGTTCCGGTTCAGCCCATGTGCATCACTTCTTGGCGTAGTCTTCCATCGGCTTGGTGTTGGGCGAGGCCCAGGCGGCCTTGGTGGCCTCCGACAGGGGCAGGCCCACCTTGGTGTTGGTCGGCGGGATCGGCTGCATGAACCACTTGTCGTACAGCTTGGCCAGGGAACCGTCCTTGATCTGCGCCTCGATGCTCTTGTTGACCGCGTCCAGGAAGGCCTTGTCGCCCTTGCGCACCATGCAGGCGATCGGCTCGACCGACAGCGGCTCGCCCACGATCTTGAAGCCGGCCGGGTTCTTGGACTTGGAGATGTTGCCGGCCAGGATCTGGCCATCCATCACGAAGGCGTCGGCACGGCCGGACTCGAGCAGCAGGAAGCTGTCGGCGTGGTCCTTGCCCATGACTTCCTTGAAGTCGATGCCTTGCGCGCGCTCGTTCTTGCGCAGGGTCTGCACGGACGTGGTGCCGGTGGTGGTGGCCACGCTCTTGCCATTGAGGTCGGCGATCTTGGTGATGCCGGAGTCGGCCTTCACGGCGATGCGCACTTCCTCGACGAAGGTGGTGACGGCGAAGTCCACGTCCTTCTGGCGGGTCGCGTTGTTGGTGGTCGAGCCGCACTCGAGGTCGACGGTGCCGTTCTGCACCAGAGGAATGCGGTTTTGCGAGGTCACCAGCTGCTCCTTGACCTCCAGCTTGGGCAGGCCCAGCTGCTTCTGAATGTCGCTCAGGATCTTGCGCGCCATCTCGGTGTGAAAGCCGACGTACTTGCCGTCGCCGATGGTGTAAGCCAGTGCACCGGAGGAATCGCGCACCCCCATCGTGACGACGCCGCTGGACTTGATCTTGGCCAGCGTGTCATTGGCCTGCGCCAGTGCGCTGCCGGCGGCGAGCGCCATCACGGCCAGTGCCAATACTTGCTTCTTCATGTAGAAAACTCCTGTGACTGAGAGGATACAAATTCTAGACACCCGCATTCTGCGCCACACCCGGGCCAACCCGGTGCGGGGCGCACCGTCTGCAATCGCGCGGAGTGCGGCGCAGTTCCGAACCGGGGCAGTGTGTTGCAGAGCGCTTCGTGCGAGCACATAAAGCAGCCTTTGTGCCCGAAAAAAAGCACGCGGGCGGCGCGAGCTTTTCCGGCCCGCTGGGGCAGCAAAACGTCGGGGCAGACTTTAGAAGGTCGACGGCCCCGAGGGCAAATGCCCATTGCAGCAGTCGGCATGCCGCGCCGTCATAGTTTGTGCACTGCACAACATGACGCGGCACGGCTCATCAGGCTGCCGGCGGCTGAGTTCCCACGAGGTACGCCCACAGCGCGTCGGCAGTGCCTTTGTCGGCCCGCGCGGCAAGCCCTTCGCCTTTGCGCAGCCCGGGCCTGGCAGAGGCGGGAGCGGAGGCTGGACGTTCGCGGTAAGCGCGGATCTCCATGGTCGCTTCGAGCTTCTCGATCTCGGGCGGCAGTGCGCTCACCAGCGTGCGCGCCCGCACCTCCTTGCGCACCGCACTCTGCGGCAGAAAGGCAATGCCGTGGCCTTCGAGCGCCATCACCTTGAGGCCTTCTGCCATGTCGGTCTCATAGACCCGGTCGAGGTGGATTGCCGTGCGCGATTCCTTCAGCAACTGGTCGACCACGCGGCCCAGGTACGCGCCGGGGGCATAACCGAGGTACGGCAGCGGCTGCCCCGGACGGCCCGGAAGCCGGTAGCGCGGCGCGCCTTCCGCATCGGGCTTGACCCAGGGCGCGACCACCTCCTCGCCGAGGCTCACCATCTCGTAGCGGTTGGCATCCAGCGGCAGCGGCTGCGAAGGGTGGTGGTAGGCAATCAGCAGGTCGCAGCTGCCTTCGACCAGGCGCAGCACGGCATCGTGCACGTTGAGCGCGATGAGCCGGCTCTTCAGCGGCCCGAACTGCTCGCGCAAGCTGGTGACCCAGGCAGGGAAGAAGGTGAAGGCCAGGGTGTGCGGCACCGCCACTTCGATCACGTCCTGCGCCGCGGCCGAATGGCCGCGGAGCATGGCGCGCGTGCTCTGCAGGGCCTGCAGCATCTCGATGGCCTGGCCGTAGAGCGTCTGGCCGGCAGGCGTGAGGCGCGTCGGGTAGGAACTGCGGTCGACCAGGTCGGTGCCGGCCCAGCCTTCGAGCGCCTGGATGCGGCGCGAGAAGGCGGGCTGGGTCACATGGCGCAATTGGGCAGAGCGGCTGAAGCTGCGTGTCTCTGCAAGGCTGACGAAGTCCTCAAGCCACTTGGTTTCCATGAGCGGCGATTATGTCCGGGCACTCCCGCGTGCCTCGAACAATGGGCGCCGGCACACTACACTCCAACTATTAAACGAGCGATTAATTCATGGATTCTCCAAGCCAGTCGCCCCATGCCGAAGTGGCCGCTGCGGCGCCGCACAAGCGCCGCAGCAAGCAGAAGGGACCGGGCCGCCCCGGAGGCGCGAGCGTCGTTCGCGAGGAGATCCTCGACGCGGCAGAAGGCCAGTTCGCCAACCTCGGCTATGCCGGCACCACGCTGCGCGAAGTCGCCAACGAGGCCAAGGTCACGCAGGCCCTGATCAGCTACTACTTCGGCTCCAAGTACGGGCTGTACGAGGCGGTGTTCCTGCGGCGCGGGCAGGTGATCTCGCAGCAGCGCATGGAGAACCTGGACGCCCTGGGCAAGGGCGGCAAGCCGCGCGTGCGCGACATCGTGCGGGCCTTCCTGCTGCCCACGCTGCAGCTGCGCGGAACGCCGCAGGGGCGTTCCTTCCTGCGGCTGCAGGCACGGCTGCACACCGAGCCGCCCGAGATCTCGTACAAGCTGCGCACCGATGCCTATGGCGGCTCGACCCGGCGCTATGTGGAGGTGCTGCGGGAGGCGCTGCCGAAGCTCGGAGAGCTCGACGCGTACTGGCGCGTGACGCTGATGATCGGCACGTACCTCTACGCCTTCTCCGACACCCACCGCATGGAAGAGATGACGCCCAAGGGCATGTACGACCCCGACGACACGGACGCACTCATCGACCAGGTCACGCGCTTCGTGGTCGGCGGCTTCGAAGCGCGCTGAGCGCCTTCAACCCGCAGCAGGCAGGCGCTCGCGCAATTCGGCCGACGTCATCACGTCGGCGTACTTCTGCTGCAGGTCGAACAGGCTGGCCTCGTGTGGCCCGAGGGCGCGGTCGCCCACGCAGTCGCCCAGCACCAGCGGCCGAAAACCCCAGCACATGGCGTCGACCACGCTGGCGCGCACGCAGCCGCTGGTCACGCACCCGGCGACCAGCAGCGTGCGCACGCCCCGCTGCGTGAGCCAGGGCGCGAGCGTGGTGCCGAAGAAGGCAGACGGAACGTTCTTGCGCACCACCAGCTCGCCCGCATGCGGCGCGAGCGCATCGACGATCGCGCTGGCGGGCGAGGCCTCCTTCAGCGTCAGCATGCCAGGCACCTTGTCGCTGAAGACGTTGGCGTCGCCATTGTCGTCGGCATAGACGATGCGGCTGTGCGCCACCGGCCAGCCGCGCTCGCGCGCGAGCGCCAGCAGCGGCACCGTTCGCTCGATCGCCTGCGGAATGTTGCCGCCGCCGAAGACGCCCGGGTCGGCGAAGCCGTTGACGAAGTCGACGA
This sequence comes from Variovorax sp. PBS-H4, assembly GCF_901827205.1. Classification (NCBI taxonomy): domain Bacteria; kingdom Pseudomonadati; phylum Pseudomonadota; class Betaproteobacteria; order Burkholderiales; family Comamonadaceae; genus Variovorax; species Variovorax sp. PBS-H4. Next base: position 901,153 of record NZ_LR594675.1, on the reverse strand, counting down.
TCAGCAGGCCGAGCGGCGGCTGCACGCCCAAGCCGGCGCCGAAGCCCTGGCGGCGGTAGACCTCGGTCTCTTCAGGCATGGGCCGGCTCTTTCCGCGGCGGCTGCGCCGTCATCAGTTCCTCGACCACCTGGCCCTCGCGCACCACCTGCAGCTCGTCGACGAAGACGTTGCAGCGGCGCATCGGAATGTCGATGTGGCAGGCCGTGGTGCGGCTGCCGCCCGCCTCGTTGTTGGGGCCGAGCGAGAACAGGAAGTTGCCGCTGACCGCGCGCGCGTCCATGCCCAACGTGGCTTCGCGGTCGTAGAGGCCGAGCGTCGACCAATAGGCACGCTTCTGCAGGCCCCAGCCGATGTGCGAGATGGCGTAGGCCTCGGGGTCCGCGAAGGACTCGATGTACTCGCGCAGCATCTCGGCTTCCACCGAGCCATCGATGCGGGTGACGAAGCCATCCTTCACCGTCAGCTCGATCGGTTCGCCCACATAGGACTTCATCGGCAGCAGCACATCGCCCTTGGCCAGCACGATGCGGCCCTGCGCGCCGCCTTCGTTCGGCCAGGTGAAGGCAAAGCCGCTGGGCCAGTGGTCCCAGCGGCCCGGCTGGTCGACGAAGCCGTACTCGGCCGTGATCGGGTATTCGCCCAGCGGCAGGTGAAGGTCGGTACCGGCGGCCGAGCTCACGCGCATCGTGCGGCGGCCCTTCAGCAGCGCAACGCCGGCCTGGACGCGCTCGAAGTCTTCCAGCGTCGGCACCATGCGCAGCAGCACCTCGGGCGGCTCGACCGCCAGCAGGATCTTCGTGCCGCCTTGCAGGATCTCGTGCTGCTCCGGCGAGAACAGCAAGGTCATCAGGTCGAGCACGAGATCGCTGGCCTTGAGCGCCGCGAGGGCAGCGCGGTTGCCCGTGAGCGGCGTGGTGCCGAGGTACGCCAGCGGGTCGCGGCTCAGCGACTTCTCGGCATTGACGGGCGGCAGGTCCAGCCGGCTCACGCAGGCACCGAGCATCGTCGCGGCGGTGATCGCGCAGCGCAGCGTCTGCGGGTGCGTGTGCTCGCTGGTGAGCACGGTGACGGCATCCCCGGCCTTCAGTTTCGACAGGGTGAGGACCTGGGTCCAGGCGCGGATCAGGTCGGTGTCGCGGACAGCCATGGCGTTCTCCTTTCTTCTCAATCGAGCGGATGGCCGAGGAACTCGCCGAAGGCGCGATAGAAATTCGCCTCGTGGTCCCAGGGAATCATGTGGCCGGCGTCGGGCACGCGCACCTCGGCGAGCTGCGGGGCCAGGCGGCGCATCTCCTCGACGTCGCCGGGCCGCACCACGTCGCCGCGCTCGGCGGTGATCAGCAGCAAGGGCACCGCGATGCGGGGCAGGTCGGCGTGGATGTCGTCGGTCTGGAAGGCCTCGAAGCTGGTCACGATGGCGCGCTCGTCGCAGGTATGCAGCCATTGCGCGCGAAGCCGCAGCTGCGCCTCGCTCCAGGTCGGACAGAACTCGCGCATCTGGTCCAGGGTGATGCCGCGGCGCGCAAGGCGGATGGAGTCCACGTACCACGGCAGCTTTGCCGGGTACGCACGCCGGCCGGGGCCGGAGACCGGCGGATCGACCGCGACCACGCGCGTGAGTCCGGCAGGTTGCCGCCCGGCGGCGCGGATCGCGATACGTCCGCCCATCGAGTGCCCGACCAGCGCGAAGCGCGGCAAAGCCAGCGCCTGGGCCAGCGCGATCACGTCGGCGACCTGCGCATCGAGGCTGTAGTCGAGCGTGTCCGAGGCCTCGCTGAGGCCTCGGCCGCGCACATCGAGCACATAGGTGTCGAAGTGGCGGCCGAAGCGCTCGGCGACGAAGCCCCAGGTCACGGCCGGGCTGGTGATGCCGGGGACCAGGATCACCGCATCGCGCGATGCACGCTCGCCGCCGGTGCCGCCGTAGCGCAGGTAGTGCTGGCGGATGCCATTGGCGTGCACATGCGCGCCGTACAGGTAATGGCTGCCGCTCATCGCTTCGCTCCCGCATAGGCGCCGGACAACAGCGCGCCCGCGCCGGGCACCACGGGCTCCAGGCCCAGCGCGCCGAGCATCGCGTAGGTGGTCGCCACGGCCGCCGTGATGACCGGCTTGCCGGTGGCCGCTTCCACGCGTGCGATCGCCGGCAGCGAAGGCATCTGCACGCAGGCGGAGAGCACGATCGCGTCCACGTCCGAGGTCTTCATGCCGGCGACGATGCCCGGCAGCCGTGCGGGGTCGTGGCGTCCGACCTCCAGGTTGTCGGGGATCTCGAGCGCCCGCCAGTCCGCCACCTCGAAGCCTTCATGCTCGATGTAGTCGATCACCAGCTTGGTCAGCGGCACCATGTACGGCGCGACCAGGGCGATGCGGCGCGCACCGATCACGCGCAGTGCATCCACCAAGGCCCCGGCACTGGTGACCACCGGCGCCTCGCCCTGGTTGCCGGCGGTGGCCGCGCGCAGGCGGGTCTCCGACTGGCGGTGATAGCCGCGGCCCATCGCCATGATGGCCACCAGGCAGGCATAGCCGAGCACGTCCACGCGGGCATCGCTGAGCTCCAGCGCGCAGCGGTCGGATTCGGCGTCCATGGCCGCAAGCTCTTCCTTGTTGACCTGCTTCATGCGCATGCGCGCCGAATGGAAGGTGAAGCGTTCCGGACGCACCTGCTCGCGCAGGCGCAGCATGGCGGGGATCTCGGTCTCCATCGTGGTGTTGGAACTCGGCACGATCTGGCCGATGCGATAGCTCTTCATGTTCGTCCTCCGGTTCAGGCCACCGAGGCCACGGTGTCGAAGCGTTCGTCGCAGCGGGTCGCGTCGTATTCGTAGACCCACTCGGCCTTGATGCCGACGGCGTTTGGGTTCTTCGCCTGCTGCTGCTGGAAGGCGAGGTCGCGCTGACGCTGTTCCTCGGGGGTGGACAGGTGATAGGTGCGGCCGCGCTCGCGCGCCTCGAGCTGCACGCGGGCCGTGCGCGGCAGCCGTTCGGCCTCGTAGGCGCGCAGCGCGGCCGCGCAGTCGCCGGCGTGGTGCGCCAGCGCGGCAGCCAGCACGTAGGCGTCCTCGATCGCCATCGCCGCGCCCTGCGAGAGGAAGGGCAGCATCGGGTGCGCCGCGTCGCCCAGCAGCGTGACCCGCCCCTGCGACCACGCGCCCATCGGGTCGCGGTCGAACAGGCCCCACTTGAAGATCTGCGAGGTGTCGGTGCGCTCGAACAGGCGGACGATGTTCGGGTGCCAGCCGGCATAGGCAGCCAGCAGCTCCTCGCGGGTGCTGGGCTCGGTCCACGACTCGGCAACCCATTGCGCGCTCTCGTTGACGGCCACGATGTTGACGGCGGCGCCGCCCTTCACGTAGTAGGTCACGATGTGTGCCTTGGGCCCCATCCAGAACGAGGCGTCCGGGCTGACGAAGGGCAGCGGATGCTGCTCCACCGGCACCAGCGCGCGCCAGCACATGTGGCCGGTGAAGCGCGCATCCGTCTTGCCCCACAGCGAATCGCGCACCGCCGAATGGATGCCGTCGGCGCCGACGATCAGGTCGGCCTCGAAGCGGGTGCCGTCCGAGAACTGCGCAACGGCCCGCTCGCCGTGCTGCTCGACGCCGGTGCATTGGACGTTGAAGCGCACGCGGTCCGCCGGAATGCCCTCGCAGAGGATCGCGTGCAGGTCGGCCCGGTGCACGTGATAGAAGCCGGCCCCGAAGAGCCGCGGGCACACCTCGCGCAGGGGGGTGCGGAACAGCTCGCGCGCGTCGTTCCAGTTGCGCCCGACCATGGCCTCGGGCAGGAAGCCGATGCGATCCAGGCCCTCGCCCACACCCAGGCCCTTCAGCACCTTGGCGGCATTGGGGGTCATCTGCACGCCCGCTCCAATTTCGCCGAAGGCCGAGGCGCGCTCGAAAACGTGGGCGTCGATGCCGCGCAGCCGCAGCGCCCGCGCCAGCGCGACGCCGCCGATGCCGCCGCCGACGATGCCCACGCGCATTGCTTTGCTCATACCAGATCTCCTGTTGGATTGCTTTTGAAACGAATGAACGAGTCGTTGTTCGATGAAGGCCGCGGGGGCGAGGGCCAGTGCCCCGGCGCACCCGCGGCTCGCTGGAACACCTTCGCCTTCCGGATGCCCATGCGGCTCAGGCGCCGAGATATGCGCTGAGCAGTTCCGGGTCCTGCAGCAGCCCGGCCGCATCGCGCTCGGCGACCACGCGGCCGGTTTCGAAGACATAGGCGCGCGACGCGACCGAGAGTGCGTTGTGCACGTTCTGCTCGACCAGCAGCACCGTCACGCCATGCGCATGGATCTCGCGCACGAAGTCGAACACCTCCTCGGCCATGCGCGGGCTCAGCCCCAGGCTCGGCTCGTCGAGCAGCAGCAACCTGGGCTCGGACATGAGCGCGCGGCCGATGGCCAGCATTTGCTGCTCGCCGCCGCTGAGCGTGCCGGCCAGCTGCCGGTGCCGCTCCTTCAGCCGCGGGAAGCGGGCATACACCTTGGCGATGCGCTGCTCGATCTCCGCGGCCGACTTGCACAGGTAGGCGCCGAGCGAGAGGTTTTCGTACACGCTCATCGCCGGCCAGACGTGGCGCTCTTCCGGCGACTGCGCGATGCCCAGCGCGACCACGCGGTCGGCCGGCATGCCGCCGATGGCGCGGCCATCGAACTGGATCTCGCCGCGCGTCGGCCGCAGCAGGCCGGAGATGACGCGCAACGTGGTGCTCTTGCCGGCGCCGTTGGCACCGATGAGCGCGACCACCTCGCCCGGTTGCACGGCAAGGCTCACGCCGTGCAGCGCGGCGGTCTTGCCGTAGCTGACATGCACGTCCTTCAGCTCGAGCAGGTGGGCGCTTGGCGCGCTTGCACCCTGCCCGATGGGGATGGGGTTTGCCATCACGGCACTCATGACTTTCTCCCTCCGCCCAGGTAGGCCTCGATCACGCGGGCATCGCTCTGCACGTCGGCGGGGGTGCCTTCGGCCAGCTTCTCGCCGAAATGCATCACCACCACGCGGTCGCACACGCCCATCACCAGGCCCATGTTGTGTTCCACGATCAGGATCGACTTCACGAAGGAGCCGCGCAGCTTCTTCAGGATCTCGCCGAAGGTCTTCGCTTCTTGGCTGTTCAGGCCGGCCGCGGGCTCGTCGAGCATCAGGATCTCGGGCTTGGCGGCCAGCGCGAGCGCCACTTCGAGCAGGCGAAGCTCGCCGCAGGACAGCATGTACGCAGGCACGTCCATGCGCTGCCCGAGCCCCATCGTGTGCACGATCCGCTCCGCGCTCTCGCGCACGGCATGCTCGGTGCGGCGCACACGCGCGCCGGGAAAGAAGGTGCGCCAGAGCGGCTGGCGTGCTTCCAGGTAATGCCCGGTGAGCACGTTCTCGAACACCGTCAACGACTTGAGGATGTTGGTCTTCTGGAAGCTTCGCACGATGCCCAGGCGTGCCATGCGGTAGGGCTTTTCGCCCGTCACGTCGCCGCCGCGGAAGTGCACCCTGCCCTCGCTCGGCGAGTAGAAGCCGGTGATCAGGTTGAAGCAGGTGGTCTTGCCGGCGCCGTTCGGGCCGATCAGGCCGACGATCTCGCCGGGCTGCACATCGAAGCTGATGTCCTTCACGGCATGGATGCCGCCGAAGGACTTGCTGAGGCCGCGGACCTCCAGCGTGCCCGCCGCGTTCATGCAGGCCTCCGGGCCGCGCGCGGGGCGCTCTGAGCGGTGGGGGGCGCAGCAGCCACGGCGCGGGTCTCCCGGCGCCGCGCGATGAAGCCCATCAGGCCGCGCGGCAGGAACAGCACGATGGCGATCACCGCCAGGCCGAAGAGAGACAGGCGCAGTTCCTTGGCTTCGCGCAGGTACTCCTCCAGGAAGGTCACCAGCAATGCACCGATCAGCGGCCCCACCAGCGTGCCCTTGCCGCCGATCAGCACCATGATGATCATGCTGACCATGAAGGCGAAGCGGAACACTTCAGGCCCGACGAAGGAGATGTAGTGCGCATAGAAGCCGCCGGCCATGCCCGACAGGAAGGCGCCGAGCACCAGCGCGAACATCGAATAGGTCAGCGGCCGGATGCCGATCGATTGCGCGACATAGCGGTTCTCGCGAATGGCGACGGCCGCGCGGCCCGCGTTGGAGTTCACGAAACGGTACGAGAGGTACAGCGCGATCGCCAGCAGCATCCAGGCGACGGCGTAGTAGAACTGCTTGGCGCCGAGGTTGCCGGCCTCCGCCAGCAGTGCGGGCTGCGGCACGCCGGCGATGCCCATCGGGCCGTTCGTGAGCGCGATCCAGTTGTCCGCCACCAGGCGCAGCACCTCGGCGAACGACAGGGTCACGATCACGAAGAACGGCCCCTGCAGCCGCAGCGTGATGCCCCCGATGATCACGCCCATCAGCGCCGCCAGGGCACCAGCGACCGGGATGGTGGCCCAGATCGGCCAGCCATGGACGGTCGACAGCAGCGCCGCCGCATAGGCGCCCGTGCCGAGGAAGGCGGTGTGGCCGAGCGAGAACTCGCCGACGTAGCCCACCACCAGGTTGAGGCTGGTGGCGAGCACTGCGTAGAACAGCACCATGATGGCGATGTGCAGCAGGTACTGGTCGCGCACCAGCAGGGGCACCAGCGCCGCGAGCAGCATCAGCGCCCAGAGACATCGACGTTCGAATTTCATGCGCGCTCCACCCGCCGGGAGAAGAGACCGTAAGGCCGGAAGACAAGGGCCAGGATCACCAGCGCGAAGCCAATGATGTCGACCCAGCCGGTGGCGACGTAGCCGCCCCACAGCGCCTCCGCGACGCCGAGCAGCAGGCCGCCGGCAATGGCGCCGGCAAAGCTGCCCATGCCGCCGAGGATCACGACCACGAAGGCCTTCATGCTGACCAGGCCGCCCACCGACACCTGCGCCGAGTAGATCGAGCCGAGCAGCATGCCCGCCATCGACGCGATCACCGTGCCCATCGCGAAGGTGCTGGCGTAGACGCTGGAGGTGCGGATGCCCACCAGCCGCGCGGCCATCGGGTCCTGGAAGGTGGCGCGCATCGCGCGCCCGAGCCGGGTCTTGTGGATCGTGAGCCAGGCCGCCACGATCAGCAGCGCGCACACTCCCACCGCGAACAGCCGCAGCTTGGTGAGCACCACCGTGCCCAGGAAGACCGGGCCCGCGGCGATCGGCGCCTCCACCTTCAACGGCGCGGTGCCGACCATCAGCAACGCGGTGTTGGCCAGGAAGATCGACAAGCCGATGGTCAGCAGGATGCCGGGCTCCTCGCCCTGGTCGCGGATGCGCTCGATCAGCAGGCGGTCGACCAGCCAGCCGAACGCACCCATCGCGACGGCCACCAGCAGCAGCCCGGTGAAGAAGTCGAGGCCGAGCCGCGTGGTGGCCCACCAGCCCATGACGCCTCCCATCATGTACAGCTCGCCGTGCGCGAAGTTGACGACGCGCATGAGGCCGAGGATCAGCGTCAGGCCCAGGGCCGACAGGGCGTAGAACGACCCCGTGACCAGGCCGTTGACGAGGTACTGTGGCAACTGCTCCATGCCGGTCCTCAGGGCTTCTCGGTCGCGCTCTGGGCCACGACGCGCGGCTCCTTGTTCACGATCTGCACCAGCACCACGTCGAAGCCGTAGCCTTCACCCTTCTCGGTGAAGCGGTAGCGGCCATTGGGCGCGGCGTAGTCGGTCTTGCGCAGCGCGTCGCGCACCGCGTCGGGCTCGGCCTTGCCGGCACGCGCGAGCGCATCCATCATGATGTTCAGCGCGTTGTAGCCGGCCGCGCCGTACTTGCCCGGCTTTTCCTTGTAGCCGGCGGTGTAGAGATCGACGAAGGCCTTGTTGCGCTCGCCCGGCAGGCTCGACGCATAGGGGACGGCGGCGTAGATGCCCTCGGAGGCGTCGCCGGCCAGGCCGACGAAGTCCGCGGTCGCCCAGGAGCCCACGCCGAAGATCTTGGTCTTGAGGCCGAACTCCTTGAACTGCTTGACCAGGATCGAGCCGTCCTGTGTCTCGGCCGCGACGAACACGCCGTCGGCATTGCTGGCCTTGAGCTTGGTGAGCAGCGTGTAGAAGTCGGTCGCGCCGTGGTCGAAGTACTCCTTCATCACGGTCTTCACGCCCAGCGCGCCGAGGTCCTTGGAGAAGTCCTCGACGCCGCCGCGGCCCCAGTCGTCGTTCACGCCGATGTAGGCCACCGTCTTGAGCTGCAGCTTCTCGGCCAGGATCTTGCTGAAGGTCTTGGACATGAGCCGGTCGGTCTCTGCCGAGCGGAAAAAGTACTGCATCCCTTTTTCCGTCAGGTCCGCCTTGGACGACACGCCGGTCAGGAGCGGCACCTTGTACTTCTCGGCCACCGGCATCACCGCGGCCGTGGCCGAGCTGCAGAAGGCGCCTGCGAGCGCCACCACCTTGTCGCGCTGGATGAGCTTCTCGGCCGCGTTGACCGAGTTGGCCGGACGGCACTGGCCGTCCTCGATCACGAGCTCCACCTTGCGCCCGAAAACGCCGCCGGCAGCATTGCGCCGTTCCACCGCCAGCTTGGCGCCGCTCACGAAGGCCTGGCCGTTGTAGGCCACCGAACCGGTCAGCGGCTGGATCACGCCGACCTTCACCGTGTCTTGCGCCCAGGCGCCACCTGCGGCCAGGCCGAGCAAGCCCGCCGCGCCGAACACACGCATCCACTTCTGCATTTCGATCTCCATTCAAGAGGAATGCCCGGGCCGATGAACCGGCCACGTGCTCAACTAATTAATCACCCAATTAATTAATGTGCGAGATTAGCCCTGGGCCTCCATGCACCGACATGGGGTTAACCCTCGTCTTAATTAATCGCCCAGTCAATTAGCAAGAGCAATGCCAGGACCGCCGGCCGCTCGCGCGGCCGGTCTGCACACCCCTTCAGATCGGCGACACGACGCCGCGCCCCGCGAAGTGCCCTTCGGCATTCGCCATGAAGCGGTCTACCGACGCCTGCGTGGCCTCGGGCGACCAGCCGGCCACGTGCGGCGTGAGCAGCACGTTGTCGAGTCCGATCAATGGCCGTGGCGGCTCGGGCTCGCTCTCGTAGACGTCCAGCCCGGCGCCGGCGATGCGCCTTTCGCGCAACGCGGCGGCGAGCGCCTCGGTGTCGACCACGCTGCCGCGCGAGATGTTGACCAGGAAGCCCTGCGGCCCGAGCGCATCGAGGATGCGGGCATCGATCAGGTGGCGCGTGCCGGGGCCGCCCGGCGTGGCGATCATCAGCACGTCGGCCCACTCGGCCATGGACTGCAGGCTGTCGAAGTAGCGATGCGCCACGCCCTCGCGCGGCTTGCGGTTGTGGTAGCCGATCTCCATGTCGAAGCCGGCGGCACGCTTGGCGATCTTCTGGCCGATGGTGCCCAGCCCGAGGATGCCCAGGCGCTTGCCCGAGACGTTGGGCGGCTGCGGAATTGCCTCGCGCCATATGCCTTCGCGGCACGCCCGGTCGAGCATGCGGATGCCGCGCACGATGCCGATCAGCAGGCCGAAGGCATGGTCGGCCACGCAGTCGTCGTTGGTGCCGGCGCCGTTCGCGAGGGCAATGCCGCGCGAGCGCGCCGCCTCCAGCGGCAGGCACTCGTAGCCTGCGCCCATCGCGCAGATCAGTTCGACCTTCGGCATTGCCGCGAGCTCGTCGGGCGTGAGCCCGATCACGCCGATGGTCAGCACCGCGCGGTAACGGGCGCCCTGCGCTGCGATGGCGGCAGCGCGCTCGGCCGGCGTGGGCGCATAAGTCAGGTCATACACCGCGGCAATCTGGGCCTGGTGGGCGCTCGACAGGCTGCTGACCACCAGGAGGGGAATCTTGTCGGACATCCGATCTCCGGAAGAATGGGAATCAAAGAACGGGCTCGGCAGCCTCGATTTGCTGCAGAGCCCACATCTGGGCGTAGCGCGCGTCCCTGGCGAGCAGTTGCGCGTGGGTGCCGCGCTCGACGATCACGCCGCCCTCGAGCACCAGGATCTCGTGCGCGTCGACCACGGTCGAGAGGCGGTGCGCGATCACCAGGGTGGTCTTGTTCTGCGCCGCGCTCTTGAGCTCCGCCTGGATGGCGCGTTCGTTGGCCGAGTCCAGCGCCGAGGTCGCCTCGTCGAAGATCAGGATCGGCGGGTCTTTCAGCAGCGTGCGCGCGATCGCGACTCGCTGCTTTTCCCCGCCCGAAAGCTTCAGGCCGCGCTCGCCCACCGGCGTGTCGTAGCCCTTGGGCGTTGCAGCGATGAAGTCATGGATGCGCGCCGCCCGCGCCGCCTGCTCGACCTGGGCCCGGCTGGTGCCCGGGCGGCCATAGGCGATGTTGTATTCGATGGTGTCGTTGAAAAGCACCGTGTCCTGCGGCACGATGCCGATGGCCTGGCGCACGCTGGCCTGGGTCACCTCGCGGATGTCCTCGCCGCCGATCAGGATGCGGCCCTGCTGGACGTCATAGAAGCGATAGAGCAACCGTGCCAGCGTGGACTTGCCCGACCCGGAGGGCCCGACCACCGCCACTGTCTTTCCGGCCGGAATCTCGAAGCTCACATGCTTGAGGATCGGCCGCGAGGCCTCGTAGGCGAAGCTCACATCCTCGAAGCGCACGCTGGCATCGCGTCCCGCGAGCGGCCGGGCGCCTGGCGCATCGCGCACCTCGCGCTCCTTCTCCATCAACACGAACATCTTGTCCAGGTCGGTCAGGCTCTGCTTGATCTCGCGATAGATCACGCCCAGGAAGTTGAGCGGGATGTACAGCTGGATCATGAAGGCGTTGACCATGACCAGGTCGCCCAGCGTCATGCGGCCATCGACCACGCCCGCGGTCGCGCGCCACAGCATCAGCACCAGGCTCACCGCGATCAGCATCTGCTGGCCGGTGTTGAGCAGGCTCAGCGTTCTCTGGCTCTTGATGGCGGCGCGCCGGTAGCGGTCGAGGCTTGCGTCGTAGCGCGTCGCCTCGAACTCCTCGTTGTTGAAGTACTTGACCGTCTCGTAGTTCAGCAGCGAATCGATGGCACGGCTCTGCGCCAGCGAGTCGAGCTCGTTCATGGTCTTGCGGAACTGCGTGCGCCACTCGGTCACCGTGACGGTGAAGGCGATGTAGAGCACCAGCGCGGCACCCGTGATCCAGACGAAGAGCGCATCGAACTTCACGCCCAGGATGGTCAGCACCAGCGTCAGCTCGATGATGGTCGGCACGATGCTGTAGAGCGACATCGAGATCAGCGAATGCACCCCGCGCGTGCCGCGCTCGATGTCGCGCGTCATGCCGCCGGTCTGCCGCTCCAGGTGGAAGCGCAGCGACAGCGCATGCAGGTGCCGGAACACCTCCAGCGAGATGCTGCGCGCCGCGCCTTCGGTCGCCTTGGCGAAGACCAGCTCGCGCAGTTCGCCGAACAGCGAGGTCGAGAAGCGCAGCAGCCCGTAGGCGACCAGCAGCGCGATCGGCACCACCAGCAGCGCCTGCGCCATGTCGGGCTTCGGCGTCATGGTGTCGACCAGGTTCTTCAGCAGCACCGGCACGCCGACATTGGCCACCTTGGCGCCCACCATGAAGAGCAGCGCGGCCAGCACCCGCCACTTGTAGCGCCAGAGGTAGGGAAACAGCCGGCGCAGCGTGGCCCAGTCGGAGCGATCGCTCCGGGCCGGCTCGCTGGCCGAGGGATGATGAGGAGGGGAAAGGGCTTCGCCGCTGCGGCGCATGGGGAGACAATCGTGGCTGTTGCTTTCCCCGGATTGTGCCCATGTCTGTTCCCGCCAACCTCTCAGCCACCCTCAAGAGCCTGCCCGCCGACATGGAACTCGTGCTCAAGGTGATCCCGCTGCCGGCGGATGTCAACGCCAACGGCGACATCTTCGGCGGCTGGGTCATGGCCCAGTGCGACCTGGCCGGCTCGGTGATTCCGGCGCGCTACGCCAAGGGCCGCATGGCCACGGTCGCGGTCAACGAATTCGTCTTCAAGCAGCCGGTGCGGCTGGGGGACATCCTGTCCTTCTATTCCAAGCTGGTGCGGATCGGGCGCACCTCGGTGACGGTCACGGTCGAGGTCTTCGCAGAGCGCTTCAAGGCGCAGGGCGAGTACATCAAGGTGACCGAGGCCACGTTCACCTATGTGGCGATCGACGACAACGGGAGGCCGCGGGCGATCGCCAGGGAGTGACCGGGTCAGACCCTCGAACCTTCCTGCCGTCAGACCTTTGAGAAGTCGGGCTTGCGCTTTTCCATGAACGCGGTGAACGCCTCCTTGGCCGCCGGCTCACGCAGCAAGCGACCGAAGCTCTCCCCCTCTTCACCCATGCGTTCGATGACGCTCGCCTGCTGGCCCTTCTTCATCAGGCGTTTGATCTCCATCAGCGACGACAGGGGCTTGGCCGCGAGCTTGTGCGCCTGGGCCTGGGCGATGGAATTGGCCTCGGTGGGCGGCACGATGCGGTTGACCAGGCCGACCTCGAGCGCGGCCTCCGCCATAAAGGGCTCGCCCAGCAGAAGCGCCTCGGCGGCACGGTGGTAGCCGAACATCTGCGGGACCAGCAAGCTCGACGCAGCCTCGGGACACAAGCCCAGGTTGACGAAAGGCATCGAGAAGGCCGCGTTGTCGCCCGCGTAGACCAGGTCGCAATGGAAGAGCATGGTGGTGCCGATGCCCACCGCCGGTCCGCATACCGCCGCCACCAGCGGCTTCGGAAAGGCGGCGATGCCGTGCAGGAAACGGAATACCGGCGAATCCGGCGTCGAGGGCGGCGCATTCAGGAAGTCGCCAATGTCGTTGCCCGCGCTGAAAATCGTGGCGTCGCCCTGGATCAGCACCGCGCGCACCGCGCTGTCCTCGGCCGCCTTCGCCAGCGCGTCGCCCAGCGCCGCGTACATGGCGCGGGTAATTGAATTCTTCTTGTCGAGCCGGTTGAAGGTCAGGGTCATCACGCCGGCTTCGGCGTGCACGAGGATGTCGCTCATGGAAGGTCCTTGCTGCAAAGAAGTGGGCGGAGTGTGGCGCCTCGCGGAGGCTCTCACTCCTTGAAGTACACGATCTGGTTCGAGGTGGCGAGCAGGGCCCCGGCCTCGCTCCACAGCTGCGCAGCCTGATCGAAGTAGCCGTTGCGGAACTGCTGGCCGGTGGCACGGCCGAGCAGGTGGCCGTCGCCCACCTCGGATAGCTGGGCGGCATCGACGTGGAAATAGGTGGTGATCGACACGGTACCGATCGGCACCGGCCTGGCGCGCCGCAGCCAGACGCGCGGAAAGAAGCAGTCGCTCAGCGCCGCGAGCGCAGCGAAGTCGAGCGGGCGCGCCGGCGCATCGCGCACCCACATCCGGGTCTCGCTTTGATCGCCGCTGCCATCCCAGCGCACGGGCAGTGCTCCGCTGATCGGGCGCATCTCGTAGCGGTCGATCCAGGCCACTTTGGCCGGCCCGATGCTCAGGCGCTCGACCTCCATCGGCCGCGGCACCTCGGGCATCGGCAGGTCGTTGGCGCCCCAGGTCTCGCGCCGCAGGGCCGTCACTGCGCTGCCCGTGCCCACGATCTGCGCCTGCCCCGCCGCGTCAGCCTGCGACAACTGGATCGTCCAGTGCTGCGTGGAACGGTTGGTGCGCACCGGTACGGCCAGCAATTCGAAGGCACCGGCCGTGAGCGCGGCTGCATAGTTGACCGTCAATGCGACCGGTGCTCCGAGCAGTTCGGGATGCTTCAGCACCGACTGCAGCATCACCGCCGCGGTCGTCCCGCCAAAGGGTCCGACCATGTTCCAGTAGTCGGGACTGGTGGCGCCGGTGAAGTGGCCGACACGGATGTCGCTGTGCGCGAGCGCCAGCGCCTTGTCCAGGGGGTGTGTGCTCATGGTGGAAGTGTGCTCCGGCTGAAGGACTCGGGCAGTCGTCTGCGGGACGCTGCCGCCCGGGTGGGTGGCGTGATCAGACTCGTTCGAAGATGCCGGCGGCGCCCTGCCCCATGCCCACGCACATCGTGACCATGCCGTACTTGAGCTTCTTGCGCTGCAGCGCGTGCACCACCGTGGCCGAGCGGATAGCGCCCGTCGCGCCCAGCGGATGGCCCAGCGCAATCGCGCCGCCCATCGGGTTGACCTTGGCCGGGTCCAGCCCGAGGGTGTTGATCACCGCCAACGACTGGGCCGCGAAAGCCTCGTTGAGCTCGATCCAGTCGATCGCGTCCTGCGTCAGGCCGGCGTAGCGCAGGGCAGCCGGAATGGCCTCGATCGGCCCGATGCCCATGATCTGCGGCGGCACGCCCTTGCTCGCGAAGCTGACGAAGCGCGCGAGCGGCTTCAGATCGAATTGCTGGCAGGCCTTCTCGCTCGCGAGGATCAGTGCACCGGCGCCGTCGGAAGTCTGCGAGCTGTTGCCGGCGGTGACGCTTCCGCGGGCGGCAAACACGGTGCGCAGCCTGGCCAGGCCATCGAGGCTGGTGTCCGGCCGCGGGCCCTCGTCGAGCTTTACCGTGCGGGTCTTGGCGATGGCTTCGCCGCTGTCCAGGTCGGGTGTGCGCTCCGTCACCTCGACCGGCATGATCTCGGCGTCGAAGTCGCCTGCCTGCTGCGCCGCCAGCGCGCGCTGGTGCGACTGCAGCGCGAAGGCGTCCTGCGCCTCGCGGCTCACCTTCCATTGCTGTGCCACCTTCTCGGCGGTCAGGCCCATGCCGTAGGCGATGCCGACGTCGCCATCGCGCTCGAAGATCGAGGGCGACAGCGATGGCGAGTTGCCCATCATCGGCACCATGCTCATGCTCTCGACGCCTGCGGCAATCATCACTTCGGCCTCGCCGACGCGGATACGGTCGGCTGCCATCTGCACCGCCGAGAGCCCCGAGGCGCAGAAGCGGTTGACGGTGATGCCGCCGATGCTGGTGGGCAGGCCGGCCAGCACGGCGCCGATCCGCGCCACGTTCAGGCCCTGCTGCCCCTCGGGAATGGCACAGCCGCAGACGATGTCCTCGATGAGCTTCGGGTCCAGGTTCGGCACCGCCGCGAGCGCCGCCTTCAGCGTGGTCGCGAGCAGGTCGTCGGGGCGCGTGTTGCGGAAGAAGCCGCGGTGGGAGCGGCCGATCGGGGTGCGGGTCGCGGAGACGATGTAGGCGTCCTGGAGTTGTTTCATGGCGATAGGTCCTTGGTGTCTTGCTCCCTCTCCCGCTTGCGGGAGAGGGCTGGGGTGAGGGTCTGCAACGCTTGCGCTTTACAAGGTACGAAGTCGGCGAAGTACGGACCCACGGAGCGCCGGCGGCGGAATCTGTAGCCGGCGAGGCGGCGGTCTCTGAGGTGGCACCAGAGCCGGGTCTCAGCGTCGGTTGCGCTTTCTCGCAGGGTCCTGGCCCTCACCCTGACCCTCTCCCGCGAGCGGGAGAGGGGAACAGAGACGTCGTCCTCGGCGGCCATGGTCGTTCGCTCAGTTGCGCAACGGCTTGCCCGTGGAAAGCATCCCCATGATCCGCTCCTGCGTCTTGGGATGAAGAATCAGCGAGCAGAAGGCCTTGCGCTCCAGCGCCATCAGGTACTCCTCGTTCACCAGGCTGCCGGCATCGACGTCGCCGCCTGTGACGACGCCCGCGATCAGGCCAGCGATGTGGAAATCGTGCTCGCTGATGAACCCGCCGTCGCGCATGTTCACCAGCTGGCCCTTGATGGTGGCGGCTCCGCTGCGTCCGGCAACCTTGAATCGCCGGCGCATCGGCGCGCGCCATCCCGCGTCGGCCATGGCCTTCGCCTGCTGCAAGGCGACGTGGAGCAGCTCGTCCTTGTTGGGCACGATCACGTCGCTGTCGAGCAGGTAGCCCAGCTTCCTCGATTCGAGCGCACTGGTGCCCACCTTGGCCATGGCTGCAGCTGTGAAGCCTTCGGTCAGGAAGGGCAGCAGGTCGCTGCCGGTGGAGGTCGCCGCATTCTCGGCCGCACGGCGCGCGATGTAGGTCAGGCCGCCGGCGCCGGGCACCAGGCCCACGCCGACCTCGACCAGGCCGATGTAGCTCTCCATTGCCGCGACGCGCTTCGCCGAATAAATGGCCAGCTCGCAGCCGCCGCCCAGCGCCATGCCGCGCACCGCCGACACCACCGGCACGCCGGCGTAGCGGATCTTGAGCATCACGTTCTGCAACTCCTGCTCCGCGCCTTCGACCGCGCCGATGCCAGCGACCACGAAGGCCGGCAGCATGGCTTGCAGGTCGGCGCCGACGGAGAACATCTCGTCGGGCGACCAGATCACCATCGCCTTGTATTCGCGCTCGGCCAGGTCGACCCCGGCTGACAGCGCGTCGGCCACGTCGGGGCTGATGGCGTGCATCTTCGAGTGGATGCTCGCGATCAGCACCTCGCCATCCAGCGTCCAGAGACGCACGTCGCCCTCATCCTGGATCGTCGTGCCTGCAAGGTTTGGATCGGCGGCATTGCTGCCCGACACGCTTTCGGGAAAGAGCTGGCGCTCGTGCACCGGCAGCCGGCGCTGCGGCACGAATCGATTCTGAGAGGCGCTCCACGAGCCCTCGGGCGCATGCACGCCGCCGGCCTCGGCCACGGGGCCCTCGAACACCCACTTCGGCAGCGGCGCGCTCGACAGCGCCTCGCCGGCATCGATGTCTTCCTGGATCCACTTGGCGACCTGCGCCCAGCCTGCTTCCTGCCAGAGCTCGAAGGGGCCTTGCTTCATGCCGAAGCCCCAGCGCATGGCGAAGTCCACATCGCGCGCGCTCTCCGCGATGGTCGCCAGGTGTACCGCCGCATAGTGGAAGCTGTCGCGCAGGATGGCCCAGAGGAAGCGGCCCTGCGCGCCCTCGCTCTCGCGCAGCAGCTTCAGGCGCTGGGCCGCGGGCTTCTTGAGCATGCGGCCGTAGACCTCGTCGGCCTTCTCGCCCGAGGGCACGTAGTCGCCCTTGGCCAGGTCGAAGCGCAGGATGTCCCTGCCTGCCTTCTTGTAGAAGCCGGCCTTCGTCTTCTGCCCCAGGTTGCCGAGCTCCAGCAACTTGGCCAGCACCGGCGGCGTCGCGAAGTTGGCGTAGAAGGGATCGGTCTCCGCACTCAGGGTGTCCTGCAGCGTCTTCACCACATGGGCCATGGTGTCCAGGCCCACCACATCGGCAGTACGGAAAGTGCCCGAGCTCGCGCGGCCCAGCTTCTTGCCGGTGAGGTCGTCCACCACGTCGGGTGTGAGGCCGAACTTCTCGACCTCCTTCAACGTGGCCAGCATGCCGGCAATGCCTACGCGGTTGGCGATGAAGTTGGGCGTGTCGTGCGCGCGCACCACGCCCTTGCCGAGCGCGCTGGTGACGAAGGCCTCGAGCTGGTCGAGCACCTGCGGCTCGGTCGTCGGCGTGTTGATCAGCTCGACCAGGAACATGTAGCGCGGCGGGTTGAAGAAGTGGATGCCGCAGAAGCGCGGCTTCAGCGCCTCGGGCAGCGCCTCGCTCAGACTGGTGATCGACAGGCCGGATGTGTTCGACGCCAGGATCGCGTGTTTGGCCACATGCGGCGCAATCTTTCTGTACAGATCGAGCTTCCAGTCCATGCGCTCGGCAATCGCCTCGATCACCAGGTCGCACTCGCCGAGTTTCGCGAGATCTTCTTCGTAGTTGGCCTGTTCGATCAGCTCGGCATCGGCCGCGTCGCCCAGCGGAGCGGGCTTGAGCTTCTTGAGGTTGTCGATGGCACGCGTCACGATGGAGTTCTTCGGCCCTTCCTTGGCGGGGAGGTCGAACAGCACCACCGGCACGCGCACGTTGACGAGATGCGCCGCAATCTGCGCGCCCATCACGCCGGCGCCGAGCACGGCGACCTTCTTCACTTGAGACTTGGACATGGAATTTCCAACAGATGGATGTCTTACTGGACGCGGACCCAGGTCTGCGTGCGGCCGATGCCGAACACCGAGCCGCGCACTTCGAGCTTCTTGCCGCCGTCGATGGGTGTGAGCCGCAGCGTGTAGCTCTTGCCGTTCTCGGGGTCGAGGATCTTTCCGTCCTCCCAGACCTCCTTGCCTTCGACCTTCTTCGCGCCGCGAATGATCTCGAGGCCCACGAGCGGCTTGCCCTTGCGGTCGTCGGTGCATTCGTCGCACACGGCGTCCTGCTTGGCTTCCTTGCGCAGCAGCTTCTCGATGCGGCCGTTGAGCACGCCGCCAGCGTCGGCGATGCGGATCTGCGACTTGGCTTCGCTGGTCTTGTCGTCGATGCTCTGCCAGGCGCCGACCGGCGTCATTTGCGCGAAGGCCGAGCCGGTTGCCAGAAGGGCCGTCACCGCAAGAAGATGCTTCATCATGATCAAGCCAGAGCAGCGTCGGTGTTCATGAGCGGCGCCGCGCCGGCCCGCGCGGTACGCATCAGCGTCGCCGTCTCGGGGAAGAGCTTGGCGAAGTAGAAGCGCGCGGTCTGCAGCTTGGCCTGGTAGAAGCTGTCGGTGTTGCCGGCAGCGATCTGGGCGAGCGCCACGCGCGCCTGCAGCGCGAACATGTAGCCGAACACGAAGTGGCCCGCCACGCGCAGGTAGTCCACCGCCGCGGCGCCGACTTCATCGGGGTTCTGGAATCCGCGGAAGCCGAGCTCGGTCGTGAACTTGGTGAGCTGTTCGCCGAGCACTGCGATGGGCGTGATGAACTCGCTCATCTTCTCGTTGACGCCCTCCTCCTCGACCAGCTTCGCGACCAGCTTGCCGAACTTCTTCAGCGTGGCGCCGTTGTTGCCGAGCACCTTGCGGCCCAGCAGGTCGAGCGACTGGATGGTGTTGGTGCCCTCGTAGATCATGTTGATGCGGTTGTCGCGCACGAATTGCTCCATGCCCCATTCCTTGATGAAGCCATGGCCGCCGAAAACCTGCATGCACGCATTGGTCGAGATGTGGCCGTTGTCGGTGATGAAGGCCTTCACGATCGGCGTCAGCAGCGCAACGAGCTCGCCTGCGTCCTTGCGCACCTTCTCGTCGGGATGGTGGTGCTCCTTGTCGAGCAGCAGCGTGCAGAAGATGGCCAGTGCGCGCCCGCCCTCGGCATAGGCCTTCGCCGTCATCAGCATCTTGCGCACGTCGGGGTGCACGATGATCGGGTCGGCCTCCTTGTCCCTGGCCTTCACGCCCGACAGCGAGCGCATCTGGAGGCGGTCCTTGGCATAGGCGAGCGCGTTCTGGAAAGCGACCTCGGTCAGGCCCAGAGACTGGTTGCCTACGCCCAGGCGCGCCGCATTCATCATCACGAACATCGCTGCCAGGCCCTTGTTGGGCTCGCCCACCAGCGTGCCGCTGGCACCTTCGAGCACGATCTGCGCCGTGGCGTTGCCGTGGATGCCCATCTTGTGCTCCAGCCCGCCGCAGTAGATGCCGTTGCGGCTGCCGAGCGAGCCGTCGGCCTTGACGTTGAACTTGGGCACCACGAACAGGCTGATGCCCTTGCTGCCCTTGGGCGCGTCGGGCAGGCGGGCGAGCACCAGGTGGATGATGTTCTCGGCCATGTCGTGCTCGCCGGCCGAGATGAAGATCTTGTTGCCGGTCAGCTTGTAGCTGCCGTCGGGCTGCGGCTCGGCCCGGGTGCGCAGCAGGCCCAGGTCGGTGCCGCAGTGCGGCTCGGTCAGGCACATGGTGCCGGTCCATTCGCCGCTGGTGAGCTTGGGCAGGTAGGTCTTCTTCTGCTCGTCGGTGCCGTGCGCGACCAGCGCCTCATACGCGCCATGCGAGAGGCCCGGGTACATGGTCCAGGCCTGGTTGGCCGAGTTGAGCATCTCGTAGAAGCACTGGTTGACCACGAAGGGCAGGCCCTGGCCGCCGAACTGCGGGTCGCAGGACAACGCTGCCCAGCCGCCCTCGACGTACTTGGCGTAGGCCTCCTTGAAGCCCTTGGGCGTCTTCACCTCGTGCGTGGTCCTGTCGAGCACGCAGCCTTCCTCGTCGCCGCTGATGTTGAGCGGAAACGTCACCTCGGCGGCGAACTTGCCGCCCTCTTCCAGCACCGCGTTGATGGTGTCGGCATCGACCTCCGCGTGCTTGGGCAGCGCCTTGAATTCGTCGGTGACCTTGAGCACTTCGTGCATCACGAACTGCATGTCGCGAAGAGGTGGGGTGTAGGCGGGCATGGGAAGAGTCTCCGGAAAAAAGAAGAAGCGAGTTTGAAAGAGCAGTCGAGCGGCGCCGCGCTCAGCGCACTGGCGTCAGCCGGCGCGACGAAGCGGACGTGGCCGCCGGGGCGCCCAGCGCTTCGGGCGTTGCGCAGCGCGCGAGGATGTTGTCGAAGCCCGCGTTGGCACGTGCCAGCGACTCGGGCGAGCGCAGGAAGCGGGCCTCGTAGTGCAGCGCCAGGATCAGCGCGTGGATCTCGAAGGAGATCTGCTTGGCGTCGGCATCGGCGTGCAGATGGCCAGCCTCCTGGGCTTGCAGCACGGCGCGCAGCATGGCGGCCAGCCAGGTGTTCACCGACTCGGCCAGCGCATCGCGCACCGGGCCCGGCCGGTCGTCGAACTCGACCGCACCGCTGATATAGATGCAGCCGGAATCGATTTCGGCCGAGGTGCGTTTCATCCAGTTGGCGAACAGCGCGCGCAGCCGCGGCAGTCCGCGCGGGGCCTGCACGGCCGGATAGAACACCTCCTGCTCGAAGCGCGCGTGGTACTCGCGCACCACCGAGATCTGCAGTTCCTCGCGCGAGCCGAAATGGGCGAACACGCCGGACTTGCTCATGCCCGTGACCTCGGCCAGGGCGCCGATCGACAAGCCCTCGAGGCCGATCTGCGCGGCCAGGTTCAACGCCGCATCGACGATGACGGCCTTGGTCTGCTGGCCCTTCTGCGGCGCGCGGGAGACTTTGGAGGGGCCGGGGTTTGGCATGAGTTGGAACGGCTGGCAATAAAACGAACGATCGTGCTATTTTGCAGTCCATTCATGCCTGGCCCGATGAAAGCCCGACAGCGCGCGAAGGTTATTGAGCCGCGCGGCCGGCGCGGCACGACCCGTCGGCCCCTGCGCCGCTTATTCGTAGCGCTTTCCGAGCGCCATCAGCTCGGGCGTTCCGATCACCGCGTTGAGCCCATCGAAGTCCAGCATCCGGTCGCGCCACGGCTGCGTGGTGCGATGCCGCTGCAGACTGCCGTAGTAGCCCTGCAACGTGTGCACCACCGCGCGGGCCGTGCCGCCCGGAAAGATTGCGATGCGAAAGCCGTGGGCCTGGAGCGCATCCGCGTCCTGGATCGGCGTCTTGCCGCCTTCGACCATGTTGGCCAGCAGCGGGATGCGGTCGGCGAAGCGCCGGCAGGCCGCGTCCATCTGCTCGGGCGAGCGCAGTGCCTCGATGAAGAGCGCGTCCACGCCGCAGGCCAGGTAGGCCTCGGCCCGGTCCAGCGCCGCCTCCAGGCCCTCGACCGCGAGCGCATCGGTACGCGCCAGGATCAGCGTCTCGGCCGAGTCGCGTGCATCGAGCGCGGCCTCGAGCTTGCCTTGCATCTCGCGCACCGGCACGACGGTCTTGCCGTCGAGGTGGCCGCAGCGCTTGGGAAAGCCCTGGTCCTCGATCTGGATCATGGCGGCGCCGGCGCGCTCGAAGCCGCGCACGGCGCGCTGGGTGTTGAGCGCGTTGCCGAAGCCGGTGTCGGCATCGACGATCACCGGCAGCGCGACGCGCTCGCAGATGCGCGCCAGGGTGTCGGCGACCTCCGTGTACGTGGTCAGGCCCACGTCCGAGCGGCCCAGCCGTGTGTAGGCGATCGAGGCGCCCGAGAGATACAGCGCCTCGAAGCCGGCCTGCTCGGCCACCAGCGCGCTGAGCGCGTCGTAGATGCCCGGCGCCAGCACGATCTCGCGCGAGGCGAGCCGCGCCTTCAGTGAAGTCTTGTTCGTCATGTCTTTTCCTTTCCGATCAGCAGCGCCGCCGCCGTGCGTGCCGCGATGGCGCCGCCGGCCACCGCGCTCAGCAGGCCGTTGCCCGAGAGATAGCCCCACACCGCATCGCCCGAGACGCCGCCGGCCGCGCCACCGGCGGCGAGCAGGTTGGGCAGGGCCGAGCCGTCCTTGCGCAATACGCGCATGTCCGCCGCGACATCCAGGCCGCCTTGCGTGTGGAACAGCGCGCCTGTCACCTTGACGGCAAAGTACGGCGCGGACAGGCCGCGCCTGAACACGCGGCCATCCGGCTGTGGGCCGGTGTTGCGCAGCACATCCAGCGTGCCCTGCAGGGTCGTCGCATCGCAGCCGATGCAGGCCGCCAGCTGCGCCACCGTGTCGCAGCGCCGCAGCGCCCCGGCGGCCTCCGCCTCGCAGAAGTCGGGGAACTCCCGCGCGAGCGCCAGCAGCGGCGCATCGAACACATTCCAGGCAATGCTGCCCGGCTGTGCCAGCACCTTCACGGCCGCTTCCGAATAGCCCTGCGTCTCGTCGTGGAAGCGGCGGCCTGCGCCGTTGAGCTGGATGCCGCCTTCCATCATCACGGCCCAGGACATCAGCGCGCCCTGCGGGGTGACCCACGATCCGTGCCCCTGGTAGCCGCCGAGGTCGCGCAGTCGTGCGCCCAGGGCGCGGCCCCAGAGAATGGCGCTGCCATCATTGCCGACATGTCCGCCGAATGCGGCATCGGCCATCTCGGGCAGCAGCTCGCGCACCATCGCCGCATTGCCGCCGAAGCCGTTGCAGGCCAGCAGCAGGGCATCACAGCCCAGTTGCTCCTCGCGACCGTCGGGCCGGCGATAGCCGAGGCCGATCACGCGGTCCGCGTCGTCGAGCCACAGGGTTTCGACCAGCGCCTGCGTCAGCACCGGGATGCCGGCAGCTTCGGCCGCAGATTGCAGAGCCGCCATGAGCGCGGCGCCAGTCTTCTGCGTCAGCGCATGCATGCGGTGCACGCCGTGGCCTGGATAGAGAAAGCCGTCGAGCAGCACCCAGTCCAGCCCATGCCGTGCCTGCAGCGCATCGAGCGCAGGGCCGATGGCCTCGGTGTAGGCGTGCACCAGCGCAGGTGCTGCGCGACCGTGCGCCTTGGCCTGGATTTCAGTGGCGAATCGCTCGGCACTGTCCTCGATGCCGTGCTCGCGCTGCACCCGCGTGCCGGGCGCCGGGATGAAGCCGGAGGACAGCGCGGTCGAGCCGCTCGGCCGGGCATCGCGCTCCAGCACCACGCACTCGATGCCGGCGTCGTGCAGCATCAGCGCTGCGGTCAGGCCGCAGGCCCCGGCGCCGACGATGGCTACGCTGACTTGCTGTGCCTCGGGGTCGAAGTGGGGCGCTCGACGGACGCTTCGCGGGGGTGCCTGCGTCATGGGGCGATCTCCTCCCGACTCAATGTCCTCGTTGCCCCCTCCCGCTCCAGAGGAGGGCGGGGGTGAGGGGATCGGGCCTTCGATTGATACATTGCGCTTTTTTTGAGCCCGGAGCCGGGGCGTCGTCCCGGCAGCCGAGTCACTTTCTTTTGTCTCGCCAAAAGAAAGTAACCAAAGAAAAGGCGACCCCACCGGCCGCGACCCTCCGCTTCGCTACGGGCAACCTGCGGTGCTCGCTTTTCGCGGGGTCCGCGCAAACTCGCTTCGCTCAAACACGCGCGGCCCTGATCCGCGAAAAGCTCCGCTC
Source organism: Variovorax sp. PBS-H4 (assembly GCF_901827205.1). Taxonomy (NCBI): domain Bacteria; kingdom Pseudomonadati; phylum Pseudomonadota; class Betaproteobacteria; order Burkholderiales; family Comamonadaceae; genus Variovorax; species Variovorax sp. PBS-H4. Next base: position 877,638 of record NZ_LR594675.1, on the reverse strand, counting down.
CTCGGCGCGGCCAGAGGGGACTTGGAATCCAACGCGCCATGGCGCGTCCTTGTGTGGTTTGCAGATGAGCGTCAGCCCTGGGCCCCGACTTACGCCGACTCTCGCTCGAACGCAGATGCACATGCACATGCACATACTCGTGCTCGTGCTCGTGCTCGTGCTCGTGCTCGTGCTCGTGCTCGTGACGATGTCCATGCTCGTCCATGTACGCAAGCACCTGTCCCAGGTCTCGCGCAGCGAGGCCGTTGGCGGCCGAGCGAAGCAATGGCCCGTCCCACTCCCCTCTGCGCGTGCCGAGGAGCGCAGCTTCAGGCGGATAAAGGGCCGCGCGTGTTTGAGCGAAGCGAGTTTGCGCGGACCCCGCCTGAAGCGAGCACCGCAGGTTGCCCGTAGCGAAGCGGAGGGACGCGCGCAGTGGGGTCGCCTTTTCTTTGGTTACTTTCTTTTGGCGAGACAAAAGAAAGTGACTCGGCTGCCGGGACGACGCCCCGGCTCCAGCCTCAAACCAACCACACCGCCAAAACAAGCGCCCAGTGCCCCCACCCCAACCATCCCCCGTAAGGAGAGGGAGCAAGAAGGACCGCCCTTCACCCAACGGCCAAGCTCGAGTCATGCCAACCGCCGCACGAACTCCGCGCAATCCACCACCTCGGCCACATTGCCCATGTCCGCCAGCGAAGTCTGATGCCGCTCCTCCCCGAAGGCCGCACAGCCATCACCCAGCACCAGCGTTCGGTAGTCGCGCATGTGCGCATCGCGCACCGTACTCGCAACACCCCCATTGGTGACGATCCCGCACACCGCCAAGGTCTCGATCCCCGCCCGGCGCAGCACCCAGTCGAGCTGGGTGTTGAAGAAAGCCGAATACGCCACCTTGCAAACGACGACGTCGACCAGCCCTGCGAGTGCATCCACATTCGCCTGCCCCCAGCTGCCGGGCGCGAAGTCGCCCTTGCGAAGGAAAGGGCGCAGCGCCTTGAGGTGCGGCGACACCATGGGCTCGCCGTCCGCGCCTGGCCAGAGCGTGAACTGGCTCGCCGCGACCAGCCCGCCGACCGCCTTGAGCGCACGCGCCACGCCGGCCACGCGCTCGGGCAGCGGCGCCGCCGCCGGGTTGCTGTCGCCGCCGCGCGCATAGGCGCCCTTCGGGTTCAAAAAGTCGTTCTGCAGATCGACGATGACCAGCGCCGTCTTCGCCCCGGCAATGAGGTTGTCGGCGTTCATTTGGGTAGCCTCCGCGCTGCGCGCTGCGGTGCTATTCGCCTTCGGAGCGGCCGTGCGGCTCACTGGAGTACCTTCGCCTTCGGCTGCGGTGCTATTCGCCTTCGGAGCGGCCGTGCGGCTCATGCGAGCCTCACGAGCAGATTGCCGAAGGCATCGACCTCGGCCTGGAAGCCGGGCTCGAGCCACACGGTGGTATCGGCCTGCTCCAGGATCGCAGGCCCTTCCACCCGCGTGCCGACCGGCAGCGCGAGCCGCGCGTAGCGCACGGCTTCGTGCCAGGCCCCCTGGTGGAAGACGCGCTGGGTACCGAGCGACGCGACGCTGCCCTCCCCCTCTGGCGCCAGCACCGCCAGGTCGAACTTGGGCCGCACGCCGATGCGCGCATAACGCAGGTTCATCACGCGAATGCCGATACCGTCGAGCACGCGGCCGAAAGCGGCCGCATAGCTGGCCTCGAAGGCGCCGCGGATGCCCGCGCGCGTCAGCGCTTCGGCACCGGGCAGCGTCACCGGCAGCGTATGGGTCTGGCCGGCGTAGAGCATGTCCAGCGCGACGACTTCGCGCACCTCGTGGAAGCGCACGCCGGCCGAATCGAGCCGCTGCTGGCAGCCTTCCGCCAGCTCTGCCACGCGCACGCGCAAGGCCTCGACGTCGAGCTCGTCCAGCGAACGGTTGAGGGTCTGCACCGCGTCGTGCCGCATGTCGGCGATCACGCAGCCCAGCGCCGACGTCACGCCCGGATAGCGCGGCACGATGCCGGTGGCCACACCCACCTCGCGCATCATGGCGCACACATGCAAGGCGCCGCCACCGCCGAAGGGCATGTAGGCGAAGCGGCGCGGATCGTGGCCGCGCTCGATCGACACCAGCCGGATCGCACCGGCCATGCGCGCATTGGCCACCGTGAGGATAGCCTCGGCCGCGGCATGCACCTCCAGGCCCAGTGGCTGCGCCACGTGTTGCTCGATCGCCTGTCGCGCCTTGCCCGCGTCGAGCGCCGCCAGCAGCCCGCCGCCCAGGGGCCGGTCGGCGGCGATTCGGCCGAGCAGCACATTGGCATCGGTCACCGTGGGCCGCATGTTGCCGCGCCCGTAGCAGGCCGGGCCGGGCACACTGCCCGCCGACTCGGGACCCACCTGCAGCATGCCGCTGGCATCCACCGACGCGATGGAGCCGCCGCCGGCGCCGATGGTTTCGATCTGGATCATCGGCGAGCGGATCACCATGCCGAAGTCGATCGCGGTCTGCGCCGCCAGCGCGGCCTCGCCATCGGCGATGAGCGAGACATCGAAGGAGGTACCGCCCATGTCGCCGGTGATCGCGTTCGGAAAGCCCGCGGCGCGCGCGATTTCCGCACAGGCGATCACGCCGGCTGCGGGGCCCGAGAGCGCGGTGCGCACCGGCAGCTCGCCGGCAGTGGCGCGCGACATCACGCCGCCGTTGCTCTGCACCACCAGCAGCTCGCCGGCAAAGCCCTGCCCGCGCAGATCGGACTCGAGCCGCTGCAGGTAATTGCCGACCACCGGCTGAAGCGCCGCATTGAGCGTGGCGGTGGAGCAGCGCTCGAACTCGCGGATCTCGGGCAGCACCTCGCTGGCCGAGGTCACGTGCGCATTGGGCCAGAGCTCGCGCACCGCCGCGACGGCGCGCCGCTCGTTCTCGGGATTGGCATAGGTGTTGATGAAGAACACGCAGATCGCTTCGCAGCCGTCTGCCAGCAGCGCGCGCGCCTCGGCGCGCACCTGCTCGAGATCGACCGGCGTGTGCAGCGTGCCGTCCGCCAGCACGCGTTCGTCCACCTCGCGCCGCAGCTGGCGCGGCACCACCGGCACGAAGCTGCCGCGCAGGCCCCAGGTCTGCGGGCGGTCGCGCCGGCGCATCTCCAGCACGTCGCGGAAGCCGCGGGTGGTGAGGATGCCGGTCTTCGCGACCTTGCGCTCGAGCAGCGCGTTGGTGCCGACGGTGGTGCCATGCACGATGGTGGCAATGGCCGCGGCCGAGTCCGCCACGCGCGCCACGCCGTTCATGAAACCACGCGCCTCTTCGCCGCGGGTGGAAGGCACCTTGACGATGCGGGCCGTGCCCTGCGCCTCGTCGAGCACGAACAGGTCGGTGAAGGTGCCGCCCACATCGACGCCGACCACCAGCGAGCCACCGGCGCTGGACTTTTCTGCTGCTGTCGTCACTTGCTTTCCTTCTGGCCGCTGGCTTGTGGACCTACATAGCCCATGGCGCGGTCCTGTTCGCGCTGCTCCGGCCGGCGCTCGGCCGGCGGGCCCCAGCCCCCGCCGCCCGGGGTTTCAAGGCGCACGCGCTCGCCGCGCGCGAGCCGGATGCCGCGCATCTTCGACACCATGGGCGGCACATGCCAGGTGCCCTCGTTCTCGTAGCGGAAGACGTTGAGCGCGCCCGGGCCACCGCCGGCGATGCCCTTGGGCGGCGAGCTGCCGCGCTCGCCGAAGACGAAGACCTCGGCATCCTTCTCCAGCAGTTCGATCTCGTAGACCGCGCCCAGGCCCCCGCGGTACCGGCCGTCCCCGCCCGAGTCGGCGCGCAGGGACCACTCGGTGAAGCGCACCGGGTAGGCGGCCTCCAGGATCTCCAGCGGCGGAATGGTGGCGGTGGAGATCGGCGCATTGCCATGCGACAGGCCGTCGCCGCCCGAGTGCGCCCCATGGCCGCCGCCGAAGAAGCTGAACATCACCCAGCGCTGGCCTTCGCGGCCGGCATCGCTGCGGTGCCCCGCGATCGACAGCGCATTGATGGTGCCGTAGGCCTGCGCCACCGCACGCGCCGGATCGGCCTTTGCCGCCGCGCTGAAGATCACGTCGATCATGCGCAGGATGGTCTCGGTGTAGCCGCCCATCGGGCGCGGGCGTTCGGCGCTGATCACCAGCCGGTCGGGGATGCGGAAGTCGACCGCGTCCAGCACGCCGGCATTGGCCGGCACGTCCGGGAACAGATGCTTGAGCGCGACATAGCAGGCCGCCACCGCGGTGGCGCGCGAGATGTTGACCGGCCCCGCGCATTGCGGCGAGCTGCGCGAGAAGTCGAGCTCGAGCCGATCGCCGGCCACCGTCATGTCCAGCGCGATGGTGAGCGGCTCGGGCGTGATGCCGTCGTTGTCGAGCTGGTCCTCGAAGCTGTAGCGGCCGTCGGGCAGCGAGGCGATGTGCGAACGCATCAGCTTGAGCGCCCGCCCGCGCAGTTCGCCCATGGCCTGCAGCACCAGCGCGTCGCCGTATTCGTCGAGCAGGCCGTTCAGCCGCTTCGCACCGAGCTCCAGCGCGGCCAGCTGCCCGTTGAGGTCGCCCCAGAGGCTCTCGGGCAGGCGCGTGTTGGCGCGCAGGATGGCCAGCACGTCCAGGTCGAGCTCGCCGTTGCGCACGATGCGCACCGGCGGAATCTGCACCGCCTCCTGCCAGCATTCGGTGGCGGCCGGGTTGTAGTTGCCGGGCACGGCGCCGCCCACGTCGTGCCAGTGCGCGGCCGAGGCCATGTGGCACCAGAGCTTGCCGTGTCGGAAGAACGGACGCACCAGCTTGAAGTCGTTGGCGTGGGTGCCGCCGTCGTAGGCGTCGTTGCTGATCCAGATGTCGCCGTCCCGCATGCCGCCGCGCTTCTCGGCGGCGGCCACCGTGGCGCGCACCGCGAACGCCATCGCGCCGACGAACACCGGCAGGCCCGACTTGCCCTGGACCAGCGTGTCGCCGGTGCGGGCGTCGTACAGGCCGTGGCAGGCATCGTGCGCCTCGGCAATGATGGGGTTGAACGCGCTGCGGTAGAGCGTGGCGTCCATCTCGTCGGCGACCTGCTCCAGGCGGCCGCGCAACACGGCGAGCGTGACGGGGTCGAGTGCCGGGTCGTTCATGTCAATCCACCTTGGCGCCGCTCGACTTCACGACCTTTGCCCATTTGTCGATCTCGCGCTTCACATGCGCGGCGAACTCCGCCTGCGTCGAGCCGACCGGCTCGGCGCCCAGCGCGGCCAGCTTCTCGCGCACCTCGGGCAGCTTCAGGATGCGCTGCACCTCGGCCGAGAGCTTGTCGACCACCGGCTGCGGCGTGCCCTTGGGCGCGAACAGCCCCGACCAGGCATCGGCATAGAAGCCGGGGTAGCGCTCGGCGATGGTGGGCAGATCGGGAACCGACGGCGCGCGGTGCAGGCTGGTCAGCGCGATCGCGCGCAGCTTGCCGGCCTTGATGTGCGGCAGGGCCGACGGCAAGCCGTCGACCATCATGTGCACCTGGCCGGCCAGGAGGTCGGTCACTGCCGGCGCGCTGCCCTTGTAGGGAACGTGCGTGACGTCGATGCCGGCCGCCGACTTGAGCATCTCCATGCCCAGGTGCGCTGCGGTCCCGTTGCCGAGCGAGGCGTAGTTGAGCCGGCCGGGTTCGCGCTTGGCCAGCGCGACCAGCTCGTCGAGGTTCTTCGCGGGCACCGAGGGGTGGACCACCAGCACGTTCGGCACCACCGCGACCTGGCTGATGGGGACGAAATCGGCCACCGGGTCGTAGGGCATCCTGCTGTAGAGCGAGGTGTTGATCGCGTGCGAGCCTGTCACCCCCATCACGAGCGTGTACCCGTCGGGCGCGGACTTCGCGACCAGGTCCGAACCCACGTTGCCGCCGGCGCCGGCACGGTTGTCCACCACCACCGGCTGCCCCCATTTCTCGCTCATCTGGGTGGCGACCAGCCGCGCCGCCGCATCGGTGGCGCCACCCGCCGGGAAGGGCACGACGATGCGGATCGGCTTGCTCGGGAAATCGGTGGCGCCTTGCGCAGCGGCGGCGACCGGCAGGCAGAGGGCGAGCAGGATCGCAAGATGGCGGAGGGTTTTCATGGTCATGAGGAGGTGGCGGAATCGGTGTCGGGCACGAGCAGTGGCCAGAGGGTGCGCAGGGCGATGTCGTCCGCGTCGAGCACGGCATCGCAGAAGCGCGCTGCGCGGCCGGCGTCGATGCTGCGCGCTGCGTAGTGGCGGAACTTGGCGGCGAGTGCGGCGCGATCCAGTGGATGCCCCGCGTCGCCGGGGATGGTGTGCACGGTGTGCTGCAACAGCCCCGAGGCGCGCCGAAGCGTCAGCGTGGCGCCGCGCGCGCGGCGCTCGCTGAGCCCGGCATCGGGCTCGAGGGCGACCCGCGCTTCCAGCCTGCGCAGCTCGGCATCGTCGAAGCGCGGCGCCTCGTACACATCGGGGTCGATGTCGCCGTAGCGCAGCATGGCCGCGAGCCCGAAGCTCAGCGAGAACTGCGCCTGGATCGGTGTGCGCGGGGCGCGGTTGCCGCAGTAGGTGATGGCTTCCTCGTAGATCCGCAGCACGATGCCTTCGATCGGCTGCGTACCGCCCTCGAGCTGCGGGCGCAGGGCCTGCGCTGCCACTGCCCCGTAGTGCACATGGCGCACCGCGGCGAAAGGCTTCAGGTAGGCATCCAGCAACAAGATGGCGTCGGCGCCGGGCAGCGCCTGGGAGGAAGCGGCGGCATGCGCGCTCGCGTAGTGCGCCAGCGCATCGGCCGGCGCGTCGATGCCCGCGGCGCTGGCGAAGGCCGCTTGCAGCCCCAGCGAGGCGCTGTGGCCGAGATAGGTGTTGCGCGCGGTGCGGCCTTGCGCCACCGGCAGGTACACGCTGGTGGCGAGCTGGCAGGCGGCGATGTCGATGGCTTGCCCGATGCCCGCCGCGGGCAGGCCCAGCAGGCGGGCCACGCCGGCCGCCACGCCGAGCGCCGGCCAGTTGGCGTCCACGTGCATGCCGGGGCGGATGCGCAGCCAGGCGCCGCAGCGCGCGCCGACCTCGTAGCCCAGCACGAAGGCATCGACGAATTCGCCGAGCCGTGCATCGCGCTGCAGCGCCAGCGGCAACAGGGCCGCCACCAGCGGCACGCCGGGCCGGCCATGCGCGAGGGCGTGGCCTTCGCAGGCCTCGTCCCACGTGGCCGCCATGGCGAGCACCTGCGCCGCGGCCTGCACGCCCAGCGTCGGCGCGTCCGCAATCCGGAAACAGCCAGGCTCGCAAGCGGCCAGCGCCTGCTCGAGCCGGCGCACTTCGCCGGCATGGCGGCCTGCAATGGCGCAGCCTACGGTGTCGACCAGCAGCCGGCGTGCCTGTTGCGACGCTTCGGGCGACGCGCGCCCTGCTGCATGCCGCGCCACCGTCTCGCGCAGCACCGCGAGGTGGCCGTCCCAGCGCCGTGGATCACCGAGCTCATTGTTCATGGCCGCCCTTGAAGCGCCGCCGCAACTGCGGGAGCAGGCCACCCGCGCGCACCATGTCCATCAGGAAATCCGGCACCGGCTCGCAGCCCAGCGTGCGGCCATCGGCGCTGCGCACCGCGGGCCGCTCCACGTCCAGGGAGACCTGCTCACGCTCCTGCAGCGACTCGGCCTCGGCACAGGTCAGCAGCAGCAGCCCGAGGTTGAAGGCGTTGCGAAAGTACAGCCCGCTGTACGAAGGCGCGATCACCGCCGCGAGCCCCAGGTGCACCAGCACGGCGGCCGCCTGCTCGCGTGAGGAGCCGATGCCGAAGTTGGGCCCCGCCACGATGACGTCGCCGGGGCGCACCTCGCGCGCGAACTCGGGACGCACGGCCTCGAGGCAATGCTTCGCGATGGTGTCGATGCCATGCTTCATCGCGTGGCCGGGCGCCAGGGCGTCGGTGTCGATGTCCGCAGGCAGGCGCCAGACCCGGTGCGTCATGCCAGGACCTCCCTCGGATCGGCGACGCATCCGCGCAGCGCCGAGGCAGCGACCGTGTAGGGCGACCCCAGATACACCTGCGCGTTCGGCGAGCCCATGCGCCCCTTGAAGTTGCGCGCCGTGGTCGAGATGACGGTGACATCGCCCAGCGGATCGCCATAGCCCGAGCAGGCGCCGCAAGCCGTGGGAAAGAGCTCGGCTCCGGCGTCGATCAGCACCTGGAGCACGCCCTCGTCGCGCGCCCGTTCCTGGTCCTGCAGGCTTGCAGGCGCCACCATCAACCGCACGCCCGCGGCCACCTTGCGCCCGCGCAGCACCTGCGCGGCAGCGCGCAGGTCGTCCAGCTTGGCGCCGGTGCAGGCGCCGATGTAGGCCACGTCCACCGGCGTGCCCGCATCGCGGCTCACGCCGTGTGCGTTGGCGGGGCTGTGCGGCGCGGCGACCTGCGGCTCGAGCGCGGCGGCGTCGAAGCGATGCAGCTCGAAGGCAGCGCCGTCGTCGGTGAACCAGGGCGCGGTGTCCACGGCAGGGGCGCCGGCCTCGGCCAGGAAAGCCGCGGTGGTGGCGTCGGGCGCGATCAGCCCGGCCTGCGCGCCCAGCTCAGCGCTCATGTTCGACAAGGTCATGCGCTCCTGCATCGACAGTGCCGTCACCGCGGGCCCGCAGAACTCGACGGCCTGGTAGCGCCCGCCGTTCATGCCGAAGCGGCCGATCATGGAGAGCATCATGTCCTTGGCGGTGACGCCGGCGGGCAGCGCGCCGTCCCAATACATGCGCAGGGTCTCGGGCACGCGCAGCCAGATCTGGCCGGTGACCACCACGCCCAGCATCTCGGTGCTGCCGACGCCGAACATGTAGGCACCGAAGGCGCCGCCGGTGGGCGAATGCGAATCGCCGCCGACGCACAGCATGCCCGGCCGGATGTGGCCGTGCTGGGGCACCACCACGTGGCAGATGCCCTGGCTGTCATAGACATGGGGCAGTTGCTGGTCGCGGGCCCAGTCGCGCGCGATGCGCACGATGCGCCGCGAATCCTCGTCGCGCTCGGGCACGTAGTGATCCATCACCAGCACCACGCGCGACTTGTCCCAGAGTTCGGCGCCGAGCTCCTCGAGCATCGGTTGCAGGCGGCGCGGGCCCGACGAGTCGTGGAACATCGCGAGGTCGACGTTGCAGGTCACGATCTCGCCGACCGCGACCTGTTCGCGCCCGCAGGCGCGGGCGATCAGCTTCTGCGCCAGCGTTTGGCGCGCGCGCGCGGCGGCGGTCATTCCGGCTTCGCTCCGGAGAACTTCACGACCTTGCCCCAGCGCACGATCTCGCTCTGCACGAAAGCCGAGAACTGCTCCGGCGCATTGCCGACGGGGATCGCGCCCTCGGTCTCGAGGCGCTTGCGCATCTCTGGCTGGGCGATGGCCTGCCGCGCCGAGTCGCTGATGCGCTTGGCGACCTCGGGCGGCAGGCCGGCGGGCCCGAACAGGCCGAACCACGCGCTCGACTCGTAGCCCGGCAAGGTCTCGGCGATTGCCGGCACCTCGGGCAGCGAAGGCAGGCGCCGCGCGGTCGTCACGCCCAGGGCCTTCAGCTTGCCGGCCTTGATGTGGGCCCGCACATTGCCCACTGCCGCGAACATCAGCTGCACCTGGCCGGCGAGCACGTCCTGCACGGCCGGCGCCGTGCCGCGGTAGGGGATGTTCACGATGAAGGTGCCCGATTGCATCTTGAATGCGTCGCCCGCCATGTGCAGCGAGGAGCCGATGCCGCCGATCGCGAAGTTGAGCTGGCCCGGCTTTGCCTTTGCGAGCGCGATCAGCTCGCGCACGTTGTTGGCGGGCACCGAAGGATGCGCCACCAGCACCGAGGGCGAGGTCGCCACGCAGGTCAGCGCCGTGAAGTCCTTCACCGGGTCGAAGGGCAGCGTGGGATAGAGAGTGGCGTTGATCGCATGGCTGGTGAAGCTCAGCAGCAGCGTGTTGCCGTCCGGCGCCGCCTTGGCCACTGCATCGGCCGCGATGTTGCCGCCGGCGCCCGGCCGGTTCTCGACGATCACCGTCCTGTTGAGCAGCGGGCCCATGCTCGCGGACAGGGTGCGGGCCAGCGTGTCGGTGGAGCCGCCCGCGGGCGCGCCGACCAGGATGCGAATGGGCGCGCCGCCGATCTGGGCGCGCGCGGCACCCGCCAGCGCGGCGGCAGCGGGGGCGATCAGGAGGTGTCTGCGTTTCATGCTTTCGTCTCTTGCAAGGTTGTAGGTGGCCGGGCTCAAAGCCCGAGGTATGCGCGCCGCAGCTCGTCGCTCGCCAGCAGCGCCTGCGGCTCGCCGGAGAAGCGCACGCTGCCGTTCTCCAGCACGTAGGCGCGGTCGGCGATCTCCAGCGACTGCCCCACGTTCTGCTCGACCAGCAGCACCGCGAGTCCGTCCTCGCGCAGCTGGCGGATCAGGGAGAACATCTCTTCCACCAGCAGCGGCGACAGGCCGAGCGACGGCTCGTCCAGGATCAGCAGCATCGGCTCGGCCATCAGGCCGCGGCCGATCGCGAGCATCTGCTGCTCGCCGCCGCTCATCGTCCCCGCATGCTGGGCGCGGCGTTCCCTGAGGCGCGGGAAGATCGCGAACACGCGCTCCAGGTTGAGGGCCCGGCGCTCGCGCGCGCGGGTGAAGGAGCCGAGCTCCAGGTTCTCCAGCACGCTCAGGTTGGGGAAGACCTTGCGGCCCTCGGGCACCTGGATCAGGCCGGCCTTCACCACCTCGCGGTAGTGGGCGCCGCTCAGGTCCCGTCCGTCGAAGTTCACCGTGCCCGACCAGGCCGGGCACAGTCCGCAGACCATCCTGTTGAGCGTCGACTTGCCCGCGCCGTTGCTGCCCAGCAGCGCGACCATCTCGCCGGCACGCACCTGCAGGTCGACGCCGCGCAGCACCTCGGTGCGGCCGTAGCCGCCGCGCAGGTCCTTGATGTCGAGCAGCACGGTCATCCGGCGACCTCCGCGACGTCCGGCGCGGCGCCCGCCTTGCGCAGGCGCGCGGCCGTCCCGTGGCCGAGGTAGGCCTCGACCACCTGCTCGTTCGAGGTGACCTGCTGCGGGCTGCCCTCGGCGATCAGCCGGCCCTGTGCCAGCACCCACACATGCTCCGCCAGGTGCATCACGGCCTGCATCACGTGCTCGATCATCAGCACCGTCACTCCGCTGTCGCAGATGCTGCGCACCACCGGCATCACTTCGGCGATCTCCTGCGGGTTCAGGCCGGCCAGCACCTCGTCGAGCAGCAGCAGCCGCGGCCGGGTGGCCAGCGCACGCGCCAGCTCCAGCCGCTTGCGCCCCGCCACGGTGAGGTCGGAGGCGGGCTTGTCCAACTGCGGCGCCAGGCCCACCCACTGCGCCACCTGCTCCGCCTGTGCCAGCGCCTGCGCGCGGCCGCGCATGTGCAGGTGCGCGCCGACCGCGATGTTCTCGCGCACGGTCTGGGCCGCGAAAGGCTTCACGATCTGGAAGGTGCGCGTCATGCCGGCACGCGCGTTGCGATGCGGCTCGCGGCCGGTGATGTCCTCGCCCGCGAAGCGCACGGTGCCGGTGTCAGGCTTCAGGAAACCGGACATCAGCGCGAAGAGCGTGGTCTTGCCTGCGCCGTTGGGCCCGATCAGTGCGCCCAGGCGTCCCTCGGGCAGCGCGAGGCTCACGTCCTGCACTGCCTTCAGCCCGCCGAAGGAACGGGAGATGCCTTGCAGCTGCAGCAGCGGCTCAGCCACGGCGCCCTCCGTTCCACAGCTGCCGTGCCGACCCTCCGAGGCCTGCGATGCCACGCGGCACGAAGATCACGATCAGCACCAGCACCACGCCGTAGATCACCATGTTGATGCCCGGCAGCTCGCCGAACAGGTTGCGCGTGAGATCGGCCAGCACGTGCAGCACCACGGCGCCAAGCACCGGGCCCCACACCGTGCCCATGCCGCCGACGATGGCCGCCACCAGCGCCTCGACCGAAGTGGAAGCGCCATAGGCGATGCCCGGGTCGATGTACTGGAACACCTGCACGTAGAACGCGCCGGCCGCGCCCATGAAGGCACCGGAGACGCCGATGGCGGCGAGCTTGATGCGAAAGGGGTTCACGCCCACGGCGCGCGCAGCGTCCTCGTCGTCGCGCACCGCCTGCAAGTAGGCGCCGAAGCGGCTGTGCCGCAGCCACCATGTCACCAGGAGCGCGGCCAGCACGAAGCCGAGCATCACCCACAGGTAGCCGGCACGCGAGCCGAACTGGAAGTTGGAGGCCGCCTCGCGCAGCGGCACCATCAGCCCGACGCCACCACCGGTGAAGGGCACCGACAGCGCGACGATGCGAAACACCTCGGCAAAGGCGAGCGTCACGAGTGCGAAGTACGAGCCCTTGAGCCCGTAGCGGAAGCTCAGCGCGCCGACGAACAGGCCGACGAGTGCTGCACCCGCAATCGCCAGCGGCAACGCCGCCCAGGCATTGATTCCGCCTTGCAGCTGGGCGATGGCCTGCACGTAGGCCCCGGTGCCGAAAAACAGCGCATGCCCGAAGGAGAACTGTCCGCCGAAGCCGCCGAGGATGTTCCAGGCCTGGGCGATGAGCGTGGCGTAGAGCGCCATCATCACGAAGTTGAGTGCGCTGCCGGATCGGGTGACCAGCGGCACGCAGGCCACCGCGACCGCGAACAGCGCAATGAGCGCGAGCTGGCGACCGCCGTTCATGCGCGTGCTCCGAACAGGCCCTGCGGCCGGAACAGCACCACGCCGATGAAGATCGCGAAGATGCCGAGTTGCCCCAGCGACTCGCCGAGATAGAGCCCGCCCAGCGACTCCACCACGCCGACCAGGAAGCCGCCCACCAGCGCACCGACGAAGCTCCCCATGCCGCCCAGCACCACGATGGTGAAGGCCACGAGGACGAAGCCGCCGCCCACCTGCGGATTGACGTAGTACGCCGGCAGCAGGAAGCAGGCCGCCGCGCCCAGGCAGGCCAGGCCGATGCCGAAGCTCATCGCATAGACGTGGTCCACGTCGATGCCCATCAGCTTGGCGCCTTCCTTCTCCTTGGCGACGGCGCGGATGGCGCGGCCGAGGTCGGTGCGGCCCATGATCCAGAACAGCAGCGCGGACACCACCAGCGCCCCCGCAAAGGCCACCAGCTTGGGCACGGCGATCATCGCGGGGCCGATGGCGACGGTGGCGAGCGAATAGGCGGTGTCGATATTGCGGGTGTCGGACTTGAAGAAGATCAGCGCGAGGTTCTCCATCACGATCGCGATGCCCAGGGTGGCCAGGAGGATGTTCTCGTCCTTGCCGTGGCCGGCGCGGTTGATCACGATGCGCTGCAGTGCGTAGCCCAGCACGAACATGCCGGGCACCACGACCGGCAGCGCCAGGTAGGGGTCGATGCCGAGCCGCTCTTTCAGGAAGTAGACCGCGTACAGCGCGAGCATCAGGCAGGCGCCGTGCGCGAAATTGATGATGTGGAGGACGCCGTAGATCAACGTGAGGCCCAGGGCGATCAACGCGTAGACGGCGCCCGTTGTCAGGCCGTTGAGGACTGAGGGGAAAAGGATGCCGAGGTCTAGCATGTGTTGCGCGTCAGGTTGGGGTCCGCCCGGCATGCGGTGCGGGCCAGTCGACCCCACTGCGCCGGCCGCTTCGCGGCTGCCCTGCGGTGCTCGCCTTTCGCGGGGTCTCGCTCAAACTCGCTTCGCTCAGACAATCGCGAGCCCTGATCCGCGAAAGGCTGCGCTCCTCGGCGGCGCAGAGGGGATCGCCCGACCCGCACCGCATACCGGGCTCAGCCGTTGATCGACCGCCGCCGGGGATGCACCACCCGCTTGTCCACGTCGGTGGGCGGTATGCGTCTGGCCGGCCGTTGAGGCACTGCCGAGCAGCGCAGCGGCAGGCGGATAAGGGCCGCGCGTGTTTGAGCGAAGCGAGTTTGCGCGGACCCCGCCTGCCGCGAGCAGCGCAGGGAAGCCCGAAGGGCCAGTGACGTCGGCCGGCCAGGCGCATACCGCCCGCCGACGCGCCCGCGAGACATCGCACGCATGAACTCGACAACCGCATCTCAGGCCTTCAAGGGAAACACCGGCTCCACCTCCCGGTAGTCCCGCGGAATGATCACCTTGATGTCGTTCTTCACCACCTGTGTCATCAGCGGCTGCGCCCCTTCGTTCTGCCCGTTGACGAATCGCGTGGGCCCGTACGGCATGATGTGATTCGAGAAGGTGCTCTTCTCCAGCGCATCGATGATCGCCGCGCGCTCCGTGGACTTCGCGCGCTCCAGCGCATCGGCCAACAGCCACATCGCGGTGTAGGTCATGAACACCTCGTAGCTGAAGAACTGCCCCTTGGCCTCCACCCGCTTCTTCAGCTCGTGCGAGCGCTTGTCCTTGGGGTTGAACCAGTGATTGCAGTCGATGATGCCGTTGGCCGCATCCGGGAACTCCTTCACGAACTTGTAGCTCGAGGCCGCGCCGCCCAGCACCGAGAAGATCGCCTTCGGCGCCACCTTCTGCTGCTGCATGGTGCGCACCAGCAGCGCGTACTCGTTGTAGTAGTTGGCCGGAATCACGATGTCGGGGTTGACCGCCTTCATCCGCAACACGATGTTGTTGAAGTCGCGCGTCGGGTTGGCGTGCTTCACCACTTCCTTCACGTCGAAGCCATAGCCGGGCAGCTCGCGCGACAGCAACTGCGCCGTGCCCGCGCCGAACAGCGACTCCTCGTGGATGATCATCACCGTCTTGGCCGGGCTGCCCGCGGCCTTGTTGAGCACCAGCAGGTTCGCCATCGACAGCTCGGTCGACTTCTTGTAGCCGGGGCCGAAGCGGAACGTGTTCTTCAGCCCGCGCTCGACGATCTGGTCGGCCACGCCCACGTCCACCACGTGCGGCAGGTTGTACTTGGCCGCCGCCTGCGTGGTCGCCAGGCAGATCGCCGAAGCGTAGGCGCCGACGATCGCAGCAACGCCGGCCTCGTTCATCTTCTCGACCTCGGCCGTGCCGGCCTGCGGCTGCGACTGCGCATCGCCCAGCAAGGCCTCGATCTGCGCGCCGCCCAGCGACTTGATGCCGCCCGCCTTGTTGATGTCCTCGATGGCCATCTGCGCACCCAGCCGGCACTGCTGCCCCGAATAGGCGAGCGCACCGGTCACCGGGTGCAGCACGCCGACCTTGACGGTCTTCGGCTGCGCCCCGGCCACCAGCGGGAGAGCGACGGCGGAAGCCATCGCGGCGGACTGCGAGATGAAGCGGCGGCGAGTGCTCATGGGGCTTTCCTTCACGGGTTAATTGAATGGAGCGGAGACGTCCTTGCTGACCCAGACCTTGGCATCGATGCTGCCCACGCGGGACAGCTGCATCTCGTAGGCATAGCGGTCAGGCCGGTAGAAACCGTGCAGCCACTGCACCGGCTTCTCGTCCTGGTCGTAGACCAGGCGACGCACCGCGAGCAGGGCGGAGCCGACCGAGATCTCGAGGTGCTCGGCCAGCACGTTGTCCGCCAGGCGGGCGGAAATGGTCTGATGCGCGCGCCCGACCTTGACGCCGGCCTCCTCCAGGAGCACCAGGATCGGCTTCTTGGAAAGCTCGCGGCGGCCGAAGCGCCGCCCCACATCGCCCGGCACGTAGGTGGTGATGTGAGACAGCGGTCCCTCGCGCGTCGAGCGCACGCGCACCGCCTTCTGCACCGCATCGCCCAGTTGGATCTGGAGGGCCTCGGCCACCTGGCTGGATGCCGACACGGTCGCCACGTCGATCACCTTGACCGAGGTGCGCAGGCCCATGGTGACCAGGTTCTCGAGCAGTCCGTGCAGGTTGGCACGGGTCTGGCTTTCACCCTCGCGCGGCTCGGCCGTTGCCGGCGGCTGCACCGGGCGGGTGCGGCGCCCCGGGTTGCGCGAAATCAGGCCTTCGGACGACAGCCGCTCCAGCGCACGCCGCACCGTCACGCGGGCCACGCCGAACTGCGCCATCAACGCCAGCTCGCCGGGCACCCCATCGGCGAAGCGCCCTTCTCCCAGCTGCTCGCGCAGCACCAGGTAGATCTGGTGGTACTTGGGCAAGGGCATCAGCGACATGGGCGGGATCGTTGACCACTTCGAATGTGCTGTCAATGGGACATTTGAGGCCGCACCTCCGGCACGCCGTTGATGCATCGATGCCGCTGGCCTGGCCGGCAAGAAATCCCGGACGCTTGGGTTGCGAAGTTTCAGGCGCGTCGAGCGGCTCAGGCCGCAAACCCATCCTTCAACGAGTCCCTCAGCCATGCCACGAACACCGTCACGGCGCGCGGCACATGGCTGGCGTAGGGGCGCACGGCAAAGAGCTGCTCCGCAAAGGCGCCGACCGGCGTCCACTGCGGCAGCACCTGCACCAGCTTGCCGGCCTGCAGCGCGGCCTGGGCGCTGAAGTCCGGAACCAGCGCGATGCCCAGGCCGGCCAGCGCCGCATCGCGCAGGGCCTCGCTGTTGTTGGCAGCAAAGGGCCCGGCGACCGGAATCGTGACGCGTTCGACCGAGCGCCGCCCGTTCGACGACTCCAGCGTCCACGCCGGCTGGTCCTGCGCGCGCGGGTAATGCAGGCAGTCGTGCTTCGACAGTTCCTGTGGCGTCTGCGGCGCAGGGCGGCGGCGCAGGTAGGCCCGGCTCGCGACCAGCACCGAGCGCGTGGCGCACAGCCGCCAGCAGACGTGCGTATCCGGCACCGAAGCCGCATGCCGGATCGCGAGGTCGAATCCTTCGACCGCCAGCGCGCTGAGCCGGTCCGACAGGTCCAGCGCCAGCCGCACCTCGGGGTTGGCACGCAGGAAATCAGCCACCCGCGGCACCAGTTGCTGGCGCGCGAACGCCACCGGAGCGGTGACCCGCAAGAGGCCGCGGGGCACGCCCGCCAGGTCGCGCACGCCGGCAAAGCTATGGGCGATCTGCTCGAAGGGCGCGCGCGTGTCGTCCACCAGCCGCTGGCCGGCGTCGGTGAGGCGCACGCTGCGGGTTGTGCGGCGCACCAAGGGCACGCCGGCGGCGCGCTCCAGCTCGGCGATGCGCTGGCTCATCGCCGCCTTGCTCACGCCAAGGCGGGCCGCGGCAGCCGTGAAGCTGCCCTGCTGCTCCAGCACGGTCAGCCAATGGAGATGGGTCCAGAGCAGTTCTATATTTTTGTCATTCATGCCTCTATTGTTCACCCGTGCGAACAATCAATTCAGTGCTGTCGCCTAGGCAGGATGCGTCGTGCTTCCTAGACTCGGCAGACTTCCAGGACTCGGAAGCAACCGCAGGAGAACCGCCATGACCAAGCAGCCTTCCACCCCCACGCCCATCGCGCACTTCATCGGCGGCCAGCGCGCCGGCGGCGCCTCCGAGCGCGCGCAGGACGTCTTCAACCCCGCCACGGGCGCCGTCACCGGCCGCGTGTCGCTCGCCGCGCGCGCCGACGTGGATGGAGCCGTCGCCACTGCCCGCGCGGCGTTCCCGGCATGGGCCGACACGCCGCCGATCCGGCGCGCACGGGTGATGTTCAAGTTCCTGGAGCTGCTCAACAAGAACCGGGACGAGCTGGCCCGCCTGATCACCGCGGAGCACGGCAAGGTCTTCACCGATGCGCAAGGCGAGGTCGCGCGCGGGATCGACATCGTCGAATTCGCCTGCGGCATTCCGCAGCTGCTGAAAGGCGACTACACCGACCAGGTTTCCACCGGCATCGACAACTGGACGATGCGTCAGCCCCTGGGCGTGGTGGCAGGCATCACGCCCTTCAACTTTCCGGTGATGGTGCCGATGTGGATGTTCCCGGTTGCCATCGCAGCCGGCAACAGCTTCATCCTCAAGCCCAGCCCGATCGATCCCAGCCCTTCGCTGCGCATTGCCGAGCTGCTGAAGGAGGCAGGCCTGCCCGACGGCGTGTTCAACGTGGTGCAGGGCGACAAGGAAGCTGTCGATGCGCTGCTGGAGCACCCCGACGTCAAGGCCGTGAGCTTCGTCGGCTCCACCCCGATCGCCAACTACATCTACGAGACCGGCGCGCGGCTCGGCAAGCGCGTGCAGGCACTGGGCGGCGCCAAGAACCACATGGTGGTCATGCCCGATGCCGACCTGGAGCAGGCGGTGGACGCGCTGATCGGCGCCGGCTACGGCTCGGCCGGCGAACGCTGCATGGCCATCAGCGTCGCCGTGCTGGTGGGCGACGTGGCCGACAAGCTGGTGCCGATGCTGGCCGAACGCGCCCGGACCTTGAAGGTACTCGACGGCATGAACCTCGAGGCCGAGATGGGTCCGATCGTCAGCCGCGCCGCGCACGAGCGCATCACCGGCTACATCGCGCTGGGGGAGCAGGAAGGCGCGAAGCTGGTCTTCGACGGCCGCAAGTTCGACGGCGGGCAAGCGGGCAAAGGCAGCGGGACCGACACGTCCGGTGGCTTCTGGATGGGCGGCACGCTCTTCGACCATGTCACGCCCGAAATGCGCATCTACAAGGAAGAGATCTTCGGCCCGGTGCTCTCTTGCGTGCGCGTGCACGACCTCAAGGAGGCCGTGGAGCTCGTCAACGCCCACGAGTTCGGCAACGGCGTGGCCTGCTTCACTCGCGACGGCAACGTGGCGCGCGAGTTCTCGCGGCGCATCGAAGTGGGCATGGTGGGCATCAACGTGCCGATCCCCGTGCCCATGGCCTGGCACGGCTTCGGCGGCTGGAAGCGCTCGCTGTTCGGCGACATGCACGCCTACGGCGAAGAAGGCGTGCGCTTCTACACGCGCCAGAAGTCGATCATGCAGCGCTGGCCGGAGAGCACGCCGAAGGGGGCCGAGTTCGTGATGCCGACCGCCAAGTAGGCTGCAAAGCGCTATCGACGATGCGCATTGATGCGTGATTGCGCGCTGCAAAGGCGCCTGTGGGTGTGCGGGGCGGCAGTGCGCCCCAGCGGACCGCCAGGCAAGCCGTCACGCTATCAGCCCATCAAGCCTTGAACGCAACCACTTCCTGGCGTTGCTCGCCAAGCCCTTCGATCCCCAGCGTCATGACGTCGCCCTTCTTCAGATAGAGCGGCGGCTTCATGCCCAGTCCCACGCCGGGCGGGGTGCCGGTGGTGATCACGTCGCCGGGCACCAGCGTCATGAACTGGCTCACATAGCTCACGATCCTGGCGACGTTGAAGATCATCGTCTTCGTGTTGCCGGTCTGCATGCGCTTGCCGTTGAGATCCAGCCACATCGCGAGCCGCTGCGGGTTGGGCACCTCGTCGCGCGTCACCAACCAGGGGCCGATGGGGCCGAAGGTGTCGCAGCCCTTGCCCTTGTCCCAGGTACCGCCGCGCTCGATCTGGTACTCGCGCTCGCTCACGTCGTTGATCACGCAGTAGCCGGCCACGCAGTCGAGCGCGCTCTTCTGCGAGACATAGCGCGCGGTCGCGCCGATCACCACGCCCAGCTCCACCTCCCAATCGGTCTTGACCGAATTCTTGGGCAGCATGACGGGATCGTTCGGCCCCTGGACGCAGCTGTTGGCCTTCATGAAGACCACGGGCTCGGCCGGGATCGGCAGGCCCGATTCGGCCGCGTGGTCGGCGTAGTTGAGGCCGATGGCGATGAACTTGCCGACATTGGCTACCGGGCAGCCATAGCGCGGCTTGCCCCTGACCAGCGGCAGCTTGTCGAGCTTGAGCTTGCGCAGCTTGGCCAGCGCGGCATCGCCGAGCTGCCCGGGACCGATGTCGGCGACCACCGCGCTGAGATCACGCAACTGGCCGTTGTCGTCGACGAGGCCGGGCTTCTCCTTCCCCGGATTGCCATAACGAACGAGTTTCATGAGGTCCTTTCTTCTTGCAGGCTAGTAAGTCGAGCGGCCGCCGGACAGGTCGAACACGGCGCCCGTGGAAAAAGAGCAATCTTCGGTGCAAAGCCAGGCCACCATGGCGGCAACCTCCTCCACCGTGCCGAAGCGGCCCATCGGAATCTTCGAGAGCATGAAGGCGATGTGCTCCGGCGTCATCTGCTCGAAGATCGCCGTCTTGACCGCGGCGGGCGTCACGCAGTTGACGCGCACGCCCGCGTCGGCCAGCTCCTTGCCGAGCGACTTGGTGAGCGCGATCACGGCCGCCTTGCTCGCGCTGTAGGCGCTGGCATTGGGGTTGCCGTCCTTGCCCGCGACCGAGGCGATATTGACGATGCGCCCGTAGCCCTGCTTGCGCATCTGCGGCACGACCTCGCGGCAGCAGAGAAAGACGCCGTCGAGGTTGACCTCCATCACTTCGCGCCAGGCGTCGACCGGGTAGTCCCACAGCTTGACGTTGGGCCCGGTGACGCCGGCGCTGTTGACCAGCGCGTCGATACGCCCCGCCTGCGCCAGCGTGGCCGCGACCGCCCCGGCGACCGCGGACTGCCGGGCGACATCGACCTTCAGCGCGGAAGCCCCAGGCCCCAGTGCCCAGGCCGCCTTCTCCGCGGCCTCGGCATCGCGGTCCCACAGCGTGACGGTGCCGCCCGAGGCGATGAGCCGCTGCGCGATGCCGCGCCCCAGCCCGGTGGCGCCGCCGGTCACGACCGCATGCCGGTCGCGAAAGTCGAGCTGGTTCATATGGTGATGCCGCCGTCGGCCGCATAGGCCTGGCCGGTGACGAACTGCGACTCGTCGCTGGCGAGGAAGACGACCAGCGGCGCGATCTCCTCGGCCTGCGCGAGCCGGCCCATGGGCTGGCGCGCGATGAAGGCCTTGCGCGCCTCCACCGGATCGGCATTGGCGTTGATGCGGTCGGCCAGCGAGGGTGTGTCTACCGTACCCGGGCACACGGCATTGCAGCGGATGCCCTGGCCCACGTAGTCGGCCGCGACGCTCTTGGTGAGCCCGAGCACTGCGGCCTTGGTGGTGCCATAGACGCAGCGGTTGGGCAGGCCCTTGATGCTGGAGCACACGCTCGCCATGTTGATGATGCTGCCGCGCCCCGCGGCCAGCATGCCCGGCAGCACCGCCTGGATGGTCCACAGCTGGGCCCGCACGTTGAGGCGGAAGGCAAAGTCCAGGTCCTCGTCGGTGGCCTGCAGCGCGGCGCCGTTGTGGACCACGCCGGCGCAGTTGAAGAGGATGTCGAACGCCGGCAGCGTCTTCGTGAAAGCGTCGATGGCGGTTTTGTCGAGCACGTCGAGCTTCGCCGCGGTGACGTTGGCGACACCCGCGAAGCGCGCCAGCAGGGCCTCGTTGATGTCGGTCGCCCAGACCTGCGCGCCCTCGGCAGCCAATGCGAGTGCGCTCGCGTGGCCGATACCCTGCCCGGCCGCGGTGACCAGCGCGGTCTTGCCCTTGAGTCTCATGGGATGTCCTTGTCGCAGTGGAATGATCGACGATGCGCGCGTTCAGGGTTTGGCCCGATGGCTGCATCGCGCAGCGCCTCGTATTCTGAATTGGCCTGACCACCTGGCCAATCCAGGACAACCCCTAAGTGCCGCTGCAGACCCTCGAGCCCAGACGCCTCTACCGCCAGATCGCCGACCAGCTCAGTGCGCTGATCGCGAAGGGCGAGTTCGCCGCGGGTGCGCGCCTGCCGGCCGAGCGCGACCTGGCCAAGCAGTTGGGCGTGAGCCGGCCCTCGGTGCGCGAGGCGCTCATCGCGCTGGAGGTCGAGGGCTGGGTCGAGGTGCGCACCGGCTCCGGCGTCTACGTGCTCGACCGCCCGCAGCCCGCGCCCCCGCCGGAGACCAGCACCGAATGGGGCCCGCTCGAACTGATTCGCGCACGCCGCGTGGTCGAGGGCGAAACCGCGGCCATTGCGGCGACCACGGCCAGGCGCAAGGACATCGATGCGATGACCCGCGCCATCGAGCTCATGCGCGGGTTGGCCGACCGCAACGTGATGCCGCTGGAGGGCGACCGCGCCTTCCACCTGGCGATCGTCGAATGCTGCGGCAACGTGGTGCTGTCGGAGACGGTCCAGGGCTTCTGGGATTCGCGCCGCGGGCCGATCTTCACGCGCCTGGGGGGCTACTTCGAGAGTGTCAAGTCCTGGCGCTCGGCCATCGCAGAGCACGAGGCGATCCGCGATGCCATCGCCGAGCGGGACGCCGAAGGCGCGCGCCGTGCGATGCACGCCCACATGGACAAGTCGCACCAGCGCTTCAGCGCCAGCTGGCGCCGTGCCAACCTCTTCTTTCAACCACAGATGGAGACAAGAAAATGACCCTTGCCAAACGTGTCGCACTCAAGACGATCGCTGCCTGCCTTCTCGCCGCAGGTGCGTTCGGGGTGGTCCAGGCGCAGACCAAGCTCAAGTGGGCCCACGTCTACGAGACCTCGGAGCCCTTTCACAAGTACTCGGTCTGGGCTGGGGACGAGATCAAGAAGCGCACCAACGGCAAGTACGAAGTGCAGGTGTTCCCGGCGTCCAGCCTGGGCAAGGAGGCCGACATCAACCAGGGCCTGACGCTGGGCACCGTGGACATCATCCTTTCGGGTGCGAGCTTCGCGGGACGCACGTACCAGCCGCTGGCGGTCTCGTACTTTCCATTCATCTTCCGGGACGCCGAACACCAGTTGAAGTACGCCAAGAGCGATGTCTTCCAGGAGCTGGCCAAGGGCTACGACGACAAGAGCGGCAACCACATCACGGCGCTGACCTACTACGGCGCGCGGCACGTCACCTCCAGCGCCGCCAGGCCGGTGGCGAAACCCGAGGACATGAAGGGCCTGAAGATCCGCGTGCCGGATGCGCCGGCGTACCTGGCCTTCCCGAAGGCGTTGGGCGCCAACCCGACACCGATCGCCTTCGCGGAGGTGTACCTCGCGCTGCAGAACGGCACGGTCGATGCGCAAGAGAACCCGCTGCCGACCATCGAGGCGAAGAAGTTCTTCGAGGTGCAGAAGAACATCTCGCTGACCGGGCACATCGTCGATTCGCTGCTGACCATCGTGTCGGGGCAGCTGTGGGGCAAGCTCTCCGCGGATGAAAAGAAGATCTTCACCGAGGTGATGCAGGAGGCCGCGGAGAAGACCGGGCGCGAAATCATCGCTTCGGAAACGCGCCTCGTGGAGGAGTTCAAGAAGAAGGGGAACAACGTGATCACCGTCGACAAGAACGCGTTCCGCGAGGCCGTGCTGAAGAACACCAAGCCGACGGACCACGGGTACCGGCAGCAGGACTACGACCGGATCACGGCGATCAAGTGACTTCACTCCCTCTCCCGTCGGGAGAGGGGACAAGAGCATGACCGAACAAAAAATCATCGACGACGAAGGCCACTTCCATGCGGAGGACGAGGTGGTCGACCTCTCGGGCACCATTGCCGAGGGCTGGGCCGCCCTGGCCATCTTCTGGCTGCTCGGGCTCACCGTCTTCTACCAGTTCATCACCCGCTACGTGATGAACGATTCCGCCGCGTGGACCGAGGAGGTGGCGCGCTACATGCTCATCGGCGTCGTGTTCATCGGCGCGGCCATCGGCGTCTCGAAGAACAACCAGATCCAGGTCGACTTCTTCTACCGCTACCTGCCCGGTGCGATCGGCCGCTGGCTGTCACGCGGGGTCGACGTGCTGCGCGTGGCCTTCTTCGTGGCGGCGGTCGTGATGACCATGCAGATGATGCTGAAGATCGGCAACCAGACCCGCATGACCATCGTCGACCTGCCGATGAACCTGGTGTACGGCCTGTGCCTGCTCGGCTTCGCGGCCATGGCCTGGCGCTCGCTGCAGGTGGCGCGGGCGCATTGGCGTCGTGGCTACAGCGTGCTCGAACGCCCCGAGTCGACGCTGGCCGATTCGTGAGCGCGCGTCCGCACCGTCCTTCACCCACCACAAATGCTCAAGATCTTCTTCCTGCTCTTCATGGCCGGGGGCGTCCCCGTTGCCATTGCCATGGCCGGCGCCTCGCTGGTCTACATCCTGCTGTCGGGGAGCCTCCCGCCCTTCGTCGTCATCCACCGCATGGTCAGCGGCATCGACAGCTTTCCACTGCTGGCCGTGCCCTTCTTCATCCTGGCCGGCAACCTGATGAACAACGCCGGCATCACCACCCGCATCTACAACTTCGCGCTCGCGCTGGTGGGCTGGCTCAAGGGCGGCCTGGGGCATGTGAACGTGCTGGGCTCGGTGATCTTTGCCGGCATGAGCGGCACCGCCATTGCCGATGCCGCCGGACTCGGGACCATCGAGATCAAGGCCATGAAGGAGCACGGCTACGCAACGGAATTCGCGGTCGGCGTCACCGCGGCCTCGGCCACGCTGGGGCCGATCATCCCGCCGAGCCTGCCCTTCGTGATCTACGGGATGATGGCCAACGTCTCGGTCGGCGCGCTGTTCCTGGCGGGCATCCTGCCCGGTGCCTTGTTGGCGCTGCTGATGATGTTCACCGTCGGGTGGTACGCGCACCGCAACAACTGGGGCGGCGACGTCAAGTTCTCGAGCACGCGCCTCTTCAAGGCGCTGTGCGAGCTGGCGGTGGTGATCGGCTGGCCGGTGCTGCTGTGGGTCGCCGTGACGAAGCTGGGCGCGCCGGCGCAGATCACGGTCTTCGCCGGCCTGGCCATGCTCTTCGTGCTCGACCGGATCTTCGCCTTCGAGGCGCTGCTGCCCATCATGACGCCGGTGCTGCTGATCGGCGGCATGAGCACGGGCCTTTTCACGCCCACCGAGGGCGCGATCGCCGCCTGCGTGTGGGCCATGATCCTCGGCTTCGGGTGGTACCGCACGCTGTCGTGGAAGATGTTCGTCAAGGTGTGCCTCGACACGATCGAGACCACCTCCACCGTGCTCTTCATCGTCGCCGCCGCTTCCATCTTCGGCTGGATGCTGACGGCCACCGGCATCACCACCGACATCGCCAACTGGGTGCTGGGCTTCACCAAGGAGGCCTGGGTGTTCCTGCTGCTGGCCAACCTGCTGATGCTGTTCGTCGGCTGCTTCCTGGAGCCGACCGCGGCCATCACGATCCTGGTCCCCATCCTGCTGCCCATCGCGACCCAACTGGGCGTGGACCCGATCCACTTTGGCCTGGTGATGGTGCTCAACCTGATGATCGGGCTGCTGCACCCGCCGATGGGCATGGTGCTCTTCGTGCTGGCGCGGGTGGCGGGCTTGAGCTTCGAGCGCACCACCATGGCGATCCTGCCGTGGCTGGTGCCGCTGCTGCTGAGCCTGGCCATCATCACCTACATGCCCAAGTTGGTACTGTGGCTGCCGAAAATGTTCTTCTGAATTCCAGACGCAGGACACCGCGATGAATCTCTTTATCCGACTCCACCCGGCGGACGACGTCGTGATCGCCCGCGGCCAACTGGTCGGCGGCACAGCCATCGAAGGCGTGACCGCCCGCGGCCTGATTCCACCCGGCCACAAGGTTGCCGTGCGCGCCATCGCCCAAGGCGAGCCGGTGCGCCGTTACAACCAGATCATCGGCTTCGCGAGCCGTCCGATTGCGCCCGGCGAGCACGTGCACACGCACAACCTCGACATGGGCCCCGACAAGGGCCACTTCGAGCGCGACTACGCCTTCGGTGCCGACGTCAAGCCCGCGCCAGCGCGGCACGAGGCGAGCTTCCTCGGCATCCGGCGCGCGGACGGGCGCGTGGCCACGCGCAACTACATCGGCGTGCTGACCAGCGTCAACTGCTCGGCCACGGCAGCACGCGCCATTGCCGAGCACTTCTCGCGCCAGACCAATCCCTCGGCGCTCGCGCCGTACCCCAACGTCGATGGGGTCGTCGCGCTCACGCACGGCACGGGCTGCGGCATGGACACCGGCGGCATGGGCATGCAATTGCTCGAACGCACGCTGACCGGCTATGCAACGCACGCCAACTTCGCGGCCGTGCTGGTGGTGGGCCTGGGCTGCGAGGCGAACCAGATCAACGCCTGGCTGGCCACCGGCAATTTGCAAGAGGGCGAGAACCTGCGCGTCTTCAACATCCAGGACACGGGCGGCACGCGCAAGACGGTGGACAAGGGCGTGGCGCTGATCAACGAGATGCTGCCGCGGGCCAATGCGGTGAAGCGCGAGCCCTGCAGCGCCGAGCACATCGTCATCGGCCTGCAGTGCGGCGGCTCGGACGGCTATTCCGGCATCAGCGCCAACCCGGCGCTCGGCGCGGCAGTGGACTTGCTGGTGGCGCACGGCGGCACTGCCATCCTCTCGGAAACGCCGGAGATCTACGGCGCCGAGCACCTGCTCACGCGCCGTGCGGTCCGGCGCGAAGTGGGCGAGAAGCTGGTCGAGCGCATCCGCTGGTGGGAGCACTACACCGCCATCAACGAAGGCGAGATGAACAACAATCCATCCCCCGGCAACAAGGCCGGCGGGCTCACCACCATCCTGGAGAAGAGCCTGGGCGCGGTGGCGAAGGGCGGCACGAGCAACCTCGAGGCGGTCTACGAATACGCCGAGCCGGTGCGCGCGCATGGCTTCGTCTACATGGACACGCCGGGCTACGACCCGGTGAGCGCGACCGGCCAGGTGGCGGGCGGCGCCAACATGATCTGCTTTACCACGGGCCGCGGCTCGGCCTACGGCTGCGCGCCCTCCCCTTCGCTCAAGCTCGCCACCAACTCCGCGCTGTGGCAGCGGCAGGAGGAGGACATGGACATCAACTGCGGCGAGATCGTCGAGGGCAGCGTGTCGATCCAGGAGATGGGCCAGCGCATCTTCGAGCTGGTGCTGGCGACGGCCTCGGGCGCGCCGAGCAAGAGCGAGAAGCACGGCTACGGGCAGAACGAGTTCGTGCCGTGGCAGGTCGGGGCGGTGATGTAATTTTGTCTTGCACCCTCCCCTTCCGGCGGAGGGCGGGACTGGGGGCACTCGGCCCAATACTCAATACCCATTACCCAATCCCCAGGAACATTTTCAATGCCTCAAACTGTCCAGGCCTCCACGCTCCGCGCCCAGGTCGCGTCCATCATCGCCGGCACCGGCAGCACTCCCGCAGAAGCCGAGCAGGTCGCTGCCAACCTGGTGCTCGCCAATCTCAGCGGCCATGACTCGCACGGTGTGGGCATGGTCCCCCGGTACGTCGACGCAGCAGCCGAGGGCGGTCTGAAGCCCAATGCCGCCGTGAAGATCAACCTCGACAGCGGACCCATGCTCGCCCTCGATGGCCAGCGCGGCTACGGGCAGGTCGTCGGCGTGCAGGCCATGCGGATGGCCATCGACCGCGCGAAGCTGCACGGCACCTGCGTTCTTTCCCTCGCCAACGCCCACCACCTGGGCCGCATCGGCCACTTCGCCGAGATGGCGACCGAAGCGGGCCTGGTCTCGATGCACTTCGTCAACGTGCTTTCGCGCCCCGTGGTCGCGCCGTGGGGCGGCGGCGACGGGCGCTTCGGCACCAATCCCTGCTGCATCGGCATTCCCCTGGCGGGCGCCCCGCCCTTCATCCTCGACTACGCGACCAGCCGCGTCGCGCAGGGCAAGATGCGCGTGGCCCACAACAAGGGCGAGCGGGTGCCGCCGGGCTACCTGATCGACGAGCACGGCGCCCCGACCGACGATCCGGGCGTGGTGGTGGTGCCGCAGGGCAACGGCCTGTTCGGCGCGTTGATGACCTTCGGCGAGCACAAGGGCTACGGCATGGCCGTGGCGTGCGAGCTGCTGGGCGGCGCGCTCACGGGCAGCGGCACCTGGCACCGTCCCCCGGACACGGCGCGCACCGTGCTGAACGGCATGCTGGCCATCGTCATCGACCCGGCGAAACTCGGCACGCAGGCCAGCTTCGAGCAGGAGGCACGCGCCTTCATCGACTGGCTGCGCCAGAGCCCGCCGGGCCAGGGCTTCGAAGGCGTGCAGATTGCCGGCGAGCCCGAGCGGAAGGCGCGCGCCGCGCGCGAGCGCGAGGGCATCTGGATCGACGACGCGACCTGGAGCGAGATCGTGGCGGCCGGCGCGAAGGTGGGCGTGGCGGTCGGCTGACCGGCCGCGCGCCCGCCTACAGCAGCGCCATGAATTCGCTGAGGTTCAGCGGCTTCAGCAGGTGGTGGTCGAAGCCGGCCGCCGCGATGCGGTCCCGGTAGCCCTGCTGCCCCCAGCCCGTCAGCGCGATGAGCTTGAGGTCCGCGCCACGAGGCCCGGCGCGCAGGTGGCGCGCCAGCTCGCAGCCGTCCATGCCCGGCATGCCGATGTCGAGCACGGCAATGTCGATCTCGTGCTCCCGGGCGAGTTGCAACGCCTCTTCGCCACCGTAGGCCACCAGCGCGGTTGCGCCCATCGTGCCCAGCAGCTCGGCCAGGCTGTCGGCTGCGTCCCGGTTGTCGTCGACGACCAGGATGGTGCCTTCGATCGAGGGCGCCCAGCCGTCCTGCGACACCCGCGAGCGCCGCCGGGACACGGAGGTGCTCTTCGCCAGCGGCAGGCGCACCGTGAAGGTCGCGCCGCGGCCCAGCCCCTCGCTCGTGGCGTCGATACTGCCGCCTTGCAATTCGACCAGGCTCTTCACCAGCGTCAGGCCAATGCCGAGCCCGCCTTGCGCTTCGCGCGAAGTGCCGCTGACCTGGACGAACATCTCGAAGATCGACTTGAGCATGTCCGGCGCAAGGCCGGTTCCCGTGTCGCTCACCGCGACGACCGCCTGCCGTCCTTCCTGTCGCGCCGTCACCGTGACGCGGCCTCCCGGCGGCGTGTACTTGGCGGCGTTGTTCAGCAGGTTCGAGAAGACCTGCGTGAGGCGCACTGCATCGCCGCGCACCACCAGCGGGTCGGCCCCGAGCTCGAGGGTGAGCGAGTGCCCGGCACGATCGAACAGCGGCCGACTCAGCTCGATCGCATCTTCGATCACCGCGTCGAGCAGCACGGGCCCCAGGTGCAGTTCTATCTTGCCGCGCGTGATGCGAGAGACTTCCATCAGGTCGTTCACCAGCCGCACCATGTGCTCGACCTGGCGGCTCATGAGCTCGTAATACTTCACCGATTCTTCGGGCGGGGGCTTCTTGCGCGACAGCAATGACAGCGCGGTGCCCAGGGGCGCCAGCGGATTGCGCAGCTCGTGCGCCAGGGTGGCAAGGAATTCGGTCTTGCGCTGGTCGGCGTCGCGCAGCCCTTCGAGCAGGCTGCGCAGCTCGTACTGCCGGCGGCGCGCACGCAGCGCGGTGCGCACGGCGCTCACCAGCGCGGCCACGCGCATCGGCCGCTCGATCACGGTGACATTGGCGAACTCGTCCATGGCGTTGGCAACGGCGCGCGAATCGGCCCCCTGCCGCGCCAGCACCAGCACCGGCACATCGGACCAGGGCGGCTGCGCGCCCAGCGCGCCCGTGAGCTCCACCAGGGCGGGACCGACGAGCACCTCCTCGGCCAGCATGATGGCGCCGGCACCGCGCGACAGCTGCTGCACCAGAGAGCCCATGTCCTCGCAGACGTGAGAAACGAAATGGGCGCGGTGCAGCACCGCGCTCGCCATTGCCGCGTCCCGCGAGGTCGCCGTCCGCAGAAGGATTCGCTCGTCCAGATCGGAAGGAACAACGCTCACGATGGCGTCCGAACTCCGTCGATCGGGATCGGAATGCCGGTGAGAATGCCCCTGAAGTTGCGCAGCGGCGGCCCGACATGGATGCCCTGCGCATCGAGCGAGAAGGCGCGGATGCTGCGCTCGTGCGCACCGCCGCGCTTCTTCAGCACCGAGATCGCCTGCCTCACTTCGCCCTCGTCCTCGAAGTAGCGCAGCAGCACCACCGAATCGGCGAGGTAGCTTGCATCGACCGGCGTCTGCATCTGCATGCCGATCAAGCCATGCTGGGCGCCGATGAGCATGGTGGCCACACCGTGCTGACCGAGGTAAGTCAGCAGCTCATGGAGCTGGACGATCAGGAAGCGCTCGTCGGGCATGGCGTTGAGATAGCCGTTCAGGCTGTCGATCACCACCACCGTCGCGCCCTGCTGCTCGACGGCCATGCGGATCTCATGGACGAACTCGCCCGGCGACAACTCCGCCGGGTCGATCTGCCGGACCTGGATGTGTCCTGACGCGAGGTAGGGTTCCAGGTCCATGCCCAGGCCCACGCAGCGCGTACGCAGGGTGTTGATGCTCTCGTCGAAGATGAAGAGGGCCGCGTGTTCGCCTCGCTTGGCCGCTGCAACGGCGAACTGGACTGCCACGCTCGACTTGCCGGTGCCCGGCGCACCCACGAAGAGCGTGCTGGTGCCTCTCTCGATGCCGCCGCCGAGCAGTTCATCCAGCGCGGGCAGCCCGCTGGCAATGCGGGTCTGCTGCACCAGGAGCGAGTGCTCCGAGGCCACCAGCCGCGGAAACACCTGCAGCCCGC
This sequence comes from Variovorax sp. PBS-H4, assembly GCF_901827205.1. Taxonomy (NCBI): domain Bacteria; kingdom Pseudomonadati; phylum Pseudomonadota; class Betaproteobacteria; order Burkholderiales; family Comamonadaceae; genus Variovorax; species Variovorax sp. PBS-H4. The sequence goes on along the minus strand of NZ_LR594675.1, from coordinate 847,504 downwards.
CGCGGGCGATCTTGTAGTCGTGGTAGCCGCCGCGGAACTCCTTGCCCCGGTACTTGGTGACCACCAGCCGCCGGCGGGATGCGCCGTAATCGGGGTTGAGCTGCTCCAGCCGGATCACCGCGTGCGCGATGCTCTGCACCTGCAGGTCCTGGTCGGTGGCCGTGAGGTCGTCGAGCAGCAGGACCGCGCATTGCCGGCCGGTGAAGAACTGCTTGAGCGCCAGGATCTGCCGGCGGTAGCGCAGCGACCCGCCCGCCAGCAGGCGCAGCTCGGACAGCGAGTCGAACACCACCCGGCTGGGCTTGATCTTGTCGACGTCGGCCAGGATCCTGAGCGTGGTCTCGCCGAGCTCGACCTCCGAGGGATGGAACATCGTGTATTGGTCGTCCGGCTCCAGAGCGTCCTGCGCCGGCAGCATCTCGCGCACTTCGATGCCGCTCAGATCCCAGCCGTGGGAGGTCGCCACGCCCTGCAGCTCCTGCGTCGTTTCGGAAAGGGTGACGTACAGCACCGCCTCCCCCCTGACCACGCCCTCGCGCAGGAACTGGATCGCCACCGTCGTCTTGCCGGCGCCCGGGGCGCCCTCGAGGAGGTACAGCCGGTGGGCGGTGAGCCCGCCGCCGAGTACGTCGTCGAGGCCGGGCACGCCCATTCTGAGCAGCCCATCCTCGTGCTCGTCTTGGTGGCTGTCGCCCGGCGACAGGGTGCTTGCGCTCATTTCCAACTCCGAAAGATGTTGTAAAAATAGATCGAAGAGCCGTCGAATTTAAGGCTTGCCGGTCGAACGCCTTGTAGGGGCTCATCCCCAACCTTCTGTCCGCCTGCGCCTGCCCTGGCTCGTTTCCTCGTCCTCCCGGAGGATGACGGATCGGGTGCCCGAATGCCCAATCGGCCTATGCGGTCGAGGGGTTCGACCGTCAGGGAGCATGACATGAAGCCACCTCTTTCCGTCCCCGCGCTCGCCTTGGGCTGCGCGCTGCTCGCTGCCTGCAATCTGCAGCCGGGCATCCTCTACACCACCAACGGTGCCGATTTCGACGTGATGAGCCTCACCGACGCCCAGGGCGACTGCCAGGGCCTCGCTCGTGTCGCCTACCTGACCTGGTGGGGCAGCGAGACGTTGAAAGGCTGCTGGGTGCGGGAGCGCGGCGAGGTCGTCGGTCGTTTCCCGGGCCTGGAAGACAGGAGGCTGCCCGTCGGCGAGTTCCAGCGCACGGAGTTGGCCGAGTACCGAGGCGCCGCGCTCAACTGAGCCGGTGTTCGGGGGGGCGCGAACCCTCGCGGCATGAGGCGGCGCTTTGCGATCAGGCACGGCAGTTGCAAACCTCGGGCGGCGTGCTGCGTCGACAATGCGCCGAGGAGGAAAGCCATGCAGAAAGTCGCAGTCATCGGTGCCGGGCCGGGCGGGTTGGTCGCCGCGCGTTACCTTGGGTCGGAAGGCTTCGCGCCCGTGTTGTTCGAGCAGGCGGCGACGCCGGGTGGCCAGTGGAGCGGTGACGCCAGTTGCAGCGGCGTATGGCCGTCGATGCGTACGAACACCAGCCGCGTGCTCACGCAATTCAGCGACCTGCCGCACGCGCCGGGGCTGGCCACCTATCCCTCCAACCGAGAGATCGGCGAATACCTCCAGCGCTACGCGGCCCGCTTCGACCTGCCGGCTCGGACCCGCCTGAATACGCCGGTACGCGAGATCCGGGCAGCGCGCGGCGGCTGGGCGGTGCGGCACGGCGCCCAGGAAGAAATCTTCGAGAAAGTCGTGGTCGCCAGCGGCCGGTTCCAGCAGGCGTGCGTGCCGCAGGTGCAGGGCCTGGAGTCGTTCTCGGGCGATGCCGGCGTGGCGCATACCAGGGCCTACAAGGACCCTCAACGGTACCGAGGCAAGCGCGTTCTCGTGGCCGGCTGTGCCATCAGCGCCCTCGAGATTGCGAGCGACCTCTGCATGCTCGGCGCGGAACGCGTCGTCGTCTGCAACCGCCGACAGCGCTACGTGCTTCCCAAGCTCATCGCCGGCGTCCCCTCCGACCACCGCGTGTTCACGCGCTACCAGGCACTCGCAGAGGAGTCGCTGCCGCCCGCCGAATTCGGTGCGATGCTGAAGGAACTGGTGCTCGACGCGGTAGGCAGCCCGGAACAATACGGCGCGCCGAAGCCCGCCGACAGCATCTTCGACGCTGGCCTGACGCTGAGCCAGCATTACCTTCCCCTGGTTGCCGAGGGCCGCATCGAGGTGCGGCCTTGGGTCGACAGGGTCGACGGCACGCAGGTCAGGTTCACCGACGGGCGAACGGAGGCGTTCGACGGCATCCTCTTCGGCACGGGCTTCGAGCTGAGCCTGCCCTTTCTGAGCGAAGCGATCCGCCGCACGCTCGACCTGGATGCGCAGCACATCGACCTCTACAAGCACACCTTTCATCCGGAGCTGCCGGGGCTCGCATTCGTGGGCATGTGGGACCAGTCCGGGCCGATGTTTCCGCCGCTTGAATTGCAGGCGCGGTGGCTGGCCTACGCATGGAGCGGCGCCGTTGCCGCGCCGACCGACGAAGAAATGCAGCGGGGCATTGCCGGTTTCCGCGCGCGGCGCGGGCAGCCGCAGAAGACGAAGGCGAACCTGATCGCGCTGCTCTTCGCGCGTGCTGCGGGCGTCGAGCCTGAGCCCGCGCGCTGGCCCGAGCTTCAGCGTGCCCTGCTCTTCGGTCCACTCGCGCCGATTTCATTCCGGCTGCAAGGCCGGGACGCGCTGCCGGAGGCGGCGAGCCGGTTTGCCAGCGAAGCGATGGCGTTCGGGTGCGTGCAGTCGCCGGAGTTCTCTGCTGCGGAGTTACAGAAGCTCCAGCGACTGGGGGCAGGGCCCATGAATTGATCCGATCAGGCGGCTGATGGCTTCCCTGCGTTGACTTCCCATTGGGCGGCGAATGCGCGCTTGTAGGCGGGCCGCGCTTCCCCGCGGGCGACATAAGCGGCAAGCCTCGGGAATTCGTCCAGGATGCCTGATGGCCTCAGCCTGAGCAGCACCGACGCCATCATCAGGTCGCCCGCGCTGAACCCGCCATCGAGCCATTCGGCATCACCGAGGCGAGCAGAAAGCTGGCCCGCGCGATCGCGCACGCGACCCTCGACCAGCGGCAGGCGCTCCTTGCTCCATGGCTTGTCGCGCTCCAGGATCCTAGCCGTGACCAGGTCGAGGATCACCGGCTCCACGGTATTGAGCGCGGCAAACATCCACATGATTGCGCGCGCTCGCGCATTCGCGTCGTCCGGCAACAGGCCCGTATGCCGCTCGGCGATGTGCAGGACGATCGCGCCTGTCTCGAAAAGCGAGAGATCGTCTTCCTCGTAGGTGGGGATCTGGCCGAAGGGATGAAGGGCCAGATGGGCGGGTTCCTTCATTGCACGGAAAGAAACGAGACGAACCTCGTAGGGTTGGCCAGCTTCTTCGAGCGCCCAGCGAACGCGCGTGTCGCGCGCCAAGCCTTTGCCGCCATCGGGCGATCGTTCGAAGGCGGAAATGGTGATGGTCATCGTGAGGCTTCTCCTGTCGAAATCATCGGTGGGAGGGCTAGGAGGCGTCAAGATTCATGCAAATTTCGAGGGCTTCGGCCTCCGAACCAGTAAACAGGGGTGCAGTTTTGACCCCTCCAACTTCAACAAACGCTGCGAAATCGAAGCCGCTTGTGATTGCGGCACTTGCATGCGAAAGCTGGCATTGAGCATGTTCCACGAGCGAATCGCGCAGACGGCGAACGAGAGGTCCGCGATCACTGAAGCGCTGCCTCGCGGCTTCGAAGTCCGCATCGCCGGGGGTGCGCTGCGGCACCGCGTTGACAGCTTCCGCCCTGCTCGCGACCATGTCCTCGGTCGACATGCCGTTGGCTGCGTGAGCCTCTTCAGGCGCGTGATTGCGCCCGTAGTGGCTCACGGTTTAACAGGAGTGCCAATGAACTCGATGTCATCAAAGTCCACACGTGCCATGCCGGCGGCCGCAACGGGCGCGCAGGCCGTCGGTACGGCTGCGCTGGGCTCTGTCCTGATGGGCGCCGCGGCATTCGGTGCGCTTGCCATCGGGGCCTTGTCCATCGGCCGGCTTCTCGTGGGCCGGGCTCGTATTCGCCGGCTGGAGATTGACGAGCTTGTTGTTCGCCGCATTCGAACGAGTGACCCTCTGACGCCGCCGCCAATGTCACAGCCGGCTGTGGTCAGCCAGGCAGTCGGAGTTCCAGCGGAGGTCGCCTATGCCTTCGCCAGTCGAATGGACAATCTGCCGTTTTGGGCGTCCGGCTTGGCCAGGGGCATCGACCAACGTGAGGGCAAATGGTTTGCCGACTCGCCGATGGGCGAGGTTGAAGTCGCGATGGTTCCCGCCAACCCATTTGGCGTCCTCGACCACCATGTGACGCTACCGAATGGCGCCACCGTCCACAACGCGTTCCGGGTCACGCCCTGTGGGGAAGGCTGCATGCTGACTTTCGTAGTGCCTCGACTGGACGGCGTCAGCCAGGAAAGCTCTGAGGCAGATATTGCGCATGTACAACGAGACTTGGCGACGTTGAAGGGATTGCTTGAACAGCGGGCCTCCTGAGCGATGCAGTCGCGAACAATCCCAATCCGACCTACCGACAAAAAGCCGCCACTATTGAGCCTGACGCGCCGAACGGCGCCATTGCCCGGGTGTCATTCCCATCCACTGGGCAAACGCACGCCGGAATGCGGCCTCGGATTGATACCCTACAGACTCCGCCACTGCCGCAGTTGTGATCCCCGGGTTCGTCAACTCGTTGGAGGCGAGACTCATTCGGATATCGGTCAACAGTTCGATGGCCGAGCGTCCGAGCTTTTCCTGAAAGTGCCGCATAAACGTGGCGCGAGACATGCTGCACAAGTCGGCCAGCTCCGGCAGCTTCCAGGGGCGGGCCGGATCAGCAAACAGGGCTGAAACGGCCGGTGCCAGGCGTGGATGCCCGGCCAACGCCAACAAGCCTGCGGGGGCGTGCTCGGATTCGCTTGCTGCGCGCAGTACGAGTGTGAACAGCGCTGTGGAGAGTGCGTTCAGCACGGCATTCCCGCCGAGCTTTTGGCTGGTGGACTCCAGCCGCATCAGGCCCATCAGACTGCTCAGGTGCTGTGAAGCGGTGCTGGCACCTTCGTCGACATTGCTGTCGGACGCCCGTATGACGACATTCGTTGGCAGGTAGTTGCGAATCAAGCGGTGATGCGGTTGCCTGACAAAGAACCTCCCGCACAACAGATCCAGACGCTCGCCTTGCCTATCGTTCTCGCTGAGCATCCAACCTCCCGGATCTCGGCGATTGTGTGTAGGCGCCGGGGCCTGTCCACTGCCATCGTCCAGCACGTGCTCCGAGCCATGAGGCAGCAGCACAATGTCTCCACCCACAAGTTCCTCGGCCGTCTCCATCTTTGGGTCTTTGAGGATGGCGCGGCCCTCGAGGACGATGTGGTACGGAATCTCGTCTGCCGCGGCCTCGGGCCAGGAGACGCGCCAAGGCGCGCCGTAAGCGCAGCGGACCTCCAGCCGGCCTGTGACGGTGATCATCTGCAGGAGCTGGCTCAGCCAGTCGACTTCGGACATGGAAATTGGGACGTGAGAGTGCTCAACAATCGTATGCGGTGGCGCAAGTGACCGACGACCCCGGAGGGACGCGGAACTGCGCTCCCGCCGTGTCGTCACGGACGAATCCGGATGACTGTCTTTCCATTGATCCTCTCGGTACGGTTGAAGGCGGCGACAGCATTTTCGAAGGGCACGACCCTGGCGATGTGCGTCCGCAGTCGTCCGTCCCGCACCCGCTGGACGATCTCACCCAGTTGTGCACGGTCGGACTCGACAACGAAGTCGACCGCCAGGCCGTCGGTGGGCCGTGCTTCTGAAGGCCCTACGACGGAGACCAACGTTCCTCCTGCTCGCACCAGGCGTGCAGACCGTTTCCCGATCTCGCCGCCGATGAGATCGAACACCAGATCCACTCCACCGACGCTTTCGAGGACCTCGTTGTCGAGGTCGACGAACTCGTTCGCGCCGAAATCCAGAGCAGCCTGACGATCAGCGGCGCGTCCGGTACCGACGACGTAGGCGCCGAACTCGCGCGCGAGTTGCGTGACGATGGATCCGACAGCACCGGCAGCGCCGTGGGCGAGTACCGTTTGGCCCGCACGAAGGCGGCCATGATCGAACAGTCCCTGCCACGCGGTGAGGCCCGAGATTGGCAGGCTGGCGCCCACAGCAAAGTCGACATCCCCTGGTAGAGGCGCCAGGTTGCGGGCCTCGGCCGCCACGTACTCCGCCAGGGTACCGTTGCGATACCAGTCGGTGAGGCCGAATACCCGCTGGCCTACCGAGAGTCCTGTCGTGCCATAGCCGAGAGCCTTGACCACTCCGGCGAACTCGTGTCCCGGAATGGACGGTGTTCGGTCCCTGCCGACGCGATCAGTCCAAGTGGAAGGCCACCCCAACTCAGTGCCGACGAACCCCGACGCATAAACCTGGACGACGACGTCGTTGATCGCCGGCACCGGATCGGGGCGATCCACCAGCTTCATACCGGCTCTTCCCGCCGCCCGGTCCGTCACAACAATCGCTTTCATGAGATCTCTCCTTGTTGACTCGCCCGGGCCATTGCGCCTCCGAGGCCCCTCGGACGTGGTCAGGGCGACGAGTTGCGTTCAGATGGAACCGGCCGGGGCAACGACGGGAAAGTCCTTCTCCGGATCGAACACGTTGTTGAAGAAGTTGGTCAGAGAGTACATGGCCACAAGTGCGACGATTTCGATGACGTGCGCCTCCGTGTAGCCGGCATCGCGAACGGCTTGCAGATCGGCGTCACCGACTTTGCCGCGCTTCTCGATCACTTTGCGCGCGAACTGGACAGCAGCCTGCCGCTTCGGGTCGGTGGCTCGTCCCAGCCGAGCGAGGATGATTTCGTCGGCAGACATCTTGGCCATCCGCTCGGCCGTAAAGCTGTGAACCGTGAGGCAGTAATCGCAGCCGTTCACTTCCGAGACCGCAAGGCCGATGCTGTCGCGTGTCTTCACGTCCAGCACCTTGCTCAGCGAGCCGAGCAGTGTGGCCCATGAGTTGAATGCGATCGGGCTCTGCGCGAAGGTCGTCATCATGTTCGGGGTGAAGCCGATGTTCTTGGTGAACATATCGAGTGTCGGCTTCGACTCTGCCGGCACTTGTTGCGACGTGGGTAGGGTTCTGGGCATCGTAGGCTCCTCAGGATCTCAAGGTTGGGAAATTGGGGCAAGGGTCTGGTGCCGGGCTATACGAGATCCAACACATCGGCGACGGGACGGCGCGGCTTTTGCGGCCAATTTCCCGCTCGCTCGGCGCCGACGGTCACCAACATGACCGGCACTTCGTTCTCGGCCAGCGCGAACTCGCGGACCAGCGCTTCGGCGTCGAAACCGATCATGGGCGTCGAGCCAAGGCCCCATGACCGGGCCACGTACATCAGTGCCGTCGCGGCGATGGCGCCAGTGCGCACCGCCTCGTCTCGCTGCTGCTGTGGGTCCTCGGCATACAGACTGCGAGCGGGGTTCTCCCACTCCGGCACCATCGCGGCCGGCATGATGCCCGCCTGCACCAGCGGTGCGAGACGCTGCGGAATCACGCTCGCATCGGCCAACTGGCCGCAGATGATGAAGGTGACAGCAGCGTCTGTGATCGGGGGTTGATTCCAAGCAATCGGACGCAACCGAGCTTTGGCTTCGGGCGTGCGCACGGCGATGAAGCGCCAGTTCTGCAAGTGGAAGGACGTCGGCGCGGTGGTGGTGATACGCACCAGCTCATTGATCTGTTCGTCGCTCAAGGTGGCGGCCGGGTCGTAGTACTTGGCGGCGCTGCGACTCAGGATGGCCTCGACGACGGCATTGGTCTCGGGCAGTCCGTCCTGCACTGATGCGCGGACGATCGCGGTCACGCCGCGTAGGGATTCGATGGCAGGAACATGACTCATGGTTGGGCTTCTTCATCAATAGAAGCCGCAACTTTAAGATCCGCAAATGCAAATGACGATGCTTTTCGGTATCGTTTTTATGCTCGAAAGGATCACTTGCCGGCAAATACGGTTCGGACCAGCCCGGCGTGTCGGAAGGCCGTGAAAGGCAGCGCTTGGCTTGAGCAGCGCCTGCAGCAAACGCCTGCAGCAAATCGACGGCTCATCCATTTGAGGTATGTCTTGGGCGTCGACCCGGTGCGAAGATCACCGCGGACCCCAGGGAGCATTCGGACGCAGCGGCGTCGCAAGAAGACTTTGAAGGGTTATCGATGTCGAACGTATTCTGGGGAGTCCACACGGCCCTGACCAAGGTTCAATTTGCTTCTGTCTTGGTGATCGGGGATTCGTGGGTTTGGTACCCGGTAGACAACTTGGCCAGGGAGCTGGGCTCCCTCTTTCCGAGCGAAACCTTTGTGGTGATCGGGAAGAACGGTGCAGAGGCGGCAGACTGGTCGCAAGGCACGCGAAAGTCCATTGACTTCGGCTTCGAGATGTTTGCCTCCAGTTGCAAGGCGCTGATCCTGAGCGGCGGCGGCAATGACGTCGCGGGGCAAGACGATTTCCTTCGTCTGCTTCAGCCCGACTGTTCGGCCTTCAAGACTGTCTCCGAGTGCTGGCGCCAGACCCAGCCCCGCGCCGTCATCACCGGCATCATGAACGCCTATCGGGAAGTCATCGTCCGCTTCCGCGCCTACAACCCGCATGCCCCGGTCGTTCTCCACAACTACGACAACGCATGGCCTACCGGAAAGGGTTTCTTCGGCCCAGCGGATTGGCTGAAGGTGCCCATGGACATCGCGAAGGTGCAAGGCACGCCGCTGCGCAGAGACATTTTCAAATTCCTCATCGCGGCCCTCGGGGATGCCCAGGACGCTTTGGCCCGGGAGGGTGGCCTGGGGCCCATCATCGCCGTCCAGACGGCTGGAGAGCTGCCGGAAACCGGGCCAGAAGGATGGTGGGCCAACGAGTTGCACCCGACGCCCAAGGGCTTCCGCAGGATTGCGCACAACCGTTTGCTCCCGCCTTTGGAACTGGTGCTGTCATGAATGGACGTCGAAGAAGTCCCCTGCAACCGCGCAGCCCTGCCTGAAGGGCAGTGGGCTCTGGGTCTCAGCCCCGCAGCGCCGCTTCTATCGCAGCGACGTCGATCTTTCGCATGGTCATCATCGCGTCGAACGCACGCTTGGCGGCCGCACGATCAGGGTTGACCAGCGCCTCGGTCAGCACGCGCGGGGTGATCTGCCACGACAAGCCCCACCGGTCCTTGCACCAGCCGCATTCGCTTTCCTGGCCGCCGTTGCCGACGATCGCATTCCACAGGCGGTCGGTCTCGGCTTGATCGTCGGTGGCAATCTGGAAAGAGAAGGCCTCGTTGTGCTTGAACTGCGGGCCGCCGTTCAGCCCGATGCAGGGGATGCCGGCAACGGTGAACTCGACCACCAGGACGTTGCCCTGCTTGCCATCCGGGTAGTTGCCCGGTGCGTGGATGACGGCGCCGACAGCGCTGTCGGGAAAGGTTGCGGCGTAGAAGGTCGCGGCCTCGAGGGCCGTGCCGTCGTACCACAGGCACACCGTGTTCTTGCTGGTCATTCGTGTCTCCTGAAGGGTCTGCCGGCGGCAGTGTACGCCGTCACCGCCAGACGCATTCAGGAGCCGATGACCTGCGGATGCGGGTCGCCGCTCGCACTCAGATGCTGGCGCACCTGCTGCGCCAGCGAACCGAAGATTCTTCCTGCCACGCCCGGTGGGTCGTGGCCGAAGACGATGCGGTCGCAGCCGTAGTCGCGCGCGGCCATGGCAATAGTCTCGGCCGTGCGCCCCACCAGCACGGTGCTGGCGTAGGGCACGCCGGCCAGGTCGAGCAGGCTTTGGGCGTATTGCAGATCCTCGGCGCCTGCCTCGAGCTGCAGCTCGAGCAGCTCGCGTGCATTGAAGAGCATCGCCACGTGGCCCGAGACCTTGGGCTGCACCCGCAGCAGGCGAACGGTGACCCGGTCGCTTCGACGCATGCGCACGACCTGCTCGATGGCCGAGCGCGTTCGTGCCGGCTCCTCCGGATCGACGGGGACCAGGATGCGCGTCATGCGGGCACCTTCAGACGGCCGGGCGCTTGGACGCCTTGGTTGCTTGCGGCTCCTCGGCGCGGGCTGCGCGCCGGCTGCTCAGCCACTTGCCGATGGCCACCACGAACATCGCGCCGAGCGCGGGGACCACCGTGTGCAGCGCGTGCTGGTTGGCAGCCCAGCCGGCAATGGAAGGATCGGACATCGCCATCTCGCCGGCGACCCAGCCGAGCAGCGCGGCACCGAGGACGATGATGACCGGGAAGCGGTCCATCAGCTTCAGGATGAGGGTGCTGCCGAAGATGATCAGGGGAATGCTGATCACGAGGCCGAAGACCAGCAGCGGGACGTTGCCCTTGGCCGCAGCGGCAACGCCGACGACGTTGTCCAGGCTCATGACGAGGTCGGCCACCACGATGGTCTTGATGGCCGCGGCCAGGCCGGAGTGGCCTTCGAGGTTGGCCTCCTCTTCTTCCTCGCGCAGCAGGCCGATGCCGATCCAGACCAGGAGCGCAGCGCCGACCAGCTTGAGGTACGGCAGCGTCAGCAGATAGACGGCAAAGAAGGTCAGGACGACGCGCAGCACGATGGCGCCCACGCTCCCGAAGAGGATCGCCTTCTTCTGCTGGGCCGGCGGCAGCGAGCGGGAGGCCATCGCGATGACGACGGCGTTGTCGCCGCTCAGGACGATGTTGATGAGGATGATCTGCGACAGGGCGATCCAGAAATCGGGACTCGACAAAAACGACACGGTGTCTCCTTGGTGGATGGGTCCGGAACCACGGTGGTTCCGCCTCGTCCGAGCGTAGAGACCTGTGCTGTCACCTTTCTGCCGGCGCGCTGACAGCCGGTTGTCCGCCAGCTGTCAAGAAGCTTACAAGGCGCCGCCGGTCGGGTCGGCGTTGCGCAGCGGGAAGAAGACGCTGAAGGTATTGCCGACGCCATCGGCGTCTTCCTCCAGCGTGATGCGTGCGCCGTGCATCGTCGCGATCTCGCTGACGATGGCCAGACCGAGGCCGCTGCCGTCCTCCTGCGTCCCGAGGAGGCGATGGAAGCGATGAAAGATGCGGGCGCGCTCCTGCACCGGAATTCGCGGACCGTCGTCGCTGATGGCCAGGCGGCATTGGTCGCCGCCGGCCTGGCCGGCCTGCACGGTCACCCGGCCGCCCGGCTGGCTGTAGCGGATCGCGTTGTCGATGAGGTTGTTGACCAGCTCGCGCAGGCGGTCCCGGTCGGCATCGATCATCAGCGGATGGTCCGCACCTTCGAAGCCCAGGTCGATGTTGCGCTTGATGGCCTGCGGCACCCAGTCCATGCTGACCTCCAGGGCGTGGGCGTTCAGGTCCAGCGGCTGCAGTTGCATGGAGTCGAGCGCGCCAGGCTCGTTGCGGGCGAGCGAAAGCAGCTGGCGCACCAGCCGCGACAGCCGGTCGGCGCTGATGTAGAGCTGCGCGAGCGAGTGGCGCACGCGCTGCGGGTCGCTCTCGCGCAGGGCCAGCTCGATCTGTGCCTTCAGGCCGCTGACCGGCGTTTTCAACTGGTGCGCAGCGTCCGCGACGAAGCGGTTCTGGAAGTCGAAGGTACGCCCGAGGCGGGCCATCAGTTCGTTGACGTCGTCGACCAGCGGACGCACCTCTCCCGGAACACCATGCGTGTCGATGGGGCTCAGGTCGAGGTGCGAGCGGTCTGACACGGCGCGCCGGAAGCGCTGCAGCGGCTCGAGCCCTCGCGAAACCCCGAACCAGACCACGGCGGTCGCCATGACGATCAGAAGCAACTGCGGCAGCACCACGTTGGCGACCATCTCCCAGGTGAAGCGCGCCCGCTTGTTGAGCGTTTCGGCCACCTGCACGAGGACCAGCGGAGGCCCCGCTTCCGGGCCGATTGGCATCCACGCCACCATCATCCGCACCGGCTCGCCGCGCACCTCGTCGCCATAGAAGAGCGGCTTGGCGGTCTTCTCGAGGCGCCGCGGCGGCAACTGCACATCGCCGCCCAGATCGGAGCCGTCCTCGCCGAGCACGCGGTAGTAGAGCTGGTCTTCCTGATCGAGCAAGAGGATATTGGCCGCGGGCTCCGAGAGCTCGAGCCGGGGGCGCGTTCCGTCGAGCTTCACATGCAGCGCGATCTCGCGTCCGATCTCGTGCAGTGCGCGGTCGTACGCGAGGTTGGAAAAGCGCAGCGAGTTCCAGTAGGCCACGCCGGTGTCGAGCACCAGCAGCACGGCGAGCGGCCCGAGCAGCCAGGCCAGCAGCATGCGCTGCAGCCGAGGCTCAGCCATCCGCATCGCTGCTGTCGATGAGGTAGCCCATGCCGCGCACGGTCCGGATCTCGCAACCGAGCGGCTCCAGCTTCTTTCGCAGACGATAGACGTTGACCTCGATCGCGTTGTCGCCCACCTCCTCGCCCCAGCCATAGAGGTGGTTGACCATGTGCTCCTTGCTCACGACACGCCCCGCGCGCATGAGCAGGAGTTCCAGCAACGCGAGCTCGCGCGGCGACAGGTCCAACGGCCGCTTGTCGTGGAAGACGCGGCGCCCCACGGTGTCGAAGCGCAGGAGGCCGTGTTCGAGATCGGGGGTGGACTGGGCACTGCGACGCAGCAGCGCCCGCACGCGCGCTTCGAGCTCCGGCAGGTCGAAGGGCTTGGCCAGGTAGTCGTCGGCGCCGAGGTCGAGGCCGCGAACGCGGTCGGCGAGCGTGTCGAAGGCGGTGAGCATCAGCACGGGCATGGTGGACTTGCGCGCCCTCAGCCGCTTCAGCACGTCGAGCCCGCTCAATCCCGGCAGTCCGATATCGAGGATGGCGAGGTCGTAGGTGCCGGGGGCGAGCGCATGGTCTGCCTCCTCGCCGGTAGAGACGACATCGACGGCATGCGCGGACTGCACCAGCGCCCGCGAGAGCGCATCCGCCAGCACCCGGTCATCCTCGACGAGCAATATCCGCATTGAATTCCTGACTGCGTGTCTCTCCGGGCGATGCTAACCCCAAGTCCCCTGCGCGCACCGGCCGCGTGGCGGCACGGCGCGGACGCACACCAGGGGTGCCGCACTTCGCGCACACTCCGGGTTGCCCATTCCCGCCTCGCACTCATGTCCGCCCCCCGTACCGACCTCGCCAGAACAACATTCAGCGTGCTCACGCTCGCCTTGCTCATCGGCTCCTCCCTCTGGATCCTGCGGCCGTTTCTGGGTGCCACCATCTGGGCCGCCATGGTCGTGGTCGCCACCTGGCCCGCGTTCCTCTGGATCCAGGCGCGCCTGTGGAAGCGCCGCAGCCTTGCGGTGCTGGTGATGGTGGTGATCCTGCTGCTGCTGTTCGTGCTGCCGCTCACGCTGGCGATCTCGACCATCGTGGCGAACGCGGAGGAAGTGGTCGCTTGGGTCCGGCTGCTGATCAGCCAGGGTGCGCCGACGCTGCCCGGCTGGGTGGAGCGCCTGCCGCTGGTCGGGGCGCGGCTGACGCAGGCCTGGAACGAGCTGGTGGCCGCGGGCGTGACAGGCCTGGAGGCCAAGGTCACCCCCTACATCCGGCAGGTCACCACCTGGCTGCTTGCACAAGCCGGCGTGGTGGGCGCACTGACACTGCAGTTCCTCCTCACGGTGGTCATCGCCGGGATGATGTATGCGGGCGGCGAGTCGGCCGCGGATGTGGTGCGGCGCTTCGGCTTCAAGCTGGGCGGCCAGCGCGGGGAAGATGCGGTGGTCCTGGCGGGCAAGGCCATCCGCGGCGTGGCGCTGGGCGTGGGGGTCACGGCCTTCGTGCAGGCGGTGATGGGCGGCATCGGCCTGGCCATCGCGGGCGTGCCCTTCGCGGCGCTGCTCACAGCGGGGATGTTCATGCTGTGCATCGTGCAGGTCGGCCCGACGCTGGTGCTGGCGCCGGCAGTGATCTGGGTCTTCTGGAGCGGTTCGACGGGCTGGGGCATCTTCCTGCTGGTGTGGACCATCATCGTCGGCACGATGGACAACTTCCTGCGCCCCCTATTGATCCGCCGCGGCGCCGACCTCCCGCTGGTGCTGATCTTCGCGGGCGTGATCGGCGGGCTGCTCGGCTTCGGCCTGGTCGGCATCTTCGTCGGGCCGGTCATGCTGGCCGTGTCGTACACGCTGGTCCATGCCTGGCTGCACGATGCCGAGCCGCTGGCGGCGGATGCCGCGCAGCAGTAGGTGGATCGGGGGCGTCAAGGGCTGCTCGGCGCGAATACGCGCAGCCGGTGGCCATCGGGATCGAGTGCGACGAAGGTGTAGCCGAAGTCCATGCCGGTCAGCGGCTGCGCGATGACGATGCCCTTGGCCGTCCACGCTGCGTGCAAGGCGCGCACGGCTTCGTCGTCGTCCACGGCGAACGCGACCTCGGAGCCGCCCGCGGCGGTGGCGGGCGGCTGCACGGTGTGCGCGGCCCACAAGCCCAGCATCACGCCCGAATCCAGCGGGAACATGGCGAAGGTGGGGGACGCTTCCGCCGGGCGCTTGTCGAGCAGTGCGGCATAGAAGGCGGCGCTCTCGGCGGGACTGCGGACATAGAGGATCACGAAGTTGGGGTCGGACATGGAAGGCTCCTGCGACGGTGTGGATGGAGCGCTCGATGCTAGGAAGGGCTGCTGTCAGAACGTGTCAGTAGTCTGGATCTTTGCGAGCCTTGCCGACGTTTCAAAGTCGACCCTCCACGATTGCGTGGTCGCCGCGCTATCTGGGCCGTGCAGTGGCGGCGCTGGCGCGCGACATCGGCGTGCTGGACAAGACGCGCGAGGTGTACCGCGTCGCGGATCTCGCGCACGAGTACGGGTTCACGGATATCGACGGACGGCATGTGCCCGCGTTCGAACTCGACGAGAGCTGAGCCACCCTCACCCAAGCCCTACTGGCTGCTGCCCGGCGAAGAGCAGCCACGCAGCTCAGCTCGCGCCGCGGCGGTAGAAAGCGAGCGAGCCCGCCAGCGCCAGCAGGGCGCCGCCGCAGCAGCGGTCGAGCCACAACACGGCGCGCCGGCGCAGGAGCTTGACGGCACGCGCGCCGATCACGGCATAGGCCAGCATCACGGAGAAGTCCAGCCCCGCGAACACGAGGCTGATGGCGGCGTACTGCGGCCATTGCGGCGCGCTCGGGTCGATGAACTGCGGCATCAGCGCCGAGCAGAAGAGATAGCCCTTGGGATTGGTCACCGCCACCAGGAAGGACTTGGCGAAGATGGCGCGCGGGCTGCCCCGGCCGCTGGCCGCGTCCCGCTGCGACAGGTCCAGGCTGCCCTGCGAACGCAGCAGGCGGATGCCAAGCCACGCCAGGTAGGCCGCGCCCACCCACTTGAGCACCGAGAACCAGAACTCGGAAGCAGCCAGCAGTGCACCGAGGCCCAGTGCAACCGCCCCCACCAGTACGAAGTCGGAAGCCACGGCGCCGAGCATGCCGGGCAGCGCGCGGCGCACGCCGAAGCGCGAACCGTTGGCCAATGCCAGCAGCACGGTGGGGCCGGGGGTGGCGATGGCAACGAGCGCCACGAGAGCGAAGACGAGCAGGGTCGGCGTGTGCATGCGGGCGAGTCCTCCGGTCGGGCGAGCATGATAGTCCCGGGGCCGTCGTGCCGCGACCCGGGCGCCCCGGTTTGCCCGCCTTGCGCCCTGCTGGGCAATCCCGTACCCTGAACTGCCCACCGGGCGGAGCACGCAAGGAGATGTCCATGCCAAGCCGATCGAACGGCCTCGCGGCCGAAATGGAAGCGGTGCGAACCCTGGCGCTCGTCGGAGCGCCTGCCTCGGGCAAGACCACCCTGGCCGAGGCCCTGTTGCTCAAGTCCGGCGCCATCGGAACGCCGGGGAGCGTGGAACGCGGCAGCACGGTGAGCGACTTCGACCCGCTCGAGCGGCGCATGCAGCACTCGCTCAACTCATCGGTGATGCATCTCGCGCATGCGGGCACGCGCATCCACTTGCTCGACACGCCCGGCGGCGCCGACTTCCTCGGCCAGAGCCTGCCGGCGCTGGAGGCGGTGGAAACGGCGGCCGTGGTGATCAACGCGGCGATCGGCATCGAGCCCATGGCGGTGCGCATGATGGAGCATGCAGCCAGGCGCAAGCTGGCGCGCATGGTGATCGTCAACAAGATCGACTCGCAGGGCGTGGACATGACGGGCCTGCTGGCGCAGATCCAGGCCGCCTTCGGCCGCGAGTGCCTGCCGGTGAACCTGCCCGACGATGGCGGAACCCGGGTGCTCGACTGCTTCTACAACCGCGAAGGCGGCTGCACGATGGGCGACGTGGAGACGGCACATCGTGCGCTGGTCGAGCAGGTGGTGGAGGTGGACGCGGCCTTTGTCGACCGCTACCTCGAGCAGGGCGACCTCGACCCCCGCGAACTGCATGCGCCGCTGGAGCAGGCGCTGCGCGAAGGGCACCTGATTCCGGTGTGCTTCGTCTCGGCGCGCAACGGCGCCGGCCTGGGCGAACTGCTGGACGTGATCGTCAAGCTGCTGCCCGATCCGACCGAAGCCAATCCGCCGGCCTTCCTGGTCGGCGAGGGCGACGCAGCGCGGCCGATGGAGGCCAGGCCCGAGCCGTCGCTGCACGTGCTGGCGCATGTGTTCAAGGTCACGGTCGATCCGTACGTCGGCAAGATGGGCATCTTCCGCGTGCACCAGGGCACCGTCACGCGTGACAGCCAGCTGTTCATCGGCGACGGCCGCAAGCCCTTCAAGGTGAACCATCTGTTCATGCTGCAAGGCAAGGAGTACAGCGAGGTGAGCCGCGCGCTGCCGGGCGACATCGTGGCGGTGGCGAAGGTCGAGGACGCCCACTTCGACGCCGTGCTGCACGACGCGGCCGAGGACGACCATGTGCACCTCGCGCCGCTGGACTTTCCGATCCCGGTGCATGGCCTTGCGATCGAGCCGCAGCGCCACGGCGACGAACAGCGGCTGTGGGAGATCCTGGGCAAACTGGTGGACGAGGACCCCTGCCTGCGCGTGGAGCACGTGGCGGTGACCAACGAGACGATCGTCTACGGCCTGGGCGAGCTGCACCTGCGCGTGCTGCTGGAGCGGTTGCGCGAGGTGTACCGCTTCGAAGTCAACACACGGCCGCCGCGCATCGCTTACCGCGAGACGGTGACTGCGCCGGCCGAGGGCCATCATCGCCACAAGAAGCAGACCGGCGGCGCCGGCCAGTTCGGCGAAGTGTTCCTGCGCGTGGAGCCGCTGGCGCGCGGCGCAGGGTTCGAGTTCAAGGACGAGGTCAAGGGCGGGGCCATTCCCTACCAGTTTCTCCCCGCCGTCGAAAAGGGCGTGCGCGAGGTGCTGGAACACGGCGCGATCGCCGGCTACCCGGTGGTGGACGTGCGCGTCACGGTGTACGACGGCAAGAGCCACAGCGTCGACAGCAAGGACATCGCCTTCGCCACTGCGGGGCGAAAGGCTTTCATCGCGGCCATCCAGGAGGCGCGGCCGATCGTGCTGGAGCCGGTGGTGAAGATCGACATCGCCGCGCCGGACAGCGCGATCGGCGACATCACCGGTGACTTGTCCTCCCGGCGCGGCCTGGTCAGCGGCACTGCCAACGCCGCGGCAGGGATGGTGCTGGTGCGCGGCCAGGTTCCGATGTCGGAGCTGTCGGGGTATCAGTCGCGGCTCAATGCCATGACCAGCGGCCAGGGGCGCTACACCATCGAGCTGTCTCACTACGAGCCAGTGCCGCCCGCGACCCAGCAGCAGCTGACCTCGCAGCACAAGGTACGCGACACCGAATAGGTCCAGGAGGGTGCGCCCGCAGCTCGCGGCGGGTGGCGGCGCGATTCGCCGTGCCATCGTCGAACCCGGCCTACACCGCACCTGCCGCGTGGCGTCTATGAAGAAGCCGAACGAGGAGTCCTATGGAACCGAAATCCTGGCTGGCCGCGCTGAAGGAAGCCGACGCGCGCCGGCCCGACCTGCCGGGCGAACACCTGATCGTGCTGGCGACCGGCGTGCTGCTGATGATGGCAACCGGACGCAGCCGCTCTCTGGTCGGCCGCGTGCTGATCGGTGCGGCGGCCGGCGCCTTCATCGGCCGCGCAGCCAGCGGCACGGGCGGTGTGGCGCGCCTGGCCGCGACGCTGCAGCAGTTTCGCGGCGGCCGGTGGCCCCGGTGAGGAGACCGCTGATGCGCTTGAACGACACACTGCTGCCGCGCCTGCTGCGATCGCCGTATGCATTCGTGCTGGCAGGTGCGGTCCTGGCTTCGCTCTCTGCCTGCAGCGATCGCGAGGCCGCGGAGAGCCGGGCGAACGTCGACGCTGCCGTCGAAAAATCCAAGGACGCGACGGTCTCCGCCGCGCACAAGGCTGCCGACCTCGCAGACAAGGCGCGCGACAACACGGTGAACTACTTCAAGTCACCGGGCGTGAAGGAGGACGTCGATGCGGCCAAGCAGGCGCTGAAGAACGCCGGCGGCGCACTGAGTTCGTCGGCCAACGACGCGGCCGTCACCGCGTCGGTGTCGGCCGCAATCGCGCGCGATCCGGAACTCGGTCCACGGCAGATCGATGTCGCCTCCAGCGCCGGCACCGTGCGGCTGAGCGGGTCAGCGCCAAGCGCCGAGGCGAAGACGCGCGCCGAGCAGATTGCCCGCACTGTGAACGGCGTCGACAAGGTCGACAACCGAATCACGGTGACGGCGGCGAATTGAGCGAAAGCTTCTGGCGGTTCACCGGCTCATCTCGCGGGTGATGTTGCCGCCTCGGGAACAGCTTCAAAGCATCAGTGCAACAGCAGCCTCGAGATGCTCCGAAGGCTGGCGCCGGAAACCCGAGCGTGCAAAGCGTTGCAGGCGCCCCACCAGGAAGGCCGCGAGCGCAGAGGCGCGCACCTGCGCATCGACGCTGGGCGTCGCCGAGCCTTCGGCTGCCGCGGCGCCGCGCAGAGCCTGGCGCAGCGTAGCCTCGACCTTGTCGAAGAACTGGTTCATGCGGTTTTGCAGGCGCTCGTTCTCGTAGACCAGCGCATCGCCCACCATCACGCGGGTCATGCCCGGGTTCTTCTCGGCGAACTGGACCAGCATCGCGATGATGCGCGCCGCCTGCTCCTGGCCCGGGGCGGAGCGATCGGTGATCTGGTTGATCAGCGTGAACACGCTCTGCTCTATGAAGTCGATCAGGCCCTCGAACATTTGCGCCTTGCTCGCGAAGTGCCGGTACAGCGCCGCCTCGCTCACCTCGAGCCGGGCGGCAAGCGCCGCAGTCGTCACGCGTTCGGCACCCGGCTGTTCGAGCATCGAGGCCAGGGCCTGGAGGATCTGCACCCGCCGCTCGCCGGGCTTGGGACGCTTGCGCGTCGGCGCGGCTGCCGGCTCTGGACTCACGGAACTCAGCGGGGCACCAGGGGCGCTTGTCTCTTCGTTCTGCATGGGCGGGACAAATGTAAAAAATTGATTCTCGCACAGCGCAGTGAGCGCGTGCCAACCGACGCCGCACTGTACGTCGCGCAGAATCGACCCTTCAAACGACCTCCTCGAAAGCGAATGATGAGCCCAAAGATTCTGGTGACCGGCGGCGCCGGCTTCATCGGCAGCCACACCTGCGTGGCGCTGGCCGCGGCAGGCTACGCGCCGTTGATCCTGGACAACCTCGGCAACAGCGACGTGCGCGTGCTCGACCGGCTGGCCCGGATCATCGGCACCGCCCCTCGTTTCGTCGAGGGCGACGTGCGCGACCGTGCGCTGCTCGACCGGCTGTTCCGCGAGGAGGCCATCGCCGGCGTGATTCATTTTGCGGGCCTGAAGGCGGTGGGCGACTCGGTGGCCGACCCGATCACCTATTACCAGAACAACGTGCACGGCAGCTTCGTGCTGATCGAAGCCATGCAGGCGGCGGGCGTGCGCACGCTGATCTTCTCCTCGTCCGCCACGGTGTACGGCGACCCGGACCGTTCGCCCATCCCCGAAGGCGCGGCGCTGCGCCCCGCCAATCCCTATGGCCGGTCGAAGCTGATGGTGGAGGACGCGCTGCGCGACGTGCATCGTGCCCACCCGGACTGGCGCATTGCGCTGCTGCGCTACTTCAATCCGGTGGGCGCGCACGAAAGCGGGCTGATCGGGGAGCATCCGCAGGGCAAGCCGAACAATCTGATGCCCTTCGTGAGCCAGGTGGCGGTGGGCTTGCGCGACAAGCTTTCGGTACACGGCGGCGACTACCCCACGCCGGACGGAACCGGCCTGCGCGACTATGTCCACGTCATGGATCTGGCCGAGGGGCATGTGGCAGCGCTGCGGCACGCCGAGAAGCAACCGGGCCTGGTGACGCTGAACCTGGGCACGGGCCAGGGCGCTTCGGTGCTCGATGTGGTGAAGGCTTTCGAGCGGGCCAGCGGCAAGCGCATCGCCTATGAGATCGGGCCGAGGCGGCCGGGCGATGTGCCGGCCTACTGGGGCGATCCTGCGCTCGCCGAGTCGCTGCTGGGCTGGCGTGCGCGGCGGGGGCTGGACCAGATGTGCGCGGACAGCTGGCGGTGGCAACAGGGGAATCCGACGGGCTACGCCTGAGCACCGAGCTGCGGCAGCTTGGTTCTCGATCGGTGGCTCGACGACGTCCGCCTGCCAGCGATGGCATGGAACCAAGGTCGCGGGGCGTGTCACAGAGGGACTGGAATTCACAACAGTCCCAGGAGACACGACATGCATACCTTGAGCAAATCCGCTCAGCTTCGGCCGCCGGTGTTCCGCAGCAACGCGTCCGCCTCTCAGACCCTGCAAGCTCGGGCCGGACAACAGACCCGGCATTACGTGAGCTGGTCGGTGCTCATGGTCCTCCAGCGCGGCCCCTGGGCCGCCGCGCTTGTACGCAACTTCCAGTTCCAGCGCCCGGGGGACTGCGTGACGAATTCGGAAGTCATGCAGCACAACGTCCTGCAGGCTCTATCCAGGCAACGCCAGGTCGAGATTGCGGCCGGCAAGGACAAGGGCGGGGGTTTGCTTCAGCAGCTGCAACAGGTTTTCGGCGTGGCCCAGGCTCCGGAACTGGAGCGGGAGTACCGTCACGATCCGACCGTGAACGACGTCGTCGAGCTGGTAGAACAGCATGGCCCCTGCGTGCTGAGCCTCGCGCGGATACTTCCCGCCGACCAGGGCGGAACGCAGTATGCCGGGCACCATGCCGTCCTGGTGATTGGCACCTTCAAGGTGGAAGGGCGGAACTGGGCCGTGGCCCTCGATGGCAACGACTTGCAGAACCATCCCTTCATGGAGCGGGTGCATGCCTACGCGGACAAGTACCACCACGGAGCTCTTGAAGCACTCACCGAGGGGGACCTTTCGGCCATTCAAATGGAGATGAAGCAGGCGGGGGAGTCGTGGGATTCCATTCAGCTGGTGTACTCGTTGATCGACCTCGACAAGGCGGTCGTGGAGGCGGACAAGGCCTCTCGTGCCTACGAGGCGGATCTCTCTGCGAATGGCTCCTCCGACTTGCCGCCCATCACCTTTCCGAATTCGATCTGCGTCACCACGAACGCCACGGTGAAGGCCGGCCCGTTGCCTGAGCCGATGAAGCACGAGCTGGCATGCATCGTGGGGTCGCAGCCGGACTCGCTCTCGCGACTGAAGGTGAGAGCGGCGCCCGAAGAACTGTAGGCTGCGTCTCGTCGAGCCAGAGGGGCCTTACCGGGCCCGGATCATCGTCCCGTAGGCCTGGTCCGTGAGGATTTCCAGCAGCATCGCATGCGGCACCCGCCCGTCGATGATGTGGACCGCATTGACGCCGCTCTTGGCCGCGTCCAGCGCGCCTTCGATCTTCGGCAGCATGCCGCCGGAGATGGTGCCGTCGGCGAACAGGTCGTCGATCTCGCGGGCGCTGAGGTTGGTCAGCAGCTTGCCGTCCTTGTCGAGCACGCCGGGCGTGTTGGTCAGCAGCATGAGCTTCTCGGCCTTGAGCACGGTGGCCAGCTTGCCGGCCACCACGTCGGCGTTGATGTTGTAGCTCTCGTTCTCCTCGCCGAAGCCGATGGGGCTCACGACGGGAATGAAGGCGTCATCCTGCAAGGCCTTCACCACGCCCGGGTCGATGGCGACGATGTCGCCCACCTGGCCGACGTCGTGCTCGATGTTCGGGTCGTTGCGGTCCGCCATCTTGAGCTTCTGGGCGCGGATCAGGCCGCCGTCGCGGCCGGTCAGGCCCACTGCCTTGCCGCCGGCCTGGTTGATCAGGCCCACGATGTCCTGCTGCACCTCGCCGGCCAGCACCCATTCGACGACTTCCATGGTCTCGGCGTCGGTCACGCGCATGCCCTGAATGAAGTGGCCCTTCTTGCCCAGCCGGTTCAGCGCGGCCTCGATCTGTGGGCCGCCGCCGTGCACCACGACCGGGTTCATGCCGACCAGCTTCAGCAGCACCACGTCCTCCGCGAAGTCGGCTTGCAGGGCCGGGTCGGTCATGGCGTTGCCGCCGTACTTGATGACGATGGTCTTGCCGTGGAACTTGCGGATGTAGGGCAGCGCCTGGGCCAGGATCTCGGCCTTGTCGCGCGGGGGAATGTTGAGGACAGGATCGGTCATGGTACTCACGCTGAAACGACGACGAGATTTTGCAGGCAAATCCGGGAACACCGCGGAACTGGCTTTGCCAGGCCGCTGGTGTTGCCCCCCGGTGAGGGGGTGGGCGGCTACACGAAGTGAGCCAACCTGGGGGAGAGCCAGTATGTCTAGGGGCGCAGCCAGCGCGGGACCTTGAAGCGCACGATCATGAAATACGCCGCCACGTAGGTGGCGACGAAAAGCGCGCAGAACGCCATCAGCACCGGCGTGTTGTTCCAGAACAGCACGGCCGGCACCACCGTGAGGGCCGCGAAGATCCACAAATAGGGCGAGGTGCGGTTGTTGCGTGCCAGCAGCTGGCGCGCCTCGTCATCGGCGAAGGCCACGCGCACGATGCGGCGGAAGATCAGCTGATGGAAGTGCAGCGCGTCGGGATCGCCCGGCGACTGGCCGCGAACGAAGCGTCGGTAGACCGAGAACACCGTCTCCCAGACCGGGTAGATCAGCAGCAGCATCGGGAACCAGGGCGAGACCACGCGATGCCGCTGCACCAGCGTGACTGCAGCCAAGGCGATCGCCATGCCCCAGACATAGGCGCCGCCATCGCCGGCGAAGATCTTGCCCCGCGGGTAGTTCCAGATCAGGAAGCCCGCTGTCGCGCCGACCAGGCAGATCACCATGGCGGCGAGCTGCCGGTCGCCCACCTGCAGGGCCACGTGCGAAATGGCCAGGCAGACCAGGATGGCGACCGTGGCAGCCAGGCCGTTGTACCCGTCGATAATGTTGAAGGCGTGCGGCAGGCCGCCGATGGCGATCACCGCGAACAGCATCGCGGCATAGGGCCAGGCCTGCAGCCAGCCGTCGACCGCGGGAATGCCGAGGCGCCCAACGCCGAGCTTGAGCAGCCAGCACAGGAGCAGCGCCGAGCCGATGGTGATGCCCAGCCGGTAGCGCACCGAGACGCGCTGGGTCAGGTCCTCGACGATGCCGGCGAGCACGGCGGGAGCGATGCACAGCAGCGCGACGCCGGAGGCCTTGACGGGCCAGTTGACGTTGAAGGGATCGGAGGGCAACCCGGCCAGCAGCCAGGCGATGCCGGTGCCCAGGAACATGCCGGCACCGCCGAGCCGCGGCACATGGCCCTTGTGAAAGCGCTGCGGCATGTCGGTGCCGTAGCGCCGCGCATGGCGTCGCGCACGCCGCATGAACAGCTGCACGGCAATGGCGGAAATGAGGAAGCTGACGACGATCAGGGTGAGCATGGGCGGAAGGCGGGGAGCCCGGGAGGCTGCTCCTAGAATCCCCGGGCGAAATTAGACCATGCCCACATCCCTGCCCTCTCCCCCCGCCATTACCGTCTCGATCGTGAGCCATGGTCAGCTCGAACTCATCCGCCCCCTGCTCGACCAGCTCGACCGCTTCAGCCGCGCGGCAACGGCCAAGGTGCTGCTCACGCTGAACATCCCCGAACCCGATGCGCTGGCGGGCGGGCGCTGGAGCTTTCCCATCGAGCGGATCGAGAACCCGCGGCGCATGGGCTTCGGCGCCAACCACAACCAGGCTTTTGCGCGCTGCGAGACACCGTGGTTCCTGGTGCTCAACCCCGACATCCGCTTCGACGCCGATGTACTGGCGCCACTGGTCGATCACGCCCCGGCAGATGCCGGCCTGCTGGCCCCGCGCATCCTAGAGCCCGGCAAGACCACGGCAGAGCAGCACCGCGCCATCATCACGCCGCTGGAGATCCTCACGCGCCGGCGGCCGGGCTACGCGATACCGGCCGAGCCGGACTGGATTCCCGGCCTCTTCATGCTGTTCCGCAGCCAGGCGTACCGCCAGATCGGCGGCTTCGACGAGCGCTTCTTCATGTACGGCGAGGACTTCGACATCTGCGCGCGCCTGCGGCTGGCCGGATGGAAGCTCTCGATCGCGGAGCAGCTGCAGGCCCGCCACGATGCACAGCGCGCGAGCCACAGCAGCAGGCGGCACCTGTACTGGCACGTCACGAGCCTGCTGAAGGTATGGAGCTCGGCGGCGTTCTGGCGCTATCGGCGGCTGGCCGCGGCGCGCGCCGGCGGGCGCTAGCCGCGCTCCAGCAGATCCTGCGCCATGGCCTGCTTGCCGCGGCCGAAGCGCTCGTAGCGCCCGCTTGCGGCCTCGCGCAACACCGGCAGCAGGCGCGCCACGCGCGACGCGGGCAGCTCGGCGCGAAAGCGCTGGTGCGCCACCTTCCCTCGCTGCGCCTCGACGATGGGCGCCGGCACCTGGTGATGCAGCGCCAGCAGGCGATCGAGCAGCGCCTGCGCACGGCGCCAACGCTGCATATGCTTGCTGCCACGCGCCTGCATCGCCTTGGCGAGCTTGTCGGCCAGCGTGGGCCGCTTGGCGCCGATCTGGTTGCTGCCGTGCTGGCGATAGTCGATCAGGGCCTCGGGCAGCACGTCCAGGCGGCCAGTGGCCGCGGCCAGCGCGGCGAGCCATTCGTCGTGCACCCACTCGTCGGAAAAAGGCAGTGCCGCCGCGAGCAGGCGGCGCCGGAACATCGCGGTCGCGCCGGTCACGAGGTTGCGCCGCAGGAACACTTCGAAGGCGCGGCCCTGGGCAATGGCCTCGAGCTCGCCCGGCTGCACTTCCAGCGCATGGAACAGCGTGTCGCCCAGCGGCTTCAGTTCGCCATCCACCAGCCGGGCGTCGGTGTGCAGCAGCAGCAGCTCCGGCTGTGCTTCGAAGCGGGCGACCATGCGTGCCAGACGGCCCGGATGCCAGATGTCGTCCTGGTCGCTGAGGGCAATGAGCTCGTGCCGGCAGGCGCGAATCGCCTGCTCGAAGTTGCGCGTGACACCCAGGGGCGTACCGTTCTCGAACACAGTCAGCGCGATGCTCGTTGCGGCACCGCACTCCGCCAGGGCCTGGCGCACGATGGCTACGCTGTCGTCGCTGGAGTTGTCGTCCGACAGCACGATCTCGCGTGGCGGCGGTTCCTGCGTGCAGATGCTGCGCACCTGCGCCGGCAGATATCGCGCCCCATTGCGCGTGCAAAGCGCGACCGAGACGCCGAGCGCCATCAGAGGGGCGCCAGGCGCGGAGGCCAGGCGTAGCTGAAGTCCTCGCGCGCCAGCATGAGGTTCGGGCTGTACGCGGGGTCGTTTTCCAGCAGCGCACCCCAGCGCTCGCGCATCGCCGCGAGCTCGCGCTGGAACCGCGCCTGGCGCTCGGGCGACACGTTCTTGCCGCGCGTGGCCGACTCGTGGTGGATCAGCTCGGCATAGGGCGTCCACACGTTGCGCAGGCCTGCTTCGCGCAGGCGCAGGCAGAAGTCGATGTCGTTGAAGGCTTCGGCGAAGCGCACCTCGTCGAGGCCACCCACCTGGTCGTAGAGCGCCTTGCGGATCACCAGGCAGGCAGCCGTCACGGCCGAGAAGGACTGGATCAGCGCGGCCCGGCCGCCGTAGCCTTCACGGCCGGCCGGCATGCCCCGGTGCGAATGGGCCGCGGTGCCGCCCACGCCCAGGATCACGCCGGCGTGCTGCAGCGTCATGTTGGGGTACCACAGGCGCGCCCCGACCGCCCCGACGCCGGGCTGCAGAGCGATGCTCACCATCTCGGACAGCCAGTCGGGCGTGAGCACCTCGATGTCGTTGTTGACGAGCGCGACCACCTCGCCGCGCGCCTGCGCGACTGCCGTGTTGTTGAGCTGCGCGTAGTTGCACGGGCGCTCGTCTCGCAGCACGCGGATGTTGGGCTGCCGCGCCAGAGATTCAAAGTACGCGAGCGCGGCAGGATCGTCGGAGGCGTTGTCGACGAGCAGGATCTCGTAGCTGGGGTAGGTGGTCTTCTCGACGATGGAACCGACGCATTGGCGCACCAGCGCGAGCGCGTTGCGGGTCGGAATGATCAGGGAGACGAGCGGCGGGCTCGCCGGCAGCGCATAGCGCACGCGGTAACCGAAGCCCTGGTGCTCCGCGCTGGCCCGCACGCCGGTGCGCGCGAGGTGCTCGTTGAGCGCGCGCTCGCCCGCGATCGCCGCGTAGGGCTTGGCATCCATCGACTTGGCGGTGCTCTCGCCGTGCACGCGCCAGTGGTAGAGAACGCGCGGGATATGCCGGATCTGGCGCGTCTCGATGCGCTCCATGCAGCGCAGCACCAGGTCCCAGTCCTGCGATCCCTCGAGCCCGACACGGAAGCCGCCGACCTCCCGCACCAGTTCGGTGGCCAGCACGCCGAGGTGGCTGAACATGTTCTGCGAGCGGAACAGGTCGACGTTCCAGTCCGGCTTGAAGTAGGGACCGAAGCGGTGTCCGTGCTCGTCGACCTTGTCCTCGTCCGAATAGATCAACTGGACATCCGGGTGCGCCGCGATGCACTCGGCCACCCAGAAGAGCGCATGCGCGGGCAGGAGGTCGTCGTGGTCCATCAACGCCAGCCAGGGTCCGCTGGCGAGCTCGATCGCGCTGTTCGACGACGCCGAGATGTGGCCGTTCTTCGGCCTGAACACGACCTTGATGCGGGGATCGCTGCGGGTGTATTCCTCGAGGATCTGCCGCACATCGCTGCAGGTCGAGGCGTCGTCGGCGATGCACAGCTCCCAGGCCGGATAGATCTGCGCGCGCACCGATTCGATGGCCTCGCGCAGCCAGGCGGGAGTGGGGTTGTAGGTGGGCATGACCACCGAGATCAGCGGGCGCTCTTTCATGAGCGAAACGCGCTGCTCGATCTTCTGGCGCAGCGCCGGGGTCAGCGTGTCGTAGCGGCGGACCCATTTGTCGTAGTCGTTTTGGCCGCCGATGCGGCGCCTGAGCTCCCAGCGCACGCCGGCCCAGCCCGACTTGCCGAAGATGCGCCAGGCACGCTGCACGCGGCCCAACAGTCCCGGCCCGCAAAGCAGCGCGAAGGGGCTGACGAGAAAACGATGGATCAGGGCTTTCATGGTGACACCGTGAGGGCGGGGTCGAGGAAGGTCGCCGCCTTGCGCACGAACTCGGCGCGCAGGTGGGCACCGTCCTTGTAGACGGGGTCGCCGCCCACACCCGTGAGCATGCATTGGCTGTCGGTGACGCACACGGTAGGTGCCGGGTCGAGAACGACGGCGCCCGCACGCTGCCCCAGCTGACGCAGTTGCTCCTGCAGTCGCTTCTGCGTCGGCGGGAACGGCGCCGACACGGGTGAAGTCGAAGCGGTCATGGTGCCGAGACGGCTGCCGTGGATCAGCCCTCGGGGTTCGAAGTTGGTGCTTAGCGGCGGATTGAGGATGAGGTAGACCTTCTTGTCGGCGGCTCGCAGCAGCTTGATCAGCGTCTCCAGCGACACCAGCGAGCGCGCCACGCCATCGCCGCCGCGCAGCATGTGACGGCCCTGGAGGTCGAGAAAGTAGTAGTGGTCGGGCGGTGGGGGCGCGCTGGAACCCGGCGTCGTCTCCTCGATGTCGAAGTAGCAGGTCCAGCAGGCGCCGAGCACCACCGTGTCGATGTCCTCGCTGAAGGCGAACTTCAGCAGCTGCTCGCGGCGCGGGCCGCAGGCCAGGTCGCGGTCCTCAAAGAGCTGCGGCACCGGCGGACAGGCGCCGCGTGTGCCGAAGTACAGGGTCTTCAGCGCGCCGGGCGCAATGCGGGCGAGTTCGACGGCGCGCGGGCCGAACTGCTCGACATGGCTGTCGCCCAGCAACAGCACGCGCTCTTTGCCCTCGCCGATGGTGTAGACGGTCTCGCCCCTGACCTTGGTCTCCTTCAGGCCGTCGGGGTACGCCCAGTCGCCGCCGGCCGCGACGATGGCCTGGACGCCCGGGTCGTCGTTGCGCGGTGGCAGCAGGCGCCCGGCCAGCACCATGCCGATGACGGCCACCGCCACCATGCCCGAGGCCAGGCCCTTGACCACGCCCTCGCTGCGGCGCCGGCGCAGCCCCAGCTCGACAAAGCGATACGTGAGCCAGGCCAGCAGCACCGAGGCGATCACGGCCGCGATGCGCGTGGTGCGGTCGGGATCGGCGCCTTCGACGATGCGCGCGTAGGCCAACAGCGGCCAGTGCCACAGGTAGAGCGGGTAGCTGATCAGGCCCACCCACACCATCGGACGGGAGCCCAGCAGTTGCCGGTTGAGCCAGGCGCCCGGCCCCGCCGAGATGCAGAGGCAGGCGCCCAGCACGGGCAGCAGAGCCCACCAGCCCGGAAAGGACTTGCCCCGGGTGATCAGCACCAGCCCCAGCCCGATCAGCACCAGGCCGGACACGCTGCGCAGCTCGCGCCGGTACCAGTTGCGATGCGGCTCGCGCCGCAGCGCGCTCCAGGCCAGCAAGGCGCCGGCCGCCAGCTCCCAGATGCGCGGCAGCGGCGAATAGAAGGTCGCGGTCGAGTGGCGATGCACGGCATACACGTTGAGGAGGAAGGACAGACCCGTCGCGATCCACATCCAGGTGCCCAGGTGACGGCCGTTGCCCCCCCTGAAACGCCAGGCCAGGCCGAGCAACACGGGCCAGAAGATGTAGAACTGCTCTTCCACCGCCAGCGACCACAGGTGCAGCAGCGGCTTGGTCTCGGCGCTGGTGTCGAAGTAGCCGGCCTCGTTCCACAGCGCCAGGTTGACCACGAAGCCCGCGCTGGCCAGCAGATGCTTGCCCAGCTGGCGGAACTCGTCGGGCAGCAACACATACCAACCGAACGCGAAGGTCGCGGACATCACGAGCAGCAGCGCCGGGAAGATGCGCCGGATGCGCCTGGCATAGAACTCGCGATAGCTGAAGCCCTCGCCCGCCAGACTGCCGAAGATGATCGTGGAAATCAGGTAGCCGGAAATGACGAAGAAGATGTCGACGCCGATGAAGCCCCCCTTGACCCAGCCCGGGAAGGCATGGAAGCCCACGACCGAGAGCACCGCAATGGCGCGCAGGCCATCGATGTCCGGTCGGTACTTCGGGTGGGCAAGGAGGGACTGTTCTTCTTGTCGGGGCATGCGGAACGCGGTCTTGGGCTGGGTCGGGTCGGTCGGCGACGTGGCGTCGCGGCGCAGCGCGTGATTATCTTCGCAACGTGGTGCGCCCCTGGCGCGCATCTCGTCGCGCGGATGCGCCCCGGCTTCGGCCGGTAAAATCGCCCGCTCTCAAAGAGAAGGTCAAAAATGCGATTGCTTTCTGTGGTGCTCTCGGGAGGATCCGGCTCTAGGCTCTGGCCAGTTTCCAGGCAGGCGCTGCCGAAGCCCTTCATGAGGCTGGGCGGCTCCACCCTGCTGCAGCAGGCCATCGAGCGCGGACAGGCTTGCGGCACCGGCGACCTGATGGTCATCACCAACAAGGACCATCAGTTCCTCACCAAGGACGTGCTGCGCCAGATGAGCGATCCGCCGTCAACCACCTACCTGCTCGAACCCAGGGGCCGCAACACGGCACCGGCGATCGCGCTGGCGGCCTTGCAGTGCGAGCGCCAGTTCAGCGGTGACACGGTGATGCTGGTGCTTTCGGCCGACCACCTCGTCCCCGATGTGGAAGCGTTTGTCGCGAGTGCGAGCGAAGCCTTCCGGCTGGCGCAGCAGGGCGCGCTCGTGCTGTTCGGCATCCCGCCGACGGTGCCGGAGACCGGATTCGGCTACGTCGAGGTCGAGCGGGTCTCGCGCGAGAGCCAGCCGGTGAAGCGCTTCGTCGAGAAGCCGGACCTGGCCACCGCCGTGGAATACCTGGGGACCGGACGCTACTACTGGAACAGCGGCATGTTCTGCTTCACCGCGGCCGCGATCCTCTCGGCCCTGGAAAAGCATGCGCCCGAGGTGCTCGACGCGGCACGCCATGCGCTCGAAGGCGCGCAGACCAAGGGCGACGCGATCAACTTCGACCTGCACGCCTTCGGCCTGCAGCCGGACATCAGCATCGACTACGCGGTCATGGAGCGCGCCGACAACGTGCGCGTGGTACCCGCCAAGTTTGCCTGGAACGACGTGGGCTCCTGGCCTGCCGTGGCGCAGGCCCAGCCCTGCGACCCGAGTGGCAACACCTTTCCCGACGATCACGTATTGGCGGTGGACACCACCGGCACCCACATCCAGGTCGAGAGCCATGGACCCAAGATCGTTGCGGCGCTGGGCGTGCACGACCTGGTGATCGTCGACACACCTGACGCGCTGCTGGTGGCCCACAAGGACAGCGCCCAGCAGGTCAGGAAGGTGGTCGACATCCTGAAGGCGCGCAGCCACGAGACGGTGCGGTTGCCCGCCGTGGTCCACCGTCCCTGGGGCACCTACGCATCGCTCAAGGAAGAAGACGGCTACAAGGTCAAGCGCATCACCGTGAAGCCAGGCGAGGCGCTTTCGCTGCAGTACCACCACAAGCGCGCGGAGCACTGGGTCGTGGTGCAAGGCACCGCGATCGTTCAGATCGGCGACGTGGAGCACAAGACCTTGCCCGGCGAGTACCGATACATCCCGCTCAAGGAGAAGCATCGATTGACGAACATCGGACAGGACGAACTGGTGCTCATCGAAGTCCAGTGCGGCAGCTACCTCGGCGAGGACGACATCGTGCGCCTGGCAGACACCTACGGACGCGTATGAGCAGCAGCACCGCCGCTCCGAAGGCAAATGGCACCGCACCCCAAATCGAAGGTACTCCAGTGAGCCAGGCGCACTCCAATCTTCATCGCAGCGCGTGGTCCGACTGGTGGGAAGGTTCCCGCCGCACCGACATCTGGTGGACGCTGGCCTGGTTCGACATCGTGCTGCGCTACCGCCGCTCGATGCTCGGTCCGCTGTGGCTGACCCTCAGCATGGGCGCCATGATCGGTGGCATGGGGCCGCTGTACAGCTCGCTGTTCGGCACCGAGCTGTCGAAGTTCTTTCCGCACCTGGCGCTCGGCATCATCTTCTGGACCTTCTTCTCCAGCATGGTGACCGACGCGTGCAATGCCTTCATCGGCTCCAGCAACTACCTGAAGCAGGGCTACTTCCCGATCAGCCTGTTCGTCTGGCGCAGCATGGCGCGCAACCTGATCCAGTTCGCGCACCAGATCGTGCTCTATGTTCCGGTGGCGCTGTGGGCTGGCATCTCGCTGTCCTGGTCGGCGTTGCTTTTCATACCAGCCTTCCTGCTGCTGCTGATCAACGCCCAGGCTCTCGGATTGGCGCTCGGCCTGGTCTGCACGCGCTTTCGCGACGTGACCCAGATCGTCACCAGCGTGATGCAGATGCTAATGTTCCTGACGCCCGTCTTCTGGCTCCCGGAGAGCCTCCCCGGCCGCGCGCAGTACATCCTGTACAACCCCTTGGCCCAGATGCTCGAGCTGCTGCGAGTGCCTCTGATGGGCGGCGTTGCCGGCGCCCACAACTGGTGGGGCATTCTGGCGTGGACGGTGCTGAGCGTCATCGCGTCGGGCCTGCTGTTCGCCAAGTACCGCCGCCGCGTCGTCTATTGGCTCTGAGAAAACAATGGCTTTCATCTCCCTCAAGAACGTCTCGGTCAACTTCCCCATCTACGGCGCAGGCGCCGCATCGCTGAAAAAGACGCTGGCTGCATCCGTTACCGGCGGGCGCTTCGGCAAGGAAACCGGCGTCAACGTGGTGCAAGCGCTGAGCAACATCAACCTGGAGCTCAAGAGCGGCGACCGCCTGGGCCTGGTGGGCCACAACGGCGCGGGCAAGTCGACGCTGCTGCGCGCGCTGGCAGGCGTCTACGAGCCTTCCTCAGGAGAGTTCGTCCGGCAGGGCACCGTCTCGAGCTTGATCGATCCGGCGCTTGGCATCGAATCCGATGCCACAGGAATCGAGAACATCATGCTGCGCGGCTTGGTCATGGGAATGAGCAAGAAGCAGATTGACGCGCTCACCCCCGAGATCTGCGAGTTCAGCGGATTGGGCGAGTACGTCAACATGCCGGTGCGCACTTATTCAACTGGCATGCTGATGCGGTTAGCCTTTTCGATCTCTACCAGCGTCGAAGCCGACATCTTGTTGATGGACGAATGGCTGTCCGTCGGCGACGCTGAGTTCACCGAGAAGGCAGAGCGTCGAATGAAGGACGTAGTATCCAAATCGGGCATCCTGGTGCTCGCGTCGCATTCGCCGGATCTGATCGCGAAGGAATGCAACCGAGTGATCCACCTGGAGCATGGCCGAGTCATCGAAATGAGTATTTCTTGCTAGTTGCCTAGCGAGATTCGAGGCGTCGCTCTGAGCCCGAGTCCACTTGCAACTGACACCCGTTGTGAGAGCACGGGATTTAGGATCTGAGCCGATCTGAGGCGTTTCGGAGTCGCATCTGTTCTGCGGTCCGGCCTCGGCTTGAAGTAGCTACAAGCCGACCGGGCTGAGCACCTCCACGAATCGAAGAGCATATGCGTTTACCTACACTACGTCAGCTTTATAGCGATCATGAAAACAAGACTTCCGACAAATGGTCCCTGTACCTGGATGCTTACGATGATATTTTTTGCAACTACCGCGACCGCCGGGTAAGACTTCTCGAGATCGGCATTCAAAACGGCGGGTCGCTCGAGATCTGGTCGAAATACTTCTTCAATTCGAAGCTGCTTGTCGGCTGCGACATCAATGAATCATGCCGCTCACTGAAGTATGACGACGAGCGAATTCATGTAGTTATCGGCGATGCGAACAATGATGCCATTCAGAAGAACATACTGGCCTGTTCAGAGCAATACGATATCATTCTTGACGATGGCTCTCATCAGTCACGCGACATTGTGTCGAGCTTTGCTCGCTACTTTCCGTGCCTCACAGATGACGGATTGTACGTCGTAGAAGATCTTCATTGCAGCTACTGGGAAGCCTTTGGAGGCGGGTTGTTCGACCCCCATTCTTCGATGAGCTTCTTCAAGCGCTTGGCCGATGTCATCAATTTCGAGCACTGGGGAGTCGGGGGCAGCCGCACTGACGCGCTCACTGCATTTTCCCAGATCTATGGTTGTTCGTTTGACGCAGCAAACCTGGAAGGCATCTACTCAGTCGAGTTCCGAAACTCGATGTGCCTGATCCGCAAGAAGCCGGCGATTCAAACGATACTTGGCCCGCGCGTAGTCGCGGGAAAGATCGACCTAATTTCTGCGCAAGAACGCCCGTTGAACGGTTTAACCATCGCGGAGGTCATGGCTGTCGATGAGAGCAGGAACCAATGGAGCGATTTGCGGCTTCTACCCGAGGTCGAGCTTGCACAACTTCGAACCGAAGCCAAGACGCTTCGAGAGTCCATGCAAGCTGCCGAAGAAAATCTTCGACGACAGATCGTGGAAATGGCGGGCTTGAAAGAACAGCATACCCGTGAAACCTCCGACCAAGCCCGCGACCGAAGACAGCTTGAACTTGCAAACAGCAAGCAACGAAGAGAATTCGTGGCCTTACGCGCGCGATTCGACCAAATTGCGGACGAACTAAGGGCCGCCAAAGAAGCTCGGACTGCGATCACCGCTTCTCGCACGTGGCGCATTGCACTGAAATTGAGACTAGTGGCCGAAAAATTTCCTCGGCTCAGCCGATTTGGCTGGAGATCGGCGAAAACAGTCAAACTGCTCGTTACCATGCAGTTCGCCCAGATTTATCGAGAAATCAAGCTGAGGCACCAGGCCAAGGGAATTGCCGCCGAACTGGCCGAGTCCAGATTATTCGATGCAGATTATTATCGCGCACAGTATCCCGATGTCGCTCCGCTCGGCAATCCCTTGCTGCACTATGTAATGCGTGGAGGAGTCGAGGGACGCAATCCCCACCCCCTATTCGACGGGCGCTGGTATCTTTCTAGGTACCCATTCCTAGTTGCAAAGGGGATCAACCCCCTCACCCACTACCTGAAGAATCCGAACTCGAGCCCCAATCCCTTTTTCGATGGGCAGTGGTACCTCGAGAGATACCCAGATGTGGAAGCATCTAATATCAATCCGCTTCTTCACTATTTTGAATTCGGCGCATCCGAAGGCAGAGATCCGTCGCCAAAATTTGCGACGAAATGGTATCTTGAAAGAAACCCCGACGTTGCACAGAGCGGGGCCAACCCCCTTGCTCACTTTCTGTCCCACGGATTAGCCGAGGGCCGTAGTCCGTCAGTAGCAGCCTTCGCAGCACGCCAGGGAATTTCTGTCCTCAGATCAGAGATTCACTGCGTGATGCCGCCTAAGCTCGGCAAGGAGAATGCATTATTTGTTGCGCACTCACCAGATGGAAGTCTGAAACCACACGTCACTCACTACCTTGAAAGCCTGAAAAAGAGCGACATCGCCGTCACCTTGATTGTTGCTGCAGATGCACCTTTCGAGGCTCTTCCCAATCTGACATCGATCGTTTCCGGTTTGTTCGTCCGGCGAAACGAGGGATACGACTTTGCCGCATGGGCGCATGTGCTCCGGCTTCGGCCAGATTTGCTGGATTCCGACATCTTGTATCTGCTCAACGACAGTTTGATAGGGCCGTTCAATCAGGCTGATTTTGACCTCATGCTTAGCCGGGTGCGCAGGAGCGCCGCGGATCTGGTCGGTGCGACTGAGAATCACGAGCGCACAGGATGGCATCTCCAGAGCTTCTTTTTGGCCTTGAAGAAGAAAGCGCTGGCGTCCGTAGTCTTTCAATCATTCATAAATGATGTGACCGTTCTCCAGGATAAGGACGACATCATCAATCAATTCGAACTGCAATTCGCACCGAAGTTGCGAGTCGCCGGGCTCAGTTGCGAAGCGCTCTTCCCTGCGGAGGGCCTCAGCAATCCCACCATCTACAAGTGGCGCAAATTGATCGATGATGGCTTTCCTTTTGTGAAGGTCATGGTCTTGCGAGACACCTTCGAAGGAGTGGATGTCAGTGGTTGGCCAGAGGTCCTGCGCACACGCGGCTTTGACCCAGCGATTGCGGTTCAGACGCTCAAGGAGGCGAGAAGGAAGTTTCAAACGGAACGATCCAAAGCACCACTCTCCACTGCGCCGTCCACGCCAGTCGTGCAGTCACGCACTTCACTACGCGTGTCTCTCATTGCGCCATGGAACTTTGACAACGGACTCGGCGTCGCCAGCAGATCGTACATTTCTGCATTGCGACACTCTGGATTTCTTCTGAATCTTCATCCGATCAAGCACCCCTTTCACGTCCATCGGCAAATTACGCCACCGATCGACATTTGCGATTTCAATGAGGACACCGACGTTGCACTGATCCAACTCAATCCGGACGGCTGGGAGTCGTTGCTCACCGAATCTCAGTTGAACGTCATTCGCAAGGCTCGCGTGAGAATTGGGTTGTGGGTCTGGGAAACTCCGACGGTACCAGCCGGTTGGCTGAAAGTCATGAGCCAGGTCGATGCAATATGGGCTCCAACCCAGTATTGCGCGGACGCCTTCTCTGCAGCCATCGGCGTGCCTGTGCATGTCGTTCCCTATGTGGTTCCCGCGCGTCAAAGTTCGATGCTCGATGCGCAACCAAAATCAGTTCGCCAAGCGCTGGGCAACGTGGCAACCGAGAAAATCATCCTTTATGCGTTTGACGGCAGCAGCTATTTGGTGAGAAAAAACCCATTTGCGCTTGTCCGTGCGTTCGGCAAAGCGCGCCTTTATGAAGAAGGATGGTCGCTCGTCCTAAAGACAAAGCACGTGTTTGACTCGCAGTTACAAGGTAATTTGCTGGCCGATCTGGTCGATCGCACACCCGGTACAATCATGTTGAATAGATCACTCGACAAGGAGGCGATGAATGCCCTGATGTCCGCGGCGAGCATCTATGCCTCTCCCCATTGCGCCGAAGGGTTCGGGTTGACGGTTGCTGAAGCAATGGCCATGGGTAAGCTGGTGATTTCGACCGACTACAGCGGGACTCGGGATTTCGTGGATTCGACCTGCGGATTCCCGGTCGAGTATCAAATGCGTGCATTAAAGGACGACCAAGGGGTCTATAACAGTGGCAGTACCTGGGCGGCGATAGACGAAGACAAGCTGGCTGAGGCCCTGCTCAGCGCCGCGAGAATGATTGACATCGGTGATAAGACCAAGAGCGACGCAGCTCGGACACGAATCCGAAACCGACTTTCTCCGCAATCAGTCGCTGGATACATGGAGGCGAGTTTGCGTCAACTGCTCCCAGGCGAAATTTCAGCCTCAGCAATCGCGAAAGTTGTTCAGTCATGAGCAAGATAGTAATTCTCGGCCAATCGGACCGCGAGGGTTTTCACTCAATTCTGACCAGCGCGAATGGAGTCATATCGCAAAAGGAGGCAAAAAAATTCAGCGTCGGCATTCCAACAGACGAATGGCTCGTAATCGGTCCGCGGAAAACAGAACTTCATCCTCATGTCTGGGACATTCTGGCGCAGGCAACGCACCAGCGCCCTGACGTGGGCATCTTCTATGGTGACGATGTTGCGTTGGACGCACATTCCGATACTTGGGAAGCTGCTTTGAAGCCCGACTGGGACTTCACCCTGCTCCTAGCCAGTGACTACGTGGGATTGCCCCTGTTCATCAGGTCCGCTGCTGCGAAGCAACTTGGCTATATCGACGGAGAACAAGGTACAGCTGCATCTTACGACCTGCTTCTACGCGCGCGCGCAACGGGTATCACCATTGCGCGCATCCCGGAGGTCCTTGCGAAAATCGGTACACAGCGTGTTCGTGCCGCCCTTGAGGATCGCGTGTCTGCCATAAAGGCGTGGTCGGCGAGCACTTCCGACCTTCCAATCGACGTGTTGCCAGGGTTGAAACCGGAAACTCTCAGAGTGGATCGGCACCTTTCCGATCTGCCTGAGGTCACCCTCGTGGTTCCGACACGACAGACTGCCAGTGGGTCCGAGGTGAACGGGAGGGTTCCATTCGTCATCAAGTTCCTCGAGAGTCTGACCAGTTCGATATACCCCATGGACAGGATCCACGTCCTGCTCGGCGATGATGTCGAAAGTGACGACATCTATGTGGGGCGCCAATGGCCGTTCAGATTGCGGCGAATGGTGACACGGAGAGCGGACGGCGAACCCTTCAACTATGCCGCCAAAATGAATCAACTCTGGCGCGAGTCGACAACGGAGTATGTGATTCTCATGAACGACGACATCACAATACGTTCCTCCGATTGGATTCAGGCGCTACTGACGTTCTCGACGCAAAACGATGTGGGTGGAGTCGGGGCAAGACTGCTGTATCCCACGGGAGAGATCCAGCATGCTGGCATGCCTGGCGGAGTGTTCGGACTCGTCACCCATGCGTGGATCGGGGAGCCCTCATCGGCCTCCACCTACCAGGATTGGGCATCCGTTCACCGCGAATGGTCGATGGTGACAGGCGCGGTTTTTGCAACCCGCAAGAGCTTGCTCGAGGAAGTGAATGGGTTTGATGAAAGATTTCGCCTCGACTTCAATGATATCGACCTCTGTCTAAAACTGAGAATGCTCGGCTACAGGATTGTTTACACGCCGCATGCGGAGCTTGTTCATCACGAAAAAGGCTCACGAGGTGAAGCATCTTGGCCCGCAAGCGAGCTAGCGTTGTTTTTGAGCAGATGGGGGCGCTTTCTCGAAGATGACCCCTCCTTTCATCCAAAACTTTCAAAGATTCACCACAAAATTCAACCTGTTGAGTTTCGCAACGAATGGTGGCAAGTAGATGCTTGAGCGTCTGAAAACCAAGCGTTCTTGACTCCTCACACTCACTTTTCCGAAACATTTTCAAGAAAGACACCCATGAAGAAGCGCGCTGTCGTTACAGGCATCACCGGTCAGGATGGGGCCTACCTCGCAGAACTGCTGCTGACCAAGGGATACGTGGTTTACGGGACCTATCGCCGTACCAGCTCAGTTAATTTCTGGCGCATCGAGGAGCTAGGCATTCAAGACAATCCTGATCTGCATCTGATCGAATACGATCTGACCGACCTCGGTAGTTCCCTCACTCTCATCAAGGATGCAGCACCCGACGAAGTCTATAACCTCGCAGCTCAGAGCTTCGTGGGAGTCAGCTTCAACCAGCCCGACGCAACGGCACAGATCACCGCCATGGGGGCCTTACATCTGCTTGAAGCTATTCGGTTGACCAATCGCGCTATCCGCTTTTATCAGGCCTCTACCTCCGAGATGTTTGGCAAAGTGCAAGCCATTCCTCAGGTCGAAGAAACGCCTTTTTATCCTCGAAGCCCTTACGGAGTCGCGAAGTTGTTCGCCCATTGGATGACTATCAACTATCGCGAGAGCTACGACATCTTCGGCTGCAGCGGAATTCTCTTCAATCATGAGAGCCCGCTTCGTGGACGAGAGTTCGTGACGAGGAAGATCACAGACGGCGTGGCCAAGATCAAACTGGGGAAGCTCGCCGCCCTGGAACTCGGTAATCTGAGTGCACAGCGTGATTGGGGCTTTGCTAAAGAATACGTGGAGGGCATGTGGCTAATGCTGCAAGCAACCCAGCCCGACAACTTCGTGCTAGCGACCAATCGTACCGAGACGGTCCGCGAATTCGTCGACATGGCATTCAAGGCAGCCGGCTACGAGCTTCGCTTCGAGGGCAATGAGCAGCACGAAGTTGGAATCGACAGTCAAACTGGCAAAACACTCGTCCGGGTCAATCCGAAGTTCTACAGGCCGGCTGAAGTTGATTTGCTGATCGGTGATCCTTCCAAAGCTAAGGCCAAGCTCGGCTGGGAGCCCGTAACAACCTTGGAGGAACTCTGCCGGATGATGGTCGAGGCCGATCTGCGGCGCAACGCCCTGGGCACATCGTTTTGAAGGCACGGCCCCGAACCCCCATATTGGCGGCGGGTATCCGACTCCCATCCAGGAGCAGTGATCTTAGCGCTGCTCCCGATCGGTCGTACGCGACGGCCGCTGCGCCTCTTCTGCTCCGTTGGCCGGCATCGCTGCTTGGGCGTGAGTCAATCCATTGAACGAAGACAAAGAAATACTTGCACTGACCGGACTGCGCTTTGTGGCTGCGTTGTACGTTTTCCTATTCCACATACACATTCGGTGGCCGCTGTCGGACAACCTGCTTATCAAGAATATGCTCAACCAAGGAGCCGTCGGCATGAGCATATTTTTCTTGCTTTCGGGCTTTGTTCTGACCTATCGCTATCAAGATGGGAGCACCAGCATTCGCTCCTATCTTCTTAATCGCTTTGCGCGCATCTACCCAGTTTATGTTGCGGCGGCGGTTGTCACCTTACCTTGGTTTGGCGTAGCCTCCGACGGCAGTGCTTGGAGCGATATCTTGGCCTCGTTCGCCCGCGGAGCATTTCTTCTTCTCGCCAACATCTTGCTGATCCAGGCTTGGTTCGTTCAGCTCTTTCCGCTCTGGAATGTCGGAAGCAGTTGGTCAATTTCAGTCGAAGCGTTTTGCTACGTGATTTTGCCATTCTTCTTACCGACACTGGTGAAGCTTTCATGGCGGCTACAGAAGCTTATCATGTTCGCTTGCGTTGTCCTCGCCGCCCTACCAGGCCTCTCGGCTAAACTGTTCCCCACGACCTCGGCGGGGGTTTTTTACTCGATGCCTATATTTCGACTGCCCGAGTTTTTGCTCGGCTGCTGCGTGTGCCTTGCTTGGCAAAGTGGGCGCCTTAAACCCATCGGCAATGCCGGTCAATTTGTCTTGATTCTCCTGTTCTGCATATATCTCGGTATTGCCGGCCCAATGTTGCCACTATACGTAGGCCATAACTGGATTTCCATTCCAGTCATCGCTCTCGTGACTCTCAATGTGGCACATGGCAAGAGCTATTTGGCTGCCCTGCTTTCTACAAGGCCGTTCGTCTGGCTTGGCAAAATCAGTTACAGCTTCTATTCTTTTCAAGCCTTGGTCATTCTTATGCTGGTCAACTATCACGACCGCTGGGTACGTCGCTTTTCGATGTTGGAAAACAACCTTCTGCTTGCCATTGTCACTTTCGTTGTCCTCCTTCTCATCTCCGCGCTCAGTCATCACTTGATCGAAGAACCTGCACGTCGCCTAATCAGACGGTACAGGGGTCAACAACCGCGCATGGGTCTGTCCTTGTAACCGGCCTTCCCGTCTAGACCTTCGCTTTCGTCAGCACGCTGGCGAATAGTATGAACGTTCCCCGTCATCCACCGCCTGCTATTGCTGCTGATCCTCTGCCAACCGGGATGCCAGATGCAACATATTCTTGCTCCGATCTTTTGTTTTTTTGGCAGGGCGGCCCCGATACATAGACCATGGCTCCGTCGGTCTTGTAACGATCGAACCAGCACCAACGGCGCTTCCTTCGCCCAACGACGCGCCGGGAAAAATAATAGTACCGGTCCCAGCAATCGAATATCTTCCGAAAACGATCTTTCCTCGAATCAGATTTGTTTTGTACTTCTCCGGAACCGTTAGGCTGGTAAGTGATTCGCCAGAATAGTCGTCGCTCACGGCAAAGGCATAGCACCCGTACGCTAACACCGCATAGTCGTGAAACTCGATCCCTTCGTCGCCCCCATCGACAAGAGAATGGGCCGCAATGTGAACATGCTTGCCGATATTAACTGAACCTGACAAAATGCAAAAGTCGTCAACTCGGCAACCATCGCCCAGCGCAATGCGCTCGGCATGATAAATTGCGGCACGCGTACTTATCTTGACGTTCTCCCCCACCTGCAGGAAGCCGAACCGGCGAAGTTCTTCTTGAGCCATGAAAGCCATTGTGTCCCCTAAATTGTCAGACTGACAGAAATCTTTAAAGATTCGATGAAACCAAGGGAACGCTTGAACCTGATCAATCCGTCGTTGGCGACCCGGTCGGCTGTCGCCGTTCCGTAGCTTAGCTTCGAAATTTCATCGCTCAAACAGTCTTCGTAAATTCGCTGCACAACAAGCGCGACCGCGTTGTACATTGCGTTGTCTGACTTGTTGTTCATGAGAAAAATGTGCTGCATCGACTCGCGGATTTGAATGCAGATCGCGGCAGCAATCAATTCGTCATTTCGTTGCGCAGCATACGCACTAATGCGACCGGGAAACAAATTCCTCATCTTTTCTAGCTGCTCCAAGGTCATGCTGATCGGATAACCCTTCAGCAAATGCTGCTCTGCAATGAACGAATATATAGCCGCAAATTCTCGGTCTTCAACACGACGGACTTCGACTTCTTCAGCCTTTTCGCAACTGTTTCTTCGCCTAATATCTGCAGACGTTGAGGCGAGAAATGGCGCGGCGGCCAGTCTGCGTCCAAAGTCCAGATCGCATTTTGACACCTTGAAGCCCAATGCATTGAGAACATAGAACTGGACAGCAAACGCTCTTGGATCGTGCCATTCAGGAGCCATTGCAACATGCACTGAAGAGGCCCCCGCCTGCTTCAAGTGGTCAATTACAGCAATCATCATTTGGCTCAAGTCCTTGGACTCGAAATCGGAACCAAAGAATAGGCCACCAAATGTCCCGCGGCGCGGGCTCATGAAGCGACCATCACCGGCACCCGTGAAATGAACACCGGCCAAAGCTCGACCCTTTTTCACCCACTGAAAATAGAAGCCATCGGAGTCACCTTGATGCAACCTGAAAAATTCAGGTGTATCGAAAAGTGAAATGTCTGAGTGAGGAAGAAAATCGTTGACGACTAGCATGTCATGCTGAAGGGTCCCTTTTCAGGGAATTGATAAGAAAGCTCGTTCGGCAGAAGTTCGGCAGCGCATCAAGTTCCCCCGACCGGCGGGCGGCATCATAGTATGGGATCCCCATGGATCTGACGGCCGCCGAATCATGAGCGAAAAGAATCAAAGCCGCCTCGAAATTCGAAAGAGGGGCCCCGCCCTTCTCCCCTGGAGGCAGAAAATTCGCAAAAGAATCTCGAAATACGCCGGGCCTCGCCGACTTTAGAACTCTGTCGAGAATATAGGGCGCCTCCGCATCCGAGCCTGAAATAGTGTTCGGTCCGGAAAGATTCTGATTGTGTCTTCGATATTTCACGTTTCGATTCAAAGAAAGATTCAATTGAAACCCCGAACCCATGGCGCGCATCCAATACTCGTAGTCACTTAACTGAACCAAGGATTCATCAAAAAATCCTACGTCTTGCAGGAGTGAAGTACGGATAAATGCGCTTGTAGCGCATAGATAATTACCATTGTAAAAAAGATCTGACAAATCAATGTCCGATGAAGCTGATCGCGGCAAAAAAGCTGGAAATTGTGAATCCGTTAATGGCCTTCCCAAACCATCTACAACATTCGGCACGCAGAACAAAATGTCCGAATTGCAGCGGAAGGCGGTATTCAACTGAACTGTCAGTCTGTCGGGCTCGGACAAGTCATCCCCGCTCATCACCGCGATGAACGAGCCTCGGCAAACTCTCAGGCCAGCATTCAAGCAGGCACTCGGCCCTCCACGCTCGACGTCAACAATGGTCAATGCAGATGCATATTTGGAGATTGCCTGCCGTGTGCCGTCATCGGATCCATCGTCCACGACGATGACCTCGAACTCGTCATAAGACTGTGCTAGGGCCGATTTGATTGCATCGTCGATATATTCAACATGATTGAATGCTGCGATTACGACAGAGAGCAATTGATTCATATAACACAACTCAATTAGCTGCCAATGCGCGTAAAATACCCCTGGATCGTGTCAATCACGTGCTGTACGTTAGCCAAGGACATCCCTGGCCACAGAGGCAGCGAAAGGCAAGTCTGAGCAGCGCGGTGGGCGATTACACCGTGCGCGTCGCTGAATTCCTTATACGCAGCCTGTTCGTGGGGGGGTATCGGATAATGAACAGCGGTTTGCACACCATGTACCCGCAGGTACTCTGCCAAGTCATCCCGGCGAGCCGTGCGAATAACGTACAAGTGAAAAACATGCTGGTTTCCGGGCCGAGTCACCGGCAGCTCCAGCCCAGGAATTCCAGCAAGACCAGTGCTGTATGCAGATGCGACTTCGAGGCGCTGGGCATTCTGCGCATCCAAGTTTCGAAGCTTAACTCTTAGGAACGCTGCCTGCACCTCGTCAAGTCTTGAATTTACTCCTGGCGACTCGTGAATGTACTTCACCGAGGAGCCATAATTCCGTAGTTTCCTCAACGCCGATGCGAGTTCTGCATCGTCAGTTACGACTGCGCCTCCGTCCCCAAGCGCACCTAAATTCTTCGTTGGGTAGAAGCTGAATGCTGAAGCATGCCCCAGAGAACCGGCAACCCGGCCCCTGTATCTTGCGCCATGTGCCTGTGCAGCATCTTCAAGAACAAAGGCACCTTTCGAGCTGGCCAGTTTGGCGATTTCGTCCATATCGGCACCTGTCCGAACAGATGCACCGGTATGATAGCTGCCGTTCTCTCCGTCAGAGCAGCTTTGACGGCGACCGGGTCCAAAAGCAAGGTGTCGGAACTGACTTCAACGGGCACGATGGTAGCGCCGACCATTGATACTGCCAACCATGTGGCGATGAATGTGCAGGTGGGCACAATGACCTCGTCGCCCGGTCCTATTCCTTTTGCCCGGAGAGAAAGCGCGAGGGCGTCAAGTCCATTACCAACACCGACGCAAAACCTTGCCCCACAGTAGGCGGCAAATTCTTCTTCGAACAGCTTCAATTCGTCGCCGAGTATCAGATTGCTCTTGCTAAGAACCGAAGAGAACACCTCGCGCAACTGCGTGGCAATCTCGCCATTTTGCTGGACTAAATTCACAAATGGTATCATCTGGCGTCTCTTTGTTTAATGACTTCCAAAAAACTGTCGTAGTTGCGGATGTAATCGGGCTCTGCGTATCGCTCGGAGGCAAGCACCAGGCAAACAGCACCTGATGAAAAGTTGTTCAAATCTCGCCATATCAACGATTTCATATGCACACCAATCCAAGGGCGATTGCACGTTATAGTTCGTCTGTCGTACCCATTGTCAAGCACCAAATCAAAACTACCCGAAACCGCAATCACCAATTGCTCGAGAGCAAAATGCGCATGCCCGGCTCTTGCAGATCCAGAAGTGACGTCGTATAAGTAATAAACACGACGCACCGGGAAGGGAATGTGAACCTCGCCTTCAATGAAGGTAAGACTTCCCCGAGGGTCAGTGATCTTGGTCAGATCGACAATGGAAATTTCCTCATCCAGCGACTTTAACAATTCTCAACTCCTAGGTCCAAATTTTCCAACGATCTCAAAATCGAGCTTTCATCGATAAAATAGTCGTCGTGCACGGAGTGTTCGCCTTCGATACGTCGAGCGCGAGGACCTTTTGTCCAAACGACCTTAG
Organism: Variovorax sp. PBS-H4; assembly: GCF_901827205.1. Classification (NCBI taxonomy): domain Bacteria; kingdom Pseudomonadati; phylum Pseudomonadota; class Betaproteobacteria; order Burkholderiales; family Comamonadaceae; genus Variovorax; species Variovorax sp. PBS-H4. The sequence continues at coordinate 802,808 of NZ_LR594675.1, read as the reverse complement.
TGCCGGAAACCAGTCCGAGCAATCCCCAAAGATGAAGCTGCATACTGGGATGATCGGCGACAAGATAATTCAATACAGCTCCCGGTCTGCACCAAACAATATTGGTCAGCTGCGCTCCTGTAGGCGAAATAATCACTTCGGCTGAATCAAATAGCGAGACTTGATCCTTTAGATCCAGATGATCAACCGAGCGCAAATCAAAATCCAAGCGCGAGAGTACACGTTCGATCATTTGTTGGTTTACTATATTGCGATATCGCCCACGCCGGCTGACATACATTTTTCGACGCCGCAAATCACCCTGAGGCACTAGCGCACGCTTGCACCTCTGTACGGCGACGGAGATTCTATTGATGTCGAGTGCGGTTTTGGTCGCAGCGGCTCCACCGCCATATGCGTTGGGAACGCAAGATACATTGTCCGGCAAATACATGGTCTTGAAAAACACTAGGCAACCAGGCTCCAGCCAAACAATTGGACGCCCTTTGACATTGACAAGATCGATCAGCTGACGAAGATTCTCGTGCAGCCCTGTCTCAAAAAGATAAGGCACTTCGGCGGAGATGTCAGCCTCCTCTACCAATATCATTCGTGGCAACGTTTCTGCAATAAAGTGAAAATAGTTTTCCGAATGTTCGTGCATGAGATTGATGCCGCTTTCCATGTATTTACCCGCACGCAGATGCGCGCGGATGTTCATCCGCGAACCGTCGCCACGTGTGGCCCCCCCCCATTTGACTCCAACTTTTTTATCGTCAAAGAAATAGCTTTCCTCGTCGTTCAACAGCATTCCGTGTTCATCGATTACGTAACGAGTTCCTCCGATTGCATACGAGGAGTTCAACGCCAGAACGCGCGGACGCAATATAAACGGCACAGGGTCTGAAATACCTTCGACTCCTTCTTCCTTAGACTCATACACAAGCGCTCCCGGACAACCATCGGCCTCCCAGGTCCTGCGTAGCGGCAGGGAAAATCGAATTTCGTTCTTCCGGCAATTGGCGCCAACCCCTTGAATAGCCTGAGTCAAGAGACCGAAGTCCGTAAACATGTAGGAATGAGCTGGCTGACGTGTCAGCCTGCCTTCCTTAGATCCCCACTCTACGTAATGCAGATATGCATCGATCCCGGCGTCCCGAACATCAGGGTTGAGATCCAAGTATGTTTGCGGGTCAAAATCCTGCAGGGGGACGTTCGCGCTGTGCAGACCCTTGCGCAGATAATGCGCAAGGGGATCCATCGAACGGCCGTTTAAGTATTTATCGGAATACCACCGCGAATCGAATCTCGGATGAGGCCGGGTCAGTTTTTGCCAACCAAAATGCGCATAGTGGTAGACAGGAAGCCATCCCAGTTCTGCAAGATCGGGATGCTGCTCACCATACCATTTGCTGTCGAACAACAAGCACGGATTGTTGCCTGCAGGTCCTCCCTTTTGGGAAAAATGGACCAGCGGTTTGATCGATAACTCAGCCGTCCCCATGTAGGTTTGCTTGTACCAAGCGGAATTGAAAAGAGGATGAGGGTCCAGAAGTGAGTCGGCTTCGAGGTAGTGAAGCAGGGGATTCGCATTTTCCTGCAGTTCCGGAGGTAGTTGTGCCGTATAGAAGTCGGGATCAAACAGGGGATGCGGCCATCGCCTTTCGCGCCATCCATACTCCAAATAATGACCTAGTGCAGCGCCCTCATCTCTGATATCAGAATATCTAAAAACGTACCACTTCGAGTTAAAAATCTCACGCATCAGATTTGCCACTCGCTCCGACTCAAGACGCTCCTCTTCAGCGACGCGCTGCAATTCCACCAAACGCACCGACTCTGCGTTTTTCATTTCGTCAGAAATTCTCCACCCAAGGATTCGATTTCTGAGCCGACTCAATATCGTCAAGGCTTGTCTCTCTTTTTTAAAAAACCATCTACCTTGCCACATTCAGCAGGAAAGTAGTTCCAGGGTCGATGATTGCTGCTACTCGAAAACGCTCGCAGCGGCGAACGCTGAACCAGCTGCATCTTTTTTAGAAAGCTGAGGCTCACCACCGACGCTTGGCCAAATGATCGCCAAATCCGGATCATTCCATACGATGCATCGCTCATGCAAAGGTGCATAGTAGTCAGTCGTTTTGTAGAGAAAATCCGCAGTTTGACTCAACACCATGAAACCATGTGCAAAGCCAATGGGCACCCATAACTGCCTTTGGTTGTCTTCGTTGAGTTCGATACCCACCCATTTGCCAAACGTAGGCGACGATTTGCGAATGTCCACCGCCACGTCGTAGACAGCCCCGCGGATCACTCGAACGAGCTTGCCCTGCGGCTGCTGAATCTGGTAATGCAGACCCCGCAGCACCCTTTTAACTGAACGCGAATGGTTATCCTGGACAAACTCTACGTGTTTTCCAACAGCCTGATCAAAAGCCTTTTGGTTAAAACTTTCGAGGAAGAAGCCACGAGGGTCGCCGAACACCTTAGGCTCTATCACGAGCACATCCGGAATGGCCGTCGGCGTCACTTTCACAGGCGCACCTCTTCAGCAAGCAAGTGACTGAGATACTTGCCATACCCGCTTTTCTGCAATGGCGCGGCAAGTCGAGCCAGTTGCTCCCCATCGATAAAGCCATTCCGCCATGCGATCTCCTCCGGGCATGCAATCTTAAGTCCCTGCCGATGCTCCAGCGTCGCAATGAACTGGCCCGCTTCCAGCAGGCTTTCGTGCGTACCGGTGTCCAGCCACGCATAGCCCCGTTGCATGATCTGCACGTTGAGCTGGCCCAACTCCAAATAGGCTTGGTTGACCGCCGTAATCTCCAACTCGCCACGCGCACTTGGCTTCACGGCCTTCGCGATCTCGACGACCTGGTTGTCATAGAAATAGAGCCCGGTCACCGCGTAGCTGCTCTTGGGCTTGGCCGGCTTCTCCTCGATGCTGCTGGCCTTGCCCTTCGTATCGAAGGCAACCACGCCATAGCGCTCCGGGTCGTGCACATGATAGGCAAACACCGTCGCGCCCCTCTGCTTCTGGTCGGCGTCGGAGAGCAAGTGGAAGAAGTCGTGCCCGTAGAAGATGTTGTCTCCCAGCACCAGCGCGCTCGGTGAATCGCCCACGAACTTGTCGCCGATGATGAAGGCCTGCGCCAGCCCGTCAGGGTTCGGCTGCACCGCATACTGCAGGTTGATGCCCCATTGGCTCCCGTCGCCCAGCAATTGCTGGAAGCGCGGCGTGTCCTGTGGCGTGCTGATGATCAGGACGTCGCGCATGCCGCCCAGCATCAGCGTGCTCAAGGGGTAGTAGATCATCGGCTTGTCATAAACCGGCAGCAGCTGCTTGCTGATCGCCAGCGTGGCCGGGTGCAGGCGAGTGCCGGAGCCGCCAGCCAGGATGATGCCTTTGCGTTGCGTCATGGATTCTTTCCGGTGGTGAGTTAGAGCGTCTCGTGCAGCATGCGCGCGACGCCGGTCTGCCAGGACGGCAGGCTGAGGCCGAAAGTGGACTGCAGCTTCAGGGTACTAAGGCGCGAATTGTGCGGCCGCGTGGCGGGGGTGGGAAAAGCGCTGGTCGGCACCGCGTCGACCATGGCGGGCCCGGCCTTCAGCGCGACGCCAGCCGCCTCGGCCTGCGCAAGCACGAAGCGCGCATAGCCATTCCAGGTGGTCTCGCCGCCGGCCGCCAGGTGATACAGCCCGGCCTTCGCCGGATCGCGCAGCGTGTCGCGGACGGCATGGGCCGTCACGTCGGCGAGCAGTTCGGCGCCGGTGGGCGCGCCGAACTGGTCGTCGATCACGGTCAGGCGCTCGCGCTCTTTAGCCAGGCGCAGCATGGTCTTGGCAAAGTTGCCGCCGCGCGCGGCATAGACCCAGCTGGTGCGGAAGATCAGGTACTTCGAGGCATGGGCGGCGACCAGTTGCTCGCCCTCGAGCTTGGTGCGCCCGTACACGCTGAGGGGTGCGGTGGCATCGTCTTCCTGCCAGGGCCGCTCGCCGCTGCCATCGAACACGTAGTCGGTGGAGTAGTGGACCATCAGCGCGCCGACCTGCTGGGCGGCCTGGGCGATGGCACCGGGCGCGGTGGCATTCAGCGTGCGCGCAAGCTCGGGCTCGCTCTCGGCCTTGTCGACGGCCGTGTGCGCGGCAGCATTGACGACCACGTCGGGGCGCAGCGCGAGCACCGTCTGCGCCACGCGTTCCGGGTCGCGGAAGTCGGCATTGAACTCGGTGCTCTTGGAGTCCAGCGCGACCAGTTCGCCGAGCGGCGCCAGGCTGCGCTGCAGCTCCCAGCCCACCTGCCCCGTCTTGCCCAGCAGCAATACCTTCATGCGGCCTCGTACTGCTTCTTCACCCAGTCGCGGTAGGCGCCGCTCTGCACGTTGCGCACCCACGCGGCGTTGTCCAGGTACCACTCGACGGTCTTGCGGATGCCGCTGTCGAAGGTCTCGGCCGGCTTCCAGCCCAGCTCGCGCTCGAGCTTTCGCGCGTCGATGGCGTAGCGCCGGTCGTGGCCGGGGCGGTCGGTCACGAAGGTGATCTGCTCCTTGTAGCCGCGGCCATCGACACGCGGGCGCAATTCGTCGAGCAGTGCGCACACGGTGTGCACGATCTCGATGTTTGGCTTCTCGTTCCAGCCGCCGACGTTGTAGGTCTCGCCCAGCTTGCCGGCCTCGAGCACGCGGCGAATGGCGCTGCAATGGTCCTTCACGTAGAGCCAGTCGCGCACCTGCATACCGTCGCCATAAACCGGCAGCGGCTTGCCGGCGAGGGCGTTGACGATCATCAGCGGGATCAGCTTTTCAGGGAAATGAAAGGGCCCGTAGTTGTTCGAGCAGTTGGTGGTGAGCACCGGCAGACCGTAGGTATGGTGCCAGGCGCGCACCAGGTGGTCGCTGGCGGCCTTGCTGGCCGAGTAGGGGCTGTTGGGCTCGTACTTGTTCTCTTCGGTAAAAGCGGGGTCGCTGGACGACAGCGAGCCGTAGACCTCGTCGGTCGAGACATGGAGGAAGCGGAAGGCGGTCTTCTGCTCCTGGAGCAAGGCGCTCCAGTAGCCGCGCACGGATTCGAGCAGGCGAAAGGTGCCCAGCACGTTGGTCTGCACGAAATCCTCAGGTCCGTGGATCGAGCGGTCCACGTGCGACTCGGCCGCGAAGTTGAGCACCGCCCGCGGGCGGTGCTCGGCGAGCAGGCGGTCCACCAGGGCGCTGTCGCCGATATCGCCCTGCACGAAGATGTGTCTGGGGTCGTTCTCGAGCGAGGCCAGGGTCTCGAGGTTGCCGGCGTAGGTGAGCTTGTCGAGGTTGACCACGGCCTCGTCGCCCTGGGCGAGCCAATCGAGCACGAAGTTGGCGCCGATGAATCCGGCGCCGCCGGTAACCAGGATCATGAATCTTCCCTTGTTGTGGAGAAAGACCGCCGAGAGGCGGTCATGCGGTGATTATCCCACTGCACAACGTCACGACACACCTAGAGGCCCGTGCCTAACGGAGTGCGCCCTGCGCAGCTAGAGTGCCTCCTTGAATTTCGAGGAAAACCCATGGCCAGCACGGACGACGACAAACCCGACGACAAGACCGACCGCATCAAGGACTCCGCCCAGCAGATCTGGCTCGCGGGCCTCGGTGCCTTCGCCAAGATGCAGCAGGAGGGCAGCAAGGCCTTCGAGGCACTGGTGAAGGACGGCGTTGGCGTGCAGAAGAAAACCCAGCACGCCGCCGAAGAAACACTGGCCCAGGCCCAGGCCCGGATGGCCGGCTTCGCCAGCGAATTCGGCAGCCGCGCCGCAGGTGGATGGGGCAAGCTCGAGTCCATCTTCGAAGACCGCGTGGCGCGCGCGCTCGAGAAGCTCGGCATGCCCTCCGCCCAGGAGGTCGCGGCACTGCAGGCGCGGGTCGAAGCGCTCGAAGCCCAGCTCATGCGCAAGGAACCGGCCGCCCGGCCCGCGCGAGCGCCACGGAAGACGGCCGCGCGCCATCCGGCCGGAGCCGCGGCTAAGCCTTCGCGGCGGCGCAAGCCGAGCGGCGACGCCTGATCCTAGGCGGCCTTGATCGGCCGCGGCACGCACTGCAGTGCAGCAATCGCCCCGGGGGCGGGGACTTGCGCTAGAGTGGCTTCAGGAGACAAACCGGGGGCTACGAGCTCATGGCCAAGAAGGCGCCACGCCGCACTGCACAACGCATCCTCGAAGCCGCATTGGACCTGTTCAATCGGTTCGGGGAGCCGAACGTCTCGACCACCCTGGTGGCCGGCGAGCTCAACATCAGTCCCGGCAATCTCTACTACCACTATCCCGCCAAGGATGAGCTGATCAACCGGCTCTTCGAGAACTACGAGGCCGAGCTCAACGAGCTGCTGCACGCGAGCGACGGCGTGCGCGACGTGGAAGACGCCTGGTTCTTCATGCACAGCCTGTTCGAGCTGATCTGGCGCTACCGATTCCTGTACCGCGACCTCAACGACCTGCTCTCCAAGAACCGGCATCTGGAGACGCAGTTCCAGCTGGTGCTCCAGAACAAGGCGCGCGCAATCCGGGCGCTGCTCGCAGGCATGAGCCGGTCGGGTCACCTGGACATCGACGCGCCCGAGGTCGATCCACTCGCCCAGAGCATGGTCGTGGTGCTGACCTACTGGCTGAGCTACGAGTACGTGCGCAACCCGCGGGAAGCCCTGGAGCCCGGCCATGCCCAGAGCGCCCTGCTGCGCGGCGCGCACCACACGCTGCATCTGCTCGCGCCCTATCTCGACGCCGAGCAGCGGCGGCATTTGCTTACGCTGAGCGACGCCTACGCAGGCGAAGATCAGCCGACAACCGTCTGAGCACAGCATGGCCCATCCCGATCTGCAACCCCTCTCGCTGCTGGCGACCGGCGCGGTGCCTGCCTGGGAGCCATGGGTCCAGATGCCCTACAGGGACACGCCGCGCTTCGATGCGGCCAGCGTGCTGCAGCACTGGGCGAAGCTGCACGTCGCGCATGCGCTGCCGCCACCGCCACCCGGCCCGCTGGCGGAGGGGTGGGCGCTCTACCACAGCGGCGACTTCGAACGCGCGGCCAACCTGGGACTGCGGCACGGCGGCGACGGGCTGATGCTGGCCAACCAGGCCACGGCCATCTATGCCAACTACCTCGAGCCACGCGAGGCGATGCGGCAGACGCTGTTCAAGCAGGTGGCCGAGCGTGCCGCCGCCCAGGCGGCCGAGGAGCCGGACAACTGCCACGCGCTCTACTGGCAAGCCTATGCCCTGGGCCGCTACAGCCAGGGCATCAGCGTGGCACGGGCGCTGGCACAGGGCCTGGGCACCAAGGTGAAGGGCGCGCTCGAACGCGTGATTGCACTGGAGCCCCAGCACGCCGCAGCCCATGTGGCGCTCGCGGCCTTCCATGCCGAGGTCATCGACAAGGTCGGTGCGCTGGTCGGCCGCATGACCTACGGCGTGCGCGCCGAGACCGCGTTGGTGCTTTTCGAGCGCGGCCTGGCGCTTCACCCGCGCTCGCCCGGCGCACTGATGGAATATGCCCGCGGCCTGCTCATGCTCGAAGGCGATGCGCGCCTGGCCGACGCTACCCGCCTGTATGAAACGGCGGCCACTGTGGACCCGGCCGATGCGCGCGAGCGGCTGGACGTCGAACTGGCGCGCGCAGGGTTGTCCGACTGAGGCTCTCGTCTTTATCGACGAACTCGTCACTTAAGATGCGGGCCCCAGGCAACCCATCCACACCATGTCCGACCTGAACGCCCAGTTCGAAGCCGCCCAGGCCAACTCCAAACTGCTTGCGGAGCGCCCGGACAATCCGACGCTGCTCAAGATCTACGGCCTGTTCAAGCAGGCGACACTGGGCGACAACACCGAAAAGAAGCCCAGCTTCAGCGACATCGTTGCGCGCGCCAAGTGGGACACCTGGACCGCCCGGAAGGGCCTGAGTGCGGACGAGGCCAAGCAGGCATACATCGACCTGATCGAGTCGCTGCGCGGTTGAGCGCCAGCAGCAGCGCCGGCGCGGCCCTCAGCGCCAGTCCTTGTCGTTGTAGCCGTCGTCGACCTCGTCGTCGGGGCGGCCCAGCAGGTCGTCCAGCTTCTGCCGCAGGCGCTCCTCGATCTGCCCGCTGAAGCCCGCGAACAGGCCGGCGAGCGTCGCCCGCAGCTTGAGGCTGTCGCCGCTGACCTCCACGCTGCCGTCGATGCCGGCGCGGCTGAAGCGGCCGATGTCAAGGGCCTGGCCTTCCTCGTAGCTGCAAGAAAGCCCATAGTCCTGCTCGACCTCGCTGACCCATTTGCGCGCAATTGCGCGTGCGGCCTCGATACCGAGTCGATGGCTGCGTTCGATGTGGATTTCAGGCACCGGGCCCTCCCTGTCGGCCGCCTCGGCCGGGTTCTTCGGTCGGCCTGCGGGCCGAGGGCGCTACGGCATCCCCAGTCCGCAGCGCCAGCGTTCTCTCGTCCTTGGGCAGCGCGGTCAGGCGCTTGACTGCCGCATAGAAGCGCGGCCAGTCGTGTCCTTCCCGCTCGAACAGCGCCTCGAAGCCGGGCACCAGTTCGTCGTACGCAGCCTGCGCGCCGAACAGCGCGTTGTTGGCGCGTGCCACCCAGCCGTCGTAGGCGCCCTGCCGCGGGCCGCTCCAGCCGGCGCGCAGGGCCGCATAGCGCTGGCGAAAATCTTCCATCGCAGCCTTCTTCTGCGCATCGACCGTGGCCCAGTCGCCGGCCTGCGCCTCCTTCGAAGCGTAGATGTCCCAAAGCACCCGGCGGGTGGCGGCCGTGAGGGCGCGGAACTGCTGGCGCCGGCTGTCGAACTGTGCGTATTCGAGGCGCGCCGCCTCGCCGGCCTGCGTCTGCAGCCAGCGGGCGCCCCCGATGCGCTCTACCGCGGTCGCGAAGGACTCGTTGAACATCGTGTCGCCCGACACGTAAAGCACCTGGTGCGCCAACTCGTGGAACACGATGCGGGCCAGTTCGCCTTCCGGGTAGCCGATGAAGGTGGACAGCAGCGGGTCGCCGCCAGCCCAGTTCATCCACCCCAGCGTGGAGTAGGCCGGCACCGGGTAGACGGCCGCTTCCAGGCCCTGAGCGACCAGGGTGGCGGCCTCTGCGCGCGCCGCCGCCTCGTCGTAGTAGCCCCGATAGCCGACGCAACCCGCGACCGGAAAGCACCACGTCTTGAGGGTGAGCGAATGCGCGGGCGCTGCCACCACGTTCCAGATCGCGGCGCGCCGGTGCAGGTCGGCGTAGGCCTTGTAGCTCGGGTTGTCCGGCAGGCCGAGCTCGGCGACTGCGAAGCGGCGGATGCGCTGCGTCAGCGCCAGTTTGGCCTTAAGCGCGTCGCTGGCGGCAGGGTCCTGCAGCCACTGCGGCACCGGCCGCGCCGCGCGCATCAGCGCCAGGTGGCCGCTGGCCGACTGCCAGTAGTAGCCCAGGTCGGCGCAGCCGGCCACGGCCAGCGCGGCCACGGCAGCCAGAGCAGCGCGCCCTTTGCTCATTCGAGCACCTCAAACATCCGGCGCCACCTCGACCAGGCAGTCATAGAAGGTGGGCCCGCGGCCGATATCGGTCAGTCGCTGGCTGGTGAGCTGGTTGACGTTGGTGCCGTCGGCGCCGAGCTTGCGCCACCAGACGCCCAGCCCGTGCACCACGCCGGGCCGCGCGCGGCGAGAGACCTCGGCGCGGCAGCGGTGCTCGCCGCGGCGGTTGAAGACGCGCACCATCGCGCCGTCGACGATGCCGCGCGCGGCGGCATCGTCCTCGTGGATCTCGAGCAGCGGCTCGCCCTCGATTGCGCGCAGGCTCTTCACGTTCACGAAAGTCGAGTTGAGGAAATTGCGCGCGGGCGGCGAGATCATCGCGAGCGGAAATTCCGTCGAGCTGCCGGCCGGCTCGTAGTTGGGGACGTGGTCGGGCAGTCCGTCCTGGCCCTGGGCCGCGAGGCGCGCGCTGAAGAATTCGCAGCGACCCGAGGGCGTGGGAAAACCCCCTTCGGCAAACGGCGCCTCCGCAAGCTTCAGGCTCGTGAAGCCCTGGGCCTGCAGTTCCTCGACATCGATCGCGCCGGGCGCGAAGGCGCTGCGGCACAGCGCCTCGTCGTCGTCGGAGAAGCAGGGCTCGTCGAAGCCCATGCGGCGGGCCAGTTCGCGGAATACCCAGGCATTGCTGCGCGCCTCGCCGCGCGGCGCCAGCGCGGGCCGGTTGAGCAGCACATCGGTGTGGCCGTAGCTGGTGTGGACGTCCCAGTGCTCCAACTGGGTGGTCGCCGGCAGCAGGTAGTCGGCATAGTCTGCCGTGTCGGTCTGGAACTGCTCGAGCACCACGGTGAACAGATCCTCCCGCGCGAACCCCGCCACCACCTTGGACGAGTCCGGCGCGACGGCCACCGGGTTGCTGTTGTAGACCACCAGCGCCCGGATCGGTTTCGCGGTGTCGAGCAGCGCATCGCCGATGGCGCTCATGTTGATGGTGCGCGGGCGCCGCCCCGCCAGCAGGTCGGGCCGCTGCAACGTGGCGCGGTCGACCGGGAACTGGCCCGAGCTGCTCAGCAGCAGCCCGCCCGCACGCTCGCGCCAGGCGCCGACCAGCGCCGGCAGGCAGGCGATGGCGCGCGCGGCGTTGCCGCCCCCGCGCACGCGCTGCATGCCGTAGTTGAGCCGGATGGCGGCCGGCCTCGTCGTGCCATAGGCGCGCGCCAACGCGACGATCTGCGCCTCCGGCACACCGCAGACGGCGGCGGCGCGGGCGGGCGGCCACTGCAACGCGCGCTCGCGCAGCCGCTGCCAGCCGAGGGTGTGGCGCTCGATGTAGTCATGGTCCAGCCAGTCGTTGACGATCAGCTCGTGCATGAGCGCGAATGCCAACGCCGCATCAGTGCCGGGCAGGAGCGCGATGTGCTCGTCGCATTTGTCCGCGGTCTCGGTCCGGCGCGGGTCGATGCACACCAGCCTGGCACCGGCGCGCTTCGCGGCCTGCGCATGGCGCCAGAAATGCAGGTTGCTGGCGATCGAGTTGCTGCCCCAGATCAGGATCAGTCGTGCCTCGGCAAAGAATTGGACCCGCATCCCAACCTTTCCGCCAAGGGTAAAACTTAAGGCCTCACCCCCGGCGGTCGAACAAATCGTTCGATCCAGCAGCGAGGCCCCGAGCTTGTGGAAAAAACGACGATCCATCGACTCGCCTTGCACAAGACCCATCGTTCCTGCATAGCTGTAGGGCAGAATCGATTCTGACGAATTGTTCTCGCTTAGCACATTCAGACGATGGGCGATGTCGGAGAGCGCCGCGTCCCAGCTCACGGGTTCGAATCGGCCGCTGCCCTTGGGGCCGACGCGCTTCATGGGGTGCAGCAGCCGCTCGGCGTGCTCATTGCGTTCGATATAGCGCGAGACCTTGGTGCACAGCACGCCGGCGGTATGGGGATGCGCCGGATTCCCCTGAAGCTTGACGGCCCGCCCGTCCTGCACGGTGGTCACGAGGGAGCAGGTGTCGGGGCAATCGTGGGGGCAGGCGCCGAGCACCTGGGTCGGGGAGTTCATGGGCGGCCGGGCAGTGGGTGGACCGGTCAAGTCTAAGTTCTGCGCCGCAGCGGCGCTCTGGAGTTTTCACGATGATTCATCGCAGGCACTTTTCGGTTGCGGCGGGTGCTGCAGCACTCGGTGGCTTCGGCATCGCGAGGGCGCAGAGCGAAGCCCCCGTCCTGCTGGGCCAGTCGGCGCCCTTCAGCGGCCCGGCGGCACAGCTCGGCATCCAGTTCCACCAGGGCGCAAAGCTGTACCTCGACCAATACAACGCGCAGCCCGGCCATCGTGACGTGGAGATCAAGTTTCTCGACGACGGATACGAGCCCGAGCGCTGCGCTGCCAACACGAAGAAGCTGATCGACGAGGAAGCGTTCGCGCTCTTCGGCTACATCGGCACCCCCACCAGCCTCGCGGCGTTGCCGCTGGCAGTGAATGCGAAGGTGCCCTTCATCGCACCTTTTACCGGCGCGATGGCGCTGCGGGAGCCCTTCCACCGCAACGTGTTCCACCTGCGGGCCTCGTACAACGACGAGACGGCGCTGATCGTGAAGCAGCTCACCCACCTGGGGCTGAAGAAGATCGCGGTGTTCTACCAGAACGATGCCTATGGCAAGGCCGGCCTGGACGGCGTGACGCTCGCGCTCTCGCAGCTCGGCCTGAAGCCGGCGGCCCTGGGCACGGTGGAGCGCAACACGGTCGATGTCACGGCGGCGGTGAAGACCATCGTGGCGGCCGGGCCGGACGCCGTGGTCCAGGTCAGCGCCTACAAGTCGTGTGCCGCCTTCATCCGCGAGGCGCGCAAGGCCGGCTACGGGGGCACCTTCTACAACGTGTCCTTCGTCGGCACGCAGGCCCTGGCCGACGAACTGGGCAAGGACGGCGCGGGCGTGGTCGTCACCCAGGTCGTGCCCTCGCCTTATTACGCGGCGAACGGCATCACGCGCGAGTTCAACGAAGCGGTGAAGAAGAGCGGCGGCACGGTGCAGTCCAACTTTTCCAGCATGGAAGGCTACCTGGCCGCCAAGGTGCTCGCCGAGGGCCTGCGCCGCGCGCCCGGCAAGCTCACGCGCGAGAGCCTGATCGCGGGGCTGGAAAGCATCGACCGTCAGCAGTTCGGTGGCTTCGAGGTCTCTTTTTCGCCGCGCAACCACGTGGCGTCGAAGTTCGTGGAGCTGTCGATGATCACGGGCGACGGCCGCATCAGGACTTGAGGTATCGCCCCCTCTCCCTCTTGGAGGGGGTGGGGTTGAGGGCACCGGGCCGTCGGTCCGGCGCCGCGCTTCATCGACCGCTGCATTCCCTCACCCCTGCCCTCTCAAGCGGGAGCGGGAGCAAGCCCGGACAGGCCATCCACGGCCTGGAACATTGCCTGCCGCGCCTGGCTGATCACCTGCCCGCGCCACGCGTCGGTGTCGCTGTAGAAGGCCGCGAGCATGCGCGCGTGGATGGCCTCGGCCAGCTCCGCCGGCGCTTCCGAATGGCAATGCAGCCAGTGGTCCCCGCGCAGCGCCGCCGTGACCTCGAGCATCGGCTCGGTGCCGTACTCCAGTGCGATCGAGGTGTGCTCGGCTTGAGGGCATTCCTCGTCCAGGGCGTAGCACATCAATCCGGTCAGGAAGGCCGAGGTCGAGGAGCCGTCGTACATCGAGGTAACGGGCGCCGCTGCGGTGCCCCACCACGCATTTGCCCTTGCGTACGCCGCCTTGTCGTCGCGCCCGGCGAAGATGCGCTCGCCGATGCCGTTCGGCCCGAGCCCGGTGTGCATGTCGATCCAGCCGAGGCGGGACGCCCGTCGCGCGTGGGTACGAAGCACCTCGCGTACCGTCTTGTTGCTCCACGTCGGCGCATTGCCGCCGTAGAACAGGCCGTCGGCAAACTGGTACTGGCCGCGGGTCACGGCGGCCTGGTAGAAGCCCAGCCCCTCGCGCGCGATGAGGGCGTCGATGTCGGCCTGGTTGGCCGCCGAGGGTGGCCACTGCTCGGGCAGCAGCAGCGCATGCAGGCTTGCGTACGCTTCGTTCACCGGCAGCGGCTGCGAGAAGTCGAGGAAGTTGCGGTTCAGGTCCACGTTCTCGTGCGTGACGCGCCGGGTGTGGGAAAAGCCGTAGGGGTTCAGCGCGTGCACATACAGCACGGACACGCCCTGGTCCCGCGCCTTCTCGCGCCACTCGGCGTCGTGCAGCGCGAACACCTGCACCCCGCTGCCGCAGTGGCCCTCCACGCCGTGGCAGCCGCTGCTCACGATCAGCAGGCTTTCGGCCTGCGGGTCGCCGTCGAGCGCGACATCCATGGCCAGTTCCTCGCCGTCGCGGCCCCGGAGCGGGTGCACGTGGGAGCGTACCGCCAGCCCGGCCGCGGCGCAGCCTTCCAGGAACTTCTGGCGGGCCAGCAAGTAGCGCCCCGCAAAGGCTTCGCCGACGCCGATCATGCGCCCCGCTCCCCCAGCGCTGGCGCTGCGAGGAACTCTTCGGCCAAGCGCACCCAGCAGGTCGCGCCGAGCGGGATCAGGTCGTCGTTGAAGTCGTAGCTTGCGTTGTGCAGCATGCAGGGCCCGCCGCCGTGGTGCAGGTCGCGGTGGCTGCCGTCGCCGTTGCCGATGAAGGCATAGGCGCCGGGCCGGGCCTGCAGCATGAAGGCGAAGTCCTCGGCCGTCATGGCGGGCTCCTGCACCAGCACGTTGTCCTCGCCGACGATGCCGGCCATCACGCGGCGCGCGAAGTTCGCCTCGGCGGCGGTGTTGATGGTCGGCGGGTAGTTGCGATGGAAATGGAAGTCGCATCCCGCGTCGTGCGCGGCGCTCACGTGCTCGGCGATCTTCTTCATGCGTGACTCGATCAGGTCCAGCACCTCCAGTGAGAAGGTGCGCACCGTGCCCTTGAGCTCGCAGCGGTCGGGGATCACGTTGCTCGCCTCGCCGCCATGGATCATGGTGACCGAGATCACGCCGGCTTCGGCCGGCTTCTTGTTGCGCGTGATGATGGTCTGGAACGCCTGCACCATCTCGCAGGCGATCGGCACCGGATCGATGCCGGTGTGCGGCAGCGCCGCATGGCCGCCCTTGCCATGGATGGTGATGGTGAACTCGTTGCTCGAGGCCATCGCCGGCCCGGGGCTGACGGCGAACTGCCCGGCCTTCATGCCCGGCCAGTTGTGCATGCCGAACACGGCCTCCATCGGGAATTGCTCGAAGAGGCCTTCCTTGACCATCTCGCGCGCCCCGCCGCCGCCCTCCTCGGCCGGCTGGAAGATCAGGTAGACCGTGCCGTCGAAGTTGCGGTGCTTCGCCAAATGCTGCGCCGCGGCGAGCAGCATCGCGGTGTGGCCGTCATGGCCGCAGGCGTGCATCTTGCCGGGGTGCTTGCTGGCATGGGCGAAGGTGTTGAGCTCGGTAACGGGCAACGCGTCCATGTCGGCGCGCAGGCCGACGGCCCGGGAGCTGCTGCCGTTCTTCACGATGCCGATCACGCCGGTGGTGGCCAGGCCGCGGTGGATCGGAATGCCCCATTCGGTGAGCTTGGCCGCCACCACGTCGGCGGTACGCTGCTCCTGGAAGCAGAGTTCGGGATGGGCATGCAGGTCACGCCGCACAGCGGCGATGCCGCCCGCCTGGGTGACCAATGAGTCGATGAGTTTCATATGAGTGAGTCTAGGCTCAGCGGAAAGCACATGCCAGACCAAGCGTCGATGCAGAGCTTCCGTGACAATCCCCGCATGCCGTTCCCCCACCTTTCCACCCGCAGCCTCGATTTCGCTCAGAGCCTGGTGCGCATGAACACGGTGAGCACCCGGAGCAACCTGGAATTGATCGACTTCGCCCGCGACCACCTGGCCGGCCTGGGCGTGCGCAGCCGGCTCACCTACAACGCCGACAGGACCAAGGCCAACCTCTTCGCCACGCTGGGCGCGGGCAAGCCGGCAGGCGTGATCGTCTCCGGCCACACCGACACCGTGCCCTGGGACGGGCAGGCCTGGAGCGTGGACCCGCTCTCGGCCCTGGTCCAGGACTGGCCCCAGGACGAGCACGACGGCGAGGCGATGCAGGTCGAGCCCCGCCTCTACGGCCGCGGCTCGGCCGACATGAAGAGCTTCATTGCGATCGCGCTGGCGAACGCCCGGCGTTTCATCGAGAGCGACTCGCCCTTCGCGGTGCACTTCGCCTTCAGCTACGACGAGGAGGTCGGCTGCTTCGGCGTGCGCGAGCTGATCGCCGACATGAAGGAGCAGGGCATCCGGCCGCTGGCCTGCATCGTCGGTGAGCCGACGATGATGGTGCCGGCCATCGCGCACAAGGGCGTCTACCGCTATCGCTGCTGCGTTCGGGGCAAGGAGGCGCATTCCTCGCTCACGCCGCGCTCGGTCAACGCGATCGAGATGGCGGCACGCCTGGTCGGCAAGCTGCGCGACATGGCCGAGGGCTTCGAGCGCGAGGAGCCGCGCTACGCCGGGTTCGACGTGCCGTTCAGTACCGCGAGCGTCGGCCAGTTCCATGGCGGCATCGCCGACAACGTGGTACCGCGCGACGCCGAGTTCCGCTACGAGTTCCGCGACCTGCCCACGGCCGACGCCCAGAAGATGCAGAAGGAAATGCGGCTGCACGCCAACCGCCTGGAGGCCGGCATGAAGAAGATCGCGCCCGAGGCGGGCTTCAGCTTCGAGACGATCTGCGAGATCCCCAGCTTCCTGACCACGGCCGAGGATCCCGTCACGCGGCTCGCGCAACGCCTGGCCGGCGAGGCGGGCACCACGCTCGTGGCCTTCGGCACCGAGGCCGGCCTCTTCAAGCAGGCCGGCATCCCGACGGTGGTGTGCGGGCCCGGCAGCATCACCCAGGCACACCAGCCCGACGAGTACGTGACGTTGGCCCAGCTCGCACGCTGCGAGCAGTTCCTGCAAGGGCTCGCAGAAACCCGGGAGATCCGCTGAAGCGCTTCGCCCTCGCCCTGCTCGGCGCCGCCGCCCTGCTCTATGCGGCGGCGACGGTGCTCGGGGCGCGTCATCCCAACCCGGCCTGGGGCTATGTCGCGGCCTTCGCCGAAGCCGCGATGGTGGGCGCGATTGCCGACTGGTTCGCCGTGGTCGCGCTGTTTCGTCATCCGCTGGGCCTGCCCATTCCGCACACCGCGATCATCCCGTCGAACAAGGACCGCATCGGCGCGCGTCTGGCCGGCTTCATCTGCAACAACTTCCTGAGCACGCAGCAGGTGCTGGCCAAGCTGGAGCAGCTCGATCCGGCCGCGCGGCTGGCCCGCTGGCTCGCGCAGCCGGCCCATGCCGCAACAGTCGGCGCGCACCTGGTGAGCGCGGCCCGCTACGGCCTGGCGGCCTTCGACGACGCGCGGGTGCGCGAATTCCTGGGCCGCGCTGCAGCCGCCGGCCTGGCGCAGGTCGACATTGCGCGGCTGTCGGGTCAGGCCCTGGACGCGTTGACGGCGAATGGACGGCACCAGGCCTTGCTCGACGACCTGCTGGCCCAGGTCGCGGCAGCGGTGGAGGGCGAGGAGGTGCAGGTGCAGATCACCGAGGCGATCGCGCGCGAGGTCCGGGCGCTGCGCTACGTCGGCCTCGACCAGGTCACGGCCCGCCTGGCCACGCGCAAGATCGTGGCCGCGGCTGCGCGCACTGTCACGGAGATGGCGGGGGACCCTGCGCACTCGGTTCGGCAGCGCTTCGATGCATTCATGCACGAGTTCGTCCACAAGCTCAAGACCGATCCCGAGTTCAAGCGCCGCGGCGAAGCCATCCGGGCGGAACTGCAGGCGCATCCGGCCATCGGCGAATACCTGCATGGGCTCTGGAGTGAACTGCTGGGGTGGCTGCACGAGGACCTGGCGAAGAGCGACTCGGAGATCCGGCGGCGCATCGTCGCAATGGCGGGGACGCTGGGTGCCCGCCTGGAGGCCGACGAGGCGATGCGGCGCTGGATCAACGAGCAGATCGTGGATGCGGCACCGCGCGCCATCGAGCGGTACCGGGAGGACATCCGGCGTTACATCGTGGAGCGGGTGGGGCAATGGAATGCCGAGGAGATGAGCGTGGAACTGGAGAAGCACATCGGGCGGGATCTGCAGTTCATACGGGTCAATGGGACGCTTGTCGGGGGGTTGGTGGGGCTGTTGATTCATACGATTACCCAGGCTTTGGCTTGAGTCGCTCTTTCCTTGAAAGAGATGACGAGAAGGGATTGATCGACTTGAAAGGTGCGCTTCAGTCGAGGCTGGGGCCGGGGCGTCGTCCCGGCAGCCGAGTCACTTTCTTTTGCTTCGCCAAAAGAAAGTAACCAAAGAAAAGGCGACCCCACTGGCCGCAGCCCTCCGCTTCGCTACGGGAAGCCTCCGGTGCTCGCTTTTCGCGGGGTCCGCGCAAACTCGCTTCGCTCAAACACGCGCGGCCCTGATCCGCGAAAAGCTCCGCTCCTCGGCTACGGCCAGAGGGGACCCGGAATCCAACGCGCCATGGCGCGTCCCTGTGTGGTGTGCAGATGGGCGTGAGCTCTGGATCCTTGCTCACGCTAGCACTCCGCGCACACGCACACGCACACACACATGGACACGCCTGTCCATGTCCATGTCCATGTCCATGTCCATGTCCGTGTCCGTGTCCGTGCTCGTGCCGTGCCGTGCCGTGCTCGTGCTCGTGCTCGTGCTCGTGCTCGTGCTCGTGCTCGTGCTCGTGCTCGCAATCACGGTCGCATGCGAGCGCATACGCACGCACCTGTTCCAGGCCTCGCGAAGCGAGGCCGTTGGTGGCCGAGCGAAGCAACGGCCCGTTCCTATCCCCTCTGCGCGTGCCGAGGAGCGGAGCTTTTCGCGGATCAGGGCCGCGCGTGTTTGAGCCGCAGGCGAGTTTGCGCGGACCCCGCGAAAAGCGAGCACCGCAGGTTGCCCGTAGCGAAGCGGAGGGACGCGCGCAGTGGGGTCGCCTTTTCTTTGGTTACTTTCTTTTGGCGAAGCAAAAGAAAGTGACTCGGCTGCCGGGACGACATCCCGGCTCCCCCTTCAAACAAGGCGCAACGTACCCGTCGAAGGCCCCGAGGGCCCTCACCCCAGCCCTCTTCCAAAGGAGAGAGGGAGCCAAGAAAACATCAAGCCCGAAACCGCTTTCTCGTCAACGCCAACGCCACCCAGAACGCTCCCACCGTATACACCACCAGCACAACCGCAGGCCATACCCAATCCCTCGGCCACTGATCCATGAACAACGGCCGCACCAGCGCAACCGCATTCGCAAGCGGCAGCCAGTTCGCGATCCGATGCACGAGCCCGGGCAACTGGTCCAGCGGAAAGAACACACCCGATAGAAACATCATCGGCGTCATGAACAGCGTGAAGTAATAGGTGAAGAAGTCGTACCCCTTCGCCAGCGCATTGAAGATCAGCGCAATGCATGAGAAGGTCACGCCGACGCCCGCGAGCACCAGCCACGCCACCAGCAGCTTGGGGCTGTGGCTGATGCCCAGCCCCAGCATCACGAACAGGATCGCCGTGGTGGTGAAGATGGCCTTGAAGGCCGCCCACAGCATCTCCGCGAGCACCACGTCGTCCAGCCCCACCGGCGCGTTCATGATGCCGTCCCAGGTCTTCTGCACGTGCATGCGCGAGAAGGCCGAGTAGAGCGCCTCGAAAGACGCAGCATTCATCGAGCTCATGCAGATAGAGCCACTCGCAAGGAACAGGATGTAGGGCACCCGCGCGCCGTCAACCGTCACCTGCCCCACCAGCGCGCCCATGCCATAGCCGAAGGCCACCAGCCAGATCAGCGGCTCGGCGATATTGCCGATGAGGCTGGGGATGGCAAGCTTGCGCCACACCAGCAAATTGCGCAGGAACACCGGCCACCACCGCATCGAGAGCTCGGGCGGGCGCCACACCGAGGGCACGGCTTGTAGTGCGTCATTGATCGAGGCGCTCATGTCTTTCTCCATGCGGGGAACACCGCGGAACCGGCTTTGCCGGGCCGCTGGTGTTGCCCCCCGGTGAGGGGGCTGAGGGGCGCGGCTCCAAGCCTGCCTGCGCAGGCTTGGACGGCCTGAAGGGCAAGGCCTCTGGCGGCAGCACGCAGGGCGGCTACACGAAGTGAGCCAACCTGGGGGAGAGCCATATGTTCAGCCGTCCTCGCGTATCTGCCGGCCTGTCAGCTTGAGGAACAGGTCCTCCAGGTTCGCGGGCCGATGAAAGGTACGCAGGCCCTTGTGGCTGTCGAGCGCATTCAGCAGCCCGCGCGCATCCTGCGTGTAGAAGAACACCGTCTCGCCGCTGACCTCGACGCGCGCGGCAAAGTCCTTGAGGGGCGACTGCGCCAACCCCAGCGCGCCGTTGCCGTAGACCTCGACCACGTCGGGCTCCAGATGCTCGGCGATCAGGTCACGCGGCCGGCCTTCCGCGATCTTGCGTCCATGGTCGATCACGATCAGACGCGAACACAGGCGCTCGGCTTCGTCCATGAAGTGCGTGGTCAACAGGATGGACTTGCCCTGCTGCAGCAGCAGCTGCAGGCGCTCCCACATGAGATGGCGCGCCTGCGGGTCCAAGCCGGTGGTGGGCTCGTCGAGCATCAGCAGCTTCGGATCGTTGACCAGTGATCGCGCCAATGACAGCCGGCGCCGCATGCCGCCCGACAGTTCGCCCGGCTTGGCGTCGGCCTTGTGCGACAGCGCCGCGAACTCCAGCAGCTGCGGAATTCGCGGCGCGATCTGGCGCCGGCTCATGCCGAAGTAGCGGGCGTAGACCATCAGGTTCTCGGCGCAGCTGAAGTCGGGGTCGAGGGTGTCGAACTGGCTCACCACGCCGAGCTGCGCCTTGATCGCGCGCGCGTCGCGCGGCATTGACAAGCCCCCCATCGCCTCGATGCTGCCGCCGTCGGGCGCAGTGAGCCCCAGGCAGATGCGGATGGTGGTGGTCTTGCCGGCGCCATTGGGGCCGATCACGCCCAGGCACTCGCCGGGCGCGATGCTGAACGAGAGGTCGTCCACCACGGTGGTCGTGCCGTAACGTTTGTGCAGGCGGCTCGCTTGAAAGAGAGGAACGGAAGGGCTTGGCACCGGGTCATTGTGGCGCAAGCGATCAAATTCATCGGCCCTTGCTCCATCACGCTACGCATCTTCGCGACGCTGGAAGCGGGCAAACATCGAGGAACACGGCGGAACCGGCTTTGCCGGGCCGCTGTGTTGCCCCCGGTAGGGGGTGGGCGGCTACACGAAGTGAGCCAACCTGGGGGCGAGCAACATCCCCACCGCGGAACCGGCTTTGCCGGGCCGCTGTGTTGCCCCCGGTAGGGGGTGGGCGGCTACACGAAGTGAGCCAACCTGGGGGCGAGCTATAAATGGAGTCCCTCGAACTCGTTCTTCATCCAGTCGATGAAGGCCCGCGTGCGCGCCGGCAGCAGCCGCGCGTGCGGATAGATCACGCTCACCGGCCGCGGCGCCAGCTCGAAGTCGTCGAGCACGATGCGAAGC
Organism: Variovorax sp. PBS-H4; assembly: GCF_901827205.1. NCBI lineage: Bacteria > Pseudomonadati > Pseudomonadota > Betaproteobacteria > Burkholderiales > Comamonadaceae > Variovorax > Variovorax sp. PBS-H4. Next base: position 781,876 of record NZ_LR594675.1, on the reverse strand, counting down.
CGCCCCTCCCGCACCAGCGGCAGCACCTGATAGGAGAAGAAGAATCCGAAGCCCAGGCCGGCGGCGCAAGCTTCCACTGCGGGTGCGATGTGGTTGAACTCCAGGTTGCCGCGGGCCGCGACCGTGAAGTTGCGGCCGTTCTCGCGGAACTGCACGGGGGCGCCCGGCTGGACCCGCACGCAATTCGCCTCGAGCAGTTCGCGCGGGTGCCGCGGCGTGCCGTGGGCGCGCAGGTAGGCCGGACTCGCAACCGCCACGCGGCGGATGGTGCCAAGCTGCAGGGCGACCAGCGACGAGTCCTCCAGCGGGCTGATGCGGACGCCGACATCGATGCCCTCTTCCAGCAGGTTCACCGTGCGGTCGTGCAGCAGCACGCTGCACCGCACCTTGTCGTAGCGCTTCAGGAAACGCACGATGGCCGGCGCCACGTACATGTGCCCGAAGAGCACGGGCGCGGTGACGGTGAGCTGCCCGGCGGGCTCGGCCGCCTCCTGGCTCAGCGCCCGGTCGGCGGCATCGGCTGCAGCCAGCACCTCGCGCGCACTCTGCAGGTATTGACGCCCCTCTTCGGTCAGCGAGATGCGGCGCGTGGTGCGGTGGAAGAGGCGCACGCCCAGGTGCGCCTCCAGCGCGGCCAGCGAGCGGACCACCGCGGGCAGCGAGCTCTCGAGCGCACCGGCGGCCTTGGTCAGGCTGCCTTGTTCTGCGATCTGTACGAAAGTCTGCATGGCTTTGAGACGGTCCATGCGCACGATTAGACCGCATTGCGCAGCAGTGAAATGCAACCAGCACCATTACTCCGGCTGATGGATCGAAGAACAATGGCTCATCCACACTCACCAGGAGAAAGCCGATGACCGCCGTCCATCCTGCCCGCCCGATCACCGTGTACAGCTCGTCCATTTCCGGCCACAGCCACCGTGTCCGGCTGTTCCTGTCGCTGCTCCGTCTGCCTTTCGAGATCGTCGAGCTCGACCTGAAGGCCGGCGAACAGCGCCGGCCCGAGTTCCTGCGCCGCAATGCGTTCGGCCAGGTGCCGGTCATCGAGGATGGCGATGTGACACTCGCCGACTCCAACGCGATCCTGCACTACCTCAACGAGCGCTACGCACCCGATCCGGCGCGCTGGATGCCGCGCGATGCGCTGGGCGCGGCCCGCGTGCAGCGCTGGCTCTCCGTCGCCGCCGGGCCGCTGGCGCAGGGCCCGTCGATGGCGCGCGTGATCGTGCTGTTCGGCCTCGCCACCGACCCGTCCGACGTGATCGCGCGCTCGCACAACCTGCTGCGCGTCATGGACAGCGAGCTTTCCGACCGCCCGTTCCTCGCGGGCGACAGCGTGACACTGGCCGACGTTGCCAACTACACCTACGTGGCCCATGTTCCCGAAGGCAATGTGTCGCTGCAGGACTATCCGAAGGTGCGCCAGTGGTTGCAGCGCATCGAGGCCTTGCCAGGCTTCGTGCCGATGGCCGCGTCTCGCATCGGGTTGGCGGCATGAGACGCCGCGCCCCTCCCCGGTCGAACAGCGCCGCAGCGCATGGTGCGGAGCTTGCCCGATGACCGCGCTCGCATGGCATGAGGGCGAGCGCGTGCTGCAGGCGCGCGCCGGCATCGCCCATCGCATGGCCGAGATCGGGCCGCGCGTGCTGCGCGACCACATGCCCGAGCAGCACCGCACTTTCTTCGCACAGTTGCCTTTCCTGATCGCGGGCAGCCTGGACAGCGCAGGCCAGCCCTGGGCCAGCGTGCTGGCCGCCGCGCCCGGCTTCGCGCATTCGCCGGACCCCCGGCATCTGCGCATCGACGCGCTGCCGCAGGCCAACGATCCGCTCGCGACGGCGTTGGCGGTAGGCGCGCCCATCGGGCTGCTCGGCATCGAGCCGCAGACACGGCGGCGCAACCGGATGAATGGCACGGTCGATGCGCTGGATGCGCGCGGCTTCTCGGTCGAGGTGGGTCAGAGTTTCGGCAACTGTCCGAAGTACATCCAGGCGCGCGAACCGGTGTTCGTCGGCGGTGCGGCGGCGCCGGGCTTCGGCCCGCGCATGCACGGCCTGGACGCGCAAGCGCGGCGCATGGTGCGCGCGGCCGATACCTTCTTCATTGCCACGGCGCACCCTTCGGCCGGCGACGCTCGCTCCCCGGCCGAAGGCGTCGACGTCTCGCACCGCGGCGGCCGGCCGGGCTTCGTGAGGTTCGAAGGCGAAGGCACGCTCACCGTGCCGGACTTCACCGGCAACGCCTTTTTCAACACGCTGGGCAACATCGCGTTGAATCCGAAGGCCGGACTGCTCTTCGTCGACTTCGCCACCGGCGATCTGCTGCAGTTGACGGTGAGCGCCACAATCCTCTGGGAGGGTCCGGAGGTCTACGCCTTCGCGGGTGCCGAACGCCTGCTGCGCATGGAGGTGCTGACCGCGCAGCGTGCCCCGGCCGCGCTGCCCTTGCGCTTCGGGCCGGCGAGCCTCTCGCCCTTTCTGGAGGCGACGGGCCGCTGGCCGGAAGAGCGCTGACGGAAAGCGCGCCTCTCAACGGAAGACGGGGATGCGCGCATTGACCGAGGGCCGGTAGTACCAGCCGCGCTCGCGCAGCGCGGCCCCATCGAGGCCACGCGCCAGCAGCGTCTCGACCCCTGCCACCGCCAGCGCGCAGGCCAGCGCCTGGCCGGGGCAAGCGTGCGGACCGCTGCCGAAGCCCAGCATGCGCCGACCGTCGCGCTCGAGCATGAAGCGATCCGGGTGGGCGTTCAGATGCGGATCGCGGTTCGCCGCACCCATCACCAGCAGCACCGCCTCGCCCGCTTCGAGCCGCGTCCCCGCCAGCGTGGTCGGCTGCGCGACGAAGCGGCGGGTGTTCTGGACCGAGGGATCGTGGCGCGCCGTTTCCTCCACCAGCGCCGGGAGCAATTCCGGGCGCGCGGCGATCGCATGGTGGACGCCAGGCTCGCGGGCGAGCGCCAGCAGGCTGTTGCCCATCAGCCCCGCGGTGGCTTCGCAGGTCTGGGAGAGCAGGCCCGCCAGGTTGGCCAGCAGCGGGCGCGACGTGTCGCCCGGCGCTTGCGCGCGCACCGCCACCAGCAAGCTGCCCTCACGTGCCGGCCGTGCCGCCACGGCTTCGAAGCGCGCCATCAGCGCCGCCGCCGCATCGCTGGCAGCCTCCAGCTGGGCTTCGGAGGACAGCGGCGACAGGCAGGCGACGAAATCGCGCGTCCGCTCCGCAAGAACGGGCAGTTCCTCGAACGCGAAGCCGAACAGATGGGCCACGGCCGCGACCGGCCAGTCGAAGCAGGCCTGCGCCGCGGTGGCCGCCGGAACCTGCGCCGCAATACGCGGCATGGCCGCGCGCACGCTGCCCAGATCGAGGCTGCCCAGCGCTCGCTGCAGCACTGGCTTGTGGGCGGCATGCGCGGCGCCGTCGTTCATGCGCACCAGACGGCCGAAGAGTTCACCGGCCGGCGCGCCCGCAATGGCGCGCGGCACCGGCTCGGCGGCGGGGCGCACCCGCAACGCGGGGTTGGCGAAGGCCTCCTGCAGCACCTCGGCCCGGGTCGCGACCCAGAGGCCCAGGCGCTCGTCGCGCGCGAGCGGCGGGCCTTCCCGCAAGCGGGCGTACCAGGCATAGGGGTCGGGATGGGTGACGGCCGCGACGGCGTCGGCGGGTGGGTCGATGTGCGGTTGTTCCATGGGGCGCAGTGTCGGACTTCTAGCACATCCATACTTCGCTTAGCATCGAAGTATGGATGCATCGAATGCCGACACCCACCTGGCGCGCCTGGCCGGCGCGATCGCCGAGCCTGCCCGCGCGCGCATGCTCTGTTGCCTGCTGGACGGCCATGCCCGCACAGCCACCGAACTGGCGGTGGTCGGCGAGGTCGCGGCATCGACCGCGAGCGCCCACCTGGCAAGGCTGAAGGAGCAGCGGCTGGTCGAATCGGTGGCGCAGGGCAAGCACCGCTACTTCCGTCTTGCCGGCAGCGAGGTGGCCGCGGTGCTCGAGGGGTTGCTGGTGGTGGCCGGCGCACCGCGCAGCGAGTTCACGCCGCGCACGCCGAGCCGGTTGCGCGCAGCACGCACCTGCTACGACCACATGGCCGGTACTGCCGGCGTCGCGCTGCACGACCGGCTGCATGCCCAGGGATGGCTGCAGGCCATGGCGGGAGGCGACGACTACGAGCTCACGGCCGAGGGCGCGGTCGCGCTGGAAAGCCTGGGCATCGACATCGACGGCGCGCGCCGTTCGCGCCGACGCTTCGCCTGCGCCTGTCTCGACTGGAGCGAGCGGCGGCCGCATCTCGGCGGCGCGCTGGGCGCCGCCTGCCTGCAGCTGTCACTGCGACGCGGCTGGGTACGCCAGGCGCTCGACGGCCGCGCGCTCGCGCTCACGCCCAAGGCGCAGCGTGAGATTCCAGAACTCTTCGGGGCATGATCGGTTCCGGGAAATCAGAGGCGCACGCCGTGCATTTCCTGGAGGCGCGAGGGGCGCCTTTCAGCTTTTCAGCTTGAGGATGTAAGTCAAGATGCCGGCCATCGACTGGTCCAGTTCCAGGAAGCCCTGGAAGTCCTTGCCTTCCATCCAGTAGCTGTCCCAGTTGCTGCGCTTGAGGCCTTTCTGCCAAGTGTCGGTGGCGACCGCGCGGCGCACGGCGTCGAGCAGCACGGCCTGGCGTTGCACCGGCACTGCCTTGCCGGTGAAGACGCCGCGCCAGTTGGCAAGGTCAGCGTCGACACCCTGTTGCCGCACCGAGGGCACGCCCATGAAGGCGTTCTTCGACGACACGCCGATCGCACGCAGCTTGCCGCTGGCGATCTGCTCGCTGAATTCGCTGTAGCCCGAGATGCCGGCAACTGCCTTGCCCGACTCCACGGCAGACACGACCTGCGCGCCGCCCGCAAAGGGCTGGTAGACCAGCGCGGAAGTGTTGCCGGCTGCACGCGACAGGATGCCGGCGAACATGTGGTCGACCCCGCCCGCCGAGCCGCCTGCGATGACGGTATTGGCCGGATCGGTGCGCATCTTCGCGATCAGGTCCTTGGCGGTCACGATGGGCGAGTCGCCCTTCACGGCCACCACCTCGTAGTCGCTGGTCAGCCGCGCCAGCGGCGCGATGCGGCTCATGTCCACTGCGGGCTTCTGCAGCGCGACGGCGCCGACCATCACCATGCCGCTCATCAACACGGCATTGGGGTCGGCGTCGTACTTCTCGGCGTAGCGTGCCAGCCCGATGGTGCCGCCCTTGCCGCCGATGTTCTCGTACTCGACCTGCGCCACGGCGCCGGCGGCCGTCATGGCAGCGCCGAGCGCGCGGCCGGTCTGGTCCCAGCCGCCGCCCTCGTTGGCGGGAATGACGATGCGCAGCCGCGGTATCGCAGCGGCAGGGGCCGAGGGCGCGGGCTTCGCGGCCTGCGCCAGCACCGAGGCCGGCGCCATGGCGGCGGCCGTTGCCGCGAGCCATGTGTTGAAGATGCGGCGTGTCGAATCGACCATGCGAGTCCTCCCTGTTGCAATGAAGGAATCGTAGTCACGGCCGGCACGGCCGCGACGGCGTTCGTCAGGAAGAATCAGGCGCCGCCTGCCAACAAAATCTCGAAATCGTCATACCAAACTACTGGAACGCCACTTCGGCGAAACTGCGCAGCTTGCGGCTGTGCAGCCGGCTCGATCCCTCGCGCCGCAGCACGTCGATCGCAGCCATGCCGATGCGCAGATGCTGCTCGACGCGCTCGCGGTAGAAATGGTTTGCCATTCCGGGCAGCTTGATCTCGCCATGCAGGGGCTTGTCGCTGACGCACAGCAGGGTGCCGTACGGCACTCGGAAGCGAAAACCGTTGGCGGCAATGGTGGCGCTTTCCATGTCGAGCGCCACCGCGCGGCTCTGGCTGAAGCGGCGCTGCGGCTGGTTGCCGGGCAGGAGCTCCCAATTGCGGTTGTCCGTGCTCGCCACGGTGCCCGTGCGCATGATCTTCTTGAGCTGGGTGCCCTGCATGCCGGTGACATCGGCCACCGCCTTCTCCAGTGCGAGCTGGATCTCCGAAAGCGCGGGGATCGGCACCCACAACGGGAGCTCCTCGTCGAGCACATGGTCCTCGCGCACGTAGGCGTGGGCCAGCACGTAGTCGCCCAGCTGCTGTCCCTGGCGCAGGCCGGCGCAATGGCCCAGCATCATCCAGGCGTGCGGGCGCAGCACGGCGACGTGGTCGGTGATGGTCTTGGCATTGGCCGGGCCGACGCCGATGTTGACCATGCTGATGCCGCTGCAGTCCTCGCGCACGAGGTGGTAGGCCGGCATCTGCGGCAGGCGGCCGGGCGGCGTGCCCTGGCTGCCATCGAGCAGCGCGCCGTAGAACGCGCTCGATCCAGCCGCCAGCCCGCGCCGGCGCGTGACCACGTTGCCGGGCTCGATGAAGGCGATGTACTCGCTCTTCTCGTCGGCCATGGCCTCGCGGCCCAGGCGCACGAACTCGTCGATGTAGAACTGGTAGTTGGTGAAAAGCACGAAGTTCTGGAACCACTCGGGCGCGGTGCCGGTGTAGTGGCGCAGCCGGTGCAGCGAGTAGTCCACCCGCGCGGCGGTGAAGAGCGCGAGCGGCTGCGCCTCGCCGGGCCGCGCCTCGTAGGTCCCGTTGGCGATGCCGTCGTCCATGGCGGCCAGCTCCGGCAAGTCGAAGACATCGCGCATCAGCAAGCGCCGTTCCTCGCTCATGGTCCCTTCGATGTGCTCGTTCTCGGCAAACGAGAAGTGGATGGGAATCGGCTGGGTGCTGGTGCCGACCTCGAGCTCGACCTCGTGGTTCTCGAGCAGCAGCCGGAATTGCTCGCGGTAGTAGCGCTCGAAGAGATCGGGGCGCGTCAGCGTGGTCTCGTAGCGGCCGGGCCCGGCGACGAAGCCATAGCTGAGCCAGGCGTTGGCCGCCGGGGTGCGGCGCGACACGGTGTGGGTGTGCACCCGCACGAAGGGGTAGCAGGCGCGCACCCGGCCGGGCATGCTCTCGCCGGCCACGAAGCGCTGCATCGCCTCCCGCAGGTGCGCGAGGCCGCCGTCGTAGATCAGCCGCACCTGTTCGAGCACGGCGGCGGGATCTGAAAAGCGGGCCGGGGCGATGAAGGTGGGCATGTAGGGCATGACACGATTGTGCCGCCTGTGCCCGGCGCTGCCTCGGCCTCACAGCAGTTCGTTGAAGGTGTAGAGCAGGTTGTCCTTGCAGCGGTGCCGCAGCCCGCGCCGGGCCCAGGTGTCGCTTCGCAGCTCGACGCAGTCCCCCATGTCGCGCTCGAAGATCGCCTCGAGCTGCGCGGCCAGGGCATCGTCGCGCACGCCCAGCGTGATCTCGTCATTGGTCTCGAAGGACCGGTCGTCGAAGTTGCTCGATCCGATGGCACACCATGCACTGTCGACGGCCATCACCTTCTGGTGCAGCAGACACTTCGAGTATTCGAAGATTCGCACGCCGCCCGCCAGCAGGAGGTGGAAGTTCCGATGCGCGGCGTGCTGGACCATGGGCATATCCGAGGCGTCTGCAGACGGCACCATGACCCGGACGTCGACGCCGCGTTTGGCCGCTTCGCACAAGGCTTCGATCGCCTCGCTGTCCGGCAGGAAATAAGGGTTCTGGACCCAGATCCGCTTGCGTGCGACGCACGGCACCAGGTGGTGCAGGATCTTCACCGCAGGCGGGGACCCTTCGGGCTTGAGGCTCGCGACATGGATGGCAACGTCTCCCTCGCGTTCGAGGGCAGGGAACACGTCGTCCCCGACGAAGAGCTCCCCGGTATCTTCCACCCAGTTCTCGCTGAACGCCCCCTGCACCGCATGAACGATGGGCCCGCGCAGGAGAACACCCAGGTCGCGCACGTGCTCGCGGCTCTCGCCGTTGCCGAGCCAGCTGTCGACGATGCAATGGCCGCCCACCAGCGCGACACGGCCATCGACGACGAGCAGCTTGCGATGATCACGGTCGTTGAAGACGCCGATGTTGCGGATGTGCCGCGGGTGATGCATTTCGAGCCGGCAGCCTCCTGCCCGCAGGCGCTCGGCGTCGCGGCCCATCTTCTTGCCGCCGTCGGCATCGACCAGCACGCGCACCTTCACGCCTGCGCGGCGGCGTTCGACCAGCGCATTCGCCAGGCGCTCGCCAAGTTTGCCTTCCTTCCAGAGAAAGGTCTCGAAGTGGATGGTGGACCTGGCTCGGCCGATTTCCTCGAACATCGGGTCGAAGAAGGAGCCGTTCTCCATCAGCACGACCGAGTTGCCCTCGTAGACCGTGCCCTGCGTCAAGCCGGCCAGCGAAGGCAGGAGTTCGGCAATGGGGGCATCGCATTCGACCACCAGCCGGGGGTCCCGATGCCTGCGGATGGACCAGATGACCAGCCCGAGCACGACGACGAGCGCGGCCAGGACCAGCAGCATCCACCCGGACTTGAGCCAATCGAGCGAAGCGGGGGCCATGCCGCGCCGGACGGCGTGTCAGCGCTTGGGATCGATGCCCTTGATCGGATCCTTCTTCACGTCCTTCCCGATCTCGACGACCTTGTCCTCGTTGGCCTGGTCGCGGAACTCGCCGGGTTGCTTCTCGGTGCTCTTTTCCATGTTGTCCTTGACGCTCTCGCGGTCGGTCGTCTTCGACCCGTCCTTCGTCTCCTTCGTGTTCATGGCAGCTCCTTGGTAAGGCCGGCCTGTCCGCAGCGAGGCATCGATGCGGATCGTCGGCGCATCGACAGCGTCGCCAACGCGGCGGCAGCGCGGTGTCAGGCAACAAGAAGTCCGTGCGTCAGCTACACCGCCCGGTCCTTGAGCGCCCTGGCCGCCCGCCGGTAGATCAGGATCATGGAAAAAAGGCCGAAGAAGGACAACATCGTGGCGGTGAGCGCGAGCGCGAACAGCGCGCCCGGCACCTCGTCATCCGTTGCCAGCAGCGCGAGGGAAAGGCAAACCGCCCACAGCGCACCCCAGCGGAGGATGTAGATGTCCATGTACGTCTTCAGCCAGACGTAGTTTCGAGTCCTGATCGCCGCCCGCTCGGGCGCGCTCGCATGCGTCGGGGTCGACTCCAATGCGGCCGTGGGCCACCAGAACCGCCGCCAGACAGAGCCGGCGCTGCTGTTTTGCCGGGAAGGATTCATCGGACCGCCCCTTTATCCGGGCATCGGTTCCCGCATGGTGACGAACTCCTCCGCGACCGTCGGATGGATGCCGATGGTGCTGTCGAACACCCGCTTGGTGGCGCCCGCGCGCATCGCGACGGCGAAGCCCTGCACCACCTCGCCTGCGTCAGGCCCCACCATGTGCAGACCCACCACGCGGTCGGTGGCGCGCTCGACCACCAGCTTCATGAAGGTGCGCTCGCCGCTCTGCGAGAGCGTATGGCGCAGGGCCTTGAACTCGCTCGAGAACACCCGGACCTTGCCGAACTTCGCACGCGCCTCGGCCTCGGTGTAGCCGCAGGTGCCGATGTTGGGATGGGTGAAGACGGCCGTGGGCGTGAACTCGTAGTCCAGTTCGCGCGGCCCCTGGCCGAACAGGGTGTCCACCACGACCATGGCCTCGGCGAGCGCCACCGGGGTGAGCTGCTGCTTCGTCGACACGTCACCCACGGCGTAGATGGAGGGCACCGAACTGCGGTAGTGCGCGTCGACCACGACGCTGCCGCGTTCATCGAGTTCGACGCCGGCCATCTGCAGGCCCAGGCCCTCCGTGTTGGGCATGCGGCCGGTGGCATAGAGGATGACATCGGCCTCCACGCGCACGCCGCGCGAGAGCAGCGCACACAGGCCGCTGTCGGCCCGCGTGACCATGTCGATCTCGCTGTTGAAGCGGATGTCGATGCCGGCACGGCCCATCTCCTTGGCCAGGAAGTGGCGCAGGTCCTCGTCGAAGCCATTGAGCAGGTGCGGCCCGCGGTACAGCTGCGTGACCTGCGCCCCCAAGCCGTTGAAGATGGAGGCGAACTCGCAGGCGATGTAGCCGCCGCCCACCACCAGCAAGCGCTTGGGAAAAGGGTCGAGGTCGAACATCGCATCGGACACCACCACGTGCTCTCGCCCCGCGAGCTCCGGCACGAAGGGCATGCCGCCGGTGGCCACGAGGATGTGGCGCGCCGTGTGCTTCTTTTCGCCGATCTGCACGGTGTGGGCATCCGCAAGGCACGCCCAGCCCTGGATCAGCCTGACGCCCGCACCTTCGAGCAGGTTGCGGTAGATGCCGTTGAGGCGCGCAATCTCCTTGGCGCGGTTCGCCTTGAGTCGGTTCCAGTCGAAGCGCGGGGGACTGTCGAGCGTCCAGCCGAAGCCGGCTGCCTCTTCGAACGATTCCGCATAGCCAGCGGCGTAGCTGTAGAGCTTCTTGGGAATACAGCCCACGTTGACGCAAGTGCCGCCCAGCTCGGCGCATTCGGCCAGTCCCACGCTTGCGCCGCGCTGGGCCGCCATCCGTGCCGCGCGCACGCCGCCGCTGCCGCCGCCGATCACGAAGAGGTCGAAGTCGTATGTGCGCATGAAAGCCGCTCCTTGCGGCCGACTGTAGCCGCACGAAGCAGAGGCTGCCGCCGCGGGTGCTCACACCCCCTTCAGGGCCGGTCGAACTGCTGCGCGGAGTCCCGCGAGGTCCAGCGCTGCCGTGGATCGCCGCCGCCGGCACGTTGTTGTTGCTGCTGCTGTTGCTGTTGCTGCAATTGCTGCAAGGCCCGTTGCTGGTGTTCCTGCGCCTGGCGCAGCGTGTTCTGCTGCTGCATCTGGACCTGTTGGGCCTGTTGCTGCGCCTGCATCTGCTGCTGCGCGCGCAGGGCTTGCTGCTGTTGAACCAGCTGGAGCTGTTGAGCCTGCGCTTGGGCGGCGCGCTGCTGCATCTCCTGTTGGGCGCGCAGAGCCTGCTGCTGTTGCTGTTGCTGTTGCTGTTGCTGCTGCAGCTGCAGCTGAAATTGCTGTTGCGCCTGGGCCTGCGCGGCGCGCTGTTGAAGCTCCTGCTGCTGGCGAAGCGCCTCGCGTTGCTGCATTTGCGGGAACTGCTGGGCCGGTTGTGGCTGCTGCGCCTGCTGCATCTGCTGGAAGCGCTGCATCTGCTGCATTTGAAGCTGCTGCTGCTGGGCCTGGACGGCGCGCTGCTGCAACTGAAGTTGCTGGGCCTGCTGGGCCTGCTGCGCTTGCTGAGCCTGCGTTTGCTGGACTTGCTGCACCTGTCGGGCTTGCTGCAACTGCTGCAACTGCTGCGACTGCTGGGACTGCTGGAACTGTTGCTGCTGACGTCCCCTCAGGTCCGGCGGCGGCAGCGCGCTCGCCGAACGCCCGAAGCCGCCGGGGTGCCGGTCACCCCGCGCGGGAACCGGCGCGGCAGCGACGATCGGCAACTGCGCCGTGGCACCCTCCGGCGTGCGCAGGAAGTCGCGGCGGGCGATCGGCCCGCGGCCGAAGATGTCCACCGGCACCAGCGACAGCGCACCCGGCGTGTTGCGGTGCAGGTAGTCCGTGCGCGCCAGCTGGCGCTGGTAGGCGATGGCGCGGTTGGCCTCGTCGACGTAGCGCTGGCTCGCACGGTAGCCCGGCCGCCACGGTTCGCCTGGCGCGAGCGGGAACCAGCCGATACCCGCGCGGCCACCCGCCGCCACGTTGGCATGGGCCCCGTCGCCACCCACGAAGCCGACCAGCGCCGGCGCATACACGGGCCGCGTGTTCGCCCGCCCCGGCACCCAGGCCCAGCGCGGGCCGATGCGGGCCCAGCGGCCATAGTGCGAAGGCGCGAAGCCCCAGGGCGCGGCGTCGACCCAGGTCCAGCCCCAGGGGGCGATGTCGACCCACTGGCCATCGCGGTAGGGTGCCCAGTCGGCATCGACGCTGCGCGGGTACCAGACGCTGCCATAAGTCGGATCGCTCTGCCAGTCGCCATAGCGGTCGAGCTGCTGGTAGCCCAGCACATCGCGCGAGACGTAGCGGGCTGAAATCGACTGATCCTCCAGCCGGTCGCGTTCGGCCACCCAGCGGTCGAAGGCGTCGCCGGCGCGCACCGCCTCGCCGCTCACCGCGGCCAGTTGGCGCCCCGAGACGGTGAGCTGCTGGTGAGCGCCGAGCGCCACCGATTCGCCGTTCTCGCCGTAGAGCGTGAGCCCGCCGGCGGCGACCGCCACGCGCGTGGTGCCGGCGGCCGGGTCCACCTCGATGCGGTAATCGCCTGGAGTCTCGACCACTGCCGCCAGGTTGGCTGTGCCGATTTCCAGCCGCTGCCCGGCCATGGCCTCGCGCACGCGCAACTGCAGGCGGCCGCGGGCCGCGGTGAAGCGGACGTTGTCGTCGTCGAGCTCGGACACCACCAGCAGCGTCTGGTCGTCCAGGCGCAGCGCGGTCGAATCCACGTGCAGCTCTGCCCGCGCGTTGCGGTCGGTCCAGAGCCGGTCGCCGGTGGTGATCGGCCGGTTGGGCACTGCGTCGTACCAGGTGTCGTCACCCGCTGGCGAGAAGCTGACGGTGCCCTGCTGCTCGTCCAGACGGGCCACGCGGCCGGGTGGATCCTGCTGCGCCCAGGCCGCAGCGCCCGCGGCGAGCAGCAGCACCAGGCCCAGCAGCCCGCCGAAGGCGCGGCGGGCGGCGTGCAAGGAAATGCGGTGTTTCATGATCGGTCCTTGGCTTCAGACCCCTGCAACGCGCGAGGACGGGCCGTCGCTGGCAACTGGATTGCAAAGCTCTGGAACTATCCCGCGCGCGGCGCAACCGTGTGTAAGCAAGGGACTGATCTCGGCCTGGTCAGGCCGTCATCGGATGGGCGAGAAAGAAGCGCAGCATCTCGCCGCTCGCATCCGGCCCGGCGGGGTCGGTGAAGGAGCCGTCCGGGCTGCCGCCTGACCAGGCGTGGCCGGCGCCGTGCACCCGCCAGTGCTCGACCAAGATGGCGCCGCGTGTATCGGCATAGGTCAGGCGGGTGAAGGCACGGCCGCCCTCCGAGCGTCCCTCCATCTCGTGCGCCGGCGGATGTCCGCTCCCGGCCAACAGTTGCGCCACCGCATCGGCCGCCACCTGCTCGCCATTGCGCGGGTGCACCGTCTCGTCGGCATCGCCGTGGAAGACGATGGTCGGCCGCATGGGCCCGCCGGAGCTCGCCTGGCCGGGGCCGTTCTTCATCGCGCCGAGTGCCGAAAGGAGGTCGCGCGCCACGCCACTTGGCAGGCCGGAGTGCACGCCAGCGGCGGCGAAGAGGTCGGGATGCGTCCGGGCCAGGATGTCGGCCATCGACCCGCCCGCGGACAGGCCCGCCACGTAGACGCGTGCCGGATCGGCCCCGTGCTCCCGCACAACCGCCTGCGTGAGCGCCGCCAGGAGCGCGGGCTCGCCGCGCCCGGCCTGCTGGTGCTGCGGCAGGAACCAGTTCCAGCACTTGCCGGCGTTGGCCTTCTGGGTCTGGGTCGGATAGAGCACGAGGAAGCCGAGCTCGGTGGCGAGATGGTTCATCCGCGTGCCGGTGGCGAAGTCCTCCGGGTCCTGGCTGCAGCCGTGCAGCATGAGCAACAGAGGGCGCGGCCGGCCGGCACCGTGCCCGGGGATGAAGAGCTTGTAGTCGACGTTGCGGTGCTGGTGCTCGAACCGGCCGTCGAGCCACTGCGCCGGCGCCACGGGGGGAAGCAGGCCAATGTGCCGCAGGGCGCATGGCACGGCGCGCTTCCAGCGCGCGAATCGCTCGAGCAGGGATGTCACGGCAGGGGGGCAAAAAGGCCGATTGTCGGCGCCCGTTGCCGCCGCCTGCCTATTTGTACAGCAGCTGCGGCAGCCACAACCCGATCTGCGGCCAGATGTACAGCAGCAGGATTGCCAGCACCTGGATACCCATGAAGGGCAGCATGCCGAGGAAGATCTGGTTCAGCGACACATGCGGCGGACTCACGCCCTTCAAATAGAAGGCCGCCATGGCGACTGGCGGTGACAGGAAGGCGGTTTGGAGGTTCATTGCCACCAGCAGCCCGAAGAACAGCGGGTCGACGCCGAAGTTGTCCAGCAGCGGTATGAAGATCGGCATGAAGATCACGATGATCTCGGTCCATTCCAGCGGCCAGCCGAGAATGAAGATGATCACCTGGCTCAGCACCAGGAACTGCACCTTCGAGAGGTCCATGCCCAGAACCCATTCCTCGACCAGCTGCTGGCCGCCGAGCAGCGCGAAAGCGGCTGAAAAGATGGCCGAACCGACGAACAGCCAGCACACCATGGCAGACGTCTTGGCCGTGAGAAAAACCGATTCCTTGAGCACATCCAGCGTCAGCCGCCGGTAGGCGGCCGCCAGCAGGAAGCCCCCGAGCGCACCCATGGCGGCCGCCTCCGTCGGCGTCGCAAGGCCCAGCACGATGGACCCGAGTACCGCCACGATGAGGATCATCAGCGGGAAGAAGGATGCGAGCAGCATCTTGAAGATCTCGAGCCGCGCGAAGCTGAGGAACAGGTAGAACAGTGCAACCATGGCGCCGAGCACCGCGAAGCAGACCCACCACCAGGTGGGTGCCTGCCGCGTGGTGGCACCCTCCGCGGCGACCACCGCGCCCGGGTCCGTGGTGGGCGAGGCCGCAGTACTGCCGGACGGCACTCGCGCGGCGCCGGCGCCCGCGGGCGGAGGCTCCTGCACGGCGTCAGCGCCGGGGGGCTCGGCGAGCCCGCCCCCACCCTCGCTCGGCGGCTCCTGGAGGCCACCTTCGGTGTCGGCCGGCGGCTCCTGCAAGCCGCCCGAGGCCGCCTCGGGCGAACCGCGCCCGACGCCGATCTCTTGTATTTCGTACGTCTCCGCCGCCTCCACGAGGGTCGCGGCGCGGTAGCTGGTGACGGCCAGCAGCGCAAAGAGCAGTCCGGGCAGCAGCACGATGCCGAGCTGCCGCAGCAGGAAGCCCGCGGGAACCTCGGCATTGCGGCGACCCTTGAGTCCGGCAACCAAGCCCGCGAAGGCATGGCGAGACGGGTCGCGCGTGAGCCGCTGCGTCAAGGGCGGCAGCGCTACCGCGCGATCGGCGGCCGACAGCGGCGGCGCCCAGGCGGGCTTGAGCTTGGCCACGAGGACCACGTAGAGGACGTAGAGCGAGGCGAGCAGCACACCCGGGAAGAAGGCGCCCGCGTACAACTGGACCACCGACACGCCGGCGGTGGCCCCGTAGACGATCAGCAGCACCGAAGGTGGAATCAGGATGCCGAGGCAGCCGCCCGCCGTGATCGCCCCCGCGGACAGCGGGATGCTGTAGCCGGCGCGCAGCATGGCCGGCAGCGCCAGCAGCCCCATCAGTGTCACCACGGCGCCGACGATGCCGGTGGCCGTGGCGAAGATGGTGCAGGTCACCAGCGTGGCCACCGCCAGCGCGCCCGGCAGGCGCGCGAGTGCCAGGTGCAGGCTCTTGAACAAGGTCTCGATGAGGTTGGCGCGCTCGACCAGGTACCCCATGAAGACGAACAGCGGCACCGCGATCAGCACGTCGTTCGACATGGTCTTGTAGGCCGCCTGCACCATCAGGTCGAGCGTGTGCGTGGTGTTCCGGTCATAGGCAAACCAGGTGAAGATCATGCCCATGCCCATCAGCGTGAAGGCCGTGGGAAAGCCCAGCATGATTGCGACTACCACCAGCGACAGCATCAGCAGGCCGAGGTGGCCGTTGGTGATCGTGTCCGCGCGCAGCAGCATGATGCCCGCCGCGGCGACGATCAGCACCATGAACGAGAGGCCGAACCAAAGTTCGCGCCGGATCATGGCCTGCCCTCCTTGGCAACGACCACCGCGTCCAGCGCGCGGATGTCCGCATCGTCCACGTGCACCATTTCCTTGAGCTTCTCGACATCCACCTCCTCGACATCCTGCTCGCGCGAAGGCCATTCGCCGTCGCGTATGCACTGCACGCAGCGCACGATCTCGACGAAGCCCTGCAAAAGCAGCGTGACGCCGGCGAGCGGAATGATGTACTTGAACGGATACAGCGGGATCGGATCGGCGGAGAAGGTCTGCTCGCGAATTGCCAGCGACTCCCCGGCATAGATCCAGCCGGCCCAGGTCAACGCGACGATGCCCGGCAGAAAAAAGAGGATGTACAGCGTCAGGTCGATGATCGCCTGCGTGCGCGGCCGGAAGAACCCGTACAGCACGTCGCCGCGCACATGGCCGTTCTTGGCGAGCGTGTAGGCACCGGCGGTCATGAACAGCGCGCCGTACAACATGATCTGTGCATCGAGCACCCAGGCGTGGGGCCGGTTGAGCGCGTAGCGGGAGAACACCTCCCAGCTGATGAGCAAGGTGAGCAGCACCGCGCACCAGGCGAAGGTCTTGCCGATCCAGGTTGAAAAACGGTCGACCGCCAACAGAAAAGATTGCATTGCGAAACCCTGGCGCCCGGGGCGCGGAAAAAGGAGGGGCACCGCAGTGCCCCTTGCCGTGGCCGGTGAGAGTCAGGATTTCTTGGGCTGCCGGCTGAAGTAGTGGTTGTAGGCCATCTTGAAGTCGACGGTGTAGTCGTTGTACCACTGGCCTGCCCGCTCCGCGAAGGCTCGCTGCGAGTCCAGCACCTTCTTGAACAAGGCGTTCTCCGCCGACTTCTTGGCCACCGTCTTGTCCCACGAGGCGAGTTGCGCCCGCAGGATCGCATCGGGTGTCTTGTAGAACTTGATGCCCGACTTCTTGAGCTCGATGTAGTCCGCCGAATTGCGTTCGATCGCCTTCCAGCTCATGTCGGCACTGGCGGCCTGCACGCCGTATTCGATGATCGCCTTCAGCTCGGGCGGCAGCGCGTTGAGCTTGGCCCGGTTGAACAGGATCTCGAACTGCTCGCCCGACTGGTGGAAGCTCTGCAGCATGCAATTCTTGGCCACGTCCGGGAAGCCGAGCACGCGGTCGCTGGAGGCGTTGTTGAACTCGGCAGCATCGATCAGGCCACGGTCGAGTGCAGGCACGATCTCACCGCCCGGCAACGGATTGACCGCCGAGCCCATGTCGGTGAAGACGTCTACCGCCAGGCCCACCGTGCGGAACTTCAGGCCCTTCATGTCTTCGACCTTGGCGACGGGCTTCTTGAACCAGCCCAGCGGCTGGGTCGGCATGGGACCGTAGAGATAGGAGGCGACATCCAGGTTCAAACCCTTGTAGATCTCTTCCAGAAGCGCCTTGCCGCCGCCGTAGTTGTGCCAGGCGAGCACCATGTTGGCGTCCATCCCGAAGCCTGGACCCGAGCCCCACAGTGCGAGCGCCGAGTTCTTCCCGTACCAGTAGGCGACCACCCCGTGTCCACCATCCAGCGTGCCCTTGGCCACGGCATCCAGCAGCTGGAAGGCCGGTACGACCGAGCCGGCGGGCAGCACCTCGATCTTGAGACGGCTGCCCGCCATGTCGTTCACCTTCTTGGCGAAGTCCTGCGCGTATTCGTGGAAGATATCCTTCGCGGGCCAGGTGCTCTGGAAGCGGAACGAGGTGGTCTGAGCCATGCTGACCATGGGCGCGGACATCGCGCCGGCCGCCACGGCTGCGCCCTTGAGCAGGCTGCGGCGGCGGTTCGGTTGGGTGTCGGTCATTGTGTGTGTCTCCGTAGGTGTGACTGGAAAACCCCAGACTGCCATCTTTGGACATGTGAACAAGCGTGACAAAGAGGGTTTTCACGAACTGGTGAAAAATCATTGATTGCACCGGTGCACACCCCTAGGCACTAACCCTGAAACCCAGCGATGTTGGAAGGAAAGAACCCTCATGACCCAAGCAGTCCAAAGCCCGAAGGGCACGGCCAGCGCACCAGCCGGTGAACAGCAGTCCGTCCGGCCCGCCGAGGGCTACGCCGGCGACGTGCCCCCCGAACTGGCGCACGCGTGGGTGACCCACGGTGACGCCGTGCTGGTCGACGTGCGCAGCGATGCGGAGCGCGAGTGGGTGGGCTATGTCCCTGGCGCCGTCGGCCTGGCCTGGAAGCAGTGGCCGGGAATGGCCCTCAACCCTGGCTTCGACGACGGCCTGCGCGCTGCCGTGCCGCCCGGCAAGAAGGCCGTGCTGCTGTGCCGCAGCGGTGTGCGCTCGATCGCGGCGGCGCGCCGCGCCACCGAGTTGGGCTTCGAGGCGTACAACATCCTGGAGGGCTTCGAGGGCGACACCGACGCCGAGGGCCACCGTGGGCGCAAGGGCGGCTGGCGCCTGCGCGGCCTGCCCTGGAAGCAGAACTAGAGCGCGCGACCGGCACGCGAGAACGCCCGAGGTGCCGTGAGCACGTCGACAAACCCGAAGGATGTTTTCGCGTTTCGCGCGTTGACGGCGCCCCGCCGTCCTTCCTAGCATGCTGCCATCCCGAACAACCCAAAAAGCTCTGGCCCGGCCGGCACCGCTTCAAATGAATGCCCGGATGGCCGTCGCC
Source organism: Variovorax sp. PBS-H4 (assembly GCF_901827205.1). Taxonomy (NCBI): domain Bacteria; kingdom Pseudomonadati; phylum Pseudomonadota; class Betaproteobacteria; order Burkholderiales; family Comamonadaceae; genus Variovorax; species Variovorax sp. PBS-H4. The sequence continues at coordinate 763,556 of NZ_LR594675.1, read as the reverse complement.
TTTCCACCCTCATGCTGACCTCGTTTCGTCAAGCCTGCAGTGCCATTGCGTCCAGCGGCGGCGGGCGAGCTCTTCATCCTCCCTCCTGCACGTAGGCAGCAGGCGCGGGCCGTCTGCTCGTCTCGGAACCGGCTGCGCGAGCTGCGCACCGGCCGTCCTCCATGGGCACGTCTGCGTGAGTTTCGCGGCCCTGCGAACCCCGCGCCGCGGACGTGCGCGCATCAATGAATGACAGCATGAACCATCTTTCCCGCCTCGAACCCATCGTTGCCCGGCAGTTGGAGGCACTGGCTCCCATCACCGACAAGGAGGCGCGGTTTCCCCGGCCCGCCGTCGATGCCCTGGCACAGGCCGGCCTGCTGGGCCTCATCAGCAGCAAGGAAGTCGGAGGCATGGGCCTCGGCATGGCGGAGGCCAGCGGGGTCGTCAAGCGACTTGCCGCGACCTGCCCTTCCACCGCGATGGTGGTGGCCATGCACTACTGTGCCGTGGCCGTGCTCGAGCAATGGGGCCCGGAAGCTGTGCGCCGAAACATCGCGGCCGGCGAGCATCTGACGACGCTGGCATTTTCCGAGGCCGAATCGCGCAGTCATTTCTGGGCCCCTGCCGGCACTGCCCGGCGGGAGGGCAGCGATGTCGTCCTCGATGCGCGCAAGAGCTGGATCACGTCCGCGTTCGAAGCAAATTCCTACGTGTGGTCCAGCAAGCCCCTGGCCGCGGACGGCGCCAGCAGCATCTGGCTGGTGGATGCCAGGGCGAAGGGGCTGACACAGCCGGCGCCCTTCGATGGGCTGGGCATGCGCGGCAACGGGTCGTCTCCCGTCACGGCCGAGGGCGTACGCGTTCCGGCCGACCATCGCCTCGGCGAGGATGGCAAGGGCTTCGACATCATGATGGGCACCGTACTGCCCTGGTTCAGCGTGCTGAACGCCTCCGCCTCGTTGGGAATCATGGAAGGCAGCATGTCGCGCGCATGCGGGCACGTTACCCGCACCCGGCATCAGGACTCGGGTGCTTCGCTCGCCGAGTTGCCCACCATCCGTTCGTACCTGGCCCGCGGTCAGATCAAGGCAGACTTGGCGGACTGCCTGCTGCAGGACAGCATCGCCGCCATTGGCGAAAGACGCGCCGACACGATGCTGCGCGTGCTGGAAGTGAAGACAGCCGCAGCCGAAAGCGCGCTGGAAGTGACCGACATCGCGATGCGCGTCTGCGGAGGCGCCGCGTTCCGCAAGGAGGTCGGGGTCGAGCGCCTGTTTCGCGACGCGCGCGCGGCCCACGTCATGGGTCCGACGAGCGACGTGGTCTACGACTTCATCGGCAAGGCCATCACCGGCCAGCCGCTGTTCCCGGGACCATCGGCATGACGGATCGCACATTGGTCATGGGCGCGGTGGCCTATGCGCCGAAGGTGGTTGCCATCTGGGAAGGCTTCAAGGCATATTTCGCAGCGCGTGGACTCGCATTCGACTTCGTCCTGTATTCGAACTACGAAAGGCAGGTCGAGGATCAGTTCAACGGGGTGCTCGACGTGGCCTGGAACTCGCCGCTGGCGTGGGTGCGCGCAGAGCTCATCGCCGAGGCGAAGGGAGCGCGCGTGTCGGCCGTGGCGATGCGAGACACCGATCGCGACCTGAGTTCCGTGCTGGTGGTCCGCGCCGGGCAGGACATCGAGCGCATCGACGATCTGCGCGGCAAGGCCGTCGGATTCGGCGCAGTGGATTCGCCCCAGGCGACACTGATCCCGTCCGATCATCTGCGCCGGGCGGGCCTGGTCGCCGGGCAAGATTTCTCGGCGCGGATCTTCGATGTGGCAGGCGGCAAGCACGGCGACCACGTCGGCGGCGAACTCGATGCGGCGAAAGCGCTGGTGCAGGGCAGCATCGATGCCGCATGGATGATCGACAGCAATCACCTCGCGTTCTCGTCCGACGGCACATTGCCGCAGGGGCAGACCCGCATCCTCGCGCGTACCGAGCCCTTCGACCACTGCAACTTCACCGCCAGCCCGCACGCGCCGCAAGCGGAGGTCGAGCAATTCACCGAGCTGTTGCTGGGCATGCGGTGGAGCGACCCCGCGGTGCGGCCGCTGCTCGAGCTCGAGGGGCTGCGCGAATGGAAGCCCGGCCGCACCACCGGCTATGCCGCGCTACGGCGCGCCGTTCATCACGACAGGTTCTATGACGCTGCCGGACGCATCACCGCAAGCGACTATCGATATTGAATCGCTGGGGCTCGACCAGGGCGCGCAACTGCTCATCAAGCGGGCGCTCGACCGGATCGCGATCGGCGCCACCCTGCGCGTGCAGGGCACCTCGCCGGGTTGGGACGTCCATCTGCTCGCCTGGTGCCGCCAGCACGGGCACGACGTCACTTTCCACGACACGCCTGGCCGGCATGCGCTGGTGACCCGCGGGCCTTTTCAGCAGGGCCGGTGGGAGAACGCGGTGGTGGCAGGGGAAGCAGACGCGCTCGCGCCCGACGACGTCGCGGACCGGGCCTCGCCGTCATGGGGACTCGCGGCGCGCGGCGCGACCGTGGAGGCCGGAAGCCCGGCCTTCGAGTTCCGGCTCTCGGAAAAATCCGATATCTGGGCAGACACGGCGGCCAGCCTCTACCAGCAGGCGCTGGCAGGGCAATGGAATCCAGACACCGCCATCGACTGGGCCGCGGCGAGCGCGCTGCCCGCCGAGATCGAAGATGCGGTGGTCCAGGTGATGACCTACCTGATCGAGAACGAGAACGCCGCTCTGCTGGTTCCCGCGCGCCACCTGGGGCAGGTTCATCCGTACTTCAGGGAAATTGTCCAGCTGCTGGCCATCCAATGCGCCGACGAGGCGCGGCATGTGGAAGTGTTCACCCGCCGCGCGACGCTGCATCGCGCCCAGCCGGCACTGTCGGGTGCCGGCGGCCAGGCATCCTTGAAGACCCTCTTCGAGAGCAGCGATTTCTCGATCAGTGTCTTTCTTCTTTCGGTGCTCGGCGAAGGCAGCTTCGTCAACCTGCTGAACTTCCTGCACGAGAACGCACCGGACCCGGTCACCCGGCAGATCGCGCGGCTGGTGGCCCGAGACGAAGCCCGGCACGTCGCGCTGGGCATGGGTCACCTCGAATACCGGCTGTCGCGGCAGCCAGGCTTTCATTCCGCGCTGCAAGCGGCAATTCGCCAGCGCCACGACGATCTGGCGGCGACGGCGGGTCTGAACGAGGAGGTGTTCGACGCACTGGTGCTGCTGGCGGCCGGGCGGTCCGACGCGACCTCCGTTCGGTCCGGCTTCGCCCGGGTGCAGGAACTGAAACGCGAAATGGCGTCAGGCCGCAAGGCACGTCTGGTGCGGCTCGGCTTCGCGTCCCGCGAGGCGGAAGAACTGTCCGCCCTGCATACGCGCAATTTCATGTGAGCCGATCGAACGTCCTTCAGCCGCCGTGGGCGGCGGAGCCGCCCGGCTGCCGTGCGTTCACTTCAGGGGCGGAATCCGCAGCTTCTGGCCCGGATAGATCTTGTCCGGATGGCTCAGCATCGGCTTGTTGGCCTCGAAGATCGCGTTGTATTTGTTGGCGTCGCCGTAGTACTTCTTGGAAATCGCCGAGAGTGTGTCGCCCTTCACCACGTCGTGGTACTGCGCCGGGTCGGCCGCGGGCGCGACGAGCTGGTTGTCGACCTTCGTGACGTTGGCGACGTTGCCCGCGGCCAGCGTGGCTTTCTCGCTCGCCTCCTGCGAGGGTGCGTTGCCCTTGAGCGTGACCAGGCCCTCGGCAGCGACGTATGCCACCTCGAGGTTGGTGAGGCCGAGGTTCTGCGTCTCGATGTAGGTCTTGATGGCGTCGCCCGCTGTCTTGTTGGCATCTGGCTCGGCGGCGTGGGCGGACGAGCCGCCGAAGAGCTTCTCTCCTGCCTCCTTGATGAAACTGAGCAATCCCATGGGTTTCTCCTGTGTGCCTTGGTTGAGGGAGGCCCACTCTAACGGCTGCCTGCGACGGCGAAACGTAGGCGGGCGTCGCGATTGCAAGCAGCTGTCAGGACAAGCCGCAATAATGCCGCGCATGGCATTCCTCGCGATCGACATCGGCAACACCCGGCTCAAGTGGTCGCTCTACGACGCAGCCAGGCCGGGTGCATCGCTGCTGTCGCACGGTGCCGAGTTCCTCGATCACATCGAACGGCTGGCCGACGGCCCCTGGGCCGAGTTGCCCGGGCCCTCGTCGATGCTGGGCTGCGCAGTGGCCGGCGACGCCGTGCGGCGGCGCGCCGAAGAACAGGTGGTCGAGCGCTTCGACTGCTCGCCGCGCTGGGTGGTGTCGAGCGCGGCGGAGGCCGGGATCGTCAACGGCTACGACCATCCCACGCGCCTGGGGGCCGACCGCTGGGTCGCGATGATCGGCGCGCGCCACCGCATGCTCACCCAGGGCCCGGCGCGCCCGATGGTGGTGGTGATGATCGGCACTGCCGTCACGGTGGAGGCGGTGGACGTCCACGGCAAGTTCCTCGGCGGCCTGATCCTGCCGGGCCACGGCATCATGCTGCGGGCCCTCGAGTCGGGCACGGCGGGCCTGCACGTGCCCACCGGCGACGTGCGGGAGTTCCCCACCAACACCAGCGACGCGCTGACCAGCGGCGGCACCTATGCCATCGCCGGGGCGGTGGAGCGCATGGTGCAGCATGTCCGCGCGCACTGCGGGGCCGAGCCGGCCTGCTACATGACCGGCGGCGCGGCATGGAAGATGGCGCCGAGCATGAACGGGAACTTCGAGCTGGTGGACAGCCTGATCATGGATGGGCTGCTGGTGATCGCACAGGAGCGCCTGCTGGCGTCCTGACTGTCCTGGAGCCGCGAGTGCCACGCCTGTTCGCTGCCGCGCTGCTTGCCTCGGTGCTCGCCCTCGGCGCCTGCACCGTTCCGGCGCCGCGCAGCGCCACCTCCCCGCCCACCCGGCCGGCGAGCTGGGGCCCGCCCGAGGTGCTGGTGGCGCCCTCCTCCTTCTCCGGCGTCCACGGCCTGGCGATCGACCGCCAGGGCCGCCTGCTGGCAGGCACGGTGGTCGGCAGCCAGCTGTGGGTCGTCGACCGCGCAACCGGCGCCGCGCGCGTTTTGATCGACGCGCCCGAGGGCCAGGCCGACGACATCGCGGTCGGCCCCAGGGGCGAGCTCGCCTGGACCAACTACCTGACGGGCAGGATCCGCCTGCGCGAGCACGACGGTGCGCCGATGCGCGTGCTCGCCAAGGACCTGCCGGGCATCAACTCACTCGATTTCGACCGCCGCAACGGCAAGCTCTATGCCTCGCAGGTCTTCCTCGGCGACGCGCTGTGGGAGATCGATACCGCCGGCCAGAAGCCCCCGCGGCTGATCAGCAAGGACATGGGCGGCTTCAACGGCTTCGAGGTCGGGCCGGACGGCCTGCTCTACGGCCCGTTGTGGTTCAAGGGCCAGGTCGTGAAGATCGATCCGGCCGACGGCCGACTCACGGTGATTGCCGAGGGCTTCCAGGTCCCGGCTGCGGCCAACCTGGACGGCAAGGGCAATCTCTGGGTGGTCGACGCCCGCAGCGGCGAGCTGGTGCGCGTCGAGCTCGCCAGCGGGCGCAAGACGGTCGCGAAGCGGTTCAAGCCATCGCTCGACAACCTCGCGATCTCGCCCGAAGGAACGATCTACGTCTCGAACATGGCCGACAACTCGATCGAGGCTTTCGAGCCCGCGACCGGCACCTCGCGCCTGCTGACCGGCGGCAAGCTCGCGGTGCCGGCCGGCCTCAAGATCGATGGCGATGCGCTTTTCGTGGCCGACGTCTTCGGCTTTCGCCAGGTCGATGCGCAGACCGGCGAGGTCCGCGACATCTTCCGCATGCAGCGCGATCCGGCGCTCGAGTACCCCTTCGGCGTGGGACTGTCGGCCTCGCGGATCGCGCTGTCGTCCTGGTTCACCGGCTCGGTGCAGCTGGTGGACCGCAAGACCTTCGAGACCACGGCCGTGCTGCACGGCCTCAAGGCCCCGGTGGATGCGATCCCCATGCCCGACGGCAGCCTGCTCTATGCCGAGATCGCCACCGGCAGCGTGACCCGCGCGAGCGGCCCGAAGTTCGAGACCCGGGAGGTGATCGCCAGTGGCCTCGGCGGGCCGGTGCAAATGGTGCTCGGCCGAGACGGCGCGCTCTACCTGACGGAGGCCGCTGGCAAGCTCACACGCATTCCGCTGGACGCCAGCGCGCCGCTGCGCGTCGTCGCCAACAGCCTCGCGCTGCCCGAAGGCCTGGCCCAGACGCCCTGGGGCAGCTTCATCGTCGCGGAGAGTGCGGCACGGCGGCTGGTGGAGATCGACCCGGCGAACGGCACGCGCCGCACGGTTGCCGAGAACCTGCCGATCGGCCTGCCCGGCGGTCCGGGCCTGCCGCCCTCCTATGTGCCGACGGGCGTGGCGGTGGGTGCCGACGGCACCATCTACCTTTCGGCCGATCGCAACAACGGGCTCTATCGGATCCGGCCGCAGCGCTGACAGGGAAACCCACCCCGCTACGTGGAAGTCCGTACAGTACCGGTCAGCCAGCAGTCAGGCTCCCCCGACGACCCTCGTAAGGTTCACAACGAGGATCGAGACAATGCGTATCAAGAGTCAGGCTGACTTCTATTCGGGAGTCATGTTCACGGTGGTTGGAGGGGGCTTCGCCATCGGCTCCACCAGCTACACCATCGGAGACGGCGCCCGCATGGGCCCCGGCTATTTCCCCCTCATGCTGGGTATCCTGCTGGCCATCCTGGGCGCAGCCATCATGTTCCAGGCCCTGGTGATCGAAACAGCCGACGGCGAGAAGATCGGCAAGTGGGCGTGGAAGCCGCTCGCCTTCGTGCTCGGCGCCAACCTCGCCTTCGGCGTGCTGCTCGGCGGCCTGCCCTCCATCGGCCTGCCGGCCATGGGCATGATCATCGCGATCTACGCGCTGACGATCATCTCCAGCCTGGCCGGGACGCAATTCAAGCTGCGCGACGTGCTGGTCCTCGCCACCATCCTGGCGGCAGGCAGCTACGTGGCCTTCATCTGGGCGCTCAAGCTGCAGATCCAGGTCTGGCCAACTTTCATTTCGGGCTGAGGGCAAGAACGTCATGGACCTGATCCACAACCTGGCGACCGGCTTCGGCGTCGCCTTCACCCTCACCAACCTGCTGTATTGCCTGATCGGGTGCGTGCTCGGCACGCTGATCGGCGTGCTGCCCGGCATCGGCCCGGTGGCGACCATCGCCATGCTGCTGCCGGCCACCTACGCGTTGCCGCCCGTGTCGGCGCTGATCATGCTCGCGGGCATCTACTACGGGGCGCAATACGGCGGCTCCACCACCGCCATCCTGGTCAATCTGCCGGGCGAATCGTCCTCGGTGGTGACCTGTATCGACGGCTACCAGATGGCGCGCCAGGGACGCGCGGGGCCCGCGCTCGCCGCAGCCGGGCTGGGTTCCTTCTTCGCAGGCTGTGTCGGCACGCTGATCCTGGCGGCCTTTGCCCCGCCGCTGACCGAACTCGCCTTCAAGTTCGGCCCGGCCGAGTACTTCTCGCTGATGATCCTGGGCCTGATCGGCGCCGTGGTGCTGGCATCCGGCTCGCTGCTCAAGGCCGTGGCGATGATCGTGCTGGGCCTGCTGCTGGGTATTGTCGGCACCGACGTGAACTCCGGCGTGGCGCGATTCAGCTTCGACATTCCCGAGTTGACCGACGGCATCGGCTTCGTGGTGATCGCCATGGGCGTGTTCGGCTACGGCGAAATCATCGGCAACCTCTCGCAACCCGACGACGAGCGCGAAGTGTTCACCTCCAAGGTCAAGGGCCTGTGGCCGACCAAGGAAGACTTCAAGAACATGGCGCCCGCGGTGCTGCGCGGCACCACGCTGGGCTCGGCGCTGGGCATCCTGCCCGGCGGCGGCGCGCTGCTGGCGGCCTTCGCGGCCTATGCGCTCGAGAAGAAGATCAAGATGCGCCCTGGCGAGATCGCCTTCGGCAAGGGCAACATCCGCGGCGTGGCCTCGCCCGAGTCGGCCAACAACGCCGGCGCGCAGACCTCCTTCATCCCGCTGCTGACGCTGGGCATCCCGCCCAACGCTGTGATGGCGCTGATGGTGGGTGCGATGACCATCCACAACATCCAGCCCGGCCCGCAGGTGATGACCAGCAACCCCGAGCTCTTCTGGGGCCTGATCGCCTCCATGTGGCTGGGCAACGCCATGCTGATCATCCTGAACCTGCCGCTGATCGGCATGTGGATCAAGCTGCTGACGGTGCCCTACAAGTTCCTGTTCCCCGCCATCGTGCTGTTCTGCGCGATCGGCGTGTACTCGACCAACAACAACACCTTCGATGTCTGGATGGTCGCGATCTTCGGCTTCATCGGCTATCTCTTCCTCAAGCTGCGCACCGAGCCGGCGCCGCTGCTCCTGGGCTTCATCCTGGGGCCGATGATGGAAGAGAACCTGCGGCGCGCGCTGCTGCTGTCGCGCGGGACCTGGAGCGTGTTCGTGTCGCGGCCGCTGTCGGCCGGGCTGCTGGTGGCGGCGCTGCTGCTGCTGGGTATCGTGCTGCTGCCTTCGATCAAGGCGAAGCGGGAAGAAGCCTTCGTGGAGGACTGACCGAGCCTGCACCCCAGGAAGGCCGCCCTCGGGCGGCCTTTTTGTTGGGCGGCTCCTGGCCCTCCAGTCCCAGCAGTTCCAGGGCCAGTCCATGCGTGCGCGAACCTGGGTTCGCGAGCTCGTTCAACACGTCCATGTGGTTGCGCCCGGGCACGCGTTCCGCTGCAATGACGTGCCGGCCCCAGGCGCGTTCGATCAGCTCGGCTTGGCGGAGGAACTCCTCGCTTTCGCCGCCGCCCACCACCGTCGCCAGCAAACCCTGCAGAGGCGCCGGCATGGCCGCGGGGCTCAGCCGCAGCGCGGACGCCGCGCTCAAGCCGATGTCGGCGCCAAGGAAGGGCGCATGCCGCAGCGGCTCGAGCTGGTACAGGCCCGAGATCGAGAGCACCGCCTTCACTAGGTCCGCGGGCAAGTCCGGCGCGACGGCTTTCCAATCGCAGGCCAGCAGCATCGTCGCGAGATGCCCGCCCGCGGAATGGCCTGCCACCACGATGCGGGCCGGATCGCCGCCATGCACCCGCGCATTCCTGAACACCCAGGCGACCGCCCGCACCAGCTGCAGGACGATGTGCTCGATCGTGACCGCCGGGCACAACGCATAGTTGGCCAGCACGACCATTGCGCCCGCGTCGGCGAAGGGCGGCGCCACGAAGCTCTGGTCGCGCTTGTCGAGCGCACGCCAATAGCCGCCGTGGATGTAGACCAGCACGGGCGCCTCAGGCCGGGCGGCGGGCAGCACATCGAGGCGCTCGCTGGCGTCGTCCCCGTAGGCGAGATCGAGCACCCAGCCGCGGCGCGCGTAGGCACGCGCCGAGGCCTCGGCCCAGTGCTGCAGGATCGAGGGGTGTTCAGGAATGCGCGCGCGATTGTTGTACTGGGCGTCGTACCACGCAGGGGATCGGATGTCTTCGGCCATGTTCAGGCGGAACTCCGGCAGAACTTCGGCCGCATTCAGCGCTGCCTGGCCGCTCTCGCCGCCGGCACGCGTGCGCCGTTCGGCTTCGGCCGGCCGCGCGGCGCCGGCTTCTGCTCCGACTCGCGCAGTGCTGCGTCGATCAGCGCATCGGCCATCCACAGCGCGGTGCGCTCGACCTCGCGATCGCCCAGGCCCCAGATGTCCTTCAGGATGACGTAGGGCTCGATGCCATAGACCACCGACAGGGCATGGTGCAGCCGCTTGCGCACGGCCGGCCGCAGCTGCGGCACCAGCGGCTCGATCGCATGCTCGAGGATGCGCACGCGGTGGCCGCGCCGGTACGGCTCTTCTTCGAGCAGCCCGGCGCGCTCCAGTCCCCACTGCTCGAGCGACAGCTGCGCCGCGGCGCGCAGCTGGGCCTCGAATTCCTTGAAGCGCGGGAAGGTCTGCTGGAACAGCTCGTGCACCCGCTCGCGGCCGCTCGGGTTGTCGGAGGCCAGCTTGCGCACCGGTCCCAGCGAGCTGTCGATGACCGCCGTGACCAGCGCACTGCGGCTCGGGAAGTAGCGATACGCCGTGGCGCGCGAGACCTTCGAGCGCGCTGCCGCCTCCGCCACCGAAGGGATGTGGCCGCTCTGCCGGATGATGTCCATGGCGGTGTCGAGCAGCAGCTTGAAGGTCGCCGCCTTGACGCCGCGCTCGGGGGGCAATGGCGGTTCGCTCAGCTTGTGCTTCAGTCGCGTCATGGGGTTTGTACGGAGTGCGGAAGGGGTTCGTCTTGCTTGTGGAGTGCCGAGCTCGGCACGTATGATGCACCGGTCCCGATTTGAGACGCAAGTCTCAAAAACGACAGTTCCCAGTTCCCTGATCTCGAGGCGGCGCGGCGCGAGCGGCGCATGACACGCGAGACAAGACGGAGACAACGGCGATGCGCTTTGCAAGCTGGAGTTGGGGTGGCCGCGACTACGCGGGCATGGTCTCGGCCGATGGCCGCGAGGCCACGCCGCTGGGCGTGCGCGACGCATCGCTCGGCGTGCTCCCCTTGATCCAGGCGCTGGCGCACGACGAACCCTTGCCCTCCCCCAGCGGCGCCCGGCTGCCGGTCGAAGTCCTCACGCTGCGCGCGCCGCTGCCGCGCCCGCTGCGCAGCCTGTTCTGCGTCGGCCGCAACTACCGCGCGCATGCGAGCGAGCTCGCCGGCACCGTGTTCCGCGAGTCCATGCCGCAGAGCGACCCCTGGCCCATCGTCTTCGGCAAGCTGGGCGAATGCGTGATCGGCCCGCGCGACGTGGTGCGCCTTCCCTCGCCTGCCACCTCGGTGCAGATCGACTACGAGTCGGAGCTCGCGGTGGTCATCGGCCGCGGCGGGCGCGACATTGCACGTTCGCGCGCGATGGACCACGTGTTCGGCTACACGGTGGTCAACGACGTGACCGCACGCGACGTCCAGATGCGCCACCAGCAATGGGATCTCGGCAAGAGCTTCGACGGCTTCTGCCCGATGGGCCCCTGGATCGTGACCGCGGAGGAGCTCGACGGCTGCGCCACGCGCGTGCGCGGCTGGGTCAACGGCGCGCTGCGCCAGGACGGCCAGACGCGGGACATGATCTTCGACATTCCCACACTGATCGAGACCTGCTCGCGCGGCATCACGCTCTACCCGGGCGACGTGATCGCGACCGGCACCCCGGCCGGCGTGGGCATGGGGCAGACGCCGCCGCAGTGGCTGAAGTCCGGCGACGTGGTGCGCATCGAGATCGATGGCGTGGGCGTCATCGAGAACCAGTTCGAATAAGCCGAGTGAAGATGCCATTCCATGTGATCGACCGTGTCGCGGTGGAAGAAGAAGGCGAAGGCCCGGCCGTGGTGTGCGTGCATGGCCTCGGCGGCAGCTCCAACAGCTTCACCCCGTTGATGCCGGCGCTGGCGCGGCACCGCGTGTTGCGGGTGGACCTGCCCGGCAGCGGGCGTTCGCAGCGGGCCGAGGGCGAGCTTTCGATCGAGCGCTATGTCGACGTGCTGCTGCGCATCTGCGAGCGCCTGGGCGTCGCGCGCGCCCACTGGGTGGGGCATTCGATGGGCACCATCGTCTGCCAGCACATCGCGGCCGCCCACCCGAAGCTGGCGGCGAGCATCGCGCTCTTCGGCCCGCTGGTCGCGCCGCCGGACGCTGCGCGCACGGCGATGAAGGCACGCGCTGCCAAGGCCCGCGAAGGCGCCGGCGGCATGCACGAGATCACGCAAGGCCTGCTGCAGGCTGCCATCTCCGCCGACACCCGCCAGCGCCTGCCGCTCGCCGTGGCCTTCGTGCGCGAGAGCCTGATGCGGCAGGAAGGCGAGGCTTACGCGCGCAGTTGCGAGGCGCTGGCCGGCGCCCAGGCCGCGGCCCTGGAACGCATCGAGGCGCCGGTGCTGCTGGTCACCGGCGACGAGGACGGCGTGGCGCCGCCCCAGTCGGTGCGCGCCATGGCCGACCGGCTGCACGGCGCGGCGCGCAAGCGCGTGGTGGTGCTGTCGCGCTGCGGCCACTGGACCCCGATCGAGCGTCCCGACGAATGCCAGCGCGAGCTGCGCGACTTCCTGGCCGCGAACGCGAGGAGCTGAAACCATGGCCGACGTCCTGTTCACCAATGTCCGCGTGTTCGACGGCGGCGGCGAGGCACCCTTCACCGGCGACGTGCTGGTCCAGGGCAACCGCATCGCGCGGGTCGTGAAAACGGGCTACGGACAGCGCGCGGCGCCGGTGATGGGCGCGCACACGATCGACGGCGCCGGCGCGTTCCTGATGCCCGGCATGGTGGAGGCGCACACGCATTTCTCGTGGAACGACCAGCCCAGCCTGGATGCCATCCAGCGCATGCCGCCGGAGGAGCACATCCTGTGGTGCGCCGAGGTGGCGAAGCGCTACCTCGACATGGGCTGGACCAGTTGCGTCGGCGCTGCTGCAGCCAAGCCGCGGCTGGACGTGGTGATCCGCAACGCCATTGCCGACGGCACCATCATCGGGCCGCGCTATTTGGCCGCGAGCCAGGAGATCACCGTGCCGGGCGGCCTCGGAGACACGACCCAGCCCCACCTGCCGCAGCCCGAGTTCGCCTTCGGTGCCGTGGTCAGCGGCGCCGAGGAGATGCGCCGCTGCGTGCGCATGTTCGCCAAGTACGGCGTGGACTCGCTGAAGATCAACCTGTCGGGCGAATCCATCACCGGCATGGCCAGCGAGATGAGCCAGTTCACCGAGGAAGAGATTACCGTGTGCGTGCAGGAGGCCAAGGCCTGGGGCAAGCGGGTGGCCGCGCATGCGCGCTCGACCTGGTCGATCAAGCAGTGCGTCAAGCAGGGCATCGAGGTGATCTACCACGCCAGCTTCACTGACGAAGAGGCGCTGGACATGCTGGAGGCGCACAAGTTCGAGCACTTCATCGCGCCCGGCCTGGCCTGGCTGATCAACACCTGCCACCACGCCAGCGAATGGGGACTGACGCCCGAGGTGACGCGGCGCATGGGCTACCACCGCGAACTCGAGGCCGCCGTCGAGAGCATGCGCGCGATGCGCAGGCGCGGCATCCGCATCCTGCCGGGCGGCGACTACGGCTTCGCGTGGACACCGCACGGCACCAACGCCAAGGACCTGGAGTACTTCGTCAAGTACGTGGGCATGAGCACCATGGAGGCGCTGCTGTCGGCCACGGCGTGGGGCGCGCCGATGATGCGCATGGGCAAGGTGCTGGGCCATGTGCGCGAAGGCTACCTGGCCGACCTGCTGCTGATCGACGGCGATCCGCTGGCGGACATCACGGTGCTGCAGGACAAGGCGCGCATCCTCGCGGTGATGAAGGACGGCGAGTTCCACCGTGCGCCGCCGGTGCGGCGTGCGCACATGACGCGCTGGGCAGCCTGAGGGAGAAACACATGAGCGATGTCGTCTTCACCAACGTCCGCATCCTCGACGGTACGGGCCAGAACCCCTACAACGGCAGCGTGCTGGTGCGCGGCAACCGCATCCGCCAGGTGGGCCGCAGCACCGCGCCCATTGCACCGGGCGGCGCGATGGTGGTCGACGGCGCCGGCGCCACGCTGATGCCGGGCATGTGCGAGGCCCACACGCACTTCTCGTGGAACGACGCGGCCACGCTGTCGGCAATCCAGCGCATGCCTTTGGAAGAGCACGTCCTGTGGTGCGCCAAGGTCGCCAGGCGCTACCTCGAGGCCGGCTTCACCTCCTGCGTCGGCGCCGCCTGCGCCAAGCCGCGGCTGGACGTGGTGATCCGCAACGCCATCAACGCTGGCCAGATCCCCGGCCCGCGCTACCTGGCGGCAAGCCAGGAGATCACCGTGCCTGGCGGCCTCGGCGACGAGACCCTGCCGCACCTGCCCTTCCCCGAGTTCAGTTTCGGCGTCAACGTCAATTGTGCGGACGAGATGCGCAAGGTCGTGCGCATGTTCCTCAAGTACGGTGTCGATTCGATCAAGCTCAACCTCTCGGGCGACAACTTCACGCCCGACTCGCCGGCCGACACCACCTGGATGAGCGACGCCGAAGTGGCCGCCGCCATGGAGGAGGTGCGAGTGCGCGGCAAGCGCGGCACAGCGCATGCGCGCTCGGCCGCCTCCATCAAGCAGGCGCTGCGCCACGGCATCGAGGTGATCTACCACGCCAGCTTCACCGACGAGGAGACGCTCGACATGCTCGAGGCGGCCAGGGACCGCATCTTCGTCGCGCCCGGCATCGCCATCCTCTATGCGATGCTGCACGAGGCCGAGGCTTACGGCATCACGCACGACAAGGCGGTGGCGATGGGCTACCAGGTCGAATGGGACGCGGCGCTCGAATCGCTCAAGGCGATGCACCGGCGCGGCGTGCGCATCCTGCCCGGCGGGGACTACGGCTTCGCCTTCACGCCGCATTGCCAGAACGCGCGCGACCTGGAGTTCTTCGTGCGCTACCTTGGCTTCACGCCGATGGAGGCGATCCGCTGCGCCACGCTCTACGGCGGCCAGATCATGAAGCGCGGCAACGAGCTCGGCACCATCCAGGACGGCTACCTGGCCGACCTGCTGCTGGTCGACGGCGACCCGCTGGCCAACCTCTCGATCTTGCGTGACCCGAAGCGCATCCTGGCGGTGATGAAGGACGGGGAGTTTGCCAAGGCGCCGGAAGTCGCTTCTCAGCGGGCGTGGGAGCACGCTGCATGAGACTTGGGCGCCTGTTTTGGCGGTGTGGTCGTTGTGAGGCTGGAGCCGGGATGTCGTCCCGGCAGCCGAGTCACTTTCTTTTGCTTCGCCAAAAGAAAGTAACCAAAGAAAAGGCGACCCCACTGCGCGTGACCCTGCGCTTCGCTACGGGCAACCTGCGGTGCTCGCTTCAGGCGGGGTCCGCGCAAACTCGCTTCGCTCAAACACGCGCGGCCCTTTTTCCGCCTGAAGCTGCGCTCCTCGGCACGCGCAGAGGGGAGTGGGACGAGCCATTGCTTCGCTCGGCCGCCAACGGCCTCGCTGCGCGAGGCCTGGGACAGGTGCTTGCGTGTGCGCTCGCACGTGAGCACGAGCACGAGCACGAGCACGAGCACGAGCACGAGCACGAGCACGAGCACGAGCACGAGCACGAGCACGAGCACGAGCACGAGCACGAGCACGAGCATGGACATGTGCCTGAGCGTGTACGTGTGCGTGTGCGTGTGCGCGAGTGTCAGCGTGAGCGAGGACCAAGGTCTCACGCCAAGTTGCAAACCACAGAAGGACGCGCCTGCGGCGCGTTGAAGTTCAATCCCCTCTGGCCGCGCCGAGGAGCGCAGCTTTTCGCGGATCAGGGCCGCGCGTGTTTGAGCGAAGCGAGTTTGCGCGGACCCCGCGAAAAGCGAGCACCGCAGGTTGCCCGTAGCGAAGCGGAGGGTCGCGGCCAGTGGGGTCGCCTTTTCTTTGGTTACTTTCTTTTGGCGAAGCAAAAGAAAGTGACTCGGCTGCCGGGACGACATCCCGGCTCCGGCCTCAAGCCAACAGCAACGCACGTATTGCCAGGCCGCGTACCTCTACCCTCTCGCACCGCAGCCGCAGCCGAAGGCACTCCATGAAAAACTCCCGCTGGATCCCGTCGCTGCTGTTCGCCCTCCCCATCGCATTCTTCGCCATCTGGGCGGTCGCCGACAACTCGCCTCTCTTCTTCAAGACCCTGCTCAACGGCCTCACGCTGGCCTCCCTCTACTTCCTGGTCGCCAGCGGCTTCACCCTGGTCTTCGGCCTGATGCGCAACGTCAACCTGGCGCACGGCTCCCTCTACCTGATCGGCGCCTACGTCGGCTGGATGGTAGGCGAGCGCACCGGCTCGTGGGTGCTGGCCGTGTTCGCCGGCTTCCTGTCGGCAGCCGTGCTGGGCGTGCTGATGCAGCTGCTGGTGTTCCGCCACATGCAGGGACAGGACCTGCGGCAGACGCTGGTGACCATCGGCCTGTCGATCGTGCTGGCCGACGTTGCGCTGTGGATCTGGGGCGCCGAGATCTACACCTTCGATCCGCCGGCCTGGATCTACGGCTCGACCACGCTGCCGCTGGTCAACAAGTTCCCGACCTACCGGCTGTTCGTGCTGCTGGCCTCGATCGTGATCGGTGTGGGCCTGTGGCTGCTGCTGGCACGCACCCGCATCGGCATGATGATCCGCGCCGGCGTGGACGACCGCGGGATGCTCGCGGCCTCGGGCGTCAACGTGCAGCGCGTGTTCGCCCTGACCTTCGCGATCGGCGCCGGCCTGGCCGGTCTCGCAGGCGTGGTCGGCGGCACGGCCCTGTCGATCTCGCCGGGCGAAGACACGCGCTACCTGCTCGCCTCCCTGGTGGTGGTGATCGTGGGCGGCATGGGCAGCGTGGTGGGCGCCGCCATCGGAGCGTTGCTGATCGGCCTGGCCGAGCAGTTCGGCCAGGCCTACGCGCCGACCTACAGCGTCGTCTTCACCTTCGTGATCATGGTGATCGCGCTGGCCTTCAAGCCGCGCGGGCTGATGGGGAAGGCGTCATGAGCGCAGCCCGGCCGCCCATAGGCGCGAAAGCCCCCCCGGAGGGCCGCGCAGTACACGAAGTGACGAGCGCGGGGGCCCCATGAGCGCGGCGCAGTGGCGGCGGGCGATGAATTCTTCGGCCGCGGCGACCGCGGCGCGGCGGCCGTCGGGCACGGCGCCGCCGCTGCGGCCTGTCGCTGCACCAGGCGGTATCGCGGTGCCGGCCGGCGCAGGCTGGTGGCAGCGCCAGCGCGACAAGCTGCGGGCGATCCGCCCCCGCCACGTCATCGTCATGGCCTTCGTCCTCGCGTACCCGTTCTTCGCATCGCCTTTCTTCACCTTCCAGATCGGCGCCCAGTCGCTGGCCCTCGGACTGATCGCGCTCTCGCTCACCTTTCTCGGCGGCTACGGCGGCATGGTGTCGCTCGCGCAGATGACGGTGGCCGGTTTCGCCGCCTACATGCTGGCCATCTTCGGCACCAGCAGCAACGTGGCGATCAGCCTGGGGTGGCCCTGGTGGCTGGCGCTCCCGATCGCGGTCGGGCTCGCCACGCTGTTCGCCGCGGCAGTGGGCTGGCTTTCGGTGCGCACCGAGGGCATCTACACCATCATGATCACGCTGGCAGTGGGCGTGGCCTTCTTCTACCTGGCGCAGCAGAACTACACCCTCTTCAACGGCTTCCAGGGCTTCAGCCGCATTGCGGCGCCGATGGTTTTCGAGCTCGACCTGCGCGAACCCCTGGCCTTCTACTTCCTGACCCTGGCGTGCGCGCTCGGGGGCTACTTCTTCGTCAAGTACCTGGTGCGCGCTCCCTTCGGCGTGGCGCTGCAGGGCATTCGCGACAACCCGCGCCGCATGTCCGCGCTGGGGTACAACGTGACCGCGCACCGGGTCGCCGCCTACGCCGTGGCAGGCTTTCTCGCAGCGGTGGGCGGGGTGCTGATGGTCTGGTACAACGGCCGCATCTCGCCCGGCACGGTCGGCACCGGCGCGATGATCAACATCCTCATCATCGCCGTGCTCGGCGGCATGAAGCACCCGATCGGCGCCTTCGTCGGCGCGATCGTGTTCGTGCTGCTTCAGAACTTCGCGATCGACCTGGTCGACCGCGAGCGCTTCAACCTCGTCATCGGCGGCGTGTTCCTCGCCATCGTCCTTTTTTCCCCCGACGGGCTGCTGGGCTTGTGGCAGAGCCTGCGCACGCGCCTTGGCGGCCCGTTCACCGCGCGCGGCCTCGGCCGCATTCGTTCATCAATGACAACCAGGAGCGAGACATGAAGACAAGCAGAAGAGTGTTCGGACGCAGCCTCGTGGGCGCCGCCGCGCTGGTCGCGGCGGCCGGTCTGGCGCAGGCGCAGGAGACCCTCAAGGTCGGCTTGCTGGCCTCGCTGGAAGGCCCGTTCGCGGCACCGGGGCAGGACGGCATGCGCGGCGCGGAGCTCGCGCTCAAGCAGAAGAACGGCATGGCCGGCGGCAAGAAGATCGAGTTCGTCAAGGTGTCCTCCGACGCGACGCCCGACAAGGCGGTCAATGCCACGCGCAAGGCGGTGGAGCAGGACAAGGTGCAGGTCATGATCGGCCCGTTGTCGGGCGACGAAGGCATCGCGGTCAAGAACTACGCGAAGACGCAGCCCAACATCACCTTCATCAACGGCTCCTCCGGCGCGCAGGCAGCCACGCTGACCGATCCGGCGCCCAACTTCTACCGCTTCAACACCGAGGGCGCGCAGTGGATGGTGGGCCTGGGCGAGCACGCGCTGTCCAAGGGCTACAAGAAGACCTTCCTGATCGCGGAGGACTACGGCTTCCCCTATTCGCAGGTGCAGGGTTTCATGGCGAGCTACTGCGCCAAGGGCGGCAAGGTGGTCGACAAGGCCTGGGTGCCGCTGGGCACCAAGGACTATGCGTCGGTGATCGCCAAGATCCCGAAGGACGTGGACGCGCTCGTGGTGGTGCTGGGCGGTTCGGACGCGGTGAACTTCCTCACCCAGTACGAGCAAGCCGGCGGCGACAAGCCGATGGTCGGCGGCTCCATCACGGTCGACCAGACGGTGCTCAACTTCAAGGGCAAGCGCCGCGAGTCGCTCCTGGGCACGGCCTCCGCCGGCCCGATGGCCGATTCGATCGACACGCCCGAATGGAAGAAGTTCGTGGCGGACTACAAGGCCAACTTCAAGGACGGCTTCCCCAGCCCCTCGCTGTTCGCGTACCTCTACTACATCAACACCAAGGCCGCGCTCGATGCGCTCGATGCGGTCAAGGGCGACCTGTCGGGCGGCCAGAAGGCGTACCGCGACGCACTGCAGAAGACCAATTTCAACGGCCCCGCCGGCCCCGTGAAGATCGACGCCAACCGCAACGGGGTCGGCACCACGTACATCACCGAGGTGACGAAGGCGCCGGACGGCTCCTTCTACAACAAGGTGGTGAAGTCGGTCCCCGACATCTCGCAGACGCTGGGCTTGCCCGAAGCCGAGTTCAAGAAGATGGGCCTGGGCACGCGCGACGTCCCGGACTGCAGGAAATGACGCCTGCCCAAGCTTCGCCGGCCGGCTTCTAGCGATGGCGACGATCACTCCCCTGCGGCAGCCCGCGCCGCGTCCCAGCAGCAGCAGCAGCACTGGCGGCGGCGCGCAGCTGCTGTCGGGCGACGCGCTGCGCCTGGCGGGAGTGACGCGTGCCTTCGGCGCACTGCGCGCGGTCGACGATGTGTCCCTCACGGTGGCGGCCGGGCAGAAGTACGCGATCCTCGGCTCCAACGGTGCCGGCAAGACGACGCTCTTCAACGCCATCACCGGGGACTTCCCGCCCACGGCCGGCCGCATTCATTTCTTCGGCGAGGACATCACCGCGCTGCCGCCCTGCGAGCGCATCCGCAAGGGGCTGCGCCGCACCTACCAGGCGTCTTTGCTGTTCCGCGACCTGACGGTGCGCGACAACCTCTTCCTCGCGGTGCGCGGCGTCGCGAGCGGCCGCTTCAGCTTCCTGCGGGCCGGCCCGGGGCACGCCTCGACGCAGGCCACGCAAGACCTGCTGGAGCGCACCCGCCTGGCGCATCTCGCCAACGAGCGCGTGGCCAACCTGGCGCACGGCCAGCAGCGCCAGCTCGAGATCGGCATGGCGCTGGCAGGAGCGCCGCGCCTGATCCTGTTCGACGAGCCGGCCGCCGGCCTCTCGCCGGCCGAGCGCCGCGAGCTGGTGGCGCTGCTGCGCTCGCTGCCGGCGCACATGAGCTTCGTCCTGATCGAGCACGATCTCGACATCGCGCTGCGCGTGGTCGACCGCGTCACGGTGATGCACAACGGCCGCACGCTGCGCACCGGGAGTCCCGGGGACATCGAAAACGATGCCGAGGTGCAGGCGATCTACATGGGGAGCCGGCACTGATGGCCTGGTTCGGCAGCACCCCCGACAAGCCGCCGGGCAGCAATGCGCCGGTCCTGGCCATCGACGCACTCGACGTGTTCTACGGCCACGCCCATGCGTTGCAGGGCGTCAGCCTGGTGCTGGAGCGCGGCGTGCTCGGCATCGTGGGGCGCAACGGCATGGGCAAGACCACGCTGTGCAATGCGATCACCGGCCTGGTGCCGGCGCGCGGCAGCATCCGGCTGGCCGGCGAGCAGATCCTGGGCCTCGCGCCGCACGAGATCACGCGGCGCGGCATCGCCTACGTGCCGCAGGGTCGGCGCGTCTGGCCCTCGCTCTCCGTGGACGAGACCTTGCGCCTGGTCGCGAGGCAGCGGCGCGAGGTGGATCGCGTCTACACCCTGTTCCCGCGCCTGGCCGAGCGGCGCGGCCACGGCGGCGCACAGCTCTCGGGCGGCGAGCAGCAGATGCTCGCGATCGGCCGCGCGCTGCTGCTGAACCCGACGCTGCTGGTGATGGACGAGCCCACCGAGGGCCTCGCGCCGGTGATCGTCGACCAGGTGGCGCAGGCGCTGCGCGAGCTCGCGGCAGAGGGCCGCATCTCGGTGCTGCTGATCGAGCAGAACCTCGGCGTCGCGATCGCGGTGGCCGACCGCATCGGCGTGATGGTCAACGGGCGCATCACGCAGCAGATGCCGAGTGCGCAGCTGGCCGGCGACCGCGAGTTGCAGGAGCGCCTGCTGGGCGTGCGCTCGAACGGGCACGACGAGGTGCTTGCGGGGCCCGAAGCCGGCGACGAGCCAGAGGGACCAGCACCGGTGCAAGTCTTCACCGTGCGCCGCGCGCATGGCGAGGGCCCGCCTTCGATGGATGCGCCTGCGCCGCGCATGGTGCGCGGCTTCAATCGCTGGAATGCGGGGGATGCGGCCGCACCCGTGGTCGACATTGCGAGGGCGCCATCGGGCTTGCCGTCAGCCCAGCCCTCTTCCGCCAGCGGGAGAGGCAGTGGGAGCATCGGCGCAGAGGATGCGGGCGCCGACCGCGCCGGCCGGCTGTTCGACTTTCCTGTCGCGACCGGCAGCACCCGTGCAGCGTATATCGCCGGCACCTTCGACACCAAGGCCCGCGAGCTTTTCTTCTTGCGCCAATGCCTGGAGCGGCTCGGCCTGCGCGTGGTCACGGTGGACCTCTCGACCTCCGGCAAGACCTCGCTGGCCAGCGTGCATCCGCGCGAGGTGGCGCGCCACCACCCGCAGGGCGAGGCGGCCGTCTTCAGCGGCGACCGCGGCAGCGCGACGGCCGCCATGGCGCAGGCCTTCGAGGCCTTCGTGGGCACGCGGCGCGACCTCGGCGGGATCATCGCCGCCGGCGGTTCCGGCAATACCTCGATGGCCACGCAAGGCATGCGGGCGCTGCCGATCGGCGTGCCCAAGGTGATGGTCTCGACCATGGCCAGCGGCGACACGCGGCCCTACGTGGGTCCGAGCGACATCTGCATGATGTATTCGGTCACCGACGTGCAGGGCATCCACCGCATCAGCGAGCGCGTGCTGGCCAATGCGGCGCACGCACTGGCAGGGATGATCGCGCACCCGCCCGCCGTGTCGGCCGACAGCAAGCCCGCGCTCGGCCTCACCATGTTCGGCGTGACCACGCCCTGCGTGCAGAGGGTTGCCAAGCGCATGGAGGAGGCCTGCGACTGCCTGGTCTTCCATGCGACCGGCGTCGGCGGCCAGTCGATGGAGAAGCTGGTGGATTCGGGCCTGCTGGCGGGCGTGATCGACGTGACGACCACCGAGATCGCCGACGAGATCGCGGGCGGCGTGCTCTCCGCCGGTCCCACGCGCATGGACGCCTTCGCGCGCCACGCCCTGCCCTACGTGGGCTCCTGCGGCGCGCTGGACATGGTGAACTTCGGCGCCTGGGAGACGGTGCCCGAGCGCTTCAGGGCGCGCAAGCTGTACCGCCACAACCCGACCGTCACGCTGATGCGCACCACGCCCGCCGAGTGCGAGGCGATCGGCGCCTTCATTGCCGCCAAGCTCAACGCGATGCGCGGGCCGCTGCGCTTCCTGATCCCCGAGCGCGGCGTGTCGGCGATCGACCGGCCCGGCGAGCCCTTCCACGATCCCGAGGCCGACCGCGCGCTGTTCTCCGCCATCGAACAGTCGTTCCGGGCCGGGCCCGATCGCAAGCTCCAGCGGCTGCCCCTGCACATCAACGACGAGGCCTTCGCCGATGCGCTGGTCGCGGCATGGCAGGAGATCTCCGTGTCTTCCCCCCACGCGCGACGCGCCTGACGCCCATGCCTTGCATCGCCCGATCCATCCTGCTCGACCGCTTCCGCGCCAAGATCGCCGAGGGCCGCCCGATCATCGGCGGCGGCGCCGGCACCGGCCTCTCGGCCAAGTGCGAAGAGGCCGGCGGCATCGACCTGATCGTGATCTACAACTCGGGCCGCTATCGCATGGCCGGCCGCGGCTCGCTGGCCGGCCTGCTCGCCTACGGCAACGCCAACGAGATCGTCTGCGAAATGGCGCACGAGGTGCTGCCGGTGGTCAAGCACACGCCGGTGCTGGCCGGCGTCAACGGCACCGATCCCTTCATGATCCCCGAGGAGTTCCTGCGGCGACTGGTATCGCTCGGCTTCTCCGGCGTGCAGAACTTCCCCACGGTGGGGCTGATCGACGGCACCTTTCGCGCCAACCTCGAGGAAACCGGCATGGGCTACGGGCTGGAGGTCGAGCTGATCGCGCGCGCCCATGCGATGGACCTGCTGACCACGCCCTACGTGTTCAGCGAAGCCGACGCGCGCGCCATGGCAGCCGCCGGCGCGGACATCATCGTGTGCCACCTGGGCCTCACGACCGGCGGTGCCATCGGCGCCGGCACGGCGCTCACGCTGGACGATTGCGTCGGCCGCATCAACGCCTGGGCGGCAGCCGCGCATGCAGTGAATCCCGGCGCCATCGTGCTGTGCCACGGCGGGCCCATCGCCACGCCGGAGGACGCGCGGCATGTGCTCGCACGCTGCCCCGCGTGCCACGGCTTCTACGGCGCCAGTTCGATGGAACGGCTGCCCACCGAAACGGCGCTGACCGAGACGACGCGGCGCTTCCTGCAGATCACGAGATAAAGAGGAGACGACATCCATGTCCGGCGCTCAATTCGGCAACTTCATCCTGGGGCTGATCGTGGTCGCGATCCTGGTCGCGCTCGCGGTCTGGCTGCTCCACTGGCTCTACCTGCGCAGTTCGAAGGAGCGGGCCTTCGTGCGTACCGGCCTGGGCGGGCAGAAGGTGGTGCTCGACGGCGGCGCCTTCGTGCTGCCCATCGTGCACGACGTGATCCCGGTCAACATGAACACGCTGCGGCTCGAAGTGAGCCGCGGGCGCGACAAGGCGCTCATCACCAAGGACCGCATGCGGGTGGACGTGATCGCCGAGTTCTACGTGCGCGTGGCCGCCCATGCGGAAGCCGTGGCAGCGGCCGCCCAGACCCTGGGCCTGCGCACCATGGAGCCCGAGCAGCTGAAGGAGCTGGTCGAGGGCAAGTTCGTCGACGCGCTGCGCACCGCCGCCGCCGAGATGACGATGGAGGAACTGCACGAGAAGCGCGGCGCCTATGTGAAGCGCGTGCGTGAATCCGTGGCCGAGGACCTGACCAAGAACGGGCTGGAGCTGGAGGCCGCCTCGCTGACGCAGCTCGACCAGACCGGGATGGAGTTCTTCAACCCGAGCAATGCGTTCGACGCCGAGGGCCTGACACGCCTGACCGAGCAGATCGAGCATCGCAAGAAGCAGCGCAACGATGTCGAGCAGGACACGTTGATCGCGATCCGCAACAAGAACCTCGAGGCCGAGAAGCTCTCGCTGGAGATCGACCGCGAGAGCGAGCACGCGCGCCTCACGCAACAGCGCGAGGTGGAGATCGCGCGCGCCCGCCAGCGCGCCGAGCTGGCGACCGAGCGCGCGCGGCGCGAACAGGACGCGGAAGGCGCGCAGATCGCGGCCAAGCAGAGCATCGACGCCGCCCGCATCCGGGCCGAACAGACCATCGAGCAGGAGCGCATCACCAAGGAGCGCACGATCCAGGGCGCCGAGATCGAGCGCCGGCTGTCGCTGGAACTGGCCGAGCAGCAGCGCGCGATCGCGGTGGCACGCGAGAGCAAGGCGCAGAGCGAGGCCCAGGCCGAGGCGGAATCCGCGCGCGCCCAGGCCGTGTCGGCCGAGGAGAAGGTGTTCACCGCGCGCGAGGTGGAGATGGCCGAGCGCAGGAAGGCGATCGAGCTGATCGGCGCGGCCCAGGCCGCCGAGCGCGACGCGCTGCGCCTGACGACCGCCGCGCAGGCGGAGAAGGACGCCAGCGCCGACCGCGGCGCCGCGCTGCGCGCGCAGGCCGAGGCCGATGCCGATGCGGACAAGATCAAGTCGATGGCGATGCGCGTGCGTGCCGAGATCGAGGCCGAGGCGCAACGCATGATGAACGAGGCGCACAACATGCTGTCGGCCGATGCCCGCATGTCGGCCCTGCGGATGAAGCTGGTGGAGAAGGCCGAAGCCATCATCCGCGAATCGGTGCGGCCGATGGAGCGTATCGAGGGCATCAAGATCCTGCACGTGGAGGGGCTGGGCGGAGGCGGTTCGCACGGGGGCGTTCCCAACGGCGATGCGAACGGCGGCTTTGCCGATGGCCTGGTGAATTCCGCGCTGCGCTTCCGCGCGCAGGCGCCGCTGGTGGACCAGCTGCTGCGCGAGATCGGCATCGAGGGCGGCGATATCCAGCGCCTGGTGGGCGACCCCGCGGGCACGCAGGCGGCGCTGCTTTCCGGCGGCGGAAAAAAGAAGGAATGACGGATGGTGCAGGTCTATGTCTCGAGCGTCATCGATGCCAGTGCCGACAACGTGTGGTCGCGCATCCGCGACTTCAACGGCATGCCGCAATGGCACCCGTCGATCGCGGACAGCCGCATCGAGAACGGGCAGCCGCCGGACCGCGTGGGCTGCATCCGGCACTTCCACACGAAGGACGGCGGTGCGATTCGCGAGCGGCTGCTGGCGCTGTCGGACTACGAATACAGCTGCAGCTACGAGATCCTCGAGAGCCCGATGGGGGTGGCGAACTACATCGCCACGCTCAAGCTCACGCCGGTGACCGATGGCGGGCGCTGCTTCGCGGAGTGGAGCGCGGAGTTCGAGTGCGATGAGACCCGCGAGCGCGAACTTGCGGAGTCGATCGGGCAAGGCGTCTTCCAGGCCGGCTTCGAAGCGCTGAAGCGCCATTTCGGGCGCCGCTGAAGATATGCGCCCCCACGCTCATCACTTCGTGTATTCGCTGCCCCCCAAGGGGACGCAGTCCGCCCTTGGGGCGGCCCGGCGGACGGCCTGAAGATATGCGCCCCCACGCTCATCACTTCGTGTATTCGCTGCCCCCCAAGGGGACGCAGTCCGCCCTTGGGGCGGCCCGGCGGACGGCCTGATGCGCCAGCGCGTGGTCCGCTCGACCCTCATCGATGCGCCGATCGAGCGCGTCTGGGCCGTGCTGCGCGACTTCAACAGCCACGACCAGTGGCACGAGGCCGTGGAGACGAGCCGCATCGAGGGCGGCGAGCGCAGCGACCAGGTGGGCTGCGTGCGCAGCTTTACGCTGCGGGACGGCAACCGCATCCGCGAGCAGCTGCTGACGCTTTCGGACCGCGAGCACACGAGCACCTACTGCATCGTCGAGGCGACCGTGCCGCTGCGACGCTACGTGGCCACGGTCACGCTGAAACCCGTGACCGACGGCAACCGCACCTTCTGGCACTGGGAATCGCGCTTCGACACGCCGCCGGGCATGGAGCGCGAGCTGCGCGACATGGTGGCGAAGGGGGTGTACGAAGCGGGCTTCGAAAACCTGCGGCGCTACCTGCACGCGGGCGGCGACCTGCGAGCGCCCGGCGCGACGGAAGCGATGCCGGCCGCCCTGCCCCTCGCCACGCGCCGCGTGGTGGTCGAGCACCATGGCGGACCCGAGATGCTGCGCGCGCAGGAGGGCGAGGCTCCGGCGCCGCGCGCAGGCGAGGTGCGCATCCGGCAGCGCGCGATCGGCGTCAACTTCATCGACATCTACCTGAGGCGCGGTTGGATCCCGTCAACCTTGCCGCTGGTGCCCGGCATGGAGGCCGCCGGCAGCGTGATCGATGTCGGGCCGCAGGTGAGCGGGTTCTTGCCGGGCGATCGCGTGGCGTACCTCGGCCCGGTGCCTGGCGCCTACTGCGGCGTGCGCTGCGTGCCGGCGGACTGGGTGGTGCGCCTGCCCGCGTCGATCGAGGACGAGGCCGCCGCCGCCCTGCTGCTCAAGGGCCTGACCGCCGACTACCTGCTGCACGACCTGGGCCGGGTGCAGCGCGGCACGCGGCTGCTGGTGCACGCGGCGGCCGGCGGCGTGGGCCTGTTGGTCTGTGCCTGGGCGCGCCGGCTCGGTGCGACGGTGCTGGGCACGGTGTCCAGCGATGAGAAGGCGCGCGTCGCACGCGAGCACGGCTGCGAGCATGCGATCGTGACGCGCGACTACCGCTTCGCCGATGCCGTGCAGCGTGCCTGCGGCGGCGCCGACGTGCTGGTCGACGGCCTGGGCGATGCGGCCCGCGACGAGAACCTGGCAGCGCTGGCCCGCCGCGGCCACTGGATCAGCCTCGGCCAGGCCAGCGGCCCGCTGGCGCCGCTGCCGCC
Source organism: Variovorax sp. PBS-H4 (assembly GCF_901827205.1). Taxonomy (NCBI): domain Bacteria; kingdom Pseudomonadati; phylum Pseudomonadota; class Betaproteobacteria; order Burkholderiales; family Comamonadaceae; genus Variovorax; species Variovorax sp. PBS-H4. The sequence goes on along the minus strand of NZ_LR594675.1, from coordinate 736,967 downwards.
CGATGCGCTGGTCGCAAAATCGCTGAGCTTCTCGCGCCCGGTGGTGTTCGATTACGTGGCGAGCCAGGCACAACTGGCCGAACGTGCGCAGCGCGTGTGGGATGCGCTCGCCGACGGCAGCATCCGGCTGCCGCCGATCGAGCGCCATTCACTGGAGGCCGCTGCGCAGGCGCACGCGCGGCTCGAATCGCGCGCCACCCTCGGCGCATTGGTCCTGCTGCCCTGAACACGCCAGAAGGAGCCATTCCCACGTTGCAACGCCGCCATGGCGTCTGCGGGACGGCGCGCTAGGTCAGCGCCGGGTCGGAAGGCGTGTGTTCGCGCCCGTCCGCGCTCGCGAGCAGGCGGGCGGCCGCGCCGGCGGCGACTTCGAGCCGCCGCAGGTCACGCTCGTCCAGCTCGGTCACGCCGCTCATGTTGAATCCGCACAGCATGCCGTAGAGCCTGCCGTCCGCCATCCGGACCGGGACCCCGATGTGCGTGCCCATGCCCTCGAAGACGCGCGGCAGGCCTTGTGCTTCGCGGACGGCGCTGACGTCGCGCACCAGGTTCGGCATGCGCCCGTCGAGGATGCGCTGGCAGATGGTCTGCTCGAGCGGCGCGGAATGGCCGGGCCGGATGTGCGAGGCGTCGTCCTGCGACTCGATGTAGCGGAAGACGCGATGCCCGTTCACGACCTCGCTGACGAAGACCACCTCGAGGTTCAGCAGGTCGCGCACGAGGCCCAGCAATTCGCCGATGGCGCGCTGCACCGACACCTCTCCGGCATGAAAGCGCCCGGCCGCGGTGATGATGCGCAGCTGCTCCACCCAGGCCTCCTGGGCGGGGGCGGGGTCGGTGCGAGCAGGGTCCGGGCAGGTTTCCATTGATGACGATCTCGGGAGTGCGGCCATGGTAAATGCGGACTTGCTCGGACGGGTGTGAAGGACGACGCAAAAATCGGCTCACGCTGCAACTTGTCGCCTCGACGTGATTTCAGTCGTCGGGTATTAGTTCTAGTGCGTGGGCGGGGTGGGGGCTCGCAGCAGGGCCGGTGGCTCAGGCGATCATGAGTTCGAGGTCGGCGGCAAGTTCGGAGGGCGGCGGCATGTCCTCGACGCTTTCCCGCGACAGGCCGGCCGCGCGCCCGATTTCCGATGGCCACGCCTCGAAGTCGCTGGACAGTGCCGGCCCGTTGCTATCCAGCGCCACGCGCCACACGGCCATGTGCACGATGCCGGCCAATGCATCGAAGGGCTGCACGCGCAACGGCCGCGCGAACCCGCCCAGCGCAGTGACGAATTCGTCGGAAAAATTCCAGCGCGAGGCCAGCCTTGCGCTGACATCGCCGAAGTGGTAGCCGAAGGCCTGCTCCTCGGAATCCAGCCGGCCCATGGCATCGATCGGGCAGCTCTTGTTGAGCGGGCCCATTTCATCGGGCATGACGATGCACATGATCAGGTGCCCGATGGCGTGCATGCTGCCCACGGTGAAGGCGAGGTTCGGATCGGCGGCGCGGCTTGCACCGGCCAGGTGGCGGGCGGCGGAGGCGACGCGCAGGCTGTGGCGCCAGAATTTCGGCAGTTCCACATGGGGGACCTTCTTGAAGGTGCCCGTGAGGTTGGCGCTGATGACCAGGGTGCGGATCGAGGAGAGCCCGAGCATCCGGATCGCCTCCTCCATCGTCGAGATCTTCCGGCGCACGCCGTAGAAGGGCGAGTTCGCCAGCCGCAGCATCCTGGCGGTGAGCACCTGGTCGACATCGATCTTGCGCGCCACCTGGGACAAGGTCGCGTTGTCGTTGCTCAGGACTTCGATCAGGTCTCGAACCACCTTGGGGACCGAGGGCAGCGAATGGCTTTCTGCAAACAGCTCGTCCAGGCTTGCGGCGGTCATGTCTCGGTGGGCTCGGGGGCTCGAGTGAATTTGGAGGGGCGCCCATTCTCCTATAGCGCGCGGGGCCTCGGATCAGGTCAAGCCAGGAATGTCTCGCTGCATGTGCGAGCCGTAGGGCCGCGTCACGACGATCAGGATCTTCGCGCCGGCCGCGGTCGCCGCCAGGTAGGCATGCGGCGTCGTGCTGTCGAAGAGCGCGCTGTCGCCGACCTGCATGATGCGGGGTTCGCGGCCCTCGATGTGCAGGGCGAGCGCGCCGGAGAGCACGTAGCAGAACTCCTCGCCCTGGTGGCCCACGAGGCCGCCGGTGTCGCTGAGCTTGCGCGAGTGCACGTCGACCAGCAGCGGCGCCGACTGGGCCGACTCGTCGCCGTGCAGGACTTCGCAACGCTCGCCGCGCACCTGCGTCACGATGCCGCCGCCGGCCTCGGTGAAGCTCATGACCGGCTCGCCCGGTGCGGGCTTCTTCGGTCCGACCAGGTCGACCCAGTCGACCTCGAGCGCGACCATGATGCGCGCCAGCACGCTGAAGGTGGGCGACATCTTGCTGTTCTCGATGCGCGAGAGCGTGGCGCCGGGCACGCCCGACAGCTCGCTCACCTGCGCCAGCGACAGCGCCTTGGCCTCGCGAGCGGCACGGATGCGCAGGCCCAGCTCCTGGATCATGGTCTGGTCGCCACCGGCGCGGCGCCAGGCCTTGCCGTCGTTGGCCGCCACGGCGGGCCCGGGCGGTTTGCGGGCCCGCGTGGCAACGCCCGGCCGCTTCGCTTCGGTTTCTGCTTTTCTCGGCATGTCTTCCTTCTCTCGTGCCGCGCCGTCGGCGGTCGCCTCAGGGAAAGCACGGACTTCAAAAGCGCTTGACTTACCGATCCGTAATAGACACATTACGTATCGGTAACGGCAATTCTAGGGCGAAGCCTCGAAGACGCCGCCCGGTTCTTCCACTTTTTTTCGGCTGCTGCATGTTCACCACCCGCCCTGAAATCATCGGTACGCACGGCGTCGCCTCCTCCACGCACTGGCTGGCAGCGCAAACGGCCATGGGCGTGCTGGAGCGCGGCGGCAATGCCTTCGATGCGGCCGTGGCCGCCGGCTTCGTGCTGCAGGTGGTGGAGCCGCATCTCAACGGCGTCGGCGGCGAGGTGCCGATCCTGTACTGGAGCGAGCGCGAGCGGCGCGCCGTCTCGCTGAAGGGCCAGGGCTGCGCACCGGGCGAGGCCACGCCGCAGGCCTTCGGGCGCCTCGGCTTCGAACAGGTGCCGGGCATCGGTCTGCTGGCGGCCACGGTCCCCGCGGCCTTCTCGACCTGGATGACGATGCTGCTCGAGCAGGGCAGCTGTCCGCTGCAGGAGGTGCTGGCGCCGGCCATCCGCTATGCCCGCGAAGGCTTCCCCGTATCGACCCGGCTGGCGGAAGCGATCCTCGGCGTGCGGCCCCTGTTTCTCGAGGAATGGCACACGTCGGCCGACGTGTGGCTGGACCAGGGACGCGTACCCCGGCCCGGCAGCCTGATGTGCCTGCCCGCGTGGGCTTCGACGATGGCGCGCGTGGTCGAGGAAGCGCAGCAGGCCGGCCCCGGCCGCTGCGCGGTGATCGAGGCCGCGATGCGCATCTGGCAGCAAGGCTTCGTCGCGCAGGAGATCGATGCCTTCTGCCGCACGCAGAAGGTCCGCGACACCAGCGGCGAGCGCCACGCCGGCCTGCTGCGCCTGGACGACATGGCTTCGTGGCGCCCCGACGCCGAGGCGCCGCTGACCCTGGCCTTCGGCGCCTTCGAGGTTGCCAAGTGCGGCTTCTGGAGCCAGGGGCCGCTGATGCTGCAGAACCTCGCGATGCTGCGCCATGGCTCGCTGGAGCAGCATGCGCCGACGAGCGCCGGCTTCGTTCATTCGATCGCGGAGGCCACCAAGCTGGGCCTGGCCGATCGGCTGGCCTGGTATGGCAGCGCACCGGGAGCCGACCCGAAGGTCCAGCATGCGCTGCTCGACGATGTCTATGCACGGCAACGCTGGGCGCGCGTCGACCCGCAGGCGGCCGCGCGTGCACTCGAACCCGGCAGCCCGCTCGGATGTTCGCCTCGCCTGCCCGACCTGGGCGTTTGCGAACGCAGCCTGCGCACCGCCGACACCCGTTACGGCCTGGGCGAGCCCACCTTCCTCAAGCTGCCGCCGGTGGCCGAGTGGGCGGATCGCGAGCTCTTCGTGGGCGACACCTGCCAGATCAGCGTCATCGACGGCAAGGGCAACATGGTGGCGGCCACGCCGTCCGGCGGCTGGCTGTCGTCCAGCCCGACGATTGCATCACTCGGCTTCGCGCTCGGCACGCGGCTGCAGATGGCCTGGCTCGACGAAGGCCTGCCCAACAGCCTGACGCCGCGCGTCGCGCCCTGCACCACGCTGTCGCCCACGCTGGCAATGCGCGACGGCGAACCCTGCATGGTGTTCGGCACGCCGGGCGGCGACCAGCAGGACCAGTGGTCGACCGCCTTCTTCCTGCGGCATGCGGTGTACGGCATGAACCTGCAGGAAGCGATCGACGCGCCGGCCTTCCACGTCAAGCACTACCCCTCGTCCTTCTGGCCCCGCTCGCTCACCCTGAACCGGCTGAGCATCGAGCCGCGCTTCCCGGACGCGACGATCGCGCAGCTGCGCGAGCTCGGCCACGACGTGCACATCAACGAGCCCTGGTCGGAGAGCCGCATCTCCGCCTGCAGCCGCATGCGCGACGCGCGCGGCCGCCTGGTGCTGCGCGCGGCCGCCAGCCCGCGCGGCATGCAGGGCTATGCCGTCGGGCGCTAGGGGACTGCCAGCCCGCGGCGCCGCACTGGAAACAAGGAGAAACCCATGAACACCACCCGCATCCTCATCGTTGGCGGCGGCCCGGTCGGCCTGTCGATGGCCTTGCTGCTGGAGCGTTTCGGCATCGACTTCGTGCTGGTCGAGCGCGCCGAGGGCGTTACCACCCACCCCAAGGCGCGCGGCTGCAGCACCCGCACGATGGAGCTGTTTCGCCAGTGGGGCATCGAGGACCGGGTGCGTGCGCGCGGCCTGCCGACAGGCACCGACGTGTTCGCCATCGTCGATTCGCTCTCCGGCCACGAGTACGGACGCACCAACCCCGAGCTGAACACCGGCCAGTCGCCGTCGTGGAAGAGCATCGTCTCGCAGGACGTGGTCGAGGAGGAGCTGTTCCGTGTGCTGCAATCCGCGGAGCACGGCCGCATCCTCCACCAGACCGAGTTCGTCGGCTTCTCGCAGATGGACGATGGGCTGGTCGTCACCACCCGCGCGCTCGCCACGGGCGAGACGCAGCAATGGCAGGCCGCCTACCTGATCGGCGCAGACGGTGCCGGCAGCAGCGTGCGCCGGCAGGCCGACATCGAGATGCGCGGGCCTTCGACGCTGGCCGTGATGGCCAACGACTACTGGATGGCCGATCTCTCCCATCTGCCTCGCATCGACACCACGGCCGGCTACCGCGTCGTGCCCGGGACGCCCGATGGCGCGATCGGCACCGTTCTCAACACCAATGGCCGGGACCGTTGGCTCAGCGTCGTGCAGGTCGGCACCGAGAAGGACGAGCGCCCGCTGCCGCGCACCGACGAGGAAGTGGTGGCGCTGGCGCGTGCGCACGCCGGCATTCCGGACCTCGCGGTCAAGGTGATCAGCCGCTCCGTGTGGCGGCTGAGCCGGCAAGTGGCGGCGCGCTTCAGCCGCGGCAGGGTGTTCCTGATCGGCGATGCGGCCCATCGCTTCCCGCCCAACGGCGGCTTCGGCATGAACTCCGGCATCCAGGACGCGCACAACCTCGCGTGGAAACTGCGGCTGGTGCTCGACGGCCGCGCCGGGCCGGCGCTGCTCGACAGCTACGACGCCGAGCGCCGGCCGGTCGCCGAGTCGAACGCCGACTTCAGCCTCGGCAACCGCTCGCGTTTCGACCAGACCGACCGGGCCCTGCGCTCGCGCAACCGCGAGCAGATGGATTTCTGGATCAAGGACACGGACAACCACGTGCACAGCTCGGGCCAGGACCTGGGCTTCAGCTACGACACGGGCGCCCTGGTGCCGGACGGCACCGTCAAGACGCCGCACCAGCCGCGCTACTACCAGCCCTCGGACCGGCCCGGCGGACGCTTCCCGCACCTGTGGACCGACCTCGCACGGCTGGGCTCCACGCTCGACTGGTTCGACAAGGACTTCGTGCTGGTGGCAGGGCCCAGGGCCGAAGGCTGGATGGATGCCGCCCGCGCGGTCGCCCAGAAGGCCGGCGTGCCGATCCAGGTCCGCCAGATGGAGACCGCCCACGAAGCCGACGGCCTCCACATGGGCCAGCGCGGCGCGGTGCTGGTGCGGCCCGACGGGCATGTCGCCTGGCGCATGGCCTGGCTGCCCCCCGATCCGGTGGCCGAGCTGGGCGGCAGCCTGCAACGGATCCTCTCGCTCTGAAAGCAAGCAAGGAAAGAAAGGAAAGCGCCATGCATGTCTCCGGCCTCAACCATTTCACCATCCGCTGCCGGCAGGAGCAGTTGCCTGCACTGCTCGACTTCTACACGCGGCTGCTGCAGCTGACGCCGGGCGCGCGCCCCGTCATGCCCTTCGACGGCTACTGGCTCTATGCCGAAGGGCAGCCGCTGGTGCACCTGGCCGCCTTCGCCGAGGAGCGGCCGGCATCGAACACGGGCCCGCTCGACCACATCTCCTTCCGGGCGCACGGCCTCCGGCAGACGCACGATTTCCTCGCGCAGCAGGGCATCGAATTCCAGGAGGCACCGGTCGAAGGCTGGCCGCTGCACCAGATCTTCCTGCACGATCCGCAGGGCCTGAAGGTAGAGCTGACCTTCGACACGCGCGAGGAGGCGCAGCGTGCTTGAGACCCGCAGCACGGGCGACGCCCGCACGGCGTTCGCACGCAGCGGCGCCGGCCCGCTGCTGCTGCTGATGCACGGCGCCGAAGGCAGCCACCACATGTTCGATGCAATCACGCCGCACCTGGCCGCCCACTTCACGGTGCTGGCCTACGACCAGCGCGATTGCGGAGAGACCCAGGGCCCCGAAACGCCAGCGACCCTGCTGCAGCTCGCGGACGATGCCAAGGCGCTGCTGGAGGCGCTGGGCCATGAGCGCGCCCATGTCTACGGCACCTCCTTCGGCGGCCGCGTGGCGCAGGCGCTGGCGATCCGGCATCCGCAGTGCGTGCAGCGCCTGGTGCTAGGCAGCACCTGGCCGCTGCCCGAGCAGTTGGAGGCGCTGAACCCGCAAGCCGTCGCCCGCATTGGCGAGCTCCGCAGCGGCCTGCCGGAAACAGCCGAGGCGCTGGCCGAGTTCTTCTTCACGCCCGCCTTTCTGGCCGGGCAGCCGCAGTGGAAGAACATCTTCCGCACCGCGCAGCCTGCGTCCGCGCGTTCGCAACGCCGCTTTGCCGCAGTGGCCGACTGCCCTGCGCTGCCGCCGCAGCAGATCCCCATGCCCACCCTGCTGCTCGCCGGCGAGCTCGATCGTGTGGTGCCGCCCGCCGTCACCCTGGGCATGGCGAGGGCCATCCCGCGCTGCGAGGCGGTGTCGCTGCCCGGCGTCGGACATGCCGGAAGCATCCAGGCGCCGGAAGCGATTGCCGGCCACATCCGCCGTTTCTGCCTCGCATCGCCGAACCAGGAGTCATGACCATGCCCGTCCTCGAAGCGAACCGCCCGCCGGCCGCCGAATTCATCCGCGTCCAGCGGCTCAGCAAGACCTTCGGCGCTCCCGGCACCGGTGCGGTGCAGGCGCTGCGCGACATCAACTTCTCGATCACCGAAGGCAGCTTCGTCACGGTGGTGGGCCCCAGCGGATGCGGCAAGAGCACGCTGCTGCGCATCGTCGCCGGCCTGCTCGACTACTCGGACGGCAGCGTGAGCCTGGACGGCCAGCCGATCCAGGGCACGCGGCGCGACGTGGGCTTCGTGTTCCAGAACTCGATCCTGCTGCCCTGGCGCACGATCCTGGACAACGTGATGCTGCCTGCCGAGGTGCTCGGCCTGGACATGAAAGCGGCGCGGGAGCGTGCCATGGAGCTGCTGCACATGGTGCGGCTCGACGGTTTCGAGGACAAGCTGCCGCGCCAGCTCAGCGGCGGCATGCAGCAGCGCGCGTCGATCGCGCGGGCCCTGCTGCACGACCCCAAGATCCTGTTGATGGACGAGCCCTTCGGCGCGCTCGACGCCATGACGCGCGAGCAGATGAACCTCGAGCTGCAGCGCATCTGGAGCGCCAGCGGCAAGACGGTGATCCTCATCACGCACTCCATTCCCGAGGCGATCTTCCTGGGCGACGTGGTGTTCGTGATGACGCCGCGCCCGGGCTCGCTCGAGCGCGTGATCCAGGTGGACCTGCCGCGGCCGCGCAACCTCGACGCGACCGGCTCGCCCGCGTTCACCGCCGCCGCCCACGAGATCCGCGGCATCTTCCACCACGAGGCCGCGCTGGACTGAGCCCGGCACAGGAGCGAACGAACCATGTCATCCCACATCACCCCGCTGTCTGCCCTGCGCGAAGCGCAGCCCCCGAGGACGCACGCACGCCGGCCCTCGCTCCTGCGCTCGACCGGCTTCAACTCATTCCTGCTGCTGATCGTGCTGCTGGCGGCCTGGGAGTTCGGCGTTCGCTTCTTCGAGGTGCCGAAGTTCCTGCTGCCGCCCTTCAGCGACGTGGCGGTCGCGATGTACCAGGGCCTGGCCACCGGGCCGCTGGCACGCGATGGGTTCTGGTTCCACTCGGCCATCACGCTGGTCGAGATCGTGCTCGGCTTCTTCGTCGGCAGCGCCATCGGGCTGCTGCTGGGCATCGTGATCTCGGAACTCGACTTCCTCGAGGTGCTTCTGCGGCCGTACATCGCCGCGCTGCAGAGCCTGCCCAAGGTGGCCGTGGCGCCGATCATCGTGATGTGGATGGGCTTCGGCATCGGCTCCAAGGTGGCCATCGTCAGCATGCTCACCTTCTTTCCCGTGCTGGTCACCAGCATCGCCGGCTTCAAGGCCATCGACCTGGACCGCATCGACCTCCTGCGCTCGCTGTCGGCGACGCGCTGGCAGATCTTCGCCAAGGCCAAGTTCCCGAGCGCGCTGCCCTACATCTTCGCGGGCCTGGACATGGCGGCGGCGTTTTCCGTGGTCGGCGCGGTGGTGGGCGAGTTCATCGGCGCACAGGCCGGGCTGGGCGTGCTGATCCTGCAGATGGACGCGCGGCTGGACACCGGCGGCAGCTTCGCCGTGTTCGTCATCCTGTCCCTCATCGGCGTCGCACTGACCGGTGCGCTCCGGCTGGTGCGCCGGCGCGTCCTGGGCTGGATGCCGGTCGAGGACGCGCACAAGACCGTGAGTGCCTGACTCCCAATCTCCGCAATCTCATCTTCTTCAGAAAGCGAGGACCCCATGATCGATCGGCGTCATTTCAACCTGGGACTCGGCGGCCTCGCGGCCGTCTGGGCCGCGGGCGTCTCGGCCCAGGGCCGCAAGGTGTTCCGCGGGGCGAACTCCGTGGGCATCGTCGACGCGCAGCAATGCTTCATCACCTGCGGGCGCCATCCGAAGCTGCGCTATTTCGAGCAGGAGGGAGTGGAGCTCGACTTCGTGAACATGAGCAGCGCCAACCAGGCGATGGTCGGCATCGCGCGCGGGCAGGCCGAATTCGGGTCCCTCGCGCCCGGCGTGTACCTGCCGGCGATCGCCAAGGAGCCGCAGCTGGGCATCATCGCGGTCTACAACTGGCTGCCGCGCAATGCCAACGTGGTGGTAGTCAAGCCTGACAGCCCCGTCAAGACGATCAAGGACCTGGCCGGCAAGCGCATCGGCATCCGCAATCAGGGCGACGGCGGCGTCTTCGCGCTGCAGACCATGTACGGCGAGCTCGGCGTGAAGACGTCCGACATCAACTTCATTGCAGTCGGCGATTCCGGCGTGGCCGGCACCGCGCTGACGCAGGGCAATGTCGATGCGATCGTCACCTACGACACGGCCGCCGCGCGCATCGAGGCGGTCGGCATGCCGCTGCGCTACCTGGACCTCCCGCCCAACTATGCGCGCCTCGGCGCCGGCTGGATGGGCATCCGGCGCAAGGACCTGAAGGAGGACCGCAAAGCGGTGGTGGGCTTCTTCCGCGCGGTCGCCAAGTCGACGCTGTTCGCCCACACCAACCTGGGCGAGGCGATCAACATCCACTGGGCGCTCTACCCCGAGACCAAGTCGAAGAACAAGTCGGACGCGGAAAGCCGCCAGGAAATCGAGCTCATCCTGGGACGGCGCAAGGACAACTGGATCCGGCGGCCGGACGACCCCGACCAGCGCTGGGGCGCGTCGAGCCTGGAGGAATGGCAGCAGATCGTCGCCATCACCGCGCGCTCGACCGCCAATCCGCAGCTGCCGCAGCAGCTGGGCGACCTGGGCAACGTGTTCACCAACGAGCTGATCGACGAGGTCAATGCCTTCGACAAGGCGGCGGTGGTGAGGCAGGCGCAGGAGTTCAGGTCGACTTGAGGGAGCAATGGGGTGGCAATCTTGTCCTTGGACCGATGCTTTCTCGTAGTCTCTCGATGACACAGTAAGCACTACTCGTGCATCGTCGAACCGACACTGGTTGAACTTTCTCCTGTCTGTCGTGTTGTCGCTTGCGTCACTATGATCCGCGCCACCCATGAAGGGGATGCGGCGGCAGGACCTCGTTGCCCACGCGCTCCCTTTCATTGAATCGCGCCACTGCGTGCCTGAGCACGCAGCGAGAAGATCAATCCACCAGGGAGAACCCATGGCAAGCCGTCAATGGCGCGCACGCGCGCGCGCCGCACTTTCATTCCCGCTCGCTCGAAGCCGGTCCAGCAACACGCCCCTCGGGCGACCCCGAAACTTGACCACCCAAAGACCATGGCAGGTCGTGCTCATCGTGTTCGCATGCTTTTCGGCCCATGCGAATGCAAAGAGTTGGTACTACAACAACAACTTTAGCAACCGCGACAAGTTCTATGAGAGCGCCGAGGAGTACTGTGCGGCTTCCTCTTGGTCCGGGATGAGCTTCACCTACACCGTGGGGACTCCACGAATTCACGACTGGACGGCCTACAACGAGGGGGAATGCCACTATTTCAGTCCGTCGAATCCGGACAACGAAGACGGCGGGGGTATCCTGAGCATGGGCATCGTCGATTGCGAGATGCCGAACGCCAGGCCCAAGCCCGTATCGGGCATGCTGCCCACGTGCTCGTGCGGTGACGGCTACAAGCTGAGTTACGACAAGGCGTACATTGACACGAATGGGCTATGGGCCAACAGGCAATGCCTCGAGAACTCCCCGCCCGAGATTCCGGCGGATCGACAATGCGATGCCGGACTGTTCTCCGGCAACCCCATCCTCCCCGCCACCGCCGAGAAGTACCGCTCGGAAACCGACTGGAGCGACTCCGGCCCCGCGCCACTCAGCGTGCAGCGCATCTACCGCAGCAACTGGGCCAGCTACAGCGCCAAGCCCGACATCGGCCTGGGCGCCGCCTGGGCCCACAACCACGGCGTTCGATTGATGGCAACACCGGCGCTTGCTCCGACTGCCGTCGCCATCGCCATGCCCGACGGCAGTCGCCGAAGCTTTGCCAAGCCCGCGGGCGCTTCCTTCTGGGTGGCCAATGACAATGCGGACAGCCTGGAGCAGAGCCCCGATGCATGGACCTACCGGCGCGCCGACGACAACACGACGTGGGTCTTCGACAGCACCGGCAAGCTGCAAGCCAAGTACGAGCGCAACGGCTGGACCGCCACCTATCGATATGACGGCGCGGGGCGCCTGTCGGCGGTGACCAGCCCCTTCGGCCGCGTGCTCACCTTCGCCTACACCGGCGCCGGCCAGCTCGACACCGTGACCCTGCCCGATGCGCGCGTGCTTCGCTATCAATACGACGGTGTCGGGCGCCTGTCGTCGGTGGCCTACCCCGACGGCAAGACCCGGACCTTTCTTTATGAGAACGCAGCCTTTGCGCAGGCGCTCACGGGCATCTTGGATGAGAACGGCTCGCGGTGGGCCACCTTTACTTACGACGCCACCGGCAGGGCCATCACGACGGAACTGGCAGGATCGGTGGAACGCTACCAAGTCAGTTATCCCTACGACAAGACCGCCACTGTCACCGATCCCTTGGGCACGACCCGCCAGTATGCGTATGGGAGCGCGAACGGAAAGCTCGCAGTCACCGGGAGCCAACTGCCGTCAGGAACGGGAAACCGGGACGCCCTCCAACGCATCCAGGATGCCAACGGCATGGTCACCAGCGAGACCGACTTCAAGGGCGTGACGACGATCACCACGTGGGACGTTGCCCGGCGCCTGCCCCTCTCGGTCACGCGAGCGGCGGGCACTCCCGAGGCCCAGACCGTGACCACCCAGTGGCACCCCACCTTCTCCCTGCCCGTGCTCGTCACCGAATCCGGCCGCACCACCGCCTACACCTACGACGACAAGGGCAACGTTCTTTCGCAGGCCATCACCGACACCAGTTCGTCTCCCAGCACCACTCGCACCTGGAACTGGAGCTGGAACGCGCAGGGCCTCGCCGCCACCGAAACCGCCCCCAATGGGGCCGTCACCACTTTCGAGTACGACGCTCGGGGTAATTTGACGAAGACCACCAATGCCCTGGGCCACGTCACCCAGTACGCCTACGACAGCGCCAACCGCATCATCAGAAGCACCCCGCCCCTGGGCCAATCCACCGCCTACACCTGGGACTCCCGTGACCGCCTGATCACGCACGGGATGAGCCTGCAGCCGCTCACCACGCTGACCTACACCGCCACGGGCCTTGTCGAGAGGCTCAAGTTGCCCACGGGCCAGTACTTCAATTACACCTACGACGCCGCGCACCGCCTCACCGGCTGGAGCAGCAACCGCGGCGAGTCGGGCAGCTTCATTCTCGATGCGATGGGCAACCGCACGGCCGAGCAGGTCAAGGACAGCACCGGCGCCATTGCCTGGATGGCCGCACGCAGCATCAACAACCTCAACCGCGTCTCGGCAAAGACCGACGGCCCCAACCAGACGAACAGCTTCGCATACGACGCCAACGGTGAGTTGGTCTCCGAGACCAACGGCCTGAACCAGAGCACCCGGTACGGCCTGGACCCGCTGCGCCGCGTCAAGGCCATCACCAACGCCGCCAACGCCACGGCGTCCTTGAGCTACAACGCCCTGGATGCCGTCACCCAGGCCAAGGACTTCAAGGGCGTGGCCACCACCTACGCCCGCGACGCCCAGGGCAACGCCACCGCCGAGAGCAGCGCCGACATCGGCAGCACCACCACCCGATACGACGCCCTGGGCCTGCCGAGCACCCTCACCGATGCCCTGGGCCAGGCCACCCAGATCCAGCGCGACCTCCTGGGCCGCCCAACCCTCATCACCTTCGCCGACGGCAAGACCACCACCCTGCGCTACGACGAAAATTTCAGCGCCACGGGGTACCTGAGCTCGATGACCGACCGCAGCGGCACGACCACTTACACCCGCGACTTGATGGGGCGCGTTCGCGTCAAGACTCAGGCCCTGGCCAGTGGCCTGAGCCAGCAGATCCAGTACAGCTACACCGCTGCGGGCCAGCTCGCCGGCATCTACTACCCAGAAGGCAGCGCGCTTCTCCTGAACTACGACACGGCCGGACGCCTCACTCAACTGAGCTGGAACGGCCGCCCGATCGTCACCGGCATCGCCTGGAACCCGATGGGCCAGCCCACCGCGTGGAACTGGGCCTTCGCACCGGGGCTGGCCGCGAGCCGCAAGTACGACACCGCCGGGCGGATGACCACCACCGAGTTCGCCAGCTACGTCTACGACGCTGCCGGGCGCATCACCAGCCTGACGCAGAACCTGTTGCAGCCGGGGGACAGCGATCCGATGCACAGCAGCATCGCGAGCGCGAACACCACCTGGAGCGTGAGCTATGACGCCGTGGGGAGGATCACCGGGTTCAATGCGACGGGGAGCCAGACCAGCTTTGGTTATGACGCAAATGGAAACCGGAACGCGAGCACGAAGACGCTGGGTGGGCAGACCACCAGCCGCAGCTACACGGTCAACGGAGGCAGCAACCGGCTCGATGGGTTCAGCCAGACCACCGGCACCACGAGCACGAACGTGGCCTATGCGTACAACGCGAACGGGGACCTGACCAGCGATGGGCTGAGGACCTACAGCTACAACGCTGAGGGGCGGTTGAGTGCGGTCACGACGGGTGCGACCGACACCAGTCCGACCACCCGCTACGCGCACAACGCCCTCGGGCAGCGGGTGTTCAAGACAGAGCCGCTGTATCCGCCGACGGAGGGCGACGAGACCGACCAGGGCTTCATGCAAAGCCTGATCGGCTTCTTCACGAAGATGTGGGGGCCGAGCACGAGCGATGCGGAGAAGCTGGGCTACGCATTCATGTACGACGAGGATGGGACCTTGCTCGCGGAGACGGGCATGGGCGGGGCCAACAGCGCAGGCAGTACGCAGTACATCTACCTGCCCACGGCGAACGGGCCGATGCCGATTGCGGCGGTCATCAATGGGCAGCTACACGCTGTTCACAGCGACCACCTCAACACGCCCCGGCGCCTGACCGACAGCCAAGGACAGCCTGTCTGGCAGTGGGCGTACAGTGCCTTTGGGGATACGAAACCGACCACGGCACACAACAGGTTTGCGAACCTCGATGTCACCCCGAATCCTGGCGTCACGAGCTTTGCTGAGTTCATGTTCAACCTGCGCTTGCCGGGGCAGTACTTCGACGTGGAGAGTGGGCTGCACTACAACGGTCGGCGCAGCTACATGCCCGGTCTTGGCTATACGCAGAACGATCCGAAGGGCCTTGCGGCTGGCTGGAACAGGCGACCCTATGCGTTCAACAATCCCCTGCATTACACGGACCCGGATGGGTTGAACCCGCTTGCTGGTGCGATAGGTGGTGCTGAAATTGGCGCTGCCCTTGGCCCTCCGGGCGTTGTCGTTGGCGGCATCATCGGTGCAGGTGTAGGCGCGGCGGTTGGATGGTGGCTGACAGGGCCGATGCTGCAGGACAAGACCCCGAACACGGGAGAGCCGGGCTCTTGGCACACAAACCCCGGCAGCGGGCAAGAGAGACTCTATGGACTAGATGGTCAACCGGCGGCCGACATTGATTGGGATCACGACCATCCAAACCCTGACGGTACATCGGCAGGAACTCCCCACGGACACAATTGGGATTGGTCTCAAAAGCCGCCGAGGAGTTTTCCAGTTCCGATTTCACCGTGGCCTCGCGACCGAACCTGTCCGGCGAGCTAGGAGCGAATTATGAACAGCGTGCTATTGGTTATTGACCAGCGATTCGGCAGCAAGGTGGAGCTTCTTCCCTACCCTTGCCCTCTTTGGATCATCGAGAGCGAGGCTAATCGCGGAGCGCTGAAAAACTCCTCGTCCCGCAATTGGCCCCTCACTTGGTTTCCGATCAGGTCGGGCGAAAGTGCGACAGAGGTATTTGCGAGGATCAGCTACTCGCTCGATCAACACCACAACGAGTTTGCGCAGGATCCGCCGTATGACGTTTTGGATGTGTACGGCCTTCCACCCAATGTAGACATGCTGCCCTCCGTGAGGGATCTCGGCTTTGTATCGCAGATGAAGATGCCCAGCGTTACGCGCTTTCTCAAACTAGGCGCAGAGGAGTCGGCCAAAGCGCCGAAATAGCTAAAGCGAGCTTGCGGGCTTCTCGAACATCTCCTGGACTACGACACGGCCGGACGCCTGACTCAGCTGAGCTGGAACGGCCGCCCGATCGTCACCGGCATCACCTGGAACCCGATGGGCCAGCCCACCGCGTGGAACTGGGCCTTCGCACCGGGGCTGGCCGCGAGCCGCAAGTACGACACCGCCGGGCGGATGACCACCACCGAGTTCGCCAGCTACGTCTACGACGCTGCCGGGCGCATCACCAGCCTGACGCAGAACCTGTTGCAGCCGGGGGACAGCGATCCGATGCACAGCAGCATCGCGAGCGCGAACACCACCTGGAGCGTGAGCTATGACGCCGTGGGGAGGATCACCGGGTTCAATGCGACGGGGAGCCAGACCAGCTTTGGTTATGACGCAAATGGAAACCGGAACGCGAGCACGAAGACGCTGGGTGGGCAGACCACCAGCCGCAGCTACACGGTCAACGGAGGCAGCAACCGGCTCGATGGGTTCAGCCAGACCACCGGCACCACGAGCACGAACGTGGCCTATGCGTACAACGCGAACGGGGACCTGACCAGCGATGGGCTGAGGACCTACAGCTACAACGCTGAGGGGCGGTTGAGTGCGGTCACGACGGGTGCGACCGACACCAGTCCGACCACCCGCTACGCGCACAACGCCCTCGGGCAGCGGGTGTTCAAGACAGAGCCGCTGTATCCGCCGACGGAGGGCGACGAGACCGACCAGGGCTCCATGCAAAGCCTGATCGGCTTCTTCACGAAGATGTGGGGGCCGAGCACGAGCGATGCGGAGAAGCTGGGCTACGCATTCATGTACGACGAGGATGGGACCTTGCTCGCGGAGACGGGCATGGGCGGGGCCAACAGCGCAGGCAGTACGCAGTACATCTACCTGCCCACGGCGAACGGGCCGATGCCGATTGCGGCGGTCATCAATGGGCAGCTACACGCTGTTCACAGCGACCACCTCAACACGCCCCGGCGCCTGACCGACAGCCAAGGACAGCCTGTCTGGCAGTGGGCGTACAGTGCCTTTGGGGATACGAAACCGACCACGGCACACAACAGGTTTGCGAACCTCGATGTCACCCCGAATCCTGGCGTCACGAGCTTTGCTGAGTTCATGTTCAACCTGCGCTTGCCGGGGCAGTACTTCGATGGTCGGCGAGCAAATCACCGACAGCACCGGCGCCGTCGGCTGGACCGCTACGCGCTCCATCAACAACCTCAACCGCCTCGCCGCAAAGGCCGATGGCCCAACCAGACTGACACCTTCGGCTACGACGCCAACGGCGAGCGCATCACCGAGACCAACGGCCTGAACCAGAGCACCCGGTACAGCCCCGGCCCCCTGCGCCGCGTCAAGGCCATCACCAACCGTTCGAAGCACTCGGCAAGGATGCGGCGCAGCCCACCTCAAGGCGCAACGTAGTCCGACGCCACCTTCCACTTCCCATCCACGATCTGCGACAGCCGCGACAGGTCGTTGCCCAATCGCTTGGTGGCGGTGTAGCTGCTCTTCGGCGCTCCGAACATGTCAGGCTCGAAGGTCATGGTGTCCATCGCCTTCACGAAGCTGTCGGTGGTGAGGTTGGGCCCGGCCTTCTGCGCGGCCTTGATGAAGGAGTCGACGATCATGTAGCCGTAGACCGAGAACACGGTCGGGTCCTCGTTGAACTTGGTCTTGTACTTGTTGGCCCAGAAACGCAGCGGCTGCGAAGCCTCGTCGAGGTAGGGGTGCTGCACCGTGTGGGTGGCGTAGAGGCCGTCCATGGCCTTGCCGCCCAGCTTGTGGATCAGGTCGGTGTAAGCCGCGCTGGAGCCGAGGAAAACCGGGTTGAAGCCGGTCTTGCGCGCCTCGCCCACGGTGCCGATGGTCTCGCGGATGATGGTGCCCAGCACCACCAGGTCGCAGTTGGCGGCCTTCATCTTCGCGACCTGCGACGAGAAATCGGTGGCGCCGCGCTTGTACGAGGTCTTCTCGGCGAGCTCCATGCCCATGGCCTTGGCGCCGGCTTCGGCACCGCGCTGCACCTCGAGCCCGAACTCGTCGTCCTGGTAGATGGTGCAGACCTTCTTGGCGCCCTTGTCCTTGATCAGCTTGGGGAGTGCCAGCCGGATCTGGTCGTAGTAGGTGGCGGCGAAGGAATATTTGAGCCGGTGGTACGGCTCGTACATTTCGCGCGCCGCCGTGATGGGCATGAAATTGACCACGTTCTTCTCGAACTGCACCGGCATCGCCGCCATGTTCTGAGCGGTGCCGATGTGGCCGGCCATGATGAAGATCTTGTCCTGGTTGACCAGCTTCTGCGCGGCCAGCACCGCCTTCTTGGGGTCGTAGCCGGAGTCCTCGACGAAGAGCTTGAGCTTGCGGCCGTTGACGTTGCCTTGCTCGTTGAGCTCGTCCACCCGCAGCTGCATGCCGTTGCGCGCCTGCTTGCCGAAACCGGCCAGCGGGCCCGACAGGTCCTGGATGGTGCCGATGCGGATCTCGTCCTTGGTGACGCCTTGCGACTGCGCGCCGGCCAGGCCGGAACTCAGTGCCATGCAGGCCGTCGCGGCCAGCGGGATCAAAGCCTGGATCTTCATGGCGTGCTTTCCTCGGTTGCAAAAAAACTAGGTGTACATCGCGCCGATGCGCTCGGCGTACTTGGCCTGCACGAGCTTGCGCTTGAGCTTCATGGTGGGGGTGAGCTCCTCGTCCTCGGCACTCAGCTGGGTCTCGAGCAGGAAGAACTTCTTGATCTGCTCGACGCGGGCGAACCTGGCGTTGACGCGGTCGAGCTCGCCCTGGATCAGGTCCTGCACTTCGTGCGCGCGGGTGAGGCTCTGGTAGTTGCTGAAGGGCACGTCGTGGTCCTGGGCGAATTTCTCGACGTTTTCCTGGTCGATCATGATGATCACCGTCAGATAGGGCCTCCCATCGCCGATCACGACGGCGTCGGTGATGTAGGGGCTGACCTTGAGCTCGTTCTCCAACTCGCTGGGCGTGATGTTCTTGCCGCCTGCCGTGATGATGATGTCCTTCATTCGATCGGTAATGCGGAAATACCCGTCCTCGTCGATGGTGCCGACGTCGCCGGTGTGCAGCCAGCCATCGGCGTCGATCGCCTCGGCAGTCTTCTCGGGCAGATTGAGGTAGCCCATGAAGACGTTGGTGCCGCGCACCAGGATCTCGCCGGTGGCGGCATCGACGCGCACTTCGTTGTAGAGCGCCGCCGGACCGACGGAGCCGGGCTTGATGCGCCCCGCCGGCACACCGGTCGCGGCGCCGCAGGTCTCGGTCATGCCCCAGACTTCGATCATGGGCACGCCCAGCGCCAGGTACCACCTGACCAGCTCCGGCGAGATCGGCGCCGCGCCGGTGACCAGGAAGCGCGCGCGGTGGATGCCGATGAGCTTGCGCACGTTGTCCAGCGCCAGCCATCGCGCCAGCCGGAACTTGAAGCGCCACGCAGCACCCACCGGGCGGCCCGCGAGCACGCGTTCGGCGATGGCGCTGCCCACGCCGATGCTCCAGCGGTACGCCGCCTGCTGAACGGGGCTCGCCTCCTGCAGCGCGATCATCACGCCCGAATAGAACTTCTCCCACACGCGCGGTACCGCGGTGAAGACGGTGGGCGCGATCTCGCGCACGTTCTCGGGCACGGTCTCGGGGTTCTCGACGAAGTTCAGGATGGCGCCGGTGTACATCGAGAAGTACTCGCCGCCCAGGCGCTCGGCGATGTGGCACAGGGGCAGGAAGCACATGCGCTCATCGTGCTCGTCCTGCGCGACCAGGGTGTTGTAGCCGTGCACGGTGTGGACCAGGCCGCGGTGGGAGTGCATCGCGCCCTTGGGCTTGCCCGTGGTCCCCGAGGTGTAGACGAGGATCGCGAGGTCTTCGGGGCGGCAGGCGGCCACGCGCTCCTCGAGCGCCTGGGGCTGTGCCTGCAAGTGCTCGCGGCCGAGGGTGCGCAGGCTTACCAGGCTCATGACACCCGGATCGTGCAGATCGCGAAGCCCTGTCATGTCCATCACGATGACCTTGCGCAGCAGCGGCAACCCGGGCCGCACCTCCAGTGCCTTGTCGAGCTGCTCGTCGTCCTCGACGAAGAGCACGCTGGTGCGCGAGTCTTCGCAGAGATAGTGCACCTGCGAGGCGGCGTCGGTCGGGTAGATGCCATTGGCCACGCCGCCGCAGCTGAGCACGGCCAGGTCGGCCAGCACCCATTCGACCACGGTGTTGGCGAGGATGGAGGCGCACTCGCCGGGCCTGAAGCCCAGCGCCATCAGGCCTCCCGCGATCTCGCGCACCGCCTCGGCGGTCTCGCCCCAGGTCCAGCTGCGCCAGATGCCGAATTGCTTCTGCCGCATCCAGACGCGGTCGCCGCGCTCGCGCACCGCGTTCCAGAAGACGGCGGGAAGGGTCTCGCCGGGCACGACGATGTCGTGGCGCGGCTGGATGCGGGCGGTGTCCCAGAGTCCCTGCATGGCCTTCATCGCCAGGTCTTCTTCTTTTTCCAGCGCCGCTCGCCGCGCACGCCCTCGTCCTTCAGGCCGAGGTAGAACTCCTTGATGTCCTCCTTTTCGCGCAGGCGATCGCAAGTGTCTTGCATCACGATGCGGCCGTTCTCCAGCACGTAGCCGTAGTCGGAGGCATTGAGCGCCATGTTGGCGTTCTGCTCGACCAGCAGGATGGTGGTGCCACGCTCTCGGTTGATGCGCACCACGATCTCGAAGATCTCGCGCGTGAGCTTGGGCGACAGGCCGAGGCTCGGCTCGTCGAGCAGGATCAGCTTGGGCGCGGCCATGATGGCGCGCGAGATGGCGAGCATCTGCTGCTGGCCGCCGGAGAGCAGGCCGGCGTGCTGCGTGGCGCGCTCCCGCAGGATGGGGAAGTAGCCAAAGACGGTCTCGATGTCGCGCGCCACGCCGTCGCGGTCGCTCCGGGTGTAGGCACCCATCAGCAGGTTGTCGCGGACCGAGAGCAGCGGGAAGACTTCGCGGCCCTCGGGGACGTGGCTGAGACCCTGTTGGACGATGCGGGCCGGGTCCTGCGCGGTGATGCCGCGGCCCGCGAACTCGATGCTGCCTTTTCGCGGGTCGATGATGCCGGAGATGGTCTTGAGGATGGTGGTCTTGCCGGCGCCGTTGGAGCCGAGCACCGTCGCGATTTCGCCTTGGCGCACCTTGAGGCTGACGCCGCGGATGGCCTTGATGGGGCCGTAGGCGCTTTCGACGTTGAGGAGTTGGAGGACCGTGTCGTCGTTGCTCATGGGACCGCCCTATGTCGCTGCGGCTGCCGGTTCGGGGTGCGGAGGCGGGCGGCATGCGCCAGCCCGGCCGCCTTCGGCGCAGTGGGGTCGCTCGGCCCGCACCACATGCCGGGCGCGCGTCCATGGGGGACTGCCTCCATCAGGCCACCCTCCTCAAGCTGCTCAGATCATCGACCGCCCCCAGGTAGGCTTCGATCACCCGAGCGTCCGCCTGCACCTCGCGCGGCGTCCCCGAAACCAGCGCCTCCCCCATGTTCATCGCCAGCACCCGGTCGGACACCTTGGACACCAGCGACATGTCGTGCTCCACCATCAGCACCGAGATGCCCAGCTCTTTCTGGATGTCCTGGATCCAGAAGGCCATGTCGGCCGTCTCTTCGACGTTGAGGCCCGACGACGGCTCGTCGAGCAGCAGCAGCTTGGGCTCGGTGCACAGCGCGCGCGCCAGCTCCACCACCTTGCGCACGCCGTAGGGAAGCCCCGCCACCATCGAATCGCGGTGATGCTGCAGATCCAGCAGGTCGATCACCCGCTCCACCTTCTCGCGCGCTTCGATCTCGGCGCGCCGCGTAGCCGGGGTAAAGAAGATCTCGCTCCAGAATCGCGAGCGCCGGTGGGTGTGGCGGCCGATCAGCAGGTTTTGCAGCACGGTCGCATGCTCGAAGAGCTCGATGTTCTGGAAGGTGCGCGCAATGCCCAGCGCAGCGATCTCGTGCGGCGCATGCGAGGTCAGCACGACCGGCGCGCCCTCCCGGCCATGCCACAGGATCTCGCCCGCGGTCGGCGTGTAGATGCGGCTGATGAGGTTGAACACCGTCGTCTTGCCTGCGCCGTTCGGCCCGATCAGCGTGAACACCTCGCCGCGCCGCACCTCGAAGCTCACCTTGTCGACCGCCAGCACGCCGCCGAAGCGCACGCTCAGTTCCTTGGCCGAGAGAAGGACATCGCCGGCCACCGCAGGGCCGCCCCACGGCGGCCGGGCCTCCCCCTCGGGGGGTGGCGCAGCAGACGAAGTCGCAAGCCGGGGGGCAGTCATCATCTCAAGCGGTCCGACTTCGTGAAGGCCTTCTGCCGCTTGAACAACCCCTTGCGGTAGAACGGGAAGAGCTGCAGGTAGGTGCGCACCTTGAGCCAGCGCCCATACAACCCCAGCGGCTCGAAGAGCACGAAGCCGATCAGGACCAGCCCGTAGACCAGTCCCTGCAGACCCGGCGCCTGCCCGATTTCGGATGGCAGCCAGTCCTTGCCCAATGCGATCAGCTGCGGCATCGCGATCAGGAAAATCGCGCCGAGGAAGGCGCCATGCACCGAGCCCAGCCCGCCGATCACCACCATCAGCAGCAGGTCGATGGATTGCAGGATGTTGAACTGGTCCGGCGAGATGAAGCTGAGCTTGTGCGCATACAGCGCCCCGCCCAGCCCCGCCAGCGCCGCCGAGGTGGCGAAGGACATCGTCTTGTAGCGCGCCAGGTGAATGCCCATGCTCTGGGCCGAGATCTCCGAGTCGCGAATGGCCACCAACGCCCGCCCGGTGGGGGAGCGCAGCAGGTTCAAGATCGCCAAGGTGCACAGCACCGCGATCAACAGGCACACGAGGTAGAAGCTCTCGCTGGAGCCGATGTCCAGGCCGAAGAGCCGGGGCGACTTCACATGCAGCCCCGAGTTGCCGCCGGTCACGCGTTCCCAGCGCGCGAACACCTCCTCCACGATGAAACCGAAGGCCAGCGTCGCGATGCCCAGGTAGATGCCCTTGACCCGCAGTGCCGGCATCGCCACTACCACGCCCACCGCCGCAGACAGTGCCGCCGCCGCGGCCAGCGCCAGCGGGAAGGGCACGCCCGCATTCGCCAGCACCGCCTGCGTGTAGGCACCGGTACCGAGGAAGGCCGCATGGCCGATCGAGAACTGCCCGGTGAAGCCGGCCAACAGCATCAGGCCCAGGCCGACGATGCCGTAGATCAGCACGAAGGTCAGCTGCGCCAGCCAGTACTCGGGCAAGACCCAGGGTGCCGCGATCAACGATGCACCGAGCAGGCCGTACCAGAACACGTGGCCGCCGTGCCTGGCGAGGGCGACGTCCTGCGCGTAGCTGGTCTTGAAGATGAAGCGCATGTCGGGCCGGCGCTAGACTTTTTTCCTGAGCTTTTCGCCGAACAAGCCGTTCGGCTTCACCATCAGCATGACCAGCACCACGATGTACGGCGCCGTGTCCTTGAACCCGTCCGGCAGATAGAACCCGGCAAAGGACTCGACGATGCCGATCACCAGCCCGCCGACGATCGCGCCAGGCAGGCTGCCGAAGCCGCCCACCACCGCCGCCGGGAAGGCCTTGAGTCCGATGAAGCCCATGTTCGCGTGCACGAAGGTGATGGGCGCGAGCAGCATGCCCGCAATGGCTGCCACCGCAGCCGCCAACCCCCACACCAGCCCATTGAGCCGCTTGACCGGGATGCCCATGTAGTAGGCCGCGAGCTGGTTCTGCGAAGACGCCTGCATCGCGATGCCCAGCTTGCTGTAGCGGAACATGGCGTAGAGCAGCCCGCACAGGACGGCCGTAGCGCCGATGATCGCCGCCTGCTCCACGTTGACCACCAGCGCGCCGAGCTTCCAGATCTCGTCCTTGTAGGGCACCGCGAGCGCGTGCGTGTCGGTGCCGATGCCGGGGATCATCGTGATCAGCCCGCGCGCCACGTAGGCGATGCCGATGGTCAGCATCACGATCGAGAACTGCGGCTGGCCGAGGATGGGTCGGATCACCACCAGTTCGAGCAGCATGCCGAGGGCCGCCATCGCCGCGATGGCCAGCAGCGCCGCCAGCCAGAAGGGCAGCCCGACCAGCGACATCCCCGCAAAGGCGCAAAAGGCGCCCAGCATCATCAGCTCGCCCTGGGCGAAGCTCACCGTCTCGGTGGCCTTGTAGATCAGCACGAATCCCAGCGCGATCAGGCCGTAGATGCAGCCTTGCGCAATGCCTGAGAGCAGGAGTTGGAGGATTTGAAGCAACGAAGCCTCGGTGGGATTGGCGGTTTATAGGGCCGGCCGTCCACGTGGGGCAGAGGGTTGTCCCGCATGCAGGGGTGGGCTGGGACGCGGGCCGGATCGGTATCGCGCCAGGTCATCGTAGCGGCGCATGCCGGCCTCCCCTCGCCCCACGGTGCGGGGATTTTCGCTCGGGCGCGCCACGCTTTGCTGGCTTCACGTTGAAGCGCCATCGCCTTGAAGGAAGCGCTGGCTCGCGTCCCAGCTCGCGTCCCATGCCCCCTGGTTGAGCGAGGACAGGGTCAAGGCGTCACGCACGGCCAGGTAGCGTGCCCCTTCATTGGCAAAGTAATCGGTCAGGTCGTTCGGGAGCCGATGCACAGAACTGGTCAGCATCGCGCGCAGGGCAGACACCTTGAAGGCCTCTCTGTTGCGCTCGAGACAAGCAAGGAGGGCACGGCGGTCGAGATTGGGAGCAGCCTCGAATCCGAGACGGCACAACGACGTGTTGTGCTCCAACGCGTCAGTCAGCTTCTTCAGTTTTTTCTGATTGATGAAGTGTTCAGGACTGCTCCAATGCAATTCAGGGGCCTTGGCATCTTGAAATGAGAGTGACCGCAGAGTCCTGTTATTCATCAACAGGAATGCCATCGCATCGACAGTGCTGTCTCCGATGAAGTTCCCGCGCAGGTTCAGATGCCGCAGGCAAGTTCCGCTTTGTCCCAGCGCGTTGAGGATCCACGCCAACGTCCCGTCACGCAATCGGCTTCCGCTCAGATCCAGCAATCGAAGGCTGGGCATCTTGTACACGGGAATTTTGCGGACAAGATGAAGCGCCGCGTTTTGCGCAAGGTCTTTTTCGTCCTTCGACCACGCGAAGCACCGGTTGATCCGCAATACCTGCAATTCGGATTGCCGGCAGAGCACCTCGCCCAGACTTGCATGCTGGTCAAACGTGACAACCGGTCCGCCCTTCAACCACTCCTCCATTTCAAAACTTTCGAAACGCAGGCCTTCGATGCTCAGGTTCTGGACTTGGCAATTCCCTAGAAGCTTGATCAGCAAGTCGCTGACGCTGATTTTGTTTTCTGGAGTGTAGTTTGGTTCAAAAAGGCCTGCTTCAATGACGCTCAGGGCCTTGAGCTGGTTCAAGGCTGGACACTCCGAAGCATTCATCACTCCAGCCTCGGCTCCAACCCTGTGGAGGCTCAGGTTGGCGAGCGCAGGCATCTTGCCCAGCGCATGGAAGCACTGCTCGACTGTGAATCTGTCAATAACAAGATCCGAAAGCGTCAGCACCTCGAGTGAGAAGCCATTGGGAATTGCATCACCCAAAGTCTCCCACCCTTTATCATCCATCGGGCCCTGTATGTGCAGGTCTCTCATCTCCTTGAAGAATGCCAGCGCGTCGCGCAGCACGCCCAGCTCGCGGTGCCTCATGCATTCGCAGACCAGGCGGCTCGGGTCCGGCAGTTGGCCTTTGCTGTCGTAATCGCGGACTAGCTCGTCGAACGCGTCCCTCAACTCGCGGGTCTTCGACAATGAGGTACGGGCCGGATCGGCCACGTTCGTGGGCACCGCTCGTGCAAGTGCGAATCGATTGAGAGAAGTGCCGAGAAAGTTCACGCTGCGTATCCCCGGGTTCGTTGGTTGCTGTCATGGAAGTGCTTTCGCGTAGGTCGCGAAAGCCTGAATGGGTAACGCCGGATGCGTGAACGGTTCCATGCCACCGGGTTCACCCGGCGTCGCCACGACCTCCGCGGCGCTCGTTCCAGGCGGCCTTGTTGACCGAGGACATACTCAAGGCGTCTTGCTCAGTCACCCCCTGTTTGTAGATGTGCCTGGCGACATCTTTCGGGAAGCCAGGGCGCGCGCTGTTCAACGCCCCCCACATCCCGTTCACCATAAAGGAATGCCAGTTGCGCACAAGAGAGCTCTCCAGGCGCCGGCGGTAAGCCTCCGGAATCTCGGACCAGAAGACACCAAACCGCCGCAACGACGGGTGCGCTTCGAACGCCTTGACCAACGCCTCCAGTGCGTCGAGGCTCCAGCCTGCGCGATCCGGCTGGGTCGCAGGCTGAAGCGAGAGCTCCAGGAACGTCGTGTTGGCATTCAGCAGCGCTGCCGTCGCGGCAATGGTTGCCGATCCGATCGAATTCCCGTTCAGGCCCAGAAACATGAGGCACGTCTGCTCCTCCTTGAGCGCAAGGAGCAACTCGATCATCGCGTCGTCTTCAAAAGAGTTTCCGCCGAGATCCAGATCCAGAAGACTGCGCATGCCTGCCAAGGAAGAGATCTGAACAGGCTCGGGTTCCGTCCCGTTCAGAAACGTGAAATTGCGCAGCGAAAGACTTGTCAAGGCGGGCTTGTTCCGCAGCGCTGCGAGCAGCCGGTTGAAGTCGCTTGTTTCAAGCTCCCAACCGTCCAGATTCAACGCCGTGAGTGATGCCTGACCGCAAAGGAATGGCATATAGCAGCCGAGCTGCTTCGGCGTGTTGCATGGCTGCTCGACAACCAGTTTCAGGGAATTCAACCGGGTTTGATGGGCAAGGGATTTGGCCAGGCTGGCATGCTGGCAGCAGGTGATGAGTCCGGAGATCCGAATGCTCAGACTTCGGACCTTGC
Source organism: Variovorax sp. PBS-H4 (assembly GCF_901827205.1). Lineage (NCBI taxonomy): Bacteria > Pseudomonadati > Pseudomonadota > Betaproteobacteria > Burkholderiales > Comamonadaceae > Variovorax > Variovorax sp. PBS-H4. The sequence continues at coordinate 710,507 of NZ_LR594675.1, read as the reverse complement.
TGGCACCAAGGACTCCCAATAGCAGCGCACAGGCGTCCAGTTCGGGTATGGAACCGGTGGCAACATGCACGGTTTCGAGTGCTTCGAACGCGGCCCCGTTCGACCATTCGGAGGAGAAAGCACCTTCGACACTCACCTTATAGAGGAAAAGCTTCTTCAAATTCGGCATCCCGAGCAGCGCCTTGCGCAGCAGATCGAGCCCCGAAGCATCGAGGCGCATGATCGAGAGCGTCAACGCCTGGACGGGGAAGCCGGCCGGCATTGCCGCAATCAAGGTTTCCCATCCCTTCGCGTCGACCCGTCCCTCCAGCTGCATGCTTTCCACGGTCTCATTTGCCAGGATTTCTTTCAACACCTCCGGCTCCGAAAGTTTCATGCACATCCCTATCAGACGGTTCAGGCACCTCTTGCCTTCTGCGGGCTCGCTCCTGACGTATTGGTCCATCAGACGCTCGAACGCTGGGGGTCTTCCATGCAGAGTCGTCTGCAACTTCGACTTGAGCGTGACCTTCCAGCCGCCCGGCTTCGTCGCTGGAATGCCGACCGTACTGGAAATGAATTGCGCACGCTGAGTGCGGGTGACAGGATTCACGATTTGTACTCCGGAGGAATTGATGAGCGTTTCCCATGCAGTGTGGGAAACCCTCGTGGGTGACACGGCTTGATCAATCGTTCCACGCGATCAGCACCACCGCTGCGCTCGCGCAGGACGACTGGTGCGCGCGGATTGCCGCGTCAGGTGCGCGAGCGTCCTGCAGGCGTCGCTCAAGAGCCGGCTTTTCGCAAGAACTCCTCGTGCGACGCGCGAGTCGCGTGGTTGATCGAGGAGAGAGTCAAGGCATCGTGTTCGGTCAGCCCCTGGCTGATGATGTGCCCAATCATGTCCTGAGGGTATTGCAGGTCCCCGGCGAGCATGGGCATGACGAACGCCTCGGCGGTTTGCACGGCGGCCTCCATGAAGGCCTGCTGAGGAGCGTACCTGTTGCGATGGAGATAGGCATCCACGCTTGCGCGGAATTCATCAAGCACCGGATCCCAACGGAACTGAAGTTCCAGCAAGGACTTGTTGTCCTTCACGGCTTTAACCAGGTCCAGAATCACACCGACGTCCCTGAGATTGGTTTGAGTCACGGAGGGTTCGAACGAAAGGCGAAGGAGCGTCTTGCTCTCCCGCAGGAAGGCCGCTATCGCGGAAATGGCTGGCGGTCCGATCAGGTTTCCGCTCAGGTTCAGGGTCACGAGAGGGGTGGCCGCTGCCTTCAGCTCCACGAGCAACCGCAGCGTTATGCGCCTCTGAAGATGATTGCCGCTGAGATCCAGATGCTTGAGGCCTTTCAACTCGGCCAACGGCAAGAGGTCGATGACGACCATCTCCTTGTCCCTCGGATCGCCATCGAGCGAGCAGTTGCCAACGAAGAGACTCTCCAACGCAGACTGGTTAAAAGACAGCGCTTTGATCAGATGGTTAAAGTTGCGCCCCTGAATGCGGCAGCCTCGCAGGTCCAGTTCGACGAGCGATGTCTTGCCGCAAAGGAATGGCATATAGCACTGGAAATCCTTCTGTGTCTCGATCTTCAGTTTCAGGGAAGCCATCTGGTTTTGGTCACGAAGAAGATTGGCCAGCTTTGAATGCTCGCGGCCGGTGATCGCTTCTGACGCGTCGATGCTCAGGCGGCGAAGCTGGCAAGCCTTGAGAATTTCCCGCAACAGCGGATAGACGCTGACGTTCGGGTTGGAATAGGCCCAGACTTCCAGTTTCGCGAGCAATGGCAAGTCTGGGCACTTTAATTTGTCGAACGACCCATCGCGCTTGACCATGACTCTGGTCAGGGACAAGCTCTCCAGTGCAGGCATTCGAATCAGCACATTGTTGAACAACAGTTTGCACTTGGACTCGTCGAGAGTCACTTCCGACAGCTCCAGTTCCTCGACAAGGAGACTGTCCGGCATGGCCTTGGCAAAGGTTTTCCATCCTCGCTCATCTATGGGACCTTCTATGCACAGGGTCTTGATGTCCTCGTGCGCCAGGACGCAGGCGAGCACGTCCACGTTCCCGTGCTTCATGCATTCGCAGATCAGGGAACTCAGGTCCGGCTTCTCGTCCTCGGTGAGATAGTCGCTGATCAGTTGGTCGAATGGAGACCTGGCATGCAGAGGAGGCAATTGCGCGGCGAGCCTGGCCTTCCAGTCGTCGGGCTCTGTCGGTCCGTTGTTGAGCACGGTGTATTGCTGCGGACGCGTGACTATGTTTTGAATGGCGGAGAAGAATCGCATATTTGTGTTCCTGTAGGGCTGTAGTTTTGGAAAGGCGCTTCGCGTGCCACGCGAGAACTTAATAGGTGGCACCGTTGCGCAAATCGTTCCATTGCCCCTCGTCAGCAATGACTGCATGCGGCTCGCGGGCGAGGCGTCGTGCACCCCGCCCATTCATTCAATACTCAATACGCGGGCCTGCTTCCAAGCGCTCGCCGCAGTTCGGCCGCGCACATCGACACCGCCGCGTTCGCCTCGTCGATCAGCCGGCCCATGGTGATGAAGCCGTGGATCTGCCGCTCGAAGCAGACCTGCACCGCGCGGTTGCCGGCCGCGGTCAGGGCGCGCGCATAGTCCAGGCCCTCGTCGCGCAGCGGGTCGTAGCCGGCGGTCAGGACCAAGGCAGGCGGCAGCCGCGACAGGTCGGGGTGCAGCAGCGGCGAGGCGCGCCAGTCGAGGTCGTGCCGCGGGTCGTCGATGTAGTGGTCGTGGAAGTAGCGGATGGTGTCGCTGGTCAACACATAGCCCTGGCCGTTGCTGGTGTGCGAGGGGTGCACGCGCCGCATGTCGGTGGCGGGATAGATCAGCAGCTGGAAGGCGATCGGCAGGTCGCCGGCATCGCGTGCCGCAATCGCGACGACGGCCGCGAGGTTGCCGCCCGCGCTGTCGCCGCCGACCGCGAGACGGCTCGCATCGACGCCCAGCGTCGCCGCCTGCTCGCGCACCCAATAGGTGGCGGCCAGCGCATCGTCGACCGCCGCAGGGAAGCGGTGCTCCGGGCCCATGCGATAGTCGACCGCCACCATCGCGCAGCCGGAGAGATTGCAGAGCTCCCGGCAAAGGGTGTCGTGCGTGTCGAGGTCGCCAATGGTCCAGCCTCCCCCGTGGTAGTAGACCAGCACCGGCAGCACCGCCCCGGCCTCGCTGCCGAGCGGACGGTAGTACCGCAACGGGATTGCGCCCTGCGGGCCCGGCGCACTCAACTCACGCACTTCCGCGACCTGGCTGGGCTCGGGCTGCGTCACCGCGCGGCGCTCGCGGTAGAACTTGCGCGCGTCCTCCGGCGTGAGCGTGTGGGTCGGCGGCACCTTGCGCTCGACGAGCAGATCGATGAAGGCCTGGGCCTGGGGATGCAGCATGGCAAAGACTCCTGCTTGGGGAAATTCAGGCGACGCGCGGCTTGACGCGCGAAGCGGCTTCCTTGGCGTTGCGCCGCGCCGTCTCGACGTCGGCGGCATGCGCGAGCGCAACGCCCATGCGCCGCTTGACGAAGCTCTCTGGCTTGCCGAACAGGCGCACATCGCTGCCCGGCACCTGCAGCGCATGGGCCACGCCTTCGAAGACGATGCCCTGCGCGTCCACGCCGCCGTAGATGACGGCGCTGGCGCCCGGGCTCTTGAGCGTGGTGTCGACCGGCAGGCCGAGGATGGCGCGGGCATGCAGCTCGAACTCGTTCTGCCATTGGGTGGCCATGGTGACCATGCCGGTGTCGTGCGGCCGCGGGCTGACCTCGCTGAACCAGACCTCTTCGCCCTTGACGAAGAGCTCGACGCCGAACAGGCCCTGCCCGCCCAGGTCGGCCGTGACCGCCTGGGCGATCTGCCGGGCCTTCTCGAGCGCGGCCGGTGCCATCGGCTGCGGCTGCCAGCTCTCGACATAGTCGCCGCTGACCTGCACATGGCCGATGGGCGCGCAGAACTGCGTGTGCACCGTGCCATCAGCGGCCAGTGCGCGTACGGTCAGCAGCGTGATCTCGTAGTCGAAATCGATGAAGCCCTCGACGATCACGCGGCCGTGGCTCACGCGCCCGCCGGCCATGGCGTGGTCCCACGCCTTCTGCACGTCCGCCGGGCCGTCGATGCGGCTCTGGCCCTTGCCGGAGCTGCTCATGACGGGCTTGACGATGCACGGGTAGCCGATGCCTGCGTCGATGGCCGCCTGCAGCTCGGCCAGCGAGTCGCAGAACTCGTAGGGGCTGGTGGGCAGGTTCAGCGTCTCGGCCGCGAGGCGGCGGATGCCTTCGCGGTCCATCGTCAGGCGCGCGGCGCGCGCGGTCGGGATCACCTGCACGGTGCCGGCGTCCTCCAGCTGCTGCAGCATGGGCGTGGCGATGGCCTCGATCTCGGGCACCACCAGCTGCGGCTTCTCAGATTCGATCAGCGCCTTCAGCTGCGCCGGGTCGCTCATCGCGATGGTGCGTGCATGGTGGGCGACCTGCTGGCCGGGGGCGTTCTCGTAGCGGTCCACCGCGATGGTCTCGACGCCGAGGCGCTGCAGCGCGATCAGCACCTCCTTGCCGAGCTCGCCGGAGCCGAGCAGCATGACGCGGGTGGCGGTGGAGGTCAGGGGCGTGCCAAGGGGGGTCATGGGCGATCCGTCGCGGTGAGTGGGTCAAATGAAGATCGCGGCATTTTGAATCAACGCCGCTGTCACCGGCGGCAACACCTAGCCGGCGCGCGCTGTTCCACAATCGCGGGTTTCAGTTCAAGGAGCATTTCACATGGCTATCCAGACCGTCGGCATCATCGGCGCCGGCACGATGGGCAACGGCATTGCCCAGGCCTGCGCCGTCGCGGGCGTCAACGTCGTCATGGTCGACATCGCGCAGCCCGCGGTGGACAAGGGGCTGGCCACGGTGGCCGGCAGCCTCGACCGGCTGATCAAGAAGGACAAGTTGAGCGCCGCGCAGAAGGACGCCGCGCTGGCGCTGATCAAGGGTTCGACGAACTACGAGGACCTGAAGGCCGCCGAGCTCGTGATCGAGGCTGCGACCGAGAACCACGAGCTCAAGCTGAAGATCCTGAAGCAGATCGATGGGCTGCTGGCGCCCGAGGCCATCATCGCGTCCAACACGTCGTCCATTTCCATCACACAGCTCGCCGCCGCCACCTCGCGGCCGGACCGCTTCATCGGCATGCACTTCTTCAACCCGGTCCCGATGATGGCGCTGGTGGAGATCATCCGCGGCTACCTGACCAGCGACACCGCGCACGACGCGGTGAAGGCGCTGGCCGTGCGCCTGGGCAAGTCGCCGATCACGGTGAAGAATGCGCCGGGCTTCGTGGTCAACCGCATCCTGGTGCCGATGATCAACGAGGCCTTCTTCGTGCTCGCCGAAGGGCTCGCAACGGCCGAGGACATCGATGCCGGCATGAAGCTGGGCTGCAACCAGCCGATCGGCCCGCTCGCACTGGCGGACATGATCGGGCTCGATGTGTGCCTGGCGGTGATGGAGGTGTACCTGGCGCAATTCGGCGACTCCAAATACCGGCCGTGCCCGCTGCTCAAGGAGATGGTTGCCGCGGGGCAGCTGGGGCGCAAGACGGGGCGCGGGGTCTACACCTACTGACGACGGAGACACCATGACAGCCGTGCCCACGACACCGCCGCTCGAAGGCTGCATCGACACCCAGGTGCTCGACCATGTGCTGCTGATCGGCATCAACCGCCCCGCCAAGCGCAACGGCTGGACGCCGCGCATGTTCCGCGAGCTGGCCGAGGCCTACACGCGGCTGGACGACGACCCGGCGCTGCGCGTGGGCGTGCTGCATGCCTTCGGCGATCATTTCACGGCAGGGCTGGACCTGCCGGCCGTGGCGCAATACATGAAGCGCGGCGAGAAGGCGATTCCCGAAGGGCTGGTGGAGCCGCACAACTTCGGGACCGCCGGCTATCGTCGCCGCACGAAACCGATGGTGGTGGCGGTCAAGGGCATCTGCTTTACCGTCGGCATCGAACTCATGCTGGGCGCCGACATCGTGGTGGCGGCGGACAACTGCCGCTTTTCGCAGATGGAGGTGCAGCGCGGCATCATGGCCACGGGCGGCGCCACGCTGCGCATGGCCGAGCGCGCGGGGCTGGGCAACGCCATGCTGCACCTGCTCACGGCGGATGAATTCGGCAGCGCCGAGGCGTTTCGCCTGAATTTCGTGCAGAAGGTGGTGCCGGCCGGGCAGGAGCTGGACGAGGCGCTGCGCATCGCCCAGCGCATTGCAGCTCAAGCGCCGCTGGCGGTGGTGGCGACGCGGCTCAATGTCATCAAGGCCATCGAGCAGGGGCCGCTGGCGGCTGTCGAAGACTTCATCGGGGTGCAGCAGCGGCTGGCCAACAGCGAGGATGCAGCGGAAGGGGTTCGCTCCTTCGTCGAGCGCCGACCGGCCCGCTTCAGCGGACGCTGATGACTTGCCTCCTCCCCTCGCCGAGGAGGAGGCAAGACAATGCCGGACCTTCTTTCGCGATTAAGTTGCACGCAATTTAATTGTTCTCTACAATTCAATCCATGCTTTCCAAAGCTCCCACCGCCGACGAGATGCTTCGGCTCGACAACCAGCTGTGCTTCGCGGTCTATTCCGCCTCGCTGGCGATGACCAAGCTGTACAAGCCGCTGCTCGACAAGCTCAAGCTCACCTACCCCCAGTACCTTGTGATGCTGGTGTTGTGGGAGCGTGACGGCCTCATGGTCTCCGAACTGGGCGAGCGCCTGTCGCTCGACTCGGGCACGCTGACGCCGCTGCTCAAGCGGCTCGAGTCGAACGGTCTGGTGGCACGCATCCGCGACCTGGCCGACGAGCGCCGCGTGCACGTCAGCCTCACCACGGCCGGGCGCAGGCTCAAGGCGCGCGCGGCTTCGGTTCCGGCCTGCCTGATGGCCGCGAGCCAGTGCTCCGTCGACGAGCTGGTGGCGCTCACGCAGCAGCTCCAGCAATTGCGCGACCGCGTGAAGGCGGCCGCGTAGATTTCCCACTCGCTTCGGCATCGAAGCATTCTTTTCCACCACCAACCTGAAGGAATCACCATGGTCAAGCAGCTCGACAAGGTCCTGTACACCGCCCAGTCCCACACCACCGGCGGCCGTGACGGCGGCGCCGGCCAGTCCAGCGACAACGCGCTCGAGGTCAAGCTCAATCCGCCCGGCTCCGGCAAGCCCGGCACCAACCCCGAGCAGCTGTTCGCGATCGGCTATTCGGCGTGCTTCATCGGTGCGATGAAAGCGGTGGCGCCCAAGGTCAATGTCAAGGTGCCGGAAGACGTCGCCGTCGACGCCAGCGTTTCGCTCGGCCCGACGGATGGCGGCAAGGCCTACGGCATCGCCGTGAAGCTGGCGATCACGCTGCCAGGCCTGGACGACGCTCAGAAGAAGCTGCTGGTCGAGACCGCCCACCAGGTCTGCCCGTACTCGAACGCCACGCGCGGCAACATCGAGGTCGAGCTCGCGATCGCCTGACAGCGGCTCACGCTGGCACGGCCCGGCGCCACGTCACCCAGGTGACGCGGCGCCGGGCTTTTTTCATGCAGCGGCCGCGGCTTCGCGCTATGGTGCCTTTCATGAGCACCACCACCCAGCTGCTGATCCGCAAGGACGATCTTTCTTCCACGCGCGTGCACACGTCTCAGGACGCAGCACTGGCCGAAGGGCAGGTCCGGCTGCGCATCGACCGCTTCGCGCTCACATCCAACAACATCACCTATGCCGCCTTTGGCGACTCGATGAACTACTGGCAGTTCTTTCCGACCGGGGAGGAAGGCTGGGGCTGCATCCCGGTCTGGGGATTCAGTTCGGTCGTGCAGTCGCTGCACCCGGGCGTTGCAGTGGGCGAGCGGCTCTACGGATATGTGCCGATGGCCTCCAGCCTGGTGCTTTCGCCCGGGCGGCTCTCTCCCGCGCGCTTCGCCGACGGTGCGCCGCACCGGGCCGCCCTGCCGGCGGTCTACAACCAGTATTTGCGCTGCGCCGCCGATCCGCTCTATACCTCGGAGTCCGAAGACTTGCAGGCCCTGCTGCGCCCGCTCTTCATCACCTCCTGGCTCATCGACGACTTCTTCGAGGACAACGATTTCTTCGGCGCGCGGCCCGGTATCGCCCTGCTTTCCAGTGCCTCGAGCAAGACGGCCTACGGCACGGCCTCGCAGATGCATGGGCGCGAGGGCATCGAGGTGGTCGGCCTCACGTCGGCGGCGAACAAGGCCTTCTGCGAGAGCCTGGGCTGCTACCACCGCGTGCTGGCCTACGAGGAGCTCGATCAGGTGGCGGCCGATGCCGCCTGCGTGTACGTGGATTTCTCGGGCAACGGCGAGCTGCGGCGGGCCATCCACACGCGCTTCTCGCAGCTGCGCCACGACTGCGTGATCGGCGGCACGCACCTGGAGCAGCTCGCGCCGGCCGGCAGCGCCAAGGAACTGCCGGGCCCGCGCGCCGCGTTCTTCTTCGCGCCGGCCCAGATCAAGAAGCGCACCGAGGAATGGGGCCCCGAAGCCTTCGGCCAGCGCATGGTGCAGGCCTGGCAGGGTTTCCTCGCGACCGTGGCGCAGCCGACGGCGCCCTGGCTGGTGGCCGAGCATCACGAAGGCGCGGAGGCGGTGCAGGCCGCCTATGCCCAGGTGCTGTCCGGCCGCGGCGATCCGCGCAAGGGACATATCCTGTCGCTCTCCAGGTAGCGACAATGGGCGGATGACTTCCGCAGAGCAGCAATCAGCCAGCACCCATCCGTACGAATCGCTCAGGCCCGAGGTGGTGCTGGACGCGCTCGCGGGGCTGGGCCTCTACGGCGACGGCCGCCTGACGGCGCTGAACTCCTACGAGAACCGCGTCTACCAGGCGCACCTCGAAGATGGCCGCGCCGTGGTGCTCAAGTTCTACCGGCCGGGCCGCTGGAACGATGCTCAGATCGCCGAGGAACACCGCTTCGCCGCCGAGCTGGCTGCCGCCGAGATCCCCGCGGTCGCGCCCCTCGCGATCAATGGCGGCACGCTGCACCACCACGGCGGCTTTGCCTTCAGCGTGAGCCCCTACCGAGGCGGGCGCCAGCCGGAGCTGGACGACTTCGAGGTGCTGGAATGGGTGGGCCGCTTCCTCGCGCGCATCCACACGGTGGGCGCGGCGCGGCCCTTCGTCGAGCGGCCGGCGCTCGACCTCCAGACCTTCGGCCTGGCCTCGCGCGACTGGCTGCTCGAGCACGAGATGATCCCGCTGGACGTGCAGCGCGACTGGGAGAAGGCGTGCACCGAGGCCTTCGAAATGATCGCCCTCACCGCGCTCGGTGCCGACACCTACACCGAGCTGCAGAAGCTGCGGGTGCACGGCGATGTGCACCCCGGCAACATCCTCTGGACCCCGACCGACCGCCCGGACGGAGGCCCGCACTTCGTCGACCTCGACGACGCCCGCGCCGGCTTCGCGGTGCAGGACCTGTGGATGCTCCTGTCGGGCGACCGCGCCCAGCGCACGGCCCAGCTCAGCGGCCTGCTCGAAGGCTACGAACAGTTTCGCCCCTTCGACCGGCGAGAGCTGGCGCTGATCGAGCCGCTGCGGACCCTGCGCCAGATCCACTACAGCGCCTGGCTCGCACGGCGCTGGCAAGACCCGATCTTTCCGATCAACTTTCCGTGGTTCGGCACGAGCGACTACTGGAAGGAGCAGATCCAGATGCTGCAGGACCAGTGCGAGGCGATGGCGGAGGAGCCGCTGTACGCGTGAGCGCGTCGGCGAAGCTCTGCACCACGGGTTCTCCGGGCCGCTGTGCGCCATGAGCAGCCGTCCATAGACGGTTCGCCTAAGACTCGATCGGCAGCCCCAGGCTCAGCGGCGCCCGAAGGTAGCCGCGAAAGCGCACACGCCCGCCGCGCACCACCGGCCCGCAAAGCTGGTAATCCGGGAAGCGCGCAAGGAATGCCGAGATGGCGACACGCGCTTCCAGCCGCGCGAGGTTCATGCCCACGCATTGGTGCGTGCCGGAGCCGAAGGCCAGGTGGCGATTGGGCGAACGCATGATGTCCAGCCGGTCGGGCTCGGCGAACGCCGCCGGGTCGCGGTTGGCCGCACCGATGCACAGCGTGATCCGCGTACCCGGCTGCACCTCGACGCCGCCCACGCTGGTCGCGACGGTGGCGATGCGATTGCCGAGTTGGTTGGAGCTTTCGAAGCGAAGGAACTCCTCGATCGCGCCTCTGATGAGGGAGGGGTCGTCGAGCAGCCGCTGCTTCTCCTGCGGCCATTCGAGCAGCGCGACCAGGCCATTGCCGATCAGGTTGGTGGTGGTCTCGTGCCCGGCGTTGAGGATGAAGATGCAGTTCTGGTAGAGCTCGTTCTCCGTCAGCCGGTCGCCGCCGTCCTTCTCGCCCTCGATCAGGCGCGTGAGCACGTCGTGCGCGGAGTCGCCCGGATGGCGGCGGCGGTCGAGCACCAGCCCGCGCAGGTAGGCCACCATTTCCGTCACGGCGCGGTTGCCGCTTTCCAGTTGGGCCGCGCTGGGCTGGGGCTCCAGCGCGCCGAGGATCGCAAGCGACCAGTGGCGCAAAGGGCCGCGCTCCTCGCGCGGCACGCCCAGGAGGTTGCCGATGACCTCCACGGGAATCGCAGCGGCGAAGTCCTCGATCAGGTCGACCTCGCCACCGGCGCGCTGCCGCTCTTCCATGCGATCGAGCAGGCCGGCGACGAGGTGCGTGAGCCGGTCCTCCATCGACTCGATGGCGCGCGCCGTGAGCGCCCCGGCGATCAGCCCGCGTACGCGCGTGTGCAGCGGCGGGTCGTTGAACACCAGGCTGGTGGTGTGGTGCTCGTAGAGCGGGCTGCCGACGCCGTACTTGGGCGCGTATTCGGCGCGCTTGTCGGAGCTGAAGCTGTGCGTGTCCTTGTAGACCGCCACACAGTCGGCATGGCGCGTGAGCAGCAGCGAGCCGTCGGGCATGCGGCGCACGGGCGTCGCGTCGCGCAGGGCGGCATACCAGGGGTAGGGGTTCTCGTAGAAAGCCGTGCCGGGACTTCGCAGGTCGAAGCCCGAGAGATCGACGACACAAGGCCCGGTGTTCATGGATCGCCCCCTTCGGGATTTCGGCCGGGCGGTGGCGCGGCCTCGGGTTCCCGCCTAGACCAGCAGCGCGTTCACTCGCCTCACATAGGCCGCCGGGTCGGCGGGCAGGCCGCCCTCGGCGAGCAAGGCCTGGTCGAACAGGATGTTCGCCAAGTCCTCGAAGTGCGTCGAGCCCTCGAGCTTCTTCACCAGCGGATGCTCGGCATTCACCTCCAGCACCGGCTTGAGTTCCGGCGCGGGCTGGCCGGCCTGCTTGAGCATGCGCGCGAGCTGGGTGCTCATGCCGCCATCCTGCACCACCAGGCAGGCGGGCGAATCGACCAGGCGGGTGGTGATGCGCACGTCCTCGGCCTTGTCCTTGAGGGCCTCCTTGAGCCGCTGCAGCAGCGGCTTGAAGGCCTCGGCCGCTTCCTCGGCCGCCTTCTTCTCGGCCTCGTCCTGCAGCTTGCCCAGATCGACCGCACCCTTGGCCACGCTCTGCAACGGCGTGCCGTCGAATTCGGTGAGGTAGTTGAGCGCCCATTCATCGACCCGGTCGGTCATCAGCAGCACCTCGATGCCCTTCTTCTTGAAGATCTCGAGTTGCGGGCTGTTGCGGGCGGCGGCAAGCGTCTCGGCCGTGATGTAGTAGATCGCCTCCTGGCCTTCCTTCATGCGTGACTTGTAGTCGGCAAAGCTCACACTCACCGTATCGCTGCCGGTGGACGCGAAGCGAAGCAGCTTGGCAATGCGCTCCCGATTGGCGAAGTCTTCGCCCAGTCCTTCCTTCAGCACGGCGCCGAACTCGGCGTAGAACTTGGCGTACTTGCCCGATTCGTCGCCGTACTCGGCCGCTGCCTCGGCGGCCAGGGTGTTGTCGGCGTTCTTGTCGACGACATCGGTCACGCCGTCGGCCGGGTTGGGCGCGGGCACCGACTCGCCGGAGCCGATGTCGAGCTTGCCGTCATCGCCGCTGCTCGTGGTGGTCTTGCGCTGCTTCTTCGCGAGGTCTTCGAGCATGCCGAGCACGCGCTTGGTGCTGCCCTCGCGGATGGCCTTCACGTCACGGCTTTCCTGCAGCAACTCGCGGCTGACGTTGAGCGGCAGGTCCGCGGAGTCGATCACACCCTTGACGAAGCGAAGATAGCTCGGCAGCAGCGCCTCGGCATCGTCCATGATGAAGACGCGCTTGACGTAGAGCTTGACGCCCGCGCTCTTCTCGCGGTTCCAGAGGTCCATCGGCGCCTTGGAGGGGATGTAGAGCAGCTGGGTGTACTCGGTGTTGCCTTCGACGCGGTTGTGGCTCCAGGCGAGCGGCGGCTCGTAGTCGTGGCTGATGTTCTTGTAGAACTCGACGTACTGCTCGTCCGTGATGTCCTTCTTGGGGCGGCTCCACAGCGCGCTGGCCTGGTTCACCGGCTCCCACTCGCCGGTCTTGACCATCTCGCCGCCCTTGTTGTCCTCTCCTTCCTTCCACTCTTCCTTCTCCATCAGGATGGGCAGGGAGATGTGGTCGGAGTACTTGGAGATGACGGACTTGAGCTTCCAGAGGTTCAGGTACTCCTCGGCATCGTCGCGCAGGTGCAAGGTCACGCTGGTGCCCCGCTGCGGGCGGGTGATGGTGTCGACCTCGAAGTCGCCGGCGCCGCCGCTGACCCAGCGCACGCCTTCTTCGGCGGGCAGGCCGGCGCGGCGCGACTCCACCGTGATCTTGTCGGCCACGATGAAGCCTGAATAGAAGCCCACGCCGAACTGGCCGATCAGTTGCGCGTCGGCTTTCTGGTCGCCCGAGAGCTTGCTCATGAACTCCTTGGTGCCGCTCTTGGCGATGGTGCCCAGGTTGTCGATGGCTTCCTGCTGCGACAGGCCGATGCCGTTGTCGACGATGGTGAGGGTCTTGGCGTCCTTGTCGAAGGACACGCGCACTTCCAGCGCGGGCTGGTCCTCGTAGAGCGCCGGCTGGTCGATGGCTTCGAAGCGAAGTTTGTCGCAGGCATCGGAGGCATTCGAGATCAGCTCGCGCAGGAAGATTTCCTTGTTCGAGTAGAGCGAATGCGTCACCAGGTGGAGCAGCTGGGCGACTTCGGCCTGGAAAGGAAGTTTGGTCTTGGAAAGCGTCATGACTGGCTCGAGAGAAATGGAAACGTGGGTGAACTCGGGGCGAACAGAGAACTTTACAAGACCACGCCCGCGCGAATCAAAGCGGTGGTGGTCTGACGAGGCTTGACTCCGCCACCTGAAAAGTGGTCGTGCTTGCCTAGGGAAAACACCTGTCTTCACTCGCAAACCAAAGAACTCTCCCAGGGGCATGTGAGTACTTAGGTTTTAAGAAAAACAGGATTTTGTCGCCTACATTGCCCACCTTTTGCCCCTGGGAACATGATGAGAAGACTTCTTTTGGCGGCTGCGCTTGCCGCCTTCGCGTCCATGGCAGCGCGGGCTGAATCGAACTTGTCGACCGGCACGAATGCGAATCCCTTGTCGGCCAGCGCAAAGCTCAACTTCGGCATCACCGTTCCCAAGACTCTGTTCCTGCAAGTGGGGACCGGCACAAGTTACGCCACCGATGCAACGGTGGACCACATCGTCTTTGCCGTACCCGCAGGCAGCGTCGGCAATGGCGCGCCGTTGGCAGGCACCGGTGGCGACCTCTTCGGCTCCAGCATCGTCACCGTCCGCCTGGTCGGCAACAGTGGCGACATCTCGCTCAACAACGCCACCACCGGCGCGCTGAGCAGCGGCATCGCCGGCAACCCGACGGTGCCGTGGAGCGACATCCTCGTGACGACGAGCGCCTTGCCGAGTGCCACCTTCGGTTTCACCAATGCCGCCATCGCGCACCCGGCTTTCAACACCAGCGGCAACGGAGGCTCCGGCACGCCTGTCACGGTGGCGGCCACGGGCGGCAGGGTGCGCCGGGAAGGTCTCTGGTTCTACACCTACGCCAATGCGAAAGCACTGCCAGCCGGAACGTACGGCGACTCGATCGCCAACAACGGCCTCGTGGTTTACAGCGCCACCGTGCCCTGATGCAGGGACTCCCGATGCGCTTCCATCCCCCTTGCGGATCGACCCTGCACGGCGGACCGAAGCAGCACCGCCACTTTTTAACGAAAGCTCTCAAAGGTACTTTTATGAGAACTTAAGTGTTCACATTTTTGGCGATTACTCACCTACATTGCGTCACCGCAACAACCTGACCTTTTCTCGGACTCCTATGAAAAAACTCCTCGTCATCGCTGCTGTCCTCGGTGCTGTCGCACCTCTTGCGGCCCAAGCCGAATCGAATCTCGTGAACGGCACCGGTGCCCTGTCGGCCAGCGCGAAACTGAACTTCAGCATCACTGTTCCCAAAGTGCTGTTTCTGCAAGTGGGCACGGGGACCAGCAATGCCAACAACGCGACGGTGGACAACATCTCCTTCGCAGTGCCGGGCGGCGGTGTCGGCAACGGCACGGCAGTGGCTGGCACGGGCGGCGACCTGACGGCTGGCGCCGTCACTGTGCGGGTGCTGGGCAACAACGGCACGGTGACGCTGGTCAGCGGAGTCAGCGGCCCTCTGAGCACCGGCGTCGCCGGCAATCCCACCGTGCCTTGGAGCGACATCACGGTGGCGTCTGGCGCTCTGGCGTCCACCACCCCGGGATTCGTCAACACGGGCATTGCCCACCCGGCCTTCAACCTTGCCGCAGGCGGCGGCGCTTCGACCACCGGCACCACGCTCACGGCCACCGGTGGCCTCGTGCGTCAGGAAGGCAAATGGACCTTCGCGTACGCCAACACCGCGACGCTTCCGGCTGGGACCTACGGCAACACGGCCGGCAACAACGGCGTGGTGACCTACACCGCCACCATGCCCTGATCGCTGCGCGGCTCCTCGGAGGCACCGACGAGCCTTCGCGGCAACTTCGCCCCGAGCCGGAATTGTCCTGAGCCCACTGCAGCGCGGCAGCGCCGACCGTGAAAACCTCGCAAGCCTTCTTTCGACGTCCCGGACGATTGCCCTTGCGGGGGGTGGCCGCGGCACTGTGCGCTGCGGGCCTGTCCGCGGCGCACGGCTATACGGTCGACATCACCCCCGGCGCCCAAGCGCTCTTCCTGCAGGTCGGCGCGGGAACGATGACGGGCGGCAACTTCAACAACGGCGGCACGCCCGGCAACAACACGACCGTCAACACCGCCTCGGTCACAGTGCCGAGCGGCCAGATCGGCTCCGGCGCCGCGCAGAACATGACGACCGACAACACGGTCACGGCAAGTGCGTGGGATGGCCGCGCCTTCTGCACCTCGCCTGCCACGACCGGGCAGGTGTACGTCGGCGGCTTTTATCGGCGGCCGGGAAACGGCAGCGGCGGCAGCGACGCGACCCTGAGTGTCAGCACGCCTGCGGCCCTGATCAACGCCAGCGGCGCCACCCTCGCTTTCAACAACATCGCGTGGACCTCGTCGGGCAATGGAGACGCCACGCCGAGCCTGCCGAGCGGCGCGTTCACGGGTGGCGCGCAGACCCTGCTCACGGTCACGCGCAATACGTGGTTCGAGAGCTGCCTGGCCTTCCGTTACCTGAACACCGCGCTCGTGCCCGCGGGCACCTTCACCGGGCGTGCAACTTTCACGCTGAGCGCACCATGAAATTCGGCCATCTTCACTGGCCGCTTGCCGCCCTCGTGGTCGCCGCGCTGCCCGCCACAGCCCACGCCGCCACCTACCGGGTCGACGACACCGGCACCTACCTGAGCCAGCCCAGGACGCCGATGCGGTGGCGCCAGTTGGCGCCCGGGCGAGCCGGGGACAACACGGTCGACGGGCGCGTCACGGTTGCGTTGCGGCTCAACCTCTCGCCCTGGTTGAACCGCTCCGCACGACTCTACATGGGCCTGGCACCGACCTTGGACGAAAAGATGACCGCCACCTGGCGCACGCAGGGCCGGCTGCTCCCCGGCACCGTGCGCGGCGGCGGCCGCACCCTGGTGTTCGAGGGGGTCGTGCGCGAGCCCTTCCTGCAGGAAAGCATCGCGCTCGACCTCACGGCCGACGGGCGTGCGGTCGAGCGCGCGCAATCGCTCCAGTTCTTCTTCGAGATCGAGGTCACGCCTTGACACGCCTTACCGCCTTCCGCATCGCCGCCGCCTTTGCCGCATGGGTGGCGGTCGTCCTTCCTGCCCAGGCCCAGTTTTCGCTGGCCGTCTCGCCGCCGCGCTTCGAGCTGTCCGTCAAGCCTGGCGATCGGGTAGGCGAAGTGCTCGAGCTGACGCACCGCGACGAGCGCGCCGCTGCCTACAGGCTCAAGACTGCTGACTGGACATTGCGTCCCGATGGCTCGGTCGACTTCAGCGACGAACTGCTGCCCGGCAGCTGCCGCCCCTGGGTTGCGATCGAACGTCGCGAGCTCAGCATCACGCCCGGGCGGCCCTACCGCTTCCGCTTCCAGGTGACGCCGCCGGCCGACACGCCGCCGATGGAGTGCCGCTTCGCCGTGATGATCGAAGGCCAGCAGCCCACCGCGGCGCCAGGCATGCCGATTGCGCTGGGCGCGCGAATCGGGGTCATCGTGTATGTCGCCGTAGGGGAGGTGGCGCCAGTGCTGGAACTGGCAGGCACCACCGTCAAGACCGTCGACGGCCGCCCCACGCCCGTGCTCAAGGTGCGCAACACCGGCAACGCGCACGGCCGCCTCGCGGGCTTCCTCGGCGGCAAGGACGCCGACGGCACCGCGCTCGAGCTGCAGGCCGCCACAACACCCGTCATGGCGGGCGAGACACGCGAAGTCACACTGGTCGCGACCAAGCCCGGTGACACCGAGACGGCCGTCGCGATCCGCTACCCGCTCGCCGTCAGCGGCAAGTTGGAATGGGGCCGCAAGGGTTCGATGGCCATCGAGCAGCGATTCGCGCCGTGACACGAATGCTCGCGCGCCACGCCCTCCGACTGTGCTGGGCGGGCGCGGCCCTGGCCGGCGCGGCTGCATGGGCGCAATCGGCGTCACCGGCTGGGGCATCAGCCGCCGCCGAGTACGTCGACCGCGTGCTCGACGACAGTCCTCAGGCGGTGAACGGCGACGACGCGGCGAGTCCCCGCGAAGCCGGCTGGCCGCGCGACTGGAGCGTGGAAGGGCAGTCGACCCGGCAGAGCGGCGTGGTGCACCAGGGCAGCCAGTCGCTGCTGTTTTCCGGCCACCTCGACACGCCCGATCACGGCACCCTCTCGGCCAACTTCAACCTGAACCGCGACAGCGCACCGGTCTCCGGCCTCGGCTTCTTCGGCAGCACGGGCACGCCTGCGACGGTCGTGCCCTACAGCTATCGCACCGGCAGCACCTGGCGCATCGACCAGCGCGGCATGCCCTTCGACGGGGGCTGGCTCGGCAACAACAGCGTCGGCAACATCAACATGGGGAGCACACCGCTGGCGCGCGGCGTCGGCCGGGTCTACCTCCCGAGCCTGCCGATCGAGGGCGCCGCCGCCACGCTGGAGCAGCCGGGGCGCACCAGCTTCAATGCCTCGGCCGGCCGACTGGGGTACTTCGACGGGCTGAACTTCCAGGGCTTCACCACCGGGCGCGGCAGCGCTGCAGGAATGGGCGCGCAAACCTCGCTGGTCGACGGCACAGGCCCGATGGCGGTCGGCCGGGTCGATGCGGCGGTGCAGATGGTCGAGACACGCGACGTCAACCAGAACGGGGTGCCCGGCTACGCGCAGAACACGCGTTCGCTCTGGAGCGCCTTGGCGTGGCAGGGGCTGGCGCCCTGGGCCGACGCCCTGGGCAGCGGCTTCGGCGGCATCGCCGACAAGGTGGGCGGCATGCGCATCCAGGCCAACCTTGCGCGCAGCGAGGGCCGGCCTTCGGATGCCGGCTCGCTGGCGCCGCGGGATTCGGCCACGGGCGCCTGGGTCGACGCGGCCTGGCGCAGCGAGCTGATGCAGCAGGGCGCCTCGGTTTTCTATTTCGAGCCCTTGCTGCGCTGGGGCAGCGACTCGCTGCCGAACGACCTGCGCGGCGCTTCCTGGCGCGGCGACATCGCGACGCGGCAATGGCAACTGGGTGGCAATGTCGAGTTCAGCGACAGCGTCAGTGGCCAGCGGCGCAGCTCAGTCTTCGGCAATCTCTTCGGCCGCTGGCGCTTCGATTCGCGCGACGCGGTCTCCGCCACCTTGGCCGCGCGCAGCGGCACCTTCGCCGCACAGTCGATGCAGCTCACGTGGGAGCACAAGTCCGACTGGGGCTACACGCAGTGGCGCACCGATGTCGCCCACGGCACCGACCTGCGCGTGCTGCGCACCGGCTTCGACCATGCCTGGAGCGTGGGCGAAACGCAGTCGCTGTCAACCTCCCTGGCCCTGGAGCATTCGCGCGAACAAGGAATCGACCGGCGCACGGCGTACTGGGGCCTGCTCGGCACGACGCCACTGCCGGCCGGTGCGCGCCTGGACCTCAGCCTGCGCGGCAGCAACGGCGCGGGCGAGATCAGCGCGCGCTTCCTGAGCGCCAACGCGCGCGTGAGCTGGCCACTGGGACTGGGGTGGTCTTTCATCGCCCAGTACACCGCGGCGCATGGGCAGGAATCACTCAATCCGGCCGTGATCTCGGCGCTCTCCGCTGCGACGCAGGCGCCGGTTCTGACCACGCCTTCGAGCCGCAGCTTCATGGTCGCGCTTCGCTACGAGAGCCGCAGCGGGCTGGCCAGTGCACCGATCGGCGGCACGCCGGGCAGTGGCGCGGGCCGGGTCGAAGGCCATGTGTTTTTCGACCAGGACGGCAACGGCCGCCGCGAAGCCAGCGAGGGAGGCGTCGCCAACATGACGGTGGTGCTGGACCGCCGCTACGTGGCGCGCACCGATGCACAAGGCTTCTACAGCTTTCCGCAAGTGGTGGCAGGCTCCCATGAGATCGAACTGGTTCAGGACAACCTGCCCCTGCCGTGGAGCAGCGCCGGCGCTCCCTCGCGTCGCATAGAGGTGCGTGTGCGCGATACCGCGACGGCAGACTACCCGGTGCAGAAAGAGCGTTGAGCGCTCGGTAACGCGGCGGGCCGCGCGCCTCCAATCCGCGCAAGCGAACTTTCGGCTGATTGCGCAGGACTCTCCCGTCGGATTTACTCCGGCCAGGTACACGGCCATGCCGGCCGTGAGGCTTCAAGTTGGAGGTGTCGCTGCCGATATGCGAAGACCGGGCGTGATTGTGACGCCCACCTTCTTCGCCGCCTCGGTGCCGTCCCTGTCCGCCAGCGTTTTGTCCAAGGGGTTTGCATGAACCGCGCCCTGATTGCCCTGCTCCTGTTGCCGCTGGCCTGCGTGGCGGAAACGCGGGTGGGCGCCGACAGCGCGACGGCCCGGCTGGGCTTCACGGTCATCGTGCCGCCGGTATTCCGGGTCCTGAAGGTGACGCCCGCAGCGGGCGGCTTCGAGTACCGCGTGTGGACCAACCAACGCTCCGTGGTGCTCAACGGCCAGGAATATCGCTTCAACCAGGTGGGCGAAAGCGCGCTGAAAGTGCCCTGGGCGCCGTCAGCGCTCCATGTGGTGCACGGGCTGTAACGAGCAGGCTGCGCCGCTCACTTCAGGCGCGCGCCACCGACAGCAGACCGTCGATGGCATGGACGACGCCCTGCCGCGCCTCGACAGTGGGCGTACCTTCGGTCAGCATCTTGCGGATCAGGCCGAGGGTGTTGAGGAGCTCGGCCTCCATGTCCGTGAGCAGCGGGATCACCTCGTATCGCGGGTACTGGCCGCGCGCGCCCAGCGGACGGCCCGGGCCGGACAGATCCACGTTGTAGCCTTCGCAAATTGCTTCGGTTTGGGTCTTCATGGTCTCAGTTTGCCGAATTCCGCACGCGGCGGGGATTGCCGACGCTTCAGCTCAGCTGAGCTGCATCAATTCCGACAGTCGCCGGCTGACGGCCTGCATCTTCGTGGTCTTTTCGCGGCCACGACGCTGGGCCAGCTGCTCGAGCGCCATCGCGACGGACTCGGCGCCTGCATCACCGTCCTCGGAGCGGCGGCGCCACTTCTGCGCCAGCGCAGAAAGCTGCTCGCTGCTGAGACGCTTGGGTGGGGAGTCGAGCTCGGATCCGGCCGGCAACCGGCGTCCACCCGCCGGCGGAAGCGTCGCGCGCAACAGACGAAGAAGGCCGTTGGACGACCACTGGGTGCGGGTGCTGGTGTTAACTTGCATGTAATACATTGTGCCTAGTTAAACACAAAGTAACAAGCGATTTTTTACTACTTTCGCCTGCATCAGTTATCGCTCAGGCAGGCAGATAGACCCTCGCGACCAAACCGGTGCTGCCTCCCTCGTGCTCGCTGCGGTTGCTCAGCGCGATGCGCAGCCCATGCCGCAGTGCCGCCGTGCGGGCGATCGCGAGGCCGAGCCCACTGCCGCCGGCCGAGGTCCCGGGCACGCGGAAGAAGCGGTCGAACACGCGGGGCATGAACTCCGGCGGAATGCCGGGCCCGTTGTCCACCACGTCCACCACCGGCCGGCCCTGCACCTCGTGCAGGCGCACGTCGACCACTCCGCCTTCTGGGGAGTGGCGCAGCGCGTTGTCGATCAGGTTGTCGAAAACGCTGCGCAGCTCGGCGGCCGGCGCCCTCACCACGGGCCTCACGCTGCCGTCGAAGCCGACGTCGATGCCGCGCCGGTCCGCGACCACCATCAATTGACCCAGGCTTTCGCGCAACAGCGCGTCGACATCGACCGGCGCCGCGTTCGAAGCCCCTGCGGCGCTTTCCTGGCGCGACAGCCGCAGCAGTTGCTCGATCAGGTGCTGCGCCCGGGTGACGCCGGCTTCCAGCTGCGCGAATCGCTCGGCAGCGTCGCCCGCAGGCACGTGGGCGCGCAGGTTTTCCAGCTGCAGGCCGATGGCAGCCACCGGCGTGCGCAACTCGTGTGCCGCATCCTGCACGAAGCGGCGCTGGGCGGCAAAGGCGTCGCGCAGGCGCGCCAGCAGGCTGTTGAAAGCGCTGACCAGGGGCGCGATCTCGTCGGGGACGCGCGCCAGGGAGAGCTGCGAGAGGCTGCGCTCGTCCTGGGCGGCCACTTCGCGCGCCACTGCGTGCAGTGAATAGGAGCTGAGCCACACCACCAGCCACAGCACCGCCAGCGAAACCGGCAGCAGCAGCGCGATGGGCAATGCCGCGAAAAGCGCCCGGTGCGCGACTTCGTGGCGCAGGAAGCTGCCGCTCTGCGCGATCTGCACGCGAGGCTGGCTGGGCCGCGCCCCGCCTTCCGCGGTGTAGACACGCCAGTCGTCGTCGCGGTCGGCGCCGGTGCGCACGTTGCGCAGTCCGGGCGCGGCCTGCAGCGGCACCGCGAGCCGGGGCCAGGAGCTCGCGAGCAGGCGGCCGTCGGGGCTCCAGATCTGGACCACGAAGGCTCCCCACTTGAAGACGCTTTCGTCCGCCTGCGGCTGCAGGACCGGCGCGTTGTCGTTCGCCGCGTAGGAGTTGGCCAGCAGCTGCATCTGGTCGTCCATGAAGGTGTGGACCATGCGCCCGTAGCTCATGTAGGAGGCCCAGGCCGCGACGCCGGCCGCGACCAGGTGCAGGGAAACCAGCCACAGCAGCAGCTTGCCCCGAAGTGAGCAGGGCATGTACCACGGCCGCGGGTAGTGCATTTCTTTCTTCATGCCGCCGCCACCCGCCAGCCGAGGCCTCGCACGTTGCGGATGGCGTCGGGCCCGAGCTTGCGCCGCATGCCATGGATCAGCACGTCGACCGCGTTGCTGGTGACTTCCTCGCCCCAGCCGTAGATACGGTTCTCGAGCTGCTCGCGCGACAGGATGGCGCCTGGGCGCTCCAGGAGCGCATGCAGCAACGCGAACTCGCGCGCCGTCAGGGCGTCGCGCTCGCCGTTGCGCAGCACCTCGCGCGTGGTCAGGTCCAGCTGCAGGTGGTTGCCGCCGATCACCGAATGCGCGGCGCCGTCGCGGCGGCGGATCACGGCGCGCATGCGCGCCAGGAGCTCGCGGAATTCGAAGGGCTTGAGCAGGTAGTCGTCGGCGCCGAGGTCCAGGCCCTGGATGCGATCCTCCAGGCCGTCGCGCGCGGTGAGCACCAGCACCGGCGTGGTGTCGCCCCGCTCGCGCGCCCTGCGCAGCACCTGGGTGCCGTCCTGTTTGGGCAAGCCGAGGTCGAGCAGCACGCAGGTGTAGCCGCCATCGGCGAAGGCGCTCTGCGCCAGCGCGCCATCGCGCACCCAGTCGACCGACCAGCCGGCGCCTTCGAGCGCATGCCGCAGGCTGCTCCCGATCATCTCGTCGTCTTCTACCAGCAGCGTGCGCACTCAGCCTCCTTTTTGGCGAAGGAGTGGAGGCTACACGGGGATTCTTAGCGTGTCATGAGGCGCTTTTCGGGGGTGTCGGAGCGCGTATTCGAAGTGAAGCGCCTGCTGCCTGTCGCTGTCTTGTTCCCTCTCCCTCCGGGCGAGGGGCAGGGAGAGGGCACTTAGAACCGTTCCTGCGCCCCGAGGTAGCGCCACTGTCCCACCGGCAAGTGCCCCAGCACCACGCCGCCGATGCGGATTCGCTTCAGGCCCACCACCTTGAGCCCGACCAGCTCGCACATGCGCCGTATCTGCCGCTTCTTCCCCTCGGTCAGCACGAAGCGCAGCTGCTCGGGGTTCTGCCAGTCGACCAGCGCCGGCTTGAGCGGCTGGCCGTCTAGGCTCAGGCCGTGGCGCAGGCGCTGCAGCTGATCGCGCGGGAAGGCAGCCTGCGGGTTCTGCGCCACCTCGCCGTAGCTCACGCGCACCAGGTATTCCTTCTCCATGCGCGAGTCTTCGCCGATCAGCTGGCGCGCCACACGGCCGTCCTGCGTCAGTACCAGCAGGCCCACCGAATCGATGTCGAGCCGGCCGGCCGGCGCCAGGCCGCGCAATTGGGGCGGCGAGAAGCGCAGGCGGCTCGGGTCCTCTCGCCAATGCGTGCGCGGGTTGATCAGCACCACGGCCGGCTCGTGGCCGTCCTCGGCCTGGCCGCTGACGTAGCCCATGGGTTTGTGCAGCAGGATGGTGACCTGTTGTTGCTGCTGGTTCTGCGCCTTGCGGTCGACCTCGATGCGGTCGGCAGGCCCGACCTTGACGCCCATCTCCGCGACCCGGCCGTTGACCTTGACCCACCCCTGCGCGATCCAGTCGTCGGCCTCGCGGCGCGAGCACAGGCCGAGCTCCGCCATGCGCTTGTTGAGTCGGATCGTATCGGGGGTGTCGGACATGGAACGTGGAGGCCTTGGACGCGGCGCGCCATTGTCTGCCATTCGGTGGTAGCCGACGCCCGGCAGGGCGAGCGAGGTCTCACGGACAGCCTTCATCGTGGAAACTGCCACGCGCCTCAAGGCACCAGGCGATAGCCGACGGCGGTCTCGGTCAGCAGGTGCCGGGGCTGCGCCGGGTCGGCCTCCAGCTTCTGCCTCAGATGCCCCATGTAGATACGCAGATAGTGGCTCTGCCCGGCATGCGAGGGGCCCCACACCTCTCGCAGCAACTGGCGCTGCGTGAGCACGCGGCCGGCATTGGCGACCAGCACCGAGAGCAGCCGGTACTCGGTCGGCGTCAGGTGCACTTCGGCACCGGCGCGCCGCACCAGGCGTGCCGTGCGGTCGACCTCGACCTCGCCGAACCGGAACACCGGCTCGGCCTCTTCGCTGCCGTTGGCCGTGCGTGGCCGCCGCAGGTTGGCACGAACGCGGGCCAGCAGTTCGCCGGTCCCGAAGGGCTTCGTCAGGTAGTCGTCGGCGCCGGCATCGAGCGCCGCGATCTTGTCGGCCTCGTCGGTACGCGCCGAAAGCACGATGATCGGCACGCCCGACCACCCCCGCACGTCGCGGATCAAGCCGACGCCGTCGCCGTCGGGCAGGCCGAGATCCAGCACCACCAGGTCGGGCTGCCGCGTCCCGGCCGCCGCCAGGCCGTCGCGCAGCGTTCCTGCTTCGTGCACCTGCCAGCCCTCGGCTTCCAGCGCGCCACGCACGAAGCGCCGGATCTGGGGCTCGTCCTCGATCACGATGGCGGTGGGTGCTGACATGGGGATTCAGTCGTCTAGAGGTTCCGCTGGCTCGGGCGGATCGCGCCTGGGCAGGGTGACCGTGAATTCTGCCCCGCCGTCGACCGCACTGGCGGCCGTGATCTCGCCGCCGTGCGCGCTGACCACGGCCTTGCAGATGGCCAGCCCCAGCCCGACGCCGGGCGTGGCGGACTCGGTCTGGCCGCGAGTGAACTTGTCGAACAGCGTCTGTTCGCGCCCCTTGAGCGCCGCTGGCAGGCCCGGCCCGTGGTCGCGCACGCTCAGCACCAGCGAGCGCTCGGTGGCGCGCGCGCTGATCACCACCGGCGCGGCGCCGTACTTGCCGGCGTTCTCCAGCAGATTGACCAGCACGCGTTCGATCAGCACGGCATCGACCTCGACCAGGGGCAGCTGGGGCGGCAGATCGGTCTGCACCGCCATCTCGCCGAGCGCGGGCCGCGCGGCGCGGATGGCCGCGCCCACCACCTCTTCGACCGACTGCCATTCGCGCCGCAGCTGGACCGCGCCGCCCGCGATGCCGCTTTCGAGCCGCGCCATGTCCAACAGGTTGTTGACCAGCGCATGCAGCTGGTGCGCCTGCGCGGCGATGGCCCGCGCTACCGCGGGCCCGTCGACCCCGGCCGCGCCGGGCGGTGCCTGCAGCGATTCGGCCAACGCGATCAGCGCGGTCAACGGCGTGCGCACGTCATGCGAGATCGCGCCGAGCAAGGCGTTGCGCAGCCGCTCCGATTCCATCTCGACCACCGCCTGCTGGGCCACGTCGACGTAGTGCACCCGCTCCAGCGCGATCGCGATCTGCCGCGCCAGCGTGTCGAGCTGCTGCGCCTGCTCCGGGATCATCAGCCAGCGCGGCTGCGCCGGCTCCAGCGCCAGCACGCCGCGCACCCGCATCGGCGCCTTGAGGGGCACGTAGTGCCAGGGCTGGGCCGCCAGCGTGGCGGTGGCGAGCCCGGCCGGCTGGCCGTGGCGGAAGGTCCAGTCGGCGACGCCGGGGTCGAAGCCGGGCGGCAGCGCGGGAGGCATCACCAGGCGATCGCCGGCATCGGTCACCAGCACCAGCGCGCGGCCGCCGAAATGGCCTTGCACCGCAGCCGCGCCCAGCTGCACGACCTGCGAGGTCTCGAGGGCGGCCGACAGCTCGCGCGTCAGCTCGAACAGCGACTGCGCCCGCCGCGCGCGGCTGGTCGAGACGCCGGCCGCGAAGCGCAAGCCGGCGGTCAGCTGGCCGACCAGCAGGCCCACGCCCAGCATGACCGCGAAGGTCACGAGGTACTGCACATCGCTGACCGCGAAGGAGAGACGCGGCGAGACGAAGAAGAAATCGAAGGCCGCGACGTTGAGCAGCGCCGCGAAGGCGGCCGGCCCGCGGCCGAAGCGCATCGCGACGCCGACCACGCCGAGCAGGAACAGCATCACGATGTTGGCCAGCTCCAGCACGCCCGCCAGCGGCGTGGCCAGCAGGGTGACGGCGACGCTGCTGGCCGCGGCCCACGCATAGCCGGGCCAGCGCGCCTGCGGGCGGTCGCCGTCCTCCACGCCCGGGTCGCCGCGCCCGCCGGCGCGCGGCCGGGCGAGGCGGCGCGAACTGTCCGCGCGCGCCGCTTCGACGATGTCGATGCCCGGCGCGTGGCGTGCGAGCTCGCGCGTCAGCATGCGCTGCGGCCACCAACGCCGCCAGCCCTGCTCCGGCTCCGGCCGCCCCACCACCAGCGTGGCGCAGTTGAGGCGCCGGGCCTGGGCGGAGAGCGCGCGGGCCACGTTCTCGCCGGTCAGCACCGCGGTCTCCGCGCCCAGTTCTTCCGCGAGCTGGAGCACCGCCAGGATGCGGTCGCGCCGCGGCGCATCCAGCCGCTGGAGGCGCGGCGTCTCGACGTAGGCCGCATGCCATCGCACGTTGAGCTGCCCCGCCAGGCGCGCCGCGGTACGCACCGTCTGGCCCGCGCCCTCGTGCGGGCCCACGCAGGCGAGGATCGCGCCGGAGGTGTTCCAGGCCGGCGGCCCGGCCCCGCCCCCGCGCCCGGACTGCTCGATGCGCCAGCCCCGCACGTCGTCCTCCACATGCTCGGCGGTGCGCCGCAGCGCGATCTCGCGCAGCGCGATGAGGTTGCCCTTGCGGAAGAAGTTCTGCGCCGCCCGCTCGGCCTGCTGCGGCAGGTAGACCTTGCCGGCCGCGAGTCGCGCCGTGAGCTCGTCGGGCGTGACGTCAACCAGCACCACCTCGTCGGCCTCGTCGAGCACCGTGTCGGGCACGGTCTCGTGCACGCGCACGCCGGTGATCGCGCCCACCGTGCCGTTGAGGCTTTCCAGGTGCTGCACGTTGAGCGCCGACCAGACCTCGATGCCGGCGGCCTGCAGCTCCTGCACATCCTGCCAGCGCTTGGCGTGGCGCGAGCCGGGCGCGTTGGAATGCGCGAGTTCGTCGACCAGCAGCACCGCGGGCTTGCGCGCCAGCGCACAATCGAGGTCGAACTCGGCCAGGGTGCGACCGCGATAGGACACGTCGCGCAGCGGCAAGGTCTCCAGGCCGGCCAGCAGCGCCGCGGTCTCGCTGCGACCATGCGTCTCCACCACCCCGACCACCACCTCGCGGCCGCTTGCGCGCTCGCGCTGCGCGGCGCTCAGCATGGCCCAGGTCTTGCCGACACCCGCACTGGCGCCGAAGTAGATGCGCAGCTTGCCGCGCCGGGCCAGCGCCTCCTGCGCGCGCAGCTCCGCCAGCAGCGCGTCGGGGTCGGGGCGGGCGGCGTCATTCATGAAAGCGGGCACGCCGCAGGTTATCGCACCCTCGTCACCGCGACGCGCCATCCAGCGCCAGGTTGAGCGCGAGCACGTTCACGCGCGGCTCGCCGATGAGGCCGAGCCAGCGGCCTTCGATGTGATCGTCGACGAGTTGCTCGACACGGCCGAGCGGCAGCTTGCGCGAGCGCGCCACGCGTGCCGCCTGGTAGCGGGCCGCGGCCGGGCTGATGTGCGGGTCGAGCCCGCTGGCCGACGCGGTGACGAGGTCCACCGGCACCGGCTGCGTGTTGCCGGGATCGGCCGCGCGCAACGCGTCGATCCGGCTCTTGACCGCATCGGCGAGCGCGGGGTTCAGCGGCCCCTGGTTGGAGCCACCGGATGCGCCGGCGTTGTAGGGCATGGGCGCGGTGGCCGAGGGCCGGCCCCAGAAGTGCGCCGGATCGGTGAAGTTCTGGCCGATCAGCGAAGAACCCACCGGCTTGCCGCCGCGCAGCACCAGGCTGCCCTCGGCTTGCGCCGGGAACAGCGCCCGGGCGGCGCCGGTCACGGCCAGCGGATAGAGCAGCCCGGTCAGCGCGCTGAGCAGCACGAAGATGAGGAGCGTGGGACGAAGGATCTTGAACATGGGATTGGCTTTCTTCAGACCAGGCCGACCGCGACCAGCAGCCAGTCGATGAGCTTGATGCCGACGAAGGGCACGACCAGGCCGCCCAGGCCGTAGATGGCCAGGTTGCGCCGCAGCAGCGCGGCGGCCCCCACCGGCCGGAAGCGCACGCCCTTCAGCGCGAGCGGGATCAGGAACACGATGATCAGTGCGTTGAAGATCACCGCCGACAGGATGGCCGACGAAGGGCTCGCCAGCCGCATCACATTGAGCGCCGCGAGCTGAGGGTAGGTCGACACGAAGATCGCCGGGATGATGGCGAAGTACTTCGCCACGTCGTTGGCGATCGAGAACGTGGTGAGCGAACCGCGGGTCATGAGCAGGGCCTTGCCGGTCTCCACCACCTCCAGCAGCTTGGTCGGGTTGGAGTCGAGGTCCACCATGTTGCCGGCCTCCTTCGCGGCCTGCGTGCCGGTGCCCATGGCCACCGCCACGTCGGCCTGGGCGAGCGCGGGCGCGTCGTTGGTGCCGTCGCCGGTCATGGCGACCAGCCGGCCTTCGGACTGGTACTTGCGGATCAGCGCCAGCTTGTCCTCGGGCGTGGCCTCGGCCAGGAAGTCGTCCACGCCGGCCTCGGCCGCGATGGCGGCGGCGGTGAGCTTGTTGTCGCCGGTGATCATCACCGTGCGGATACCCATGCGGCGCAACTCGGCGAAGCGCTCGCGGATGTCGGTCTTGACGATGTCCTTGAGCTCGACGATGCCGAGCACCTGCGTGCCCTGCGCCACTCCCAGCGGCGTGCTGCCGCGGCGCGCGACCTCGTCGGCAGCGCGCAGCAGTTCGGCCGGCATCGCGCCGCCGAGCGCCTCGACGTGGCGGCGCACGGCATCGACCGCGCCCTTGCGAAGCGGCACGGGGTCGGTATCGAGGGTGTTGGGCGCGGCGGGCAGGTCCACGCCGCTCATGCGCGTCTGCGCGGTGAAGGGGACGAAGCGCGTGCCTTCGGCTGCCGGCTCCTCGACGCCGCCGCGGCGGGCCAGCTCGACGATGCTGCGGCCCTCGGGCGTCTCATCGGCCAGCGAGGCCAGCAGCGCGGCGCGCGCCAGGCGCTGCTGCGCCACGCCGGGCGCCGGCAGGAAGGCGCTGGCCTGGCGGTTGCCGAGCGTGATGGTGCCGGTCTTGTCGAGCAGCAGCACGTCGACGTCGCCCGCCGCCTCCACCGCGCGGCCCGAGGTCGCGATCACGTTGGCCTGCATCATGCGGCTCATGCCGGCCACGCCCACGGCCGACAGCAGGCCGCCGATGGTGGTCGGGATCAGGCACACCAGCAGCGCCACCAGCGCCGTCAGCGACACCACCGTGCCCGCGTGCATCGCGCCCACGCTGAAGATGGAGTACGGCAGCAGCGTGACCGTGACCATGAGGAACACCAGCGTCAGCGCGACGAGCAGGATGGTCAGCGCGATCTCGTTGGGCGTCTTCTGGCGCTTGGCAGCCTCGACCATGCCGATCATGCGGTCGAGGAAGGACTCGCCGGGGTTGACGGTGATGCGCACGACCAGCCAGTCGGACAGCACGCGCGTGCCGCCGGTCACCGCCGAGAAGTCGCCGCCGGATTCGCGCACGACCGGCGCCGACTCGCCGGTGATGGCGCTTTCGTCCACCGAGGCCACGCCTTCGATCACCTCGCCGTCCAGCGGGATCACGTCATGCGCCTCGACCAGCACCACGTCACCGCGGCGCAGTTCCGGAGCCTGCAACGGCAGCCACTTGCCGCCGTGGTACGGCTCGACCATCTTCTTGGCCCAGGTGTCCTTGCGCAGGCCGCGCAGCGAGGCGGCCTGCGCCTTGCTGCGGCCTTCTGCCAGGGCCTCCGCGAAGTTGGCGAAGAGCACGGTGAACCACAGCCAGATCGAGATCGCCAGCACGAAGGCCGGCGCCATGCCGGTGTCGCCCGGAAAGCTCAGCGCATGCCCCCACAGCAGCGTCGTGAGGATGCTGCCGATGTAGACGATGAACATCACGGGGTTGCGCCACTGGACGCGCGGGTCCAGCTTGGCGACGGCGGCCCACAGCGCGGGGCGCACCAGGGAGGCATCCAACAGAGGAAGGGACGATTTCATTTGCATCTCGATTGCGGGCGAATCCAGGGGGTGGGCGGCTACACGAAGTGAGCCAACCTGGGAGAGAGCGTCAAGGCTTCCACAGCATCAGGTGTTCGACGACAGGGCCCAGGGCCAGCGCCGGAACGTAATTGAGCAAGCCCACCAGCAGCACGGTGCCGATCAGCAGCGTGACGAACAGCGGGCCGTGCGTGGGCATGGTGCCGGCCGTGACCGGCAGGCGCTTCTTGGCGGCCAGCGAGCCCGCGATGGCGAGCACCGGCACGATCACGCCGAAGCGCCCGAACCACATCGCGACTGCCAGCATCGCGTTGTAGAAGGGCGTGTTGGCCGAGAGGCCGGCAAAGGCGCTGCCGTTGTTGTTGCCGGCCGAAGTGAAGGCATAGAGCACCTCGGAGAAGCCGTGCGCGCCCGGGTTAGCGATGCCCGCCTTCCCCGGATCGGCCATGACCGCGACGGCGGTTCCGGCGAGCACCAGGATCGGCGTGACCAGGATCGCGATCGAGGTCAGCTTCATCTCGCGGACCTCGATCTTCTTGCCCAGGTACTCGGGCGTGCGGCCGATCATGAGGCCGGCGATGAACACCGCCAGCACCGCGAAGACCAGCATGCCGTACAGGCCGGTACCGACGCCCCCGAACACCACCTCGCCGAGTTGCATCAGCACCAGCGGCACCATGCCGCCCAGCGGCGTGAAGGAGTCGTGCATGGCGATCACCGCGCCACAGGATGCAGCCGTGGTGATGGCGGCGAAGAGCGCGGAGGCGTCGATGCCGAATCGCACGTCCTTGCCTTCCATGTTGCCGCCGGCCTGCACCGCATTCGCGGCCTGGTCGACGCCCAGCGGCGCCAGCAGCGGATTGCCGGCGTGTTCGGCCGGGATCACGGCGGCCACGGCCAGCACGAACATCACCGTCATCGCAGCCAGGAGGGCCCAGCCCTGCCGCGGGTCGCCGACCACGCGGCCGAAGGCGCAGCACAGCGCGGCCGGGATCAGGAAGATCGCGATCATCTGCACGAAGTTGGCGAGCGCCGTCGGGTTCTCGTAGGGGTGCGCCGAGTTGGCGTTGAAGAAACCGCCGCCGTTGGTGCCGAGCATCTTGATCGCCTCCTGCGAGGCGACCGGGCCCATGGCGAGGGTCTGGGTGGTGGTGCTGGCGTCCTCGGTCAGCGCGTTGCCGGCCGCATCCTTCAGCGGCTGCCCGGCGGCGTCGAGCCTGGGGTTCTGGTAGGCCGTGGCTTCCAGCGTGGTCACCGTCTTGTAGGTGTCGAAATTCTGGATCACGCCCTGGCCCACGAACACCATGGCGATCACGAACGAGATCGGCAGCAGCAGCCAGGCGGTGATGCGGGTCACGTCGACCCAGAAATTGCCGACGAAGCCCTTGCCGTCCGTGTTGCGCGCCGCGAAGCCGCGCGCCAGAGCGAAGGCGACCGCGATGCCCGTGGCGGCGGACAAGAAGTTCTGCACCGTGAGCCCCAGCATCTGCGTGAGATAGCTCATCGTCGACTCCCCGGCATAGCCCTGCCAGTTGGTGTTGGAGACGAAGCTCACGGCCGTGTTGAACGCCGAGTCTGGCGACACCGCGCCCATGCCGGCCGGGTTCAGCGGCAGCAAGTGCTGCACGCGCTGCAGGCCATAAAGGGCCAGCGCGCCAACGGCGTTGAAGGCCAGCAGCGCCAGCGCATAGCCGCGCCAGTGCATCGCGTGGCCAGCGTCGACGCCGGCGAGCTTGTAGAGCGGCGCTTCGGCGCGCTGCGTCCAGGCGGGGACCCGGCCTTCGCACAGCGCCGCAAGCCAGCGGCCCAGCGGCCAGGCGAGCAGGCCCAGCACCACGAGGTAAAGACCCAGAAGCGTCCAGGCAGTGCTATTCACGGAACGGGCCTCCGCAGCGGAATGCCTTCGCCAGCGAACACCGCGGAACCGGCTTTGCCGGGCCGCCGGTGTTGCCCCCGGGGAGGGGGTGGGCGCCTACACGAAGTGAGCCAGCCTGGGGGAGCGCTTGGTTCATCAGAATTCCTCGGCGCAGATGAGCGCGAACACCAGGTAGGCGAAAAGGACGACGGCCAGCAGGCCGGCGAATCCATAGAGCACGTCGAGGCTGATCACTTGGCCTCTCCCTTGGGCGCGTCGAGCCCGCCAAGGCCAATGACCGCCTCCGCCATGACGACCCACAACACCGCGAGGGCGGCGATCCATGCGAAATCCATCTGTCAACTCCTGCATGCGAAGCACGTGCGGACAGTCTCGCGACGCAAGCGTAAAGATGGGGAACAGACTCAGGGACCGCCCGTAAAAAAGGCGTAAAGGCCGGAGGCCGTGCGCATTTGCACACATGCCTGGTTTTTGTGGCGCTGCCGGCGCTGCTTTGTGAATTCCTCGCTATCGGATCGCCGTCGGGCTGCGTACAACCGGCACTGGAACTGAAAGACAAGGATTCACATGGAAACGGAAGGCATTGCACTCATCGTGGACGAACCGATTGCCGGCCACTTCTACTGGGTGCTGCAGAAGCAGGACGGCAGCGACTGCCGTCCCATCGACGCTGCCGAGGGCCCGATGCCCACGTACGGCGCGGCCATGATGGCCGGCATCGCGGCGCTGCAGCGGCGCCAGGATGCGCGGGGCGGCGTGTCGACGCTGCACTGAAGCGCTTGCGCATCGCGCAGTGATCCTTTGCGGGAGAGGGTTCGGCACTCGGGCGGGCACAGGTGGGACGGGATCAGGCCGGCAGGGCGCCAGTGCGAGTGCTGGTACGAGTACATGGGCTGGCCTGCTGGTCTTCGGGTCGCCCTTCCCCAGCGTGTCCAGGCCGAGGGTGGTGGGTGGCCAACGCAGCGAAGTAAAGGAGGAGGCGGCCGCAGGCCGCCGGGGGACATGAGCGGAGTTGGCCACCCGCCGCCCTCGGCCCGCCCGAGCCTCACGTAGCCCCCCGAGCCTAGCGCCCACCCCGCGCCGCTGAACCCGGTATTCGCGCTTCGATAAGATGCCCGTCTCGAATCGCGCACCCTCCCTCATGCGCGATCCGGCACACTGCCCGCCCATCCCGCGCAGCATCCAGGCTGCGCTTGAAACCAGAGACACCCCATGATCCGAAAGCTGCTGACCTCCGCGGCCCTGGCACTGGCGTTCGCCGCCGTGCAGGCCCAACCCTATCCCGCCAAGCCCGTACGCCTGATCGTGCCCTTCCCACCCGGCGGCGGCACCGACATCCTGTCACGGCTGGTGGCGACCAAACTCACCGAAGTCAGCAAGTGGACCGTGGTGCCCGACAACCGCGCCGGCGCAGGCGGCACCATCGGCATCGCCGAGGCCGTGCGCGCGCAGCCGACCGGCTACGACATCGTGATGGGCCAGAAGGACAACATGGTCGTCGCGCCCTGGCTCTACAAGAACCTCAGCTACGAGCCGACGAAAGACCTGACGGCCGTGGCGCACGTAGCCTATACGCCGGTGGTGATCGTCACGCGCACCGAATCGAAGTTCAAGAGCCTGAAGGACGTGGTCGATGCCGCGCGCGCGGCGCCCGACACCATCACCTACGGCTCGCCCGGGAACGGCACCACCATCCACCTGGCCGGCGAGATCTTCAAGAGCGCGGCCAACGTCAAGATGCGCCACGTGCCCTACAAGGGCTCCAACCCCGCGATGATGGACGTGCTGGCCGGCAACGTGGACCTGATGGTGTCGTCCCTGCCCTCGGCGATGGGGCAGATCAAGTCCGGCAAGCTGCGCGCGCTGGCCGTGACCTCGGCCAAGCGCAGCAGCTCGCTGCCCGAGGTGCCGACAGTCGCCGAGCTGGGCTACAAGGACTTCGACGTGAGCACCTGGTACGGCCTCTTCGCGCCGGCGGGCACGCCCAGGGAGATCGTCACCACGCTGAACGCCGAGGTGAACAAGCTGCTGGCCACGCCCGAGATGAAGGCCGCGATCATTGCCCAGGGCGCGGAGCCGCAGGGCATGACACCGGAGCAGTTCGGCACGCTGCTGAAGACCGACTACCTGAAGTGGCGCGACATTGTGAAAGCATCCGGCGCAGTCATTGAGTAAATAGGCTCGCCCCCAGGTTGGCTCACTTCGTGTAGCCGCCCACCCCCTACCGGGGGCAACACCAGCGGCCCGGCGAAGCCGGTTCCGCGGTGTTCCTGGAAGGGGCGCTGCTTTAGGCTTCGCGGACGTCGGCTACGGGGTTGCTGCCGAAGTCGGGGCGGGCCAGGTAGGCCAGCACCTTTGCGGCCGCCTGATCCGGCGTATCGAGCTGGCCTTGCGCCTTCAGCCGCTCGAAGCGCGCGCGGTCCGGGAACATGTCGGCCTCGGCGCCGCGCAGCTGCACCTGCATGTCGGTGTCGATCACGCCAGGGGCGAGCGAGACGATCCTGGCGCCGCCGCCCAGCGCCGCTTCCTCCAGCGCCACCGCGCGCGAGAAATGGTCCATGCCGGCCTTGGCCGCGCAGTAGGGCGCCTGGCTGGCCATGGCGTTGCGGCCCAGGCCGGAGGAGATGTTGAGCACCTTGCGCGCGCCGCGCCAGCCGCGGGTGGCAGCGAGGAAGGCCGAGGTCAGCAGCAGTGGCGCTTCCAGGCCCACGCGCAGCGCCTGCGACAGCTCGGCAGCCACCGCCTGCGACAGCGGGCGCGTGCGGCCCACGGTTCCGGCGTTGTTGATCAGCGTGACGCCGTCGAAAGCCTGGCCGTCCAGGCCCTGCAGCCAGTCTGCAAGCCGGGCGGCGGCCTGTACCGGATCCGCCAGGTCCTGCTGCCATTGTTCGAGCTCGACACCGGCTTTGCTGGCGAGGGCGGCGAGCGCATCATCAGCGCCGCGGGAGATGCACAGCAAGCGCTGGCCGGGCCCGGCCAGCAGCTGTTCGGCCATCGCGCGGCCCAGGCCGCGCGATGCGCCGGTGATGATCGTGAGTTGGGATGAATCCATGAATGATCTCGTGAAATGCGTCAACGACGGCAAGACGCCGTGTGGCGTCGATCCTATAGGTGGATTGACGAAGCACGGCCCCTCTTCTTAAAGTCAGCCGATGCCCATCCAATACGAGCCTACGCGCGGCGCGCGCCACTTCCTCGAGGGATTTGGGCTTTCAAGCCCTGCACAGCCGCCGGTGATCCGACCCGGCGGGCAGGGCGTGTTCATCCGCCGGCCGCGCGGCGACCGCGAAGGCAGCGCAGTCACGGTGCGCTTCGAGGCGGCCGCCGGCCGCTGGGGCCTGATCCCCCTGTTCGCCAAGGAGCGCGAGTACCCCTTTACCTTCGAGGCCCGCAGCGAAACAGCCGCCAGCGAGCGCGATTTCTACCAGCCATGGAAGCGCGGTCACCGCTGCGTGGTGCTGGCCGATGCGCTGTACCGCCGCGGCGACAGCGAGGACTCGGTGGTGCGCGTCGCCCGGGCCGACGGCCAGCCGCTGGCGCTGGCCGGCCTGTGGAACGGCTGGCGTGCGCCCGACGGCGAGTGCGTCGAGAGCTTCGCGCTGCTGACGCTTCCGGCCGTCGAGCAGGCGACGCAGCGCCGGGTGGTCTTCCTGCGGGACGCCTGGATCGACGACTGGCTGCATTGCCCCGTGGAGGAAACAGCCGCCTACTTGCGGCCCTATGCGCTCGACAAGCTGGTGCGGCGCACGATCATGAATGACCCCGCCATTCCCCTGCCGGAGCGCGCGCCTGCGGCTTCGTGACTACCCTTCACCTGCACGCAAGGCCGCGAGGTCGAGCACACGCACCCCTCCGTACTCGACGCGGATCGCCCCCCTCGCCTGCAGCGTCCGCAGCGCCTCGTTGACGCGCTGGCGCGACAGCCCGATCAAGTAGGCCAGCTCCTGTTGCGTGATGCGCAGCAGTTCCCCGACG
Source organism: Variovorax sp. PBS-H4 (assembly GCF_901827205.1). Lineage (NCBI taxonomy): Bacteria > Pseudomonadati > Pseudomonadota > Betaproteobacteria > Burkholderiales > Comamonadaceae > Variovorax > Variovorax sp. PBS-H4. Next base: position 675,132 of record NZ_LR594675.1, on the reverse strand, counting down.
CCGGGGAAAAGGACCGGATTGAACAGCGCCGCCAGGTTGCGCGCGACGCGCGCATCGGGGTTGTTGAGCCGGTCGGCCTCCCGCGCGGCGATGAACTGGCCGAGCCGCTCGTTGAGCTGGTTCATCACGAAGCGGTTGAAACCGATCGAATGGTCCAGCAGCCAGTGGAAGTCGTCCACCGGCAGGCCAGCCACCACGCTGCGGCGCAGCGCCTGGATGTTGTAGCGGTAGGGCTCGCGCTTGAGCGCCGTGCCCTCGCCGAACCAGCCGCCCGGCGGCAGGCCGCTGTAGGTCATCGATGTCCCGTCGGCGTTGTCGTTGCTCATCTTCAGCAGCCCTTCGACGACGCCGAACCAGAAGGTCGGCGGGCGCCCGATGCGGCAGACCAGGTCGCCCGACTCGGCGTCGCCCACCACCACCGCGGCCTCGGCGCGGCGCCGCTCGGCAGGCGTGAGGGTGTGAAGCCAGGGAATGTTCTGCAGCTCTTCCGCCGTGGCGGGCCGCACGCGCTCGCGCAGCGAAGAGGCACCGTTCGAACTGCCGCGGGTCATCGGGAAACTCCGGGGAGTAGTGTCCCTAGGATTGTCGTTGAAACGACAAGCTGGCGACAAGCTGAGTTCTACAGTCCGCCCATCGTGCAAACCACCGCCAACACCTTTCCCCGCCTGCTGCTGGCTCACGCGCAGCGCCAGCCCGACGCGCCGGCCGTGCGCGAGAAGGACCTCGGCATCTGGCAGACCTGGAGCTGGTCGTCGGTGGCCCGCGAAGTGCGCGAGATCGCCTGCGGGCTCGCCAGCCTGGGCTTCAGGCCGGGCGACAACCTCGCCATCGTCGGCGCCAATCGCCCGCACCTGTACATGGCGGTGCTGGCGGCGCAAAGCCTGCGCGGCGTGCCGGTGCCGCTGTACCAGGACGCAGTGGCGGGCGAGATGGTCTTCATGCTCGAGGACGCGAGCATCGACTTCGTGATCGCCGAGGACCAGGAGCAGGTCGACAAGCTGCTCGAATGCCGCGAGTTGATGGCAGCGCAGGGCAGGCAGGGGCTGCGGCACATCGTCTACGACGACCCGCGCGGGCTGCGCCACTACGCGCAGCCGGGCCTGCTCGGCTACGAGCGGCTGCGCGAGCTGGGCCGCGCCTTCGACAGCGCGCAGCCCGCATTCTTCGAACAGAGCCTCAACGGCGTCGAGCCCGGCGATGTCGCGGTGATCCTCTACACCTCAGGCACGACCGGCCGGCCCAAAGGTGTGTGCCAGACGCATGCGAGCTTCATCGCTGCGGGGCGCGGCGGCGTCGAGACCGACCGGCTCGGCCCCGGCGACAACATCATGAGCTACCTGCCGATGGCGTGGGTCGGCGACCACCTGTTCTCGGTGGCCCAGTGGATGGTGGGCGGCTTCACGCTCAACTGCCCCGAATCCTCCGCCACGGTGATGAACGACATGCGCGAGATCGGGCCCAGCTACTACTTCGGCCCGCCTCGCACTTTCGAGGGACTGCTGACGGCTGTGTCGATCCGCATGGAGGACGCTGCGGCGCCCAAGCGCTGGCTCTACGCGAAGTTCATGGCGCTGGCGCAACGCGTGGGCGCCGACATCCTGAACGGCGCGAAGGTCGGCCTCGGCGACCGGCTGCTCTATGGCCTGGGCGACCTGCTGGTCTACGGACCGCTGCGCAACGTGCTGGGCATGAGCCGTATCCGCGTCGCCTACACCGCGGGCGCCGCGATCGGGCCCGACCTGTTCCGCTTCTACCGGTCGATCGGCGTGAACCTCAAGCAGTTCTATGGCCAGACCGAGACCTGCGCTTACGTGTGCCTGCAGCAGGACGGCAAGGTGAAGCTGCAGACCGTGGGCAGCGCGGCGCCCGGCATCGAGCTGCGCATCGCGCCGGACGGCGAGGTGCTGGTGCGCGGCGTGTCGGTGCTCAAGGAATACTACAAGCGGCCCGACGCGACGGCCGAGGTGCTCGATGCCGACGGCTACTTCCACACCGGCGATGCCGGCGTGATCGACGCCGAGGGCCACCTGCGCATCATCGACCGGGCCAAGGACGTGGGCAAACTCTCGCGCGGCGCGATCTTTGCGCCCAACTACATCGAGAACAAGCTCAAGTTCTTTCCGCAGATCAAGGAAGCGGTGTGCTTCGGCAACGGACGCGAGGAGGTCTGCGCCGCCATCAACATCGACTACGAAGCGGTGGGCAACTGGGCCGAGCGCCGCGGCCTTCCCTACGGCGGCTACGTAGACCTCGCCGGCAAGGCCGAAGTGCTGCAGCTGATCGCCGAATGCGTCGAGAAGGTGAACGCCGACCTGGCGAGCGAGGAAGGCATGGGCGAAACGCAGATCGCGCGCTTCCTGGTGCTGCACAAGGAGCTGGACCCCGACGACGACGAGCTCACCCGCACCCGCAAGGTGCGGCGCGGCTTCATCGCCGACAAGTACCGCGTGCTGGTCGATGCGCTCTACGGCGGCAAGGCCGAGCAGTACATCGAGACGCAGGTCAAGTTCGAGGACGGGCGCACGGGCGTGGTGAACGCCACGCTGAAGATCGTCGAAGCCAAGCGCTTCGCGCCGCTGAAGGCCGCCGCATGAACGCGCAGAACATCGCCGAAGCCGCCATGCTTGCGAGCGCCACCGCCACCGCCACCGCCACCGCCACCGCCAGCGGCCGGCGGATTGGCGAAGTCATCCTCGACGTGCAGAACATCTCGCTGTCCTTCGGGGGCGTCAAGGCGCTGACCGACATCAGCTTCGACGTGCGCGAGCACGAGGTGCGCGCCATCATCGGCCCCAACGGTGCAGGCAAGAGTTCCATGCTCAACTGCATCAACGGCGTCTACCAGCCGCAGCAGGGCTCCATCACCTTCCGCGGCCGCCAGTTCAGGCACATGAACTCGCGCCAGGTCGCCGAGATGGGCGTGGCGCGCACCTTCCAGAACCTGGCGCTGTTCAAGGGCATGAGCGTGCTCGACAACATCATGACGGGGCGCAACCTCAAGATGAAGAGCGGCCTCCTCGCGCAGGCACTGCGCTGGGGCCCGGCCGAGCGGGAGGAGCTCGCGCAGCGCGAGTTCGTCGAACGCATCATCGACTTCCTCGAGATCCAGCTGCACCGCAAGACGCCGGTGGGGCGCCTGCCCTACGGGCTGCAGAAGCGCGTCGACCTCGGCCGCGCGTTGGCCATGGAGCCGCAGGTGCTGCTGCTGGACGAGCCGATGGCCGGCATGAATGTGGAAGAAAAGCAGGACATGAGCCGCTTCATCCTCGACGTGAACGACGAGTTCGGCACCACCATCGTCCTGATCGAGCACGACATGGGCGTGGTGATGGACATCTCGGACCGCGTGGTGGTGCTCGACTACGGCAAGAAGATCGGCGACGGCACGCCCGATGACGTGCGCAACAACGAGGACGTGATCCGGGCTTACCTGGGGACGGAGCATTGAGCATGGGCTTTTTCCTCGAAACACTGTTCGGCGGCCTGATGGTCGGCATGCTGTATTCGCTGATCGCGATCGGCTTCGTGCTGATCTACAAGGCCTCCGGCGTCTTCAACTTCGCGCAGGGTGCGATGGTGCTGTTCGCCGCGCTGGCGATGGCGCGCTTTGCCGAATGGTTGCCGCGCTGGCTGGGCTTCGAAAGCCAGGTACTCGCGAACCTGCTGGCCTTCGTCGCCGCGATGGCGGTGATGATCGTGGTGGCGTGGCTGATCGAACGGCTCGCGCTCAGCAGGCTGGTCAACCAGGAGGGCATCACGCTGCTGATGGCCACTCTGGGCATTGCCTACTTCCTGGACGGTCTCGGCCAGACGCTGTTCGGCAACGACATCTACAAGATCGATGTCGGCATGCCGAAGGAGCCGCTGATGGTGCTGGAGAGCACCTTCCAGGGCGGCCTGCTGCTGAGCCAGGAAGACCTGATCGCGGCCGGCGTGGCCGCGGCGCTGGTGGCCGTGCTGGCGCTGTTCTTCCAGAAGACCGCCACCGGCCGCGCCCTGCGCGCGGTGGCAGACGACCACCAGGCTGCGCAGTCGATCGGCATCCCGCTCAACCGCATCTGGGTCATCGTGTGGTCGGTCGCCGGTTTCGCGGCACTGGTGGCCGGGATCATCTGGGGCTCGAAGCTGGGCGTTCAGTTCTCGCTCTCGCTGGTGGCGCTGAAGGCGCTGCCGGTGGTGATCCTCGGCGGCTTGACCTCGGTGCCGGGCGCGATCATCGGCGGCCTGCTGATCGGCGTGGGAGAAAAGTTGTCGGAGATCTACCTGGGCCCGATGCTGGGGGGAGGCATAGAGATCTGGTTCGCCTACGTGCTGGCGCTGGTCTTCCTGCTGGTCCGTCCGCAGGGCTTGTTCGGCGAAAAGATCATCGATCGGGTCTGAAGACATATGCTTTATCGAGAAAACGGCCAGTTCAAGTCGACCTACCGCGCCGACCAGCAGGTCTTCCCGATCCTGCAGGACCGGGTCTTCATGCTGGCGCTGCTGGCGGTGGCGTTCGCGGTGGTGCCGCTGGTCGCGTCGGAGTACTTCTTCCGCGCAATCCTGATCCCCTTCCTGATCCTCGCGCTGGCGGCGCTGGGCCTCAACATCCTGGTGGGCTATTGCGGGCAGATCTCGCTGGGCACCGGCGCCTTCATGGCGGTGGGCGCCTACGCGGCCTACAACTTCCATGTGCGCATCGAGGGCATGCCTCTCATTGCATCGCTGCTGCTGGGCGGCCTGTGCGCCACCGCCGTGGGCGTGCTCTTCGGCGTTCCGAGCCTGCGCATCAAGGGGCTTTACCTGGCGGTCGCGACGCTCGCGGCGCAGTTCTTCCTCGACTGGGCCTTCCTGCGCATCAACTGGCTGACCAACAACTCGGCTTCGGGCTCGGTCAGCGTCGCCGGGCTCAACGTGTTCGGGCTGCCGGTGGAGACGGCGGTGCAGAAGTACCTGCTGTGCCTCACGCTGCTGGTGCTGTTCGCGATGCTGGCCAAGAACCTGGTGCGCAGCGCCATCGGGCGCGAGTGGATGGCCATCCGCGACATGGATGTGGCCGCGGCGGTGATCGGCATCCGCCCTGTGTACGCCAAGCTGACGGCCTTCGCGGTGAGCTCCTTCATCGTCGGCGTGGCGGGTGCGCTGTGGGGCTTCGTGCACCTGAGCACGTGGGAGCCGGCGGCCTTCAACATCGACCGTTCGTTCCAGCTGCTCTTCATGGTGATCATCGGCGGGCTGGGTTCGATCATGGGCAGCTTCTTCGGCGCGGCCTTCATCGTGCTGCTGCCGATCGTGCTCAACCAGATTCCGGGTTGGTTCGGGCTGTCGATGTCGACCGCGCTGGCGTCGCACCTCGAGTTCATGATCTTCGGCGCGCTGATCGTGTTCTTCCTGATCGTGGAGCCGCACGGGCTCGCGCGGCTGTGGTCCACGGCCAAGGAAAAGCTGCGGCTGTGGCCCTTCCCCCATTGATTCCAACCGGCACCCACGAAACTTCCCAAGGAGACAAACCATGAAGCTGAAGTCACTCGCACTCGCCATTGCAGCGGTCACGGCATTCGCAAGCGCGGCCCCCGCCTTTGCGCAAGCCAAGGAGCAGTTCTTTCCGCTGCTGGTCTACCGTACCGGGCCCTACGCGCCCAACGGCACGCCCTGGGCCAACGGCAAGCAGGACTACATCAAGCTCATCAACGCAACCGGCGGCATCAATGGCGTGAAGATCAGCTACGAGGAATGCGAGACCGGCTACGCCACCGACAAGGGCGTGGAGTGCTACGAGCGCCTCAAGGACAAGGGCGCCACGCTGATCGATCCGCAGGCGACGGGCATCACCTTCGCGCTCACGGACAAGGCGCCGGTCGACAAGATTCCGCTCATCACGCTGGGCTACGGCCTCTCGGCCTCTCAGGACGGCAGCGTGTTCAAGTGGAATTTTCCGCTGATGGGCAGCTACTGGACCGCGGCCGACATCCTGATCCAGCACATCGCGAAGAAGGAAGGCGGCCCCGACAAGCTCAAGGGCAAGAAGATCACGCTCGTCTACCACGACTCGCCCTTCGGCAAGGAGCCGATCCCGTTGCTGCAGGAGCGCGCGAAGATGAACGGCTTCGAGCTCACGCTGATCCCCGTGGCCGCACCCGGAATCGAGCAGAAGTCGGCCTGGCTGCAGGTGCGCCAGCAGCGGCCCGACTACGTGCTGCTGTGGGGCTGGGGGGTGATGAACTCGACCGCACTCAAGGAAGCGGTGGCCACCGGCTATCCGCGCGAGAAGATGTACGGCGTGTGGTGGGCCGGCGCCGAGCCGGACGTGAAGGACGTGGGCGCAGCAGCCAAGGGCTACAACGCGCTGGCGCTCAACACCTCGGGCACGCAGCCGAAGGTGATCCAGGACATCCTGAAGGTCGTGCATGACAAGGGCCAGGGCACCGGACCGCGCGAGGAGGTCGGCTCGGTGCTCTACACGCGCGGCCTGATCATCCAGATGCTCGGCGTGGAGGCGGTGCGCCGCGCGCAGGAGCGCTTCGGCAAGGGCAAGGTGATGACCGGCGAGCAGGTGCGCTGGGGGCTGGAGAACCTCGCGCTCGACCAGAAGAAGCTCGACGCGCTCGGCTTCTCGGGCGTGCTGCGGCCGATCAGCACCTCCTGCCAGGACCACATGGGCTCGACCTGGGCGCGCGTCCACACCTGGGACGGCAGCAAGTGGGGGAACATGTCCGACTGGTACCAGGCCGACGAGCAGATCATCAAGCCGATGGTCAAGGCCGCGGGCGACAAGTACGCGACGGAAAAGAAGCTGCCCAAGCGCGAGGCGTCGGACTGCGCGGCCTAACCCCGGGGCCTGGCGACACGATCTCGATTCCCAACGTCGACTCTTGCAGCATGCGTACGTCCAACACCCTCCTCGACGTCAACGGCATCGAGGTCATCTACAACCACGTGATCCTGGTGCTCAAGGGCGTCTCGCTCAAGGTGCCGGAAGGCGGCATCGTGGCGCTGCTCGGCGGCAACGGCGCGGGCAAGACCACGACGCTGCGCGCGGTGTCGAACCTGCTGGCGGGCGAGCGCGGGGCGGTGACGAAGGGAACGATCGAGCTGCGCGGCGAACGCATCGAGGCGCTGTCGCCGGCCGAGCTCGTCAAGCGCGGCCTGATCCAGGTCATGGAGGGCCGCCACTGCTTCGCCCACCTCACCATCGAGGACAACCTGATGACCGGCGCCTACACCCGCACCGACGGCAAGGCTGCGGTCGCGCAAACGCTGGAGAAGGTCTATGCCTACTTCCCGCGCCTGAAGACGCGGCGCGACTCGCAGGCCGCCTACACCTCGGGCGGCGAGCAGCAGATGTGCGCCATCGGCCGCGCGCTGATGGCAAACCCGAGCATGGTGCTGCTCGACGAGCCCTCGATGGGCCTGGCGCCGCAGATCGTGGACGAGGTCTTCGGCATCGTGAAGGACCTGAACCAGAAGGAACGCGTGACCTTCCTGCTGGCCGAGCAGAACACCAACATGGCGCTGCGCTATGCCGACTACGGCTACATCCTGGAGAACGGCCGCATCGTGATGGACGGCGAAGCGCAGAGCCTCAGGGAGAACGAGGACGTCAAGGAGTTCTACCTGGGCGTCGGCGGCGCGGACCGCAAGAGCTTCCGCGATGTGAAGAGCTACAAGCGCCGCAAGAGGTGGTTGGCCTGACGGCCTGCACCAGGCCCGAAACCGGACGGCTATGACTGACTACTACGACGCGCTCGAAGTGCGCGACCCGGCCCAGCGCGAGCAGGACCTGCTCGCTGCGTTGCCGAAGCAGATCGCCCAGGCACAGACTGCAGCGCCCGCGTTTGCCGAGATCCTTGCCGGCGTGAAGCCTGCCGACGTGGCGAGCCGCGAGGCGCTGGCGCGCCTGCCCGTCACGCGCAAGTCCGAGCTGCTGGAGCGGCAGAAGGCCGAGCGCGCGCGGGATCCCTTCGGCGGCTTCTCTGCCATCCGCTTCGGGCCGCGCATGCTGCGCGTGTTTGCGAGCCCCGGAACCATCTACGAGCCCGAAGGCGAGGCGCGCGACTATTGGCGCACGGCCCGCGCCCTGCATGCCGCCGGCTTTCGGAGCGGCGAGCTGGTGCACAACGCCTTCAGCTACCACATGACGCCCGCCGGCGCGATCATGGAGAGCGGCGCGCGCGCCCTGGGTTGCACGGTGTTCGCGGCTGGTACCGGCCAGACCGAGCAGCAGGTGGAAGCGATTGCCGAGCTCAAGCCCGCGGGCTATGCCGGCACGCCGAGCTTCCTGAAGATCCTGCTGGAAAAGGCGTCCGAGCGGGCGATCACCCTGCCCTCTCTCACCAAGGCCCTCGTCTCGGGCGAGGCCTTTCCGCTCAGCCTGCGCGACTGGATCGCCGAGCGCGGCGTGGCCGGCATGCAGTGCTACGCGACCGCGGACCTGGGCCTGATCGCCTACGAGACCGCCGCGCGCGAAGGACTGGTGCTCGACGAAGCGGTGATCGTCGAGATCGTGCGTCCCGGTACCGGCGACCCGGTGCCCGAGGGCGAGGTCGGTGAGATCGTCGTCACGACGCTGAACCCCGACTACCCGCTGATCCGCTTCGGCACCGGCGACCTTTCGGCCGTGCTGCCGGGACGCTGCCCGACGGGGCGCACCAACACCCGCATCAAGGGCTGGCTCGGCCGCGCCGACCAGACCACCAAGGTGCGCGGCATGTTCGTGCATCCGGGCCAGGTCGCCGAGATCGCGCGGCGCTTCCCGGAGGTGCAGCGCGCGCGGCTGGTGGTCGAGGGCGAAATGGGCGAGGACCGCATGACGCTGCGGCTCGAATGCGCCTCCGAGCCCGAGGGCCTGGCCGGGCGCGTGGCCGAAGCGGTGCGGGATGTCACCAAGCTGCGCGGCGAGGTCGAGCTGATGGAGCCGGGCAGCCTGCCCAACGACGGCAAGGTGATCGAGGACGCGCGCAGCTACCGGTAGCGTCGGCCATTCGATCCCGTGGGCTGACGCCCTGAAGCCCAGCCTGGCGGGTCCGCGTCCTCAAGCGTGCGCGTGCACACCAGCGAAGGCTTCGAGCATTACCCGGTTGAAGGCCGGCAGATCGGCAGGCTTGCGGCTCGTGATCAGCGGGCCGTCGGCCACGACCTCGAGATCGACCCACTTCGCCCCTGCATTCTTCAGGTCCGTGCGCAGGGAGGGCCAGGAGGTCATCGTGCGACCCCTGACCGCGTCGGCCTCGATCAAGGTCCACGGGCCGTGGCAGATCGCCGCGATCGGCTTGCCGGCCTTGACGAAGTCGCGCACGAAAGTCACTGCCTGTTCGTCCATGCGCAGCGCGTCGGGGTTCATGACGCCGCCCGGCAGCACCAAGGCATCGTATTCATGGGCGGCAGCCTGCTGAAGCGGCACATCGACATCGAAGCGGTCAGCAGGCGTGTGATGCTTCCAGCCGCGCACCCCGCCATGACTTGGCGACACCAGGCTCGTGTCCGCACCTGCGGCGTCGAGCGCCTTGCGCGGCTCGGTCATCTCCGACTGCTCGAAGCCATCCGTTACAAGGATGGCGACCTTCATGCCTTCAAGCTGGCGTTTGATCATGGAAAGTCCTTTCGGTACGAACGCCTTACGGTAAGCCCCGGCAGGCAATGCCGGATCGGCGTGCGTCTGCTCACTTTGTCGGACTGAGACCACGGCAAGCGCCTTGGCAAGCGCCGACCGCTGGGGCAAGGCGTAGGAGATGGCCGACAGACAGGCGCGAGTTCACGTGGACAGTGGGTGGGTTCGGTATTCACGTCACGGAGGAATTCATCCATGCCCGTCGTCTGTACGGCTTGCGGGAGCAGCAACCGGGAGAACGCGAAGTTCTGCATCGGCTGCGCAAGCCGCCTGCCCGGCTTCGTACCCACGGGACCCTCGGCCCTGGAGGCCATCAACAACGCGAGTTCAACGCGCGCGCCGGCGCGCACCCCGCGGCGGGCCTGGCGGCGTGACGATCCGCTGGCACTGCTGCCGGCGGAAACGGCTGGTTTCTGGCTGCGCCTGGCCTTGCTCGGCGTGGCAATGGGAATCGGCTTCATCGGCTGGTACCTCTACGTCACTCGTCAATTGACACAGCCGTCTTTCCTGAAACCGAGCACGGCAGCGATGGCGGTGGAAAACCGCGAGCCGCCCGCGGAAACACCAGTCGCGCTCGCCGCGCCGAGCACTTCTACAGCGCCGGCCGCCGCCCCGGCGCCGACAGGGGCCGCGACATCCACTACGCCGGCCAAGCCCGCCGCGCAAAGGCCGGCTCCAGCGGCGGGACGCGCAGCGGCCCCCGAAGCCGCCACCCCGGCTGCCTCGAAGGCAGAACCCCCGGTCGCCAAGGCAGAACCGCCCGCGGCGGGCGCCGGTGCATCTCGCAACCTGTCGGCTGCGCCGGCCGATCGCTATCGCGACAGCGCGCCGCCCTCGACGCGGCGCAGCCGCACGCCAGCCTGGGCCGAGGAGTCGCCGACGGTGCCGCTCGCCATCGTGCCCGCGACCGTTTCGCCCGGCCCCGCGCGCGCGCCCGCCTGGTCGCGTGACGATTCCGCCTCCCCGGGCGCTGCGGGACCGGCGCCGGTGTTCAGTGCGACGCGCTCTCCGTCGTGGAACCGCGGCGACGGAGGCCCGCCGGTCGTCCCGGGCCCGGGGCCGGTCGTCGCGCCCCCCAGAAGTCCGTCGCCTGTCGTGGCCGGTGACGGGGGTCCCCCGATCGTGCCGGGGCCAGGCCCGGTCTTCAGTCCGGTGCGCACCCCGACCTGGGCGGCCAACGATCCGGGGCCTCCGATTGCGATCGGTCCCGGACCTGTCTACAACCGCACAAGAGAGCCGTAGCACCGGGGGTCGCTAAGGGCATTCCGGGGTAAGGCGCCCGGCAGGGCGGCGATAAGATCGCGGCCCTTGAACTTGGATTGATCACGGAGAAGAGACCATGAAGAAACTGTTCGCCCTCACGGCGATCGCCCTCGCCGCCGCAGGCGTCCACGCCCAGGATTTTCCGGGCAGCAAGCCCGTCACCATCGTGGTGCCTTTCTCCGCCGGCGGCCCAACCGACCGGGTCGCGCGCGACTTGGCCGAAGCCCTGCGCAAGCCGCTGGGCGGCGGCAGCATCGTGATCGACAACGTGCCCGGCGCCGGCAGTTCGATCGGCGCAGCCAAGGTCGCACGTGCCACGCCGGATGGCTACACGCTGCTGCTGAACCACATCGGCATGGCGACGGTTCCGACGCTGGTGCGCAACGTGCCCTTCAAGGTCGAGAGCGACTTCGAATACCTGGGCATCGTGAACGACGTGCCGATGACGCTCATTGCCAAGCCCTCGATGAAGGCCAACAACTACAAGGAATTGACAGCCTGGCTGGCGGAGAACAAGGGCAAGATCAACCTCGGCAACGCGGGCGTGGGCTCGGCCTCGCACCTGTGCGGCCTGCTGTTCCAGAGCGCGACCAAGACCGAGATGACGCCGGTGCCCTACAAGGGCACCGCACCCGCCATCACCGACCTGATCGGCGGCCAGATCGACCTGCTGTGCGACCAGACCACCAACACCTCGCCGCAGATCGAGGCCAAGAAGGTCAAGGCCTACGCCGTGACGACCTCGAAGCGCCTGACCACGCCGCTGCTCAAGGACCTGCCCACGCTGCAGGAAGCGGGGCTGAAGGACTTCCAGATCACCATCTGGCACGGCCTCTACGCTCCCAAGGGCACGCCGGCGGCGGTCACCAAGAAGCTCAACGATGCGCTCAAGGTGGCGCTGAAGGACCCCGACTTCATCAAGAAGCAGGAAGGCCTTGGCGCCGTGGTGGCCAGCGACAGCCGCGTCGAACCGGCCGAGCACAAGAAGTTCGTCGCCGCCGAGATCGCCAAGTGGAGCCCGATCATCAAGGCGGCGGGCGTCTACGCGGATTGATCCGCCAGCACGATCAGAGCCTGCTGACGGCCGCCTTCAGGTCATCGACCGCGGCCGGCTTCGGGACGTGGGCGTTGAAACCCGCCTCGAGCGCGCGCCTCGCATCGGCGCGCCGCCCGAAGCCCGACACCGCGATCGCGGGCAGCTCGCGCATCGCGGGCCGGCGCCGCACCTCGGCGATGAACTGATAGCCGTCCATCTCGGGCATGCCGAGATCGGACACGAGCAGGTCGTAGGCCTTGGTTTCAAGCATGTCCAGCGCCTTCCTGGCGCTGTCCGCAATGTCGACGATCGCGCCCTCCAGGCGCAGCACTTCGGCAAAGGGAATGAGGCCCTCGGCGTAGTCGTCGACTGCCAGCACGCGCCAGTCCTTGAAGTTCACCTCGGCCGGCGCCCTGTCCTGCTCGGCCTCGGCAGCGGAGTCATGCAGGGGTAGCCACACGCTGAACTCGGAGCCCTGGTTCAGGCCCGCCGAGGCCACCTCCGCGCGGCCGCCGTGCGCGTGGGCCAGTTCCTGCACCAGCGCCAGTCCGATGCCCAGGCCGCCGTTGGCCGGCGTGGTCTCTCCGACGGCCTGGCTGAACATGGTGAATGCATGCGGCAGGAATTCGGGCGCGATGCCGCACCCGGTGTCGGCGACCGTGATTTTGGCAAAGTCGGCATCCTGCGAGACATGGACCGTGATCCGCCCGCCATCGGGCGTGAACTTGACGGCGTTGCTCAGCAGGTTCCAGATGATCTGCTCGATGCGCACGCGATCGCCATGGCAGCGGACGCCGGGCTCGCAACGGATGTCGACCGCGATCTGCTTGCCGGGGATCTCTCTCGTCGCGACGCCGGTCAGCGATTGCACGAGTTCGCCGAGTTCAACCACCACACGGTTGAGCCGCAGCTTGCCTGTGCGCACGCGCGACAGATCGAGCAGGTCGTTGATGATGCGCGTCTGGCTGCCCACGGCCCGCTTGATGGTGTCGCCGATGCGGTGGACCACCGAATGCTCGGCGGCCACGGGCAGGCGCGTCAGCAACTCCGCATTCATCTGGATCAGGTTGAGCGGCTGCTTGAGTTCGTGTGACATCACGGCCAGGAACTTGTCCTTGAGCTCGTTCGCCGTCTGTGCGCTGAGGCTGGCCCGCTTCTCCTTGAACAGCCGGTGTTCCTGCGCGAGTTCCAGCTGCTTGGTGCCGGTCATGTCGCGCGCGATCTTGGCGAAGCCGCCCCCTGCGCTGGGCTCGAGGGAGGTCATGACGCCGCTGCAATAGAAACGGCTGCCGTCCTTGCGCAGATGCCAGCGCTCGTCCTCGGCGCGTCCGGACTCGGCGGCGATGCGCATCTCCCGCTCGGGAATGCCGTTGGCCTGGTCTTCCGGCGTGAAGATCGCGGCTATCGGGCGTCCCAGTATTTCGTCTTCGCCATAGCCGAAGATCCGCTGGGCGCCGACGTTCCAGGTCGTGATCGACCCTTCTTCATTGATCGTGATGATCGCGAAGTCGCGTGTGGTGGCGGCCACCACCTTGAGGCGCTCTTCCCCCGCGCGAACTTGCGCCTCGGCGGCGCGCAGGGCGGTGATGTCGAAGAAATTCAGGATCGCGCCCTCGATCTTGTCATCGGCCGTGCGGTACGGAAGGATCCGGGCCAGGTAATGCCGGCCGTCGGCGCTGCTGACATGCCGCTCGCTGGCGCGCAGGTTCTGGAAGGCAGAGGCCGTGTCGTCGGCCAGCTCGGGGTAGCTCAGCCGACTGGTGATGTCGAACAGCGAGCGCCCGAGGTCCGAAGGAATCAGGTTGAACAGATTGCTCGCATGCGGCGTATAGCGCTTGATTCGCATGCCGCGGTCCACGAACACCGTCGCGATCTCCGAGGAAGCGATCAGGTTCTGCAGGTCGTCGTTGATGTGCCCCCGTTCCTCGACCTTGGTCTTCAGTTCGAAGTTGACGGTGACGAGTTCCTCGTTCATCGACTGCAGCTCTTCCTTGCTGGTTTCCAGTTCCTCGGTGGCGGACCGCAGCTCTTCGTTGATGGCCTGCAGCTCCTCGTTGGACGCCTTGAGCTCTTCGGTGGAAGCCTCCGAGCCCTCGATCGTGTCCTGCAGGTGCAACTTGAGTTCACGGATCTCGCTCTCCAGCTGCCCGATGAGTTGGGCGCGCGCCGCATCGGGCGCTTCGCCGTCGCTGGGGCGCATGCTCTCTTCGACCTCGTCGAAGACCACCAGCGTCAGCGGCGGGCTTCCCTCCTCCTGCTGCAGCGGCCGCACCGTGATGTTGAGGAAGACCTGGCGGCCGTCGTGCTGGCGCTGCCGCAGCCGCGTCTCGACGCTCCGCGCTGTCTGGGCGGCCTTGAACAGCGCGGTTCGCAGCTCCAGCCGCAGGTCGGGGCGTACGTTGCTCAGCAGGTTGTCGGTCGGCGTCCCGCTGGCGCGCTCGAGGAAACGCCCGACGCCATTCGACAGGTGGAGGACGTTGTGCTCGCTGTCGACCAGCACACTCGGCGGCGAGAACTGTTCCAGGGCGCGCTGGTGCAGCTCGGCGAAGCTGGGGCGCTCGCTGCGCCTTGCCGGCGCATGGGGCTGCAGCGCGCCCACCAGGCGGGCCTCCAGGGGCATGTCGCTGATCAGCGGCATGTGCCGGCTGGCAGGCAGGTCCGGGTTCACGCGGTAGATGCGGTGCTTCTTGTCGAGCGGCGTGAAGAGGCTGCCTACCGCATCGGGCGACTCCGAGGTGCCTAGAAATAGAAGACCGCCGGGCCTGAGCGCGATGCGGAACATCTCGAGCACGTGCGCCTGCGCAGCGCGGTCGAGGTAGATCAGCAGGTTGCGGCAGCAGATGAGGTCGAGCCGCGAAAAAGGGGGATCGCGCAGCAGGTTGTGCACCGCGAAGAGCACCGGCTCCCGCACGAACGACGAGACCCGGAACTGGTCCTGTTCCGGCGCGAAGAACTGCCGCAGCCGCGACGGCGTGACATCCTCGACGACTCCGGCTGCATAAAGGCCCTTGCGTGCCGTCGTGATGGCACGCTCGTCGATGTCGGTTGCGAAGATCTGGATGTCGAGTGCCTTCGATTGCGCGTCCGCCTGCTCGCGCAACAGCATGCTCAGCGAATACGCTTCCTCGCCGGTTGCGCAGCCAGCCACCCACGCGCGCACCTGTTCGCCGGATTCCTTGCTCCCGACCAGCTTGGGGAGCGCCTCCCGCTCCAGCGCCTCGAAGGCCTCGCGGTCACGGAAGAAGTTGGTCACGCTGATCAGCATGTCCTGAAGCAGTGGCCCGGCCTCCTCGGCGTGGGCGCGCAGGTGATCGCGGTAGGCTGGCAGATCGGCCAGGCGGTTGACCTGCAGCCGCCGCTCGATACGGCGCAGTACCGTGGCGCGCTTGTAGTGCCTGAAATCGTGGCGCGTGTAGGAGCGCAGCAGGCTCATGACTTCCTGCAACGCCTTTTCAGCCAATTGCGACGAGGCCATCGAATCAGGTTCCTCGACGAATGGCGAGATCTTGTGGACATCGGGCAGCCTGATGCGCTGGGCGTTGCTCCAGATTTCCATCAGGCGCTGGCCCATGTCGACGGCCGGCAGCACGAAGTCGACCATGCCGGTGGCGATGGCTGCGCGCGGCATGCCGTCGTGCGCGGCATCGTCGGGCGACTGGGCCATGGTCACGCCGCCCTGTTCCTTCACCTTGGTCAGGCCGACGGCGCCGTCGCTGCCCGTTCCCGACATCACGACGCAAATTGCGCGCTCCTTGTGCACCAGGGCCAGGGTGCGGAAGAAGACGTCGATCGCCACATGCGGCCCGTTGGCGCGTGCGCGCCGGGTGGGGCGCAGGTAGCCATCGTCCATCGTCAGGTCGACGCCAGGCGGAATCACGTAGACGTGGTCGGCCTGGACGGGCATGTCCTCCATCACCTGCGTCACCGGCATGCGGGTGGCACGCTGGAGGATCTCCGCTGCGCTGCTCTCGTGATTGGGCGACAGGTGCAGGATCGCCACGAAAGCCATGCCCGATTGCGCCGGCATTTGCTCGAAGAAACGCAGCAGCGCCTCGAGCCCGCCCGCAGAAGCGCCGATTCCGATGACTGGGAAATTCAGGGAACTGGGTGTGAGATTCGACTGCATCGCTTCTGAGGCGGAAGCGGGAGCGGAAGAAGGATCTGTCGAGGGCATGCAACTACAACCTCTATGGGGCCGAAGCCGGCCCGCCAACCTCACATTCTGCGCCCCCTCGAATGGGCCTCGGTGCAACGAGCAATTGGTGCGGCAATGCGCGCTGGTCCGCCACGAGGCCATTGCTCGCAGCAGCAGCGGCTCAGGCCGCCTGCACTGCGGCCAGCCAGAGCTGGGCTCCTTGCGGTGGCGTCGAGGTCCAGGTTACGTTGTAGGTTCCGGCCGCGTCGACCTGCCTCGAGGCGACTGCGCATTGGACCAACGCGCCCGAAGCCAGTACCGAATCGATCACCGTGAACCCGTCGCCGGGGACGGCCGTCTTGTCGAGGTCGACCCCTGCATCGCCCCACCACCAGGCGACGAGCAGCGCCGGGCCTGTGGTGGTGACGCTGGCGCTGGTCAAGGATTGGCCAGACAACACTTCGCGCCATTGCACGTCGCGCACAGCGCCGCCGTTGATGATCTCGACGACGCTGAGGGTGGTTTCGTCGGTGACCTTGGGCTTCTCCGCGGTGAGCACGTGGCCGGCCCTGCCGTGGGCCTGCACGCAGCCGTACAAGGCGGTGCCCGAGCTCGGCCACAGCGTGTAGGTGTGCGGCATACCCAGCGGGACGAAGCTGTTGCCGGCGTTATCGGTCGGCAGGGACGCGGCAAGCAAGCCTCGCCCGACGCAGACCAGCAGGGTGCTGCCGCTGGCCTGCGTGTCGATAGCGGAAATGGAGAGCGATGGTGATGAAACGCCGTCAAGGTTGAAGGCGAGGTCATGGGCGCCGAGGGCCGGCGCCGCCGGAGCGGGGGCCGGTGCCGGTTCTGGTTCCGGGGCGGGTGCGGGCGCAGGAGTCGTCGCGGGTGAAGGCGCAGGCGCCGGCGCCGGGGCTGGTGCCGGAGGCGGCGAAGCCCCCGGTGCGGGAGCGGCGACCAGCGCCGCAATGCCTCCCGCGCCTCCTCCCCCTCCGCCGCCTCCGCCGCAGGCCGCAAGCGTTGCGCTTCCGGATGCCAAGCCAACTGTCGCAAGCGCGCAGAGACGATTCAACAGTACGCGGCGTTCGTTCGGCAGCACGGCTGAGGCGCCGAGGCAAGGCTCATCCATGTCAACGCTCCCTTCTGTTTACCTTCAATGCGGGCCACGCATTGCCAAAGCAGCCGCCGGGAAAAAATCCTGGACCGGCAGGTCCGCCCGCCTCACTCGAAGCTGACGCGTGTCGCGATGAGCACCCCGTTCACCACCTGCGCGCCTTCGATGTTGACCCGGACCCCATTGCCAAGATTGGCCACCGTGCCGTTGACGAACACCACGCCCGGGCCACTGGCATCGATGGGCTGACCTTTCACGCGGAAGCTCGCGGCCGAGCTGAAGTTGCCGACCGTGCCGATGAGGGTGAACGACGAGGGTCCGCCGGTGCCCGGCACGTGGCGGATCTTCAGCTTGGTGGCCTGGAGGACGCCGTTGGCGATGGTGCCGCCCACCTCCACCTTGACGCCGTTGCCGACCGAGCCAGCAGGCCCACCGGTGATCTGCGCCGACGCAGCGTTCACCGGGACATTGAGCACGCGCAGCGAACCGAGGCCTGCATAGTCGGTGACGATGCCCGCAAGCTGGACCGGTGTGGCATTCACCCTCGGCACCGGATACCACCACTGGACCAGCGTGGCGGGCAGCCGGCCCGGGAGCACGGTGTTCGCGCGCACGCGCACCAGGGTGCCATCGGCCAGCGGACGGCCGTCCAGGCTGCCGGACAACACCGCGGTGCCGTAGTCGACCGTGAGGCCGCCGAGGGTGAAGGTGCGGCGGGCAGGATCGAGGTTCTGCACCGTGCCCGTCAGGACCGGGGCGGAGGGACCGCGTTGCTCCACGCGCGTGGCCCGCAGGACGCCCGGCGCCCCCGGCAAGCCCCACACTTGCAGCGTGACGCCGGGCGGGATCGCAGCGAGGCCGGTGGCATCGGCCCACACGGTGGCATCGTCCGTGGTGACGGTGGTGCCCAGGATGGCGAAGCTGCGCTGTGCAAGATCGATCGCGGACACGGTCCCGCGCAGATCCGCAGCGGAATCGACCCGGCGGGCCACACCGCTGGTGAAGTCGGCGGTGAAAGGCCCCGTGACCTTCGCGCTCATGCCCAATTGCAGGGCGGGTGCATCCTCGACGTTCAGGATGGCCGTGTCGGTGTTGTAGCGCACGCCGTTGACGATGACGCTGCCGATTCCGTCGACCCCGCCGACACCAGACGCATCGGCGGTGCTGACACCGGTGCCGCCGGAGCCCACGCCCGATCCGTCGTTGCCCGAGGCGGCCGTCGAGGTGCCGCCTGTTCCCGCCGAGTCGCCGCCGACGCCTGCCGAGGTACCGCCGACGCCGGCCGAACTGCCCCCGGCCCCGGTCGCACCGCCGCCCTGGCCATCGCCAGCGCCACCCGCCGGGCTGCTGCTCCCGTCGCTCAGGCTGGACCCCGGAAGCTGAGTCGTGCCCCCAGCGCCGACGAATGCGACGCCGCCGCCGCCACCGCCACCGCCGCCGCACGAGAGCAGCAACGCGGTCGACAGCGCCACCAGGGCAGCGCGCAGGAAGGCCTTCTTCATGCTTCTTTTCCGTCCGATCGTTTCGCGGGAGTTACCGCGCGATGTTGTGCCACATCCGAAGCGTCCTCGTAGTAGGTGTAGATCCCGACTCGGATGCGACCCGAGGCCGAACCGTCGGCAGCCTCCGCGGCCTCGAACGCGCGGGTCATCTCGCTGGTCAGCTCGTGGTGCAGTGTGCTCCAGCGTTGCCGCGCGAGCTGGTGGATCCGTTCGCAATCCTCGACCGTGATGCCGGTGGCGAACACTGCGCGCTCGAGCAAGGGCGGCGCAGTGCCCAATGTGTTGCCCACGCTCGCCAGGAGGTGGTCGCGCGCGTTGTCGCCCAGGAAAGCGAGCATGCCCTGGAGATCTTTCGACGGCACGAAGCCCGCGGCGTTGAGCACGACGCGGCCGGCTTGCTCGGTCGCCATGTTCAAGCGGACCAGTTCATCGAGGATGGTGCGGTGATGCACGTTCCCCCGGCTGGCGTGCCGGGCCACGGCCTCGAAGGAGGGTGCCCCGGCCTCCGCCACGAGGGGCAAGGCCAGAAGGGCCGGGTCGTCGGTAGACATCTGCAACCACAAGGTGAGCGTCTTGGCCGCCGCCGACATCTCGGTGTGCGGCAGCGGTTCCTCGGCTTCACGCACCTTGGCGGTCACGGCCTTGCGGTTCAACCCGGTGGTGACCGAAAGCTGGCTGAGGTTTGGCTCGACCCCCTTGTCGAGCCAGGCCCGCCGAGCTTCGTCGATGAGAAGTTCGCGCAGCATCACCTCGAGATGGGCGTGCTTCAGGCCCAGCGCCAATGCGAGCCGGACGATGGGACGCATGACGCGCGCGCAAGCCTGGAGCGCCCAGCCCATCGCGCCCTCGCCACCCGCGGCGCCGGCCGAGGGTTGGGAGCCATCGCCGGGGTCATGCCTGGCGCTTTTCAATCCAGTGCGATTGGTCGCCATAAAGTGTGTTGCCCAAAGCCGCGGCCTTGTCGAGGCGCTCCCGATTGCGCGGCGTGTCGGGAACCCACAAGCCGCCGCCGCGGGGACGGGGTTCTTCCTGAATGAGGTTGTCGGACCAGCGCAGCCGGATCTCGAACAGAGCGCGCAACGCTTTGGGGGACACGATGCTCCTCGGGTCAGATGGTGGCACTCACGCTCCGTTACGAAGTTGACAAGGACATGCGTAACCGTCTTACAAAACGGTGTACATGACTATAGGACAAGAGCACTATTGATGTGAAGTTTTCACATCCAACGGCAATAAGCCAAAGGTGGAAATGTCAAAGCCTGTCACACATAAGAAGAGTTCCGCCGCGTGGCGCAGCAGCCGATCGATCGGGGCGGCGCGCTACGCGAGAACGTCATCGCGGACCTGGAAAGAGCCTAGGGAGAAAAAAGCACGCGACGCATGGATGGCCGCGATGCGCGTGAGGAAGGCCATGCAGGCGCGCATCGTCGAGGCCTTCGGCACCTACGTCAACGGGTCGGGTCCGGGCCCCACGGACGAAGAGCTTCTGACCTTCGCAAGACTGGCGATCGCAGAACAACGGCTGGTGCGCCGCCTGCGCCAGTCGCCATGAATCCACCTGTTGCGAGGAGAGCACCATGACCTCAGCCGCCGCTGCCCGTCCGTCGTTGCCTTCGGACGTCGCATTTGGGAACTTGATCGACCTGGCCATGCTTCGAACGGGCGCCGTGTCCGTGGAAGTGTGCGAGGCTTGCAACACCATCAACCTCGGCGCGGCGAAATTGTGCAAGGGGTGCTCGCACAAGCTGCCCGCGTTTTATGGCGCGACGCACGTCGACGAGCCGCTGGTGCCTCCGAGCGGATGGGGTGCCACACGCGGGCGCGGATGGACTTGGGACCTGGCGGCCTTCTGGCTCGTGATCAACTCGCTGGCCGGCGTCACAGCGCTCAGCACCGTCCTCTAGCGGCCCCAAGCTGCCCGCGGTCATGCGGGAAACGCCGAGCCACGCAGTTGATCTCCAGCGCCAGCGAGGCGGCGCGCAGACGCACGGGTTAGCCAGCTCACCGGCTAAGGGCGCGATGGATACCATGCCGGGCGAGGCGCAGCCGTGCTCTGCGCTGGAGCCGAGATGAACACCCAGACCCCCGAGAACGAGCGCCTGGCGCTCTACCGAACGATGCGCCGCATCCGTGCATTCGAGAACGCTGCCGAGGTAGCCAGCCAGGGCGGCGTCAGTGCCTATGGCCAGGAAGCCGCGGGCGCCGCCAGGGTGCGCGGCCCCCTGCACCTCTCGACCGGGCAGGAGGCCGTGGCCGCCGGCGTCTGCGCCCACCTCGCAAAGTCCGACTACCTGACTTCCACGCACCGCGGCCACGGCCACACGCTGGCCAAGGGCGCCGACCTGACGCGTATGATGTGCGAGCTCTTCGGCAAGGCCAGCGGCTTCAACGGCGGCAAGGGGGGCTCCATGCACATCGCCGATTTCTCGGTGGGCATGCTCGGGGCCAACGGTGTTGTCGCGGCAGGGCTGCCGATCGCGGTGGGCGCGGCGCACGCGCAGAAGCTGCAGCGCAAGGACGCGATCACCGTGTGCTTCTTCGGCGACGGCGCGATCAACCGCGGACCCTTCCTCGAATCGCTCAACTGGGCGCGCGTCTACACGCTGCCCGTGCTCTTCGTCTGCGAGGACAACCAGTGGAGCGCGACGACAGCCAGCGGGCCGATGACGGCCGGCGAGGGCGCCTCGGCGCGCGCCGAGGCGCTGGACATCGCGGCGACGCGCGTCGATGGCAACGATGTCTTCGCCGTGCATGCGGCAGCGGGCGCGCTGGTGGCCGAGGTGCGCCAGGGGCGAGGGCCGCGGCTGCTGCACGCCCTCACCTACCGCGTCAAAGGCCATGTCTCGGTCGACCCGGCGGCTTACCGCGATCCGGCGGAGCTGGCTGCGGCGCTCCAAACCGACCCCATCGATCGCGCCCGCACGCGCCTGCTGGCCGACGGCGCCGAGGCCGCCGTGCTCGATGCCATCGAGCACGAGGCGCAGGCAGAGGTCGAGGCCGCCCTGGCTGCGGCGGACGCCGCGCCCTGGCCCGATGCCTCCGCCGCCTTCACCGACGTGCAAACCACCGGAGCGGGCCAATGGACATGAGCAGCGACACGACGCAAGGTAGCGGGCCCTCGGCCGCGGTCCGCGAGCTGAGCTACGCCGAGGCCGCAGCACTCGCCGTGCAGCGCGAGATGGAGGCCGATGCACGCGTGGTGGTGCTCGGCGAGGACGTCGGCCGAGGCGGCATCTTCGGCCAGTACAAGGGCCTGCAGCAGCGCTTCGGGGCGGAGCGCGTCATCGACACGCCGATCTCCGAGGCTGCGATCATGGGCGCCGGCGTCGGCATGGCGCTCGCGGGGCTCAAGCCGGTGGTCGAAATGCGGGTGGTGGACTTCGCGCTGTGCGGGATGGACGAACTGGTGAACCAGGCCGCCAAGAACCGCTTCATGTTCGGAGGCCAGGGCCGGGTTCCGATGGTGGCGCGCATGCCGGGCGGCATCTGGGACGCGTCGGCCGCGCAGCATTCGCAGTCGCTGGAAGCCTGGTTCGCGCACCTGCCGGGCGTGGTCGTGGTCTGCCCGTCGACGCCGCAGGACAACCATTCGCTGCTGCGTGCGGCGCTGCAATGCGGCGACCCGGTGGTTTATATCGAGCACAAGAACCTGTGGGCCCTGCGGGGCGGCGTGGACGAATCGGTCGACGCTCCGCTGGGCAAGGCAGCGCGCTTGCGCGCGGGCGACGCGCTGACGCTGGTCAGCTGGAGCCGCCAGTTGCAAGCCTGCAGCGCGGCGTGCGAGATGCTGGCCGCCGAGGGAATCGCGGTCGACCTGATCGACTTGCGCACCCTGTGGCCATGGGACCGCGACGCGGTGTTCGACTCGTGTGCCCGCACCGGCCGGCTGCTGGTCGTGCACGAGGCGGTGCAGGCGGGCGGCTTCGGCGCCGAGATCGCGGCCAGCGCTGCCGAGGGCACCGGCTGCCGCATCGCGCGGCTGGGTGCACCGCGCATTCCGGTGGGGTATGCGCCGGTTCTGGAAATGCAATCGCGGGTGAGCGTCGAGCGGATCGCCGACGCAGCGCGCGCGTTGTGCCGCTGAACAGCAGCCGGGCGGCTTGGAAAGCGCGATGTCTGGGCCAGCCGGCACCGGACAGCGCCCAGAGAACTCACCGCCGCAGGAGCAGCCTGCTTCGCTCAGGCCGCAAAGCCGCCGTCGATGTTGAGGCCGGCGCCGGTGACGAACCCGGCCTCGGGCCCGGCGAGGTAAGCCACCATGCCTGCGATCTCGGTGCCGCGGCCATGTCTGGGAATGGCCATGAACCCGTGCATGGTGGAAGCCATCGGGCCTTCGGCCGGGTTCATGTCGGTGTCGACGGGGCCGGGCTGCACGTTGTTGATCGTGATGCCGCGCGGTCCCAGGTCGCGCGCGAAACCCTGCACCAGTCCTGTCAGCGCAGATTTGCTCATGGCATAGACACCACCGCCGGCAAAGGGCATGCGCTCGGCGTTGGTGCTGCCGATGTTGATGATGCGGCCACCTTCGCCCATGTGGCGCAGTGCCGCCTGAATGGCGACGAAGACGGCGCGGACGTTGACGTTCAACGTCAGGTCGAAATCTTCCAGGGAGACCTGATCGACGGCACCGAGCTTGAGAACGCCCGCATTGTTGACCAGGATGTCGAGCCGGCCGAATGCATGGGCGGCCTGATCGATCGCCGAGCGCAGCGCATCCGCATCGGCGCTGTCGACCCGCATCGCAATCGCGCGGCCGCCCGCGGCTTCGATGCTTGCGGCGAGATCCTTGGCCGCGGCATCGTTGCTGGCGTAGCTGAAGGCGACGGCGGCGCCATCCTGGGCGAGACGCCGCACGATCGCGGCGCCGATGCCGCGCGAGCCGCCGGTGACGAAAGCGGCCTTGCCGCTGAGGATGGGCGTGGGGGAATTGGCTTGGGACATGGTGGATCTCTGGAAGAGTGGTTGTTTGCGATGACTGCAGTGTCGGGCTCCGGTTGCCGGTTCGGTAGCGCCTCGAAAGCCGTATCAGTTTCAACTTTGGGTTGAGAATTCGGGCGTGCAACCGTTGAGCCACCTCGAGTCCTTCGTCCGCAGCGCCGAGACCGGCAGCTTCTCCGCCGCCGCCCGGCAGCTGGGCCTGACGCCCGCGGCAGTGAGCAAGAACGTCGCAAGGCTCGAAGCCAGCCTGGGTCTGCGCCTGTTCCAGCGCAGCACCCGCAAGCTGACCCTGACCGAGGGCGGCGAGCGGCTGCTGCACCAGGTCGCCGGCGCGCTCGCGACGCTGGCCGACGCCGTGGCCGGCGCAGCCGAGGCCGACCGGCAGCCCACCGGCACCCTCAAGGTCAGCATGGGACAGGCCTTCGGGCGCGAGTACGTGGTGCCGCTGCTCGGGGAGTTCCTGGCACGCTACCCGGCCGTGCTGCCCGACTGGCACTTCGACAACCGGCAGGTGGACTTGATCGGCGAAGGCTTCGACGCGGCGATCGGCGGCGGTATCGAGCTCACGCCAGGGCTGGTCGCGCGCGAGCTGGCGCGCATCCATGTGGTCGCCGTTGCGGCGCCGCACTACCTGGCCGGCAAGGCGCATCCGTCGCACCCGGCAGAGCTGGCCGCCTTAGACAGCATCGTGCGCCGTTCATCGCCGACGGGGCGCATCCGCCCCTGGACGCTGCGCAACATTGCGGGCGACGAAGTGGCGGTGCAAGTCCGACCCCGGCTGATCTTCAGCGACCCCGAGGCGATGTGCAGCGCGGCGATGCGGGGGTTGGGCGTCGCGCTCGTGCCGATGCCCTTTGCGCTGCCCGGGCTGCAGAGCGGCGCGCTGCTGCGCCTGCTGCCCGGCTGGTATGACGACGCCGGGCCCTTGTCCCTGTACTACCCGAGCAAGAAGCTGCTTCCGGCGAAGACGCGCGTGTTCGTCGACTTTGTGGTGGAGCAGTTCCGGGCGCAGGGCTTTGCGCAGCGTGTGCACGGGGCGCAAGCGGCCGCATGAACACGGGGTAATTCCCTGCGGCGGAAGTGAAGCGCCCCCTGTACAACACAGCGTCATGCATCAACAGGAATTCCGCATGAGCTCTGCATTCATTTCCCGCCGGGCCGCGCTGGCCCTCGCCGCTGCCGCAGTAGTCGCCTCGGGGCCTGCGGCGGCGCAAGGTACCTGGCCGACCAAGCCGGTTCGCATCGTCGTGCCCTTCGCGCCCGGCGGCACCACCGATATCCTGGCGCGCGCAGTCGCGCCGGAATTGTCCAAGGCATTCGGCCAGCAGTTCATCGTCGACAACCGCGCGGGCGCGGGCGGCAACGTCGGTGCCGACATCGTTGCGAAGGCGCCCAACGACGGCTACACGCTGCTGATGGGCACGGTCGGCACCCACGGCATCAACCGCGCGCTCTACCCCAAGCTGCCGTACGACCCGATCAAGGACTTCGCGCCAATCACGTTGGTGGCCGCGGTGCCGAATGTGATGGAAATGAATGTCGACAAGGCCAAGGCGCTCAACATCAACAACGTGGCGGATTTCATCAAGTACGCCAAGGCCAACCCGGGCAAGCTCAACATGGCTTCCAGCGGAAGCGGCACCTCGATCCACCTGGCCGGCGAGCTCTTCAAGACGATGACCGGCAGCTTCATGACGCACATCCCGTATCGCGGCTCGGGCCCGGCGCTGCTGGACCTCGTGGGCGGCAATGCCGACGTGATGTTCGACAACCTGCCCTCCTCGATGCAGCAGATCAAGGGCGGCAAGCTCAAGGCGCTCGCCGTGACCAGCGCGCAGCGCTCGCCGGCCCTGCCGGACGTACCGACGGTCGAGGAAGCCGGCGGCCCGGCGCTCAAGGGCTACGAGGCGAGCTCGTGGTTCGGCCTGCTGGCGCCGGCCGGCACCCCTCCGGAGATCGTGAATCGCATCCAGCAGGAGGTCGCCAAGTCGCTGGGCACCGCGGCCATCAAGGAGAAGATGACGGCCCAAGGCGCGATCCCGAGCGGCAACACCCCGGCCGAATTCGCCAAGCTGATCGACAGCGAACACGCCAAGTGGGCAAAGGTCGTGAAAGCCTCAGGCGCAAAAGTCGACTGAACGCCCCCGGCGCGCGAAGCGCCGCCCCTTCGAGAGACACCGCGGAACCGGCTTCGCCGGGCCGCTGGTGTCGCCCCCGGTAGGGGGTGGGCGGCTACACGAAGTGAGCCAACCTGGGGGCGAGCTACAACCCACCGCGGAACCGGCTTCGCCGGGCCGCTGGTGAACCTGGGGGCGAGCTAGACCTCCCAGGTCACGTCCTTGCCGTCGGCCAGGGACTCTTTCAACATATGCAGCAGCGGCACGGCGCGCTGGTGCAGACCGATGTGCTGCTTCTCGGCCTCATTGTCATGGCCTTCCACGGCGTAGTCGTCGTGGTTGTGGGTGTTGTGGCCTTCGCGCGCAATGGCGGATTCCAGCGCAGCAATGGCTGCGGGCATTTGCTCGCCCGTGATGACGCCCTTGGGCGCGGGCGTCTTGCCGATGATGTCGAACAGCTGCCGTGCATGCGTCTCCAGCATCACGAAGGGAGGGCTGGCGCGGGATTTGAATCGGTACAGCATGGGTGCCTTGCTTTACTTGTAGATGTAGTTGCGAACAAAAGGGTACGCCGACTGTGCGCCGAACAGCGGCCCCGCCTTGACATGGCCGTCGGGCCGGGTGGACAGCATCTGGTGCAGAGCAATCCAGCCCTGCTCGAAGCTCATCGCCGAGCCCGCAAGATACAGGCGATAGGCGCGCAGGATGCGCTCTGCCTTTTCTGGGCCGCTGGTGCGCACCAGGACCTCTCGCGCCTCGTCGAAACGCGCTTCGAGCGCGTCGGACCAATGCCATAGCGTGCGCGCGTAGTGCGGCCGCAGGTTCTCGGTGTCGACCATCTCCAGTCCTGCAGCGGCAGTCTCGCGCAGGATGGTGGTGACGTGCAGCAACTCGCCTCCCGGAAAGATGTACTTTTCGATGAAGTCGCCCAGGCCGGCGCCCAGCTGCACATAGTCCAGTTGGCCGGAAGTGATGCCGTGGTTAAGCACCAACCCACCGGGCTTGAGCAGGGCGTGGACCTTGCGGAAATAGGTGGCCATGTTGGCGCTGCCCACATGCTCGAACATCCCCACCGAAGAAATCTTGTCGAAGGGGTTGCCCTCCTCCAGCAGGCGGTAATCCCGCAGCTCGACCCGCACGCGGCCTTGCAGGCCCTTCTCCTCGATCAGGCGCGTCACATAGGCATGCTGGTTCTTCGACAACGTGATGCCGGTCGCATCGACGCCGTAGTGCTCGGCCGCCCACAGCAGCAGCGCACCCCAGCCCGAGCCGATGTCGAGATAGCGGTCGCCGGGCTGCAGCATGAGCTTGCGGCAGATATGGTCGAGCTTGGCCTCCTGCGCCTGCGCCAGCGTCATGTCCGCCTCGCGGAAATAGGCGCATGAGTAAACCCGGCGCGCGTCGAGCCACAGCGCATAGAAGTCGTCGGAGACGTCGTAGTGGAATTCGATCTGCTGGGCGTCCTTGCCCAGCGAATGCGCGCTGCGAGAGCGGGCATGCCGCTGCAACTTGCTCCACCAGCCATGCGTCATCTCGACCGGATTGCGCGGCAGCAGCCCGACCGTCACGTCGACCAGGTCGCGCATGGCGCCCTGGATCTGGACCTTGCCTTCGACGTAGGCCTCCCCGATGCCGCCGAGCTGGCGTGCGCCCAGCTTGGCGAGCGCCGACCAGTCCGAAAACGCCAGCGTGATGCGTGATCCCGGCCGGCTCACCTGGCGGCCATCGGGCAACTGCAGAGTCAGTGGAACCGGCAGGTCGGAAAGCTGCGATTCGATCTTCGGCATCAAACTTGGCATTGAGCTTGGCATCAGACTGGGCATGGAGCGATTCTTGCCAGCGCGCGCTGACTCGTCAACCGACCCTCAGGGAAAGCCCTTCCTGGAGTTGACATCATATTGTTTAGGTCTAAACTATTGATCCATGAATAGCTCAGCACCCAACATGCAGCGCATCCTTTGCATCGGCGGGGGGCCGGCGGGCCTCTACTTCGCGCTCCTGATGAAGGCCAGGCAGCCGAACCTGGAGGTTACGGTCGTCGAGCGCAACCGCCCCTTCGACACCTTCGGCTGGGGCGTGGTGCTGAGCGACCAGACGCTGGACAACCTGCGCGCGGCCGATCCGCAGACAGCCGCGCTCATCGGCAACGAGTTCCACCACTGGGACGACATCCAGGTCTTCTTCAAGGGCCGCCAGGTGCGCTCGGGCGGCCACGGCTTCTGCGGCATCGGGCGCAAGCGGCTGCTCAACATCCTGCAGGAGCGTTGCCTGGCTTTGGGCGTCAAGCTGGTGTTCGAGACCGACGTGACCGACGACCAGGTGCTGGCCGCCCAATACAACGCCGACCTGGTGATTGCCAGCGACGGCCTCAACAGCCGCATCCGCCAGCGCTATGCCGAAGTCTTCGAGCCCGACGTCGACCTGCGCCAATGCCGCTTCGTCTGGCTCGGGACGCACCAGACCTTCGACGCCTTCACGTTCGCCTTCGAACAGACGGAGCATGGCTGGTTCCAGGCCCATGCCTACCAGTTCGACGACAAGACCTCGACCTTCATCGTGGAAACGCCCGAAGAGGTCTGGAAGGCCCACGGCCTGGACCAGATGGAGCAGCCGGAGGCCATCGCGTTCTGCGAGAAGATGTTCGCCAAATACCTGGGTGGCCACGCGCTGATCAGCAACGCGAGCCACCTGCGCGGCTCAGCCAACTGGATTCGCTTTCCGCGCGTCGTCTGCAAGCACTGGACGCACCGCATCGACGTCGACGGCAAGAGCGTGCCGGTGGTGCTGATGGGCGATGCGGCGCACACGGCCCACTTCTCGATCGGCTCGGGCACCAAGCTGGCGCTCGAGGACGCGATCGACTTGTGCAACGAATTCGAGCGCGGGGGCGAGGTCGATGCGGTGCTCGAGGCCTACGAGGCGCGGCGCAGCGTCGAGGTGCTGAAGATCCAGAACGCGGCGCGCAACTCGACCGAATGGTTCGAGAACGTGAAGCGCTACACGGGCATGGAAATCGAGCAGTTCGCCTACTCGTTGCTGACGCGATCGCAGCGCATCAGCCATGAGAACCTGCGTCTGCGCGACACGCAATGGCTGGGTGGCTACGAGAAATGGCTCTCGGGGGGCAAGCCCCTGCCTCCCATGCTGATGCCACTGAAGGCGCGCGGCCTGACGCTCAAGAACCGCATCATGGTCTCGCCCATGGCGACCTACAGCGCGGTCGATGGTGTGCCGCAGGACTTTCTGCTCGTGCACCTCGGCGCACGCGCGCTTGGTGGCGCGGCCATCGTTTTCGTGGAGATGACCAGCCCCACGCCGGAAGGGCGCATCACGCCCGGGTGTACCGGGCTCTACAACGATGCGCAGTCTGCCGCCTTCAAGCGCATCGTCGACTTCGTCCACTCACAGACCAGCGCGAAGATCGGGATGCAACTGGGCCACAGCGGACCGAAAGGCTCCACACAGCTGGGCTGGGAAGCGATCGACGAGCCGCTGCCGGAAGGCAATTGGCCGCTGATCGCCGCCAGCCCTGTGGCTTATGGAGAGCAAAACCAGTTGCCGGCGGCGATGACGCGGGCCCGGATGGATGAGCTGCGCGAGCAATTCGTGGCCTCTGCGCGGCGCGCGGCCTCGGCCGGCTTCGACTGGCTCGAGCTGCACTGCGCGCACGGTTATCTGCTGGCCTCCTTCATCAGTCCGTTGACCAATTTGCGCACCGACGAGTACGGCGGCAGCCTCGAGAACCGCTGCCGCTATCCGTTGGAAGTGTTTCGAGCCATCCGGGCAGTCTGGCCCGAGGACAAGCCGATGAGCGTGCGCATCTCGGCGCATGACTGGGCCCCGGGCGGCAATACCGATGCGGATGCCGTCGTGGTGGCACGCCTGTTCAAGGAAGCGGGTTGCGACTTCATCGACGTTTCCTCCGGCCAGACGACGCGCGCCGCCAAGCCGGTGTACGGCCGCATGTACCAGACGCCTTTTGCCGATCGCATCCGCAACGAGGTGGGCATCTCGACCATCGCAGTGGGCGCGATCACCGATGCCGACCAGGCCAACAGCATCATCGCCGCGGGCCGGGCCGACCTCTGCGCCATTGCACGGCCGCACCTGGCCGATCCGGCCTGGACCCTGCACGAGACGGCCAGGCTGCAGAGCCGTGAGATCGAGTGGCCCCGGCAGTACCTGAGCGGCCGCGACCAGATGTACCGCGAGATTGCCAAGCAGCAGCAGCTCGCGGCCGCAATGGCGGCGAGCGCGGTGGCCCGCGATCCCGAGGAGGAGCACTAGGCATGGACCTCGAAGCACGCGCCCACAGCGAGCATCCCGAGGAGCTGCGGCTGTGGCTCCGCCTCCTGACCTGCACGCAGCTGATCGAGAAACAGGTGCGCAACGAGCTGCGCGAACAGTTCGGCACCACCCTCCCCCGCTTCGACCTGATGTCGCAGCTGGAACGCGCACCCGACGGGCTCAAGATGAACGAGCTGTCGCGCCGGATGATGGTCACCGGCGGCAACGTCACCGGCATCACCGACCAACTGGTGGCCGAGGGGCTGGTCGAACGCGTGGATGTGGAGGGGGACCGCCGCGCCTGGCGCGTGCGCCTCACGGCGCGCGGCCGACGGCTCTTCAACGACATGGCACAGCAGCACGAGGCGTGGGTCGTGGACGCTTTCGCGGCGCTCAATGCCAAGGAAATCGCGCAACTGCACAAGCTGCTCGGCAAGGTCAAGCAGCATTCCCATCAGCAACTGGCGGAGGCCCTATGAAGCACTACATCGGCGCAGGCAATCCCATGCATGCGCAATTCGAACCCAAATCCGCCTATCGGGCGGAGCACTTCAGCTGGGCTTTCGAGGCCGGTGTCGGCACCATCACCTTGAACCGGCCGGAACGCAAGAATCCGCTGACCTTCGATTCCTATGCCGAGCTGCGTGACCTGTTCCGTGCCCTTAACTTTGCCACCGATGTCAAAGTGATCGTGGTGACCGGCGCCGGCGGCAATTTCTGCTCGGGCGGAGACGTCCATGAAATCATCGGTCCGCTGACCAAGATGCGCATGCCGGAGCTGCTGGAGTTCACGCGCATGACGGGCGACCTGGTGAAGGCGATGCGCCACTGCCCGCAGCCGATCGTGGGCGCCATCGATGGCGTGTGTGCGGGCGCCGGCGCGATGATCGCGCTCGCCTGCGACTTGCGCTACGGCACGCCATCCACGAATACAGCCTTCCTGTTCACACGCGTCGGGCTGGCCGGCGCCGACATGGGCGCCTGCGCGTTGCTGCCGCGGGTGATCGGCCAGGGCCGTGCCTCGGAGCTGCTGTTCACCGGCCGCGCAATGACGGCGCAGGAGGGCTTGGCCTGGGGCTTTTTCAATGCATTGCACGAAAGCGATGGGCTCCTGTCCGCCGCTACCGGCATGGCACGCAAGCTGGCCGAAGGGCCGAGTTTCGCGCACGGGATGACCAAGACCATGCTGTCCCAAGAATGGGCCATGACCATCGACCAAGCCATCGAGGCCGAAGCCCAGGCACAGGCGATCTGCATGCAGACCGAGGACTTCAAGCGCGCCTTCGAGGCCTTCGCGGCCAAGCGCAAGCCGGCGTTCGGCGGAGATTGAAGCGATGGCTGCATCCGCGACGCCCCCCTCCACAGCGCATCTGGCGCTGCCCTTTTTCGACGACGCGCACCGCGCGTTGTCACGCGAGCTGCTGCCTTGGGCGGCGGCGCAATCGGTGGACGAGCGCGACGACCGCGCCGCCTGCCGCGACTGGGTGAAACGCCTCGGCGAGGGCGGCTGGCTGCGCTATTGCGTGCCGGCCGCATCGGGCGGCGCGCTGGAGCGCCTGGACTCGCGCGCCTTGGTGCTGCTGCGCGAGACGCTGGCCTTCCATTCCCCACTGGCCGATTTCGCCTTCGCGATGCAAGGCCTGGGGAGCGGCGCGATCACGCTGGCCGGCAGCGCCGCGCAGCAGCGCGACTACCTTGGCGCCGTAGCGCGCGGCGACAAGATCGCGGCCTTCGCCCTCAGCGAGCCCGAGGCCGGCTCGGATGTAGGTGCGATGGCGATGCAGGCGGTTGCCACACCGCAGGGCTGGCGCCTCGATGGCCAGAAGACATGGATCAGTAACGGTGGCATCGCCGATTTTTACTGCGTGTTCGCCAAGACCGATCCATCGGCAGGTTCGCGGGGCATCACGGCTTTCGTCGTCGACGCGAGCACGCCGGGGCTCGACACCTCGGCGCATATCGACGTCATGGCGCCGCATCCGCTGGCCACGCTGCGCTTCGAGGGCTGTTCGGTCCCGCGCGAGGCACAGCTGGGCGAGCTGAACGGCGGCTTCAAGCTCGCCATGCGCACGCTCGACATCTTCCGTGCGTCGGTCGCCGGGGCGGCGCTCGGCATGGCGCGCCGCGCGCTGGCAGAAGCCGTGCGGCATGCGAGCGGCCGCCGCATGTTCGGACAGACGCTGGCGGACTTCCAGCTCACGCAGGCCAAGCTCGGGGAAATGGCCGCGCTGATCGACGGCGCCGCGCTGCTGACCTACCGCGCGGCGTGGATGCGCGACGACAGCGAGCGCCGCGGCGCACCGCCGGCCGGCGACATCACGGCGGCTGCCGCGATGGCCAAGATGTGCGCGACCGAGAACGCGAGCCGCGTGATCGACATGGCGCTTCAGATGCACGGCGGGCTGGGTGTCAAGGTGGGCACCAAGGTCGAGAGCCTGTACCGCGACATACGCTCCCTTCGGATCTACGAAGGCGCGACGGAGGTCCAGCAGCTGATCATCGGCAAGGCCGTGTTGCGGAGCATGTCGTGAGCGCACAAGTCGATCGCTTCGTTCACGACCGGCTGCCGCCGGCGGAGCAGTTGCCCATGTTTCGCTACGACCTGCCGGAGTTGCAGCTGCCCGATCAATTGAATTTGGTCGAGGAACTGCTGGACAAGGCCGCTTCAAAGCCATGGGCCCACCGGCCGATGCTGCGCTCGCAGGGCTGCACGCTGAGCTATGCAGGGGCCGCCACGGAGGTGAATCGCATTGCGCAGGTGCTGGTGGAAGACCTCGGCCTGGTGCCCGGCAACCGCGTGCTGCTGCGCGGCGGCAATTCGATTGCGATGGCACTGTGCTGGCTGGCTGTCGTGAAGGCGGGCTTGATCGCGGTCGCCACCATGCCGTTGCTGCGTGCCAAGGAACTGGGTGACATCATCGAGAAAGCGCGGCCCACCGTAGCCCTGTGTGACGGCCGCTTGCTGGCTGAGATCCAGGCCGCGCAGCAGGCCCATCCCGTACTCGAAACGGTGATCCCCTTCAATCACCCCGAGATGCAGGGCTCGCTGGAGATGCGCGCAGCCGCCAAGAACGGAGTGTTCGAGGCCTGTCCCACAGCCGCCGACGACATCGCGTTGCTGGCTTTCACTTCAGGGACGACAGGCAAGCCGAAGGCGCCTGTGACCACGCACCGCGACGTGCTCGCGATGTGTGAGACCTGGCCGCGTCACGTGCTGCGGGCGTGCAGCGAAGACATCGTGCTGGGGTCGCCGCCCCTGGCCTTCACCTTCGGGCTCGGCGGGCTGTTGGTCTTCCCGATGTGGGCAGGCGCCTCGGTCTATTTCAACGACGGCCCGTACACGCCGGAGGGCATGGTCAAGACCATCCGCGACACAGGCGCCACGATCTGCTACACCGCGCCTACCTTCTATCGGCAGATGGCACCCTTTGCCAAAGCCTTGGGCATTCCGTCGCTGCGTATCAGCGTGAGCGCCGGGGAGGCGCTTCCGGATGCGACGCGCCAGCTGTGGAAAGAGGCAACGGGGATCGAGATGCTGGATGGCATCGGCGGCACAGAGGTGTTCCACATCTACATCTCGGCAGCCGGGGACCAGGTCCGGCGCGGTGCAGTGGGCAAGGCGGTGCCGGGCTTTACTGCCAAGGTGGTCGATGATGAGGGAAACGAGGTGCCGCGCGGCATGGTCGGCAAGCTGGCGCTGATCGGCCCCGTCGGCTGCCGGTACCTCGACGATCCGCGTCAGACCGACTACGTAAAGAAGGGCTGGAACTATCCGGGCGACGCCTTCGTGCAGGATGAGGACGGCTACTTTTTTTACCAGTCGCGCGCGGACGACATGATCATCACGGCTGGCTACAACGTGGGCGGGCCGGAGGTCGAGGATGCGCTGCTCAAGCACCCGGCCGTCGCAGAATGCGGCGTGATCGGCAAACCCGACGAGGAACGCGGGATGATCGTCAAGGCCTTCTGCGTACTCAAACCCGGCCATGCCGGCGATGCGGCGCTGGTCAAGGCGCTCCAGGACCACGTCAAAGCGACCATTGCGCCATTCAAATACCCACGGGAGATCGAGTTCGTTGGCGGATTGCCGCGCACCGAAACTGGAAAGCTCCAACGATTCAAACTGAGGCAGATGACACCATGAACAAACTTTTGCAACCGCCCGGCTGGGCCCCTCCCAAGGGCTATGCGAACGGCGTCGCCGCGCGTGGCACGATGATCTTCGTCGGCGGACAGGTAGGCTGGAATGCCCAGCAGCAATTCGTCTCCGACGACTTCATCGAGCAGGCCGGCCAGGCGTTGCGCAACATCGCAGAGATCCTGCGTGCTGGCGGCGCTGGCCCGGAGCACATGGTGCGGATGACCTGGTATGTGACCGATCGGGACGAGTACAACCGGCGTTTGGCCGAATTGGGGCCGGTCTATCGCGACGCGATGGGGAGGAACTTTCCGGCGATGACCTGCGTTCAAGTCGCAGCGCTCGTGGAAGCTAAGGCCAAGATAGAAATCGAAGTCACGGCCGTTATTCCGGATTGAGTCTGGACTGCGGCATCAACAAGCTAACAAGCGGCGTCGTTCTCAGCGCGTGCGCCACGAAGTTCTGGCGACCTAGGCGCTTAGCTCAGCCGCCGCGCTCGTCTGCGTAGTCCAGTTCTGGTTGCCGACGGCGAATACTGTCGGCTCCTCTGCAAAAACAAAAATGCCCACTTAAAAGTGGGCATTTTGCAAATTACGAGTAGCTACTCCCGTAAAAATTTGGTTGCGCGAGCAAGATTTGAACTTGCGACCTTTGGGTTATGAGCCCAACGAGCTACCAGGCTGCTCCATCGCGCGGCAGACTAAAATTATAACTTATTCTTCGCCGGTTTGCTCGTCAGCAGGTGCATCGGCAATTTCAGGGCGGTCGACCAGTTCAACCAAGGCCATGGGGGCGTTATCCCCTACACGGAAGCCCATCTTCAGGATGCGTGTGTAGCCACCGGGACGAGCCTGATAGCGCGGCCCGAGCTCGCCGAACAGCTTGACCACGCTGTCGCGGTCGCGCAGGCGATCGAATGCCAAGCGCTTGTTGGCAACTGTCGGCTTCTTGGCCAAGGTGATCATCGGCTCGATGACGCGACGCAGTTCCTTGGCCTTCGGGACCGTGGTTTTGATGACCTCGTGCTCGATCAGCGAGTTCATCATGTTCTGCAGCATCGCCAAGCGGTGCGAGCTCGTGCGGTTGAGTTTTCGGAGTCCGTGTCCGTGACGCATGGTGAGTTCCTTTCTTTATAAGACTCGCAGCCGTATCAGGTACTGCAAGCGCTTCGCGGAGGAGAAAGCAAGGTCCACCGCGCGCGGCAACCTCGCATTTGTGGCTTATCGCTTGTCCAGACCGGCCGGTGGCCAGCTCTCAAGCTTCATGCCCAAGGTCAGCCCGCGGGAGGCGAGCACTTCCTTGATTTCGTTGAGCGACTTGCGACCCAGGTTAGGGGTTTTTAGTAGCTCATTCTCGGTACGCTGGATCAGGTCACCGATGTAGTAGATGTTTTCGGCCTTCAGACAGTTCGCCGATCGCACCGTCAACTCAAGCTCGTCGACCGGGCGCAGCAGAATCGGATCGAACTGCTGAGCACTGCGCGGCGCGGGCTGATCGAATGCGGCGAGTTCACCACCCTCCAGTTGGGCGAACACTGCCAGTTGCTCAACCAAGATCTTCGCTGAGGCGCGAACTGCGTCTTCAGCAGTGATCGCACCATTGGTCTCGATCTCGATCAGCAGCTTGTCCAAGTCGGTGCGCTGCTCGACGCGGGCGCTCTCGACGGTGTAGCTCACGCGCTTGACCGGGGAAAAGGAGGCGTCGAGCACGATGCGGCCGATCGACTTGGTCGGTTCGTCCGCATAGCGGCGCATGGTGCCGGGCACATAGCCACGGCCCTTCTCCACCTTGATCTGCATGTCGAGCTTGCCGCCCTGGGACAGATGCGCGATCACGTGGTCGGGGTTGATGATCTCCACGTCATGTGGCGTCTGAATGTCCGAGGCGGTGACAGCACCTTCGCCGTCCTTGCGCAGGCTCAACGTCACCTCGTCGCGGTTGTGGAGCTTGAACACCACGCCCTTGAGGTTCAGCAGGATGTTGACAACGTCTTCCTGCACGCCATCGATCGACGAGTACTCATGCAGCACACCGGCGATCGTCACCTCGGTGGCGGAGTAACCCACCATCGAAGACAACAGTACCCGGCGCAGCGCGTTGCCGAGCGTGTGACCGTAGCCGCGCTCGAAGGGCTCGAGCGTGACCTTCGCCTTGTTGGCGGCCAGTTGCTCGACCTGAATGGTCTTGGGTTTCAACAGGGTGGTTTGCATGCAGACTTCCTCTCAATACCCCCGGCTCGTTACACCGGTAAGGCTGGTGAAGTGCCCGGCCGCGCTATCCGCGACAGGGAACAAGAATCAAAAATTCGGGCCGCTGAAAGGCGGCACGTTATCGCCTGCTACCTCGAATACAACTCGACGATCAGCGATTCGTTGATGTCGGCACCGAATTCGTCGCGATCGGGCACCTTCTTGAAGGTGCCTTCGGCCTTGTCGACGTTCACTTCGACCCAGGCCGGAATGCCGACCTGCTGGGCAAGCTGCAGTGCCTCAACGATGCGGTTTTGCTTCTTCGACTTGTCGCGCACCGCAATCACGTCCCCCGTCTTGACCAAGTACGAGGGGATGTTGACCGACTGGCCGTTCACCGTGATCGCCTTGTGCGAGACCAGCTGACGTGCCTCTGCGCGCGTGGAGCCAAAGCCCATGCGATAGACCACGTTGTCCAGTCGCGACTCGAGCAGGAACAGCAGGTTGGCGCCAGTGTTGCCGCGGCGGCGATCGGCTTCTTCGAAGTAACGCCGAAACTGCTTCTCAAGCACGCCGTACATGCGCTTGACCTTCTGCTTCTCCCGAAGCTGCAGACCGAAGTCGGAGGTGCGCTGGCCTGATGTGCGGCCATGCTGGCCGGGCTTGGAGTCGAACTTGGCCTTGTCCTGGATGGAGCGACGGGCGCTTTTCAGGAACAGGTCGGTGCCTTCGCGGCGGGAGAGTTTGGCCTTGGGGCCGAGGTAGCGTGCCACTTGATCTTCCTTTGGGTCATCTGCCGCATAAATTTGCGGGAGCCATCAGCGGCGTGCCGATGGCGGTGGGCTTGGTGTAAAACAAAAACAAACGAGCAGCCGGCCCGGGAGCTGGCTGCGCCGAACGCCTCGCGTCAGATGCGACGGCGCTTTTGCGGACGGCAACCGTTGTGAGGAACCGGCGTTACATCAGCAATCGAGTTGATACGGATGCCCAGTGCGGCAAGCGCGCGCACCGAAGACTCGCGACCCGGGCCGGGACCCTTGATCTCGACGTCGAGGTTCTTGATGCCCTGTTCCACCGCAGCGCGCCCGGCGACTTCCGAAGCAACCTGCGCGGCAAAGGGCGTCGATTTCCGCGACCCTTTGAAGCCTTGACCACCCGACGACGCCCACGACAGTGCGTTGCCCTGGCGATCGGTAATCGTAATGATTGTGTTGTTGAACGACGCGTGCACATGCGCGATGCCATCCGCTACGTTTTTGCGGACCTTCTTGCGAACGCGCTGTGCGGCGTTGTTGGCAGGAGCTTTAGCCATGCTTGTCTATCCTTACTTCTTCAGGGACTGCGCGGCCTTGCGCGGACCCTTCCGGGTGCGGGCATTGGTGCGCGTGCGCTGGCCGCGCATCGGCAAGCCGCGACGGTGACGAAAGCCGCGGTAGCAACCGATGTCCATCAAGCGCTTGATGTTCATCGTCGTTTCGCGGCGCAGGTCACCTTCGATGGTGAAGAGCGCGATCTGATCGCGGATCTTCTCGAGATCGGCGTCAGTCAGATCCTTGATCTTCTTCGAATACTCGATGCCGCTCGCTTCGCAGATCTTGCGAGCGCGGGTGCGACCGATGCCGAAGATGGCGGTCAGGCCGATTTCAGCGTGCTTGTGCGGCGGAATGTTGATGCCAGCAATACGTGCCATGTGCGTCCTCTTAAATCTGTCTAGCTCAACCCTGGCGCTGCTTGTGGCGCGGGTCAGTGCAGATCACGCGCACAACACCTTTGCGGCGGATGATCTTGCAATTGCGGCAAATGGTCTTGACCGAAGCCGAAACTCTCATTTCACTCTCCTAAAACTCTGTTAACCAGCGACACTTCGCCCTAAACACAATGCGCGCCCGGCTCAAGTCATAGGGCGTCAACTCAATGGTGACCTTGTCACCTGCAAGGATGCGGATGGAATGCATCCACATCTCGAGCGCTGCTACGAAGTCTTGAAATTGGCCTTCTTTAACAGTGATTCATACTGCTGCGACATCATGTAGTTCTGGACTTGGGCCATGAAATCCATGGTGACCACCACGATGATCAGCAGAGAGGTGCCGCCAAAATAAAACGGCACGTTGTATTTAAGGATCAGGAACTCCGGCAGCAGGCAGACGAAGGTGATGTACACCGCACCAGCGAGTGTCAGCCGAACCAGGATCTTGTCAATGTAACGCGCAGTCTGATCACCTGGCCGGATGCCCGGTATGAATGCGCCGCTCTTCTTCAAGTTGTCGGCGGTCTCTCGGCTGTTGAATACGAGTGCCGTGTAGAAGAAGCAGAAGAACACGATTGCGGCCGCATAGAGCAGCACGTAGATCGGTTGCCCCGGCGTCAGCGCACTAGCGATGTCCTTGATCCAGCGCATGCTGTCGCCGGTGCTGAACCAACTCACCACCGTTGTGGGCAGCAAAATGATCGAGGAAGCGAAAATTGGCGGAATGACACCAGCCATGTTTAGCTTCAACGGTAGATGCGAGGACTGGCCGCCATAGACCTTGTTGCCCACCTGCCGCCGCGCGTAGTTCACCAGGATTTTGCGCTGGCCGCGTTCGACGAACACTACGAAGTAGGTGACCAGAATCACCACGGCAACAATGAACAACGCGACAAGCACATTCATCGCGCCGGTACGAACCAATTCAAGCAAGCCGCCGATCGCGCTCGGCAGGCCGGCGGCTATGCCCGCGAAGATCAGGATTGAAATCCCGTTGCCCAAGCCTCGTTCGGTAATTTGCTCACCAAGCCACATCAGGAACATCGAACCTGCAGTCAGGCTGACCATCGCTGTCAGGCGAAAGCCGAAGCCGGGCGATATCACCAGACCTGCCGAAGATTCCAGCGCTACCGCGATGCTGAAAGACTGGAAAAGCGCAAGACCCAGCGTCCCATAGCGGGTGTACTGCGTGATCTTGCGTCGGCCGCTTTCGCCTTCCTTTTTCAGCTGCTCGAACGTCGGCACCACGTAGGTCATCAACTGCATGATGATCGACGCGGAGATATACGGCATGATGCCCAGCGCGAACACGGTGAAGCGCGATAGCGCGCCGCCCGAGAACATGTTAAACAAGCTCAGGATGCCGCCTTGCTGGCCTTGGAACAGCTGCGCCAGTTGGTCAGGATTGATCCCCGGCACCGGAATGTGCGCTCCGACGCGGTAGACCACGAGGGCGAGCAGCAAGAAAACCAGCCGGCGACGCAGGTCGCCGAACTTGCCTGTCTTTGCGAGCGTCGCCGCGTTCGTTGCCACTATGACCTTCTTTCGCTTGCGATCAGGCCACGCTGCCGCCGACCGCTTCAATCGCGGCCTTGGCACCGGCGGTTGCGCCGATACCCGTCAGCTTGACGGCCTGGGTCAGCACGCCCGACTTGACGACCTTCACCACCTTGGCAATCTGGCCCACCAGGCCGGCTTGTTTGAGCGCGAGCAGGTCCACTTCGGCTAGGCCCAACTTCTCGAGCGCGGTCAGCGTAACTTCAGCGTTGTACTTAAGCGATTGCGACTTGAATCCACGCTTGGGCAGGCGGCGCTGCAGCGGCATCTGACCGCCTTCGAAGCCCACTTTGTGGAATCCGCCCGCGCGGGACTTCTGACCCTTGTGACCACGACCAGCGGTCTTACCCAGGCCGGAGCCAATACCTCGGCCGACGCGGCGCTTGGCGTGCTTGGCGCCCGCCGCGGGCTTGATGCCATTGAGTTCCATATGCGTCTCTCTCAGCGACTCTGTTTAGAGCACTTTGACCAGATAACTGATCTTGTTGATCATGCCGCGCACCGCGGGCGTGTCCTGCAGTTCACTCACGCTGTTGAGCTTGCGCAGGCCGAGGCCGCGCACGGTGTCGCGGTGTGATTGCTTGGTGCCAATTGGACTCTTGACCAGTTGCACCTTGAGCGTTTGTTGCGTTGTCATGTCGATGCTCCGTTCAGGCGAAGAGTTGCTCGACGGTCAGACCACGCTTGGCCGCAACTTCCGAAGCCGTCGTCGAATTGCGCAAACCGTCCAACGTGGCACGCACCATGTTGTAGGGGTTCGACGAACCATGGCTCTTGGCCACGATGTCCGTAATACCCATCACTTCAAACACTGCACGCATCGGACCGCCGGCAATAATGCCAGTTCCCTTCGGCGCCGGGATCATGACCACTGAGGCGGCACCCCAATGGCCCGTGACACGATGGTGCAACGTGCCATTTTTGATCGAGATCTTCGCGAGATTGCGACGAGCCTCTTCCATCGCCTTCTGAACTGCGGCCGGCACTTCCTTCGACTTGCCCTTGCCCATGCCCACGCGACCGTCTCCGTCACCGACGACAGTCAGTGCCGCAAAACCGAGGATACGACCACCCTTCACCACCTTGGTGACGCGATTGATCGCGATCATCTTCTCGCGCAAACCGTCTTCGGGGCCTTCGCTTTGCGTTCTTGCCTGAATCTTTGCCATATTGAATCTCGTGTCCGATTAGAACTGCAGGCCGGCTTCGCGTGCCGCATCGGCCAGCGCCTTGACGCGGCCGTGGTAGGCGAACCCCGCGCGGTCAAAGGCCACCTTCTCGATACCAGCGGCCTTTGCCTTTTCGGCAATGCGCTTGCCAATGATCGTGGCTGCGGCGGTGTTGCCGCCCTTGCCGGAAGCACCCAGCGAGCTGCGCACTTCCGCTTCTGCCGTCGAGGCGGAAGCGATCACCTTGGTACCGTCGTCCGAGATGACGGCAGCATAGATGTGCAGATTGGTGCGGTTTACCGTCAGGCGCGCCACGCCTTGGGTTGCAATGCGGATGCGGGTCTGGCGCGAGCGGCGAAGACGCTGTGCTTTTTTGGTCAACATCATTTTTTTGCTGCCCCTTATTTCTTCTTGGTCTCTTTGATCACGATCTTCTCGTCCGAATAGCGAATGCCCTTGCCCTTGTACGGCTCGGGCGGACGAACAGCTCGGATCTCAGCGGCCACTTGGCCGACGCGCTGACGGTCGGCTCCCTTGATCACGACTTCGGTCGGGGTGGGCGTTGCCACGGTGATGCCTTCGGGCATCAGCTTGTCGACGGGGTGCGAATAGCCAACCTGCAGGTTCAGCTTGGCGCCTTGCGCCTGGGCCTTGTAACCCACGCCGACCAGATTCAGCTTCTTCTCAAAGCCCTTGGTCACACCGACCACCATGTTGTTCACCAGCTGTCGCACCGTACCGCTCATCGCATTCGCGTCGCGCGATTCGTTGGCGGGCTCGAAGCTCAGCTTGCCGTCCTTGTTGACGATGTTCACCAGCGCATTGCGCGCCAGGCTGAGCGCGCCGCCCTTGCCCTTGACGCTGATCTGGTCTTCCTTGATCGCCACATCCACACCTTCGGGGATGGCAACCGGCATTTTTCCTACTCGGGACATTTCAGTGTTCTCCTCGATGTCTCGGTCAGGCGACGTAGCACAGCACTTCGCCACCGACGCCGCTGGCGCGGGCCTTGCGGTCGGTCATCACGCCCTTGGGGGTTGTGACGATGGCGACACCCAGGCCGTTTTGCACCTGCGGGATCGCAGCGCTGGCCTTGTAGACGCGCAGGCCGGGACGGCTCACTCGCTCGATGCGTTCGATGACCGGACGGCCAGCGTAGTACTTCAGCGCGATTTCGAGTTCGCTCTTCCCGGCTTCGGTCTTGACCTGAAAACCGTCGATGTAGCCCTCGTCCTTCAGCACCTGTGCGATCGCGACCTTCACCTTCGAAGACGGGACCGACACGGTGGGCTTCGCCACCATCTGCGCGTTGCGGATACGCGTCAGCAGGTCGGCAATGGGATCACTCATGCTCATGTTCTTTGCTCCTGCCTGGCTTACCAGCTGGCCTTGGTGACACCAGGGATGTCGCCGTTGAAGGCCAGTTCACGGATCTTGGCGCGGGCCAGACCGAACTGACGGAAGGTGCCACGGGGACGGCCGGTGATTTCGCAGCGGTTGCGCTGGCGCGTCGGGTTGGCGTTGCGCGGGAGCTTCTGCAGGGCCAAGCGGGCGGCTGCGCGCTCTTCGTCGCTCTTCTTCGCATCGTTGGCGATCGCCTTCAATTCCGCGTGCTTGGCGGCGTACTTTGCGACCAGTTTTTCTCGCTTGAGCTCGCGCTCGATCAAAGCTACTTTAGCCACAAGTCACCTCAGTTCTTGAACGGAAAACGGAAGCCCGCGAGCAGCGCCTTGGCTTCTTCGTCGGTCTTAGCCGTGGTCGTGATGCTGATATTAAGACCGCGCAGGGCGTCGACCTTGTCGTACTCGATCTCGGGGAAAATGATCTGCTCTTTCACGCCGATGTTGTAGTTGCCGCGGCCGTCGAAGGCACGGCCGGAGATGCCACGAAAGTCGCGCACCCGCGGCAGCGCCACCGTCACGAAGCGATCCAGGAATTCATACATCTGGACGCCGCGCAGCGTGACCATGCAGCCAATGGGCTGTTGCTCGCGGATCTTGAAACCGGCGATGGCCTTCTTGGACTTGGTCACCACGGGCTTCTGGCCGGCGATCTTGGTCAGGTCGGCGACCGCGTTATCCAGCACCTTCTTGTCGGCAACCGCCTCACCCACGCCCATATTGAGCGTGATCTTGGTCAGGCGCGGGACCTGCATGGGCGACTTGTAGCCGAACTTCTCAGCCAGGTCCTTCGCGATTTTTTCGCGGTAGTGTTGTTGGAGACGTGCCATGTGAGTACCCCTTAGGCGGCCTTGATTTCTTCGCCGCTGGACTTGAAGACGCGCACGCGCTTGCCGTCCGTGACCTTGATGCCCACGCGATCGGCCTTGCCGGTCGCGGCATTGAAGATCGCCACGTTGGATTGGTGAATCGGCATGGCCTTTTCGACGATGCCGCCGGTCGTACCCTTGAGGGGGTTCGGCTTGGTGTGCTTCTTGACCAGATTGATACCGTCGACGATCAGGTGCGAGTCATCCTTGCGCAGCGATACCGTGCCGCGCTTGCCCTTGTCGCGCCCGGCCAGCACGATGACCTGGTCGCCCTTGCGAATCTTGTTCATGGCATTGTCCTTAAAGAACCTCGGGGGCCAAAGACACGATCTTCATGAACTTCTCGGTGCGCAGCTCGCGCGTCACCGGTCCAAAGATGCGGGTGCCGATGGGCTCCAGCTTGGCGTTGAGCAGAACGGCTGCATTGCCGTCGAACTTGACGAGCGAACCGTCGGCGCGACGGATGCCCTTGGCGGTACGAACCACCACAGCGCTGTAGATCTCGCCCTTTTTGACGCGACCACGCGGAGCGGCTTCCTTGATGCTGACCTTGATGACGTCGCCCACGCTGGCATAACGCCGCTTGGAGCCACCGAGCACCTTGATACACAGGACGGATTTCGCGCCCGTGTTGTCGGCCACATCGAGCCGGGATTCAGTTTGGATCATTTCGTGTATTCCCAACTTGTACCGATCACCACCCCGAACATCGGAAGTGGTTAGCAGTCAGTCTTGGGCCCGTCGTTCATGCATCGAAACCACTTCGGTGCACTTCCGCTGGGCAGAAGCTCTATCGCTGTTTTTTCGCCTTTGAAAAGCGAAGCCCGCGATTGTGGCACGGGAGTGCATGGGTGTCAATTGCCTCTGTTGCGCGGCAAACTCGCCCGTCGGTTAGAAGCGCGTCGCCAGACCGGTTGCGGGCGAAAACGTGAGCACCCGCCTTCGATCAGTGCGCGATCAGGTCTAGACTTTGGCGTGACTGCCGCTTTTCCTCGCGAGCCGACGCTCACGAGTCGACCAGCCCACTGCTCTCAAGGGTGGTCAGTCCTGAGCAATCCACCCGCTGCTGATTGGCTGCGTACCGCCTTCGAATCCATAGATCATGAACATCGCCGTCACTTTCCTGCCCCGTCAAGAGCGAAATCC
Organism: Variovorax sp. PBS-H4; assembly: GCF_901827205.1. Lineage (NCBI taxonomy): Bacteria > Pseudomonadati > Pseudomonadota > Betaproteobacteria > Burkholderiales > Comamonadaceae > Variovorax > Variovorax sp. PBS-H4. Next base: position 630,936 of record NZ_LR594675.1, on the reverse strand, counting down.
TCTTCCTCCAATCGGCTTCATCGGCGGCGGCAACATGGCTAGCGCCATCATTGGCGGGCTGATCAAACGACAGGTGCCAGCGGCGACCTTTGAAGTGGTCGAGCCGGCGTTGGAGCCGCGTGAGCGGCTGCGGCGCGACTTCGGCATCGCAGCCCACGCCCAGGCCGGCGCGGCGCTCGAGCGGTGCGGGGTGCTGGTCTGGGCCGTCAAGCCGCAGAGTTTTGCAGAGGCCGCGCTTGCCGTCAGAGGGCTGGCCAAGGACGCGCTGCATCTCAGCGTCGCCGCCGGCATCCCCTCCGACAGTATCGCGCGCTGGCTTGGCACGGAGCAGGTCGTGCGCGCCATGCCGAACACGCCGGCGCTGGTCGGAAAGGGCGTGACTGGCCTGTTCGCGCGAACGGCTGTCGAGCCAGCCGGGCGCAAACAGGTCGAGCAAGTGCTGGAAGCCACCGGCGAGCTGCTGTGGGTGGAAGCCGAAAGCGCACTGGACGCGGTCACCGCGGTATCCGGCTCGGGACCCGCCTACGTGTTCTATTTCATCGAGGCGATGACGGAGGCAGGCGTGGAACTGGGTCTCACGCCCGAGCAAGCGCACCGGCTGGCCGTCGGCACCTTCGTTGGCGCCTCGACCCTGGCGAACGACGCTACCGAGCCGCCCGCCGTGCTGCGTGAGCGCGTGACCTCCAAGGGCGGAACCACCTTTGCCGCAATCACCTCGCTCGAGAGCGCCGACGTCAAGGCGAAATTCAAGGCTGCAATTCGCGCTGCCCACCAGCGCGCGTCGGAATTGGCCGAGGAATTTGGCCGCGGTTAGACCCGCGCGGCTTCAGCGCAGCAGGTAGCCGCTCACGACGCCGGCAAACACGGTGAAGCCCAGCCAATGGTTAAGCCGGAAAGCCTTGAAGCAACCGTCCCGCGTACGCCCGCGGATCAGTTTCCAATGCCATAGCGCCTGCGCCGCCGCCAAGGCAATGGCGCCATGGAAAGCAGGAGCCAGTTGACGGCTCGTGCCGGCGGCGGCCCAGATGCCGAGATAAATGGCGTAGCTGGCCATGACGGCGGTCACATCGAAGCGCCCGAAGGTAATCGCTGACGTCTTCATCCCGATCTTGAGATCGTCGTCGCGGTCGACCATCGCGTATTCGGTGTCGTAGGCCAAGACCCAAAACAGATTACCCACCAGCAACCACCAGGCGAAAACCGGCACCGAGGACTGCACAGCCGCAAAAGCCATTGGAATGCCGAAACTGAAGGCGATGCCCAGGACCGCCTGCGGAATGGACATGAAGCGCTTGGCGAAGGGATAAACCAACGTGACTCCCAGCGCCGCGAAGGACCACAGCACCGTCGCACGGATGGTCGTGAGCACCAGCGCGAAAGCGGCGAGTGCGAGGAAGGCCCCCAGCGACAGCGCCTCCACGACCGACAACGCACCGCTGGTGACGGGCCGCTGCGCTGTACGCTTGACGTGCCGATCGAAATCGCGGTCGGCAACGTCGTTGACGCAGCAGCCGGCGCTGCGCATCAAGATGGTGCCGAGCACAAAGACGACGAGCAGGTGCCAGCCGGGAAATCCATCAGCCGCGAACCAGAGGGCGGCGAGGGAAGGCCACAGCAGCAGGAGCCAACCTGCAGGCCTATTCCAGCGGATCAGGTCCAGGTAGAGCGAAAGACGGCTGCGACCGGCAGTGACGAGGGATGCGGACATGCCGCGATTTTGCGGCACGGCTCCGGACGAGCGCCACACCCGTCGCACCCGGCGGAAGCGACGCCGTTCAAACCGCAGGTTTCAGTCTTCGAGCAGCGACCGCAGCATCCATGCCGTCTGGTCGTGCACGGTGCAGCGCGCAGTCAGCATGTCGGCAGTCGGGTCGTCGCCGGCCTCTTCGGCCACCGGGATGAACTCGCGCGCGATACGGGACACCGTCTCGTGGCCTTTCATCAGGATGCGCACCATTTCCATCGCCTTCGGCGGTTCCTTGGGGACATCGGGCACCGTCGCGATATTGCTGAACTCGGCATAAGAGCCTGGGGCGTAGTGTCCCAGCGCGCGAATGCGCTCGGCGATCACGTCGGTCGAGCCCCACAGTTCGGTGTACTGCTCCATGAACATCGCATGCAGCGAGTTGAAGTGCGGCCCGGTCACGTTCCAGTGGAAGTTGTGGGTCGTGAGATAGAGCGTGTAGGTGTCCGCCAGCACACGGCTCAAACCTTCGGCGATCGCGGCCCGGTCTTCGCTGTCGATGCCGATGTTGATCATCGGCGCATTGCGGCCGCCGGACTCCTGGGCCACCACCGCACCACCCTTGTTGGGCACCTTGCCGGCGGAAGCAGCCGGCGCGTTGCCGAAAGCGGACTTGGACTTCTTGTCGACTTTGGCCATGGCAAAAGTTCTTTCTGGAGGTTGTTGAACTGAAGCAAACTTTAGAAGCCAAGGGCCTGCTTCGCAACAGTCCCACTCTATCGCAGCCATTGCGTCGCAGGCGGTTCAAAAAGCGCAGGTACGGCGCAACTTTCGAAACCGAGCGGGCAGCTATGAGAGTCGCTTCACGCCTGGCAGCTCGCACGCGTAAATCGCGTTTCGCAGCGCGGCGATGGCCTCGTAGCGCGTAAAGCTGCGGCGCCAGGCCAGCACCACGCGGCGCGTCGGGGGTTCGCCGCCCTGGATGTCGCGCACCGGCAGGTAGCGCACGATCTGCTCAGGCTCCCTGCCGCGCCCCTTCGCGGCCCTGGGCTTGAGTGCATCCGCCGGCACCGACAGGCGCGGCACCAGCGTTACGCCCATGCCAGCCGCTACCATGTGCTTGATCGTCTCCAGCGAGGAACCCTCGAAGCTCTTGCGGATGCCCTCGGCATCGCTCGAGAAACGCGCGAACTCAGGGCAGACCTCGAGCACATGGTCGCGAAAACAGTGGCCCGTGCCGAGCAGCAGCATGGTCTCCTTCTTGAGCTCGTCGGAGCTCACCGACTCGCGCTCTGCAAGCGGATGGTGGACCGGAACGGCTGCCATGAAAGGCTCGTCGTAGAGCTGCGCCACTGCAAGTCCGGTGTCCGGGAAAGGCTCGGCCATGATCGCGCAGTCGATCTCGCCCGCCCGCAGCATCTCCAGCAGCTTGACGGTGAAGTTCTCCTGCAGCACCAGCGGCATCTGCGGGGTGCGCGCGATGTTCTGGCGCACCAGGTCCGGCAGCAGGTAAGGGCCGATGGTGTAGATCACGCCGAGGTTGAGCGGTCCCGACAGCGGGTCCTTTCCCCGCTTGGCGATCTCCTTGATGCTAGCAGCCTGGTCGAGCACGCTCTGCGCCTGCTGCACGATCTGCTCCCCCAGTGGCGTGACCGTGACCTCGCCCGCGCTGCGCTCGAAGAGCTTGACCTCGAGCTCGTCCTCCAGCTTCTTGATCGCGACCGAAAGGGTGGGCTGCGAGACATAGCAGGCCTCGGCCGCCTTGCCGAAATGCCGCTCGCGTGCGACCGCAACGATGTATTTGAGTTCGGTGAGGGTCATAGCTTCCGTCAATTATGCGCAAGAGTTCCCGGAGCGCGCCGGGAACACCGCGCATTGGCTGCATTCAAGCTTTGAGGTACTCGGCCTTGCTGCCGAGCCAGCGGTCGACGTGCTTGTCTGCCAGCTCTGACTGCCGGTCCAGCATGCGCGGCGCAAGGGCGCGCGCCCAGTCGAGCAGCAGGACGTCGGTGCTGAGGTCCGCGAAGCGCAGCAGCGGGGCCCCCGACTGCCGCGCGCCGAGGAACTCGCCGGGACCGCGGATGTCGAGGTCGCGCCGCGCGATCTCGAAACCGTCGCTGGTCTCGGCCATGGCCTTGAGCCGCTGTCGCGCTGCCTCTCCGACCCGGCCGCCCTCGTTCGGCGCGTAGAGCAGCACACACGCCGAGGCGGCGGCGCCGCGGCCCACCCGGCCGCGTAGCTGGTGCAGTTGCGAAAGACCGAAACGCTCTGCATGCTCGATCACCATCAGCGAGGCATTGGGAACGTCGACGCCCACCTCGATCACCGTCGTGCTGACCAGCACCTGCAGCCGATTGGCGGTGAAGCTTTCCATCACCGCCTGCTTTTCAGCCGTCGGCATGCGCGAATGCAGGAGCCCGACGCCAACTTGATCCCCCAGCGCCGCAGCAAGCTCGTCGCGGGTCTCGGTCGCGTTGCGCAAGTCGACGGCCTCGCTTTCCTCGATGAGGGGGCAAACCCAGTAGACCTGCCGGCCCTGCTCGAGCTGCACGCGGATGCGATCGATGACCTCGTCTCGCCGGTGCTCGGCGACCAGCTTGGTGACGATGGGCGTGCGCCCCGGCGGAAGCTCATCGAGGGTGGAAACATCGAGGTCGGCGTAGTAGCTCATCGCCAGCGTGCGCGGGATCGGGGTGGCGCTCATCATCAGCAGATGAGGTTCCAGCTGCCCGCCAGCCTTGCCTCGCAGGGCCAGGCGCTGCGCTACGCCGAAGCGGTGCTGCTCGTCGATGATCGCGAGCGCCAGTCGGCGAAAACGTACCTTCTCCGAGATCACCGCGTGCGTGCCGATCACCAGGGCGGCCTCGCCGTTCTCGGCCGCTGCCGACATCGCGTCGCGCTCCTTCTTCTTCTGGCTGCCGGTGAGCCAGGCCACGCGCAGGCCGCGCGTAGCCAGCAGCGGATCGAGCCACCCGACCAGCTTGCCGAAATGCTGGGCGGCCAGGATCTCGGTGGGCGCCATGAGCGCGCACTGGTGGCCCGCATCGATGCAGCGCGCGGCGGCAAGCGCCGCAACGACGGTCTTGCCGGACCCCACGTCGCCTTGCAGCAGCCGGTGCATCGGCACCTCGCGCGCCAGGTCGCGGGCGATCTCCTCCACCACGCGCTGCTGGGCGCCGGTGAGGACGAAGGGCAATGCAGCCCGAAGCGTGTTGCTGAGCGATTGTTCTGAGGCCAGCGCCGCCAGAACGGGCGCCCGCTGCACCGCGCGGGCTCGACGCGCCTGCAGCTGCGACAGCTGCTGCGCCAGCAGCTCGTCGGCCTTCAGCCGCTGCCATGCCGGGTGGCTGTGATCCTCCAGCGTGGCCATCGCGACATCGGGCGCCGGGTAGTGCAGGAAATGGAGCGCACGCCGCAGGTCCCAGGCTCCATGCGGAACGTCTGCTGCAGGAATGGTCTCGTCGAGCACCGCGCGCGCCAGCCCGGAGCGCACCTCCCGGCGCAGCACGGGCTGCGGCAGTCCCGCAATCGTCGAGTACACCGGCGTCAGTGCCTCGGGCAATTCCGTGCCCGCCGCCTTCACGTTCGGATGCATCATCTGCCGCCCGGCAAAACCACCACGCACTTCGCCCCGCACGCGTATCCGCGAGCCCACCGCCAGCTGCTTCTGCTGAGAGGGATAGAAGTTGAAGAAGCGCAACTGGCAGGTATCGCTGCCATCGTCCACCGTCACGATCAGCTGGCGGCGCGGGCGAAAGACCACTTCGCTTTCAGTCACTACCGCCTCGATCTGCGCCATGTCGCCATCGCGCGTGTCCGCCAGGCGAACGACGCGGGTCTCGTCTTCGTAGCGCATCGGCAGATAGAGCGCGAAGTCGATGTCCCGCACCAGGCCCAGCTTGCGGAGTGCGCGCTGCACCGCGCTGAGGCCGGCGCCGGGCGCCGCGGGCTGTGCGGGCTTTTCAGGCGGCAAGGACTTGGCGGTGGCGGGCATGGGACAATTCTGCCCGCCTCTCCGGCTCCCTTTCCCCTCGCCTCCTTGGCACGGGCCTGTCCGGCCCTCAAGACTCATGCGCGCCTTCACGCTTTCCGATTTCGATTTCGATTTGCCGCCCGAACTGGTGGCCCAGCATCCCGCAGCCGAACGCAGCGCCTCGCGCCTGCTCGATGGCACAGGCGATCCTCCCACCGATCGCATCTTCAAGGATCTGCCCTCACTGCTGCGCGCGGGCGACCTGCTGGTCTTCAATGACACTCGCGTGGTCAAGGCCCGCCTCTACGGCGAAAAGCCCACCGGCGGCAAGCTCGAGTTGCTCGTGGAACGCGTGCTGAAGGACCATGAGGTGGTGGCCCACATGAAGGTCAGCAAGAAGCCACCGCTCGGCACCGTCCTGGCCATGAGGGGCGGCTTCCGGGCGACGCTGCTGGGCCGCTGGCCCGACGAGCAAGGCGCGCTGTTCCGCCTGCGCTTCGACAGCCCCACAGGCAAGGACCCCTATGCGCTGATGGCGCGCTGCGGTCACGTGCCCTTGCCACCCTATATCGAGCACGCCGATTCGCAGGAGGACGAGCGCCGCTACCAGACGGTGTTCGCTCGCGTGCCCGGCGCGGTGGCGGCACCCACGGCGGCGCTGCATTTCGACGAGGCGCTGCTGAACGAGCTCGAGGCAAGGGGTGTTCAACGCGCCAGCGTCACGCTGCATGTGGGCGCTGGCACCTTCCAGCCTGTCAAGACCGAGAACATCGCCGAGCACCAGATGCATTCCGAACGCTACGAGGTGCCCCAAGCGACGCAGCACGCGATCGCCGAGGCCAAGGCTCGCGGCGGCCGCATCGTCGCCGTGGGCACCACCACCGTGCGCACGCTCGAGTCGTGGGCCCAAAGCGGCCAAGCCAGCGGCGACACCCGCATCTTCATCACACCCGGCTTCGCCTTCGCCCACGTCGACCTGCTCGTCACCAACTTCCACCTCCCGAAGAGCACGCTCATGATGCTGGTGAGCGCCTTTGCCGGCCACGAACGCGTGATGGCGCTCTATGCCCATGCAATCCGCGCGCGCTACCGCTTCTTCAGCTACGGCGACGCGATGCTGCTGGCCCGGACGAACCGATCAACACACGAAGCATGCTGAATTTCGAACTTCTCGCCGTCGACCCCGCCAGCCACGCCCGCCGCGGCACCCTGACGCTGAACCACGGCGTGGTGCAGACGCCGATCTTCATGCCCGTGGGCACCTATGGCACCGTCAAGGGCGTGATGCCCCGCAGCCTCGACGAGATGGGCGCGCAGATCATCCTGGGCAACACCTTCCACCTCTGGATGCGACCCGGGCTGGACGTGATGGCCGGCTTCGGCGGCCTGCATCAGTTCGAGAAATGGAACAAGCCCATCCTGACCGACTCCGGCGGCTTCCAGGTCTGGTCGCTGGGGGCGATGCGCAAGATCAGCGAGGAAGGCGTGAAGTTCGCCTCTCCGGTCAACGGCGACAAGCTGTTCCTCACGCCCGAGGTCTCGATGCAGATCCAGACCATCCTCAACAGCGACATCGTCATGCAGTTCGACGAGTGCACACCCTACGACACCAACGGCCATATCACGACCGAGGACGAGGCGCGCTCGTCGATGGCGTTGAGCCTGCGCTGGGCACGGCGCTGCCAGGCCGAGTTCGCGCGGCTCGCCAACCCGAACGCGCTCTTCGGCATCGTGCAGGGCGGCATGTACGAGAACCTGCGCGAAGAGTCGCTGGCCCAGCTGGTGGAGCTCGACTTCCCGGGGTACGCAATCGGTGGCGTGAGCGTGGGCGAGCCCAAGGAGGAAATGCTGCGCATCATGGCGCACACACCACACCGGCTGCCCTCCCACAAGCCGCGCTACCTGATGGGCGTCGGCACGCCTGAGGACCTGGTGGAAGGCGTGGCCGAGGGCGTGGACATGTTCGACTGCGTGATGCCCACGCGCAATGCGCGCAATGGCACCCTCTTCACGCGCTTTGGCGATCTGAAGATGCGCAATGCGCGCCACAAGAGCGACCCGCAGCCCATCGACCCGAGCTGCACCTGCCATGCCTGCGCGGGCTCCGCCGGCGTGTCGTGGAACGAGGGGGGGCGCGACGGCTTCAGCCGCGCCTATCTGCATCACCTGGACCGCTGCGGCGAAATGCTCGGGCCCATGCTCACGACGATCCACAACCTGCACTACTACCTGAACCTGATGCGCGAGATCCGCGCGGCGCTCGATGCGGGCACCTATTCGCAGTTCCGCGCGCGCTTCAAGACCGACCGCGCACGCGGCATCTGAGCTACTCTGCGGCGCCTGCGGTCTCGAAGGCCAGAGGCGTGCTGTGGGCCTCGAACAGAAGGACGTCGATCGGCTCCTTTGCATTGGTCACCAGGCTCGCTGCAGAGAGCAAGGCGGCGGCCATCGATGCAAGGTAAAGGCCGGCAGCGGCGTGGCGGCGAAGGAGCTGGCTGAACATGGTTGCGCGTGAGGTATCGAAGGGCTCAAGCGTAGCCAGAAGCAGCACTCGCTGGAACACGACCTAAGCCATACGCCGCATGCAAGGCCCGCGCGCGCACTGGCGCGCGTGGGCCGCGGCGGAGAGAATTGCCGGGTCGGCTACATCGTGGCAGCCCTCCTCAATTTGCACGACACCTGACCATGACGGCAACGGACTCCACCTATTCGGCGCGCTATCCATCGATCGCCGGGCGCAGCGTCTTCATCTCCGGCGGCGCCACCGGGATCGGCGAAGCGCTGGTGCGGGCCTTCCATGCGCAGGGCGCGAATGTCGGCTTCTGCGATATCGATGTCGCGGCTGGCCAGGCACTCGCAGGCACGCTGCAGGGCAGCAACGCGGTGCTCTTTCAAGCGTGCGACGTCACCGATGTCGCCGCGCTGCAGGCTGCCATTGCCGCAACCCGTGCGCGCTTCGGCCCCATACGCGTGCTGCTCAACAACGCCGCCAACGACCGCCGCCACGACATGGCCGATGTCACGAGCGAGGAGTTCGATGCGCTGGTGGCGGTCAACTTCAAGCACCAGTTCTTCGCCGCACAGGCCGTGGCCGAGGACATGCGTGCATCGGGGGGCGGCTCGATCATCAACTTCGGCTCGGTCAGCTGGATGATCAAGGGCGCCGGCTATCCGGTCTACCAGGCCTGCAAGGCGGCTGCGCAAGGCCTGACGCGTTCGCTTGCACGCGACCTCGGCAAGGCCAACATCCGCGTCAACACCATCGTGCCCGGCTGGGTGATGACCGAGCGCCAGCTGAAGCTGTGGGTCAAGCCCGAGTCGGAGGCCCAGATCGACGCCGCGCAGTGCCTGCCCGGCCGCGTGATGGCTCAGGACATCGCCAGCATGGCGCTCTTCCTCGCGGCAGACGATTCGCGGATGTGCAGCGCCCAGGACTACGTGGTGGATGCCGGCTGGACCTGAAGCGGGGGCGCGTTGCCAGCCACGGGCGCTGTCGCGACCGTCCCGCAGGCGTGGCAGAAGCGGGAGAACGCGCTCTTGCGGGCCTTGCACACGCGGCAATGGTCGAACAGGCCGATACCGCAGTGCGGGCAGAAGTCGATCTCGGTGCTCTTGAGATCCACCGGCCGCTCGCAGCCGGGGCAGACACTTTTGGCCAGCCGCGCCAGCGCGGTGTCGTAGCTCAGCTCGTTGCGCCGCACCATGTCGGGCTGCGCCTCGGCCAGTTTCTGGCGTACCAGGTAGCGGTTGAGCGCAATGATGGCGTAGCGCCCCACCAGCACGGTGAGCACGATGCCCACCGCGTAGCGCACATAGCCACCGTAACTCGGCAGGTAAGGGACGAGCTCGACGAAAAAGGCGAACAGCGCGAAGAAGATGAAGCCCCAGACGAAAGGCCACCAGGTGCTCTTGCGTTTCTTCGCGAACAGCCAGCCAGCGATGACCAGCAGCGGCAGGGTGAGCGTCAGCCGGTAGGCGAACACGCGCAATTCGACGCGCCGGTTCTCCGCCTCGAGCGCGCTGCGCGCCATCTCCTCAAGGCCCGCAAGCTTCTCCTGCGCGGCCTGGCGTGCCTGGCGGGCGTCGAGCGCAATCTGGCGCTGCGTCCCGACGGCACGCTGCGCTTCATCTTCCTTGGCCTTCAGCGCGTCGAGCGCCTTGGTGCGAGCGATCAGCTCGCTGTCCTGGTCTGGCTGCGCGGTCACGCGCCGCGTGGCCAGCCAGTTGCCGAAGGTCTCTCGCGCTGCCCGGCTGGCCTGCTGTGCGGCGACCAGCGCGAGCTCGGCCTGCTCCCGCTCGCGCGTGGACTCCTGCTCGGTACGCTGGCCGGCCTGGATGGTCCGGCGCAGCGGCTCGGCCGCGGGTCGGTCGATGAAGTCATCGAGCGTCAACGTGCGCTCGACCCGCGGCAGGTCGCCCACGACGGTACTGCCCAGCCCGACCAGGAAGCTTGCGAACACCAGCGCCACCACCCACAGGCCGCGGCGGAACCACTTTTCAGACAGGCGCAGGGATTTGCTGCTCATTGCACTCCTCGTTATTGACGCTGCAGCATTAGAGCCTGAGCGTCACCGGCGCTGCACCGAGGCCCGCGCGCGGCAGCCAGGCGAAGACCGAGTCGACCGTGACGGTCTCGATGCGGTCGGAGAAGCGCTTGTCGTTGGGATGGTCGTCGAAGGCCACATTGGCAGCGCTGACGCGGCCCCCGAGGCGCGTCAACGGCCCCAGCTTGAGCGTGGTGGGCTCGTAGCCCTTGAACTTCAGCCACGCCTGCGCCTGCCCGCGGGTACGGATCGTCGCTGGCTCCATCGCCGCCGCGAGCGTCTCGATGGCCCACTGGTTCGACTGCTGGTATTTGTCGCCCCAGGCGTAGCTCACGATGCTGTAGGGCACCGTGTGCAGCCGCGTGATGCGCGAGGGCGACTCGTCCAGCGCCGCCCGCAGCTGCGCCTGTACGGCGGGTGTCGGCACCACCCATGCGGCTTCGTGGCGCCACAAGTCGTCGAGGAAGAACTCGCCAAGTCCCTGACGGTAGACCGCCGCGGTCGCGGTGTTGCACTGATTGAGCTTGTGCACCACGCGCCAGGCTCCCGCCTCGGTCTTGTAGGCCAGGCCCATGTGGGAGTAGTGCAGCCCGTACTTGCCCAGGTCCTGACCCGCCCGCGCCAGCAGTACCACCTGCGCGCCGCTGGCATCGAGTTGCTGTGCGGTGCGCTGCGCGAGCTCCATGCCCTTGGTGATCGAAGCCGCGCTCAACCCGTGGGTCTCGCAGGACCGCCCCGCGTGCGCGTTGAGCGGGAACAGGAAAAGGCCCGCCAGCACCACCGCCACCGCGGCCGCGAGCAGGTGCATCACAGCGCGCAGCCCGCGCCGCGTGCGCGACACCCGGCTGCGGTACTCGGACTCGTAGCTGCCGAAGTGGGTGATGCGCTTCACGACAGCCTCTCGTTGTAGAGCAGCGCGCGGCCGATGGCGTTGGGCACGAAGGCCAGCACCTCGCCGGCCGCCGACAGCACGACGCCGGTGCCGATCACGCTGACCATTACCACGGTACCGGCCACGACTGCGCTGCCATGAATGGCGCGACCGAGCACCTTGACGCTGGTGCGGGCTCCGTCGGAAGCACGCTCCAGCAGATAGACGGTGCCGTCCGCCGACGCCTCGACCGCCACCACCGTGAGCGCTGCCCCGGCGACCGACAGCGCCGCCGGCACGGCCACCACCGCACTGGCGGCGCTGCCGGCCAGCGATGCGGTCCCGATCACCGAAGCGATCGGGAGCATCGACAGCGCGGCCGAGGCCTCGCTCTGCGCATGAGCCTGGAGCGGGGCGGCGACGCCGGCCAGCGCGGCACAGGCAGCGATCAACACCGCAACAAAGGACTTCTTCATGATGTGTTCTCCGGACAAGAGGGAGGCAAGGTTCCGAACGCTCATTCGCCGCGATCCGCTTCGGCGCGGGCCTCGCGGCGGCCCTGCAGGCGCGCTTCGGCGATGTCGGCTTCATGGCGGTCGCGCAGGGTCTTGGCCAGGGTGAAGGCACTGCTGATCAGGAAGAGCCAGCTCACGCCGAGAAAGGCCTTGTAGGTTTCGCTGATCTCCATGCGCAGCAGGCCCCAGCCAGTCAGGCCCATGGCGGTGAAGAAGCCGCCCCAGACCACCAGCTTCCACATCGGCGTGTCGCCAGCGCCGGGTATGGTGCCGCGCTGGTTGTCGCGCACGAATTTGGCAAGCACGAAGGCAGCCGACAGGCAGAACACATAGCCCATCACCATGAATGCCCGGTCCAGCGCCTGCCCCGGCAGCCAGCCGAGGCCGGTCGCGCACAGGAACACGGCGAGCCCGAAGGAGATCCAGACCTGGACTTGCCAGGCGCGGGTGTCGCGCGGGAGGGAGACGATGGAGCTAGAGGGTTGCATGAATGCCTCGCGGCGTAGTGAAGGTGCGCGGATGATGGTTCGCGCGTTCACCGCGGGGCGCAAATTCATGCACCAGTGGCAGATCTGGCCGCCGCCGGTATCTTTAATCGGTACCGATGCGCTGCTGCCGGCGCCGCAGCAGGTCGTCGCGCGTGAAGGGCCGCTCGGTCCCCGCCAGCCGCACCGCGATCACCCCGAGCGCATCGTGCGTGGGCGCAGGCGTGCCGGGGCGCAGGAACAGCAGCGGCGACACCATGCTCATCAGCAGCAGGACCCAATGCAGCCGCGGCGGCCGGTGATGCTGACGCCAGAGGAAGAAGGCGCTGACAGCCGCGCCGAGCAGGAACCCCGCCGCAACCTCCGACTTGGAATGGGCGTAGATCGCCAGCCTGGACAGCCCGATCAGCGCGGCAAAGGCCCAGCCGAGCGCAGCAGCGGCCGCGCGCACGCGCGGCTGCCAATGCGCGGTGACCAGCCAGAAGGCGACGGGCCAGATGCTGGCCGAGAGCATGGTGTGCCCGCTGATCCCCGTGAAATTGAGCACCGCACTGCCGATGCCCCAGCCCATGAAGGCGATTTTCGAGGCTGCCACCAATGCGCCGGCAGAGCCGAAGAGCGCAAGCCAGCGCCAGGCAATCGGGCGCGTGGTGGTCCGCACCCCCAGCCACACGGCGATCCAGCACGCGACCGGCAGCAGGAAGCCGCTGTCACCGAACCAGGTGATCGAATACCAGAAGTCGTCGGGCAATGAGAGCATCAGGCCGGCTGGCTCCCCAGCAGGCCACTGACGCGCCGCTGCAACGAGTCGGGCTGCACCTCGGCGCGCGACATCGCGTTGCCGACCTGGAGCCCGACCCGGCTGAAGAAGCCGCGCCGGAAGGGACGCACCATCGCCACGCGCTCGCCGTCCCGAACCTCGATACGGCTGAAGTAGGAGCCCCACAGGTTGGTCAGCGCCATCGGGACGACCGGCGCATCGACGCCTTCGGCGCGGGCATCTTCAAGGATCTTCATCACGCCGCCCTTGAAGGTCTGCAGCGTGCCATCGCGCGTGATCGCTCCCTCGGGGAAGATGGCCAGCAGGTCGCCCTCGCGCAGCACCTGGACCGCGCTGGCGAAGGCGGCATCGTAGGCGGCCGGATTCTCCTTTTGCGGCGCGATCGGAATGGCTTTCGCCAGGCGGAACAGCCAACCGAGCACCGGGACGCGGAAGATCCGATGGTCCATGATGAAGCGGATCGGCCGCGGGCTCGCGGCCATCAGCAGCACCGCGTCGATGAAGCTCACATGGTTGCAGACCAGCACGGCCGGGCCTTCGGCAGGAATGTGCTCCTCGCCTTTCACCTCGAAGCGGTACACCAGGTGCGTCAGCACCCAGGCGACGAAGCGCAGCAGGTACTCCGGCACCAGCAGGAAGATGTAGAACGCCACCACGGCATTGGCGATGCCGGTGAAGAGGAAGATCTGCGGGATGGTGAAGCCAGCCTTGAGCAGCGCCCCGGCGATCACGGCGCTGGCGATCATGAAGAGCGCGTTGAGGATGTTGTTGGCCGCAATGATGCGTGCACGGTGCGTCGCCTGGCTGCGCAGCTGGATCAGCGCGTACATCGGCACGCTGTAGAGGCCGGCAAAAAGCGAAAGCAGGCCCAGGTCGGCCATCACCCGCCAGTGGGGCGTCTGGGCCACGAAGCTTTGCAAGCCCATCTCGGCGGCGGGCGGCAAGCCGCGTGCGGCGAAGTAGAGGTCGATGGCGAACGCGCTCATGCCGATCGCGCCCAGCGGCACCAGGCCGATCTCCACCTGGCGGCGGCTCAGCGTCTCGCACAGCAGCGAGCCGATGCCGATGCCCACCGAGAACACGACCAGCAGCAGCGAGGCGACCTGCTCGTTGCCGTGCAGCACCTCCTTGGCGAAGCTCGGGAACTGGCTCAGGAAGACGGCGCCGAAGAACCACATCCACGAGATGCCCAGCAGCGAACGAAACACCACCACGTTGCCGTGCGCGAGCCGCAGGTTGCGCCAGGTCTCGCCGACCGGGTTCCAGTTGATCGCCAGGCCCGGATCGGTCGCGGGCGCAGGCGGAATGGCCTGTGCCACGCCACGCCCCACCAGCGCCAGCAACAGGCAGGCCACCGCCACGGTGGTATGCCCGATGCCGGGCAATGCGACCAGCAGGCCGCCGGCCACCTGCCCGAGCAGGATCGCGACGAAAGTGCCCATCTCGACCATGCCGTTGCCGCCGGTGAGCTCGCGCGGATCGAGCACCTGCGGCAGGTAGGCGAACTTCACCGGTCCGAAGAGCGTGGAATGAAGGCCCATCAGGAACACGCAGGCCAGCAGCAGCACCGCATCGGCACGCATGAAGCCCCACGCGGCCAGCACCATGATCGCGATCTCGAGGTTCTTGACGAAGCGGATCATCTTCGTCTTGTCGTATTTGTCGGTGAGCTGCCCCGCCGTCGCCGAGAACAGCAGGAATGGCAGGATGAACAGCGCACTGATCACCAGCCCCGCCAGCGCCGGCGGCATCCAGCCGAGCTGCAGCTGGTAGGTCACCATCACGGTAAAGGCGAACTTGAACAGGTTGTCGTTCGCTGCCCCCGCGAACTGGGTCCAGAAGAAGGGCGCGAAGCGCCGCTGGCCGAGCAGCGAGAACTGGTTGGCGTGCGGGGCCGGCGCCGTCGCGCCGACAAGTGGGGAGGTATCGGTGGATGTCGTCATTCGAAATCTCCCTGGCGGGCTCCTCAGGCCGTCACGGCGGCCGCGCCCGAATTGTGCCGCAGCGTCTCGCGTCCCATGGCCTGCAGCGCGTGCAGCACCGGCAACGCCGCCAGCGCCGCCGTGAAATGCTTGAGGCTATGGCCGGCCAGAAGGTGATGGGTTGCCTCGTAGATGGGAGCGTCCGCGAGTTCGAACAGCTTGGCCAGCGCATAGAAAAAGATCACCCACCCCAGCCGCAGGCCGATGGCGCCCTGCGCCGGCCTGACCAGTGCCAGCGCGAGCACCAGCAACATGCCGCCGAACTGCACGAGGGCCCAGGGAAGCACGTTGTCGTTCGTGTGGCAGACCGCGACAGCCAGCAGCCCGGCGGCAAGCACGAACCAGGCGGCGGGCCAGCCGGCACGCGCGCTGACCCGCTCGCAGACGGCACAACCGATCAACCCGGCGAAGGCGACCGTCATCCCGGCACGGTCGGCCGCGAGGCGCACCGCGTCGGGCTGCAGGTGGTAGAAGGCCGAGCCGGCGGCCGTAAGGACCAGGCCGGCAAAGAACATCCAGGCGCAGTCGAGCAGGTTGACAGGCGGCTGCGCCGCAGGGTGCAGCGGCGCCGCGTCCTGCACGTGCTCGTGCGTCCGGTCGTGCCATTGCAGCCAGCGCAGCCCCCAGACGCCGAGCGCCGCGAAAGGCAGGTTGCTCAGCACGTCCATGGCGTGCGGCAGTCCGGCCCAGCCGCGCTCGTCCGCAAAGGGACCGCCACCGACGCCCGGCGCGAGCAGCGCGGGCGCGAACAGGCCAGTCAGCAGGAGCAAGCCGAAGAAGAGCAGGAGAGCACGTTCGGGACGGGACAGAAGAGACAACTGCGACATGGCGGCTCCTGGAGGTGGATATCGGTGCCGCGGAATGTAGGTTGCCAGGGGCTCCGGCAGCATCGAGAATCGATACGGAACACTCTTCCACGCCCTTTGGTATCGAAACGCTATACCAGCCCCATGAGCACCACTGTCGATCTCATCCAGGCTCTCAAGAACGAGCTCAAGACCGCCCGCATGACCTATGCGGATCTCGCCAAGTCGCTGGACATGGCCGAATCGAGCGTCAAGCGCATGCTGGCCAAGGGCGACATGCCGTTGACGCGGGTCGACGCGATCTGCCGCGCCCTGAAGATCGATTTCGCCGAACTGGCGCGGCGCGTGGCCGACGCACAGCCGCTGCTCAAGGAGCTGACGCTGGAGCAGGAGAAGGCCGTGGTCAGGGACAAGAAGCTGTTGCTCATGGCCATCTGTGTCCTGAGCCAGTGGACGCTGGAGCAGATCGTGGCCGCCTACCGCCTGAGCGATGCCGAATGCATCGGTTATCTGGCGCAGCTGGACCGCATCGGCATCATCGAGCTCAGGCCGCTCAACCGCTACCGGCTCAAGCTGGCCAAGACCTTCCGCTGGCGCCCGCACGGGCCCGTGATGGACTTCTTCCGCGAAAACGTGGTGCTGGACTACTACCGCGGCGGTTTCGACGGGCCGGCCGAGGGCCTGCTGCTGGTGCACGGATCGATCAGCAGGTCGCTGGCACCTGCCTTCCTCGATCGCCTGCAGCGGGTGGCGCAGGATTTCGCGCAGCAGCACCAGACCGACCAGAAGCTCTCCCCCAAGGAACGCGAGGGCTATACGCTGCTGCTGGGCATGCGCAACTGGGAATTCGAGCTGTTCACCCGACTGCGCCGCTCGTGACACCCCTTGCGGCGACTAAGCTGATTTCACCGTTTCACCGTCGGCGGAAAGCCCCGACTGCGCCCGAGCTTCAGTCCCGCATCAGCGTCTGCATCAGCGTGCGCAGCACCGCGAGCGTCGGCGCCTCGGTGCGCCGGCGCAAGGTGACGAGGCCGAAGCGAGCCACGCCTTGGAGCGATGGAGTCATCTTCAGCTCGACCAGGTCGGGCGCAGCCGCTCGGATGGCCAGCAGCACGGCATCGCTGCGACGCACCACCTCCACCAGGCTGGCCACCTCCTCGCATTGCAGCGTCACGCAATGCGCCGGGTGCGCTTCAGGGCCGTAGGCCTCGACCAAGGTGCGTGCCACCTCGTCGCTCAGCGGCGTGGAGGCGATCGGATAGCGCTGCACCGCCTCGAAGGGCACGCCGGTGCGCAGCCGCGTGAGCGGATGGCCGCGACGGCACATGAAGGTGCCGCGCATGCTGCGTACCAGCCCAAGCTCAAGATCGGGCGCGGGCTTCAGGGACAACGCATCGACCACCAGCGCATCGAGGCTGCGCGCCCGCAGCGACTGCACGAGCAGGTCGGTGCCGCCGCGCGCCACCGCCACGCGCATCCTCGGGTGGTGCTCGGCCATGTACATCAGGTAAGGGGTCATCAGCATCGCGCCCGGACCCGAGCCCATGCCGACGCGCACGGTGCCGCCCTCCCCCTCGCGCAACCGGCGGCCGCTGTCGCGCAGCTCGTCGGCCTCGAAAACCAGATGCCGCGAGCGCTCCAGGACTTCGCGGCCGAAGGCGGTGAGTTCATTGCGCCGACCGATGCGATCGAACAGCGGCATGCCCAGCTCGTCCTCCAGGGCGCGGATGCTGCGGCTCAGGGCCGGCTGCGTCAGGTGCAGGGCCTGTGCGGACTTGCTGAACGAGCCCGTGTGCGCCAGAGAAATGAGGTGCCTGAGTTGAACCAGCGTCATGAAGAAGCCTGCAAGTTGGATGCAAGAAACTCATGCTAATGCAGCCAACAATGCATTGGACGTTCAAGGTGCCCAATCCTAGGATTCGTTCGCCTCGGCAATCGCGCCGGCGTTCAAACGGAGTTCCGATGACATCGTCCTTTCAGCGTTCGCGCCTCCTCGCCTGCACCCTGTTGCTGGCTGCCGGTACGGCCCTGGCCCAGAGCTACCCGGCCAAGCCCGTCAACCTGATGGTTCCCTATCCGGCCGGCGGACCTTCGGACGCCACGGCGCGCATCTTCACGACACCTCTGGCGAAGGAGCTTGGCCAGCAGGTGCTGGTCGAGAACCTGGGTGGCGTCAGCGGGGCGATGGCGGCACAGAAGGTGCTGGCGGCCCCGGCCGATGGCTACTACATCTTCCAGGGCTCGCCCAACGAGGTGATCCTCTCGCCGCTCGCCAATGCGGCCGTCAAGCTCAAGGCCGAGGATTTCCGCCTGGTGCATCCGGTGGCCGACGCCGTGATGGTCTTCGTTGCCCGCAAGGATCTGCCGGCCGACAGCGTGGACGAGCTGATCGCGCTGGCGCGCAAGTCGTCCGACAAGCCGCTCTCCTACGGGAGCGTCGGCGTCGGCTCGCTCTACCACCTGATCCTGGAGAAGGTGCAACAGGACACGGGCATCAAGCTGATGCATGCGCCGTACAAGGGCAACGCGCCGCTGCTGCAGGACCTCGGCGGCGGGCAGGTGGACTTCGCCGTGCTGGTGTACAGCGCGGCAATGGGAGCGCTGGCCGAGCAGGGCCGGCTCAAGGTGATCGGCCAGCTCGGCGCGCAGCGCTCCGAGCTGCTCAAGAACGTGCCCACGGCGGGCGAAGGCAAGGAGCTGAAGAACTTTGCCTACAAGACCTGGAGCGGCTTCATGGTGCCGAAGAACACGCCGGAAGAGGTGGTGCAAAAGCTGCACAAGGCCATCGGTGCGACCCTGAAGGAGCCGGGCGTTCGCACGCAGCTCGCGGCCCAGACGCAGGTCGCATCGCCGCCGATGTCGCTGGCCGAGTCGGCGAAGTTCTTCGAAGCCGAGACCGCGCGCTACCGGGACATCGCCAAGTCCATCCACCTGCAGCCGCAGTAAGCCGAGCCCATGAGCACGCTTCTCGAAGACCTGCACGCCCAGGCCGATGCCTTCATCGACCTTCGCCGCGACATCCACCGCCACCCCGAGCTGGGCTTCGACGAGCACCGCACCTCGGCGCTGGTCGCCGAGCGGCTCGAGGCCTGGGGGTACGAGGTCGAGCGCGGTCTCGGCGGCACCGGCGTGGTGGGGCGGCTGGTGCGCGGCGATGGCGAACGCCGCCTGGGCCTGCGCGCCGACATGGACGCCCTGCCCATCGACGAAGCCACCGGCCTGCCCTATGCCAGCAGCCACGCCGGCGTGATGCATGCCTGCGGCCACGATGGCCACACCGCGATCCTGCTGGCCGCCGCGCACCACCTTGCCGAACGCGGGCGCTTTTCCGGCACGCTGACCCTGATCTTCCAGCCCGCCGAAGAAGGCGGCGGCGGGGCGCTGCGGATGATGGAGCAGGGCCTGTTCGACAAGTACCCTTGCGACGCCATCTTCGCGATGCACAACATGCCGGGCCTGGAGCAGGGCCGGCTGGCATTGCGCGAAGGGCCGGCCATGGCTTCTTCCGACTACGCCACGGTCACGCTTGCGGGCATCGGCGGGCACGGCGCGATGCCGCATCGCACGGCGGATCCCATCGTGGCGGCCGCGAGCATCGTGATGGCGCTTCAGACGGTGGTCTCACGCAACATCGATCCGCTGCAGATGGCCGTGGTGACCGTCGGTGCCGTGCATGCCGGCAAGGCCAACAACGTAATTCCCCAGAATGCCACGCTGGAGCTCAGCGTGCGCGCGCTCGACCGCGACGTGCGAAGCCGGCTGGAGGAACGCATCAAGGCCCTGATCGCAGCGCAGGCCGAAAGCTTCGGCGTCAAGGCGCAGATCGACTGGCGCCCGGGGTACGCGGTGCTGGTCAACACGCCGCAGGAGACTGCGTTCGCGCGCGAGGTGGCGCTGGAGCTGCTGGGGCCGGAACGCGTCACGCTGCAGGCGCCGGCGCTACCGGGCAGCGAGGATTTCGCCTTCATGCTGGAGCGAGTACCCGGCAGCTACCTCCTGATCGGCAACGGCGACGGTGACAGTCACGGCGCCTGCATGGTGCACAACCCCGGCTACGACTTCAACGACGGCAACGTCGCGATCGGCGCGGCCTACTGGGTGCTCCTGGCCGAGCGCTTCCTGCGCTAGTCGCTCGCGGCGAACACCGTCAGCACGCCCGTGTAGCCATACAGGTGGTGGCGCGCGATTTCTCCGGCAGCGAAGAAACCGACCAGCGGCACATCGCCCAGCGCATGGCGCACGATCTGCAGCTCGGCGCCGGGCGCGCCGAAATGCGGGCCGCCCCGCCCTGCGCAGCTCACGTACACCGCGCCCGCGATGCGGCGCGCCGGATGCGGAGCGGCCTCCGCCTCGCCGGCCGCGACCGCGCGCGCGGTGGCGAGGGTCTGCTCCTGCGGCTCGAGTTCCTCGCGGACCTCCGCGCAGATGCGCATCAGGTCGGCGCGGGCGGCCTGTGCGCTGCGCCGCACGAAACTCATGCGCATGCCCGCTTCTGCGACATCGGCGATGGCGATCCCGCGGCGCGTGGGATCGAGGCCGATGATGTGCCGCACCAGCACGTCGGCGCCCAGGTCGCCGGTGCGGCGGATGCCGTCGCTGCCGGCGTCGACCAGCCCCGCCAGCGTGGCGCGCACCGCTTCGATCGCGTCCTGCGGCGCCTCCAGGGAGACGCCGAGTTCGGCCAGCAGCACGTCGAGCGCCGGCTCGCCGTCGAGGCTGAGCAGCAGGTTGCCTTCGGCCGCGGTGATCTCCCGTTCGCGCGAGATCGGCTGGCAGCCCTGGGTGACACGTGAGACCAGGCGGACTCCCTCACCGAAGGCCACGCCCGAGAGGCCGCCCGAGAACACACCACTCGCTGCCCCGTGGCCGCGGATGTTGCCGTTGCCGCCGATGGCGAACTGCAGGGCGCCGCTGCGGCCCGAGGACAGGCCCCCGAAGAGGTAGCCGGTGTCGGTGCGACCCGCCATTTCGGCCACGAGCTCCGGCAGGTCCGGCGTGCCGGGATCGGCGTGCACCAGGGCCGTGTGCGCCGCGAAGCCGCTCATCTCGGAGCCGGCCAGCGGCGCCACCCCCGAGAACACGCGGTACTGGTCACTCGGAAGCATGCACAGCATGACCGACAACGCAGGCTCGTCGAAGTACTCGGCGTTGTTGGCCGCCACACCGATCCCGACCGTGCCGGACCAGTCGGTGATCTCCGGCAGCTCGGCGCCCAGGTGATCGAGGATCTCCTGCGCCTCGGCCGCATAGTGGTCCGTGATGTAGAGCAGGCCCAGCGTGGGCGTGCGCGCATAGTCCGGCAGCGCCATCTGGGCGCGCAGTTGCGCAAGCACGAGCCCAACGGCCATGCGCCATTGAGGATGGGTGGCGTGGCCCGTGGGAAACAGCTTCATGGCCTCGGACTCCCAGAGAAAGATTGCAAATCAGCGCGCGCGCGTTCGCTTGCGCGCCGGCGTTTTCTTGGCCGCGGCCGGTGTCTTCTTCGCGGCGGCGCCCGTCTTGCGCGCCGCGGGCCGCGCGGCCGCGCCCATCGCCTCGCCCACCGCGTCGGCGATCGGCTGGGCCACGGCGGGCATCTTCAATTGCGACGCATCCTGCAGGGCGGTGCTCGCGATCTGCTGGAACTGCTGCGTGAGCGCGCCCCACCACTGAAGTGGGTCGACCACGCCTGCGCCGGCATCCGCGGCGGCGGGCTTGGTGGAGGCCGCCGCCTTGGCGCCGCGCCTCGCGGCTGGCGCTTCGGCCGGCTCCTCCGGCTCGGCGGTATCCGGTTCGGACTCGGACTCGGACTCGGACTCCGCCTCGGGCGCCTGGGCCTGCGGTGCGGGCGCCGCCGGAGCCGGCCGCGGCTCGGCCGTCCGGGTGAAGGCGTTGGCCAGATCCTCCATGCGCAGGTTCATGCCGCGCAGGGTCGACAGCGTCATCTTCTGCACTTCCAGCGCCTGGATGGTGGCCTTGAGCGCGTGACCGTTCTGCTCCAGCCAGTACTGGACGGTCTTGAGTTCCTGGATGCGCTTGTCGACTTCCTCCACGCTCAGTGTCGGCGCGACCCAGCTCGACAGGCTGGGCATGCCAGGCACCGCGCTGGCGCCGCCCGACGCCCCTTTCGCAAGGTTCTGAAGGAAGTCGAAACCCGGAACGAACTGGCTGAAGGCGAAGGGCTTGGCGTCGCTCATGGGGAGGGTCTCCTGTGGAGGGTCTTGTGTCCGGCCAGCTTACTCCATGCGCATGAGCCTGGAAGCGCTCAGTGCTTGTGCGCGCCGCCAGCGGGCGCAGCGGGACCGGCAAGGACCGGAACCTTGAGCTCCAGCGAGCTCTTCTGCCCCTTCGCATCCTCGAAGCGCAGCGTCAGCGGCACCGTGCTGTTCTTGGCCAGCGGCTGCTTCAGGTCCATGAGCATCAGGTGGTAGCCACCGGGCTTGAGCTCGATCGTCTGCCGCGCCGGCAGCTCGAGCCCGTGCTCGAGGCCGCGCATGCGCATGGTGTCGCCTTCCATCTTCATCTCGTGGACTTCGGCCACGCCCGCCACCGGCGTGGAAGCGCCGACCAGGCGCGCGCCCGCGGCTGCGTTGAGTTTCATGAAGGCGCCGGTACCGCTCTGGCCGGGCACCGAGGCACGGATCCAGGCATCGCTGACCTCGACCACCGGCGCCTGCGCCAGGGCAGTGCCGGCGACTGCCAGCAGGAGAAGAGAGGCGGCGATGCGGCGCGGAAGCCGGGGAAGAAATCGAGTGTTCATGGCAGGGGTCCTTGGAGAAGTCTGAATCAAAGGTCGAAGCGAAGCTCGGCGCTGTAGGTGCGCTGCGGGTAAGGATGAAAGTTCCAGTAGTGCTCGTTGTTGGCGTTGTCGACGCCGAAGGCCGCCGACCAGCGCTTGTCGATCTGGTAGCGCACGCGCAGGTCGACGGTGAAGTAGCGGCTGGCGCCGAAGTAGGCATTGGCATTCACATCGGTGTTGTCCAGGTTCGAATACTGGCGGCCGCTGTAGCGCGCCGCCACGGTGAAGGCCCAGCGCGCATCGGGCTTGTAGCTGGCATAAACCGTGGAACGCCAGCGGGGTACGCGAGGCTGCCACTTGCCGACACTCGCCGGGAACGCTGCGTTGGCCACGATCGTCGAATGTGCATAGGTCAGGCTGGCTCCCAGGTCGAGGCCGCGCACCCCGACGTCCTGGGCGGAGTAGGCCAGCTCCAGGCCGGTGGTGCGCACCTTGTCGACGTTCTGCACGCGAGAGACCGTGGAATTCGCGATCAGCTGGCTGTAGAGCGCGTCCCTGGTGGTCTCGTGGAACAGCGTGGCGCGGGCCAGGCCGCTGCCCAGGTCCTTCTCGGCGGAAAGCTCGCCGGTCCACGATTTTTCGGGCTTCAGGTTCGGGTCGTTGATGAAGGACAGTGCCCCGCCCGAGGTTGCGCCATACAGCTCGCCGACCGTCGGGTAGCGCACCGCGCGGCCCACCGAGGCCTTCAGCACCGTGTCCTTCGCCAGCTGCCAGGCGAGCGCGGCCTTTGGCGACAGATCCGATTCGCTGCGCGCGGCATAGGCCTGTGCACCGGTGCCCATGGCGGTGAAGCCGTCCTTCGCCTGCCAATGCTCGTAGCGCAGGCCCACCACGGCCTTCCAGCGCGGCGCGAAGCCCCAGCTGTCCTGCACCCACGCGCTCTGCGTCGTGGTGCGGCCGCCGACATTGCTGACCGTGGACCCGGGCAGCACCGGTCCGTCCAGCCAGTTGCCCAGCACGTTGTTCTTTGCGATGGCGAGCTTGTACGCGTCGCGTCCGATACCGAAGTCGACGACGTGCGCGCCGCCCACGCCCTGAGGCCGCCAGGACCCCTTGGCCGCCAGCGTGTTCCAGCCGGTGCCATCCTGGTCCTGCAGCGTGCCGGCGCCTCCGATGGCCGCCAGGGGCAGCGCGACGGTGGGGGCGCGCTGTCGATCCTTCGCATAGTCGTACAGGCTGGCTGCCACTTCCCAGTCCCATTCGCCGCGTGTGTTGCTCTTGACCGAGAGCCCATGCATGTAGTGCGTCTGGGTGTCGTTGGTCAGGGGAAAGGCAGTGGGTGCCAGCGTGTAGCCGCGCCCGGCAATGCTGATGGACCCGTTGAAGACGGGCTGGCCGGCCGCGTTGGCCAGATAGCTGTCGGGCCGCCCGTCCGCGCTGTTCTGCCACCAGCCCAGCGTGTAGGTGGCGCGAACCGTGGGCGAGAAGTCGTAGGCCAGCTTCAGCTTCGCATGATCCTGCACGGTGCGGTAAGCCGTGCCGGTGCCCAGGATGTACCAGGGCGTGTTGGTGGTGTTCAGCCCCACGACCGCGCCGGCCACCGGCGTGCCCGCGAGTCCCGGCACGCCCGATGCCACGGTCGCGGTGGCGAAGGTCAACGGCTGGCCACGGCTGTCGGTGCGGTTGATGTCGATCCACCAGGACCAGTCGCCGCTCCTGCTGCCCAGCGAGGCGCTGGTCTGCCAGCCATCGAAGGTCCGGTGCGTGTTGTAGAGGTCGAAGGGCTGCGAAAAGTAGCCGGCCTTCACATGCGCCTCGAGCCGGGTCGGCATGCGCGTCACGTAGTCGACCACGGCGCCGGCCGAGTTGCCGGGGTAGGCCGCGGAGAACGGCCCGTACATCACGTCGACCCGCTCGATCTCCTCGGGCGTGACCAGGCCCCAGCGCGGCGCGTAATTGGTGCCGTTGGCAATGCCGTTGCCCAGGTAGTTCGACAGCAGGATGCCGTCGGCATAGACCGCCGAACGCGCGCTGTTGCCGGTGCCGGATGCGCGGGTCGACAGGATGGCATGGTTGTAGTCGCCAATGTAGCGCTTGCGCACCAGCAGGCTGGGCAGGTACTTGAGCGCGTCCTCGCTGTCGGTGGCGTTGATGCGGGTCTCGATCTCCTCGCGCGTCATGCCTTCGATGGTCGTGGGAATCTGCGTGGGCAGGGAGGTCGGCTGGCCGCCGGTGACGGTCACCACGCCAAGCGACTTCACGCGCTCGGGGGCCTGTTCCTCGCTAGAAGTCCCAGGGGTTTGGGCGAAGGCCGGCCCGGGCAGCCACGGGAAAGCTGCGCCCAGGGCGAGGGACAGCACTGTTTTCTTCTTCATGGAAAGCGCTCCTCGGCGCCTTGGAGGCGCCGGTGCATTGCAGGGAGATCAGCGCACACCGCGTCCGATGGACGCGCTGCGCGCTACGAGATCGACAGCAAGCTCAGAGCGCCGGCGGCCCGCGCGCGGGCAGCGGGGCGGCCGTGGCCGCGGCGATGCGCGCGGCCGGAATGGGCTGGACGGCGTGCGCCAGCGGAAGGGGATGCGGGAGGGCCGCCATCGGCGCCGGCGGCGGCGGCGCCCCGCTCAGCAGGCACATCGGGCAGTCCAGGTGCGTGGCGCCGAGATCCTGCGCACCCTCCTCGCCCTGGACCACCACCTTGATGGTGCCGACGCTGGAACACACCAGCTCCATTGCCTGCGGATGCACGATCGGCGAGGCGATGGCCGCGCCCAACGACAGCGCGAACCACAGCAGCACGAGGCGGCCAAGGCGATGAGCGTAACGCAGGCGGGACATGGGGTGGCGATTATCGGCGAGACGCGCGGCAAGCTCGCGCCTGTCGCAAGGCGAGCGCGGCTCGAATGTATCCATGGGTGTCAAGACAGCGCTGCGCCGCTATGCTCTTCGGATGCGCAGCATATTTCACCTTGCCTTCAACGTCCGGGACCTCGACGAGGCCCGCCGCTTCTACGGCGGACGCCTTGGCTGCACCGAAGGCCGCAGCACCGACACCTGGGTCGACTTCGATTTCTTCGGCCACCAGATCTCGCTGCACCTGGGCGAGCCCTTCGCCACTGCGCGCACCGGGCACGTGGGCGATGTGATGGTGCCGATGCCGCACCTGGGCCTGATCCTGGAACTGCCCGACTGGCAGGCGCTGGCCAAGCGCCTGGAAGCCGCCGGCACCGAGTTCGTGCTGAAGCCGCAGGTGCGTTTCGAGGGGCAGCCGGGCGAGCAGTGGACCATGTTCTTCTGCGACCCCTTCGGCAATCCGATCGAGGTCAAGGGCTTCCGCTCGCTGGATGCCGTCTACGCCACCTGATCCACCATGCCTGCGTTCCTGCGTCCGGCCGGACTCGCGGCCGTGCTGCTCGTCCTGTTGCCCTTGACCGCGCAGGCGGTGCAGGACTGCGAGCTGAACGGCCAGGACGTGAATCCGGCCAATGGCCACACCACCGCCGGCAAGACCGGCCTGATGCGCTGCAAGGACCGCTCCAGCGGCGAACTGGTGCGCGAACAGCAGCTCCAGAACGGCGCCTTCGTGGGCGTGGTGCGCTATTACGAGCGCGGCAAACTGGTGAAGGAACACAGCGTGAATGCGCGCGGCAACATGGATGGCCCGGCGCGCGAGTTCTCGCCGGCAACAGGCCGGGTGCTGCGGGAGGCCGTGTACGACGACGGCCACGAGACCGGCCTCACGCGCAGTTTCCACCCCAACGGGCAGTTGCGTCGCGCCACCTTCTACGCGGAGCCGGGCGAGCGCGCGTACGCCCAATTCACCGAACGAGGCCAGCTGTCCGCCCTGCGCTGCGGCGACAAGCCCCTGCTCGCCCCCGCGGTCGACGATGCGCGGCTCTGCGGCTTCGTGGGCAGCACGCCCTCGCAGGTCGAGCTCTTCGATGCCAAGGGTATCGTGCGCACCCGCCTCGCCTACCTGGCCGGCAAGCGGCTGCGCAGCGAGGAGCTCTACGACAACGGCAAGCCGGCCATGCAGGACGAGATCAGCGGCAACCAGCGCACCGAGCGGCGCTGGTCTTCCGAGGGCATCAAGCGCCGGGAGATCGTCTATTTGCTGCTGGAACGCGGCGCGATCAAGCGGCGCGAGCAGGAGTTCTCCGAAAAGGGCACCCTGGTGCGCGAGCAGCGCTGGAGCGCGGCCGGCGAGCCGCTGTCCGACGAGAGCTACTACCTCAATGGGCAGCCGCGCAGCAAGGCGGTCTACGGCGAAGGCAGCGAGGCGCGCACGGTCGAGATCACGGAGTTCCACGACAACGGCCAGCGCGCCGCGCAGGGGCGCTTCGCCGTGGTCAGCCGCTTCCGCCAGGTTCCGATCGGTCTGCACCAGCGCTTCGGCGACAACGGAACTTTGCGCGCCGAATCGAGCTACGACGACAAGGGCCGCGTCACGCGCGAGCGCAGCTGGGACAGCGACGGCAAGCTCGAACGCGACGACGAGGTCTTCGAGGACGGGTCCCGAAAGGCCTACGCCAGGTAGCCTGCCGCCCTTCGGGGCCTCAATCCAGCTTGATGCCGGCCGACTTGATGATCGGCCCCCAGCGCTTCGACTCGGCGCGCGAGAGCGCCGCGAACTGCTGCGGCGTGCCAGGCATGGCCTCCATGCCGAAGTCGTTGAAGCGCTTTTGCACGGCCGGCACGCTGAAGGCGCGGTTGAGTTCCGCGTTGAGCTTGTTCACCACCGGCGCGGGCAGGCCGGCCGGGCCGAGGATGCCCTGGAAGGCGAACACCTCGGTGTTGGGCACGCCCACTTCCGCGAGCGTCGGCACATCGGGCAGCAGCTTGGAGCGCGCGCCCGAGCCGATAGCCAGCACCCGCACCTTCTGGCCCTGCATGATCGGCAGGCCGGAGGCGAGGTCGAGGAACATGCAGGGCACCTGGCCGCCCATCACGTCCGCCATCGCCGGCGCGGCGCCGCGGTACGGAATGTGCGTGATGAAGGTGCCAGTGCGGTTCTTGAACATTTCCATCGCCAGATGGTGCGGCGAGCCGTTGCCGGGCGAGGCGTAGTTGACCTTGCCGGGATTGGCCTTGACATAGGCGAGGAAGGCCTTGAAGTCCTTGGCCGGGAAGTCCGGGTGCACCACGAGCGCCAGCGGAAACTTGCCGATGGCGCCGATGTAGCTAAAGTCCTTCTCGGGGTTGAAGGGCAGCTTGCTGAACAGGTATTCGTTGAAGGCCAGCACTGCGTTGTCTGCCGACATGATCGTGTAGCCGTCCGGCTTGGCCCTGGCGACCAGGTCGGCGCCGATGTTGGTCGAGGCGCCGGGGCGGTTGTCGATCACGATCTGCTGGCCCAGCGTCTGCCGCATGGCCTCGGCCAGCGTGCGCGCGATCACGTCGGTGCCGCCGCCAGCCGGGTACGGCACCACCCACTTGATGATCTGCTCGGGGTAGTTCTGGGCGCGGGCCCAGGGTGCGGCGCTGGCGGCCGCGGTGGCGGCCAGGGTGGTGAGCAGGGTTCTGCGGTCCATCGATGAAGTCTCCAGGGTTTCGAATGAGTCAGGGCGTGTCGGCAACGTCCGGCGCAGCGGACAGCGAGGGCAGCGGCAGATCGCGCAGCGCCTCCGCCAGTGCGGCCCGGCAACGCGCCTCGTCGCCAAGCTGCTCGAACAGCAGCAGGGCGAGTCGCGCGAGGAAAAGCGATTCTCGCTCGGCGCCGGCTTCGCTGATGGCGCGGGCGCATTCGGCGTAGAGCCGGTCGCGTGCTTCGAGGCTCAAGGTGGTCACTGGAGTACCTTCGCCTCCGGCTGCGGTGCTATTCGCCTTCGGAGCGGCCGTGCGACTCATGCGGCCTCCTTCGCGACCAGCGCCGAGGCGCGTGCCAGCGCCTGCGCCAACGCGCCCGGCGGCACGCGACGCCAGCGGGCGGCCACATGGCCGTCCGGGCGCAGCAGGTAGACCGCGCCCTCTTGCGCGCCCAGCGCTTCGAACACCGGAGCATGCGCGGCGGAAGGCGGCAGCGTGCGCAGCACGGCGTTCAACGGGCCGGCCTGCGCGGCGGCGAGCTCTGCCTCGAAGGCAGCGTCCAGGCTTTCGATGTTCAGCACGAGGACGGTGAAGTACGGGCCCAGCCAATCGGTGAGGTGCAGCCCGGGGCCCAGCGGCTGCTCGGGCAGGGTCTCGCCGGGCCGGGGCCCGGCCGGCAGCGCCTCGCTCTTGCTCGACAGCGCGGAGTCCTCGTAATGCACTGCCTGCGTCTGCCGCGGGTTGATCAGGTTCGCGATCCCGCGGTGCGCGCCCGCGAGCGACAGCGCCGCCTCGCGCAGCAGGTCGAAACCGCGCGAGGGCGGCGACATGAACTCCGTGCTGCGCATCGCGCTCTCGGCATTGATGTGGAAGGCGGCGATGCGTTCCTGCGAATAGCTGTCGAGCAGCGCATCGCCCGACACGCCGCGCGCCACCAGCGCCAGCTTCCAGGCCAGGTTGTCGGCATCGTCGAAGCCCGAGTTGAGGCCGCGCACACCGAAGATCGGCATCGCATGCGCGGCGTTGCCGGCGAAGAGCACGCGCCCATGGCGGTAGCTTTCCAGCGTCATCGCGCCGGCCCGGTAGACCGAGGTCCAGACCGTCTTCCAGGGCAGGTGGCCTTCGCCGATGGCGTCCAGGTGCCGCTGCACGAACTCGGCCACCGCGTCGGGCTTCAGCGCCTCCTCCGTGCTCTGGCCGGCGCGCAGCTGGTAGTCGATGCGCCAGATGTCGTCGGGCTGGCGGTGCATCAGCACCGTCGAGCCGGGATTCCACGGGGGGTCGAACCAGGCGCGGCGCTCGGTCGGGTGCGTGCTGTGCAGTTCGATGTCGATGATCACGTAGCGGCCTTCGTAGGCCGTGCCTTCGAGGTTGAGGCCCAGCGACTTGCGCACGAAGCTCTGGCCGCCGTCGCAGCCGGCCAGCCACGCGGCCTTCAGCGCATAGCTGCCCAGCGCATTGCGCGCCTGGAGCGAAACGCCATCGGGCTCCTGCGCGAGGCGGGTGAGCTCGGTGCCCCAGCGGATGTCGATCAGCCCCGGCTCGGCGGCGTTGCGGCGCACGATCTCGTCCAGCAGGTATTGCTCGATGTAGTACTGCTCGAGGTTGATCATCGGCGGCAGCTTCTGCCGCTCGTCGTGCGGCATCTCGAAGCGGAACACCTCCTCGGTCTTGTAGAAGCTGCGCCCGCCGGTCCAGGGCAGGCCCTTGGCGAGGAAGGATCGGACGGTGCCGAGCCGCTCGACGATCTCCAGGCTGCGGCGCGAGATGCAGGCGGCGCGGCTGCCAACACAGACCGTGTCGTCGGCCTCGAGGATCACGCTGCGCACGCCGTGGTTGGCCAGGCCCAGTGCCAGCGCCATGCCGACCGGGCCGCCGCCCGCGATCACGACGGGATGACGGCCGGCCTCGACGCCATCTTCGAGCGCGGGCAGCACGGGTGCGAAGCGGGTGTAGCGGAAGTCGCCGACCGGCGGCGGCAAGGCGCCGGCCGCGGGCGGCACCGGGCCGGTGGCGGCATCGCCGGGGCGCGCGGCCGGCGGGGACTGGACTGCGGTGTTCATGCGAAGGGATTGTCCGGATGCGGTCCGACCGCCGATGTCCTAACTTCGTACGAAGTGTTTACCCTGAGGCTTCAATGCGGCGCTGGCCACTGAACCACGCGGAAGAACGCCTGCTTGCGGCTCGCGTCGTTTGCGGCGTGCTCGCCGGAATCGGCACGCCGCACCTGGCGGCCAGCTACCTCGGCGCCATGAACGGGATGCTGCCGGTGACCTTCTGCACCGTCTTCACCGTGAGCGCTGCTGGCCGCATCGAGACCGTGTCGGCCGCGAGCAGCTACGGCAGCACCGCCGAGCGCACGGCCGAGCGCTATGTGGCCCAGCGCTTCGATCGGCTCGATCCGAACATGGTGTGGCTCGCGGCCCGCAAGCTGCCTAGACGGCCCCAGCTCTGGATGGGGCACCAGGTCGCCGAGGAGGTCGCGGACCCGGCCTACCGCGCGGCCTGCTATGGCGACGTCGGCATCCGCGAGCGCGCGTCGGTGCTGTTGCTGCTGCCGACCGGCCAACGCACTGCGGTGAGTTTCTATCGCAGTCTGGCGCAGCCTGAGTTCAGCGACGCGGACTTCGCGCTGCTGGAGCTTCATGCCACGCTGCTGGCCGATGCCACTCTCGCGCACGGCCGCAGCGCAATGGCAGCCCGCGAGGCGGCAGAGCCCACACTGGGCACCCGGCTGCTCGCGCTCAGCCTGCGCGAACGCGAGGTTGTCGGCCATCTGCTGGCCGGCAGGACTGCCAAGGAAACGGCGCGAGAAATCGGGGTCGAGCTCACGACCGTGCGCACCCACCAGTACCGGGCATTCAGGCGGTTGGGGATACGGGGCCTGAAGGACTTGCTGCGGGGCGGTCTGGGCTGACACGTCTCGGTCGCCCATTTGCGACTCTGGACACCCGTCGCTTCGCGCCGGCCGGAACTCGCCTCGATGCATCGTTACTCAGCTATCTCAACAATCTCAGGACCACTGTGGACCATCACTATCCAGAGCCACCGGATGCCGAATCCGCGAGCGTCGTCGCGACGCTGACTCGCGAACTGCGCAGCATCATCACCAAAGACGACCCACTTGAGGCGAACAGCGGCACGCCGATCGACCGCGATCCTGCGAAACTCCTCGCCATGGGCGAAGCCCTGTGCGACAGCGGTGACTTCCGCAATGCACTGCCCATTGCGTTGCACCTCCTCTCGCGTCCGAACGTCGAACCGCGGCATGCTTTTCTGGCCGCCAGTTGCCTGCAGCGACTGGGACGGCCGGAGCTCGCTGTCGGCGCGTTCGGCTTCTGCACGCTCCTCGAAAGCGACGCCCCGACGCCCGGGCCGCTGTTCCGCGCAGGCGAGTGCTGCGCGGCCATCGGGCGATCTCAACAGGCTGTCGAGATGCTCGAGACCGCCATCGAAATCGCCCGCATGGATGCGCAGCACGCTGCAATTCAGTCGCTCGCTCAAGCCAAGCTGGACGCGATTCGCGCCGTCCGCTGATCCTCACTCCCACTCCCACTCAAAAAAATCATGTCGTGCTTTACTAGCGCCGCCTCTAAAAAGACAACCACTACGCAAATGCCGACGGTGATCACCAGGCCGAAGCAGGTGACGCCATCCCATCCGGACAACGACAGCCCCACCGGCAGTTGGAACGATGGCAGGCCCGAGACCGGCGACTCTCACCCCGGCAGTGACGTCTTTGATCTAAAAGATATTGTCAGTGTGATTAATACGAATTCGGAGTCGTCTTCGGACACCGACCCGGTCTTGGGAACTAACGAAGTGCCCAGTGACACGCAAATATCAGCAGAGCCAACAGCCTTGACGGATCAAGGCGCGCTACACACATTGAAGACAGGGGAGGAGGCGCGGATGGCACGGCAGATAACGACCCTCCACCACAAGCTGCTAGCAGGTGCGGCCGCCGTATCCCTGACTGTGGCCGTGGTTGGCACAATTTTTTACCATGACAACTGGAAGAACGACCCCATCGGCGCTCCGCTCTTCAACCTTGAGGCCCACCAGCGGATACAGGATTTCGTCCACGGGTGCTTGGACAAAGCGGGCGTGACCAACTTCTCGGCGAGCCAACTCGCCTCCGAAATTCTGGAACAACTAAAAGCTACGTGGTCAGACCGCAATGTCGCGAAGATATATGCCCAACCGACCTGGCAGAACCAGGTGAATTGTCCCCCTCCCGGGGACTATAGTGGCCCTACGGACTATCAGCTTCTGGCGGGGATCTTCGCCGACGCAGTGAACAATGTCATGCAAAATGCGGGCAATGCTCTGCCGCCTTCGCAGATAGTGCTGTTTGTCTCTCTTTTGCTAGGGATGGCAAGCAATTTCCTCTGACTGGAGTCCTGACTGCTCCACCACCTTGAGAGCAAACACGCCCTCGGGACCTTGGGCGTGAATATCGGTAAGGGCGAGGCGTACAACCTGTCGGGCGTGCTTGGCTGTCTCGCGATCGAGGCCCACCAGCGAACGGATGAATGCCGTCAGGCTCTTGTGCATCTCGCGCGCGCGAGCGATCTCACCGTCCGCGCCACCGGCTTCGGGCAGCATTCTTTCAAGTTCGCCCAGATCAGCCGGTGTCAACGGCTGGTTGCGGCGCAGATTGTGCAGCGCTAGCCGGTCCTCATGTGCGCAGGAAGGCGCGCGCCTTCTGACGGAAACGCTCGAAGTCGCCCGCGCTGGCCTCGGTTGCCAATTGCACCCTCCGCCAGTTCGCCGAGTTCGTCGGCGAAGTCGGTTTAGACCACTGTGCGCCGTTTCTCCTCGTCATCGTCACGCACGGCGCTTGGCAGGCCTGACAGCTGCTCGGCCACCTCGCCCAGCTGGTCGATGGTGGGGCACCGCCAAGCCTCGGGTTGCGCCCACGCTTCCACCCAGCGCCGCCGAGCTCGTACCACGAAGTTGTCGAGGCTCATGCCCGCAACGAGCGCGCAAAGCATTGCCGCCGTGTCTTGCCGAATGCGTTCGTCGGTCAACGCGACATTGCCGTCCCCCATGTCTCCCGCGTGCCGGCCATCGACGGCCAGCCGCTTGTCGAGCTCACCCAGCAGTTCCACACGCGCCTTGAAGAGCCGCTGCCCCAGCGATTCGGTCCAGAAGGCATTCCAGACCTGGTCGACCTTGTTCTTGAGTTCGCCTGCGAGCGTCTATCTATGAGACTGTCGTGCTGATGAAAGGACGTTAGTTGGCCGTGCCCGGCGCCGCCACTTCCTGGTCGATCGCCCCGAACACCGACTGCCCGTCCCGTCCCTTCATCTCGATGCGGATCGTGTCCCCGTACTTCATGAACTCGGTGGCGGGCTGTCCGTCCTGAATGGTCTCGATGCAGCGCTTCTCGGCGATGCAGCTGTAGCCCTTGGGCCACTCCATCCGGCCGTTCTTCTCGACGCCCTTGTTGCTGACTGTGCCGCTGCCCACGATGCTGCCGGCGCGCACGTTGCGCGTCTTGGCGATGTGCGCGATCAGCTGGCCGAAATTAAAGGTCATCTCCTCGCCGGCGTCGCACATGCCGACCTTGCGGCCGTTCCAGCTGCTCTGCAGCGTGAGGTGCACGCGGCCGCCTTGCCAGGCCTCGCCCAGTTCGTCGGGCGTGACGGCCACCGGGCTGAACGCGGTGGCGGGCTTGCTCTGGAAAAAGCCGAAGCCCTTGGCCAGCTCGGCCGGGATGAGGTTGCGCAGGCTCACGTCGTTGGCCAGCATCAGCAGGCGGATGCCGTCGAGCGCCTGTTCGGGCGTGGCGCCCATCTTCACGTCGCCGGTGACGACGGCGACCTCGGCCTCGAAGTCGATGCCGAAGGCCTCGCTGGGCACCACGATGCGATCGCACGGGCCGATGAAGTCGTCGCTGCCGCCCTGGTACATCAGCGGGTCGTTGTAGAAGCTCTGCGGCACTTCGGCGTTGCGCGCCTTGCGCACCAGCTCGACGTGGTTGAGGTAGGCCGAGCCGTCCG
This sequence comes from Variovorax sp. PBS-H4, assembly GCF_901827205.1. Classification (NCBI taxonomy): domain Bacteria; kingdom Pseudomonadati; phylum Pseudomonadota; class Betaproteobacteria; order Burkholderiales; family Comamonadaceae; genus Variovorax; species Variovorax sp. PBS-H4. The sequence goes on along the minus strand of NZ_LR594675.1, from coordinate 597,046 downwards.
CCCACTGGTAGGCGCGCGGCAGCGGCGCCATGCATTGCGCGGGATCGAAGGGAAAGGCGTGGCGGGCCCGGCCACCATTGAGGGCATCCGACAGATCCTGCAGCTGCGGGCTGATGAAGCCCCAGTCGTCCAGCGCCTGTTGCAGGCGGTTGGCGATGCCGGTTGCGTAGTGGGCGCTGGCCAGGTCGCGCGAAACGACGACGAGCTGGCCGTCGCGTGAGCCGTCTTTGAGAGTGGCAAGTTTCATGGATGAAGCGGGAGCGGATGCCGGGCGGCATCGCTGCTACTAAACTGGTTGCACGGGCGGCAGTGTACCGAGCTGAACCTTGGCAGCGCCCCCCGATCCACACCCGATGCACCTGCGCCCCGCCGCTCCCGTCCTGCCCGGCGCTCCGCGCCCGCCATGGCGCGCGCTGGCGCTGCTGGCCGCCGCCGTGCTGCTTGCGCACCTCGCCTTGCTGGGGCTGGCGCCGCTAGGGGGAGGAACACATCCCTCCCCGCTGGCGGGCAAGTTCGTCACGCGAACGATCGTGGTCGCCCCACCGCCCCGGTCGCAGCCGGTGCCGGGGCCGGGGCCGGTGGCGGCGCCGCCGCCGCCAACCGCCGCCAAGCCGCCAGCGCCCAAGCCTGCCCGGCCGCGGCCCGCGCCCCGCCCCGAGGCGCCCGCGAGGCCCAGTCCGCCACCTTCCGAAAGCCCGGCGCCCGAACAGGCGGCCCAGGCCACGGCCCCGGCGGAGCCGGCCGCCACGGAGGCGGCTTCCGAACCGGCCGCAGGCACCGCTGCCGGCGCGGCATCCAACGGTGCCGGTGCCGGCGCGGGCGCAGCCGCAGGCCAAGCCGAAGCCCTGCCGCCGACGGCGGTCCCGGGTTCGGTCCAGCTCGCCTTCGCGGTCACGGGCCAATTGGGCAGCGCGCCGATGCAGGGCGTGTTCGGCACGCTGGTCTGGCAGCAGGACGGCCAGCAGTACGATGCCCAGCTGTCGCTTCGCTTCCTCTTCAAGACCATCCGTCGCCAGCACAGCAACGGCGTGATCGGTGCCGGCGGCATCGAGCCCGCTCGCTTCTCCGACACGCGCCGCAGCGAGGTAGCCGCGCATTTCATGCGCGAGCAGGGCCAGGTGGTGTTCAGCAACAATGCGCCGGGGGTGCCGCTCCTGCCCGGGGCGCAGGACCGGCTCAGCGTCATGCTGCAACTCGGCGCCCTGATGGCGGGGGACCCGGCACGCTATCCGCCCGGCGCGGCCTTTGCGATCCAGACCGTCGGGCCGAGCGATGCCGACCTCTGGATCTTCAAGGTCGACGAGGACGATCATCTGGTGCTCCCGGCCGGGCAATACAACGCCCGCAAGCTCACGCGCAACCCACGGAAGCCCTACGACGACAAGGTGGAGCTCTGGCTCGCGCCGGAACTCGGCTATCTGCCGGTTCGCATCAGGCAGACCCAGGCCAACGGAGATTTCGCTGATTTCCAGTTGCGCGACGCCCAGGGAGCCCGCCGGTGAAGCCGAATGAAGCACAAAAAATGGCGGCCCGTGCCTACAAAACAACAGCCCTTATTGAAACTGGCGCGTTGATTGCTATCTAACAATCATGAACGCTATCGACATCCTCACTGGACCCGCCATGCAAATGCTTTACGACTCCGACTCCTTCGTCGTCGTGCACGTGCAGCCGACCGAAGGCGACACCCCGGCGGCGCCGAACATTCCCGTGCTCGCCCGCCACGGCTTCGAGATCGTGGACAAGCGCTCGGGCAAGGAGGTCTACCTCGACGGCTCGTGGGCCGAACTGTTCCAGCAACAGATTGCCGCCTGGCAGCTCAACACGCCGACGCAGGAAGAGGTCGAAGACACGCTCGAAGGATATGCCGAGCTCGCGCATACGCCCGTGCTGGTTCACTAGGCGCGGGGCTTTTCTTTCGCTCCGTACAAGCGGCCATACATCGGCCCGACGATCAGCAGCACCGCCACCAATCGGCACACCTGGAACGCCGTCACGACCGGCACCCCCAGTTGAAGCACCTTGGCGGTGATCGCCATCTCCGCGATGCCGCCCGGCGAGGTGCCGAGAATCAAGGTGGCCGGATGCAACCCGGTTCCCCAGGCCAGGATCCACGCGCAGCCCACGCACAGGACGATCATCCCCAAAGTTCCAAGCGCCACCGTTGCCAGCCAGCGCGGCGCCGTGTGCAGGAACTCCCGGCTGAAGCGCACGCCCAGGCTGACCGCGATCACGAGCTGCGCCGTGTTCGAGCACCAGGAGGGCACGGCCGAGAGAGGCTCCCCCGCCACCGCGAACCCCATGGATACCAGCAACGGGCCGATGAACCAGGGATTGGTTCGTCCGGCGAGTTGCATCGCCAGCCCGCCTACCCCCGTTGCCAGCACCAGCAGCAACAGTCCGCCCCACCGCACCTCGCGCGGCCCGGCCGCGTGGAGCTCGAGGCCATGCAGTCCGCTCCACTGCATCGCGAAGGGCACCGCCACCGTGACCAGCACCAGCCTGAGGCTGTGAGCCGCCGCTACCAGATCGGTGCGCGCGCCCGCCCGCTCGGCCAGCAAGGTCATCTCGGATGCGCCGCCAATCGCCCCTGAAAAGTAAGTCGTTGCTCTCATGGAGCGCGCTGGCACATGCGGCATGCGCTTCGCATGAATGGCCTGCAGCCAGCGGCCGAAGAGCCACCCCAGGCCGAGCGCCCAGGCGATCGCCAGGACGATGGCCCACCAGAGCCCGGCCACCAGCCCCACCATCTGAGGCGTGAAGTAAAGCCCCAGCACCATCCCGATCGCCCATTGCCCCGCATTGCGCAGCGACGTGTGGCTGGCAGTGGGCGCTCCGGCGATCGACGCCAGCGAGACCGCCAGCAGAGGTCCGATCATCCAGGGCAGCGGGGCGTGCAACGCGAGGCAGGCACCCGCGGCTGCGAGCGCAAGCAGCAGGGTCGCGAGGATGCGCAGCGTCAATCGAGGCGAGGGCACGGACAGGAGAAAGGGACGGAGGATGGCGACGCAGCGCGGCCGCCCTCGCGTAGTATGGCCCGATGCCGCGTCGCCTTCCGTTCCCGCCTGCCTGGCTGCCGTCCCTGCTGGCTGTCGCGCTGCTCGCCGGCTGCTCGGCCGTGGGACAGGCCGATGCGCCGGTCGCCGGCCGCGCGCTGGCCCTGCTGCCGGCCGATGCGTTGCTGCTGGGCGAGCAGCACGACGCGCCCGAACACCATGCGATCGAGCGCGAGACGGTGGAGGCGCTGTCGGCGCGCGGGCGCCTGGCCGCACTGGCGATCGAGATGGCCGAGGAAGGCAGCAGCACGGCCCACCTCGACCGGGCCGCGACCGAAGCCCAGGTGCAGAGCGCCCTCGGCTGGGACGAGAAGGCCTGGCCCTGGAGTGCCTACGGCCCCGCCGTGATGGCAGCGGTACGCGCCGGCGTGCCGGTGCTCGGCGCCAACCTGCCGCGCGCGCGCATGAAGGACGCCATGGCCGACGTGTCCCTCGACGTGCAGCTCGGGGCCGAGGCCCACAAGGCCCAGCGAGAGGCCGTCCGCAGCGGCCACTGCAACCTGCTGCCCGAGTCGCAGATCGGGCCCATGACGCGCGTGCAGATCGCACGCGACCGCGCGATGGCGCAGACGATCGTCAAGGCACGCGTGCGGGGCAAGACCGTGCTGCTGCTGAGCGGCGCCGGCCACACCGCCAAGGCGCTCGGCGTGCCGCAGCACCTGCCGAGCGATCTGTCGGTCAAGACGGTGCAGTTGCAGGCGGGCGCGACGCCTGAGCTGCTGCGCGAGCCGGGCGCCTTCGATGCCGTGTGGCAAACGCCCGCGTTGCCCGAGAAGGACTATTGCGCGGCGCTCCGTGCGCAAAGCGCCCCCCGAAGCTGAGGCGCGCGCAGGCGCCTCGAATCGACTTCAGGCGTTCTTCCGGATCGAGTCCGCCAGCGTGTTGACCAGCGTGTCGATATGCGACTTCTCCACCACGAAGGGCGGCGCGATCACGACCACGTCGCCGGCCGGGCGCACCAGCGAACCCTTGTGGAAGCAGTCCAGAAAGATGTCGTAGGCACGCTTGCCCGGCGCGCCGGCGATGGGCGCGAATTCAACCGCCGCGGCCAGCCCGAGGCTGCGGATGCTGATCACGTTGGGCAGGCCCTTGAAGGTGGCATGGAAGGCATCGCCCAGCACCTTGCCCATCTCGCCGGCACGCGCGAAGAGCTTTTCCTGCTGCAGCAGCTCGAGCGTCGCGATCGCCGCAGCGCAGGCCACCGGATGGCCCGAGTAGGTGTAGCCGTGGAAGAACTCCACCACGTGCTCGGGCGCGGAGGTGTTCATCATCGCGTCGTAGAGCTTGTCGCGGCAGATCACGCCGCCCAGCGGGATCACGCCGTTGGTCACGCACTTGGCGAAGTTCAGCATGTCGGGCACCACGCCGTAGAAGTCCGACGCGAAGTTCGTGCCCATGCGGCCGAAGCCGGTGATGACCTCGTCGAAGATCAGCAGGATGCCGTGCCTGTCGCAGATCTCGCGCAGCTTCTGCAGGTAGCCTTTGGGCGGCAGGTACCAGCCGGCAGACCCGGCCACGGGCTCCACGATGATCGCAGCCACGTTGCTCGGATCGTGCAGCGGCAGGATGCGCTGCTCCAGGTCGGCCAGCGCATCTTCGGCCCAGACCGGCTCCTCGTTGTGGATGTAGGCGTGGTTCACCGGATCGTGGATGAAGCGCATGTGGTCCACCCGCGGCAGGAAGGCCGAGCCGAACACCTTGCGGTTGCCCGGGATGCCGCCCACCGACATGCCGCCGAAGCCCACCCCGTGGTAGCCCTTCTCGCGGCCGATGAAGACGTTGCGATGCCCTTCGCCGCGCGCCCGGTGGTAGGCCAGCGCCACCTTCAGCGAGGTGTCCGCCGCCTCGCTGCCCGAATTGCAGAACAGGACCTTGTTGAGGTCGCCCGGCGCCATTGCCGAGATCATCTCGGCCGCCTTGAAGGCCTTGTCGTTGCTGACCTGGAAGGCCGTCGCGTAGTCGAGCGTGTCCAGCTGCTTCTTGATGGCCTCGTTGATGGGCTTGCGGTTATGGCCCGCGCCCACGCACCAGAGCGAGGAGATCCCGTCGATTACCTTGCGGCCATCGTGCGTGGTGAATTCCATGCCGTCGGCCGCCACGAAGACGCGCGGGTCCTTCCTGAAGTGGCGGTTGGGCGTGAAGGGCAACCACTGGTTGTCCATGCTGAAGTCGTTGTAGGCCATCTTCTTCGCTCCTGCTGGTTGGACGGGTTGGGCAAAGCGCATTCTGGCACCGGCCGCCATCTTCGGCAGCCCTGCGACAATCCTGCCCCTTATGACCCCCGCGTACATCCTCACCCTTTCCTGTCCCGACCGTACCGGCATCGTCCATGCCGTATCGGGCTTCCTGCTCGAGCACGGCGGCAACATCGAAGAAGCGGCGCAGTACAACGACCACGGCACGGGCCTGTTCTTCATGCGCGTGCGCTTTGCCTGCGCCGGCCACGGCGAAGCGGCGCTGCGCGAGCAGATCGGAGGCTTGGCCGCGAGCTTCGGCATGCGCTGGAAGCTCCACGTGGCGACCGAGCCGATGAAGACGGTGATCCTGGTCAGCAAGGAAGGCCACTGCCTCAACGACCTGTTGTTCCGCTGGAAGAGCGGGCTGCTCTCGATCGACGTGCGCGCCATCATCTCGAACCACCGCGACTTCTACCAGTTGGCCGCCAGCTACAACGTGCCTTTCCACCACATCCCGGTGACGGCCGCGGGCAAGGCGCAGGCCGAGGCGAAGCAGCTGGAAATCATCGAGACCGAGGGCGCCGAGCTGGTGGTGCTGGCGCGCTACATGCAGATCCTCAGCAATGACCTGTGCACCCAGCTTGCCGGCCGCGCGATCAACATCCACCATTCGTTCCTGCCCAGCTTCAAGGGCGCCAAGCCCTACTACCAGGCGCACGACCGCGGCGTGAAGCTGATCGGCGCCACCGCCCACTACGTGACGGCCGACCTCGACGAGGGCCCGATCATCGAGCAGGACGTGGAGCGCTCCGACCACACCGACACGGTCGAAGACCTCACGGCGCGCGGCCGCGACACCGAGAGCCAGGTGCTGGCCCGCGCCGTGAAGTGGCACAGCGAACACCGGGTGCTGCTCAACGGGCACCGCACGGTCGTCTTCAAGTAGCGCGCGCCGCGGCCCTTGCCGTAGAGTCGAGCCGATGAACGCGCCCACGACGTCCCCCCAGCGCGCGCTGCTGCAGGCTTCCGAGCGCCAGGCCGAGGTGGTCCGCGCGCTGCAGGCCTGCCTGCCCGCCCATGCGCTGATCTGGCAGCCCGAGGACACCACGCCCTACGAATGCGACGGCCTCACCGCCTATCGCCAGCGCCCGCTGGCCGTGGCCCTGCCCGAGACCGAGGCGCAGGTGCAGGCGGTACTGAAGGCCTGCCATGCGCTGGGCGTGCCGGTGGTGGCGCGGGGCGCGGGCACGGGGCTGTCGGGTGGCGCCATGCCGCATGCGATGGGCGTCACGCTCTCGCTCGCCAAGTTCAACAACATCCTGAACGTCGATCCGGTCAGCCGCACCGCGGTGGTGCAGTGCGGCGTGCGCAACCTCGCGATCAGCGAAGCGGCCGCGCCCTTCAATCTTTACTACGCGCCCGATCCCTCGAGCCAGATCGCCTGCACCATCGGCGGCAACGTGGCCGAGAACTCGGGCGGCGTGCACTGCCTCAAGTACGGCCTGACCCTGCACAACGTGCTGCGCGTGCGCGGCTTTACCGCCGAGGGCGAGGCCGTCGAGTTCGGCAGCGAGGCGCTGGACTGCGCGGGGCTCGACCTGCTGGCGCTGGTGGTGGGCAGCGAAGGCATGCTGGCCGTCACCACCGAAGTCACGGTCAAGCTGGTGCCCAAGCCGCAACTGGCGCGCTGCATCATGGCCAGTTTCGACGACGTGCGCAAAGCCGGCGACGCGGTGGCCGCGGTGATTGCGGCCGGCATCATCCCGGCCGGCCTCGAAATGATGGACAAGCCGATGACGGCCGCGGTCGAGGACTTCGTGCGCGCCGGCTACGACCTCGAAGCCCAGGCCATCCTTCTGTGCGAATCCGACGGCACGCCCGAAGAGGTGGCCGAAGAGATCGGCCGCATGAGCGAGGTGCTGCGGGCCTCGGGCGCGACCGCGCTCTCGGTGAGCAGCAGCGAGGAGGAACGCCTGAAGTTCTGGAGCGGGCGCAAGAACGCCTTTCCGGCCTCGGGCCGCATCAGCCCCGACTACATGTGCCTGGACTCCACCATCCCGCGCAAACGCCTGGCCGACATCCTCCTTGCGATCCAGCAGATGGAGAAGAAGTACGGGCTGCGCTGCTGCAACGTGTTCCACGCCGGCGACGGCAACCTGCATCCGCTGGTGCTGTTCGATGCCAACGATCCCGACGAGCTGCACCGCTGCGAGCTCTTCGGCGCCGATATCCTCGAGACCAGCGTTGCCATGGGCGGCACGGTCTCGGGCGAGCACGGGGTGGGCGTGGAAAAGCTCAACAGCATGTGCGTGCAGTTCACGCCCGAGGAGAACGAGCAGATGTTCGGCGTCAAGCGTGCCTTCGACCCCGCGGGCCTGCTCAATCCGGGCAAGACCATCCCGACGCTGCAGCGCTGCGCCGAATACGGCAGGCAGGTGGTGCGCGGCGGCCGGCTGCCGCACCCTGGCCTGCCGCGCTTCTGACCATGAAGGGACTGCGCGGCCTCGCCTGGCTTCTGGTCCTGCAGTCGATCGGCGAGCTGCTGTCACGCGGACTTTCTCTTCCGCTGCCCGGGCCGGTGCTCGGCCTGGTGCTGCTGCTCGGCGCGCTCAGGTTCGAGCTCGTGCGCGAGCCGGTGGCCGAATGCGCGAACTTCCTGCTCTCGCACCTCTCGCTGCTCTTCATCCCGGTCGGCGTGGGCGTGATGACGCACCTGGCGCTGCTCGCCCAGTATGGCGGCCGCATGCTGTTGGTGATCGTGCTGTCGACCTGGATCGGCCTGGCCGTGACGGCCATGGTGCTCTACGGGCCCGACCGCAAGCGCAGCCGCGAGGGGGAGCGCTAGGGCCTGTGAACGCTATGCAAGGGGTCGCGAAGCTCACCACAGCCCGCCCATCAAGGCGCGCAACGCCGTGCGTGCATGCGCACGCACAAGGAGCGCAACGCCGAGGGGCGGGCCGTGGTGAGCTTCCCTTCGGGTTGCCCCGCAAAGGGGCCGTCTGCGGCGTTGCCCGCGCTTGCAAGGCGACCAGGCTTGCTGCGCGCGGGCGCCTTGCATCCAGCCCCTTTGCGGGGCAACGCGACCCCTTGCATAGCGTTCACAGGCCCTAGCCCATGCCCCGCTTCGTCGACCTGTGGATCTATCTTTCAGCCACGCCGCTCTTCGGCCTCACGGCCACGCTGGTGACCTACCTGCTCGCGAATGCCGCCTACGCGCGGCTGGGCAGCGTGCCGTGGGCCAATCCGGTGCTGTGGTCGGTGATCGCCCTGGCCGGCGGGCTGCTTGCCACCGGGGTGGACTACCCCAGCTATTTCGCGGGTGCCCAGTTCATCCACTTCCTGCTCGGCCCCGCCGTGGTCGCGCTGGCCTGGCCGCTTTGGCAGCGCCGCGCCGAGCTCAAGGCGCGCTTCGGCCGGCTGCTGCTGGCGGCACTGCTGGGTGGCATCGCGGCGAGCGCCTCGGCGGTGGCCCTCGCCTGGGCCGTGGGGCTGCCGCAGGACGTGGTGCTTTCGCTGGCGCCCAAGTCGGTCACCGCGCCGGTGGCGATGGGCATTTCCGAGAAGATCGGCGGCATCCCGGCACTGTCGGCAGTGTTCGCAGTGCTGACCGGCATGATCGGCGCGCTCTCGGGCAAGTACCTCTTCGACGCCCTGCGCATCGGCACCGGGCCCGCCGGCTTCGCAGCGCGGGGTTTCGCGCTCGGCACTGCGGCCCATGGCATCGGCGCCGCGCGCGCCCTGCACGTGGATGCCGATGCGGGGGCCTACGCAGGCCTCGCGCTGGGAATGCAGGTGGTGTTGGCAGCGCTGCTGATGCCGCTGGCCTTCAGCCTGTTCGGCTGAACGAAAACGCCCGCTTGGGCGGGCGTTTGTTCAGGCTCGGATCACATCAATTGCGATTCGGGTTGTTGGGGCGGCTGTCGTAGCGATTGGGCACCCCGTCGTTGTCGCGGTCGCGGTCCATGCGGTTCGGCACGCCGTCACGATCGCGGTCCCAGCGGCCGCGGTTGTATTCCCAGCGCCCATCGCGCTCACGCCATTCCGGCGCACGGTAGGCATAGCCCCGCCGGGCACGCACCCAGGTGCCGGGCACCCAGACATGCTGGCGATGGCGCCACTCGTAGTGGCCCGGCGCCCACACATAGCCGCGGCGCGGCGGCGGCACGCGCTCGGCCCGGGGCGGGGGCGGTGCCGTCTGGATGACGATCGCGGGCTGCGCCTGCGCCGTGGTCGGTGCCATCACGGCGGTGCCCAGCGACAAGAGCGACGCAGCGCCCACGGCAAGAGAAATCGCGAGTTTTTTCATGGGGAGTCCCTCATGAGTTGTTGGAGCCTTCATCCTCTTCCGACCGCGTGAAGCGCATGTAAGCCCGATCCGCAGCCGTTTGTAAACGTGTGTCTCTTTTTGTTGCATCCCGGGGCCCTTCTATTCGCTCAATTCGCGCAAGTCGACGGCATCGCCCATCGCGGCGTAGCCGGCAGGCCCCGGGTGCAGGTGGTCGCCACTGTCGTACCGCGGGTCCAGGGCGGCTGGATCAGCGGCGTCGCGCAGCGCGCGGTCGAAATCCACCACCGCGTCGACATCCTGGCGGCCACGGATCCAGCGGTTCAGGGCCTGCCGGCGCAGCTCCTTTTCTTCGCTCCAGTAGCCCGCGCCCTTGAAAGGCGTGATCGTGCCCAGCAGCACCTTCACGCCCCGCTCGCGCGCCTGCGCGATCAGCTGCTGCAGCCCCGCCGCGAGCTGCTCGCTGCTCGCCGGCCGGAAGGCCGGCGACAAACCCTGCATGGCGGCCGGCAGGCTCACACCGAGATCGTTGATGCCGATGAGGATGAGCACATGCGTCACGCCGCTCTGCCCCAGTGCGTCGCGCCGGAAGCGATCGAGGCCGCGCGGGCCAGAGCCGTCGACGAGCAGGCGGTTGCCGCCGATCCCGGCATTGATGACCGCGAAGCCGCCGCGCACAAGGGTCTGCTCGCGCAGACGCTGGGCCAGCCGGTCCGGGTAGCTCGCCGGCGCGACCTCGCCGTTGCCGGTGCCCTGGGTGATCGAATCGCCGAAGGCCACCACCACGCGCGGCGTGGCTTGCACGGCGACATCGAGACCGGTCACGATGTGCGCGACCGGCGACGGCGTCGCCGCGGGCCAGGCCGCGCGCATGACGGCAGCGTCCGGCGTCATCACGGTCGCGCCCAAGGGGTGCACGGTGCCGAAGGGCGTACCGGCCTCCACCTGGTAGCTGACGGCCACCGTCCGGCCCGGCGGGATGGCCAGCGCAGCAGCATCGCTCCAAGCCTCGCGCCCCGGCGCGATCGTGACGCCGTTGCGTCCGCCGAAGCGCAAGCGCTGAAGCGTGGCCGGCGCCACTGCGCCGGCGTCGGCGGCCAGCCCGACGCTGGCCTCGAGCAGCCGCAAGGGACGGCGCCCGAACAGGTTCGAAAAGCGCACCCGCACACGCTCGCCACCCAGCGGCGACACCATCAGCTGGCGCAGGCTCTGACCTTCGAAACGCTGCGGCCTGGCAGGCAGGGCCGGCAGGCCGGGAAACAAGGGCGCCGGCACGTAGTCGAGCGGCGCGGCGGCCCAGCTCGCGGCCCAGCGTGGCGCTTGCGCCGGTTCCGGCCGCGCAGGCAAGGGCAAGGGCAAGGCCAGGATGGCCAGCAGCCCGAGGATTGCGCGGCGCGCAAGTCCCGCCTGGGGGAATCGTCGTCTTGTCAACAGGTTCGTGCGCAAGCGGGGCAGTTTACGCATGCCCCCGCGCGCCAGCGTGTCGGACGCAGGCGCGTGGGCTGCTACCAGGTGTCGACGAACGTTGTGGCCGGCCGCGGAGCCACTGTGGCCGAGGCAAGGCCGCGCACCAGCCACGCGCGTGTATCGGCCGGGTCGATCACTGCGTCGATTTCCAGCGTCTGCGCCATGTGGATCGCCTCGCCGTTCGCATACTGCTGCGCCACCAGCTTCTTGAACAAGGCATTGCGCTCGTGCCCCTCGGCCGCGGCTTCGAGCTCCTTGCGAAAGCCCAGTCGCACCGCGCCCTCGAGCCCCATCGCGCCGAACTCGCCGGTGGGCCAGGCCACGGTAAACACCGGCGCGTCGAAGCCGCCCGCCGTCATCGCCTGCGCGCCCAAGCCGTAGCCTTTGCGCAGCACCACCGCGAAGTAGGGCACGCGCAGGTGGGAAGCGACCATGAACATGCGGCACACGTGGCGCACCTGGGCCTGGGCCTCGATCTCGGGGCCGACCATGAAGCCCGGCGTGTCGCACAACGAGATGATCGGCAGGCCGTGCGCGTTGCACAGCTGCATGAAGCGCGCGGCCTTGTCCGCCGCCTCCACGTCGATCGCGCCGCCGAGGTGATGCGGGTTGTTGGCGAGCAGGCCCACCGGCTTGCCCTCGATGCGAGCCAACGCGATGACGATGCCGGCGCCGAAGCCGGTGCGCAGTTCCAGCAGCGAGCCGGTGTCGGCCACGCCGCGCATCGCGGCGCGCACGTCGTACACGCGCAGCCGGTTCTCGGGCACCACATGGCGCAGCGCACGCGGATCGCCGCATTGCCATTCGGGCGTCGGGCCCTGGAAGTACGAGAGGTACTGCTTCGCCGCCGCCACGGCCGCAGCCTCGTCCTTCACGAGAATGTCGATCACGCCGTTGCGCGACTGCACCCCGCTGGGTCCGATCTGCTCGGGCGCGTAGGTGCCGAGGCCGCCACCCTCGATCATGGCCGGGCCGCTCATGCCGATGTTGCTCGCCTCGGTCGCGATGATGACGTCGGCGCAGCCCAGCAGCGCGGCGTTGCCTGCAAAGCAGCGCCCATGCACGATGCCCACCACCGGCACGTGGCCCGAAAGCGCCGCGAACTTGGTAAAGGTGTGGTTGTTGAGACCCGCGACGATCGGCATGTCGGTATCACCCGGCCGCCCGCCGCCGCCTTCGGCGAACAGCACCACCGGCAGCTTCAGCTGGTGCGCAATGCCCAGCATGCGATCGGTCTTCTGGTGGTTGCGCATGCCCTGCGTGCCGGCCAGCACGGTGTAGTCGTAGGCCATGACCACGCAGCGCGACTTCTCGGGGCCGAACTGCTTCGCGTTGACGCTGCCGATGCCGGTGACCATGCCGTCGGCCGGCGTGTTGGCGATCAGGTCGTCAAGGGGGCGGCGGCGCGTTTGCGCCGCGATCGCGAGGGCGCCGTACTCGCTGAAGTTGCCCGGCGTCTCCGCCAGGTCGCAGAGGTCCGCGATGTTGGCGCGCGCAGTGCGGCCGCCCTGGGCCTGGCGCTTCGCGACGGCGGCGCCGCGATGGGCGTCGAGCGTGAAGGCGTGGCGCTCGATCACCTTCTGCAGGTCGGGCCGGATCGCATCGAGGTCCTGCTCGGCGTGCGCATCGGCCTCGGCAGCCTGCGCATCCACCGGCTCGAGCCGCAGCAGCGACTGGCCCTCGACCAGGTAGTCGCCAGGCACGGCCAGCAATGCCACCACGCGACCTGCGGCGGGCGCATGCAGCAGGTGCTCCATCTTCATCGCTTCGAGCACCCCGAGCTGCGCGCCTGCCGGCAGCACGTCGCCGACCTCGACCTCGAACTGCACCAGGCGCGCCGGCATCGGGGCCTTGACCACCAGGCCACTGTCTGCTTCCTCCGGCGGCATCGCGTCCGGGTCGGCTGCCCGCGAATGCGCCGCATGCGCTGCCGCCGCATCGATGCGCGAGGCCGACGCGAGCAGGTCCGACAGATGTTCCTCGACAAACCGGGTGTGCAGCTTCTGCGCCGCGAACTCCGGCCGCTCGCCGATGGCGCGCAGCAGCGCCAGATTGGTTGCGATGCCCTCGATGCGGCATTCCTCGAGCGCGCGCAAGGAACGCCGCAGCACGTCTTCGAAGCGCGGCGAGGCGGCATGCACGATCAGCTTGGCAAGCAGCGTGTCGTAGTGCGGCGAGGGCGCGAGGCCGGCGTAGCCGTGGGTGTCGATGCGCACGCCAGGGCCGGCCGGAAGGTCGAAGCGCGACAGCGCGCCGCCGGCCGGGCGCGCCTGGCCCTGGGCGTCCAGCGTTTCGGCGTTGATGCGCCATTGCACCGCGAAGCCGCGCTGCGGCGCGCTGCGATCGGCCTCGAAGCCGAGTTCATCCAGGCGCCGCCCTGCCGCGATGCCGATCTGCAGCTGCACCAGGTCGAGCCCGGTGACGGCTTCGGTGACCGTGTGCTCGACCTGCAGGCGCGGATTGGCTTCGATGAAGACGAAGGGCAGGCGCGTCGATTGCTCGTCCACCAGGAATTCGAAGGTGCCCAGGCCCTGGTAGCCGACGGCCTTCGCCATCCTCAGCGCGGCGTGCGTCAGGCGCTCCCGCAGCGGCGGCGACAGCGACGGGCTGGGCGCGATCTCGATCAGCTTCTGAAAGCGCCGCTGCAGCGTGCATTCACGCTCGCCCAGGCTCGCGACCCCGTGGCCATCGCCCAGCACCTGGATCTCGATGTGGCGCGCATGGCGCATCAGCCGCTCGACGTACACGCCCTCGACGCCGAAGGCAGCCTTGGCCTCGGACATGCAGCGCGCATGCGCTTGCGGCAGGTCCGACGCGCTCACGACGGCGCGCATGCCTCGGCCTCCGCCCCCGCCGATGGCCTTGACCATGATCCCCGCAGAGTCCGCTTGCTGCGCGGCGAAGAAGGCCTGCGCCTCGGCGAGCGTCACGGCGCCGGCGCTGCCCGGCATGACGGGCACATCGCATTGCTGCGCCAGTGCGCGGGCGCGCGCCTTGTCGCCGAAGAGCGCCAGCTGGTCCGGCGTGGGGCCGATGAAGCACAGCCCCGCGTCCGCACAGGCCTGCGCGAAATCGGCGCGCTCGCTCAGAAATCCGTAGCCGGGATGCACGGCATCGCAGCCCTCGGCACGCGCGATCTCGATCAGCGCGGCACTGTCGAGGTAGGCGGCCGGCCCGGCGATGCCCAGCGCAACCGCCGTGTCGGCCAGTCGAACGTGCAGCGCCGCCGCGTCGTCCTTCGCATGGACCGCCACGCTCGCGATGCCAAGGTCGCGCAACGCGCGCACCAGCCGCACCGCGATCTCGCCGCGGTTGGCCACAAGGATCTTCTTGAACAACGGACAGCCTTTCAGGAAGGGTCTTTCAGCAGCCGGCGCAGCACCTTGCCGGCGCCCGTGGTGGGCAGCGCGTCGATGAAGCGCACTGTGCGCGGCGCCTTGTAGGGCGCCATGTTCTCGCGCGCCCAGGCGACCAGCGCGTCGGCTTCGATCTCGGCACCGGGCTTGCGCACGACGAAGGCCTTCACCACCTCCCCCTTCTCCGCATCGGGCTCGGCAATCACCGCCGCCTGTGCCACCGCCGGGTGCTTGATGAGTATGGTCTCGACCTCTTCGGGGAAGACGCTGTAGCCCGAGACCTTGATCATTTCCTTGAAGCGGCCGATGAAGGTGAGATAGCCATCGGCATCGAGCTTGCCCATGTCGCCGGTGTGCACCCAGCCGCCGCGCAGCGTCGCGGTGGTCGCCTCCGGCTTGTTCCAGTAGCCCTTGAAGCTGCCGGGGCTGGTGAGCACGATCTCTCCGATCTCGCCTACCGGCCGCTCCGCGCCGGTGTCGGGGTCGACGATGCGAATAGTGACGCCCGGCACCGCGATCCCCTGCGTCCCCCAGCGCGGCGCATGGTGCGGCGTATAGGTGTCGCAGGTGTGGGTCTCCGACAAGCCATAGGCGGCCTCGAAGGACACGCAGTTCTTCGCAAAGCCGCGCCATTGCGCGGCCAGGGGCTCGGTGAAGGTGATGCCGAAGCTGGTGACAGGGTTCATCCGCAGGCTGGACAAGTCGAAGCTTTCGATGCCCTGCACCTGCATGCAGGCCACGTTCATCGGCGCAATGCTGTACCACCAGCTGACGCGGTAGCGCTCGATGGCCTGGAGCACCGCACGCGGCTCGAAGCGATGCAGCAGCACCGAGCTGGCGCCGGTGAGTACCGGCACGTTGACGCCCATCAGCATGCCGGCGATGTGATAGAGCGGCGCGATGGACAGCAGCACGTCGCCCGCAGCCACGCCATTGCAATCGGCGGCGGCGCGGGTCTTGAAGAGCGCATTGCCGTAGCTCAGCATCGCGCCCTTGGGCAGGCCGGTGGTGCCGGAGGTGTAGGTCATCAGGGCCACGTCGTCCATCGACAGGTCGACGGGCGACGGACGGGCGCCGCTCTTCATGACGGCGAGGAAGTCCTCGCAAGCTTCGGGCACGACCCGCGGCTCACGCTGCGCCGCGGCGAGGTCGCCCGGGAGATCGAGCGTGGGTGCGGGCGGCAGGAGGTCGGCATAGTGCACGACGAACACGTGCGCCAACGCACTCTGCGCACGCACCTTGTCCACGACCGGCAGCAGCGAAGAGGCAGCGACGATCACGCGCGCATTCAGGTCGTTGACCTGGTAGGCCAGCTCATGCTCCTTGTTGAGCGGGCCGCTGGGGCACACGACCGCACCGATCTTCTGGATGCCGAAGTGCGCCGCCAGGTACTGCGGGCAGTTGTTGAGGAAAAGCACGACCGGATCGCCCTTCTTGACGCCGATGGCCTGCAGCCGCGCAGCGAAGGCGTCGCTCGCGGCATCGAGCTCGGCGTAGCTCATCGCATGGCCGTACCAGATGCAGGCGGGATGGCCGCCGCGTTCGCGCGCATGTGCGCGCAGGTACTCGTGCAGGGGCTGCTCGGGGCGATCGGGGAGCCGGGTCATTGTCTCCATGGCGTCACTCTCACAGGGTTATCGATAGGACTGGCCGCTTGCCAAGCCCCCATGGTGATCCAACAATCCTACCGATGGGTATAACCTCGGCGACACCGCACAAACCCTCTGGGCGCACCGAGCTGCCGCAAGGCACCGGCCGCCAGCGCACGGCCACCGCGGGGACCGACGTCCAGCGCGAGCGGATCCTGCAGGCCGCGGCGCAGCTCTTCGCCGCGCAGGGCTACGCCAACACCACCATGGCGCAGATCGTTCGCGCGCTGGAGGTCACCAAGCCCTTCGTCTACTACTACTTCCGCGACAAGCAGGAGATCTTCGAGACGCTCTCGTGGCAGCCGACGGTCGACTGCTTCACCTCGCTGGATTTCGCCGAGGGCGATCCGCGGCCGGCGGTCGAGAAAGTGAAGGAAGGCATCGAGCGCCTGATCCGCGCGACGGTGGCCCATCATCCCTGCGCGTTCTTCCCGTACCGTGAGCCACAGGTCTACCGCCCCGAGTACGTCGCGGCGCAGAAGAAGCTGGCGCACCATTTCTACGATCGCCTCTGCCCCTTGCTCGAGGAGGCGCGGCGCGACGGTGACCTGGACTTCCGCGAGACCAAGATCACCGCGCTGGCCGCGCTCAGCCTCCCGGGCTTCCTCTACAGCTGGTACCGGCCCGAGGGCCGCCTCTCGCCGGACGAGGTGGCGGCCGAGCTGGTGCAGCTCTCGTGGCGCGTGCTGGGCCTGCGCCAGCGCGGTGGCTGACCGGCCGTTGCGCGCCCTCTTCCGTCCACTCAACTGTCAAAGACAAGCCATGAAGTCCTTTCCTGCATTCGCGCCGTTGGCGGCCGCTGCACTGCTCGCCGCCGGCACCGCACAAGCCCAGCAGACCTACAAGATCGCCTACATCGACCCGCTTTCGGGCCCGTTCGCGAATGTCGGCGAGCTGATGCTCACGCACACGCAGTACGCGATCGAGGACATCAACGCCAAGGGCGGCGTTCTCGGCGGGACCAGGTTGCAACTGCTGCAGTTCGACAGCAAGCTCTCCGCGCAGGAGAGCCAGAGTGCGCTGCAGGCCGCGATCGACCAGGGCGCGCAGGCCATCGTGACCGGCGGCTCGGGCTCCTCGGTGGTGACGGCGCTGGTGCAGTCGGTCAACCGCTGGAACCAGCGCAATCCCGGCAAGGAGCTGCTCGTGCTCAACCACTCCTCGATCGACCCGGAGATGACGGGCAAGGCATGCAGCTTCTGGCATTTTCAGACGGAGGCCAACACCGCGATGAAGATGAAGGCGCTGGCCAACTACATCAAGAAAACGCCGGAGATCAAGAAGGTCTACCTGCTCAACCAGGACTACGCACACGGCAAGCAATGGGCCAGCTACGGCCGGCAGTTGGTGGGGCTGGCGCGGCCCGACATCCAGTTCGTGGGCGAGGCGCTGCACCCGATCGGGCGCGTCAAGGACTTCGCGCCCTACCTCGCGAACGTGCGGCAGGCCGGCGCCGATTCGGTGATCACTGGCAACTGGGGGCAGGACATGACACTGCTGCTCAAGGCCGCCGGCGACGCGGGCTACGACCTGCACTATTTCAACCACAGCGCGGGCTCGGTGCCCGGCACGGTGCTGGCGGTGTCGCAGGCCAGGCTGGGCCAGCTCACCTGGGTGGCCGAATGGCATCCGGGCCAGGCCGACCGGCCGAAGGCCGATGTGCTGGCCAAGGCCTACAAGGCCAAGACAGGCAAGGATTTCCTGGCGCCGCGCATCGAGCTGACGCCGCGGCTGCTGGCTGCGGCCATCAACAAGGCCGGCAGCACCGACACCACCAAGGTGGCGCGCGCGATGGAAGACATGAGCTTCGATTCGGTGGTCGGCCCCGTGCGCATGCGCGCCGAGGACCACCAGCTCTTGCTGCCGCAAGTGGTCAACACCATCGCGCCCGTGGACGGCAAGGCGGTCAAGATGGGCTGGGAAGGCACCAGCTACGGCTTCCGCACCGATGCGGTCTATACGGGCAACGAGCTGGCGCAAGGCACGGAGTGCAAGATGGTGCGGCCCGCTTCCTGATTCCGTGCGCTAAGGGATAGCCCTGCCTGCCGTGCGCGGCGGCATCGAGATACTGCGATGTCGCTCGCAAGGGGCTGACCAGGAGGTCGAAGAACACCATGGCAGGCAAGAACCCGCTCCATCCGATCCCGCACCCTGCGAGGAAGCCCTTCGTCGGCAACCTCCTGTCGATCGGCTCCGAGTCGCCCGTGCTCGACATGTGGAAGATCGCGCAGGAGCTGGGGCCGATCTATTGGCTGGACATGCCGGGCATGCCGGTCATCGTGGTCTCGTCGGCCGCGCTGGTCGACGAGCTGTGCGACGAGAAGCGTTTCGACAAGAGCACCAAGGGCACGCTGCGCAGGCTGCGTGCCCTTTCGCACGGCCTCTTCACGTCCGACACGCACGAGTCGACGTGGTCCAAGCCGCACAACATCCTGCTGGCCAACTTCAGCCAGCGGGCGATGCAGGCCTATCACCCGATGATGCTGGACATTGCCGAGCAGCTGGTGACCAAGTGGGAGCGCCTGAACTTCGACGAGGAGGTGGACGTGGTGCGCGACATGACCGCGCTCACGCTCGACACGATCGGCCTGTGCGGCTTCGGTTACCGCTTCAACTCATTTTACCGCGAGGGCTTCCATCCCTTCGTCGACGCAATGGTGCGCACGCTGGAGACAGTGCAGAACCGGCGCGGCATCCCGCTCGAGGAGCTGATGCTGAAGAAGCAGCTGGCGCAGCAGCGCAAGGACATCCGATTCATGCACAAGATGGTGGAAGACATCATCCAGGAGCGCCGCCAGAGCGGCGCCGACATCGCGACCAAGCCCGACCTCCTGAGCTACATGATCGCCGGCGTGGACAAGAAGACCGGCGAGCGGCTGGACGACCGGCAGATCCGCGACGAGTGCATCGAGTTCCTGATCGCAGGCCACGAGACGACCAGCGGGCTGCTGTCCTTCGCGATCTACTTCCTGCTCAACAACCCCGAGGCGATGGCCAGGGCGCGGGCCGAGGTCGACCAGGTGCTCGGCCCCGATCCGTCGGTGAAGCCGACCTACGCGCAGGTCAACCGCCTGGTCTACGTGCTGCAGGTCCTCAAGGAATCGCTGCGCATGTTCCCGACCGCGCCTGCCGTCGCGATGGCGGCGAAGGAGGACACGACCATCGGCGGCCAGTACACGATCAAGCGGCGCAACATGGTGATCCTGCACGCGCTCGCCCTGCATCGCGACAAGGCCGTGTGGGGAGAGGACGCAGACCGCTTCAATCCCGACCACTTCAGCCGCGAGGCCGAGCGGGAGCGCCCGGTCAACGCCTTCAAGCCCTTCGGCAATGGGCAGCGCGCATGCATCGGGCGGCAGTTCGCGTTGCAGGAGGCGGTGCTCACCCTGGGCATGATCCTGCAGCGCTTCGACCTGGTCGACTCTACCGGCTACCAGCTCAAGATCCGCGAGGCGCTCACCATCAAGCCGGAGGGCTTCAGGATCCGGGCAGTGCCGCGCGACCCGGCGACACGTCCGCGCGGCGATTTCACTGCATCGCAACCCGTGCAGGCGGTGGCCCCGCGGCCTGCTGCGGCCAGGCCGCAGGCGACGCGCCACGGGACTTCGCTGCTGGTGCTGCAGGGGTCGAACCTCGGCACCGCGGAAGACCTGGCGCGCCAGCTTGCCGAGGCGGGCGAGATGCGCGGCTATTCGACCCAGCTCGCCTCGCTGGACGACTATGCCGAACGGCTACCCGCGAGCGGTGCGGTAGCCATCGTCTCCGCCTCCTACAACGGCACGGCGCCGGACAACGCTGCCGAGTTCCATCGCTGGCTCGACACCGCCGACGATTCGCTCAACGGCGTGCGCTTCAGCGTCTTCGGCTGCGGCAACACCGACTGGGCCTCCACCTACCAGGCAGTGCCGCGGCGCATCGACGAGCGCCTGGCCGCGCTGGGCGCCACGCGTGTGCATACGCGCGGCGAAGGCGACGCGCGCGAGGACATGGACGGAACTTTCCAGGATTGGAGCGATGCACTGTGGCCGCAGCTCGCGAAGGCCTTCGATCTCAAGGAGGCCGACGCCGCGCACTTGCAGAGCGAGCCGCTGTACACGCTGGAGGAAATGCCGCCGCCGCAGAAGAACGCGCTGGTCCATGCGCTGGGCGCAGTGGGCCTGCGCGTACTCGAAAACCGCGAACTGCAAGGCAGCGGCGGCGATCCCTCGCAGGACCGCTCCACGCGTCACGTCGGACTGCAATTGCCCGAAGGCATGACCTACCGCGCCGGCGACCACCTGAGCGTGGTACCGCGCAATGGCGCGGTGCAGGTGGAGCGTGCCATGGCGCGCTTCGGCTTCGATCGCAAGGCGCATGTACGGCTGCAGGCCGCGCCGGGGCGCAAGGCCGTCCTGCCGGTGGACGAGGTGATCGCCGTGGACCGGCTGCTCGGGGACTACGTCGAGCTGCAGGACGTGGCCACCCGCAAGCAGATCGCCCAGCTCGCGGCGCACACCCAGTGCCCGTTTACACGGCCCAAGCTGGAAGCCCTGTCCGGCGCCGACGAAGGCTCGGCGGCGCTCTACCGAAGCGAGGTGCTGCAAAAGCGCAAGTCGGTGCTCGACCTGCTGGAGGAATTCCCGGCCTGCGAGCCG
Source organism: Variovorax sp. PBS-H4 (assembly GCF_901827205.1). Taxonomy (NCBI): domain Bacteria; kingdom Pseudomonadati; phylum Pseudomonadota; class Betaproteobacteria; order Burkholderiales; family Comamonadaceae; genus Variovorax; species Variovorax sp. PBS-H4. Next base: position 576,422 of record NZ_LR594675.1, on the reverse strand, counting down.
CCCTTCGCGCTCTTCCTGGAGATGCTGTCGCCGCTCTCGTTGCGCTACTACTCGATCTCCTCGTCGCCGCGGGTCGATGGCGGACGCTGCAGCATCACGGTCGGCGTGGTGGCGGGGCCTGCGCGCTCGGGGCTGGGAAAGTTCGAGGGCGTGTGCTCGAGCTACCTGGCACGTGCCGAGGCCGGCGAGCTGGTGTACGGGGTCGTGCGCGAGACCGCCGCGGAGGGCTTCCGCCTGCCCGACGACCCGCAGCAGCCGCTGATCATGGTGGGACCGGGTACGGGCCTCGCACCCTTTCGCGGCTTCCTGCAGGAGCGCGAGGCGCAGATCGCCAAGGGCACGTCGCCCGGCGAAGCGCTGCTCTTCTTCGGCTGCCGCCACCCGGGGCAGGATTTCATCTACGCCGATGAGCTGAACGGCTGGGCCGAGCGCGGGGTGGTGCGGCTTTTCACTGCCTTCTCGCGGGCTGGCGAGCGCAAGGTCTATGTACAGGACCGCATTCGCGAGCAAGGCGCCGAAGTCTGGCGGCTGCTGGAACAAGGCGCGATCGTCTATGTGTGCGGTGACGGCTCGCGCATGGAGCCCGACGTGCGGCGCGCGCTGTCGGACATCGCGCGCGAGCATGGGCAGGAGGGCGAGGCCTGGCTGGACCGCATGATCGCCGACAAACGCTATGTGCTGGACGTGTGGGCCGGCAGCTGAGGCCTGAACCAGGGATCAGACGCGTTTGCGCGCGGTGACCTCGATCTCGATCTTCATCCGCGGGTCTGCCAGGCCCGCAGAGATCATCATCGCGGCCGGCCTGCATTCGCCGAAATACCTGCGCAGCACGGGCCAGCAAGCGGGAAAGTCTTCCGCCCGGGGCAGCACGTAGTTGACGCGCACCACATCCTTGAAAGAGGCGCCCGCTTCGGCCAGCGCCGCGCCGATGTTCAGCAGGCATTGCTCGGCCTGCTCCACGACGCCGTCGCGAATGGTCATGGTCGCGTAGTCGAAGCCCGTGGTGCCGGAGACGAACACCCATTCGCCGTCCACCACGGCGCGGGAATAGCCGATTTCCTGTTCGAAGGTCGAGCCGGAACTGATGAGTCTGCGCGTCATGGGCTTGCTTGCGAAGTCGAGGAAAGAGGGAATCTTCACTTCCTCGATCTGCGCTGCGCGTCGTATTTGCGCCAGTACTGGAACTCGTCCTCGTGGACCTCGATGTCGATTTCCGAGATCCGCGCCTGCAGGCGCTCCTGAACATCGGCGACCGCCTGGTTGTAGATCGCCGGTCCGATCTCTTCGACAAAGAAGCCCAGGAGCGCGCCGGCGGCGATGTTCCCGATGCGTTCTTCCATGTTTTCCTGGAAGTAGCGCTCGATCGACTTGATGGCTTCCGCTCGGGCTTCCTTGTTCAGTTCGATGGGCATGGTCGTGACGTGTGTGGCTCGGTGCTCGACGAATGGATCTGCCGGAGCCTACTCCGGCCGCCCCGGATCCGGGTAGACCAGCGGCCCCCACAGCCCGCGATCGAACGGCTTCCATTGCCCTTCGGCCTGCGCCAGCCGGTCGGCCAGCGCATAGAGCACGGCCGGATGCGCACCCAGGCCCAGGTGGCTGGCGATCACCTCGATGTTCTCGGATTGCGGCCCCGCTTCTTCCACGCTGCAGCGCCAGGCGACCACGCCATCGCTGCGGCTGAAGATGGAGGTGGTGGGCACCGGCGGCGTGGGCCGCACGTGCTTCATGCGGCGCGGGTCCTCCGCGCTCTGGCCGCTCACGCCTTCGTAGACCCGCCAGGCGTTGGTGGCGCGCGCGCTGCCCGTGAAGGGGCTGCCCAGGGTGACCACGCTGCGAACCCACTGCGGGTGGCGCGCGGCGAGGAGTCGCGCATAGACGCCGCCGAGGCTCCAGCCCACCAGGCTGACCTTGCGGCCGCTCTCGGCGTGCAGCGCTTCGAGCTTGGCGGTCATGCCGTCCTCGATGCCTTCGCGCGGGCCGAGGTTGCGCCCGAGCCCCCAGCCCTGCGCGTCGTAGCCGCGGCCTTCGAGATAGCGCCGCAACAGCTTGGTCGACATGTCGCTGGCCACCAGGCCTGGCAGCACCAGCACCGGATGGCCGTCGCCGCGCGGCGTGAGTTGCAGGAGCGGCCACAAGGCCAGGGCTGCGCCGGCCTCCCACAGGGCGCGTCCTTCGGCCAGCAGCAGCAGGCGCGAAGGGGGCTTGATCGGTTCACCGGCGGTTGCCATCATGAATCTCTCCTTCGTTCTCAGTCACCGCGCGCGTGCGCGCGGTTCCCTCAGGGGCGGGCTTTGCCGGTTATCCGAGGTATTTGCCACGCAGGTAATCAAGATAAGCCCTCGATTCGCGTGAAACATACGGAGAAACCAGCGTCAGCGTATAGAACGCCGCCAGCCCCGGATCGGCCTGCTGCAGTGCGTCTCGCCCCGGCACCAGCCGTTCGAAGGAGAGCCAGCAAGTGGTGGTGAAGACCATCTGCAGGGCCACCATCTGCGCCTCTTCAGCCGTCGCCTCCATGACGCCCGCGGCGACGAGCGTCTCGCACAGCGACTGCGCAGCCAGCAGGTTCTGCGTGGTGAGGGCCTGGGCCCGCTGGCCCAGCGCCGGGTACTCGCCGGCCAGGAAGGCCATGTCGCGGTAGACGAAGCGGTAGGCGTCGATGGCCTCGAAGCGCAGGTGCAGCGCGAGCCACAGGTCGTCGATCGCGCGCACCGAATTCGAAGAAGCGTTGAGCAGGTCGAGCCGGTCCTCGAAGCGCCGGAACAGGCGATCGACGATCAGCTGCTTGGCCTTGAAGTGGTAATGCAGGTTGCCCGGGCTCATCTGCAGCTCCGCCGCGATGCGGTGCGTGGAGACGGCGGCGAGCCCCTGCGCGTTGAACAGCGCCAGGCTGGTCTCGAGGATGCGCTCGCGGGTGGTGGGGCTCGCCACGGTCTGGGCGGGTTGTCAGCGCTTGCGGCCGGATTCGATGCGGTCCAGGTGTTCGAGCAGGCGCTTGATCTGCTCGCGCAGTTCCTGGACCTCCTGCGCCGTCGGCATGCCGAGCCGCTGCAGCGCGGTGGCGACGCGCTGGTCGAACACATCCTCGAACTTGCGGATCCCGAAGCTCTCGAGCGCGAAGCCACGGGGCGCGCCGTCGCCCTTGGGCTGGCCGATGCCGAGCAGGCTCTCGATGACATTGGTCTGGCGCTTGACGACGTCGTCGCGCACGTTGCCCAAGGCCTTGAGGCCGGCACGCAGCAGGCCTTGCGCGCCGGCCTGCTTGCCTTGTTGCGATGCCTTCTTGACGGTCGCCACCTTCTTCGCCGGCGGTGCCTTCTTGCGCGGCGCTGCCGGCTTGCCCGTCTTCTTCGCGGGGAGCATCTTCTTGCCGGCCGCAGCCGCCTTCTTCTTCACGCTGACGGTTTCATCGCGGCGAGTCGCCATGCGTTGCTCCAGGACAGGTCGATCGTAAAGGTGGCCGGCCGTGCGCCAGCGCTCAGGCGGCCTTGCGTGCAGTGCGCACCGGGCGGCGCGCGGCCGTGCGGGCCTTGGCCTTCACAGTCTTGACCGGCATCGCCTCGTCGGACGTGCCCGCCACGCGGCTTTCGATCTGCCTGGCACCGGCAGAGATGCGCTCGGCGATCTGCACAGAGACGGCGGCGATCGGCTGATGCAGGTTGCCCAGGGCCTGCAGCACAGCGCTGCCGAACGGCGATTCGATGCGGGCGGCGGCGTTGGCGGCCGATTCGATGCCGCTTTGGGTGGTGCCGGCGATGCGGTCCATCACTGAGACGACGCGACCGGTGTCGATGTCGAGACGGTTGGCCAGGAAGCCGTTGACCTTCTCCTGCGCACCGATCAGGCGGGCCTTCATCGTCTCGCTCACCAGCGGCAGCTGGCGGGCGTCGAGGAAACCGCTGGTGCGCGAAGCGGCGCCGTTCAGCAGGCGATGGGCGCCGGCACGGTAGGCGCCGACCAGCGTCTTGCCGGCATCGTTGTACTGCCCGACCACGTGGACGGCGGCGCTGGAGAAGTTTTGCGTGGACATGGTGATGATTTCCTTGAAGTGGGATGGGACACATGAGGCCGGGAACCGATCCCGCCATCGTTCGCGGCATGTTTCCGACGCGATGCCCGCATCTTCTTCGCGAAGCCCTAGGCCTGAAAAACTAGAAGCGTCGGATAGTTAGGCCAACTGCCCCAGATTTCGCTAAGCGTTGACGCGCAAGCCAGGGGCCCCGGCCTCCATGCGGCCGATCACGCAGGCGGCCTCGAAACCCTGTTCATGGAACAGCGCCAGCACCTGCGGCACGCTGTCCGGCGCACAGCTCACGAGCAGCCCGCCCGAGGTCTGCGGGTCGCTCAACAGGTCCTGCGCCACCGGCGGCAGCGCGGCATCGAGCCGCACCTCGGCGCCATAGCCGGCCCAGTTGCGGCCCGAGGCGCCGGTGACGAAGCCTTGGGCCGCCATCTCGGCGACACCGGGCAGCAGGGGCACCTGAGGCCAGTCGACGACCGCCTGCAGCCCGGCGCCGCGCGCCATCTCCAGCGTGTGGCCCGCCAGGCCGAAGCCCGTGACGTCGGTCAGTGCGTGCACACCGTCGAGCGCCGCCAACGCGATGCCGGGCTTGTTGAGCCGCGTGGTGTTGGCCACCAGTTGCGCATAGCCCTCGGCGTCGAGCTTCTCCTTCTTGAGCGCGGCCGACAGCACCCCGACGCCGAGCGGCTTGCCGAGCACCAGCACGTCGCCGGCCTTCGCATCGGCATTGCGCTTGAGACGTTTCGGATGCACGAGCCCCATGACCACCAGCCCGTAGATCGGCTCGACCGAGTCGATCGTGTGGCCACCCGCGATCGGGATGCCGGCTTCGCGGCACACCGCCTGGCCTCCGCGCACCACCGCGCCGATGACCTCCAGCGGCAGCTGGTTGACGGGCATCGCCACCAGCGCGAGCGCCATGATCGGCGTGCCGCCCATGGCGTAGACATCGCTGATGGCATTGGTCGCAGCGATGCGGCCGAAGTCGAAGGGGTCGTCGACGATCGGCATGAAGAAGTCGGTGGTGGCGATCAGCGCCTGCTCGTCGTTGAGCTGGTAGACCGCAGCGTCGTCGGCGGTTTCGATGCCGACCAGCAGCTCGGGCGGGATGATGCCGCTGCCGCTGCTTCGCAGGATCTCCGACAGCACGCCCGGGGCGATCTTGCAGCCGCAGCCGCCGCCGTGGGAGAAGCTGGTGAGACGGATGGCCGGGGCGGTGATTCGATCGTTCATGGTGTCTCGCTTTCCAGGTCTGGCCGATTATGGTGGTGCGAGCAGGTCTCGCAGCAGACGCCGCACGCTTGCACGTTCGGCCGAAGTGGTGAAGAGCGACTCGCGCGGTGCGCACTGCGCCTTCAGGCGCGCCGCGAAGGCGGCCTCGGCCGCGAAGCGTTCCATCAGCGCCGCCAGCGCCGCGTCGTCGCCAGCGGGAAAGTAGCCTTCATAGTCCGTGCCCAGCAGCCCCAGGTTGCCGCCGATGCGGCTGGCCAGCACCGGCACCCCCGCACGCACGGCCTCGATGACCACCTGAGCACCGCCTTCCATCCGGCTCATGTGCACCAGCGCACGGGCGCGCGCGATCCAGCGCCGCGCGGCGTCGGGCGGGAGCCCGCCGAGCCAGCGGTAGTGCGGGCATTCGGCCATGGTGCGGCGTGCGGCCTCGCCGAGTTCGGGCGCCAGCGCCTCCCCAATGTGCACGATGCGGATCGGCGTGTGCGCGGGCAAGCGGCGCGCCGCCCCCATCAGCGTGAGCGGGTCCTTCTCATCACGCAAATGCCCGACCGCAACCAGGTTGAAGCTGCGGACCGCCGTGCCGCGGCGCAGCCGGGGTGCCGATTGCAGGATGACGCGGGTCTTCGTGCGCTCCGCCGGCCCGAGGCGATCGAGCGCATCGGGCTGCAGCACCACGAGTTGGCTGGCACACTGCAGCGAATGCCGAGCAGCTTCGTTCTCTTCAATGTCGCGATACACGTCGGTGCCGGTCAGGACCAGCGCGATCGGGCAGTTGGGGCGCGCCGCACGCAGTCGCGCGATCGCCTCGGCGGAGCGGCGGGCATGCAGCGCGATCATCGCGTCGCAAGGCGCGCCGTCCCAGCCACGGGCGATCTTCACCTCGGCCACCGCCTCCAGGAAGCGGCTCCAGCGCGACGCGGTGCGCCAGTTGCCGTTGTTCGCGTCTGCCAGCGCGGGCGTGACGATCAGGACGTGCGGCTTTTCCTTCATCGGCGCATTCTGTCAGGGGCAACATCGCCATGACCGGCGCGCGCACCCTCGCCGGCGAAGCGCTCGCAACCGTGCTGCGGGAATGCCGAGCCCGCACGCGGGCCTGGACCTTCGACCTGAGCGACGCGCAATGGCAGGTGCCTCGCCACGCGGGCGTGAACCTCGTCGCCTGGGAGCTGTCGCACCTCGCCTGGTTCGGCGAGTTCTGGGTGCTGCGCGGTCCGCATTCGGTCGACGCGCACGGACATGTGCAGGCCGGCGCGCCGGCACGGATCGCAGGCCCCGACGCCCTGTTCGACTCGTCTCGGCTTCCCCACATCGCCCGCTGGTCGGCCGCGCTGCCTACGCGCGAGGAGATCGCCGCGCGGCTCGATGCGCAGCTCGAGGCCTGCCTGGCCGCGCTGGCGCAATGCGATGGCAGTGACGAGGCCCTGTACTTCCATCGGCTGACGCTGTTCCATGAAGACATGCACGGCGAGGCCTTCGCCTGGCTGCGTGCCACGCTCGGCTATCCCGCGCCTGCAGGCGTGGCCGCGCTGCCACGGATGACCGAAGCGCCTCCCATCGAAATGCCCGCGGCGCAGGCTCGCATCGGCTGGCCAACCGCGCGCGTGGGCTTCGCTTTCGACAACGAGCTCGTCGAGCATCCGGTCCGCCTGGACGCCTGCCAGATCGACGCCTCGCCGGTCACGGCAGGCCGATACCTGCGCTTCGTGGAAGCCGGCGGCTACGACGACCCGGCGTTCTGGCCCGGCGAGGCCGGGCGCTGGCGCGCGACGCAGCCCTGCAGCCACCCGGCGCGCTGGCGGCGCCTGTCGCAGCAATGGGAGACGCGCTGGTTCGACCGCTGGCTGCCGCTCGACCCCGGGCAGCCCGTGATCCATGTCAGCGCCTGGGAAGCCGAGGCCTATGCGCGCTGGGCCGGCCGCCGCCTGCCGACGGCTGCCGAATGGGAGCATGCGGCCGCCACGCAGCCCGGCTTTGCCTGGGGAAGCAGCGTGTGGGAATGGACCGCCACCACCTTCGCGCCCTACTCCGGCTTCGCGCCCGGTCCTTACCGCGACTACTCGGCCCCTTGGTTCGGCGACCATCGAGAACTGCGCGGCGGCGCCTTTGCCACGCACGCGAGGCTGCACGATCCGCGCTATCGCAACTTCTTCCAGCCCGGCCGCAACGACGTGTTCGCCGGCTTCAGGACTGCGGCTCCTTAAACTTCGGACCTCCTTCCACTGGCGATGCCCTTCATGAAACGACAGTTCCTCCAGACCACCCTCTTCTGCCTGCTTGGGCTGGCCGCCGGCCTGTCGGCCCATGCGCAGACCCAGACCACGCTGCGCGTCTCGGCCATTCCCGACGAGGCGCCGACCGAGCTGCAGCGCAAGTTCAAGCCGCTGGGCGAGTACCTGAAGAAGGAAACCGGCCTCGACGTGCAGTTCACGCCCGTGACCGACTACGCGGCCGTGGTCGAAGGTTTGGCGAACAACAAGATCGACCTGGCGTGGCTCGGTGGCTTCACCTTCGTGCAGGCGAAGCTGCGCACCCAGGGCGGCGTGGTGCCGCTGGTGCAGCGCGCCGAGGACGAGGTCTTCACCAGCAAGTTCATCGTGCCTGTCGACAGCAAGGCCAAGACCCTCGCCGATCTCAAAGGCTCCACCTTCACTTTCGGTGCGCCCTCTTCCACCTCGGGCAGCCTGATGCCGCGCCATTTCCTGCTGCAGGCCGGCATCGACCCGGAGAAGGATTTCAAGACCGTCGCCTATTCGGGCGCGCACGACGCCACCGTGGCCTTCGTCGCGGCAGGCCGGGCCGAGGCCGGAGTGCTCAACGCCTCGGTCTGGGACAAACTCGTCGAGGCGAAGAACCCCAACGCAGCCAAGGTGCGCGTGCTGGCTACCACGGCGCCCTACTACGACTACAACTGGACGGCACGGCCCGGGCTCGACCCGGCCGTCCAGAAGAAGCTCACCGACGCCTTCCTCAAGCTGGATGCGGCCAACCCCGCGCACCAGGAGATCCTGTCGCTGCAGCGCGCCTCGAAGTTCGTTCCGACCAAGGCCTCGAACTACGACAGCATTGAGGCGGCGGCGCGCTCGGCGGGTCTCATCAAATAGCCGGGGACGCGCCGTTGATTGCCGAAGCCGCGCTGGCGCTGGAGGATGTCGGCCTGGTCCATGCCAATGGCCAGCGCGCGCTGCAAGGGGTCACGCTGCGGGTGCCGCCGGGTGCGCGCGTTGCCATCATCGGCCCCTCGGGGGCCGGCAAGACCAGCCTGCTGCGCATCGCCGCCTGCGCACTGCGCGCCGGCGAGGGGCGCGTCGAGCTGCTGGGCGCGCGGCCCTGGCAGCTGCGCGCCCGGCCGCTGAAGGCGCTGCGCGCGCGCATCGGGTTGATCCACCAGGCGCCGCCAATTCCGCCGCGGCTGCGCGTGATCACGGCGGTGCTGGCCGGGCGACTGGGCGCGTGGTCGGGCCCGCACGCCCTGGCTTCGCTGCTGGTGCCGCGCGACATCGCCGGCGCGCAGGCCGCGCTGGCGCGGCTGGACCTGGCCGACCGGCTGTTCGACCGCTGCGACCGGCTCTCCGGCGGCCAGTTGCAGCGCGTCGGCATGGCGCGCGTGCTCTACCAGGCGCCCGAGCTGCTGCTGGCCGACGAGCCGGTGTCGGCGCTCGACCCGGCGCTGGCCGACCTCGCGGTGGGCGAGCTGATCGCGCAGAGCCGGTCCACCGGGGCGACGCTGATCGCCTCCTTGCACGCGGTCGACCTGGCCCTGAAGTGGTTCGACCGCATCGTCGGCCTGCGGGCGGGCGTTGTGGTCTTCGATGCGCCGGCCGTCGCCGTCAGCCGCACGATGCTGCAGGAGCTCTATGCGACCGAGGGCAGCGCGCTGCCGACGCAGGCGCCGGGCTTCGTGCTCGAAGAGCGCCGCGCACCTGCACGGACCGTCGTCTGCCGATGAGCGCGTTGCAGCGTCCGCCGCCCTTGCGCGATTCGCTCGCGCGCCGCCGGCTGGGCGCACTGTTGCTGGCGCTGGTGGTGCTGTGGCCGATGCTCGTCGTTGCCGAATTCAAGCCCCAGGCGCTGCTGGCGCCCGGCAGCCTGCGGGTGATGGGCGCCTTCCTGGCGGGCTTCCTGCCGCCGGCGCTCAATGCAGAATTTCTCGGCCTGCTGGCGCGCGCGACGCTGGAAACCCTCGCGATGGCGACCGCGGGCGTCGCACTCGCTTTTGTGGTCGCAGTGCCACTGGCCTTCGTGGTGACGCGCTCGTTGTCGATCTCGCGCATCGGGCCCGGCCCTGGCCGATGGCGCGGCGCGGGCATCCGGACGGCGGCGCGCGGCCTGCTCACCGTGCTGCGCGCAATCCCGGAACTGGTATGGGCGCTGCTCCTGGTGCGCGCCTTCGGCCTGGGCCCCGCGGCGGGCGTGCTGGCGCTTGCGATCACCTACGGCGGCATGCTCGGCAAGGTCTACGCGGAGATCCTCGAATCGGGCGACACGCGGCCCGCCCGCGCGCTGCTCGAGGCCGGCAGCGGGCGCATCGCCGCGCTGTGCTACGGCCTCCTGCCGGGCGCGGCGCAGGAGCTGGCCTCCTACACCGTCTACCGCTGGGAGTGCGCGGTGCGTGCCTCGGTCGTGATGGGCTTCGTCGGCGCCGGCGGGCTGGGCCAGCTGATGGACCAGTCGATGAAGATGCTCAACGGTGGCGAGGCCTGCAGCATCTTGATCGTGTTCCTGCTGCTGGTCCTGATGGCCGATGCCTTGAGTGCGGGCCTGCGAAGGTGGCTGGCATGAGCCGCACGGCCGCTCCGAAGGCGAACAGCACCGCAGCCGAAGGCGCAGGTACTCCGGTGAGTTCCATGCGCCCGACAGCCACTGAACGCGCCCGCGCCGCCGGCCCCTGCCTCGGGTGTGTGCTGGCCACGGCCACGATCCTCGCCGCGGTGATTGCCAGCTTCCTCTATCTCGGCATCGACTTTCGCGAACTCGTGGCACACGAGTCGCTGGCCGCGATGGCGAAGTTCGTGGCCGAGTTCTTTCCCCCGGACCTGTCACCCGGCTTCCTCGCCAAGACCGCCTGGGGCGCGCTGCAGACGCTGGCGGTCTCGGCGCTGGGCACGCTGCTCGCGATGCTGGCGGGTGCAGCGCTGGCGCTGCCCGCCTCGGGCCGCTTCGGTCCGGCGTTGCGCCAGGCCTCCCGCTTCGTGCTGAACCTGCTGCGCAGCGTGCCCGAGCTGGTGTGGGCGGCGCTGATGGTGCTGGCGGCCGGGCTCGGCCCGTTCGCCGGCGTGCTGGCCCTGGCACTGCACACCAGCGGCGTGTTCGGCCGTCTCTTCGGCGAGACGCTGGAGAACGTGCCGCCCACGCCCGAGCGGGCGCTGCGCGAAGCCGGCAGCGGCGCGGTCGCGGCCTTCGCCTACGGCAGCTTGCCGCTCGCGTGGCCTCAATGGCTCGCCTATGCGCTGTACCGTTGGGAGATGAACATCCGCATGGCGGCCGTGCTCGGCTTCGTCGGCGCCGGCGGATTGGGGCAGATGCTGTACTTTCATCTCTCGCTGTTCCAGCAGCCGCAGTCGGCGACGGTGATCGGCGCCATGTTCGTGCTGGTCTTCATCGTGGACACGGCGAGCGCGCTGTCCAGGCGCAGCCTGGCGCCGGTCCACGCCTGAAGAACATGACCCCCTCCGGAGATCGCTCATGAACACCTTCACCACCGTCGAACTGATCGGCGCTCCTACCGACATCGGCGCCAGTGTGCGCGGTGCCGGCATGGGGCCGGACGCGCTGCGGGTGGCGGACATCGCCGGCACCCTTTCGCGCCTGGGCTTCGAGATCGTGGACCGCGGCAACCTGGCCGGGCCCGCGACCCCCTGGGCCGCCCCGGCCAATGGGCTGAGGCACCTGGACGAAGTGGTGAGCTGGAACCGCGCGGTCTACGACGCCGTGGACCGTGCGCTCGGCGCCGGCCACCTGCCGCTCCTGATGGGCGGCGACCACTGCCTGGCCATCGGCTCCATCAGCGCCATCGCGTGGCACGCCCGAAAGCGCGGCAAGAAGCTGCGCGTGCTGTGGCTGGACGCGCATTCCGACGTCAACACCGAACGCACCAGTCCCAGCGGCAACATCCACGGCATGCCGGTCGCCTGCCTGCTAGGCCACGGCCCGCAGGCCCTGAGCGGCTGGAGCGGCGAGGCCGCGGCGCTGGAGCACGATGCCATCCGATTCATCGGCATTCGCAGCGTCGACGCGGAGGAGAAGGCCGCGATCCGCGCGCTCGGGCTCAACGTCTTCGACATGCGCCATATCGACGAGCACGGCATGCGCACCACCATGACCGAGGCGCTGCAGGACATCGACGAGGACACCCACCTGCACGTGAGCTTCGACCTCGACTGCCTGGACCCCGACTACGCGCCGGGCGTGGGCACCGGCGTGCGCGGCGGCCCGACCTGGCGCGAGATGCAGCTGTGCGTGGAGATGATTGCCGACACCGGCCGGCTCGCCTCGCTCGATGTCGTCGAGCTCAATCCCGCGCTGGACGTGCGCAACCGCACGGCGGAAGTGGCGGTGGAACTGATCGAGAGCCTGTTCGGCAAGTCGACGCTGGTGCGCTGAATCGCGTCGCCGTCAGACCAGGCGCGCGAACACGCTGGGGAACACGCGCACCGACAGGCCCAGGCTGCGGCGCACCGCCACGTCCTCCAGCCTCGCCCACTCGGTGGACGAGACCAGCGGCTGGCCAGTCTCCGGCAGCGTGCCGGCGTTGCTTTCTTCCAGGGAACGGGCCCACTCTTCAAAAGTGCGTTTTTGATGGCAGGAGGACATCAAGAGAAACTCCATCGGCGAACAGGATGGGCGAAGCGTACCGGCCACCTTTGCCAAAAGGCAGTGAATAGTTCACCGAAGAAAACGAAAAGCCAAACGCAACAACGCGACCTTGAATGCGCTTAGAACCTTTGGTTTATCTTTACTGATTGATGAGGTTGAGGATGTTGCCGTCGGGGTCCTTGAACCATGCGACCTTCATCTCGCCCGTGACGTGAATGTCGCCTTTGAGCCGCGTGTCGGGCATGTCGTAGTGCTCGAAGCGCACGCCCTTGGCCTTGAGCGCGCCGACGAGCGCCTCGATCTCGTCGCCGACGGCCCAGGTGACCGAGGTCGCCTGGTTGGTGCCGGCGTACTTCGAGCAATAGACGTTGAGCGTCGAGATGCCGCTCTGAAAGACGATCAGGTCATCACCGTCGGCCTCGATCGGCGTCAGTCCCAATGTCTCCTCGTAGAACCGCCTCGCCCGGTCGAGATCCTTCACCGCGAGGTTCGCAACGGCTTCCTTGTTTCCCAGCATGGCCTTGCTCCTTCAGAGAGGGCTGACGATCCAACCCCGCAGGAGCACCGTCGCACGGCAGCGGCGTGAAATCAATCGGCGGACGCGACGAGCGGGACCGTCAAACCAAAATGCAGCGAACCGTGAACTTTTCACCGCTGGATATTAGTCACATAGTCTTACATTCATAAGTACTCATTTTGAGATTCTGAGCGAGGAACAAAACATGGATGTACGAAAGATCGGGCTGCTGGTGGAACAACCGTTCGACGGTTCCTACTACTGGGTGATCCACGAGGACGTGCGCCACGACGGCCGCTTCGAGGCGCTGCAGCGCGCCGAGCGTCCCTTCGCCACCTATGCTGCCGCACTCGCGCAGGGCTATGGCGTGCTGCAGCGCCTCTGCGGCCTGACCGGCCTGCCGGCGTACGCGGCACGCGCGGTCGCGATGTGAGCCGGCTCAGCCCCGCGAAGGCGACAGCGGCACGGAACGCAGCGGCGTATCGGTGCTGGGTGCCGGCAGCGCGGGGGGCGCGACCGGCGTGCTCTGCACTGCCTCGGGGACCAGAAAGCGGTCGATCAGCGCGAAGAAGCGATCGTAGAAGCGCTCTTCGGTCAGCGTCTCGCTGGCGACCTTGACCAGCGCGTCGTCGCTCGACGAAAACGGCAAGGACAGTGATCCGAGGGCGCCGACGCCCACGCTGGCGGAGTTGTTGACCTTCTTGAGGCTGTAGCGGTCCTGCAACGCACTGGCGAAGGCGATGGTGCTCGCGCCGCCGCTGTCGCGCGCGCAGACCACGCGCAGTTCAACCTCCACATGGACCTCGTTGGCCGGCTGGAAACTCTTGCGGCCGGCCACCAGGTCGCCATTGGCCGCCGTGACCAGGTAGCCCTGGCTCAGGAGCGCGCGCCGCGCGGCCTCGCAGGTCTCGGCCTGCGAGGCGCGAAAGCTGCGCGTGTGGGTGGTGGTCGAATCGAATTCCTCGGGGTCGTAGGAGACCTGCCTGGGCGGAGTGACGCCACAGGCAGCGAGAAGAAGCGTGAACAGGAGCGGGAAGGCCGAGCGCAGAAAAGGGAGACGCATGGAGAACGGAAGCCGATGTCGGGGCATGCGGAATGCTAGCGGCATGCGGGCGTCCGTGTCGCGTTCCCCGAGTCCTGCGACTTCGAGTGCCGGGTCCCCCGGCGCAGCGATCAGGGATAGAGCCCGCGCTCCTGGCGCGCCATCAGGATGCGCTCGCAGGCCACCGCGAAGGTCGCGGTACGCAGGGTGATCCGGTGCCTGTCGGCGGTGTCCCAGATCTGGTTGAGCGCGTTCATCATGATGCGGTCCAGCCGCTGGTTGATCTCGTCCTCGTCCCAGAAGAAGGACGAGAAATCCTGCACCCACTCGAAGTAGCTCACCGTCACACCGCCAGCGTTGCAGATCACGTCGGGCACCACCAGCACGCCGCGCTCCGCCAGGATGTCGTCGGCCGCCGGCACGGTCGGGCCGTTGGCGCCTTCGAGCACGAGCCTGGCTTGGGTCTTCTGCGCGCGTTCGGCGGTCACCTGGCCCTCGAGGGCCGCAGGGATGAGGATGTCGCAGGCCACGTCCCAGAAGGACTCGTTGGCAATCACGTCACCCCCCTTGAACCCGGCCACGCCTTCGGTGCGCGCCAGGGGCAGCAGCGTCTTGAGGTCGAGCCCGCCTGCGTTGACGATGGTGCCGGTGTGGTCCTGCACCGCCACGATTTTTGCGCCGGCCTCGGCGAACAGTTCCGCCGCCACGGAGCCGACGTTGCCGAAGCCCTGCACCGCGATCCGGGCGCCGCGCAGGTCCAGGCCCAGCCGGCGCGCCGCCTCGCGGCCGGTCACGAACACGCCGCGGCCGGTCGCCTTCACCCGCCCCAGCGAGCCGCCGAGGTGCAGCGGCTTGCCGGTGACCACGCCGGTGGCGGTGCCGCCGACGTTCATCGAATAGGTGTCCATCATCCAGGCCATGATCTGGGCGTTGGTGTTGACGTCGGGTGCAGGAATGTCCTGCTGCGGGCCGATGATGATGCCGATTTCGCTGGTGTAGCGGCGCGTCACCCGCTCGAGTTCCTTGTGCGTGAGCTTCTTCGGATCGACTCGGATGCCGCCCTTCGCGCCGCCGTAGGGCAGGTTCACCGCGGCGGTCTTGACCGTCATCCAGGCCGACAGGGCCATCACTTCTTCCAGGGTCACGTCGGGGTGGAAGCGCACGCCGCCCTTGCCCGGACCGCGCGACATGTTGTGCTGCACGCGGTAGCCCTCGAAGTGGGCGATGGTGCCGTCATCCATTTCGATCGGCACGTCGACGATCAGAGCGCGCTTGGGGCGCTTGAGCGTTTCGACCCAGCGCGACAGTTCGCCGAGGTAGGGCACCACGCGATCGACCTGCGAGAGGTAGGTGCCCCAGGGGCTGTTGGGGGTCGGTTGGACGTAGGACAGATCGGCGGCGGACATGGCGCTCCAGGCGTTGTTGCGAAGCGTTGCACGATAGCCCTGCCCGCGCGGCCGCGCCATGTCCTATGCGCAATGCGTTGCGCCTTATGCGCTTGCGGCAAGCAGGGCAGCGTTGCCGCCGGCCCCGGTCATGCTGATGGTGAGCGTCTGCTCCGCGCAGGAGCGCTTCTGCCTGCCGAGTTAATCGCTACAAGTCGAACGTCGACATGGATAATTCGCCAAGCATGACCGCCGAAAGCATCAACCTTGATCGGATCGACCGCAAGCTGCTGAAGATTCTTCAGGAGGACGGCCGGATTTCCAACCTCAAGCTGGCCGAGGCGGTGTCGCTGTCTCCTACCGCGGTGCTGGCGCGCGTGCAGCGGCTCACGCGCGAAGGCTTCATCCAGGGCTACGAGGCGCGGCTCGATCCGCACAAGCTGGGCCGCGGCTTCACGGTGTTTGTCGAGGTGCTGCTGGACCGCACAGCGGCCAATGTCTTCGACCAGTTCAAGGCCGCGGTGCAGGTTCGCGACGAGATCATGGAATGCCATATGGTGGCCGGCGGCTTCGACTACCTCCTCAAGACCCGCATGGCCGACATGGCGGCCTATCGCGAGTTCGCGGGCACGGTGCTGTGGCAGTTGCCGGGCGTGCGCGAGACCCGGACGTACGCGGTGATGGAGGAGGTCAAGAGCAGCGCGCGGATTCCGCTGGGCACCTGAGAGCCCTACCGCGCGCCGAAGATCGCGGTGCCGACACGTACCAGCGTGCTGCCCGCCGCAATCGCCGCTTCGAGATCCGCCGACATGCCCAGCGAGAGCGTGTCGACCTCGAGCCCCGCACGGCGCATCTCCTCGAAGACCGCTGCGGCACGCAGGAACAGCGCACGTTGCGCCTCGAAATCCGGCGCCGGCTCGGGAATCGCCATCAGCCCGCGCAGGCGCAGACGTGGCAAGGCAGCAACAGCTCGCGCCAGGGCCAGCGCGTCTTGCGGCACCACACCGGACTTGTTGGGACCGGCATCCACATTGACCTGCAGGCAGACCTGAAGCGGCGGGAGCTCCGCCGGGCGCTGCTCGGCAAGGCGCTCGGCGATCTTCAGCCGGTCGATGCTGTGCACCCAATCGAAATGCGCCGCCACCTGCCGCGTCTTGTTGCTCTGCAGAGGGCCGATGCAGTGCCACTCGAGCTCGGCGCGCAGCTCGGACAGGGCCTCGATCTTCGCGGCGCCCTCTTGCACGTAGTTCTCGCCAAAGGCAAGCTGGCCGGCGGCGCGGGCCTCGCGGACCGCCTCGGCGGAGAAGGTCTTCGACACCGCAAGCAAGCGCACGCTCGCCGGATCGCGGCCGGCTGCCGTGCATGCGGTCACGATTCGAGCCCGAACTTGCTGGAGCTTGTCACCAATCATCGTCATAATCGTCAAAACGTATCAAAACGTCACCGAGGAGCTTCGTGGACATCACCCAACTGCTGGCCTTCAGCGTAAAGAACAAGGCCTCGGACTTGCATCTGTCATCCGGCCTGCCGCCCATGATCCGCGTGCACGGCGACGTGCGGCGCATCAACGTCGACGCGCTCGACCACAAGGCCGTGCACGCCATGGTGTACGACATCATGAGCGACACGCACCGCAAGCACTACGAAGAATTCCTCGAGGTCGACTTTTCCTTCGAGATCGACGGCCTCGCGCGCTTCCGCGTGAACGCCTTCAACCAGGCCCGCGGCGCGGCGGCGGTGTTCCGGACCATCCCCTCGAAGATCCTCACGCTGGAGCAGCTCAACGCGCCCAAGATTTTCGGCGACCTCGCGCTCAAGCCCCGGGGCCTGGTGCTCGTGACCGGCCCGACCGGCTCGGGCAAGTCCACCACGCTGGCGGCGATGATCAACTACCTCAACGAGACCGAGTACGGCCACATCCTGACGGTGGAAGACCCGATCGAGTTCGTCCACGAGTCGAAGAAGTGCCTGATCAACCAGCGCGAGGTCGGGCCGATGACGCTGTCCTTCGCCAACGCCCTGCGCTCGGCGCTGCGCGAGGACCCCGACGCGATCCTGGTCGGCGAAATGCGCGACCTCGAAACCATCCGCCTCGCGATGACCGCCGCCGAGACGGGCCACCTGGTGTTCGGCACTCTGCACACCTCCTCGGCCGCCAAGACGATCGACCGGATCATCGACGTGTTCCCGGGCGAGGAAAAGGAAATGATCCGCGCCATGCTCTCGGAGTCGCTGCAGGCCGTGGTCTCGCAGACTTTGTGCAAGACCAAGGACGGCCAGGGCCGGGTGGCGGCGCACGAGATCATGCTGGGCACCTCGGCCATCCGCAACCTGATCCGCGAGGGCAAGGTGGCGCAGATGTATTCCTCGATCCAGACCGGCAGCGGCCAGGGCATGCAGACGCTGGACCAGTGCCTGACGGACCTGGTGCGGCGCAATGTCATTTCCGCCGCCGAGGCACGCGGCAAGGCCAAGATCCCTGAAAACTTCCCCGGCTGAATATGGCTCGCCCCCAGGTTGGCTCACTTCGTGTAGCCGCCCACCCCCTACCGGGGGCAACACCAGCGG
Organism: Variovorax sp. PBS-H4; assembly: GCF_901827205.1. NCBI lineage: Bacteria > Pseudomonadati > Pseudomonadota > Betaproteobacteria > Burkholderiales > Comamonadaceae > Variovorax > Variovorax sp. PBS-H4. The sequence continues at coordinate 558,840 of NZ_LR594675.1, read as the reverse complement.
CCCGGCGAAGCCGGTTCCGCGGTGAGAATGTTGCTCGCCCCCAGGTTGGCTCACTTCGTGTAGCCGCCCACCCCCTACCGGGGGCAACACCAGCGGCCCGGCGAAGCCGGTTCCGCGGTGTTCCTCGCATGGGGATAAGCTTGAATGCCGCGCTCGTCCAGGGACGCCGGCCAAATTGACCTAGGAGTCGTCAGATGGAACGCGATCAAGCCAGTCAGTTCATCAACGAACTGCTCAAGCTCATGGTGAGCCGCAACGGCAGCGACCTGTTCATCACGGCGGACTTCCCGCCGGCCATCAAGGTCGACGGGAAGGTCACCAAGGTGTCGCAGCAAGCCTTGGGCGCGCAGCACACGCTGGCACTCACGCGGTCGATCATGAACGACCGCCAGACGGCCGAGTTCGAGCGCACCAAGGAGTGCAACTTCGCGATCTCGCCCACCGGCATCGGCCGCTTCCGCGTCAACGCCTTCGTGCAGCAGGGCAAGGTCGGCATGGTGCTGCGGACCATCCCGGCCAAGCTTCCCACGATCGACGGGCTGAACATGCCGCAGGTGCTGAAGGACGTGACGATGACCAAGCGCGGCCTGTGCATCCTGGTGGGCGCCACCGGCTCAGGCAAGTCGACCACGCTGGCCGCGATGATCGACTGGCGCAACGAGAATTCCTACGGCCACATCGTGACGGTTGAAGACCCGGTGGAGTTCGTGCACCCGCACAAGAATTGCGTCGTGACCCAGCGCGAGGTCGGGATCGATACCGACAGCTGGGAGGCCGCGCTCAAGAACACGCTGCGCCAGGCGCCCGACGTCATTCTGATGGGCGAGATCCGCGACCGCGAGACCATGGAGCATGCGGTGGCCTTTGCCGAGACCGGGCACCTGTGCATGGCCACGCTGCACGCCAACAGCGCCAACCAGGCGCTCGACCGGATCATCAACTTCTTCCCCGAGGAGCGCCGCGCGCAGCTGTTGATGGACCTGTCGCTCAACTTGCGCTCGTTGATCTCGCAGCGCCTCATCCCCACCGAGGATGGCCGCGGCCGGATCGCCGCGGTGGAGATCCTGCTGAATACGCCGCTCATCACCGACCTGATCTACAAGGGCGAGGTCGGCGAGATCAAGGAGGTCATGAAGAAGAGCCGCAATCTGGGCATGCAGACCTTCGACCAGGCGTTGTTCGACCTGTTCGAGACCCACATGATTTCCTTCGAGGATGCGCTGCGCAACGCGGACTCCGCCAACGACCTTCGGCTGCAGATCAAGCTCAACAGCCAGCGCGCGCGCACCACCGACCTGTCCGCCGGCACCGAGCACTTCGCGATCGTCTGAGCGCGCGAGGCGGGCAAGGGCGATAAGCTCGCCCCCATGAGCAGCCTCAACCCCAAAACCTACGATCCCATCCCGGCGCACAAGGTCGCCTTCCTCGGCCTCGGCGTGATGGGCTACCCCATGGCCGGCCACCTCGCCCTGGCCGGCCATGATGTCGCGGTCTACAACCGCACCGCCGCGAAGTCGGCCGCCTGGCAGCAGGAATTCAGCGCCCAGGCCAAGGGCAGCCTGCGCCAGGCGCCCACCCCGCGTGAAGCCGCAGCCGGCGCCGACATCGTGTTCTGCTGCGTCGGCAACGACGACGACCTGCGCTCGGTGGTGCTGGGCGAGAACGGTGCCCTCCCCGGCATGGCCAAGGGCACGGTCTTCGTCGACCACACCACCGCCTCGGCGGACGTGGCTCGCGAGCTGTCGAAGGCGGCTCTGGCGCTCGGCGTGCACTTCATCGACGCCCCCGTATCGGGCGGGCAAGCCGGCGCGCAGAACGGCGCGCTCACGGTGATGTGCGGTGGCGACGCGGCGGCCTTCGCGCGCGTGACGCCGGTGATCGCCGCTTTCGCGCGTGCCGTCACTCGGCTCGGCGACAGCGGCGCGGGCCAGCTCGCCAAGATGGTCAACCAGATCGCGATCGCGGGGCTGGTGCAGGGCCTGTCGGAGGCCATCGCCTTCGGGCAGCGCGCCGGGCTCGACATGAACGAGGTGCTGGCCGTGATCGGCAAGGGCGCCGCGCAGAGCTGGCAGATGGACAACCGTGGCAAGACCATGGTCGAGGGCAAGTTCGAGTTCGGCTTTGCGGTGGATTGGATGCGCAAGGACCTCGGCCTGGTGCTCGACGAGGCCAAGCGCAACGGCGCGCGGCTGCCGGTGACCGCGCTGGTGGACCAGTTCTATGCCGATGTGCAGCAGGCCGGCGGCCGGCGCTGGGATACGTCCAGCCTGATCACGCGGCTGAAATAAGCTCGCCCCCTCACCGGGGGCAACACCAGCGGCCCGGCAACGCCGGTTCCGCAGTGTTTCTGGAATCTCCTAGCGGACGGGGGTGGCGATCGCACCGCCGGAGGGCTGCGAAGAGCCGGCGGGGGGCAGCGGCTCCATCGGTGGCAGCGGCACGTTCGAGCGCGAGCCGCCCGGGGCGGCAGCGGTGCCGCCCTGCTGCGGCTGGCCGGCCAGGTCCGCCTCGCTGACGATCTCGACCACTCGGACCACCCTTTGCACGCCGGAGACGCCGCGGGCGATTTCAGTGGCGCGGTCGGTCTCGCGCCGCGTGGCCAGGCCCATCAGGTAGACCGTGCCGCGCTCCACGACGACCTTGAAGGAGTTCGCGAAGACGTCCTTGGCGTCGAGCAGCGAAGCCTTGATCTTGCCGGCGATCAAGGTGTCGCTGGAGCGCTCCTGGAAGGTGCTCGGCGCGCCGATCGTGAGCTCGTTGACCACCGAGCGCACGTTGTCGACGCGGCGCACCACGTCCTCGACGCGGCGGCGGTCGGCCTCGCTGCCGACGGCGCCCGTCAGCAGCACCTGGCGGTTGAAGCTGGTGACGCTGACGTACATCTGGTCGTTCGCGATCTCGCGCACGCGCGCGCTTGCGCGCAGCTCGATGCCCTGGTCGTCGATCTGCGCGCCCGAGCTGCGGCGGTCGGTCGCCACCATGCCCGCGCCCACCACCGCCGCGCCGCCGACCACCAGCGGCACGCAGGCAGAAAGACCGGCAGCCAGTGCAGCGCCCGCGGTCAAGGCCAACGCGAGGCGCTGGAGGGATGTCGTCGTCATATGGAACCTTCCTGTTCTCCGAGTAACTGGGCATCCACGCCGTCGCACAGGCAGTGCAGCACGAGCAGGTGGACTTCGTGGATGCGCGCCGCGCGCTCGTGCGGCACGCAGATCTGGACATCGGTTTCGCGCAGGGCGCGCCCCACGGCACCCCCTGGATTGCTGCTGCTGGCGCCGCCGCCGGCAGCGTTGCCCAGCAGCGCCACCACAGTCATGTCGCGCGCGTGCGCCGCATCGACTGCGGCCAGCACGGCGGCCGACTGGCCGCTCGCGCTGAGGGTCAGCAGCACGTCGCCGCCCTGTCCCAGCGCGCGCACCTGGCGCGCGAAGCGGTCGGGGTCGCCGACCTCGGCCGTGTCGCCGGTGGGATCGATGGCATCGAACGGCAGCGCGATGGCGCCGAGCCCCGGGCGATCGCGTTCGAAGCGCCCGACGAACTGCGCGGCGAACTGCGCCGCCAGCAGGCCGGAGACCCCGGCGCCGCATGCCAGGATCTTGCCGCCGCTGGTCACGCAGGCGAGCAGCGCCTGCATGGCCTGGGAGATCGGTTTGCCGAGAAGCGGGCCGGCCTGGTATTTGAGGTCCGCGCTGTCGATGAAGTGCTGCTGGATCCGTTGCTCGAGCATGGGGCGGGATGATAACTGGGGGTCGCGCAACAAAAGGTAGGCTGTTGCCGGTTGAGTGCGGCGGGCGGGCCGGGTTCCCTGTTCCCGAGGAACATCAATCGGCATCGAAGGCGGCGCGGATCCATTCGATGTTCGCCTCGACCAGCACCACATCGAAGCGGCAGGGCGGCAGCGCGCGCAGGCGGCTCAGGTAGTGCCGCGCCGCGAACACGATGCGCCGCCGCTTCACGCCCGTGATGCTGGAGGCGGCGCCGCCATGGCTCGCGCCGGCCCGGTGGCGCACCTCGACGAAGACCAGCGTGCCGTCGCGCGGCTCGCGCATGATCAGGTCGACCTCGCCGCCGCCGCGGCCCGGGGTTCGATAATTGCGCGCGACCAGCACCAGGCCGGCCGACTGCAGATGCGCGAGCGCCGCCGCCTCGGCCGCATCGCCGCGCTGCTTGGTGGTGGCCGCGGCCACCTTCTTGTTCTGGAGAAACACGTCTTGAGCTCCCTCGCCCCTGCCTCCTTCGGCGCAGCCCTGCAGGCCGCGCGCGATGCCGCGGGCGCGCAGCATTATCCCGAAGGCGCGCTATACGTGGTCGCCACGCCGATCGGCAACCTGGCGGACATCACGCTGCGCGCCCTCCACGTGCTGCAACTGGTCGACTTGGTGGCCTGCGAGGACACGCGCCATACCCAGGGCCTGCTGCGCGCCTACGGCATCGAGCGGCCCGCGTCCGGCCTGCTGGCGCTGCACCAGCACAACGAGGCCGAGGCGGCACAGGCCGTCATTTCGCGCCTCGCAGCGGGCGAGCGCGTGGCCTACGTCAGCGATGCAGGCACGCCCGGCGTCAGCGACCCCGGCGCGCGGCTGGCCACCGCCGTGCGGGCAGCTGGCCTGCGCGTGCTGCCGCTGCCGGGCGCGAGCAGCGTGACCACGCTGGTGTCGGCCGCAGGGCTGGTCGCCGGCGGCGAGGGTGAGAGCGCTTTCGTCTTCGCCGGCTTCCTGCCTGCCAAGCCCGGCGAGCGCGATGCCGCCGTGCAGGCGCTCGCCGCCGAGCCGCGCAGCGTGGTGCTGCTGGAGGCGCCGCATCGCATCGAGGCCCTGGCGCGTTCGCTGGCCGTGCTCGGCGAGCGGCGCGTGACGGTCGGGCGCGAGCTCACCAAGCAGTTCGAGGAGATCGCCACGGTGCCCGCTGCCGAGCTGCCCGCGTGGCTTGCGGCCAGCCGCGACCGCACGCGCGGCGAGTTCGCGCTGGCGCTGCACCCTGCGCCGGCGGCCGCGGATGATGACGCCGAAGCGCGGCGCGTCCTGCAGCTCCTGCTCGCCGAACTGCCGCTCAAGAGCGCGGTGCGCCTGGCGGCCGAGATCAGCGGGGCCCCACGGAACGCGCTCTACCAGCTTGCGCTGCAGCTGCGAGGAGACGAGCGCTGAGCGGCTCTGGACCGGGATCTCACGCGTGAACTTGTCCTGAGTTCGGAACTGCCCCCGGCATCGCCACGGCGCCCTTTCGCAACTCCGCGAGTAGATCCGCCCGCCTCGACGCCCTTGCTCCAGTCAACTTGCTGGCCAAGTCAGCAGCCCGTTTGGCAGCAGCATCGCTCTTGGCTGCCAACGTGTCCACCTTGGCCTTGGCTGCGGCCGCTGCATCCTGCCCCTTCTCCAGGTCGGCGGCGTATTCGGCAGGCGTCTGGAGCGTGACATCATCAACGGCCTGTCTTGCTTCCGAGGCAAAGAAGTAGAGCGCCACATAGTCGTTCTGTCCTTCGGCCTTGACGGATTGCGCCAATAGTTCTTCGACGGATGCAAGCGTCGCATTCACGTCCTGTGTTCGCCCCTTGAGAGCCTCGTAGGACCGCTGCGTTGCAGACGCCGCCGCCTGAGCCTCGCGCAAGACCTTGGCTGCCGCGGCGGCTTCATCAGCTGCATCCTGTCCCTCTTTCTCTTGAGCCGCCAGGGCGGCATCGAACTTGGACACGATGTTGTCGATGCGCTGCTGGTCTTCCTTGATCACGGCCTGCGCAACGCTGATTTTCTGGGCCACCGTTGTCCTGATCTTGTCGAGCCGCTTCTTCATGGAGTCAGACGCGGCCTTGAAGACCTGACTCGCCTGGGCCACCTCGGCGATCTTCGCTTCGAGGCGCTGGATCTCCTGCTGCAGCGAGGTCGCATTCTTGTTGAGCTCGGCGATCTGGTCCTGATCTGCCTTCAGCTTTTTCTTCTTGTCCTCGAGATCGTCCGCCGGTGTCGAATGAGCCGCAGCGGCCGCATTCGCGCCTGACGCACCGGACGGCAACGCAGCCCCCACATTCGTCTCGTCGGCCAACGTGGTCATGGTGTCTCCTTTGCGAGGTGCGGCGCCGGCCATTGCGCGTCGGCACGGTCTGACTCTCATTAACGATGCGGCAAGTTAGACCTAGGAGCAAGCCGTCAATTCAGTTTAGGACATCGGCACGGCACTCGCAACAACGGTGTCCACAGGTTGAAGGATGCCGGGCTCGGGCCCGCTTGACACTCCGTCGGCCGCGGCGCAAAGTCGGCCCCCGCTGAGTGAGCGATCCACCACTTTCCGAACCTGCTCCGTCCAGCCAAAGAGGGTTCAACATGGACATACCTAAATTGGTGGGTTCCAGCAGAGTCCACAAGGAAGTCCTGGAGAAGCTTTCACGCATCGCGCCCACCGATGCGGAAGTGCTGCTTACCGGCCCGAGCGGTGTAGGCAAGGAACTCTACGCCAATCAAGTGCATCGACAGAGCGCGCGCAGCCACTGTCGGTTCGTACCTGTCAATTGCGGCAGTCTGTCGAGCGACCTGATCGACAACACGCTCTTTGGCCATGTCGGCGGTGCCTTCACCGGCGCCACGGCACTGAGTGAAGGCTTGGTGAGCGAGGCTGAAGGAGGCACGCTGTTTCTCGACGAAGTCGACTCGCTGAGCATTCCGTGCCAGACCAAGCTGCTGCGCTTCCTGCAGGATCAAAAGTACCGCCGACTGGGTGAGAGCCGGCTGCGCCAGGCCAATGTGCGGGTCATCGCCGCCACCAACTGCGACCTCGAAGCGGCGGTGAGCGACGCACGCTTCAGGATGGATCTGTTCTTTCGGCTGCGCGTGGTTCCGGTCGAAATCCCCTCGCTGAGCCACCGGGCCGAAGACATCCCGGAACTGGTCGCCGCATTCACCGCACGAAGCGCCGAGGCGTACAGGTTGCCTGAACTGGAGTTCTGTGCCGAGGCCATCTCGCGCATGCAGCGTTACGAGTGGCCCGGAAACATCAGGGAGTTGGAGAACTGCATTTCCTATCTGACTTGCCTGCAGCTCGGACGTCCGATTGCACCGGACGACTTGCCGTTTCTCACGCGCTTGTGCGGCAACAAGGCGGTATCTCCCGAGGTCCATCCCGAAGCCGAGAAGCCCGATGAATCGAGCGACACCCTGAGCGATGCAAAGTCCCGCCTGGTCTCCGAGTTCGAGCGGCAGTACATCGAGCGTGCGCTCCGAGCCACCAGCGGCAACGTCTCCGCGGCCGCGCGCATGTGCGGCAAGAATCGCCGGGCTTTGTTCGAACTCATGCGCAAGCACGAGATCAACTCCGGCGAATACCGCATCGCGCCTCCCTAGACCTCATCTTCGGCGTTGCGTGAATCGCCTGGCCGCGGCTTCGATCGACGAAGCCCGCGCCAGGGATTGCTGGGCGATGTCCCTTGCCAACCCTGGTGCGCGCGGCGTACGACGTCGAGTGTCGTGTGCCGTGTGCCGTGTGTCGTGTGTCGTGTGTCGTGTGCCGTGTGCCGTGCGCTGTACGAGACTGCGCTGAATTCAGCCCACAACTGGGACAAAGCCATCCACCTTCGAGGGCCGATTCCAGAGGCCACATCGCGATCTGCACTGTGACGCGGACGAAGCCTTCGGTTGGCACGGTTGCTGCGACAGGCGACTCGTGGCCAGTTCATCCGTCATTGCAGATGTTTCGCTCACGCTGGAAGCCGTGTTGACCCGTGCGTTCAGCACGCTTCAGCCGGGCCCGCCGGTGGCGCAGGTGCACGACCTGCAGGGTGCCATCTCGACGGCGCCTGCGCGCATGACCATCTTCCTGTTCGAAGTTGTCGAGGACGCAAGCGTTCGCAATCGCGCGCCGCTCCGCGAAGTCGCGCCGCCCAACTTGAATTTGCGCAAGCCGCAGGTACCGCTGGTCCTGCGATACCTGATGACGCCTTGGGGCGGCGATCGCGCAACCGAACACCAGATTCTGGGGCGCGCCCTGCAGACCCTGCACGACGACGCCATCCTCTCCGGCCCGCAACTGCTGGGCGGACTCGCCGGCACGAACGAAGCCATCAAGCTCAAGCTGGCTCCGCTGACACTCGAAGAGCACACACGCGTCTGGCATGCGGTGCAGCGCAACTATCGGCTTTCCGTGGTCTACGACGCGCGCGTCGTGCGCATCGACTCGGATGACGTCACGCCACGTCCACCGGTCGTGTCGCGAACGCTCGGCACTTCGATCGGGAGTGGCGCATGAGCTTCGTCGCGGTCGCCACGGAGCGCATGGTCCTGTACAGCCAGATCGCGGTGCGGCTGATCGACGAGTTCACCGGAGACTTGGCGCAGCACCCGGTCACGCCGCTGCTGAGCTACCGCGACAGCGCAGGCGAATGGCAACCGACTTCGCTCAGCCCGGTCCCGACGCCATCAGGCAATCTCCTGTTCCCGGGGCTGGGCCGCAGCGCCAACGTCGCCGCGGCGCCCATCGTGCGTCATCGCCTGCAACTCACGTCGACCTTCTATCGGCCCGACTACTTGTCCAATGCCGACGGCTTGGAGTTCGATGTCCACCCTTACGACGACCTCCAGGCTCCCGCTGTCCTGCCGACCTTGCCATTCACGGTCCTGCTGCTGCCGTCGCCGATGTATCCATACCCCGCCTTCATGCGGAGCGTTCGTGGACAGACGCTCGACGCGATGGGCGCCCCGATCGCCAATGCCGAAGTGGCCGCCGGACTGGCCGAGCGGGTGTTGAGCGACGACCGTGGCGTCTTCGCGCTGCCGCTGCGCTGGACTCCGTTCAGCGGCAATGTCCTGCTCGACGCGGTCGACCATCGCACGGGCCGCACCGGCCAACTCACGCTGGCCCTGCCGCAAGACCTGCAGCAGGGCCAGATCTTCACCTTGACCTGAAGCGAGAGGAATACACCATGCCTGAATACCTGAGTCCCGGGGTGTACGTCGAGGAGGTCCCGAGCGGACCGCGCCCGATCGAAGGCGTGGGCACCAGCACGGCGGGCATCGTCGGTTTGACGGAGCGCGGTCCCACCACGCCTCGCCTCATCACCAACTGGGGGCAGTTCAGGCGCTGGTATGGCGATGTCGTTCCCGTCGCGACCTCGTTCGCGCCCTTCGCCGCGCGCGGGTTCTTCGAGAACGGCGGTGTCCGCCTGTTCGTCGCACGCGTGGCGCGCAACGACGCCGCCATCGCACGGCTGGACCTGGCAACGGCTGCCGCCCAGGTCCTGCGCGTCGAGGCGCTGGGGCCGGGTGACTGGGGCAATCGGCTGTTCGCGCGCGTCAACCCCAGCTCGCGCACCGACAATGCCGGCAACGCAGTCGGGTTTCGCATCACGCTGCTGTACTTCCGCACGGCGCCGAACCCGTTCGTCGACCCGCTGGACCCCGCCAACATCGGCAATCCGGCGCGCATCGATCCGGACGTCATCGAGGACTATGACGACCTGTCCGCAGACCCGCTGGACGGCAACTACGTCCTCATGCGTGTGAACAGCAACTCGACGCTGGTGCACGCGGGCTTCACCGCGCCCGCGCTCCCCCCCGCCGCGCCCGCCGTCGCCGCATTCGCGCCGCTTGCCGGCGGGAGCGACGGCGTCGCTCCGATGACCGCGGTCGAATACGAAGGCAACCCCGCGGTGGCACCGGATCTGCGCACCGGGCTGGCGGCACTCGAGAACATCGACGAGGTTGCGCTGCTGTTCGTGCCGGACGAAGTGCATCCCTCGCTGAATCCGGCGAACCAGTCGCAGCTGATGAACACCCTGGTGACCCAGTGCGAACGGCTGGCCGATCGATTCGCCATCCTCAACGTGCCGGCCGGACAGGGCCAGGTGCAGAACATCTTCCCGCCGCGCGACACCTCGTACGCTGCGATCTACTACCCGTGGGTTCGCGTGTTCGACCCGTTCACGCGCGACACCGTGCTGGTGCCGCCGGCCGGCCACGTGGCCGGCATCTACGCACGCTCGGACCGCGAGCGCGGAGTGCACAAGGCGCCGGCCAACGAAGTGGTTCGCGACATCATCACGCGCGACATCAACGCGACGCGCAAGCCGCTGGAGTTCACGCTCGCGCGCGGCGACCACGACATCCTGAACCCGCGCGGAATCAACGTGATCCGCGACTTCCGTGCCGACCGCCGTGGCATCCGCGTGTGGGGCGCACGCACGCTGTCGGGTGATCCGCTGTGGCGCTATGTGAACGTGCGGCGCCTGTTCAACTACGTCAAGGAATCGGTGGACGAGGGCACGCAGTGGGTGGTGTTCGAGCCCAACGACGAGAACACCTGGGCTCGCGTGCGCCAGGTCGTCGGGGACTTCCTCACGCTCGTCTGGCGCAGCGGTGCCTTGTTCGGCGCCACCGAAGAGCAGGCCTTCTTCGTGCGCTGCGGCCCCGACACGATGACGCCGGCCGACATCGATGCCGGGCGTCTCATCGTCGAGGTCGGCATCGCGCCGGTCAAACCCGCCGAGTTCGTGATCTTCCGCTTCCAGCAGAAGACGACGGAACTCGTCGCCGCCTGAACCCGAACCTGATCCAAGAGGAGAGCGCTCATGCCGCCTACCTTTCGTGAAGACCCCTACGGGGGCTACAACTTCGTGGTCATCATCAACGGCGTCTCGGACGACGGCAACGCCGTCAAGGCGGGATGCAGCGAGGTGTCGGGCCTCGAGGCCGAAGTGACCCCCGTCGAGTACCGCAACGGGAACGAAGACATCACCGTTCGCAAGATCCCCGGCCTCAAGAAGTTCATGAACATCACGCTGAAACGCGGCATGACCGGCGACCTCGCGATGTGGAACTGGATCCGCGACGCGATGAAAGGCCAGGTGCGGCGCGCGCAAGGCAGCATCATCATGCACGACGAAAATCACCGCCCGGTGCTGCGCTGGAACTTCACGCGCGCCTGGCCGTGCAAGTACACGGGCCCCGGCTACAACGCGGCCAACAACGAGACTGCGTTCGAGACTGTGGAGATCTGCCACGAAGGCCTGTCCATCGACGGCCAGACCTGATGGATCGCCATGCAGTCTCCGCTCACGCAACCCCCCGGCGTCCGACTGCAGTTCGCGCGCCCGGCCGAAGACACCAATACGCTGCGAACCGACATCGCTGCGTTTGCAGGTCCGACCGAGCGCGGGCCGCAGGGTGAACTGGTGCGTGTCGCGGGCTGGGTCGAATACCTCGCGCGTTTCGGCGAGCCGACGGAGCGCGAGAGCACGCCGCTCGCGTTGCGCGGCTACTTCGAGAACGAAGGCGAAATTGCCTACGTGGTCCGCACGGTCTCCGCCGCGGCGCCCGCGTGGGCCGGCTGGATCGTGGGGGAGCTCGATGCCACCACGCATGCCTGGCTGCCCAGCGCACCTGCCGGCGGCGGCTTCGCGTCGGCGCGCTATCGCATCGAAGCCAGCAGCCCGGGGGCGTGGGCCAACGGCCTCGAAGTGGTCGTGTCCTATCGGCGCTTCGGCGTGCGTGCCACGCCGGAAGTCGACATGGTCATCCGTCCGCGCCGCGGCGCCACGGAGGTGTTGAGCGGCCTGTCGCCGGCCACCCTGGCCGACGACGTGGCGCAGCGTTCCGCACTGATCCGCCTGCGTCCCGAGCCGGGGTGGGTCGCCGCGCCCGCCGCACATGTGGGCCCGCTGAGCAAGACCTGGCCCACCTTGCGCCTGGGCGGCGGCAGCGAGCAGCCGCCGGGGCGCCCCGAATACCAGGCAGCGGTGGAGCTGATGCTGTCCGAACCCGAGGCTGCGATGCTGGCGTTTCCCGACATCGAGTCGATGGCCGCATCGCCCGGGGACCGGGATGCCGTGCTGGCCGCGGCGGTCATCGGCGCCGAGAGCCGCATGGATCGCCAGGTGATCGCCTGCCCTCCGCCGCAGGTGCATCGCACCGAAGAAGTGGCGGGCTGGGTTGCCGCGCAGCGCGACATCCTCGGTGAGCGCGGCGTGCGCACGCTCTCGGTCTACCACCCGCGCGTCGATGTCGACGATCCGTTCGGCGGTGTCATCGCGCCGCTGCGGCGCATCTCCGCCGTCGGCCATGTGGCGGGCGTGGTCAGCCGGCTCGACCGCGAGCGCGGGGCACACCACACGCCGGCCAACGCGCCGCTGCACGGCGCCGTCGACGTCGCCGATCATTTCAGCAACCTCGAGCAGGCGCTGCTCACCGAGACCGGCGCGAATGTGCTGCGCTGCCAGGCCGGCCGCGGCCTGCTGGTGTGGGGCGGCCGGACGCTGTCCGATCCCGAACGCGAGCCGGAGAACCTGTACCTGGCGCACCGCCGCCTGGTCCACCGCCTGGTGCGCGCCATACGCCGGGCGGCCGAGCCGCTGGTGTTCGAGAACAACGGACCGGAGGTGTGGCTCGCGCTGGTGCGCGCGGTCACGACCGTGCTCATGCAGGCCTACCGCGCCGGTGCGCTCAAGGGCGAGCGTCCGAGCCAGGGCTTCAGCGTGGTCTGCGACGAGTCCAACAATCCGCCGGCCTCCGTCGACGGTGGCTTCGTGATCTGCGAGATCCAGATCGCGCCCGCGACACCGATGGAGTTCATCACCCTGCTCATCTCGCTCAGCAGCGACGGCAGGCTGGAGATGGTCGAGCCATGACCGACCTGCTGCCCACCTTCCGCTTCTTCGTCACGCTCGACGCCGCGGATGCCTACCTGCCGGCGCGGCAGGCCCGCCTGTTGCCGAAGGTCGCGGCCGGTGCGTTCCAGAGCGCCACCGGCCTGGGCGCCGACCTCGAGGTCTTGGCCTATCCGGAAGGCGGGATCAACGAATTCGTGCATCAACTCCCGGTGCGCCACAGCTGGAGCCGCATCACGCTCAAGCAGGGCTTCGTGCGCGATCCGATCCTCTGGCAGTGGTATCGGGTCGGCCTCACGCAGTCGCTGGGCGCGCGCCGCGACGGCTCCATCGTGCTGCTGGACCACGCGGGCACGCGCGTCATGGCCTGGGAGTTTCGAGGCGGCCTGGCGGCCAAGTGGCTGGGGCCGGACATGAACGCCATGGAGTCGGGCGTGGTCACCGAGAGCCTGGAGATCGTGCACCAGGGGCTCACGCTGGCCGGCGGCACCTTCGACATCGGGAAGGCCATCGACACCGTCGTGGGGATATTCAGCTGATGATCACCATCGAACATCTCGAGGTCCAGTTCGACGTCGCCGGCGACGACGACGAGGCAGTCTTCGCGCGTTACTTCGCGCGCTACATCGAACAGTGGTCGCGCGCCGAACAGCAGCAGAAGGCGCTGAAGGAACGGCTGCGCAACGACCAGCGCCTCGGCGACGACGGGAGCTACGCATGATCGAGACACCTCTCTCGAGCGCGAAGCAGGGCCCGAAGAAGGTGGTGCTGCAGGTGGTTCGACCGACGGGCGTGCCGCCGATCACGCTCCTGTTCAATCCCACCGAGTACCAGCTGCAGAAGTCCAACAACTTTGCGGAGATTGCCATCCCCGGGCTGGAAACGCCGCCGCTGCAGTACGTGCGCGGCTCGGCGAAGAAGCTGACGGCCGAACTGCTGCTCGACACCTCCGACACGCTCGAGGATGTTCGCAAGCGCACGGACCCGCTGCAGAACCTCATGAAGATCAACGGCGAGCTCCACGCCCCGCCCATCCTGCGCCTGGTCTGGGACGGCCAGGTGTTCCTGGGCGTCGTCGAAAGTCTTGCCGTCACGTTCGTGCTGTTCACGCCGACCGGCGTGCCGCTGCGCGCCAAGATCGGCTTGTCGATGATCGAATACCGAACGGTGGAGGAGCAGGTCGCGGAGACGCCGCGGCATTCGCCGGATGTGGAGAAGAGCCACGTCGTGCGGCGCGGCGACTCGCTGGCCGGCGTTGCGAACCTCGCCTACAACGATCCCACTCAATGGCGCGTCATCGCCGCCGGCAACGGGATCCAGGATCCGCGGCGACTCACGCCGGGCCAGACGCTGCAGATTCCGAGGTTGCGCTGATGGCTGCCACGCTGAAAGCCGGCCTGCCGCACGTGGACTACTACGCGCCGCGCTTCCGCGTGGAGATCGATGGCCAGCAACTCTCGCCGCAAACCAACGGCGACATCCTGACCCTGAGCGTGAAGATGGATCTCCAGCAGATGGCCAGCTTCGACATGACAGTCGCCAACATCGCGAGCTTCCGCAAGGCCCGCGAGGTGTTCAAGTACAGCGATGGCGATCGCTTCGACATCGGCCGCCAGGTGCACATCAAGATGGGCTACGCCGACGACCTGCTGTCGATGATCAACGGACAGATCACCAGCGTGGCGCCGAAGTTTCCACAGGCCGGGTCGCCCACCCTGACCGTCAGCGGGCAGGACGGCATGTTCAAGCTCAAAGACAAGCGGCCCGACGAGTCGGAGTCCATCCAGTACCTCGACAAGCGGGACTCGGAGATCGCGGTGGCCATCGCCGAGCGCAACAAGCTGCGCTGGGTGGTGGACGAGTCGGAGCCGATCCAGCACGAGGTGATCCAGCGCATGACCGACGATGCGACCTTCCTCAAGGAGCGCGCGGCGCGCATCGACTTCGACTGCCACATCGTCACGGATTCGAAGAGCGGCGAAGCCACGCTGTTTTTCGTGAAACCCACGGACGGACGCGAAGGGACCCGCCAGACCTCCTTCGCTTACCGCTGGGGCGAGAACCTGCTGAGCTTCACGCCCACCATCAACCTGTCGGACCAGGTCGCGACCGTGACCGTGCACGGCTGGGATCCCGACACCAAGGTGCCCATCATCGGCAAGGCCGGCCCCGACGACCTGCCGAAACAACCCGATTCGGGCGAAAACGGGCCACAGATCGCGCAGCGCACGCAGGCGGGCAAGCAGGACGTGGTGGTCGACGCGCCGGTCACCAGCCAGGAGGAGGCCACCGTGCTTGCGCGCAGCCTGCTGCTGCGCCGCGCCTACGACTTCGTCACGGCCAGCGGCCAGGTCATCGGCAAGCCGGAGCTGCGTCCCGGCCACAACCTGGAACTCAGCGGGCTCGGCCGCTTCAATGGCTCCTACTACATCACGAGCGTGGAGCACCAGATCGACCACAACGGGTACCTGACCACCTTCGCAGCGCGGCGCATGCTGCACCGGAGACCCGAATGAGCAGCACTGCACGCACGGCACTGCGCACCGACCGGCGATTCTTCGGCGTGGCCGAAGGCCTGGTCGAGGAAGTCCGCAACGACGGCAAGGTGCGCGTCACCTATCCCTGGCTCGACGGCAGCGCCACGCCCGGGCAGCCGCAGATGGTGAGCGAGTGGTGCCGCGTCGCGCAATTCTTCGCCGGCCCCGACCACGGCGCCTTCTTCATGCCACTGAAGGGCAGCGAGGTGCTGCTGGCCTTCATCCACGGCGACATGCGGCGGCCCGTCATCATCGGCGGCCTCTACAACGGCGTCGACCAGCCGCCGGGGACCGGCACCGACCTCGATACGCACGTGCGCCATCTGCGCATCCAGTCGCCCACCGGACATCGCATCAGCATGCTCGACCCGGAGCAGCCGGGTGCTGCGGGCGCCTTGATCATCGAGACCTCGAACGGCAGCTTCATCTCGATGTCGACCACCGGCACGGTGCGCATCAAGGCGCTGGGTGCGCTCGAGATCGAGGGGGCGTCCATCCGCATCAACGGGCGCATCGTCGCGCCATCGATGAATTCCATCTAGGTGACGCGTGGCACAGCTCGACATCCCGGTCCCCGAGTCTCTGCGCGAGGCCCTGAGCGCGCCGATCTGCCTCGACCTCAGCCTGCCTGCGCCGAAGAAGATCAAGATCCAGTTGCCGTCGGGCGCAGCGCTCACCTCGTTGTCCAACATCGGCCAGAACATTCCCAATGACTGCTCGCTGACCTTCAGCCTGATGATGCAGATCATGCCGATGATGGCGAGCATGGAGTGCGTGCTGAAGATCCTGAAGCTGCTCAAGCCGCTCAGCGATGCCGTCACCAGCCCGCCGCCGACGCCCAAGCTCGTCGCGGACATCGGAAAGGCAGTCGCCGATCTCGCACCCTGCTTCCTGATGCTCACGCCCGCCGGGATGATTCCTTTCGTGCGCGACGTGCTGTGCCTGATCCTGAAGGTCCTGAACTGCCTCATCGGGCAGCTGAAGACCATCGGCAATCTTCTGGGCGGGCTGGCGATCACGCTCAAGGACGCGAAGGCCAGCGGCAACGACGAGCTGGTCGCGACGGTCGAGTGCGCGCAGCAGAACGCCATCACCTCGATGGGCCACCTGATGGAGGGGCTCGGCCCGCTGCAGGCCATCATGGATCTTGCGTCGCCGTTCATGAGCATCGCGGGCGTGGCCGAGATCAAGCTGCCCGCCATCGGCAGCGCCTCCAATGTGGAGGGTCTGAACAAGAGCATCGCCCAGCTCGACGACGTGGTGAAGACCATTCAGCAGATCGTCGATGGCCTCGGAGGATGTCCATCATGAGCCGCACCGACTTCCTCGGGCGCGGATGGCGTTTCCCGATCCTGCCCGATGCCTCGGGCGAGCTCGGCTACAGCGAGGGTGCCGAACACATCGAGCATTCGCTGCGGCACATCCTGATGACCACCTTCGGCGAACGCGCCATGCGTCCGGACTTCGGCTGCGAGGCGCCGGACCTCGTGTTCGCCCCGGGCAGCGTGCAGTACCTGCGCCTGCTCGAGCTGTCGGTACGCAATGCGATCCGCGACTTCGAGCCGCGCGTGGAGCTCGAATTCGCGACGGCGGAGCTGGATCCCGAGGAGCAGAACCACGTCGCGGTGCGCATCGGCTACCGCATCCGCGGCGCGAACTCGCGCGGCAACCTGGTGTTCCCGTTCTACCTCGGTGTCGACGAGGGGCCGACATGACGCTGCCCGCACTCCAGCTCGACGACCTGACATGGACGGGCATGGTCGATGCGATCCGCGCGCGCATCGTCGCCAACTCGCGTGGGCAGTGGACGATGCATGGCCCGTCGGACACCGGCGTCGCTCTGCTGGAGCTGTTTGCCTACCTGTTCGAGCAGCGGATCTATTGGCTGGACCAGGTCCATGGGCCGCTGGCGCGTGCCTTGCTCGCGCTCATGGACGATGCGCCGCGGCCGACGCAGGCGGCTCGCACGGTGCTCGCGTTCCCGGCACCGGAGGATGCAGCGCCCACGCGCATCGACGCCGGCACCCTGTTCACCACTGCGCTCGGTGCCAGCGTGCTGCCGATGACCACCCTCGAGCCGCTCGATGTGCTGCCGGTGCATGACGAGCAGGCCGATTCGCCTGAACGGCGCCCGCGCCTGTCCTTGTCGGTGGATGGGCGCGACCGCAGCGCACAGCTCGATACCCTGCGCACGGTGCCCTTGCTCGGCAGCGACGGCGGCCCCGGCAGCTTCGAAGTGGCGCTGTGGCTGGAGCGCCCCATCGATGCCGCAGAACGCGATGGCAGCTTCACGTTGCTGATCGAGCTCGATGTGCCCGAGGCCTGCGCGCCGGAATGGGCGCCGCGCGCGACGGATTCGCTGTGGTTCGCTCGCACGCCGGGCGAGGGACATGCGCCGTTGCCGGCGGAACAGGTCATGGAAGGCACCTGCGGGCTCGTGCCGGCCATCGCCCCGGACGCGACCCGACCACATCCCTGGCTGGGCGACATCTCGGCCCAATGGGCGATGGACCCGTTGCGGGTCGGCCCGCCGGCGGTGCTGGCCTTCTCATACAGCACGGGCACCGGGGCCTGGAAAGCGCTGCCGGCCGGCGCGCTGGTCGACGGCACGGGTGGCCTGCGGCGCTCCGGGCTCTGGCGCATCCGCATCCCGGCCGACTGGGCACCGTCCGGCGCTACCGTGGACGGCCTGGTGCCGTACGCGCTGCGCATCGACTGCAAGGAGGCTGACTATGCGTCGCCGCCGGTGCTCGTGCGCATGGTGCCCAACGTGGCCGTGGCGAGCCAGGTGCAAAGCGTACGGCCCGATGGCGCGCTCATCGAGCCGCAGCTCGACGGCTGGCTCAAGCTCCCCGGCCAGCAGCTCGCGCTGGACCGCAGCCTTTCCGAGCCCATCGAAGAATCGGTGCAGCTCGAACTGCGCGAGGGCGATGGCGAATGGCGCCGCTGGCAGGGCACCGACGACCTGTACCGGCACGGCCCCGCGGACCGCGTGTTCGTCGTCGACCGGCCGCGCAAGCTGCTGCGCTTCGGCAACGGCCTGACCGGCCGCATCCCGGTGCTGGCGGCCGCCGATGCCCAGCCCCGCGCGCGGCTCTGCTATATCGCCGGCGGCGACCTGGCCGGGAACGTGGCCCCGCAGGCATGGTCGTCGGCTGCGACGCCGCTGGCGCCGGTCAACACCGTGCGGGCGGTCGGCGGCTTGCCGGCCGAGAGCTTCGCGGAAGCGAATGCACGCGTGGCGCGCGATCTGCAGCGTGTCGAACGCGCGGTCACCGCGCGCGACCATGAAGCGCTGGCGCTGAGCACACCGGGCATCGCCATCGCGCGTGCCTTCGCGGCCGTCGGACTCAACCCGGGCTTTCCGTGCCAGCCGCTCGGCGGCGTGACCACGGTGTTCGTCGTGCCCGATGTGCCGCGCAGTACCGATCCCGCGAGCTCGGAGATCGGCGTGCCCGCGCCGCGCGTGGACCCCGGGGCGCTGCGCGCCGTGGGCGAGCGCCTCGAGGCCCGCCGGCTGCTTACGCACGAGGTCTACGTGCGGCCGGCGAGCTATCGGGCCGTGTTCGTCCAGGTCGAGATGCAGGGTGTGGTGCTCGACGAGGCAGGCCTCACCGCTGCGATCCGCGCGCGGCTGACGCGCCACATGGACCCGCTGGTGGGCGGCGACGAGGGCGGCGGCTGGCCGTTCGGCGACGCGCTGCGGCCGACCGCCCTGATGCAACAGGCGCAGGCCCTGCTGCCCGCCGGGGTCGCCGTCACCCGCGTGGCGATCGCGCTCGACGAACCGGAGCAATTCGAAGATTGCCGCGACGTGCCGATCCGGCCTTACGAGCTGGTCTATCTCGCGGAGTTGACGACGCGCTTCGAGCGTGCGCCCCTGGCGCAAGGGGGACTGCGATGAGCACCGTGCCGGGCCGTCCCAAGCAAGCTCGCACCGCAGTGCGGAGCACGGAGGTTGCCTTATGAGCACCGCCTGGTGGGGCCGGGAGGCCCTGAGCCGCACGCCGACGGGTCCGCTCGATCCGCCACAGCTCGCGCAGCCCGGCCGCGCCAGCGTGCGTGCCGCGGTCGAAGCGCGCATCGCGGCGTTCACGCCCGAATGGCGGCGCCGCACGCCCGGCGATGCGGGCGATGCGCTGCTGAGCCTGCACGGCGAACTCGCCGAGCCGTTGCTCGAGCGGCTCAATCGCATGCCGGACAAGGCCTTCCGCGAGTACCTGCGCGCCGCCGGCGTCGCCGCCATGCCGGCGCGGCCCGCGCGCGCCACGCTCGCCTTCACGGTGGCGGATGCGGCGCCGGGCAGCGCACTCATCCCGCCGGGATTCCAGGTCTCCGCGCCGGCGGCTGACGGCTCCGGCGGGCGTGTCGTCTTCGAGACCGAAAGCGCGCTCTACGCCGCGCCCGGGAAGATCGCATCGACCTTCGTGCAGGACGGCAGCCGCTTCTTCGACGTGCCACTGACCGGGACGGACCCGGCCGCGAGCCACCTGGTCTTCGGGAGCGCGCCGCGTCCGGGCGCGGCGCTGCTCATCGGCTTGTCGGGCGCTTCGGCGCCGGGGCCGAACATCACCTTGATGCTTCATCTCACGGCGCGCGTCGGCCCGCCGCCTGCCGCCGTGCACGGAGGTGTCGGCGTGGATGCGGTGGTGGCGCAGCCCATCGTGCGCTGGAGCTTCTTCGACGCCGGCCGCTTCGAGGCCGCGGAGGTCATCAGGGACGCGTCGCGCGGTCTGCTGCAAAGCGGCCTGGTGGAACTGCGCTGCCCTCGCAGTTGGCGCACGGGCATACCCGCGGGCGTGACGGTGCCGAAGCCGCTGCGGTGGCTGCGCGTGCAGCTCGTGGCCGGCGCGTTCGCGTCCCCGCCGGCGCTGGCGTTCATCGAACTCAACGCGGTGACGGCGCTCGCCGCGCGCACCGTGCGCGGCGAAGTTCTCGACTACGTGCCGGACAGCGATGGCCGGCGCATGCGCGTGACCCAGCGCCCGGTGCTGCCCGGTTCGTTGCGGCTCACGGTCGACGAAGGCGCGATCGGCACCGAAGCCGGCACCGGCGCCGGCGCGCAGCCCTGGCGAGACATCGAGGACCTCGATGCCTATGGTCCCGACGATCGGGTCTTCGAGCTCGACGAGGCGACCGGCGAGCTGCAGTTCGGCGACGGCATGCACGGCATGCTGCTGCCGCGCGGCATTCGCCACGTCGTCGCGCAGCGCTACCAGGTGGCCACCGGCGATGCCGGCGCGGTGGCAGCCAACCAGGTCACCAGCCTCATGTCTTCGGTCCCGTTCGTGACCAAGGTCGGCAACGCGCTGCCTGCCAGCGGCGGGCACGATGCGATGTCGGTGTCGGAAGCCTCGCGCCTCGGCCCGCAGCAGTTGCGTGCCCGCGGCCGTGCGGTGACGGTCGCGGACTACGAGCTCGAGTCGTTCGCGGCGCAGGGCTCCGACGTGTCGCGCGCCCACGCCGTGGGCGGCACGCACGCGGGGCTGGAGAACGCGCGCGTGCCCGGAACCGTCAGCGTCTACCTGCTGGGGCCGAGGGCGGCATCGACGCCGCCGTATCCGAGCCAGGCCAGCCTCGATGCCGTGTCCAGGCATCTGTCCACCCAGGTGGCCCCGGCCGGCGTCGAAGTGGTCGCGGCCGCGCCGCGTTTCCACGAGGTCAGCGTGCGCGCGACGCTGGCCGTCGCCGCGAACGCGGATTTCGGCGAAGTGCTGCGCGCGACCCTGCGCGAACTGGATGCCTATCTCGATCCGCTCACCGGCGGCGCAGACGGGCGCGGCTGGCCGTTCGGCGGCGTCATCCGGTATGCGGCGCTGGTGCGGCACGTGATCGCCCATGTGCCGGGGCTGGTGGCGTTGTCCACGCTCAATCTGACAGTCGACGGCGAGGTGCTCGGCGCCTGCAGCGACTTCACGCCACGGCCGAACAGCCTCTTGTGGCCGCTGCCGCACGAACTGCGCGTGGTCGAGGGAGTGCGATCATGAGCTGCCTTCCGATGGCGGCGACCTTCCGGCTGCTCGACCCGCTCGTCGGCTGGGACGCCGACAGCGTCGAGGGCATCGGCGGGCTCGATCTCGACAGCGGCCTGCAGCTCGCCTTCATCGGCGGCGCCGGTGGCATCGTGCCTGCCGACGACGTGAGCGCATGGCTGGCGCCGGCGGCGCTCGCGCGCGGCTGCGCACCGTGCGAATGGTTGCTCGTGACGCCGTGCCCACCGCAGTCGCGGCTGCTGCGCAAGGATGTCTGTTCGCCGTGCTTCGCCGAGGCGGACCCGGGCGCCGTGGGCATCCTGGGCTGTGCCGTGGCGGTGGCGACCGCCGGGCGCCACGTCGCGGTTGCCGACACGGGGGAGGACGCGGTGTTCCTGTTCGCCGACCACGGCCGCCGGCTGGTCACGCGGGTCGCCTTCGTGCACCCTGGGCCGATCACCTCCGCGCCCTGGCAGGAATGGCTTGTCATCGATTCGGCGAACAAGCGGGTCGCGTGTCTCGATCTCGCGGGCTTTGCACGCGGGCATCTGCCGCTGGCGCTGCCCGGCCCGGTCGATCGCATGGCGGTGGACAGCGAGGAACGCATCTGGCTCGCGGTCGAGGAAGCCCCGGCGGATGGGCGCGCACAGGTCAGCCTGTGGGTCGCCGCGCGCTTCGACGCCGCATTCACGCGGGCGACCCTGGACGAGCTGCAGCGCGCCTTCGAGCCCAACGGCATCACGGTGACGAGCCCTCGCGGGTTCTGCCTCGCGGGGCAGGAGGCGGCCTGCGGACCCTGCTTTTCCTGGTTCGGTCGCGAGCTGGACCCGCCGCTCACGCCCGTCGCACCGAGCGCGCAGTACGTGGCGCAGGGCCAGCTGCTGACGCTGGCCATCGACAGCGGCATCCCGCGCTGCCGCTGGCATCGCGTGCGCTGGGAGGGCAGTCGTCCTGCGGGCACGGCAGTCTCGATCTCGGTTTCGGCCAGCGACGCGCCCTTGCCTGCGGCGCAGGGCGTCGCCGATGGCATCTGGGCCGCGTTCGCACCCGGGCGCCCGCACCCGGGCGACTGGCAGCGCGTGGACGACCAGCGCGATTTCCTGATCCGGCAGGCCCAAGGGCGCTATCTGTTCGTGCGCATCCGGATGACCGGCGACGGCAGGCAGACGCCGCGCATCCGTCGCATGCGGATCGATTTCCCGCGGCAGACGAGCCTCGACCAGCTGCCCCTGGTGTTTCGCGACAGCCCCGAGGCCGAGGACTTCACGGAACGCTTCCTGGCCCTGTTCGACAGCTTCCTCGACGACGTCGATGAACAGATCGCGCGCATGCCGGCGCTGCTGGACGTCGACGGCGTGCCCGACGGCGTGCTGCCCTGGCTCGGCAGCTTCCTCGACATCGCGATGGACCCCGCGTGGGACGCGGCCCGGCGCCGCCGCCTGCTGCAGGCCGCGCCGAAGCTGTACCGCATGCGCGGCACGCTGGATGGCATGCGCGCGGTCATCCGCCTGGTGTTCGACGTGGATCCCGTGATTCGCGAAGCCGGGAACGAACGCGCCTGGGGCGCCCTCGGCGCCGTGGCGCTGGGCGGCGGCACGCGCCTGTTCGGCCCTTCGCAATGGCGCTTCCGGCTCGATCGCTCGCGCCTGGGGCGCGCGCCGCTGCGCAGCGTCGGGCAGGTCGAGCTCGATCCGTTCAGCTCGGTGGCGTACCGATTCGACGTGCTGGTGCCGCTGCGGCTGGACGCGACCCTGCGCCAGCGCATGCAGCAGCTCATCGAGGCGCAGAAGCCGGCGCACACCGTCACCCGGCTGATCGGCAGCCGCGGACAGTTCCTGCTCGGCGGCGAGGTGAGCGTGGGGATCGACACGACGCTTGCACCGTTCGAGCCCAGTGTTCTTGGCGGTGGCGGCAACGTGCGGCTCGGCCGCGCCACCGTTTTGTCCGCGTCGCGCGCTGCGGACGCCGATGCACCGCGCCTCGGTGCCTGAAGCAGACCATGGAGTGACTCACATGACCACGAACCCCGACAAACACGGCCTCTGCATGCCACTGCCCGACTTCGAGCGGCTGCAGTTCTACTACGGACGCAGCCTGACGGTCGCCGACCTGCAGTCGCAGCAGCAGTACTTTCTGGAAAAGCTGCGACTGCATATGCGCTGCTTCCATGGAATGGGCATCGTGTGCGGCCTCGGTGTGACCCCGGTGCCCGTGCCGGAAGAGTGCGACGGCGAGGACGACAAGCGGCGCCAGGACGTGGCACGGCAGCTGCGCAAAGTCGAATCGAGGCTGGCACGGCTCGAGCAGGAGCAAGGCGGCGAGGACGAGCGCCGGAAGCTCGCGGCCGAGCAGGAGGGCTTGAAACGCGAATACGAGCGCTGGCGATGCGACCACCCCCATCACAAGCCGCCGCCCGTGTGCGTGACCGTCGATTGCGGCTGGGCGGTGGATTGCGAAGGGCGCGAGATCGTCGTGCGTGCGCCCCAGGTCGTCGACTTGCGAAGCCTGTTGTCGCGCGAAGACCGGCGCGAGATCGAGAAGGCCGAGTGCGGCGATGGCGACGAGCGCCCGGTCATCGAGCTCCTGGTCTGCTACTGCGAGCAGCAGACCTATCCGTCGCGTCCCATCGTCCAGGACAACTGCGATCTGCCGCAGAAATGCCGGTACGGCCGTGTGCGCGAGGGTTACCGCTTCCGCGCCAGCCTCGTGCATCAACCGCCCGACACGCGGTGCAGCAACTGCTGCGAGCCCTGCGAGAACGAGTGCGTCGTGCTGGCGCACATCGGTTGGCCGGTCGACGACCCGCTCGACGTGGACGACATCGACTGGCGGCCGCGCCGCGACATCGGCATCTACCAGCCCGCTGTGATCGACGGCGTCAGCTGGGTGCACGGGGCGCACTACGACTCTGCAGGAGCCAAGACCGTGCTCGGCACCGACCAGCGCGGCCAGGCGCGCACCGATGGGATCGAGGTCCATTTCTCGAAGCCCGTGTACGCCGAGACGCTGCAGCCCGGCGTGGTGGACCTGTGGCGCGTGCAGGGCGGCAAAGGGCTTGCGGGCGTGATCTCGCAGATCGAAGGCAGCTTCGTGGACAAGCCGGACAACGGACTCGTGAACGGTTTCAAGTTCCGCGACGACAGCGGCGAGACGCTCAATCGCGGCGATCGCGTGCTCATCCAGGTGCGCGGGAATTTCATTCTCGACGCCTGCTGCCGGCCCATCGACGGGGAACACGTCGGCGGCCTGGTGCAGCAACTGGCGGCCTACCTGGACGCCGTGGAGTCGCGCGACGCGCCGCCGCGTCCACCCTGTGCCGATCGCCCGCAGCCCTGGACTTCGGGCAATGGGCGGCCGGGTGCCACGTTCGAAAGCTGGTTCTTCATCGACTAGCCGAGGAGAAAATTCCATGAACAGCAAGAACTACGGGTCCGGGGGCTGTGGCTGCGGCGGCGGCAGTTCCAGGAGCAAGGGCATCAACGCCATGGGCGCCGCGACGGCACGCACCGGCCATCATGCGCGAGCCCGCTCGGTGGGCCAGGCCGCGCCGGGCGGCGCAGGCTGCGGCTGCGGCGGGTCGTGCAACGGCGACTGCGATGGCGGATGCGGTTCGGCAAGCGGCAGCTGCGGGTGCAACCCTGGCGTGCTGGTCCAGCCGTCCTTCTTCGCCGGCCAGCTCCTGACCGACGACGACCTGCAGGCGCTGACGAACTACGTCGTCACCAGGCAGCGCATGCACAACCGCTTCCTGGTCGGCAGCGGCGTCGCCTGCGGCCTTGCCGTCACGTGCCACCCGTGCGGCGGCGGGCGGGTCATCGTCCAGCCGGGGTACGCAGTGGATTGCTGCGGCAACGAGATCCTCGTGCCCTGCGCCGTCGAGCTCGACATCAACGCGATGGTGCGCGCGCTCAAGATCTCGATGCAGGGCCAGGACTGCGGCGATCCTTGCGCCGAGCCCGTGAAGGACCGCAGCAAGCAGTCGCGCGCCGCGCCCGGTGCTGCTGCGGCGCAACCCGGCAAGGCGAACGTGCCCGCCCACGACAAGGACCCCGAGCGTGGACGGCGCTACTGCTTGTACCTCGACTATTGCGAGGAACCGACCGACCTGGTTGCGCCCTACACGCAGGACGATTCCTGCGCGGTCACCTGCCAGCCGAGCCGGCTGCGAGAAGGATTCTCCTTCGAGCTGAGATGCCCTATCGACGAGCCCGAGCCGCCGTCCTTCACCGACCGGCTGAACTGCTGCATCGGCGATCTGCGCGAGGCCGACCGCAAGGCGTCGGAGATCGAACGCTCGCAGGCCTATGCGCAGCGCAACCGGCTGGGGGTCGTGGCCTACAGGCTCGAGAAGCCTCCAGGCTTCGATGCCGAGGATGCGGCGCAGATCGGCAACGCCGGCCCGGTACTGAGCAAGTCGGTCGAAGACCTGACGAAGGCCGGCAGCGCGGATAGCCCGCTCCGGGAACAGAAGCTGCGCACGGCGCTCGACGAACTGCACGCCGTCGGCGCCGCCATCGCACGCTTCAACCTGCTGCCCCCCGAGGAGCGCGAGAAGGTGCTCGGTGCGCACCAGGGGCTCGACAAGTCGATGGCGAACGTTCGGGACGCGCTGGAAAAGATGGGGCCCGCGCTCGACCAGCAGTCGGGCGAGTTGCTGGCGTCCCCGTTCGAACGCACCTTGGCGCGCTCGATCGTCGCCGAGGCCCGAAAGTATGCAAACCCCGATCTGCCGGAGGCCGAGCGCAAGACGCAGCAGGCCTATGTCTACGCCTACAACGGCGTCGCCACGCCCGCGGCCAACACCCAGGTGCACGAGTCGCTGGCCAGTTTCAAGTCATGGCTGCTGCGCAAGATGGACGAGTGCCCGCCCACAGGCCAATGCTGCCTCGAGGCCGAGATCAATGCGATCGTGGTACCCACCGGCGAGGAGACCACGGAGGCGACCTACCGCGCCTACGAGAAGCTGGCGCGGGCCTTCATCCGCTATCTGCTCGATTGCGTTTGTGCCGCGTTGCTGCCGCCGTGCCCCACCTGCGACGACCCGGCGGTCAAGCTCGCCTGTCTTCAGATCGACGACTGCAACGTGTGCGAGATCTGCAACCTGGAGCGCACCTTCCTGCTGACCGAAAACAACCAGCGCTATTGGATTCCGCTGCTGCACACCTTCGGTGAGGCGCTGGAGCGGCTGTGCTGCGATTTCGCCCATCGCTTCCAGGTCCGGACCCGGCCACCGGCGGACGACCCTGACGCGCTGCCGGCGCAGCACGTGGAGCTCAGGAAGCAAGCCGCGTTCTTCAAGTCGGGCAAGCAGCTCGGCGACATGGCCGCTTCCAACGCGCTGTTCCCGAGCCTGCTGCGTGTCACCGGGCTGGACCTGGACGAGGTTCGTTCGTCCCTCAACATCGGCGGCAACTTCGCGCTGCTCACCGCGCGCGATCCACAGGTCGCTTCGATGATCGCGCGCCACTCGGACGCCGACATCGCCAGCCTCGCCATCGGAAACGCCTTCACCCCGAAGCGGCAGGCCGACATGCCCAACGAAATGGTTCGCGCCGAGGCGGTACGCGCCGCCGAGAAGGTGCAGAAGCACGTGGATACGCAGCTCAAGGACGTGACGAAGGAGATCGACAAGCGGCTGTCGCCGGACGCGCTCGGGCAGGCCACGGTCATCCGGGAACTGAAGAAGATGCTCGATGAACAGGTTCTGAGCAACGAGGCGCTGAGCAAGCGGCTCGCGACGCTCGAGAGAAAGAAGACGCCGTGACCACGCCCGTCACCCGCCCGGTGTTCTCGGAAAACCAGATCCTGAGCGCCGCCGACGTCAACGCCATCGTGTCGCATGCGCGCGGTTCGCGTGCCCGCCACGATCGATACCTGCACAGCTGGGGCATCGCCGATGGGCTCGAACTCGTCGGCACGCCGCGCACGGACACGGCGGGCCCCTATGTGGAAGTGACCGTAGCCCCCGGCCTGGCCATCGACGGGGGAGGACGCGAGATCGTCGTGACCGAGAGCGTTCGAGTCGGCGAGGACGATTTCGACCAGCTCAACATCACCGACAGCGCGAACGACCCGACCCAGCACTTCTACCCGGTCTTCCTGGTCGGCCGCGATGAGCAGGGGCGGGCCGCCGCGCAGAGCGCTTCGTCGTGCCTCGAGAATCCGAAGACACGCGTCAGCGAGTCGTTCTACGTCACCTTCGGCGCGCTGGGATCGGCAGCCGAGCTGGACCAGCAGGTCGTTCCGGATCCGGACGCACCCGTCGGCAGCGGGCAGAAACCGTGGCGCCTCCTTCTCGGCTTCGTGAGCTGGAACGGCGTGCGCTTCGTTTCCGTGCGCGAGACCGATCACGACATCACGCGCCGCTATGCCGGCGTGCGTGCCGGCGACGTCACCGGCCTGGGCGACCGCCTGGTGCTGCGTTCGGCGCCGCGCACGGCCCCCGACAAGGCGGCGCTGGTCATCGACAACATCGACGGCGGCCGGCTGCAGTTCGGGCTGCACAACAGCCTGGGCAGCGTGGTGCCGGTGTTCACGGTCACGGCCCAGGGCGACGTGATCGCCGAAGGCAAGATCCTGGGCGCCATCGCAGGCGGCGTGCAGGTCGAGTCCGGCGTCATCACCGACGGCCTCGACGTGCCCCTGCCTGCGGGCATCACGCAGGCGCAGGTCGATGCGGGCGAGGCTTCGCTGCAGATCCAGGTTCAACCGCGCTTCCAGCAACCGGCTTCGCTGCCGCCGCTCGCGGCAGGAAATTACTGGCTCATGCAGCCGCTTGACGTGCGCGTCGAGGGCCGGCGCGTGGTGTGCCTCGTGCGCTGGGTGCCGACGGCCGGCGCGCCCGCGCCGATGGTGCTCCCGGGCGTCTGCGACTACGTGGTCATGGGCTTCGTGAAGCCGGCGGAGGGCACGTGATGAACAAGATGAACGTCGTTGCTTTCAAGTCCACCAGCCACGTGCTGGGTGCAGCCACGCGCAACGCCCAGCCCGACAAGCCGATGACCCTGGACGACCTGGCCGCCAATGGCATCGTGGTGCGCGACACTGCCAATGCGGGACTGCAGGTGCTCATCGGCAAGGAGCAGCTCAAGATGGCGCTGGTCGACTACGACACGCGCCTGTTCTACCGCCCGCAGCTGTTCGCCGTGACCGAGGACCTGCAGGTCGAGCAACAGAACGAGGCTGCCCTGCCGGCGGTGGCGCTGAACGGCAGCACGGTCAGCGTCACCCTGCCGGCGCTGACGCTCAGCGACATCCAGGTGTTTGTCCACGTCACGGGAGGTGCACTCACCGAACCGGCGGTGCGCGCCGTGCCGATCGCGCACAACACCACGGTCGGCAGCGCCGGCCTGGTGCTGGGTGCGGCCAACTACACCGTGGTGATCCTTGCGCCGGGATACGCCACCCGCATCGTCGCAGAGGCCGTGCCTTGACATGGAAGCGATCCGCATCCGCCGCTGCCGCCTTCGCGTGATTCGCCATGGCGGCTGGAGCTGGGGCCCGGACCCACGCCAGTTCGTGGACCAGGTGACGCAGCGCCTGCCGGCGTGGCTGATGCAGGCGCTGGCGGAGCAACTGGCCGACTGCCCGCCGGAGTCCGCGATCGCGCACCTGCGCCTGCGCATCCCGGTGAAGCTGTCGGAGCTGCGCGACTGGCCTTCCCAGTACCCGGAACATGGCGGCCAGGCCACCCTCGGCTTGCTCTCGCAGCGTGTGCAGGCATTGCTTGCGGCTGCCCTGGCGGACCTTCCGCGTTCGAGGCCCGAGCCCGCCGCAGAGCCTGCGCCCGCAAAAACGCAACAGGAGGCGGATGAGGCGCCATCGCCGACCCCCGTGCTGGACCTCTGGATCGCCTGGCAGCGCGCGGGCGACCTGCCGCGCGTGTTCGCAACTGCCGACGCGGCCACCTTGGGTGTCTGGGCGCGCGTGCTGCTCCAGGAACTCGCGGCGGCTGGCGGCACCGGCGCGCTCGCCGTTGCGGGGTCGATGCCTCGGGTGCGTCGAATCGAGTCGATGCTGCGCAATCCCGATGCGGCCATTGACCCGCTGCTCGGCGAGCTTGCGGGCCTGGTCGCCGCACTCGCAGCACCGGCGCCAGGCACCGTTGCGGACCCGGCCTTCGCAGCGAACGACCCCGCCGCGCCGGCGTCCTTGCACGAGGAACCCGTGCAGGCCGACGGTGCACCGGCACACGCCGTTTCGCGGGCGAAGCATCCCCCAGGCATCCGCTCCCGCGCGCCGCCCGAGCGCCAGCGCCGCCGCACCCCTGTGGCAGTCGAGTCGGTCCTGCCATTCATCGTGGCCGGGATCCTGTCGCGCCGGAAGTATTTCGAGGGGCTGCGCGCCGCGCTCGTCTGCAGCGACCTGCTGGACCAGTCGGCTTGTTTCGCAGCGGCGCTTGCCTACAAGCTCGCGCCGCCGCCCCGCCGTGGCTGGGAGCGCGGTAGCGCCACGCGCCAGCTGGCGGCTGCGATGTGCGGCCTGGACGAGCCGCCCGACAACACGCGCATGGACAGCTTCCTGCGTGGCCTGTCGACCACGTGCGCGCCGCTCGACGCATCACTGTGGGCTGGCAATCGCGCGTCGGGCAGGCAACCCGGCATCCTGGTCGAGAAACTCCAGGAAGCGCCATGGGCCGCGCTCGACATCGCCACGGCGCAGCCACTCGGGTGGTTCGCGCAGGCCGGCGACGTCCTGCGCCTGGCCGACCTGCTGCCCGGGCGCCTATGGTGGCTGGCGCCGGGCGCTGCCGATTCCGAGCTTCCCGAGGCGCTGCGCCATCGCGGTCTGCGCGCCGTCGCGCTCGGGGCGCCGCTGCGCGGCGCGGGCTGGCTCCGTGCCGGCGATGCGCTCTGGACCAGCGAGCCGCTGCTGCGGCGCCACGGCGCGCAGCTGCAGCGGGTTTTCGATGACGCGCGGGAGGTGCTCGCAGCCACGCACGAGGCGTTCATGGACCTGCGGCCCCTGGTGCTCCCGGCGCGTGGCCCGCACCGCCATGCGGCCGAGTTCTCCATCGCGCTCGCGGTGTGCAGCGCGCTGGGTGAACTGGCCGACGCCTTGTGGCGCGAGCGCGAGCCGACCCAGCCCCTGCTGGCGTTGCGGCGTTTCGCCGATCTCGGCGGCACCGTGGCCGTGGAGGACGGCCGGGTGCTGGTGCGCCCCGCCCTCGGCCTGCGTTTCATGGATCTCGGCAACCACGGGTTTTTGCGCGACATCGTCGGCATTCCCTGGTGGCCGGGCCGTCGGGTGGAGTTCGCCGGACCATGAACCACGCCGCCACTCCCTGCGCCTCCGCGGTAGAGATCGCGCTGGAGCACCTGGCGCTGCGGCTGCAGCCGCTGCGGCGCGCGCTGCAACTCGCCGTCGAGGAGCAAAAGAGGCTCAACGCGGCGCTGACGCGGCCGGACCTCAAGTCCTACTGCATCACCGATCCTCATGTCGACCAGCTGCTCGAGCAGATCGGCGTGCCCCCGGCGCGCCGGGGCTATGGCGCGGCGCGCCGCCTGCGCGACGACGAGGAGGAATGCGAGGCCCGCCTGCGCGCGAGGGCCGCCGCGCTGGGGTTCGCGTTGCCGCTGGAGGCCCTGGCCGCGGCGTTCGCGCTCGACACTTCCGATGTCGATGCGCTGCTGGCATGCGCCGCGTGCGAGCTTCACCCGGCGTATGCGCGCATCTTCGCCTTCGTCCAGGACGACGTGACGCGCCAGCTTCCGAGCGTGGACCTGCTGTGCGCCCTGACGGCGGAAACCGACCCGCAGTGGGTGGCGCGTCGCCGCGCGCTCGGCGCGAACGGCACGCTGCGGCGCGTCGGGCTGCTGCTGGCCGACGACACGCCCGGCCCCGAGCTCGCCCGCGCCTGCCGGCTCGCCCCGCGCGCGTTGCAGCCGCTGACCGATCCGGGCTGCGACTGGCGCGATGGGTTCTGCGATGCGACGCGCGTGTCGATCGCGGCCTCGCTCACCACCGAATGCTTCGACGAAGGCCCTTGGCTTGCGGAGATCGCAGGCGCCATGGGCAGCGGCAAGGCGAACCTGGTCGGCATCTGGGGCGAACCGGCCGCGCCTGTCGAGGACGCCGTGAAGGCCGTCGCCCAGGCTGCGGGACGGCCGCTGCGGCGCTGGCTGCCCGAGATGGACCTGCCGCAGACGCTGGCCTTGACGGCCGACACCGGCAGCGTGTTGTGGGTGGACGCACGACGGCTGCAGGACGAAGCGCATCCGCAACTCGCCGACCAGGTCGCTGCGCAGCTCGAGTGCAATGCGGTCCCGGTCATCGTCAGCGGCGAGCACGCCTGGCGGCCGACCGGCCTGCTGGCCGTGCGCCGATACCTCGAAGCCGTCCTCAACGCGCCGGCGCTGCAGACCTGCACGCGCCAGTGGCAGCGGCAGTTGCCCACGATCGACGCCGCGGCCGCGCAGGATCTTGCGGCGCGCTATCGCATGCCGGTGGGCGAGCAGCTGGCCGTCGCGCAGGCCGCGCGCACGCAGGGCGAAGCGCTCGACGGCAGGCGGCCGGCGCGGCTCGGCGAGCTGTGCCGCATGGTGGCGCAGAAGAAGGCGGGCCGCTTCGCGCGGGCCGTGACGCCGCGGCGCGGCGCCGACGATCTCATCCTGCCCGAGAGCATCCGCAACCAGGTGCTGGAGATCCCGCGCTTCTACCGCTCCTTGCCGCGCGTGAACGAATCCTGGGGGTTCGGCCGGCTCATGAGCGGCGGTGGACTGAAGGCGCTGTTCACCGGCGACAGCGGAACCGGCAAGACGCTGGCAGCCGAGGTCATCGCGCACGAGCTCGACCTGCCGCTGCTCAAGATCGATCTTGCCCAGCTGGTTTCGAAGTGGGTGGGCGAAACCGAAAAGAACATCGACGCCGCGTTCCGCGAAGCGGAGGCCTGCCACGCCATTCTGTTCTTCGATGAAGCGGACACGCTCTTCGGCAAGCGCGGCGAGATCCACCAGAGCAGCGACCGGTATGCGGCGCTCGAGGTCGGGTTCCTGCTGCAGCGGGTCGAGTCGTTCGGCGGGCTGGCGGTTCTGGCCAGCAATCTGCACGACGAGATCGATCCGGCGTTCATCCGGCGCTTTCATGTGCTGCTGAACTTTCCGCGGCCTCAGGTGGCGGAGCGTCTGCGGCTGTGGGCGCGCGCCTTTCCGGCCGATGCGCCGCTGCATCCGGGCGTGGACCTGAGCGCGCTGGCGCAGATCGACCTCACGGGCGCCGGCATCGTCTCCGTGGGCCACACGGCGGCCTTGATCGCGGCCGACGCGGGCGGCGACTGCATCACCCAGGAACACCTGGGCGCGGCGATCGCACGGCAGTTCCATCGCGAGGCGCGCATCCTGACCCCCGTGGACCTCGCCAAGTTCCGGGGCGCGGCGCCGCAGGCCATGCATCCGCACCGCCGCGACGGCGTGATGACGGCATCGCTGCCGCGATGAATCGCCATGGGCGGGCTGGCACGGCAGCATGGCCTGGAACCCCGGCGGGAGCCCGAGCCTGCGCGCCGGACTCCGGCGGCTGCGCCTCTTCGGGTGCCGGCGGCCAGGGACCCTTTCGCGCCGGCCGCGGCGGGCAACGGGCGCACGGCCCGCGATCTTGCGTCATCGCCGTACCGCATCGCGGTGCCGGCGGCGGGCAATGGAATGCGCGTCTTGTACATGCCGCCGGAAACCATCACGGCGCGCGTTCCCGATGATTTGGATGCAGACCCCGCGGTCGAGGCGCAGCCCGCCGCTGCGTTCGAAGAGGCCGGCGATTCCTCCGTCATCGAGCTGGATGATGTCGGGCGGGGCCCGGGCGCCGCTGCGCCGCTGAACGGCACCGAGGCCGCGGAGGACGAAGGTGCATCGGCGTCGACGCAGCCGCAGACTGCGATCGGCGCAACCCGGGCAGGCGCAAGGGCCACGGACGCTTCACCCGACGTGCGGGCGGAAGCAAGCAAGGAGGCGCCGGCTCCGGGCGCCGAGGAACTCGAGGACGAGTCCGCACGGCAGGCCGGGGAAGCAGACGCGGAAGCTGCGACCGAGGAATCCGAGGTCATCGAGCTCGACGCCGAGACCGTGCCGCAACCCGCCGAAACCCTGGCGCGCGGTGGCGGCGACAGCACCGAGGCGGATGGCGACGCGCCCGACCCGCAAGTCATCGTGCGGCGCTGGCAGGGCGGCGTGTCCGCGGCCAGCACCGGCCTTGCGCACCGGAACATGTCGGCGGTGGTGGGTGGCCCCGCGCGCATCGCGTCCGCGGCCGACAAGGCCAACGCGGCCCGCCGCGCCAAGACGCAGGAGGTGCCGGCCGATGCCGCCGCCAACATCACGCCACCCCCGAAAGTCCCCGACCCGCCGCCCCCGCCGCGCAGCGATCCGATTCCCACGCAGACGGCGGCGATCGAGGCGGCGTCGAAGAAGCGGCTGCCGGCCGTGCAACTCCCCGGGCTGGTCGCGTCGAGCCCGCACGAAGTGGTGCCTGGCATGTGGGTGGGTGGGAACATGCCGCGGCTTGGCGATCACGCCGTGTCCAACAAGCTGTTCCAGCTGCTGGTGACCGAAGGCGCCGAGAAGGTGGCACAGATCCCCGATGCCAAGGAAGACCCCGAACGAAAGGCACTCGAGGACGCACGCAGAGTGCTGGCCGCGCCCATCCAGAAGGAAAAGAAGGAAGGCGAGGGGGAACCGGCGCCGCTCGTGGACAAGGGCCCGGAAGGCGTCGAGCCGCTGCCTCCCGGCGTGGGCACGCCCGTTGCCAAGGTGGTTGCGCGGCTGCTCGCGTCCCTCGCGACCGGCACGGCGGACGTGCTGCTCCGGCTGCGGCGCATGGCTTATCCGAAGGGGGGGCTGGTGAAGCTGTTCCCCGACATCGGCCGGCCGCTCGCGGACAAGGTGGGTCCGCGCATGAACACCGAGCTGCACGAGATCGCCGCAGCGGCGGGCGTCGGTGGTGCCGAGCTGGACGGCATGGTCGAGGAACGCAGGAAGGAGCTGGAAAAGGACGCGGCCGATACGCAGCAGGCCATCGTCAAGTGCCACGACCAGGCCACCGAGGCCGTCTCGCAAGGTGGCCAGGAGGCGCTCGACGCGATCGAGGGCGCGCGCCAGCTGACCGACGAGGAAATCATCAAGCGGCAGGAGGCTGCCAGCGGCGGCAGCGATCCGGAGGTCATCCATGCACGCCGCGACCTCGTGATCCGCTGGGTTCGCGGCCGCGTGACCACAGAAACGAGCTACTACCAGAAGGCGGGCGAGAAGCGCGAGAAGGAACTCGACCAGGCGCAGCTCGAACGCTCCGAAGCCTACACATCGCTCGCGCAGCGCGAGGAGTACCAGGGGCTGTACCCGGCGCCGCCGCAACCGGCGCACGATCGCAGCAAGCCCGAGATCGTGCGGCGCCTGGCCGACTTCGCCGCTGCGGTGCGGGCCGATGCGCGCAGCGCCGTCGAGGCGTTGAAGAAGGCGATGCGACCGATGTTCGCCACTGCCCGCGACAACACGCGCGACAACCGCGCCGCGGTGGAAAAGGCCGGCAACGAGGCCATCGACGCGGCACGCAGCTGGGCTGAAGATCGCGTCCTCGAGGGCAAGAGCTGGTGGGAGCGCTTCAAGGCGAAGCTGAGCCGCTGGTTCGGTGACTCCCAGAAGGCCAATGAGCAATGGTCCGTGCAGCGCACCGAAGAGACGCGCAACGGCATTGCATCGGACCTGGGCAGCGTCGCGGCGATCCAGCAAGCGGTCGCGAACGGCGCCACCCAGGAGAAGCTGCTGCAGAGCGGGAAGCTCACCGCGGAACAGCGCGCGGTCGTCACCGAGTTCTTTGCGCAGCCGCCCGGAGCCCATCCGCTGGACATCGCCGCCGCAGCACTGCGGCAGCGGCTCGCGAACCAGTACCTCGAAGTCGCCAGGCCCGCGTTCGAAGCAGAGCTGCTGGCCAAGCCGGACGGCGAGCTGCCCAAGGTGGCGGAACTCGCCAACCTCGCGCGCCCCACCTTCAAGGGCTCGAAGATCGCGCAGGACATCCACGCGCAGCTCGACAATTTCGACAGCGACGAGTCGGCGATGCTGCGCAGCCTCGAGGGCCTGTCGGCCTTCGAGGGCGCACTGGTGCGCCGCTTGTACCGGGCCATGTTCCATGTCGACATGGACTTCGCGATGCAGGCCGCCTTCGACTCCGACGAGATGGACCAGGCCAAGCTGCGCCTCGAGGGGAAAGGCGCCGACGCCGACGCGGCGGCGCTGGACGACGCCTTCGGCATCATCAACACCGACGAGAAGGCCATCATGGATCTGCTGCGCGGCAGGTCCCAGGAAGAGATCGAGCAGATCCGCGCGGCCTACAAGCGGCGCTATGGCAAGGATCTGGACCGGGCGCTGATCGACAACCTCGACGAAGGCAACGAGCAGGACCAGGCCGGCGCCCTGATGCGCGGCGACAAGGAAGCCGCGGACTCGATCGCGATCGACGATGCCATGCGCGGCGGGCTCACCGGCTGGGGGACACAGGAAGAGGACATCGAGGCCACCTACAAGCGCGTGCACGACGAAGTGCTGGCGCTGGCGCAGCGCGAGGGGTGGAGCTCGGAGCAGATGAAGGCGGAGATCCGCCGCCGCACCGGGCGCATCGAAAAGGATTTCAACGAGCGCTACAAGAACGTCGAACAGTACAACGAGCCCGGCCTGGAGGGAACGAGCGTGCTGCGGCGGGCATTCTCCAGCGAAATGGACCCGGGCCCGGAGCGCGACCTCGCCAACGCGCTCGCGGACGACGACATGGTCAAGGCCGACGCCGCGCGCATCGAGATCGAGCGCCAGGGCGTGTGGGCCAGCGACGAGGCGATCAACAAGGTCCTCACCAACCAGTACGAACGCGCGCTGCAGGACACGCGCCTCGACCAGGGCCCCGCGCGCAAGATGCGCACCGACCGCCTGCGCGACGAGATCCTGAAGCACAACCCGAAGATCTCCGAGGAGGAGCTCTCGCGCAGGATCATGGCGTTCGAACGGGACATGGACCGCGAGATGGGCGAGGAGGCGCAGCGCCGCTCCAGGATCAGCATGGAGGCGCTGAACGATGCCTACCAGAAGAAGTACTTCTATCCGCTCTCGTACACCATCGAAGCCAACATGTCGGGCGTGGACCTCGAGAAGGCTCGCGCTCTTCACAAGCAAGGCGGCCGGCTGACCGCGCTGCAGGAGGTCGACTACGCCACCAAGGGCGTCGGGACGGACGAAGACGCGCTGCGCAACCGACTCGGCAGCATGACCAAGTCCGAGATCGAGACCTTGAAGGCGGCCTGGGAGGCCGAGCACCCCGGCGAGAGCTTCGAGGCCATGCTGCGCGGAGAGCTCAGCGGGCGCGACGAGTCCGACATCATGGACATGGTCGAGCACGGTGCGCCGGAGTCCGCCAAGGAGCGCATCGCCCAGGAACAGCGCCGCGTCAATCGCGAGCTCGGCGAACTCACCGGTGCGCTCGGTGGCGCGGCGGCAGGCAACGAGGCCGACTGGGTGACGCAGCAGATGAGCCGCCTCGACGAGCTGAAGGCGGATTTCGACCGCCGCGATCTCTCGGGTGAGGAGCGTGAACTGCTGCGCGACCAGCTCGACTACCGCGTCGAGATCGTGCAGGAGGGCGTCGAGGACCACCGCCGCGCCATCGACAGCGTGGCGAACTTTGCGGCGCAGGTGGCGAGCCTTGCCGTGGCAGTCGCCGTCGGCGCGGCGCTGAGCTTCCTGAGCGGGGGCGCGCTGGGGCCGGTGATGATTGCCATGATCGCCTCCGTCGCCGCGACCGTCACCACCATGGGCACGAAGGCGCTGGTCCAGGGCGGCTCGTATGGTGCCGAAGACATCGGGGTCGATCTCGCGATCGGCGTGGTGGATGCGCTGACCGCAGCGGCCACGGCCGGCATGGGCGGCAAGATCCTGCGCGGCGCGACCGGGGCAGCCGAGCAGGCGGCGCAACGCGCGGTGCAGCCCAACCGCTTCATGCGCTTCCTCGGCAAGGTCGGCGGCGCCGAGGTCATGCAGGGCGTCGCGAAGAGCCGCGCCGGGCAGGTGGCCGGCAAGGTCGCTTCCGGCCTCAACCAGATGGAGTCCGGATTCCTCGCGCGCGGCATGAAGGGCACGAACATTCTTGCGCGCATGGCCGAGGGCGACAGCAAGGCGCTGCGCATCCTCGCCGAGGGGCTGGCCGAGGGCATCGAGAACGCCGTGAGCGCCCTGCCCTCATCGTTCACCGGCACGGCGCTGAACGACAAGACATGGGAAGGCAACCCGCTGCTGAACCTCGCGGGGGGCACCTACGAAGGCGTGAAGGGCGCCGTGCAGATGGGTGCGGTGATGCATGGCGCGCGCGGCGCCTACGGCGCACTGGGATCGCACATCCGGCTGAGCACACCCGAAGGGAGGCTGACCGAAGCCAATCGCATCCTCAATGACGCGCGCGAGCAGCATCGCGCGAAGAATCCGAACGCAACCCATCAGGACTTCCTGGGCTCGTCCGAGGCGCATCGCGCGCAAGCCGAGATCGAGCAACGCGGGCTGATCGGCGAACAGCGGCAACTCGCGAAGCCTGACGAGCGCAAGGCGCCCTCCGACACGCCGCAGGTCGAGCCGCGGAAGGAACCCGCCGTGCAGCCGGAAGAAGCACCGCGTCCGGAGGCGAGGCCCGAGCCGGCGCAGCGCGTCGCGGCCGAGGCCGGCGCAGGCGACGGTGCTGCGCCCGTCCATCCGGACCCGGCGGTGGATCCTGCGACGCAGGCCCTGCGCGAGGCGTTGCCGAGGGCGATGACCGAGCGTGTCGACGTGCGCGTCAACGAGAAGCTCGAGGGCAACTCGGTGCATGTCATCCCCGATCCGCGAGGGCCGGGGCACGGCGTACGTGTGGAAGTCGGCCCGCACGCCACGCCCACCGACGTGCTGCTGCACGCGCACACCATCCAGTCCATGCGCCGCTACCAGGGCCTGCTCGGCAAGCTGAGGCAGGCCAGGGATTGGTTCAACCTGACGACCGTGGGCAGTGCGGGCT
Organism: Variovorax sp. PBS-H4; assembly: GCF_901827205.1. Classification (NCBI taxonomy): domain Bacteria; kingdom Pseudomonadati; phylum Pseudomonadota; class Betaproteobacteria; order Burkholderiales; family Comamonadaceae; genus Variovorax; species Variovorax sp. PBS-H4. The sequence continues at coordinate 520,738 of NZ_LR594675.1, read as the reverse complement.
GGGAGGCGAAGCTCGAGCTCGAGAAGCTGCCGGGGATCATCCATGAGCGCATGCAGCGGTTGTCGGAAGGCGGACTGAGCCCGGAAGCGCAGATCCGCCTGGTCGACGAGGTCAATCACCTCGGCCGGCAGATCGATGCGTATCAGCATGTGCTCGACACGCCCGCGCTGCGCGAGGCGCCCGGCCGCGGCTTCGTGGCGGCCAAGGGCGAGGCGGTCCCGGGCGTGCGCACCGATGCGCCCTTGCGCACGCTGGAGGGCATGAAGGCGAGCAAGCTGGCCTTGGTCGAGGACAGCCCTCTCAATGACCAGCACCACGCCGTCTATCAGATCGGGCACGAATGGCAGGAGAAAGGGCGGATCTATCGCCGAGTGGTCGTGCACGACGCAGCGGGGCGCATCGAAAGGGTTCGCGAAGAGATCCAGCTGCTGGACCCGCACACCGAGCACCCCAACGGCATCTGGGTCCAGCGCGGCTCGGAGGCATCCGGCCTGCAAGGCATGGGCGTCGTAGGCGAAAGGGCATCGCAGATCACGGTCGAGGAAGGCCGCTTCGGCGCCATGGCGGATGAACGCGGCCAAACCGGCACGGCGATGCAGAAGGCACGCCAGGAGCAAGCGGCGGGCACGCGTCGGGTGGCACTCGATGAAGGCCTCTTGCGCAATGCGTCGAACAATGGCTTCGACGGGGCATTCCTGCGCATCAATGCAGACGGCAGTGCCACCATGGTCGTGGTCGAGGCGAAGAATCAACCCAGTGGGCTCAGTCTCGAAAGCTTCACCGCGGTGAAGGGCGAGCAGTTCAAGAAGAATCTGGACAACTTGCGCAGGCTGTTGAAGAGCAATGCGCCGGAGCAGCTCGGAATTTCGGCCCAGGACCACGCCTTGATGCTCAAGGCCGTGAATGCGAGATCACCCAACGTGGAAATCCAGGTGCACACGACGCCCGAGACGCCGCTGGGCCATCGCGACCATCCGAGCTCCACCATCTTGCAGAAGCTCGAGGAGAGTGTGAACGAACGCGGCATCAATGCTGGCTTTGTCAAAGTCGTGCATGTGCCGCTCGAGGAATCGGTCACCCGACGCGCCACGAAGGAGGTGCAGAAGCGCGACGCCATCGGCGAGACTTCCGTGCGCCTCAAGCAACTTGCCGGCGAGGGCGCGAAGGAGAACTCGCTTGCGCATCGGCACGCACAATCGATGCTGCTGGCGGAGGGGGCGTTTTCCAAGGGGCTTGTAAAACCCCACGCAGGGGGCGAAGGAAAATTCGTCGATGAAGCCGGCACGCTCTTTGAAGTGCTCACGCCAAGGGCGGGCGTGACCACTGCACGGACGCTGGCGGCAGAAGTCGTGCGAAGGCTCCACGCACCCGCGCCCGTCGGTGCCAAGGGACAACGCATGGTCATTCTCGACCTGAGCAGTCTGAGTGCCGCCATGCAGCGTGACGTGCTCAAGCTTCTGGAACAAAATCCGAGGGCCATGAGGCGCGCGCAGAACATCCTGATTCACGATCGTGCGAACAATGAGATGAAGCCGTTTGACCCGAAGGAGGGTTCATGATCAGCCCAGCGGATACCACATGGCGTGAGTTGTTGGCGCGTCACGCACCGGCCGTTCATGCGCTTGTCGAGCAGGAGTTGCAAGACTTTGCCGACGTGGCCCAGCGCGAAGCGGAAGACCTGCCGAGCGCCTTCGCCGGCGAGGACGACGTGGTTGCGCGCGGCATTCTCGCGTGCGGCAAAGCGGAGGTCGTCCCGCTGGTCGAGCTCATGCATCCCATGCTGAGGCGTGCACTGGGCGCGGTGAGCGACAACGATCGACGCAATTCTCTGGCCGCAAAGCGGATTCTGAGCTTCGCCCTTCTCGCCGAAGGCGTTGGCACGAAGACTCCCTCCGGCCTCGACGCCACGCCCCTCAAGTCGCTGGCTGCGGGACGCAAGAGTCTCAGCGACACCGAGCAGCGCTCGGCGGCGCTTCTCGCACTTGCCTTCGGTGATCCCGACACGGCGCGCGCACTGATCGACGCCGAACCGGTGTCGTACGAGCAACCCGTTGTGCGTTTCGAGTTCAATCTCTACGAATTGATCCGATACCTTGCCCATGTCATCGAACACCGCCGACCTGCAGACTGGATCGAGCCGGCCTGGGGCGAGTACCTCGCCGGATTCCCGATGCATCTCGCGGCCGATGCAGCCGAGTGGCCGGATATCTTCTACTTCGCGCGCGTTCTCGCCAATGCCCGTGGCGACCGGGTGGGTGACATGGCGGATGACCTGCACGCACGTGTCAGGCTGCTCGCCAGCGGGGGCCAATGAAGGTCCTGATCGTCGACCGGCGGTTGGTTTTTGCCGACATGGCGGCGCGCTTGCAAGCGGGCGGCTGGCAACTCGCGGCCGATGCCACGGCGCCCCCGCCGCTGATCGAGGGTGAGCCGGAGGCCGCACAGTTCCAGCGTGCAGGTGCGCGGCTGCAATATCACTTCGATCCAGCCATGGGCATGCGCCAGCTGCGCGTCTCGGGGGCGCTTGCCGACGATGAGCTCGCGGCCCTTGCGTCAAGCCTGCCTTGCCTCGGCGTCGAGGACGCCCGCGACCTGCTGCGTTTCCCGGATGTCGAATCCCGCTTGCTCGGCCTTCGCATGGCCGAGGCGCTCGACGCCCCGGAACTGCTCGGCGATGTGGCCGCCCTCATGAGCGGCACCACACCGACCATTGCCCGGCAGGCGATGCGCACCTTCGGGCGCCTGATCGCGCAGCCGGGCGGCGCTGCCTTGCGCGCGGTCGGGCATTGGAAGCAAGACAACCCCGACAAGTCGGCGATCTTCCTGCTCGCAGGCAGCACGCACAACAAGTTGCAGATCCTGCGCTGGCTCGCGCACGACCGACGGCAGAGCAACGAACACATCGAGGCCGTGCTTCGAACCGCGTTCGAGGATCCGGATTGGGAAGTGCGGGTCACCGCGCTGGTGGTCGCTGCACGATTGCGCGCCGATGGCCTGGTGGGCGAGGTCGCCCGCGTACGATTGCCAGAAGACACCGCAGACGGCGTCAATGTTGACGAGCGGCGCATGTTGCGCACCGTCCAGCTGTGCGCCATCGAGTTGCTCGAGGGCGTCGCTGTTCCGCCGGCCTCTGAATCCCCGCCGACGACCAAGGCAGCGATGCGCGAACACCTGTTGCGCTGCCTCGCTGGCGAGCGGGTTCGGTGGCACGAGAAGGCATTCCTCTTCGTTGCGTCGCTGAGCACGCCATTGCCCGATGCGGTGCCGCCGCCTGGGATATTGCCTGAGGGCATAGACACCACGGACCACGGTTACGTGCTCCGTGGCTGCGGAATTGCATTGTGCTGGGTCCCGCCGATCGATCACTGGCTGGGCGAGGAGTTGCCGAAGATGCCGGTCGCGAACCCCATCCGTCTTCAGTCGAGCGAAGGTTTCTTCATCGCTCGCGACTTGCTCGCGGCGCCGGGCCGTTCAGATGCTGAAGCGGGATTCTTGTGGGATCACCGCTCGGCGCTTGAGCACTGTCGGCGTCTCAGCGCCACCACCGGACTCACGCTGCGCCTTCCGACTGCCGACGAATGGGAGATGGCCGCCCGCGGCCCGGACGCGAGACGCTTTCCCTGGGGAAACAACGCGCGTGGCGAACGGCGCTTCGGCGCATCGCCCTGGGGCGTCAACAACGCGGTGGGCCGTCTTGCCCAGTGGACGGCAACAAGTCGCGGTGAGCAAGTGCTGGTGTGCGGCGGCGAGAAGCAATGGGTCTGCGCTATGCGCGCACCGGCAAACCGCGCATCCTTGCAGGCCTTGCGGATCGTGATCGGGTAGATCCTTGCCTAACCATCCAGCTCCGCATAACACCTGAAGATGCCCTCCTCGTTGAACGCAATCCGCCGAGAGCTCTGCAGGTACTCGCGCAGCCGCTGTCGCCGAGCGACGTTGGCGTGCAGCTTCACCACGGCCGGGGTGCGCGCCAATGCGCGCGCCGTCGCCTTCGGAAAGGCATAGCGCAGGCCCGCCACCACCTGGAACAGCGAGAGGTCGGCGTAGGTCAGGCTGTCGCCCACCAGGTGCAGGTCGCCCGCAGGGTTGCGTTGCAGCACCCGCTCGAACCAGTCGAGGTACTTCGGGATGCGCTCCTCGCGAAAGTACTTGGCGCGCGCCTGCGCCGCGTCGCGCTGCTCCTCGTAGTAGGCGCTGGTGGAGATCGGGTGGTGCGTGTCGTGGGCCTCTGCCACCACGTCTGCCATGGTGAGCTGCAACTGGTGCGTCCAGAGCGCATCGCGCTCGCCGGTGCCTGCCAGCCCGAGGCGCGGGCCCAGGTACAGGAGGATGGCCGCGGTCTGGCCGACCACGATGTCGCCATCGACCAGGAAAGGCGGCGCGAAGGACGCCCGCGGATTGTCCGCATCGCCGAGCCGCCGCAGCAGCGCCGCCTCGCCGCCGCCCCGGCCTGCCGGCTCTCGCGCGACGTCGACATAGTCGGCGCCGGCCGCCTCGAGTGCGAGCCGCACGAATTCGCCGCGGCCCTGGATGGTGGGCCAGTAGTGAAGCTGATAGGTCACGTCGCGTCCTTTCGCGCGCATGCTATCGCGCCACGCTCCGCCGTCAACGCGCCCAGCGCAGCACCAAGGGGTCGAGACGCCTGGCCGTCTCGATCAGCCCCCTGCGCGTCTCGGGATGCAGCGCCGGCCATGGCTGGCGCGGTGCCTCGCAGGCGATCACGCCGCCCTCCTTCATCAGCGCCTTGGCAGCCAGGAAGCCGGCCTGCCGGTTCTCGAAGTTGATCAGCGGCAGCCAGCGCTGGTAGAGCGCGTAGGCCCGCTCGCGGTCGCCGTTGCGATGCGCCTCGATGATGGGCCGGATGCCGTCCGGATAGCCGCCGCCCGTCATCGATCCGGTGGCGCCGGCGTCCAGGTCGGGCAGCAGGGTGATCGCCTCTTCGCCGTCCCACGGGCCTTCGATCGCCTGGCCGCCCAGGCGGATCAGCTCGCGCAACTTCGATGCAGCGCCCGCGGTCTCGATCTTGAAGTAGGCCACGTGCTCGATCTCCGTCGCGAGCCGCGCGAGGAACGACGCGGACAGCGGCGTGCCGCTCGCGGGTGCGTCCTGGATCATGATGGGAATGTCGATGGCGTCCGACAGCTGCGCATAGAACTGCTGGATCTGCGGCTCGATGAAGCGGAAGGTCGCGCCGTGGTACGGCGGCATCACCATCACCATGGCAGCCCCCATGTCTTGCGCGCGCCGGCTGCGTTCGGCGCAGACCCGGGTGCTGGTGTGCGTGGTGGTGACGATCACCGGCACCCGGCCCGCGACATGCGCGAGCACGGTGCGCGTGAGCACCTCGCGTTCCTCGTCCGACAGCAGGAACTGCTCGGAGAAGTTCGCCAGGATGCAGATGCCGTCCGAGCCGGCGTCGATCATGAAGTCGATGCAGCGCTTCTGGCTCTCGAGGTCGAGCTCGCCCGATTCGGTGAAGGTGGTGGGCGCGACGGGATAGATGCCGCGATGGCGGGGGTTGTCCAGGGTCATGCAGGCTCCAGGCAGAAACGGCGGTTCAGTGCGAGTGGCGCGGCACCTCGGCACCACGGCAGCCCACCAGGAAGTCGAAGTCGCAGCCCTCGTCGGCCTGCAGCACATGGTCGATGTACAGGCGCCGGTAGCCGCCCCGCGCCTGTGCCGCGGGCGGTTCCTCGACCGGCGCCGCCAGCGCGGCCAGGCGGGCGGCGAGTTCCTCGTCGCTGATGTCCAGGTGCAGGCGGCCGCCTTCGCAGTCCAGCTCGATCCAGTCGCCATCGCGCACCGCCGCAAGCGGGCCGCCCGCCGCGGCCTCGGGCGCGACGTGCAGCACCACGGTGCCGTAGGCCGTGCCGCTCATGCGCGCGTCGGAGATGCGCACCATGTCCTTGATGCCCTGGCGCAGCAGCTTGGGCGGCAGGCCCATGTTCCCGACCTCGGCCATGCCGGGGTAGCCGCGCGGGCCGCAGTTCTTCATCACCAGCACCGAGCTCGCGTCGACCTCCAGCGACTCGTCGCCGATGCGGCGCTTGTAGTGGTCGAAGTCCTCGAACACCACCGCGCGGCCGCGATGCTGCAGCAGCTCGGGCGTCGCGGCGGAGGGCTTGAGCACCGCGCCGCGCGGCGACAGGTTGCCGCGCAGGATGCGGATGCTGCCGTCGTCCATCAGCGGCCGGTCGAGCGGGCGGATCACCTCGTCGTCGTAGCTGGGCGCATCGCGCACGTTGTCCCACAGCGTGTGGCCGTTGACGGTGAGCGCGCCGGGGTGCGGCAGCAATCCCGCCTCGCCCAGCCGGCGCAGCACGGCGGGCAGGCCGCCGGCGTAATAGAACTCCTCCATGAGGAAGCGCCCCGAAGGCATCAGGTCGACGATGGTGGGCGTGCCGCGGCCGATGCGGGTCCAGTCCTCCAGGGCCAGTTCGACGCCGATGCGTCCGGCAATGGCCTTGAGGTGGATCACCGCGTTGGTGGAGCCGCCGATCGCCGCATTCACGCGGATGGCATTCTCGAAGGCCTCGCGGGTGAGGATCTTCGACAGCGTCAAGCCCTCGCGTGCCATCGCGACGGCGCGCGCGCCGGACATCTGCGCCAGCACGTAACGCCGCGCGTCCACCGCCGGGATTGCCGCGTTGTGCGGCAGCGAGGCGCCCAGCGCCTCCGCCATGCAGGCCATGGTCGAGGCCGTGCCCATGGTGTTGCAGGTGCCGGCCGAGCGCGACATGCCCCCTTCGGCCGCGAGGAAGTGGTGCAGGTCGATCTCGCCCGCCTTCAACGACTCGTGCAGTTGCCAGACGGCCGTCCCCGAGCCGATGTTGCGTCCCTCGAGCTTGCCGTTGAGCATGGGCCCGCCGGTCACGACGATGGCGGGGATGTCGCAGCTGGCCGCGCCCATCAGCAGCGCAGGCGTGGTCTTGTCGCAGCCCGTGAGCAGCACCACCGCATCGATCGGGTTGCCGCGGATCGCCTCCTCCACGTCCATGCTCGCGAGGTTGCGGGTGAACATCGCGGTCGGACGCAGGTTCGACTCGCCGTTGGAAAACACCGGGAACTCCACCGGAAAGCCGCCAGCCTCCGAGATGCCTCGCTTCACATGCTCGGCGATCTTGCGGAAGTGCGCGTTGCACGGCGTGAGCTCCGACCAGGTGTTGCAGATGCCGACGATGGGGCGGCCGTCGAACTCGTGGTCGGGGATGCCCTGGTTCTTCATCCAGCTGCGGTACATGACGCCGTTCTTGTCGGCGGGGCCGAACCATTCGGCGGAACGTAGTTTCTTGGGGGCATCCGGCATGGGGCGGGCTTTCTGGGAACGGTTGTCGGAGGACTCAGCGCCGCGGCGCGCGCGCCGTGAAGAAGCGCTGCAGCAGGCAGAAGAAGAAGAGCAAGGCGCCCACGACGATGCGCGTCCACCAGGAGCTCAGCGTGCCGTCGAAGGCGATCAGCGTCTGGATGATCCCGAGCGTGAGCACGCCGAACAGCGTGCCGGCCCCATAGCCCACGCCGCCGGTCAGCAGCGTGCCGCCGATCACCACGGCCGCGATGGCGTCGAGCTCCAGGCCCATCGCATGCAGCCCATAGCCCGAGAGCATGTAGAAGGTGAAGATCACGCCGGCCAGCGCCGAGCAGAAGCCCGACAGCGCATACACGCCCACCAGCGTCGAGCGCACCGGCAAGCCCATCAGCATGGCCGAATGCTCGCTTCCGCCGATCGCGTAGACGGTGCGGCCGAAGGGCGTCCAGTGCGCGACGAACACGGCGAGCACCAGCACGGCCAGCGCGATTACCGCGCTGACCGACAGCGAGGCCCCGAAGCCCACCGGGATGCGCAGCTGCGAGACCGACGCGTAGAACTCGTTCGTGATGCTGATCGAGTCGATGCTGATCAGGTAGCAGAGCCCGCGTGCCAGGAACATGCCCGCGAGCGTGACGATGAAGGGCTGCAGCCGGAAGCGCTCGATCAGCACGCCCATCAGCCCACCGAAGGCGGTGCCCAGCACCAGCACCAGCGGGATCACGGCCGCGGGGGGCCAGCCATGCTTCTCCACCAGCGAGGCCGAGACCATCGTGGTGAATGCGATGACCGAGCCCACCGACAGGTCGATGCCGCCGGACAGGATCACGAAGCTCATGCCGACCGCCACCACGATCAGGAAGGCGTTGTCGATCAACAGGTTGAGAAAGACCTGCGCCGAGAAGAAGCCGTCGTAGAGCACCGAGCCGAGCGCCGCCATCGCGACGAAGAGCGAAATGGTGGCGGCCAGCGGCAGGTACTTGGGATTGAAACGCGCCCGCCGCCCCGCCTCGCTCGCGGCGCCGGCCGCGGACGGCTGCCGATCTCGCATCACCGCGCTCATCGATCCGCTCCTTCGAGCGCCGGGCGTCGCGCCAGGCTGGCCACCGTGGCGCGGAATTCCGGTGACTGCAGCAGCATCACCGCGAACACCACCGCCGCCTTCACCACCAGGTTGATCTCGGGCGGCACACCCAATGAGTAGATGGCGTAGGTCAGCGTCTGGATGATGAGCGCGCCGATCACGCTGCCCACCAGGCTGAAACGCCCGCCGGTGAGCGCGGTACCGCCCAGGGTCACGGCCAGGATGGCATCGAGCTCGAGCAGCTGGCCGGCATTGTTGCCGTCGGCACTCTTCACGTTGGAGCTGATCAACAAGCCCGCGACGCCCGCGCACGCGCCGCAGAAAGCGTAGGCCCCCACGACCAGGCGGCGCGCCTGCACGCCGGCCACGCGTGCGGCCGTGGGGTTGATGCCCACCGCCTGGATGAACAGTCCGAGCGCGGTCCGCGTGAGAACAAGGGAGAGCGCGATGAAGACCAGCGCCACGACGAAGAGCGAGAACGGCAAGCCCAGCAGATAGCCGCTGCCCAGGAAGAAGAAGGGCTGGTAGTAGATGGTGATGATCTGCCCGCCGGTGATGAGCTGCGCGATGCCGCGCCCCGCCACCATGAGGATCAGCGTGGCGATGATGGGCTGCATGCCCACGCGGGCGACCAGCAGTCCGTTCCACAGCCCGCAGACGAGCGCAACTCCGATGGCCGAAGCGATGGCCACCGGCATCGGGAAGCGGCTGACGTTGCCCGACACGGCGCCGCCGATCATCCAGGCCGCGAGCGCCGCCGCAATGGCCACCACCGCGCCCACCGAGATGTCGATGCCGCGCGTCGCGATCACCAGCGTCATGCCCAGGGAGACCAGCACCAGCGGCGCCGCGCGGTTGAGGATGTCGATCAGGCTGCCGTAGAGGTGCCCGTCGCGCCACTCCAGATGCAGGAAGCCCGGATTGAATGCCGCGTTGAGCGCGAGCAGCAGCACCAGCGTGAGCAGCGGCCAGGCGAGCCGATGGCGCAGGGCCATCGCTGCGAAGCCGGACGAGGAGGCAGTGCTCATGGCCGTGCGGCTCATGGTGTGGCCGCGATCAGTTCGCATACTTCGTCCTCGCTGCTGCCGGCGGGCAGTTCGCCCACCTTGCGGCGGTCTCGCAGCACCACGATGCGATGCGCCACGCGCACCACCTCGCTCATCTCCGACGAGATGAAGAGCACCGCCATGCCGGCCTGCGCGAGCCGCAGGATCTGGTCCATGATCTCCTGCTTGGCCCCGACGTCGATGCCACGCGTCGGCTCGTCGAGGATCAGCAGGCGCGGCTCGGTGGCAAGCCAGCGCGCGATCATGGCCTTCTGCTGGTTGCCGCCGGAGAGCAGGCCGATCGGCGTCTCCACGCTCGCCGTCTTGATGCCGAGCGCGGCCACGTAGCGCTCGGCCAGCGCGGTCTGCTCCGCGCGCGAGAGGAAGCGCCGGGTGCCGAGCCTGGCCTGCAGCGCCAGGGCGATGTTCTCGCGCACGGACAGCTCGGCCACGATGCCGTCGGTCTTGCGCTCCTCGGGGCACAGCGCGAGTCCCTGGCGTATCGCGTCGGCCGGGCTGGCGAAGCGCACCACCTCGCCATCGATGCGCAGCTGCCCCCGATCGGGCGCCTCCAGCCCGAACAGCAGGCGCGCCAGCTCCGTTCGCCCGGCGCCTAGCAAGCCGGCGAGCCCGACGATCTCGCCGGCGCGGATGCGCAGGTCGACCGGCTGCAGCAGCCCCGATTGGCCGAGTCCTTGTGTTTCCAGCATGGCGGGGGTGTCGATGGCCACCACGGGCAGCGCGGCCGGCCGCGCCGACTGCGCCGCCAGCTCACGCCCGAGCATCGCGGCGATCAGCGCCTGCGGGCCCAGCTCGCTCGCGCGCCATTCGCCCACCCAGGCGCCATTGCGCAGCACGGTGATGCGGTCGGACACCTCGTACACCTGGTTCAGGAAGTGCGTGACGAACACGATCGCCAGGCCCTCGCCGCGCAGCCGGCGCAGCACGTCGAAGAGCTTTCGGACCTCGTCCTCGTCCAGGCTGGAGGTCGGCTCATCGAGGATCAGCACCTTGGAGGACAGGCCGAGTGCGCGCGCGATCGCCACCATCTGCTGCACCGCCACCGGGTAGCTCGACAGCAGCCGCCCGACGTCGATCTCCAGCCCGATGCGCGCCAGCAGATCGCGTGCACGCCGGTGCACGGCCGACCAGTCGATCCGAAAGCCCTCGACGGCGCCGCGGCGCGGATAGCGGCCGGCGAACACGTTCTCGGCCACCGAGAGGTTGGGACAGAGATTGACTTCCTGGTAGACGGTGCTGATGCCCAGCTTCTGCGCCTCCAGCGGCGAGGCGGGCCGGATCGGCTGCCCATCGAGCCGCATCGTGCCGCCGCCCGAGGGCAGCGCGCCCGTGAGCACCTTGATCAACGTGGACTTGCCCGCGCCGTTCTGCCCCATCAGCGCATGGATCTCGCCCGCATGCAGCCGCAGCTGCACGTCGCGCAGCGCGCTGACGCCGGCAAACTGCTTGTGGATGCCCGAGAGCTCCAGCACCGGCTGCATCTCTGCGCTCATCACGGCCTCACTTGTTCTTGTTGTACACGTCGACGAACACCGCCGCCAGCAGCACCAGGCCCTTGATGACCTGCTGGTAGTCGATGCCGATGCCGAGGATCGACATGCCGTTGTTCATCACGCCCATCACGAAGGCGCCGATCACTGCGCCCATGACCTTGCCCACGCCGCCCGAGGCCGACGCGCCGCCGATGAAGCAGGCCGCGATCACGTCCAGCTCGAAGCCCAGCCCGGCCTTGGGCGTGGCGGTGTTGAGTCGCGCGGCGAACACCAGCCCCGCGAGCGCGGCCAGCACGCCCATGTTGACGAAGGCCAGGAAGGCCAGGCGCTGCGTCTTGATGCCCGAGAGCCGAGCCGCCTTCTCGTTGCCGCCGAGTGCATAGATGCGCCGCCCGACGGTGGTGCGGGTGGTCACGAAGTCGTAGGCCACGATCAGCACCGCCATCACGATCAGCACGTTGGGCAGCCCCTTGTACGAGGCCAGCAGCCAGCTGAAGAACAGGATGATCCCGGCGAAGAGCACGTTCTTCAGCAGGAAGAAGGCGAAGGGCTCCGCCTCCATGCCGTGGCGCGCCAGCCGGGCACGCCCACGCAGCTTGAAGAACACCAGCGCCGCTGCAGCGAGCGCGCCCAGAAGCAGCGAGGTCATCCGCAGCCCGTCGGTGGCCAGGGCCTCGGGGATGAAACCGGAGCTGAGGCGCTGGAAAGCCACTGGAAACGGCCCGACCGACTGCCCCGCCAGCAAGGCCAGCGTCAGGCCCTTGAACACCAGCATGCCGGCCAGGGTGACGATGAAGGAAGGAATGCGGAAGTAGGCGACGAACCAGCCCTGCGCAGCGCCGACCGCCGCGCCCGCGACCAGGCAGGCCAGGAAAGTGGGGACGAAATGCCACTCGTACTCCACCATCAGCACCGCGGCCAGCGCGCCGATGAAGCCGCACACCGAGCCCACCGACAAGTCGATGTGGCCGGCGACGATCACCAGCAGCATGCCCAGCGCCATGATGACGATGTAGCTGTTCTGCAGCACGAGGTTCGTGAGGTTGAGCGGCTGCAAGAGCGTGCCGTCGGTCAGCACCTGGAACAGCACCATGATCGCGACCAGCGAGATCAGCATGCCGTACTCGCGCAGGTTGCTCTTCAGGAATCCAGGATGGATGGAGGCCTTCGCGGCCACGCTCTCCACGCCCGTCGCGGCCTGCGCCGCCTGTGCTTCATTGGCCATGGACGCCACCTCCCGAATTCACGATTGCGCGCATGATGCGCTCCTGCGACGCTTCGGCCACCGGGTATTCGGCGACGAAGCGTCCCTCGTTCATCACATAGATCCGGTCGCACATCCCGAGCAGCTCCGGCATTTCGGAGGAGATCATCAGGATGCCCTTGCCATCGCTCGCGAGCTGGTCGATGAGGCTGTAGATCTCGTACTTGGCGCCGACGTCGATGCCGCGCGTCGGCTCGTCGAGGATCAGCAGCTGCGGGTTGGCGAAGAGCCACTTGCTCAGCACCACCTTCTGCTGGTTGCCGCCCGAGAGGTTCACCACCTGCTGGTAGACATCGGCGCTGCGGATGCGCAGCGCCTTGCGGTAGTCGTTCGCCACCTGGTACTCGCGGCCCTCGTCGATCACCATCGCGCTCGACACGGCCTCGAGATTCGCGAGGCTGATGTTGGTGCGGATGTCTTCCTCCAGCACCAGGCCGGCCCCCTTGCGGTCCTCGGTGACGTAGGCGATGCCCTGGTCGATCGCCTTGCGGATGGTGCCGACATCGACCTCCTTGCCATGCATGCGCACCGTGCCGCTGATGCGCTGGCCGTAGGAGCGGCCGAACACGCTCATCGCGAACTCGGTGCGCCCGGCGCCCATCAGGCCCGCAATGCCGACGATCTCGCCGCGGCATACGTGCAGGTCGACGCCCTTGATCTGCTCGCGGTCGGCGTGCAGCGCATGGTGCACGCGCCAGTCGCGCACCTCGAGCATGCGCTCGCCGATGCGCGGCGTGCGCTGCGGGTAGCGGTGCGCCATGTCGCGCCCGACCATGCCGCGGATGATGCGGTCCTCGCTGATCGGTTCGCGCCGGCAGTCGATGGTCTCCACCGTGCTGCCGTCGCGCAGCACGGTGATCGCATCGGCCACCTTGGCAATCTCGTTGAGCTTGTGCGAGATCAGGATCGAGGCGATGCCCTGTGCCTTGAGCTCCAGCAGCAGCGCCAGCAGCGCTTCGCTGTCGCTCTCGTTGAGGCTGGCGGTGGGCTCGTCCAGGATCAGCAGCCGCACCCGCTTGGACAGCGCCTTCGCGATCTCGACCAGCTGCTGCTTGCCCACGCCCAGGTCCGAGACCAGCGTGGTCGGCCGCTCGTTCAGGCCCACCTTGGCCAGCAGCTCGCGCGTGCGCCGCCAGGCCTCGCTCCAGTCGATGACGCCGCCCCGCGCCGTCTCGTTGCCGAGGAAGATGTTCTCGGCAATGGACAGCAGCGGCACCAGCGCCAGCTCCTGGTGGATGATGATGATGCCCAGGGCCTCGCTGTCGGCGATGCCGCGGAAGCGCCGCGGCTCGCCGTCGAAACGGATCTCGCCGGCATAGGAGTCGCAGGGGTAGACGCCGCTGAGCACCTTCATCAGCGTGGACTTGCCGGCGCCGTTCTCGCCCACCACCGCATGGATCTCGGCCGGACGCACGGCGAGGTTGACCTTGTCCAGCGCGTTCACGCCGGGGAAGGTCTTGGTGATGCCGCGCATCTCCAGAAGAACGGCGTTCTTCGCAGGGGGCGCCTCGCTCACTTCCATCGCTTCGCTCAAGAGGCCTCCTTCGCAGCTGCGGGCCCGGCGGCCCGCTCGTCCTGCCACACGCTCACTTGACCTGGCTTTCCTTGTAGTAGCCGCTGTCGATCAGCACCGGCTTCCAGTTCGAGGCGTCCACGCTCACCGGCTTCAGCAGGTACGAGGGCACCACCTTCACGCCGTTGTTGTAGGTCTTGGTGTCGTTCACTTCCGGCGTCTTGCCGGCGAGCATGGCGTCGACCATGGCGACCGTGACCTTGGCCAGCTCGCGCGTGTCCTTGAACACGGTCGAAGTCTGCTCCTTGCGCAGGATCGACTTGACCGAAGGCACCTCCGCGTCCTGGCCCGACACCACCGGCATCGGCTGCTGCGGCGTGCCGTAGCCCACGCCCTTGAGCGAGGAAAGGATGCCGATCGACAGGCCGTCGTAGGGCGACAGGACCGCGTCCACGCGCTCCTTGGTGTAGTAGGCCGACAGCAGGTTGTCCATGCGCGCCTGCGCGACCGCGCCGTCCCAGCGCAGCGTGCCGACCTTGTCCATCCCCATCTGCTTGCTGCGCACCACCAGCTTGCCGCTCTTGATATACGGCTCCAGCACCGACATGGCGCCGTTGTAGAAGAAGAAGGCGTTGTTGTCGTCGGGCGAACCGCCGAAGAGCTCGATGTTGAAGGGCCCCTTGCCGGACTTCAGGTCGAGCGCCTTCTCGATCGACTGCGCCTGCAGCACGCCGACCTGGAAGTTGTCGAAGGTCGCGTAGTAGTCGACGTTCTTCGAGCCCTTGATGAGCCGGTCGTAGGCGATGACCTTCACGCCCTTGTCAGCCGCCTTTTGCAGCACGTCCGAGAGCGTGCTGCCGTCGATGGCCGCGATCACCAGCACCTTCGACCCCTTGGTCACCATGTTCTCGATCTGCGCGAGCTGGTTGGGAATGTCATCGTCGGCATACTGCAGATCGGTCTTGTACCCCTTCTCCTTGAAGTACTTGACCATGTTCGATCCGTCGGAGATCCAGCGCGCCGAGGACTTGGTCGGCATCGAGATCGCGATAGGTCCCTTGTCCTGGGCCTGGGCGAGCGAAGGGATGCCGGCCGCACCGGCGATGGCGAAGGCGGCCGCGGCAAGCGCGGACTTGAGGAAATTGCGTTTCATGAACTGTGTCTCCTGACGTTGATCGATCCCATTCCAGGAACACCGCGGAACCGGCTTTGCCGGGCCGCTGGTGTTGCCCCCGGTAGGGGGGTGGGCGGCTATACGAAGTGAGCCAACCTGGGGGCGAGCTCAATACTTCCGCTTGGGGAATTCCTGGGCCGCGACTTCCATCGGGAAGATCGTTTCCTCGGTCACGATGCGCTTGGACAGCGCCTTGCCGGCCTTGATGTCCTTCACGGCAGCCATCAGCTGCGGGCCGAGCAGAGGGCTGCACTCGACCGACACATTCAGCTTGCCCGCCATCATGGCTTCGAAGGCGCCCTTCACCGCGTCGACGGAGATGATGGTGATGTCCTTGGCCGGCTTCAGCCCCGCCTCCTCGATCGCCTGGATGGCGCCGATGGCCATGTCGTCGTTGTGCGCGTAGAGCACATTGATCTTCTTGCCGTCGGCCTTGAGGAAGGCTTCCATGACCTCCTTGCCCTTGGCGCGCGTGAAGTCGCCGGTCTGCGATCGGATGATCTTGAACTTGGGGTCGGCCTTGATGATTTCCTCGAAGCCCTTCTTGCGGTCGATCGCCGGCGCCGAGCCCACGGTGCCCTGCAGCTCGACGATGTTGACCTCGCCCTTCTGGTCCTTCATCTTCTCCACCAGCCAGCGCCCGGCCTTGCGGCCTTCCTCGACGAAGTCGGAGCCCATGAAGCTCACGTAGAGCGAGTCGTCCTTGGTGTTGACGGAACGGTCGGTCAGCACGACCGGGATGTTGGCGGCCTTGGCCTCGCGCAGCACCGTCTCCCAGCCCGACTCGACCACCGGCGAGAACGCGATCACGTCCACTTTCTGCGCGATGAACGAGCGGATGGCCTTGATCTGGTTCTCCTGCTTCTGCTGCGCGTCCGAGAATTTGAGCTCGATGCCGGCCTCTTTCGCGGCCGACTTGATCGACTCGGTGTTGGCGGTGCGCCATTCGCTTTCGGCGCCGACCTGGCTGAAGCCCAGGACGATCTTCTTCTGTGCCAGCGCGGTGGCCGGCAGGAGCGCGGCCAGGGAGGCCGCGGCGATGGCGGTGGTCAATGTGCGGCGGTTCAGTTTCATGCTGTCGTCTCCTGGTTGGTATGGCTGAAAAGGTCCTCAAGCGCGCATGTAGCCGGTCTTCACCGTGGTGTAGAACTCGGCGGCGTGGCGCCCCTGCTCCCGTGCACCGTAGCTCGACGCCTTGCGCCCGCCGGAGGGCACGTGGTAGTCCACGCCGGCGGTCGGCAGGTTGACCATCGTCATGCCCACGCGCGCGTGGCGGCGGAAGTGCATGGCATGGCGCAGCGAGTTGGTGCAGATGCCGGCGCACAGGCCGAAGGGCGTGTCGTTGGCCAGTGCGAGGGCATGCTCGGAATCGTCGGCCCGCAGCACGCAGGCCACCGGGCCGAAGACTTCCTCGCGGGCGATCCGGTGGCTGGGCCGGGCAAGGAACAGCGCCGGGCTCATGTAGTGGCCCTCGCTCGGGCGCTGCAGCAGGTCGCCGCCGCAGACGTGCTCGGCGCCCTCCTCGCGCGCGCTCCCGATGGCAGCCATGTTGGCTTCGAGCTGCGCGCGATCGGCCACCGGGCCGATGTCCACGCCGGGCTCCAGCGCGTGGCCGACCTTCAGCGCGGCCATGCGCTGCTTGAGCCGCGCGACGAACGCGTCATGCACCGGCGCCTCGACGATGAGGCGGCTCGAGGCCGTGCAGCGCTGGCCGGTCGAGAAGTAGGCGCCCTGCACCGCGCAGTCGACGGCGAGTTCCAGGTCCGCGTCGGCCAACACCACCAGCGGGTTCTTGCCGCCCATTTCGAGCTGTACCTTGGCGCGCCGCGCCGCGGCGGCCTGCAGCACGCGCTCGCCGGTGGGCGCCGAGCCGGTGAAGCTGATCGCGTCGACCAGCGGATGCTCGGCCAACGCCTGGCCGACCTCGCGGCCGCTGCCCATCACGAGGTTGAAGGTGCCAGCAGGCAGCGCGGCGCGGCTGATGATCTCGGCCAGCGCCCAGCCGCAGGCGGGCACCAGCTCGGAAGGCTTGAACACCACCGCATTGCCGCAGGCGAGCGCCGGCGCGATCTTCCAGGCGGGGATGGCGAGCGGAAAGTTCCAGGGCGTGATCAGGCCCGCCACGCCCACCGGCTCGCGGGTGACATCCACATGCACCCCGGGCCGCAGCGAGGCGATGGTTTCGCCGCCGACACGCAGGGCCTCGCCCGCAAAGAACTTGAAGATCTGCCCGGCGCGCGCGGCCTCGGCCACGGCCTCGGGCAGCGTCTTGCCCTCCTCGCGCGCCAGCAGCAGGCCCAGCTCGTCCTTGCGCGCGAGGATCTCGCTGCCGATCTGGTCGAGCGCATCGGCGCGGCGCTGCGGGGTGGTCATGCTCCAGGCGCGGAAGGCATCGGCCGCGGCGCGAACCGCCAGCTCGGTCTGGCTGCGGTCGGCGCGGGCGTACTCGGCCACCGTCTCGCGCAGGTCCGAGGGGTTGGTGCTCTGCCCGCTGGTCACGCCCGTCTCCCAGCGGCCATTGATGTAATGGCGGGCACTGAGCTGGACCTCGGGACTGCGCTTCAACGTCGGAACTCCTGATGGACGAGTGGGGCGGAGTGTAGGAATCGCACCGATATCTTTCCAATAGAGATTTGGATCGAATCGATACCCGAAACAGGATTCAGGAAAACCCGATGACGAACTACACGCACTGGTTCATTCGCGCGCGGCTCAAGACGCGGCAGCTGTTGCTGCTGGTCGCGCTCGCGGAAGAAGGCAACATCCACCGCGCCGCGCAGGTGCTGAACATGACGCAGCCGGCCGCGTCGAAGCTGCTCAAGGACCTGGAGGACGTGCTGGAGGTGCCGCTCTTCGAGCGATTGCCGAGGGGGATGCGGCCGACCTGGTATGGCGAAAGCATGATTCGCCACGCGCGCATGGCGCTGGCCAGCCTGAACGAGGCGCACGATGAGTTGGTGGCGCTCAAGGCCGGGCGCTTCGGTCAGGTCAGCGTGGGCACCATCACCGCGCCGGGCCTGACCCTGATGCCGCCTGCCATTGCGCTGGTCAAGCGCGACCAGCCGAACCTCCGCGTCGCACTCGAGATCGAGACCAGCCGGGTGCTGATGGAGCGCTTCGAGCAAGGCAAGCTCGACATCCTGGTGGCGCGGCTGTCCGCCGAGCACGACAAGGCCAAGCTGCACTACGAGCCGCTGACCGAAGAACCGGTGTCGGCGCTGGTGCGCACGGGCCACCCGTTGCTGGGAATGACCGGCCTCACGCTGCGCGACCTGGTGAGCGCCGGCTGGATCGTGCCGCCCGCAGGCAGCGTGCTGCGGCACCGCTTCGAGCTCATGTTCAGGGAAGAAGGACTGGCGCCGCCGATGAACGTGATCGAGAGCTCGGCGCTGCTCTTCATCACCCGCATGCTGCAGCAGTCGGACATGCTCGCGGTGCTGGCGACCGACGTGGCGCGCTACTACGCCGCGCACGGCCTGGGCGCCGTGTTGCCGGTGGCGGTGCCCTGCCACATGGACGCCTTCGGCATCATCACGCACACCGACCGGCTGCTCTCACCGGCCGCGAAGGTCATGATGCGCGCGCTGAAGGCGGCGAGCCTGACGGTCTATGGAAGGCGGCTGGAGGTCGAAGCCTGAACTTCGATGGGCGATCCGGCCCGCGTCAAACCCAGCCCGCGTCGACCTTGAACTCCTGCGCGGTGCACATGGCGCCATCATCCGAGGCCAGGAACAGCACCATGCGCGCGATGTCGTGCGGCTGCAGCCGGTCCGGCAGGCACTGGTTGCGCGCGAGGGCCTGCTCGCCTTCGGCGTCCAGCCACAGGCGCACCTGGCGCTCGGTCATGACCCACCCGGGCGACACGGTGTTGATGCGGATGCGGTCGCGCCCGAGGTTCACGGCCAGGCCGCGCGTGAGGCCATTGACCGAAGACTTGGCGATCGCATAACAGGGGTACGCGCCGCCCTTGCCTTGCCACCCGGTGGAGCCCAGATTGACGATCGCGCCGCCCCCCAGGCGCTTCATGCCGGGCACCACGGACTGGATGGCGAAGAAGGCCGGACGCTCGTTGATGGCCATGCGCTCGTCGTAGTAGTCGGGCGTGACGGACTCGAGGGTGTGGCGGTCGTCGCTGGCAACGTTGTTGACGAGCACGGAAAAGTCGCCCAGCTCGCCTGCCGCATCGGCGATGGCGGCCTGCAATGCGGCGATGTCGCGCACGTCGCAGCACCTCCACCACGGTGCGCGATGGCCTGCCTCGGCGATCTGCGCCGCCAGTGAAGCACTGGCTTGCTCCGCGATGTCGACGAAGGCGACCCGCGCACCTTGTTCCGCGAAGGCGCCGACCAACGCGGCGCCGATGCCGCTGCCGCCGCCCGTCACGAAGACAGCCTTGTCGCGGAGGCTGGGGTAGGTGGAAAAAGAAGAAGCGGGCGCGCGTGCAACGGTGGCTGTCAAAGAGAGTCTCCAGTGGAATTGACATTGCAAACTTCGTATCGATCTATACGCGTTTGCCTTCTTTCTCTTATCAATATGCCTTGCTACGATGCGGCGCGTCAAGGGCACCGAATGCCCCGGACGCATTGCATCGGAGACCCGCCGTGAACCCTTCCTCGACCTTTCCGGCACCGCGCTTCGAAAGCGCGCTGCGTTGCATCCACGCCGCGGGGGCAAGCCTCGGCGAAGGGCTGATGTGGTCGGTGCGCGAACAGAAGCTGTACGGGGTGGACATCCTCGAAAAGCGCCTGTGGCGACTCGATCCCGCCACCGGCGCGCAGGACCGGTGGGAGTTCGACGAGGAGATCTCGGCCTTGGCCGAACGCGAGAACGCGCCGGGCCTGATCGTGACGCTGCGTCGTGGCTTCGCCTTCTTCGACCCGACAATGCCCGACGCAGGGCCGCAGTGGCTGCACCGGCCCGAGCCGGCGCTCCTCAGCAACCGCTTCAACGATGGCAAGTGCGATGCGCGCGGCCGGTTCTGGGGCGGCACCATGGACTTCGACTGCGTGGCGCCGAGCGGGGCGCTGTACCGCTTCGACCCCGACGGGCAGTGCACGCAGCATGACAGCGGCTTCGCAGTCACCAACGGACCGACCTGGTCGCTGGACGGCCGCACGATGTACTTCAACGACACCGCCCAGGGCGGCATCCACGCCTATGACTTCGATCCGGAGCATGGCAGCCTCGCCCATCGCCGGCTCTGGCTGCGCTTCGCGCGCCGCGACGGCCTGCCCGACGGCATGACGACCGACGCGGCGGGCCGGCTCTGGATCGCCCATTGGGGCGGTGCTTGCGTGAGCTGCCACCATCCACTGAGCGGCGGGGAGCTGGGGCGCATCGAACTGCCGGTGAGCCAGGTCACCAACTGCACCTTCGGAGGACCCGAGTTGCGCACGCTGTACGTCACGTCCGCCAAGACCGGCCTGGACGAAGCCCGCCTTGCCGCTGAGCCGCTGGCCGGCGGGCTGTTCGCGGTGGAGGTGGACAGCCCGGGCCTGCCGGCCTTCCGCTTCGGAGGCTGAGCCCATGACGGCCGGCACTGTGCACCCTGTCGTCTGGCTGCGCCATGGTGATCAGCGCCTGGGCCTCGTGCCCTCTCTGGGCGGCAGCGTTGCTGCCTGGCAGATCGAACGCCCAGAGGGGCTGTTCGACCTGTGGCGGCCATGGGACGGGCTCACCCCCGATCTCTACCGACTCGCCTCGTTTCCCATGGTGCCGTGGTCCAACCGCATCAGCGGCGGCGGCTTCGAGGCGGCGGGGGCATTTCATCCGGTGCGCCCCAATCGCGCGGGCGAGCCCTACCCGATCCACGGCGATGGCTGGCTGCAAGGCTGGCAGCTCGACCGCGACGCGGAGGATTCCGCGACGATGACGCTGCAGTCGCGGCGATTCGACGGCAACCCGTACGAATACCTGGCCACGCAGCACTTTCACCTGGTCGATGACGGCCTGGACCAGACGCTCGAAGTGCGGCACCTGGGCGAGGCGCCGCTGCCCTACGGCCTGGGCGTGCATCCCTGGTTCATGCGGACGGGCAGCACGCGCATCGTCGCGCCGGTCCAAGGCGTCTGGCTCTGTGGCAGCGACCCGCTGCCGACCCGGCACACGCGGGAGATTCCGCAGGACTGGGACCTGGGGCAAGGCGCATCCGCTTTCGGCAGCTTTGTCGACAACGCCTACACGGGCTGGGGCGGCCACGCGCGCATCGAATGGCCGGAGCACGGCCTGCAGCTCAGCCTGACGATGCCGGACTTCGTCGGGGACGGCGGTGCCGAGCGCCATTACTGCCTCATGTACCGGCCGCGCGAGGGGCAGGCCTTCTGCTTCGAGCCGATCACGCAGCCCATCGATGCCTTTCACCTGGAAGGCCGGCCGGGGCTGCGCCTGCTGGAGACGGGAGAGACGCTGAAGATGCGCCTCCAGTGGCGCATCGAGCCTTGCAAAGGGCAGGCGACCACCGGGACCACCGACCGCGGGTAACGGCAGCCGCCCCCACCCGCCTGCTGCAATCCATCGAGTATGTCCGACAGACCGCGGGCACCGTCGCCCTGTATGACCATGCAAGCATGGCTGAAAAAGTTTCCGATTTCTTCTGGCAGCGCCTGCACCAATGGGGCGTCCGCCGTATCTTCGGCTATCCGGGCGATGGCATCAACGGACTGTTGGGCGGGCTCGCGCGAGCGGGGGACAAGTTCGAGTTCGTGCAGGCCAGGCACGAGGAGATGGCCGCGTTCATGGCCTCGGCGCATGCCAAGTTCACCGGCGAACTCGGCGTGTGCCTTGCCACTTCCGGCCCCGGCGCGTCGCACCTGATCACCGGGCTTTACGACGCGCGGCTCGACCACGTGCCGGTGCTGGCCATCGTCGGGCAGCAGGCGAGAACGGCGGTCGGCTCCCACTATCAACAGGAACTCGACCTCCACTCGATGTTGAAGGATGTCGCGGGCGATTTCGTCGCCACGGCCAGCGTGCCCGCGCAAGTGCGCCACCTGATCGACCGATCCGTGCGCATTGCGCTCGGACGCCGGCGCGTCACCGCACTCGTCATCCCGAACGACCTGCAGGACCTGCCGATGGAGCAACCGCCGCGGGCCCACGGCTCCGTCTTCTCGGGCGTCGGCTGGTCGGCGCCGCGCGTGCTGCCGGCTGCGGCCGACCTGTCTCGCGCGGCAGAGGTGCTCAACGCCGGCAAGAAGGTGGCCCTGCTCGTGGGAGCAGGCGGCAATGGAGCCACGGACGAGATCATCGCTGTCGCCGACAGGCTCGGCGCGGGTGCGGCCAAGGCCCTCCTGGGCAAGCAGGCGCTGCCGGACGACCTGCCATGGGTCACCGGCTCGATCGGCCTGCTCGGCACCAAGCCCAGCGATGAACTCATGGCGGGGTGCGACACCTTTCTCATGCTGGGCTCCGGCTTTCCGTATGCGGAGTTCCTGCCGAAGGAAGGCCAGGCACGCGGCGTCCAGGTCGACCTCGATCCCGGCATGCTTTCCATCCGCTATCCGATGGAGGTCAACCTGCAGGGCGACGTCAAGGCCACGCTGGAGGCATTGCTCCCGCTGCTCCAGCAGAAGACCGAGACCGGATGGCGCGACGACATCGGCAGCTGGAACGACGAATGGGCGAAGACCCTTCACGAGCGCGCCATGGCGGCGGCCGAGCCGGTCAATCCGCAGCGGCCTTTCGTCGAACTGTCGGCGCGGCTCCCCGACCGCGCCATCCTGACCTGCGACTCCGGTTCCTGTGCCAACTGGTACGCACGCGACATCAAGGTGCGGCGCGGGATGATGGGTTCGCTTTCGGGCGGGCTCGCGTCCATGGGCGCTGCCGTGCCCTACGCCATTGCCGCGAAGTTCGCACATCCCGACCGCCCGGTCATCGCGATGGTCGGCGACGGTGCCATGCAGATGAACAACATGGCCGAGCTGATCACGGTGGCGAAGTACTGGCGGCGGTGGAGCGATCCGCGCTGGATCGTCATGGTGCTCAACAACGAAGACCTGAACCAGGTCACTTGGGAGCAACGCGTCATGGAAGGCGACCCGAAGTTCGAGGCCACCCAGACGCTGCCCAACGTGCCGTATCACAAGTTCGCCGAACTCATCGGCCTGGACGGCATCTACGTCGACGACCCTGAAGCCGTCGGCCCTGCATGGGACAGGGCACTTGCAGCGACACGGCCCGTGCTGCTCGAAATCAAGACCGATCCGGAGGTGCCGCCGCTCCCGCCCCACATCAACTTGAAGCAGGCGCGCAACTTCGTCACGTCGCTCGTCAAGGGCGATGCCGAGGGCGGCTCGATGATCGCGAACACCGCCAGGCAAGTGCTCAGCCACATCCTCCCGGGCAAGAAGAACGACGACGCGCCGCCTTGACGAAAGCACTTGACGCCATGTGAAGAAGGTGTCGAATGGCGTGAGAAGGAGATAGAGGTCCACCTCCTCGCACAGCGCAAAGAGATCGTCCCAGAGCTGCACCATGTCTTGGACAAAGCGGCCGACGGGCCGTTCGATGTAGCGATGGCGGCCCTGCGCGTACTCGAGCATCACCCTCAGGCAGGTGACGCCGTGGTCCTTGAGCCAGTGCAGGTGATGGCGCACCGCTCGGAATGGCTAGGACCTGCGGTTGTTCAGTACGACGAGCCTGGAGAGGCCGAGCAGATTGACGGACTCGATGCCGACCACCTCCCAGTCATGGGAAAGGATCTGCTCCTCGTAGCGGAAGTCCGAACGGAAGCCGACGTGCTCGGCCGCAGAGCGAAAGGCCCGCTCCATCAGCCACCAGAACCTGCTTCCGCTGAAGTGGTTGAGCACGACGATGGTTCCACCCGGCTTGCAGATCCGGCGGATCTCGCGCACCAGTTCGGCCGGCCGCGGCGTGACGGAGAGCACATAGGGCAGAGTGACACAGTCGAAGGTTCCATCCGCAAAGCTGGTGCGCTCCGCGTTCATGTGCTCGATGGTGATCTGCCGATCCGGCAGGGCGCGCGCCCTTTCACGCGCGCGCTCGAGCATCTCGTGGGACAGGTCGATGCCCACGATCTTCGAAGTGGGCGGGTAGTGCGCCAGGGCGAGCCCCGTGCCGACGCCAATCTCGAGGAGCGACGCGGGCTGCAGTGCGCGGACGACCTCTGCCATGCGTCGCCGCCCCGGCTCGAGCACTCGTCCGAACAACACGTCGTACATCGGGGCGAGCCGTTTGTAGGCGCGGGCAACGCCCGCTTCCGACAAGGCGACCTGTGGCCTTGCCTCCACGGGCCGGCTCGCCGGGCCGAAATGTTGCGATCGTGCTCTGCCTTCCTTCATCTTTCTAGCCTCCAGGACAAGCGTCTTTCATGCGATGGACCATGGCAAGCCGGATGCCCGCAACGGGACTTCACGTGGTCACCTGCACAGACAGGGGGTGCTCCCAAACTTGCAGGAAACGATTCCGCAAAACGCGGCAGGGTGCAAGTGCGTTCTCGCGGCGATGCTTGCGCGGCTCGCTCCTACATGCGAGGACCACGGCGGGGGTCTACCGTGCAAGGCACAGTGGCGGAGTTTGCCGCGTGTGCCTACGCTTCAGAGGCCTGTTCAATGAATCTGCACAACAAGACTGCCCTGGTGACAGGCGCCTCCCAGGGCATCGGCAAGGCCATTGCGCTGCGGCTGGCGGAATCGGGCGCCGACATCGCCCTCAACGTGCGCGAGGCCGACAAGCGCTCGGAGTCGCTGCGCAGCGAGATCGAAGCGCTCGGGCGCCGCTGTGCCGTGATGCCCTGCGACGTGTCGCAGATCGAGCCCTTGCGCGCGGCGTTCGCGAGGGTGGCCGATCAGCTTGGTGCCATCGATATCCTGGTCAACAACGCAGGCATCGAGAAGCGGGCGGAGTTTCTCGACGTGACCGAAGCCGACTATGACGCGGTGATGAACGTGAACCTGAAGGGTGCGTTCTTCCTTGCCCAGGTTTTTGCCGCCCGGTGCAAGCAGGCCGGGCGCGGGGGCAGGATCATCAACATCAGCTCGGTTCACGAGGACCTGCCCTTTCCTCATTTCTCTGCCTATTGCATCAGCAAGGGCGGCATGAGGATGATGACCCGCAACCTGGCCATTGAACTCGCCCCCTACGGCATCACCGTCAACAACATCGCGCCGGGCGCCATCGAGACACCCATCAACGCGCGCGTGCTGAGTGATCCCGCGCTCCACGATGCCTTGCTCGCAAACATTCCCCTGAAGCGCCTGGGCCGGCCCGGCGACGTCGCGGGCGTGACCGCGTTCCTGGCTTCTGCCGACGCCGACTACATCACGGGCACGACGAGCGTGGTGGATGGGGGCTTGCTCTGGAACTATGCCGAGCAATGATTCCGGGCAGTTCGGCACCAGCCGCGGCGCGCAGCGTTCGAGAGCGGCGGCCCAGGCGCCGGCGCCGGACACGCTCACTCCAGCGGACCGCTACCAGGAGCTGTTTACCGCGGTCCAGCAATCGGGCATCTTCTCGGACAGCAAGACCTTCGTAGACTGTGCGCCCCAAGGCGCGCCGGCAGCCATCCTCGCGGCCTACCGCGCCCGATGCCGAGACCCGGGTTTCGACCTGTCGGACTTCGTGCACGCCAACTTCAGGCCCACGCATCCGCCGGCCAGCGAGTATGTTTCGGTTCCCGGCCAGCCCATCGGCGATCACATCGAGAGCCTCTGGAACGTCTTGACCCGGCATCCCCGCGTGCATCCGCCGCATGCCTCCTTGCTGCAACTGCCGCATCCCTACGTGGTGCCCGGCGGGCGCTTCGCGGAGCTGTACTACTGGGACTCGTACTTCACCATGCTGGGGCTCGCCGGCGCAGGCCATGTGCAGATGATGGGCGACATGGTCCACAACTTCGCCTACCTGATCGACACCTACGGGCACATTCCGAACGGAACGCGCACCTACTACCTGAGCCGCTCGCAACCGCCGGTGTTTGCGCTGATGGTCGAGCTCGCGCAGCGCCATGGTGCCGCAGCAGACACGGAGTTCCTGCCGCAGCTGCGCCAGGAGCATGCCTACTGGATGGCCGGCAGCGATGGGCTTGCATCCGGCGAGGCGCGGCGGCGTGTCGTACGCCTTCGCGACGGCAGGCTGCTCAATCGCTACTGGGACGACCGGGACACGCCGCGCGAGGAAGCGTGGCTCGAGGATGTGGCCACGGTGCAGGCGTGCCGGCGCCAGCCTGCCGAGGTCTACCGCGATTTGCGTGCGGCCTGCGAGTCGGGCTGGGACTTCAGCACGCGCTGGCTTCGGGAAGCGCCATCACCGCGCCGAGACGGGCCGGTGCCCTTCCACGCCCGCGCTGCGACGGCGCCATCGCTCACGAGCATCTGCACGACCGACATGCTGCCGGTCGACCTGAACGCGTTCCTCTACAAGCTGGAGACCAAGATCGCGGAAGTCGCAAGGCACAGCGGCGATTCGGCAACTGCAGGGGAGTTTGCGCAGCGGGCTCGCGAGCGCCGGGCCGCGCTCATCGAGCTTTGCTGGGACGATGGGCAAGCGGCCTTCTTCGACTACGACTGGCGCAGCGAAGCGCGGCGGACCTGCCTGACGGCAGCATCCGTCGTGCCTCTGTTCGTCGGGCTCGCCGAGCCGGCGCATGCGCAGGCGCTGGCCACGACGGTGTCGGCAAGGATGCTCGCGCCGGGCGGACTTTCGACCACGGACTGCTGGAGCGATCAGCAATGGGACCGGCCCAACGGCTGGGCGCCGCTCCAGTGGATGGGTATCCGGGGGTTCGCCGCTTATGGATGCCGATCGCTCTCGAACGCGATCTCGCGCCGCTGGCTCGCCACCGTCGCGGCGGTGTACGAACGCGAAGGGAAGCTGGTCGAAAAATATGCGCTGCGCTCCGGGAAGCGCGAACACTCCTCGGGCGGCGGAGGCGGGGAGTACCCGTTGCAGGATGGATTCGGGTGGACCAACGGGGTCGCGAGCGCGCTGTTGAAGGCACAGCCGGGACACAGCGCGCAGCGCTGTGTCTCGCATGATCCGGCGCCGCGGCACCGGTGAGTGCAGGCCTATGGCCCGCTGCATTGGCGACCCGAGGGGCCGTCTCGGTGCGCCGCGCGCCTCAAGCCAGATTGGCAGGCTTCCCAGGCGAGTACATGACCACGAGCGCCGTGGCCGCACCCGAAAGACTGTGACCGCGGTGCGGCATGCGCGAATCGAAATGGATCGTGTCGCCGGCCTCGAGAATGTATTTGTCCATGCCTACCTGCCATTCGATGCGGCCCGTCAGCACA
This sequence comes from Variovorax sp. PBS-H4, assembly GCF_901827205.1. Taxonomy (NCBI): domain Bacteria; kingdom Pseudomonadati; phylum Pseudomonadota; class Betaproteobacteria; order Burkholderiales; family Comamonadaceae; genus Variovorax; species Variovorax sp. PBS-H4. Next base: position 493,586 of record NZ_LR594675.1, on the reverse strand, counting down.
TGAAGGAGTTCCTCGCCGTCGTGCTCGAAGAAGACGAACTTGTCGACCTCCGCAGGAAAGGAGAACAGGAAGGGCTGGAGTGCGCGCCCGTCGGTCGCATCGGTAAGCGCGAAGTAGTCGTAGCCGAAGGCACTGCCGCCGAGCACGGTCGCGCGCTTTTCATTCTTGCGCACGACGCTGGCGCCGCGCCAGCGGCTGCGCACGCCCGCCGCCTGCAGCAACGCCGCGGCTTCGATGCCGAGCACGTCGGCGATGCGCGAGAGCGTGCCGATGGGCGGCACCTTCTTGCCGTTCTCGATGCGCGAAAGGTAGGCTTTGCCGAAGCCGGCGCGCTCTGCAAGTTCCGCCAGGGTCAGCCCCGCAGAGAGCCGCTGCTGCTTGATTCGTGCGCCCAGATCGACAGGCAGGGGCGTGTCGTCCTGCGGTGTGGCGTTCGTTTCGCCATCGGTCTTTTTCTCTGGGCGCTTGGTCGTCGGCATGTCGCCGGATTTTACGGGCGCACCTCCGGCGTCCCGGCATCGAGCTGCGTGAGCTTGGACTTTCGGGAAGCCCATTCATCGGCATCAGGCAGCGGCCCGCGGTAGACGGCACGCGGCCAGGTCCGTGCGAGCGAAGCGTTCAAGGCGACGAAGGGACGCAGGGCGTCGCCGAGGTCCTGCTCGGAAAAGATGGCGTGCACCGGGCAGACCATCTCGCACAACGCGCAGTTCGCACAGGCGTGCGGATCGATCACGACGAAGTTCGGCCCTTCACGAAACGCGTCTTGCGGACAGACCTCTATGCATTCGCCATAGCGGCAGCGGATGCATGCGTCGGTGACGACGTAGGCCACGCAGCCTCCTTCAGGCGGCGGCCTGGAACCCGGCGGTGTTGAAGAACACGTTCGGCTTGCGGTACACCGCCAAGAGCAAGCAGCCTTCATCGGAGCGTGTCTCGTGCAGCGAGCCAGGAGTGCGCCAGACGTACTGTCCAGCGCGGCAAATGCCGTCGTGGTCATAAAAGGACCCTTCGAGCACCCAGCTCTGCTCGATTTCCGGATGCTTGTGGAAAGGCAGCACGGCGCCTGGCTCCCACTTGAGCAGCACCGTCATTTCGCCTGCCTCGTCGTTACGGTAAAGCACCTTCATCCAGATCTTGTCGAACTGCGACTTCTGCCATTCGATCTTTTCCGGATCGACGTAGATGGAGCCACCCTTGGTGGGCTCGAGCTTTCCGACCAGACGTTGGGCGGTGTGGGTGTTGGACATGGAGAAACTCCTTGGAAGAAATGGACGAATGAAGGAATGAAGGAATGAAGGAATGAACGATGCGGAGGAAATTCGCCTACAAGGCGGAGACCGACTTGTTCCGCGTCTCGTGCGCGAAGAACGCCGCCGTCAGCGTGATGAGCGCCAACACGATGAGCATGATGGAAATGCCTGCGGTGCCGCCCATCTTCTCGCTGAGCACGGTGGCGAGCACTGGAGTCAAGCCACCGCCGATGGCCGCCGCGACCTGGAAGCCAAACGATGCGCCGCTGTAGCGTGACCTGGCGCCGAAGAGCTCGGGAAAGTAGGTAGCCTCCGGCGCAAACATCAGGCCGTGACCAAAGCTCAGGGCCACGGCGACGGCAGCGACGATCACGAGTGGGTCCTTCGTGCCCAGCAGCCAGAACATGGGGAATGCGAACGCGATGGTGAACAGCGACCCCGCGAAATAGAACGGCCGGCGGCCGAACACATCCGACAGGTACCCGAACAGCGGAATGGTCACGATCTCGATAGCGGCCGCGATCATGATCGCATCCAGAATCTGCGACTTCGGCAAGCCCAGCTTGGTCGTCGCATACACCACCACGAACACCGTGAGCATGTAGACCCAGGAGACCTCCGAGATCTTCAGGCCGATGGCGATGAAAAAGCTCTTGGGATGCTTGAAGAGCGCCTCTGCAAGCGGATTGCGAGCGATTTCCTGTTTCGCTTTCATGGCCTCGAAGACGGGCGACTCCTCGACCTTCATCCGTATGAAGGCCCCGAGAATCACGAGCACCAGGCTCGAGAGGAAAGGCACACGCCACCCCCAGGACAGGAACTCCTCCTCGGGCAGTTTGGACACCAGTGCGAACACGCCTGCCGAAAGAATCAGGCCGATCGGGAAGCCAACCTGCACAAGACTGCCGCACAGCCCCCGCCGGCGGGCGGGCGCATGCTCCAGCACCATCAGCGCCGCCCCGCCCCACTCGCCGCCGAGGCCGATGCCCTGGATGACCCGCAGGAGCACAAGAAGTATCGGGGCCCAGATGCCGATCTGCGCATAGGTGGGCAGCAGGCCGATGGCAAAGGTGCCCAGCCCCATGATCAACAGCGTCAGCAAGAGCATCGACTTGCGTCCGAGCCGGTCGCCAAAATAGCCAAACACCGCGCCGCCGAAAGGACGCGCGAAGAACCCCACAGCGGCGCTCCCCAGAGCGGCGAGTGTGCCGAGGAAGGGGTCGTCAGCGGGAAAGAACAACTTGTTGAACACAAGTGCTGCCGCCGCGCCGTAGATCAGGAAGTCGTACCACTCGATGATCGTTCCGAGCGCGCTCGCAAAAACGACCCGCTTGACCCGGTGGTCCGACCTGGCCGCAGGGACGGCGCCATAGGCACCTGCATCCGTCATTTCCATCGACTTCTCCAGTTTGACAAAGACGAGCCGCCGTACGGCGGTAATGCAGGCAACTTTTTGTTGTCTGTTGGGAAACTATAGTTTTCCCGTTCTATGCTGTCAAACGATCTGGGGGCGGGACAAACCCGGAGTTCACGCGAGTGTCGGCAGGCGCGCCTTGTTGGCTTGCCACGCATGTGTGTACTCGATGATGCGGGCCACTTCGGCCGCTTCGTCCGGGCCGATGCGCGTGGCGAGCACGTGCAGGATGGCGTCGATGCACAGCGACACGCCGCCGCCGGTGATGATCGTCCCGGTGTCGACGACGAGCGCCTTGCGCGCGTCGACTTCCGGATGCTCGTGCGCCAGCACGGCCAGCGGTGACGGCTCGGGCGCGCGGACCTCGCATTTGGTCGTCGCCACTCGCCCGTCCAGCAGCCCCGCAGCAGCAAGGATCATGGCGCCAGTGCAGACGGAAACCAATGTCGCGCTGCCGCTGCGGCGCTGGAGAAAGGAGCGGATGGCGCCGTCTTCCGAGGCAGTGGGCCAGCCAGGGCCGCCGGGGATGATGATCGCATCGACTTCAGGGCAATCGCCAAAGGCGAAGTCTGGCGCAACCCTGAGCCCGTTCGAGAGCCGTTGCAGGCCCCCGTCAATTGCCACCGTCAGGTAACTGAGCTCTGGAACCACGCGCTTCGCCATTGATATCACGCCGATTGCGGCCAGATCGATAGGCTCCACGCCCTCGTACAGCAGAAAAGCAAACTTCATCCGAAGCTCCAGGTGGGGCGGCGCAACATGGCCGCAGAGCCTCACTTTATGGAAAAGTTTCCCATTGAGCAACACCTTGCGGCGGGGAAGCAACCGTACTTGCAGAGGGTGTCCTCCGCCATTCAGCGGCTGCGTTCCTTTGCAAGGCATCCACCAGAAAGTCGACCATCACTCGAACCTTTGCGCTGAGGTGGCGACGGCTTGCGTAGATCGCCAAGATGTCGATGGGAGGCATGCGATAGGCAGGCATGATCTCGACCAATCGTCCAGCCCGGACATCCTCGCCGATCACGAAACTGGGCTGCCAGATGACACCGGCGCCGGCGAGCGCTGCCGCGCGGGCCGTGTTTCCATTGTTGGCCCTGACGGCCCAGCGAACGCGCACGGACTCCAGTGTTCCGTCAGGACCGGCGAACTGCCACTCATCGGATGCCGCACCGTACGTATAGCCCAGGCACAGGTGCCGAGAAAGGTCGGCCGGGACTTCGGGCATGCCGTGGGTCGCAAGATATTCGGGCGAGGCACAGACCAGGTTTTCGGAGCGGCCCAAGCGACGCGCAATGTGGTTGCCCGATGTGGTCCGTGAGATGCGGATGGCCAGGTCGTAGCCTTCCTCGACGATGTCGACCACGCGGTCGATGAGCGCAATGTCGAGTTCGACATCGGGATACTTCGCCATGAACTGCGGCCACAGGGGCGCCAGCACGAGGCTGCCGAAACTCAGCGGCGCGTTGATGCGCAAGCGCCCGCGCGGCTGGAGCGACGCGGTGGTCGCCAGCGCCTCGGTTTCTGCCACTTCCTCAAGAATCGACTTCGCCCGGTCGAACAATGCTTTGCCGCCTTCGGTGAGCGACAAGCGGCGCGATGTGCGGTTGATCAGCCGCGTGCGCAAGTGGGCCTCCAGTTCATTGACGTAGCGCGTCACGTTGGCCGGTGAGGTGTCCAGCGCATCGGCTGCCTTGGTGAAACTGCCACGGGTGACCACAGTCACGAACACCTCGTAAGCACGCAATCGGTCCATGGCTCAGGTCCCATCATTCAGGAAAGCTGAATGAGTAAAGCACTTTTGGGCTCTTTGCGGAAGTGAAGCTGAACCATAAATTTGCTTCACTTTCAAACCCACAAGGCCTCAGCATGGACTTCCATCCCTTACCCACTCGTCGCGCCCTGATTGCCGGCGCGGTTTCCGCTGGCGCCACAATGAGCATGGGGTCGGCCGCGGCTGCGACACCCGCCGCGGACGCGGTGCAAGGCTTCCGTGAAGGCAGCGCAGAGGTGAACGGCACCCGCATTCACTACCGCATTGGCGGCGCGGGGCCGACCGTCGTGCTGCTACACGGCTACGCCGAGACCGGGCACATGTGGAACCCGCTGATGCCGCTGCTGGCGAAATCGCACACCGTGGTCGTGCCCGATCTTCGGGGCGCCGGCAACTCGTCGAAGCCGGAGGCAGGCTACGGCAAGAAAAACATGGCCGTCGACGTGCACGAACTTGTCCGCTCGCTTGGCATCCGCAGCGTGAGCATCGTCGGACATGACATCGGCTTGATGGTTGCCTACGCCTATGCCGCCCAATTCCCTTCGGAGACCGACAAGGTGGTGCTCATGGACGCCTTCCTTCCCGGCATCGGCGCATGGCAGAACGTCTGGCTTCTGCGCGACCTTTGGCATTTCCATTTTCACGGTGCGACGCCGCTGGCGCTCGTGAGCGGACGCGAGCGTATTTATTTCGAGCACTTCTGGAATGACTTCGCGGCCGACCCCAGGCACTCGGTGCCCGAAGCTGATCGCCGCTTCTACGCGAAGGCCTACGCACAACCGGGCGGTATGCGCGCCGGATTTGAATACTTCAAGGCCTTCGAGAAGGACGCGGCCGAGTTCGCCGAAATGGGCAAGACGCCGCTGCCGATGCCCATGCTGGTGCTCTCCGGCGAAAAGGCCGGCGGGACATTCCTGATCGAGCAGGGCAAGATGGTCGCGAACAACGTGCAGGGCGTGATCATCAACGGTTCTGGCCACTGGCTGATGGAAGAGGCGCCAGACCAAGTCATCCCGGCATTGATCAACTTCCTGGGCTGACGAACCCCGTGAACGCTGCCGAGGAGGCGGTGCGGCGTCACGCTGGCATCGGCATCCTCGTCAACAACCTGGGCATTTTCGAGGCCATGGCTTTTCGAAGATGCCCGATGGGTCATAGCCGGTCAGGCGGCTGATGCCAATTCGCAAACAAGCACACGGGTCGGGCGTTGCACGCTTCGCTCGCCGGCGAAGTGTAGGAAGACCGTTCTCGCGATCATTGGCGCAACATGCGCACTCACACCATCAAACCAGCGCCGACCGCGCGATTGCCGAGATCGACCACGGAATGGGCACTGCTTGTGCTGCTTGCCACCCTCTGGGGCGCCTCATACACCTTCATCAAGATCGGCGTGGCGACGATCCCGCCACTGACGCTGATCGCATCGCGTACGCTGGTCGCCGGGTTGCTGCTGCTCGCCGTGCTGCGGTTGCGAGGCGGGCGGCTGCCCCGTGATGCCGCGACCTGGCGGCGCTTCCTGCTGCAGGCCTGCTTCAACAGCGTCCTGCCCTTCACGCTCATCGCGTGGGCCGAGCGCAGCGTGGATGCGGGTCTTGCGACCATTCTCAACTCCACGTCGCCGATCTTCATCTTTCTGCTGAGCCTGTGCCTTGCCGGCGCGGAGAGGCCGTCACTGCAGCGCCTGTTCGGCGTGGGTGCGGGGCTGGCGGGCATCTGCCTGATTGTCGGCGTCGAAGTGTTGAGCGGGCTCGGGCGTTCGGTGCTTCCGCAATTGGCCCTGGTGGCGGCTGCCGTCTGCTACGGCTGCGCGGCGATGTCAGGACGCGTGTTCAAGAGTCTCGATCCCGTCGTGCCGGCCACGGGTTCGCTGCTGAGCGGCGCGGCGGTGCTGCTGCCCGCCAGCCTGGCGGTCGACCGTCCCTGGACGCTGGCGCCTTCCGCCGCCTCGGTGCTCGCGTTGCTGGCGCTCGCAGTGCTCTCGACCGCGTTGGCCTTCACCCTCTATTTCCGGCTCCTGCGCACGCTGGGCCCGATGTCGACCGCCGCGCAGGCCTATCTCAGGGTGCCGGTCGGTGTCGCTGTGGGCATCGTGTTTCTTGGTGAGCGGCTGGCATCCACGGCATGGCTTGGGCTTGCATGCGTCGTGGCCGGCGTCACGGCAATGACGCTACCCACCCGCAGCAGCAGTGGTCAGCCCGGATCCCATCGGCAGGAGGATCAACGATGATCAACCTTCTGCTTTATCGCAAGCTGCCATTCAATGCAGACAAGGATTTGAAGCCGTGGTGCCAATCTTGGCTCAGGGCGGCGATGGTGAAGCGGGAACGAAGGGACTTCGTCAACGTCATCCGCGCAAGGGATATCAGCTTCGAGTGACTCGGCCTTGCGCACCCTTCTTGTTCTGGTCCCGCCGCCAGGAATCGAACCTGGATCTCAGCCTTCGGAGGGCCGAATTCTATCCATTGAAATACAGCGAGAGAGGCTTCGAGCCGCAGCCCGAAGCCCTTGATTATCACTGATCACGCGAGCTGCCTGCAGTTCCCCTCCGCCACCGCCGCCCTGCGCTCGAATCCCAGACCTGCAAGATAAACATTGAACAGATGACGCCCCGCGGGCACAAGGTCGAAGGCGCCGGGCTCGAGCAGCCAGTCCTGGATCAGCCCGCTGATCACCGCATGCAGCCCGTAGGCGGCCGTCTTGACGGGAATGGGCAGTTCGATGCCTGCGCGAGTCGCGGCATGCTGCAGCGCATGGACGAAATCGGTCACGCATTCGTTGCGCGCGCTGCGATGGCGCTGCAGCACGGGCGCCATCTCGTCCGTGTACTCTACCTTGAGCGTGGCCACCTCGAAGACCCGCCGCGCCTGCGGGTCGGCGACCATCAGGTTCAGGGCCTGCACCATCACCTGTTCGATCGCCGCCAACGGATCCTCGTGGGCCGCGCTCGCTTCACGCGTGGCGCACTCCAGCGGCAGCGTCACGCGCTCCATCATGGCGTTGAAGAGGTCCGGCTTGTCCTTGAAGTGCCAGTAGATCGCGCCGCGGGTGGCGCCAGCCTCCTGCGCGATTTGCTGCAATGTGGTCCGCGAAACGCCCTGGGACTGGAACAGCACCTCCGCAGCATCGAGCAGGCGATGCCGGGTGGCCAGTGCTTCTTCCTTGGTACGACGGACCACTTCGCCCCCCTCTCTTCGAACATGTAAAACACCGAACTCGCGTGCGGTTGCCACTATACATTCATGAATGTATGTAAACTCGGGCCCCTCCCGATGGCCAAGCTCGCCGTGTTGCCTTTAGGCAGCCGCCGCGACCACGCGCCGTCCCCGTACCTGCTTCAAAGGAATCGCATGCCCGTTCTGCATGTCTCGCGCCATTCGTTGTTGTCCATGCCGGCTCGCTCTGTCGTGGCCATCGTCGCAGCCGCCGCGGTGCTGGCGCTCGCCGCCTGCGGCAAGAGCGGGGCTCCGGCCGGAGCGGCCCCGGGCGGCGGTGCCGGCGGCGGGGCCCCTCCACCGCCTGAAGTAGGGGTGGTGGTGGCGACGCCGACCGATGTCGGCCTGATCACGGAGCTGCCGGGCCGCCTCGAAGCCTCGCGGGTGGCCGAGGTGCGTGCCCGCGCCGCGGGCATCCTGCAGCAGCGGCTGTTCCGCGAAGGCAGCGACGTGAAGGCAGGCCAGCCGCTGTTCCGCATCGATCCGGCGCCCTATCTGGCGACGCAGCAGAGCGCCCAGGCCAGCCTGGCACGTGCCGAGGCCAACGCGGTCCAGGCCAAGGCGCTGGCCGAGCGCTACAAGCCGCTGGTCGAGGCCAACGCGGTCAGCAAGCAGGAATACCTGAACGCCGTGGCCTCGGCCAAGACTGCGGAAGCGGACATCGCCGTGGCGCGCGCCGAACTGCAGACGGCCAAGATCAACCTTGGCTACGCAGGCGTCACTGCACCCATCGGCGGCCGCATCGGCCGCGCGCTGGTGACCGAAGGCGCGCTGGTCGGCCAGGGCGACGCCACGCCGCTGGCGGTGATCCAGCAGATCGACCCGGTGTACGTGAACTTCACGCAGTCGGCCAACGAGGTGCTCAAGCTGCGCCGCGCCATGGATTCCGGGCAGTTCAAGCGCGCAAGCGGCAGCGATGCGGCCAGCGTACGCATCCTGCTGGAAGGCGGCAGCGAATACGCGCTGCCGGGGAAGCTGCTGTTCTCCGACCTGACGGTGGACGCCACCACCGGCCAGGTCACGCTGCGCGCCGAGGTGCCGAACCCGAAGGGTGAGCTGCTGCCCGGCCTGTACGTTCGCGTGAAGGTGGAGCAGGCGCAGGCGACCAATGCGATCACGGTGCCGCAGCAGGCTGTCACGCGCACCCAGCAAGGCGACACGCTGACCGTGGTCGGGGCTGACGGCAAGCTCAGCAAGCGCACGGTGAAGATCAGCGCCGCGCAGAACAACCAGTGGGTGGTCACCGAAGGCCTGAAGGCCGGCGAGCAGGTCATGGTCGACGCTTCCAGAAGCTGATGATGATGCCTCCCGGCGCTGCGGTGAAGCCGGTGCCCTGGACCGCTCCGGCACCCGCCTCCGCAGCAGCTCCGGCCGCGCCCGCCAACGCCGCGTCGGCTCCGGCCGCGAAGCCGTAAGGAGCGCGCCCGCATGGCAAAGTTCTTCATCGAGCGACCCATCTTTGCGTGGGTGATCGCGCTGTTCATCATCGTGGTGGGCGGCGTGGCGATCACGCAGCTGCCGATCGCGCAATACCCGCCGGTGGCGCCGCCCGCCATCGTCATCAACGTCGCCTACCCCGGCGCCTCTGCCCAGACGCTGGAGGACAGCGTGCTGTCGGTCATCGAGCGCGAGATGAACGGCTCGCCCGGGCTCATCTACATGGAATCGGTGGCGCAGGCAGACGGCACCGGCACCATCACCATCACTTTCGAGACCGGCACCAACGCGGACCTGGCCCAGGTGGACGTGCAGAACCGCCTGTCGCGGGCGACGCCGCGGCTGCCGGCCGCGGTGACGCAGCAGGGCGTGCGCGTGGACAAGTCGCGCAACAACTTCCTGCTGTTCACGATGCTGTCCTCCGACAACCCGGCGATCGACACCACGGCGCTGGGCGACTACGCCTCGCGCAACGTGGTGCCCGAGCTGCAGCGCGTGGCCGGCATTGGCCAGGCGCAACTGTTCGGCACCGAGCGTGCCATGCGCATCTGGATCGATCCCGCCAAGCTGCAGGGCTACAACCTGTCGGCGGCCGACGTCAACGCGGCAGTCCGGGCCCAGAACGCGCAGGTGTCGTCCGGCACCATCGGCGACCTGCCCAACGTGCCGGGCCAGGCGATCGCGGCGACCGTGGTGGTCAACGGCCAGCTCACCACCATCGAGCAGTTCGGCGACATCGTGCTGCGCGCGAACACCAACGGCTCCGCCGTGCGGCTCAAGGACGTGGCGCGCATCGAGCTCGGCGGGCAAGGCTACGCCACCTCGGCGCGGCTGAACGGCCAGCAGGCCGTCGGCATCGGTGTGCAGCTCTCGCCCAGCGGCAACGCCCTCGCCTCGGCCAAGGCGATCCGGGCCAAGATGGCCGAGCTCGAGCGCTTCTTCCCGCAGGGCGTGAAGTGGAGCATTCCCTACGACAGCTCGCGCTTCGTCAACATCTCGATCACCGAAGTGGTGAAGACGCTGTTCGAAGCGGTGGCGCTTGTGTTCCTGGTGATGTTCCTGTTCCTGCAGAACTGGCGCTACACGCTCATTCCGACGATCGTCGTGCCGATTGCGCTGCTGGGCACCTTCGGCATCCTGCTGGGGCTGGGCTTCTCGATCAACGTGCTGACCATGTTCGGCATGGTGCTGGTGATCGGCATCGTCGTGGACGACGCGATCGTGGTGGTGGAGAACGTCGAGCGCATCATGAGCGAAGAGGGACTCTCCCCGCTCGAGGCCACGCGCAAGGCCATGCGCCAGATCTCCGGCGCCATCGTCGGCGTGACGGTGGTGCTGATCTCGGTGTTCGTGCCGCTGGCCTTCTTCTCCGGGTCGACCGGCAACATCTACCGCCAGTTCTCGGCGGTGATGGTGGCGTCGATCGGCTTCTCCGCCTTCATGGCGCTGTCGCTCACGCCGGCGCTGTGTGCCACGCTGCTGAAGCCGGTGGAGGCCGGCCACCACCACGAGAAGCGCGGCTTCTTCGGCTGGTTCAACCGCGGCTTCACGCGCACGGCGAAGGGCTACGAGAGCCTGGTGGCGCGCATCCTCAAGCGCGCGGCACGCTACCTGGTGATCTACGCCGCCATCATCGGGGCGGTGGTGCTGGTGTACCGCCAGTTGCCGACCTCCTTCCTGCCGCAGGAAGACCAGGGCTACATCATCGTCAACGTGCAGCTGCCGCCAGGCGCGACCCAGGAACGCATGCTGTCGGTCATGCAGGAGGTCGAGAAGTACATCCTGAAGCAGCCGGAGGTGCAGAGCATCGTCGGCGTGCTCGGCTTCAGCTTCTCGGGCCAGGGCCAGAACGCGGGCCTCGCATTCGTGACGCTCAAGGACTGGGAGCACCGCCACGAGCCGGGCCAGTCGGCCGACGCGGTGGCAGGCCGTGCCTTCGGGGCCCTGTCGGGCATCCGCGACGCCTTCATCTATCCGCTGTCGCCGCCCCCCATTCCCGAGCTGGGCAACGCCAGCGGCTTCAGCTTCCGCCTGCAGGACCGCGGCGGTGCCGGCCACGAGGCGCTGACCAACGCGCGCAACCAGCTGCTGGGCATGGCCAGCAAGAGCCCGCTGCTGACGCAGGTGCGTCCCGACGGCCTCGAAGACGCGCCGCAGCTGCAGATCGACATCGACCGCGACAAGGCGAATGCGCTAGGCGTGAGCTTCGACGCCATCAACAGCACGCTGTCGACGGCGCTGGGCTCCAGCTACATCAACGACTTCCCGAACCAGGGGCGCCTGCAGCGCGTGGTGGTGCAGGCCGACGCGCCGGCGCGCATGCAGCCCGACGATCTGCTCAGGCTGAACGCCAGCAACAGCAAGGGCGAGCCGGTGCCGCTCTCGGCCTTCGCGAGCACGCGCTGGATCACCGGCGCGCAGCAGACGGTGCGCTACAACGGCTATCCGGCCGTCCGCATCTCGGGCTCGGCTGCGCCGGGCTACAGCTCCGGCGCAGCGATGGCCGAGGTCGAAAAGCTCGCCGCCCAGTTGCCCGCTGGCTTCGGCTACGAGTGGACGGGCCAGTCGCGTGAGGAGAAGCTCGCGGGCGCGCAGGCGATCGTGCTGTACGCCTTCTCGATCCTCGCGGTGTTCCTGTGCCTCGCCGCGCTGTACGAGAGCTGGACCATTCCGCTGGCGGTGATCCTGGTCGTGCCGCTGGGCGTACTGGGCGTGCTGCTCGCAACCCTGCTGCGCGCCTACTCGAACGACGTGTACTTCCAGGTCGGTTTGATCACCATCATCGGCCTGTCGGCGAAGAACGCGATCCTGATCATCGAGTTCGCCAAGGACCTGCAGGCGCAGGGCAAGGGCGTGGTGGAGTCCGCGCTGGCGGCCGCCCACCTGCGGTTTCGGCCGATCGTGATGACGTCGCTGGCCTTCGGCCTCGGCGTGCTGCCGCTGGTGCTGGCCTCGGGCGCGGGCTCGGCAAGCCAGCGTGCGATCGGCACCGGCGTGATCGGTGGGATGGTGACCGGCACGGCGTTGGCCGTGTTCTTCGTGCCGGTGTTCTTCGTGGTGGTGCGCGGCTTGTTCAAGGGCAGCGAACGCCAGCGCGAGGTCGATAGGCGCCACGCCCAGGCCGCAGGCATCGAAGAAAGCCCCGCCCAATGATCAAAAAGAATTTCGTTTCCACTGCCCTCGCCGGTGCGGCCGCCATGGTACTGGCCGGCTGCTCGCTGATTCCGACGTACGAGCGCCCGGCCGCGCCGGTCCCGGCCAGCTATCCCGGCGCGCAGTCCGCCGCTGCCGGTGCCTCACCGGTCTCGACGCTGGCCTGGCAGGACTACTTCACCGATCCTCGGCTGGCGAAGCTGATCGACATGGCGCTCGCCAACAACCGCGACCTGCGCGTCGCAGTTGCGAACATCGAGCAAGCCCGCGCCCAGTTCCAGATCCAGCGCGCGGCGCAGTTCCCGACGCTCGACGTGGCCGCCAGCGGTTCGCGCTCGAGCCCGAATCCGCTGCGGGCGGCGGGCCTGGGCGGGAGCGTGGCGTCGACCTATTCGGTCAACCTCGGCATCACGGCCTGGGAGCTCGACTTCTTCGGCCGAATCGCCAGCCTCAAGGAACAGGCGCTGGCGCAGTTCCTTGCTACGGAGGAGTCGCGCAAGGCCACGCAGATCAGCCTCGTCAGCGCAGTGGCCAGTGGCTGGCTCACGTTGATCGCGGACGACCAGCTGCTGGCGATCACGCGCCAGACGCTGGGCACCCGTGAGGAGTCGCAGAAGCTCACCCGGCTGCGCTTCGACAGCGGCGTGGCCTCGGAAATCGATCTGCGCCTGGCCGACTCGCTGGCGGAGAGCGCGCGCGCCTCCTACGCCGAGCAGCGGCGCCTGCGCATGCAGGACGAGAACGCGCTGGCGCTGCTGCTCGGCGCCCCCGTGCCGCCCGAGGCCACCGAAGGCGGTGAGCGGGGCCTGGACTCGGTCGCGCCGATGGCAGAGCTGCCGGCCGGCCTGCCTTCCGATCTGCTGGGCGAACGGCCCGACATCCGCGCGGCCGAGCAGCAGCTGATCGCGGCCAACGCCAACATCGGCGCGGCGCGGGCCGCCTTCTTCCCGCGCGTGGCGCTGACCACGTCGATAGGCACCGCCAGCAGCGAGTTCTCGAACCTGTTCGAACGCGGCACCAAGGCCTGGGCCTTCACGCCGCAGTTGACGCTGCCGATCTTCGACGCCGGCCGCAACCAGGCGGGGCTGGAGTCGGCCAGAGCTGGCCGCGACATCGCCGTGGCGCAATACGAGAAGTCGATCCAGACCGCTTTCCGCGAAGTCTCCGATGCGCTGGCCGGCCGCGCCACCCTGGGTGAGCAGTTGCGCGCCCTGCGCGCGCAGACGGAGGCCGAATCGGTGCGCTTCAGGCTCTCGGACCTGCGCTACCGCAACGGCATCGCGAGCGCGCTGGACCTTCTCGACTCGCAACGCTCGCTTTACGGCGCGCAGCAGGCAGCGGTTCAGATCCAGCTCGCGCAACTGCAGAACCAGGTGGTGCTGTACAAGACGCTGGGCGGAGGATGGGCCACGCGCTGAATCCGGAGGCAATCGCCACAGGCGCCTTCGGGCGCCTCTCTATAATCCGCGGTTGATTACAAAAAGCCCGACGAGCCCCCACACTGAGGACCCAATGAGCGACGACGCGCACTACCAGGCCACAGAAGATGCCCACACGGGCCCCATCAAGAACCCCAAGCAACTGCTGCTGGCAGTCTTCTTCTCCTTCATCGCGCCGATCTTGATCATCGTCGGCCTGGTCTCCTATGTGACCTCCGCCAACCATCCCTCGGGCGAGGTACAGGGCTCCGGCATGGCCCTCTATGGCGTCACCAAGCAGGAGCGCGACCGCGAACTTGCCGATCGCCTCAAGAAGGTCGGCTCGATCGAGATCCGCGACGCCAACCGGCCGCTGGCAGCTGGCGAGGCGGTGTTCAAGGCACAGTGCGTGGCCTGCCATGGCGCCCCCGGCATCCCGGGCGCCCCGCACCTCAACGACGCCGCTGCCTGGGGCCCGCGCATCGGGCAGGGCTACGACACCCTGCTGGAACACGCGCTCAAGGGCAAGGGTGCCATGCCACCCCAGGGCGGTGGCGACTTCGAGGACACCGAGATCGGCCGTGCGGTGGTCTACATGGCCAATGCCGGCGGCGCCAAGTTCCCGGTGCCCGACCGGCCGGCCGCTGCCGGTGCCCAGGAAGGCGCAGCTGCGAATGCGGCTGCGGCGCCGGCTTCCGAACCCGCCAAGCAGTAAGCAAAGCAGGTCTTCGGATCGCTCACAAAAAAGAGCCCGTACGCGGGCTCTTTTTTTTCGCATGCGGTGTTCGGCGTCTCAGTGCGCTGGGGGGGCCATCGCAGCGGCCGCGGCCGGGCTCATGACATGCCCATAGCGGCCCGGCAGGTCCGCGGCACGCACGTTCTCAGGGACCCAGCGCCCCTGCTCGACCGCGTCGGCCGCAAACCCCATGTCCTGCGTGTGCACCAGGCCCAGCCCCAGCGGCGCGGCCAGGTAGAGCCGCCCGTGCTCGTCGACCAGGCTGGCCGAAGGCTCGACCAGATCGCCGGCATGTGATCGCACGCTGAAGTCCTCGCCGACCCGCCACACCCACGGTGCGGCTTCGAGTTCCACATAGACCCGCTGCGGCCCGTTCTGGAAGAACCACTGGCCGCGCTCGTCGTGGTCGTAGTTGCGCTGGATGAAGTCGATCAGCTTTTCGTGCTTCAGCAGCGAGCCCTTGGCGACCGGGAACGGCCCCGCGGCCTGCGTGCGGTCGTCCCGCATGTACCAGTTGCCGCGCGCGTCGAGGCCGAGCCAGCCGTAGCAGTGCGGCACGTTGGGCCACTTGGCGAGCGCTTGTTTGACGATGTCGTCCATGCAGGGATTCTGGCGCGGATGGCGCCGCTTCGCCATCGGACGAAGCCGCGTCAGAGGTGCTGAGCGAGCCAGTCGCCCACGCGCTCCGGCATGCCGAGCACGTGGCCCGGTGGTGGTCCCATCGGGAAGCCCACATGGCCGCCATGGGCCGGCTGCCAGAGCGTGACATGGCGGCCCGCCTCCTCCGGACGCGGCAGGCTGGCCGCCGGCACGAAGGGATCGTTGGTCGCGTTCACGACCAGCGCCGGAATGCGGATCGCGCCCAGGTGCGGCTTGGCCGAGGCGCGGCGCCAGTAGTCGTCGGTGTCGCGAAAGCCATGCAGCGGCGCGGTGAACACGTTGTCGAAGGCATGCAGGTCGGCTGCGGCCATCAACGCCTCGCGGTCGAACAGGCCCGGATGCTGGGCCAGCTTGGCCAGTGCCTTGGGCTTCATGCTGCCCAAGAACATGCGCGTGTAGACCAGGCGGTTGAAACCCTGGCCGATGGCGGCGCCGCCCGCCGCGAGGTCCAGCGGGGCACTGATCGATGCGACCGCGCGCACGACTTTCGCGGCCTCCGAGCCGGCTTCCTCGACCCAGCGCAACAACGCATTGCCGCCCAAGGAGACACCCGCCGCGAGCATGGGGCCGGCCTGCCGCTCGCGCAGGCGCCCGAGGATCCAGCCCACCTCCTCGAAGTCCCCGGAGTGGTAGGCCCGCGGCGCGAGATTGATCTCGCCGCTGCAGCCGCGGAAATGCGGCACTGCGTAGTCCCAGCCGCGCGCCATTGCGTGGGCCGCGAAGGCCTCGGCATAGTGGCTCTTCGAGGAGCCCTCGAGCCCATGGAAGAGCACCAGCAGCGGCCGCGGCGCGGGCCCTTGCGCCGCGAGAAAGTCGACGTCGATGAAGTCGCCGTCCGGCGTGGCCCAGCGTTCGCGGCGGTAAGCGGGCAGCGGTGCCTCGACCCGCCGAGCCCAGAGCGCGGGCCAGATGGTCTGGAGGTTGCCCCCAGGCAACCAGCGCGGGGCGACGTATTGCATCAGTGAAGGACCTGCGGGATCTCGTCCGCCTCGTCGGGCGCATGCACCATGCCCGGACTCGCATGGTGGGCCACCATGCGCCAGCCCTGCGCGGTCTTGTGATAGACGTTGGTGGCCAGCACGAAGGCGTGGCGCGGCCCCTCGGCCGTCAGCACCTCGATGCGCTCCAGCACGTTGTGCACGGCGCTCGCGAGCGACTCCACCCTGCGCACGTGGGCCGGCGTGGCATGGATCGCGCCGTTGGCGAACATCTGCTCGAAGGCAGCGCGGATTGCAGTGGCGCCCACGAGGCGCGGGCCGCCGGGATGAACGCAGAACACCTCGTCCTCGTCCGCCCAGCAGGCCATCAGCGCGTCGATGTCGCCCCGCTGCAGCGCCTCGTAGAAGGACGCCTCGATATCGTCGGCCGTGCCGGCCACGGCGGCGGCACTGGGTTTGGTCTTGGGCATGGTGGCTGCGGCTGGAAGAGGCGATTTTGCCTCGGGCGGGTCGAGCGCATCGGTCGCCCGCGCATCAGGCGGCCGGAATGGGGCCGGCATCGGTGGCTCGTTCACGCCTCTTCGTTGCGGGCGTCGCCGAGCCCGCCCAGCAGCCAGGCCTCGGCCACCGCCTGCAGCTCGCCCTGGGCGGCCTGCCACACGAGCTCCGGCGCGGCCACGTGGACACCCGGCGGCGCGATGCGCAGCGCCACGTCGACCAGCTCCGCCACCTTGCCGGCGCGCACCGGCTGCTCGCTGGCGGGCACCATCAAGCGTCCGATCGACAGCATCCAGGCTGCCAGCCGCTCGCCGATATTGCCGAAGCGCGCCGCGGTGGGCTTGCGCGCCGTGCGCACGATGATCACACGCTCGAAGCCCTGGGCCACCACCGCCTCTTCGTCCAGGCTCGCCAGCCCACGCTTGAGTGCCTCCGGGAGCCGGCCCTGATCGTGCGGCTGGACAACGGCCAGCGTGCGCACGCCGCAGGCCTTCAGCCATGCCGCGAGCGCGGGCAGCTGCGCCGGCTCGGGCGTCCACAGCGCGCGTTCGCGGTCGTAGTAGAGGCGCGGCGGCTCGAACAGCACCAGCGCAGCGTCGGCCGCGCTGCGCGGCCAGTGTGCAACATCGGGGCCCGGCGCCAGCACGGTCTCGACGCCGCGCAGTCCGTCGCGAATGGGTTCGCGCGCCAGCACACGCGTGTGCTCGAAGCGATGCCGGCCGGCAAGCCGCCGGACCAGCTCCTGGCCCAGCGCCCCGGTGGCACCGGCGATCAGGAGCGTGCCTTCGTCCCGGCGCAGCGGCGGCGCCCTGCGGTTTGCAGCCTGCAAGGCCTGGAGAGGATCGACCGCCATCGGCCTATGCTACCTTCGCCTTTTCGCACGAACGACGAAGAGGGCTTCGAATATGGTGAGCATGAAACGCTGGCTCCTGATCCTCCTTGCGACGCTGTCGCTCGCAGGCTGCGGCTACAACGACTTCCAGCGCCTCGACGAGGCGAGCAAGTCGGCCTGGAGCGAGGTGCTCAACCAGTACCAGCGCCGCGCCGACCTCGTGCCGAACATCGTGGCCACCGTCAAGGGCGAAGCCAACTTCGAGCAGGAGACGCTGACGAAAGTGATCGAGGCGCGCGCCAAGGCCACGTCGATCCAGGTCACGCCCGAGACGCTCAACAACCCCGAGGCCTTCAACCGCTTCCAGCAGGCGCAGGGCGAACTCTCCAGCGCCTTGTCGCGCCTGATGGTGGTCGCCGAGCAGTACCCCAACCTGAAGGCCAACCAGGCCTTTCGCGACCTGCGCGTGACGCTGGAAGGAACCGAAAACCGCATCACGGTGGCGCGCAACCGCTACATCCAGACGGTGCAGGAGTACAACGTGCTGGCACGCAGCTTCCCGACCAACCTCACGGCCAAGATCTTCAGCTATGACCCCAAGGCCAACTTCAGCGTGCAGAACGAGGCCCAGATCTCCACCCCGCCAACGGTCGATTTCGGTCCGCAGCAGCCGAAGAAGTAAGCCTCGATGACGGCCGCCCGCATCCGGCGCGCGCTGGCAGCTCTCTTCCTCCTGGCCTTCGCGCTCGCGGGCGCGCAGGCCCAGGATCTGCTGCCGGTGCCTCAGCTCGGCGCGCGCGTGATCGACCAGACCGGCACGCTGGACGCCGCACAGCGCCAGGCGCTCGAAGCCAAGCTGGCCGCCTTCGAGCAGCAGAAGGGCTCGCAGATCGTGATGCTGATGGTCCCGACCACGGCACCCGAAGACATCGCGAGTTATGCCAACCGCGTGGGCAATGCCTGGAAGATCGGCCGCAAGGAGGTCGGCGACGGCATCCTCGTCGTCGTCGCCAAGAACGACCGCAAGATGCGCATCGAGGTCGCGAAGACGCTCGAAGGAGCGGTGCCCGACATCGCGGCGGCACGCATCATCGATTTCGCGATGAAGCCGCGCTTTCGCGAGAACGATTTCGCGGGCGGACTCGACGCCGCGGCCGACCAGCTGATCGCACGCGTCAAGGGCGAGCCGCTGCCGGAGGTCGACGCCAGGAGCGGCGACTTCGGCGGTGCGCAGGAGGAGCCCGGCTTCGATTGGGGCGACCTGGCCATCTTCCTGTTCTTCGGCGTGCTGATCGGTGCGCCGATCGCACGTGCGATCCTCGGCAAGGTGCTGGGGCCGGTGGCGCTGGGCGGCGTGACCGGCGTGGTGGTGATGATGCTGACCGCCAGCGTGGTGATCGCCGTCCTGGCGGGGCTCGCAGCGCTGCTCTTCACCCTGCTGTCGAGCGCCTTCGGCTCGGGCGCCGGGCGGCGCGGCCGCGGCTGGGGGCCGGGCATCGGCGGGCTGGGCGGCGGCTTGGGGGGTGGCGGCTGGGGCGGCGGGTCCTCCTCGTCAGGCGGCGGTTTCAGCTCCGGCGGGGGCGGCAATTTCGGTGGCGGCGGCGCCTCGGGAGACTGGTAGCAATGGCCAGGCAGTCCTTCTTTTTTCCGTTCCGGCGCCTGTGGCGCCACCGCTGGACCGACGCAGCGGACGTGCGGCGTGCGCTGCCACGCGATGCGCTGGAACGGTTGACGGCGCGAGTCGCGGCCAGCGAGCGCCGGCACCGCGGCGAGGTGCGGATCTGCATCGAGGCCGGGCTGCCGTGGTCCTACATCCGGCGCGGCGCACCGGCGCGTGAGCGCGCGATCACCCTGTTCGGCAAGCTGCGCGTGTGGGACACCGCGGAAAACAACGGCGTGCTGATCTACCTGCTGCTGGCCGAGCATGCGATCGAGATCGTGGCCGACCGCGGCATCGACGCCCACGTGAGCGCGGAAGAATGGACCGCGATGGCCAAGCGGATGGCTTCCGCGTTCCGCGAGGGGCGCTTCGAGGACGGGCTCACGCAGGCGCTGGAAGAAGTCTCGGCGCTGCTGGTGGCGCACTTCCCGCTGGCCGAGGGAGAGCGCGACCGCAACGAGCTGCCCGACGAGCCGGTCGTGGTGGTGTAGCGGGCTGACCAGATCGCGCTGGCCCGCGCCGCGCGGGGCTGTTCATCCAGGCACCGCATCCGGCTGCGGTGCAGTTGGCCTTCGGAGCGGCCGCACGGCTCAGGCGCCGCGCCCGACCTGCTCCTCCAACAGCCGCCGGTTGACCGCATGGACCGCGTCCAGCTCGAGCTGCAACGCGCGCGACACCTGCGACAGGGTGCGCAAGCGCCGGTTGCCTTCGCGCAGGCGCCCGGCGAGGATCGTGGAGATCCCCAGCATCATGCGGGCCGCCACCATCGGATGACTCTCGACGAGGCCCAGCAGCGAAGCGCGCGGGAGCACGCCGAGCTTGACGTCCGTCAGCGCGGTGCAGCTGGCGGAGCGAGGCCCGCCGTCGATCACCCCCATCTCGCCCAGCAGGCTTCCGGCACCGACCACGGTGATCACGACTTCGCCATCGGGAATGCCGGAGCTGTTCACAGCGCGCAACTGACCTTCGAGCACGAGCACCAGGTAGTCGCTGTCGGCCGCGTCACCCTCCTCGAACAGCAGCGTGTCGGCCAGCACATGCACCGGCTTCATGGCGTCGAC
This sequence comes from Variovorax sp. PBS-H4, assembly GCF_901827205.1. Lineage (NCBI taxonomy): Bacteria > Pseudomonadati > Pseudomonadota > Betaproteobacteria > Burkholderiales > Comamonadaceae > Variovorax > Variovorax sp. PBS-H4. The sequence goes on along the minus strand of NZ_LR594675.1, from coordinate 473,546 downwards.
CACGACTTCCGCTTCGGCGCGGCTCATGCCGGCCAGCGGAGCGGCCTGCATCATCAGTTCGACGGCGTGTTCGCGCAGGTCGTTGCGGCGGGGGGGCTGGGCCGGTTGTGCCATGAGTGAGCGTTTCAGATCGGCAACGGCCACACGGCCTCGCCGCCGATGCCATAGAAATGCCGGCCGGGCATGGGCTCCATCAGCCAGCCCCCCGTGAACTCGCCGAAAGCGGGCAGGACGAGGCGCCCTTGCTCGCGCACGAAGCAGGGCAAGCGCAGGCTGTCGCGCGCGCTGCCCCGCAGCTTGCAGACCGGATGCAGATGGCCCCCGAGCACGAAGTGCGTCGGATGGGGCCGGGGGTGGTGACAGGCGGCGAAGGGGCCGCTCAGGTACGGCTCGTCGACGCTCTCGAACCGCAGCGCCGCCGGCGGGTCGCCCGCATGGCTGTCGTGGTTGCCGCGCACCAGCGTGCAGCGAAGGTCGGCGTGCCGTTCGCGCCAGTCCTGGAGGCTCTGCAACAGCTGCGGCGTGCGCGCGAGTGCGTCATGCAGGAAATCGCCGAGCACGACGAGTTCGCGCGGCTGGTGCTGCTCGAGCAGGCGGTCGAGCCGGGCAAGGTTCTGCGCCGTCGTGCCGTGCGGGACCGGTTGCCCCAGTGCGCGGAAGCTCGCCGCCTTGCCCAGGTGAAGATCGGCCACGAAGAGCATTTCGGCAGCCGGCCACCAGAGGGCGCGCTCTGGAAGCAGGTCGACGGATTCGCCGGCAAGGTCGAGCCGGCAGGAGGAAGAAGCGGCATGCACGCGTTGGAGTTTCCCAGATGGCCGCGCTGCAAAATCTTGCCAATTGTCACGCCGCCCGTCGGCCTCGCGGGACTTTTCCGCGCCCGCGTGAACTGCGGCGCGGCGCGGCTTCCTGGCCAGTCCCCTGGGCATCCTCCACCGGTTTTTCGAAGTCCAGTGTCCTGCGCACGCGATCAGGGTCGGCCGCCTCCGCCGTGCCGCCGGCGGCCCGCTCCAGCTGCGCGACCATGCGCGCAATACGCTCGGCCGCGCCCTCGTTCGAGAGCTTCTCGCGGAACAGCTCCACCATCAGCGGGAACGCAAAGGGGGTAGGCCGCTGCGGCGCCTGGACGATGAGCTGCTGCGAAGCCATGCGCGCCAAGGCGGCGCGCAGCCGCCCGATCTCCAGTTCCTGAGCGAGCAGTTCCTCCTCGGCCTGCTGCAGCAGCCGGTTGGCCGGGTCGTACTTGCGGAACACCTCGTAGAACAGCGAGGAGGAGGCCTGCAGCTGCCGGCTGCTGCGCCGCTCGCCGGGATAGCCCTGGAAGATCAGTCCCGAGACGCGCGCGATTTCGCGAAAGCGCCGGCGCGCCAGCTCGGTGGCGTTGAGCGAGGCGAGCACTTCGTGCAGCAACGCGGTCTCGTCCACTGGCGCCAGTACCTGCGGCAGCAGCGTCGCCCAATCCGGATCGGCCGCGCAGAGCAGTTCGAAGCCATAGTCGTTCACCGCGATCGAGAAGGTGCGCGGCTGGTGCCGTGCGACGCGCCAGGCAAGCAGGCTGGCCAAGCCCAGGTGCACCAGGCGCCCGGCAAAGGGGTAAAGGAACAGGTGCCAACCCTCTCGCGTCTTCAGCAACTCGGCCAGCAGGGTGTCCGGCGTGGGCAGGGCCGACCAACGCTGCTGAATCTCGAGCAGCGGCCGCACGCATTGCAACTCGGGCGTCTCGTAGCGGCCCTCATTCGCCAGCGCCAGTTGCCGCACCACGGCATCGGCCAGCGTGCTGGTCAGCGGCATGCGCCCGCCGTTCCAGCGCGGCACCGAGGGCTTGCGGCCGCTCGCGCGCCGCACCCAGGCGGTCATGTCGTGCACCCGCACCAGCTCCAGCAACCGGCCGCCGAAGAGGAAGCAGTCGCCCGGCTTCATGCGGGCGATGAAGCTCTCCTCGACGCTGCCGATCCGGGCGCCCCGCAGGTACTGCACGGCCATGCTCGCATCGCTGACGATGGTGCCGATGTTCATGCGATGCCGGCGCGCCAGGCGTGTATCGGGCACGCGCCAGACGCCCTCGGCGTCGGGCACCGCGCGGCGGTAGTCGGGGTAGGCCGCAAGCGAAGGCCCGCCCTGCGCCACGAAGTCCAGGCACCACTGCCAGCTCTCGCGGGACAGCCCGGCGTAGGCCACGGTGGTGCGCACCTCCGCATAGAGATCGTCGGGCACGAAGCCCCCGCCGAGTGCCACCGTCACCAGGTGCTGTACCAGCACATCCAGCGGCTGCGCGGGCGATCGGCGCTCCTCGATGCGGCCCTGCGCCACCGCTTCGCGTGCGGCGGCGCCTTCGACGATCTCGATGCTGTGCGTCGGCACGAGCGTGATGCGCGAGGGCCGCCCCGGCGCGTGGCCCGAGCGGCCCGCGCGCTGCAACAGCCGCGCCACGCCTTTGGCGGAGCCGATCTGCAGCACGCGCTGGACCGGAAGGAAGTCCACGCCGAGGTCCAGGCTCGAGGTGCATACCACCGCCTTGAGCGCGCCGGACTTCAGGCCCAGCTCCACCCACTCGCGTACCGCGCGGTCGAGCGAGCCGTGATGCAGCGCGATCTGCCCGGCCCACTCGGGCCGCGCCTCGAGAATGGCCTGATACCAGATCTCGGACTGGGAGCGCGTGTTGGTGAACACCAGCGTGCTCGCGCTCTCGGCGATCTCTTCGACGACTTGCGGCAGCATGGTGAGCCCCAGATGCCCGCCCCACGGAAATCGCTCGGCGCGTCCAGGCAGCAGCGAGTCGATGAGCAACTGCTTGGGCACCTCGCCCTGCACCAGCACACCGTCACCGCCGGCCAGCAGCGTGCGCATGGCCTCCTGCAGATTGCCGAGCGTGGCCGACATGCCCCAGATGCAGAGCCCGGCGTTCCAGCGGCGCAGCCGTGCCAGCGCGAGCTGCACCTGCACGCCGCGCTTGTTGCCCATGAGCTCGTGCCATTCGTCGACCACCACCAGGCGCAGCGACCCCAGCAGCGTCCTGGCATCGGCGCGCGCGAGCTGGAGAGCGAGGCTCTCGGGCGTGGTGACCAGCACGGTCGGCAGGCGCAGGTTCTGCGCGCTGCGCTCGGCCGAGGAGGTGTCGCCGCTGCGCGCGGCTGCGCTCCACGCGGGCTGCAGGGCATCGAGGGCCTGCTGCAACGCGCGCAAGGTGTCGGCGGCCAGGGCGCGCATCGGCGTCAGCCACAGCACGGTGAGCGGCGGCGGCGCCCTGCCCGCGTTCTTCACCGCGAAGGCCTGCAGCGCGCCGAGCCAGACGGCGTAGGTCTTGCCGGCGCCCGTGGTGGCGTGGAGCAGGCCGGAGCGGCCTTCGGCGAGGGCTTGCCAGACGCGGCGTTGAAAGTCGAAGGCTTCCCAGCCACGCGACGCGAACCAGTCATCGAGACGGCTCACGCTGTTGCTCCTTCCCGCGTGCCCCCACCCCTGCCCTCCCCCGGAAGGTGAGGGAGAAAGACCGGGGTGCTCTTGCTCATGGCGATGTCGATGCCGGTTGAGGCAACAGCGCTGCCAGTGTCTGCAAGGTATCCGCCTCCTCCACCGGCTTGTCCTCGCGCCAGCGCAGCATCCGGGGGAAGCGCACCGCGATGCCGCTCTTGTGCCGCGCGCTGCGCGCGATGCCCTCGAAACCGAGCTCGAAGACCAGCGTGGGCGTCACGCTCCTCACCGGCCCGAAGCTCTCGATGGTGGTGCGCCGGACGATGGCGTCCACGCGCCGCATCTCGGCGTCGCTCAGGCCCGAATAGGCTTTGGCAAAGGGCACGAGCTTGCGGCCTTCCACCTCCGGCGGCGCGTCCCACACCGCGAAGGTGTAGTCGCTGTAGAGGCTCGCGCGCCGTCCATGCCCGCGCTGCGCATAGACCAGCACGGCGTCGACCGAGAGCGGATCGATCTTCCACTTCCACCACAGGCCCACGTCCTTGGTGCGGCCGACGCCGTACGCCGCGTGGCGCTGCTTGAGCATCATGCCTTCGACCCCCATGGCGCGCGCCGATTCGCGCTGGCGGGCGAGCTCCTGCCAGCTCTCGCCGTGCAGCATCGGGCTCGCGATCAGCGACGGGTGCTGCGCGGTCGCGATGAGGTTGTCGAGCAGCACACGCCGCTCGTGCTGGGGCAGCGCCCGCAGGTCGCGACCTTCCCATTCGAGCAGGTCGTAGGCCAGCAGCACCGCGGGAATCTCGCGCAGCAGCTTGGGGGTCAGCGTCTTGCGGCCGATGCGCTTCTGCAGCTCGGCAAAGGGCTGCACGCGATCGTCGCGCCAGACGACCACCTCGCCGTCGAGCACGGTGCCGTCAGGCAGGACCCGGCCCATCTCGGCCAGCTCGGGAAAGCGGTCCGTCACCAGCTCCTCGCCGCGCGACCACAGGCACACCTGGCCGGCGCGCCGCACCAGCTGCGCGCGGATGCCGTCCCACTTCCACTCGACGAGCCACTGCGACGGGGGGCCCAGCACCGCATCGAACTGGTCGAGCGGCAGTGCGAACGGATGCGCGAGGAAGAACGGATAGGGCTGCCCGCTGGACTGACGGTCCTGCTCGTTCCCGCTCTCCGGAGCGATCAGCGCGGCGAAATCGGCCGCGCCCGGTCGGCCCGTGATGTGGGTGTAGCCCATGAGCCGCTGCGCGACGCGCTTGGTGTCGAGCCCGCTCATCGCCGCCAGCACCTGCGTGACCTGCAGGCGCGAGACGCCGACGCGGAAAGCGCCCGTGATGAGCTTGAAGTAGACGAGGCGTTCCTCGGGCGCCAACTGGCGCCACTGGGCGCGCAGCGCGTCGGCGAGCGGCTCGGGCGGCATCCCGCGCAGGGGCAGCAGGTGCTGCTCGATCCAGGTGGCAAGGCCCAGGTCGTGCGCCTCGGTAGGCGGCGGCAGCAACAGCGAGAGCGTCTCGCCCAGGTCGCCCACGGCCTCGTAGCTCTCGTCGAACAGCCACTCGGGCAGGCCGGCAGCCTGCTGCGCCAGCAGCCGCAGCAACTTGGTCGGCACCAGCTGCCGCGGCCGTCCGCCCGCCAGGAAGTACACAGCCCAGGCGGCGTCCGCGGGTTCGGCGGCCTGGAGGTAGCGCTGCAGCGCCGCCTGCTTCACGAGGTTGGAGGTGCTCGCATCGAGGTCGCGGTACAGCGCGGCGAACTGCTTCATGGCTCGAGGGTTTCTCCTTCCGCGCCTTCGGATGTTTCTCCTTCACCCTCCGGGGAAGGGCCGGAATGGGGGCTTTCTGTGCCCGCGCCTTCCTCCATGTCCTCATCGCCGTACTCGGTCTTGAAGCCCTTCGCATCCAAGCCGTTCTCGCACAGCCAGCGCACCATGACCGCCACGTTCCCATGCGTCACGAACACCTGCTCGGCCCCGGTGCCCGCGATGGCCTGCTGCAGGCCCGGCCAATCCGCGTGGTCGGACATGACGAAGCCACGGTCCACGCCGCGCCGCCTTCGCGTACCGCGCAGCTGCATCCAGCCGCTGGCGAAGGCATCCGAGTACTGGCCGAAGCGCCGCATCCACGGCGTCCCGGCGGCCGATGGCGGCGCCAGCACCAGCGCGCGCTTGAGCAGTGCCGCGTCCACCCCCGGGTCCGTGACGCGCAGCGTGGGAGGCAGCGCGACCCCCGCAGCGCGGTAGACCGCGTTCAATGGCTCCACGGCGCCATGCACCACGATCGGCCCGATGCTTGCGTCGACGCCGTGCAGGATGCGCTGCGCCTTGCCGAAGGCATAGCACAGCAGCACCGAGGCCCGCCCGTGCTTCGCGTTGGCGCGCCACCAGCCGTCGATCTCCGCGAAGAGCGCGGGCTGCGCGGGCCACCGGTAGATCGGCAGGCCGAAGGTGGATTCGGTGATGAAGGTGTCGCAGCGCACCGGCTCGAACGGCGTGCAGGTGCCGTCGGCCTCCGTCTTGTAGTCGCCGGAGGCGACCCACACGCGGCCGGCGTGCTCGAGCCGCACCTGTGCCGAGCCCAGCACGTGGCCGGCCGGATGCAATGACAGGCGCACGCCGCGATGGTCGATCGCCGTACCGTAGGGAAGCGTCTGCAGCGTGATGTCGCCCAGCCGTGCGCGAAGGGTGCCGGCGCTGTCCTCGTGCGCGAGGTAATGGCCATGGCCCACGCGCGCGTGGTCGGAATGCGCGTGGGTGATGACGGCGCGGTCCACCGGCCGCCACGGGTCGATGTAGAAGTCGCCGGGCGGGCAGTACAGGCCTTCGGGGCGCGCGGTGACGAGGTCTTCGAGTGGCATGGGGCAGTCATGCTAGCCCCGCCGCCGACGGCGCGCGTGTAGGCCCGCGTCGCGCCCGCGATGCCCGGGCTTCGCCGATCATCCGCGCCATCGCCTTCACAAGACTGGGCAGTTCGGCTTGGCGCGCAGGCCCGAGAGTCGATCTCCTACACCCGGGCGCAGCCGGCGCTCCTACCGTGAACCTCCGACCAGGCACATGACGCAGGAGTGAAGCTTGTGAAGACCCCGCCCGACGCCCAGGAGACGCATGGCCGCGACGCATCCCGCGCAGTCCGCGCTCTTTGGTGAAACGCCGGCCGTCCTGATCGAGGGATGGCGCTATGAAGCGGGCTTTCTCGACACCGGCGAGGAGCGCGAGCTGCTTCGCATCGTGCAGGCCCTGCCGCTCGAAGAGATGCGCTACAAGGACTACACGGCGCGGCGCCGCGGCATCAGCTTCGGCGGCCACTACGACTTCGACGCCAACCGGCTGCGGCCTTCGCCGGACCTCCCACCCCAGCTGGTGCCGTTGCGCGACAAGGTGGCACGGTGGATGAAGGTGGCGCCCGAGATGCTGGTGCACGTGCTGGTGGCCGAATACCGCCCCGGCACGCCGCTGGGCTGGCACCGCGACGTGCCGGAATTCGAGCAGGTCGTGGGCATCTCGCTGCTGGGAGCGGGCCTGATGCAGTTCAGGCCCTATCCGCCGGCCAGAGATCCGCAAGGCCGCCCGAGCCCGCACATCGACCTGGTGGTGGAGCCGCGTTCGATCTATCGCATGCGTGGGCCTGCGCGGTGGCGCTGGCAGCACCGCGTGACGCCGGTCCAGTCGCTGCGCTATTCGATCACGCTGCGCACGGCGGCGGTGCAAGAACCGTAGCCGACCGGCCGCTCCGAAGGCGAATGGCACCGCGGCCGAAGGCGAAGGTACTCCAGTGATACGCCAGCAGCAGCCCCATCTCCTTCAGGGCACCGGCACACGCTTCAGGTCTTCCAGCCAGACCTCGGCTTCCGAATCGCTGGGCGCGCGCCAATCGCCTCGCGGCGACAGCGAGCCGCCCGAGCCGACCTTGGGCGAGTTCGGCACGCAGGAGCGCTTGAACTGGCTCGTCTTGAAGAAGCGGTAGAGGAACGTGCCGAGGTGACGCTTGATGTCGGCCAGCCCGTACTCGTTGCGTTCCTTCTGCAGCTCGTCGGGCCAGCGTCCGCGGGTGCGGTCGCTCCAGGCAGCGTGGGCCAGGAAGGCGACCTTGCTCGGCCTGAAGCCATAGCGCAGCGTGTAGTACAGGTGGAAGTCCTGCAGCTCGTAGGGACCGATGGTGTCCTCCGTGCGCTGGCCCGGCTGGGCTTCGGCGCCCTCGCCCGCCGCAGGCGCATCCGCCGTCGGGATCAGCTCCGGGCTGACCTCGGTCTCGAGGATGTCGCGCAGCACCCCACTGCCCTCGTCACCCAGCAGCTTCGTGGTCTCGACCCAATGCACCAGGTGCTTGATGAGTGTCTTGGGAACGCTCGCGTTCACGTTGTAGTGCGACATGTGGTCACCCACGCCATAGGTGCACCAGCCGAGCGCGAGCTCGCTGAGGTCGCCCGTGCCCACCACGATGCCCTGGTGGAAGTTGGCAAGCCGGAACAGGTGGCTGGTGCGCTCGCCGGCCTGCACGTTCTCGAAAGCGATGTCGTACTGCGGCTCGCCATGCGCGAAAGGATGGCCCAGATCCTCCAGCATCTGGCGGCAGCTGGGACGGATGTCGATCTCGCGCGCCGTGCAGCCGATGCTGGCCATCAGCCGGTGCGCCTGCGCGAGCGTGCGGCCGGTGGTCGCGAATCCGGGCATGGTGAAGCCGAGGATGTCGGAACGCGGCTTGCCCAGCCGGTCCATGGCCTGCGCGCACACCAGCAGCGCATGGGTGGAGTCGAGCCCGCCGGAGACGCCGATCACCAGCTTGTCGATGCGCGCCGCCTCGATGCGCTGCACCAGGGACTGCACCTGGATGTTGAAGACCTCGCTGCAGCGCGCATCGCGGGTTGCAGCGTCCGAGGGCACGTACGGAAAGCGCGCCACCTGGCGCAGCAGGCCGTGCGGCACCTGCGCCGGGACGGGCAGTTCGAACTCGACGGTGCGCCAGCCCGCGAGCGCCTCTTTGTGCTTGTGCACCGAAGTGCCGAAGCTGTTCTGCCGCATGCGTTCGCGCGACACGCGCTCCAGGTCCACGTCGGCTGCGACGATGTGCGAGCTGTTGCTGAAGCGCTCGCTCTCGGCCAGCAGGTCGCCGCTTTCGTAGATCAGGGCCTGGCCGTCCCATGCGAGGTCGGTCGTCGATTCGCCGATGCCCGCCGAGGTGTAGAGGTAGGCCGCCAGGCAGCGTGCCGATTGCAGGCTGACCAGGCGGTGCCGGTAGTCCGACTTGCCGATCGTGATGTTGGAGGCCGACAGATTCACCAGCACCGTGGCGCCCGCGAGCGCCGCGTAGCTGGACGGCGGGATGGGCACCCAGACGTCCTCGCAGATCTCGACATGCAGCTTGAAGAGCGGCATCTGGCGCGACTGGAACAGCAGGTCGCTGCCGAAGGGGATGCGCTGGCCGCCGAGCACCAGCTCCGTGGCCAGGGCCGTGTCGGCGCCATTGAACTGGCGCGCCTCGTAGAACTCACCGTAGTTCGGCAGGTAGGTCTTCGGCAGCACACCCAGCACCCGCCCCCCGGCGACGACCGCGGCGCAGTTGAAGAGCCGGTGGTCCACCCGCAGCGGCAGACCCACGACCGCGACCGCGCCGATGCCGCGCGACGCTTCGGCCACCTCCATCAGGGCGCGCTCGCAGGCATCGAGCAGCGCAGCCTGGTGGAACAGGTCGTCGCAGGTGTAGGCCGAGAGCCCCAGCTCCGGGAAGGCCACCAGGACAGCGCCGTCGGCCGCGGCCTGGCGGTACAGGCGCAGGGTTTCGGCGGTATTGAACACCGGGTCGGCCACCCGGTTGCGCGGCACCGCGACAGCCAGCCGCGCGAAGCCGTGGGTGTAGGGATTGAGGAACTCGTGCTCGGTCATGGCCGGATTGTGGCCTCAGGCGGCGGATGCCGCCCCGCACACGGCCGCCCGGCCCTTCCGCGCACGGCCCCGCCTCATTTCGAGGCGTCGCCCTTGTTCGAAGCGCCGCCCTTGTTCGAAGCGCCGCCCTTGCGCAACGCGGGGTCCTCGCCCTTCGCGTGCGACTTGCCTTCCTGCTCGGCTTTGCGCATCGCTTCGGCTTCGGCCTCGCTCTTCGGGCTCGCATCGCGCGCCGCCTGGTCGACCTTGCCCGATTTCACGAAGTCTGTCGTCGCCTTGTCGTAGCGCCGCGTGGCCTCGTAATTGCCCTCGCCCTGGATGTCGGGGCTCTTGGGCTTCTGGGAATCATTCATGTCGCACTCCTTTTCGTCGCAGGTTGAAGGGATCTCCGCTCACAACGAGAGCAGCCGCTGCATGAAGGCGCGGTAGCGACGCAGCGCGACGCGCAACTTTTCCGTCGAGGCGGCATCGGCCACCTGGGCGTCGCGCGCGTCCAATCCGGCGCGCTCGTCGGAGAAGGTCTGCGAGAGGTTCTGCAGCATCTGCCGGACCAGCTCGTCGGCCTGGCGCACCGCCCGTTGCGGGTCGTCGACAAAGCCGATCTGTACGGCGTCCCAGCTGGCACGGAAATCCCGCGCCGCCTCGGGCGTGAAGAGCGGGGCCAGGGATTCGTCGGCGCCATCAGGCTGCGCCATGCGCGGCTGCTGTGGCTGCCGTTGCTGCTCCACCACCTGCGAAGCCTGCGTGGCCTGCAACTGCTGCGGGTCGTGCTGCTGTTGCGGCTGTTGTGCAACCGGCCGCTCGAGGTCGTCCGGCGCAATGCCGGCATCGACTTGCCGGCTTTGCAATGCGCGCGCCGCAACTTCGCGCTCGTTCCTCTCGTTCCGCTCACTACGCCTGGTATCGAAAATCATGATCGTGCCTCCACCGGCCTGGCCGGCATGCTCCGCTGCGGGTCCTCCACGCGGACCTCCAGCAATTCATCGAACAGCGCACGGTAGTGCACCACTGCCTTGCGCAGCTCCTCGGTCTCGACCTCGCCGCTGAGGGTGCGCGCGTGGATGGCTTGCGCCGCGCGGTAGTTCCTCACCACGGCCGGGTGGTCCACCGAAATGTCGGCCGCGCGGCGCTCGAAGTCGCCCATCGGATAGCCGCGCTTCTGCATCAGCTCGCGCACCAACTGGTCTGCCTGCGTTACAGCGCCGGTCGGGTTGTCGACGAACTCGGCTTGCACCCTGTTCCACGCGCTGCTGAAGCGCGCCGCCTCGCCCGGTGCCAGCGCAACGATGTGCAGCTGCCCGACCCGCGCCGCGCGCTGGCGGAGATCGGCTTCTGCCTTTGCACGGCTGCCATGCTGCTTGAGGGCGAGTTCGTACTCGTCGCCGAAGCGCGCCGCCAGTTGGTCGGACTGTCGTCTTCGGTGGAACAGATAGGCAGCCAAAACGACCAGGGCAAGGACCAGGATGATCCCCGCGACCCACAGGGCTTGCATGTTCTCTGCGTCCATACATCTCCCCTTCACTACAAAGCACCGTCCGTGCGCCCCGCGGGTGCAGCAGCGACCACGTGCGGATACCGAATGCTGATTTCGCCCGCGGCAATGGGCCGGCAGCGCAAGGACGTTACTGCTGTGGGACCGGACCTACGAACCGCGGCAAACGTGCGGCCGGCCTGTGTGTGCCGGACAATGCGAGCCTCGCCCGTGAAGACCGGGCGACGACGAACTCGACCATGCACCAGCCCCGACCTCCCCGGCCTCGCGTCTACCTTGCCGGCCCGGACATCTTCTTTCGCGACTGCGAGCGGATCTACCGGAACCTGAAGGCCGCATGTGAGCGCCTCGGCCTGGAGGGGATCGAGCCCTCGGACGGTGGTCTGGACGCCGGCGCCACGGGCAGTGACGACGAGCGCGCGCGCCGCATCTACGAAGGCAACATCGCACTCATCCGGCAAGCCGACGGCGTGATCGCCAATCTGATGGACTTCCGCGGCCTCGAGCCGGACTCGGGCACCGTGTTCGAGATCGGCTTTGCGGTGGCACTCGGCAAGCCGGTGGTGGTCTATGGCGTGCCGAAGGGCACCTACGCCAGCCGCGTGGGTGCGGCGCGGCCCTGCGCCCCCGATGCGGCCGGCGTCCTGCGGGAGCGCGACAGCGGCGTGATGGTGGAGGGGCTGGGCCAGTGCCTGAACCTGATGCTGGCCTGTTCGACGGCGATCGAGTCTTCTGCCGAGGCGGCGCTCGCGCGGCTGGCACGGCTGCTGGAACGCGCTGCGCACCCTTGATCTCACGCGCCGCGTGAGGACTCGTTCACGCGGAACGTCCCGCAACTCTCGCGAAATGTCTTCGCGCTGCGTGACTTGGGACTGCCGTCGATAGCATCCGCTGCTTTCGATTGCCGGGACATGATGCGCCTCTTCCTCGTATTGGCCCTCGCGCTGGCTTGCCTCGCCGCCCGCGCGGACGAAGCCGAGCAGCCCTTGCCTACCCTGCCGCCGGACCAGGAAGCCGCTGCAGTGCAGAGCGCCGAAGTGATGGGCAAGGCGGTGTTCCAGCATGAGCGCGCCATCGCCACGGCCACCGACGCTGTGCTCAAGACGCCTGCCTTTCGCAACGACACGCGCGTGCGGGGATGGATCACCGAAGAGCACGACGGCCTGATCACCGTGACCTTCGTCGACCGGCGGCCGGCCGCGCTCTACCGCGTGGCCGTATCGACCGAAGATGACAAGGTCCGGGAGCTCACCACGCTCGACCAGCCCTCGCCCCTGTCACCGTTCGAAGCAGGCGCGGCTGCCGCCCGCGAGCTGGCGGTCGGGTCCGGGTTCCAGCCCTGTGCCGAGCAATACAACACAGTGGTCCTGCCGGCCGATGCGAGCCAGGTCCCCCACCGATGGGTGGTCTACCTGCTGCCCGTGGCCAGCGGAAACCAAACCGTTCCGCTGGGCGGCACCTACCGCGTGATCACCGAGGGCGCATCGGTGATCGCGCAACGCGCCTTCACGCGCAGCTGCCTGACTTTGCGGCAGGATCGCCGAGCGGCCGGCCTGTACGTCACGCACGTCCTGGACAACATCCCGACGGACGCCCATGTCTTCTGGAGCCTGTGGGCGCGCGAGCCCATGTTCGTGGGCACGCCCGACGGCAGGGTATGGGCGGTGAAGCAGGGCAAGATCACCCAGGGGCAGCGGCGCGCGGCAAGCTGAGGCGCGCCCGGGCCGGCAGCGCCTTCACCACGCCGTCCACTTCTGCTCGCTGCGGCTCGACGCCACCACGCGCTCGATGAAGCGCACGCCGCGAGCGCCGTCCTCCACACGCGGGTAGTCGGACTCCAGTGCGTCCGCCTGCCGGCCGGCGAGCCGCGCCCGCACGTCGGCCACGACGCCGGCATACAGATTGGCGAAGGCCTCGATGAAGCCCTCCGGGTGACCGCTGGGCAGGCGGCTTGCGCGCCGCGCCGGTTCGCCCAGCCACGGCGAGCCGCGCGTGAGTACGCGCCGCGGTCCGTCGTGCGGCAGGTGCAGCAGTTCGCTCGGCTGCTCCTGCCGCCAGACCAGCGTGCCCTGGGTGCCGGAGACGCGAAGGCGCAGGTCGTTCTCCAATCCGGTGTTGACTTGCGAGGCAATCAGCACGCCGCGCGCGCCGCCGCGGAAGCGCAGCAGCACACTGCCGTCGTCGTCCAGGGGGCGGCCCGGCACCAGCGCGCTCAGGTCGGCACAGAGGCTTTCGATCTCGAGCCCCGTCACGGTAGCAACCAGGTTTTCGGCATGCGAGCCGATGTCGCCGATGGCACCGGCCGCGCCGCTCTTCGCGGGATCGCTGCGCCAGGCGGCCTGCTTGTTGCCTTCCTTCTCGAGCTGGCTCGCGAGCCAGCCCTGGTTGTATTCGACGACCACCTTGCGGATCTCGCCGAGCCGCCCGCCGAGGACCATCTCGCGCGCCTCGCGCACCATGGGGTAGCCGGTGTAGTTGTAGGTCACGGCAAACACCGTGCCCTGCCGAGCCACGGCCGCCACCAGCGCATCGGCCTGCGCGCCGGTGTGCACCAGCGGCTTGTCGCACACCACATGGAAGCCGGCCTCGACAAAGGCCTGCGCCACCGGAAAGTGCAGATGGTTGGGCGTGACAATGGAAACGAAGTCGACGCGCTCTTCGTGGGGGCGCTTCAATTCGTCGTCCAGCAGCGCTCGCCAGTCGCCGTGATTGCGATCGTCGGCCAGCCAGAGCTCGCGCCCGGAAGCCTTCGCCTTCTCGGGGCTGGACGACAGGGCGCCGGCGACCAGTTCGGCTTGACCGTCGAGCGCGATGGCCTTGCGGTGCACCGCACCGATGAAGGCATCGCGCCCGCCGCCGACCATGGCATAGCGCAGCTTGCGTGAAGGGGTCTGGGTCATCCGGTACCCGTGATTCGACAAGCTCAGAACGGCGAGTTCGGGTGGTAGAAGTCCTTGGCGTTTTCCTTGGTGATCAGCACCGACGGAATGATCGTCGTCGCGGGCAGCTTCTCGCCCTTGAGGCGCGCCTCGGCCGTGAGCTTGATGGCGTCGTAGATGAACTTGGGCGAGTAGCTGACGTCGGCCTGGATGCGTGGGTCCTTGCCGTCAAGCACGGTCTTGACCATGCCCTTGGCACCCGCGCCGCCGAAGATGACCTTGATATCGTCGCGCTTGGCCTGCTCGATCGCCTTGAGCACACCGACGGCCATGTCGTCGTCGGCCGCCCAGATGGCGTCGATCTTCTTGAAGCGCGTCAGGTAGTCCTGCGTGACCTTGAAGGCGTCGTCCCTGTTCCAGTTGGCGTACTTGGCGTCGAGCAGCTTGATGTCGGGGTAGTTCTTCAGCACGCCGTTGAAGGCGTCCATGCGCTCGTTGTCCAGCGTGGTGGCAATGCCGCGCAGCGCCACGATGTCGCCCTTGCCGTTGAGCTTCTTGGCGATGTACTCGGCCGGGATCTTGCCGAAGGCGGTGTTGTCGCCGGCCACGTAGGCGTCCTGCGCGCTGGTGTCGGTCAGGCCGCGGTCGACCACCGTGACATAGGTTCCCTTGGCCTTCACCTGGGCGACCGGCTTGGTGAGTGCGGCGGATTCGAAGGGGAAGATCACCAGCGCATTGATCTTGGTCACTGTCGAGAGGTCCTGCAGCTGGTTGGCCTGCTCGGGCGCGTTTGCCGCCGTCTTGATGGTGATTTTGAGGTCCTTGTGTTCTTTCTCCAGGTCCTTCTTCGCCTGGTTGGCCCAGTAGTTGATGCCGCCCATGAAGCTGTGCGTCGCGGCCGGGATCGAAACGCCGAGATTGACTTTCTCGGCCGCCAGGGCCGGACCTGCGGCCAATGCAGTGGCGACCGCGGTGAGTGCCAGGCGTCGGGTGATGGGATTCATTTGCTGTCTCCTTGTTGAAAAAACGTCGTCTGAAAACTCTTTGGATTCCTGATGCTTCGAGCTCTCGGCAACGACCCTGCTAGCGGCGCCCGCGCTGGAGGAAAGCGACCACGATGATCACGAAGCCCTGCACCGCGGCATTGAGGTACACGCTGATGATGCTGGTGAGGTTGAGGATGTTGCTGATGACCGAAAGCAGGATCGCGCCGATGACGGTGCCGGTAATGCTGCCGGCACCGCCCTTGAGCGCGGTTCCGCCGACGATCACCGCGGCGATCGCCTCCAGCTCCCACAGCAGGCCGGTGGTGGGCGAGGCCGAGCCCAGCCGCGGCACGTAGAGCAGCGTGGCGATGCCCACGCAAACGCCCAGCAGCACGTAGGTAAGGATCTTCACGCCGTCGACACCCACGGCAGCGTAGCGCGCGACCTGCTCGTTCGAGCCGATGGCCTGTACGTAGCGGCCATAGGCCGTGCGGTTGAGGATCACGCCGCCGATCACCGCGACGACCAGGAACACCCACACCGGCACCGGGATGCCCAGCAGGCTCGCGTAGTAGACCGGGGCGTAGAGGTCGGACAGATCGTTGTCCAGCGTGAGCGCGCCGCCGTCCGCGAAGTAGGTGAGATAGGCGCGGAAGATGCCCAGCGTGCCGAGCGTCACGATGAAGGGCTCGATGCGCCCCTTCGTGATCAGCAGGCCGTGCGCCAGTCCGAAGACCGCGCCCAGCACCACCGCGAGCACTGCACCCATGATGACCGCCAGCAGCGGAGAGCCGAGTGCCGGCCCCATCGCGTTGATGAACATGATCACGCAGCCCGCGATCAGCGCGGCCATCGAGCCCACCGAGAGATCGATGCCGCCCGAGATGATCACGAAGCACATGCCCACTGCGATGATGCCGATGAAGGCGGTGCGGGTGAGCACGTTCATGGCGTTGTCGACAGTGGCGAAGTCGCCGTTGAGCAAGGTGCCGGCGATGCAAAGCAGGACCAGGCCGATGACCGGGCCGAGGCCGTGCAGGCGCTCGGTCCAGCGAGGCCGGGTTTCGCTGCGGTGCATGGCGCCCGCGGCTTCAGGCGTGGCTTGCTGCGGTTCCGGTGGCATGGGCGATGAGTTCCTCTTCGGTCAATTGGCTCGCGTCCAGCGTGGCGACGAGCCGGCCGGCGCGCATCACCGCGACGCGGTGGCACAGGCCGATCAGCTCCATCAGTTCGGAAGAGACGACGATCACGGCCAGCCCCTCGCGAGCGAGCCGCTGGATCAGGAAGTAGATGTCCCGCTTGGCGCCGACGTCGACGCCGCGCGTGGGTTCGTCGAGCACCACCACCTTCGGCTTCGGCTGGAGCACCTTGGCCAGTGCGAGCTTCTGCTGGTTGCCGCCCGAGAGCGAGGAGGCGCGCGCCTCCAGATCGCCGGTGCGAATGCCGAAGTCCTTCACTGCCGCGGCCAATGCGCTGCGTTCGGCCTCCGTCTTGAGCCAGGGCTGGGCATAGCGCTCCAGCGCCATCAGCGTGAGGTTCTGGCGCAGGCCCAGGTGAACGTGCAGGCCCTTGCCCTTGCGGTCCTCGCTGAGATAGGTGAGGCCGTGCCGGGCAGCGTCGCGTGGATTGCGCAGCTGAACGGACTTGCCGCCGATCTCGACGCTGCCACCGCTCGAGGGCCGCAGGCCGAGCAGTCCTTCGAAGAGCTCCGTGCGGCCGGCGCCGACCAGGCCGGCGAAGCCCAGGATCTCGCCAGGGCGCACTTCGAAGCTGGCCTTGTCGGCCCAGCCGGGGACGCTGAAATCGCGCACCTGCATGGCCGGCACCGGGTGCGCGACGACGGGGTCGCGTGGCGGGTAGAGGTCGGCCAGTTCGCGGCCCACCATCAGGTTCGCCATCTGGTGACGCGTGAGCTCGGCAGTGGGGGCGCGCGTGACGAAGCGGCCGTCGCGCATCACGATCACCTCGTCGGTGACGCGCTCGACCTCGTCGAGCTTGTGCGAGATGTAGACGATGGTCACGCCGTCATCGCGCAGTTGCGCTATGAGGCGGAACAGCCGCTCGGTCTCGCCGGGCGTGAGCGTGGCGGTGGGCTCATCCATCACGAGCAGGCGGGCATGGCGCGAGACCGCCTTGGCGATCTCGACCAGTTGCTTCTCGGCCACGATCAGGCGGCGCACCTTGGTGCGGGGGTCGACCTTCAGGCCGACCTGCGCGAGTGCGGCCGCGGCATCGCGGTCCATCGCGGCGTCGTCGAGCAGGAAGCCCTGCTTTTTTTCGTGGCCCAGAAATATGTTCTGCGCCACGCTCAAGTCCTCGGCCAGGTTGAACTCCTGGTGGATCAGCACGATGCCCAGCGCCTCGGCCTCGCGTGAGCTCGCGAAAGCCTGCGCCTCGCCGTTGACGCGTACCGCACCGCCGGTGATCGGCTCGTAGCCGGCCAGGATCTTCATCAGCGTGGACTTGCCGGCACCGTTCTCGCCAAGCAGGCCATAGACGCGGCCAGGCGCCAGCGAAAAGCTCACGCCGTGCAGCACTTGCACCGGCCCGAAGGCCTTGACGACATTGTCGAATTCGACGGCGACGCGGGCGGCGCTCATGGCGCGACCCCCCGGGCCTTGAGCGTCTCGTGCATTGCGAGCACGCCGGCGCCCACCAGCCCGGCCTGTGCACCCAGCGGCGTGTACTGGATTTCCAAATGGCGCGTCGACAGGGCCAGGGAGCGCTGGTAGACGCTCTGGCGCAGCGCAGCCAGGAACAGCGGCCCGATGCGGGTGATGCCGCCGCCGATGAACACGTGCGACGGATTGAAGAAGTTGACGATCGAGGCCAGCATCTGCCCGATCAGTTGCCCGGCGCGCTGCACGATCGCATTGGCGGCGGCATCCCCGGCACGACTGGCCTGGCCTACGTCGACTGCGTCGATGCGGCCCTGTGCGCGCAGCCTCTCGGCCAGCGCGCGGCTCTCGCCCGCTTCCGCCGCCTGTACCGCCATGCGGGTGATGGCCGGGCCGGCGGCCATCGCCTCGACGCAGCCCAGGTTGCCGCAATGACACAGCGGCCCTTCCTGGTCGACGCAGATGTGGCCCACGTCCCCGGCCGAGCCCGCCGCGCCGCGGTACACCTCGCCGTGGCAGACGATGCCGCAGCCGATTCCGGTACCGACCTTGATGACAAGGAAGTCGGAGAGCGAGCGCTTCAGGCGCCAGAGCTCGCCGAGCGCCATGAGGTTCACGTCGTTGTCGACGAATACTGGCGCAGCGTAGTCCTCGCGGAGGTAGTCGCGGATCGAGAAGCTGTCCCAGGCGGGCATCAACGGCGGGTTCACGAGTTGGCCGACCTCGAAATTCACCGGGCCGGGCACGCCGATGCCGATGCCGATCACCTGCTTTGGTCCGAAGCCGCAGCCGCCCAGCAGCTCGCGCATCAGCGCGCGGACGCGCGCCAGCACGACGCCGGGGCCTTCCCGCACGTCGGCGGGCTCGCCGTGCTGGGCCAGCACGCTCAGGTCGGGCCGCAGCACGGCGACATCGAGGCTGGTGGCGCCGATGTCCACGCCGACGAGCACGCCGAGGCCTTCATTCAGCTGCAGGTTCTCGGCACGGCGCCCGCCCGAGGAGCGCTGCAGGCCGGCCTCGGCCAACAGCCCCTGCTCGACCAGTCCGGCGATCAGCGCATTGGCCTTGCTCTTGGAAAAGCCCAACCGCTCGGCCATGGCATGGCGAGAGCCGCCGGCCGACCAGAAGGTCGTTTCCAGCAGCGCCATCTCGTCGGCAGTGAGGCCGCTCCAGGGTGCCAAGCGCGTCGTCTCCGTTGTTGTTCGTTGCCGTCCGGCGCAGTGCGGCTGCCTCCGGCGATCCGAATACTAGGCGCAGTGCTTCAGCCGAACAAGATTGAACTTCGGACGAATATGGATCGAAGTCGGGTTGTCAAGCTCGGAGAGGAGGCGGCGAGCCTCCGGGCGGCCGTGCGGCCGTGCGACTCATGAATGCCTTCATCGACAAAAAAGCCGCCCGAAGGCGGCTTGTTGGTGCAAGGCGCAGGCCCGCCTACTTCTTCTGGCGGTACTTGCGCAGCGCGGCGATCTGGGCGGCCATCACCGCCAGCTCCGACTGGGCCATCGCGATGTCGATATCACTCTTGGCCTTCTTCAGCGCTTCCTCGGCGGCAGCCTTGGACTTGTTGGCCTTCTCTTCATCGAGGTCCTTCCCGCGGATGGCGGTGTCGGACAGAACGGTGACGGTGTTGGGCTGCACTTCCAGAATGCCGCCGGCCACGAAGACGAACTCCTCGCCGCCGTCTGCCGTCTCGATGCGCACAGCGCCGGGACGAATGCGCGTGATCAGCGGCGTGTGGCGCGGGTAGATGCCGAGCTCGCCCGCTTCACCTGGCAGCGCGACAAACTTGGCCTCGCCAGAGAAGATGGACTCTTCGGCGCTGACCACGTCGACGTGAATCGTGTTTGCCATCTGGATTCCTAAACAGCCGCTTTACGCGACCTTCTTGGCCTTCTCGAAGGCCTCGTCGATGCTGCCCACCATGTAGAAAGCCTGCTCCGGCAGGTGGTCGGCTTCGCCGTTCACGATCATCTTGAAACCACGGATGGTCTCGGCGAGCGGCACGTACTTGCCCGGCGAGCCGGTGAACACCTCGGCCACGTGGAAAGGCTGCGACAGGAAGCGCTGGATCTTGCGGGCGCGAGCCACGGCCAGCTTGTCGTCGGGCGCCAGTTCGTCCATGCCCAGGATGGCGATGATGTCGCGCAGTTCCTTGTAGCGCTGCAGCGTGCCCTGCACGGCGCGAGCCACGTTGTAATGCTCCTCGCCGACCACGTGCGGGTCGAGCTGGCGCGACGTCGAGTCCAGCGGATCCACGGCGGGGTAGATGCCCAGCGAGGCAATGTCGCGCGACAGCACCACGGTGGAATCCAGGTGGGCGAAGGTGGTCGCGGGCGACGGGTCGGTCAAGTCGTCCGCCGGCACGTACACGGCCTGGATCGAAGTGATCGAGCCCACCTTGGTGGAGGTGATGCGCTCCTGCAGGCGGCCCATTTCCTCGGCCAGCGTCGGCTGGTAGCCCACGGCGGAAGGCATGCGGCCCAGCAGCGCGGACACTTCGGTTCCGGCGAGCGTGTAGCGGTAGATGTTGTCTACGAAGAAGAGCACGTCGCGGCCTTCGTCGCGGAACGACTCGGCAATGGTCAAGCCGGTCAGCGCCACGCGCAGGCGGTTGCCCGGGGGCTCGTTCATCTGGCCGTAGACCATGGCCACTTTCGACTCGGGAAGGTTCTCGAGGTTGACCACGCCCGACTCCGCCATCTCATGATAGAAGTCGTTGCCCTCGCGGGTGCGCTCACCGACGCCGGCGAACACCGACAGGCCCGAATGCGCCTTGGCGATGTTGTTGATGAGCTCCATCATGTTGACGGTCTTGCCCACGCCGGCGCCGCCGAACAGGCCCACCTTGCCGCCCTTGGCGAACGGGCACACCAGGTCGATCACCTTGATGCCGGTTTCCAGCAAGTCCTGCGAGGGCGACAGTTCGTCGTAGACGGGGGCCTTGCGGTGGATGGAAGCGGTGAGCTCCTGGCTCACCTCGCCGCGTTCGTCGATCGGGCGGCCGAGCACGTCCATGATGCGGCCGAGGGTGGCCTTGCCGACCGGCACCGTGATGGGCGCGCCGGTGTTGGTGACCACGATGCCGCGGCGCAGGCCGTCGGACGAGCCCAGCGCAATGGTGCGCACCACGCCGTCGCCGAGCTGCTGCTGCACTTCCAGCGTCAGGCCGCCTTCTTCGTACTTCAGGGCGTCGTACACCTTGGGCATGCGGTCACGCGGGAACTCCACGTCCACAACGGCACCGATACATTGAACGATCTTGCCTTGAACTGCTGCTTCTTGAGCCATCATCTGCTCCGATAAAAATTGAATCTGGTTGAGGTCGAACCGAGGCTCAGACCCCCGCGGCCGCCGCGGCGCCCGACACGATCTCCGACAGCTCCTTGGTGATGCCGGCCTGGCGAGTCTTGTTGTAGACCAGCTTGAGCTCGTCGATCACGCTGCCCGCGTTATCGGTGGCGGCCTTCATCGCGACCATGCGCGCCGACTGCTCCGACGCCATGTTCTCGGCCACCGCCTGGTAAGCCAGGGACTCCACATAGCGCACCAGCAACTCGTCGATCACGCTCTGCGCATCCGGCTCGTAGATGTAGTCCCAGGAGTGCTGGCCCTTTTCCATCTTCAGCGCGTCGGCGGCCAGCGGCAGCAGCTGCTCGACCACCGACTCCTGGCGCATCGTGTTGATGAACTTGGTGTAGCACAGGTAGACCGCGCTCAGCTTGCCCTCGGCATAGGCGTCGAGCAGCACCTTCATCGGGCCGATCAGCTTGTCCAGGTGCGGCGTGTCGCCCAGTTGGGTGACATGCGACACCACCCGAGCGCCGATGCGGTTGAGAAAGCCCAGGCCCTTGTTGCCGATGGCCACCGCCTCGACCGCATTGCCGGCCTGCTGCTGCTCGCGCAGCTTGGCGGTCACGGCGCGCAGCACGTTGGTGTTCATGCCGCCGCACAAGCCCTTGTCGGTCGTCACGACGATGAAGCCCACGGCCTTGGCCTCGTTGACCTTCATGAAGGCGTGCGTGTACTCCGGGTTCGCCTGGCCGAGGTTGGCTGCGATGTTGCGGATCTTCTCGCTGTACGGCCGGGCGGCACGCATGCGGTCCTGCGCCTTGCGCATCTTCGATGCGGCCACCATTTCCATGGCCTTGGTGATCTTCTTGGTGTTCTCCACCGATTTGATCTTGCCGCGGATTTCCTTACCGGCTGCCATTGAGACTACTCCTTGGATCGGTCAGGCGAAGGACTTCTTGAAGGAAGTGATCGCCGTCGTCAACTCGGCCTCGGAATCCTTGTCGAGCGCCTTGGCCTGCTCGATCTTGTCGAGTAGCGCGCCATGGCTCGACTTCAGGAACTGGTGCAGGCCGTGCTCGAACGGAAGCACCTGCTTGACCTCGAGGTCGTCCATGAAGCCCTTGTTGACAGCGAACAGCGAAGCGCCCATCAGCGAGATGGGCAGCGGGCTGTATTGCGCCTGCTTCAGCAGCTCGGTCACGCGAGCACCGCGGTCCAGCTGCTTGCGGGTGGCTTCGTCCAGGTCGGAGGCGAACTGCGCGAAGGCCGCGAGTTCGCGGTACTGCGCGAGGTCGGTACGGATACCGCCCGACAGGCCCTTGATGACCTTGGTCTGGGCCGACGAACCCACGCGCGACACCGAAATACCGGCGTTGATGGCGGGACGAATGCCGGCGTTGAACAGGCTGGTTTCCAGGAAGATCTGGCCGTCCGTGATCGAGATCACGTTGGTCGGCACGAAGGCGGACACGTCGCCGGCCTGCGTTTCGATGATCGGCAGTGCCGTCAGGGAGCCGGTCTTGCCCTTGACCTCACCCTTGGTGAAGGCCTCGACATAGTCGGCGTTCACGCGAGCGGCGCGTTCGAGCAGGCGGCTGTGCAGGTAGAACACGTCGCCGGGATAGGCTTCGCGGCCCGGAGGGCGGCGCAGCAGCAGCGACACTTGACGGTAGGCCACGGCCTGCTTGGACAGGTCGTCATAGACGATCAGCGCGTCCTGGCCGCGGTCGCGGAAGTACTCGCCCATCGTGCAGCCGGAATAGGCCGCGACGTACTGCATCGCAGCGGACTCGGAGGCAGAAGCGGCAACCACGATGGTGTAGTCCATCGCGCCGGCCTGCTCCAGCGCGCGCACCACGTTCTTGATCGACGAAGCCTTCTGGCCGATCGCGACGTAGACGCAGGTCATGTTCTGACCCTTCTGGTTGATGATCGTGTCGATCGCCACGGCGGACTTGCCGGTCTGGCGGTCGCCGATGATCAGTTCGCGCTGGCCGCGACCGATCGGCACCATCGAGTCGATGGACTTGAGGCCGGTCTGCATTGGCTGGTCGACCGACTTCCGTGCGATCACGCCCGGGGCGACCTTTTCGATCACGTCGGTGAGCTTGGCGTTGACCGGACCCTTACCGTCGATCGGCTGGCCCAGCGCGTTCACCACGCGGCCGATGAGCTCGGGGCCGACCGGCACTTCCAGGATGCGGCCCGTGCACTTGACGGTATCGCCTTCGGAAATGTGCTCGTACTCGCCCAGAATCACGGCGCCGACGGAGTCACGCTCGAGGTTCAGGGCCAAGCCGAAGGACGGCGCGCCGTCCGGCGAAGGCGGGAACTCGAGCATTTCGCCCTGCATCGCGTCCGACAGGCCGTGTACGCGCACGATGCCGTCGGTTACCGACACCACGGTGCCCTCGTTGCGGATGTTCGCGCTGACGCCAAGGCCCTCGATGCGGCTCTTGATCAGCTCGGAAATTTCTGCGGGATTGAGTTGCATGACTCTTTCCTTCTTTCGTTAAGGGGGCTGGCGGCCTCAGGCTGCCAGCGCAACTTTCATTTGTTCGAGGCGCGCCTTGACGGAGGTGTCGAGCACCTCGTCACCCACCACCACGCGGATACCGCCGATCAGGGACGGGTCTTGCTCGACGGCAATCTGCAGCTTGCGGCCGAAGCGCTTCTCGAGCGCGGCCGCCACGCCGTTGAGGGCGCCGGCGTCGATCGGAAAGGCGCTGTAAACCACCGCATCGGACGAGCCGCTTTGCGCATTCGCCAACGCCCGAAACTGCCTGGCGATCTCCTGCAATGCAGTGAAGCGGCCGTTCTCGAGCAGCGCCATCAGGAAGTTGTTGGCAGCCGGGGGCAGCGCGGCACCGTTGGCACCGGCAATCACGCCCAGCACCTGCTCGGGCGTGGCCTTCGGGTTGTCGGCGAATTGCTGCAGCTCGGGATTGGCGGCGATGGCCGCCACCCTCTCGAGCCATGCACCGGTGTTGGCAAGGTCCGACGAAGAGGCCTTGAACAGCGCTTCGGCGTAGGGGCGTGCAATGGTGGCGAGTTCAGCCATGGCGTGCGTCTCAGAGTTCGGTCTGCAGACGCGAAAGCAGATCGGCGTGCACGGCCGGATTCACTTCCTTGCGCAGGATCTGCTCGGCACCCTTGACGGCCAGCACGGCCACCTGCTCGCGCAGCGCCTCGCGCGCCTTCACGGCTTGTTGCTCTGCTTCGGCACGGGCGGCTGCCACGATCTTGTTGCCTTCTTCCGTGGCGCGGGCCTTAGCCTCTTCAACGATGGCCTGCGCACGACGTTCGGCATCGGCCAGGCGCTGCGCTGACTCGTTGCGCGCCTTGCCCAGTTCGACTTCCACCCGCTTGTCCGCCTCGGACAGCGCAACCTTGGCCTTGTCGGCCGCAGCCAGGCCTTCCGCGATCTTCTGGGCACGCTCATCCAGCGCCTTCGCGATCGGCGGCCACACGAACTTCATCGTGAATCCGACCAGGATCAGGAACACGATCATCTGGACGATCAGGGTACCGGTAATGCTCACTTTTCACCCTCTCTTTGAGATTGAAATCCAGCGCAGCACTTCATGAAAAGAAGCACACGCGGTTTCGACGAGAAGCCTGTGCCCAATTACTTCGGCAGGTTCGCGATTTGCGAGAGGAAGGGGTTGGCGGTGGCGAACCACAGCGCAATGCCGGTACCGATGATGAACGCCGCGTCGATCAGGCCGGCCAGCAGGAACATCTTGGTCTGCAGTTCACCCATCAGCTCGGGCTGGCGGGCGGCCGACTCGAGGTACTTGCTGCCCATGATGCCGATGCCGATACAAGCGCCCACGGCGCCAAGACCGATGATCAGGCCGGCGGCGAGAGCGACAAAGCTAATAACTTCCATGATGACTCCTAAGGACTTTGGTTGAAGAGAAAAAGAAAAACGGAAATCGCGAGGGCGCGACAGGTCAGTGGTGATCGTGCGCCTGGCCGACGTACACGAGCGTGAGCATCATGAACACGAAGGCCTGAAGAATGATGATCAGGATGTGGAAGATGGCCCACGCAGTGCCCGCGACGATGTGACCCAGCGCGAGCAAAATGCCGGTGGCCGAGAGCGACCAGGCGCCGCCCATCAAGGCGATCAGCAGGAAGATCAGTTCGCCCGCATACATGTTGCCGAACAGACGCATCCCGTGCGAGACCGTCTTGGCGACGAACTCGATGATCTGCATCGCGAAGTTGAAGGGATAGAGCGCCCAATGGTTGCCGAAGGGTGCCGTGAAGAGCTCGTGGACCCAGCCGCCGGCACCCTTGATCTTGATGTTGTAGTACAGGCAGATCAGCAGCACAGAGACGGACAACCCCATCGAGACCGAAAGGTCGGCCGTAGGAACGACGCGCAAGTACGCGTGATGCGGGTCACCGCCGGCAGCGCCGAAGAGCTTGGCCCAGATGGCGGGCAGCAGATCGACCGGCAGCAGGTCCATCGCGTTGAGCATGACGATCCAGACGAAGACGGTGAGCGCGAGCGGTGCCACGAACTTGCGGCTCTTTGCGTTGTGCACGATGCCCTTGGCCTGCTGGTCGACCATCTCGACGAGCATTTCGACGGCCGCCTGGAAGCGACCGGGAACACCAGAGGTCGCCTTGCGCGCGCCCAGCCAGAGCAGCCAGCAGCCGACAATGCCGAGCAGGATTGCGAAGAAGAGCGAGTCGAAATTGAATACGGAGAAATCGGCCACACCCGACGGTGTCCGGCTTTGAAGATGGGTCAAGTGGTGAACGATGTATTCACCAGCGGTTTGACCATGTTCCGCAGCGTTTTCAGCAGCCATCCGTTACTCGTCTTTAAATTTCGGGCGTTTGGGAGCCAGCATCACCGCCACCCACGCCGCCTTCATTGTCACCACCAAGCCCACCAGCATCGCCGGCCAGCTCAGCGCCACTATCAGTCTCGGCGCGGCGAGCAGCATCGCCACCGACAAGACCAGCTTGACCATTTCCCACAAGAAGAACCCGAACACCGCAGTGCCCGCGTTCAGCGAAGAAAACCTCCCCGTCAGTCCTCTTGCGAACACCGCGGAAGGAATCACCACCGCAAGTGCGCCGTATCCAGCGGACCATCCCAAACTCTGCCTCCCCGACAAGCCCCAGGCGACCAGTGCCACCAGCAGCCCCGCCGCGACCTGGACCGCGATCACGCGCCAAGGCGAGATCAGTGGCTTTCGTTCGCGCAACCGCTGGGCCTCCTCGGCAGTCAGCGGCTTGAAGTTGGCATCCGGGTCTTGCCCGTCCTCGCAGACATCCACATCGCGGGCGATTGTTTTCATTTCGAATGAAGCCCGGATGACGACCCAGAATTTCTACAAAGCCACTGATTATAAGTAGAAACCCAAAGCCCTTCGCCAGCTTCCCGTCAGGTTTGGCAACACCCTTGGTGGCCGGCGGGCGCCTGGGACCCCATTGGAAAGCATGGCGGCGTCCCCACCATAATCGCTTATGCACCCGATCGCCGAAGCCCCTCCCGATTCTCTTTGCTATCTGGATGGTGCCTACGCGCCGCTGCGCGACGCGAAGATCAGCGTGCTCGACCGCGGCTTCATCTTCGGCGACGGAGTCTACGAAGTGGTGCCGGTCTACGGTGGCGTTCCCTTCTGCTTCGAGGAGCACATGGCGCGGCTGGACCGATCGCTGGCCGAACTGCGCATCGCCAACCCGCTGACGCACGACGGGTGGCACGCGATCGCTGCACGCCTGATCGAGGCCAGCCCGGCCGACCAACGCGCAGCCGTGCAGGCTCTTTACTTCCAGGTCACGCGCGGCGTCGCGCCGCGCGAGCATGCGATGCCCCAGGGTCTGACGCCCACCGTGTTCGTGATGCTCAACCCGATGAAGCCGGTGCCCGATGCGGTGCGCGCAAAGGGCGTCGCCTGCGTCAGCGCGCAGGACTTCCGCTGGCAGAAGGCGCACATCAAGAGCACCAGCCTGCTGGGCGCGGTGCTGGCCCGCCAGATCAGCGTGGAGGCCGGCGCGGCCGAGACCATCATGTTCCGGGGCGATTGGCTGAGCGAAGCCTCGTCGAGCAACGTCTGGGTCGTCAAAGACGGCGCGGTCAGCGGCCCCCCGAAAGACGAGCTGGTGCTCGCGGGCATCCGCTACGGCCTGATAGAGCGCATCTGCGCGGAGGCCGGCATTCCCTTTTCGCTGCGCCGCATCGGGCGCGACGAGGTCTTTGGCGCAGATGAGCTGATGCTGTCTTCGGCCAGCAAGGAGGTGCTGCCGGTGGTCACGCTCGATGGCCAGCCCATTGGCGCCGGGCGCCCGGGACCCATCTTTCAGGCACTCGACGCCGGCTATCGCCGCGCCAAGGAACGCAGCGCGCAAGACCAAGGAAGCGACAGCATGACAGCCACCCCGCCAGACACGCCGACCGAAGCGCGCAAAGAATCGCTGATCGAGTATCCGTCCAAGTTCCCGATCAAGGTCATGGGCGCGAAGGCCGACGGCTTCGTGCACGCGATCACGCAGATTGCCGAGCAGTTCGACCCCGCCTTCGACGCGACCACTGTCGAGCTGCGCAACAGCAAGGCCGGAAACTACCTCGGGGTGACCATCACGGTGACCGCCACCAGCCGCGAGCAGTTGGACGACATCTACCGCGCGCTGACCGCGCATCCGATGGTCAAGGTGGTGCTGTGACGCTGGAGGTCGACTGGCTGGGCCACGTCGACTACGCATCCACCTACGCTGCGATGCAGCGCCTTACGCAGGAGCGCACGCCTGAATCTGGAGACCTGCTCTGGGTCTGCGAGCATGCGCCGGTCTACACGCAAGGCCTGGCAGGCAAGGCGGACCATGTATTGGATCCGGGCGAGATCCCCGTGATACAGACCGACCGCGGTGGCCAGGTGACCTACCACGGGCCAGGGCAGGTGGTGGCCTATCCGCTGGTCGACCTCAAGCGCGCAGGCTACTACGTCAAGGAATACGTCTATCGAATCGAGGAGTCGGTGATCCGCACGCTGGCGCATTTCGGGGTGACCGGGCACCGGGTGCCGGGTGCGCCGGGCATCTATGTGCGACTGGACGATCCGTTCTCGCATGCGCGGCTGCAATCCTCGCCCGGGGATGACTCCGAGCGCTTCCGTTGCCTCGGGAAGATCGCGGCTCTCGGCATCAAGATCACCCGCCACCGCACCTACCACGGCGTCGCCCTCAACGTCGCAATGGACCTCGAACCCTTCTCCCGCATCAACCCTTGCGGCTACCCGGGTCTGAAGACCGTCGATCTTTCTACAATCGGGGTTCAAACAACCTGGGACGAAGCCGCACAGGTGCTGGCCAGCAAGCTGGCCATCTATCTCGCGCCCTGAACCCCGCCCACGCACCCATGAGCACCCCTGAAGTCGTCCGCGACGCCCAAGGTTCCGCCACCTACAACCCGCTGGCCAAGCAGAAGGCGGCGGCCAAGCTATCTCGCATTCCGGTGAAGGTCGTGCAGGGCGAGGTGCTCAAAAAACCCGAGTGGATCCGCGTCAAGGCCGGCAGCCCGACGACGCGCTTCTATGAAATCAAGCAGATCCTGCGCGAGAGCAACCTGCACACGGTCTGTGAAGAGGCCTCCTGCCCCAACATCGGCGAATGCTTCGGCAAGGGCACGGCGACCTTCATGATCATGGGCGACAAGTGCACGCGGCGCTGCCCCTTCTGCGACGTGGGCCACGGGCGGCCCGACCCGCTCGACAAGGACGAACCGCTCAACCTCGCCAGGACGATCGCGAAGTTGCGCCTCAAGTACGTGGTGATCACCAGCGTGGACCGCGACGACTTGCGCGACGGTGGCAGCCAGCATTTCGTGGATTGCATCCGCAGCATTCGCGAGCTCTCGCCGCAGACGCAGATCGAGATCCTGGTGCCCGACTTCCGGGGCCGCGACGACCGTGCGCTCGAGATCCTCAAGGCAGCGCCGCCCGACGTGATGAACCACAATCTCGAGACGGCGCCACGCCTCTACAAGGAAGCGCGCCCGGGCAGCGACTATCAGTTCAGCCTCAACCTGCTGAAGAAGTTCAAGGCGCTCCATCCGGCCGTACCGACCAAGAGCGGCATCATGGTGGGCCTCGGCGAGAGCGACGAGGAAATCCTGCAGGTCATGCGCGACATGCGCGCCCACGACATCGACATGCTGACCATCGGCCAGTACCTTGCGCCCAGCAGCAGCCACCTGCCGGTGCGCCGCTACGTGCATCCCGACACCTTCAAGATGTTCGAGGAAGAGGCCTACAAGATGGGCTTCAGCCACGCGGCCGTGGGCGCCATGGTGCGCAGCAGCTACCACGCGGACCAGCAGGCGCACGCGGCCGGGGTCTGACGGAAGCACGCGGATGAGCGCGATCGACGCTGCGATGGCACGCGAGTTCGGCGTCATCGCCGAGCTGATTCGCCTGCACGCGAAGGAAGCACCGTCCCGGCCGGCGCTCGTCGATGCGCAACTCACGCTGCGCTACGGCGCGCTCGATGCGTTGATGGACCGCATCGCGGCGTCCCTGCAGCGTGACGGCCTGCGGCCAGGAGATGCCATCGCGATATGCGCTTCGTCGAGCACGCACTACGCGGCATTGTTCCTGGGCGCTTTGCGCGCGGGCATCGCAGTCGCGCCGCTCGCGCCCGGCTCTACGCCCGCCAGCCTCGCAAGGATGATCGAGGACGCGCAAGCGCGCATCCTCTTCCTCGACGCGGCGGCGGCCGCGACAATCGGCGCAGCGGCGCAGGACGGCATTCCACGCGTCGCGCTCGACGGCTGCGAGGCAGGGCGGGCTTTCGAGGCATGGCTTGCGCCGGCGGGGTCGCAGCCCGTGCCCGTCGAGCCGCAGCCCTCGTGGCCCTTCAACATCATCTATTCGTCCGGCACCACGGGTGAGCCCAAGGGCATCGTGCAGGGCCACGGCATGCGCTGGGCCCATGTACAGCGCGGCGCAAGGTACGGCTATGGGCCGGACACCGTGACGCTACTGTCGACGCCGCTGTACTCCAACACCACGCTCGTGGTCTTCTTCCCGACCCTGGCCCACGGCGGCTGCGTGGTCCTGATGTCGAAGTTCGACGCGGCCGGCTACCTGAAGCTCGCCGAGCAGCACCGCGTGACGCACACCATGCTGGTGCCGGTGCAGTACCAGCGCCTGATGGCGCATCCCGACTTCGGCACGTACGACCTCTCCAGTTTCCGCTTCAAGTTCAGCACGAGCGCGCCGTTTGGCGCAGCGCTCAAGGCCGACGTGCTCAAGCGCTGGCCCGGCGGGCTGGTCGAGTTCTACGGCATGACCGAGGGCGGCGGCACCTGCATCCTGGAAGCGCATCTGAACCCGGGCAAGCTGCACACCGTCGGCCGGCCGGCCGAGGGCAGCGACATCCGCCTGATCTATGAAACCGGCCGTGAAGTCGCACGCACCGAGGCAGGCGAGGTGGTGGGCCATTCGGCCGGCATGATGGTCGGCTACCACCGCCAGGCCGAGAAGACGCGCGAGGCCGAGTGGTTCGACCCGGCGGGCAAGCGCTTCATCCGCACCGGCGACATCGGCCGCTTCGACGAGGACGGCTTCCTCATCCTTCTCGATCGCAGGAAGGACATGATCATCAGCGGCGGCTTCAACATCTACCCGAGCGATCTCGAGGCGGTGCTGCGCGGCCATCCTGCGGTGGCCGAAGCGGCGGTGGTCGGAGTGCCCTCGGAGCAATGGGGCGAAACGCCGGTGGCCTTCGTGGTGCGCAGTGCCGGCGACGAGACGCCGGGTGAGACGCTGCTGCAATGGACCAACGCCCAGCTCGGCAAGACACAACGGCTCGCGCGCCTGCACCTGCTCGACGAGCTTCCGCGCAGCGCGATCGGCAAGGTCCTCAAGCGCGAGCTTCGTGAGCGCGACTCCCGCTGAAGCCGGGGCGCCCGAGCATGGCGGCGGACACGGCCTGCTGTGGGTGCTGCTGGCGGCGGCCGTGGTCTTTGCGTTCGTGCGCCCGCGCGCGCCGCTGGACTATCTGAAGCTGGTCGACTGGGAGACGCTGGGCGCCCTGGCCGGCCTGCTCGCCATCACACAGGGCGTCGAGCGCAGCGGCATGCTTCAACGCGTGGCC
Source organism: Variovorax sp. PBS-H4 (assembly GCF_901827205.1). Classification (NCBI taxonomy): domain Bacteria; kingdom Pseudomonadati; phylum Pseudomonadota; class Betaproteobacteria; order Burkholderiales; family Comamonadaceae; genus Variovorax; species Variovorax sp. PBS-H4. The sequence continues at coordinate 442,884 of NZ_LR594675.1, read as the reverse complement.
GCGCGACTGCTCGCGCGCACCACCGAACTGCGCCACCTGGTCTTCTTTCTCGTCGCCACCGCCGCAGGGCTCTCTGCGCTGGTCACCAATGACGTCAGCCTGTTCCTGCTGGTTCCGCTTACAAGGGTGCTGGCGGCACAGGCTCACCTGCCGTTGGCGCGGCTGGTGGTGCTGGAGGCGCTGGCCGTCAACGCCGGCTCTGCCCTCACGCCGATCGGCAATCCGCAGAACCTGTATCTGTGGCACCGCTCCGGCGAAAGCTTTCTCGGGTTCATGGGCATGATGGCGCCCACCGTGGCCGTGATGCTGTTCTGGCTGTTCGCCGCAGCGCGCTTGCTGGTGCCGCGCGTGGAGATCCACCTCAAGCCCGCGAGCGATGCCGAGCCGGTGCAGCCGCGCTTGCTGGCGTTGTCGGGGCTGCTCTTCATCGCCTTCGTGATCGCGCTCGACCGGCATTGGCTGGCCGCCGGCCTCGGGCTGGTGTTCGGCACCTTCCTGCTGCTGCGCCCGCGCGTGCTGCTGGGCATCGACTGGGCGCTGCTCGCGATCATCGCGCTGATGTTCATCGATCTGCGCCAGCTGGCCGAGCTGCCTGCCGTTGCGGCGCTGCTGCAGCAATGGCCGATCGGCGAAGGCTGGCGCGCCTACCTGGCCGCCATCGGCATCTCGCAGTTCATCAGCAATGTGCCGGCCACGATCCTGCTCGACCGCTACGTGCACGACCTGCCCGCGCTCGCCGCCGGTGTCAGCGTGGGGGGTTTCGGCTGCGTGCTGGGTTCGCTGGCCAACCTGATCGCGCTGCGGCTCGCGAAGGTGGAGCACGGGCTGCGCGAATTCCATCGAATCAGCATCCCGTTCCTGCTGGTGTGCGCAGCCTCGGCGCTGCTGCTCAGGCTTTAGCCGACCACGACAGCATGGCCTCGGGTGACGAGGCGCTCTGCGCTTAAGCTCGGGCGCATGTCTGCCGCCACGTTGTACGCACTCGCTGCCATCGCCCTCTGGGGCACACTCGCCTCGCTGGGCACGTCGCTTTCGCACCTGCCGCCCTTCCTCCTGACCGGGCTCGCGCTGATGATCGGCAGCGTGATGAGCTGGCCGGCCGTGCTGCGCAACCGCCAGGCCTGGACGGTGCCGGCGCGCACGCTGGCGTTGGGGATCTACGGCCTGTTCGGCTTCCACTTCCTGCTCTTCATCGCACTGCGCCACGCACCGCCCGTCGAGGCGAACCTCGTGAACTACCTGTGGCCGCTCTTTATGGTCGTGCTGGCACCGGCGCTGCTGCCGGGTCTGTCGCTGCGCCCGCTCCATCTGATGGCAGCCCTGCTCGGCTTCGCGGGCGCAGCGATCGCAATACTGGGCGCGCGCAACGCCCAGGTGGCGGCGACCGATACCAGCTACTGGGGCTTCTTGCCCGCACTGGGCTCGGCCTTCATCTGGGCCAGCTACTCGCTATGGACCAAGCGCGTGGCCGCTTTTCCAACCACGGCCATCGGGTTGTTCGGCCTGGTGTCGGGTGGGCTCGCGCTCGTTTGCCATGCGCTGCTGGAGCCGCAGGCGTCGCTGTCGGCGCGCGACTGGCTGCTGGTCGCGCTGTGCGGCCTGGGGCCGCTGGGCGCGGCCTTTTTCCTCTGGGACATGGCGCTGAAACGGGGCGACGCGCGGCAGATCGGGATCCTGAGCTACATCACGCCGCTTGCCTCGACGGCGCTGCTGATGGTGGTCACGCAGCGGCCGCTGAGCTGGACCATTGCCCTGGCTGCGTTCCTGATCCTGTCGGCAGCCGTCATGGGATCGCGGGTACGGGCTTGAGCAGCCGGCACCGCTTTTGATCAGTCTTTGGCCACCTGCAGCACCAGCTTGCCGAAGTTCTGCCCCGTGAACAGCCGCGTGAGCGCCTCCGGAAAGGTGTCGATGCCCTCGACCACGTCCTCGCGGCTCTTCATGCGGCCGTCCTTCAGGTAGGTCGCCATCTCGGCCACGGCAACGTGGTAGCGGTCGGCATAGTCGAAAACGACCATGCCCTGCATGCGCGCCCGGTTCACCAGCAGGCTCAGGTAGTTCTTGGGGCCTTGCGCAGGCGCGCTGTTGGCGTTGTTGTACTGGCTGATTGCGCCGCAAATGATGATGCGCGCGCCTCGCGCCAGCCGCGCCAGCGCCGCATCGAGTATTTCGCCCCCGACGTTGTCGAAGTAGATGTCGATGCCCTTCGGGCAGTGCGCCTTGAGGCCGTCGCGCACGGCCGAGGGGCCCGCCTTGTAGTCGATGCATGCGTCGAAGCCGAGCTCCTTGACCACCCAGTCGCATTTCTCCGGGCCGCCGGCGATGCCGACCGCGCGGCAGCCCTTGATCTTCGCGAGCTGGCCCACCGTCTGGCCGACCGCGCCGGCGGCGCCCGAGACCACGACGGTCTCGCCGGGCTTCGGCTGGCCGATGTCCATCAGGCCGAAGTAGCCGGTCATGCCCGGCATGCCCAGCACGTTGAGCCATTGGGTGATGGTGCCGGCGTTCAAGTCGATCTTGGTGAGCCCGGTGCGCTTGACCTCTTCCTGCGGGATCAGGATGTACTCCTGGACACCCAAGGAGCCGTACACCGTGTCACCGACTGCGAAGGCCGGGTCGCGTGTGGCGATCACCCGGCCGACGCCGCCGGCACGCATCACGGCGCCGATCTCCACCGGCGGGATGTAGCTCTTGCCCTCGTTCATCCAGCCGCGCATGGCGGGGTCGAGCGAGAGTGAGAGCGTCTTGACCAGCACGCCGCCTTCGGCCGGTTCCCCGACCGGCTCGGTGGTGAACTGCCAGTTGTCGCGCGTGGCGGCGCCTTCAGGGCGCTTGGCGAGGCGGACTTGCCGATTGCGGAGGGTGCTGCTCATGGGTTTGTCTCCTGCCTGGATGGATGGATGGGGGAAGCATCGTAGCCCCGGCCAGACGGCACGGCGGTAGCACAGGCGACAAGCGACGAGTTCGGTCAGGCGCCGGGCAGCGTGACACTGACACCCAGGCCGGGCTGGGCGTTGCGCACCGTGAGCGTGCCGCCATGCGCCTGAGCCACCAGGCGACAGAGGTACATGCCCAGGCCGACGCCGCCAGTAGCGCGCTGCCGTGCGCTGTCGGTGCGGAAGAACGGCTCGGTCAGGTGCTCCAGCTGAGCGGCATCGACGCCGGGACCGAAGTCGCGCACCTCGAGCTCGATGCCGCCCTGCTCCGCCCGGCGCAGCGCGATGCGCGGAGGCTCGGGTGCATCGACGCCGTAGCGCAATGCGTTCTCGAGAAGGTTTCGCACCAGCAGGCGGATGCGCGAGCGGTCCACCGCGACCGCGGGCAGGCCTTCGGCGAGGTCGAGCGCGACACGCCCACCCTCGGGATGCTCGGCCACCACATCGCGCACCAGCGCCGCCAGGTCGACGGGCTCGCGCTGAAGCGCCACATGCGGGCTGGCGAGGCGCTCGCTCTCGAGCAGGTCGCTGATCAGGTCGCGCATCTCAGCGAGGTCGCGCAGGAGCGCGGCGCGCTCCGTCTCGCCTTCGGCCGTGGCGGGCAGCAGCTCGGCGTTGAGGCGGGCGCGGGTCAGCGGCGAGCGCAGCTCGTGGCTCAGCGCGAGCAGCAGCGCGCGCTTGGCGTCCAGCATGCCCTGGATGTCGTGCGCCATGGTGTTGATGCGCTGCGCCAGGTCGCCCAGCTCGTCGCGCCGGCGCAATGGGATCGGCTGGTCGAAGGCGCCGCGGCCGAAGCGCTCGGCGCCGTCGCGGATGTCGTCCAGCGGCCGGAGCAAGCGGCGCACGTAGGCATAGGCAAGCGCAATCAACGCGAGCAGCAGGGCCAGCGTGATCCAGCCAATGCCGTGCGGCTCACGCTGCCACGGCAGCGTGCCGAGCCCGAAGCTGATGCGATGGCCGTCGATGGTGCTGCGCGTGAGCCAGTCGCCCCGGCCGGGACCGAAGTTGCGCCAGCGGCGCTGCGGATGCGAATCCCAGTTGACCGCAGGGCCCTCGATGCGGATCGAGATCGGCAGGCGTGTGACCAGCGCCTCGGCGCGCGCCACGTCGGGCGGGGTGCCGAGCTCGGCCACCAGCCGGTCCATGTAGTCCCCCACCAATGGCTGCGCCGCCTCGCGCCAGCCGTTGGAGAAGGCGCGCTGCATGCCGCCCAGGAACACCGCCGCCATCGCCATGGCGAGCAGCACGAAGACAGTGATCAGCCGCAGTCGCAGCGAATGGCGCCAGCGGCGCCGCCAGTGCCGGGGCGAACGCGGGCGCCGGTTCACGGATCGCTCTTGCCGACTGCGAGCATGTAGCCGGCGTTGCGCAGGGTCTTGATGCAGTCCAGCGGCTCCAGCTTCTTGCGCAGGCGACTCACCACGATGTCGACGGCGCGGGTGTAGAGCTCGGCCTCGTGGCCGCGCAGCCGGTTCAGGATGTCGTCGCGGCTCCAGACCTTGCCGGGGGGGTCGGCCAGGAGGGCAAGCAGCTCGAACTCGGTGCCGGTCAGCTCCACGCGCTCGCCCTGGCGCAGCACCTCGCGCCGGTCGAGATCGATGGACAGGCCTTCGAAGACCCGGCGCTGGGCAGGTGTCGCGGCCGGCACCGCGCGCTGGCGGCGCAGGATGGTCTGCACCCGCGCCACCAGCTCGCGTGGCTCGAAGGGCTTGGGCAGATAGTCGTCGGCGCCGAGCTCGAGGCCGACCACCCGGTCCATCACGTCGCCGCGGGCGGTCAACATCACGATGGGGATGTCGCTGTCCTTGCGAATTTCGCGGCACAGCGCGAAGCCGTCCATTTCGGGCAGCATGACGTCGAGGATGGCGCAGTCGTAGGCCTCGGCCCGCAGCTTGGCCAGCCCCTCGCTGGGCCGCTGCGCGCTGTCCAGCACGCAGTCGAAGCGCGCGAAGTAGCTCGCCAGCGGCGTTGCCAGTTGCTCGTCGTCGTCGATCAGAAGGATGCGGGGCATGCGGTGGGGATTGTGCCTACGGACGAACAGCAGGCTGGTGATCAGGCCGGCCGCCATTGGAGCGCCAAGGCCGGGCACGGAAGCGGCCGGCGGATCCCATCCTGCGGCGCGGTGCTCACCACGGGTCGGTGGGACCGACGCGGCCGAGGTGGGTGACACCGAACTCGCTCCCGTACTTGAGGCCGTAGCCCAAGGCATGGTCCAGGCCGATGTGCGCACTCCAGATCAGCCCGAGCGCCAGCGCGGCCGGCATGCCGCCGATCAGGCCCAGGCCCAGCAAGGCAACCGGGCCGATGTACGAGTGCGCCGTGTTGTACGCGATGGCGCCCGCGCGCGATCCGGCGAGGTAGCCGAGGAAGCTCAGGTCGGGCAGCAGGAACAGCATGGCGAAGGCACCCCAGCTTGCGCCCAGGTGCACGTAGGCGGCCACGGCCGCTGCGACCACAACCAGGCCTTCGAGGCGCAGCAGGATGCGCACGCCGCCCTGCGCGGCGCCGGACACGGCGTTCTGCGCGCTGGGCGCCGGGTGCGCCCACGCCGAGATCGACGCCCTTGCGGCCGGAAGCCGCGGCACAGACAGGTCAACCACGGTGTCCCCAGCGACGGCCACGCTCCATGAAGTCGCGCACCTTCTGCTGCTGCGTGGGGTTCAGGTTGTCGAAGAAGTCGGCTGCCGCCGCAATCACCTCGGGGCTGCCCGACTGGATCGCGGCCGTCTTGTCCTCGACCAGCTTCTTCGCGCGCTGCTGGTCGAGCTTGGCGCCGGCGAAAAGGGCGCGGAACTCCGCGCGCGGATCGCCGCCGCCGCGCAGCGCCTGGCGCTGGGCCTGGATCTTCTCGGCGAGCACATCGAGCTTCTGCTTCTGCGTCGCATCGAGCTCCAGCTTGCTGCCTACGCGTTCAACCATGCGGGCGCGGAACTCGGCGCGGTCCTGCTCGGAGCTGCCGCCCCAGCCATGGCGGTGGCTGGAGCAGCCGGCGAGGCTGCCAGCAACCAGCGCCGCGCCGGCAAAGCCAAAGAGAGAGCGTTTGAACCAGGGTTTCATGAGAGTCTTCCTTCCATTGCGATCGGATCGATCAGGGAGACTCGATGGTGCAATCCAGCCGCCGCAAAGTCCTTTCGCGGCAGTTTCGGCGTGTTTCGTTTTATTGCGGCGGCGCCGCGAGCGTCATGAGGCTGGCCGGGTCGTCGGCCTCGAGCACCTGCTGCGCCCACGCCTGCAGCTTGCTCGTGTCCGCTCGCAGCACCTCCTGCTTGACTGCCAGGATCTGCGACGGGTGCATCGAGAAGCTGCGCAGGCCCATGCCTAACAGCAGGCGAGTGAAGGCCACGTCGCCCGCCATCTCGCCGCAAACGCTCACGCCCTTGCCTTGGCGCCGGCACTCGGCAATTGTTTCGGCCACCAGGCGCAGCACGGCCGGATGGGCGGGGTCGTAGAGGTGGGCCACCGATTCGTCCGCGCGGTCGATGGCCAGGGTGTACTGGATCAGGTCGTTGGTGCCGATCGACAGAAAGTCGAAATGCTTGAGGAAGATCTTGAGCGTGAGCGCCGCGGCCGGTACTTCGATCATCGCGCCCAGCTTGACCTTTCCGTGCACGACGCCGCGGTTGTCGAGCTCGGCGCGTGCGAAGTCGATCAGCGCCAGGGTCTGGCGGATCTCGCTGGCGTGCGCAAGCATGGGGATCAGCAGGTGGATCTCGCCATGCGCCGCCGCGCGCAGGATCGCGCGGATCTGGGTCAGGAACATCGCGGGGTCGGCCAGGCTCCAGCGGATCGCGCGCAGGCCGAGCGCCGGGTTGAGGTGGGCCTCGTCGTCGCGCACGACTCGCCCATCGAGCGGCTTGTCGGCGCCGACGTCGATAGTGCGGATGGTGACGGGCATCCCCTGCATGCCTTCGATCGCGCGCCGATACGCCTGGTACTGCTCTTCCTCGTCGGGCAGGCGGGTCATGCGCTGGGCCTCGCGGCCCATGAAGAGGAACTCGCTGCGGAACAAGCCGACGCCCACCGCGCCGGCCTTGACCGCGCCCAGGGTGTCCTCGGGCATCTCGATGTTGGCCAACAGGTCGACCTTCTGGCCGTCGAGCGTGACGGCCGGCTTGTGGCGCAGGCGTGCCAGCCGGCCGCGCTCGAGGTCGCCCTGGCGCTGCTTGAAACCGTATTCGGCCAGGATGATCGGAGAGGGATCGACGATCACGACGCCGGCATCCCCGTCGATGATGACCCAGTCGTCCTGCCGCACCAACTGGCTGGCACTGCGCGCGCCGACCACGGCCGGGATGTCCATGCTGCGCGCGACGATCGCTGTGTGCGAGGTGCGCCCGCCCACGTCGGTGACGAAGCCGGCGAACACGCTCTTCTTGAACTGGAGCATGTCGGCCGGAGAGAGGTCGTGGGCGATCAAAACCAGGGGAGCGTCGATGGCGTCGCGGGCGGTCGGGTCGCTGTCCTCGTCGTCCTCGGTGCGCTTGCGACGCGGCGGCGTAGGCGCCAGCACCGCCGCCGTGCCCTTCATGCGATGCAGCAGGCGCTCGACCACCTGCTCGAGGTCGGCCTTGCGCTCGCGCAGGTACTCGTCCTCCATCTCGTCGAACTGGCGCGCGACCACCTCCAGCTGGGTGGTCAGCGCCCACTCGGCGTTGTAGAGGCGCTCCACGATCCAGTGCTTGACGCCGCCGGTCAGCACCTCGTCCTGCAGCAGCATCAGGTGCACCTCGAGCAGGGCGGCGAGTTCATGCGGCGCGTCGTTGGGGCCCATCAGCGCGACGCTGGCCTGCAGCTTCTGGAGCTCCTCGGCGACAGCGTTGCGCGCGATGCGCACGCGGTCGATCTCCGTTTCGACCTCTTCCGGCCTGATGAAGTAGTGGGCGACGTCGAGGCGGCTCGAGACCACGAGCACGGCGCGTCCGATCGCAATGCCACGGGCCACCGGCAGCCCATGGACGGCAAAAGTCATTCGCCTTCTCCGAACTTGTCGTTCATCAGCGCAACGATGGCATCCATCGCTTCCTGCTCCCGCTCGCCATCCGTCTCGACTTCAACCGTTACCCCGAGGCCCGCAGCCAGCATCATCACGCCCATGATGCTCTTGGCATTGACGCGGCGGTCGCCGCGCGCGAGCCAGACCTCGCATGGATAGCTGCCTGCGAGCTTGGTGAGTTTGGCCGAGGCCCGCGCGTGCAGACCCAGCTTATTGCTGATGGTCACGGATGTCTTGATCACTGTGCTTTCTTCTTGCCTGATTCTGGGGTGCCGCCACGGCCACCTGCATCACCCCCGCGGTGCCGCCGGTGAGCGCGCGCTGCACGAGCGTCTCGAGGGGCTCGTTACGGTAGCTTACGGCACGCAGCAGCATCGGCAGATTGACGCCGGCCACCAACCGAGAGCGCACGCCGTCGACGAGCTTCTGCGCTACGTTGCAGGGGGTGGCGCCGAACACGTCGGCCAGCACCAGCACCTGCGAGCGAGGCGTGCGCTCGAGCTGGGCCAGGATGATGCGCGCCGCCGCCAGGGTTTCGTCCGGCGATACGTTGGGCAGCACGTCGAGCGCTGCGATCGACGGCTCGCTGTCGGGGAACACATGCAAAGCGCATTGCCGCAATGCCTGGGCGAGCGGCGAATGGGCAATGATGAAGATGCTGTTCATGCGGGGCGAAGACGGGTTCGTCGATTATGCGGGGGCGCCCAGAGGAAGTAGAAATAAGATAACAAACGGCCGGCGATGCTGGAGGCAGCACCAGCGGGAGGTCGGCTCATGGGAGCCGAAGGCCCTCGAAAAAGACGGTTGCGGCGTCCGCTGAGGCCGGGCTTCCCAGCACGGTCGCCTGGTAGAGCGCCATCTTGCCGCCTCGTTGCTGGGCGAACCAGAGCATCTGTGCGGGCGCGGGGTCGCCGGCGACCTGCTGCCGAACTTCGAGGCGCACCGGCGCGGGGGACGTTGCCGCGCGAGGCAGCGTGGCAGGAGTTTCTGCAATCGTCCCGCCAGCCACCTGACTGCGGGTGGCACTGCGCCAGGCGCGCATCCAGCCTTCGGCCTGGGCCGGGTTCTCGGCGGTGGCATGAGCCACCGCGAAGGTGGCGCCCCCGGCTTCGCAGCCGGTCATGTCTACCGCGATGGACAGGCTGCCACCGCCGAGCGGCAGGTTGCGGGTCGCGCGGTCGGGCTTGCAAGGCAGCAGCGCGACCAGGCCTTCATCCGCGATCGGAACTTCGCGCCAGTTGAAGACCGGGCTGCAGGCGCCGAGTGCAGCGGCGACAAGGACGAGGGGCGCCACTCGGGCACGGAACGGTAAGGGCATCGGAAGGGCCATTATCGAGGCGCCGTCGGCGTGGCCACCAAAATGCCAGCGCGGGCCCGAGCGCGGCATGGCAGCCGGAACTAAAATGGCAGCCGCTCCTCCATCTTCTTGCCCATGAAAAAGCTCGTCCCCGCCGCAGCTGTCGCGATCGCTCTGATTGCGGGCGTCGGTGTGTACCTGAGTACAGGCGTCTCGGCGGCCCCCCCATCGACCTTCGTGCTGCTCGACGGGAGCAAGAAGAGCACGGAAGATCTGAAGGGCAAGGTCACGCTGGTGAATTTCTGGGCCACCAGCTGTGTCACCTGCGTGGCCGAGATGCCGAAGGTGATTGCCACCTACGACAAATACAAGGCCCGAGGCTACGACACCCTGGCAGTCGCGATGAGCTACGACCCGCCCAGCTATGTCGTGAACTTTGCCCAGACGCGCAAGTTGCCGTTCAAGGTGGCGATCGACAACACCGGCGCGGTGGCGCAGGCCTGGGGTGATGTGAAGCTGACGCCTACCACCTACATCGTCAACAAGCGCGGCGAGATCGTGAAGCGCTATGTGGGCGAGCCCGACTTTGCCGAGCTGCACCGGCTGATCGAGAAGCTGCTGGCCGAAGCTTAGCCCGCCCGCGGCGGGGCGGTGTCATTCGACGGCGCTGCCTGCTTTCATTTGCTGCGGAAGGTGTCGTGGCAGGACTTGCAAGTCTCGCCGACCGCCGAAACTGCCGCCTTGAGTGAGTCCAGGTTGCCCGCTTTCGACGCAACGAGGAGCTTGTCGGTTTCGCTCATGAGCTTGTCACTGAGCTCCTTGAACTTCGCCTGCTCTTTCCAGATCTCCGGCTTGGCCTTGCCGCCCTCCGTTCCGGCGCCGAAGCCGATCCACGGCAGCTTCGAGATCTGCGCCACCACCTCGGCATTGGAGATGGCACTCGCGGCCTCATAGGGCGCGCGGCCACTGGCCATGGCCCCGAGGCGGCCCATGTGATAGCCCTGAATGAACATGGCACTCTGGCGGTACTTGATGGCGTCTTCAGGCTTGGCAAACTGGGCGATGGCGGGCAGCGACAACGCGGCGGCGGCCGCAGCAAGGGTCAAGGAGACAAGGCGGTTCATCGTGGGTCCTTCTTGTTGGAGCAGCGCCGGGGAGATTTGCGGCGCGCCAGTTTAGGGGCGTGTCATCGTCGGACGTGCATAGCGACAACCCGTAGGCGCGCCGGCTCCGACTTTGCTAATCTGCGCCTTCCGACGCTTCGCGCCCACTCCCCTCGATGCCGCCAGCCCTTGAGTCCTCAACGCACCCTGCGGGCCTGGGCGATCCCACGGTGGCCGATACCCGCGTATGGGACCTGCCAACGCGCGTGTTTCACTGGGCGCTCGCGGCGACGGTGATCGGACAGCTCGCGACCGGCTTCGGCGGGGCCATGGAGTGGCATTTCCGGGTGGGCTACGCGGTGCTTTCGCTGCTGCTGTTCCGTGTCGTCTGGGGCTTCATCGGTGGGCGCTGGTCGCGCTTCACCGCCTTCACCTATTCGCCGGGCTCGATCCTGAACTACCTGCGCGGACGTTCGCACCCGGACCACCTGATCGGGCATACACCCCTTGGCGCGCTCTCCGTTTACGCGCTGCTGGCCATTCTTGCGCTGCAGGTGGCGACCGGTTTGGTGGCTGACGACGAGGTTATGGCTTCAGGGCCGCTCACCCGTTTCGTTTCGGGCGCGACAGTGAGCCTGGCCACGGCTTGGCACACCACCTTCGTCAAGTGGATTTCGATTGCGTTGGTGAGCCTCCACGTGCTGGCAGTGCTCTTCTACGTGGCGGTCAAGCGTCATCGACTGGTACGGCCGATGATCTCCGGCGACAAGCCGGTTGCGGATGGCAGCGCGGCGCCCAGCCGCGACGACGCCGCTTCCCGGTTGCTGGCCTTGGTGGTGTTCGCGGCCTGCGCAGCCTTCGCGGCGTGGGTTGCGTCACTGCGAGCATGAGCTTTTCCTTCTCCCGCCCGCTTCCGCTGGAAGGCACGCCGGATATCGTGCTGATGACGCCGGACGCGCCACACGAGATCGAGGCCACTCAGGCGATCTTCAGGGACTACGCGGCATCGCTGGACATCGACCTGTGCTTTCAAAACTTTGACAGGGAACTGGCCACGCTCCCTGGGGACTACGCCGAGCCGCGCGGCGCGCTGCTGCTGGCGCTGGTAGACGCGGTAGGCGGCGGCGCCCTCCAGCCGCAGGTCGACGCACCCATGATCCGGCGCGAAAACGGCGGCATGGCCTACGTCGCCGGCTGCTGCGCGCTGCGGCCGCTGGACACGGCCGACTATCCCAACGCCGCCGAGATGAAACGGCTTTATGTGCGCCCGGGGTTTCGCGGCCTCGGGCTGGGCCGCCAGATGGCGGAGGCCATGCTGGACGCAGCACGTGGCGCTGGCTACGCGTGCGTGCTGCTGGATACGCTCGACGACATGGAATCGGCCCGCGCCCTCTACGAAGACCTGGGCTTCGTAGAGGTCCCGCCCTACTATCACAATCCCATTGCCGGGGCGCACTACCTCAAGGCGGAGCTCTAGGCGCTCAGGCGCTCAGGCGCTCAGGCGCGAGCCTGCTTGAGCAGCGTTTCGGCGTCGCTGACTTCGAATTTCCCGGGCGCCTCGACATTGAGCGAGACGACCTTGCCATCCTTCACCAGCATCGAGTAGCGGTTGCTGCGCACCCCCATGCCGCGCGCCGTCAGGTCCAGCGTGAGTCCGGTCGCGTTCGCGAAGGCGCCGCTGCCGTCGGCCAGCATACGCACCTTGGTGCCGGTCTTCTGGTCACGTGCCCAGGCGCCCATCACGAAAGCGTCGTTGACACTCACACACCAGATTTCGTCCACGCCTGCGGCCTTGAGCGCTTCGTGGTTTTGCACATAGCCTGGCACGTGCTTGGCCGAGCAAGTCGGCGTGAAGGCGCCGGGCAAGCCGAAGATCGCGATCGTCTTGCCCGCCGCGGCCTTGGTCACGTCGACCGGGTTGGGCCCGATGCTGCAGCCCTCGCCTTCGACCTCGGAATATTCCTGCAGGGTGGCGGAAGGAAGGGTGTCGCCGACTTGGATCATAAAACTGCTCCTGAAAAAGAAAAACGGCCCACATTGTGGGCCGCTTTTACTGTGACTGCGTTACCGCCGCGATCAGACCAGCACAGCCTTCTCGACCAAGCGGGTCACCACCCAGTTCTTCGACTTGGAGATCGGCCGGCTCTCGGTGATCTCGATCAGGTCGCCGATCTTGTACTCGCCATTTTCGTCATGGGCGTGGTACTTGCTCGAGCGCATCACGATCTTGTCGTAGATCGGGTGCTTCACACGACGCTCGACGAGCACCGTCACGGTTTTTTCACGCTTGTCGCTGACCACCTTGCCGATCAGGGTGCGCTTGAGGGATTTTTTAGCTTCCGTCATGGTCACTCCTTACTTCGCGGATTCTTGCTGCTTCTGCGCAAGGATGGTTTTGGCACGGGCAATATCGCGACGCGTGACGCGCAGCGTGGCCGTGTTCGACAGCTGCTGAGTAGCCTTCTGCATGCGCAGGCCGAAATGAGCCTTCTGCAGATCCTTGATCTCGGTCTGCAGCGCGGCGACGTCCTTGTCGCGCAGAGCTGCGGCCTTCGACACCTTGGCCGAAGCCGCCGCGTCCTTCTTCTTACGTGTTGCCATCAGTGTTCTCCTCGATCAGGCGCCGAGCTGGCGCGCGACGAAGGTGGTGCGCAGCGGCAGCTTGGCGGCGGCCAGTCGAAACGCTTCGCGGGCGAGTTCCTCGGGCACACCGACGATCTCGTAAATCACCTTGCCGGGCTGGATCTCGGCCACGTAGTACTCTGGGTTGCCCTTGCCGTTACCCATCCGCACCTCAGCGGGTTTGGTGGAGATCGGCTTATCGGGAAACACGCGAATCCAAATGCGGCCGCCCCGCTTCACGTGGCGTGAAATCGCTCGGCGAGCGGCTTCAATCTGGCGTGCCGTCAGACGGCCACGGTCGATCGACTTGAGGCCGAAGTCACCGAAGGACACCGCGTTGCCGCGGGTCGCGATGCCGGTGTTGCGGCCCTTTTGCTCCTTGCGGAACTTTCTGCGTGCAGGTTGCAGCATGTTTTCTTACTCCGTAGTTCTAAGAACGATCACTCGTTCTTGGCACCGTCCGCTGCTGCAGCGGGCGCGGCTTTGCGGACGCGCTTAACGGCGGGTTTCGAGTCTGCACCCGGCTGTGCGCCGGTAGCTTCTGCGGGCTTGTCGCTGCCGTCGGCCGGGGCAACGTTGCCACCGATCGGGCCGCGGGCACCGGCGCGAGGGCCGCCGCGACGGTCCGAGCCCGGCCGGTCGCCACCGGGGCGGCCATCTCGGCGAGGTCCACGCGGGCGGCGCTCTTCTTCGGGGCGCGGGGTCTCGACGGCCGGCAGGTCGTTACGACCCAGCGTGTCACCCTTGTAGACCCAGACCTTGACGCCAATGACGCCGTAGGTGGTCTTTGCTTCCGAGGTGCCGTAGTCAATGTCAGCGCGGAGCGTGTGCAGCGGCACCCGGCCTTCGCGATACCACTCGGTGCGAGCAATTTCGATGCCGTTCAATCGGCCTGCAGACATGATCTTGATGCCCTGGGCGCCCAAACGCATGGCATTCTGCATGGCGCGCTTCATGGCGCGGCGGAACATGATCCGCTTCTCGAGCTGCTGCGTGATGCTGTCGGCAATCAGTTGTGCATCGATTTCCGGCTTGCGCACTTCCTCGATGTTTACCGCGACCGGCACGCCCAGCTGCTTGCCGAGCTCGCGCTTCAGGTTCTCGATGTCTTCGCCCTTTTTGCCGATCACGACGCCCGGACGTGCCGAGTAGATCGTGATACGAGCGTTCTTGGCGGGGCGCTCGATCATGACGCGCGACACGGACGCGTTCTTGAGCTTCTTCTTCAGGTACTCGCGCACCTTGATGTCTTCGGCCAGCATGCCCGCGAAATCGCGGTTGCTCGCGTACCAGCGGCTGGACCAGTTACGGCTGACCGCAAGGCGGAAGCCGGTCGGGTGGATTTTCTGTCCCATATGTGTTCCAGGCTGTTAGTTGCCCACCGTCACGTACACGTGGCACGTGGGCTTGCTGATGCGGTTGCCGCGGCCCTTGGCGCGCGCGGTGAAGCGCTTGAGCGTAGCGCCCTGCTCGACGTAGATGGTCTTGACCTTCAGTTCGTCGATGTCTGCGCCATCGTTGTGCTCGGCGTTGGCGATGGCCGATTCGAGCACCTTCTTCACGATCACGGCGGCCTTCTTCTGCGTGAACTGCAGGATATTGAGCGCCTGATCGACCTTCTTGCCGCGGATCAGATCGGCGACCAGACGGCCCTTGTCGACCGAAAGGCGGACGCCGCGGAGGACTGCACGTGTTTCAGACATGGTCGTTCCTTATTTCTTCTGGACTTTCTTGTCCGCGGGGTGCCCCTTGAACGTGCGCGTGAGCGCAAATTCGCCGAGCTTGTGGCCGACCATCTGGTCGGTAATGTAAACAGGCACGTGCTGCTTGCCGTTGTGAACGGCGATGGTCAGGCCGATGAATTCGGGCAAAACCATCGAGCGGCGCGACCAGGTCTTGATCGGCTTCTTGTCCTTGTTCGTCACGGCCTTGTCGGCCTTGACCACCAGATGGTGGTCGACGAAGGGACCTTTCTTGAGAGAGCGAGTCATTATGCTGTCCCTTACTTCTTGCGACGCGACACGATGAAGACCTGCGTGCGCTTGTTGTTGCGCGTGCGATAACCCTTGGTGAGGTTGCCCCACGGATCGACAGGATGGCGGCCTTCGCCGGTCTTGCCTTCGCCGCCACCGTGTGGATGGTCGACCGGGTTCATGACCACGCCGCGAACGGTCGGGCGAATACCCATCCAACGCTTCACGCCGGCCTTGCCGAGCTGGCGCAGGCTGTGCTCTTCGTTAGCGACCTCGCCGATGGTCGCGCGGCACTCGACGTGCACGCGGCGCACTTCGCCCGACCGCATACGGACCTGGGCGTAGACGCCTTCGCGGGCCAGCAGCGTGGCCGAGGTACCGGCCGAGCGAGCGATCTGCGCACCCTTGCCGGGCTGCAGTTCGATGCAATGGATTGTTGAACCGACGGGAATGTTCCGGATAGGCAGCGTGTTGCCAGCGCGGATCGGCGCTTCCGCACCACTCAGCAGCGTCGCACCGGCTTCCAACCCCCGCGGAGCAATGATGTACCGGCGCTCGCCATCGGCGTAGCACACGAGCGCGATGTGGGCGGTGCGGTTCGGGTCGTACTCGATGCGCTCGACCTTGGCCGGGATTCCGTCCTTGTTGCGCACGAAGTCCACCACGCGATAGTGGTGCTTGTGGCCGCCGCCCTTGTGGCGGGTCGTGATGTGGCCGTTGTTGTTGCGGCCGGCTTTCTGGAACTGGGGCTCCAGGAGAGCAGCGTGCGGCGCACCCTTGTACAGGTGGTCACGAGAGACCTTCACCGCGCCGCGTTGGCCCGGCGAAGTCGGTTTCATTTTAATAACGGCCATGATTAAGCGCCTTCCCCGACCAAGTTGAGCTCTTGACCGGCCTTGAGCGTGACGTAGGCCTTGCGAACGTTGTCGCGACGGCCAACCGACTTGCCAAAGCGCTTGGTCTTGCCCTTGGTGTTGAGCACGGACACGCCCTTCACTTCGACCTTGAACATGAGTTCGACGGCCGCCTTGATCTCGGGCTTGGTGGCGTCTTGCAACACCTTGAAAGTAACGGCATTCGACTTCTCGCCGACCATCGTGGCCTTCTCGGACACGACCGGCGCAACCAGCACGTTCATCAGACGACCTTCGTCAAACTGACGCTGCTGGGGCGTAGGATTCATGCGGCTCATGCGAACATCTCCTTGAGCTTGTCGACGGCACCCTTGGTGACCAGCACCTTCTTGTAGTGAACCAGTGACACAGGGTCAGCGTAGCGCGGCTCGACCACGAGCACGTTCATCAGGTTGCGCGAGGCCAGGTACAGGTTCTCGTCGACTTCCTCGGCGATCACGAGCACGGACTCGAGATTCATTGCCTTGAACTTGGCAGCCAGCGCCTTGGTCTTGGGCGAATCGACAGTGATCGATTCGACCACGGCCACGCGTCCTTCGCGAGCGAGCTGCGAGAAGATGGACGCCATGCCGGCGCGATACATCTTCTTGTTGATCTTCTGCGAGAAGTTCTCGTCAGGCATGTTCGGGAAGATGCGGCCACCCCCGCGCCACAGCGGCGAGGACGTCATACCAGCACGGGCGCGGCCCGTTCCCTTTTGCTTGAACGGCTTCTTGGTGGAGTGCTTGACCTGCTCGCGGTCCTTCTGGGCACGCGTACCCTGGCGGGCATTGGCCTGGTAGGCAACAACGACTTGGTGCACCAGGTCTTCGTTGTAGTCACGGCCGAACACAGTCTCTGGCGCGTCATACTTGGACGCAGCTTGGCCTTGTTCGTTCAGGAGTTCGAGTTGCATTGCTTTTGCTCCTTAGGCCGCCGTCGTGGCTTTGGCCTTGACGGCCGGGCGCACGGTGACGAAGCCACCCTTGGCACCCGGAATCGCGCCCTTGATCAGAAGCAGCTGACGTGCTTCGTCGATACGGATCACGACGAGGTTCTGGGTCGTCACGGTGACGTCGCCCAAATGGCCCGTCATGCGCTTGCCCGGAAACACGCGCCCGGGGTCTTGCGCCATGCCGATGGAACCCGGCACATTGTGCGAACGGCTGTTACCGTGCGAAGCGCGTTGCGAGGACATGTTGTGGCGCTTGATGGTGCCGGCGTAGCCCTTGCCAATGGAAGTGCCCCGGACGTCCACCTTCTGACCCACGGTGAACACGCTGCCCACAGCGATTGCGCCGCCAGCCTTGTGCTGGGCAGCCGCATCGGCGGGGACACGGAATTCTTGAATGATTTCGCCAGCTTCGACGCCAGCTTTGGCAAGATGGCCTGCTTCGGGCTTGGTGACGCGAGACGCCTTGCGCGAGCCGAACGTCACTTGCAGCGCGACGTAGCCATCGGTCTCTTGGGTTTTGACCTGGGTCACACGGTTGTCGGATACATCCACCACCGTGACAGGAACTGCGTCCCCATCATCGGTGAAGAGACGCATCATCCCCACCTTGCGGCCCAGCAACCCGAGGGAGTTGCTCAGACTCATGATTTTTTCTCCAAGACTCCCGCCGCTGCCACTTCAATTGGCGACAGCGTTTGATATGCGGAAGAAGGTTGATAAAGCCCCACACCAAAAAGCGCCTGGTAGGCGCAGATTGGGCAGAGCCAAAGATTATAGCTCCCAGGGCGTTTAGAGCGCAAGCCGCCGGCGGTCGCGGCCGGTCCTGCTCACTTGACCGGCATCGAGAGAATCTTGTCGCCGTCTGGCGCCTGCTTCAAGCCGCTGCTGGCCGGCATCGCGGAGGGCGCCTTTCCGACCTGCACGGCAATTGAGTTCGCGCTGGTCGCGCCATTCTGGGTCGTGAACACGTGAAGATAGCCGGTGCCATCGGCGTCGGGAACGACCTGCACGGTCAAGGCAGATGCCTGGCCCGCCGGCAGCATGTGGGGCCCCGCGGAGCCGACAATCGCCAAGCCGCCGTCTGCCGTTAGCTTGACGGTGCCGCCCGCGGGATCGCTGACCCCGTCAAAGTTCAGCACTACCGCGACTTGGCTCCCGGGCTGAGGCGTGCCGTCAATACGGTATTGGACTGCGATACCAGAGCCACCGGGCTTCATAGGCGCGGCAGTCATTCCTGTGAAAGCAGCATTCCCGGGCTTCGCGTTGTGCGCGCAAGCCTGCAAGGACAGGCCTATGGCCAGCGCCGCCATGGCAACGGCTCCGAGGCTGCGAGATGCACGCATGGCTGTGCTCCTAGTTGATGGTGACGGTGAAGCATGTGCTCGCCGCCGAGTTGTTGAAGTCATTGACCACCAGAACGGCCTCGCCCGCGGCCAAGCTGACAGAGCCTGTTTCGCTGCCGGCCACGGTGGACAGGCCCTCGCCGGCACGCCGCCCCTGGTACACCACGAAGTCCGGATCGGAGCCGGCCGGCCCACCGGTAACGGCGATGCTGTAGGTGCGCTGCGCCGGAGCAGTAAAGCGCAGATAAGCATAGCTGCCCAACTTGTTGCCAGCATGCGCCGGGTCTGCGTCGGTGGTCACGCAGGCCGGGGCGCCGGCGCCCAGCGCCGCGGGCTTGTACATCGGAAGGGCAAATGTGCCAAGGCCACCATCGTTCGTCTCGTTGCCCGCGAACGGATCATTCGGGACTGCGATATTCTGGTTGGCTAGCAGCGAATTCAACGCTGCGGCACTTCCAGGCGCGACGGCATTGAAGGCCACCGAAAACGGGTGGATCGAGGTAACTGCCACACCGGCCTTGAAGGATGGCGCCGTGAGCGCATCGTGAATCGGCTTGAAGCCAACCTGGCTGTTCAGATTCCAGAGGATCGACTGGATCGAGACTTCGCGGAACCAGCCAGGATTGGACGTCGTTCCCGAAGTCAGATCGAGATTGGACCCCAAGGCCTGGTTGGCACCGGCAGAATCGGTGTAGTTGCTGCGCGCCAGAGCGATGCCTGACCAGGCATTGCCCCAGCCCTCCGAAAAAGCCAAGCGCCGGTCCAAGCGCTCGCTCAGGGAATGGCTGCCGCCGGGTGAATCGTCACGGCTGAAAGCCGACTGGTAGTAGTGCCCCCATTCGTGCGCGACCACAGAGCTGTCGTACTCGTCGGTATCGACGTTCTCCTTTCCCAGCACATAAATGGCACGAACAGTGCCCGTCGCGTTCGAACTGGTGAAGAAGGTCGTTCCGATCTGCCCAAGCGCCGGATTCCCTGAAGCTGGCACGTTGTTGACGCTCCAGAAAATGCGCAGCGGCGGGAATGCCGTGCCTGGCGCAACTGAGAGGACCTTGGCCTGGGTGGCGTAGACAGCGTCGAGCACGGCGAAGGGCCCTGCAACGCGCGTGGAGTCGTAGCTCGAACCGTTCCACCCCGAAGGTGCATGGACGTTGCGCGTCACTGCCGCACTGCCAGTGGAAAAACTCCCGCTTTCCATGGAGTAGAGTGCCTCACCCTGGGTGTTATCGCGCACGCTGACGTCCCAACTAGCGCCTGAGCCAGTCTGCAGCAGTTGGGCCTTGACCCGTACGTTGACGGTCGTGTTGGCAGGCACTGACACAGAATAGGCGCCATTACCGTCGGCTGATGTGCTGGCCAGCACAGCTCCGCCGACATCGAGAACTTCGACGCTGGCGCCGCGAATAGGCTTGGCGCTCATCGCTCCATAGCTCAGACCACCAGTCGCATTGGGCACTGAATCAAATGTCACGTTGCCGCTCAACGTCACCGTTGTTGCGCCAGGTACCGCGGCGATCGGAAAGAAGCCCGCGCCCCCGCCTCCTCCGCCCCCCCCGCACGCGCCGAGAACCGCGAGGGCAAGCAGCGCCACGCTCCGCAGGAACCAAGTTTTCATGATCTCTTACTCCCCAGAGCATGCCCGGCCGATCGCCGTTGGCAAAGGATGCCACATCACAGGTCAAAAAAAAAAGCCCGCCAGCGTTTCCGCAAGCGAGCTTATTCCTACAAGCCAAATTGGCTTTACTGCAGCTTGATTTCGACGTCCACGCCGGCTGGCAGATCGAGCTTCATCAGCGCATCGACGGTCTTGTCAGTCGGGTCGACGATGTCCATGAGGCGCTGGTGTGTGCGAATCTCGAACTGGTCGCGGCTCGTCTTGTTGACGTGCGGCGAACGCAGAATGTCGAAACGCTTCATGCGGGTCGGCAGGGGCACTGGGCCCTTGACGATTGCGCCAGTGCGCTTGGCGGTGTCCACGATCTCGGCAGCCGACTGGTCGATCAACTTGTAGTCGAATGCCTTCAGGCGGATACGAATTTTTTGCTTGGCAGCCATGGTGATTCCTTTGCGTTCGATCAGATGTCGAGGATCTTCGCCACCACGCCCGAGCCCACGGTGCGGCCACCCTCGCGAATGGCGAAGCGCAGGCCTTCTTCCATGGCGATGGGGTTGATCAGCTTCACCGTGATGGACACGTTGTCACCGGGCATGACCATTTCCTTGTCCTGGGGCAGCTCGATCGCACCCGTCACGTCGGTGGTGCGGAAGTAGAACTGCGGGCGGTAGTTGTTGAAAAACGGCGTATGACGCCCGCCCTCGTCCTTGCTCAGCACGTACACCTCGGCAGTGAAGTGCGTGTGGGGCTTGATGGACCCCGGCTTGCACAGCACCTGCCCGCGCTCGACTTCTTCGCGCTTGGTGCCGCGCAGCAGCACACCCACGTTGTCGCCAGCCTGGCCCTGGTCCAGCAGCTTGCGGAACATCTCCACGCCCGTGCAGGTCGTCTTCTGGGTCGGGCGAATGCCCACGATCTCGATTTCCTCGCCAACCTTGATGACGCCGCGCTCGACCGCCCCAGTCACCACCGTACCGCGACCAGAGATGGAGAAAACGTCTTCCACCGGCATGAGGAAGGTGCCGTCCACCGCACGCTCAGGGGTGGGGATGTAGCTGTCCAGGGCCTCGGCCAGCTTCATGATGGAGCCTTCGCCGAGTTCGCCCTTGTCGCCTTCCAGGGCCAGCTTGGCCGAGCCGTGGATGATCGGGGTGTCGTCGCCCGGGAACTCGTACTTGTCCAGCAACTCGCGCACTTCCATCTCGACGAGCTCCAGCAGCTCCTTGTCGTCGACCATGTCGCACTTGTTGAGGTAAACAATGATGTAGCCCACACCCACCTGGCGCGCCAGCAGGATGTGCTCGCGGGTCTGGGGCATCGGGCCGTCAGCGGCCGAGCACACCAGGATGGCACCGTCCATCTGGGCGGCACCGGTAATCATGTTCTTGACGTAGTCGGCGTGGCCGGGGCAGTCAACGTGCGCGTAGTGGCGGTTGGCCGTCTCGTACTCGACGTGGGCGGTGTTGATGGTGATGCCGCGCGCCTTTTCTTCGGGCGCCGCGTCGATCTGGTCGTAGGCCTTGGCCTCACCGCCGAACTTGGCCGACAGCACCGTGGCAATCGCCGCCGTCAAGGTCGTCTTGCCGTGGTCCACGTGACCGATCGTGCCCACGTTCACGTGCGGCTTCGTGCGGGTGAATTTTCCTTTTGCCATTTTTCAATCCTTGAAAGAGCAGGCCCGTGTGTGGTTTTACGTCTGCATCTTGTTGCTGATTCCTCCGCCACGGGCAACGAAGGGCACAAAATCGCAGACAGAACTGGAAAGAACAAGGACGGCTGGACGAACCTTGTTCGGGGCGCCACGCTACTTCGTGCGCGCGGCGACAATGGCTTCAGCAACGTTTCGCGGAGCTTCGGCGTATTGCTTGAATTCCATCGTATAGGTGGCGCGGCCTTGCGACATCGAGCGCAACGTCGTCGAGTAGCCGAACATCTCCGACAGCGGAACTTCGGCCTTGATGGCCTTGCCGCCGCCGACCATGTCGTCCATGCCTTGAACCATGCCGCGGCGGGAGGACAGGTCGCCCATCACGTTGCCGGCGTAATCCTCAGGCGTCTCGACTTCCACGGCCATCATCGGCTCGAGAATTACCGGGCTGGCCTTGCGGGCACCCTCCTTGAAACCGAAGATGGCGGCCATCTTGAAGGCCATTTCGTTCGAGTCGACGTCGTGGTACGAGCCGAAGTGCAGCGTGACCTTGACGTCCACGACCGGGTAACCGGCCAGCACGCCTTGCGTCAGCGCTTCTTGCACGCCCTTTTCCACCGCGGGAATGTACTCGCGCGGCACCACGCCGCCCTTGATGGCATCGACAAACTCGAAGCCCTTGCCAGCTTCCTGCGGTTCGATCTTGAGCACGACATGGCCGTATTGGCCCTTGCCGCCTGATTGCCGCACGAACTTGCCTTCAGCCTCTTCGACGGTCTTGCGAATGGTTTCGCGGTAGGCCACTTGCGGTTTGCCCACATTGGCTTCCACACCGAACTCGCGCTTCATGCGATCCACGATGATTTCGAGGTGCAGTTCGCCCATGCCCGAAATGATGGTTTGGCCTGACTCCTCGTCGGTCTTGACGCGGAACGACGGGTCTTCCTGCGCGAGACGCTGCAGGGCAATGCCCATCTTTTCCTGGTCGGCCTTCGTCTTGGGCTCGACAGCCTGCGAAATAACCGACTCAGGGAAAACCATGCGCTCGAGCATGACGATGGCGTTCGGGTCGCACAGGGTTTCGCCCGTCGTGACTTCCTTCAAGCCCACGCACGCCGCGATGTCGCCGGCCCGAATTTCACTCACTTCTTCGCGATTATTGGCGTGCATCTGCACGATGCGGCCGATGCGTTCCTTCTTGCCACGCACCGGGTTGTAGACGCTGTCGCCCTTTGAAAGCACGCCCGAATACACGCGCACGAAGGTCAGCTGGCCGACGAAAGGATCGGTCATCAGCTTGAACGCGAGGGCCGAGAATTTTTCTTCGTCGTCAGCCTTGCGCACCACCGGTGCTTCGTCTTCGTCGGTGCCGGCGACCGGAGGAATGTCGGTCGGTGCCGGCATGTATTCGATGACGGCGTCCAGCATGGCCTGTACGCCTTTGTTCTTGAAGGCCGAGCCGCACAGCATCGGCTGGATCTCGCCGGCAATGGTCCGCTGGCGAATGGCCTTCTTGATTTCTTCCTCGGACAGCGCTTCGCCTTCGAGGTACTTGTTCATCAGCTCTTCGCTGGCTTCGGCAGCGGCTTCCACGAGCTTTTCATGGTATTCGTTGCAGACATCGACCAAATCGGCCGGGATCTCACCGTAGGTGAAGGTCACGCCCTTGTCCTCGTCCCAGATGATGGCCTTCATCTTCACCAGGTCGACAATGCCGCGAAATTTGTCTTCGGCGCCAATCGGGATCTGGATCACGACCGGATTCGCCTTCAGGCGATCGATCATCATCTGGCGAACGCGCAGGAAGTTGGCACCGGTGCGATCCATCTTGTTGACGAACGCGAGGCGGGGCACCTTGTACTTGTTGGCTTGGCGCCAGACGGTTTCGGATTGAGGCTGCACGCCGCCAACAGCGTCATAGACCATCACTGCGCCGTCCAGCACGCGCATGGAACGCTCAACCTCGATGGTGAAGTCCACGTGGCCGGGCGTGTCGATGATGTTGATGCGGTGCTCGGGGAAGTTCTGCGCCATGCCTTTCCAGAAGCAGGTGGTCGCAGCCGAGGTGATGGTGATGCCGCGCTCTTGCTCCTGCTCCATCCAGTCCATCGTGGCGGCGCCGTCGTGCACTTCGCCGATCTTGTGGTTAACGCCGGTGTAGAACAGGATGCGCTCGGTGGTGGTCGTCTTGCCGGCGTCGATGTGCGCAGAGATACCGATATTGCGGTAGCGCTCGATGGGGGTCTTGCGGGACATGAAATTACTCCATTAACGGATGAAAGCCCGCCCACCACACGGTGGGTCGGGCTTCCAGCCAATGCTCTTGTTGAAGGCGGTTTCTAGAAGCGGAAGTGGCTGAAGGCCTTGTTGGCCTCGGCCATGCGATGCACTTCGTCTCGCTTCTTCATGGCGCCGCCACGACCCTCCGTGGCCTCCATGAGTTCGTTGGCCAGGCGCAGGGCCATCGACTTCTCGCCGCGTTTGCGCGCGGCTTCCTTGATCCAGCGCATCGACAGCGCCAAGCGACGCACCGGGCGCACTTCCACGGGCACCTGGTAGTTCGCCCCGCCGACGCGGCGCGACTTCACTTCGACCATCGGCTTGACGTTGTTGATCGCGATGGTGAAGGCCTCGAGCGGGTCCTTGCCCGGGTTCTTTTTCTCGATCTGGTCGAGGGCACCGTAGATGATGCGCTCGGCAACAGCCTTCTTGCCGCCTTCCATGATCACGTTCATGAATTTGGACAGCTCGACATTGCCGTACTTTGGATCCGGCAGGATTTCACGTTTAGGGACTTCGCGACGACGTGGCATTTTTCTAACCTCTTTGCTTCAGTTGGCGCCTCTTCAAGAGGCACCGCGAGAACTAACAGGAGCTCTCACTTACTCGACCCGACAGCGGGTCACTTCGTTCGACGCACCCGCCAGGCGCGCCCAACACCGATGGAACACTCTAGGCTCAAGCCTTCTTTGGACGCTTTGCGCCGTACTTGGAACGCGACTGCTTGCGATCCTTGACGCCCTGAAGGTCCAGCGAACCGCGCACGATGTGGTAGCGCACGCCCGGCAGGTCCTTGACGCGACCGCCGCGAACCAGCACCACGCTGTGCTCCTGGAGGTTGTGGCCTTCACCGCCGATGTAGGAAATGACTTCGAACCCGTTGGTGAGACGCACCTTGGCGACTTTGCGAAGCGCCGAGTTGGGCTTCTTCGGGGTCGTGGTGTAGACCCGGGTGCAGACACCGCGGCGTTGCGGCGAGTTCTGCATGGCAGGGCTCTTCGACTTGATCTTCTCGACCTCGCGACCCTGACGCACCAGTTGATTGATGGTTGGCATGAATGAATTAGTCCCAAAACACCCCGGCCGAGCCCCTCACCGTGACATGAGGCAACCGAGAGATACGAAAACGTGAAACCCTTCGGAAATTTCCGAAAAGCCCGCGAGTATAGCACTTGGACTCGAGCGGCCCACTTCACGCGATCAGGGCTACCTTGGGGCCGGCGGCAGCAAGGCGAAGAGGAACGCGCCAGGGCAATCTCTACTTGATCCAAAGGCGAATGGCATCCCAGGCCCGGCCCGGGATGCCGGCCTGCTCTACCGGCTCCAGCGCGACCAGCGGCACCTCGGCGACTGGCTGGTCGGCCAGCGTGATCCTGAGTGAGCCGACCGGCTGGTTGCGCGAAAAGGGGGCGACAAGGGGATCGCGCCGGGCCACTTGCGTCTTGATCTTGCCTGCAGAGCCGGCGGGCACCGCCACCACGATCGGCTCGGCACGACCGAGCTTGACTGTGTTCTCCTTGCCTTTCCAGACAGGTGGCGTGGCGACTGGCTGATTGGCGTCGAACAGACGGACCGCATCGTACGCGGTGTAGCCCCAGTTGAGCAGCTTTTGCGATTCGTTGGCGCGCGCGTTCTCACTGGCCGCCCCGAGCATGATCGACAGCAGGCGCCGGCCACCTGCAAGGTTGGGGAAGTCGCGCTTGGAGGTCACGACCATGCAATAGCCTGCCGAATCGGTATGGCCCGTCTCGAGCCCATCGACTGTCGGGTCGCGAAACAGCAGCAGGTTACGGTTTGTGTCGTTGGTGGAGGGCGTTCCGGGATAGCGGTACTTCTTGATCGAGTAGTAGTGCACATACTCGGGAAAGTCGCGCATCAACCGCGTCGCAAGGATGCTCAGGTCGCGCGCCGTGGTCGTATGGCCCGGTGCAGGCGTGCCTTCGGGGTTCTTGTAGGTCGTGTTCTTCATGCCCAGCGCCTTGGCCTGGTCGTTCATGAGATCGACGAAATGCTCCACCGTGCCCCCCACGCTCTCGGCCAGTGCAACGGTCGCGTCGTTGCCTGACTGCACGATCACCCCCTTGATCAGGTCCTCGACCGGAACCTGCATCTTCGGGTCAATGAACATGCGCGAACCGGGCATCTTCCAGGCGCGGGCGCTGACCGGCAGGGATTGCTGCAGAGTGATCTTCCTGGCCCTGAGCGCGTCGAAGACGAGGTAAGCCGACATGAGCTTGGTAAGCGAAGCCGGTTCGATAGCCGTATCGATGTCCTTCTGTGCAAGCATCTGGTTGGCCGTTACGTCCAGCAGCAGGTAGCTGCGCGCGGCGACCTCCGGGGGTTGCGGCACCTGGGCCGCGGCCATCAGGCAGAAGCATGCGGCGGCGGCCGCGAAGGCGCGAAGCGCGCCAAGAAGACGATTCATGACGATGCGAAGAGAGACAAACGCTAGCCAGCGCGCAGATGGCGAACGACCAAGCCTTTGAGCAGCGGCAATTGCCCATGGAAGAAATGGCCGCCCCCAGGAACGACTGTGACGGGAAGCGACTGCGGCCGCGCCCAATCCAACACGGCCGCCAACGGAACGGTGTCGTCCTGCTCGCCATGCACGACGAGCGTGCGCTCGTGCGCCTCCGCCGGCAGAGTCGCCACCGAGAAGCGGGCAGCGGCGGTGCCCACCAGCACCAGTTGTCGGATGTCCCGCCGCGCCCACAGCGGCTCGGCCGCGCGGCTCGCCACGAAAGCCCCGAAGGAAAAGCCGGCGATGGCAAGCGGCCCGTCGGGCGCCACCTGCTCGATGACCTGGAGCATGTCCTCACGCTCACCGCGGCCCTCGTCGTGCACGCCCCCACTGCCGTCCACTCCGCGAAAATTGAAACGCACCGCGGTCCAGCCGCACGCGACGAAGGCGCGCGCCAGCGTCTGGACCACCTTGTTGTCCATCGTGCCACCGAAGAGCGGATGAGGATGCGCGATCACGGCGACGCCGCGAGCGGCAACGCCCTCGCCCGCGGCATCGCGCAAGGCGGCGATCGCGCCTGCGGCGCCCTGCAACTGGATCTTTTCAGTTTGCGAATTCATGTCTCACCGCCCAACGTCGGGGGGCAGGAGCAAGCGCTCAACCACCTTTCCCTCGCGCAGGTGGGAATCGACGATCTCGTCGATGTCCTGCTCGTCAACGAAGGTGTACCAGACGGCTTCCGGATAGACCACCGCCACAGGCCCGCCGGCACAGCGGTCGAGACAGCCGGCCTTGTTGACCCGCACCTTGCCGGGCCCTGCCAGCCCCGCTTGCTTGACGCGCGCCTTGCAGCGCTCAAAGCCCTGCTGCGCGTTGTGCTGTGAGCAGGAATCTTCGCCGTTCTTGCGTTCGTTCAGGCAAAAGAAGATGTGGCGGCCGTAGTAGCCGCGCGGCTGCGCCGTGCTGGAGGTGGACATCGGCGCATTCTATTGAGCGGCACTGCCCGCGCCCCGCGAAGGGCCTACGCCCGCGTCCTGCGCGACAAGGCCGCGAGCACGTATAGCAGCGTGGCGAAGGGCCAGAGCCAGCCCAGCCACTGCGCCAGTCCGTGGAAGCGAATGAAACGCCCCTGCTCCCAGGTCGCCAGGGTCTGCGCGAAATAGGCACTCTCGGGTGCCTGATTCAGCAGGCTCAGATGCACGACGAGCGCGACCAGCAGCAGCGCCCCGCACAGGCGGCGGGGCGCCGACAGCAGCAGCACGCCCAGGAAGAAGGCCGCCGCGATGCCGACCTGCACCGGGAGGTTGAGCCAGGTCCAGGCATGCTCGGGGCCGTAGCTCAGGGCCGCCGACAAGGCGGAGGCGGCCACTCCGCTGAGCACCACCAGCGGCAGCAGCACGGCACGGCGGGCGATGGATCGCGTCACAAGGAAGCCCAGCAGGCACGGCACCAGTGCGCCGAGCGCGACGCACAGGAGTTCGACGGCGGGCACGAGCGGCTCCAGTTCGAACTGCCGTACTGGCATCCAGTCAATGAATGGCGTATCCAGCAACCATTCGGAGATCGCCACTTCGAGACGCTCGAAGACCTGGCCGAGCCCGAAGGTGACCGCGGCTGGAAACAGCAGCGCCAGCGGCCACAAGGCCAGTAGCACCAGCGCGCCGCGCGAATCCTCGACGAACCAGTTCGAGCGGGTGCGGTGCCAGTGCGCCACCGCACCAAAACGTTCGAGTGCCACCGCCAGCACTGCGCCCGCCAGCGCGCCCAGGCTGTTGAGGCCAAGGTCCACGTTGGACGGAATGCGTGCTGGCAGGTAGCTCTGCAATGTCTCCATGAGAAAGGCGATTGCGGCGCCGATCAGGGTCGCTACCAGCACCGCGCGCACCGATCCGATCCCGGGTTGAGTGCGCAGCACGGCGATCGCCATCAGGAAGCCGAACGGCATATAGCCGGCCACGTTGATCCCGAAGTCGAACCCCGTCCAGTACCTGGACCAAGGTGCCGTCAGATAGGACCAGGGCGCAATGCCCTGGTCGCGCCAGTCGGCAAAGGGATAGAGGCTCGCGTAGACGATCAGCGCCGCATAGGCGAACGCCAGGGGCAGGGCTGCCGATTTGTGTTGCTGGGGGGCCACCGCTCAGAAGGGCTTGACCACGACCAGCACCACGATGGCCAACAGCAGCAGCACGGGAACCTCGTTGAACCACCGGTACCAGCGCTCGCTGCGGCGGTACTCGCCCGCCACGAACCGGCGCAGCAGCACCCCGCATCCGTGGTGGTAGCCGATGACCGCCAGCACCAGTGCCAGCTTCGCATGCATCCAGCCGTTCCCCGAACCGCGCCCGATGCCGTAGCCCAGCCAGAGCCAGAGGCCAAACCCGATCGCCGGGACGGCAAGAAACGTCGTGAAGCGGAACAGCTTGCGCGCCATCAGGACCAGCCGGGCACGCTCCGCGACCGACTCCGGCGCCACCATGGCCAGGTTCACGAAGATCCGGGGGAGATAGAACAGTCCCGCGAACCAGCTTGCGATGAAGACGATGTGCAGCGATTTGACCCAGAGCATGCCGGCAGTTTAGTGGGGCCACTTTGGCAGGCCGGCAGCCATTCGGGCAAAAAAAAGCCCGGCGCCAAAACGCCGGGCTGGGAAGCCCTTTTGCTGTCACACATCAAGGCACCCGCTCAGGGAGGAAAAGCGGGGAGCGGCAAGCCGCCCACCGCGGAATTTAGCAAAGGCATTACTTGCGATCAAGCAAGTTCTAATTTTCTGTAGATTTTTGGCACATGTCTTAGTTCTAAGGTATTACTAAATCGAGCAGTTCTGCGCTTCAGTGTCCCGAAAGCACTTAAGGCACAATTTTCGGCATGACCCTCCACGCCCCCTTTCCGTCGGGCCGGCCGCGCCGGCTGCGCCGGGACCCATTTACGCGCAAGCTGGTATGTGAGCACACGCTCAGCGTTCATGACCTCATTTATCCGGTGTTCGTGCAGGAAGGCCACGGGCGGCGCGATGCCGTGGCGTCAATGCCTGGGGTCGAGCGGCTCAGCCTGGACCTGCTGCTGCCGGTGGCCGAGCAGTGCCTTTCCCTGGGCATCCCGGTCATGGCGCTGTTCCCGGTGATCGACACCGGCCTCAAGAGCCCGGCGGGCGATGAGGCGTTCAACCCCGACGGCCTGATCCCGCGTGTGGTGGCCGAGCTCAAGTCGCGCTTTCCCGAGTTGGGCGTGATGACCGACGTCGCGCTCGACCCTTACACCAGCCATGGCCAGGACGGGCTGCTCGACGACACCGGCTACATCCTCAACGACCCCACCGTCGAGGTGCTGGTCAAGCAAGCGTTGGTGCAGGCCGAAGCCGGCGTGGACATCGTGGCGCCCAGCGACATGATGGATGGCCGCATCGGCGCGATCCGTGGAGCCCTCGAATCGGCTGGCCGCGTCCATACCCGCATCATGGCCTACAGCGCCAAGTACGCGAGCGCGTTCTACGGCCCGTTCCGCGATGCCGTGGGCTCGGCGGCCAACCTGGGCAAGAGCGACAAGAAGGTCTACCAGATGGACCCGGGTAACAGCGACGAGGCGCTGCGCGAGGTCGGCATCGACATCGCGGAAGGCGCCGATATGGTGATGGTGAAGCCTGGCATGCCCTACCTGGACATCGTGCGCAGGGTAAAAGACGAATTTCACGTGCCGACCTTCGCCTACCAGGTCAGCGGCGAATACGCGATGCTCAAGGCCGCGGCGCAGAACGGCTGGCTGGACCACGACGCCGTGATGCTCGAGAGTCTGCTGGCCTTCAAGCGCGCCGGCGCCGATGGCGTACTCACCTACTTCGCGCTCGACGCCGCGCGGCTGCTGCTGAAGCGATAGCTTCCGGGGCACCGCACGCATGCGCATCTTCGAGATCAGCGGCTCCCGGGTCAAGGAACATCGGGCGCTCGCACCGATGGCCGTGCCGGGCGCCTGCGAGGGCTATCTGTGGCTGTCGCTCACGCGGGATGAATTCCGCAGCGCGCTGGGCGAGGTACAGGGCATCCTGCAGTCCCTCTGCGGCACGCACCTGGTCGACCTCCACGTCGCGGACCTGCTCAACGATCAGTTGCCATCCCGGTACGACTTCACCTCACAGTACGATGTGCTGGTGTTTCGCCGGCTGGCCACCACCAATGGCTCTGCTTCGGGAATTGCCGACACCGGCCCACCGCGCGGCGGGCCACCGGTGCTGCGGCGTATCGACACGCGGCCGGTTGGCTTCGCCATCTTCGACCGGGTGCTGCTGTCCGTGCACCCGGAAGACGGAACGGTGCGCGACGCGTTCGCGGCCCGCCTGCTGAATGCGGCGGCGCCCGATACGCGCGGGCGCGCATCCATGCCTGCGCTCGATGTGCGCGCCGTCTCCACCCGCGTCCCGGCGGGTCCGGCGGACCTGATGCTGCGGGTCATCAACCTGATCGTCGATGCCTACCTGGATCTGCGTCGCGACCTGACCCGGCAGCTGGACCATTGGCAGGCCGAGCTGATCGATCCGCGCAGCCGCTTCATGAACTGGAGCGCCCTGATGCAGGCGCGGCAATCGCTCTATCATCTGGACGAGATCTGCGAAGACCAGCGCAGTGCGGTGCAGGATTGGATCGACGCCCTCGAAACCCTGCCGCAGCCCCATGGCACGGCCGAGTCGCGCGACCGCGAGCTGATCATGGTGCGCAGCCGCGACGTGCTCGAGCACATCCAGCGCGTGGTGCATCACGTGCGACGGCTGGAGCAGAACGCAGAGACCGCGGTGCAACTGCATTTCAGCGTGCAAAGCCACCGTACGAACGACATCATGCGGGTGCTCACGGTGCTCACCGCGGTGTTCCTGCCGCTGAACCTGATTGCCGGCATCTTCGGCATGAACTTCGAATTCGTGCCGCTGGTCCACAAAGCCGGCGGCTTCTGGATTGCCATGGCCGCAATGGCCACGATCGCACTGCTCCTGGTGCTCGTGTTCTGGCGCAAGCGCTATCTGGAGCGAAACAGGTAGCGACAGACAAAAGAAAGACCGGGCAGCGCTGAACGCTGCCGGTCTTTCGCAGTCCCTTGAACGAGGATTACTTGGCCGCGGGGGCACCCTGCTTTTGTGCTTGTTGCAGCGTATCCGCGCGGTTCGGCATCGTCGAGATCACGCGGCTGTTGACGCGGGAGCCGCCGGTCACGTTCTGGTCCGGCGCATTGGCGGTCGCAACGGCTTGGGCGTACACAGCCTCGGGGTTGGCGACCG
The DNA here is from genome assembly GCF_901827205.1 of Variovorax sp. PBS-H4. NCBI lineage: Bacteria > Pseudomonadati > Pseudomonadota > Betaproteobacteria > Burkholderiales > Comamonadaceae > Variovorax > Variovorax sp. PBS-H4. Next base: position 411,505 of record NZ_LR594675.1, on the reverse strand, counting down.
ACTTGAAGGACTCGGCGCCGCGCGAGCCGCGCACCACGTTTTGATTAGGGGCAACGGCCGTGCGAGCGGCTTCGGCTTCGACATCGGCACGAGCCAGGGCGGAAACCGGCGCTTGCACGCCATGGTAGGTTTCCGCATGAGCGCCGGCGGCAGCCAGAAAGGAGAGCGTGGCGGCGGCGAGGATGTGAGAGGTCTTCATTTCAGGTCCTTGATTCGTCGAAGGTGTTGCAAAGCAGGCTTGCAGCAGGGCTGGCCTGTGCGAGCGAGTGTGCTGTCCAACATCCTCGGGCAACTACCTAGAAATGAGACACGGCGTTTCCCGGATCGAAACAATCTCACGCCGGTGATGATGCCGTGTGTGAGGGCATCGTCCCGCCAGAAGCGCGGCCGCCCACAACCGGGTGCTGCGGCCCGAGCTTCCGATCAGCCGAGGTGCTTGGCGAAGAATGCGAGCGTGCGCTCGCGCGCCAGCTTGGCGGCCTCGGCGTTGTATGAGCCGCGCTGGTCGCAATTGAAGCCGTGGCCGGATTCATAGACATGCACCTCGACCTCGGGGTGCGCCTTCTTGAAGGCCTCGATGGTGTCGAGCGGAATCCAGTGGTCGTTGTTGCCGAAATGCGCCAGCACCGGCACCTTGGGGGTGATCGCGCTTTCCTCGGGCGTGGTCATCCCGCCGCCATAGTAGGGCACTGCGGCCGAGAGCCCCTGCAACTTCGCTGACGCGCGCCAAGTCAGGAGCCCGCCCCAGCAATAGCCCACGATGCCGACCTTCCCGCCACGCGCCGCGTACTCCACCGCGGCCTGGAGGTCCTGCAGCACGCCCGGTGCGGGCAGGGCTTCGACGGCGGTCTTGAGGGCGAAGCCCGCCTTCATGTCGTCTTCGCTGTAGCCGAGATCGACGCCAGGCTTGACCCGATGGAAAGTCGAAGGCGCGACAGCAAGATAGCCTTCTGCCGCATAGCCGTCCGCCACCGACCGGATATGCGAGTTGACGCCGAAGATCTCCTGCACGACAACCACCGCGCCTTTCGGCTTGCCCGAGGGCTCCGCCACATAGGCGGGAAAGCTGAAGCCATCCTTGGCGGTGAGATCGATGAATTGGCCCATGGTCATGCTCCTGTGTTGATGTGGGGGTCTGTTCAATACGCGTTCAACGCCCGGGCGACGAAATCGAGCCGGTCCTGGCCCCAGAAGATCTCGCCGTCGATCACATAGCTGGGCGCACCGAAGACCTTGGCGTCGATCGCCTGCTGCGTGTAGTCCTCGTAGCGCTCCTGCACCGTCTGGCTCAACGATTGCTCGATGCGCTTGGCAGGCAGGCCGCATTCGGCAGCCAGCAGCTCCAGCACCTTCGGGTCCGCGATGTTGCGCTCCTGGGCCCAGACCGCGGCGAACACCGCGCCGCACAGCTTCATCGCGGCCTCGCAGCCGTCGTGGAGGTCGACGGCGATGATGAGCTTGGCAGCGTCCTCGCCCGCGACCGGAAAGAACTTCGGCTTCGGGTTGAGCGGAATGTCCAGATGTCGCGAGAAGCGCGCCAGGTCCACCAGCCGGTAGGCCTGGCGCTGAGGCGCGCGCTTGCCGAGCGGCAGGCCACCGGAGACCGGAAAGATGGCGCCGAAATCGACCGGTCGCACTCGCACGGTGGCGCCGGCCCCCTTGGCGAGCGCGGCAAAGCGCGCGTGGCCCAGGTAGGTCCAGGGGCTCTGGGGTGTGAAGTAGTAGTCGATGCTGCGGGTCACAAGCCTCTCCTCGGTGATGTAATCGACGCGAACGGTTTTAACTGAGGCACGGCTTTCGTGCAGGAGGCGGGATTTGGACCAGGTACTCTTGATTACCGGCGGCAGCCGCGGCATCGGCGCCGCCACCGCACTGCTCGCGGCGCAGCGCGGCTTTGCGGTAGCCGTCAACTATGCCAGCAATTCGCTGGCGGCAGACGAAGTGGTTCGCACGATCCGCGAGCGCGGCGGCCGCGCCACCAGCGTGCAGGCCGATGTCGGGGACGAGGCCCAGGTCAAGGCGATGTTCGACAAGCTCGATGCCAAGTTCGGCCGACTCGGCGCGCTGGTCAACAACGCCGGAGTGGTCGATGTGCAGGCAAGGGTCGACGGCATGAGCCTGCAGCGGCTCGAACGCATGTTCCGCGTCAACGTGATCGGCAGCTTCCTCTGCGCGCGCGAGGCGGTGCGCCGCATGAGCAAGAAACACGGCGGCAGCGGCGGCGCCATCGTCAACCTCTCCAGCGCTGCCGCGCGCCTGGGTTCGCCGGGCCAGTATGTCGACTACGCCGCGAGCAAGGGCGCGATCGACAGCTTCACCATCGGCCTGGCCAAGGAGGTCGCGGAGGAAGGCATCCGCGTGAACGCGGTGCGCCCCGGCCTCATCGACACGGAGATCCACGCCTCGGGCGGCATGCCCGATCGCGCCTCGCAGCTCGCCTCCACCGTGCCGATGAAGCGTACCGGCAGCGCGCAGGAGGTCGCCAACGGGATCGTGTGGCTGCTCACCGAGGAAGCGAGCTACGTCACCGGGACCTTCATGGACATCGCCGGAGGCAGGTAATGGCGACGCCCGCCATGGACCTGGTCAAGCCGCTCATCACGCTGCTGGCCATCGTCAACCCGCTGGCGATCGTGCCCTTCTTCATTCACTACACGCAGGGCTACACCGAGGCGCAACGCAAGCGCACGGCCTGGGTGTCGGCCTTCAGCGCTTTCGTGGTCATCGCGATCAGCGCGCTGCTCGGGCTGCAGCTTCTCTCTTTTTTCGGCATCTCGATCGCGAGCTTTCAGGTGGGCGGCGGCATGCTGCTGCTGATCAGTTCGCTCAGCATGCTCAACGCGCAGCCGGCGGAGGCGAAGACCAACCAGGAGGAGCTCCGCGCCACGGAGATCAAGGCCTCGCTGGGCGCATCGATCGCCGTGGTGCCGCTCACGATCCCGCTGCTGACAGGCCCAGCCACCATGTCGACCGTCGTGATCTACGCAGACAAGACGCAGCACATCTGGGAACTCGCGATCCTGGTGGGCTACGGCATGGTGATCGGCGCAGTGACCGGCGTCATCTTTTCCCTGGCCGACCCGATCGCGCGCGTGCTCGGCAAGACCGGCATCAATGTCATGACCCGCCTCATGGGCCTGATCCTCGCGGCGCTGGCGGTCGAGGTGATGGCGGACGGGCTGTCCACGCTGTTCCCGGCGCTGGGCCGCACGCACTGAGCCCTCAGCGCTTTACCAGCTCGACGATCCGCGGGGTGACGACGCCGCCGTCGAGCTTCAGTTCCGCCGCCGAAATCGGCAGCCGGAAGCGCGGCGGGCCGGCACTGCCGGGATTGACGTACCAGACGCCCCCGCGCTCCTCGGCCTTGGGCTGGTGCGAATGCCCGCACACCACCACCCGCACCCCCTCTTCCGCGGGATCGATCTGCAGCTCGGCGAGATCATGAATGACATAGAGCCGCACCCCGTGCAGTTGCAAGCTCGCCGTGTCGGGCACGGCATCGGCCCAGGGACTGCGGTCGTTGTTGCCGCGCACCGCCGTCACGGGCGCGATCGCCGCCAGTTGCTCGAGGATGTGCGGGTGCCCGATATCGCCGCCATGCACGATGTGCTCGCAGCCCTGCAGGAAGGCCAGCGCCTCGGGCCGCAGCAGCCCGTGCGTGTCCGATATCAGGCCGATGCGGCTGACTGTTGAACCTCCGCCTTCAGCCAAGGTGCTATTGGCCTTCCGAGCAGCCGGGTGGCCCATGGCGAGGGCCTCAGCGAGGCTGATCCACCCAGGCCACGATTTCGGCCACTGCCGCATCGCTTGCCGCCGCCAGGCCCTTCACGCCGCCGGCCGCGTCGGCGGTTGGCGCCGGACGCTGCACCGCGAAGCTGCGCTGCGCCAGCACGCGGTCGCCCCCGCTGCCGCCGCGGATCAGCGTGGCACGCAGCCGCACCAGGCCCGCGCTCGTGGACGGCGATTCGAAGTAGTGGCTGAATTCATCGAGTGTCACGCGCAGGGTGTCCGGCGTCCGCCCCTCGGAACGTGCGATGGTCGCGCTCTCCTCCGGGCCCAGCACGGTACGGCGGGCGGCGAGCGCATCGCGCAGCCGCTGGTGCAGCAGCTGCGCAGGCGCGAGGCTCCAACGCGCCTGGCCATAGGGCCTCAGCTCGTTGGGGTCGCTGTAGCCCAGCCGATAGAGCAGTTGCGTGCCTTCGAGCCGCATGCTGGCGTCGATCTCGGCCAGCGCGATCGGCGGCAGAACCGAAGCGTTTGCCGATGATGGCGCGACGGCCGCCGCAAGGTTGGGCCCGAAGTCGTAGAGCGTCGCGCGGGCGGGCTTGTCGGGCAACGCGCCGCAGCCCCCCATGAGCAGCGCGGCGCCTGCAAGCGCGGCCATAGCGGAAAGGCGCCGGGCGCGCGTCGGCGTGCAAAGGTGTGCGTTGTTCTTCATGTTCGTGACGGTTCAGCGGCGCGCGGCGGGCGCGGAGAAGCCGGGCTCGCCCGGCCCGGCCACCACGCCGCCGTTGCCGAAGAGCAGCGATTGCGGGTTGTCGTTGATGCTGTCCGCCGTGCGGCCGAGCCGACGCACCGCGCGCGAGGTGTCGTCGGCCACGCGGTTCACGCGCGGCAGGGTCGCGGCGTTGAAGGAGTCGACCGCCTGCGCCAACGCCCGGGTGCCCTCGCTCAGGCGCTCGACCGGGCCGTCCTTGGCGTTCAGGCGCGTCACCGTGGTGTTCGCGTTGTTCGCCACGCGCGAGACGTCGGTGGCCGCCGTCTTCACGGTGCCCAGCGTGTCCCTCGTGCGTTCCATCAGCGGCGGAAGCGCCGCCAGCGCCGGGTTGAGCCCGTTCTTGACCGTGTTGTCGAGCGAGCGCGTGAGCTGGTTGGCGCTGGCCGTGGCTTGCGCGATGTTCTCCAGCGCATCGGCAATGCGCTTCTGGTTGGGGTCGCCCAGCAGCACGTTGGCGCGCTTCGTCACCTCCTCGATCTGGCCGATGATGGCTTCGCCGCGGTCCTGGAGCTGGGCCAGCATCGAGGGCTTGAGCGGGATGCGTGGCGGGTCGTCGTTGTTGGGCGTCAGGGTCGCCTGCGATTCGCCCTTGTCGTCCAGCGCAATGAAGGCCAGGCCGGTCACACCCTGGTAAGCCAGCGTGGCATAGCTCGACGTGGTGAGCGGCACCCGCTGGTCGACCGTGATGCGCACCCGCACATTGCCCTTGACCTTGGGATCGAAGTCGATCGACGTCACCTTGCCGACGGCGATGCCGCGGTAGCGCACCATGGCCTGCGGCTGCAGGCCGCTCACGGCGTCGCGCGTGGACAGCTCGTAGATATTGCGCACCGTGTTGTCCCGCGTGAGCCAGAGCACCAGCGCGATCAGCGCCGCGATCAGGCCGAGCACGAAGGCGCCGGCGGCGATGGCATGGGCCTTGTTTTCCATGGCAGCTACCTTTCAGTGAATGAGGCCACGCGCGCGCCGGGGCGCCCCGCGACAAGCGCCGAGGGCGCGCCTTCGTGCAGGGCTTCCATGGCACGCTGGCCGCGGCCGCCGAGGAAATATTCGTGGATGAAGGGATGCGGATACGCAATCACGTCGCGCGCGGTGCCCGCGACGATCACGCGCTGGTCGGCCAGCACGGCGATGCGGGTGCTGAGGTCGAACAGGGTGTCGAGGTCGTGCGTGACCATGACCACAGTGAGCCCAAGCTCCTTGTGCAGGCCCCGCAGCAGGTTGCAGAAGCCGTCGGCGCTTTCCGGGTCCAGTCCCGCGGTGGGCTCGTCGAGCAGGAGCAGCGGCGGATCCATGATCAGCGCACGCGCCAGCGCCACCCGCTTGATCATGCCGCCCGAGAGGTCGGACGGGCTCTTGGTGGCGTGCTGCGGCTCGAGGCCGACCATCTGCAGCTTGACCAGCGCTGCATCGCGGATCAGGTCATCGGGCAGCAGCTTGAGCTCTCGCAGCGGAAAGGCGATGTTGTCGAGCACGCTGAAGGCCGAGAACAAGGCGCCGTGCTGGAACAGCATGCCGACGTTGGCTGCGCCCGTCGCACTCATCCGGCCGGGCGGATGACCGAGCACCGAAACTTCGCCCCGGTCGGGATGCTCCAGTCCCAGGATCTGGCGCAGGAGCACGGTCTTCCCGGTGCCCGAGCCGCCCACCAGCGACAGCACCTCGCCGCGATGGATGGTCAGGTTGAGGTCGCGGTGCACCACCTGGTCGCCCTCCGGCGACTCGAAAACGGTCCAGAGCTTGCGGATCTCGACGACCGCCGGTGCCTGGCTGGCGCTGTTTGTGCTGCTCACAGGAGCACCTTCGCCTTCGGAGCGGCCGGGCGTCTCATGCCCTGAACCCCACGCCTCTGAACAGCACCGCGAACAGTGCATCGACCAGGATGACGACCGTAATCGAGGCCACGACGGAAGACGTGGTGCCGCGGCCCAGACTCTCGGTGTTGGGCTTGACCTTCATGCCGAAGTAGCAGGCGATCAGGGCAATCATCACGCCGAAAACCGCCGACTTGCCCATCGCGAGCCACAGATTGCTCAACGGCACCGCGCGCGGCAGCGCCGTCATGAAATACGCCGGCCCGATGTCCAGCGTGAGATCGGCCGCGATCATGCCGCCCAACAGTGCCGCCATCGAGGTCCACATGCTGATCAGCGGCATCGCGATGGCGAGCGCCAGCACCCGCGGCATGACCAGGCGGAAGCCGTGCGGGATGCCCATCACGCGCATCGCGTCGAGTTCCTCGGTCACGCGCATCACGCCGATCTGAGCGGTGATCGCCGAGCCGGAGCGGCCGGCGATCAGCACCGCCGCCAGCACCGGCCCGAGTTCCCGGATCAGCGACAGGCCGAGGATGTTGACGATGAAAGCCTCGCCCCCGTATTGGCGCAATTGCTGGGAGGTCAGGTAGGCCAGCACCACGCCGATCAGCAGGCCCACCAGCGCGGTGATCGGCAGCGCAGTGGCACCGAAGTGGTAGAGGTGGCCCGAGAAATCGCGCCAGGGCGCGCGGTGCGGCGCGCGCAGCAGCCTGCCGATGTCGAGGGTGAGCTGGCCGATCAGGCGCAGGAAGTCGCGCGCGACGAAGAAGATGCGCGGGCCGATGTGGGCGAAGTCGCGCAGGCGCTCGGCCAGGGTCTTGCCCGGCTCGGCCGGCGCGCGGCAGGTGTATTGCGCCACCTGGTCGAGCACGGCCTTGTGCTGCGACTCCAGCTCCAGTCGCGCCGGCCATGCGTGCTGCCAGTGGTTCCACAGCAGCTGGGCGCCGATGTGGTCGAGCTGGTCGATGGGACGCAGGTCCCAGGCCCGGCCGTCCTGTGCCGGCGCGCCCTTGAGGCTCTTCTCGAGAGCGTCCCAGCTGGTCCGCGAGGACATGGCCATCGCTGTCCAGCAGCCGCTGGCGACCGCCCACTCGGCGCCGGCCTCCTCGCGCTGCTCGACGCGAGGGCGCACACTGTCGGCGTCTTGCGCGGAGGCGGTCGGCGGCGGAACAGTCGACATGGAGGGTGGGCGCTTCTGCAGAACGGAGATCGCAACATCGTAACCGCCGCACTTGACAGGCTCCCACCCTTTCGCCGCGCCCAGGCGTAGGCGGTCGCGCAATGGGCGGGCCTTTGCCACAATGCCCAACCCCCATGAACGACGACACCACCTTCGACTACATCATCGTCGGCGCCGGCACCGCCGGGGCCCTGATGGCCAACCGCCTGAGTGCCGACAGGAACCGACGCGTGCTGCTGATCGAAGCCGGCCGCAAGGACGACTACCACTGGATCCACATTCCCGTGGGCTATCTCTACTGCATCGGCAACCCGCGTACCGACTGGCTCTACACGACCGAGCCCGATGCCGGCCTCAACGGCCGCAGCCTGCGCTATCCCCGCGGCAAGACACTGGGCGGCTCGTCCTCCATCAACGGCATGATCTACATGCGCGGCCAGTCGCGCGACTACGAGCAATGGGCGCAGCTCACCGGCGACGAGACCTGGCGCTGGGACCAGGTGCTGCCCGCCTTCAAGCAGCACGAGGACTACTACCTGGGCGCCGACGAAATGCACGGCGCCGGCGGCGAGTGGCGGGTCGAGCGCCAGCGCCTGCGCTGGGACATCCTGGACGCCTTCGCCCAGGCCGCCGAGCAGGCCGGGATCCCGCATTCGACCGACTTCAACCGCGGCAGCAACGAGGGCGTGGGCTATTTCCAAGTCAACCAGAAGAATGGCTGGCGCTGGAACACCGCCAAGGCCTTCCTGCGGCCTACCTGCTACGGCCGCCCCAACTTCGAACTGTGGACCGGCGCGCAGGTGTCGCGCCTGCTGCTCGAACCCGCCCCCGATGGCCGCCGGCATTGCGGCGGCGTGCAGGTCTGGGACGGCCACGAGATGGTCGTCGCCCGCGCGGCCCGCGAAGTGATCCTGTGCGCCGGCAGCATCGGCTCGCCGCAGATCCTGCAGCTCTCGGGCGTAGGGCCGGCCGAGCTGCTGCGCCGTCACGGCATCGAAGTGGCGCTCGACGCCCCGGGCGTCGGCGCCAACCTGCAGGACCATCTGCAGATCCGCGCGGTCTACAAGATCAAGGACGCCCCCACGCTCAACGTGCTGGCTTCTTCCTATTACGGCAAGGCGAAGATCGCTTTCGAGTACCTGCTGAAGCGCAGCGGCCCGATGAGCATGGCGCCCTCGCAGCTCGGCGCCTTCACCCGCAGCGGGCCCGAGCACGCGTGGCCGAACCTCGAATACCACGTGCAGCCGCTCTCGCTCGAGGCATTCGGCGAGCCGCTGCACGGCTTCCCGGCCTTCACCGCGAGCGTGTGCAACCTGAATCCGACCAGCCGCGGCACGGTGCAGATCAAGAGCCACCGCTTTTCCGATGCACCGGCCATCGCCCCCTGCTACCTGAGCACCGAGGAAGACCGCAAGGTGGCCGCAGACTCGCTGCGGGTGACGCGCCGCATCGTGGCCCAGCCCGCGCTGGCGAAGTACCGGCCGGAGGAATGGAAGCCCGGCGCCGAGTACCAGAGCGACGAGGACCTGGCGCGGCTGGCCGGCGACATCGCGACCACCATCTTCCATCCGGTGGGCACCACCCGCATGGGTGCCGATGGGGATCCGATGGCCGTGCTGGATTCACGGCTGCGGGTGCGCGGCATTGCCGGCCTGCGGGTGGTCGATGCCAGCGCAATGCCGACCATCACGAGCGGCAACACCAACAGTCCCACGCTGATGATCGCCGAGAAGGCGGCGGGCTGGATCATCGGCACGGAAGGAGCCTGAGTGGCACCTTTTGTTTCTACTTGTTGCGCAGTGGCGGGTAATCCCCGATGCACTGCCACGGTGCATCCGCCTAAAGTCTCGCCACTCGCAAACGGGCCTGCCCGCAGCGCGGGGGACCGAGGAGACAACTTGGAGAAGAACTAGAACAGAGGCTACAGACAAGGCATCCGCACGAGATGCCGGTTTTTTTGACAAGGCGCCGCTGGTCGGCGCCTTTTTCTTTGGCCCGCGGTCGGCTTGGAGGCACTCGCCGAACGCCCATGAAAAGGGCGCTTCAGCGCCTCCCTCTGCGGAGGCCATTCGATTGCCTGGCGCGCAGTTCAGGGCGCCGTCGCAGCGCCGCTGACGATGGGCCAGCTCAGCTCGCTCGCCACGCGTGGCTTGCCGATGGGCGCCCCGGCCTTGCCGGCCTGCACCGCCGCCAGGTCCTGCTCGTTCGGGTATTGGTCAGCCAGCCAGTAGTCGAACACGCGTCGAACGATGGGCGCCGCCGCTGCTGCGCCGAAGCCGGCGTTCTCGACGATGACCGCGATCGCGATCTTCGGCGCCTCGGCCGGCGCGAAGGCCGCGAACAGCGAGTGGTCGCGCTGGTGCTCCTCAAGCGCCTTGGCGTTGTACTTGGTGTTCTGGCCCCATGTCACTGCCTGTGCGGTTCCCGTCTTGCCCGCCGAGTTGTAAGGTGCGCCCGCGAAGACGCGCGTGCCGGTGCCGCCCTTGTTCACCGCCACCAGCGCGTTGCGCACCAGGTCCACGTGCTTGGGCTGGTAGCCGAGGCTCTCGCCCGGCGCCTGCGGGAGCTCGCTCGTCTCGCCGGTTACCGTGTCCTTGATGGCCTTGACCACGTGAGGGCGGTACTTGGTGCCGCCATTGGCCAGCGTGGCCTCGGCCACCGCGAGCTGCAGCATGGTGAAGCTGTTGTAGCCCTGGCCGATCCCCAGGGATACGGTCTCGCCCGGATACCACTTCTTCATCTCGGCACGCTTGTAGGCCTCCCGCTTCCAGGTCGTGCTGGGCAGCAGGCCCCGCACCTCGCCCTGGAGGTCGATGCCGGTGATCTGGCCGAAACCCAGCGGCTTCATGAAGTCGTGGATGGCATCGACGCCCATGTCCACCGCGAGCGAATAGAAATAGGTGTTGCTCGACATCTGGATGGCGCGGTGCATGTCCACGCCGCCCAGCCCACCCTCGTGGCTTCGGAAAGTGTGGCCCCCGAAGGTGTAGAAGCCGGGATCGTTGACGACCAGGCTGGGCGCGCGCTTGTTGAGTTGCAGCGCAGCGAGCGCCATGAAAGGCTTGTAGGTGGAACCCGGCGGATAGGTGCCGCGCAGCGCCCGGTTCAGCAGCGGCTTGTCGATCGACTCGTTGAGCGCCTGCCAACTCTCGCTGTCGATGCCCTCCACGAACAGATTGGGATCGAAGGTGGGCTTGGAAACGAAGGCCAGGATCTCGCCGGAGTTGGGATCGATCGCCACCAGCGCGCCGCGACGCTCGCCGAACATGTCTTCGATCAGCTTCTGCAGCTTGATGTCGAGCGAAAGCTTGACTGTGTTGCCCGGCGTGGCCGGATGGCTGCCGAGGCGGCGCACTGCGCGGCCGCCCGCCGAGGTTTCCATCTGCTCGACCCCGGTCTGGCCGTGCAGCGTCTTTTCGTAGCTCTGCTCGATCCCCAGCTTGCCGATGTAGTCGGTGCCCTTGTAGTTGGCCTGGTCTTCCTCGCTCCAGTCCTCCATCGCGGCCTTCTCGCGCTGGTTGATGCGGCCGATGTAGCCGAGCACGTGGGAGGCGAGCTCGCCGTTGGGATAGTTGCGGAACAGGCGCGCCTTGATCTCGACGCCGGGAAAGCGGTAGCGCTGGGCCGCGAAGCGGGCGACTTCCTCGTCGCTCAGGCGGGTGCGCAGGGGGATCGAGTCGAAGCTGCGCGAGTCTTCGCGCAAGCGCTTGAAACGGCGGCGGTCGCGCTGCGAGACCTCCACCACCTCGCCCAGGCTGTCGATGGTGTCCTCCAGGTTGTCGACCTTGGAAGGCGTGATCTCCAGCGTGTAGGCCGAGTAGTTGGAAGCCAGCACGATGCCATTGCGGTCCAGGATGAGGCCACGGTTCGGCACCACGGGCACCACTGCCGTGCGGTTGCTTTCGGCCTGCTCCGCCAGGTCCTCGTGCCGCACCACCTGCAGGAAGAACAGGCGCGCGCACAGCAGCCCGAAGGCCACAAGCACCACCAGGCCGATCACCAGCACGCGGTGCCTGAAGCGCGCGAGATCGGCGGCGACGTTGCGGAGTTCGGTCATGGCGCGCGAAGCCTACGCTGCCCACGGCCACGTAGCAAGACGGCGAGCGGGGCTGTTACAGCGGCCGGTTGGCATCGGGTTCCGGGGCGCGTCGTTGCGGCGCCAGCAGCAGCAAGGTCACGAAGGGCCAGAGGGCCGCCTCGACCACCGGCGCGATCAGGATGCCCCAGCCGGGGAAGATCCCACCGCCAATCAGGCGGATGGCCACCTCGATCAGATGCGAGATGGCGAACAGGGGCAGCACCTGCAGTGCCTGCGAGAGCAGCGGATACCAGAGCAGCCGCCGGTGGACCATGATCGCGAAGAAGCCCAGCGTGGTGTACGACAGCGCGTGCTGCCCCAGAAGCGCGGTCTGATGCACATCCATCAGCAGTCCGAACGCGAAGGCCGCGCCGATGCCGATGCGCGCCGGCTGGTGCACGCTCCAGAACACGATGGCCAACGCCAGCAGGTCAGGCAGCCACGCGGCGCGGCCGATCGGCACCATGTTGATCAGGAGCGCCACGATCAGGCTCGACCAGATGAACAGGGGGTTGACGGGCAGCAGCAGCTGCTGGTGGCCGGGACGCATGATCATGGGGTGCGGCCCTCCTTCTTCTCTGCCTTGTCGGCCCTGCCCGCCTTTCCCGCCTTGTCGGCCTTTTCCGCCTTGGCGCCGGCGCGATCCGCCTTCTTCTTCGTTGCCGCATTGGCGTCGGCCGCCGCGGGGGGCGCCGGCTTGGGCATCTGGTTGCCGGTGGGCGACAGCACCAGCACATAGCGCGCGGCCGCTACATGGGCCATGGGTAAGCAGTGGATGCGGGCGAAGGCCGAATCCGCGCGGCGGTCGATGCGGTCGATCTTCGCGACCGGCAAGCCCGGCGGGTAGACGCCGTCGACGCCGCTGGTGGTGAGCAGGTCACCTTCCTGCACGTCGGCATTGGCGGCCGTGAAGCGCAGTTCCAGCCCGCCGCCATGGGCGCTCGCATCGCCGAAGGCCACGCTGCGCGCGCCGGTGCGCACGTTCTGCACGGGGATCGACAGGTCGCGGTCGATCACCAGCGTGATCTCGCTGGTGAAGGGCTGGACCTGCGTGACCTGCCCCACGACGCCATGCTCGTCGATCACCGGCGAGCCGGCCGCAATGCCGTGGGTGAGGCCCTGGTCGATCACCAGCTTGCGGGTGTAAGGGTCGGCCGCGTCGTACAGCACCTCGGCCGCGCGGCCCGGCGTCTGCGTGATCTGGCGCAGCTCGAGCAGCGAGCGCAGCCGGGCGTTCTCCTGGGCCAGGGTGTCGGCTTGGCTGGCGCGCTCGGACTGCAGCGCGAGGGCCTTGCGCGCATCGGCCTCCTTGGCCTGCGCGGTCTGCAGGTCTTCGAGGTAGCGACCGCCGCCCATTGCGAGCTGCACCGGCTTCAGGGCGAGCCACTGCACCGGATAGAGCACCGCTCCGAGGGCCGCGCGCAGCGGCTGGACGATGTTGAAGCGGGCATCGGCCACCATCAGGAACAGCGCCAGTGCGCTGAAGAAGATCAGCTTGCTGAGTGCCGAGGGTCCCTGGTTGAACAGGGGCGGCGCAGTGCGGTCAAGGGTGCCGAGCGGCATGCTGCTTTATGCCACGGGCCGGACCGTTCGGGGGGTGCCGCGGGACCGGCTTCGCCGGACCGCAGGCGCCGCCCCCGGGCGGGGGTGGGAGCGCGACACGAAGTGCGCGCGACCTGGGGGCGAGCAACATTACTCGCTCGTGAAGATGCTGCCGAGGCGGTCCATGCGCTCGAGGGCGATGCCGCAGCCGCGCACCACGCAGGTCAAGGGGTCTTCGGCCACCAGGACCGGCAGGCCGGTTTCCTCGGCCAGGAGGCGATCCAGGTCGCGCAGCAGGGCGCCGCCGCCGGTCAGCATCATCCCGCGCTCGGCGATGTCGGCACCCAGCTCGGGCGGGGTCTGCTCCAGGGCATTCTTGACGGCCGAGACGATGTTGTTGAGCGGATCGGTCAGCGCCTCCAGCACCTCGTTGCTGCTGATGGTGAAGCTGCGCGGCACGCCCTCGCTGAGGTTGCGGCCCTTGACTTCCATCTCCTTGACCTCGGAACCGGGGAAGGCCGAGCCGATGCTTTTCTTGATCACTTCCGCGGTCGGCTCGCCGATCAGCATGCCGTAGTTGCGGCGGATGTAGTTGATGATGGCTTCGTCGAAGCGATCGCCGCCGACGCGCACGCTGCCCTTGTAGACCATGCCTCCCAGCGAGATCACGCCCACCTCGGTGGTGCCGCCGCCGATGTCCACCACCATCGAGCCGCTGGCTTCCGAGACCGGCAGGCCGGCGCCGATGGCGGCGGCCATGGGTTCCTCGATCAGGTAGACGGAGGTGGCCCCGGCCGCTTCTGCCGCGTCCTTGATGGCGCGCCGCTCGACCTGGGTCGAGCCGCAGGGCACGCAGATGATGATGCGCGGGCTGGGCGTGAGCAGCGATCGCGGGTGCACCATCTTGATGAACTGCTTGATCATCTGCTCGGTGATCACGAAATCGGCGATCACGCCGTCCTTCATGGGACGGATGGCCTCGATGTTGCCGGGTACCTTGCCGAGCATCGCCTTGGCTTCCCGGCCGACCGCCTGGATCACCTTCTTGCCGTGCGGCCCGCCTTCGTGGCGGATGGCGACGACCGAAGGCTCGTCGAGCACGATCCCCTTGTTGCGGGCAAAGATCAGGGTGTTGGCGGTGCCGAGGTCGATCGCGAGGTCGGTCGAGAAGTACCGACGGAAAGCTCCGAACATTCTGGAATCCTCTGGAGCACGGCATGCGCGCCGGCATGTCGTCGCCCTCTTGCTGGGTCGTTTTTGGACGGGATGGATGGACGTTTTTGCAGCAAATGCCGGCGCGTTCGCGGGGGTTGCGGCAAAGGCGGGATAATACCCGAATCCCCTCCGCATCCCGCCTCCGGCGCACCCTCCCACGGTGCAAAGCATGACCTTTGGCGCACCCGGGGGCTCTGCACTTTCCCGCTGTTTCCGATGCCCCTCAATTCTTCTGATATCGCGCGCATCGCATCGCTCGCCCGGCTCGAACTCGCGCCCGACGAGAGCGAACGAATGCTCGGCCAGATCAACGGTTTTTTCGAATTGGTGGAGCGCATGCGCGCCATCGACACCACCGGCCTCGAGCCGCTGTCCCATCCGGTGGCGGCGATCCAGGACGTGACGCTGCGCCTGGCCGACGACCTGGCCAGTGAGCCGAACCAGCGCGAACTCAACCAGCGCAGCGCGCCCGCCGTCGAGAACGGCCTGTTCCTGGTGCCGAAGGTGATCGAATGACCGCAGAACTCCACCAGATGGGCGTGGCCGAGCTGGCCCGCGCACTGCACGAGCGCAAGGTCTCGGCCGTGGAGGCCGCCCAGCACCAGTTGGCCCGCATCCGGCAGCATCAGGATCTCGGCGCTTTCGTGGCCCTGGACGAGGATCTCGCCCTGTCCCAGGCGCGGGCCGCCGATGCGCACCTGGCGGCCGGCAACGCGCCGCCGCTGGCCGGCGTGCCCATCGCTCACAAGGACATCTTCGTCACCGCCGACCTGCCGACCACCGCCGGTTCGCGCATGCTGGCCGGCTACCGCTCGCCCTTCGACGCGACCGTGGTGCGCAAGCTGGCCGAGGCGGGGGCCGTCAACCTCGGCAAGCTCAGCTGCGACGAGTTCGCGATGGGCTCGGCCAACGAGAACGTGGCCGTACCCGCCGTGGGCTTCGACCATGCCGTGCCCGTGCGCAATCCGTGGGATCGTGCGCGCATCCCCGGCGGCTCGTCCGGCGGCAGCGCCGTCGCGGTCGCTGCGCGCCTGGTGCCGGCGGCCACCGGCACCGACACCGGCGGCTCGATCCGACAGCCCGCCTCCTTCTGCGGCGTCACGGGCATCAAGCCCACCTACGGACGCGCGTCGCGCTATGGGATGGTGGCGTTCGCCTCCAGCCTGGACCAGGCCGGCCCCTTCGCCCGCTCGGCCGAGGACTGCGCCCTGATGTTGTCGGCGCTCTGCGGTCCCGACCCGGAGCGCGACTCGACCTCGCTCGACAAGCCGGCCGAGGACTTCACCCGCGGCCTGGGCGATTCGCTCGAGGGCCTGCGCATCGGCCTGCCGCGCGAGTTCCTGGGCGACGGCGTGGCACCCGGCGTGCGCGCCGCCGTCGAGGCAGCGCTGGCCGAGTACGAGAAGCTGGGCGCCAAGCGCGTCGACGTGACCCTGCCGCGCACCGAGCTTTCGATCCCCGTCTACTACATCATCGCGGCGGCCGAGGCGAGCTCGAACCTCAGCCGCTTCGACGGAGTCAAGTTCGGCCACCGCGCGACCAACTACCGCGATCTGGCCGACATGTACGCCAAGACGCGCGAGGAAGGTTTCGGCGACGAGGTCAAGCGCCGCATCATGATCGGCACCTACGTGCTCTCGCATGGCTACTACGACGCCTACTACCTGCAGGCGCAGAAAGTGCGCCGGATGATCGCCGACGACTTCCAGCAGGCTTTCGCGCAATGCGACTTGATCGCAGGTCCGGTGGCGCCCACGGTCGCGTGGAAGCTGGGCGAGCATGGCGGCGACCCGGTGGCCGACTACCTGGCCGACATCTTCACCCTGCCCGCCTCGCTGGCCGGGCTGCCCGGCATGAGCGTGCCGGCCGGCTTCGACGGCGGCATGCCGGTGGGCCTGCAGCTGATCGGCAACTACTTCGGCGAGGCAAAGCTGCTCAATGCGGCGCACCGCTTTCAGCAAGCCACCGACTGGCACCAGCGCACGCCGCAAGGCTTTTGACATGAACTCCTTCGAACAGATGCAGGAAGGCCGGCCGACCGGCCCGCTGGTGCACGGCTACGAGGTCATCATCGGCTTCGAGACCCACGCGCAGCTCTCGACCGCCAGCAAGATCTTCAGCCGCGCCTCCACCGCGTTCGGCGCCGAGCCGAACACCCAGGCCAGCGCGGTCGACCTGGCGCTGCCCGGCACGCTGCCGGTGATGAACAAGGGCGCGGTCGAGCGTGCCATCAAGCTCGGGCTGGCGCTCGGTTCGCACATCGCGCCGCGCAGCGTGTTCGCGCGCAAGAACTACTTCTATCCCGACCTGCCCAAGGGCTACCAGATCAGCCAGTACGAGATCCCGGTCGTGCAGGGCGGCTCGGTGAGCTTCTTCCTGGGCGACGAGAAGAAGACCGTGCGCCTGGTGCGCGCCCACCTGGAGGAAGACGCGGGCAAGTCGCTGCACGAGGACTTCGTCGGCCAGTCCGGCATCGACCTGAACCGCGCCGGCACGCCGCTGCTGGAGATCGTGACCGAGCCCGACATGCGCTCCACCGCCGAGGCCGTGGCCTATGCGCGGGAGCTGCACAAGATCGTGACCTGGATCGGCATCTGCGACGGCAACATGCAGGAAGGCAGCTTCCGCTGCGACGCCAACGTCTCGGTGCGGCGGCCCGGCGCGCCGCTGGGCACGCGGCGCGAGATCAAGAACCTCAACAGCTTCAAGTTCATGCAGCAGGCGATCGACTACGAGATCCGCTGGCAGATCGGCGAGCTGGAGGACGGCCGCGCGATCCAGCAGGCCACCGTGCTATTCGACCCCGACACCGGCGAAACCCGCGCCATGCGCACCAAGGAGGACGCGGCCGACTACCGCTACTTCCCCGACCCGGACCTGCCGCCGCTGGCGATCGCACCCGAGTGGATCGAGCGCGTGCGCGCCGCAATGCCCGAGCTGCCGCGCGCCATGGCCGAGCGCTACGTCCGCGAGCACGGGCTGTCGGACTATGACGCCGCGCAGCTCACCCAGAGCCCGGCTCTGGCGCGCTACTTCGACGAGGCCGTGCGCGCGGGCGCGGCGCCCAAGCTTGCGAGCAACTGGATCACCGGCGAGATCGCCCGCCGCCTGAACCAGCAGGACATCGATATCGCCCAGGCACCGGTCACGGCCATCCAGGTCGCCGCGCTGATCGGGCGCATCGCCGACGGCACCGTGTCGAACAACGCCGCGCGCCAGGTCTTCGATGCCCTTTGGACTTGCGAGGGACACGACGTCGACGCGATCATCGACGCCAAGGGCCTGAAGCAGATCAGCGACACCGGCGCGCTCGAGAAGATCGTCGACACGGTGCTGGCCGCCAATCCGAAGAACATCGAGGAATACCGCGCGGGCAAGGACAAGGCCTTCAACGCCCTGGTCGGCCAGGTCATGAAGGCCAGCCAGGGCAAGGCCAACCCGGCGCAGGTCAACGCGCTTCTGAAGGCCAAGCTGCAATAGCGAGGCGTCAGCGTGTGGTGATGGCCGGCGCGGTGCCGGCCCAGAGCGGCCGCAGGCGCGCGCGCTCTTCGTCGAAGCGCGCGTTGACGCGCTTCTTCTCGTCGTCCTGCTCGGCAATGAACCGGTTCTGCACCGTCATGCTCTTGGTGTTGTCTTCGACCTTTCGCCGAAGGGATGCCGGCGCCTTGGAAATGTCCTTGGCGTAGAACTCGAGTTCGTCGTCGATCTTGCGGCGCTCCTCGGTGAGCTCACTGAGGCGCTTGCGGGCGGCGGTGATCACCGCGTCGATCTGTACCAGCGCCTCCGCGCGCTCACGGTCGTGCGCGGCGGGGCTGGGATACCGGATAAGCAGCGCACGCTCGCGCCGCTGCTCCTCACGCTGGCGGGCTGCCTGCAACTGGACCTGCCGCTCGCGCTCCTCGCGTTCGGCCTGCTCGCGCGCCGTATAGGTGGGTTCGAGCTTGCGCCGCACGCTTCCGCTGGGGCTGAGCTCACGCTGTTCGCGGTCGGCGCAATCGGGGATGGGCCGGTCGGCCGTGATCGTGCGTCCCCGGGCGTCGGTGCAGCTGTAGATGCCGGCACCGCCGGTGGACTGCTGGGCATGGACCACGCCCGCCGCAACCAGCGGCAGCAGCGCGAGTAGTCCGATGCGTGTGTACTGCATGCGCGCCACCGTCGATCCTTCAAGCGGTTGAGGTCAACCCGCGCCGTAGCGGGCCCGATAGTCCAGCACTCCCTGCCGGTAGGCGCGCAGCTCGTCGTCTGCGCGCCCCGACAGATACTGTAACAAGTCGTCAAGCGTAGCAATTGCCACCACCTGCATTCCGAGCTGCTGGCGGACATATTGCACGGCGCTGTGGTCGACATCGACGCCGTTCTCGGTCGCCTTCTCCTGGCGGTCCAGTGCGATGGCGACGGCGTGCGGGGTAGCGCCCGCGCTGCGGATGGCGGCGATCGACTCGCGCACCGCGGTTCCGGCCGACATCACATCGTCGACGATCAGCACCCGCCCCGACAGTGGCGCACCGACCAGCGTTCCGCCTTCGCCGTGGTCCTTGGCTTCCTTGCGGTTGTAGGCAAAGGGCACGTTGCGCCCGCGCCTGGCCAGCTCGGCGGCCAGGGTGGCGCCGAGCGGGATGCCCTTGTAGGCCGGGCCGAAGATCATGTCGAATTCGAGCCCGCTGGCGATCAACCGGTCTGCATAGAATGCCGCCAGCCGCGCGAGCTTGGCGCCGTCGTCGAACAGCCCCGCGTTGAAGAAGTAGGGACTCAGGCGGCCGGCCTTGGTCTTGAACTGACCGAATCGCAGCACCCCGGATTCGAGCGCGAACTGCACGAATGCCTGGGCCAGCGCGCCGTCCTCTCCCGTCATTGCCATCTTTTCAGCCATCTGGAACGTCCTCGTGTTCAAACTCACCAGCCTCAACCTCAATGGCCTGCGCTCGGCTGCGACCAAGGGCGTCGCCGACTGGGTGGCCGAACTGGCGCCGGATTGTATTTGCATGCAGGAGATCCGCGTCCAGGCGAGCGACATCGAGGGCCGCTTCGAGGCCATGGCCGGCCTCAGGGGCTACTTTCATTTTGCGGAAAAGAAGGGCTACGCGGGCACTGCGATCTACAGCAGGCACGCGCCGAGCGAAGTCGTGGTGGGCTGGGGCGACAGGGAATTCGACGCCGAAGGCCGCTACCTCGAGCTGCGCTTCGACACACCGCAGCGCAAGTTCTCGGTGATCAGCTGCTACTTCCCGAGCGGCTCTTCGGGCGAGGAACGGCAGGCGGCGAAGTACCGATTCCTCAAGGGCTTCTTCCCGCATCTCATCGCGCTCAAGCGCGAGCGGGAGTTCGTGCTGTGCGGCGACATCAACATCGCGCACAAGGAAATCGACCTCAAGAACTGGCGCAGCAACCAGAAGAACAGCGGCTTCCTGCCCGAGGAGCGGGCCTGGATGACGAGGCTGCTTGACGAGGGCGCCGAGGGTGCCGGCCTCGTCGACGTCTACCGCCTGCTCAAGCCCGACACCACCGACGAGGCCTACACCTGGTGGAGCAACCGCGGCCAAGCGTACGCGAAGAACGTGGGTTGGCGGCTGGACTACCACCTGGCTACGCCGGCGATCGCCAAACTCGCGCGCAACGAGCAGATCTTCAAGACCATCAAGTTCAGCGACCACGCGCCGATCACGGTCGACTACGACCTGGCGCTCTGACGGCGACGCGAGCTATCGCGACAGGGCCGGCAACGCCTTGACCAGCGACTTGCAGAAGGCCTGCATGGCCTGGGTTTCCTGCACGCCGCGCTTGGTGATGCGGTAGAAGTCCAGTTCGACTTTCGGCTTGACCAGCAGATCGGTGCGTACCCGGTGCCGCCGGCAGGCCGCGAGTGCGAATGTCGGCATCACAGCGCTGCCGAAGCCGGCCTCGACCATCGAGATCAGGGTACCGAAGAAATTGAAGGCCGGGCGGTCCGGATCGGCCGGGCCGAGGCTGGCCAGGTGGGCGTCGATCAGCTTCTGGATCGGGTTGCTTTGGGGCAGGCCCAGCAACTGCGCGCCACGCAGCGAGGACCAAGGGGCGCTGCCGACGGGCAGCGTCGCGTCGTCCTGCGCCGGCGTCACGCGCATCAGCTGGAAACGGCCCACGGGCGAGCGGTCGAGCCCCGTCGCGGGCTTGAAGAAGAAGCCCAGGCCCATGTCGGCTCCGCCCTCGATCACCATCGCCTCCACGGCGCGAAGGTCGGCGTCGAAGAGCCTGAGCCGGATGCGCGGATGGCTTTCGCGGAAGCGGGCGAAGACCTGCGGCAGCAGGTTCGAGGACACCAGCGGCGTGGCCGCGACGCGCAGCGTCTGCCGCGCCTCGTCGCCCTCGGCGCTCAGTCGGCCCGTCACCTCGTCCAGTTCGCCTAGCACGCGCTCCACCACGGGCAGCAAGCGCCGCCCAGCGGCCGTGAGGCCGACCATGCGGGTGGTGCGGTCGAACAAGCGCGTGCCCAGCTGTCGCTCCAGCTCGCGCACCAGGGTGCTGAGGCCGGCCTGCGTCATGTGCGCCTGTTCGGCCGCGCGAGTGAAGTTGCCAATCCGAGCCACATGCAGGAAGGCGCGCATCTGGCGTATGGACAGATTCATACCAGACCATGATAAATCCATACGACATCTAAATTTCCCATATGAAAGGCGGCGCGCTCTAATTCGGACCCGTCCCCGCGAAAGCCCCGAGAAAATGAACGAGACATCGACCCGAGTCGCTGTGCTGGGCGCCGGCATCGGCGGCCTCACCCTCGCGCTGAGCCTGCACCAGGCCGGCATAGCCTGCCGCATCTACGAAGCCGTGCCCGAGCTGAAGCCCCTGGGGGTGGGCATCAACCTGCTGCCGCATGCGGCGCGCGAACTCGGCGAGCTGGGCCTGCTGCCGGCGCTGGATGCCGTGGGCGTGCGCACGCAGGAGGCGGTGTTCTTCAATTCCCACGGGCAGCTGGTGTTCCGCGAACCCGCCGGCACCGCGGCGGGCTACGACTGGCCGCAGTACTCGATCCACCGCGGCGACCTGCACACCGTGCTTCTGAATGCGGTACGCGAACGCCTCGGGGCGGCCAGCGTGGTCTGTGGTCACCGCTGCGCGGGGGTGGAGCAGGACGAGCACGGCGTCACCGCACGCTTCACCGCGCCCGACGGCGCCGCCCTGCCCCCCGTGCGCGCCGCGCTCGCCGTGGCCTGCGATGGCATCCACTCGGTCCTGCGCAAACAGCTCTATCCGAACGAGGGTGCGCCACGCTACTCCGGCGTCAACATGTGGCGCGGCACGGCGAAGCACAAGCCGTTCCTGTCAGGCGCGAGCATGGTCCGTGCCGGCTGGCTGGACCAGGGCAAGATGGTGATCTACCCCATCCGCAACGACATCGATGCCGAAGGCAACCAGTTGGTCAACTGGGTTGCCGAGATCCACGCGCCGCAGCCCGCGCTGCAGGACTGGAGCCGCGCCGGCCGGCTCGAGGACTTCATGCCGGCCTTCGAGGACTGGCACTTCGACTGGCTGGACGTGCCGGCTTTGATCCGTTCTTCCGATTCGATCCTCGAATACCCGATGGTCGACCAGGACCCGCTGCCGCGGTGGACCCATGGCCGCGTCACGCTGCTGGGCGACGCGGCACACCCGATGGTGCCGCGCGGCTCCAACGGCGCGGGCCAGGCCATCATCGATGCACGCTACCTGGCTGGCGCACTGAAGCGGCTCGGCGTCGGCACGGAGGCGCTGGAGGACTACGACCGGATTCGCGTCCGGGCCACGACCCACGTGGTCCTGACCAACCGCAGCAACCCGCCGGACACCATCCTGCGCGAGGTATTCCAACGCTCCGGCGGCAAGCGCTTCGAGCGGCTCGAGGATTTCGTCAGCACCGCGGAACTGCAAGCCATTTCAGACCACTACAAGCAAATCACCGGCTACGACCCGGCGGCGCTGAAGGCCCGGCCTTCGTACCTTTGACAACAAGCCCGACGGAGACAAGCCATGCGTCCAATCAAAAAGTTCCTTGCCACCGTGCTGATGGCAGCCAGCGCCGCGGGCGCCCAAGCCTGGCCCGACCAGCCGATCACGCTGGTGGTGCCCTACACGCCCGGCACGGGCATCGACCTGATCGCACGCCAGCTCTCGGCCCGGCTGCCGGCTGTGCTGGGCCAGCCGGTGGTGGTCGACAACGTGGCCGGCGCGAGCGGCAATATCGGCAGCGAGAAGGTGGCGCGCGCCAAGCCCGACGGCTACACGCTGCTGGTGCAGGTCAACACGCTGGTCATGAACAAGAGCCTCTACAAGTCGCTGGCCTATGACCCGCTGAACGACTTCACGCCGGTATCGCTCACCTCCTGGGGCACGCTGCTGCTCGTGACCAATCCGAATGTGCAGAAGACCACCTCGGTGGCCCAGGTGGTGGCGGAGGCCAAGGCCCATCCCGGCAAGCTCACCTATGCCACGCCAGGCGTCGGCACGCCGCACCACCTGTCGATGGCGCTGTTGCTTCAGAGCACCGGCACCGAAATGCTGCACGTGCCCTACAAGGGCACGGCTGGCGCGGTGACCGACCTGCTGGGCGGGCGCATCGACTACATGTTCCTGCCGGTGCACGTGGCGCTTCAGCACATCCAGGCCGGCAAGCTGAAGGCAATCGCGACCGGCAGCGACAAGCGGCTGGCGCAGCTGCCCGATGTCCCGACCCTGGCCGAGGCCGGCATCAAGGGAGGCAACGTCGACATGTGGTACGGGGTGCTGGCGCCCAAGGGGACACCCGGCGCAGTGGTGGCGCGTCTCAACAAGGAGATCGCCGCGGTGCTGAAGCAGCCCGAGGTCGCAACCGCCTTCGAGTCGCAGGGCATGGTGCCGGCGAGCTCGGGCCCCAACGAGTTCAAGGAGCTCATGGCGAAGGACGCACAGCGCTGGGCCGGCGTGGTTCAGCGCGGCGGCATCACTGCGGACTGAGGGCGAGAGAAGCAAGACCGGCGAAGCTGCCTCCACCCGCGCTCGGTTCGGGCGGCTGCTCGATCGCGAATGCGATGGCGCGCTCGATGGCGTCGGGCGCAGAGACGGCGCGCACCGAGCGCCCCTCGGTGCAGGCGGCAGGGGCCGACGCAGCCGCATGGACCATCACGTCGACGCGGCCGAAGACCTCGTACGCCTCGTCGATGAAGCACTGCATGCTCGCGCGCTGCGTGACGTCGAGCACCTGGTAGTGCGCCGAGCCGCCCGCCTGGACGATCTCCCTGGCGAGCGCGTTCAAGCGGCCGATGCCACGCGCGCCCAGCATCACCTTGGCGCCGCGCTGCGCCAGCACTCTGGCCACGGCTTGGCCGATGCGGCCGCTGGCACCGGTGATGGCGACGACCTTGCCCTGAATTCCCGACATGTTGCGCTCCTGGATGAAGACCCCGGCGCAGATGCGGCGAGGACTGGAACGAGTCTAGGAACGAGCAGGCGACAGGCGGTAGCCGATTCTGGGACGCTTCTTGCCCGATCCTGCAAAGGCGCGAGCGGCCGGCGGCGCATGCCTCATTTGGCCGCGCGATAAAGCGCTTCGACCTTGGGCACGTTGGCCTCGAGCTTGGCGATGCGGTCGGTCCCGCTCGGGTGGGTCGACAAAAAGCTCAATCCGCCCTGGCTCTTGGAGGCCTGTCCCATCTTCTTCCACAGCGATACGGCCGCTTGCGGGTTGTACCCGGCGCGCGCGGCGAGCTCGAGCCCGACCAGGTCTGCATCGGTCTCGTCGCTGCGGCTGAACTTGAGCGTGAGCAGTTGCGTGCCGGCCCGCGCCGCGAGATCGCCTGCCTGGCCCAGGCCCAGCAGCTGCGCTCCGATCGACAGCGCGGCGCCCGTGCCCGCGCTCTTGGCCAGGCGCGCGCGTGCATGCTCGCGCAGGGCGTGCGCCATCTCGTGGCCCATGACCATCGCGACCTCGTCGTCGGTGAGCTTGAGCTGGTCGAGGATGCCGGTAAAGAAGGCGATCTTGCCGCCCGGCATGCAGAAGGCGTTGATCTGCTTGCTGCCGATGAGATTGACCTCCCACTTCCAGCGTGCAGCCCGTTCGTTCCATTGGGCTGCGAAGGGGATGATGCGCGCCGCAATGGCGCGCAGGCGCTGCAACTGCGCATTGCCGGCCTCGGCCAGCGCGCCCTTGGCCTTGGCCTGCGCCAGCAGTTCGCCGTACTGCTGGACGCCGGCCTGCTCCACGTTTTCAGCCGGCACCAGGTTGCGGGCAACGGAGGCCTTGCCCACCTCCACCTGCGCCACGGCCGGGGCGGCCGCCGCGGCAGCGGCCAGCAGGAACGCGCGACGGCCGCGCCAAGGGCCGGAGCGGGAGGGGCAGTGCAGACACATGCGGGAATAATAAGAGAGCCTCAAAAGATCAACTTCATGTCCGCACCCCCGGCCGACCAGAATTCCCCCGCCCTGCCCTGGCGCGATGCGCTCAAGGTGTACCTCGAACCCGCGACGCTGCGCATGCTCGCGCTGGGCTTCTCCGCGGGCCTGCCTCTGCTGCTGGTGCTGGGAACGCTCAGCTTCCGGCTGCGCGAGGCCGGCATCGACCGCACGACCATCGGCTACCTGAGCTGGGTCGGCCTGGCCTACGGCTTCAAGTGGGTATGGGCGCCGCTGGTCGACCGGCTGCCGGTGCCGCCGCTGACCACGCTGCTGGGGCGGCGACGCGGCTGGCTGCTGCTGGCGCAGCTGATCGTGTCTGCCGGCCTGGTCGGCATGGCCTTCAACGATCCCCGTGCCGGCCTCCCGCCGCTGGTGTGGTGCGCGCTGCTGGTGGCCTTCGGCTCGGCGACACAAGACATTGCGCTGGACGCCTTCCGCATCGAATCGGCGGCCACGCGCAAGCAGGCTGCGCTGGCAGCGGCCTACCAGACGGGCTACCGTCTCGCGATGATCTGGGCCGGCGCGGGCGTGCTCTGGATCGCGGCCTGGGCCGAGCTCGCCGGCAGTACCGGCTACCAGGACGGCGCCTGGAAGACGGCCTACCTCGCGATGGCGGCATCGATGGCGGTGGGCGTGATCACGGTGCTGCTGTCGCCGGAGCCGGCACGCGTGGCGCTGCCGAAGGCGAAGAACGCGGCGGAGTGGCTGGAGAGCGTGGTCATCGAGCCCTTTGCCGACTTCTTCCGCCGCTATCGCTGGCAGGCGGCATTGATCCTCGCGCTGATCGCGGTGTACCGCATCAGCGACGTGGTGATGGGCATCATGGCCAACCCGTTCTACGTCGACATGGGCTTCACCAAGGACGAAGTGGCGACCGTCAGCAAAATCTACGGCGTGGTGATGACGCTGGCCGGTGCCTTCGTGGGCGGCGTGCTCTCGATGCGGCTGGGCGTGATGCGGGTGTTGATGCTGGGCGCGGTGCTCAGTGCCGCCAGCAATCTGCTGTTCGCCGCGCTCGCCAGCCGAGGACACGACCTGACGGCACTGGTGCTCGTGGTGTCGGCCGACAATCTGGCAGGGGGCATCGCCTCGGCTGCCTTCATCGCCTACCTGTCGAGCCTGACCAACGTCAGCTACTCTGCCACGCAGTACGCGCTGTTCAGTTCGCTGATGCTGCTGCTCCCCAAGTTCATCGCTGGCTATTCCGGGGCGTTTGTCGATGCCTACGGCTATCACGCCTTCTTCACGGGCACGGCGGCGCTCGGCGTGCCTGTGCTACTCCTGGTCGGGTTGGCAGCACGAAATGCCCCGGCACGGAAGCCGCATGTGGCGACCGAAGTGGCGCCATAATGGCTCCATTTCGGAGGCAACGTGGTTAATCTGTCGATCAAGGACGTACCAGAAGATCTTGCCGAGCGGCTGCGCCAGCGGGCGGCGCGCAATCATCGGTCCTTGCAGGGTGAGCTGATGGCCCTGCTCGAGCAGGCGTTCCAGGAGCCGGCGCCGCCGCCGGCCCCCATGCCGCGCCCGGGCGCCGTCAGCGTCGGGTGGAACGGCTATCCCGTCATGCGGCGGGGCGGCAAGCCGATCGAGCAGATCGCGGCCGAAATCCGGTCGCGGCACCCCGAGCCTGCTCGCGGCGCGCCAGACGCTCTGGAGATCCTTCGCGCCAAGGGCCTGATCAAATGAGCTGCCGGGCCGCTGCCGAACCGAGCAATACCGCAGCGGGCGGAGTGGGGCCTGCCTCGTGAGCGCAGCGACCAAGGCCTTCTACGTCGCCGAGCCGCCGGCGCCCTTCGGCAAGCGCCCACCGATGGTGGTCGATTGCAGCGCGATGAGCGCCATCCTCTTCAACGAGCCGCCACGCGAAGGTGCACTGGCGCGGCTGGCCGGCCGCAGCCTGCATGCGCCCAACGTGCTCGACCACGACATCGTGAACGTCGCGCTCGAAAAGCGTCGTTCGAATGAGCCGGCCGAAGTCATTGCGCAGATGCTGCGCGACTACGCCGCCTCCGACATCGAGCTTCACCCGGTCGATCCGGTGGCGCAGTACGAACTGGCAGCGCGCTACGAGCTCACCGCTTACAGCGCCGCCTATCTCTGGCTGGCCGCCGAGCTCAAGGCGCCGCTCGCCACTTTCGATGCCCGGCTCGCCAAGGCGGCCCAGGCGCACCTCGGCACCTTGTAGGGCCGTAGGACATTCACGCCCACGCGACTGTCGAAGTAGCTGGTAGGCTGTGACGTTTTTCACGCTTCGCATCACCGCCCATCGTGCCGCTTCCTTCCCGCATCCCACCCCTCCAGATCAGCGCTTTCACTGCGACCTCGGCCGTTGGCGTCGGCAAGCAACCCCTGCTAAGCGCGCTTGAGCAATCCACGAGCGGCCTGCGCGCCAACGACTTCGGCGCCACGCCCCTGCCCACCTGGATCGGCCGCGTCGACGGCCTCGAAGAGATCAGCCTGCCTGAGGACCTGGCGGGCTGGGACTGCCGCAACAACCGCCTGGCCTGGCTCGGGCTGCAGGCCGACGGCTTCATCGAGGCAGTGGCGGCGGCGCGCGAACGCCATGGCCCGGCACGCATCGCGCTGATCCTCGGCACCTCGACATCGAGCATCGGCGAGACCGAGCTTGCCTACACCCAGCTCGATGCCGACGGCCGCTTCACGGCGGAGCAGCGCAGGCCCCGGGTGCACACGCCGCATTCGCTCACGATGTTCGTGCAGGAAGCGCTGGGCCTCGAAGGGCCGGCCGAGACCCTCTCTACCGCATGCTCGTCCAGCGCCAAGGTCTTCGCCTCGGCGGAACGGCTGATCCGACTGGGCCTGGTGGATGCGGCCGTGGTCGGCGGGGTGGACACGCTCTGCGGCAGCGTGCTGTTCGGCTTCAACTCGCTCGAGCTGGTCTCGCCCGAGCCCTGCCGCCCCTTCGATGCGGAGCGCAACGGCATCAGCCTGGGCGAGGCCGCCGGCTTCGCGCTGCTCGAGCGCGGCCCGGGCCGGCTGGAGCTGCTGGGCTACGGCGAAGCCAGCGACGCGCACCACATGTCTACGCCGCATCCCGAGGGCCTGGGCGCCGAGCGCGCGCTCGACGACGCGCTGGCGCGTGCCGGGCTGGCTGCGGAGGACATCGACTACATCAACATGCACGGCACGGCCAGCGCCAAGAACGACGAGGTCGAGGGCGCCCTGGTGGCTCGCCGCTTCCCCCCGGGCACCCATGCCAGCTCGACCAAGGGCTTCACCGGCCACACGCTGGGCGCGGCGGGCATCGTAGAGGCCGTGATCAGCCTGCTCGCCATCGAGTGCGGGCTGATGCCGGGCACCGTCAACACTGGCGTGCTCGACCCCGGCTGCGGCCCGCAGATCCGGCTGGAGCCCGCGCGCGGCGAGGTGCGCCGTGCGCTTTCCAATTCCTTCGGCTTCGGCGGCAACAACTGCGCGCTGGTGTTCGGCAAGGGGACCGCGGCATGAACCCGGCAACGCCCACCCTCTACATCGAAGGCCCTGCTTTCTGGGCTTCCACGCTGCCCGGCTGGAACGTCGCCCGCGCGGTCTTCCGCGGCGAGGCTGCACCGGCCGACCCTCCGGCCAAGCGGCCCTCGCCGCAGATGCTGGCCCCGGCCGAGCGGCGGCGCGCACCCGACACAGTCGCGCTGGCGCTGGAGGTCGCGGCCGCCGCGGTCGAAACTTCGGGCCGTGCCGCGAAGGACCTGCCGTGCGTGTTCGCGTCGGCGCACGGCGACCTGGGCATCAACGACTACATGTGCGCCACGCTGGCGAACGACCCCAAGGTGCTGTCGCCGATCAAGTTCCACAACTCGGTGCACAACGCTGCCGTCGGCTACTGGACCATCGGCACCGGCTGCACGGCCGCGAGCAACTCGCTGGCGGCCTACGAGCACAGCTTCGCGGCCGGCCTGCTCGAAGCTTCGACGCAGTGCGCGGCCGATCAGCAGGCGGTGCTGCTGGCCGGCTTCGACATCCCATCCGTCGGGGCATTGGGCTCGGTGATCGAAAGCAGCGAGCTGCTGGCCGTGGCCCTGGTGGTCGCACCCACCCGAACGGAGCGCACGGTGGCGGCGTTCGACTGGTCGCTGGCCGCCGGCACGCCGGCGCCGCAACGGCCGCTCCCGCAGGCGGCCGTGCCGCTGCAGGCCAACGCCATGTCCGACGCACTCCCCTTCTTCCACGCGCTGGCGCGTGCCGAAACCGACTCGCTGGACCTGCCGCTCGGCGCCCGGCTGTCGCTGCGGCTGCGGCTGGAACCCCGGGGCTGACGCGCCGTGGAGACCACGTCCTCCCACCACGATGTTGTCATCATGGGGGGAGGGCTCGGGGGACTCACGCTCGCGCTGCAGCTCAAGCGCCGCTTCGGGGACATCGACGTGGCGGTGCTGGAGCGCCGCGCGCATCCGGTACCGCATGCCACGCACAAGGTCGGCGAGTCTTCGGTCGAGATCGGCGCCCATTACTTCGACACGGTGCTGGGCCTGAAGGCCCACCTGCACGACGCCCACTTGCGCAAGTTCGGCTTTCGCTTCTTCTTCAGCGAGGGCCGGCGCGACATCGACCAGGTGACCGAGATCGGCTCCAGCCGCTACCTCTCGGTGCCCAGCTACCAGATCGACCGCGGCATCTTCGAGAACTACCTGGCCAGGGAAGCCACGCGGGCCGGCGTGCGCTTCACCGACGACGCACTGGTGCGCCGCATCGAGCTGGCCGAGGATGCCCATGCGCCGCACCGGCTCGAATGGACGCACGACGGCGAAACGCACGTCGTCCACGCACGATGGCTGGTCGACGCCTGCGGCCGCGCCGGCCTGCTCAAGCGCAAGCTGGGGCTCGCGCAATCCAATGCGCATGTGTGCAACGCGGTCTGGTTCCGCATCGGCGAGCGCATCACCATCGACCACTGGTCCGACAGCGCCGAATGGCGTGAGCGCTGCGAGCCGCAGGCTCGGTGGCTGTCGACCAACCACCTCGTCGGGACAGGGTACTGGGTCTGGCTCATCCCGCTGGCTTCGGGCTCCCATTCGGTCGGCATCGTGGCCGACCCGCGGCAGCATCCGCTCGACGCCATGGACAGCTTCGACAAGGCGATGGCGTGGCTGCGCACCTGGCAGCCGCGCCTTTTCGACGAGCTCGACGGCAAGCGGCATCTGCTGCAGGACTTCGCCTTCTTTCGCGATTTCTCCTACGGCTGCAAGCAGGTGTTCTCGGGGCAACGCTGGGCATTGACCGGCGAGGCGGGACTCTTCCTCGACCCCTTCTACTCGCCGGGCAGCGACTTCATCGCGATGAGCAACACCTACATCACCGACCTCATCGCGCACGATCGCGCCGGGCACTCGGTGGAGGCGCGCGCCCGGCTGTACGACCAGATCTACCATTCCTTCTACGAGAGCACGCTCGCGCTCTACACCGACCAGTACGCCCTCTTCGGCGACCCGGAGGTGCTGCCGGTAAAGGTCATCTGGGACTACACCTACTACTGGGGTGTGCTCTCGCAGATCTTCTTCCAGCAGCGGCTCACCGACCTGGCGCTGCTCGGCAGCCTGCGCGAGGAGCTGCAGCACTGCCAGCACCTGAACTTCGCGATGCAGGACTTCCTGCGTGCCTGGTCGGAAAAGAGCGCCAAGCGCAACCCGGCCGTGATGCTGGACCAGGCCGCGCTGCCGTGGTTTGCCGAACTCAACCGCAGCCTGGGCGACCGGCTGGACGACGCGGCGTTCCAGGCGCGGATGCGCGCCTCGGCCGAGCAGCTGCGAACGCTCGCCGGCGAGATCCTGGAACGAGCGGGCAGCGAGCATCCGGGACTGGATGGCCGAGCCCTGCGCGCCGTCCTGGCCGAAAGGACCGGCGCCGCGCAGTCGCCCGCCGGTGCCGCGGCACCCATGCTGTTTGCCGCCCCCTGACAATGGATACCGCCGGCTGCGAGGTTTACGCCAACTTTACGGAGCGTTCAAGCCTTCTTGTCGCCGGCCGGCGAGGCTAGGCTTCAGCATTTCCCCCGGCCCCTGCCGGGCCGAACAAACCGGCGAAGCGCCGGCCGAGGACCCCGATGAGCACACCCCAACTCCTGATGATCGAAGACGACGCCCGCCTGGCTCAGATGGTCGGCGAGTACCTGGCGCAATCGGGCTTCGGCTTCCACCACGCGCTCGATGGCGCCAGCGGGCTCGAGATGTTGCAGCAGCGCTCGCCCGATCTCGTGATCCTCGACCTGATGCTGCCCGATGTGGACGGCCTCGAGGTCTGCCGCCGCATCCGCGCCCTGCCCAACAGTGCCCTCGCCAAGGTATCGGTGCTGATGCTCACCGCCAAGGGCGATCCGATGGACCGCATCATCGGCCTGGAGATCGGGGCCGACGACTACCTGCCCAAGCCCTTCGAGCCGCGCGAGCTGCTGGCGCGCATCCGTGCCGTGCTGCGACGACGCGCCGAGGGCGGCAGCGAGGCGGCACCGGCTGCCGTGATGCGATTCGGCACGCTGGAGATCGACCGCAATGCCCGCAGCGTGACCATGGGGGGCGCGCTCGCCGACCTCACCTCCTACCAGTTCGACCTGCTGGTCGCCATGGCCGAGCGGGCAGGCCGCGTGCTCACGCGCGACCAGATCATGGAAGCCGTGCGCGGCCGCGAGCTGGAGGCCTTCGACCGCTCGATCGACGTGCACATGGGCCGCATCCGCGCAGCAATCGAGGCCGACGCGAAGAATCCGAAGCGCATCCTCACCGTGCGCGGCGTCGGCTACGTGTTCGCCAAGCAGCAGGACTAGGGCGGGCGTCCCATGCTGATCAACCTCTACCGGCGCCATCTCTACGTCCGCATCTGGCTGGCGGTGGTGGGCGGCGTCGTCATCCTCACCCTCTGCGCCAACTGGATCGTGCGGGAAGCGGCCGAGAACGAGCGCGAGCGGCTGTCGGCCGTGCCGCGCGAGGTGGTGGTGCTCGACGACAAGGAACGCGCCATCGGCGTCGGCAGTGCCGTGCGCGTGCCGGGCCAGGGCCTGGAGTTCGACGTGACACTCGAGGACGGTCGCTCGATGTCGCTGCGCGTCGCGCCGCGGGCCCGGCCGACGGGCAGCACCGGCCTCGCGGCCTGGCGCACCCCCTTCGGCCTGGGCTGGATGATTGCGCTTGTCGGCATGGCGGTGGCCCTGGGCGTCTATCCGATCGTGCGGCGCCTCACCAAACGGCTCGAAGCGCTGCAGCGCGGCGTCCAGCGCTGGGGCGAAGGCGATCTTTCTGCGCGTGTGGCGGCGGAGGGGCAGGACGAGGTGGCCGACCTCTCCAACCGCTTCAACGCCGCCGCGGCCCGCATCGAGGAGCTGGTGCGCTCGCACAAGTCGCTGCTGGCCAATGCCTCGCACGAGCTGCGCTCGCCGTTGGCGCGCATCCGCATGGGCCTGGAGCTCATGAGCGACCGGCCGAGTCCGACGGCGCGCGACGAGATCGCACGCAACATCGCCGAGCTCGACCAGCTGATCGACGAGATCCTGCTGGCCAGCCGGTTGGACGCCAAGGAAGCCGACATGGGCACGGTCGAGACGGTGGACCTCACCGGGCTGGCGGCCGAGGAGTGCGCGCGCATCGACGCCGAGCTCGACGTCGCGGAGAACGCCAGCAGCGAGGCGCTCACGGTCCGCGGCGTGCCGCGCCTGCTGCGCCGCGCGATCCGCAACCTGCTCGAGAACGCGCGCCGCTACGGCGCCGGCGAGATCAGCGTGGAGCTCGGCAACCGGCACGGCAGGGCGGAAATTCGCGTCAACGACCGTGGGCCCGGTGTGCCGGCTGCGCTGCGCGATCGCATCTTCGAGCCCTTCTACCGGCTGCCGGGCGCGAGCGAGCGCAACGGCGGCGTCGGCCTCGGGCTCGCGCTGGTGAAGTCGATCACCGAGCGCCACGGGGGCAGCGTGCGTTGCGAGGACCGGCCGGGCGGTGGCGCGAGCTTTGTGATTGCACTTCCGAACTAGACCGCGCTCGATTCGTTCGAAGGCGGAGGGTGCTGCAGGGTTGCGAATGAATTCTCGCTTTTTGTCGCACACGCCTGACCGCTCCCTCGGACACTTCTAGCATCCGACGGTCGTCGAGCCCCTGGGGCTCTGAACTGCGCCTTTGCATTCCAGCATGCCGGAGAGCCGCCGCTCAGGCGACATTGACCGCCACGTGCGCGCCGCGTGCGTGGGTCGCTGTACGACCCCGAGAGCCCCCATGAACAGAACGCATCGCACTCTTTGGAACCCCGCGCTCGGCGCCTGGGTTGCCGCCCCCGAGAACGCTCGTGCGCGAGGCAAGCAAAACCGAGGCACTTCGCGCATCACAAGGGCTTGTGCACTGGCAGCTGCCGTGTCGTGCGCGGGCATGCCCACCGCTTATGCGTGCGATGCGGGCAGCACGGCCCAGTTGGCCGCCTGCATCGCGGGCAGCGAAGCGGTCATCAATCTCACGGCATCCATCACGTTGGAAACGCAGTTGCCGGTGGTGGAGCGCAGCGTGACCATCAATGGCGGCGGGTTCACGCTCGACGGGTCTGGGCGATTCCGGGGCTTCTTCATCGGCTCGGGCATCACCACCGTCAATCGCTTGACGATGCAGAACCTGCGGGCGCAGGGGGGGAACGGAGGAGCAGGCGTCACTCCGGGCGGCGGTGGCATGGGCGCGGGAAGCGCGGTGTTCGTCGTCGCCGGCGCAGGGGCCAATTTGAGCGACGTGGTCATCGCCGGCAACCGCGCGGTCGGAGGAAATGGCGGCCTCCAGGTGGCGGCCAACGGTTTTGCCGGCGGGAGCGGCGGCGGCGGAATGGGTGGCAATGGGGGTGCATTGATCTCCGGCGCCAGCGAGTCCGGAGCTGGCGGCGGCGGCTTGTTCATCGATGGCGGCCCGACCCGAAAGAGCGTCACTCTGTCTGTTGCCGGCGGCAACGGCGGCGGACCGAATGGCGGCACCGGCAACGTTTCCAATGGCAGCGATGGAGGCGCCTACACAGGTGGCGGGGGCGGCGGCTTTGATTGGAACCAGATTGACGACACTCGCGGTGGAAATGGCGGCTTGGCCGGCGGCGGTGGGGGTGGTGGCGGCGTGTGGGATTCGGAGGGGGGACACGGAGGGTTCGGGGGCGGAGGCGGCGGCGGCGACTTTTTCGCGGGCTGGGGCGGCTTTGGCGGCGGCGGCGGTGGCACCGCACGCAGCGCATCGAGCTCGACCACCCTTCCTGCCGGGTTAGGCGGTTTCGGAGGGGGCTCCGGCGGATCTTCAACGGGCGGCGGTGGTGCGGGCTTGGGAGGCGCCATCTTCGTCATGAACGGCGGCACGCTCACCTTGGGCGGCAGCATTGAGCTGCATGGAAACAGCGTGGCGGCCGGCGCGAGCGGCGGTGGCATTTCGCGAGCCGGGTCGGCTTTCGGCAGCGGCATCTTCATGCAAGGCGACAGGAGCTTACTGACCTTCTCGCCTGACGCTGGCGCCGCGCAAACCATCGCCGACGCGATCGTCGACCAGACCGGCTCCGGCGGCACCGGCGCCAATGCCGGCAGCATCGGTCTCGTCAAGAGTGGCGCCGGGCGGCTGGTCCTCTCAGGCGCCAACGCCTACAGCGGCGGCACCACCGTCACCGATGGCACGCTGTCCATCTCCGCAGACCAGAACCTGGGCTCGGCATCGGGCCTGCTGACGCTCGATGGCGGCACGCTGCAGACCACGGCGGCCGTTACCACGGCGCGTGCCATCACCATCGGAAGCGCCGGGGGCGGCTTTCAGACCGATGCAGCCATGACCTCCACCGGCGTCATCTCGGGGGCCGGCGGCCTGGTCAAAGCCGGCGCCGGTGGGCTGACTCTCGCGGGCGCCAACACCTACAGCGGCGGCACCTTCGTCAACGGTGGCACCCTGTCGATCTCCGCAGACCAGAGCCTGGGCGCGGCGGGGGGCCCTCTGTTCTTCGCTGGCGGCACGCTGCGCACGACCAGTGCCTTCGCTACCACGCGAATCATCGTCCTCAACGCGGGTGGCGGTACCTTGCAGACCGATGTCGATCTCTGGGCCAGCGGCGTCATCGGTGGCAAGACGGGCGCCGCCTTGACGAAGACGGGTGCGGGCACCTTGACGCTCACCGGCATCAATAGCTACACGGGCGGCACGCGCTTCAATGCGGGCGTGGTCTCCGTGTCCGACAACGCCAACCTGGGCGCTGCCGCAGGGGGCCTCGTCTTCAACGGCGGCGCGCTGCAGACCACCGCGAGCTTCACGATGAGCCGTGCCACGACACTCGAAGCGCTGGGCGGCGCGATCGACACACTCGCCGGCACGACACTGACCCATCAGGGCGCGATCGGCGGGACTGGCGGCCTGGTCAAGGCGGGTGCCGGCACCCTGACCCTCACCGGGCTCAACAGCTATGCAGGCGGCACCCAGCTCAAAGGGGGCGCACTGTCGATCTCCGCTGATCAGAGCCTGGGCGCGGCGTCGGGCGCGTTGGCGCTTGATGGCGGCACGCTGCGCACTACCGGTGCTTTCGCCACCGCGCGGGGCGTCAACGTCGGTGGGAGCGGCGGCACCCTGCAGACCGATGCGAACCTCACGGCGAGCGGCATCGTCAGCGGCGCGGGTGCCCTCACCAAGACCGGCACCGGCACCTTGACCCTCACCGGCGAGAACAGCTACAGCGGCGGCACCGACCTCAAGCAAGGCAGCCTCGCTGTCGGCAACAACAGTGCGCTGGGCACCGGCCAACTCGCCATGCACGAAGGCACCACATTGCGCTTCGCCGCCGATGGCCTCGACCTGGCCAATTCCATCGCCTTCACCGACGCGGTCGATCCCACCATCGACACCGGTCCCTTCACCGCCACCCTCACAGGCGCCATCACCGGGCCTGGGGACTTGAGCAAATTGGGAAGCGGCACGCTCATCCTCTCGGGTGCCAACACGTACAGCGGCACGACGACCGTGAGCGAAGGCACCCTGCGCGCGGGTGCTGCCAACACCTTCAGTGCGGCTTCCGCTCATACCGTTGCTTCGGGTGCCACGCTTGATCTTGCCGGCTTCAGCCAGAGCATCGCTGGCCTCGCTAATGCCGGCACCGTCTCCCTCATAGGTGCGACACCCGGCACCACGTTCACCGTCACCGGTCCTTATGCGGGCAACAACGGCCTCCTGCGCCTGGGCACGTTCCTGGGCGACAGCGTTAGCGCCAGCGACCGGCTCGTACTCAGCGGCCCGGGTGCCGTGGCCAGCGGGCGCACCACCGTGCAGGTCGTCAACCTCGGCGGCCTCGGGGCGCTCACCGTCGGCAACGGCATCGAACTGGTCAGTGCCCTCAGCGGCGCCACCACCACCGCGCAGAGCACCAAGGACGCCTTCGCCCTGCAGGGCGGCCACGTCGATGCAGGGGCGTACGAATACCGCCTGCAGGCGGGCGATGCCGCAGGCGCAGGAGAGAACTGGTATCTGCGCACCAACACCACCATCACTCCACCGCCCCCGCCGGCACCTCCGGCTCCCCCAGCGCCACCTGCGTCGCCTGCGTCGCCTGCGCCACCTGCACCCCCCGCGCCACCAGCACCTCCGGCATCCCCTGCTCCTGCGGAGCCCCTTGCACCTGCCGGTCCGCCTTCGCTACCGCCGACTCCCTCAGCGGCCCCCATCCAGGTGCCGACCTACCGCGCCGAGGTACCCCTGTTCGCAGCCCTGCCCGAGCAACTGCGCCAGGGCAACCTGGCCATGCTCGGCAACCTGCACCAGCGCATCGGCGACGACGACGTGCGCTCAGGGTCGGGCGCCCAAGCCACCGCTGCAGCCTTCGCCATCGGCGAGCGCCGAGCCTGGGGCCGCGTGCTCAGCACGGGCCTGAACATCCGGCAAGGCGGCACCGTCAGCCCGCAAAGCGACGGCCGCCTCAGCGGCCTGCAGGCCGGCACCGACCTGTGGACCGATGTCGATTGGCGCGCCGGCCTCTACGTCGGTCAGCTCGACGGCGATATGCAGGTCAAGGGTTTCGCGCGCGGCATCGCCAACCTCACGGTCGGCAGCAACGACCTGCGCAGCCAGTACCTGGGCGGCTATGCGACCTATACCGACACCAGCGGCTTCTACGCCGACGGCGTGCTGCAGGCCGGGCGCCACCGCTACGAGGTCAAGCCCCAGGCGAGCCTGCGCAGCAAGGGCAAGGCCAGCAGCCTGAGCGCCTCGCTGGAGCTGGGCCAGTCCTTCGCGCTGGGCGAGGGCTGGCAGATCGAGCCGCAGGCGCAGCTGGTGCACCAGCGCGTGGACCTCGACAACGTGGACATCGCCGGCGCGCGCGTCCATCAGGAACGAGAAGGACGCTGGCTCGCCCGCGTGGGGGTGCGCGTGAAGGGCGACATCGCCACGAGAGCAGGCCGGCTGCAGCCCTATGCGCGGGTGAACCTGTACCGCGCCTCGGGCGGCAACGATGTCACGCGCTTCATCAACCCGGCGGCCATCACGGCGATCGGCAGCAGCACCGGCGGCACCTCCACCGAACTGGCAACAGGCTTCACGCTGTCGCTGAGCGACTCGACCAGCCTCTACGGCGAAGTCGGCAAGCTGTGGGAGTCAGTTGGAGACACCCGCGTGAAGTCGCAGCTCAACGCCTCGGCGGGGCTGCGGGTGCGCTGGTAGTCGAAGCGCACCGAACGAAGACCGGCCCAACAAGCAGGGCGACTGCTCGGCCGGCCGTCGAATCCACCTTCGCGAGCGATGGCGCGCCGCAGCGGCGCCAGTAGACCTGCAGGTCAGGAGGCGCTCGATCTGCGGCCCCTAGAATCCGCCACCATGCAGAGATCGCAACTCGTCCGCCCCGCAGCCATGTTCTGGGGGCTGACGGTGTTCATGCCGGTCGGCGTCCCCTATCTCGCCGCGCTCCTGGTGCTCCTCGCCCTGTTCGTGGCCGGGGACTGGCGCGAGCGCGCGCAGCGCCTGCGCGCCAACCCGATGTGGTGGCCGATCGTGGCCTACGTCGCGTGGACGCTGGTGATACTGGCGCTGCGACCCTGGTATCCGCAGACGCCGTCGAACCTGGCCCATGGCCTGCGCATCGCCGCCACGCTGCTGATGGCCCTGGCCCTCACGCGCGAGGAGGCGGTCTGGGCGCTGCGCGGCTTTCTGCTGATGGCGCTTTTCAACATCGTGCTGATCGCGGCGTTCTGGTCGGCGATCTTCCTGAAGATCTATTTTCCGGTGCTGGAGCCGTACCGTGGCGTGATCTTCCTGGTGGGCAACAAGTCGATCAGCAACGCGCTGCTCTTCACCATCCTGGGCGCGACGGCGGCCGTGTTCGGCCTGCAGGCGCTCTCGGAGCACCGACCGCTGCGCGCGGTCGCGGCCCTTGCGGTGACCCTGGCGGTGGTGGTGGTGATCACGTTCAGCCTGCCTTCGCGCACTTCGCTGCTGGCGCTGCTGCTGGTGATTCCGGCCGCCTGCGTGCACCAGTGGCGGCGGCAACTCAAGGTGCTCGCGTTGGCGCTGGTGGCCAGCGGCGCCATCATGGCCGTGGGCCTCTGGAACTCGCCCGCGGTGCAGCAGAAGTTCGAGCTCGGCGTGCAGGAACTCGAAGCCGCACAGAACGGCGCGGTCTCCGAGGGAAGCTGGGTGGTGCGCTACTACATGTACCGCGACACGGGCCGCATGATCCTCGACCGGCCCCTCACCGGCTGGGGCATCGGCGGCTGGACCGAGCAGTGGCACCTGCGCGGGCCCAAGCTGCTGGCCGACTACAACATGCCCCACAACGACTTCCTGTGGATGGGCTCGCAGGCCGGCATTCCGGGCGCGCTGACGCTCCTGGCGATCATGCTGACGGGCGTCTGGGTGGCTTGGCGGCGCAACGATCTGTATGGCCGTTACGCTTTCGCCGCGCAGCTGATCGCGCTGATCGCGACCAACGCGAACTCGGCGCTGCGCGACGCGCAGATCGGGCTCAGCCTGCTGTGGGTGTCGACGATCTACCTGCGGCTGGCGCAGGAGCCGGGTGACTCATGGCGCGGGCTGCTGCCGCGCCGGGCGACAGACGCGCTCAGTGGCGATGCCCCACCGCCTCGCCGGCCTTGAGCCGGTAGACGGTGCCGCAGTAAGGGCACTTGGCCTCGCCGGTGCGCGCCACGTCCAGGTAGACCTTGGGGTGCGCGCTCCACAGCTTCATGTCGGCCTTGGGGTTGGGGCAGAACACCCCGCCCTGGTGGTTCAGGTCCTGGCCCGACAGTTCGATCACGGCGTTGGCACTCATTTGTTCTCTCAAACCTTTGTGAGCCAGTGGGCGTACTTGGGATTGCGGCCGTTCACGATGTCGAAGAAAGCGCTCTGGATCTTCTCGGTGACGGGGCCGCGCGAACCCTGGCCGATTTCGATGCGGTCGAGCTCGCGAATGGGCGTGACCTCGGCGGCAGTGCCGGTAAAGAAGGCTTCCTCGGCGATGTAGACCTCGTCGCGCGTGATGCGCTTCTGCACCACCTCGATGCCGAGGTCCTTGCAGATGTGAAGGATGGTGTTGCGCGTGATGCCGTTCAGCGCGCCGGCCGAGAGGTCGGGCGTGTAGACCACGCCGCCCTTGACCACGAAGATGTTCTCGCCCGCGCCTTCGCTCACGAAGCCGGACGCGTCGAGCAGCAACGCCTCGTCGTAGCCGTCGTCCAGGGCTTCCATGTTGGCGAGGATCGAGTTGCTGTAGTTGCTCACCGCCTTGGCCTGCGTCATCGTGATGTTGACGTGGTGGCGCGTGTAGCTCGATGTCTTGACGCGGATGCCGCGCTTCATGCCTTCATCGCCGAGGTAGGCGCCCCAGGCCCAGGCCGCGACCATGGCATGGATGCGGTTGCCCTTGGGGCTCACGCCCAGCTTCTCGGAGCCGATCCACACCAGCGGGCGCAGGTAGCAGCTCTCCAGCTTGTTGGTGCGCACCACCTGCTTCTGTGCCTCGTTGAGCTGCTCGGGCGTGAACGGGATCTTCATGCGCAGGATCTTGGCGCTGTTGAAGAGCCGCTCGGTGTGTTCCGCCAGGCGGAAGATCGCGGTCCCGTCAACCGTCTTGTAGGCCCTCACCCCCTCGAAGGCGCCGCAGCCGTAGTGCAGCGTGTGGCTCAGTACGTGGATCTTGGCGTCGCGCCAGTCCACGAGATCACCGTCCATCCAGATTTTTCCGTCACGATCGTCCAGTGCAGGGGGCAGCGCGCTCATTTCTTTGTCCTTTTGGGGGCGGGATGTCGCAAAAGCTTGCGATTTTACGGCGCGGCAGGTGTTGCGCCCGTCGACAATGCTCGGCTTTGCCAAACAGCCTGGAAAAGGGTTCTCTTCTCGTGTCCGTCTTCAAGAACGTCATCGTCTATCGCATCGAATCCACGTGGTCGCAAACGCTCACCGACGCCGAGCAGCGCCTCGACGCCTTCCGCTTCGTGCCCTGCAGCCCGTCGCAGGAAAAAGCCGCCGGCTGGACCGAGCCGCGCGGCGAGGCGCACGGGCCGCTGGTCGAATCCGTCGGCGGCCAGTGGCTGCTCGAATACATGATCGAGAGCAAGACCCTGCCTGGCTCCGTGGTGCGGCGCAAGGTCGAGGAGCGCGCCGCGCAGATCGAGGCGACCACCGGCCGCAAGCCCGGCAAGAAGGAGAAGAAGGAACTCAAGGAAGACATCACGCAGGAGCTGCTGCCGCTGGCCTTCACGCGCCACGTGCGCATTGCAGTCTGGATCGATCCGGCCGCGCGCCGGCTGGTCGTGAATGCGAGCAACGCAGCGCGCGCCGACGAAGTCGTGACCAGCCTGGTCAAGGCGCTGGAAGGCTTCGCCGTGGCACAGATCAACACGCAAGTGGAGCCGGCCGTGGCCATGTCGGACTGGCTGTCGACGCAGGAGCCGCCGGCCGGCTTCACCATTGACCGCGAATGCGAGCTCAAGGCCACCGACGAATCGAAGGCGGTGGTGCGCTATGCCAAGCACCCCCTGGACATCGACGAGGTCCGACAGCACATCGCCGACGGCAAGCGGCCCACGCGCCTGGCCATGACCTGGGACGACCGCGTGTCCTTCGAGCTGACCGAGGGCATGCAACTGCGCAAGATCGTGTTCATCGAAGGCACGCTCGACGATGCGCCGGGCTCGGCCAAGGAAGACAACTTCGACGCCGATGCCGCCATCGCGACCGGCGAGCTCGGGCAATTGGTGCCGGAGCTGATCGAGGCGCTGGGCGGGGAGATGCAGCTGGGCGCGGCGCCGGTGGATGCGCCGCCGAAGGCGACGGCGTCCACGGAAGAACTGGCCGACGAATCGGCGCCGTTCTAGCTGCGACTACATCGGCGGCCGCAGCGCGTCCGCAGCCGCCGGCTTGACGGCGTCGGCGCTCCGCGGGTCGGCCGGCTGTTGGTCGTCCTCGGCCGGCGCCTGCGGCCGCACGAGCGTCCATTCCGTCAGCTTGCCGTTCACGAAGGTCGCGTCGACCCAGGAGCCACCGTTGTCGGTCCAGCGATAGACCTCGGGCTGCGCATCCTTGGGCGTGCGCTGCTCGCCCAGCGCGCGCGTCATCGCAATGACATGGAGCAGGGTCACCTTGGGCTTGAGCTTGGCGTTGAGCATCACGGCGCTGGCCACCGTGCCGATGGGCCGGTCGGCTGCGCGCTTCAAGACCTGCATGGTGCGGTTGAAATGCATCAGCAGGAACATGATGATCGCGCCGCCGGCAAAGGCGACCCCTGGCCACCCATAGGCGCGATAGGAGGCGCCGAGCAGCAGCAGCCCCGCGAGGGGCATGAAGACTTTCCCGAAATTCATGCTTGCATTGTCGCCGCCGATGGCGCCGGCTATTTGAGGAGTTCGCGCATCTTCCGGCGCAGGGCACGCTCGCGCTGCTGCTCGGCCTTCCAATCCTCCCGGATGGCGATGGTCACCGAGATCGCCATCAGCAGCAGCACCACCGAAAAAGGCAGCGCAAAGACGATGGTGGCCGTCTGCACCGCAGTCAGCCCGCCAGCCAGCAGCAGGCTCAGCGCAATGGCCGCCACCAGCACGCCCCAGATGATCTTGACGCGCGCGGGAGGATTCGGGTTGCCGCCGGTGCTCATGGTTCCCAGCACCAGCGTGGCCGAGTCGCCCGAGGTCACGAAAAAGACGAAGACGAGCACCGTTGCTATCACCGACATCACGCCACCGCCGGGCATGGCATCGAGCATCACGAACATGGCGGTCGACGCGTTGGCCTTCACCGCCTCCGCCAGCGGCACGCTTTGGAAGATCTCGAAGTTGAGCGCCGCCCCGCCGAAGACCGAGAACCACACGAAGCCCAACAGCGTGGGCGCGAACACCGTCCCCGCCAGGAACTGCCGGATGGTCCGGCCCCGCGACACGCGCGCAATGAACAGGCCGACGAAGGGCGACCACGCCAGCCACCATGCCCAATAGAAGATGGTCCAGTCGCCGACCCACGAGCTGGTGCGGAAGGGCGACATGCGCAAGCTCATGCGCACGAACTCCGCGATGTAGACGCCGAGCGTGTTGGTCAGTGTCTCGACGATTGCGACCGTCGGCCCCAGCACCAGTACCGCCAGCGCCAGCGCTGCGGCCAGGCAGAGATTGCCCAGCGACAGCCACTTGACGCCACGCCCCACGCCCGTCACGGCCGAGGAGATGAACAGCACGGCAGTGACAACGATGATGAGCGACTGCGCGGTCGGGCTCACCGGCAGGCCGAATACCGCGTTGAGCCCGCTGTTGATCTGCGTGGCGCCCATGCCGGGCGATGCCGCGACGCCGAAGGCGGTGGCCACCACCGCCAGCACATTGAAAGCCGGCGACAGCCGCTTCGCCACCTGCCAAGGCAGCGCCTCGGTCACCGAGCTCACCAGCGGCAACGACTGGCGGCGGAAGCTGAAAAAGCCGATGGCCAGCCCCACGATGCCGTAGATCGCCCAGGGGTGCAGGCCCCAATGGAAGAAGGCGTAGCGCATGGCGGCGGAGGCCGCCTCGGGTGTGCCCGGCGCGATGCCGGGTGGTGGATCGGCATAGTGCGAAATCGGCTCCGCCACCCCCCAGAACACCAGGCCGATGCCCATGCCGGCGGCGAACAGCATCGCGAACCAGGAGGCCAGCGAGAACTCGGGTTCCTCGTCCTCGTCACCAAGCTTGAGGTCGCCATAGCGGCTGAAGGCCAGGAAGAAGGCCAGCAGCACCAGGCCGAGCACCAGCCAGAGATAGAACCACCCGAAGTTGCGGGTGATGCCTGCCAGCGCGGCGCTGAAGACCTGGTCCAGCGAGCTGGGCGAAACCAGGCCCCAGACGACCACGGCCGCGATGAGCCCGGCGGAGATGAGCAGTTGCATGGTGCCGCTCCCTTTCTGTTGTGCGACGGTGGGCGCCGGCTCAATCGAGCCCGCGCACCACCTCCATCGCTTGCTCGATGCGCTCCACAGGATGGATCGTCAGCCCCTCGATCTCCTTGGCGCCCTTGCGCGGCGCGTTGGCCTTGGGCACCACCGCCACGCTGAAACCCAGCTTTGCGGCTTCGCGCAGCCGCTCCTGCCCGCGCGGCGCTGGCCGCACCTCGCCGGCCAAGCCCACCTCGCCGAACGCGATGAAGCCCTTGGGCAGCGGCTTGCCGCGCAGGCTGGAGGTGATGGCCAGCATCACCGCCAGGTCGGCCGCGGGCTCGCTGATGCGCACGCCGCCGACCGCGTTGACAAACACGTCCTGGTCCATGCAGGCCACGCCCGCATGGCGGTGCAGCACCGCCAGCAGCATCGCGAGGCGGTCGCGGTCCAAGCCCACGGACAGGCGCC
The DNA here is from genome assembly GCF_901827205.1 of Variovorax sp. PBS-H4. Taxonomy (NCBI): domain Bacteria; kingdom Pseudomonadati; phylum Pseudomonadota; class Betaproteobacteria; order Burkholderiales; family Comamonadaceae; genus Variovorax; species Variovorax sp. PBS-H4. Next base: position 368,021 of record NZ_LR594675.1, on the reverse strand, counting down.
GCGGGCTGGGGCCGCCGTTGTCCACCAAGGCCTGAATCTCCACCAGCATCGGCCGCGTACCTTCTAGCGTGACCAGCACGACGCTGCCGGGCACCGGCTCCGCATGCTGGCTCAGGAAGATCGCACTGGGATTGGCCACACCCTTGAGGCCTCGCTCGGTCATCGCGAACACGCCGATCTCGTTGACGGCGCCGAAGCGGTTCTTGATGGCGCGCACCAGGCGGAAGCTCGAATGCGTGTCTCCCTCGAAGTACAGCACCGTGTCGACCATGTGCTCGAGCACGCGCGGGCCGGCCAGCGCGCCTTCCTTGGTCACATGGCCAACCAGCACCACGGCCGTGCCGCTGGCCTTGGCGAAGCGCGTCAGGTGGGCCGCGCATTCCCGCACCTGCGCCACCGAGCCGGGGGCCGAGGTCAGCTGGTCGGAGTAAACGGTCTGGATCGAATCGATTACCGCGATCGCCGGCCGCGTGGCGTCCAGCGTGGCGAGGATCTTCTCCAGCTGGATCTCGGCCAGCACCTGCACCTGCGACTGTTCAAGGCCGAGCCGCCGCGAGCGCAGCGCCACCTGGGCGCCGCTCTCCTCGCCGGTGACATAGAGCGCGTTGCGCCCCGCGCGCTGCAGTGCATCGACCGCCTGAAGCAGCAGCGTGGACTTGCCGATGCCAGGGTCGCCCCCGATCAGCGTGACCCCGCCGTCGACGATGCCGCCGCCCAGCACGCGGTCGAGCTCGTCCAGCCCGGTGGGCGTGCGCTCGGTGTCGGTGGCCTCGATCTCGGACAGCGTGGCCAGCTCGGCCGAGCCGGCGAGCGAGGCGTAGGGTGCGCCGAAGCGGTTGTTGCCGCTGCCCGCCGCCGCGGCGGCCACCTGCTCGATCAGCGTGTTCCAGGCGCCGCAGCTGGGGCAGCGGCCCAGCCACTTGGGGCTGGTGCCGCCGCACTCGGAGCAGACGAAAAGTGTTTTTTCCTTGGCCATCGCCCGAGTGTAGGGATGCGCTTCACAGCCATGGATCCAGCGTCGAGCGGAAACTAGCGTGACGCCCCAGCCGCGGCCAGCAGCCGCCTGGGCGGCTTGGCACCAGGCGCTGCATCCCCGGCCTCGAGCAGCTTTTCGTAGTTCCTTCGCAAAATGATGCCGGCGTAGTAGACATGCTCGCGCATCAATTGCTCTGCCCGGACGCTGTCGCGTGCAATGACGGCCTCGACGATCCGGTGGTGATCGCCGTGGGAGCGCAGGATGATGCCGTGGTCATCCCACAGCACGATCCGGTCCGAGGCGAAGGGAATGTTCTGCGCCTGCTCCGCAAAGCGGGTCACCCACGGGTTGCCCGAGGCCGTCAGCAAGGTGTCGTGGATGGCGACATTCATCTGCTGGTAGGGCTCGTGGTCCTCGGGGCGCAGCACGCCGGCCGCCAGGATCCGGTCACCCTCTTCGAGGCTTGCCTCGAGCCCGCGCGCCTGGTCCTGCGTCACGCCGCGCACCGCGGCATTCCGGCAGGCCAGGCCCTCGAGGACCGACCGGACCTCGTAGGCGGCCACGATTTCGTCCACGTCGAAGCCGCGAACGAGATAGCCGCGCTTGGGTTGGTGATCGATCAGGCCTTCGGTCGCGAGCGTGCCGAGCGCGGCGCGCACCGGCGTGCGCGAGACGCCAAGCTGCTCGGCCAGGGGAACTTCCTCCAACCGTGCGCCGGGCCGAACCTGGCCATGGAGGATCCAGTCGCGCAGCGTGTCGGTGACGTTCTGGGCAAGTGTCTGCATGGCGTCCTTCGTACGTGGTCGCTACCAAGTATACCTAGCGAGTCGCGCTTGTATACATGACCGTCTAATCGCGCGCGAATTACGGGTAAACCCAGGCAGACCTTTGCCTCCATGTATACATAATCGCCAACTTCACCAACTTCATTCGAACGTCAGGAGATAAGCGTCATGGCAAGTGCGATCGAAAAGGTCGACACCACCTGGCTCGGATTGACCGGCGGAGTCTGCGTCGTGACGGGAGCCGGCGGCGGCATTGGCGCCGAGATCGCGCGACAGCTCCTGCAGGCCGGCGCGCGCGTTGCCTTGCTCGATCGCAACACGGAAACCCTCGGCAGCGTCCTGGCGGACCTGGGCGCAAGCGCCGATCGCGTCATGCCGGTGGCGTGCGACGTGACCAGCGCCGACAGCGTGCAGCTCGCCGCGGACAAGGTCCGTGCCGCGTGGGGGCCCGCCGGGCTGCTGGTCAACAACGCTGCGGCGCTCTATGCGGACGCGGTCATGGACATCGCGCTCGACAAGTGGAACCAGCTGCTGGCGGTCAACCTGTCCGGCTACCTGCTTTGCGCACAGGTGTTCGGCCGCCAGATGATCGAGAACGATGGAGGCGCCATGGTGCATGTCGCCTCCATCTCGGGGAGCATCCCGCAGCCCTATAGCGGCGCGTACAGCGTGAGCAAGGCAGGGGTGAAGATGCTCTCGCAGCTGCTCGCCGTCGAGCTGGGCGAGCACCGCATCCGCAGCAACGTGGTGAGCCCCGCCATGATCCGCACCCCGATGAGCGAAGGAATTTACGAGAACCCCGCCGTGCGCCAGCGCCGCGAGCAGATCGTTCCGGCCGGCCGCATCAGCACGCCGCAGGACATCGCCGGCGCCGTGCTGTTCCTGGCGAGCGATCGCGCCAGCTACATCAGCGGCCAGGAGATCCTGGTCGATGGCGGCCTGACGCAGGCTTGGCTGAGCCTCATCCCGCGCCCCGGCTTCCAGAAGGAAGACGCCGCCTCCTCTTCCAACGCCTGAGGCGATCCTTTCGCCAGCCTCTCTCTCAATCACGAACTTTATTCAGTAGGAGACACCATGAAGATGACCAAGTCGTTCCTCGTGGCCTTCGCGGCCACCATCGCCGCGCTCGGCGCCAGCGCACAGACCGAACCGGGACTCACGGACAAGACGATCAAGATCGGCATGTTCGGCCCGCTGTCGGGCAACTCGATGGCCTATGGCTTCGACGTCATCAATGCGGCGAAGATGTACTACGACAAGGTCAACAAGGAAGGCGGCGTGAACGGTCGCAAGATCGAACTGGTGGTCGAAGACGACCGCTGCAACGCCAACGACCTGCTCGCCGCGGTCAAGAAGCTGACCGAGCAGGACAAGGTCTTCCTCCTCAACGGCGGCTCCTGCTCCGGCCCCGTCGTCGGCGCGCGCGAGTACGTCGAGCGCGTGCAGGTCCCGCTGGTGATGCTCAACGCGTCCGGCGATGGGGCTCTGTACCCGCCGTCGAAGTACATCTATGGCGCCTTCTCGATCTCCCAGCGCGCCGTCGGCGGATCGATGGTGCAGTTCGCGACCGAACACCTGAAGGCGAAGAAGATCGGCTACATCAACCACGACGACGCCTACGGCGGCTGGAACCTCGAGGCTGCGGAATTCCAGGCGAAGAAGCTCGGCGTGGATCTGCAGCTGCAGTCGATCAATCCGAACATCACGGACGTGACCGCGCCGATGCTCAAGATCCGCGCGGCGAATCCCGACGTGCTGATCATCACGACCTACGCCCGTCCGGTGAGCCTGCTGGTCAAGAAGGCGCAGGAGCTGGGCTGGACGAAGCCCATCGTGATCGCCGTCAACGGCACGGCGGATCTCAAGCAACTGGTGGAGAACGTCGGGAACAAGGACGCCTTCAAAAACGTCTATCTCCAGGAGGTCATGCTCGATGTCGCCGGCGGCTCCAAGCTGAAGTGGGTCTACGACATGTACAAGGAGTACTACCCCGACCTGGCCTCGAAGCCCGGATATCCGCAGACCTACATGCCCTACGGCATTCCGTCGGCCATGGCGGTGGTCAATGCGCTCAAGGCAGCCGGCCCGCAGCTGACCCGCGAAAAATTCCTGGACGCGATGTCGAAGACCAAGTTCGACTCGAAGGTGATGGCCGGCCCGATCGAGCTGACGCCGGAGGACCATGCCGCCCAGAAATCGGCCATCTACCTGAAGTTCGACGGCGAGAACAAGACGCCGGTGCCGGGCTCCTACCGCAGCGCCTGGGTCTACCAGGCCAAGTGATCCAGCTCCAGCCGGTGCGCACGCCCGCTCCTGATCATGACTTTCAGTGACGCTTGGCTATTTTTGCAGCAGGGCCTGTTGTCGGGCCTGGTGACGGGCAGCGTCTACGCCTTGCTGGCACTCGCAATCGTGGCGGTGTTCAAGACGACGGACGTGCCCAACTTCGCACAGGGCGAGATCTTCATGATCGGCGGCTACGTGGCGCTGAGCCTGCTCTTGCTCGCCGGGTTGCCCTATGGCGTGGTGATCCCGCTGACCCTGGCCATCGTCGCGCTCGGCGCAGCGATGTTCCAGCGCTTCGTGATGGAGCGCGTGACCGGTGCGCGCGGCGTCGGGGTCCAACTGGTCATCGCCACGCTGGGGCTGGCGTACCTGCTCAAGGGTCTGGTGCGGCAGACCGGCCTGGGCGACACGCCACGCTCGCTGCCCGCGCTCGTTTCGAGCGACGCGGTCCTGATCGGCGATGCCGCGCTCACCCGGCTCGACGTCGCCATCTTCGTTGTGGCGGTCGTCGTCATGGTGCTGATCTACCTCATGTTCACCTACACCCGCATCGGCAAGGCGATGCGCGCCGTCGGAATGAATCCTCGCGCGGCGCAGATCGTCGGCATCCGGCTGTCGCGCATCCGCATGCTGGTGTGGGCCATGTCCGGCCTGATCTCCGCGATCGCGGCGCTGCTGATCACGCCCAAGGTGCTGGTCACCCCGGACATCGCGCACATTGCCATCCTGGCCTACGCCGCGGCCATCGTCGGAGGCTTCACCAGCCTGCCGGGCGCCGTGCTGGGCGGGCTCGTGATCGGGATCGTCGAGAACCTGGTGGGCCTGTTCATTTCCACCAATGCGATCGTCGTCGCGCCGTTCCTGGCCATCCTTGTGACGCTTGTCGTGCGCCCGCAGGGCCTGCTCGGTGGCAAGGTTCAGGTGAAGAAGGTATGAAAAAGCCCTCGTTAAACCAGGCAGCGCTGCTCGTGCTGCTCGCCGTCCTCTGCGTGCTGCCCTTCGCGGTTACCGGTTACGTCCTGTATGTCGTGAACCTGCTGATGGTGTTCGTGGTGCTGGCGCTCGGCATGCACGTGGTGATCGGCGAGGCCGGCCAGTTCGCGTTGTCGCACACGGCCTTCTACGGCATCGGCATCTATACCGCGGGCCTGATCAACGCGACCTGGCATCCGCCCTTCGTGGTCTCGATCGCCGCAGGTGGCCTGCTCTCGGCCGTGCTGGGCTATCTGATCGGCTTCCTGGCGCTGCGCATGCGAGACATCTACCTTGCGCTGGCGACCTTCGCCTTCGGCGAAGCCATGCAGTGGGTGTTCCTCAACTGGCAGGGCGTCACCGGCGGGTCCAACGGCATGCGGCTGCAACCCGCGCAATTGTTCGGGCTCAAGCTGACCAACGACCTCCAGGCCTACCCCTTCGTGATCCTGCTGACGGCGCTCATGCTGTGGCTCACGGTGGCGCTCTCCCGCTCGCAGTTCGGCTCCGCGCTGCGGGCGGTGCGGGAGAGCGACGTAGCCGCCACCGCGATGGGCATCAACGCGCGGGCCATGAAACAGGCCGCCTTCGCGATCTCGGGGGCCTTTGCCGGCATCGCCGGCGGCATGTACACGCTCTTCGTCTCCTTCATTCATCCCGAAAGCCTGGGCTTTCAGACGACCATCCTGGTCCTGACCATGGTGGTCGTCGGCGGCATCGGCTCGGTGCGCGGTGCGGTGGCAGGGGCGATCGCCTTCGGGATCATCTCCGAGCTGCTGCGCCAAGCGCTGTCGCTGCAGGAGATCATCTACGGCGCCATCCTCATGGGGTTCATGATGTTCAAGCCGCGCGGCCTGTTCGCCGATCGCAAGAGCCGCGTTGCGCGCACGGTTGCACCGGAGGCGCCGCGCGCCGGCGTTGCGGGCCCGGGCGTGGCGAAGGGAGGCCCCGCATGAGCGCGCCCCCCTTCCTCGACGTGCAGGGCATCACCGTGCGCTTCGGAGGCCTGACGGCGGTGAGCGACCTCTCCTTCCAGGTGCAGAAGGGAACGATCCACGCCCTGATCGGCCCCAACGGCGCCGGCAAGTCCACCACCTTCAACTGCATTTCGCGCTACTACCAGCCAACCGCGGGACGGATCGCGCTGGACGGGCAGGACGTCAGCAACACGCGGGCGGACCGGATGGCGGGCCTCGGGATCGCGCGGACCTTCCAGAACCTGGAGCTGTTCGGCGAACTGAGCGTCTACGAGAACGTGCTGCTCGGCTGCTACCCCCACGCCGCCAACACGCTGGGGCGCCTGCTGCGGCGCCCCAGCGGCGAAACGCGCGACCTGGTGGACAGCCTGATCGAGCGGGTCGGCCTCACGCACGACCGCAACACGACCGCGCGCGAGCTGGACTTCGGACACCAGAAGCTGCTGGAGCTCGCGCGGGCGCTGGCACTCAAGCCGCGGCTGCTGCTGCTGGACGAGCCGGCCGCCGGCCTGCGCAACCGCGACATCGAGAGCCTGGACCGGCTGCTCACCGAGCTGTCATCCCGCGACGGCATCACCGTGCTGCTGGTCGAGCATGTGATGCAGCTCGTGATGTCGATCTCCGACCGGATCACCGTCATGTGCTTCGGCGAGAAGATCGCCGAAGGCACCGCGGCCGAGGTCAGCCAGGACGCGCGGGTGATCGAAGCCTACCTGGGCAAGGGCGCGGCGAATGACTGACACGATGCTCGAACTGCGCGGCGTCAGCGCCTCGTACGGCGCTATCCAGGCACTGCAGAACGTCTCGCTGAAGGTAGAGCGCGGCTCCATCGTCGCCTTGCTTGGCAGCAACGGAGCCGGCAAGAGCACGACGCTCAACGCGATCTCCCACCTCATCGAGCCCTCGGCGGGGGAGATCACCTTCGATGGCCAGCCGATCGGGCGCCTGCCTTCCGACGAGATCGTCCGGCGCGGGCTGGTGCAGGTCCCGGAGGGGCGCCAGGTCTTCAAGGACATGAGCGTGCGGGAGAACCTCGAACTCGGCGCCTTCCTGCGCAAGTCGGCACACCGGGATATGGCGGAAGACTTCGAGCGCGTCTACGCGATGTTCCCGCGCCTGAAGGAGCGGGCCGAGCAGCGCGCGTCGACGCTCTCGGGCGGCGAGCAGCAGATGCTGGCGATCGGCCGCGCGCTCATGGGCCGGCCGCGGATGATCCTGCTGGACGAGCCCTCGATGGGCCTCTCGCCGCTGCTGGTCGAGCAGATCTTCGAGATCGTCCAGCGCCTCAACCGGGAGCAGGGCCTGACCATCCTGGTCGTCGAGCAGGACGTGCGGCTTGCGCTGCGCGTGTCGAGCCACGCCTACATCCTCGAAAACGGGGAGATGAACCTGCAGGGGCCTTCGAAGCAGCTGCTGAACGACCCGGCAGTGCGCCGGGCCTACCTGGGCGTCTGAACGACGCCAATTGCTGGAGACGCATCGAATGAATCTGCTCGAGAACAAGCTCGTCCTCGTGACCGGCGGCGGCGGCGGCCTGGGCACGGCCATGGCCCACGGCTTCATCAAGGAAGGCGCCCGCGTGATCATCGCGGACGTTCGCCTGGAGGCCGCGGAGGCCGTCGCCGGCGCCATCCGCGCGCAGGGCGGGCAGGCCTGGGCCGAAGCCGTGGACGTCACCGACCGCGCCGCGACCCAGCGCCTGGCCGATGCGCTGACCGCGCGGCTCGGCCCCATCGACGTACTCGTGAACAACGCCGGCATCTCCGGCAAGGCGCGCATCGATGACCCGAACGCGGCAGAGGTGTGGGACCGGCTGATCCAGGTCAACCTGCAGGGACTGTTCAATGTCACGCACGCCTTCGTGCCCGCGCTCAAGCAGTCGCGCGGCTGCATCGTCAACCTGTCGTCGATCGTCGCCTTCGTCAGTGGCATCTCGTCGGCCGGCTACATCGCCTCGAAGGGCGCGGTGCGCTCCTTCACGCAGGCGCTCGCGCGCGACCTCGCGCCCTTCGGCGTGCGCGCCAACGCCGTGGCGCCCGGCCTGATGCTCACCGAGATGGTCAAGCCGCAGCTGCAGGTTGCCGGAGGCACCGACTGGTACATGGACCGCGTGCCGATGAAGCGCGGCGGCCAGCCGGAGGAGCTCGTGGGCCCGGTGGTGTTCCTGGCCTCCGGGATGGCCAGCTACGTGAACGGCGTGGTGCTGCCCGTGGACGGAGGCTTTCTTTCGGCTTGAGGAGATATGAACATGAGCAAACCTGTTGCGCTGGTCACCGGCGGCGCGAGCGGCATGGGACTGGCCACCGTCGAACGCCTGGCGCGTGACGGCTTCGCGGTCGTCTTGGTGGACCGGGTCGGGGAACTGGCCCAGAAGGAGGCCGGGCGCCTGCAGGGGCTGGGCCTGGATGTGCAGGTGCGCGTCGTCGACCTCACCGACGAATCGGCCGTGCGGGCTGTGGTCCAGGAGCTGCCGCCGATCAATGCCCTGGTCAACAACGCGGGCGTGTTCGACGAGCGCAAGTTCATGGAAGTGAGCAGCGACGACTTCCGCCGTGCCTACGAGGTCAACCTGATCGCCGCAGCGACGCTCACCCAGGAGGTGGCGCGCCGCATGCCGGACGGCGGGCGGATCGTGAACATCGCATCGCGCGCCTACATCGGGGCGCGCAACCACCCGCACTACGTCGCCTCCAAGGCTGCGATCGTCGGCTACACGCGTGCGAGTGCGATGGAGCTCGCGCAGCGCGGCATCCTGGTGAACGCCATCGCACCGGGCCTGATCGACACGCCGCTGCTGCGGGCCCTCACGCCCGAACGGCTCGCCGCGCAGCTGTCGCTACAGCCGACGGGCAAAGCCGGCAGGCCGGAGGACATTGCGCGGGCCGTGGCCTTCCTGGTGTCGCCGGACATGGGCTTCATCACCGGCCAGGTGCTCTTCGTCGATGGCGGCAAATCGCTCGGGAGCTCAATCGCATGAACGCATGGGACAAGGAAGTCGACCTGCTGGTCATCGGCGCGGGCGCCGGCGGCATGACGGCCGCCATCACGGCCCAATTCGAAGGCTGCACGGTGCTCCTGGCCGAGAAGACCGATCGCATCGGCGGATCCACCGCGATTTCGGGAGGTGCCGTGTGGGCGCCGCTCAACGCACAGAGCGAGCAGGTCGGCCACCCCGACACCTTCGAGAAGGCCTGGACCTACATGCGCAACACCGTGGGTGATGCGGCGCCTGCATCCATGCAGCGCACCTTCCTGGCATCTAGCGCGGCCGCCGTCGATTTCCTCGAGAAGAACACCGAGGTCCATCTGGCGGCGCGCGCCTATTCGCCCGACTACTACCCCGACCGCGAGGGCGCGGCGATGGGAGGCCGTTCCCTGGACCCGCGCATGTTCGACGGACGGCTGCTCGGCACGCACTTCCGCGAGCTGCGCGACCCCTTGCCCGAATTCATGGTGCTCGGCGGAATGATGATCACCATGACCGACGCCAACCACCTCCTGGCCGTGACGCGCTCCTTCAGCTCCTGGAAGGAAGGCATGAAATTGGTCCTGCGCTTCGTCGGCGACCGTTTGCGCGGCTATCACCGCGGCACGCGCCTGGTGCTCGGCAATGCGCTGGCGGCGCGGCTCTTCAAGACAGTGCTCGACCGGCGTATCGAGTACTGGCTCGGCGCACCGCTGAAGAAGCTGGTCGTCGAATCGGGGCGCGTGGTGGGCGCCGAGATCGAGCACGAGGGCAAGCTGTCGCGCGTGCGCGCGAAGCGCGGCGTGGTGGTGGCCACCGGAGGCTTCCCGTGGAGCCCCGATCTGCGCGCCATGCTCTACCCGCAGCCGACCGGGCCGTGGTCCATGTCGCCGCAAGGCAATGCGGGCGAGGGCATCGAGATCGCCCGCGCCGCCGGCGCGGCGCTGGGCAAGGACCACTTCGCGCCGGCGTTCTGGGCCCCCGTCTCCATCCTCGAGCGGCCGGACGGCTCGCAGCTGCGCTTTCCTCATCTCGTGTGGGACCGCGCCAAGCCGGGCCTGATGGCCGTGAACGCCGCGGGCCGTCGATTTGTCAACGAGTCGACCTCGTACCATGAGTTCGTGCTGGGCATGTACCGTTCGCACCAGAGCGTGCCGACGCTGCCGGCCTGCCTGGTGTGCGACAGCGATTTCATGGAACGCTGGGGCCTCGGTCTGGCCTTGCCCGGCGGCCGGCCGCGCGAGCACCTCGTGCGCGCCGGCTACCTCTACCGCGCCGGCTCGCTCGACGAGCTTGCCGGCAAGCTGGCCGTCGATGCAGCGGGGCTGAAGGCGTCGGTGGAGCGCTTCAACCGTTTTGCCGAGATCGGCGAAGACCCCGAATTCGGCAAGGGCAGCACGGCCTACAACCGCTACCTCGGGGACCCGGCGCATCAGCCCAACGCCTGCCTGGGACCGCTTCGCAAGGCGCCTTTCTACGCCGTGAAGGTGTATGCAGGCGACATCGGCACGGCCTGCGGCATTCGCTGCAACGAGAACGCGCAGGCGCTGGACGCCGACGACCGCCCGATCCCCGGGCTCTACGCCGCCGGCAACGACATGCACTCGGTGATGGGCGGCCAGTACCCGGCGCCCGGCATCACCCTGGGCCCGGCCCTCACCTTCGGCTGGATCGCAGGCCGCCATGCCGCGCGGCATGCGGCACAACCCCAAGTTGCCATGGAGACCGCATGAAGATTCTTTTTTCTCCCTTTTCCCCCTACGTTCGCAAATGCCTGGTGACCGCGCACGAGCTCGGGCTGCACGACAGGCTGCAGCTCCTGCCCTCCAACGCCCACCCGGTTCAACGCGACCGCGAGATCATCGCGAGCAATCCGCTGGGCAAGGTTCCCACCTTCTTCGCCGACGACGGCCGCGTCCTCTATGACAGCCGGGTGATCTGCGAATACCTGAACGATCTGGCCGACGGCAAGCTGTTTCCGGCCCCAGGCGCCCAGCGTTGGGACGCGCTCACGCTCCAGTCCCTCGGCGACGGCATCCTCGATGCGGCGCTGCTTGCCCGGTACGAGGACGTCGCTCGGCCGGAGCCGATGCGCTGGCCCGAGTGGCGGGCGGCGCAGCTCGACAAGGCGGAGACCTCGCTCGCGCACCTGAATGCACGGCCGGCCCTGCTCGAAGCAAGGGTGGACATCGGCACCATTGCCGTTGGCTGCGCGCTCTGGTACCTGGACCTGCGCTTCGCCGATTTCGCCTGGCGCGATCGGCACCCGCTGCTTGGGCAGTGGTACGCCGGCTTCGGCGCGCGGCCCAGCATGCGTGCCGAGTGGTCGCTCTGAGCAGCACCTGAATCGTCGGCCTCGACGAACACCGGCCCAGCGGCTCCAGCGAGCTGCAGGTCGGAAGGACTGCCCACGCGCGCTCAGGGAAAACCCGGCAAAAGCAGTCGCAGAAGAGTCTTGTCCAGAAATTTAACATGTTAAATAATCTGGAGGTCATGGCCACATCCTTCGTCCACCGCAACCTCCCTCGCCTGCTCCTGCAGGCGCGCGAAGCCGTCATGGCGCACACCCGGCCGAGCCTGCGGGAACACGGCCTGAGCGACCAGCAATGGCGCGTGCTGCGGGTGCTGGGCGAGCACGGCATGATCGAGACCGGCCGTGTCGCGCGCGAAGCTTTCATCCTCGGCCCAAGCCTGACCGGCGTGCTCGCACGCATGGAGCGCGATGGCCTGATCCGCCGCGCGCGCGACCCGGCCGACCAGCGCCGCACCGTCGTCGAGGCCACGGCCAAGGGCACGCGCATGGTCCAGCAGCTCTCGCGCAGCATCGAGGATCACTACGCGTGGATGGAGAAATCGCTGGGCAAACAGAAGCTGTCGCAGCTCTATGTGCTGCTCGACGAAGTGATCGAACTGGAGCAACCATGAGCTTCCTGCCCACTGGCACCGTCTATGGAGTGCTGCTCAACTTTCGCGCCGAGGTCGAGGCACTCGCGCCGCAGATGACGCAGCCGCCCTACAAGGCCCCGCCCAGGGCGCCGGTGCTCTACGTGAAGACGGCCAACACCTGGAGCCCGAACGCCAGCGCGATTTCCGTGCCCGCCCGCATCCCCGAAGTCGAAGTCGGCGCCACCATCGCGATGGTGATCGGCGCCGACGGCGACGTCGAAGGCTTCGTGCCGATGAACGACCTGTCGATCCCGCACGCGAGCTTCTTTCGTCCGCCGGTCAAGTTCAAGTGTCTCGACGGCTTCCTCGGCATCGGGCCGGCGATGCGCGATGCGCAGGAGGTGGCGGACCCGGCCGAGTTCAGGCTCGAAGTGCGCATCAACGGCGAGCTGCGCCAGTCGGTCGACTTCTCGCAACTGGTGCGCAAGGCGGCGCAGCTGCTGGCCGACGTGAGCGAATTCATGACGCTTGCGCACGGCGATGTGCTGATGCTGGGCTGCGACGCCGGCCGCCCGCTCGCGCGCCCCGGCGACCGCATCGAGATCAGCGCGCCGGGCTTCGAGACGCTGGTCAATACGCTGGTGGGAGACGTTGCATGAGGCGCGCCCGCATCGCCTACGAAGGCGTCGAACAGTCCGCCATCGAGCGCGACGCCCGGCTGTTGCTGGATGACGGCCGCAGCATCGCCTTGGACGATGCGCTATGGCTGCCGCCGCTGGCCCCCACGCCGCGCCCGCGCACCATCCTCGCGCTCGGGCTCAACTATGCCGACCATGCCAAGGAGCTGGAGTTCAAGGCGCCCGAGGAACCGCTGGTCTTCGTCAAGGGCCAGAGCACGCTCATCGGCCATCGGCAGAAGACGCGGCGCCCGGCCGATGTGTCCTTCATGCACTACGAATGCGAGCTCGCGGTCGTGGTCGGAAGGACGGCACGCAAGGTGCGGCGCGACGACGCCTACGACTTCATCGCCGGCTACACGGTGGCCAACGACTACGCGATCCGCGACTACCTGGAGAACTGGTACCGCCCCAACCTGCGCGTGAAGAACCGCGACACCTGTACGCCCATCGGCCCCTGGCTGGTGGACGCGCAGGACGTGCCGGACCCGATGTCCCTCGCGCTGCAGACCACCGTCAACGGGAAGGTCACGCAGTCCGGGAACACGCGGGACATGATCTTCGACGTGCCTTTCCTGATCGAGTATTTCTCGAGCTTCATGACACTCGCGCCTGGCGACCTGATCCTCACCGGCACGCCCGACGGCGTGGTCGATTGCAGGCCGGGCGACGTGGTCGTGACCGAGATCGAGCACATCGGCGCGCTGGTCAACACGATCACCTCGGCCTGAACGGATCACCCGGCCCTGTACCACCCCAAGAAGGAGACAAGATGATCAAGATGCCCAGGCTCGCGGCAGCCCTGCTGGCGCTGAGCGCCACGATGCTCGCGCCCGATGCTTCCGCCCAGTCCTATCCGGCCCGGCAGGTGCGCTGGGTCGTCGGCTATCCGGCCGGCGGCGGCACCGACTTCCTCGCGCGCACCGCCGGCGCCCAGCTCTCGCAGCAGCTCGGCCAGCCGGTCGTCATCGACAACCGCCCGGGCGCCGCCGCCATGATCGCGTCGGAGCATGTCGCGCACGCGGCGCCTGATGGCTATACGGTGCTCTCGGCCGACAACGGCGTCCTCGTCTACAACCCCGTGCTGTACAAGAAGGTGCCGTACGACGCCGAAAAGGATTTCGCGCTGCTCGGCATGATGGGCCGCTCCGCGCTGGTCATCACGGCGGGGCCCAACGCCGGCTTCGCGGATGCCAAGGCACTGCTTGCCGAGCTCAAGCGCTCGCCGGGCAAGTACAGCATCGGCACGCCCGGCAACGGCAGCCCGCACCACCTGGCGCTGGAGCTGTTCCAGCGCGAGGCGGGCGTGTCGCTGCTGCATGTTCCGTACAAGGGCGGCGCACCGGCGATGCAGGACCTGCTGGCTGGACAGGTGCCGCTGATCGTGCTGGACCTGCCGAGCGGCGTCGGTGCCGTCAAGGCAGGCAAGATCACACCGCTGATCGCGCTTTCCGCCGAACGCATGCCGCAGCTGCCCAACGTGCCGACCGCCAAGGAGCTCGGCTTTGCCAATGTCGAGGCGTACGCCTGGCAGGGGCTGGTGGCGCCGGCCGCCACGCCGAAGGAAATCCAGGCGCGGCTCGGCGCCGAACTCGCCAAGACCATGAACGACCCTGGCGTGCGCCAGAAGCTCTTCGATGCAGGCTGGGAGGCACGGCCCGCCGATGCTGCCGAAATGGCGCGCTATGCCGATTCGGAGCGCAAGAAGTGGCATGCGCTGATCAAGGCGCGCGACATCAAACTGGATTGAGCTTCATGAAAATCGATCACCTCATCGACGGCAAGCCGGTCGCCGGCAACGACTATTTCGAGACCGTGAACCCGGCCACGCAGGAGGTGCTGGCCGAAGTTGCTTCGGGCGGCGAAGCGGAGGTCAACGCGGCCGTCGCCGCCGCGAAGGCCGCGTTCCCGAAGTGGGCCGGCCTGCCCGCGCCGCAACGCGCGAAGCTGATCCGCAAGCTCGGCGACCTGATCGCGGCCCACGTGCCCGAGCTGGCGCGCACCGAGACCGACGACTGCGGCCAGGTGATCGCCCAGACCGGCAAGCAGCTGGTGCCGCGCGCGGCCGACAACTTCTACTACTTCGCCGAGATGTGCACGCGCGTCGACGGCCACACCTACCCGACCGAGACGCATCTCAACTACACGCTGTTCCATCCCGTGGGCGTATGCGCGTTGATCTCGCCGTGGAACGTGCCCTTCATGACCGCCACCTGGAAGGTCGCACCCTGCCTGGCCTTCGGCAACACCGCCGTGCTGAAGATGAGCGAGCTGTCGCCGCTCACCGCCGCGCGCCTGGGCGAGCTGGCGCTGGAGGCCGGCATTCCGCCCGGCGTGCTGAACCTGGTGCATGGCTACGGCAAGGAGGCCGGCGAACCGCTGGTGGCGCATCCGGACGTGCGCGCGATCTCCTTCACCGGCTCCACCGCGACGGGCAACCGCATCGTCAGGAGCGCCGGCCTGAAGAAGTTCAGCATGGAGCTGGGCGGCAAGAGCCCCTTCGTGATCTTCGACGACGCGGACCTCGACCGCGCACTCGACGCGGCCGTGTTCATGATCTTCAGCAACAACGGCGAGCGCTGCACCGCAGGCTCTCGCATCCTGGTGCAACAGTCGATCCATGCCGACTTCGCGGCAAAGTTCGCGCAGCGCGCAAGGCGCATCGTGGTTGGCGACCCGCTGGACGAGAAGACGATCGTCGGCCCCATGATTTCGCAGGCCCACCTGGCCAAGGTGCGCAGCTACATCGAACTCGGCCCGAAGGAAGGCGCGACGCTGCTGTGCGGTGGACTGGAGGCGCCGAGCCACCTGCCCGAGCGCGTGAGGAAGGGCAACTACGTGATGCCCACCGTCTTCGCCGACGTGGACAACCGCATGAGGATCGCGCAGGACGAGATCTTCGGACCCGTGGCCTGCCTGATCCCGTTCAAGGGCGAGGCCGACGCGATCCGCCTGGCCAACGACATCCCCTATGGGTTGAGCAGCTACGTCTGGACCGAGAACATCGGCCGCGCGCACCGCGTGGCCGCAGCGATCGAGGCGGGCATGTGCTTCGTCAACAGCCAGAACGTCAGGGACTTGCGCCAGCCCTTCGGCGGCACCAAGTCCTCGGGCACGGGCCGCGAAGGCGGCACCTGGAGCTACGAGGTCTTCTGCGAGCCGAAGAACGTCGCGGTGTCGCTGGGTTCTCATCACATCCCGCATTGGGGAGTCTAGACATGGGCACGCTCGCACTCGCTGCCAAGATCACGCACGTCCCCTCGATGTACCTGTCGGAATTTCCCGGCCCGAACTTCGGCTGCCGCGAGGCCGCCATCAACGGCCACAAGGAAATCGACCGGCGCTGCCGCGAACTGGGCGTGGACACCATCGTGGTGTTCGACGTGCACTGGCAGGTCAACAGCGAATACCACATCAACTGCGGCCCGGCGTTCGAGGGGATCTACACCAGCAACGAGCTGCCCCACTTCATCAAGAACATGCCGTATGCGTACCCGGGCAACCCGGGCCTGGGCCACCTGATCGCCGACGTGGCGAACGAGATGGGGGTGAAGAGCCGCGCGCACAGCGACACCACGCTGGGGCTCGAGTACGGCACGCTGGTGCCGATGCGCTACATGAACGCCGACCACCACTACAAGGTGATCAGCATCAGCGGCTGGTGCGACTGGCACGACCTGCGCGAATCCGGGCGTTTCGGCCTCGCCGTGCGCCGTGCCATCGAGGAGCGCTACGAGGGCACGGTGGCGGTGTTCGCCAGCGGGTCGCTGTCGCACCACTTCGCTGACAACGGCCGCGCGCCCGAGTTCATGCACAAGGTCTACGATCCCTTCCTCGAACAGGTCGATCATCGCGTGGTCGAGCTGTGGAAGGCCGGCGAATGGAAGACCTTCGTCGGGATGCTGGCGATGTATGCCGAGAAATGCTGGGGCGAAGGCGACATGCACGACACGGCGATGCTGCTGGGCCTGCTGGGCTGGGACCGCTACACCGCGCCGGTGGAAATCGTCACGCCGTATTTCGGCAGCTCGGGCACGGGGCAGATCAATGCGATCTTTCCGGTGACGCCGCTGCCGGGACAAGACACCGCCTGAAGAGCTTTGCACATGCCCCATCTCGTGATCCTCTACACGCCCGACATCGAAGCCGATGCCGACATGCCGGCGCTGTGTCGCGCCCTTGCCGACACCATGCTCGAACAGCACGACGACCAGGCGCGTCCGGTCTTTCCGGTCGGCGGCACGCGCGTGCTGGCCTATCCGGCCGCGCACTTCGCGGTCGCCGACGGCTCGGGCGCGCATGGTTTCGTCTACCTCAACCTGCGCATGGCGGCCGGGCGCTCCGAAGCGGTGAAAAAGCGCGTCGGCGACGCCTTGCTCGCGCGGCTGAAGCAACATGCCGAGCCCTTGCTCGCGAAGCGGCACGTGGGCATCACGTTGCAGATCGACGAGGCGCCCGGCCAGGTGTACGACGGCAAGTGCGGCAACCTGCATCCTCTCTTCCCATCCTGACATGCTCGACAAGAAGCTGATCCAGCAACTCGCGGCGGAGCTGCACGAAAGCGAGAAGTCGCGCGTGCAGGTGCGGCATTTCTCGATGCGCCATCCCGAGATGACGATCGAGGACGGCTACGCGATCTCGCGCGAATGGGTAAAGGCCAAGCTGGCCGAGGGCCGCGTGGTCCGGGGCCACAAGATCGGCCTGACCTCGCGTGCCATGCAGCAAGCCAGCCAGATCACCGAGCCGGACTACGGCACGCTGCTGGACGACATGTTCTTCGAGCAGGGCGCGGACATCCCGTTCACCCGCTTCATCGCGCCGCGCATCGAGGTCGAGCTCGCCTTCGTGCTGGGCAAGCGGCTGCAGGGGCCGAACGTGAGCATCTTCGACGTGCTCGCCGCCACCGACTACGTGGTGCCGGCGATCGAGATCATCGATGCGCGCATCGAGCAGCTCGACCGCGAGACCGGCGCCATGCGCAAGGTGTTCGACACCATCGCCGACAACGCGGCCAACGCGGGCATCGTGACCGGCGGCCGGCCCGTGAAGCCCGATGCGGTGGACCTGCGCTGGGTCGGCGCCCTGCTCTACAAGAACGGCGTGATCGAGGAGTCGGGCCTGGCTGCGGCCGTGCTCAACCACCCGGCAACCGGCGTCGCGTGGCTGGCCAACAAGCTTGCGCCGTGGGGCGAGTGCCTGGAGGCCGGCGAGGTGGTGCTGGGCGGCTCCTTCACCCGGCCGACCACCGCCAAGCCCGGCGACACCTTCCACGCCGATTACGGCCCCTTGGGCTCCATCGCCTTCCGCCTTGTTTGAACAAGAACACATGCAAACCCCCACCAATCCCTTCAAGCAGGCCCTGGCCGACAAGCGCACGCAGATCGGCCTCTGGCTCGGCCTGGCCGACGCCTACAGCGCCGAGATCTGCGCCGGCGCCGGCTTCGACTGGCTGCTGATCGACGGCGAGCATTCGCCCAACGGCCTTCACAGCGTGCTGCAGCAGGCGCAGGCGATCGCGGCGTACCCGGGCGTGAACGCCATCGCGCGCGTGCCGGTCGGCCACGGCGACGCGGGCGCGGCGCTGATCAAGCAGTACCTCGACCTCGGCGTGCAGACCCTGCTGGTGCCGATGGTCGACACGCCCGAGCAGGCGAGCGCCATCGTGCGCGCCATGCGCTACCCGCCACAGGGCATTCGCGGCATGGGCGGCGCGCGCGCCTCGCGCTGGGGCCGCTACCCGGCCTATGCCAGGGAGGCCAACTCGCAGGTCTGCCTGCTGGTGCAGGCCGAGTCGCGTGAAGCGCTGGCAAACCTGGAGGCGATTGCCGCCGTCGAAGGTGTCGATGGCGTGTTCATCGGGCCGGCCGACCTGTCGGCTTCGCTAGGCCATGTCGGTGATTCGAACCATGCCGAAGTGCAGGCAGCCATCGACGACGCGATCGCACGCATCCAGCGCGCCGGCAAGGCCGCCGGCATCCTGACGCCCGATGAGAAGCTGGCGCAGAAGTACCTGGACCTGGGAGCCCTCTTCGTCGCGGTCGGCCTGGACACCAGCCTCCTGGTGCGCAGCACGGCTGCGCTGGTCGCACGCTTCAAGGGTGGCGCAAAGCCAACCGCTTCTGGCGGCACGTACTGACAACACCATGAGCGATCCAAAGCGCTTCCGCTCCGCGATCATCCGCGAGGGCACCATCCGCGCCACGACGCGCAGCTTTCTGCATGCGCTCGGCCAGGACGACGAGGACATCGCGCGCCCGCACGTCGGCGTGTTCCACACCGGCGGCGAGATGAGCCCGTGCAACCTCAACCTGCGCGAGCAGGCGCAGCATGCCAAGACCGGCATCTACGCGGGCGGCGGCACACCGCACGAATGCCCGGTGGTGTCGGTGAGCGATGGCCTGACGATGGCGCATTCGGGCATGCGCTTCTCGCTGATCTCGCGCGAGCTCATCGCCGACAGCGTCGAAGCATCCACCCGCGGTCACCAGTGGGACGGCATCTTTGCCATCGGCGCCTGCGACAAGAACCTCCCGGGCCTGATGATGGGCATGGTCCGCTGCAACGTGCCCAGCGTGTTCGTGCACGGCGGCTCGGCCCTGCCTGGCCAGATGCCGGGGCCGGACGGCCGCGACCTCAATGTGGTCGACACCTACGAGACCATCGGCAAGGTGCTGGCCGGCGAGGCGACGCACGAAGAGCTCGACGCCATGAGCCGGGCCTGCCTGCCCACCGCCGGCGCCTGCGCAGGCCAGTTCACCGCCAACACCATGGGCATGGTGTCCGAGGCGCTGGGGTTGGCGCCGATCGGCTCCAGCATGGTGCCGGCCGTGTTCAGCGAGCGCGCGCCCCTGATGCGCCGCGCGGCACGGCAGCTGATGAAGGCGGTGCTGGGAGACGGGCCCCTGCCTCGCGAGATCGTGACGCGCAAGGCGCTGGAGAACGCCTGCGCCGTGGTCTCGGCCACTGGCGGCTCGACCAATGCGGCGCTGCACCTGCCGGCCATTGCGCACGAGGCCGGCATCAGGTTCCACCTCGACGATGTCGCCGAGGTCTTCGCGCGGACGCCGCTCATCGCCGACCTGCGCCCGGGCGGACAGTACCTGGCGCGCGACGTGTTCTACATCGGCGGCGCCGGCGTGATCCTGCGGACACTGCTCGAACAAGGCCACCTGCATGGCGACGCGCTCACCTTCACCGGCCGAACGTTGGCCGATGAAGTCGCCGATGCGCCCGCGCCCGACGGCCGCGTGGTGCGCAAGGCCGGCGACCCGATCACGCGCGACGGCGGCCTTGCCGTGCTCAAGGGCAACCTGTGCCCGGACGGCGCCCTGCTCAAGACGGCGGGCCTGAAGACACTGGTGCACCGCGGCCCGGCGCGCGTGTTCGAGTCGGAGGAAGAAGCGCAGGCCGCCGTGCAGAACCGCCGCTACCAGGCCGGCGACGTGCTCGTGATCCGCAACGAAGGGCCCAAGGGCAGCCCCGGCATGCGGGAGATGCTGGGCATCACGGCCCTGCTCTACGGCCAGGGCATGGGCGACAAGGTCGCGCTCCTGACCGACGGGCGCTTTTCCGGGGCGACACGCGGCCTTTGCATCGGCTATGCAGGGCCAGAGGCGGCCGAGGGCGGCCCGATCGCCGCATTGCGCGACGGCGACATCGTCTCCATCGATGCGCGTCCCGAGGCGCGCAGCATCACGGTCGAACTGAGCGACGGGGAAATCGCCGCGCGGCTGGCCGGACGTCAGGTAAACGCGGGGGTCCGGCACACCGGCTTGCTGGAAAAATACGCGCTCACCGTGCGCCCCAGCCACCAGGGTGCCGTGACCCATTCGGGCGCCGTCACCTGGCTGCGCGACGAATCCTGAAACGCCCTCATACGGAGACATCCTCATCATGACCATCACCCGCCGCCACCTGCTGCAGACCACCGGCGCCTCCGCCCTGCTCGCCAGCCTCGGGCAGCAGGCCTTCGCGCAGGCTCAGCCCTTCGAGACCGCGCGCCTGATCACGGGCTTCGCGGCCGGCGGCACCTCCGACACGCTGTGTCGCCGCGTTGCGACCCGCCTCCAGCCCGACTACGGCAAGGCCGTCGTGGTGGAAAACCGCACCGGCGCGGGCGGCCAGATCGCCGTCACCTACGTCAAGAGCCAGCCTGCCGACGGCGCGACGATCCTGCAGACGCCGACCTCCATCCTCACGATCTATCCGCACATCTACAAGAAGCTGCCTTACGACCCGCTGGTGGACCTCACGCCGCTGACGGTCGCCTGCCAGTTCGACTTCGGCTTCGCCGTCGGCCCGGCGGTGCCCGCCTCGGTCAAATCGGTGCCCGAGTACCTCGCCTGGGCCAAGACCCATCCCGAAGGTGCCAACTACGGATCGCCTGCGGCCGGCTCGACGCCGCACTTCATCGGCGCGCTGCTCGGCAAGAACGCGGGCGTGGACCTCAAGCACGCGGCCTACCGCGGCACGCAGCCGGCCATGCTGGACCTGCTGGGAGGCAACGTGGCGGCCGTGTCGGGCCCGATCGGCGACATCACCCAGCACCTGAGCTCCGGCAAGGTGCGCATCCTCGGCGTCTCCGGTGCGAAGCGCAGCCGCTTCGCGCCCGATGTGCCGACCTTCGAGGAGCAGGGGGTCAAGAACGTCACGCACAGCGAATGGTTCGCCTTCCTGCTGCCGGCCAAGGCCTCGCCCGACGTGGTGGCGCGCGCCAATGCGGCGATGAAGACGGCGCTGGCGCAGAAGGACGTGATCGACGGCCTGTCCACCTTCGGGCTGGAGGCGATGTCCTCCTCGCCCGGAGAGCTGACCGACCTGATCAAGCAAGACACCGCGAAGTGGGCCCCGATCGTGAAGCAGATCGGCTTCACTGCCGAGGGCTAGACATGAAAAGGAACTGCCGATGAACACCCCCCTCGCTGAGCCGGCCGTCGGCAAGGTCCGCGCGGCCCTCCATCCCGACGAGCAGGAGGCGCGCCTGCAGCTCGCCGCCTGCTACCGCGTGTTCGCGATGCTGGGCTGGATCGAGATGATCTACAACCACATCACCGTGCGGCTGCCTGACAGCGTGACGGGTGGCGAGAAGCAGTTCCTGATCAACCCGTTCGGCTTGCACTACAGCGAGGTCACGGCCGGCAACCTGGTCAAGATCGACCTGCAGGGCAAGGTGCTCGACGGCTCGCGCCATCCGGTCAACCCGGCCGGCTTCACCGTGCATGCCGCCATCCACGACGGCCTGCCCGACGCGCACTGCGTGATGCATACGCACACCACGGCCGGCGTCGCCGTTGCCTGCCTTCAGGGCGGCCTGCAGCAGACCAACTTCTATACCGCGCAGCTGCACGACAGGGTGGCGTATCACGACTTCGAGGGCATCACCATCCACGCTGACGAAGGGCCGCGCCTGTTGAAGAGCATCGGCAACCGGCCGGCCGTGATACTGCGCAACCACGGCCTGCTGGCCTGGGGCCAGACCCTGCCGCAGACCTTTGCCATCCTCTGGACCCTGCAGCGCGCGTGCGAGATCCAGATGGCGACCCTGTCGATGGGCGCCCCCATTCCGGTATCGGAGGAGACCGCGCGCAGGTGCACCCGCGACGCGCTGCAGTTCAACCTGAAGCACGGTGGTGGGCAGGACGTTTTCGACGCGCTGGTGCGGCAGGTCGATCGCATCGACGATTCCTACAAGCACTGAACGGACCGCGATGAAAGTCTGCATCTACGGCGCCGGCGCGATTGGCGGCTGGATCGGCGTCGGTCTTGCGCAGGCAGGCTGCCGTCTCAATGTGGTGGCGCGCGGCGCAACGCTCGAAGCCCTGCAGCGTGACGGGTTGAGCGTGGTGCGCGGAGATCAGCGCACGCGCGTCGCGGTGCATGCGGTGGCCGACCCGCACGAGCTGGGTGTGCAGGATCTCGTGGTCATCGCGGTGAAGGCGCCGGCCCTGCCTGCGGTCGCCTCGCGGATCGCGCCGCTGCTCGGGCCCGACACGATCGTGCTGACCGCGATGAACGGCGTGCCGTGGTGGTTTCTCCAAGGCGGCTTCGGCGGCCCGCTCGCCGGCACGCAGCTGGAGGCGGTGGACCCGGGCGGGAAGATCGACGCGGCCATTCCCGCCCGCCATGTGATCGGGGGCGTGGTGCACGCCAGCTGCTCGCTCGATGGACCGGGCGTTGTGCGCCATCACTTCGGCAATGGCCTGATCATCGGAGAGCCCTCGGGCGTAGCGACCCCGCGTGCGCAACGGCTCCAAACGCTGCTGAACCACGCGGGCTTCGAGGCCCGCCTCTCGGCACAGATCCAGAAGGACGTCTGGTACAAGCTTTGGGGCAACATGACGGTCAATCCGATCAGCGCTCTGACCGGCGCCACCACCGACCTCATCCTCAACGACGAGCTGGTCCGCGGCTTCATCTCGACCGTCATGCTGGAGGCGCGTGACATCGGCGAGCGCATCGGCATCCCCATCGCCGAGAGCCCCGAAGACCGGCACGCGGTCACGCGCAAGCTGGGGGCGTTCAAGACGTCGATGCTGCAGGACGTCGAAGCCCATCGCCCGGTGGAACTGGATGCGCTGGTGTCGGTGGTGCGGGAGCTGGGGCAGCGTGCGGGTGTCGCCACGCCATTCACCGATGCGCTGCTGGGGCTGGCGCGGCTGCATGCGCGGCAGCGCGGGCTGTACTGAGCGCGAGGACTAAACGCAGGCCGAAGAACCCACTCAACCCATGCGGGCCAGCACGATCAGCACAATCGTGACCGTCACGGCACCGCCGATGCGCGTGGCGATCTGCGCAAACGGCATCAGGGTCATCCGATTGGCGGCGGTCAGGATCGCAACGTCTCCGGTGCCACCCTGTCCGCTGTGACAAGCGTTCACGATGGCCGCCTCGATGGGATACATGTTCATCCACCGGCCAACCAGGGCGCCGGTCGCCATCAGCGTCGCAACGGTGGCCACGATCGTGACGAGGTTGGGCAGCGTGAAAGCGGCCACAAGCTTGTCCCATGGCGTGAGCGACACGCCGATGGCGAACAGGAGCGGATAGGTCACCGCGGTCGAGAAAAACTTGTAGACCACGTAGGCGCCGCTTTGGAGTTGCGGCGACACGGCCTGCGTCAGCTTCACGATGACGGCGAGGAACAGCATGGCAACTGGCGCGGGCAGCCCGAACAGTCGAGAGCACATGATGCCCAGCAGGTACAGCGTGAGCGCAGTGATGCCGGCAGCGGCAATGTGCGTGACGTCCATGTGGCCGGTGATTTCTTCCTGCTTGGGATCCATGTCGTCGTGCTCGCCGCGCTGCAGCCGGCCCTCGCCAGTGAGATGCGGCCTCTTCTTGCCGACGAAGTTCAGGGTGCCGGCCAGGACGATGGCCGTCAAGCTGCCGAGCATGACCGGCGGCAGCACCGTGGCGAACAGCGCCCCCTGGTCCTGATGGAGGATTTCCGCATAGCCGATCGAAAGCGGGATCGCCCCTTCGCCTACGCCGCCCGCCATGATCGGCACCACGAGAAAAAAGAAGGTGTGATAAGCGCCCAAGCCCAGCGCAGTGCCCACCGCCGTGCCGACCGCGCCGGCTGCAATCGTCCCGG
Source organism: Variovorax sp. PBS-H4 (assembly GCF_901827205.1). NCBI lineage: Bacteria > Pseudomonadati > Pseudomonadota > Betaproteobacteria > Burkholderiales > Comamonadaceae > Variovorax > Variovorax sp. PBS-H4. Next base: position 343,904 of record NZ_LR594675.1, on the reverse strand, counting down.
CGGCCAGCGGCACGAAGATCTTCAAGAAGCCTTTGATCAACACCTGGCGATCCATGCCAAGGATGCTGCCCACGATGATCGAGGCGATGAAGAGGTAGAGAAAGTTCGTCTGCTTGGTGAAGTCCGTCGTCACCTTGATCACGTCGGCCGGCAGCCAGTGGTAGTACACGAGTGCGGAGGGAATGAAGGTGGCAAAGATGGCGCCGGCGCCGATGTTGCGCAGTATCGGCAGACGCTTGCCGATTTCGGCGAAGGTGAAACCGAAGAACGCGAACATCACGATTGCCAGCGAAATTTCGCCCGGCAGCTTGCCGCTGGCGATGAAGCCCGCGATCAGCGCCCCCGCCAGGACATAGATCGGCAACGGCAGGATGCCGATGCGAATCTCCATCAGGCGCCACCAGCCGTGAGGCCAGAAGGTCTGTTTCCTGGGCGCGTCCTCGCCCTGATTGACTGCATGCGCGGGGGTGATGGGATTCATGCGTTGGTCTCCTGCACGGTGTTCTGTCGGCACGGCGCTTCGCCGCCGCAATGCAGATCGTAGAAACCCAACCTGTCGATTCGCCGTCGACAAACCCCGGGTAAACACACCCGGGCTGTCAGGCGTTGGTCAGGTGAATTGGAGCAACGCCCGCACCGCCTCCGGCAGCGAGTTCACCCGGGGCATGAAGCAGTCCAGCGCCGAGCCCAACAGCACTCGACGCCGATGCGCATCTGCAGCCAGGAGACGAGCGATGCCTTGCTCAGTCCGTGACCACCGGCACGCGCGGCGCCACCGCGCACATCAGCTCGTAGCCGATGGTATCGGCGGCTTGCGCGACTTCGTCGATGGGGAGCACGGTGCCGTTCGACGCACGTCCCCACAGCGTGACCTCGGCGCCGAAGCGCGCATCGGGCACGGGCGTGAGGTCCACGGTGATCATGTCCATGCTGACCCGCCCGATCATGCGCGTGCGCACGCCGTTCACCAGCACCGGCGTCCCGGTGCCGCAGTGGCGCGGATAGCCGTCGGCATAGCCGACTGCGGCAACGCCGATGGTGAGCGGACCTTCGGCGGTGAAGCGGGAGCCATAGCCGACGGTATCTCCCGCGGCGAGCGTCTGCACCGAGATCAGGCGCGTGGCGAGCGTCATCGCCGGCTCCAGCTGCCAGTGCGCCGCATCATGATCGGGAAAATCCGGCGCGCTTCCGTACAGCAGGATGCCTGGTCGTACCCAGTCGGCGCGCGTGATGGCGGCATGGCGCAGGGTGGCGGCGCTGTTGGCGACCGAGCGCTCGCCCGGCAGGTCGCGCGTGAAGCGTTCGAAGACCTCCAGCTGATGGGCCACGCCGCGCTCGCCGTCGGCGTCGCTGAAGTGGGTCATGAGCGATATCTCGTCGACCTGCGGCAGCGCGTCGAGCCGCGTCCAGGCGGCGCGGAAACGCTCGGGCGGAAAACCGAGGCGGTTCATTCCCGAGTTCATCTTGAGGAACACGCGCTGGGGCACCTGCGTCTTGTGGGCGGCGAGCATGTCGATCTGCGCGTCGCAGTGCACGGTGTGCCAGAGCTCAAGGCGCGAGCACAACTCCAGGTCGCGCGGCTCGAACACGCCTTCCAGCAGCAGCACCGGGCCGCGCCAGCCGAGGGCGCGCACGCGCTCGGCCTCGGCCAGGTCGAGCAGCGCGAAGCCGTCGGCAGCACGGAAGGACTCGAACACGCGCTCGATGCCATGGCCGTACGCGTTGGCCTTGACGACGGCCCAGACGCGCGCATCGACCGCGGCGCGGCGCGCGCGCTCGAGGTTGTGCGCCAGGGCGGCACTGTGGATGGTGGCGAGGATCGGACGAGGCAAGGCGAAACCCGTTGAGAACATGAGGATAAACACCCGCACGACGCGGGGCGTCGCGCCATTTTGACACTGCACCCCCATGCTATAACCGCCCATTTCCGCCAGTACCGCGGCCCCACTTCCACTATTGCCAGCAGCCCCTCTGGCCAGCCAGCCCATCGATGAAGCGCGGTTTCTACACGATCATGTCGGCCCAGTTCTTCTCGTCGCTGGCCGACAACGCGCTTTTCGTGGCGGCGGTGGAGTTGATGCGAAGCAGCGGGGCGGCCGAATGGCAGCGCGCCGCACTGGTGCCGATCTTCACCATCTTCTATGTGGCGCTGGCACCGCTCGTGGGCGCCTTCGCCGATGCACTGCCCAAGGGCCGCGTGATGTTCATCAGCAATGCGATCAAGGTGGTCGGCTGCGTGATGATGCTGTTCGGCTCGCATCCGCTGGTGGCCTATGCGGTGGTCGGCCTGGGGGCGGCAGCCTATTCGCCCGCCAAGTACGGCATCCTCACCGAGCTGCTGCCGGCGTCGCAGCTGGTCAAGGCCAACGGCTGGATCGAGGGCCTCACCATTGCTTCCATCATCCTGGGCATCGTGCTCGGCGGGCAGTTGGTCGGGCATACGCTGTCGACGCGGCTGCTGGCGCTGGACTTCCCGGTGGTCGACACCGGCATCGACACCCCGCCTGAGGCGGCGATTGCGGCGCTGATCTTCATCTACATCATTGCGGCCTGGTTCAACACGCGCATTCCCGACACCGGCGTCGAGATGCGGCCGCTGCGCACCAATCCGCACCACGGCATGCTGCGCAACCTGCTGGCGCTGCTGCCCGACTTCTGGCACTGCAATTCGCGCCTGTGGCGCGACAAGCTGGGCCAGATCTCGCTGGCGACGACCACCCTGTTCTGGGGTGCGGGCGGCAACCTCAAGTACATCGTGCTGGCATGGGCTTCGCTGGCGCTGGGCTACAGCACGGCGCAGGCATCGTCGCTAACCGGCGTGGTGGCGATCGGCACCGCAGTAGGGGCGGTGGTGGCGTCGATGCGCATGCGCCTGGATATGGCCACGCGCGTGATCCCGCTGGGCATCGGCATGGGGGTCCTGGTGATCGGGATGAACTTCATCGGCAACATCTGGCTCGCGGTGCCTTTCCTCATCCTGCTGGGCGGGCTGGGCGGCTTCCTCGTGGTGCCGATGAACGCGCTGCTGCAGCACCGCGGCCACAACCTGATGGGCGCCGGCCGCTCGATCGCGGTGCAGAACTTCAACGAGCAGGCCTGCATCCTGATCCTCGGCGCCTTCTACAGCGCCTGCACGGGCCTGGGGCTGTCGGCGTATTCGGCAATCACCGCCTTCGGGCTGGTGGTGGCGGGCTTCATGTGGCTCATCAAGCGCTGGCATCGCACCAACCTGCAGCGCTACCCGGAAGAAGTCGAACACCTGCTCGCGATCGCCCGCAGCGACAAGCATCACTGATTCGGCATCCGCCTTGCCCGCACTCGCGCTCGTCTTCAACGCCCTTGTCTGGGGCGTGTCCTGGTTCCCGTTCCGCCAGATCGAAGCCCATGGGCTGCACCCGGTGTGGGCCACAGCGCTGATCTATGTGTTCATCACGCTTGCAATCAGCTGGCTGCGCCGCCAGGCCTGGCAGGCCTTCGCAACGTGGCCCGGGCTGGTGCTTCTGGGGCTGGCAGCCGGCTTGACCAACGTCGGCTTCAACTGGGCGGTGACGCAGGGCGACGTGGTGCGCGTGGTGCTGCTGTTCTACCTGATGCCGTTGTGGAGCGTGCTGCTGGCCTGGATCTTTCTGGGCGAGCGGCCCCGCCCGGCGGCACTCGCGCGCATGGCGCTCGCGCTGGCCGGCGTGGCCGTCGTGCTCAAGACGCCGGAGACGGACTGGCCGGTGCCGGCGAGCCTGCCCGACTGGCTTGGCGTGGCGGCCGGCTTCTGCTTCGCGGTGACCAACATCGTGCTGCGCCGGCTGCGCGCGGCCCCTGGCGAATCGCGTGCGATCGCGATGTTCAGTGGCTGCGCGCTTGTGGCGAGTCTGGCGGCGGCCGCCGGCACGGCGCTCGGCGTCATCGCGCCACCGCCGCTGCAGCCGTCGATGACGCAAGGGTGGGCGGGATGGGCCGGCTGGGCCGCGCTGCTCGGCGCCGGCTTCGTCTTCGCGAACATCTGCCTCCAGTACGGCGCCGCGCGGCTGGCGGCCAGTGCCACCGCAGTGCTCATGTTGTCGGAGGTGCTGTTCGCCAGCGTGTCGTCGGTCGCGCTGGGCGCGGCCTCGCTGGATGGCCGCATCTGGGCCGGCGGTGCGCTGATCGTGCTGGCGGCGCTGTGGTCCTCGTTTGCACGAACGAACGGCGGCGAGGATGATCGGCACTCCGGCATCCTGGAGAACAAGCCATCATGACCAGCGTCTACGACTTCGAAGCCCGGCAGATCGATGGCACGGATGTGCCGCTCTCCAATTACAAGGGCCAGGTGCTCCTGATCGTCAACACCGCCAGCAAGTGCGGCTTCACACCGCAGTTCGAGGGCCTGGAGGCGCTCCACAAGAAGTACGCCCCCCAGGGCCTTGCGGTGCTCGGCTTTCCTTCCAACCAGTTCGCCAACCAGGACCCGGGCACGAACGAGGAGATCGGCGCCTTTTGCGTGAAGAACTACGGCGTGAGCTTTCCGATGATGGAGAAGATCGAGGTCAATGGCTCCGGCGCCGCGCCGCTCTACAAGTGGCTCACCAAGGAGGCGCCTGGCCTGCTGGGCAGCACGGCCATCAAGTGGAACTTCACCAAGTTCCTGGTGGGCAAGGATGGGCGAGTACTGAAGCGCTATGCGCCGATGGACACGCCGGCCTCGATGGAGCGGGACATCGAAGGGGCGCTCGCAGCCTGAGGGCCGCGCTCCAAGCCGCAGGAAACAAGACCGGTCGTCCACTGTCCGCGATCCGCGGCCTGGCCGCCGATGGCTATCTCTACGTGGGAGACCGATCCAATCGTCGGGTACGCAGGATCACGCCGGGCGGCGTCGTCACGACGCTCGCCGGATCTTCAACGGCCGGCTCTGCCGATGGGATCGGCGCTGATGCTCAGTTCCGCTTCATCGCGGACGTCGCAGTGAACGCCACTGGCGACGTCTACGTGATCTCCAGCGGGGTCATCCGCAAGATCAGCCCTGTGCGATGACCAGCGATTCCGCGTCTTCGGCGGCTGGGCACCCTTTGCTCAGAAGCGGAAGTCGGCGGTCTGCGAGCCGCGGCCGACCGAGACGCTGTGGCTCTTGGCGATGCCTTCGGTCGCCGCCTCCACCGTGTAGCGGCCCGCGGGCAGCGTGATCAGGCAAACCGGGCCGGAGGCTGGCATCGACAGGACGGCAGCGCCGCTGGCGTCCTTGATGGTCACAGCCACTTCCGCCAGATAGGCGCCGTCGGCACGGGCGAAGAGCAGGGAGAGGGGGTAGTCCTTCATGGCGGCGCGCATGGCATTGGACTCGTCGGACCCGATGCCGCCGCACACATACTGCACCGCACCCTGGCTTTTCATGGGCGGGAGCGTGGTGGTCTGCGCCCGCGCAATCCAGGGGCCGGCGGCGCCGGCGCAAAGAAGGGTCGCGAGTGCGACGGAACGAGGCGTGATCTGCATCATCGACAACTCCGGAAGTGGGCAGGCTCGCATGTTGCCGCTCTGCGCCCGCCTGACGGGTCGGACCGCGCGCCCTTCGCCTGTGCGCTCAGGCCGGCTTCAGCGCCTCGTCCAGAACTTCCACCCAATGCCGCACCGGCACCCCGCTGCCGCTTTGCAGGTGCGTGATGCAACCGATGTTGGCCGACACGATGGCGGTGGGCCTCAGCTGGTCCAGGTGGCCAAGCTTGCGGTCGCGCAGCGCATAGGCCAGCTCGGGCTGCAGCACCGAGTACGTTCCCGCCGAGCCGCAACACAGATGCGACTCGTTCTTCGCGACCTGTATTTCGAAGCCCAGGGCCCGCAGGTTCACCTCGACGCCGCCGCGCAGCTTCTGCCCATGCTGCAGCGTGCAGGGCGGGTGGTAGGCGAAGACGCCGGGCAGCGCATTCACGCGGTCTTTCAGCAGCGGCACCAGTTCGGGCAGCAGTTCGCTCAGGTCGCGGGTGAGCTCACTGATGCGCGCAGCCTTCGCTGCATAGGCCGGGTCGTCGCGCAGCATGTGGCCATATTCGCGCACGGTGACGCCGCAGCCGGAAGCGTTCATCACGATTGCTTCAATGGCACCCTCTTGCACGAACGGCCACCAGGCGTCGATGTTGGCGCGCATCTGTGCCTTGCCGCCCTCCTGGTCGTTGAGGTGGAACTTCACCGCGCCACAGCAGCCGGCGGCAGGCGCGACGACGGCCTCGATGCCCGCGGCATCGAGCACGCGCGCAGTCGCGCTGTTGATGTTCGGCGCCATCGAAGGCTGCACGCAGCCAGCCAGCATCAGCACCTTGCGCGCGTGGCTACGCGAGGGCCAGCCTCCGGCCCGCTGCGGTGCCGGCACCTTGGCCTTGAGCTTCGACGGCAGCAGGCCGCGCATCGACTGGCCCAGCTTCATCGCGGGCCCGAAGAGCGGCGAGGGCAGCGCTTCCTTCAGCGTCCAGCGCAATGCGCCTTCCAGCGCGGGCCGGGGCACCTTCTCGTCGACGATCTTCCGGCCGATGTCGACCAGGTGGCCGTACTGCACGCCGCTCGGACAAGTGCTCTCGCAATTGCGGCAGGTCAGGCATCGGTCCAGGTGCAGCTGCGTGCTGCGCGTGGGCGGCTTGCCCTCGAGCACCTGCTTGATCAGGTAGATGCGCCCGCGCGGGCCGTCGAGCTCGTCGCCGAGCAGTTGGTAGGTCGGGCAGGTGGCCGTGCAGAAGCCGCAATGCACGCACTTGCGCAGGATGGCTTCAGCTTCCTTGCCGTCGGCCGTGTCGCGGAATTCGGGAGCGAGCTCGGTTTGCATTTCAACTCGGTGGGAGGAGCCGCGCGCGATCGAACACGGCGTGGGGATCGAACTCGCGCATCAGCGCTTCGTGAATGCGCCGCAGCGGCGCGCTCAAGGCATCGAAGCGGCGCGTTACGGTGGCGTCGCCGTCCGCGGCCATGAACAGCGTCGCATGGCCGCCGGCGGAGCGGGCCGCCTCCCTGAGTCGTTCGCCCTCGCCGGGCGGCACCAGGTACCAGCGCTGTGCACCATGCCACTCGATCAACGGTGGCTCTTCCAGCGGGAGCACCGGCGCGGTCTGCGGCACCGACAGGCGCCACAGCTCGCGCTCCCCGCGCGCGGCGAACCAGGGCAGGCGCAGGTCACGCGCGGCCTCCCAGTCGGCTGCGGCCTGGGCATCGTCCTGCCGTTCGCCGCCAAGATGGCTGCAGGCGGCCGCCACCGCAGCCGTCGCGCCGCGCAGGCGCAGCCAGAGCCGGCCCTGTCCCTGCTCGTGCGTCCACCGACTGGCGTTGAGCGGCAACGGCTGTCCGCCCCAGCCGTTGAGCAGGCGCAGTGCGTCGGCCTGGTGGCAATCGAAAACGAGCGTCGCCTCGGCAGGCGGCACGGGAAGCACCTTCAGGCTGACTTCCGTGACCAGCCCCAGCACGCCCAGCGAGCCGCACAGCACGCGGGACACGTCGTAGCCCGCGACGTTCTTCATGACTTGGCCACCGAAGGTGAGCAGCTCGCTGCGGCCGTTGAGGAGCCGGGCTCCCAGCACATAGTCGCGCACGGCCCCCACGCTCGCGCGTGCCGGTCCGCTCAGGCCCGCGGCGACCATGCCGCCCACGGTGCCGCCGCCATCGCCGAAACGCGGGGGTTCGAAGGGCAGGCACTGGCCCTGCTCGGCCAGCAGGCCTTCGAGCTCGACGAGCTGGGTGCCGGCCCGCACCGTGACGACGAGTTCGCTGGGCTCGTAGCTCACGATGCCGCACAGCCCTGCGGCAGAGAGTGCTTCGCCACGCGGCGGCTCGCCGTAGAAGTCCTTGGTGCCGGCACCGCGGATGCGCAACGTGCCGCGATCGGCGGCGGCTTCTCGAATGCGTTCGGCAATCTGGCGCAGTGCGGAATCCATTCCTGCGATGGTAGCGTCCCGTCAGGCGGCGCCCGGCCGCGCACACGACGAGCTGATGTTCAGTCCTCGAAAAAGTGGACAGGCAGTCCAGCCAACTCTGCACGCAGTGCGATCACGTGGCCGGAGGCCGGGCGTTGCTCGAGCTCCTCGGCGGGCCGCCCGTTGCGCGCGCTGGTGACGAACAAGGTGCGCAGGTCGTCGCCGCCGAAGCAGGGCATGGTGGGGCATTGCACCGGCACGGCCAGGGCAAACGCGAGCTCGCCCGAGGGCGAGAAGCGCAGCAGCTGCCCTCCCTCGAACATGGCGGCCCAGTAGTGGCCCTCGGCATCGACCGTGGCGCCGTCCGGGCGTCCCTGGTAGCCCTGCGGGGACGACGGGGACCAGCCTTCGGGCTTGGTGCCGAACTGACGGAACGCACGCGGGCGCGACAGGCGGTTCAATTCAAGGTCGCGGTCCCAGGCACTCACGCGATGCGCGGCGGTATCGGCCCAGTAGAGCGTGGCGCCGTCGGGCGCAAAGGCCAGGCCGTTCGCGGTGGTGACGCCATCGGCCATGCGCGTCATGACCGGCGTGCCTCCGCCGCGCGCATCGAGGCAGTAGAGCGCGGCACTGGCGCCGTTCTTCGCTTCGTTCAACGTGCCGGCCCAGAAGCGGCCCTGCGCGTCGCACTTGCCGTCGTTGAAGCGCATGCTGCGCACGTCGTGGTCCACCCGCGCAAGCAGGTCCAGCGCTCCGCCCCATTCGTGCGCGCGGTAGATGCCGTCGCGCAGCGCGATCACCAGCCCGCCGCGGGCCGCGGGCGCCATGCAGCCGGGCTCGGTAGGCAGGCTCCAGCGCTCCACCGTGGGCTTGCCGTCGATCTGGCCGCGCGTTCGCAGCACCGCGCGGCCCGGAATGTCGAGCCAGTAGAGCGAGCGCTCATGGGGGTGCCAGAACGGTGATTCGCCGAGCTGGCAGAGGCTGTCGGGCAGGGTGGTCCACATGTCGCCAGCTTAGGGCCTGTTGCCGCGCAAAAAAAAGCCCGCTGGCCGAAGCGCTTGCGGGCTGAACATCCAGAGGAGACTTGCTTGGATTTGTTCCTGCAGGCAGTGCCGCAGGCCGCGACAAGCGGCCCGCGCTTGCCTCAGCGGTTGTAGGCGGTTTCGCCGTGCGACGAGATGTCCAGGCCCTCGCGCTCTTCCTCTTCGCTGACGCGCAGCCCAATGGTGAGGTCGACGATCTTGTAGGCGACGAAGGACACCACGGCAGACCACACGATGGTCAGCAGCACGGCCTTGAGCTGGATCAAGACTTGCGCGCCGATGCCGTTGGACACCACGCCGGCCGTGACCCAGTCGCCCACCAGGCCGGGACCGCCCAGCGCCTGGGTGTTGAACACGCCGGTCAGCAGTGCACCCACGATGCCGCCCACGCCGTGCACGCCGAACACGTCGAGCGAGTCGTCCGCGCCGAGCATGTGCTTGAGGCCATTGACGCCCCAGAGGCAGGCGAAGCCGGCGACGAAGCCGACCACGATCGCGCCCATGAGGCCGACATTGCCGGCTGCAGGCGTGATGGCCACCAGGCCGGCGACCGCACCGGACGCCGCACCCAGCATCGAGGCCTTGCCGCGCATCAGCGCTTCGCCGATGCACCACGCCAGCACCGCGGCTGCCGTTGCCGAGAAGGTGTTCATGAAGGCCAGTACGGCGCTGGTGCCTGCTTCGAGCGCGGAGCCGGCGTTGAAGCCGAACCAGCCCACCCACAGCAGCGAGGCGCCGACCATGGTGAGGGTCAGCGAGTGCGGCGTGAACGCTTCCTTGCCGTAGCCGATGCGCTTGCCGATCAGGATGGCACCCACCAGGCCTGCGACCGCGGCGTTGATGTGCACCACCGTTCCCCCGGCGAAGTCCAGCGCGCCCCATTGCCAGATAAGGCCGGCCTTGGCGTTCATGGCATCGACCACGTCCTTGCTGGCGTAGGCGTCGGGGCCCATCCAGAACCAGACCATGTGCGCGATCGGCGCATAGCTGAAGGTGAACCACAGCGCCATGAAGAGCAGCACGGCCGAGAACTTGATGCGCTCGGCGAAGGCGCCGACGATCAGGCAGCAGGTGATGCCGGCGAAGGTGGCCTGGAAGGCGGCGAACAGCAGCTCGGGGATGTAGACGCCCTTGCTGAAGGTCGCGCCTGGCGCGAAGGTGCCAGTGGCAGCGTCGAAGATGCCCTTCATGAAGAGACGGTCGAAGCCGCCGATGAAGGAGTTGCCCTCGGTGAACGCCAGGCTGTAGCCGTAGATGAGCCACAGCACCACGATCATCGAGAAGGTGACCATCACCTGCATCAGCACCGACAGCATGTTCTTGCTGCGCACCAGGCCACCGTAGAAGAGCGCCAGGCCAGGAATGGTCATCATGATGACCAGCAGCGTCGACAGCAGCATCCAGGAGGTGTCGCCCTTGTTGAAGGAAGGTGCAGCAGCAGCAGCAGGCGCAGCCGCGGCGGCATCGGCAGGTGCTGCAGCCGCCGGAGCCGCGGCGGCGGGCGCTGCGGCTGCGGGGGCAGTGGCGGCAGGCGCTTCGGCCGGCGCAGCCGGGGTCTGGGCGAAGCCCGCAGTGCCCGTGACGAGAACGCCCAGGCCGAAGGCGAGAGAGACAAGCAGTTTTTTCATTGGATCTGTTCTTTCGTGCCTCGAAGTCAAAGGGCTTCGCGGCCTGTTTCTCCGGTACGGATGCGCACGACCTGCTCGAGGTCGTAGACGAAGATCTTGCCGTCGCCGATCTTGCCGGTGCGCGCGGCGCTCTCGACCGCCTCGATCACGCGCTCGACCAGTTCGTCGGCCACGGCCGCTTCGATCTTGACCTTGGGCAGGAAGTCGACCACGTACTCCGCGCCGCGGTAGAGCTCGGTGTGGCCCTTCTGGCGGCCGAAGCCCTTGACCTCCGTCACGGTGATGCCCTGCACCCCGATGGTCGAGAGCGCCTCGCGCACCTCGTCGAGCTTGAACGGCTTGATGATGGCTGTGACCAGCTTCATGATGCTTCCCTCGTAGATTCCATGATGTTTTCTCCTCTGCGCGCTCGAACGGCGCGCACCGCGGTCAGAGCGTCTTGGTCAGCGTGACGATGAACCGGGCCTTGTTGGGCGACCAGGTGCGCTGGCCGATGGGCCCGAAGCCGAGGTCGAGGCCCGGATCGGCCACGAGCAGGTACGAGCTCTTCCTGTTGGCGCCCTGCACCGACCCGGCCAGCGACAGGCCGTTGCCGAAGTCATACGAAGCGCCGACGTTGTAGTCGACGTAGTTGCGATAGCCCAGGCTGCGGATGTCGCTGCTCATGTGCGTGTAGCCCACCGCCGCCTTGAAGGTCACCTTGGGCACGATTTCCTTGGAGTAGCTCAGGTTCAGGTAGCCGGTGTTGCGGCCCTTCAGGCCCGAGCCGTCCTTCTCGCCGGCGTAGTTGAAATAGTCCTTCGACACCGTGTGCGAGTACTTCAGCGTGAACGCACCAATCGCTTCGTCGGCCCAGGTGCCTGCGCCGTAGAGCTCGGTGGTGTTGCCGCGGGTGTTGCCCGGATAGATGTACGCCAGCGCGCCGACGTCGAAGTCGAAGACGCCCGCCTTGAACTTGTAGCCCCCGTAGATGTCGCTCTCGATGCTGTTGCCGTTGAGCCAGTTGACGCTGGAGTTCCAGTTGCCGATGTAGAAGCCGCTCTCGCCGAAGGCATAGTCGAAACCGCCCTGGATGGCGGGCTTGACGGCGCGCGTCTTGGCGAAGTCGTTGCTGCCCAGCACGTCCTGGTCTTGGCCGCGGAACTTGTAGTTGCTGGTCAGCGCGACGTTGCCGGTGAGCTGGGCGCTCGCCAGCATCGGCAGCGCAGCCAGGGCAGCGACGGCCAGGGCAGACGCGGTTTTACGGTGCATCATCGGGAGACTCCTCGGTCGGTTTTGAAATGGTCGGATACCGATTCAAAGCAGGGAGCGTGCCAAATCTCGCGGCCCATCCGAAGCGGAGCCTGAGACGGGTGCACGGCGAGGCCAGGAACAAAAAGATGGAGCACCATCTTGGTGAAAGGGAGAGGAAATGAGCTTATCTTTGGTGCAAAGCCGTGCTTTGCTGGGCCTCGAAGCGGCAAGCGTCACGGTCGAGGTGCATCTGGCCAACGGGTTGCCGAGCTTCACGCTGGTGGGACTGGCGGACGTGGAAGTGAAGGAGGCGCGCGAGCGGGTGCGTTCTGCCATTCAGAATGCCGGCCTCGAATTCCCGAGCAACAAGCGCATCACGGTCAACCTGGCGCCGGCCGATCTGCCGAAGGATTCGGGGCGCTTCGACCTGCCAATCGCACTGGGCATCCTGGCGGCAGCCGGGCAGATCGACGCGGCCCGGCTGGCGGGCCACGAATTTGCGGGGGAGCTCTCGCTTTCAGGCCATCTGCGGCCCGTGCGCGGTGCGCTCGCAATGGCGCTGGCGCTGCATGGCCGCGGCGTTGCGACGAAGCTGGTGCTGCCGGCCGAGAGCGCGCGGGAGGCCGCCCTGGTACCCGGCGCCGACATCTACGGTGCGGCCCACCTGCTGGACGTGGTGCGGCAGTTCCTGCCGGGCGGCCCGGCCGCGAGCGATGCGTCGGAAGACGGCTGGCACCGTGCGCAGCCGGCCGAACCCGGCGCGGTGGCGGCCGGGGCCGACATGGCGGACGTCAAGGGGCACGCGAGCGCAAGACGCGCGCTCGAGGTCGCGGCGGCCGGCCAGCACAGCCTGCTGATGGTGGGCCCGCCGGGTTCCGGCAAGTCGATGCTGGCGCAGCGCTTTGCGGGCCTGCTGCCGCCGATGAGCGTCGACGAGGCGCTGGAAAGCGCCGCCGTAGCCAGCCTGCACGGCCGCTTCGCCGTCGAGCGTTGGCGTGTGCGGCCGACCTGCAGCCCGCACCACAGCGCCAGTGCCGTGGCGCTGGTGGGCGGCGGCTCGCCGCCGCGGCCTGGCGAGATCTCGCTGGCGCACAACGGCGTGCTGTTCCTGGACGAATTTCCCGAGTTCCAGCGTGCCGCGCTCGAGGCGCTGCGCGAGCCGCTGGAGACCGGAACCATCACGATCGCGCGGGCCGCGCGGCGTGCCGAGTTCCCGGCCCGCTTCCAGTTGATCGCCGCCATGAATCCGTGCCCTTGCGGCTACCTGGGCTCATCCCTCAAGTCCTGCCGTTGCACGCCGGACCAGGTGGCCCGCTACCAGGGCAAGCTCAGCGGGCCGCTGCTCGACCGGATCGACCTGCACATCGAAGTGCCCGCCCTACCCGCCACCCAGTTGCTGGAGACGCCCGCCGGCGAAGCCAGCGCAGACGTCCGTGCGCGCGTGGCCGAAGGGCGCGAGCGCGCAATCCGCCGACAGGGCAAGGCCAACCAGGCGCTGCAAGGCGCAGAGATCGACCGCCACGCGAAGCTCGATGCGGCGGCCCGGCAGTTCCTGCAGACTGCAGCGACGCGACTGGGCTGGTCGGCGCGCGGCACGCACCGCACGCTCAAGCTGGCCCGAACGATAGCGGACCTGGCCGGAGCCGGCGCGGTGCAGGCGGCGCATGTGGCGGAGGCGGTGCAGTACCGGCGTGCACTGCAGAGGGTGGAGTGATCAGCGCTTGAACCGTCCCCCGCTGATGATCGACAGGTCGACGTAGTCGATGCCCGTGTGGTCCTGCGGCGAGTAGCTCACCTCGAGGCCACCGCCCGGGTCGTAGCGGAAATCGTTGAGCGCAGCCAGCAGCCTGGCGCGCGTGGGCTTCGGGCCGGCGCGGCGCAGCGCCTCGACCAGCACCTTGGTGGCCACGAAGCCTTCGAGCAGCGCCGGCGAGAGTTCGATGTCACCCTTGGCCTTGGCAAGGTCCGAAGCCTCCTTGACCAGCGGATGCGCCAAGCCCCGCTCGGACGGCAACACCTGCATCACCACCACGCCGCCGCTGGCGCCGCCCAGTTCCTTGATGAAGCCTGACGCCGCGTTGTTCGACAGCGTGATGACCTGCGCGGCCGAACCGGTTGCGCGCAGCGCCTTCACGCCTTCGGTGACCGCGGTGCCGGAGCCGATCCACAGAACGGCCTGCGCGTTGGAGGCCACAAGCTTGGGAACGATGGCCGTGTAGTCGGGCTTGTTGCGATCGGCCAGGGCCAGCACGACCGGCTTCAGGCCGGCCTTGTCGAAGCCTTTCATGGCGCCTTCCATCGCGTCCTTGCCGAACGAATCGTCGGCCTGGACCACGGCAATGCGCTGCATGCCCACCGTGTGCAGATGCTGGACCGCCTTCTCGGCCTCCCGCTGGTAGGTGGAGCGCACGTTGAACACATGCTTCTGCACGGGTTTATGCAGCGACATCGCGCCGGTGGAAGGCGCGATCAGCGGGGTGCCGCTCTTGTCGAGCAGCGGGACGACCGCCAGTGCGTTGGGCGTGCCGCGGTTGAGCAGCAGCGCGATCACCTTCTTCTCCTCGATCAGGATGCGCGAGTTCTCCACCGAGCGCTTGGTGTCCAGCCCGTCGTCCAGGCGAATCACTTCGATCTTCTCGCCGTGGATGCCGCCCTGCGCGTTGACGTTGTCGATCACCAGCTGCGAGCCGAGGATGGTTTCCTTCACGCTGGCCGCGACCGGCCCCGACATGTCGGCCGACTGGCCGATCAGGATCTGCGCCACTGCGTTTGCGGCGCCCAGCATCAGCGCGGCGGCGCAGAAAAATACTCGCACGGTCTCCATGGGTTGCTCTCCAGAAGGCCGGGCGAAAATGCGCGGCGCAATTTGTGTTCAATTGTTACCGCCAGCTCATCTTCCCTCCTCCAGAACAAACCCTTGAGGCTTTTGTCTTAGTTTTCAGACCATCTTTGCTCACTGTGCCTCGATGCCGAAGGCGCGAATACGCTGCGTGATCACCTCGAACTCGGCCTTGTAGCCCGCTGCAAACTGCTCGGGCGTGGTGTTCATGATCTCGAAGCCGCGCTCGACCAGCACCGAGCGCAGGTCCTCGGCGGCAACGATGGCACGGGTCTCGGCCACGAGCCGTTGCACCACGGCCGGCGGCGTGCGCGCGGGCGCCAGGACGCCGAGCCACACGTTGGTGTCGTAGAGCGGATCGGCGAAGCCGAGCTCGCGCAGCGTCGGCACCTGCGGCAAGGCCGTCGAGCGCTCGCGGCCCAGCACCGCCAGCGGCACCAGATTGCCCGCCTGCACATGCTGCTTCGCGCTTGCCACCGACGACAGGCCGATGCTCACTGTCTTCGACAGCAGGTCGGTCACCACCGGCCCCTCACCCTTCTGAGGCACATGGACCATGCCGGCCTTGAGCTCGCGATTGAGGGACTCGCCGGCCAGGTGCCCGAGCCCGCCGACGCCCCAGGAGGCGTAGCTCAGGCTTGCGGGCTGCCGCGCGGCGAGGCGGCGCAACGCGTCCATGCTCTTGGCTGGCAGGTCGGTATTGGCGGAAATCAGCGCAGGGCTGCGCACGATCTGAGTGACGAACGCGAAGTCCTTCTGCGGGTCGTAGGGCAGCGTCTTGAAGAGGGCCGCGTTGTTGACCTGCGAATCGGTGATGGTCAGCAGCAGCACGCTGCCGTCCGCCGGCGCGCGCGCCACGTCCGCGGCCCCCAGCGCGCCGGCGGCACCTGGCTTGTTGTCGACCACCACGGGTTGCCCCAGTCGCTTGGCCAAACGCTCGCCGACCAAGCGTGCGACGAAGTCGGTGGCGCCGCCGGCCGCATAGGGCACCACTAGCCGCACGGGCCTGGTGGGAAACGGCGACGGTGTGGTGGTCTGCGCGGGCGTGCAAAGCGGCAGGGCGGCCAGGCAGCAGGCCGCCATCCAGGTCCTGAACATGGTGGGTCTTTCGGTGGTGGAGGAAACGGTCAGCGTGCGGTGGCTCAGGCGCGCTCGGCGTCGATGGCCTGCGCCAGCAGGCGGCGGAACTGCACGAGGGCTGCGTCCATCGCGAGCGGCAGCATCGGGGCCTCCGGGGCGCGCTCGATGTTGCGGGCCTGCGCGGTGATCATGTCGCGGTCCTCGTTGAAGGCGACGATCAGGCCGTCATGGATCATCTGCGTGAGCCATTCGCCGCCCAACTCCGCGCGGTGCGACTGCTGGAAGAAGTAGTGGGTGCTGGTCTCGGTCTCGGGCGTCAGCGTCTGGCAGCTATGCAGTTCGACCGCGCGCCGCATGTCGCCCTCTGCGTCGCCGGCAGGGCGGCCGCCCGAATGCATGAGCAGCGTGCCGGGCAGCACGAAGTCGTAGATGAACCAGCGGTCCACATGGTTACCGCCGAAATCGCGCGCCCGCGCCCAGTAGGCGGGCGGCGGCACGTCCTTGACCTTGCGCGTGACCCGCAAGCCGCGCGGGATCTTGTCGATAACGGGCCGCGCCTGCGCGATCGCGGTGGAACCGCCCAGCGTCTTCTCGTGCACATAACTCAGGTGCGAGAAGTCCAGCAGGTTGTCGCAGATCAGCAGGTACGGTGTGTCGTAGTGCAGGTAGCCGGGAACGTTGCGCCAGCCCGGGTGGTCGCAGGAAAAGTTGTCGGGCAGGAGCGCTTGGTCGGCCAGCGCCGGATCGCCCATCCAGACGAACACCCAGGCATGGCGCAGCGCCACCGGATAACTGCGTACGCGCGCCCTGGGTGGCACGCTGTCCAGGCCGGGCACTTCGATGCAGATGCCCTCTGCATCGAACTTGAGGCCGTGGTAGCCGCAGCGCACGCAGTCGCCCTCCTTGCGGCCCTTGGACAGCGGCGCGAGCCGGTGGCAGCAGCGGTCCTCGAGCGCGACGATGGTGCCGTCGGCGCGACGGAACAGGAGCAGCGGCTCCCCGATCACGGTGCGGTTGAAGAGGCCGTCGGCCGGGATCTCGTGGTCCCAGGCGACGACATACCAGCAGTTGCGCAGAAACATGCGCTCGTCTCCATCGGTGATTGTGTTGGGAGCGATGGTGGCGTGCATAGCCGCGCACCCGCGTCCCCTGCGCAGGGGACAGGTGCCGCAGCTCAGGCGGCCAGACGGATCAGCTCGGCGCGGTCGTGAACGCCGAGCTTGACGTAGGCGCGCTTGCGCAGCGTGAGCACGGTGGAGGCGGCAACGTCCAGGTCGGCCGCGATGCCGTCCGCCGTCATGCTGCAGGCGATGCGCGCGCAGACGTCGAGCTCGCGGGGGCTGAGCGCAGCGGCGCGGGCGTCGAGCCGGGCCCGTGCCAGTGCGATGCGCGTGGCCATCTGCCGCGCGGCCGCGCCGGTACCGACCGCATTGCGGTGCACCTGGCGCAACAGCGGCGCGACCGCCAGCACGCGCTCGATCTCCTGTGCCGCGAAGGCGCCCTTGGCCTCGCTGCGGTAGAGGTTGATGGAGAATGCGGTGCGCGGGGCTGGGGTGAACAGCAGCGTGAGCCGGTCCGACAGGTGCTCGCATTCGTAAATGCGGTGGCGCCAGGCCGAGTCGGGAATCTCGCCGGCGCGGAAGCGCAGCGCCGTCACTTCTGCGTCCTCACCCGGCTGCGCACGCATCTGCCCAGCGATGCGGATCGCGTCGTCGAAGAGGTAGAAATGGCGTCGGTACTTGTCGAAGCACTTGCCGGTGACGTTGCGCAACGCCGCCCCGAAGGCATGCCCTTCGAGCAGCGCCGGCGGATCGTCCAGGTGCGAGACCAGGCTGATGTAGTCGACCGGCAGCAGCGCATTGAGGAAGTGCAGCATGGCACGCGTCGGCTCGGCCTCGCGCGGCGCTTCCAGCAGCATCGACACCGCACGCAGGTCCAGCGTGTGCTGGTGGGGAACGGCCGGGACGCGCCAGGGGGCAGACATGCGGCCATTGTCCATTCGCTCGCCGACCGGTTGAAGCCGGCGCGGCTCGGGACAAACCCGCGCCGCGGGCTTGCTCAGAGCAGGCCGCGCCCCGCGAGATTGCGCATCAGCGCGCCGATGCCAAAGGACCAGCGCGCCGCCTGGTCGGCGTGCACGACGCGGTTCTCCAGCGCGCCGAGTTCGGGTGCCGAGATCGTCACACGGTCGCCCACCACGTGGGTGAATCCCTGCCCCGGGCCATGGCGGTCCTGGGTGGGCGCAAACATGGTACCGAGGAAGAGCATCAGCCCGTCAGGGTACGCGTGGTGCGGCCCGATGGCCTGGGACACCAGGTCGAGCGGGTCGCGGCTGATCTGCGCGAGCGAGCTCGAACCCTCGAGCACGAAGCCTTCGGGTCCGGCGACCCGCAGCGCCACCGTGATGCGGCGCACGTCGTCGATGCCGAAGTGCGCGTCGAACAGGCGTATGAAGGGGCCGATCGCGCAGGAGGCGTTGTTGTCCTTGGCCTTGCCCAGCAGCAGCGCGCTGCGGCCCTCGAAGTCGCGCAGGTTGACGTCGTTGCCGAGCGCCGCGCCCAAGGTGCGCCCGCGGCTGTCGACCGCCAGCACCACCTCGGGCTCGGGGTTGTTCCAGACCGAGCCCGAATGGATGCCGACGTCGGCGCCGGTGCCCACGGCCGACAGCACCGGCGCCTTGGTGAAGATCTCGGCATCGGGGCCGATGCCGACCTCGAGGTACTGGGACCAGGCACCCTGCGCGATCAGCACCTCCTTGACCTGGGCCGCCTGCGGCGAGCCGGGCACGATGCCGGCGAGGTTCTCGCCCAGCACGCCGCCGAGCGCGGCCCGGATGGCCTCGGACCGGGAAGCGTCGCCGCGCGCCTGCTCCTCGATCACGCGCTCCAGGAGGCTGGCGACGAAGGTCACGCCGCTGGCCTTCACCGCTTGCAGGTCGCAGGGCGCGAGCAGCCAGGGCAGTTCGGGATCGCGCCGGGCCTCGTCGCTGTTGGCCAGCGCCGCATCGAGTGCCGCGATGCGCGGCGCGTCGTTGTCGCGCAGGGCCTGGCGCACCTGGCCCACGGGGTCGTCGAGCTCGAGCAGCTGGCTGGTGGTGGGTGCGAGGCGCGTGAGGTCGTGCAGGCCGCCTTCGTGCACCATCACCGGCGTGGGTCCGACATCGGGCTGCCAGAGGCGGCCGATCAGGGCGGCGCGCTCGGCATCGCGGGGGAGGCTGGTGGCGGGTGCGAGGGTCTGGGGCATGCTGTCTCCAAGAAGTCGGGTACCGGACGCAGAGGACGCGAAGGTTCCGCGAAGGCCGCGAAAGAATTCAGGAAGGCCATTCTGTCTGCCTTTTTCGCATCCTTCGCGGAACCTTCGCGCTCTTCGCCTTCCGGTCAGCCGTATTCATTCGCGGCCTCGCACCCGCGCAACTTCCGACTCCAGATCCTTCCACGCCGGCTCCTGCGGCGCGAAGCGCGCGCGCATGTAGCCGGCCAGCTCGGCGATCTGCGCATCGCTCAGCGCGTCGCGGAAGGCGGGCATGAAGCCGACCTCGCGCGAGGCGGGCTCGCGCACGCCGTCGAGGACGGTCCGCAGCAGGTTGTCGGGGCGCGCACTCGTGAGGTTGCTGTTGAGCGCGAGCGGCACGTTGGCGCCGAGCAGCGTGGGACCGTTGCCGTCGTGATGGCAGGCGGCGCAGGCGCCGTCGAACAGGCGCTGGGCCGGGCCGAGCAGCTGGCCCTGGCGCGCCGCGGCGCTGGCGACGGCGCGCTGCGCCTGGGCATGGGCCTCGGCCTCGCCGGTCTCGGCATGGAAGGACGCGAGGTAGCTCGCCATTGCGCGGATGTCGGCGTCGGGAACTGCGGCCAGTTCGCGCACCACATCGGCCATCGGACCGCCGGCCGTGCCGTGCTGCGGGCTGTGGCCGTTGCGCAGGTAGCGGTAGAGGGACTCGGCATTCCACGGCACCGCGGACTTCGAGGCCAGGCCGGTGAGCGCGGGCGCCTCCCAGCCCTCGACCACCGCGCCCGCCAGGTAGGCGCTGCCGCCCTGCTCCGCGCCCAGCGCGTTGCGTGGCGTGTGGCAGGCACCGCAATGGCCCAGGCCGTTGACCAGGTAGGCGCCACGGTTCCATTCCGCACTCTGCTGCGCGACCGGCTGCAGGGGCGCGGGGTCGTGGAAGAGCGCGTTCCAGCCGGCGATCAGCGGCCGGAGGCTGAAGGGGAATTTCATCTCGGGCTCGGGCGTGGGCGCCTGCACCGCGGGCAACGACATGAAGTAGGCATACAGGGCCTGCAGGTCGTCGTCGCTGGTCTTGGCGAAGGCGGTGTAGGGGAAGGCCGGGTAGAGATGGTGGCCGTCGCGCGAGATGCCCTCGCGCATGGCACGCTGGAAGGCGCTGAAGGACCAGCGGCCCAGGCCGGTGCCGGGGTCGGGCGTGAGGTTGGTGGTGTAGAGGGTGCCGAAGGGCGTGTCCATCGCGCGCCCCCCGGCGTTGGGCGTGCCGCCGGGGGCGGTGTGGCAGACGGCGCAGTCGCCGACGGCGGCGAGAGTGCGGCCGCGGTCGATGGTGGCCTGGCTGTAGACAGGGGCACTGAAGGAGACGGGCGCGATGGTGGAGCGCCAGCCCAAGAGCCCCGCGATAACGCCGACGACGCCGATCACGAGAGCGGTGGCCGTGGCCCACAGACCGCGCGCCTTCGGCCACGGCACATCGGTCTCGCTTCTTCTCCCTCTGGGAGAAGGTGGGGATGAGGGCACGATGGCGCCACCATCGACCGCCCGCGTGCCCTCATCCCCACCCTCTCCCGCACGGAGAGGGAGCAAGTCCGGAGGGACCGAGGGATTCAGCGCGGCCCGCACGACCTCCGGCGTGAACGGCGGCGCCCTGAACCGCACCCCCGTCGCATCGAAGATCGCATTCGCGATCGCCGCCGTGCCCGGGACCGAGGACGACTCCCCCGCGCCCAGCGGCGGCTCGCCCGGCCGCTGCATGTGCACGACCTCGATGACCGGTACCTCGCGGAAGCTGAGGATCGGGTAGCTGCCCCATTCGCGGCTCGCGACCACGCCGGCCGGCAGCACGCCCGGCAGCGTCTCGCCGCCACCGGACGTTTCCGCCGGCGGCGCGAACTCCACGCGCTCCTTCAAGGCCCGGCTGGTGGTCTGGATCACGTTGCCGTGAATCTGGTGTTCGACCCCGGCCGGGTTCACCATCAGCCCCGCGTCGTGCCCCACCACCACGCGGCGCACATGCACCTCGCCGGTGGTCTTGTGGACCTCGACATCCGCGACCCAGGCCGACCAGGCTGCGCCGAAGCCGGGCCACTTGCTGTGCACGTAGCGGGCGTAGGCGAAGCCCTGGCCGAAGAGCACATCGCCGCCCGGCCCCACGCGCGCGTCGGCGCGCCTCGAAGGGTGGTCGCCGTCGGCATCCTCCTGCGGCCCGGTGCGCATGCGCCAGCCGGCCTTCTGCGCCGTCTCCCGCACCAGCTCCTCCGCCCGCGGATCGCGCAGGTGGCGCAGGCGGAACGCCACCGGGTCCACGCCGGCCGCGGTCGCCAGTTCGTCCACATAGGACTCGTGCGCGAAGGAGCTGGGCAGTGCCGACACGCCGCGCAGCCACGAGGCGCGCACGATCGGCGCCATGTCGTTGACCTTGACCCGCAGGTTCTCGTAGTCATAGGGCGGGCGCGCGGTGCGGTCGCCCATCTCGAAGGCCTGTGCTACCGGCTCGATGGTGCGCGTCAGCAGCAGCGCCAGCGTGGGCGCGCCGTTGGAGGGATAGGAGGTCTCGAAGTCGTAGGCTGCCACCCCGCCCTCGGCATCGAGCCCGCCGTTGACCTGCATCAGCTGCGCCGCACCCTTGGGTTCCCACGCATGCTCCTGCTCGCGCGTGAGCTGCACGCGGACCGGCGCACCGGCCGCACGCGCGAGCAGGGCCGCGTCGGCCGCCACGTCGTCGGCGCTGTTGCGGCCGTAGCAGCCCGCGGCTTCCATGCGAACCACCTCGACGGCCACATCCTCCAGGCCCATGAGCCTGGCGAGATCGGCCCGCAGCACGTGCGGGTTCTGCGAGCCGGCCCAGACACGCAACCGGACGCCAGGCTCGCCTTCGGGCTGCCAGTGCGCGAGCGCGCAAGAAGGCCCGATCGAGGCATGCATCTGGTAAGGCCAGACATAGGTGCGCGGCATCGGCTGGGCCGCGTTCGCGAGCGCTTCGTCCACCCGGCCCTCGTCGACCAGCAGGCGCTGCGTCGCCGGGTTGGCGCGGATCGCGCCTTCGAGGTCGTCGAGAGCGGGCAGTCCCGGCCAGGGCTTCCAGCGCACGCGCAGTTCGCGCAGCGCCTGCTCCGCGTGCTCCTCGCGCTCGGCCACGACGCCCACGAAGTCGCGGATCACCACCACCGCGCGGATGCCGGGGAGGTGGGCGATGGACGATTCGTCCACCGATTCCAGCGTATTGCCGATGAAGTCGCCGTGGTCCGCGCCCGCATAGGGCGGCCGCACGACGCGGCCGTGCAGCATGCCGGGCACGCGCATGTCGTGCACGAACACAGTCTCGCCCGCCAGCTTGGCGGGAATGTCGACGCGCGGGACCGCAGTGCCGACGACGCGATAGTCCTTCGGGTCCTTGAGCCGGGCGGCGGCGTCGAGCTGCAGCACCGTGCGCGTACCGGAGACCAGCTCGCCGAAGGGCACGCTGAAGGCCGCGTCCTCGCCGGCATGGATGCGGCCCTCGCGCACTTCGAGCAGCGAAGGCTGCACACCGAAGCGCTCGGAGGCCTGCTCCAGCAGCCATGCGCGTGCCTGCGCCGCCGCCAACCGCAGCGGCATGGCGTGGATCTGCAGCGAGGCGCTGGCAATGGTCGCGCCCTGGTTCGGCGCGCTCGCCGTGTCGCCCAGCACCATGTGCACCTGCGCCAGCGGCAGGTCGAGCTCCTCGGCCACCACCTGCGCGAGCGCTGTGCGGATGCCGGTGCCCAGGTCGACGTGGCCGTTGAGCGCGGTGGCGCTGCCGTCGCTCCACAGCGCCAGCAGGATCTCGGGGCCTTCGGCGGGATTGCCGAAGACCACGGGCGGTTGCCCGTTCGCAGCGGGCGGCGCCGGTGGCGTCTCGCGCACCACGACCAGCACGTCGTGCGCGTTGAGGATATCGCTGCGGCTGCGCGGCTGCTCGGCGCGCAGGCTCACGTCGCCTCGTCCCCGGCCATTCGCAGTGCCGCGGCCTGCACCGCGGTCAGGATCTCCACGTGCGTGCCGCAGCGGCACAGGTTGCCCGACAGCTCGGCACGGATGCGGGCATCGCTGGGGTGCGGGTCACGTGCCAGCAGCGCGGCGGCCTGCATCACCATGCCGTTGAGGCAATAGCCGCACTGCGCGGCCTGGGCTTGCTCGAAGGCTTGCTGCACGGGATGCCAGCAGTCGCGCGAACCCAGGCCTTCGAGCGTGGTGATCGCGCGGCCGGCCACCCCATGGGCGGGGATCACGCAGGCCCGCGCAGCCACCCCATCGACCCACACCGTGCACGCACCGCACTGGCCGAGTCCGCAACCGTACTTGGGGCCATTGAACGCGAGGTCGTTGCGCAGCACATGCAGCAGCGTCGCCGCCTCGGGCACTCGCAGCGCGCGCTCGCGTCCATTGACCGTCAGGGCGAGTTCCTGCATTGCGCTCGTGGGCTCCCTATGCGCTGATCTCGATGTCGCTCGACTGGATGCGCTTGACCCCCTTGGCCTGCATCTCCTTCCAGGCCTTCGCGAGCGAGCCGTTGAGGTCGATGGCCCGCGTGGCATCCTCGATGACATAAGCCTCGAAGCCGGCCTTTCGTGCATCCAGCGCCGTCCAAGCCACGCAGAAGTCGGTCGCCAGGCCGGTGACGAACACGGTCTTGATGCCGCGCTGCTTGAGATAGCCGGCCAGGCCCGTCGGCGTCTTGCGGTCGGCCTCCTCGAAGGCCGAGTAGCTGTCCACGCCCTTGTGGTAGCCCTTGCGGATGATCAGTTGCGCGCTCGGCAGCTTCAGGTCCTTGTGCAGCGCGGCGTCTTCCGTGCCCTGCACGCAGTGGTCGGGCCACAGCACCTGGTTGCCGTAGCCCAGCTTGATGCTGCTGAAGGGCTTCTGTCCCGCGTGCGCGCTCGCGAAGGAGGCGTGGCCCTGCGTGTGCCAGTCCTGCGTGAGCACGATGTTCTCGAAGGCGGTGGACAACTTGTTGATCACCGGCACCACGTCGGCGCCGCCCTTTACCGGGAGCGTGCCGCCGTCGACGAAGCAGTTCTGCACGTCGACCACGATCAGCGCCGACTTGTCGCTGGGCCTGACCTTCCCCGCCGCGAACAGCGGCATCGACAGGCCGGCCAGGCCCAAGGCGGCAGCGGACTGGAGAAAGATTCTGCGGTGCGTGTCGTGCATGGTGTTCGCTCCTCGGTTGATGAAAAATGCCCTGGCTCGGCTCAGACGGACAGGTAGGCCCGCCGGACTTCCTCGTTGGTCGCCAGGTCGGCCATCGAAGCCTGGTAGCGGATCTGCCCCTTCTCCAGCACGTAGGCTCGGTCGGAGACCAGCTCGGCGAAGTGCATGTTCTGCTCCGACAGCAGGATGCTCACGCCCTGCGCCTTGAGCTCCAGGATCATGTTGGCCATCTGCTCGACGATGACCGGCGCCACGCCTTCGGAAGGCTCGTCCAGCAGCACGAGGTAGGGGTTGCCCATCAGCGTGCGCGCCACGGTCAGCATCTGCTGCTCGCCGCCGCTCATGCGGCCGCCGGGACGCTGCGGCATCTCGCCGAGATTGGGAAAAAGCTTGAACAGGCGCTCGGGCGTCCACAGCGGCGCATCGCTGCCGTCGGACCAGCGGCGCGGCGCCTGCCTGCCGACCTCGAGGTTCTCCATCACCGTGAGGTCGGTGAACACGCGCCGGTCCTCGGGCACGAAACCCAGGCCCAGCTTGGCCGCGTGGTGCGGT
Organism: Variovorax sp. PBS-H4; assembly: GCF_901827205.1. Classification (NCBI taxonomy): domain Bacteria; kingdom Pseudomonadati; phylum Pseudomonadota; class Betaproteobacteria; order Burkholderiales; family Comamonadaceae; genus Variovorax; species Variovorax sp. PBS-H4. The sequence continues at coordinate 319,279 of NZ_LR594675.1, read as the reverse complement.
TCGCACTTCGAGATGTCGTGGCCCAGGAAGCGCACCGCGCCGCGACGCTTGGCCAGCATGCCGATCAGCGCCTTGAGCGTGGTGGACTTGCCGGCGCCGTTGCGACCCATCAGCGCGACCACTTCGCCGCGGCGGACTTCGAGGTCGACGTCGTAGAGGATCTGGGCCGCGCCATACCAGGCGCACAGGGACTTGGCTTCGAGCAGTGTTTCGTGGGGGGTCATGTCGACAATTCCTGAAGGCGGACAACCGCTGCCGTGTTCATGCCCCAAGCTCCGCAGCGACCGCCGCCGCCTTCTCCGCGATCTTCTCGAAAGTCTTGCCGCTGCCGAAGTAGACCTCCTGCACCTTCGGATGGTCGCGGATCTCGAGCGGCTTGCCTTGCGCGATGAGGCGGCCGCGCGCCAGCACGATCATGCGGTCGGCGTACGCGAAGACCACGTCCATGCTGTGCTCGGTGAAGAGCACCGCCATGCCGCGGTCGATCACCAGCTGCTTGGTGAGCGCCATCAACGAGTTGCGCTCCTTGGGCGCCATGCCGGCGGTGGGCTCGTCCATCAGCAGCAGCTTGGGCGAGTTCGCCATGGCGATCGCGAGCTCGACGCGCTTGACGTCGCCGTAGGCGAGCACGCTACAGGGCCGGTCCGCCTGTGCCTTCATGCCGACCTGGTCGAGCAGGGCCAGCGCCTCCTCGCGCTTGTGGTCGGCGGCGCGGCGCCAGGTCGAGAACAGCTTGTGGTCGTGCGAGAGCAGGGCCATCTGCACGTTCTCCACCACGGTGAGCGAGGCGAAGGTCTCCGCGATCTGGAAGGTGCGGCCCACGCCCATGCGCCAGATCTCGCGCGGCCTGCGGCCGACCAGCTCTTCGCCGTCGAGCAGGATCGAGCCGCGGTCGGCCTTCAGTTGCCCGTTGACCATGTTGAAGGTGGTGGACTTGCCGGCGCCGTTGGGGCCGATGAGCGCCAGCAGCTCGCCGGCGGCGAGGTCGAAGCTGATGCCGTCGACGGCTTTGACGCCGCCGAAGGACTTGCCGAGTTCTGTGACTTTAAGGAGGCTCATGCTCTTGCTCTCTCGGGTCTTGCTCCCGCGGGTCTTGCTCCCTCTCCCTCCGGGAGAGGGCTGGGGTGAGGGCACGGGGCCTTCGATTCGTACCTTGCCGTGGTTTTGAGCCCGGAGCCGGGGCGTCGTCCCGGCAGCCGAGTCACTTTCTTTTGCTTCGCCAAAAGAAAGTAACCAAAGAAAAGGCGACCCCGCTGGCCGCGACCCTCCGCTTCGCTACGGGCAACCTGCGGTGCTCGCTTTTCGCGGGGTCCGCGCAAACTCGCTTCGCTCAAACACGCGCGGCCCTGATCCGCGAAAAGCTCCGCTCCTCGGCGCGGCCAGAGGGGATTGAACTTCAACGCGCCGCAGGCGCGTCCTTCTGTGGTTTGCAACTTGGCGTGAGACCTTGGTCCTCGCTCACGCTGGCACTCGCGCATACGCGCATGTACATGGACATGTCCATGCTCGTGCTCACGTGCGAGCGCACACGCACGCCCCTGTTCCAGGCCTCGCGCAGCGAGGCCGTTGGTGGCCGAGCGAAGCAATGGCCCGTTCCTATCCCCTCTGCGCGTGCCGAGGAGCGCAGCTTTTCGCGGATCAGGGACACGCGCAGTGGGGTCGCCTTTTCTTTGGTTACTTTCTTTTGGCGAAGCAAAAGAAAGTAACTCGGCTGCCGGGACGACATCCCGGCTCCAACCTTCAACCAAGCGCAACGTACCCATCGAAGTCAATGGACGAATCAAAGGCCCGGTGCCCTCACCCCAAGGTAGAGGGAGCAAGACAGTGCTCACGCCTTCACCTCCTTCAACTCGCCCGCATCCTTCTCCCGCCGCTTCCGATCGAAGAGCTGCTTCGCAAACCCCGCAATCCCCTGCGGGAACAGCAGCACCAACAAAAGAATGATCCCCCCCAGCATCGCCCGCCAGTAATCGGTATTGCGCGCCACCGTGTCGTGCAGCCAGGTGAAGGTAACAGCCCCCACGACCGGCCCCGCCAGCGTCTGGATGCCACCCAGCAGCACCATCACCAGTCCATCCACCGACTTGCCCACGCTCAGCGACTCCGGCGAGATGCTGCCTTTGGAGAACGCATAGAGTGCCCCCGCCAGCCCTGCCGCCGCGCCTGCGATGACGAAGGCCGCCCACTGCATGCGCTTGACGTCGATACCGATCGCGTCCGCCCGCAGCGCGGAGTCACGGCCCGCGCGCAGCGCATAGCCGAAGGGCGAGAACAGCACGCGGCGCAGCCACAGCACGCCCAGCGCGACCAGCGCGAGCGTGAGCCAGTAGTACACACGCTTGTCCGACAACCACGCCGCAGGCCACACGCCGGTGAGGCCGTTGCTCCCGCCAGTGAAGCTGTCCCACTGGTAAGTGATGGCCCAGGTGATCTGCGCGAAGGCCAGCGTCAGCATCGCCAGGTACACGCCCGACAGCCGCACCGCGAACCAGCCGTAGACGAAGGCGCCGGCCGCCGCGACCAAGGGCGCCACGACGAGCGCCAGCTCCATCGGCATGCCGCTCGCCCGCACCAGCAGCGCGGCGCCATAGGCCCCGAGCCCGAAGTAGGCCGCATGGCCGAAAGAGTGCATGCCGGCCGGCCCCATGATGAAGTGCAGGCTGGTGGCGAAGAGCGCGGCGATCATCAGGTCGATCATCAGCACCATCGTGTAGGGCGAGTCGGCCGTGAAGACCGGCAATGCCGCCAGCACCAGTCCGAAGACGGCGGCGGCTATCAGGTAGGCCCGGCTGGGGCGGCGCAATGGCTCCTCCTGCATGCCCACGTACCGGCTGGGCGCCTGCGGGCGGCCGAACAGGCCCCAGGGGCGCCACACCAGCACCACAGCCATCACCAGAAAGTCCACCACCAGCGTGAGCTTGGAGAAGGACACGCTGATACCGAAGACATCGACCACGCCCAGCCAGATGCAGATCGCCTTGATCTCCGCGATCAGCAGCGCGGCGGCGTAGGCGCCGGGGATCGAGCCCATGCCGCCTACCACCACCACCACGAAGGCCGCGCCGATGGTGTTGAGGTCCATCTCCAGCGTGGCGGGCTCGCGCGGCAGCTGCAGCGCGCCGCCGAGGCCCGCGAGCAGCGCGCCGAGCGCGAACACGGCCGTGAACAGCCACGCCTGGTTGACGCCCAGCGCGCTGACCATCTCGCGGTCTTGCGTGGCGGCCCGCACCAGGGTGCCGAAGCGGGTGCGCGTGAGCAGCATCCACACCAGGCCCAGCACCACCGGGCCGACCACGATCAGGAACAGGTCATAGGACGGGAACTGGCGCCCGAGGAGAGTCACCGAGCCGGAGAGTCCGGGCGCACGCGGGCCCAGCAGTTCGTCGGGCCCCCAGAGCCACAGCACCGCGTCCTTGATCACCAGCACCAGCGCGAAGGTGGCCAGCAGCTGGAACAGCTCGGGCGCCTTGTAGATGCGGCGCAGCAGCACCACCTCGATCAGCGCACCGAGCACGCCGACGGCGAGCGCCGCCAGCACCAGCGACGGCCAGAAGCCGAAGCCCGTGCCCAGCCGATCGACCAGCGAGTAGGCAATGTAGATGCCCACCATGAAGAACGAGCCATGCGCGAAATTCACGATCCGCGTGACGCCGAAGATCAGCGACAACCCCGCCGCGACGAGGAACAGCGAGGACGCGCTCGCCAGTCCGTTGAGCAGTTGGACGATGAAACCTGAAAAGCTCATGACGCGTTCGCCTCGGCTCAGTCGTTGGCGCGGGACTTCTTCAGCTCTTCCGCGGGAGGCTGGTACTTGGCGTCGGCACCGTCGAGGTACACGTAGTTGACCATCACGCCCTTGCCGCCCTCGTTCTTGGTGCGGCCCACGAAAGCGCCCATGGTCGACTGGTGGTCTTCCGGGCGGTAGCTGATCTTGCCGAAGGGCGTGTCGACCTGCAGCCCCTTGAAGGCCGCGACCAGCTTGTCGGTGTCGGTGCTCTTGGCCTTGGCAATGCCCGCGGCGGCCGACTTGATCATGCTGTAGCCCACCACCGAGCCCAGGCGCGGGTAGTCCTTGAACTTGGCCTGGTAGGCCTGCTCGAACTTCTTGTGCTCGGGCGTGTTGATGCCGTACCACGGATAGCCGGTCACGATCCACCCATTGGGGGCCTCGTCCTTCAGCGGATCCATGTACTCCGGCTCGCCGGTCAGCACACTGACGACCTCACGGTCCTTGAACAGGCCGCGGGTGTTGCCCTCGCGCACGAACTTCGAGAGGTCGGCGGCGAAGAGCACGTTGAAGATGGCATCAGGCTTGGCGTCTGCCAGGGCCTGCACGACGCTGCCGGCATCGACCTTGCCGAGGGGCGTCGCCTGCTCGGCCACGAATTCCACGTCGGGCTGCGCAGCCTTCAGCAGGTTCTTGAAGGCCGCCACCGCCGACTGGCCATACTCGTAGTTGGGGTAGACCAGGGCCCAGCGCTTCTTCTTGAGCTTGGCCGCCTCGGGCACCAGCATCGCAGCCTGCATGTAGGTGCCGGGACGCAGGCGGAAGGTGTACTGGTTGCCGCCCTGCCAGGTGATCTTGTCGGTGAGCGGCTCACCGGCCAGGAAGAAGAACTTCTTCTGCTTGGCGAAGTCGGTGACCGCCAGGCCGGTGTTCGACAGGAAGGTGCCTGCGAGCATGTCGACCTTCTCGCGCGAGACCAGCTCCTCGGCCACGCGCACTGCGTCGCCGGGGTTGGCGTTGTCGTCACGGCTGACGAGCTCGATCTTCTTGCCGTTCACGCCCCCCGCGGCGTTGATCTCGTCGACCGCCAGCTCCATGCCCTTCTTGTAGGGCTCGAGGAAGGCGGGCTGGGCCTTGTAGCTGTTGATTTCGCCGATCTTGATCACGCCCTGCGCTTGCGCGGCGGGAATCAGTGCGAAGGTGAGAGCGGCGATCGACACCGCGCTGAAGGCGAAACGCATGGCCATGGTGAACTCCTCGTTGGAATGGTTGATGAATGTCGACAGGTGGCAGTGAGGCTCAGCGGAGTCCGTCTTCGCCCTTGATCTCGGAGACCTGCAGCCCGCCGACGCGCGGCAGCGGGCGTCCGCTGTCGGTCACGGCGACGGCGACCACGATCTCATTGGCGCGCGGGGCATCGGACACGCGTGCCTCGACGGCGTCGAAATGGCTGCGCACGAAGGCGGCGTCCTTGTGGCCGAGCGGCACGTCGATGGGGGTGCCGAGCGTGCCGCGCTTCTTGGCCGAAGGCACCAGGGCCGCGCCCTTCTCGACCGCCACGCGCAACGGCGCGCCGAGCTTGGGGTGCAGGATCGCCGCTGCATGCTCGAGCTCGCCGCTTTCGCCAACGATCGCGGCCTTGCCGTAGCTCTGGGCCTGGCTGGGCTCGATGCCCAGCGCCTTGACGGCTTTCTGGCCCAGCAGGGCGCCGAGCTCCTCGCCGATGGCAATCAGCTCATCCAGCGATTCGCTGTAGCGGCCGGCGTAGGGGTTCTTGATGACCGCGATGGCGACGGCGCGGCGCGTCGGCGGGTCGATCGTCTTGCCCATTTCCTTGCGGGTTTCGTCGATCTGCACGACGAGCTTGCGGATGTTGGCGCTCATGGTTCTTTCCTTGTCCTTGTCTCTCTGAGTGAAGGGTGTCGCGGCCTCAGCGCAGGCCATCCCACTTGGCGATGTTCTCGGCGCGCAAGCCGCCGACACGGTCGTGCACGCGGTAGCCGGTGCTCATCGCGAGGATGAAGACGATCTCGTCGGCCGCCGGCGCACCCGGCACGCGGACCTCGATCGCGTCGAACTGGCCACGCACATAGCTGGCATTGATGTTGGTGAGCGGCACGTCGAGCGCCGCGCCGGGCGGCCCGACCTTCTTGGTCGAAGGCACGATCGACAGCGCGTTGCCGGGCTGCCCGGTCTTGTTCTCGTCGACGGTGCCGGCGGTGTAGGCGGCGCGATCGCCCTTCCAGCCCAGCAGCTCGCGCATGGCGTAGCCGCCCGGCACATGCCACAGCGCCCCATGCTCGAGTTCACCGGCGGCGCCCACGATCGCACCCTTGCCGTAGGTCGCGATGCGATCGATCGGCACGTCCATGGCGCGGTGCAGGCGATGCGCCATATCGACACCCACCGGGTCCAGCAGGGCCATCATCGGCAGGATGTCCGGTTCGTAGCGGCCGGCAAAGGGATTGGTCAGCACCGCGGCGATGGCACCGCGCACCAGCGGCGTCGGGGCGCGCGGGCCGAATTCGTGGTGTATGTGCTCGACCTGGGTGAAGACACGGCGGATATCGATCATGAAAACAAGTCCTGCTTTTCGTTAAGCAAATACTGAACCAAGTGCAGCAGCCTGCGGCAGATTCGCAAGTGCAGACGTGCCCGATGCCTGCAAGCTTAAGGGCTCCACCAGCCGCCATTGCCCCTGGCAAACGAGCATGGCGGAGCCGATCAGGCCGGCACGCTGCAGATCTGCGGCGCGCTCTGCGCCCGCGGCCAGTGCGCGCTGCACCTGCGCGGGGGCGAGAGGCTCGACATTCACCGTCACCGGGATGTCGCCGAGGTCGCTGTCGTCCTTGCATTCGCTGGCCGGGCGACGGTGGATGCCCGCGTCTTCCACATCGACCGCATTGGCGATCACCGTGGCGGCCGCATCGGCCTGGGCCGCCGTCGCCGCGAGCACGGTCACGCTGTCGGCAATGCCCAGGGAAAAGCTGCGCCCGCGCCAGCCGCTGGTGGCGACGCCGCGCACGGGCATCTCGGCGCGCAGTTCGAACTGCCCATCGGTCGTGAGCGGCCCGCGCTCGCGAAGATCGAAGCGCGCCAGGTCGGCGAACAGACCGACCCGCGCGGACTGGCCCGGGGCAAGGTGCAATGCGATGTCGCCGCCGTTGTTGATCCAGGCGCGCTCGATGCCTTCGCGCTGATAGCACGTCACGAGTTCCTGGGCGACGGCGCCCGCCACCGCGGCCATCGGCGTGATGAAGCCGGCGCGGAAGGGTGCGCAAGCTGCCCACATGCGGCGTGCGATGACACCCTGCAGTGCACACGCCTCGCCCACGGGCTGGCGCAGCAGCCGCAGCTCGGCCACGAGTTCGTCGAGCACCGTGCCGAAGCGCCGCCACGCGAGCTCGTGCGCGACGGCAACCTCGACCTCGTTGCCGTGCGCCTCGGCCACGATGTCGATCGGGCCATGATTGAAGTGCCAGCGGCCTCCTTCGAGGGCGCTGCGTTGGGCGTTCATCGGCGGCCCCGGTCAACCCAGCATCGGGGGCTGGCCGAGCGGCCACGGGTTGGCATCGTCCATGCGAAGCCATTGGCGCGCGAGCGGTGCGCCGTCGTTCTGCCAGGCGCCGCGGGCGAGCGCCTGCTCGAGCGAGAACACATGCTCCATGTGGCCGCCGAGCGCGGCGTAGTCCTCGCGCCGCATGCTGAACTCGATGGGCGCCACGATGGCCGGCGTCGGCACGGTGCCGAAGCTGTTGTCGGGCATGCGCAGCACATCGGCCATCACGGTGATCCCGCCGCCCGGCCACACATAGGCCGGCGCGCCGCCACAGGTCACGTTGACCAGCGCCCGCTTGATGGCACGGGTGAGCAGCACGGGGTTCTCGGTCACGCCCGCGCGCAACGACCCGCCCGCGCCGCCGAGAAAGAGCACGCTGCACAGCGAGGGCTCGCAGTTCTCGCCGATGCGCTCGACGACGCGGCGCACTTCGGCCGGCATCTGCTGCTCGACGGGCCTGAGCTCGTCGTCGAGCACGTACCACTGCGCATGCTCGCCGGTGGTGGACGTCATCAAGAGACGCAGGCCAGGCCTGGCGACGCCCTCTTCCCAGCCCTCGATGATCGAGAGCGGGTCGTCGATGTCGGTGCCGCCCCAGCCGTTGCCCGGATTGGCCACCTGGAAGTAGCGCCCCGGCGTGGACTTGCGCCCCCGCATCTGGATACCCGAGGGCTGCATGTCGAGGCAACGCCCGGCCTGGTGCTCGGTGAGCACGCCGGTGATGTGGTCGTCGACCACCACCACCTCGTCCGCCTGGCCGAAGAGCTGGCGCGCGAAGATGCCGATCGCGGCCGAGCCGCAGCCCACGCGCATGCGCTGCTCCTCGACGCCGTTGACGATCGGCGCGCGACCGGCCTGGATCACCATGCCGGCGCCGCCGTCGATCACGCATTCCACCGCCTTCTTGTTGCCCAGCAGCTGCATCAGCTCGGCCGTCATCCGGCCTTCCTTCTTGCTGCCGCCGGTGAGGTGGTGCACGCCGCCGAGCGAGAGCATCTGCGAGCCGTACTCGGCGGTGGTGACGTGGCCGACCACCTCGCCGCGATAGCGCACGTTGGCCTGCTCGGCACCGAGGAAGCGGTCGGTGTCGATCTTCACCTTGAAGCTGCAGTAGCTGAAGATGCCTTCCGTCACCACCGTGACCATGTCGACGCCCTGGGCCTTGGAAGCGACGATGAAGGGCGCGGGCTTGTAATCGGGGTAGGTGGTGGAGGAGCCCACGCCGGTCACGAAAACCTCGTCGGCGTGAAGGAGATCTCCGCTCCATTCGGGCTCGGCGCCGGGGGTGGCCGGCTCGGCAGCGGGGCGCGCGAAAGGCACCAGCGCCGGAGACTCGCTGGCCAGTTCGCGGCGCAGCAGCAGCACCGGGTCGACCCGCACCAGCACGCCCTCGCGGTTGGCATAGCGGTCGCAGGCGCCGGTGCGCCCCTCGGAGATCTGGCAGAGCACGGGGCACGCGTTGCACTCGACCTTTCCGGTGCTCATGCGCTCGTTGCGCAAGGGTGCGCGGCCGCCGGCTTCGGGCAGCACGGGTACGTCCATGCCGGGCAATCCGTCTGTCTTGGTGTGTTCGGTCATCGCGGGCTTCTCGTGAAATCGTTGCGGCAGCGGGTGCAACAAATGTGCCGGGCTGGCGCTTGTGCTGGAACTTCGCTTTGTGTAGCATTCACTACAAATTCATGTGGCGATCACTACATGAAGTCAATGTAGCAAACAGACCCGATGCTTGCAATGGTGTTTTCTCAGGTGTCGCCGACAATCGGAGGGTTGCGGCAGACTGACGGTGTTCGGCTCCGCGTCACCGCGCACCTTGTGCGTGCGCGTTTTTTCGTCCACAACCATTCCTGATTCCTATGAGTGCCTTCAGCGAAGAACGTGTGTTGAGCGTCCACCACTGGACCGACCGCCTGTTCACCTTCACCACCACCCGCGACCCGGCGCTGCGCTTCTCGAACGGCCATTTCACGATGATCGGGCTGAAGGTCAACAACAAGCCCTTGCTGCGCGCCTACAGCATCGTGAGCCCGAACTACGAGGAGCACCTGGAGTTCCTCAGCATCAAGGTCGAGGAAGGACCGCTGACCTCCAAGCTGCAGCACATCCAGGTGGGCGACACCATCATCGTGGGCCGCAAGCCCACCGGCACGCTGCTGATCGACTACACGTTGCCGGGCAAGCGCCTCTATCTTTTCGGCACGGGCACCGGCCTCGCCCCGTTCATGAGCATCATCCGCGACCCGGAGACCTACGAGAAATACGAGCAGGTCATCCTGGTGCATGGCGTGCGCCAGATCGACGAGCTGGCCTATCACGACCTGGTGACCGACCACCTGCCCAAGCATGAAATTCTGGGCGAGATGATCGAGAAGCAGTTGCTCTACTACCCGACGGTCACGCGCGAGGAGTTCCGCAACATGGGCCGCATCACCGACCTGATCGCGACCAACAAGCTGACCGACGACCTGGGCCTGCCGCCGCTGAATGCCGCCGAAGACCGCGTCATGCTGTGCGGCAGCCCCGGCCTGCTGGTGGACCTGAAGCACATCCTGGAAGGCCGGGGCTTCAAGGAAGGCAACACGTCGACCCCCGGTGACTTCGTCATCGAACGCGCCTTCGCCGAAAAGTAAATGGCAGCGGCCCGCGCACCCAAGCCGGCTACGCGCCGCACCGGCGTGCGCGAAGCCGCGGCGCAGGCCACGCGCGACAGCATCCTGCGCGCAGCGACCAAGGTGTTCGCCAAGTACGGCTACGACGGCGGCAGCGTCGAGAAGATCTCGAAGGCCGCCAACTCGTACGACCGGATGATCTATTACTACTTCGGCAGCAAGGAAGGGCTGTTCATCGCGGTGCTGGAAACCATCTACCGCCGCATGGACGACGCGGAGGCAGCGCTCCACCTGGATGCGAGCCGGCCGGTCGAGGCACTGGCAGCGGTGATCCGCTTCGTGCTCGGCTACTACCGCAAGAACCCGGAGTTCGTGACGCTGCTCAACACCGAGAACCTGCACAAGGGCCGGCACATCGCGAAGTCGCTGCGCGCGCGCGAGTACTCGTCGAGGGCCATCGCGATCATCCAGGAGCTGCTCGAAAGCGGCGTGGCGCAAGGCCTGTTCCGCAAGGACGTGGCGGCCCGCGACCTGTACCTGCTGATCGCCTCCACCGGCTACTTCTACACCTCCAACCGCCACACGCTGACCGCCTTCCTGGGCGAGCCGCTGGAGACGCCGGAGGCGGTTGCCCACTGGGAGGACTTCGTGATCGAGACCGTGCTGCGCACGGTCGACGCGGGCGCTCCCGAGGAAGAAACATCACCACCCCACGAGGACGAGAAATGGCAGAAGTCGCAACTGGCGCAAAGTCGGGCAAGGTCGTCATCCGGAACATAGGTCTGCTGCTCTCCGGCGACCTCGACCGCCCCATCCTGGAGGCCGACACGATCGTCGTGAACGACGGCCTGATCGTCGCCGTCGGCAAGGAAAAAGACTGCGACACCGAAGGCGCCAGGACGGTCATCGATGCGAAGCAGACCTGCGTCGCGCCCGGCCTGATCGACAGCCACGTCCACCCGGTGGCGGGCGACTGGACGCCGCGCCAGAGCCAGCTCAACTGGATCGAGTCCAGCCTCAACGGCGGCGTGACCACCATGATCTCGGCCGGCGAAGTGCACTACCCCGGGCGGCCCAAGGACATCGTCGGCCTCAAGGCCCTGGCCATCACGGCGCAACGCGCCTTCGACGCCTTCCGCCCCGCGGGCGTGAAAGTGCTGGCCGGTGCGCCGGTGATCGAGAAGGGCATGGTCGAGAGTGACTTCAAGGAATTGGCCGAGGCCGGCGTGAGCCTGCTGGGCGAAGTGGGCCTGGGCACGGTGAAGGCCGGCTACGAAGCCAAGGAGATGGTAGCCTGGGCACGCAAATACGGCATGCAGAGCACCATCCACACGGGTGGCCCTTCGGTGCCGGGCTCGGGCTACATCGACAAGGACACGGTGCTGGAGGCCGACGCCGACATCATCGGCCACATCAACGGCGGCCACACCTCGCTGTCGATGAAGCACGTGTGCGAACTGTGCGAGCAGAGCACGCGCGGCATCGAGATCGTCCACAACGGCAATGAGAAGGTGGCCGTCGGCGCGGCGCGCGCGGCCATCGAACTCAAGTGCCCGCACCGCGTGATCCTGGGCACCGACGGCCCGGCCGGCTCGGGCGTGCAGCCGCTGGGCATCCTGCGCATGGTGTCGCTGATCTCGTCGATGGCCGACATCCCGGCCGAGCTCGTGTTCTGCTTTGCGACCGGCAACACCGCGCGCCTGCGCAACCTGAACTGCGGGCTGATCGAACCCGGCCGCGCGGCCGACTTCGTCTTCATGGACCGGGCCCAGCACACGTACGGCAAGACCTTGCTTGAAAGCGTGCAGCTGGGCGACATCCCCGGTGTCGGGATGGTAATGATCGACGGCATCGTTCGCTGCGGGCGCAGCCGCAACACGCCGCCGGCCACGGAGATTCCGGTGGCGGTGGCAGGCGCGCACTGAGGCGCCGCTGCCAGAGGGCGCCTGGGCATCACGCACGGGCACAGAGGGTCGGCGAGCTTCGATTCGATCTGTGCGCCGAGCGAATCTGACAAATAGTCACGCAAAAGCCTCTTCGGCGTGACATCCAACCAGAATCCGGCGGCTTCGGGGCTGCCGCATCGCCTGCTCGACCATTTCGCGCGGCTTCCCTGGTGCATTCGCCGGCACTTCCGGTCCCAGGGAAAACATGAACAAGAAGCTCTTTCGCGTTGTCTTCAACGCGGCGCGGCGCGCGCGCATGGTGGTGCAAGAAACGGCGCGCAGCGCAGGCAAGGCCAACGGCATCACCCCCGCCCAAGTCGGTACTGCGCTGGCAAGCCTGCTGGTTGCCACGGCGGCACAGGCTCAGATCGTCGGCGCACCCACCGTGGCGCCGGGCCTGCGGCCCACCGTGCTGGTCGCTCCCAACGGCGTGCCCCTGGTCAACATCCAGACGCCCTCGGCTGCCGGCGTCTCGCGCAACCTTTACAACCGCTTCGACGTCCAGCCGCGCGGCGTCATCCTCAACAACAGCCGCACCGATGCGCAGACCCAACTCGGCGGCTGGGTCCAGGGCAACCCCTTCCTCGCCACTGGACCGGCGCGCATCATCCTCAACGAGATCGTCAGCGGCAACCCCACGCAGCTGCGCGGGGCCCTCGAGGTGGCCGGCCAGCGCGCCGAGGTCATCGTGGCCAACCCGGCGGGCATCGCCGTGGACGGCGGCACCTTCATCAATGCCGGCCGAGCGACCCTGACCACCGGCACCCCGCAGCTCAATGCGCTCGGCGGCCTGGACGGCTACGTCGTGCGCGGCGGCACCGTCAGCATCGACGGGGCTGGATGGGATGCGAGGAGCACCGACTACGCGGCTGTCCTGGCGCGCGCCATCCAGGTCAATGCGGCGCTCTGGGCCAACGAGCTGAAGGTGGTGGCCGGGGCCAATGAAGTCTCGGCCGATCAGGGGCAGGTGAGCCCGGTCGTCGGCGCGGGCAAGGCACCCGCCTTCGCACTGGACGTCGCGCAGCTCGGCGGCATGTACGCCGGCAAGATTTTTCTGATGGGCACCGAGGCGGGTGTCGGTGCGCGCAATGCGGGAACGATCATGGCAGCGGACGGCTCGGGTCCGCTCTCGGGGCCGGGCGAGTTCGTCATCACCGCGGCGGGGAGGTTGGAGAACATCGGGACGATCCAGGCCGCGAGGCGCGCCGGCATCACTGCGGAGAGCCTGGCCAACAGCGGGCGCATCGCCAGCGGCGGGGAGCTCAGGATTGCGACGGCGGGGAAGCTCGGCAACGCGGGCGGCACGATCGAGGCGCAGAGCCTGCAGCTTGCGAGCGGTGGGGACATCGACAACCGTGGCGGCATGATGCGCCAGACCAGCGGGGTGGGCCTGGCGATCCAGGCGCCGGTGTTGAGCAACACCGGCGGGGGCGTGATCGGGGCCGAGCCGGTGCCCGACGTGTCCGCGCCGCCGGGCGCTGGCACGGGCAGCGGTGGCACCGGGGCTGGTCCCGGAAGCGATACCGGTGCCGGCACAGGCACGGGTACGGTCACTGACCGCAGCAGCAGCGCGACGCCATCGCCAGGCTCTGTGCCCGCGCCCGGTCACCTCACCGCCGTCGGCAACGTCCTCAACGGCGGTGGCCGCATCTACGCAGGCGGTGCCATCCGGCTCGACACGCCGCAAGTCAACAACAACGGCGGCGCGATCACCACGGCGAGCCTGGCCGCCAGGGGACCGAGCTTCAGCAATGCCGGAGGTACGCTCGACGTTGCGGGCGACTTCAGCGCCAGCGTCGGTCGCTTCGACAACACCGGCGGCACGGTGCGCGCAGGCAGCCTGCAGATCGCGAGCACGGGCGACCTGGTCAACAGGGACGGCCAGCTGCAGAGCAACGAGGGCGTGGCCGTTGACGCGCAGGCGCTCGACAACAACCACGGCAGCATCCAGTCGTCCACCGCCGACAGCCGCATCACAGTCGCAAGGCAACTGCTCAATGCCGATGGCGCCATCGGCGCCGCCAAGGATCTCGCCATCCAGGCGGAGCGTCTGAACAACAGCGGCGTGGTGCGCGCCGGCAACGATGCGACGCTCAATGTCAGCGCTGCGCTGGCCAACGACGGCAGCATCACCGCCGCTCGCCGCATCACCATCACGGCTGGCAGCCTGCAAGGCGGCAGCACGAGCGTGCTGGGCGCCGGCATCCAGGCCGACGGCAAGCGGGGCACGGCGGGCGACCTGCGCGTGAGCACCACCGGCGCGCTGGGTGCCAACGGCACGAACCTCGCTGCTGGCGATGCCGTTCTGCAGGGCGCGAGCATCGACCTGTCCTCCAGCACCACCAGCGCGGCCAACGTTGCGCTCATCGCCGCGCACGGCAACGTCATCAGCAGCGGCGCGGCGATCACCACGCCGGGAACGCTGAACGTCACGGCCCACAACCAAGCCAGCCAGACGCTCACCAATCAAGGCGGCAAGCTCAATGCAGGCCAGCTGACCCTGAGCGTCTCGAACCTCGCCAACACCCGAGGCGGCGAGATCGTGCAGACCGGCAAGGGCGCAACGACCATCGCCACCTCGGGCGCCCTCGACAACACCAACAGCCGCATTGCCACCAATGGTCAGGACCTGATGCTCGACGCCACCGCCGGCATCACCAACACCGGCGGCACGATCGAGCATGCGGGCAGCGGAACGCTCACCATCGCCGGCAACAGCTACAGCGGCGCCAATGGCGAGATCGTCAGCAACGGTGCATTGGCCGTGAACGTCGCGGGCCACTTCAGCCAGGACGGCGGCAGCACGTCCGCCCGACAGATCAGCATCGATGCCGGCACGCTGAACAACGAGGGCGGCAAGCTCGTGCAGGGCGGCTCGGCGGACATGCGCCTCACGGTGGTGGGCGCCTTGAACAACAACGTAGGCGTCATCGCCGGCAACGGCCACACCGCCATTGCCGCAAGTAGCTTGTCGAACCAGGGCGGCGCGATCCGCGCGGCCGAGACGTCCCGCCTCGGCCTCGCCATCGCCGGCACGCTGGACAACAGCCACCAGGGCGAGATCGGCGCTGGCGGCACCGCCTCGGTGAGTGCCGGCAGCTTGAACAATGACGCGGGTTACATCACCGCCGTGGGCGACCTCGGCGTCGTGGTGACGGGCGCCGCCAGCAACCATTCGGGCACCCTCGCGGCCAACGGCAACACCACCGTGAATGCCGCCAGCCTGAACAACAACGGCGGCACGGTCGCTGCCGTCAACGGCGCGTTGGAACTGACCACCACCGGCCTCACCACCAACGTCGGTGGCCGCCTGCAAGCGGGCAGCGCCATCACCCTGCGCAACACAGGCTTCGACAACAGCAGCGGCAAGGTCTTCGGCGACAGCTTGAGCATCGGCACCGGCGGCCAGGCCCTCGGCAACGTGCAGGGCACCCTCGCCGCCATCGCCACTGTCAACCTTCAATCGGGCGCCTTGAACAACAACGCCGGCCTGATCCAGTCCGGCGCAGCGATGGTCATCAACACGCACGGCCAGGCGCTCACCAACACCGACGCTGCCGGCTACGCCAACGGCCAAGGCGGCATCGCCAGCGGCGGCACACTCACGCTGTACAGCGGCACCCTCGACAACACGGCCGGCTTCATCGGTGCCAAGGCCGCGCTGGTCGCCAGGACCGGCACGGTCATCAATGCGGCCGGCGGCCTCATCCTCGGCCAGGACAAGGTCAGCATCGACACCCAAGGCGCCGGCTACGACAACCGCGGCGGCCAAACTCAGGCAACGGGTGACCTGCGCATCGACGCCGGCGCCATCGACAACACCGGCGCACTGATCCGCTCGCAGGGCACCATCACCTTCAACGCCGGCAGCGTCACCAACGCCGCCACCCTGGGCCCCGGCCAGGGCATCGAAGGCAGGAATGTCAGCATCGCCACCGGCGCGCTGATCAACAAGACAGGTGCCATCCGCGCCGATGCCGACGCCACCCTCACCAGCAGCGGCGGCATCGACAACACTGCCGGACTGGTCTCCGCGGGCAACACCCTGCGCATCGTGGATCCGAACGCCGCCAACCCCGCGGCCAAGACCCTGGGCCTGGTCAACACCCGCGGCAAGCTGGTCGCCAACAAGGACCTGCGCATCGACGCCGCCACCTTCAGCGCCGACGGCGTGGTGGCGTCGGGCCAGGACCTGGGCATTGCGCTCACCCAGGACATCGTGAACAGCGCTGAGCTCGCCGCGAACGGCAACCTCAGCTACACCACCACGGGCGACTTCATCAACCGCGGCAAGCTGCTGGCGGGCCAGACCCTCACCGTTGCCGGCAACAACGTCGATAACACCGCCGGTGCCGAGATGTCCGGCGTCGACACCATCGTCAGCGCTGCGGGAACCCTCACCAACCGAGGCCTGATCGACAGCCAGGGCAAGACGCAAATCAGCGCCAGCAGCGTCGACAACATCGGCACCGGCCGCATCTACGGCGATGCGATCTCCATCGGCGCGGGCACGCTCATCAACGACGCCGAGACCATCAACGGCGTCAACCACTCAGCCAGCATCGCCGCGCGCAGCGCGCTCGACATCGGCGCGGGCACCGTCGACAACCGCGATCGCTCATTGATCTTCAGCGCCGGTGACCTGTTCATCGGCGGCGCCCTGGACATGAACCGCTACGCCACGGGCCAGGGTGCAACGCTCGACAACCTCAGCGCCGACATCGAATCCCTCGGCAACATGGCCCTCTCGATGGCGCAGGTCAACAACCACGACATCCACCTCCAGATCGGCCAGCAGGCCACCCACGCGACCACCTCCCGCCTCGCCACCATGGACGGCAAGTTCTGGGACCGCGGCGACACCTGGGGCGACGACGCCAGCCGCTACGTGTTCCACCGCAACCCCGACGGCACCGTCGCCGTCGTCGGCCAGGGCTGGGGCATCTGGGACGAGAGCATCGACACCACCCGCGACCTTGCCACGCACACCGACCCGGCGCGGCTGGTGGCCGGCGGCAACCTCGAAGTGAACGGCTTCCTGCACAACCGCGACAGCCACGTGCTCGCCGGCGGCACCCTCGGCGCTGCAGGCGTGAACAACGAGGCGACCACCGGCACCCAGAGCACCACCGTCACCACGCTGGTCACCGGCTACATGGCCAACAAGCCGGGCACCGGGCCCAACAACTTCAATGTGCTGGGGCCGGTCACCTCGAACAGCACTATCGACATCGGAGCCTTGCGCTACGAGGCCAACACCAATGCCACCAGCCGCAAGGCGCCGGAGCTGACGGGCAGCAGCGCCAATGTCGATGCCCCTGCCGATGCTGCCGGTGGGGTGAGCGGCCCTGCGCGTGCGGGCGCCATCGTCGAGGTATCGGCCAATGTGGGCGCGGTCGTCAAGACTTCGGGCAGCGGTCCCGGCGCAACGGCATCCACCCCAACGGGCAGCGATCCCATCGCCTCGGGAAGGCCGGGCAACCCCGGAGCCGGAGCGACCATGCCGGTCGTCGTGCGCACCAGCGCGCCCAACGCTTCGGTCCCCATCGCCAGCCTCTTCAATACGCGCCCCGACCCGGGCAACCGCTACCTGGTGGAGACCGATGCCCGCTTCGCCAATTACCGCAGCTGGCTCGGCAGCGACTCTCTGCTGGACCGGCTGGGCCTGAACCCCGACCTCGTGCAAAAGCGCCTGGGCGATGGCTTCTACGAGCAGCGCCTGATCCGCGAGCAGATCGCCCAGCTCACCGGCTCCCGCTACCTGGACGGCTTCGACAGCGACGAAGAACAATATGCCGCACTGATGAGCGCGGGCGCCACGTTTGCCCAGCAATACGGCCTGCGCCCCGGCATCGCCCTCACGCCCGCGCAGATGGCGCAGCTCACCAGCGACATCGTCTGGCTGGTGGAGCAGACGGCCACCCTGCCCGACGGCAGCACCCAGCGCGTGCTGGTGCCACAGGTGTACGTGCGCGTGCGGCCCGGGGACATCGATGGCTCCGGGGCCTTGCTCAGTGCGGACGCCCTCAGGATCAAGAGCGCGGGCGACGTGACGAACACCGGCACCATCGCCGGGCGGACCTTGGTCGCCATCAACGCCGAGACCCTCGACAACCTGGGCGGGCGCATCAGCGGCGGCAGTGTTGCCTTGGACGCCAGAGCGGATCTGAACGACATCGGCGGGACCATCGACGCGCGAGACAGCCTCTCCATCCGGGCAGGGCGCGACATCAACATCCGCACCACGACCACGACGAACCAGGCCGGGCTCAACAGCACCACCCGCATCGACCGCGTGGCGGGCCTTTATGTGACCAACCCCGGCGGCACGCTGGTGGCCAGTGCGGGGCGTGACGTGAACCTGGTCGGGGCCATCGTTTCCAACCAAGGGCCAGGTGGCACCACCTCGATCAATGCGAAGAACGATATCCACCTCCAAACGGTGCGCGAAGCTTCGACCCTGGTGGGCAGGGGCATCGGCAACAACAGCGCGATGGTCGCGTCCTCCTCGCGCGAGCTCGGGACCACCATCGCCACCGATGGGGCCACGTTCCTCACCGCCGGCCGCGACATCAACGCACGCCAGGCCACGGTGGAGGCCGGCACGGCCCTGCTCAGCGTTAATGCGGGGCGCGACATCCACATCGAATCGGGCCAGCAGCAAGACGCCGGCAGCTTCTCGATGCAATGGAGCGACAAGGGCCTGGTGAGCCGCACGGCCACCACCGCGAGCGGCCAGCACGACAGCAGCACCCGCGTCGGCAGCCGCTTCTCGGGCGGGCTCGTGGCCCTGGGTGCGGGCAACGACATCGGCATCGAAGGCTCGCAGCTCAGCGGCACGCAGGGCGTGATGGTCGATGCCGGGCGCATGCTCGACATCGTCGAAGGGCGCAACACCCGCAATGCCCGCGTCGACTTCGACCGCAAGCGCTCCAGCCCGATCCACGACCCGGTGTTCATGCAGAACAGGGCCTCGGGCACCGGCATCGACGTCGGAAGCGACACCGCTGCTGCGAGCACCATCACCAGCAGCCAGGGCGGCGTCCTGCTGCGCGGCGGGGCGGTGAACCTGCAGGGCGTGCAAGTCTCCGCTGCCAGGGATATCGCGATCGAAGGCGGCAGCGTGAACATCGCCGGGGCCATCGAGCGCAGCGAAGTGCATGGCGAGCAGCGCCAGCGCGGCGGCGACTTCGGCCCTCTGGGGCTGCACGACCTGGGCCACGGCCTGGGCGCCAAGAGCGGCGACACCCTGGATGCAGAGACCACCCGCCTTGCGCGCACGACCCTCAGCGGCGTCAACGTCAGCCTTACCGCCACGGGGCCCGATGGCAAAGGCGGTGACCTGCACATCGCCGGCACCACCATCGACACCCCCGGCACGCTGAGCCTGAACGCCGGCACGCTGTCCCTGGACACCCAGAGCACCGTCGCCACGCTGGAGACCGGCAGCCAGCGCAAGGACTTCTCGTGGCAGCAGCAGCGATCGCGCGGCACGAGCGATGAGAGCACGCACTACAACCGGTTCAATGCAGGCACCCTGGCGGTCAACGCCAACCGGGTGCAGG
Source organism: Variovorax sp. PBS-H4 (assembly GCF_901827205.1). Lineage (NCBI taxonomy): Bacteria > Pseudomonadati > Pseudomonadota > Betaproteobacteria > Burkholderiales > Comamonadaceae > Variovorax > Variovorax sp. PBS-H4. Next base: position 299,876 of record NZ_LR594675.1, on the reverse strand, counting down.
CCGGGCTGGGGGCGCGGGACAGCCTCGAGCAGCTGGCCAGGCAGCCGGGCATGGGCTGGGTCGGCCAGCTCGGTAACGATCCTGCGCTCAGCGGCAAGGTCGACTGGATGCGGCTCGAGGAAGCGCACCGCCACTGGGACTATCAGCAGCAGGGCCTCACGCCCGAGGGCGCGGCGATCGTGACGCTGGTGGTGTCGTACTTCACGGCCGGGACGGCGTCGGGGCTGGGTGCCAGCGCTGGCGCAGCCGTGGGTGGGACCGCCGGCACGGTCGTCGGGGGTGCGGTCACAGCCGGGGTGACAGCGCTGGCGAGCCAGGCGAGCGTGGCGCTGATCAACCACCGGGGCGACATTGGCGCAGCGCTGAACGACCTGGGGTCGAGTGCCAGCGTCAAGAGCCTGCTGACGGCGATCGTCACGGGCGGGGTGCTGGCGGGGCTGGATCTCGATCCCACGGGCTTGCCTACACCAGGAGGTGGTGCGCAGCCCTTCATCGCACAGCTGCGGCAAAACCTCACCGCCGGCGCCGCCAGAGCCGTGATCGGTGCGGCCATCAACGGCGGCAGCATCGAGGACAACCTGCGAGAAGGCATCAAGTCAGCGCTGCTGGACACGGTGGCGGCACAAGGCGCCCACGCGATCGGCGACCTCACGCTCGCCGGCGCGCTGGATGACTTCACCAACAAGGCCGCGCATGCGATCGCGGGGTGCATGGTGGGTGCGGCCAGAGCCGACAGCGCGAGTGGCTGCGCGGCAGGTGCGCTGGGTGCGGCGATCGGCGAACTGGCGGCTGAAGGCTACGGCCGAAGAGACGACACGGTGCAGTTCGCTGCCCTCATGAGCGGGCTGGCCGTGGCCGTCACCGGCGGGGATGCCAGCCAGATCAATCTCGCCAGCCAGGCGGGGAGCAATGCGGCGGCGAACAATTACCTCGCGCACAACCCTGCAAACACTCGCCAGAGCGAGCTGCGTGCCTTTTCAGAGCAGTTGGCCCGCTGCCAGGCGACGCCCGGGTGCGACGTTGAGGGTGTCTACAAACACTGGAGCGACGTCAGTGCATCCAGCCAGGCTGTAGCCAAGAACGCGCTGGCCGAATGGGCGGCTACAGGTGATGCCAAGAGCCTTGGTGAGTTTCTGGCGGGGGCCGTTGGCGCGCTAGGAGCAAACCCAGCGGACCTCTGTTCGAGCGGCGATACGAGGTGCTACCAGTTCATCCAGTCGCAGAACACCCAGGCCTTCTCGGTTTACCGAGATGCAACGGTATTCCTGGGCTCCCTGGAATACGTCAATGGGATGCCGCGTGGCTCGAGTGTCAACTTAAAGAATTGGAAGGCGCCGGAGGGCTACGAACCCTTCAGTTTGTTCGGGCTGCCACCCCGTTCGCGCGGCATCGTCGATACCGCGACGGGTGAGATCAAAGTCGTGAACGGCGCCGGACAGATCGTCGACGTCCCCTCCGGCTCACCGCCCACATGGACAAGCGCGGCGGACAATGGAACCATCAAGATCGTCTGGGGGAAAGGCATTGAGGCTCAGGGTATGCCTTGGGAAGATTACTTGGCTACCTCGATGCCCAGCAGCTCCAGACTTCCGCCGAACTTCAAGGCGTTTGATTTTTTCGATCGTACGACGGGCATCGCGACAAGTGCGAAAACCCTGGATACGCTCACAGCGGCGAAGATTAACAACCCATCCAGTGTCTACTACTCGATCAAAGAAAATGTTGATGCGGCTGCAAATTTTATCGAAGGATCTTTGAGTGGTGCCGTTGTCAATTCAAGAGACATAAGTGTGCGGGAACTAAGAATCGCGGTTCCAGCTGGCACAACCTCGGCTCAGTGGGAGCAGATCCACAGCGCGGTGCTCTATGGGGCATCTATTGGCGTGAAAGTGACCGTTACAGCGGTGCGTTAACGAATGAATTAAAATGACTGAACCAATACATCAAAAATGGGCTTCTGCCTATTTCAATGGGGATTATTACTTCGTCGTGACTAACTCGGGGTACAGAGGTTGTGCTCGCGATCCAAGTGGACACGAAGTTCATTTGGTAGGCAGTGCTACGGATGAACAGCTTGGTGAAGGCGTACTCAAAGCCCTCTCTGGGAGTCGTTTTCTCAAAATGGAAGAAATCGATGAGTTCTTCAGCTTAAAAGAAATCATGTCAAATTATGAGAATTGGGTGGCATCGCTCTTGAAGCGATATAAATACAAGACAAGGCGAGCATTATTCAAAAACATGATGCTTTGCAATATTACTGTGGTAGCTGAGACTATGGAGATTGGGCCTACGCGGCACGAAAAATTGGAGGCGTGGGGACAGGAGAGAGATGATGAGATTGAGCAAGTTCTTCTCTCGGCCGACAGTTCTGCCCAGGAAATAGGAAAAGCTTTGCGAACAGCCTTCGACCGATGTGAGTAGCCATCACGTGCGATGTGAGCGCAGGCTGAGCTGAGGGCAAAACCTCACCGCCGGCGCCGCCAGAGCCGTGATCGGTGCGGCCATCAACGGCGGCAGCATCGAGGACAACCTGCGAGAAGGCATCAAGTCAGCGCTGCTGGACACGGTGGCGGCACAAGGCGCCCACGCGATCGGCGACCTCACGCTCGCTGGCGCTTTGGATGACTTCACCAACAAGGCCGCGCATGCGATCGCGGGGTGCATGGTGGGTGCGGCCAGAGCCGACAGCGCGAGTGGCTGCGGGGCAGGCGCGTTGGGTGCTGCCATCGGCGAACTGGCGGCTGAAGGCTACGGCCGAAGAGACGACACGGTGCAGTTCGCTGCCCTCATGAGCGGGCTGGCTGTGGCCATCACCGGCGGGGATGCCAGCCAGATCAATCTCGCCAGCCAGGCGGGGAGCAATGCGGCGGCGAACAATTTTTTGGCTCACGAGGAAAACCAAGCCAGAAAGAAGGCCATCGTTGCTTGCGATCGCGGAGATCAGCTCGCCTGTGCAGAGCGCGATGCGTGGAATGCCAAGGACAAGGCGCGCGACGAGAAGCTGCGTGCGGCGTGCTACGCCGATGGTGCGAGCAAGCTCTGCAGCGACTGGATCGGCTTTGCGAAGGCCGCAGAGGCCACGTACCGAAGCACCCCCGACAACGCTGCGCTGCGCGACGAGATTCGCTTCGGCCTGTACTCGGACGCGGCCGAGCGCACCGAGATCCAGCGCCTGATCAACAGCACGCCTCACGCCTCACCGATGGGCCCTGCGGGCGAAGCGGTCTTCAGATCGCTGGCCAGCCTCGCCCTGGATCTCACGCCGGTCGTTGGCGACATCAAGGGCTTTGTCGAGGCTGAAACGCCCTTCGACTACACCTTGGCCTTGGTCGGGGCGCTGGGGCCCGCCGGCGATGCGGCCAAGGCGCTGATCAAGGAGGCCAAGGCGCTGCTGGACGTGGGCGATGCCGCAGGGGCAGCATCCAAGCTGACGCAAGCGCAAGGCTCCATCCGGGCCAGTGTCGGCACCAAGGGCGCGTGGGACACGGCCTTGAACGGTCAGCTCAAGCCCAGCGCCGTCTACGAACTGAGCAATGGCCACAAGTACATCACGGACGCGTCCGGCCGGGTGGAGAAGGTCGAGGGCACGTTGTCGTTGAACGCGATGGATCGCAATGGCTACCAGCAGTGCGCGACGGGGAAATGCGGTGCGGCCAAGGATGAAGGTGGGCACCTGATTGCCGCCAGTTTGGGAGGCGCGGGTGACAAAATCAACATCGTGCCGCAGGCTTCCACGCTCAATAGAGGCGACTGGCGAGCGATGGAGAACGAGTTCAGGAACGCACTCAAGGAAGGGAAGACTGTGACGGTGAAGATTGAGGTGGGGTATCCGACAAGCGGGGTCAGACCGAGCTCGTTTTTTGTGACGGCCCACATTGATGGCATCGTTAAACGTTTTCCTTTCACGCAGTAGAGACCACCATGATTGAATCAGTCGAAGATGCATACAAAACGATCGCGCGAGTCCTTGTCAACAAGGCTTCTCCCGGTTGGTCATTTCTACGTGCTGTTTGTCCTATTCTTAGCAAAGGGTGTGGTGGCGTTGAAACGATTCAAGCAGGCATTAGCGGCAAAGTTGACATTCCGATCGGGAGCGAGATTTTTGTGTTGCAGGATGCCTGTATTTTTCTCCGCGAGGATCTTCTTAAGTCCACGGGCCAGCGCATTTGGGGCTTGACGTTTACGCTGTATCCCGACAGCAAGTTCAACATCGAGTACGACTACAACAAGCCCTTGGAGTACGAGGAAACGGACGAGACTGTAGATCTCTCTCATGCACTGGAGGATTTGCAGAATCAAGGTGTGCGCGTTTCAAAGAAGTAAGCCATACGCAACGGTTCAACTGGGTCAAAGCCTAAGCTGCGGGGATCTCGAGAGCTGGGCATCACCGGCGGGGATGCCAGCCAGATCAACCTCGCCAGGCAGGCGGGAGCAATGCGGCGGCGAACAACTACATCAGTCACTCGCCCTTCGCGAATGTGCGCGGCATCGTCGCAAGGGAAACGCCTGTCTGACTGCGCAGTGCGGTGCCGACTGCACGCAGGCGGACTCCCCGTAACACATGGGCGGTAAATCTCGATCACTACGTCGACTGCTTCTGGCTGATCGGAATTGCGCTTTCGTTGAACATCCCCGAGGAGGAATGGCAACGCCTACTCATCCTCGTAGACAACGAGGGCGAAGACTTGCTACTGGATCGCATCATTGCCACCCGCACGCCAACTCGCAAGATCGGCGCATCGCTATGTGATCCAAAGCCCTACGCGCGCCTGTTAAAGGCGATCGACGCGCCCCAAGCCAAACAGGCCGGCTTTTTGAATCGGTTCATCGAGCATTGGTACAAGGAAATCGGCAATGCAGCAAAGTCCGGTCGACAAGGCCAAGCGATTCCCTGCAGGACCCCATACTGGCACCACTACCACCGCCTTGAAGGGGGCTATTTCGGCTACTGGTGTCTGGAGGCCGTAGCCGCCGTCAGGGCGTTCAGTCTGGACGACAGTCTGTGCGTGGGTCACCCCCACTACCCGGGCGATCTTCTTCGTCCCGAGCAGGTCACTGCCCCCGACATGTCGCGCCTGCTGCCCGAGCTCGCGGCAACGATCGGCGCGCCCGCCTTCTCAATCCCCGGCATTAAAAATCCCGCGCCCGCAGCACGACCGGCTCCAGCGGAAGTTGCTGGTATCGGTAGGTCGCTGCCACATGGATGGCGAGATGATTGGCCTCGTAGGCGTCGAGCGCGCGACTGGCGCCGTCCTCGCCGAAGGCGTAAGCGCCGAAGTGGGAGGCCAAGGCGTCGTAGGTGATCAGTGCCGACACGTCGCGCCCTCGCATCGGGAGAGAGAACGCGACGCCCTCTCCGACCGACTCGGCGCGCCGGGCCCGAGGCGACGGCGGGAACGGCGCGGGCTCATTCGCTGTCGGCGATGCGGCGGCGACCAATGCCCCGGCGACCGTGGCGCGCGCATCGGGACCCGGGGCCGGACGAGCTTGCGCGAGCTCCGCGGCCGGATCGTCCATGCGGCAGAACAGGAGCTCGACGTCGGCGAGCTGCAACCGGTCGCCGTCGATCACGGAAATGGAATCAATGCGCTCCCCGTTGACGAAGGTTCCGTTGGTGCTGCGCGCATCCTTGATCGCCGCAGACCCGCTGCGACAGCTCAGGAGCGCGTGGATCCGGCTGACCTTTGGACTGGAAAGAACGACTTCGTTGCCGCTCCACCGCCCGATCCGGACCTCCCCTTCGGGCATCCGGATGCTTCGGATGAAGCGAGCACCTTGCATGACAAGCAGAGTCGGCAACTTCTCTCCCGTGAACTATCGGCAGATCGAGCTTTCGCTCTCCGATCGGTCGAAGAGAAATAGTACTTTTCTCTGAATTCAGTAGCAACGGCTGTTACATGCCGCTGCGAATCGCGGTGTCCGCCTTCAGTGCCCCCGCCGCGATTTGAAGACCAGCTGCCGTGCGCCTAGGAAGTTGAGCGCCAAGCCCGCGCAGCTGCCCAGCGCCACGCCGAGCGCCGGCACCCACACCCCGCTGAAGGCATGCAGCACGAGTACGTAGACGCTGTAGTTCAGCACTGCGCCGCCGACCATGGTCAGCAGGTAGCCAAGGTACTCGCGCGCCAGCGAAGCTTCCGAGGGGCGCGCGCCGAAGGCGTAGCGCCGGTTGAGGGCCCAGGTGGCGGTCGCTGCCGCGACGAAGGACAGCACCCGCGCCATGTACCAGCCCAGCAGTGGTGCCGCAAGGTAGAGCACACAAACGTCGACGCCGAAACCAATCGCGCCGGCGACCGCGAACAGCAGGAACTCGCGGCCCGCCTTCATCGTCAGGAACGCTCCATGGACCCGCGATGCCGCACGCCCGGAATGGCGAGGTAGCGCAGGCGCTTGGCCTCCTGGCGACCCATGGTCACGGCATGCAGCACGATGCCGCAGACGAAGGCCAGCATGGCAGTCAGCATGGTGCCGGTCAGCAGCACCGCAGTGGGCAGGCGCGGCACCAGGCCGGTTGCGAGGTAGGTCAGTGCCAGCGGCACGGCCGCCACGATCGAGCCCAGCGCAAGCACGGTCGCGATGCTCGAGAAGAACAGCAGCGGCCTTTCGCTCACGAACAGCTTGCAGATGGTCTTGAGGATGCGCCAGCCGTCCCGGTAGGTGGACAGCTTGCTGTGCGAGCCCTCGAGCCGCGAGCGGTAGCGCACGGGCAGCTCGGCGAAGGGCATGCGCAGCTCCAGCGCGTGCACCGTGAGCTCGGTCTCGATCTCGAAGCCTTCGGAGACCGCGGGAAAGGACTTGGCATAGCGCCGCGAGAACACGCGAAGGCCGGAGAGCATGTCGGTCAGCCGGCCGCCGAAAAGCGCCGCCACCGCGCCGGTGAGCAGCCGGTTGCCGAAACGATGGCCGGTGCGGTAGATCTGGGCGTCCTCGCCGTCATCGACGCGCGAGCCGACCACCATGTCGAGGTTGCCTTGCACCAGCGTGTCGACCAGGCGGCGCAGCTCGCCCAGGTCATAGGTGGCGTCGCCGTCGGCCATGACATAGATGTCGGCTTCCACGTCCGCGAACATGCGCCGGGCAACATTGCCCTTGCCGCGCAGGGCCACATGCGTGACCTGGGCGCCGGCGGCCCGCGCCGCGTCCGCGGTGCCGTCGGTGGAAGCGTTGTCGAACACGTGGATCTCGATGTGAGGCAGCACGGCGCGGAACTCGTCCACCACCTGCGCAATGGCGAGCGCCTCGTTGTAGCAAGGGATCACCGCGGCGATGCGCAGCGCAGGCCAGGCAGTGTCGTAGGCAGGTGCTTCGGTCATGGTGCAGGGGGCAGGATACGGTACGCCCTGGCGCCGTCCTGCTCGTACATCAGGGTGAAGTGGCGATTGAAATCTTCATGGGCGGTCAAGGTGCGTGCCACCGCATCGGGCATCACGATGGCTTCGAAGCCCAGCCCGGCGAACCTGCGCGCGGCCTCGGCCGCCGGCAGCAGCGGGAAGTCCGCATAGCGCCAGGGGCCGAGCGTGTCGCCCCAGATGGGGTTGGGCCCATAGTAGATGGCTTCGCTCAGCGCGATCTGGTAGACGCGGCCGGAGACCTGCTCGCGCACGTGGTTCATCACGGCATAGCCGGGCACGTTGGCACGCAGGAAGGCTTCCCGGGCCGCGGGCGTCGGTGACACCTTGTCCAGCTCGCGCGCGGTGTGCCGGAACGACACGACCGCCAGCACCGCGACAAACAGGCCGGCCGCGAGGCCACCCGCACGCGTCTTCCAGCCGGCACCGCCGGTCACGGGCACCAGCCGGCGCAGCCCCTCGGCGACCCATCCCAGCATCACCTGCCACCCCAGCACCGCGACCAATGCGAGCAGCGGGAAGGAGGCCGTCATGTAGCGCGGATAGCGCGAGGTAAGCGCCCACACGAGCAGCGAGTAGGCGCAGAACACGATCGCCGCGTGCACCGCGGGCGAGCGCCGCCAGGCCAGGCTGAAGGGCGCGAGCACCACCGGCCAGATCAGGAAGTTCGGCAGCGCCGCGTGGGCACGCACGTCGTCGACCTGGTTCTTGTAGTCGGCCAGGTTCCAGTTGCTGAAGCCGAACAGCTTGGCGCCGATCGGGTTGAACGGATCGCCGGTCATCACCGCGTTGCGGGCGTACCAGTAGACGCAGGGCAGCAGGAAGCACACGAGGCCGACCGCCCATACGGCCGGCCGCCGTTCGCGCCGCACCACGAACCACGCGGCGAGCGGCAGGAAGGTCAGCGCCTGGTACTTGGACCCGGCCGCGAGGCCCAGGAAGAAGGCCGCCACGGCCAGCCAGCGCGCGCCCAGCGCCGGCTGCGCCGCGTGGGATTCGTTCCACCACCAGAGCGCGATCCAGGCGGACAGCACGAACAGCGCGACGCCCATGTCGATCAGCGCGTTCGAGTAGTCGCCGATGCCGAGCCAGATGCCCGCAGCGGCGCAGGCGAGCACCCGGTTGAGGTGCTGCACGCCGAGGCGGTAGACCATCCACACCGACAGCCAGCCCGCCAGCCCGTTCATGAAGTGCGGCAGCGCGTCGTCGCCGACCATCAGTGCGCCGGCATAGAGCAGGTTGTAGTTGTACGGGAACCAGGGGTAGCGCAGCCACTCGTGGATGCCCAGCGTGCCGCTCTGCGCCACCTGGCGCGCGTAGGGCAGGTGGTACATCAGCTCGTCGAAAGCCGCAGGCGGCGCAAGCGGCGCGACGAGCGTGGGCAGTGCGACCAGCGCCATCGCAGCCAGGGCCGCCTTCTCGATCCAGGTCAGGGCCGGGCCAGGTTCGCGCGCACGCGCCTGCCGCAGCCATGCGGGGAACTGCACGCAGGCCGCGGCGAAGCCAACCGCGACCGGCAACAGCACGCCCGGGGCGTGGAGCCAGCCTGCGATGCCCAGCGCCTGGAACACGCACACGAAGATCCCGAGCCCGAGCGCGGTGGCCATGGCCATCTCGAGCCAGAAGTCACGGTGCAGCGGCGCACCCAGGCGCACGAACACCGCCCGTCCCAAACCCCAGCAGGCCGCGACGAAGATCGCCAGCGCCGCGTAGTGCGCGGCCGCGAACATCAGCTTGTCGACCAGCATCAAAGATTGGGTGCCAGCAGCCGCTCCAGCACCGCTTCGCTCTCGCGGCGGCGCGCGGCCTGGTCCTGCAACTGGTCACGCCCGATCTTGCCGACGTTGAAGTAGGTCGCCTCCGGATGGCTCAGGTAGAAGCCGCTGACGCTGGCGGCGGGCATCATGGCCAGGCTTTCCGTCACCGTCATGCCGATGTCCTGGCACTGCAGCAGCTCGAACATCGGGCCCTTCACGCTGTGATCCGGGCAGGCCGGATAACCGGGCGCCGGACGGATGCCGCGGTACTTCTCGGCAATCATGGCCTCGTTGCTCAGCGCCTCGTCGGGCGCATAGCCCCAGAGGTCGGTGCGCACGCGGTGGTGCAGCGCCTCGGCAAAGGCTTCGGCCAGCCGATCGGCCAGGGCCTTGAGCATGATGGCCGAGTAGTCGTCGAGATCGTCGAGGAAGAACTTCTCCTTCTTCTCCACGCCGATGCCGGCGGTCACGGCGAACATGCCAACGTAGTCGGCCAGGCCGCTGTCGCGCGGCGCGACGAAATCGGCCAGGCATCGGCTGGGCCGCAGCACGCCTTCGATCGCCTGCTTTTCGGCCTGCTGGCGCAGGCCGTACCAGGTGAGCGCGGGCTGCGTGCGCGTCTCGTCGGTGTAGAGCGCGATGTCGTCGTCGTTCACCGTGTTGGCGGGCCAGAAGCCGATCACGCCATTGGCGGTGAGCCAGCGGCCTTCGATCAGGCGCTTGAGCATGCGCTGGCCGTCGCCGAAAACGCGTACCGCCTCGCTGCCCACCACCTCGTCCTTGAGGATCGCGGGAAAGGGCCCGGCCAGGTCCCAGGTCTGGAAGAACGGGCCCCAGTCGATGTACTTCGCGAGTTCGCCGAGGTCGAAGTTGCGGAAGATGCGCCGCCCGGTGAACTTGGGCACGGGCGGGACGTAGCCGGTCCAGTCGATCGGTGTCTTGTTCGCGCGCGCCTTCGCGAGCGGCCACAGCGGGACCTGTTTCTTGTTGGCATGCAGGTGCCGCACCTTGTCGTAATCGGCGTTGAGCTCGTCGATGTACGCGGTGGCCTGCTCCGACAGCAGCGACTGCGCCACGCTCACGCTGCGCGAGGCGTCGGGCACGTAGACCACCGGCCCCTCGTAGTGCGGTGCGATCTTCACCGCCGTGTGCACGCGGCTGGTGGTGGCGCCGCCGATGAGCAATGGGATCTTGCGGATGCGGAAATGCTCGTCCTTCTGCATCTCGCCGGCGACGTACTGCATCTCTTCCAGGCTCGGCGTGATCAGGCCCGACAGGCCCACGATGTCAGCGCCCTCGACCTTGGCACGCGCCAGGATCTCGTGGCAGGGGACCATCACGCCCATGTTCACCACCTCGAAGTTGTTGCACTGGAGCACGACGGTGACTATGTTCTTGCCGATGTCGTGCACGTCGCCCTTGACGGTGGCGATGACGATCTTGCCCTTGCTGCGCACGTCGCGGCCGGCGGCTTCGTCCTGGCGCTTCTCCTCTTCAATGTAGGGAATGAGGTGGGCCACGGCCTGCTTCATCACGCGGGCCGACTTCACCACTTGCGGCAGGAACATCTTGCCGGCGCCGAACAGGTCGCCGACGACGTTCATGCCGTCCATCAGCGGGCCCTCGATCACGTGCAGCGGACGGCCGCCCTTGGCGAGGATGGCACGGTAGGCCTCCTCGGTGTCCTCGACGATGAAGTCGGTGATGCCGTGCACCAGCGCATGCGACAGGCGCTGCCCCACCACGACGGGCTGCTCCGGCGTGCCGCGCCATTCGAGCTTCTTGCTGTCGTCCTTGGCGCCGCTCTTGGCGCTTTCGGCCACTTCGACCAGACGCTCCCCCGCGTCGGGCCGGCGATTGAGCACCACGTCCTCGACGCGCTCGCGCAAGGACGGCTCGAGGTCGTCGTAGACGCCCACCATGCCGGCGTTGACGATGCCCATGTCCATGCCCGCCTGGATCGCGTGGTAGAGGAACACCGTGTGGATCGCCTCGCGCACCGGATCGTTGCCGCGGAAGCTGAAGCTCACGTTCGACACGCCGCCCGAGACCTTGGCGCCCGGCAGGTTCTTCTTGATCCAGCGCGTTGCCTCGATGAAGTCGACCGCGTAGTTGTTGTGCTCCTCGATGCCGGTGGCGATCGCGAAGATGTTGGGGTCGAAGATGATGTCCTCGGGCGGGAAGCCCACTTCGTCGACCAGGATGCGGTAGGCCCGCTCGCAGATCTCGATCTTGCGCTGGTAAGTGTCGGCCTGGCCCTTCTCGTCGAAGGCCATCACCACCGCCGCCGCGCCGTAGCGGCGCAGCAGCGTCGCCTGGTGCATGAAGGCCTCGACGCCTTCTTTCATGCTGATCGAGTTGACGATGCCCTTGCCCTGGATGCAGCGCAGGCCCGCCTCGATCACCTCCCACTTGGAGCTGTCGACCATGATCGGCACGCGCGCGATGTCGGGCTCGCTGGCGATCAGGTTCAGGAAACGCACCATCGCCGCCTTGCTGTCGAGCATGGCCTCGTCCATGTTGATGTCGATCACCTGCGCGCCGTTCTCGACCTGCTGGCGCGCCACCGCCAGCGCTTCCTCGAACTGGCCGTTGAGGATCATGCGGGCGAAGGCCTTGGAACCGGTGACGTTGGTGCGCTCGCCGATGTTGACGAACAGCGTGCCCGCGCCGATCTGCACCGGCTCCAGGCCGGACAGCTTCATCGGGGGGACTTGGGCGGGAGAAGAGGAATCTGAAGACATGGGCTCACCTGGGGACGGGGTTCAGGCGAGCGTCGTTGCACTCCAGAAGATGGAAGCCCAAGCCTGACGCGGCGCCCTCGAATGGGAGGGCCGCGCTGCAACGCTCCTTGGGAGCGGGGATTTTACGCCGGCTGTGCGGGCGCCGGGCCGCCGATGCGGATCGGCCGGGATGGCGTCGGCAGACGCAAGGCAGTCATTGAATTGCGGGATTTCGTTAATGAGCAAAACTCCGGCGGCTCAGCAGAAGTGGAACCCCTGCCAACAGCACGTTACGAAGCTTTGCGCAGTCGTTTTTCGCACGGGGAGAGGTCAGGGGTGCGTATTTGTTGCGAAATGTTTTGCCTCTTGCAGAAAAAGGGGCGGCAGGGAAATCAACAAATTGATGACGCGCGCGGAAATGTCGCAGCCACTTCATTCGATGGCTCTACAGGCTTTGTAATTTCAACCGAAACACGCTTTATGAAACCTTCATCTTCGTCCTCTTCTTCGCCCTTATCTTCCACAAGGCAGATCGACGCTCGTCTTTCTACTGAGAAACAGAAAACCGAGTCAGGGAAGAACAACCCCACCCAACGCGCCCCACTTGGCAATTTCGTTGATTCCGCTTCGGTAAAGAGAGAGCGGTATTCGAGGCAAAACCGATCCATCGACCTACGCAAACCCACCAACGCTTTGCCACGACCGATTCGTGGCCGCAACGACGCAAAAGGGCAACTAGCCCCATTTGAAGAATTTCATATTCCCATATCTGCCCCTCATTCCGAGAGCATCGTCAATCTCGATCCCGAGAACTATGGAGCGGAAAGCGAGCATTTCGCAGAAGCAGCCAAAACTGACGACTCAACAAAAAAAACGCATCTCCTGGAAAACGAAAAATCTTCGACTACACCTATACAGACAAAGCCGTCGAGGCTGCACAGAGTGCCCAAATTTGGAGCTCTGATTTCTCCGAGGAACAAGACCAAATCCGACAATGCCAGGATGCCGAGCATCTTCAGAAATGAAAAAGCAGACTACTTGCGTGTGCGGGAGAATCCGGTCTCGAACCATCAAGACCAGTTATTTTTGCCTCTTGGCGAAGAAGACAGTTCCTCCTCGATTACACCTACCGACGATGCAGCCGCAAAGACAAAATCATCAAAGCCGAAGCTCACTGCGCTAACCAAGATGAACTTTAGAAGTCTCATTTCACCCCGGAAGCCGGAAAATAGCAGAGTGGCTACAGACCTTAAGCAAGACATCTACAGCACGGAACCGCCGACCACGATTGCGGAGCTTCCAGCTGGAGAAACAATTGACGCTGATCAGTTGGCGGCGCTCATCGAGGGTGCGATTGAAAGGCGAAGCGATATTAGAGCCTCTCGGTTGAGGGCGTTGAATATTATTTATTGCGCTGCCGGTGGCGAGAGCTTTTTCCGAGATTCACCCTCGTGCCCGGAAATAGGTGCGTACGCGAAATTTCTGAGCGGACTTGAGCGGACATCCGAGGCATCCGCGGCACTACGCCTGAAGAGCCTATCCAAGCAATTAGGTAGATTTTTAGGCAATGAATCCAAAAAGGAATTGGCTGATCTTAAAAACGATGCTGCCTCAGTCAAGAAATGGGTCGAATCTCAATTTAAACAGGAACGTGACATGGAATTTGATACCGAGATTCGGGTCACAATGGAGAACATCGCCAAGGTGTTCGAGCAGGCAGAGGGGGCGATAGGGTCTAATAGCCGCGCTGTGAACATTCTCTATTGCGCTGCTGGTGGCAACAATGGCATTATTCGATCGGATTGGTATCCGGAAACCCATACCTTCACCACATTTCTGACGGACCTGCCGGAAGGAATGAGGCAGGAGTACGTAGAAGCCCTCTTCAACCAACTCAAGCAGCACATTCCCGAGAATTCTCGGTATAACATTAACAGGCTCATCCAATCCGGCGACATCCACGACCTTTTGGACCAGTTGGGGAGATATTTGGGCATTCACCAGTAGTCCTAAGAACGATCTCGTCGTGCTCCCCGGGCGGCCCCCTCACGCCGGCTGGGCCGCCCCCGACGCCGAGGCGGGCAAGCCAAAAATCCCGTCGAAGGCCCAATTGAAGGCAAAGGTGTAGATCAGGAAGAACACCACCAGGCCCAGGTCCATCACCAGGGCCTGCCACAGGCTTACTTCGAGCCACCACGCAAAGATCGGCACGAGGAAGGCCACCAGCCCGCCCTCGAAGCCGATCGCATGGGTGACGCGCCGGCGCAGGCTCCGGCCGCGCACGGCCTGACGCGACTCCCAGCGCTCGAACAAGGCGTTGAATGTGAGGTTCCAGACGACCGCAATGGCCGAGGCCAGCACGGCCACAACCCCCGAGTGACCGGCGCTTTGCCCCGTCATCAGCGCCAAGCCCGCGCTGGCCGCGACGATGGCAATGCCCTCGTAGAGCGTGATGTAGACGACGCGGCGCTTGAGCCCTTGCATGAAATGTTTCCATTGATGTGCTGAAGAGCTCGACTCTATGTGTCCACTGCTGATATAAAAAGTCATGTTCTTTCAAGTTGGCTGATAGATCCGATGAGTTTCACCAGCGACAACGTGGCGGTTTTCCTCGCCGTGCTCGACCACGGCTCATTCTCAGCCGCCGCGCGCGCGCTCCACCGTGTGCCCTCGGCCGTCAGCATGGCAATTGCCAACCTCGAAGCCGAGCTGGCCCTCGCCTTGTTCAACCGCACTGGACGCGAGCCCCAGCCCACGCCCGCCGCACGTTCCCTGGAGCCGCAGGCCCGCTTGCTCGCGGCGCAGCTGCAGCAGCTGCGAGTGCAGGCGCTGGCCCTCACGCAGGGACTGGAGAACCGGCTCACCCTCGCCATCGCGCCCGAGCTGCTGGCCGCGCCGTGGAGCGGCGCGCTGGCCAGACTCGCGCAGGAACATCCGCAGTTGGAGGTCGAAGTGCTGGCCGCGCCGCAGGACGACGCACTGGCGCTGCTTCACAGCGGCCGCGCGCAGCTGGCACTCGTCTTCGAGCGCCCCAGCTTGGACGGCCGCGAGGCGTTCAACGAGGTGGCCAACGAAATGATGGTGGCCGTGATCGCACCTGCGCATCCAGTGCTGGCCGGCGCCGGTGGCCGGCTGCGCGAGGACCACCTCCGGACCACTCGGCAGATCGTCGTGGCGGGCCGCGACCTGGGCACGCGGGACCCGCGCTTCGAGTTTGCGCGCCATGTCTGGCGCACTGACAACGCGCTGGCCGCGCTGAGCCTGATCACCGCCGGGCTCGGCTGGGGCTGGCTGCCGCGCAACTTTGCCCGACCGCACGTGGCGGCCGGCGCGCTGGTCGAGATCCCGCTCGAGAACCTCTCGAACGGGCTCGACCTCTGGGTCGACGTGGTCTGGTCGCGCGAGCGTCCGCTCGGGCTGGGTGCGCAGCGCTTCGTGGCGCTGATCGCGCGCAAGAAGAACTAGCTAGGGACGATCGTTCGACGGCGGCCGGTTGATGCGGTCCAGCTGCCTTTGCCGCAGATCCGCACCGGGCAAGGCGGGCGCCGGAACCGGCATCGGCATTGGCATCGGCGGGCGGCCGGCCGCCTGGCCCGGAGGCATTTGAGGCGGACGAGGGCCCGGTTGCACGGCCGGCGGTGGGGCCTGCGGGGGAAGCCGGACGCCCGCATCGCCCCGAGGCGGGCGGAAGTCTTGGCCAGGCTGCGGCGGACGAACATCACGATCGGGCCGCGGCGGTCGGAAGCCGTGTTCCTGCGGTGGCCGCGGCCCGGGCGGTTGTTGCCAATTCGGCTGCGGCCGGAAGCCCGGGTCGGGTTGCGGCTGGTAGCCGGGCCCGGGGCGCGGCCGGTAGCCCGAGTCGCGGTCACGCCATGGCCGGGGCTCCCAGTCCGGCCGCGGCGCCGGCACCGGACGCCAACCGGCCACGGGCGGCGGCGGCTGCCCATGCCACCAGCGCGGCTCGCGATACCAGGGCCGGTCGCGGTAGTGATCGGCCCAGTAGTTGCCGATGGTGAAGCCGACGATCGGCACGCCGATGGTCGCGCCGTAAGTCGCCAGGGGCAGCCGGCGGTCTTCGTAGACGTAGTCGATGGCGCCTGCGTACACCCAGCCGCGCAGGCCGTCGGGCAGCACCACGTCGCACCAGCTGTAGCCTCTGGTGCAGCCGAGCACCTCAAAGGGCTGCCCCGGACCCAGCCGGGCCACGACGGGGTAGTCGCCCGACGGGCCCGCTCGAAGATTGACAGTGCTGCGCGCAACGGCCTCCTGGGCCGCCGCGGCGATGGGAAGCGCGAGGGCAAGGGTTGCGATGCCGATCCAGCGTGGTGCGAGCTTGCGGTTCATGGTGCCTCCTTGATGAACGTAAGGGCAGACCGCGTGCCCGGGCATTGCCATTCGGCGACGGCCTGGTCGTCCAACGGACCCGCTCGCAAGGCGGTGCACCGCCATAACCCTTGGAGAGCTTCTTCATCCGGCCTTTACAGGACGAGAAGCAGGGGCGGCGGCTCAGGCCGCCTCTGGATAGAACGCCGCCCGATATAGCGCCCGGCCCGCCAGCGGCGCCACCGCCTGACCGATCGCGGCGATGTGTTCCGGCGTCGTGCCGCAGCAGCCACCCACGATGTTGACGAGCCCCTCGGCAGCAAACTCGTGCAGCAGGCGCGAAGTGACCTCCGGCGTCTCGTCGAAGCCGGTGTCGCTCATCGGATTGGGCAGGCCGGCATTGGGGTAGCAGCTGATGAAGGTGTCGTCCGCCACCCGCGCCAGCTCCTGGATGTAGGGCCGCATCAGTGCCGCGCCCAGCGCGCAGTTCAGTCCGATGGCCAGCGGACGCGCGTGTCGAACGCTGTGCCAGAAGGCCGTCACGGTCTGCCCGCTGAGGATGCGGCCGGAGGCATCGGTCACCGTGCCGCTGATGATCAGCGGCAAGCGCTCGCCGCTCGCCGCGAAGTACTCGTCGATCGCGAACAGCGCAGCCTTTGCATTGAGCGTGTCGAAGATGGTCTCGACCAGAAGCACGTCGGCGCCGCCTTCGACCAGCGCCTCCACCTGCTCGTAGTACGACGCGCGCAGCTCCTCGAAGCTCACGTTGCGCGCGCCGGGGTCGTTCACGTCGGGGCTGATGCTCGCGGTCTTGGGCGTGGGACCGAGAGCGCCGGCCACGAAGCGCGGCTTGTCGGGCGTGCTGAACTTGTCGCAGGCGGCGCGGGCGATGCGCGCCGATTCGACATTCACCTCGCGCGCCAGATCGGCCATCTTGTAGTCCTCCTGCGCGATGCGCGTCGCGCCGAAGGTGTTGGTCTCGACCAGGTCCGCGCCCGCGGCGAGGTAGCCCTCGTGAATGTCGCGGATGACGTCGGGCCGCGTCAGAGAAAGCAACTCGTTGTTGCCCTTCACGTCGCGCGGAAAGTCCTTGAAGCGCTCGCCGCGGTACTGCGATTCGCTGAGCTTGAAGCGCTGGATCATCGTGCCCATGGCGCCGTCGAGGATGGCGATGCGGCTGGCGAGGATGGCGGGGAGCTGCTGGGCACGCGTGTAGACGAGGGGCTTCATAGGAAGCGATTGTAGGAAGGGCTCCATGCCCTTCGCGGGCCTAGGCCTTGTGCGCGATGGAACCAACCCGTTGACCAGGGTTACGCATTGGGGCGCGCTGCTGTGTTCATTGTGGACAGAGCAGCAATCAGGAACCACCACCATGAACCAACTTCAATTCAACGACATCTGCGAAACGACCGCCCGCGCCCTGCACGTGGAACCGCTGCAGCAAGACCGGCGCTATTCGCTCTCGATCGACGAGGTCGAAGTGCTGATGGACTTCGAGGACGCCGAAGACAGCAACGCCCTCTTCTTCTACATCGACCTGGGCGACACCGACTCGCACGAGCGCGCCGAGGTCTGCGAGCAACTGCTGCAGCTCAACCTGCGCACGCACGGAACGCTGCGTGGCGCCTATGCCTTCGATGGCGGCTCGTCGCGAGCCATCTTCTGCGGGGAGCTTCGCGACGGCGAAGCGCTCGACGGGGATTTCGTGGCAGAGATGCTGCGCTACCACATCGATGAAACCAAGACGGCGCGGGAAGTCATCGGCCTGCGTTCGTCGGAAGGCCCCGGGGTTCTGCTGGCAAGCGTGCTGGCTTGAGCAAGGTTTTCCGCTTTTGCCGTTGATCAATTTTCAAACCGTTAAATCATGAGCGCATTTAAACTTAGACCACTCCCAGCCATTCCGGGCACCAATTCTCCCTTACCAGCCAAGACATCAGAAGGGCAGCCTGCCGCTGTAAAAGCAGATCTGGCATCCATTTTTCCAAAAAAAAGAAATGACGGAACTTCGACCACCGTCGCCACCTAAATCCGGACGGATTGCCGCGGATACCAGCCCCCGAGCCGAGGCTGAATCACCCGTCACCGAAAAGGGCAGCTTGACGCCTGAGTCCGCTGCACGTTCAACTCCGAAGTCCCCCTCAAAACGCCCCCCAAAACTGGAGAAGCGAGCAAAAGAGAGCGGTTTAAAGGCAAAATATCAGATGGGCAAATTTCTCTCCGATTTGGACAAAGATATGGACCAGCCACTGGTGGAGCCAATGGCCCCACTGGCCAAACAGCCGGCAAGCACTTTGAGAGTAGATACAACGCCTCCAACTACGCCAGCTATTCAACCCATTACAAATTTAATTACCTGGGAGCCTCGCGAAAGGAAGATGTCTTTAGGTCAGCGCCCCAGGCGACTTGTCCTCGATAAGTCAATTACTGGAAATTCCGGTTTGAAGCATCTATCAAAACACACTGCCAAAAATGCAGTCACCATGGATGCTACCGATTGTGGCAACTCCAGCGACGAAGAAATTAAAAAGACTGTCGATTAAGTTGGGCAGCATCATTGCCACGGCATTACTTTAGCAGGCAAATCACGCTGCCTGCAGGCAGCTCGGCCTGCATCACTTAGGCACACCATAACTGGCCAACAAAAAACCTTAAGGAAAATCATGGAAAGAAAAAGCAATTTACTGCCTAACGCCTTTGTAAACCCGCTATACAGAGGAACAGAGGAAAGCCAACGAAAAGCAGAGAAGCAAACCGAGGAAAGCAAACTAGGCACGGTGGTCGAGCCAAGGGCTGAGCGGCAAAGTTTTGTGCCCAAGTACAAATCGGTCAAGCCTTCCGCTTCCAAGATGGTGCGTACCACCACGAGAAAGGCTGAAGAAGAATCGGAAAAGAAGCCAACGCGCGGTTTGACGAAAGTGCAACCTCCGGGGGGGTTCATCAAGACGGTGCCCCTAGCAAGAATACCCGGCGAGACGAGCATCTCGGACGCTGTCCTAAGCCCGCGAAGCATGCTGCTGCAAAAAGGCCGCCCTCGCGTCGCGAAGGTGCCCGAACAAGCGCACAGCCCTACGAATGAAAGCAGCAGCGGCAGCGAGCATATTGCATTTGCTTCGGAACCCGTGCTCATTGCCGGCGAAGTGAAAAATCTGCCCGCCAAGGAGCCAGGGCATGAGGATTTACCGGTTGAGAAAAGTGATTCAGGTGAATTCGTAGAGCGCTCGGAAGAATTTCCGCACGAAGAGAAAATTGAGGAACTTCCTAACGAAGAGAAAAACAAAGATATCCCAAAGCAAGAGAAAAAACCAAAACCAGCGTTGTCGCACAGGACACGGCTCTCCAAAGTCAACCCACAAACCAGCAATGAGCTGGTAGAGACAATCAAATATTTGATGGAAGTGGACCAAAGCTCCGCAGCAGGCACTGTGCGAGCCATGAAGGCACTTTACAGCGCAGCAGGGGGCCAAGTTGCAGCCGATCCAGAGATGTCGGAGATCCAGGTTTACAAGACTAAGTTCGCGAGCGTTCCAAACGATAAAAGATACGAATTTTTAAAGCCCTTGTTTGATGAACTGGAGCCACACCTGCCCATGAAGGAAAGACAAGACATGCGAAATTCCCTGACGAATTTATACAGTAACACCAAAATCGCGAAAAATGACCTCATGATCAGGACGGAACTTGATTCGATCCGATTGAGGCTCAAAGAGCAGCTTGATGATCTGGAGGATAAGTCAAAGAAGAAGAAAACTTGAAAACCGGGGAATGCGCATCTGCATGCTCGCAAACTAGCCAACGGAGCCCCTACCGCCTTTCAACAAATCCCAGCACCGCCTCCACCATCCGCCGCACCACCGGCTGCACGCGGATGGCGGTTTCAGGCAGATACGCAAAGGGCAGCTGCTCCTCCATGTAGCTCGCCTGCGTCATTTCCAGCTGCACTGCATGCACGCCGCCCGCGGGATTCCCGTAGGTGCGCGTGATGTGCCCTCCTTTGAACCGGCCATTCAATACCGCGGTGTGGCCGCTTGCCGATGAGGCGATCCGAAGCAGCGCATTGGCCAGCGCCGGATCGCAGCTCGTCCCTCCCCCAGTTCCCAAGTTCAGATCGGTCAGCCGCCCTTCGAAGAAGCGAGGCAGCACCGAGCGGATCGAATGCGCGTCCCACAGCGCGACGGTGCCGTGCGCCGCCTTCATGCGCGCGAGTTCGGCCGCCAGCTGCTCGTGGTACGGCTTCCAGATCGCATCGACGCGCGCCGCGATCTCGGCCTCGTCAGGCACGTCGCCGGCAGCGTAGAGCGGGGTCTTGTCGAAGGTGTCGACGGGGCACAGGCCGGTCGTGTCCTGGCCCGGGTAGAGGTTCTGGTTGTCCGGCGGCCGGTTGAGGTCGATCACATAGCGCGAATGCGTGGCCACGAGCACGGAAGCCCCCAGCTCGTCGGCGAAGTCGTAGAGGCGCTCCAGGTGCCAGTCGGTGTCGGGCACCTGCCTCGCCTCCGGCGTCAGACGGGCGGCGAGCGCGGGCGGGACATGAGTGCCGACGTGCGGCATGGAGATCAGCAGGGGCCGCGTGCCCTGGCGGAAGCGGAAGGGCGGTTCGGTGGTTTCGAAGAGTTTCATGATGAAGCAGTGAGCAGTTGGCTGCGTGCGGCGACGAAGGCTGCCGCCGCATCCTGGTGAAGAAGATGCCGTCCATCTTTGACTCGCGTCTGCCCGGCCACGCAGACGGAGGCGATGGCGTTGCCGCGGTGGCTGGCGAAGACATGCGAGGACAGCGCGTCCGCGGCGCACAGGCCGGCCAGCGCGGGATGGCTGGCGTCGAGCACCACGAAGTCGGCTTGCTGGCCCACCGACAAGCCCGCCACGGCGCGGCCCGAGGCTTGTGCCCCGCCCTGCACGGCGGCCAGCGTCAAGGCGGCGGCGACGGAGGGCTGCGCGGCATCGGCGGCAATGTTGCGCTGGCGCTTCGCGAGCCGCTGGCCGTATTCGAGGAGCATCAGTTCCTCGGCCGCGTTCACGCAGATGTGGCTGTCGGAGCCCACGCCCCAACGGCCGCCGGCTGCGCGCCAGGCCTCGAAGTCGAACAGGCCATCGCCGAGGTTGGCCTCGGTGGTCGGGCACAGTCCCGCCACGGCGCCGGAGGCGGCGGCGCGCCGGTATTCGTCCGCATCCATGTGCGTCGCATGGACCAGGCACCAGCGGGCATCGACCGGCGCATGGTCGAGCAGCCAGGCGACGGGCCGCTGGCCGCTCCAGGCGAGGCAGGCCTCGACCTCCGCGGTCTGCTCGGCGATGTGAATGTGGATCGGTGCAGTGGCGTCGATGGCGTCCAGGCCGGCCAGCGCCTCCTTCAAGGCATCGGGCGCGACCGCGCGCAGCGAATGCGGCGCAAGGCCGAGGCACGCGCCCTGCGAATCGCACTCGGGGCGCAGCCGCTCGAGCAGGCGCAGCATCGATTCCGTCGAGCGCACGAAGCGCCGCTGTCCCGCGTTGGGCGGCTGGCCGCCGAAGCCGCTGGCCTGGTAGAGCACCGGCAGCAGGGTGAGGCCGATGCCGGTTCGCTCGGCTGCGCGCAGCAGGGCCAGCGCAATCTCGGCGTCGTCGGCATAGGGACGGCCGTCGCGGTCGTGATGCAGGTAGTGGAACTCGCAGACCGAGGTGTAGCCGGCTTCGAGCATCTCGACATAGAGCCAGGTGGCGATGGCTTCCACCTGTGCTGGCGAGAGCTGCGCTGCAAAGCGGTACATCAGGGTGCGCCAGCTCCAGAAGCTGTCTTCGCCACTGCCGCGGAATTCGGTGAGCCCGGCGAAAGCGTGCTGGAAGGCGTGCGAATGCAGGTTGGGCATGCCGGGGATGAGGGGGCCTTCGCACGCAGGGATGTCCGCAGGCGCTTCGGCTTCGGGCTGAACATGGGTCAAGCGGCCCGCCCCGTCCCAGCGCAGCAGCACGTTGCGCGCCCAGCCGGAAGGCAGCAGCGCATCGCAGGCAAAGAGGGCGTTGCCCCGTCCCCCTCCGGGGGAGGGTTGGGGTGGGGGCACCGGGCCTCCGACTGGCGCAAGTGAACGGTTCACCGCTGCATGCCCTCAACCTGCCCACTCCCGGGGGGAGAGGGAAAAGAAACACGGCCCTGGCGCACCACGATTCGCGCGGGCCTGCGCCCGAACCAGTAGGCGAGTTCAGCCGCCTCCCTCACATCCCACAGCACGAAGTCGGCAGAGCGGCCCACGCCGAGCACGCCGTGCGTGTCCGACAAGCCCAGCGCCCGCGCCGCATTCACCGTGACCCCGGCCAGCGCCTCGGGCACCGTCAGGCGAAACAGCGTGCACGCCATGTTCACCATCAGCAGCAGGCTCAGCGCCGGCGAGGTCCCGGGGTTGTGGTCGGTCGACACGGCCATCGGGACGCCGCCCGCACGAAGCGCCTCGATGGGCGGCAGGTGCGTGTCGCGCAGCGTGTAGTAAGCGCCCGGGAGCAGCACGGCGACAGTGCCGGCCTCGCGCATCGCAGCGATGCCCTCGGGGGAGAGGTGCTCGATGTGGTCGCACGAGAGCGCGCCGTAGCGCGCAGCCAGCGCCGCGCCGCCCATGTCGGAGAGCTGCTCGGCATGCAGCTTGACCGGCAGGCTCAGCGCGCGGGCAGCCTTGAACACGCGCTCGGTCTCTTCCAGCGAGAAGGCGATGCGCTCGCAGAAGACATCGACCGCGTCGACCAGCCCTTCGGCCGCGAGCGTTGGCATCATCTCGCTGCACACGGCGTCGATGTAGTCGCTGCTGCGGCCCGCGTATTCGGGCGGCAGCGCATGGGCGCCGAGGAAGGTGGTGCGCACGGTCACGCCGTAGGCTTGGCCGAGCCGGCGCGCCACGCGCAGCTGCTTGCGCTCGTGTTCGAGCGAGAGACCGTAGCCGGACTTGATCTCGATGGCGCACACACCGTCGGCCAGCAGTTGCTCCAGGCGCGGCGCAGCCTGCGCGAAGAGCTGGTCTTCGTCAGCTTCGCGCGTGGCGCGCACCGAGGAGACGATGCCGCCACCGGCTTTTGCGATCTCCTCGTAGCTTGCGCCGGCAAGGCGCATCGCGAACTCGTTGGCGCGCTGGCCGCCGTAGACCAGGTGCGTGTGGCAGTCGACCAGGCCAGGCGTGACCAGTGCGCCGCCTCCCTGGTGGCGCGGGGCATCGGTGAAGCGCGCAGGCACGGCGCGACTGGCGCCGACCCAGGCGATGCGGCCCTGCTCCACGGCAATGGCGGCTCGTGCGCCTTCAGGCAGCGCGACATCGGGCGCGGCGCCGGGCGCGAGCTGCAGATCGGTCCACAGGCCGTCGGCGGAAGGATGTTGGTCCAGGGTATTCATCGTTCGTCTCTCAAGGCCGCGGGCCGGCGGGCAGGATGCGCACGACGGCCAGGCGTGCATCCGGCCCCGTCGGCCTGGCCAGCCACGCGCGCGGCGCATCGGTCCAGCACCGGCCCTCATCTTCGCGGCAGACTTCCCCCTGGTCATCCAGGCGCCAGTCTCCGCGCAATGACAGCAGAACGCCATGGGGAGCCGCGTCGATCGCGGCGGCATCTTCGAGCACCTGCAGCTCGGCCTGCCATTGCCCGCACCGCGCCATCACGTTGAAGTCGCTCGAAGGCGCGCCCAGCGGCACGCAGTCGATCTGCGCACCGCCCGCGAATGCAAAGGGCCGATGCGGCACGTCGAGCCGATGATCGATGCGGCCATCGCGGGAACGCAGCACAACGCCGGGGCCGTCCAACAGCATGATGCTGCGGTCCACGCCCGCGAAGACCGAGAAAGGTCCCACCGCCGCGATGGTCGCGATGCTCACGCGCCAGCCGAAGTCGGACAGCCCGGCGCCCGCCGGCCAGCAAGCGATCTCCTGCGTGGTGCCACCGCCGTTCTTCCACGGCGTTGCGGCCAGGCTGCGGCGCGAGAAATGCGTGAGGGCCATCACGTCACTCAGGCTTGATGTTCTGTTTCTTGATCACTTCGGACCAGCGCGCGGTTTCCGTGCGGATGGTGGCCGCGAGATCCTGCGGCTTGCCGCTGCCGGGCTCCAGGCCCTGGGCGGCGAACTTCTCCTTGATCGCGGGCCTGGCCAGCGAGCGGGTGCTCTCGGCATTGAGGCGGTCGATAACCGCGGCAGGCGTGCCGGCGGGCGCCATCAGTGCGTACCACGACACGGCCTCGAAGTTCGGCAGGCCCTGCTCCGCGATGGTGGGCAAGTCGGGCATGGCGGCGGAGCGCTTGAGGCTGGCGACGCCAAGTGCACGCAACTTGCCGGACTTGACGTGCGGCAGCACGGCCGACACCGAACCGAACATCATCGTCACCTGGCCGCCGACCAGGTCGTTGATGGCCGGGCCGACGCCTTTGTAGGGCACGTGGATCAGCTTCACGTCCGCCTCCAGCGCCATCAGTTCGCCGGCCAGGTGGGCCTGGCTACCGGCGCCGGGCGAGGCGAAGCTCAGGGTGCCCGGCTTCTGCTTCGCCAGTGCGAGCAGTTCCTTGAGCGATCGAGCCGGCACCTCGGCGTTGACAGCGAGCACGTTCTCCACCGTGGCCAGCATGGCGACCGGCGCGAGCTCGCTGGCCTTGTAGGGCAGCGAGGGAAAAAGGCTGGGATTGACCGCGACATTGCCCACCGGGACGATGCCCAGCGTGTAGCCATCGGGTGCGGCCTTGGCGATCTGCTCGACGCCGATGTTGCCGGCCGCGCCCACCTTGTTCTCGACGATGAAAGGCTGGCCAAGCGCGTCGGAAAGCTCCTGCCCCATGACGCGCGCCAGCACATCGGCCGGGCCGCCAGGCGCGAAGGGCACGATGAGGCGCACCGGTTTGGCGGGCCACGTCTGCGCATGGACAACGGAGGCGAACAGAAGAGGCAACAGAAGGGCAAGACGACGCTGGATCATCAGAGGTCCTCGAAGGTGGGAAGGTTGGAATCGGCGATCCGCGCGAGGACGTCGTAGTCCGCGGGATCGGGCACGGCAAAGCCGGCAAGCAACAAGCGGTCCGACACGGCGCGAAGGTCGGGCGTCTTCGTGCTGGCCTGCAGGGCATCGCGCAGCCGCGCGAGTTCGTCAGGCTGCAGTCCGGCGGTGGCGACCAGCGGCGGGATGGGCCGCGCCTCGGTGCTCGCGATGATGCGCACCTGCTGCGCGAATGCGGGCTCGTTGTGCCGCAGCAGGTCGTGGTAGTAGCTGTCGAGCGGCCCGACGTCGATGGCGCCGCCGGCCAGCGCCTCGATCACGCCGCGCGCGTGGATCAGGTTGCCGACGGCCTTGCGGTAGAGACGCGCTCCTCGCGCCCCGCGATAGGGCGCGAGGTGGTGCGCGAGGGCGACGCCGCCCGACATCGAGTCGGCCAGCGTGTAGCCCACTACGCCGCCGAAGGTGTCTTCAAGGCGCTGGTATGGCGCATCGGCGCGAACGACGATGTCGGTGAAGTACACCGGCCGGCTGCCATAGCGCGCTGGCGAAGGCACCGGCGCGGCGACCAAGGTGGGCCGCGGCGCGCGCTGCGAGAAGGGCAGCCCGCACATCATTGCCAAGCCCAGGTCGTCGCGCGCCCACAGTGCGGAGAGCGGCGCAGGCGCGTCGTAGTCGATCACCTCCCAGCCGAGCTCCGCGCGTGCGAGCACCCAGGTGAAGAGCGCCTTCCAGTCGGCCCGCGCCGAGGCGGTGGCCGAGTACATGCGCGCGTTGGCGACCCGGGCCATGACGTCAACGGAAGCGAAGCTGCTGGCCGAGCCCCATGCGCTTGGCCTTCTCGAGCATGGCCGCACCGAGCGCGATGTCCGACAGCGAGAGGCCGCGGTGCCAGAAGAGGTTGGTCTCGTCCTCGCTCTCGCGCCCGGGCTTGAGCCCCGCGACGATCTGGCCCAGCTCGGCGTGCAGCGTCTGCTCGGAGAGCTTGCCGCTGTCGACATGCGCGCGCAGCGCACCCAGCGGGCCGGCCTTGGCCTGGCCCCAGTCGTCCATCACCATCTTGTCCATGATGTCGGTGAGCGAGAGCTCGACCGCGCTCATGGTGCCGTAGGGAATGACGCAAGCGCCCTTCTTGATCCACTCGGTCTTGAGCATGGGCGTGGGCTTTTCCAGACGCGACGCCTCGACCACGATGTCGGCGCCGCGCACGCAGGACTCCCAGTCCTCGGTGATGGTGATCTTCGTGCCAAGGTCGCGCTCCAGCCGCGCGGCGAACTTTTCTCGGCTCTCGGGCCGGCGCGAGTGCACGCGGATCTCGTCGAAGTGAAAGATCGAATGCAGCAGGCGCACGTTCCAGTACGAAGTGCCGCGCGCACCGATGTGGCCGAGGATCTTCGAATTCTTGCGCGCGAGGTGCTTGGCGCCGATGGCGGTGATCGCGCCGGTGCGCATGTCGGTGATGTCGGAGGCGTCAATGATGGCCACCGGCACGCCGGTCTTCGGATCGAAGAGGTTGAGCAACGCAAGTTCCGAAGGCAAGCCTTGCTCGTAGTTGCGGTAGAAGTCGCCCACCACCTTCACGCCCGCCACGCCGAGCGGCCGCACGTAGCCGCGCAGCACATTGAAGTGGCCGGGGTAGTCCTTCTCGGGCACGAGGTGCATGCGCGGCTCGATGGTCGTCTCGCCGCGCCCTTGCGCGAGCAGGCCGGCCTCGACGGCGGCGACGATCTCGGCGTCGGTCATGGCGAGCGCCTGGACGTCGAGGTGGTTCAGGTAGTGCAGGTAGATCTCTGACATGGGGTTTGGCTCACTTGATCATGGGGAGTTGAAGGGCATTCTTCTTTGCCGTCGCGACGGCCTGTTCGTAGCCCGCGTCGGCGTGGCGCATGACGCCGGTCGCAGGGTCGTTCCACAGCACGCGCCCGATGCGCTTCGCCGCGGCGTCGGTGCCGTCGCACACGATCACCACGCCCGAATGCTGCGAGTAGCCCATGCCGACGCCGCCGCCGTGATGCAGGCTGACCCAGGTCGCGCCGCCCGCGGTGTTGAGCAGCGCGTTGAGCAGGGGCCAGTCGGACACGGCATCGGTGCCGTCCTTCATGGCCTCGGTCTCGCGGTTGGGGCTGGCGACGGAGCCGGTGTCGAGATGGTCGCGGCCGATGACGATCGGGCCCTTGAGCTCGCCGGACTTCACCATTTCGTTGAAGGCCAGACCGGCCTTGTGGCGCTCGCCCAGGCCGAGCCAGCAGATGCGCGCGGGCAGGCCCTGGAACGAGATGCGCTCACGCGCCATGTCCAGCCAGCGGTGGGTGTGCTTGTTGTCGGGGAAGAGCTCCTTGATCTTGGCGTCGGTCTTGTAGATGTCCTCCGGGTCGCCCGAGAGCGCGACCCAGCGGAAAGGGCCCTTGCCTTCGCAGAAGAGCGGGCGGATGTAGGCGGGCACGAAACCGGGGAAGTCGAAGGCGTTCTTTACGCCCTCGTCGAAGGCGACCTGGCGAATGTTGTTGCCGTAGTCGACGGTGGGTATGCCCATGGCCTGGAAGTCGAGCATCGCCTGCACGTGCACGGCGCAGGACTTCGCGGCCTCGGCTTTCAGGCGCGCGTGCTGCGACGGGTCTTTCTGCGCGTCGATCCATTGCTCGACACTCCAGCCGGCGGGCAGGTAGCCGTTGATCAGGTCGTGCGCGGAGGTCTGGTCGGTGACGAGGTCGGGCTTCAGCCCGCCGTCCTTGGCGCGCTTCACCAGTTCCGGCAGGATCTCGGCCGCATTGCCGAGCAGCGCGATCGACACGGCCTCCCTGGCCGCCGTGTGCTGCCGGATGAGCGCGATGGCATCGTCGATGTCCTTGGCCTGCTTGTCGACGTACCGCGTGCGCAGGCGGAAGTCGATGCTCGACTGCTTGCACTCGATGTTGAGCGAAACGGCGCCGGCCAGCGTGGCGGCCAGTGGCTGCGCGCCGCCCATGCCGCCGAGGCCGGCCGTGAGGAACCACCTGCCTGCAAGGTCGTTGTCGTAATGCTGGCGCCCTGCCTCGACGAAGGTCTCGAAGGTGCCCTGCACGATGCCCTGGCTGCCGATGTAGATCCAGCTGCCGGCGGTCATCTGGCCGTACATGAAGAGGCCCTTGCGGTCCAGCTCGTTGAAGTGCTCCCAGGTCGCCCATTTGGGCACCAGGTTGGAGTTGGCGAGCAGCACCCGCGGGGCGTCGGGATGGGTCTTGAAAACGCCGACGGGCTTGCCTGACTGGATCAGCAGGGTCTCGTCGTCTTCGAGCGTCTTGAGCGAGGCGAGGATCTGGTCGAAGCATTCCCAGTTGCGCGCGGCGCGGCCGATGCCGCCGTAGACGACCAGGTCCTGCGGGCGCTCGGCCACCTCGGGGTCGAGGTTGTTCTGCAGCATGCGGTAGGGCGCCTCGGTGAGCCAGCTCTTGCAGTTGAGCAGGCTGCCGCGCGGCGCGCGGATCACGCGCGTCGGGTCATGGCGGGGGTCTGTGGCGGTCTTGGCAACGAACTTGTCCGGAGCGTTCATGGCGGCTTGTCCTTTCAATTGGAGGGGGCGAGTTCAGGGGCGGCTGGGGAGGATGTCCAGCAGGGCGGCGGGCCAGTCGCTGCGGCGCGCCCACTGGCGCATGGCCTCGATGTCGGGGGCCATGAAATGGTCCTGGTCGATGAAGGCGACGCGCTGGCGGATGGCGGCGAATTCGGCTTCGAGCAAGGCGGAGCTTTTCAGCCCGCCGCCGGGCCGCCCCAAGGCGGGCTGCGCCCCGTCGGGGGGAAGCGAGGACACGTCAGTGCCGAGCGTAGGGGCCTTGCTTCCACGCTTGAGTTCGATGCCTTGCGCGGCGGCCATCGCTTCGATGCCCACGACCACCGCGGTGTTCTCCACCATCTCGGCGAGCCGCCGCGCGGCAAAGGTGGCCATCGACACATGGTCTTCCTGATTGGCCGAAGTGGGCAGGCTGTCCACGCTGGCCGGATGGGCAAGCGACTTGTTCTCGGAGGCGAGCGACGCCGCCGTGACCTGCGCGATCATGAAGCCGGAGTTGACGCCGCCGTCGCGCACCAGGAAGGGCGGCAATCCGGACAGGCCGCTGTCGAGCAGCAGGGCCATGCGGCGCTCGCTGATGGCGCCGATCTCGGCGACGGCCAGCGCGATGATGTCGGCCGCGAAGGCGACTGGCTCGGCGTGGAAGTTGCCGCCGGAAATGACATCGCCGTTGTCGAAGACCAGCGGGTTGTCGGAGGCGGCGTTGGCTTCGATGCGAAGCACGCGCGCCGCGTGCGCGAGGTTGTCGAGGC
The DNA here is from genome assembly GCF_901827205.1 of Variovorax sp. PBS-H4. Taxonomy (NCBI): domain Bacteria; kingdom Pseudomonadati; phylum Pseudomonadota; class Betaproteobacteria; order Burkholderiales; family Comamonadaceae; genus Variovorax; species Variovorax sp. PBS-H4. Next base: position 270,506 of record NZ_LR594675.1, on the reverse strand, counting down.
AGGCGCCCATGACCTGGGGCACGCAGCGCACGGAATACGGGTCCTGCACGCGCCCGCAGTCGGCATGCGAGGGGATGATCTCGCTGCCTTCGAGCAGCGTGCGCACGGCGGCGGCGACCGCGATCTGCCCCGGCTGGCCGCGCGCGGCGTGGATACGGGCATCGAAAGGCTTGATCGATCCCTGGATCGCCTCGAGCGAGAGCGCGCCGGCCATCAGGCCGGCGGCGAACACGTCCTCGGCGCCGAACAGGCCGGCCAAGGCCAGCGCGGTCGAAACCTGCGTGCCGTTGAGCAAGGCCAGGCCTTCCTTGGGGCCGAGCACGAAGGGGTCGAGGCCGATGCGCGCGAGCGCCTCGGCGCCGCTGATCACCGCGCCCTCGGGGGTCGTGACCTCGCCCTTGCCGATCAGCACGCACGCCAGGTGGGCGAGCGGCGCGAGGTCGCCCGAGGCGCCGACCGAGCCCTTGGACGGGATGCGCGGGAGCAGGCCGGCGTTGTGAAGCGCGATCAGCGCATCGACGATCTCCGGCGCGATGCCGGAGTGGCCGCGCGCCAGGCTCACGGCCTTGGTGACGAGCACCAGGCGTACCACGCCCGCGGGCAGCGGCGCGCCGGTGCCGGCGCTGTGCGAGAGCACCAGGTTGCGCTGCAGCTCAGCCAGGCGCTCGTGCGGGATGATGGTCTGCGCGAGCTTGCCGAAACCGGTGTTGATGCCATAGACGACTTCGCCGGCCTCGACGATCTTGCGCACGGTCGCCTGCGCAGCCAGCAGGCCCGCGCGCGCCGCGGGGTCGAGCGCGAGCTGCACGCCGCCGGCGTGCACGCACCGCAGGGCGGCGAGCTCGACCCCGCCGGGCGTGAGCAGCAGCGGTGCGGTGGAGAGAGAGGCGTTGTCCATGCGTCGGTCCTGTCTATACAAGTAGGTGCGTGCGAACGGCGGTCTGGTTCAGCAGCTTGTTCAGCCGAAGCTCGGGTTGCCGTCCGCGCGGAAGCGACTGCCCAGCCGATAGCGCGAGGCCGGGTGAAGGCAGCGCACCATGGTCACGGGCGTGCTGCGCGACCAGGTGCGCCGCGTCAGCAGCAGGCAGGGGTCGCTGGACGGCATGTCGAGCCGCTCGGCCTGCTCGGGCGTGGGCAGCACGGCATCGACCACATGCTCGATCTGGTCGAAGGGCACGTTGCGCACCAGGTACTCGCTGGGCGAGGTCGCAGAAAAATCCTGCTCGAGAAAGGCGGGCACCATGCGCGGGTTGACGTGGCGGTCTTCGAGCTGCACGGGGAGGTTGTTCTCCAGGTGCAGGCACACGGTGTGGAACACCGATTCGCCAGGCCGCAGGTCGAGCCACACGGCCACGTCGGGCGAGGCCGCGATGCGTTCGGCCACCAGGAACTTGCAGCGGTAGTCATGGCCGCGCGCGCGGATCTCGCTCGCAATGTTGGCGATCTGCAGCAGCGTGGACTGCGGCTTGTCCTCGGCCACGAAGCTGCCGACCCCGGCCACGCGCACGATGCGCCCCTGCTCCATCAGCTCGCGCAGCGCGCGGTTGACCGTCATGCGCGCCACGCCGAACTTCGCCACCAATTCGCTTTCCGAAGGCAGGCGGTGGCCGGCGGGCCAGGAGCCGTCCTGGATCTTGTGCGTGATGAAGGACTTGACCTGCTCGTAGAGCGCAAGCGCAGGCTGCACCGCCGCCGCGTGTCTTGGCGTGCTCGTGTTGCTGCGGTGCTTGGCGCTGATGGTCATGTCTTCGTTCTTCAGTGTTCGGCCGCGGCCATCGACTCCGCCCGGATCTCCTCGGTCAGGCGGGCCTTGATGGCCATGAACTCCGGCGAGGTCTTGAGGGTGTAGTGGCGTGGATGCGGAAAGTCGACCGCGATCTCGCACTTGATACGGCCAGGCCGCGCGCTGAACACGGCGACGCGGTTGGCCATGAAGATGGCCTCGTCGATGTCGTGGGTGACGAAAAGCACCGTCTTCTGCGCTGATTCCCAGATGCCGAGCAGCAGTTCCTGCATCAGCACGCGGGTCTGGTTGTCGAGCGCGCCGAAGGGCTCGTCGAGGAGCAGGATCTTGGGGTCGTTGGCGAGCGCGCGCGCGATCGCGGTGCGCTGCTGCATGCCGCCCGAGAGCTGCTTGGGGTAGTGGCCCTCGAAGCCGCGCAGGCCGACCTTGGCGATGAAGTAGTCGCTGCGCTCCTTCTGCTCGGCCTCGCCCATGCCGCGCTCGCGCAGGCCGAAGCGGATGTTCTGCGCGATCGTGAGCCAGGGGAAGAGCGTGTAGCTCTGGAACACCATGCCGCGATCGGCGCCGGGTCCTTCGATCGGCTGGCCGTCGAGCAGCACGCGGCCTTCGCTCGGGCCGTCGAGGCCGGCCACGATGCGAAGCAGCGTGGACTTGCCGCAGCCCGACGGACCGAGGATGGTCACGAAGTCGTTCTCGCGCACCTCGAAGTCGATGGGCAGCAAGGCCTGCGTGCGCTGGCCGCGGTTGCCGGTGAAGGTGCGGGACACGCCGCGGATCGAAAGCTGGCTTTGCATCACAGCGTGCTCCAGGCGAAAAGGCGCCGGTTGACGAACTTGAAGACGAAGTCCGAGACCAGCCCGATCACGCCGATGACGATGATGCCGAAGATGATCTGGCCGGTGTTCAGCAGCGCCTGGCTGTCGGTGATCATGTGGCCGATGCCGGAGGAGGAGCCAATCAGCTCGGCCACGATGACGTAGGTCCAGGCCCAGCCCAGCACCAGTCGCAGCGTTTCGGCAATGCCCGGCGCGGCGCCGGGGATGAGCACGCGCGCGACGATGCCGCGGCTGTTGGCGCCCAGCGTGTAGGCGGCCTCCACCAGGTCGCGCCGCGCACCGCCCACGGTGACGGCGACCATCAGCGTGATCTGGAACACCGAGCCGATGAAGATCACCAGCAGCTTCTGCGCCTCGCCGATACCGGCCCACAAAATGAGCAGCGGGATGAAGGCCGAGGCCGGCAGGTAGCGGCAGAAAGAGACGAAGGGCTCGAAGAAGGCCTCGATGGGCTTGTAGGCGCCCATGGCGATGCCCAGCGGCACTGCGACGATGGCTGCGAGCACGAAGCCACCGACCACGCGCCAGACGGTCATGCCGATGTCGTGGAGGAAGTTGAATTCGGTAAAGAGGCCATAGCCCTCCTTCACCATCGTGACCGGGCTGGCGAGGAAGGTGGGGGGCACGAAGCCGCCCAGCGTGAATGCAGCCCAGACGGCGAAGAACAGCACGAAGAAGCCCAGGCCCAGCATCCAGCGCGCGCGCGGGCCGACCGGTTCGAGCGGCGCCATGCCGCGGCGCCGGCCGGGCGCGGCTGTGGCCGGCATGGCGGCGGGTGCTGCAGGCGCAGCAGTGGGGACGGCGGTGGTCGCTTGCATGGCGGTGCCCGGGCAGCTTCGTGCGAGGTGCTCTTACTTGATGAAGCTCGCGTCGAAGGTCGCCGAGAGGTCCTCGGGCGCCTTGCGGATCACGCCGGCCTCCAGCAGGATCGGCACCGAGTCCTTCATGAACTGGGTGAGCTCGCCGGCGAAGAACTTCTGGTTGGCCGCCTTGTCCTGCCAGCGCAGGTACGCGGACGACTTGGCGAACTGCTCGCCGCTCTGCTTGACGGCCGAGCCCATCAGCTCGTTGGCCTTGGCCGGTTCGTTCTTGATCATCTCCAGCGCCTCGAAGTAGGAGTTGGTCAGGGCCTGCGCGGCCTTGGCGTTTGCCTTGAGCCAGGTGGGCGCACAGCCGACGGTGTCCATCACCATCGGGTAGTCCAGCGTGGTGGCAAGGATCTTGCCGGCCTGCGGGTTGGCGCGCACGGTCGACAGGTAGGGCTCGTAGGTCATCGCGGCGTCGTTCTGGCCGGCGACGAAGGCCTGGGCGGCAGGCTGGGGCTCGAGCGAGACGGTCTTCACGTCCTTCAGCGTCATGCCGTTCTTGCTCAGCATCCAGGCCAGGCCGAAATAGGGCGCGGTGCCGGGTGCGCTCACGCCGATGGTCTTGCCCTTGAGGTCGGCGAAGGACTTGACGTCGTTGCGCACCGCGATGCCATCGGCGCCGTAGGACTTGTCCATCTGGAAAATCTGCACGATGGGCACGCCGTTGGCGTTCCAGGCCACGTGCGTCTCGACGGTGGTGGCCGCGCACTGGATCGCGCCGGAGGCCAGGGCCAGGTGCCGGTCCTTCTGCGGGATCATCTTGAGTTCGACGTCGAGTCCGTTCTTCTTGAAGATGCCGGCCTTGTCGGCCAGCGAGAGCGGCGCGAAGCCGGTCCATCCGGACATGCCGAGGGTGATCTTGCTGTCCTGGGCGTGGGCGCCTGCCGCCATGGCTGCGGCGCAAAGGCCTGCCGCGAGCAGCGAGGCGGTTCTTGCGAGAGTCTTGACCATCGGGGGTGCTCCTTGTGGGTTCGAGAAAGCCCGGCTCGCCAGGCGACGCAGCAGCGCTGGCGTGGCGGCAAGTGTCGACGGACTTGAATGCCCCTGTATATACAGGCAAACCCGAGCCCGTTGCCGGTTATGGCAACCGGCGACGGGTTCGAAGTTCCGATACGGAGGACGGTGATGGCCGGCGAGCACCAGGCTCACTGGAGTACCTTCGCCTTCGGCTGCGGTGCTATGAGCCTTCGGAGCGGCCGTGCGGCTCATCCGGCTCTCAGCGACTCAGGGGCGTATCTGAGTCTGGTTGATCAGGTCGCTTGCCTTGATGTTTTCCTGGAGCACGCGCAGCTGTGTGTCTATTTCTTCCGCTCGGCGCGCCTTCTCCCGCTGTTCGGTCGTCCTCGAAGGCGGCAACGCTTCCACCTTCTGCAGTTCGTCGTCCAGCCATTTCAATTCGTCAACCCGGCGCTGCGCGCTTATCCGTGCGCCGGGCACGGGAGGCTCTTCCGGCCGCACTAATACGTTGCTCGACGAATCCCGGGAATCTTCCCCATCTTGAGGCAGCTCTGGCGCCTGGGGATAATTCCGCCACGCCGGTACGTCGCTCAATAAGTCCGAGGGCTCTTCGAATGCAACTTCAACCTTTGCCTCGGACAATTCGCTTTTCACGGATGGCGTTGCAGATTTCGACGACACCTCCTCCGATTGCATCGAAGGATCAGGCACCGTTGCCCTCAGCAGTTTCGTGAGCTGGGAGTCGGGCAGGTGCTGCGTATCCTTGAGGAATTTTCCGATGACAGCATCGAAAGCTTCCATGTACGTTTCATCGGGAAAGCTTTTTTTCAGCTCTTCTCGGATGGATCTTCGAATCTCTTGCTGAACAATCGCCGGGAATTCTGCCTGGATTTTTTCCTGAATTTCTTCTGGAACTTCTTCCCAGGTTTTCGGCAGAATTCTCTGCTGAAATGCTATTTCGTTCGTGATTTTTGCCACGACCGCCGGCTTCATCCTGTCTTGCATCTCTTTCGGAATTTTTTTCCAGCTCTCCTCCGAAATCCTGTCTCCAATCTGCTTTGGTAATTTTTTCCAGATATCCTTTGGAATACCCTCCTGAATCTCTGCCGCCAATTCAAGAAAGTCCGGTTCGAACCGATTGACGATCCGCCTCTTGAAATCGCCGATGAAAACGGACGGATGGGGCAAGGGCTGCGTGTCGCCTTCCATTTTCAGCGGCATGTCCAGTTTGATCGCCAGCTGCGACTGGATGTAGTCCAGTTGCGCCTTTCCGTCCTTGAACGAAGCTTTTTGGCAAATGGCGAACAGGTCCAGTGCGTCAATGTGGAGCGCATTCAGAAGCCGGACGCAAGAAGTGTTGCCAGCGCTGTTCTTGACCATATCCTGGACCTGAAGCGCCAATAAATGAAGTCCCACGTAAGGGTTTTCGCTGGCACGAAATTCCATCTCCCGCTTCCCGGCGAAGCCTTCCTCTTCCGGCAGATACTCGCCTTCTTGAAAGCTCACCTTGACGGAGAATTCGCTCTCCCTGGCGAGTTCCTCCAGTGCCTTGCGGCCTTTCGTCAATGCCACCGCAGCCACGGCGCGCTGTTGCCACTTCAACTTGCGCGCATCACTCGCCCGTTCGCGACCGCGCTTGAAGATCGCGCCTCCCCAGCCAAGGGCAGGCAGGGCAACCAACGGGGCTGCCGGACTCAGGGCCGTCGCCGCGATGACGCCGCCGAGGACTACCCCGGCCGCCGCCACGAATGCAGTGCCTCCGCCGATCGTGGCAGCCGCCTTGCCGGCTTGCAGGCGAGCGTAGCCCTTTTCTCGTTTCGCCTGTTCGATCAAGTCATCCTGATGCGCGCTCAGGCCGGCCACGATGCCCTTCAGGAGCTCGAGTTCGGGATCTTCGGGGCCCAAGCTATCCACAACGCCTTTCATCGCGGCCTTGCGCTCCTCGGCCCGATGCTGCTGGTCCAACCGGCGCAGACGTGACTGCGTTGCCTCACGAATCTCGACGGCTGCAGAGATCATGGTCAACGGCGCTGCGATTGCGGCCGTGACAGGATTCGAGCCCGCGACGTGGCTGGCGATCGCGATGCCTGATGTTGTGGCGACCGTCAGCGGCTGCATGACCATCAACCTTGCGAAACGAGCCTTGATCGCCGCGACTGTCCGGGACTCTTGCCGAGTCGGCTTGAACAACTTCTGGGCGGCCGCGGTGAAGCTGAGAAAGGCGTCCACCTCCTCCGAGGTGATGGTGTGCGACTTGTTTGCGTCGATCTTTTTCAGGAATCGCAAATAACCACCGTGATGGGCCAGCACGGCCGCCTTGTTCCTGTCGCGCTCACTGACCGCTTGGAGGACCTCGTTGGCAGACCCCATCGCATCGGCCACTGCCAGCGGCGCTGCGGCATAGGTCAGGGCCTCACTGGCTCCCTCAAAACCAGCCTTGAACGCCAATGGCCCCTCGTTGGCGGCAGTCGTGGCGCCTGTCCTGCCTACGCCTTGGGCCGCCCAGCCGGCATCGACAGGCCCGCCCTTGGCTTGGGTCAGCAAAGGGTCGATGCTTTCGGTTCCGACGTAGCTGGAACCTGTCTTGCGGGGCACGCCTGCCAGATGGCGCACAGTCTGGCTCAACTGATTGAACGCGGCCTGCACTTTTCCTCCGTCTAGCCCTGCCTTCTCCAGGACGCGATCAGTCCACGTTTTGGTTTGGCGTCTGACGAGCACGCGCTCCTGGAAGATTTCGCCGCCGTCCTCGTATTTTGTTTTCACCCACGTGTAGCGGTTGCTTACGGCCTTGTCAGCGCGCAGATCCATGGCCAACTTCGTGTAGTTGAAAAACTCCGACGTGCGTGCGTTTCTCCATCCTTTCAGTCCAGCCGCATCTATTCCGAAGATTGAGCGCCCCCCAGGGAGCTCCGCATTCTGAGTCTGGCTCTCTTCGACGTGATTGAATGCCGGAATATCCGCGAAAGCCGGAGTACCGGCACTTTCAATTGCCTCTTCGGCTCTGTTGAATATTTCTTCGCTGAAGAGTCCTTCTCCAGCGGGCTCGTTGAACCTGATCTGACCGGGCTCCAGATCGTGATGAAGGGTGTCGCGAAAATTATACGAGCTGGGTTTTTTCGCAAAAAGATCGTTTTGGACGATGCGAGCTGCAGGGTTTCTTTTGATTAAAAGCTCGCGAGGAGGGCGTCTGATCCGTCCTGCCTGGGATGACAAGGCATTTCTAAAGGTCTTGCCAATCATGACAATCTCCTTCCGTCAAGCAAATGATTCAGGCAAAGACGAAGATTCACGGCCGACATTGATGCCGGCAAGCGCCTGCTGCACTACGGATTTCCATTCATCGAAGACTGGGAGCAGTTGCTCGTTCAGTACGAACGCAAGACTGATGTCCTCCTCCAGCAAAGTCATCAGGGGCAGGTGATACGCCACGATAGGATGACCCGTCTCAGGATGAAGACTGAAGGTGGGGAGATAGGCGCTGGTGTTGCTCAGATTCGACTGCAGTAGCAGGGGGAGCAGTATCGCCCTGCCTCTTTCGTCTTCAATTTCTCCGAGATCCATGAGTATGCGGATCTCTTCTCTCTCTTCGAGGTATTCGATGCCAACGAGCATGTCCTCCATTTGCAGAACACCCTGGTCCAGCAGCTCGCTCGCGTGCGCAAGACCGATCTCTTCACAGAAATCCTGTACCAGCCCGACATAGTCCTCTCGACTCATGTGCCCGTCTCCTCATCAGATGGGATAAAGAAAGCTCGTCTCTTCGGTAGGTAACAATGGTTTCCCACATTGCTCCCTCCGCTCGCGCTTTTTTTTGTCGCAGTCGGCGAAGAAATTTTCAGTTTTCAATATGACCGATGCGTCCGACGCTTTGCTCGGTCGATTGCGAGATTTCGTGCATGCAAATTGCCGGGGAAACAATCTTGTCCTAAGCACGCCAGCGGTTGCGCCGCTTTTTGTCGCAACCGCTGAGGGACAATCAGTTTTCGGCGTCGATGCGGCGCCGGCCTGCCCTCTCCCGAAATGACTCAAGCCATCGGTGCCAGACCCGTGTCAGCCCTGCCGTCCCCTTTCTCCGGCCGCGATCTATCCCAGATTCTTCGCGACGTCTTCGGCTACGCCGAGTTCCGCGGCCATCAACAGGCCATCATCGAGAACGTCACCGCCGGAGCCGACGCGCTGGTGCTGATGCCCACCGGCGGCGGCAAGTCGCTGTGCTACCAAATCCCCGCGATCGCGCGGCAGCGCGCGGGCCGCGGCGTGACGGTGGTGGTGTCGCCGTTGATCGCGCTGATGCACGACCAGGTGGGCGCCCTGCACGAGGCCGGCGTCAATGCGGCCTTTCTCAATTCGACGCTCGACTGGCAAGAGACGCAGGACGTGGAGCGCCGCATGCTGCGCGGCGAGATCACCTTGCTCTACGCGGCACCCGAACGCGTGACGACGCCGCGCTTTCTTTCGCAGCTCGACGGGTTGCACGAGCGTGGCAAGTTGTCGCTGTTCGCGATCGACGAGGCGCATTGCGTGAGCCAGTGGGGCCACGACTTCCGGCCCGAGTACCGCGCGCTGACGGTGCTGCACGAGCGCTATGCCAGCGTGCCGCGCATCGCGCTGACCGCGACCGCCGACGCGTTGACGCGCGCCGACATCGTGGAGCGGCTGCAGCTCGAGGAGGCGCGTCAGTTCGTCTCCAGCTTCGACCGGCCGAACATCCGCTACACCATCGTCGAGAAGAAGGAGCCCACCACGCAGCTCTTGCGCTTCATCGAGCGCGAGCACGAGGGCGATGCGGGCGTGGTGTATTGCCAGTCGCGCAAACGCGTCGAAGACACGGCCCAGACGTTGCGCGACGCCGGGGTCGACGCCCTGCCCTACCATGCCGGGCTCGACGCCGCGGTGCGACAGAAGCACCAGGATCGCTTCCTGCGGGACGAGGGCGTCGTCATGGTGGCGACCATCGCCTTCGGCATGGGAATCGACAAGCCGGACGTGCGCTTCGTGGCCCACCTGGACATGCCCAAGAACATCGAGGGCTACTACCAGGAGACGGGCCGCGCGGGCCGCGACGGCGCACCGGCCGACGCCTGGATGACCTACGGGCTGCAGGACGTGGTGAACCAGCGCCGCATGATCGACGAGAGCCCTGCTGGCGAGGACTTCAAGCAGGTGATGCGGGGCAAGCTCGATGCGCTGCTTTCGCTGGCCGAGGCCAGCGACTGCCGCCGGGTGCGCTTGCTGCACTACTTCGGCGAGCACAGCACATCCTGCGGGAACTGCGACAACTGCCTGAATCCACCAGAGGTGTGGGACGGCACGGACGCAGCCCGCAAACTGCTGTCGACCATCTACCGCGTGCAGCAGCAGAGCGGCATCAGCTTCGGTGCGGGCCACATCATGGACATCTTGCGCGGCAAGACGACGGAGAAGGTTACGCAATTCGGCCATGCACGGCTCAGCACCTTCGGGATCGGCAGCGAGTTCAGCGAGGCGCAGCTGCGCGGCGTGATCCGCCAGCTGATCGCCACCGGGGCGCTGTCGGTCGATGCGCAGGCCTTCAACACGTTGCAGCTCACAGACGGCTCGCGCGCGGTGCTCAAGGGCGAGACGCCGGTGCTCCTGCGCGAGTCGGTCTCTTCACCTTCCGAGCGCAAGAAGTCGCGGCGCGACAAGCCAGCACGCGGCACGCCTTCGCCCGCTGCGGCCACCCTGGACACGGCCGGCCAGGCACGCTTCGCTGCGCTCAAGGCCTGGCGCTCCGAGGTGGCTCGCGAACACAACCTGCCCGCCTACGTGATCTTCCACGACGCCACGCTCGCCGCCATTGCCGAACGGGCGCCGGCCACCCTCGAGGACCTTCAAGGCCTGAGCGGGATCGGCAGCAAGAAGCTGGAAGCGTACGGGACCGACGTGCTGCGGGTCTGCGCGGCGTTCTGACCCGGGCGCGTCAGGCACAGTCGCGCCGCACTCTTCGGCAGGCGGCTTTACGCATCAAGGGTGCTTCAGCCATTTGTTGCTCCATATCGGCGAGCGTGCAAGATAGGGCCTGCGGCTTGCCTCGGCCTTGCGAAGCACCGTGCTCGCCTTGCCGAGCGGAGCCGCCGGGCATTTGCCGGTTTCGATCAGACCGAAGGCTGCCGCCAGCCGCGCTTCGTTTTCGTCGCCGAGCTGATGCCCGAAGTCATCCGGCACCACGCACGTCGGCGCGATGCCGTCCCCGTAGTCGCCGAAGCCTCGATCGTTGACGCCCTGGAACTGGATGGCGTAGTAGGTCGTGCCGCAGTTGTCTTGCGGCGTGAATCCATAGGGCTTGCCGCAGGTGGTGCCGCCCACCACGTTCACCGTAACCCCGATGCCACGCAGCCCGTTGATGACGGACTCGCTCGCCGAACAGGTGTCAGGGCCCGTCAAAACGGTCACGCTCGACAACTGCAGCTGTGGCAGGGCAAACCCCGGTTGGGCTGAAAAACCGAGCGTCTGGTCGTGGAAGGGCATCTTCAGCTGGTCGGGTGTCAGGTGGAATGGATTCTTGTTGTTGTATTGGAGCTGCTCGAAGGTCTTGCCCGTGCTCGCACCGCTGGGACTCAGCATGAACGCCAACTGGCTCGCGATGTCCAGATAACCACCGCCGTTGTAGCGCATGTCGATCACCATGTCGGTGGTCCCGATCCGCTGGAACAGGCCCAGCGCGTAGGCCAGCCCGTACTCGGCCGTCGCGATGTAGCTGTTGAACACCATGTAGCCGATTCGCCGCTGTCCCCTGTCGTAGTAGACCGCATCCCGCATCGGGACCGGATCGCGCGTGATCGAGGCGGACGTGAGGGTGACGTTGCGTTCGGCGCCTGTGCCGTCACGCAACTTGAAGCTGTGCGTCTCGCCTTCCCGTCGCGGCGCGATGCCGGCATTGAGTGCGTCCACATCCGTCCCGTTCTCGACGTCGGCACCGTCGACTGCGATCAGCCGGTCGCCGCGCATCACCGCCGCCTGTTCCGCTGGCGAGCCCGGCTCGATGAATGCAACGCGCACATCGCGCGGTGGCGCGGTGCTGAGAAACGCCAGGTTCATGCCATAGCCGGCCTCGACGCCGTTCTGTGAAAGGGCCTGGGACGTGGCCGTATCGGCAGTGAAATGGAATCGATCCTTTGCTCGGCCGGAGGCCGTGAGCTTGGGCGTCTTCAGGACATCGAAGTAGGTGACAGGCGTGGCGTAGTCCTTCGCCAGCAGATACGTGGGCACTTCGTCGTACCAGAGATAGGTCTCGTCGATCCACGCGCGCACCCAGTTCTTTTCGAGTGTCGACGTGCCTTGCAGATCCGAAAACGCGGCATGGGTCGAGGGGTCGACGCCGGTTCGAGGGACGGCGCATCGACCGGCCACATCGGACGACTTGGCGATTTCTTCGGGCGGATCAATTGCCGGAGGGGCCTGTGGGACTACCGGCGTCTCGGCCACGGGCGCGTTGGGCGCAGGCGGCGGAGGGTGGGCGGGCACCGGAAGCTCCGCGAGACCCGGGGCCACGGCAGGCTGCAGCGGCGCCGCGGGATCCAGAGGTGTCGCAGGCGGCGGCGGGGCAACGGCGTCCCCGGGTGATGGCGACACAGGCGCCAGGTCGGAATCGGCAGGTTCAGCGGTCGCGGCAGGTGCCGCGGCGAGAGGAAACATACTCGGGCCGCCGCCACCGCCTCCGCCACATGCCGTGAGCGCGACGACGCATGCCAAACCGAGCGCGCAGCGCGCCAGCCCTTTTTCGAGAACTCTCCCCATCGCTTCCTCCGTGAGACATCGCTGTCGATTCGCAGCCGGGGGATGCTAGGAACACTCAGGGCAATAAAGGTCTCGTTACGACATTTCTTCAGAATGTGGAGGAGTTCACGGTCCCGCGTCAGGGCTGCGTCGCGCGAAGCGTGGCAAGGATCCGGTTCTCGCGGACCTGCGAGCGGATGAGATAAGGCGCCCCCTGCGCCTCCGCCTTGCGTCGCGCCAGCTCGGCCTTGCTCGACGCTGGTGCCGGACAGGCCCCGCTGCTGCGGAAGCTCAACGCGGCTGCCAGCCTCGCCTCGGCGGGGTCGCCCAACGCATGGTCGAAGTCGTCGGCCACGGCGCAGGTGGGCGCAAAGCCGTCGCCGTAGTCGCCGAAGCCCTGGTTGTTGACGCCCTGGAACTGGATCGCGAAGTAGGTGGTGCCGCAGTTGTCCTGCGGCAGGAAGCCGTAGGGCTTGCCGCAGGTGGTGCCGCCGATCAGGTCGACCGCAACGCCCACGCCGCGCAGGCTGTTGATCACCGACTCGCTGGCCGAGCAGGTGTCGGGGCCCGCGAGCACGGTGACGCGCGACAGGCCCAGGCGCGGGAGCGCCTGCCCTACCGGCGTGGAGAAGCCTCGCGATGTCGTATGGAAGGGCAAGGCGGCCTGCGCGGGCGCCACGCGAAACGGGTTCTTGCTGTTGAAAACCAGGCGCTCGAACACGGCACCCGTGGTTGCGCCCGCCGAGCTGACCATGGAGGCCAGCTCGCTCGCGACATCGAGCAGGCCGCCGCCGTTGTAGCGCATGTCGACGACCAGGTCGACGATGCCTGCGCCCTGCAGCTGGTTCACGGCTGCGATCAGGGCTGCCTCGGCGGTTGCCAGATGGTCGTTCAATTGCATGTAGCCCACCGGACCGCTCGCGGTGGCGATGGTCTTCACGTTCTGCACAGGAAGCCGGGTGACGCGCGCCGCGGCCAGCGAGAGCGTGCGCTCCGAGCCGTCGGGGCCGCGGAGTCTGAAGCTGTGCGCCTCGCCCTCGCGCGCGGGTACGAGCGCTGCGTTGAGCGTGGCGGTATCGCTGCCGCCGGCGACATCGACGCCATCGACTTCGATGACGCGCGTGCCACGCACGATCCCCGCCTGTGCCGCGGGCGAGTTCGGCTCGGTGTAGGCGACGCGCACATCGCGCGGCGGCGATGCGCTCAGGAAGGCCAGTTCGAACCCGTAACTCACCTCTATGCCGCCTTGCGACAGCGCGCGATACGCCGCCGTTGCCATCGTGAAGTGAAAGCGGTCCTTGGCGCGGCCGGAAGCGGTGAGCTGAGGCGTCTTGAGGACATCGAACCAGGCGACCGGATTGGCGTAATCTTTCGATGCCAGTCTTGTCGGCACCTCGCTGAACCAGAGGTAGGTCTCGTCGATCCAGCCACGAACCCAGCGCTTCTCGTCCGCGATGGTGCCGCTGCGGTCGGGGAAGGTGGCTCCGGTGTCAGGGTCGATGCCGGTCCGCGGGGCGGCGCAGAGCGCCGCGACGCTGGCGGAAGCAACGATGGCGTCGTCCTCGGCCAGCGGTTCGGTTGGTGGCTGAAGTGTCGCGCCCTGTGGCAGGAAGGCACCGCCGCCGCCACCACCGCCACCGCCACAGGCTGTCAAAGCCACGGCGGCCGCGCACGCGGCCATCAGTGCAGCGAGCCGCTGCAATCGAAGCTCCATGAAGATTCCCCTCGCACGCCGGCGCTCGGCGCGACCGTCGCAGTCCTAGTGAACGAAGCCCATGCTGCGCGATTCGCGCACCTCCGGCTTGATGCGGTGTTCGGCTTCGAGCTGGTCGAGGAACTCGTCTGCCGAAAAGGCAACCCCGAGGATATCGGTCTGGCGTTTGACGGCCGCGAAGTCGCCGGGGCACAGCTGCGGCAGCCGGGCCAGTCGCTGTTGCCGTTCGCTGGTGAGGCCGGCAGCGTCGCCGTCCAGCGCCTCGATCAAGAACATGCGCTCGCGCTGCAGCGGCGTCAGCGGCATGAACTTGATCTTGAAGGTAAAGCGCCGCAATGCGGCTTGGTCCAATCGATCGAGCAGGTTGGTGGTGCAGACGAAGATGCCACCGAAACGCTCCATCCCCTGAAGCATCTCGTTGACCTCGGTCACTTCGTAGGTGCGCTGCGCGCCGCGGCGGTCCTGCAGGAAGCTGTCCGCCTCGTCGAGCAGGAGGACGGCCTCTTCGGCCTCGGCCTCCTTGAACATGGCGGCCATGTTCTGCTCGGTCTCGCCGACGTACTTGCTCATGAGGTCGCTCGCCTGCTTGATGATCAGCGGCCGGCCGATGGCCCGCGCCATGTGCTCGGCCAGCGCGGTCTTGCCGGTGCCGGGCGCGCCATAGAAGCAGAGCGTGCCGTGGCCGCGCACCTTGAGCGCCTCGACGATGCGCGGGATCTCGAAGCGGCTCTCGACGTTGAGCATGTCCAGGTCGTAAGTGGTCACGCTGCGGCGCGTGCCCAGGCCGCCCTGCGTGCCGAGTGCCAGGTCGGCATTGCGCAGCTGGCGTTCGATCAGGCTTTCCATGGAAGTCCCTGACGACATGGCCAGACCCGCAAAGCGCACCGCCGTGCGGATCTGCGCCGGCGTAAGGCCCTTGCGCGCCGCCAGTTTTGCTGCAAAGGCATCGGACACGGCCACGCCCTCGAGCGTCTTGCGCACCACTTGCTCGCGCGCACCGGGCGGCGGCGACTTGAGCTCGAGGTGGTAGGCGAAGCGGCGCCTGAAGGCGGGGTCGATCTGCTCGATGCGGTTGGTCACCCAGATCGTGGGCACCGCGTTCGATTCGAGGATCTGGTTGACCCAGGCCTTGCCGCTGACGCTGCCGCTGGCGGATGCGGGAATCTGCTCGGCGCGCGCCATGAGCTGCGCCGCCTCGGTGCTGATCGGCGGGAACACGTCCTCGACCTCGTCGAACAGCAATGCCGCCTGCGCGCTCCCTTTGAGGAAGACCTGCGCGATCTGCAGCGAGCGGTAGCGATCGCGGCCCGAGAGCGAGTTGCCGTCGCGGTCAGCGTACTCGACCTCGAACAGCTCCAGGCCGGCGGCCTGCGCCACAACCTTCGCAAGCTCCGTCTTGCCGGTCCCGGGCGGCCCGTAAAGGAGCACATTCACGCCCGGCTCCTTGCGCGCGACTGCAGCAGAGAGCAGGGTGATGAGCATCTGCGCATCCTCCTGGACGAAGCTGAAGTCCTGCACCACGAGCGCACTCTTGGCGGAGGGCCGTGTGAACACGGCCATCAGCTCGTTGTGGTCGCGATATTCGCGCATCAGCACCGGCGGCAGCTTCTCGCTGACCTTCATGAGGTCGGCCAGGTCGGTGATGTTGTGCTCGGAGATCAGGTTCTCGACCAACCCGATGCGCTCCAGGCGCGAGCCGGCGCGCAACGCCTCGCCGACATCGCCGGCGTCGACGCCCGCGACCTCGGCGATCGCGGCGTAGGCCTCCGGCGCATTGTTGACCTTGAACTCGACCAGCAACGAGCGCAGGTCGCGCTGGTAGCGCGCGAGCGTGCCATAGAGCAGGAGCGCGCGTTCGGCCTTGTTGAGCTGCAACAGGCCTGCCAGGGCGTCGATGTTCTTCTCGACCAGGGTCGACTGCTTGCGCAGCGCATGGGTGAGCCAATCGCGCGTGGCCGAAAGCACCGAGAGCAGATCCTTCGGCTGGTCCTTGGCGTACTCATCGAGATAAAAGAAGAGCGTGCCCTCTTCGTAGGGCCCGCGCCAGACGCCGTGACGCTCCAGCAGCGTGCGGCCATCGAAGTCTTCGACACCCTTCCAGACTTCGTTGCCGGCGCAGCGCCGGCCGAGGAACTCGCGCAGGCGTTGCAGCACGGCCAAAGGCCAGACCAGGTGACGGCCCGTCAGAGAGAGCAGGCCGTTGAGGTCGCGCCGCACGTTGAAGCGCGGACCCTGCTTGGCCGCCAGGGTGAGCACGAAGTGCGAGCACATGAGCTCGAGCACCGGGGCTTCCTTGAGTCCAGGCGACGGCAATGCATGACCGCGGGAAGCCGCAGCCACGACATCGGCACCGGAACGCTTGACCATCGAGCAACCTCCAGCTAGGAGAATCAGAATCGGAAACTGATCGCGACCATAGCGCAGAGTTTTGGCTTCGGGAAGCCTCGGGCACCGTAAAAACCCCGATGTTGCGATTCCGTCCCACAATGCCGCCCATGATTGGAATCGACGACATCGAGCGCGCTGCCGAGCGCCTGCAAGGTCAGGTGCTCGATACGCCCTGCGTGGAATCGCGCACGCTTTCGGAGATCGTCGGGGCGCAGGTTTTCCTCAAGTTCGAGAACCTGCAGTTCACTGCCTCCTTCAAGGAGCGCGGCGCCTGCAACAAGCTGGTCGACCTGTCTGAAAAGGGCGTCCGGGGCGTGATCGCGATGTCTGCAGGCAACCACGCCCAAGGGGTGGCCTACCATGCCCAGCGTCTCGGTTTGCAGGCATTGATCGTCATGCCCCGCTTCACGCCAGGCGTGAAGATCGAACGAACCCGCGGTTTCGGGGC
This sequence comes from Variovorax sp. PBS-H4, assembly GCF_901827205.1. NCBI lineage: Bacteria > Pseudomonadati > Pseudomonadota > Betaproteobacteria > Burkholderiales > Comamonadaceae > Variovorax > Variovorax sp. PBS-H4. The sequence goes on along the minus strand of NZ_LR594675.1, from coordinate 253,816 downwards.
CGAGGTGGTGCTGCACGGCGACACGCTGGACGCAGCGCGGGCCCACGCCTTGGCGCTCGCGGAGCAGGAAGGCCTAGCCTTTGTGCATCCCTATGACGACGAGGCGATCATCGCCGGCCAGGGTACCGTCGCTCTCGAGATGCTGGCCGCGGTGCCGCAGCTCGATACGCTGGTGATCTCGGTCGGCGGCGGCGGCCTGATTGCCGGCACCGCACTCGCGGCGCGCGCCCGCAACCCCGGGATCGACATCGTGGGCGTCCAGACCCGGCGCTTTCCGGCGATGGTCAACGCCGTCCAGGGCACGCACCATCCGTCAGGACAGAGCACCATCGCCGAAGGCATCGCCGTCGGCACGCCAGGCGTGCTGACGCAGGCCATCATCAAAGCGCAGGTAAACGATCTGCTTTTGGTCGACGAGGGTGACATCGAGCAGGCGGTGCTGATGCTGCTCGAGATCGAAAAGACGCTGGTCGAAGGCGCGGGTGCGGCCGGGCTGGCGGCGCTGATCCGGCATCCCGAGCGCTTCAAGGGCAAACGGATCGGCCTGGTGCTCTCGGGTGGAAACATCGATCCGCTGCTGCTGGCGGCAATCATCGAGCGTGGCATGGTGCGCGCCGGCCGGCTGGCACGCGTGCGTGTCAGCGCGCGCGACGTGCCGGGTTCCTTGGCTCAGATCACGGCCACTGTCGCGGAAGCGGGCGCTAACGTCGATGAGGTCCACCACCAGCGCGCCTTCACTCTGCTGGCGGCACAGAACGTCGACATCGAGCTGGTGTTGCAAACCCGCGGACGCGCGCACCTGACCACGGTGCTCGAGGCCCTGCGCGCGGCCGGCTTCGAGGCGCAAGAGCAGCGCTGAGGGTCTGGCAAGCCCCTAGACCGCGGCACACGGGTCAGTCGGTAAAATGGCCTCAGTTTTGCGTACCCGAGGAACAAGCATGTCCAATCCCACTCCTGTCGACCCGGCCAAGGCTGCCGCCGTCGAGTCCGACGCGGTCGAATCGATCGTTCACCTCATGCCCCTGGTGCTGCCCGTGGCGGGCGGGGTGCTGATGCTCTTGCTGGCCTCCATCGCCGTCTACATGGCCTGACACGCGGGTGCGGCACCGGCGGACACCCCGCCGGGTGTCCCTGTCCAAGGATTGCGAGCCCCGTCTCGGGCCGCCCGATCCGATCTCCCGAGACTGAGACGTTTTCTCCAACGGACCTCGCTGGCCCTGGCGCCGCAGTCCCGTTCGAAAAGACGATTTTTCAACTTAGGAGTTTTTTATGAACGCACCATTGAAGGGACTTGCGGTACAGGCACCTGCCTACGTCAAGAACGCGAAGCTGGTCGCCTGGGTCGCGGACATGGCCGCCCTGTGCAAGCCCGAAGCCATCCACTGGTGCGATGGCAGCCAGGAAGAATATGAACGCCTGTGCCAGTTGCTGGTGGACGCCGGCACCTTCAAGAAGCTGAACCCCGCGAAACGGCCCAACTCCTTTCTCGCGACTTCCGACCCAAGCGACGTCGCGCGCGTCGAGGACCGCACCTTTATCTGCTCCGAGAAGAAGGAAGCCGCCGGTCCCACGAACAACTGGCTGGCGCCGGCCGAGATGCGCGCCACGCTGCAGCCGCTGTTCGACGGCTGCATGAAGGGGCGCACGATGTACGTTGTTCCCTTCAGCATGGGTCCGCTGGGCTCGCCGATCGCGCACATCGGCATCGAGCTGTCGGACAGCCCGTACGTGGCAGTCAACATGAAGATCATGACCCGCATGGGCAAGGCTGTGTACGACGTGCTGGGCGCCGAGGGCGAATTCGTGCCCTGCGTTCACACCGTCGGCGCGCCGCTGCAGCCCGGCGAAAAGGACGTGGCCTGGCCTTGCAACAAGACCAAGTACATCGTCCACTATCCGGAGACCCGCGAAATCTGGAGCTACGGGTCGGGCTACGGCGGCAATGCGCTGCTGGGCAAGAAGTGCTTTGCCCTGCGCATCGCGTCGAACATGGGCCGCGATGAAGGTTGGCTGGCAGAGCACATGCTGATCCTTGGCGTCACGAACCCCGAAGGCAAGAAATACCATGTGGCGGCGGCCTTCCCGAGCGCCTGCGGCAAGACCAACTTCGCGATGCTGATCCCACCGGCCGGCTTCGAGGGATGGAAGGTCACGACGATCGGCGACGACATCGCCTGGATCAAGCCCGGCGCCGACGGCAAGCTGCGCGCCATCAACCCGGAGGCCGGCTACTTCGGCGTTGCGCCCGGCACCAACGTCCAGACCAATCCGAACTGCATGGCCAGCCTGGACCGCGATGTGATCTTCACGAACGTGGCGCTGACCGACGACGGCGACGTCTGGTGGGAAGGCATGGGCGAGCCACCGGCCCACGCGATCGACTGGCAGGGCAAGGACTGGACGCCCGCCATCGCGAAGGAGACCGGCGCCAAGGCCTCGCATCCGAACGCCCGCTTCACGGTCGCCGCTGCCAACAACCCGGCGCTGGACGAAGCCTGGGACGATCCCAAGGGCGTGGCGATCGACGCCTTCATCTTCGGTGGGCGCCGCTCCACGACCGTGCCGCTGGTGACCGAGGCACGCAACTGGATCGAAGGCGTCTACATGGCCGCGACCATGGGCTCCGAGACCACCGCGGCCGCCGCCGGCCAGCAAGGCGTGGTGCGGCGCGACCCGTTCGCGATGCTGCCTTTCGCCGGCTACAACATGAGCGACTACTTCCAGCATTGGCTGGACCTCGGCAAGAAGCTGGAGGCCCTGGGCGCGCGGCTGCCCAAGATCTACACGACCAACTGGTTCCGCAAAGGCCCTGACGGCAAGTTCGTCTGGCCCGGTTATGGCGAGAACATGCGCGTGCTCAAGTGGATGATCGACCGCATCGAAGGCAAGGGCGAGGGCGTCGAGCACGTTTTCGGCGTCAGCCCTCGCTACGAAGACCTCAACTGGTCCGGCCTGGATTTCAGCGCCGAGCAGTTCGCCACGGTGACCCACATCGACAAGGCCGCATGGCAGGCCGAGCTGAAGCTGCATGCGGAGTTGTTCCAGCAACTGGCGCATCACCTGCCAAAGGAACTGCCGGCCACCAAGGCTGCGATCGAGCAGCGGCTGGCTGCCTGATCTCACCCGCCCCAAAAAAAAAGCCGCCCGAGGGCGGCTTTTTTTCATCCCGGCAGCGAGATCAGTAGTGCTGGCCGAGGTTCACGCGGCGCAGCGCGGAGTGCAGCGTCGGCACGCTGGCGTCATTGCCGGACTTTGCCGCTTCGGCTTCTGCTTCCTGGCGCGTGCTGATCGCCTGCAGGTCGAGAAGAATGCGCGGGTCCTGCTTGGCATAAGCCAGGAACTGCTCATCGGCACGGGCGGCGGCCACGCGGCGCGCCGATGTGCGAACTGCCGTCACTGCGCGAATGGCTACGCGGCGGGCGGTACCGGCGAAGAAGGCGAGTGCTGCAAAACCAACGCCCCACAAGACGAGCCAGGCGACGAGCAACCCGCCGTCGTTCCAGGTGGAGATGAGCGAGTCGGCAACGACGAGCAGCGAGGCGACGATGGCCGCCAGCAGCAGGGCCGCCAAGCCGCGGGCACCGTCAAAGCTGCGACGGGCAGCGCGAATGTGATCGATGACGGCTTCAGCGCGGGCAACGCCCGGGTGATTGGCCGGTTGTTCAACGTGGACAAAGCTGGTCATGATGAGGTCCCTCCTAGGACTGATAGCTGATACCGATGCAGTGATATTAGTGGTTTCCCTAGTGCTTTTCCACTTTAGCTTCATGATGTCTATCATTCATAAGGCTTATGGACGTCAACTTTCGCACACTGGACCTGAACCTCCTGCGCGTTTTCGACGAGGTCATGGCGGAGCGCAATCTCACACGTGCCGCACGCAATCTCTCGATCACCCAGCCCGCCGTGAGCAACGCGCTGCGGCGCCTGCGTGAAACTCTGGGGGACGAACTGGTGCGCCGCTCGGGCGCCGGCGTCGAGCCCACGCCCCGCGCCCTGGCACTGTGGCCGACGGTGCGCGGCGCATTGCGGCAACTGCAGCACACGCTCGCCCCCGGCGAATTCGACGCCGCTGTCGCCGACGACACCTTTGTGCTCGCCATGGCCGATGCCACTGCGGCGGAACTGATTCCCGGGCTGATCAAGATCGTCGAGAAAGAAGCACCTGCCATCTCGCTGCGGGTCCTTCCACTGACCACCCGCGACCCCCGCCGCCTGCTGGAGAGCGAGGAAGTGGACATGGCCATCGGCTATTTCCCGGCAGTGATCGCCAACTTGGCCGCGCGCGGGCAGTCCGACGCCGCCCTGCTGCCTTTCGATACACAGCGGCTTTACGTAGGCGAATACGTGTGTGTGATGCGGCGCGGCCACCCGCTGGCCGAGCAGCCGCTGACGCTCGATGCGTTCTGCGCCGCGCGGCACCTGCTGGTGAGCTTCTCGGGCCGGCCCTACGGCTTCATCGACCAGACCCTCGGTGCGCTTGGGCGGGAGCGCCGCATCGTGGCGACTGTCAACCAATTTTTTACGGCCGGCCGCGTGGTCGCCAGTTCGGACCTTCTAACGGTATTGCCCCGCCATTTCGTCAAGGTCACGGGCATCGACGAGCAGTTCGTGCTGCAGGAGTTGCCCTTTCAGCAGCCACTGGTGCACGTGGACGCCATCTGGCATCGGCGGGCGCAGCATGGGCATGCTCATGGCTGGTTGCGGCAGGCGCTGCTGCGCTCGGCAAGGGCAGCCTTCGCCGGCGCACCGGGAGGACCGGCTTAGCGGACGACGCTCAGCCAGGCGCTGGCGGCAGCGCGCAGTTCCTGGGCGTGATGGGCATCCAGGCCGGCGCGGGAGTCGGCGCTTTCCATGAGGGTAGCGGCAGGGCTCGAAGGAGCTTCGAGGGCGTTGAAGCGAAAGAGGCGTGCCACTTGGGCAACAAGGCTGAACATGACGTTTGCGGCCAAACAAGCCGCGGTAGAGTGGTAATGAAATCAAGATTAAGGGTTTTCCCCAGTATTTCCAGGCCTGTCTCATGCACTTTTTGCATAGGGATATTCGCCTAGACTCAAGCGATGAAGCTTCAGCTGCTCTCGGATCTGCATCTGGAGACGCATCCCCAATTCCGGGTTGCCCCGGCGCCCGGCGCCGATCTGCTGATCCTCGCCGGCGACGTGGGGTCTTATCAGTCGGGGTCTCGCTTGCTCGAACCCGACTTCGGGCTTACGCGTTTTTCACCGCGGCATGGCTGGCCGGTGCCGGTGTTCTACGTGCCCGGCAACCACGAGTACGACAGCGCCGATTTCGATCAAACCCATGAACGCCTGCGCGCGCAGTGCGAAGCACTGGAGATCCAGTGGCTCGAGCGTGAGAGTCGCGTGATCGATGGGGTTCGGTTCATCGGCACCACCTTGTGGGCCGATTTCGACGCGCTGGTCCAGCACGGCGACAGCATGAGCGAGGCACTCAAGAAACGCGGCAAAGCCATGCGCGCTGCCAACTTCTACCTGGAGAAAACAGGGACGATACGGGCCGGCGAGATCTTTCTCGCCGAGTCGATGAGAGAGCACTCACTCACCTGCCAAGCCTGGCTGCGTCACGCACTGGCACAGGAATTTGACGGGCCGACAGTGGCCGTCACGCACTTTGCGCCGACGCTCGCCAGCGCCGACCCCCGTTATGGACTGAGCCCAGGCACCGCAGGCTTCTGCAACTCGCTGGACGAATTGCTGCCCCTCGCCGACCTGTGGCTGCACGGCCATCTGCATTGCGCCTTCGACTATGTGAAGGACGGTTGCAGGGTGGTGGCGAACCCGCTGGGCTACATGTCCAAGGGCGAGCAGGAGGGTTTCAGGCCGGACCTGCTCGTCGAGGTGCCGCCCGGGCGGCCCGGCCGCGCGGCCTGAGCAGATTCAGGCCTGCTTCACGCCCGCGTGGCCCGCTTCCACGGCAAAGCTCGCCTGGGTGTGGAGGCGCGCGTCGAGCGCCGCCGGATGCGCGGTCGCGCGGAATTCGCAGTGCATCGCCTGCGGCGTGGCCTCTATCAAGGCATAGCCGCGCTCGTCGCCGCGCGCGTGCACCACGTCGGGGTTGTCGCGCTGCAGCGATTCCATGGAGCCTCGGCTGGCGCCGCGCGAACTGATCGAGCCGCCGACGAACTCGCTCGCGACCACCGGCGACGCCGGGTCGTTGGGCACCACGCGCAGATCGGCAGCCACGTAGCGGTGCACATCGCCCCCCAACACCACCACGTCGCGTACGCCGCCCTCGGCAATGCCTTGAAGCAGTTGCCGGCGGGCTACGGGGTAGCCGTCCCAGCCGTCGGTCCAGAACTGGCGGCCGCGCGGCGCCTCCAGGCTGGTGGGGCTCATCTGGGTGGACTGGCCCAGCAGCTTCCATTGCCTTCCTGATGACGCCAGGCCCTGTGCCAGCCACTGCGACTGGCTGGCGCCGAGCATGGTGCGAGACGGCTCCGCGAGCGCCTCGCAGCCGATCACCAGGCGGCCCCAGTCGTGCGCCGGATCGGGGCAGGCATGGTGACTTCGGTGCTGTCGCGTGTCGAGCGTCCAGAGCTCGGCCAGCCGGCCCCAGGCGAAGCGGTCGTGAATGCGCATCGACGCCCCTTGCGGCGGCAGCAGCAGCGGCATGTGCTCGAAGTAGGCGCGATAGGCGGCCGCGCGGCGCTGCAGGAAGAGCGCGGCGTCGGTGTATGCCGGGTCGCGATCGTTGGCGTAGTCGTTGACGACCTCGTGGTCGTCCCAGGTCAGGATCCACGGGTGGGCTGCATGGGCGGCCTGCAGGTCGGTGTCGCGCTTGTACAGCGCATGGCGTGCGCGGTATTCCTCCAATGTCACCGGGATGGGCGCGCCGTGCCGGCGCGCCGCCGGGCCCTGGGTACTGCCTTCGTAGATGTAGTCGCCAACGAAAAGCACGAAGTCGAGCTCGCGCGTCGCGATCTCGCGATGCGCCGCGTAGTAGCCATGCTCGTAGTTCTGGCAGGAGCCGAGTGCAAAGCGCAGCCGCGGCACCGCCGCATCCGCCGCAGGGGCCGTGCGCGTGCGTCCAACAGGGCTGCGCGCATCACCACAGCTGAAGCGATACCAGTACTCGCGCTGCGGTGCCAGGCCTTGCGCATGCACGTGGACGCTGAATGCGTGCGCCGCTTCGGCCTGCACTTCGCCCTGCATCACAGGTCGCTTGAGTTCGGCATCGCCGAAGACTTCGTAGCGCACGGCGCAGCGCTGCAGACCCTCGAAAGCCGGCTCATCGTCGGCCGCGAGCCGCGTCCAGAGCACGACGCTGTCCGGCCGGGGCTGCCCGCTGGCGACGCCGAGCGTGAACGGGTTCGAGCGCCAGCGCGGCGCCGGTTGCGCGCGCGCAGGGCCCGCGGCCGACCAGCCGCACAGGGCGAGCCACAGCGCGGCGCGATTCAGATCTCGACGACGAAGATTCATGGGTCTTTCAAGGAGAAGAGGTGCCACGCCGCCGCCTATGATCGCGCGCAACCTCGAAGAACGGCATCGGCAAAGGGATACGCGTGCTCAACGGCTTGTGGCTCGGCTTTTTTCTCGCGGCATCCTTGGCTGCATTCTCGCGCTGGCTGATCGGCGGCGATGCGGCGGTGTTCGCCGCGATGGTCGAAAGCCTGTTCGGCATGGCCAAGCTCTCGGTCGAAGTGATGGTGCTCCTGTTCGGCACGCTCACGCTGTGGCTCGGCTTCCTGCGTGTCGCCGAGGCGGCGGGGCTCGTCGCGGGCCTCGCGCGGCTGCTTGGGCCACTGTTCCGGCGGTTGATGCCCGAAGTCCCCGCAGGCCACCCGGCGCTGGGGCTGATCACCATGAACTTCGCGGCCAATGCGCTGGGGCTGGACAACGCTGCCACGCCCATCGGGCTGAAGGCGATGCGCGAGCTGCAGAGCCTCAACCCGAGCGCGACCACCGCCAGCAATGCGCAGATCCTGTTCCTCGTGCTCAACGCCTCGTCGCTCACGCTCCTGCCGGTCACCATCTTCATGTACCGCGCGCAGCAGGGCGCGGCCGATCCGACGCTCGTGTTCCTGCCGATCCTGCTCGCCACCAGCTGCTCCACGCTGGTGGGCCTGCTTTCGGTGGCCTTCGTGCAGCGGCTCAGGTTGTGGGACCCGGTGGTGCTCGCATATCTGCTGCCAGGCGCACTGCTGCTCGCCGGCTTCATCGCGCTGCTGGCCACGCTCTCGGCCGCGGCGCTGGCTTCGCTTTCTTCGCTGCTGGGCAATCTCGCGCTGTTCGGGATCGTCCTCGTCTTCCTCTTGGCCGGCGCGCTGCGGCGCGTGAAGGTCTACGAGTGCTTCGTCGAGGGCGCCAAGGAAGGTTTCGATGTCGCGAAGAACCTGCTGCCCTACCTGGTCGCCATGCTGTGCGCGGTGGGCGTGCTGCGCGCCTCGGGTGCGCTGGAGTTCGTGCTGTCGGGCATCCGCTGGGCCGTCGGCCTCGCAGGCTGGGACACGCGCTTCATCGACGCCCTGCCCACGGCGCTGGTCAAGCCCTTCTCCGGCAGCGCGGCACGCGCGATGCTGATCGAGACCATGCAGAGCCACGGCGTCGACAGCTTCGCGGCAAAGCTCGCAGCCACCATCCAGGGCAGCACCGAGACGACCTTCTACGTGCTCGCCGTTTACTTCGGCGCCGTCGGCATCCAGCGGGCCAGGCACGCTGTGGGATGTGCGCTGCTGGCCGAGCTTGCCGGTGTGCTGGGCGCCATCGGCGTGGGTTACTGGTTCTTCGGCTGAGCCCGGGCGACGACGCCCGCCGAAGTGATCGGCCAGAATATCCCCTCACTTCCCAGCTCCTCCGTGACCGCTACCGACCAGGCGAAACCGCCCTCCTTCACGACCAATGAATTCCGCGCAGCCCTGGGCATGTTCGCGACGGGCGTGACCGTCGTCACCGCGCGCGCGGCCAACGGGCGGCTGGTGGGTCTCACGGCCAACTCCTTCAACTCCGTCTCGCTGGATCCGCCGCTGGTGCTGTGGAGCCTGGCGCGCAGCGCCGCCTCGATGGCTGCGCTCAGCACCGGCTCGCATTACGCGATCAACATCCTGGGCTCCAACCAGAAGGACCTGGCGGAGCGTTTCGCCACCAAGGACGTCGACCGCTGGGCAGACGTCGCCTTCACCGAAGGCTTCGGCGGCGCGCCCGTGCTGGCGGGCGTGGCCGCAAGCTTCGAATGCTTCAACCGCAGCCGCTACGACGAGGGCGACCACGTGATCTTCGTCGGCGAGGTCGAGCGCTGCGCGCACAGCCCCGGCGCGTCCCCGCTGCTGTTCCACGGCGGCCGCTTCTATACCGAGCACCCGCTGTAGGCGCTGCGCGCTCAGCGCCGCAGGGCCAGCTTGTAGCGGAAGGTGTCGGCGCGGTAGACCGCGATCTCCACATGAACCGGGCCGCCGCCGGCCAGGTGCAGCAGCCGCTCCACCTGCAGCACCGGCGCACCGGGCTTGAGCTGCAACAGCTTCGCCTCCTGCGGCTTCGCCAGACCCGCTCCGATCTCGAGCTGCGCCTCGCCGATTTCCAGGCCGCCCTCGTGCTCGAAGACTTCGATCAGGTCGCGTTGCGAGAAATCGACACGCGCCAGCCGTTCGCCGAGGAAGCGCGGCAGCCACGAGCTGTTGACGGAGAGCGGCTCGCGGTCCAGGTAGCGCAGCGTCTGCAGGTGATACACCACCTCATTGGCCGGCAACTGGAGCTGTCGCGCGACGGAGGCCGGCGCTTTCACTTCGCGCCACGCGAGCCGCTTGCTGCTGACGGCGTGCTGTTCCAGCGACAGCGCCTCGTTCAGTCCCTGCAGCCGGTTGAGGCTTTGGGATGCCTTCGAATGGGACACGAACGCCCCCTTCCCGTGCAGCTTGACGATCAGCCCCTCGGCCTGGAGCGCACTCAGCGCCTGCCGCACGGTGATTCGGCTGACGCCGTGCGCAGCCGTCAGTTCCGATTCGGAAGGCAGCTTGGCGCCCGGTTCCAGCTCGCCGTCGAGGATGCGCGCGCGCAGTGCGTCGCGCAATTGCGCGTGCAAGGATTGAGGAAGCTCAGACATCGATGGCCTTGGCCCCGACGCTGGCATGCGACTTGCGTCGCTTGTCATAACTTGTCATAACAAGTAGATTCTGCACCGCCAGGGTGCTTCTTTCCGTTCATTCACCGACCAAGGAAACGACCATGTCCGCAGCCCGAGCCTTCTTCCTCCGTTCCGCCGCGGCCGCGCTGGCGCTTGCCGCCGGCAGCGCCGCCGTCCACGCACAAGGCTATCCCGCCAAGCCGATCACGCTGATTGTGCCGTTCGCGGCCGGCGGCGGCGTCGATGCCACGGCGCGCCTGCTCACCGCCAAGCTGGGCGAGCAGCTCAAGCAGCCCGTGGTGATCGAGAACGTCGCCGGCGCGGCCGGCACCATCGGCACGCAGAAGGCGGCTCGTGCGCCGGCGGACGGCTACACCCTGCTCTTCGCGGTGGCCAGCCCGCTCAACGTGGCGCCGCTGGTGGCGCCGTCGGCGGTGCGCTATGACACCTTCAAGGACTTCGTCCCCGTCGCGACGGTCGGCACCTCTCCGTTCGTGCTCATCGGCAAGCCCGCCCTGCCCGCGCGCACCACGGCCGAGCTGATCCAGCTGGCGAAGGCGCAGCCCGGCAAGTTCAACTTCGGCACCGACGGGGTGGGCACCTCGCTCCACATCACGGCCGAGATGTTCAAGCAACGCGCTGGCCTCGACCTGATGCACGTGCCCTACAAGTCGGGGCCACAGGTGCTGACCGACGTGGCCGGCGGCCAGGTCGACCTGGCCGTGCTGCCGCTGTCGCTGGCACTGCCCTTCGTGAAGGACGGCAAGGTCAGGGCCTTCGGGGTGACCTCGCTGGCCCGCTCGACCGTCGCGCCGACGATTCCCGCGCTTGCGGAGTCGCCGGAGCTCAAGGGAATGGAGATGGATGCCTGGCTCGGCGTGCTGGCGCCTGCGGGTACCCCGGCCGCGGTGACGTCGGCGTGGGTCAGCGCCCTCGACGCGACGCTCAAGGACCCGGAGATCATCCGCAAGCTCGGCGAAATTGCCGTCAAGCCGCAGTTGATCGCCGGGCCGGCCTTCGCCGACTACCTGGCGAAGGAGCGCAAGACCATCGCCGGCGTGGTGCAGACGGCCGGCATCAAGGCCGAATAGAACAACAAGGATCGTCCTCCATGCTGATGTCGCTCGCCAATGCCTGGATCGTGCTGCCCGCCGTGCTGCTGGCCGGCGGCATGATCGGCGCCAGCGGCATCGGCGGCGTGCTGCTGGTGCCGGTGCTGACCAAGCTGGGCGCGGTGCCACTGCCGCAGGCCATCGCCGCAGCATCGCTGGGCTTCGCGCTGCCGGCGCTGGTGGCGCTGCGCCCGCTCATGCGCGAACGCGCGCAGGCAGCGCACTGTGTCCCCTTGCTGGCAGGCGCCCTTGCGGGCGCGGCCGCCGGCGCGCTGCTGGTGCGATGGCTGCCTGCTGCCGCACTGATGACCGGCGTGACCCTGCTGGTGCTGTTCTCGGGCTGGCGCGGCCTGCGCGCTGCGTCGAGGGCGTCAACACCCGCGGCGCCGCTCGGTATGCCGGTGCTGCTCGCGCTCGGCGTCGCGGTCGGGGTCGGCTCCGCGCTGACCGGCACCGGTGGCCCGGTGCTGGTCCTGCCGCTGCTGATGCTGCTGCGCCAGCCGGTCGTCTTTGCGGTGGTAACCGCGCAAGCGGTGCAACTGCCCGTGGCCCTGGCCAGCAGCACGGTTCACGCCATGGAAGGCCGGCTCGACCTGCGGCTTGCCGCCCTGTGCGGCCTGCTGATGCTGGCGGGCTCCATCGCCGGGCAGCGCGCCGCCGCCGGGCTCGACATGCGGCAGCTGCAGCGCTTCGTCTCGCTGCTGCTGCTGGCCGTGGGTGCCTGGTTCACTTGGCTGCTGCTGGCCTGATCTCTTTCAAGGAAGCACCATGCTGTCTCCCGAACTCCTGCAATCGAGCGAGCCGCTGCTGCTGGCGCCCGAGTGGGTGATGCTGCCCGAGGGCCCGCGCCAGGGCCTCGGCGTGGTGGTGCACGACGGATGCTTCTCGCAGGTGGCCCCATTGGCCGAGGTGTGCGCTGCAAATCCGGGCCTCACGGCGATCGAACTGCCGCAGCGCCTGCTGATGCCGGGCCTGATCGACACCCATACCCACCTCACCCAGTCCTTCGGCAAGGCGCTGGCCTTCGGCGAGCCTTCGGAAATCTTCCGACGCATCTGGGTCCCGATGGAAGCCACGCTCGACGCCGATGCGGCGTATCTGTCCGCCAAACTCTCGGCACTGGAATCGCTGCGCGGCGGCTTCACCACGGTGGTCGATGCAGGCACGCGCTCCGAAGCCGGGCTGGACGCCGTGGCAAGCGCCGCGCGCGACGCCGGCATCCGCTGCGTGCTGGGCATGATCTGCAACGACGCCGGCCTGGAAGGCGACGAGGCTGCGGGCCGCCGCATCCTCGATGCTGCCGCCACCTTCCTCGCGCGGCTCGAACACGACCCCCTGGTGCATCCCTCGCTGGCGATCTCGATTCCCGAGGCCGCGACCGACCGCATGCTGCGCGCGGTCGCCGCGCTCACGCTCGAAAGCGGCCGACGCTTCCAGACCCACGTCAACGAACACCTGGCGGCCGTCGAGCGCTCGCTGGTCGCGCGCGGCCTGCGCCCACTGGAGGTCTTGCAGGCCTGCGGCGCGCTCAACGCCTCGGCTCTGCTGGCCCATGCCACGCTGCTGACCCCGCGCGAGCTGGGCCTCTTGCGCGACAGCGGCGCCGCGGTGGCCTACAACCCCGTGGCCAGCCAATGGAAAGGCAATGCCGTGCTCGACGCCGGACTGCTCGCGATGCTGGGCGTGCCCTTCGGCCTCGGCACCGACGGCACACGCGCCGACGGCTTCCGCCTCATGGATGCGGCCGAGGCCACGCAGCGCCTCACGCACGGGCTCGCCAATGGAGACTCCTCCTGCGGCGGCGGCTGGCTCTGGCTCGACCACGCGACGCACCGTGGGGCCGAGGCCGCGGGGCTGGGCACGCGCACGGGGCGCATCGCAGAGGGCCAGGCCGCCGACTTCCTGCTCGTCGACCTCGAGGTGCCCGAGTTCGTGCCGAGCTGGGACCTGAGCTGGGAGCTCGTGCGCTTCGCGAACCGCGACCAGATCGAGGCGGTGTTCGTGCATGGTGCGCTGCGCCTGTGGCAGGGCTGGCCGGTCGACTGGGACGCACGTGCGCTGATGCGCGAGGTAGCGGCGGTTGCACGCCGCGATGTGAGCCGCGCGCCGATCCAGCGCGTGCATCCGGTCGCCGACCTGCATCGGGCGCGACAGCGCCCCGGCCATACCGCCTGACGCTTTCACGCGGGCGGGCTACGATCGGCGCATGCCATCACGCCTGCGCCGCGGCGCGTCCGTGGCCCTGCTCGCCATCGCCTGCGCGGCGGCCTCTGCCGGCCCCGAGAAGAAAAACTGGTTCGACGATCCCTTCTTCCAGGTCTCGTCAGGCGCGCGCGGCTGCCCGGTGCCCGAAGGGCCGCTCTACACCGCCGAGGAGCGCCGCTCGCAGATGCATGCGCGGCTGGAGCGCGGCACCAGTTGCTGGCTCGAGGGCCGCTGCAAGGACAGCAACGCCTTCCGTTACGACATAGCCATCGCCCCGCAGGTGCAGGCTGCGCTCTCCGCCGTGCCGGGGGTCCGCAGCGCCAGTGTCTGGGCCGTGGTACAGCGGCGCTGGGTCTACCTGCAGGGGTGCGTGCCCTCGCGCACGCTGGCGCGCCGGCTCGAAAAGGCCGCGCGCGCCGTGCCCGACGTCGAGCTGGTCGTCGACGACCTGATGATCGGCACGCGCGGCAAGCCGTCGTATCCGGTTGCAGGCCCCTGATCGCATCGCGACAGAAGCAGAAAAGTCACAACAAGACCACAGAGCAAGAACGATGATCGATCGCAAGAGCCACCTCGACACGCGCGCCACCTCCTTGCTGCTCGCCTGCTGCGCGTTCTGGGGCCTGCAGCAGATCCTGATCAAGACCACCGTGGCCGAGGTACCGCCGCTGTGGCAGGCCTCGATCCGCATGGCGGGCGCGATCCTGCTGCTGTGGCTGTGGTGCCTCTGGCGCCGCGTGCCGCTATTCGAGCGCGATGGCACGCTCGGAGGCGGCCTGCTCGCCGGGCTGCTGTTCGCGGGCGAGTTCGTCTGCATCTACCTCGGGCTGCAGCACACGACGGCGTCCCGGCTCACGGTGTTCCTCTACACCTCGCCCTTCGTCGTGGCCCTGCTGCTGCCGCGCTTCGCGCCGACCGAGCGGCTGCGCGGCGTGCAGTGGCTGGGCCTCGCGATCGCATTCACCGGCGTGGTGGCCGCCTTCAGCGAGAGCTTCGGCCACAGCAGCTCCGGCCAGCTGCTGGGCGACGCGCTGGCGCTCGGCGGCGGCGTGCTGTGGGGTTTGACGACGCTCGCGATCCGCACCACGCGGCTCTCAACCGCCAGTGCCGAGAAGACGCTCTTCTATCAGATCGCGGTGACGGTGGCGGTGTCGCCTTTGCTGTCGCTCGCGCTCGGCGAACGCTGGGGCTTCGCCTACTCGAGCTTTGCCTGGTTCTCGATCGCGCTGCAGACCGCCATCGGCGCCTTTGCCAGCTATCTGGCCTGGATGTGGATGCTCAGGCACTACCCGGCCACGCGGATCTCTTCCTTCACCTTCCTCACGCCGCTGTTCGCGCTGGTGTTCGGCGTGGTGCTGCTCGACGAGCCGCTCACGCTGCAATTGGTGCTGGCGCTGGCGAGCGTGGCGCTGGGCCTCGTGCTGGTGAACCGGCGCACGAGCCCGTCGGTGCAGGCCGAAACCGTTCGCGGCACCAACTAGCAGGCAAAGACGAGCGATGAAATTCCAGCCTCTCCTCGACGAGATCAACGAAGAGATACGCCCGCTGCTGGGGCAGTCCGGCACGGTGGCCAGCTACATCCCCGCGCTTGCGCGCGTGCCGGCGCAGCAGTTCGGCATCGCACTGCGCACCTGCCAGGGCGAAGCAGCCGCGGCCGGCGATGCCGCCATGCCCTTCTCGATCCAGAGCATCTCCAAGCTCTTCACCCTCACGCTGGCGATGCGGCACCTGGGCGATACGCTGTGGGAACGCATCGGCCGCGAGCCATCGGGCAACCCCTTCAACTCGCTGGTGCAGCTCGAGAGCGAGCAAGGCAAGCCGCGCAACCCCTTCATCAATGCAGGCGCCATCGCCGTCGCGGACCGCCTGCTGAGCCGCGGCGATGCCAAGGCGGAATTGCTGTCGCTCATGCGCAGCCTGTGCGGCGAGCCGATCGGCTTCGATGCCGAGGTCGCGGCCTCCGAGGCGGCCACCGGCTACCGCAACTACGCGCTCGCCAACTTCATGAAGAGCTTCGGCAAGCTCGACAACGCGGTCGAGCCCGTGCTCGACCTCTACTTCCACCAGTGCGCGCTGCGCATGAGCAGCGTGCAGCTGGCACGCGCGGCAGGCTTCCTGTGCCGCGACGGCCGCCATCCGCTCGCCGGCGAGGCCGACATCACCACCGAGCGCCATGCGCGGCGCATCAATGCGCTGATGCTGACCTGCGGCACCTACGACGCCGCCGGCGACGTCGCCTTCTCGATCGGCCTGCCTTGCAAGAGCGGCGTGGGCGGCGGCATCGTCGCAGTGGTGCCCGATCGGCTCACGCTGTGCGTCTGGTCTCCGGCACTCGACGCGACGGGCAATTCGCTGCTGGGCCGGAAGGCGCTGGAGCTGTTCGTGGCGAAGACTGGGCTGTCGGTGTTCTGAGCCCCACCGCACGCCCAGCGCCTGGCTGAACCTCAGCAGCGTTTCGGTCACCGCGGCACGGCGCCGCGGGCTCAGCCGGGCCGCAGGGGTTCGTAGTCCTTCTGGTCCGCGAGGATCGATGCCGCCCGGTACGCGGAGCGGCCCGCGGTCTTCGTGTAGACCACCAGCGTCTTCCACTGGCGCTCGCGTTCCTGAGGGGTCATGGAGGTGCCCTGCTTGAGCAGCACCTGGCTCACTTCGAGCAGGGAAATCGCGGCCGTGAGGCAGAAGTGAACCGCTGACTCCTCAGGGTCCTGTTGATACCTGGCCTGTTCCGCGTGCAAGGCCATGGCCTGGTCTTTTTCGCTCATGGAAGCGAGAAGCGTCGGCCCGTAGAAGGGTACGGCCCGCCGGTCCGGCTTTGCGCTGCCCACGGCCTGATCGAGCTCAGCCAGTGCGCGTTCGATGTTCAGCATCGTATTCATGACGTTTTCCTCAGGCCGTGCAGTCGACGATCGCAAAATCGACACGGCGATCCGGCGCGTCGACGACATCGTCGGTGCCGCTGCCCACCAGGTTGTGCCGCGAGCCCATGCCGACGGTGCGGGTGCGTGCCGTCAGTTCGCTGGCCTCTGCGCTCAGCTTCTGCTTGATGAACGAGGCACGCCGCGCGGACAGGCTGTCGTTGACCTCTTCCGGGCCCGTCTTGCTCGTGTGGCCCACGATGTCCATGCAGACTTTCGCGTTGCTGGCCTGCCTGGCAATCTGGCGCAGCCACATGCCATACGCGCTGGTGAGGCGGGAGTCGGCCCAGAAGTCCGTGCTGCCCGGATTGAAGAGGAACTTCACGCTCAGGTTCTTCTGCGCGAGCCCGTAGGCGACCAGGCGCCCGAACGCGCTTTCGGCCTCGACGGTGCGCCCGAGCTTGACGCTGCTCAGGTACATCCCGCTCAAGACACGGATCTGGTTGCCGGCCGGCGTTGCCGCCAGGCCCCGGTATTCGACCAGCGCCTCGCGATAGCGGCCGCTGTTGTAGAGCCTGGCGGCGTCGTTGATGGACGCCGCCGCGCCGATCTTGCCCAGGTAGCTGGCCTCGGCCTGGTTGCCGGGGCGCGCGCGGGTCGTGCGGATGTAGCCCTCCACCGTCTCGTCCTTCATCAGAACCGGGCTGTCCCGGTAGTAGCCGATCGGCTTCATGTCGGCGGCATCCAGGCGCGCCAGCACCGACGTCTGGGCCACCACGCCGCCGGTGTTGAGATCGAGCAGCGCAAGGTCGAGGCGATGCCCACCTTCGGCGCGGGATATGGAGCCGACGACCAGGTATTTGGCGGACTTGAGGTGGGCCGCCTCGAAGGGCATGAGTTCGAAGGACCGGCCCTGCTGAACACGCTCGGTGATGGCGCTGTCCAGTTGTTGCGTGGCGGAGGTCTGCTGGCCGCTGTCGGCATCGAGTGTGGGATCGAGCATGACCGCTTGCCGGTCTGGCGCCGCGAACATGCCGGAAAGCGGCTGCGCCTGTTCAAGCAGTCCGTCAGCGGCAGCGCGGATGGCCCGGTCGAAGGGCAGGGCTTCGGCGGCCACGTGCGGGGTGCTGCAGCCCACCAGCGTGGATGCGCCGATGCCCAGCAGCAGGCTGTACAGCAACGGCAATGTGAAGACATCGGGCCTTATTTGCATTGACTCTTCTGGAAGGTAAGTTCGTCGGGACTCAGGCTGTCCAGGGACGATTTCAGGACAAGGTCGCTGCATCGCTGCAGCGTGCTCGCCGCCGCAATGGCGGGCACCCGATCGGCGTTCACGCGCGCAGCAGCGCGCGGCCCGGGTTCGGGGGACTGCGGCACAGAGGCGAGGGGTTTGGCTCGAATCGCGGCGGGGCGCGCCGAGACGGCCGCGACCGGCTTTGAAGGCGCACTTGGACTGGTCTCTGCCCGAGCTGCGGCTTCGGACGGCTGCGCCGCAGCAGGGCTGGAAAGAACGGGCGCCATTTTCTTCAAGGACTGCGTGGGCGGTGCTGCGAGCACCTGCGGCTCGGGAAGCATCTGCCGCTCGGACGCTGCTGCCGCGGCCGGCACGACACGCGCTGGGGCCTCTGCTCGCGCAGGCTCCCGTCGAGCGCCCAGCCACCATGCAGCGCCGCAGGCAAGAACGAGCGCGCAGAGCATTGCCGGCCAGAATGCCCTGCGACGCGGCAAGGGTGTCTTGGGCGCCGTCACCGGGGCGGGCACAACACCGGCTGTGGGTTGAGGCTGCGGCGCGGCGCTCTTCGCGGTTGCTGCGGCGCCGACGCTCGCCACAGGGCGTGAACCTGCTTGCGAAGCCAGCGCCCGGGCCGGCGCCGGAACCTGCCTGATGGCGTCGATCGGCGGCGCATCGATCGATGCCCGGAACTGCGCCACGTCCTGCGGCCTGGCTTCCGGGCGCAGCGACAGGGAGGCGTCGATCGTGCGCAGGAATCGATCGCTGTAAAGGCCGCCATAGACGTCCGCGAGCGGCTCGAAGCTGTCACTCACCACTCGACCGGCCGAGGCTGGCGGCAATTGGCCGGAGATGGCGTAGTAGACGACCCCGGCCAATGCGTAGATGTCGGTCCAGGGACCCTGGCTCATCGCGCCGCCGTATTGCTCG
Source organism: Variovorax sp. PBS-H4 (assembly GCF_901827205.1). Classification (NCBI taxonomy): domain Bacteria; kingdom Pseudomonadati; phylum Pseudomonadota; class Betaproteobacteria; order Burkholderiales; family Comamonadaceae; genus Variovorax; species Variovorax sp. PBS-H4. The sequence goes on along the minus strand of NZ_LR594675.1, from coordinate 235,406 downwards.
ATGGGCGCGAAGCCCGGCTTCAGCACTGCGGTCAGGCTCTGCGTCATGTCGCTGATGACGCGCCGGGCGGCACCAAAGTCCAACAGGACCGGCCCCGTGCTGGTGAGCAGGATGTTGTCGGGAGAGATGTCGCGGTGCAGGCAGTTCTCGCGGTGGATGACCGCGAGCGCATCCAGCAGGGGATGCAGCCATTCGCGAAGCTGTTCTTCCGAAGGTGCGGTCTGCTCGCCTGCCAGAACTTCCTTCAGCGTCGGACCCTCGTAGTAGGGCATCGCCATGTAGGCGGTGCCGTTGGCTTCCCAGAAGCGCAGGACCTTGAGCAGCGCGGGATGGTCGAACCGGGCGAGGAGGCGGGCTTCGTTCAGGAAACTCCTGAGGCCCGCGTCGAAGGTGCCTCGGTGGCGCTCGGAGCGCATCGAAACATTCAGGAAGTCCTCCTCGCGGACCGCGAGCGTGGAGGGCATGTACTCCTTGAGCGCCACATGCCGCTCCAGCACAGGGTCCCAGGCCAGGTAGACGATGCCGAATCCGCCTTCGCCCAGGGGGCGCAGGATCTGGAAGCCCTCGATCGTCGTTCCCTCGAGAAGTGCCTGCCTGGAAAGCGCGCTGATCCATCGGCCGTCCTTGTCGCCGGCGGCCTCCAACCGTGTCGACGCAACGGTGGCCGTGTACGCGGGCTGCAGCACGGTTCGAGTCTGCGCACGCAGGGGCGGATGGGCTAGCGGTGTGACGCAGCCGATGCAGAACCTTGCCGCGACCCGATTCGCGGCTCCGCAGCTCGGGCAGATCGCTTCCATCCGGCCTTCCGGACGGGCGGCTGCGCGATCGCGCACAGCTTCAGGCGACGCAGGCGTGGCCGACATGACGTGGACGAGCCGGGTCGAAGCCCTGGCGGCTCAAGCAGCTGCCAGCCGGAGAATTGCGAAGCCGAAGGACGCCGTCAGCGCAATCATCAGCAGCGCGTTGATCCACACGCTTCCCCTGCCTGGGCGGTAGAGGGACCCGCCGCCCAGGGATGCGTAAGACGAAGGCCGCTCGACCCTTCCAGGTTTCTCGGTCCACCACCCCGTGTTCGTCTCGTGCTCTTTCATGCTCAAAGTATTAATGCTTTGTGAAAAAGCTCGTACGTCTTTTCACATAACTTGCAAATTGCATCGTGATCTTCGTCACGAAGTCTCGCACCAACGTGGTGCTTCGGCTCCGCTCTAAAGCGAACGGGGCCGGGTCGACTCGCGCACCACAAGCTCGGGTCGCAGCACCACGGTGGAGGCCGACAACGATTTGCCTTCGATCTCGTCGAACAGCATCTCGGCCGCGCGCCAGCCCAGCTCGCGGTGCGGCAGGCGAATGGTGGTGAGCGGCGGGTCGACCATATCGACGAGCGGCATGTCGTTGTGGCCGGTGATCGAGATGTCGTGCGGCACGCGCAGCCCCTTCGCGCGCAGCAGGTCGTAGGCGCCCAGGGCCACGAGGTCGTTGCAGCACACCACGGCCTCGGGCCGCTCATGCCCGGCGAGCAGTTGCTCCATGGCGTGGCGGCCGGCCTCGCGGCTGTAGCTCTCGCATTCGACGACCGCTGCCAGCTCCAGGCCACGATCCCGCAGCGCTTGCTCGACGCCCTGCCGACGCGCCACGCCGGTGGGCACGTTCTGCGGCCCCGCCAGGTGGGCGATGCGCCGGTGGCCGGCGCCGACCAGGTGGTCCACCGCCAGCTTCATCGCCAGGCGGTCATCGCTGACCACCGCAGGCAGCCGCCCGCTCTCGTCGGCACGATTCACCAGCACCGTGTGCATGCCGGCTTTCTGCAGGTAATCGACGAGCGGGTCGTCGCGGGTGGCGATCGCCATCACCAGGCCATCCACCTGCTGCGCCAGCATGCGCTCGACCACCGGGCGCGCCAGCGCAGGGTCCATCACGTTGGTTACGAACACGAAGTAGCCGCGGGCCGCGGCACTGGCCTCGATGCCCTGGAGGATGGGTGGGAACACCGGGTTGGTGATGTCGGGCACCAGCACGCCGATGGTGTGGGTTCGGCCGGTACGCAAGGCCGATGCGGCGCGGTTGGGCCGGTAGCCCAGCCGCTGCGCCGCCTCCTCGACCACGCGCAGCACCTCCTGGCTGATCATCCCGCGCTTGTCGGGGTTGAGGGCGCGCGAGACGGTCGAGACGTGCACGCCGGCGGCGCGAGCGACCTCGCGGATCGTGACGGGAGAGGACACACTTGTGCTCATTTCATGCAAACGATTGAAAGCTACGGATACACGGATATCGCCCTATTGCCCTTGGGGACTCTGGCCCCCTGCAATTTTGCTTCAGATTGATCACCCGGCATAATTTGCAAACGTTTGCAGCCAACCAGAAGGCACCCATGAATATCGTGACCACCCCCGATTCCGTGGTCGGGATGGCGATCAATGCCATGTCCCGCACGCCCGACGAGCGCCTCCGGACCGTGATGGAAGCCCTCACCCGCCACCTCCACGCCTTCGTCCAGGAAGTGCGCCTGAGCGAAGAGGAGTTCGAGCAGGCACTGGAATTCATCGTCGGCATCGGCCAGGCCACGGGCGAAAAGAAAAACGAGGTCGTCCTGGCCGCCGACCTGCTGGGCGTCTCCACGCTGGTCGCCCTGCTCAACAACCAGGACCCGCAGGGCGAATCGGACGCGGCCCTGCTCGGCCCTTTCTGGCGCGCGAATGCACCGCTGTGCCGAGCCGGCGAGTCGATCGCGCGCTGCGAAACCCCGGGCGTGCCGCTCGAAGTGACGGGCGTCGTACGCGACACGCAGGGCCGGCCCGTCGCGGGGGCCATCGTGGACGCCTGGCAAGCCTCGCCGGCCGGTCTCTACGAGAACCAGGACCCGCAGCAGGACAACATGAACCTGCGCGGCCGCTTCGAGACCGATGCCGAGGGCCGCTTCCATTTCCGCACCGTGCGCCCGGCAGGCTATCCGGTACCCACCGATGGGCCCTGCGGCATGCTGCTGCGCGCACAGCAGCGGCATCCCAACCGGCCGGCGCACCTTCACTTCATGGTGAGCAAGCCCGGCTACAAGGTGCTGATCACGCAGGTCTTCGCAGACGATGACGAGAACCTCGAGAGCGACCCGGTGTTCGGTGTCACGCGCCGGCTGATCGGCCGCTTCGAGCCCCAGCGCGAGGGCCAGGCCGCCACGCTCGCGCACGACTTCGTGCTCGAGCCCGGCGAAATGAAGTTTCCGCGCCCGCCCATTCCCTGATCTTTTTTTGATTTCATCGCTTTCCCTCCATCGCATGAGCTTCGACCCCACACCTCGACTCGACGGCAAGGTGGCCGTCATCACCGGCGGCTTCGGCGCCATCGGCTACGCGACGGCGCAGCGCCTCGCCGCCCTCGGCGCCACCTGCGTACTGCTGCATCGCGGCACCGAAGACGCCGCCGCGCGCGCCGCTGCACTGCCTGCCGCGGCCGGACAGCGCCACGCCGCGCTGCGCGCCGACATCGTCGACACGCCCAGCCTGCAGAAGGCCGCGGCCGACGTGAAGGAGCGCCTCGGCCGCTGCGACATCCTCGTCAACAGCGCGGGCCACACCCAGCCCATACCGGCGGCCGACCTCGACGGCCTCACGGACGAGCTCATCGACGACCTTCTGCGCGCCAACTTTCGCGGTGTCTTCGCCACCATCCGCGCGTTCGTGCCGCTGCTCAAGGCCAGCGGCGACGGGCTGGTGGTCAACATCTCCTCGATCGCGGGCTTCACCGGCGTCGGCAGCAACCTGGCCTATGTGGCGGCCAAGGCAGGCCTGGACGTGGTGGGCGACGCGCTGGCCAAGGCGCTCGCGCCGGCCGTGCGCGTGGTGTCGGTCTCGCCCGGCGCGGTCGAATCCGGCTTCGTGGCGGGCCGCGGCGAGGATTTCAAGGCCAAGATGGCGGCGACGACGCCGCTCGGGCGCATCGGCACGCCCGAGGACGTGGCGGCCACCGTCGAGGCGCTGGCGACCACGCTGCGCTTCGTGACCGGCACGCGCATCGTGGTGGATGGCGGGAGGCACCTGTGAGCGCCGCATGCCTGCCCACATGCGCGAAGGTCTCCCCGGGAGGCAGCGCAGTACACCCAATGACAAGCGTAGGGGCACCATGAACACCAGGACACTGATCACCTGCGCAGTCACCGGCAATCTGGTGAAGCCCGAGCAGACGCCGCACCTCCCGATCACGCCCGCGCAGATCGCCGACGAGTGCCTGGCGGCAGCAGAAGCGGGCGCGGGCCAGGTGCACATCCATGTGCGCGATCCCGAAAGCGGCAGGCCCTCGATGCAGGTCGAGCTCTACCGCGATGTCGTCGACCGCATCCGCAAGCAGAACCGCGAACTGATCATCAACCTCACGACCGGCCCCGGAGGCCGCTTCATCCCGAGCGAGGACGATCCCAAGGTCTATGCGCCCGGCACCAGCCTGCTGCCGCCGGAGAAGCGCGTGGAGCACATCGCGCTGATCAAGCCCGACGTCTGCTCGCTCGACCTCAACACCATGAACTCGGGTCCCGACGTGGTCATCAACACGCCGAAGAACGTGCGCCGCATGGCCAAGGTGATCCGCGAGGCCGGCGTGAAGCCCGAGCTGGAGATCTTCGACTCCGGCGACATCCACATGGCGCTGGACCTGATCGCCGACGGCACGCTCGACGGCCCGGCGATGTGGACGCTGGTGCTGGGCGTGAAGTACGGCTTCATGGCCACGCCGCAGACCGTGATGTATGCGCACGACATGCTGCCGCGCGGCGCCTTCTGGAGCGCCTTCGGCATCGGCCGCATGGAATTCCCGATCGTGGCGCAGGCCTGGCTGCTGGGCGGCCATGTGCGGGTCGGCATGGAGGACAACATCTACCTCGAAAAGGGCGTGCTGGCCGAGAGCAATGCGCAGCTGGTCGCCAAGGCGCGCGACATCATCGAAAGCCTGGGCGGCGAGATCGCGAATCCGCGCGAGGCCCGCACGATGCTCGGCCTCGCGGAAGGAGCCGGCCGATGAGCGCGGTGCTGAACACCGCGGCGGCCGCCCGCGCCGTGCGCGTGCACGAGAAAGCCGCCACGCTCGATGCCTTGAAGCTCGACATCGCGGAGCAATGCGAGCCCGCCGTCAGGCCCGGGTTTGCCGTGGTGCGCGTCGGCGCGGCGGCGGTGAACCCCAGCGACGTCAAGGCCAGCCTGGGCCTGATGCCGCAGGCAGTGTGGCCACGCACCCCGGGCCGCGACTTCGCCGGTGTGGTGGTCGCGGGCCCGACCGAGTGGGTGGGCCGCGAGGTCTACGGGTCGGGCGGGGACATCGGCATCACGCGCGACGGCTCGCACGCACGCTTTCTCTCGCTGCCGGTGGCTGCACTGCACGCGCGCCCGCGCAGCATCTCGATGGACGAAGCCGGCGCCGTGGGCGTGCCCTTCGTCACCGCCTACGAAGGCTTCCGCCGCAGCGGCATGCCGCAGGCGGGGCAGACAGTGCTGGTGCTGGGCGCCAACGGCAAGGTGGGCCAGGCCGCGGTACAGCTGGCGGCGCAAGGAGGCGCGCGCGTGATCGCGGTGCAGCGGCGCGCCGGGCCGTTCGAAGGCTTTGCCTGCGCGCCGGTCGACGTGGTCGACGCCGGCGCGGGCGATGTGGCCGCGCGGGTGCGCGAGCTGACGGACGGACGCGGCGCCGACATCGTCTACAACACCGTGGGCAGCGCCTACTTCGACGCCGGCAACAAGGCGATGGCCAAGGGCGCGACGCAGATCTTCATCGCCACGCACGACCGCGCGGTGCCCTTCGACATCTTCGCCTTCTACCGCGGCATGCACACCTACGTGGGCATCGACTCGCTGGCGCTGGACTGCGTGGCCGCCACCGCGCAGCTCGATGCGATGCGCGAGGGCTTCGAGCGCGGCACCCTGAGGCCTTTCCCCGTCGCGCGCGCCTTCACGCTCGATGAAGCGGCAGACGCCTATCGCCTGGTGCTCTCCGGCAGCACCGACCGCGTCGTGCTGCGGCCCTGAGCGAGCGGCCATGCACGTCACGCGACTCGACCAGGCGCCCGCGTACGAAGCGCCGAACCATATCGACATGCGCTGCCTGCGCCTGCAGGGCAAGGAAGCCGGGCCCAGCGCGCAGATGTGGATGGGCATGAGCCAGATCCTGCCCGGCGGGCACACCGGGCTCGACGGGTCGCCCATCGAAAAACTCTACCTGGTGCTCGAAGGCCAGCTGCATGTCGTGTCCGAGCTCGACGGCCAGCGTGACGAGCAGGTGCTCGGGCCCTACGACTCCTGCCGCTTCGCCCCGGGCGAGAAGCGCCAGCTGGTCAACCGCAGCCCGCGGCCGGTGCTGGTCGCGTTGGTGATGGCGAACGCGCCGCCTGCAGACGGCTGAGCCGGTTCGCCCTTTCCCTTCAACGATTCAAGACGGAGACACCCCCATGACGCCATTTTTTTCCGGCCGCCGCCGGCTCCTCGCCGCCGCGCTGGCCGCCTGCGCCTTCACCGGCGCCCACGCCCAGGGTGAGTGGCCCAAGGGCCAGACGATCAAGCTGGTCGTGCCCTTCACCGCCGGCAGCGGCACCGACATCGTGGCGCGGCTGGTGGCCGAGCGCCTCGGCCCGGCGCTGGGCACCAGCGTGATCATCGACAACAAGCCCGGCGCCGGCGGCACGCTGGGCGCCGCGCAGGTGGCGAAGGCGCCTGCCGACGGCTACACGCTGCTGGTCCATTCGGCGGGCCACCTGGTCAACCCGTCGATCTATCCGAACCTCAGCTACGACACGCTGAAGGACTTTGCCGGCATCACGCCGATGGCCAGCCTGCCCAACATGCTGGTGGTCGCGCCCGGCCGCTTTGCGGACGTGAAGGACCTCGTCGCGCAGGTCAAGGCCAAGCCCGGCAGCTTCAACTACGGCTCGGCCGGCAACGGCTCGGCCACGCACATGAACGCCGAGGTGTTCCGCCTGGCCGCGGGCCTGCAGGCGCAGCACGTGCCCTTCCGCGGCACGCCCGAGGCGATGACGGAGGTGATGGGCGGGCGCATCGACTGGTTCTTCGCGCCGATGGTGTCGGCCCTGCCGCTGGTGAAGGACGGCAAGCTCAAGGCGCTCGCGGTGGGTACGGGCAAGCGCTCGGCCGTGATGCCGCAGCTGCCCACCACGGTCGAGGCCGGCGTGCCGGGTTCGGAGTACCTGTTCTGGGTCGGGCTGTTCGCGCCGGCAAAGACGCCCAGGCCGGCCATCGAACGGCTGCAGGCGGAGGTCGCGAAGATCATGGCCGCGCCCGAGCTCAAGGACCGCCTCGACAAGCTGGGCGCCGAGCCCTTCGTCATGCCCTCGGCCCAGTTCGACAAGTTCCTCGTCGATGAGACGGCCAAGGCGCAGCAGGTGGTGAAGGCAGCCGGCATCAAGGTGGATTGATGGCCAGGAAGCTGCCGCACTCGGGGCGACTGCTGGCGGCCTCTCGAGCGTATGGCTGTCCGGCTGCGCTACCGCAGCGCCGGCGGCGGCGGCGGCGGGCCGAACTATCCGGAGCACTACGGCGGCATTCGCAAGCTTGCCGACGAACGAGCTGGCCGACTACGCGGATGCGCGGCCCTGTGGGTTCGCTGCCGCTCGCAACGCCCCGGGCTGCTGCTGCCGGCCGGGGCCGCGGACTCATTCATAGACTGTCAGAGGCCCGCAGTTCTCGTCGGTGACGAAGAAGGCCAGCAGCTTCGCGGTGCGCGCGGGGTCCGGGTTCTCGGCGAACACGTGCAGCGTGCCGGGCGGCTCGAAGAAGCTCTGGCCGGCCCGGTAGTCGGCGGCCGGCGTGCCTTGCAGCTGGGAACGGACCGTGCCCTCGATTACCACCGCGGTGACGGAGCCCGGATGCCGGTGCGCGGGCGAATACGCCAGCGGCGGAAACTCCACCAGCACGGTGGTCTGGGACTTGCCGGGCACGTTGGGCAGGGGCTGGCAGGACAACGGCTTCACCACCGTTGCCGGCCGCGCAGCTGCGCCATCTGCGGCGGGGGCCGAAGCGAACATCGGCCGGCCCAGGCTGCTGCACAGATCGTCGAACCAGCGCGCGGCGGATCGCGGCGCGGTGGGCGCAAGCAGCATCCACCCGGCGGCCAGGCTCAAGGCTGCAATGGCCGCATTGCGGCGTGGAGCAAGGAACAGCGGGTTCATTTCAGGACCTCCGCGGGCCAGCGCAGCGCCGCGTGCCAACCGAGTTCGCGCCCTGCCTTCTCGGTGCTGAGCTCGGGGCTCTCCTCGGCGATGTTGTAGATGCCGTGCCCATCGCGCTGCACGGCCAGCAGCGCCGCCCATGCGGCCGCTTCGACATGCACCGGCGTGGCTCCGCGCGGCGTGGGCGTCGAGGTGCCCGGGCCGTAGAGCTGCCCGTAGCGCAGCACGGTTCCCGTGAGGCCCGGCGTGTCGAGGGCGAGCGCTTCCAGCGCTGCGACGCCGCGCACGGTGATGCCGCGCGCGTCATCGGCGGTGACGTCGAGCGGCTGTTCCTCTTTCAAGGGTTTCGGGCCGGGCGCATAAGCCCAGGCGATGCTCTGCGCGATCAGCCGCCCGCAGCCGGCCGCAAGCGACCCGGCGACCAGGTTCCGTGTACCTTCGCTGCGAACGCGTGCATTGCGCACCACTGCCTCTGCCATTCGCGCGGGGTCCAGATCCCGCGGCAGGTCGGTGAGCTGATGGATCACGACATCCGGTGCGATGCGCTTCAGGGCCGAGGCAAGCGCCGCCGCATCAAAGACGTCGACCACCACCGGCGCCACGTCCTGCGCTTCGAGCGCACTGGCCCGTTCGGCGCGTCGGGTACTGCCGTACACCGCGTAGCCGGCGTCCACCAGCAGCGGCGCCAGCACCGAGCCGATCGCGCCCGTGGCACCGGCCAGGAATATCTTCGTCTGCGTCATGTGTGTTCCGGGTCCTTTCTTGCAATCTCGAGCCTTCAGCTTAGGGCTACGATGCACTGCCCAAAAGATCCATGAATTGCGAAAATGACCAGGCCATGATAAGCAACGAAAGGGCTCTTCGCACCGACCTGCTGACGCTCGATCGCAGCCGATCGGAGCCGCTGTACCGGCAGATCGTCCAGCGGCTGCGCGACGCCATCGAGCAAGGGCTGCTGCGCCCCGGGGCCCGGGTCGCCTCGGCCCGCAGCCTGGCCAGCGAGCTCGGCGTGGCGCGCTCCACGGTGGAGCTGGCCTACGGGCAGCTGGCCGGCGAGGGCTATCTGCTTGCACGCGGACAGGCCGGCACGGTGATTTCGCCTCGACTGCCGCCGCGGGCCCCGCGGCGTGCGGCTCGCGGCAGCACGCCAGGGCCTCTCACGCTGGCGCCGGTCGGGCCGCCGCCGCCGTTCCAGCTCGGCATCCCGGCCCTCGATGCCTTTCCGCGCAAGCTCTGGGCGAGGCTGGCGACCCGAAGGGTCCGCGCGACCACCATCGCCGACATGAACTACGGAGACCCGGCCGGTTACGCGCCACTGCGCGAGGCCATTGCGACGTACTTGCGCGTGTCGCGCGGCGTGGCCTGCAGCCCCGCCCAGGTGGTCGTGACCGCCGGGCATCGCGCGAGCCTGGCGCTGGTCTCGCGCGCGCTGCTTGCGCCACACGACGGCGCCTGGGTGGAGGAGCCTGGCTACCCGCCGACGCGCGAGGTGCTGCAGGGCGCCGGTCTGCGCGTGGTCTCGGTCCCCGTCGACACGCAGGGCCTGCGCGTCGCCGATGGCCTGCGCCGCGCGGCCGGTGCGAAGCTGGCGGTCGTCACGCCCTCGCACCAGTCACCATTGGGTTACTCGATGAGCATGGCGCGCCGCCTGGAGCTGCTTGCGTGGGCCCAGGATGCGAAGGCCTGGATCGTCGAGGACGACTACGACGGCGAGTACCGTTATGCCGGGCATCCGCTGCCGGCGCTGAAGAGCCTCGACGCGCAGGACCGCGTGCTGTATGCCGGCACTTTCTCGAAGGTCCTCCATCCCGGACTGGCGCTGGCCTACCTTGTCGTGCCGGAGCCGTTGGTCGAGCGCTGCACGCGTGCCGCCGGTGTCGCCTCCAACGGCTGCCCCCAGCTTGCGCAGGCGATCGTCTGCGATTTCCTCCAGGAGGGCCATTTCGCGCGCCACATCAAGAAGATGCGGCTGCTCTATGCGCGCCGGCGCGCGATGCTCGCGGCCGAACTGCAGAAGGCCTTCGGCGAGGCGGTGCAGGTGGAACTGCGCGGCGGTGGCATGCACCTCATCGCGCGCTTCGGGGGCCTGGGCAGCGACACCGCGCTGAGCCGGCGCGCGCAGGGGGCCGGGCTCCATTGCCGGGCCTTGTCGGAGCGCTATGCCGGAAAGCCGGCGCTCGAAGGATTGCTCATGGGCTTCACCAACATCGCCTCGCAGGCCGAGGTGCGCCAACTGGTTGGCAGGCTGCGCAATGCGCTCGTCGTGGGCTAGGGCCTGTTAACGCTATGCAAGGGGTCGCGAAGCTCACCACAGCCCGCCCATCAAGGCGCGCCCCTTGCATAGCTTTAACAGGCCCTAAACTGCGCGGCCATGACCCAAGCCATCCTGCTCCTGCTTCACCTGCTGTCGGCCGCGTTCTGGGTGGGCGGCATGGCGGTGATGCACTTCGCCGTGCGTCCCTCGGCCGTCGCGGTTCTTCAGCCGCCGTTGCGGCTGCCGATGATGGCGCAGTCGCTGTCGCGCTTCTTCGTCGGCGTGGCCGTTGCCATCGTCCTGCTGCTGGCCAGCGGCCTCGGCATGGTCTGGCTGGCAGGCGGCTTCGCTCGTGTGCATTGGAGCGTGCATGCCATGCTGGCTTTCGGGCTGGTGATGATGGCGGTGTTCCTGCACATCCGCTTTGGGCCCTACCCGCGCCTGCTGCGCGCGGTGGCCAGCCGCGAGTGGCCAGTGGCCGCGGCCCAGCTCGACATGATCCGCCGGCTGGTGGAGCTCAACCTGGCGCTGGGTGTGGCGGTGTTCGCGCTGGCGATCGTCGGGCGGGCCTTGTGATGGGGCGCATCAGGGCTGCATGACGAGTTCGTAGCTGGTGCTGCGCCCGCCGGACTCCGACTTCTTCAACACCCCGCGTGCCACGAGGTCGCCGATGTCGCGCAAGGCCGTGTCGGCAGAGCACTTGGCGATCGCGGCCCATTTGCTGCTGGTGAGCTTGCCCTCGAAGCCGTCGAGCAGGCGGTTGAGCAGCTTGATCTGCCGCTCGTTGAGCGGCAGCTCCGCCCATCGCTGCCACGCGCGGAACTTGAGCAGCACGGCGGACAGCGACGCCTCCGCACCCTGGACCGCGCGCAGCAGGCAACCCAGAAACCATTCCAGCCAAGGCGTCACGTCGAGCGAGCCCTTCTGGGTACGCTCCAGCATCTCGTAGTAGTCCTTGCGCTCGCGCTGGATCTGGGCCGCCAGGCTGTAGAAGCGCTGCCCCGAGCGATCGGCGCGAGCGAGAGCCATGTCCCCGACGGCGCGTGCGATACGGCCGTTGCCATCGTCGAATGGGTGCAGGGTGACGAACCAGAGGTGCGCAAGACCTGCATGCACGAGCCGATCGCCTTCCGTCGACTGCTCGAACCATTGGACGAAGCGACTCATCTCTGCGTCCAGGCGCGGCGCAGGCGGCGCCTCGAAGTGCACCTTGCGGCGGCCGACGGGGCCGGAGACCACCTGCATCGGCCCCGATGCATCGTCACGCCGGGCGCCCGTGCGGATCGGTGACAAGCCGCTGTAGCCCGTGGGAAAGAGGGCCGCATGCCAGCCGAAGAGACGCTCGCGCGTGAGCGGCTGCACGTGTGCACCAGTGGCGTCGAGCACCATGTCGACCACACCGTCGACATGCCGGTCCGCAGGCGCCAGCGCGCCGATGTCCAGCCCCAGCCGGCGGGCAACGGAGGAGCGAACCGTCTCGGGGTCGAGCCGCTCTCCCTCGATCTCGCTGGTCTTGACGACATCGTCGGTCAGCACCAGCAGGGTGGTGGCATCGCGCTGCGACAGCCCCACGTCGGCCATGCGGCGCATCAGGTGCCCCCGGGAGGCGTGGACAGCCGCCAGCGGCGCAGCAAGAGCCGTGAGGTCGTAGCGCAGGCGCGGCCAGCCAGGGTTTTCCCAGATATAGAGGCCACTACCGCTTTCTCCGCTGCTCATGCGGAGATTGTGCGCGTACTCGCCGCACCGCCGCCTATTCACCGCAAATGGCGCGGTGAAAAAGCCTCCATTCGCCGCAGCCCCGGCAGCGGGCCTAGATCACCCCTGCCTCGCGCAGTGCCGCACGCTGCGACTCTCCGAGCCCCAGTTCGGCCAGCACCTCGTCGGTGTGCTGCCCGAGCGCAGGCGGCGCCCGGCGCAAGACGGGCGGCGTGGCTTGCAGGCGCAGCGGACTGGCGACGCCCGCGATCTGCGCAATGCCGTCACCCGCGTTGCGCGGCAGCGTCACGGCGAGGCCGCGGGCCTTCACCTGGTCGTCCTCGAAGGCCTGGGCAATGTTGTTGATCGGGCCGCAGGGCACGGCCTTGTCCTCGAGCAGCGCAATCCACTCGGCGGTGGTCCGGGTGCGGGTGACGGCCTCCATCATCGGGATCAACACCTCGCGGTGCCGCACGCGCAGTGTGTTGGTGGCAAAGCGCGGGTCGCGCGCCCACTCGGCCTGGCCCGCAGCCTCGCAGAAGCGGGTGAACTGGCCGTTGTTGCCGATGGCCAGCAGCATGGCGCCGTCCTTCGTGTGAAAGTCCTGGTAGGGCGCGAGGCTCGGATGGCTGTTTCCCTGGCGCTGGGGCGCGACACCGGTGTTGAGAAAGGCGCTGGCCTGGTTGGCGAGGATCGCCATGCCGACGTCGAGCAGCGCCATGTCGATGTGCTGGCCTTCGCCGGTGCGGTGCCGCACCTCGATCGCGGCCAGGATGGCCGTGGCCGCATAGACGCCGGTGAAGAGATCGGTGAGCGCCACGCCCACGCGCAGCGGACCGCCGCCGGGCTCGCCGTCGGGACGGCCGGTGATGCTCATCATGCCGCTGGTGGCCTGGATCATCAGGTCGTAGCCGGCGCGCGAGGCATGGGGGCCGTCGTGGCCGAAGCCGGTCACGCTGCAGTAGACCAGGCGCGGATTGCTGGCGCGCAGGCTCTCGTAATCGAGCCCGTATTGCCGCAGGCCGCCCGTCTTGAAGTTCTCGACCACGATGTCGGCCTGCGCCGCCATTGTCTTCAGCAGCTGCTGCCCCTCGGGCGTGGCCATGTCGATGGTGACCGAGCGCTTGTTGCGGTTGCACGAGGTGAAGTAGGTGGCCTGGTCGGTGTCGCCGCCGTGCTCGTCCTTGAGAAAGGGCGGCCCCCAGGTGCGCGTGTCGTCGCCGACGCCGGGCCGCTCGATCTTGACCACGTCCGCACCCAGGTCCGCGAGGATCTGCGTGCACCACGGCCCCGCGAGGACGCGCGACAAATCGAGAACCTTGATGCCGTCGAGTGCTGCTGGGGTCATTTGGTTTCTGAAGGTCCGGCTTTCAGTTGGAGAACGCCGCGATGCCTGTTTGCGCACGCCCGAGGATCAGCGCATGGATGTCGTGCGTGCCCTCATAGGTGTTGACCACCTCGAGGTTCACCAGGTGGCGCGCCACGCCGAACTCGTCGCTGATGCCGTTGCCGCCCATCATGTCGCGCGCCAGGCGGGCGATATCCAGGGCCTTGCCGCAGGAGTTGCGCTTGAGCAGGGAAGTGACCTCGACCGAGGCGGTGCCCTCGTCCTTCATGCGGCCCAGGCGCAGGCAGCCCTGCAGGCCCAGCGTGATCTCGGTCTGCATGTCGGCCAGCTTCTTCTGGACCAGCTGGTTGGCGGCGAGCGGCCGGCCGAACTGCTTGCGGTCGAGCGTGTACTGGCGGGCGCGGTGCCAGCAGTCTTCGGCCGCGCCGAGCGCGCCCCAGGAGATGCCGTAGCGGGCGCTGTTGAGGCAGGTAAAGGGGCCCTTGAGGCCGCGCACCTCCGGAAAGGCGTTCTCTTCGGGGCAGAACACGTTGTCCATGACGATCTCGCCGGTGATGCTGGCACGCAGGCCCACCTTGCCGTGGATCGCAGGGGCCGACAGGCCCTTCATGCCCTTCTCGAGCACGAAGCCGCGGATCGGGCCGACTGCGCCGCCTTCGCTGACTTCCTTCGCCCACACCACGAACACGTCGGCGATCGGGCTGTTGCTGATCCACATCTTGGCGCCGGTGAGGGCATAGCCGCCCGGCACCTTCTTGGCGCGGGTCACCATGCTGCCGGGGTCGGAGCCGTGGTCGGGCTCCGTCAGGCCGAAACAGCCGATCCATTCGCCGGTGGCCAGCTTGGGCAGGTACTTCTGCTTCTGCGCCTCGGTGCCGAATTCGTTGATCGGCACCATCACCAGCGAGCTCTGCACGCTCGCCATCGAGCGATAGCCGGAGTCGACGCGCTCGACTTCCCGCGCGATCAGGCCGTAGCAGACGTAGTTGAGCGCCGGGCCGCCGTACTGCTCGGGGATGGTCGGCCCGAGCAGGCCGAGCTCGCCCATCTCGCGGAAGATCTTGGGATCGGTCTCGCCGGTGCGGAAGCCTTCGAGCACGCGGGGCGCGAGCTGGCCCTGGCAGTAGGCATGTGCGGCATCGCGCACCTGGCGTTCTTCGCTGGTGAGCTGCTGGTCGAGCAGAAGCGGGTCGTCCCAATGGAAAGCGGCGTGGGCCATGTGCGGTCTCCGGTGTAGGTGGCGGGGGAAGCTGAATGCGATGCTAAGCCGCGGGCCCTTCGAGCGCAAACGAAGATTCGGAACCCAGTTATGCGGTTTGCTCACTTCTTCGCACAATTGCCTGAGCGATCTCCATTGGAGATGGCGCCATCATCCATGTAGCACCCGCATACCATGCGCCGACGACTGCCTTCCACCCAGGCCCTGATCTGCTTCGAGGCCGCGGCCCGGCACGAGAGCTACACCCGCGCCGCGCAGGAGCTCGCGCTGACGCAGAGCGCGGTCTCGCGCCAGATCACGGCGCTGGAAGACTTTCTCGGCATGGCGCTGTTCCGCCGCACCCGCCACGGCGTGGCGCTGACGCCGGCCGGCGCCGACTACGCGCGCCAGACCGCACGCCAGCTCGACAGCATGGAGCGCGACACGCTCGACGCGATGGCGCGGCAGGGCCTGGGCGGCTCGCTGCAGCTGGCGGCGGTCCCCACCTTCGCCACCCGCTGGCTGATCCCGCGCCTGCCGGACTTTGCCCGGCGCCAGCCCGACATCACCATCCACATCGAGACCCGCACCCGGCCCTTTCTCTTCAACGAGACGCCATTCGACGCGGCCATCTACACCGGCACGCCTGCCCAGGCCGCCAACTGGGCCGGCACGCGTTCGGTGCTGCTCCTGAACGAGGACGTCGTGCCGGTCTGCAGCCCCGACTTGCTCGGCGCGAAGGCGCAACTGTCGCCCGCGGCGGTCGCGCGCATGCCGCTGCTACAGCAGAGCACGCGGCCCGATGGCTGGCGCCAATGGTTCGACGCCCAGAAGGTCGACGCGCCGCGCGCGCGCAGCGGGCCGCGCTACGAACTGTTCTCCATGATCGCGGTGGCCGCCGCGCATGGCCTCGGGGTGGCGCTGATGCCCCGCATGCTGATCGAACCGGAGCTGGCGCGCGGCGAGCTGGCCGTGGCCTGCGACCGGCCGCTGCGCGCGGAGCGGGGCTACTTCCTGGTGACGCCGGCGAGCACGGACGAGCGGCCCGCGCTTGCCGCGTTCCGCAAGTGGCTGGTCGCGCAAACCTCGAACGAAGCTCCGCCCGCCGAACGCCGCTGAACGCATGCGCACCCCGGCCGGATGGGGCGCGCCGTGCCGCTCGCGTTTTCAAGGCTGGCATCCGGCCTCACAGTCTCTTATGCTGTCGGTCTTGCCGCGCGACGGCGTCCCCCACGTTTGTCGTCCACCATTTCTTTTCGAGGAGCGACCATGTCACTGCGCATCAACGACGAAGCCCCCAACTTCAAGGCCAAGACGACGAAGGGGGACATCGACTTTCACCAATGGATCGGCGACCAATGGGCGGTCCTGTTCTCGCACCCCAAGGATTTCACGCCGGTGTGCACCACCGAGCTGGGCTACATGGCGAAGATCGAGCCCGAATTCACCAAGCGCAACGCCAAGCTGATCGGCCTGAGCATCGACCCGGTCGACGCCCATGACCGCTGGTCCGACGACATCGAGGAAACGCAGGGTGCACGCCCGAACTATCCGATGATCGGCGACACCGACCTGCAGGTGGCGAAGCTCTACAACATGCTGCCGGCCGAGGAGCCGGGGAGCTCCGATGGCCGCACCGCGGCGACCAACGCGACGGTGCGTTCGGTCTTCATCGTCGGCCCCGACAAGAAGATCAAGCTGATGCTCACCTACCCGATGACCACCGGCCGCAACTTCGACGAAATCCTCCGGGTGCTCGACTCCATCCAGCTGACCGCCAAGCACAAGGTGGCCACGCCGGCGAACTGGAAGCAGGGCGACGACGTGATCATCGCCGGCTCGGTGTCCGACGACGACGCCAAGAAGCTGTTCCCCGAAGGCTGGAAGTCGCCCAAGCCTTACCTGCGCGTGGTCAAGCAGCCCGGCTGAACCTCGGCCGCGGCATGGTCTTCGAGCAGGTCGCCACCGGCGGCTGCCAGTCTTACCTGGTCGGCTGCGACCAGAGCTGCGCCGCCGCACTGATCGATCCGGAGCTGAGCCAGATCGACCACTACCTCGGCTTGGCTGCGCGCCACGGCGTGCGCATCCGCTACCTGATCGACACCCACACGCACGCCGACCATTTCTCGGCCACGCGCGAGCTCGCGCGGCAGCTCGAGGTGCCCGTGGTGATGCACCGCGCCAGCCCTGCGCCCTTCGTCGAACTGCGGCTCGCCGATGGCGAAATGCTGGTGCTGGGCAAGCTCAGGCTCTCGGTGCTGCACACACCCGGCCACACGGCCGACTCGATGTGCCTGCAGGTGGAAGACCGGCTCTTCACGGGCGACACGCTGCTGATAGGCGCCACCGGGCGCACCGACCTGCCCAGCGGCGACCCCGAGGCGCTCTACGACAGCCTGTTCAACCGCGTGCTGCGGCTGGACCCGGCGCTCAAGGTCTGCCCCGCACACGACTACAAGGGACGGACCCACTCGACCATCGGCGAGGAGTTGGCCAGCAATCCGCGGCTGCAGAAGCGCGAGCGCACTGAATTCGTGGAGATGATGAGGAGCCTGAACCTCACGATGCCCACCCACGTGACCGAGGCGCTGCGCACCAACATGAGCGGCGGCAAGACGGTGGCGCGGCTGTTGGCCGAAGCCGCCGCGACGGTGCCCTTCATGTCCCTGGCCGAGCTCAGGGCGCGCGTGGAGGCAGGCGAGGACGACCTCATCGTGCTCGACGTGCGCGAGCGCGAGGCCTACGAGGCCGGCCATGTGCCGGGCGCACGGCTGCTCCCGCGCGGCCAGTTGGAGCTGCGCGTCAACCAGGATCTGCCCGATCCCACTCGGCGCATCCTCAGTTGCTGCGAACTCGGATACATCTCGACGCTCGCCGCGGCCACACTGCGCAACATGGGCTTCCAACATGCGGTGGCGCTCGATGGCGGCATGAAGGCCTGGCGCGAGGCGGGCTATCCGCTCAAGGCGGGCAAGGAAGCCTAGCCCCGAACACCCCCGACCGGTGGACGCGCACGGCCTCGCGGACACCCCACGGACAACCGGAGACAACGGACATGGCCCGACTTTCCCCCGGCGAGATCGACCAGTACAAGCGCGAGGGCTGGGTCATCCCCGAGTTCCGCCTGGAGGCCCGCCGCGTGGCGCAGATGCAGGACGCGCTGGGCGAGCTGATCCGGCGCAACCCTGGCGTGCGGCCTGAAAAGCTGGTGTCGGCGCATATAGAGGGCGACAACGGCGAGGGCGTGCGCGGCAGCCGGCAGTTCCTCGAGCTCGCCATGGACCCGGAAATCGTCGAGTTGGTTTCGGGGGTTGTCGGTGAAGACGTGATCCTCTGGGGCTGCCACGTCTTCTGCAAGCCGGCCAGCGAAGGCTTCGAGACTCCTTGGCACCAGGACGGCCACTACTGGCCGATCCGGCCGCTGGCCAATTGCACGGTGTGGGTGGCGCTGGAGCCGTCGACGCGCGCCAACGGCTGCCTGCGCGTCATCCCGCGCTCGCACCAGGGCGGCGTGCTGCATCCGCACCTTCACGAGGATCGTGATGACCTCACGCTGAACCAGCGCATGGCGGCCGGCAGCTTCGACGAGGGCGAGGCCGTGGACCTGGAACTGCAACCCGGCCAGATGTCGCTGCACGACGTCTACATGATCCACGGCGCCCGCGCCAACACTTCGAACCAGCGGCGCACCGGCGTTGCGCTGCGCTACATGCCGTCCACCTCGGTCTTCGAGCGCGACCTGCGGCCCGCCGACGGCAAGACGGGCGTCGCCGTGAACTTCGCGGAACGGCCGCTGTGGCTGCTCAGGGGCGTGGACCGCAGCGGCCGCAACGACTTCGAGGTGGGCCACCGCCGTCACATGGCGGGTTGAGGCTCGGCCCTCGCAGGGCCAGGTGGGCAGATCCCGCGCCCTTGCCCGGCCAGGCGAAGAAGATCAGGCCGTCAGACCGGCCAGCGAACTGATCGGTGCCTCGTCGGCCAGCACGGAAAGTTGCTCGGTTCCGGCCAGGACGGCCGCGGCGTGGACCTTGTCATGCCCATGAAGCCATGGAATGGTCTCGTCGTTGCGCAGCATGGCGAGCTCGCATTCGTAGAAACGCATCAACTCGGGCCCGGTGCTGTGCGAAAGATACAGGCGCATGTCGTGCTCCGCGATCCCGAGGTAGCCATCCAGCACCAGTTCGACATGCAGGTGATGCAGGCCGCTGGCCCGCAGGTTCATGCCGGAAAGATAGAGCGCCTCGGCCGTCATGGCGGTAGACATGGCCAGGGTACCGCCGGTACGCAACAGGGCCTCGGCCTGGGTGATGCGTGCAATGAAGCCGGCGAGGTTGTGGCCGCGGTAGCGAGGATGCACCCAACCGGCCCCGATATAGCCGAAGAGCGCATGGGCGTTGAGCTTCGGACCCGTGTCAGGCAGCCAGCCCTCCTTCTGCTTGCAGCGGTAGAGCGCCCCCTGGTTGTAGGCTTCCCCAACCCGGCGAATCGCGGAGTCGTTCTGCATGGTCCGGAAGCCGCTCAGGGCCACAGGTGCGGTGCCGTCGTCGAAGCAGACCCAGAAGTTGTACGGGTTGGCGTCCTTCGGATCGTCCAGCACGAAGGGCAGTTGCACGTAGCCGGTGCCTGTCGCAGCTTCGTAGGTCTTCAGGAGTACCGACAGATCGTCGCCAAAACTGACATTCAGCCCGGATTCTTCCAGCTGCTGAACGAGTTGATCCTGGTATTCCTTGATCTCCGAGAGTTGCATGACGGGTCCTTGAAGTGAGGGCAGTGGCGGCTGCGGCTTCCTCCCGGCCCGTTGTGGGAAGGAGAATCCGACTACAGATTGCGCATTACTCCACTTGCGAAGCTGTGATGCAAGTTGTATGTGACGCTCGTCCAAAAATTAGTGGGTTAAACAGTACAAAGTGTTACGTTAAGTAATCACATTTCAGCGACCGACAAAATCATGGTAATGCTTTCGTGCGCGTTCCGCGTTCGCAAAGGGGTTTGCACTGCTCGGATCGCTCAGCCCCGTTCCGGACTCCATGCGGACAGTACCGGCTGCTTTTTTTGCAACACGCAAAGTCACACGGGAACCTGCACGCGCCATAGGTCTTTTGGCGGAAGACGCCGTCAAACCAGTCCTCCATGATCTGCAATTGCCCGCAGAAATCGACGAAATCGTTGAAACAGTGCGCCTGCAAAGCTGCGCGCCGATCTACAGTGGGGCACTCAAGGGAAACATGACCAGAGCGAAACTGCGAATCACCGGGCCCCATTCAAGCTCCTATGTGCTGGGCGAACCGATGTACTTGTACGACGGTACGCTTCACATCGCGACCCTCGACCCCGTCCCGGTCAACCGCGAAGGCACCGAGGTCCACATCGAGCATTTCTCGCCAAGCGCCACGGTCACGCAGCAGAAGCTCGAGATCAGCAAGCTTGCCCTGGTGGAAATGGTCTACTTCATCGCCGAGAACTTCACTTCGGTGCAGGCCATCAGCCTGTCGCTGAGCCGCCAGGTCGAGGGCTACGGCGACGGCATGCGGCTCGCCGGTGCCCGCTCGGCCTTCCTGCAGAGCCTGGGTGCCAACAACATCGTGATCGTGCCCAAGCCCAATGCCGAGCACATGGGCCACTTCATCGTCAGCGGCCTGTGGGAGTACAACCCCGCGAACCTCGAAGCGTTGGTTTCGGTTCTCCAGCATGAGCGCGACACCTACTACGGCAGGCGCCCTGCGGCCGCCGAGGACACGCGGCGCCCGAGCCTGGGCGCGTGGGTGCGACGCTTCATTCCCGGCGCGGCGCCGCGTACCGGCACCGGTGAGAACGAGCGCTGAGACCGAGCCGATGCTGAGCACCCTGGCGCCCTTTCTCCTTCATTGGGCCATCATCGCGGTCTCGCTCTGGGTAGCCAGCCACATCTTCAGCGGCATCCGCTTCGAAAGCACCTCGGCGCTGGTGATCTCGGCACTGCTGCTCGGCTTTGCCAATGCGATCGTCAAGCCGATCCTGATCCTGCTCACGCTCCCGCTGACCCTGCTGACCTTCGGCCTGTTCCTGCTCGTGATCAACGCGCTGATGCTGCTGCTGGTGGCGGCGCTGGTGAAGGGCTTCAAGGTCCGCGGCTTCTGGACCGCCTTGTTCGCCAGCCTCTTCGTTTCGCTGCTGAGCATCGTCTTCGGTGCACTGGTCGGCGGCGGCGATCCCGCCACGACGATCCAGATGCCGGGCAGCGGCACCTGGCTGTAACGCTTCCTCGTCGCCCAGCCGCGGGCCGACCGGGTGGCCGCCAACCATGGCAGCTCCGAGGGGGTGCGGACATGAGCGGGCGGCGCCGCGATAGGGGTTGAACCTAGGCGCGCGCCTTGGCAAGCACGGCCGTCAGGTACTGCGCTGCGGCAACGCCTCCCCGCCCGGCGCCTGCGCCTGCGCCCGATGCGCGGCGAAGTCCACGTACCAACCCAGGCTGCCCGGGTTGGCCATGGCCTCGCGGTTCACCACTTTCTCGATCGGCTGGCCCAACAGCAGCTTCTTGATCGGCAGCTCCTGCTTCTTGCCCGAGAGCGTGCGCGGGATCTCCGCGACCTGGAAGATGTCGCTGGGCACGAAACGCGGCGAGAGCCGGGTCTTGATCGCGTCGTTGATCTTCGCGCGCATCGTCGCGTCGAGCGCCAGGCCCGGCCGCAGCACCACGAACAACGGCATGTAGCTCTCGCGCCCCAGGTACTCCAGGTCGACCACCATCGAGTCGAGCACTTCGGGCAGGCCTTCGACGGCGCTGTAGATCTCGCTGGTGCCCATGCGCAGGCCCTGGCGGTTGATGGTGGCGTCGCTGCGGCCGTAGATGATGCAGCCTCCGTCCTCGCCGATCTTGAGCCAGTCGCCGTGGCGCCACACGCCCGGATAAGTGTCGAAGTAGCTCGACAGGTAGCGCGCGTTGCCCTCGTCGCCCCAGAAGCACAGCGGCATGGCCGGGATCGGCTTCGTGCACACGAGTTCGCCGACTTCGCCAATCACTGGCTCCCCCTGCTCGTTCCAGGCCTCGACCGCGGCGCCGAGGAAGCGGCACTGCATCTGTCCCGGCACCTCGGGCAGTTCGCGGTTGCCGCCGACGAAGGCGCCGCAGAAGTCGGTGCCTCCGGAAATGTTGTACCACCACACCTCGGGCGCGCCGGCTGCGAGCAACTGCGCCGTGCCCCAGCGCTGCACCTCCTCGGAGAGCGGCGATCCGGTGCTGCCGAGCGCGCGCACGCCCGAGAGATCGCCGCATGCCTTCGCCTCGACGCCAGCCTTCATGCAGTTCGCGAAGTAGGCCGCGCCCGCGCCGAGAAAAGTGACCTTGTGCCGCGCCGCGAAGCGCCACAGCACGCCCCAGTCGGGCTTCTCCTTGCTGCCCGAAGGATTGCCGTCGTAGATGCAGCAGGTCACCCCAAACGCCAGGCCCGACAGCTGCGAGTTCCACATGACCCAGCCGGTCGAGCTGTACCAGTGGTAGCGCTCGCCTAAGTTGTTGGCGCTGTAGCTCGCGCCCAG
This sequence comes from Variovorax sp. PBS-H4, assembly GCF_901827205.1. Lineage (NCBI taxonomy): Bacteria > Pseudomonadati > Pseudomonadota > Betaproteobacteria > Burkholderiales > Comamonadaceae > Variovorax > Variovorax sp. PBS-H4. Next base: position 213,238 of record NZ_LR594675.1, on the reverse strand, counting down.
GTCGTGGTGCAGGCCGCAGGCGTACATCGTGAGCAGGATGCCGCCCTGCCCATGCACGATGGGCTTGGGCAGGCCGGTCGTGCCGCTGGAATAGACGATCCAGATCGGGTGGTCGAAGGGCAGCCATTCGGGTTCGAAGGCAGCGGTTTCGGCGTCGTCGCGCGAGACGACGTCTGTCCATTCGGCCTCGGCGGCAAGCTGCTGCGCCGCAAAGGGCGTGCGCAGCAGCAGCAGCTTCTCGACGCTGGGCAGTGCGGACCGCAGTTCCTGCACCACGGCGCCGCGGTCCAGCGATTTGCCTCCGTAATGGACGCCGTCGGCGGCGATCAGCAGCTTCGGCTCGATCTGGTGAAACCGGTCGACCACCGCGGCCGTTCCCATGTCGGGCGCGCACACGCTCCACACCGCGCCGAGGCTCGAGCAGGCGAGGAAGGCCACCATCGTCTCGGGCACGTTGGGCAGGTAGGCCGCCACACGGTCGCCACGCCGCACGCCCAGCGCCCGCAGCGCGAGCGCGCAGGACGCAATCTGCCGGCGCAGCTCGGGCCAGGACATCTCGCGCACCTCGCCGAGCTCGTTTTCGCTGACGATCGCGGGCATGCCGGCCGCATGCGCCGCATCGACGTGGCGCAGCACCTCGTGCGCATAGTTGACCTGCGTGCCCGGGAACCAGCGCGCGCCCGGCATTCGCGCATCGGCCAGCGTGACCGTCGGCGGTGCCGGCGAACGGACGCCGCTCCAATCCCAGACGCTGCGCCAGAAGGCCTCGAGGTCGGTGACCGACCAGCGCCAGAGCGCGTCGTAGGACTCGAAGGCCAGGCCGCGCTGCTCGCGCAGCCAGTCCTGGTAAAGGCGGATCTGGGGAACGTAAGGGGCTGGCATGCATTCAGCCTAGCGACTCTCAATGTTGCAAACCATCGGGATTGCGCTGACAGGCCTCTCATGGCACAGACAGATGAGGTGATAGATTCGACGGCGCTTCGATGAGCCGCGGCGCCAATCCCGTGTGCGGTACGCGAACAAGAAACGACCAAGATGTTGATTACAAGACTCAAGCTAAAAAACTGGCGCAACTTCAAGCAGGTTGATGTTTCGCTGCGCGAGCGAGTATTCGTGATCGGCCCCAATGCCGCCGGCAAATCAAACTTGCTTGACGTCTTGAGGTTTCTCCGAGACGTCGCGAAGTCCAAGGGAGGAGGTCTTCAGCGAGCGGTTGAGACCCGAGGTGGCTTGACCAAGCTGCGCTGCCTTCTTGCTAGACGGGACCCGGAAGTTGGCATTACGGTCGAGTTGGCAGAGCGTCCGGACGAACCACCCATCTGGCGCTACGAACTGGCGTTTCGGAGCGAGGGTAAGGGCAAGCAACGCGTGGTCATAAGCAAAGAGAAAGTCGAGGACCTTGCTCGAAAGCGAGTTTTGCTGGAGCGGCCAGATCGAAAGGACGAGGAGGACAAAGAGCGATTGACAGAGACGAGCTTGGAGCAGGTCGTTGCTAACAAGGACTTTCGTGAGATTTCGCAGTTCTTTGGCACCCTCACCTATCTTCATCTAGTGCCGCAGCTTCTCAAGCATGTGGAGCTCGGCGCCACGGGTCAACTTGAAGGTGATCCGTTTGGTCAGTCGTTCTTAGAGCGGATCGCGAAGACGACCGACCGTACCCGCGACGCTCGCCTGCGCAAGATAGAAGCGGCGCTCAGAGCGTGTGTTCCCAACATGCGCAATCTCCGATTCGAACGCGATGCCATTACAGGAAGCCCTCATCTCGGCGCACTGTACGAACATTGGCGTCCAGAAGCAGGCTGGCAGCGCGAGGATCAATTTTCTGACGGCACTCTCAGGCTACTTGGAATTATGTGGAGCCTCCTCGAGGGTGATTCACTCCTCTTGCTAGAAGAGCCGGAGCTGTCCCTTAATGAGGCTGTTGTCAGGGAGATCCCGCCGCTGCTCTGGGAAATGCAGCGTCTGGCCAAGCATCGGCGACAGATCCTCATTACCACCCACAGCAGCGCGATCTTGGAGCACAAGAGCATCGACCCACGCGAAGTGCTGCGCCTAGAGCCTTCATCCGAGGGCACGCGGGTGCTGGCTGCAACAGAGCAGGACATCAAACTTGTCGCGGCTGGATACACGGTCGCAGAAGCCATGGCCAGCAAAACCAGACCCAGCAGCCTGACCCAACTATCTCTGCTGTAGACGATGTCGTCTCCTATCGATGTTGCCTTGGTGGCTGAAGATGAGCTGAGCTTCGCGGTGATGGAATGCATCCTCCTACGCTGTGGTCGCACTTTCCGCGTGATACTGCCAAAGATTGAGCGCGGCTTCGGAAATATCAAGCGGTCCATAAACAAGTATCGAGAGGCAAGCCTGGTACTTCCGCACGTCGTATTGACGGATCTTGACAATGCGGAATGCGCCGCTTCGCTGCGGGAGGAATGGGGGGCTGAAAACCTTCCCCCGACGATGATGTTCCGCGTCGCCGTTCGTGAAACGGAAGCTTGGGTGCTGGCAGACCGACAGGCCTTCGCGACCTTTGCGGGCATTCCGCCGATCAAAATCCCTCAAGCTCCAGACACAGTCGATGATCCGAAAAGGACTTTGATCAACCTGGTTAGGCGCAGCCGCTCCCGGCGGCTCGCTGCGGAACTGGTGCCTCCTGCGGGAAGCAGCGTGCAGATTGGCCCGATGTACAACGAACGCTTGGTAGCCTTTGTACGGCAGCAGTGGGACCCGCTAACTGCTCTCTCAAATTCGCCCAGTCTGGAACGGACGTTCACTCGCCTTCAGCAATTCATGCGCTGAGCTTGCACATCTCCAACATGGCCTCATGGTGCGCTGGACCTTGGTCGAGTCCTTGACCTGCCGTCGGCCCCTCGATCTCGAAGCCAACGCCCATCGGCGTGCCGCCCGCTCGCGCAGAAGGTCACAGCCTTCTTGGCGTTGCCGTCGAACCACAAGCAGGGAGATTTTTTGCAAGGGACGGTTCTTTGATCGATGAGGCAACAGGTGAAGAAACGGTGGCGCCATTGCAGTGAACCGACGAGTTCATCTGCGCGCCGCCCCATATGAATGAGCGCCCACGATCCCGGGGTTTCATGCCGGCGCGAAAACAGGCATGCTCGGCGCTCACATGCCCTCTTCCCATCCCCCGCAATGGCGCGCCGAGCTCCTTTTTCGCATCCGCCACCTGCTGGCCCTGAAGATCGTCGGCGTCACGCTATTTACCTGGCTCTTCTTCATCGGGTACTTCCAGCTGCTGCGCCATCCGGTCCATCCGATGACCGTGATGCCGCTGACCGCCATCGACCGGATGGTTCCCTTCCAGCCGGAAATGCTGGTCGCGTATTTTTCGCTGTGGTTCTACGTCGGCCTGGCGCCCGGGCTGCAGCGCAACTTCACCGAGCTGGTGGTCTACGGGCTCTGGGTCGGCGCGCTGTGCATCGCGGGGCTGGGCCTGTTCCATTTCTGGCCGACACAGGTGCCGCCGCTGATGGCCGGCAGCTCGGACTTTCCCGGCTTCGCGCTGATGCAGGGCGTGGACGCGCCGGGCAACGCCTGCCCTTCGATGCACGTGGCGGTCGCGATCTTCACTGCCATCCGGGTGGACGACGTGCTGCACCGCACGCGCGCGCCCGTCGCGCTGCGCCTGGCCAATGGGCTCTGGTTCGCCGCCATCGCGTATTCGACCCTGGCGGTCAAGCAGCACGTGGCGCTGGATGCGCTGGCCGGCGCACTGCTGGGCATTGCCTTCGCCTGGCCCTCGATGCGCTGGCGCCCGGCGCCAGGCGGCAACGCGCCTGCAGTCTTCGGGGGAGCGGATATCATCCCCTACAGATGACCCACCGCCCCCGCATGAAGACGGACATCGCTCCATGAGTTCGCTGAAAGAATTACAGGACCTGATCCAGGAAAAGTACGGCCTCGACCCGGCAGCGCTCGACCCCAACGCATCCATGCGCGACAAGGGCTTCGATTCGCTCACGCTGGTCGAATTCGTGTTCGCGGTCGAAGACCATTTCAAGATTTCCATGCCCGACACGGACGTGAACGTCGACACGCTGGCCGAGCTGGCAGCCATGGTCGACAAGACCCTGGCGGCGCAGCCGGCATCGGCCCCAGCCAAGTGAGCGCCGTGGAGGTCGCGGTCAGCGGATTGGGCGTCGTGAGCCCGCACGGCGATGACCCCGGCGCCATGTTCGACGCGCTGATGCGCGGCGAATCGGCGCTGCGGCCCGTGCTGCCCGAGTTGCCCAAGCCCACCACCGCCGCACTCGCCCCGTTCGACGTGTCGCGCTGGTTCACCAAGCTGCAGTTGGCCGGCGTGGATCGCGTGAGCCAGATGGCCGTGGCTGCCGCCGACCTGGCGGTGCGGGACGCCGGCACGCTCGGCGATGCCGACCCCGAGCGCATCGGCGTCTATGTCGGTTGCGGCATGGGCGGCGCCGCCGCGGTCGAGACCGCCTACCGCGGCGCCAGCACGCGCATGCCGCCGCTCACCGTTCCCTCCTTCATGCCCAACGCGCCGGCCGCGCAGGTGGCGATGCGCCAGCAGGCGCAGGGGCCGGTGCTCACCTACTCGGTGGCTTGCGCATCGTCCAGCGTGGCGCTGGCCGAGGCCGCGAAGGCGGTGGGGCGCGGCGAGGTCGACGTGGCCATTGCCGGCGGCAGCGAGGCGCTGATCGTGCCCGGCGTGGTGCTCGCCTGGCAGGCCATGCAGACGCTCGCCACCTTCGCGCCCGGCGAGGAGGCGCGCGCCGTCCGCCCCTTTTCCACCGACCGCAGCGGCTTCGCGCTGGGCGAAGGCGCCGCCTTCGTGGTGCTCGAATCCGTGGAGCGTGCCCGCGCGCGTGGCGCACGCACCTATGCGCGGCTGGCTGGCTGGGGCATCGGCTCCGACGCGACCCATCTCACCAAGCCCGACACCCCCGGACAGGCCCGTGCGATGCGCGCCGCGCTGCGTTCGGCCGGGCTCGCGCCGCGCGACATCGGCTACTGCAATGCGCACGGCACCGCCACCCGCATCGGCGACGTGGTCGAGCGCAATGCGCTGGCAGAGGTCTGGGGCGAGGCCACGCTCGGCGATCTGCAGGTGAGCTCCACCAAGGCCCTGCACGGCCACCTGCTCGGTGCAGGGGGCGCGCTCGAAGCGGTGATCACCGTGCTGGCGCTGTACCGGCGGCAGTTGCCGCCCAACGCCCATTGCACGGCCATGGACCCGGAGTGCCGGTTGAACCTGGTGCTTCAGGGCGGCGTGGCGGCGCCGAAGCTGGAAGCCGCGATCAGCAACTCCTTCGCCTTCGGCGGCACCAATTCGGTATTGGTCTTCCGCCGCGCCTGAAGGCGCTCACTCCGCGAGCCGCAGCCCTCGGCGGTGGACGCTCTCGACGATCTCCCGCAGCGAATTGCGGCCCAGCCGCGAGAGCACGAAGAGCTTTTTCGCCGGGACGCGCGTCAGGTCACGCACCGTGTGCAGCTCGTTGAGGCGCAACACGTTGGTGGTGCGAAGCGACAGTCTCAGAACTTCGATGTCGGCATCCAGCAGGGACTCGGTCGCAGGCCGGATTGCGATGGCTTGACCCTCATTCATGGGGACGTCTCCGAAAACAATGCCTGGAACTTGCACAGTTCATGCCATCCATTCAAGCCCTGAAACGGCAGGTATTTCGCTCGGAAACCATCCCCGCAGCCCAGATTTCAGGCAATCCGTCTGCCTTGATTTCAGTCACTGTATCGAGGCCCGACAGGGTTTTCCGCAACGCTTGGCGCAGCTGCAGCTGATCACCGCGCCGTGCGACCGCCGCCAAGTGCGGGGGTTGGCTCTTGGCTGACAGGCAAGCCGTCATGGCGGCGCCAGAATGGCCAGCCGGGTCCACGCGCCGGCGCCGCACCGCTCGAAGGAGAAGATCATGAAGCTTCGGACACTCTCGCTGGCCCTTGCCTCGCTGGCATTCGCCGCCCTCGCAGGCTGCGAACCAAAGCCGCAGCCGCCGAAGGCGCAGCAGGCCTTACTTGCCGAGGTGGTCGCGCACGTCCTGCACTGAGCTGCCGACGGCGGCAACGGCGAGACGAAGCTCCGTTTCGCTCACGCCGAACGCTTCGGTCCAGTAGTCGACATCGCTCGAGTCGGTGACGTCGATCAGCCGCACGTTCGCCATGTTGGCGACGGACGGCATGAACAGATGGGCGGGGGAAATCATGGCTTCACGCATGGCTTTGTGGGGTGAGGTGGATCTTGTGCAAGAGCCTGCCTTCGCATACGTCACGGCCTCGTAGGAAAAGCCTGCATCGTCCTATGCGGCAAAGGCGCACGCGGGCCACAGCGCGTCAAAGCCATCGGCCGCATGGCCTATGCCGGCGACGACGACATGTCGCGTTCCTTCAAGATGGGCACGACCCCCGCGCCTAAGCTGAGCTCCTTCATCGGTCACCCGACCACCCGAGGAATGAAGGAGAAAGACATGCAGGATTTCGAGAGGGCCATCGCCGCCGCCGGTTGCCGCATTCGCCCCGCCGCGCGCCATGAGGCCACGCCCATCGCATCGATCCGGATGGCCGCGTATTCCCAGTACCGAAGGAGCGTGCCGCCGGCCGTCTTCGAGGCCTACCTCGACGACCTGCGCCACGTCGAAAAGCCCGAGCAAGGCACTCAGCTGCTGGTCGCTGAATGGCAGGGCCGGGTGGTGGGCAGCGTGGTGTTCTACGCCGACGCCGGCCTCGAAGGTCTGGGCCTGCCCGAGGGCTGGGCAGGCTTTCGCAAGCTTGCGGTGCATCCGGATGCCCGCGGCCGCGGGCTGGGGCGCCGCCTCGCCCAGTACTGCGTGGCGCGGGCGCGCGAACTCGGCGCGCCGACGATGGGCATCCACGGCTCGTCGTTCATGACGACCGCCTGCAAGCTGTACCAGCAGATGGGGTTCGTTCGCTGCCCCGAGCACGATCTGCGTGCCACGGCCATCCTGGGGTTGGCACCGTCGGAGCACGATGTGACCGTGATCGCGTTTCACATGAACCTGCGCAGCCACTAGCGGCCAGGCTGGCCCGAGGCAGGGCGCGCTCATCGAGCTGCACGCAGGGCGCTGTAGGGGTTCAGCGGCGTCCCCTTCCACCATTGCTTTTCCGGCCCGAGCAGGAACACCGCGAAGTGCAGATGCGGCGCGTCGCGTGCGGCGTTGCCGCTGCTTCCCACGTAGCCGATCAGGTCGCCCCTCCACAGCTGCATGCCCTCGCGAATACCTGCGGCGTAGCCGTCGAGGTGCGCGTAGTAGTAGGCCAGCTGCTCGGACGGATCGAACTGGTAGACGGTCAAGCCGCCGTGCCGGCTGTCGAACAGCTTGACCAGCCTTCCGTCGTCCACCGCGCGAACGGGCGTGCCGCGCGGCGCCATGATGTCGAGTGCCTCGTGGCGGTGATCGGGGCGGCCGTCGGCGAAGGTGTCACGCACACTCTCGGGCCGCACGCCATCGACGGGGAATCGCAGTGAACGCGCCGCGAGCAATGCTTGCCCCACGCTCGGGGCTTCGGCCCGGGCCTGTAGCCACCCCGGCACCAGCAAGCACGCAGATGCCGCTGCCAGGCGTCGCCGCGAGATGTGCATCTGCTCGTCTTCAGGCTTTCACTTCGACGGCAAAGCCTGCTTTTGCGAGCTGCGACAGGCGGGCGGCATCCCAGTTGGTCAGGTGAATGCAGCCATTGGTTTCTTCGCGGCCCACGCGCTCCGGCGTGGGCGTGCCGTGGATGCCCCAGTGCGGCTTGGACAGCCCCAGCCACACGTTGCCGATCGGGTTGTTGGGCCCCGCGGCGAGCTCGACCTTCGAGGCATCGGCAGGCGCCTTCTTGAGGAGCGCCGGGTCGTAGGTGAAGGTCGGGTCCTTCACCTCGTTGATGATCTTCATCTTGCCGAGCGGCAATGGGTCGAGCGGACCGCCGATGCTGATCGGAAATCCCGCCAACGGCTTGCCGGCACCATCGAGGACGAACAGCATGTGCGCGCTCTTGTCGATCTCGATGGACTTCGCCGCCTTCACCACGCCCGCATCGGCCTTGCCCGTGACGTTGACGACCACGATCGGGCTGCCGGCCTCGAACCGTGCGCCCCGGTTCAGCTCCGCCAGCGCCTTCGGAGACATGTGGAACTTTTCGGAGAGGGCTTCCTGCAAGGTCTCATAGCCCATCGACTTGAGCTTGGCACGCTCGGGCATGTCCTTCGGGATGCGCGTGAACGGCCCGGCCACCTCCTCGTCGGTCAGCTCGTGGAGCTGGAACAGGGGCTCCGTGTCGACCTTCAGCGCGGCCCAGGTGGCGTCGTCGACCTTGCCGCTTTCCGTCAGGCCATGGGCCTTCTGGTAGGCCGCGACGACCCGGCGCATGTTGGCGCCGAAGCCGCCGTCGATCTCGCCCGGCGAGAACCAGGCGCGATCGAGGAGGACCTGTGCGCGCATGACCGCGGGGCCACGTGCACCTTGCGCCAGCACTGGTGTTTCGCCGACGGCATTGAGCCGGTCGAGCGCGGCCGGGCCCGTCGCGGCGCTGCCGACTGCCGGAGGACCATTGCGCGCGGCCGTCGCCAGGCAGGGCATCGCCCCCGTGCCGCCCACGGCCAGCAGGGCCGCAGCCCGTAGAAAGGTTCTGCGAAAGGTAGTCATTGGATAGAGGGCGTTGGTGAAGCTGGAGGCACCATAGGGTGCGCCGGGCGTCGAGCCTTGTAGTCGCAAGCAGACACAAATGCTCAGCTCTCGTCGACGGCGCAAGGCGATGCGACCGAAGTCCTGTCAGCGCATTCCTACGTCATAAAGCGGTTCACGCGACTGATCCATGGCCACGGCGGCGCGGCCGGGCCGCTACGATCGTAGTCTCCGTTCCCGGCCAACGCCGACACGGAACACAACCACGGAAGAGGAAGCTCAATGACTGAACCCGCGCCACTGCTGGCGACGCTGCGCGATGAAGAAAAAGACGTGATCGATGCCTGGCTGACCGAGGCGCAGATCGTCGACGCCGATGTCCGGAAAGCCGCCAATGCCGAGGCCAGCGAGTTGCTGCGCCAGCTGCGCGATGCACTGCAGGCCGGAAGCGACCCCTCGCGCCTCGACGGCCCCGGCTGGGCGCCCTTGCGCGATTCGCTGGCCACCCTGTCGCGTTCGCGCGCGGCCAAGGGCCGCACGGCGGGGGAAACCAGCCTCTTCGTGCTGGCGTTGAAGAAGCCCCTGTTCGACGCGATCCAGCGGCGCGAGGCCAAGGACCCGGCCGCGATGGGCAAGGCGTTGTGGGCGCTGTCCACCATGGTGGACCAGTGGGCCCAGCAAACCGTCGATACCTACCAGCGGGCGCGGGAAGACATCATCCGGCGCCAGCAGGAAGAGTTGCTGGAACTGTCGACGCCGGTGGTCAAGCTGTGGGAAGGCGTCCTGGCCGTGCCCATGATCGGCGTGCTCGACAGCAGCCGCACGCAGATGGTGATGGAAGCGCTCCTGCAGGAGATCGTCGCGACCGGCTCGGAGCTCGCCATCATCGACATCACCGGGGTGCCGACCGTCGACACCCTCGTCGCCCAGCACCTGCTGAAGACCGTGACCGCGATCCGCCTGATGGGCGCCGACTGCATCATCAGCGGCATCCGTCCCCAGATCGCCCAGACCATCGTGCACCTGGGCATCGACCTGCAAGGGGTGCGCACCAAGGCGACGCTCGCCGATGCGCTGGACCTGGCCCTGCGGCAGACCGGCTGGCGCATCGAGCGCAGCAAGTAGGCAGAGGCAGGCGTTCATGGACCGTATTCCGATTTTGCGGATGGGCGATACCCTGCTGGTGACCATCCAGGTCGATATGCAGGACCAGACCGCACTGACATTGCAGGACGACCTGGCAAACCAGATTGCCAAGACCCGCGCCTCGGGCGTGATGATCGACATCTCGGCGCTGGAGATCGTCGATTCCTTCGTCGGCCGCATCCTGACCAGCATCTCGGGCATCACCGGCATCCTGTCCGCCACCACCGTCGTGGTGGGCATGCAGCCGGCGGTCGCCATCACGCTGGTCGAACTGGGCCTCTCGCTGGAGGGTGTAAAGACTGCGCTGAACGTCGAGCGCGGGCTGGAGCTGCTGCGGCGCTCCCGCCTGGAGAGCAGCGTTGAACCCTGAACCGACCGGCAGCCTGCCGCTTCAAAGCGAGCAGCACATCGTGGCGAGCCGGCAGATGGTGCGCGCCCTGTGCCAGGGCCTGAAGTTTTCCCTGGTGGACCAGACCAAGATGATCACCGCCGCCAGTGAACTGTCGCGCAACACGCTGGTCCATGGCGGCGGCGGCCAAATGCGCTGGGAGCATGTGGAGCGCAACGGCAAGCCCGGCTTGCGGCTGCACTTCGAGGACCAGGGCCCGGGCATCCCCGACGTCGCCCTGGCCTTGTCCGACGGCTGGACCAGCGGCACCGGCATGGGCCTGGGGCTGCCCGGCAGCAAGCGCCTGGTGAACGAGTTCGACCTTGCGTCGGTCGTCGGGCAGGGCACGCGCGTGAGCATCACCAAGTGGAAGTAACCGCCGGCTGGACCCACAGGGCATTCCCCATGGAGGATGCCAGCCGCGTCGGGGAGGCCCGGCGCCACGCCGCGCAACTCGCGGCCGGCATGGGCTGGAGCGAGCTCGATGCCGGCCGGCTGGCGCTGGTGATCACCGAGCTCGGCACCAACCTGCAGCGCCATGCCCACCAGGGACGGCTGCTGATCGCCGCGCGGCCGCAGGCGAGCGAGGTCGAAATCCTAGGCATCGACGAAGGCCCCGGCATTCCCGACATCGCGCTGGCCATGCGGGACGGGCACTCTTCGGGCAGCACGCCGGGCACTGGCCTGGGAGCCGTGAAGCGCGTCGCCGATGCCTTCGAGATCCATTCCACCATGCCGGAAGGGACCGTCAGCGTTGCCCGGGTGCGCGCCGCCGGCTCGCGGCGCGAAACGGTCCGACCAGGTCCCGGGTCGATCCTGATCGGCGCGGTCTGCCTGCCGGCGCCCGGCGAAACGGTCAGCGGCGACGCCTGGGCCGCAGCTGCAACCGATGCCGACTGCAACGCGGTGCTCCTGGCCGATGGCCTGGGGCATGGCCCCGAGGCCGCCAAGGCGTCGCTCGCAGCCACGGCCAGCTTTGCGCAGGCTCCGGCCGCCGAGCTGCACGCCACCCTGGAGCGCGTGCACCAGGCGCTGCAGACGACCCGCGGCGGCGCGGTGTGCGTCGCGCGCGTGGACGCTGCCGCCTCGACCCTGACCTTTACCGGCGCAGGCAACATCTCGGGGCGCATCGTGTCGGGCGTGTTCGACAAGGCCTTCATCACGCAGCACGGAACCGCCGGCATCAGAATCCGCAAGCCTGAAGTGACGAGCGCCGAGCTGCCGCCGCACGCGGTCGTGATCCTGCACAGCGACGGCATCGAGACCCGCTGGTCGGCCGAGCGCATCCGCCCCCTGCTTCAGCGCGACCCCACACTGGTCGCCTGCGTTCTTTTGCGCGACCATACGCGACACCGCGACGACGCTACCGTCGTGGTCTTGCGCCGAAAGGAGTAGCCGATGGTCAACACCGCAGCGGCGTCCGACAGCGCCGAACTGGCTCAGGCACTGGCCTCCAGCCGTCAGGAAGCCGACGAACTGCGTGCGGAACTGGAAGAAACCAACCGCGGCGTGGTGGCCCTGTATGCCGAGCTCGATGCGCAGGCGGATCAACTGCGCAAGGCCACCGAGCTCAAGAGCCGCTTCCTGGCCTACATGAGCCACGAGTTCCGCACGCCGATCGGTGCCATCCGGAGCATCGCGCGCATCCTCAGCGACCAGGTCGACGGGCAGCTCACGCCGGAGCAGCACAAGCAGGTGGCCTTCGTCGATTCGACGGCGGCCGAGCTCGCCGACATGGTGGACGATCTGCTGGACCTCGCCAAGATCGAGGCCGGCCGCGTCGACATCTCGCCGGCCTGGTTCGAGATGGTCGACCTGTTCTCCGCCCTCCGCGGCATGTTCCGGCCCGTTCTCGTGAACCCGGCCACTGCCCTCATCTTCGAAGAGCCCGAAGGACTTCCGCGGCTCTATACCGACGACCGCAAGCTGTCGCAGATCCTGCGCAACTTCATTTCCAACGCCTTGAAGTTCACGCCCGAGGGCGAGGTGCGCGTGAAGGCGACGCGCGTCGCCGAGACTTCCGTCCGCTTCTCGGTTTCCGACACCGGCATCGGCATCGCGCCCGAGCACCACAAGGCCGTCTTCGACGACTACGCGCAGGTCGACTCGCCGGTGCAGAAGCGCCTGCGCGGCACCGGGCTGGGCCTGGCCCTGAGCCGGCGCCTGGCCGTGCTGCTCGGCGGCGACGTGGAAGTCCAGAGCGAGCTCGGCAAGGGCTCGGTCTTCTCCGTGGTGTTGCCGGTTCGGCTGGTCGGCTCGGCGCCGGGCGAGCAGCACGCGCCATGACGCCCGAGCCGGTCATCAGCATCACGATCGACCGTTCCCTGCACACGGTGCTGGTGGTGGACGACAACCCGGCCACGCGCTATGCCACCGAGCGCGTCATTCGCGCTGCCGGCTTCGCCACCCTGCAGGCCGGCACCGGCACCGAGGCGCTGCGCCTGGCGAGGCAGCAGGTCTCGGCCGTGGTGCTCGACGTGCATCTGCCGGACCTGGACGGGTTCCAGGTCTGCCGCGAGCTGCGGGCGCTGCCGGCCACCTCCACCTTGCCGGTGGTCCATCTTTCGGCCACCTTCGTACGCGCCGAGGACAAGGTCGCCGGCCTCAACGCCGGTGCCGACGCCTATCTGATCCATCCGGTCGAGCCGCCCATCCTGGTCGCGACCTTGCAGGCGCTGATCCGCGCGCGCATGGCCGAGGAGAAGCAGCGCAGCAGCGAGGCGCGCTTCAGGGAGATCTACGACCAGGCCCCGATCGGCCTCGCGCTGATCACGCCCGACGGAACCTTCGCCGACGTCAATCCGGCGATGGTGAACATGCTGGGCGAAACACGCGAAGCGCTGATCGGCCAGCCCGTCTTCGCCCTGGTGCCGGAGGATTGGACCGAGCGGATGCAGGAGCAGTTCGCCGGCACGTCGCAGCGCGCCGCTTCGTGGCACGGCGAGATTCCGCTCAAGCGGCGCGACGGCTCCTGGATCCGACTGGAATGGAAGATGTCGGCCTTCGACGAGGCGGGCCTGCGCGTTGCCATCGGTGTCGACGTGTCGGAACGCTTCGAGCTGGAGAACCGCCGGCGCGAGGTGCTCGAGCGCGAGCAGGCGGCGCGCGCCGCGGCCGAGCGCCTGAGCCGCACCAAGGACGACTTCGTCGCCGTGCTGTCGCACGAGCTGCGCAATCCGCTCAATGCCATCGGCGGATGGGTGCACCTGCTGAGGCGCAGCAACCGCACGCCCGATCAGATGGAGAGAGGGCTCGACGCCATCGACCGCAGCGTCAAGGCCCAGGCGCGCTTGGTCGCCGACATCCTCGACGTCTCGCGCATCAGCTCGGGCAAGCTGCGCCTGCATCGCGAATGGGTCGAGCCGCGTTCGCACGTGGCCTCCGCCATCGAGGCGCTGTCCGAGCCCGCGGCGGCCAAGCGCGTGACGATCGAATTCGACAAGGCCCGCGCCGATCCGCCCGCCTACATCGATGCCACGCGCTTTCAGCAGATCGTGTGGAACCTGTTGTCGAACGCGATCAAGTTCTCGGACGACGGCGGGCGCGTTCGCATCGAGATGGGCAGGCAGGACGACCAGCTTTTGCTCTCGGTGCAGGACTTCGGGCGGGGCATCGCCAGCGACTTCCTGCCGCACCTGTTCGACCGGTTCTCGCAGAGCGACTCTCCGGACAACCGCCGGCATGGCGGCCTGGGGCTGGGGCTGTCCATCGTCAAGAATCTGGTCGAGTTGCATGGCGGCACCATCTCGGCAGACAGCGCCGGCGAAGAGCGGGGCACCACCCTGCACGTGTCGATCCGTGCATTGCCCAACGGCGACGTGCCGATCGTCCAGCTGGAAGAAGCCGATGCACAGCACGCGGACGAGCGCGCCGCGCACAGCCTGGCGAATGTCAACGTGCTGGTGGTGGAGGACAACGCCGATGCCAGCGAGATCCTGACCGTGGTCCTGGCCGAAGCCGGCGCCGCGGTGCGCCTCGCCTGCGACTACGAGAGCGCCCTGCAGCTCCTCGGCGAACAATGGCCGGACGTGCTGGTGAGCGACATCGGCATGCCCGGACGCGATGGCTACGACCTGATCCGCGAGGTGCGGCACCTGGAGAGCACCGATGGCCGGCCGAAGGTCTTTGCCGTGGCGCACACGGCCTTTACCAGGCCGCAGGACCATGACAAGGCGAACGAAGCAGGCTTCGACGCTCACTTGGGAAAGCCACTGCAGCCGCACGCTTTGCTCGCCCTGCTCGGCGAGGCCTTGGCGACCCAGCGCTTGCGAGGCTAGCTCGCCCCTGTCTTGCTCCCTCTCCCCCTGGGAGAGGGCGGGGGTGAGGGCACGCAGCCCCCAATACAGCGCACCGTTTATCAAGACTGCGCTCAACTCTCTCTGCCTATTCCCCGTCGGGCCGCCAATGCATCAGCGCCATTCGCCCCAAGGCCGTGATGTCGCGCACCACTACGCCCGTCTGCGGACCTCCGCCCCAAGGATCGAGCGTCACTTGCATCGCGGCCTTCACGTGGCCCGCCAGTATCAGGACGCGGACGGCTTCGATGTCCGCGTCGTTGGTCAGGACGTGGGGAAAGCGGGCGTGGGCGATGCGGTGGAGCAGGGCGAGGGGCATGGGGCCTCAGAGCACCATGGATCTTGTGAGGACCGCGGGCGAGGCCATTGAGTGCCAGGACAGGATGGCGTCCAGACCAGTACGCAACGTCAAATCAATATCCTGAAGTTCAGTCGCATATTGTGACTTAAAAGCGGCTGACTTAAAAGCAGCACCACATGAGACTCCAGCGCAGTGCCCAGCCCAACCAGCTCTGCCAAGCAACCCGACCTTTCGGCAAGAGAGGTGCTTGCCGTCAATCTCATTCGATCGCGGACGCAGAAGGGATGGTCGCAGGAGACCCTTGCTCTGGAGGCTGGCCTACACAGGACGTTCGTGGCCCATGTGGAACGACAAGCTCGCAACATCTCGCTCGACAACCTTGAGCGCTTGGCCTTTGCGCTGCAACTGAAGCCGTATCAGCTTTTGAAGCCCTG
Organism: Variovorax sp. PBS-H4; assembly: GCF_901827205.1. NCBI lineage: Bacteria > Pseudomonadati > Pseudomonadota > Betaproteobacteria > Burkholderiales > Comamonadaceae > Variovorax > Variovorax sp. PBS-H4. Next base: position 198,059 of record NZ_LR594675.1, on the reverse strand, counting down.
ATGGATTGACAGGCCTGCTAGATGCTGTTTCTTGGATCTCGTTGCGACTCCGTGCCGAGCTTGCGACGGGCAACGTCGTGAGGCTGCTTTAGACCGGGGTGCAGACCGTGGAAGAGGCCGATGCGAGTGGCTGCTCTGCGCGCCATTGCGGTCACTCGGCTTTCCCGAAAGCGGCCGTTCAAGCTGATGGGCCGGAACCGGGCCCGTTGCTGTCGACCAGCTTCCAACGAAGCGGACCGTCGCGGAATTCGGCGGTCGCCAGGAACCGTCGTTCCGGGACAGCAGCAAAGCTCCTTGCTATTCCAGCCCATCCTTCTTCATCTCAGCCAGAGCCCAACCCTTGTGCGAGGTGAAGAAGAACAGCCGCCACCTGCCGCCCTCGAAGCGCCAGCGGCTGAAGCTGGGATCGCTCACGTCCTCGCGCTTGTACTTGCCGTCGGTCTTGGGCGGGATCAGTCCGACCTGCCGCAATTCCACACTGGCAGTTCCGTCTGGCATCATCCGCACGCGCTTGACATCCCATTTCAGGTCGGTGTTCTTCACGTCGTACTCGAAGGTGGTTTTTACCGCCTGCTTGCCCTTCATGCGCTCGTAGTAGTCCTGTGTTTGCGTGAACCAGACGTCGTCGGCCATCAACGCCAGCCAGGCATTCACGTCGTGCCGGTTCCAGGCTTTCTCGAACTGGGTGATGGCTTCTCGCAAGGCCGCTTCGGTGCCGGCCCCCTGGACCTTCTTCGATTGCGCCCCCGCGGTACGCCCGAACATCGTCGTCACGGCTGCCATGCCCAACATGAGAACTCGTCGCTTATTCATTGCTGAGTTCCTCCTAAACCGAAGCCTGGGTGTCGTGGCTAACGTTGTCAAGTCAGGGATCAGTACGCGCGCGTAAATCCGCCGTCGTGCAGCAGGTTCGCGCCGGTCATGTGATCCGAGAATGCGCCTAGCAGTTGCTCGACGACGACGGCCACTTCTTCAGGCTGACCATACTTGCCCAAAGGAATGTTCGAGGTCTCGTCGGCCAGCCGCTGAGCGAAACTGATGCCTGCCTGGTCGGCGCGCCGTTGCAGCGACGCCGAATAGTCGGGCGTCAGCGTGGCGCCGAGCGACAAGGTGTCGACGTGGATCCCGCGCTCGCCCAGCGCAAACGCCAGTGTCTTCGCCTCGGCCAGCCAAGCGCAGCGCAGCACATTGCTCGTCGCGTAGTGGCCGAGCGCCTGTACCGACGTGATTGCCGAGATGATCACCACCTTGGCGCGTCTGCCCCGAGCCGGGTCGGCGTCCATCGCAATGATCGCGGCCTTAAGCAGCCCCAACGGGCAGATGAAGCTACGCTGGAACAGCGTTCGCCAAGTGTCGTTGGGCGGTACCCAGTCGTTTGTGGGAGGCATCTGCGGTGGCATCATCACGACGCCGTCGAGCAATAAGCCCCTATCGGCGAGCCGTTCGCCGAAGGCGGGAATCCCAGCGTCGTCACCCATGTCGACCGGGATCGCTTCGTAGCGGCCCGGTCGAATCGATCGCAGCTCCTCGCGCAGCGCAAGCAGCCTGCCTTCATCGCGTGCTGCAAGGACCAGCTCATGCCCCGATTGCGCCAGCCGGGTGCAAACGGCGCGTCCAATACCGCCGCTCGCGCCGGTGACGAGAATGGATCTGTCATTGCTCCATATCGACCGGCGGGATCTAGCCGAGATGCGCCGAAGGTGCTCCGACTCTGTTCCATCGGTGGCGCCGGCAGCTTCGGCACCACATGGCTGTAGAAGTAAGTGTCACGCGCGGGCACGGCAAGTGTCGAGGTCGTAGCAGGTCTAACGGGACGTCTATGTCCATCGGGCGGCGCAGGTGGAGGCGGCCTACTCAGCGAGCACAAACCTTGCGGAAAGCCTGCCCAGCATGTCGAAGGTGTTGATGAACTCGACCCCAAAGTGCTGGCAGACATTGGGAATCAGAAACTTGCGACGTATGTCTAGATTCAATTGTTCGTGCGTGACGACGGTGGTGCCGGTCACGCGTGCCTTTGCTATCAGCCAAGGGTCGGCCCCGCTGAGGAATTCGTCCAAAGCGCCGGCCCTCATCGCAAGAGCTTGAGCCGCTACGTGACTTGCGACTTCTGCAAACGCAATCTGCGTAGCTTCATCCGACTCGGGCATGAACAAATCCGCATGAGCGACGGCCCATTCGGCGAGGTCGTCAGTGCCGCGCCGCAGCTCCGCCCCGACACTCTCCACGCTCGCAAGCGTGCCGGCTTCCTTCCCGCGCGTCAGCCAAGTCCAGTAACCGGGGCAAATGTGCATCTGGTAGTAGCGGTTTTTCGCTTCGATGAGGGTGTTCGCATCTAGGAGATAACTCATACGCCAACTTGCTCCGCAAACTCACGAATCTTGCTCGGCTGCACTCCTAAGAGGCGGCCCGCCTCGCGCAGCAACATTCGACCGCTCAGGGCCTCGGTGACGACGGCCTGCGCGAATCGGAGGCTGTTCTTTGCCCCGGCATTGCGGTAAAAATTTCCGCCGCCGCCTTCTAACATGCGAAAGGCGGCCAGTTCCGCAAGATAGCGCTCCGTGTACGTCGCATGGTCGACCAAGCCTAAATCCAGCGCCCTTCGCATGACCACGAGTCGACTCACATGGAATCGCCGAGCCAGTTCTGCAAGCCGTTGGGCCATCTCGGGAGCTGCCGACTCCCAAAGTGGCACGAACAGTTCACGCGGCGCCAGAAATTCGCCTGCGACCGCATTGCAGAACGTCTCCTCTCGACGAGAGTTGCCGGGGGCCAAGTTCGAGACGCCGCTACTGCCGAGCCAGATGTGAGCCAATTCGTGCAGCAGGGTAAAAAGACGGGCCGACGGCGCGTCTGCAGAGTTAATGAACACGACGGGCGCCAGCGGGTTGCTGATGGCGAAACCACGGAACTCGCCGACGTCTAGTTTGCGTCGAGTGTTGTTACCGACGATACCGCTGCGCATTACCAGCACGCCCACGCGTTCAGCGGCATCGACGATGTCGCGGAAATACGCTTCCCAGGTGCGCTGTCCTTGTTCTGCTTCGAGGTCCAGCACTTGGCGCATATCGGCCGCCACGTCGACGACGTTCGAATGAACGCCAAAGCGACCCACAAACGGCAGGGGCTCGAGCCCATGGTCTCGCTGGTACTCGAGGTACCACTCCTGACGTCGCAAGGCAATGCGGACGGTTTCGAGGAGGTCCACGCTCGGCCGAGGAACTGCTGCGCCGCCGACAGTTCGCAAGTCTGGCAACGGGAGTGCTTCGTTGGGCGGCTCGTGCAGGAACAGATATCCAAACGGAGCATGCACCGCATGAGCGAGCTTTTGCGCCTGCCTGAAAGTTGGGCGGCTCTCAGCGTCCTCCCACGCAGCCAACTGCTGCACTTTGACGCCCGCCGCTTGTGCCGTATCCTCCAAGTCGAGGCCTGCACGTTCGCGCGCCCAGCGCAGCAGCGTTGGATTGACGTAGGCTTGGGTGGGCATGTGCGCAGGATAAGGGATTTTCTTCGGCCACCTGAAGAAGGCGGCCGGGCCGGAACGCCAGGATCGCCTTAGTTCCGGTTTAAAGCCCACGCTCGAACGTGCCGCCGATAGAACGGACGGGCCACAGTTTCTGCTTTCGCGGCACGCCGCCCGAACGCACTTCAGGTCGGGCGCTCAACCGACCTACTCAGGTCGTCGATGCCTGACCTCCACCAGCCTTCAGCAGCGCGAGGATGAAGAGAGAAGGCTCGACATTCGATACCAGCCCTCGCGCGATGTCGCGACGCTACATGAAGCTCGCTCCAGCTTCAGCCGGTCACGAGGTTGTTGGCTTCCCGGTGCCAAGCGGCCCCGTCAAATTGAACCGGACGCGGATCTTCTCTCGGAGCGCTGGATGGATTCCTGCAGGGTCAACCAGCAATCCAAACTGTTGCTTGTTGTGATGGTGCGAAAGCTGGTGCAGGCCAAAGGCATGCATCATGGCGTTGCGACGCGCGCCGACATCTTGCGCGTGGTTCACGGACTCCTTGACTGCCTTGAGCACGAAGCTCCCCTTGTTGGCAATCTTCCTGGCCAGGTTCAGCGCGCTTTCCATCAAGGCCTCTGCGGCGAAGATCTGGTTGACCATGCCGCACTGCTTCGCATCCTGAGCGCTCAGCCAATCCCCGGTCATCAGCCATTCCTTGGCCTTGCGTGTACCCAGCTCCCAGGGATGCATGAAGAACTCGACGCCTGCCACGCCGAACTCGAGCGTGGGATCGCGAAAACGGGCATCTTCAGCGGCCACGATCATGTCGCAGCACCAGGCAAGCATGAGTCCCCCTGCTACGCAAGAACCCTGCACCGCTGCAATCGTCGGCTTGGCCAGGTTCCTCCACCGTTCACACATCTCGAGGTAGATCTCCTTTTCCCGTCCATAGAGACCTTCGACGCCGGGCCCATCGAAAGCGGCCCAGGTACCGACCGTGCGGAAGTCGCGCCAGGTTCTGTGATGGTCGCCACCCATGTCATGCCCGGCCGAAAAATGATCGCCGTCCCCCGAGAGGATGATGACCTTGACCTTGTCGTCCTGCGCAGCGCGGTCGAACGCTGCATTCAGCGCATAGGTCATCTCCATGTTCTGTGCGTTGCGCACGGCAGGTCGCGACATCGCGATGTTCACGATGTCCTGCGTGAGGTGCTCGTAGCGCACGCCGTCGTATGTGTTGGGATCGAAAGATGTTGACTGCATGGGAGTGTCTGCTGTGTCAGCGCTGATGGTCGGGATAAAGAGGGATGGGCCGGATCTCGGCACCCGTGGCGGATGCAATGTGCTCGCGCATTCGCGAGGTGATCTCGGCCTGCATTTCGCCGGGGGCGGGATACAGCTTCTCGATGTCGTCGAGGATCGACGGCATTCGGTCAGTGACCGGAACACCCAGCGCCAGCGCCCACTTTTCAACCTGGAAGATGAATTCGGGGCTCACACGCGGGGGAATCTCGGCGTTCATGCGGTCGCCCATGGCCTCGTCCAGTGAAACGAAGTCGACCGCTGCTGCCCGGAAGGCATCCAGAATCTGCTCCAAGCAGTCGGCGGCGATCGAAGTGCCATGGATCAGCCAGATGTGGATCGGGTCGCGACCGAAGACCGCTCTCGCGTTCGCCGCATGAGTCCGCAACTCGTGCATCGCACTTTCGACATAGGCGCGACGTATTTGGGCTGCGTCTTCAGGTGAACCGCGCTTCAGAACCCGACAGTACGCCGCGTTCCAACGGATATCGTGAAATCCGATGCTCACCGGGATCGGCGTGTAGCCCATGCCCTCGAGCCTGTCCAGGATCGCATCGCATTTGCAGGCCGTGTCACCCCAAAGGTCCATGCAAAATCGGAAGCAGCGTCGCGGCGCCTGGTTGATGTAGCGGCCCAGGTACTTCTCTGCCTCCTCGATGTCGCGCGCGTAGGCATCTGCGTCCAACCAGTTGAGCGGTGGATGGTTGTGCGTATGGTTGGCCACATGGTGGCCGCTCTCGACCCACAGGTCGAAGACCTTGAGCAAGCTCTCGTCGTCTTCCAGGGGCGCAGTATTGGAGAATTGGTACACCCCGGCCACGCGATGCGCCTTCAGGGCAGAGATCATTGCTCGAATGTTTGATGGCACACTGTGCCCGGGAGCCATCGGGACTCCTCGGAGCAGCAGCATGTCGTCGATCGTGATGGCGATCTTCAGTCTTCCCAGAGGTGAAACGGGCACGTGAGACTCGCGGCTGCCGGGGGTGAAATGCATGATGCGCGGCGACTTGGTTGACGATCGCAGAGCATCGTCGTTACGGATGCCCGGGTCTATTCAACAAACCGAAAGGTGACTTTCAGCATGGAAAAGTGGCGGCAGTCGAACGGTGAAGGTGCAGCCCGGATGTCGCGCTTTCAATGGTAGACAGCACTCCGCCACGGCAGCAGGGCGGGCCCAGGCGCTCGGTCCACTTCGATCTCGCCGACCTCCGCTTGATGGTGCGCATCGCTGACACGAACAGTCTCACGCGTGCGGCCGAACAGGTCCACACCTCCCTTCCGGCTGCAAGCAATCGGGTCAAGCAGCTGGAGCAATCGGTCGGCACGCGGCTGATGAACCGCACCAGCAAGGGTTTGACACTGACGAGCGCCGGCCAGACGATGATCAAACACTCGCGGCTGATCCTGGAGCAGATCGAGCAGCTGCGCGGTGAGATGCTCGATATCGCCGAGGGCGTCGACGGGCGCTTGCGCATCATGGCCAGCACAACGGCCGTCAGCGAGTTTCTGCCTTCGGTGATCGAACGGTTTCTTGCAGGCCGGCCTCGAACCAGCATTGACCTGCGCGAGCGCCTGTCGAGCGACATCGTCCGCGCCGTTGCGGATGGCGTTGTGGATGTCGGAGTGATCCTTGAAAACGTCGGCACGTCGGGGTTGGAGATCTATCCCTACCGCACCGACCATATGGTGCTTGCCGTCCCTTCAGGACACCCACTGGCCGACAGGCAGGCTGTTTCGTTTGCAGAGACGCTGGACTTCGATCACGTCGGGCTCTCCCAGTCAAGCACCCTGCATGCGTTCTTGCAGCAGCAGGCCGAGATGCTCCGGCGACACATCAGTCTTCGCGCCCAGGTCGGGAATTTCGAGGCCCTGTGCCGGATGGTTCAGGCGCGAATCGGCGTGGGTGTGCTCACCCATCTGCCGGCCGTGCGCCATGCAAAGTCCATGAACATCCGCATCGTCGACCTGGAGGACGAGTGGTCCATTCGGCCTCAGTACATCTGCATCCGAAATTCGGATGAAATGCCGCCCTTCGTGCGCGACTTCGTCGAGATGTTGCGCGCAGACGCACGCGATAGCCAATCCCATCCGGCTGACACATAGCGGATTAAGCAGGGCGAAACCGCTCTTTTCCAATCGTGAATTGCCAAGAGGCCGGCCCCCTCGCGATCATGCGGGCCTGGCGGGCACGTGCGCCTGCCGAGAACTTCAAGAATTGGAGACGACATGAACTTGAGACAAGGCGCAAAAATCGCCATGGCTGCGGCCCTCGCTTTGACCCTCCAGACCGGGTTCGCCCAGGCATGGCCATCGCGGCCGGTGCAGCTGGTCGTTCCCTACCCGCCGGGCGGCGTGCTGGACAACTTCGCTCGCCCCATGGCCGAGGCTCTGAGCAAGGAGCTCGGGCAGCCGGTCGTGATCGATAACAGGGCCGGCGCGAACGGGATCATCGGGACGACGCGGTGTGCCAAGGCTCCGGCCGACGGCTACACGCTTTGCATCAGCAATGGCGACATCATGTCGCTCAATCCACAGCTGTATTCGAAGCTTTCATACAACCCGAAGGCCGATCTCGTTCCCGTGGTCCGCATGGCGAACATGGTGGCGGCGATCGTCGTCTCCTCCAGCATCGGTGCGAAGAACCTCACCGAACTCGCCGCCTTGGACAAGGCGAATCCGGGCAAGGTCAACTGGGGTACTTTCGGCACGGGCAGTACCTCGCACGTTTTCCTTACCGAGTACAACCGTGTGTTCGGAACACATCTGACGCACGTGCCGTACAACGGGTCGGCGCCCTTGATGCAGGCCCTGTTGGCGGGGGACGTGCAGTCCGCGATGTTGGCACACGTCGCCGTGGCGCAATACCTCGAATCCGGCAAGCTGCGGGCCATCGCCGTGATGGGCGAAAAGCGCTCCGACTTCTTCCCTGGCATCCCGACCATCAGCGAACAGAAGTTTGACTTTTCCGGCGAGAACTGGATCGGCATGACCGCCCCGGCAGGCACACCGTCCGCGGTCTTGGAGCGCGTCAATGCCGCCGTTAACAAAATCCTGGCCGACGCCGCATTTCGCAAGCGCAGTCTAGAGGCGTTGGGGCTCGAACCCGTGGGGGGCTCGAGGGATTCCTTCGCGCAATATCTGGTGCGCGAGCAGGCGCTATGGTCCGAGTTGATCTCGCACAGCAAGATCAAGCTGGACTGAGAACCGACCGAGATTCTCAGCCGTATGAAGCTGCACCACCCTCCCACTTTCTTCTCGCTGGTCGTGCGTGCCCTGCGCAGGTATCCGGACCGCATCGCCTTCCGCCAGAGTGACGTGGCGGTCCGTTACCAAGACGTCATCGATTTCATGGGAAAAGTTCAGGCGGTACTGAACTCGCACGGTGTCCGCAGGGGCGCGCGCGTCGCGCTGCTGACGGAGAACAGGTACGAAACCTGGTGTGCGTCCGTCGCAGCCCAGGGACTGGGCGCTGCGACCAGCTGGCTGCATCCGCTCAGTTCACTGGATTCTCAGGTCTCCCAGATCGCGGACGTGGGTGCAACGGTCTTGATCATCGACAGCGATGCATTCGAAGCTCGGGCGCATGAACTCGCTTTGGCCCTTCCTGACGTTTCCGTTTTCTACGTGGGAAAAACCGGCCCCGGTGCCGATCTTCTGTCGCTCGTTGCCGTGCACGAACACGCCGAAGCTGTCGAGCGAGGGAGCGCCACCGACATCGGCACGCTGAACTTCACGGGGGGCACGACCGGTCGCCAGAAAGCCATCGTGCGAGAGGCCGGTCAGGTCGCGCTCATGGCCATCGCCATGAACAGCGAACTGGAGTTGCCGGACGGCGTGCAGTATCTGGCCATCGCGTTGATCAGCCACGTCACGGGGCAGTTGATTGCACCGACGCTGATGCGAGGAGGCACCGTCCATTTGATGAAAAAGTTCGACGCGGGACAGGTTCTGGAGACCATCCAGCGCGAACGCATCAGCGCAACCTTGATGGTTCCCACGATGATCTACAAACTTCTGGAGGCTCCACTCGAGAAGTTCGACCTTCGCAGTCTCGAGCTCGTCATCTATGCAGGATCCGTCATTGCGCCGGACCGTTTGCGGCAAGCCATTCAACGCATTGGCCCGGTCTTTTCCCAAGTCTATGCGCAGACAGAATGCACCCCTATCGCGGTTCTGCGGCGCAGCGACCATGATCTCGACGATCTTTCGTCTCTGTCGGCATGCGGCTACCCCATGGCGACGGCCGAGATCGCGATTCTCGGCGACAGCAATGAGCCGGTTGCTGCTGGCGAAGTCGGTGAGATATGCGTGCGAAGCCCGTCGGTGATGCAAGGCTACCTGCAGCAACCAGAAGCCACGCAGGAGGCCCTGGCTGGTGAATGGTTGCACACGGGGGACATCGGTTTTCTCGATCCGCGTGGCCGTCTGTCGATCGTGGACCGGAAGAAGGACATGATCGTGTCAGGAGGCTCGAACGTCTATCCGCGAGAGGTCGAGGATGTGCTGGCCGAGCATGCCGCGGTCGCCTCTGCCGCCGTGATCGGCGTCCCGCATGCAACGTGGGGTGAAGCCGTCGCCGCGTTTGTCGTGCTGCGGGATGGCGCCGAAGCCGAGGCAGCTGACTTGATTGCCTACGTGCGGGAGCGCAAGGGATCGTTGATCGCGCCGAAGCAAGTCATCTTTGCGGACGCATTGCCAACGACGCCGTTCGGAAAAATCGACAAGAAGAAGCTCCGTGCGCCCTATTGGGAGCGCGAAACAAGGCTGATCTGAGACGTTCCGACGCCCCGAAAAGACCATGCATTCTGCTGGAGAGCCGCCCGCGGCTCGTCCGGCCGGTCGCCTGCTCAAGCGTCGGTCTGGGGTTCCGCTGCAATGGACACCTTAAGCCCCGCCGGCCGGTGTGGCGGCGCAAGGAGTGGCAGCCAATTTTTCGGCAATCGCGAGCGCGGCCACTGCACGGGCGAGAGTTGAGGTATCGATGACTACTTCCCCTCTGGGCATCGCTCGCTCGCACGCTTCAAACCGCGTGCGCAATTCACGCAGAAGTTCCACCGGCTGAAGCTTTCCAAAAGCAGCCCGGCTCGGTGCCGTAAGACGTTCCTCTTGTACTGGCACAGGGTTAAAGAAAACGAGCTGCCGAAAAGCCAGCTTGTGGCCGGTCGCGGTACGACCGTAATGCCTGGAAACTTCGTGGCTGCTGCGAAGTTCTCGTATGCCAAGTTCAGCTTATCGGGGCGGGGGCCCTCGATGACTTGGCCGCGCCGCCGTAGATCGCCGGTTAAGCTGGATCAGCCCACCATCTTAAGCACAAGCACCATGTCTCGAGACCCCGGCCTCCACCTCAAGAACCCGACGTCGCTGCGTTACTTCTACGAAGTGGCGCAAGCCGGCTCCTTTCGGCGCGCGGCGGAGCGCACGCATGTGGCGGCCTCCGCCATCAACCGGCAGGTGAAGAATCTCGAAGAGGAGATCGGCGCCATGCTTTTCGAGCGCGGCCGCGGGCGCGGCGGGCTCAAGCTCACCTCGGCCGGCGAGGTCTTCATCCATCACGTGAAGCGCGCCATGGGCGAGATCGCAACGGCCCGCACCGAAGTCGATGCTTTGCGTGGGCTGCAGCGCGGCACGATCAACTTCGGCGTGAACGAAGGCTTCTCACGCGAACTGCTGCCGCAGATGCTGGCCGCCTTTCACAAGAAATACCCGGGCGTGAACTACGAGGTCACGGTCGCGAGCTCGCCGCGGCTGGTGGAGCTGACGCTCGGCGACGAGATCGATTTCGCGCTGGGCTACAACACGCCCGCGCATGCGGGCCTGACCATTCTGGCCAAGCGCGACGTGGGCTCCTGCGTGATGGTGCCGCGCAAGCACCCCCTGGCCGAGCGCAGCTGGGTGCGGCTGACCGACTGCGCGGCCTACGAACTGGTGCTGCCCGACAACAGCCTGGCGCTGCGTGCCACGCTTGACCAGATGTTCGCGCGCGTTGGCATGAAGCCGCGCGCGGTGCTCACCACCAACTCCTACGAGCTGATGCGCAGCGCTGCCTCCGCAGGCGTGGGGGTCGCGATCCTCACGCAGTACATCTTCGGGCGCGATCCCAACCACCCTGATGCAGCCTTCGTGCCCATCCGCGACTCGCGCATCAAGCCGCAAAAGCTCGTGTGCTGCACGCGCGCAGGCCGCCATCTTTCGGTGGCGAGCCTGTCGCTGATCGAAGAGATCCGCAACGCGCTGCGGCACAAGCTCTGAGACGACGCCCCGGGCGGAACCGTGGGGGAGGGTTTCCCCGTGCGTTCGAATAATGCGAACGCAAATGGACGATTTTCATTCTTGCTCCGCGCATTGGCGGTCGATAGATTTGCGCTCATCGACAACCAAGAAGGACTGGAATGGGCGTGTTCAAGGCCATATTGCTGGAGCGTCGCGAGGAGCGGTTCGATGCTTCGCTGCGCAACCTCGACGACTCGGCATTGCCCGATCTCGATGTAACGCTGCGGGTCGAATACTCGTCGCTCAACTACAAGGACGCGCTGGCAATCGCGAACCGCGGCCCGGTGGTACGCCAGTGGCCGATGGTGCCCGGAATCGACGGTGCAGGCGTCGTCGAACACAGCCGTCATCCCGAGTTCACCGCTGGCGACCGGGTCATCCTCAACGGGTGGGGTGCCGGCGAGCAGCACTGGGGCTGCCTGGCCGAGCGCGCGCGCCTCAAGAGCGAATGGCTGGTACCGCTGCCTGAACGGCTCGACACGCGCACCGCCATGGCGGTGGGCACTGCAGGCTACACGGCCATGCTCTGCGTGCAGGCGCTGGAGCGCCAAAGGGTGCGCCCGGACGATGGCGAGATCCTCGTGACCGGCGCCTCGGGCGGCGTCGGCAGCGTGGCGATCAGCCTGCTTGCGGGCCGGGGCTTCCGCGTGGTCGCATCCACCGGCCGCGCTGCCGAGTCGGACTACCTGAAGCGCATCGGCGCAGCGGAAGTGGTCGACCGCGCCATGCTTTCTTCTCCAGGCAAGCCGCTGGGCAAGGAGCGTTGGGCCGGCGTGGTGGATTCGGTAGGCAGCCACACACTGGTGAATGCTTGCGCCACCACCCGCTATGGCGGCGTGGTCACGGCCTGTGGCCTGGCGCAGGGCATGGACATGCCTGGCACGGTGGCGCCCTTCATCCTGCGCGGCGTAACGCTGGTCGGCGTCGATTCGGTCATGGCGCCGCGCGCCGATCGGCTGAGCGCCTGGCAGCGGCTGTCGCAGGAACTCGACCGCGAGCGGCTCGCCTTGATCACGCACGAGATCCCGCTGGCCGCGACGCTCGATGCCGCGCCTGCGCTGCTTGCCGGCAGCGTACGCGGCCGCACCGTCGTCAATGTGCGTGCCTGACATGCGCACTCCTCTGCCCGGCGCCGCGCCGCTACGCGATCTGACGCCCCTGATGCGCCCCGCTTCCGTGGCCGTGCTCGGTGCTTCACCTCGGCCGGATTCCTTTGGCAATTCGGTGGTGAAGAATCTGCTCGCCGCGGGCTATGAAGGCCTCATCTACCCGATCCATCCCTCGGCTGCCGAGGTGGAAGGTCTGCGCTGTTTCGCCGACCTGCAGGATCTGCCCGAGGCACCCGACTGCGCCGTGGTCGCACTGCCGGCGGACAAGGTCCTGCCCGCACTGACCCAGGCCGCGCGGCGCGGGCTCCGCGCGGCGGTGGTCTTCGCCAGCGGCTTTGCCGAACTGGGCGAGGCGGGCCGCGCGCTGCAGGCGGAGCTGGCCGAGCTGTGCGCGCGCACGGGGCTGCTGGTGTGCGGGCCCAACTGCCTCGGGCTCGCCAATCTGCACGAGCGCATTTCGCTCTACAGCGCACCGCTGCCGGAACCGCTGCGCGTGGGCGGGGTCGCCATCGCGTCACATTCGGGCTCGGGCTGCATTGCCCTGGCCGGAGTGGGCCGCTTCGGGCTGAGCCACCTGGTGTCGGTCGGCAATGCGGCCGTGCTCGACGTGGATGACTACCTCGCCTTCTTTGCCGACGACCCGAACACGCGCGTGGCCGCGCTCTTCATGGAATCGGTCCGGCATCCGAGTCGCTTCCTCGAAGCCGCGGCGCGCATGCGTGCGGCCGGCAAGCCGGTGGTGGTCCTGAAGGTGGGTCGTTCGGCACAAGGCGCAGCGGCAACGGCCGCGCACACCGGTTCGCTGGCGGGATCGCACGCAGCGGCCGTGGACTTCTTTCGCCAGGCCGGCGTGGTGCTGGTCGACGACATGGACGAGATGGTCGAAACTTGCGCGCTCATGGTCGAATCGGCCAGGCGGCCGGCCGGCGATGGCCTTGCCGTCATCAACGTCAGCGGCGGCGAGGTGGCGCTCACCTGCGACCTGGCGCAAGCGGCAGGGCTTCGCTTCCCGCGGCTCGCACGGTCCACGCTCGATGCCTTGCGCGCCTGCCTGCCGGCTTTTGCCACGCCGAGCAATCCGCTGGACGCGACCGGCGCGGCGGTCTTCGACATGACCATGTATGCACGCGCCCTCGACGCGCTGCTCGCCGACCCGGACGTCGCGTTGCTGGCGGTTTCGCAGGATTGTCCCGTGAGCCTGGGCGCACAGGGGGCGGAGACCTACCGGGCGATCGCGGCCGCGACTGCCGCCGCGGCCGCACGGACGGACAAGCCGATGGCTTTCTACAGCAATGTGGGCGGCGGCCTCCACCCGCGTGCCGTCGCGCCTCTGGCGGGCAGCGGCGTGGCCGCGCTGCAAGGCGCCCGGGCTGCGTTGGTGGCGATGCGGCATTTCATCGATTGGCATCTCTGGCAGCCCTGCGGCGCGTCCAAGGAGGTCGCCGTGCTCGAAGCCGACGCGGCGTGGTCCGACCGGCTCGCCAGCGGACAGGCGCTCTCGGAGCACGAGGCCAAGCAATTCCTCGAGGCGCACGGCATCCGCACGACCCGCGAAGCACGCGCCGCCGACGCCCAGCAGGCTGCGCAGGCAGCGGAGGCGATCGGCTTTCCGGTCGTGATGAAGATCGACTCCGCGGACATCCCGCACAAGACCGAGGCCGGTGGCGTGCGGTTGGCGCTTCGCACGCCAGCCGAGGTGCGCGCCGCTTTCGCCGACATGCTGGCGACGGTGCGCGAGCGCATGCCCGCGGCGCGCATCGACGGCGTGCTGATCCAGGAGATGGTGCAGGGCGGCGTCGAGATGATCGCGGGCTTGTCGCGCCAGGCACCCTTCGGGCACGCGGTGGTCGCGGGCTCGGGGGGCGTGTGGGTCGAGCTGGTGCGGGACAGCAGTCTTGCCCTGTCGCCGATCGATGCGCCGCGCGCCACCGCGCTGGTGGGCAGCACGCGTGCCTCACGGCTGCTCGACGGATTCCGTGGCGCCCCCCCGGCGGATCGCGGGGCCTTCGAGGCGCTGATCGTGCGCCTGTCGCAGATCGGCAGTGCCTACGCCGACTACATCGAGGCCATCGACCTCAATCCCGTGGCCGTGCTCGCCGAGGGTGAAGGCGTGCGAGTGCTGGACGCGCTCGTCGAGCTTCGCCGCCCCGCCTTCCATTCCATGAACCCAGGAGACTTGCCATGAACTACCGCTGCATCAGCGTGTCCGTCGACCGCTGGATCGCGACCCTCACGCTCAACCGTCCCGAGAAGATGAATGCGCTCGACGACGACATCCTGCTGGAGATGCAGCATGCACTCGATGCGCTGGAACAGGACGAATCGGTGCGCGCACTGGTCATCACGGGCGAGGGTCGCGCCTTCTGCGCCGGCTTCGACCTGAGCCCGCGCGAAGAGCCCTTTACCACCGTCAAGGACTGGCGCGACCACGTGAAGCTCGGCAACGACACCTGGTTTCGCATCTGGCGCTCGCGCCTGCCGGTGATCGCAGCGGTCAACGGCTACTGCCTCGGTGGCGGCTGCGACCTGTCGATGGTGTGCGACATCACCCTCGCGTCCGACAAGGCCGAGTTCGGCGAGCCCGAGATCCAGTTCCAGTCCGCGCCGCCCTTCGCGATCATGCCCTGGGTCCTGGGCATGAAGAAGACCAAGGAACTGCTGCTCACGGGGGATCGCATCGGCGCCGAGGAAGCGGTGCGCATCGGGCTGGCGAATCGGGTGGTGCCGGCCGCGAAGCTGATGGAAGAAGCGCAGCGTCTGGCGCTGAAGCTCGCGATGATCCCGCCGCCTGCCATGCAGCTCAACAAGCACGGCCTCAATCGCGCCTACGACCTTCGTGGTTTCCAGTCGACGGTCGACCTGGGGGCGGAGATCTTCACGCTGGTGTTGATGTCGGAGTCGCAGGAGTCGCGCGACTTCTTCGAGGTCGCGGCGAAGCAGGGCCTGAAGGCCGCCTTCAAGTGGCGTGATGCGCGCTTCGCACTCGCCGGCGAAACCGTCGCGTGAGGCGCCTATGACTGCGTCCGCGAAGCTCAGTGTCATTCCTTCCGCGCCGCCGGCCGAACGCGGCGACAGCGCGATGATCGAGGTCACGGGTCTCAACAAGATCTATCGCAGCCGGGAGGGCCAGCACATCGAGGCGCTCAAGGATGTGAGCTTCGACATTGCCGATGGCGAGTTCGTCACCGTGGTCGGCCCCAGCGGGTGCGGCAAGTCCACGCTGCTCAAGATCCTGGCCGGCACGCTGCGGCGCTCGACGGGCGCGGTCAAGGTACGCCAGCGTCCCATCGACGGTCCGAGCCGCGATGTCGGCGTGGTCTTCCAGTCGCCGGTGCTGCTGCCGTGGCGCACCGTGCTCGAGAACGTACTGGTGCCGATCGAGATCCAGCGCCTGAGCATGAAGGAGTACGAGCCGAGGGCGCGTGCCTACCTCAAGCTCGTCGGCCTCGAAGGTTTCGAGAACAAGTACCCGAACGAACTCTCGGGCGGCATGCAGCAGCGCGTGGGCATCAGTCGCGGCCTGGTGCACGAGCCGGCATTCCTGCTGATGGACGAACCCTTCGGCGCCCTCGACGCGATGACGCGCGAGACCATGAACCTGGAGCTGCTGCGCATCTGGTCGCAGAGCCGCAAGACCGTGATGCTGGTGACGCACAGCATCCCGGAGGCGGTGTTCCTTGCCGATCGCGTGATCGTGATGTCGCCCCGGCCGGGCCGCATCAGCGAGATCCTGCAGGTCGACCTGCCTCGCCCGCGCACGCTGGAGATGATCAATTCGGAGCGTTTCGGCGGCTACGTGTCCGCCATCCGCAAGCATTTTCATTCCCTGGGACTCGACGCATGAACACCGCTTCTGCTTCCGCTGCCATGGCCGCCGGGCTGGACGACGATCCGGCCGCACGGCGCCCCGCGCTCGCCTGGCTCGGCCCCAGGCCGGAGCTGCCGCTCTCGGCGCTGCTCTTCATCGTGGTGGTCGGCGGCTGGGAACTGGCGGTGCGGGTGCTCGGCGTCACGCCGCTGCTGCTGCCGGCGCCGACGGCCGTGGCCGCGGCGCTGTGGGAAGGCATCCGCAACAACACCTTCACCTACCATCTGGGCGTCACCTTCTACGAGACCCTGGCGGGCTTCGTTCTCGGTGCCGGCCTGGGCCTGGTGCTGGGCGCGGTGATTGCACAGTTTCCGCTGGTCGAGCGCACGCTGTACCCCTACGTGGTCGCCTTCCAGACCATTCCCAAGGTCGCGATCGCGCCCTTGTTCGTGATCTGGTTCGGCTACGGCATGACTTCGAAGATCGTGATCACCGCCACGATTGCCTTCTTTCCGGTCCTCGCCAACACGGTGGCCGGGCTGCGTTCGGTGCCCGAAGATCAGCTCGAACTGCTGAAGGCCTTCACGGCCTCGCGCTGGCAGGTGTTCCGCATGGCACGCATTCCCCATGCGCTGCCTTACATCTTCGTGGGACTCGACGTGTCGATCGTGCTGTCGGTGATCGGCGCCATCGTGGGCGAGTTCGTCGGTGCGCAGGCCGGGCTGGGCTACCTCATCCTGCAGCGCACCTTCTCGATGGATACGGCAGGCATGTTCGCCATCCTCATCCTGCTGTCGGCGATGGGACTGGGTCTGCATTGGCTCGTGCATGTCGTCCAGCGCAAGGTGGTGTTCTGGGCGGAGGATGAACGCCGCCGCGTCTCGGGTGCCTGATCGGGTCTTCCTTCGTCCTCTCTCCGTTGTTCCATTCATTCAAGCGAAAAGGCAGGTTCCAAGATGCTGAAACTGATGAAGTTCAAGTGTGTGCTCGCCGCTCTGAGCGTTGCCGCCACGGCCATGTTGCCGGACATGGCGCTGGCGCAGCCCGCCAAGCCACTGAAGAAGGTGACCATCGCGGCCGGCGGCGTGACGGTGCTGAACGTGACCTACCCGTGGCTCATGATGCCGATCGCGCTGGACTACTGGAGGAGCGAGGGCTACGACGTGCAGGTCATCGCCGCGCCCGGCTCCGTGCAGGCGGTGCAGCAGCTCGCCACCGGCAACGTCGACTTCGCGCAGGTGAGCTCCAACGTCGCGATCCAGGCCAACGTCACCAGCAACATTCCGGCACGGGTGGTCATGAACAACAGCGTGATCGACTGGGCCCTGGCCGTGCAGGCGGACGGTGCCATGCAGAAGGTGAGCGACTTCAAGGGCAAGAACATCGGCATCGTGAGCCTCGCGAGCGGCGGCCTGCCGCTCCTGCGGTCGCTGCTGAAGGCCAACGGCCTCGACCCGGACAAGGACGTGAACATCATCGCGACCGGTGCCGGCGCGCCGGCCCTGGAGGCGCTCAAGTCCAATCGGGTGCAGGGGCTGATGTTCTGGAATGCCGCCATCGCCGGCTTCGAGAACGCCGGTGCCAAGCTGCGCCTGTTCCGCAGCCCCGACTGGCAGCGCCTGCCCGACTTCTCGCTGGCCACCACCCAGCGTGCCATCGAGCGCGACCCTGCCATGGTCGAAGCGATCGTGCGCGGGGCGGCCAAGGCCAGCCTGTTCGCCGTCTCCAACCCCGAATGCGTGCGCAAGCTCCACTGGGCGCGTTTCCCCGAAAGCAAGCCGACCGGATCGGACGACGCGACGCTCGCACGCTGGGACGACAATCTCCTGCGCGCGCAGGTGGAGTCGATGAAGGCCGCCTTCGAGATGAACGGCGGCAAACTCTGGGGCCGAGCCACCGCCGAGGGCTTCGGACGCATGCAGGACTTTATGCTGGACGCCAAGCTGATCGATCGCAAGATCGCACCGGCGACCTTCGTCGTCGCAACCGAAGGCTTTTTCGAGCGCGTGAACGACTTCGACATGCAGGCAGTTGCGAAGCAGGCTCAAGCTTGCACGGCGGCGCGATAGCTCGGGCAGGGCGCTTTGGACGAGGAATGGGCCCGCGGGCCTATCGCCGACGTCCGAAGGGTGCTTGGCCGCGCCAGTACCGCACGAGCAGCCAGCCCCCCGCCAACCCGCCCAAGTGTGCAAAGTGCGCGACGCCAGCGAAGCTGCCGGTGACACCGAACAGCAGTTCCAGCGCGCCGTACAGCGTGACGAACACCGGCGCAGGCATCGGGATCGGTGGGATCAGCGGCATGATCTTGCGCGTGGGGAACACCATCGCGAAAGCAACCAGGATGCCGAAGAGACCGCCTGAGGCGCCGACGGTCGGGTACGCGCTGCCGCTCATGGCGGCCACCGCGAGTTGCGCCGCTGCCGCACCGAGCACGCTCACGCCATAGAGCATCAGGAGGCGCTTCGGTCCCCAGACACGCTCCAGGTCCGCGCCGAACATCCACAGGCCGAACATGTTGAACGCGAGGTGCGAAATGCTGCCGTGCAGAAAGGCGTAGGTCACCACCTGCCACGGCGAGAAGGCACCCGAGCCTATCGGCCACAGCGCCAGTGTGGCGGTGAGCCCCTCCGACAGGCCCTGAGCAAGGAATGCAATGACGCTGGTGAGGATCAGCGCCAGGACGGCGGGAGGCAAGGAAGACATCCGGTCGACTCTTTCAGTAGCGGGCGAATCCGCACACGGTGGCTCTGCATGCTCGGGGGAAAATGCTGCGGCGATGCCGATCTGTCCATCGCGATCTCCAGTTGACCTGGACCGCTGCGCATCGCGCAGGGTGTAGATGCCTCAAGTATGCGCTCCGGAACTGGCGGGAAGCACGACTGGCGTCGTACGCCGACGAGCGCGCCATGTCGAGCGTCCGCCGCTGCGGAACCTGTCGCAGAGGCCGGAACCTCAAGGCGCGGGCATACACCCCTCGGGTTTGAAAACGCGCGTGGTTGAAGGCGGGTACTTCGCGAGCTTGTCGGCTGGTCGCCTTGGGCGAGGCAGTAGCTCCCCGCCGCAGTTCGGACATGTCCCGGCAAGACGACCGCCGGCGCAGTCGCTACAGAACGTGCACTCGAAGGTGCAGATTCGAGCATCGGACGAGTCGGGCGGCAGATCTCGGTCACAGCATTCGCACCCTGGGCGCATCTGGAGCATGGCGAAGTCCTCAGTTGGCCTGGTCCCGAGCGGGCCAGAAAAGGAAATTCCTAGGCGCAATCGAGAGTTCATGGCTTCTGAAAGCCGCCCTCGATCCAAACCGCCGCACTGTCTGCGTTGAGCTTGAGGCCTGGAGCCACTCGCACCTCGCCCAGTTGAGCACCGAGCTCGTCGTGCGCGCGCAGCAGGGCATGCGGGTTGTCCTCGTCCGGCACGATCTGCAGCGAGACGCGGATGCGCTTCGATCCGGTGCCGACGCTGACGCTCTTGTTGAGTTGGGCATGCAGCTGCTGCTCGTGCCGTCGCAGCACCTCGGCGGCCGTCTTGACCAGCGTATGGAAGGCCGGCGCATCGAGCGGCTTGGGATTCTTCTTGTCGCGGCCCATGGTCCAGGGCCCAACCAGCGCCGGCTCGGAATCGCCTTGGCGCGTCATCGAGACAGCCCAACCGTCATCGTCTTCGTTCTTGATCACGCGCGCCGTCCAGCGCTCGTCGCTCCAGCAGGTGGCTTCCTGAATAAATGTGGTCTGTTCTGTCATGGGTGGGTCAAAAGATGGAAGGGCCCGTGCGCACTGCGAAGCTTAAGGGACGGGATGTCTGGCAGAGTGCGGCCGAGCCAACGCGACACAGTCACGCGCGCAGGTCCAGTCCTTTCCACGCCGCAAACACCTCCACCTGTTTTTGCAGCCAATCCACAGGCACTGAATTCGTCCCCCAGTGATGCAGCCGCCCGGCTGCCTCGCCAAGGTTCCACAGATGCCGAAGCTGCAGGAACAGCGGCAATGCTGCCATGTCACTATCGCTCACCTGGCCGACGGCGCGGTACCCGCGAAGGTAGTGCGTCCACCGCTCGCGCAGCACATCGTCAGGTTCCTTGAGGCTCTTGCGGAACAGATGCGACCAGGGCAGCACGCTCAGGTCGTACGCCAGGAAGCCCGGGCCTGCATCGTCGAAGTCGAAGAACACGGTCTTCCTGGTGCCGGTCGCGTCCGTGTTCACATGGTTGTTGAAGCCGTGCGTGTCGCCGTGGCAGACGACGCGCGTCAGCCCGGCCTCGGCCGCGGCCAGTTCTTCAAGGAGGCCCTGTACCAGGCGGCGGTACGTTTCCAGCAACTCCGCGCTCAGCTCCGGGTACGCCTGGAGGTAACCCAAAGTCCGGCCGGCCAAGTGGTGGCCGTCCAGCGTGTATCGACTTGGCGGGCCGGCGTAGTCGCGTGCCGCCTCGTGGATGCGGGCCAGCGTGCGGCCAGTGAGTTCGAGCTCTTCAAGGGTATCGGGAACCGCGCCTTCGGCATACCCGAACAGGACCAGGGCACGCGCCCCTTCGGGGAACTGCAGTGGGATGTAGGCGCGCCCATCCGTCGCCGGCACTGGCGCGGCAACGCCCACACCTTTGGCTTCCAAGTGCGACAGCAGCGAGACTTCAAAATGGATGTTGAAGCCGCCGCGCGGCCGAATCGAGTACAGACGCGCGACGTAGCGGGTTCCGTCGGCCGAACGCAGCGCGTAGTTGTCGTTCAGGCCGCGGCGAATCAGGTGGCACTGGTGCACCGGAATGCCATGGTGCTCCTTTACCCAGTGTGAGATGGAGGACGTGGCCGCGGTCGTGTGGGTGGGTACGAGATATGGGTCGTGTGGCTGGTGATGGGGCATAGCTTGTTCGTCGAACCTTCCTCACTCAAAGCTGCGCACACGCCTTCGGCTCCGCCGACGCCCCGCCAACGAAAACTTCGGGGCCGAGTTCACTGCGCCCGTTGATTCGGCGGCGTGAGACGGCTCCCGAAAGAGGTCGGTGATACAATATAACTTGTTGCGGTGCTGTGCCATTTCGTCAGTCACCTCAACGCTGCTCAAAGGTGCAATCTGCCCCATGGGCCCGCGCCTTGCGACCTTTGTCGCCTTGTTTGTGCTGTAGAGCTGCAGCCAGGCAAGCTCCTAGATGGCTCAGCAGGTTGATTCAAGCCTGCGATCCTGAATGAACTAAATTTCCAATATCGCCATTTCCATGGGCAAGTACGTCGTTTCGCCCACGACACATCAGACCGACTGCGGCCGCTTTCGCGCCTCCTTCTCGGTCCATCGCTCCAAGGGTAACGGCAGCTACTGCCGGGTATTCCGTTTCGATAAAGCATTTACCTCGCGCGAAGCCGCCCGGCTTTTTGCAGTCACCCAAGGCTGGCTGCAAACGTGCATGCAGCATCCCCCCACGTGCTGATGATCTGCGCCCGCAGAGCCCATTCACCCTTGCCAGTTGCTGCGGACTCCCGATCCGCACAGCCGTGTTCCGACGGCACGACATCCGTTGCGCACCTTCATTCAGAAAGGCTCTTTCCATGAGCACCAAACTCTACGTGGGCAACCTGCCCTATTCCGTGACCGATGCCAGCTTGAAAAGCAACTTTGCCGAGTTTGGCAGCGTCTCTTCGGCCAAGGTCATGATGGACCGTGAAACCGGCCGCTCCAAGGGCTTCGGGTTCGTGGAAATGGCGTCTGCGGATGTCGCCCAGGCCGCCATCAACGGCCTGAACGGCATGTCCGTCGATGGACGCTCGATCGTCGTGAACCTGGCCCGCCCTCGCGAAGAGGGCAGCGGCTCGGGTGGCTACAGCGCGGCTGGTTACACGGCGGCCAGACGCACGGACGTCGGCTATGGCAATGGCGGCTACGGCGGTGGTCGTTACTGAGCCCGGCAACGACCTCTGAAGACCGGCTCTCCTGAGCCGGTTTTTTTTCGTCCGTTCGAACTGAAATGTCGAGGAGCGGCCTCGCGCTTCCCGCTTCGTCCGCGGGTCCGTGCGGCGAGCCAGGCAGCTTACGTCGCGATGGCGCCGATACCAAAGACCGCCAACGCCACGAACACGATGGCCACGATCAGGAAGATGACGAACAGGATCTTCGCGATCTTTGCCGCACCAGCGCTGACTCCGGTAAATCCGAAGACACCGGCGACGACCGAAACGATGGCGAAGATGATGGCCCACTTCAGCATGAGGTCTCCTTGTTGGAGCCTTGTATTGTTCGCAAGGCTCGGCAGGCCCGAGTAGGGCTGATGCTCGCGGCAGCGTCAGCGAGCATCAGCGCACCGCCATGCGGATACGCCGTGCCGCCTCTTCGGCGCGCGCATCGTCCACCTCGCGCAGCACCCCGCCCAGGTCGACCGGCCCGCTCGGGCGTGCGAAGCTGCCCGTGAGCGTCGAGCCCGTGTGAAGTTCGCCACGCTCGTAGAGGTTCCATATTTCCTCGCCGTACCGGGTGGAGCGCAGCTCGGGCGCGAACTGCCCGAAAAAGCCGGCAAGGTTCCCCACGTCGCGCATCAGCATGCGCCGCGCATGGTTGTTGCCCGCGGCATCGACCGCCTGCGGCAAGTCGATGATGACGGGGCCGTCGGCGGCGAGCAGCACGTTGAACTCCGAAAGATCGCCGTGCACGACGCCCGCACACAGCATGCGGATGACTTCTACCAGCAGCGTTGCGTGATGCAGCCGCGCGTCCTCTGGCGTGAACACGACGTCGTTGAGGCGCGGTGCGGCATCGCCGTGCT
Source organism: Variovorax sp. PBS-H4 (assembly GCF_901827205.1). Classification (NCBI taxonomy): domain Bacteria; kingdom Pseudomonadati; phylum Pseudomonadota; class Betaproteobacteria; order Burkholderiales; family Comamonadaceae; genus Variovorax; species Variovorax sp. PBS-H4. The sequence goes on along the minus strand of NZ_LR594675.1, from coordinate 175,376 downwards.
CGTCGGTGACCAGTTCCATCAGCAACACGCCGTCGGCAAAGTTGTAGGGCTCCGGCACGCGCACGCCCGCCGCTGCGAGCCTGTAGAGCGCATCGACCTCGGCGCTCTGCCAGGCGGCTTCGGTGGCCTGCCGGCCGAACCTGGTGCCCTTGGCCATCGCTCGCTGAAGGCGCGTGTTCTTGACCTTGCGGTTTTCGGTGTAGTCGACGGCCTGGCGGAAACTGCGCTGGGTCGCTTCCTTGTAGATCTTGGCGCAGCGCGTCTGGTCCCCGCAGCGCACGACGTAGACCATCGCTTCCTTGCCGCTCATGAGCTGGCGGACCACGCTGTCGATCAATCCTTCGTCGATCAGCGTCTGTAGTCGAGGGGGTGCTTTCATGGCCCATTCTGCCTGCCTGCCGGTGGGCCGGGCGGTTTGGAGAGGGTCCGGTCAATCCGGATCAGGGAAAGCGTCCGTGAAAGCCGCGGCAAAGGCGCGGGAGCCGGTCAGGGTAAGCGCAAGGGTCACCCGCCCGGACGCGCGCGGCATGGACACTGTGGCGCGCTCGCGGTCGTAGGCGATTTCAAGCGGGGCATCCGGCTCGGCCACTGCCTGCAACTCGAAGTCCCACTCGCTGTTTTCTTCGACCGACGCCGGGGGTCCGAAGTCGCGACAGGCCCAGCCGAGCACGGTTTCGACCTCATGGATCAAGGCCGGCAAGCGATCGGCAAGGACGGAGGCCATCGCGTCGAAGCTGCACGCGCCGGTGTCCTCGTCGGTCATCTCGAAGAGCAGGTATTGGAGTGGCATCCCTGGAGGATGCCCCAGGGTCGAAAAGTTCCCAAGTCGCTCTGCCCACAAGGCAAGGCTGGACGCCACATGGGAGTCGTGCAACCATGCAGGTTCGAGGGATACCGATTCGGTTCATTGCCAGCGAGGAGGAACCCCGTGTTCAACAAATGCATCGTGGCAACACTACTGTACTGTGCCGTCCTTCCAGCGTGGAGCTGGGAGTCGGACGTCCACTACGGGTTGACCCAATGGCTGGCGCTCAAGGCGGGCTTCACCCCTGAAGAGGCAGGCTGGATTGCCAAGGGCGACGAGTCGGTCGATGAGAGCCCGTTCACCAACCCTGTTGTGCAGACCATGCTCTCTTCATGCGTCGCAAGCAGCGACACCGGTGCGGCTGGCGTCCGCAGGAATCATTTTCCAGCCGAAGTGTCCCCGCCGGCACCCCCTGCAGACAGGCATGTTGTCCCCGGTAAAGTGTGGGACGGAGGCATTCGAACGCCTCATGCCCGCCCAATTCAACGCAGCCAGTTCCAAGATCTGGGAGCCTATCTTCACGCCCTGCAGGACAGTTGGTCGCATCAAGGCATACCCGATACGCCGGAGCCCTGTTCGGATCAGTTGGGCTGGGGCCATGCAGTCTCTCGCGGCGGTTGGACTTGTCATCTGGCGGATCTGACGTACAAATGGGCCGACCGCGACTTACTTCCGATGGCACAAAGCACCTTCGAAGCGCTGACGAGGGCCAGCACCAGGAAGGGCGCTCGATGGGAAGATCTGACACCTGCTGTGATGTCGTTCGCTCGCGCGAGGTCGATTAATGACAAGACGACTTGGTTCCTTGAACAAAAAATTCGGGACACAAGCTTCCTGCAGGGATCAAGCCTTCCGACCTGCGCAGATCCATCCAGCAAGAGCTGTCAGTCGTACGTCGACTTAACGGCCATCTTCAATCGGTGGCAGAGCACCGTTTTGGCTTTCGACAGCACCCCATCATTGGCGTCCACGCTGGTCAGCGCGTTCTTCAAGCGCTTCCTCGACAAGATGGTCGGGCGCGATGATAGAGGCGTCAGGGAAATGATGGATCTGGAGTTGGCAGCCGTTGCGCTGGCCAAGTCACTGCACGTGGCAGGTTCCTGCGAACCGCTGCTTGCCGCCAGCTTTTCGGCGATTGTCGGAGAGGCGTTCTACGACGGGCGCGGCGGCCAGACGCCCTTGAATTTGTGCGAGGCGGCCATCGCGCTGCGGAATGCCGATGAGAAGCTCTCATGCGGCGCGGCTTCCCAAGCCGTCGTTGAATACATGCGCACCGCTTCGCGACGTGGTCCGGGGCTCGGGGAATTGATTCGCAAGGACTTTCGTTCGTACGTTTTCTCGGTCCAACCTTCAAACAGCAAGGATAAGTACATTGCGGTCGCGCGCTTTCCGCACTATCCGAGAGATCGACTTGTCCTGGCAGCGCAAGAGCGCAACGGAGAACTCAAAATTGTTAGCGCGGTGTGGGCGCCTCAGGAATAGTTGGTGCCGCAGGCGCAGGATGTAGACCTTCAGGCAGAAGACGCTGTAGCTCGAACCCCGTGATTCAACACGAGCGCGGAGCTCCGCCACGCGCGAGTCCACCGGATTCAGATGGCTGCCTTGCCCGGCGCCGGGGCTTCGTCTCCACGAGGTAGGCCAAGGGCGGACGTGCCGCGGTCGCAGCCGCGGACGTGGCGGACGAAGCACGCAGTGAAGGGCTTCACCGATGCGCTGCGAATCGAGGTCGAGGACGTGGACCAGGCTCCGGTGCACATGTGCTCATCCAGCCGACGGCAGTGAACACGCCGTACCCGGAGCACGCGAAGAACTACATGGACCAGGAGCCGAAGCTGCCCACGCCCATGATCGATCCCAAGGACGTGGCGAAGGCGATCCTCAAGGCCGCGACCGATTGGGGGCGCGACGTCAAGGTGGGGACGATGTCGGTGCTGAACACCGCGATGTCGAAAGTGCTGCCTTCGTTGGCCCACAGGATGTCCGCCAAGCAGATCGACCGCCAGCAGCGTTGGGAAGACCCGAACCGGCCGCAGGGGACGCTCTACGAGCCGGGGCATTCGGGCCGGACCCACGTGCGAGCCGAGGCGGCGTGAACCTGCCGCCTGCGAACGCCTTCAGCTCTCGCGTGCAGGCACCGCTTCAAAGCCGGGGAGCGTCCGGAGCAATGCGGTCATGGACTTGGCCGCAAACTTCGGGACGTCCGCGAGGTCGACCCACCTGAACTGGTCGACCTCGGGCGTCATAGCACCCGAAAGGTGGTGGGGGAAAAAGCTCACGCACTTGCACGCGGTGATGTCGCACCGGCCGGTATGGACCAACGCCTTGAACAGGTGCAGGTCCTTGCGGGAGTGATACGCCATCAGGCCCAACTCCTCCATGTCGGCGGTCGTCAGGTCGATGCCGGTTTCCTCCTGGACCTCGCGAATGGCCGCCTCTCGCGGTGACTCGCCTTCCTCGGCACCGCCTTTCGGGATGTCCCAGTGTCTCTGCCCGGTGGCATGGGCGAGGAGCAGCTGGCCATGCTCATTCAGGATGAGAACGCCGTAGGAAGTGGTTTTCATACGCGCATCATCGCTTGCACCGCGGCGCCTCGGAGACGCGAATCGAGCTACGCGGCCTTGCGCTCGGGCGTGCTCTTCTTCGCTGCCGTGCGCCGGGCCTTGGCCTTCTTCGCGGGAGCCGTCTTGGCAGCAGGCTTGCTCGCGGCCTTGCCATGGGACTTCGAGCCCCCCTTCAAGCTCCTCTGCAGCAGCTCGGTGAGGTCGATGACGTTGGAGCTTTCAGGCGCTTGCTCTTCGGGCTCGATGACGGTTTCGGTCTTGCCGGCCTTCGCCTTCTTTTCGACCAGCTTCATGACCTGGTGGCGGAACTCGTCCTTGAAGTCTTCCGGGTCCCATTTGCCCGACATCTCGGTGATCAGCTGCTTGGCCATCTTCATCTCGGCAGCGCTGACGTTCTTTCGCCCGGCAGGCGGCAGGTCCAGCGAGTCCAGCGCCTTGACTTCGTCACCCCAGCGCAGCAGGTTCAAGACGAGGGCGGCGCCGGAGGGCACCAGCGCAGCGAGATGCTGCTTGGTGGCAATCACGACCTTGGCAAGGGCAATCTTTCCGCTGTCGACGAGCGCCTCGCGCAAGAGCGCATAGACCTTGTCGCTCTTGTCGATGGGTGCCACGTAGTAGGGCCGCTCCAGGAAGATGAAGGGCATTTCGGCGGCATCGATGAAGCGCTCGATCTGGATGGTCTGGGTCGTCTTGGGGAAGACCGCCTCGATTTCCTCGGGGCTGATGATGACGTACTTGCCGTCCTCGTATTCAACGCCCTTGACGATGTTTTCCTTGCTGATTTCCTTGCCGGTCCGCTTGTTGATGCGCTTGTAGCCGACACGGTCCATCGATCGCTTGTCGAGCCAGTCGAAGTCCACGCCTTCTTCGGTCGCTGCCGTGTGAAGACCGACGGGAATATGGACGAGCCCAAAGGTGATGGCCCCCTTCCAGAGCGTTCGACTACCTGTTGCCATGCCTCGACTTCCTTGCGGCGGGACAACCCCGCAGCGCGCAGCCTGCGTCCACCGGGCCCAAAGCAGCGTAGGCGTGCGCAGCACCGGGCCGTAGGGGGGCTGCGCTTTCGAGCGGGATCCCATGGCGGAACGGCTACCCTACGGGCTATGCCAAGCCTGCGCCACATCGCGGTCTATGTCGAGGAGCCGAAAGCGGGCCGCTTCGCGTGGGTCCTGGCCGAGCTCGAGGGCGACAGCTGGCGCCAGCTGGACCGATCCGACTCGCCGGTGCCGAGCTACAAGACCGCCATGGCCGATGGATTGCTGGCGCTGCAAGGTCTGGTGGACGACCTCGACGCCGGGCCGCGTGAATCCGACGCGCCCGCCCGAAGCGATGCCGGCGAGAGCGACCATCGGCAGGCCAAGCGCGCCGCCCCTTCGAAACAGGCCGCACCCGGAAAGCGGTACTTCGGATTCGGACCTGCGCAGTGATGGCCGCTGCGGCCGTGGCTGCCGACGCGTGAAAGACTGAACGCCGTGCGGATTGCAAGCTGGAATATCAACAACGTCGTCAAGCGGCTGGACCTGCTGTGCGACTGGCTCGAGCGCAGCCAGCCAGACGTTGTGGCGCTGCAGGAGCTGAAGACTCCGACGGCCGACTTCCCCGCCGCGCGGCTCCGGTCGCTCGGCTACGAATGCCTGGCCGTCGGTCAACGCAGCTGGAACGGCGTCGCCCTTCTCGCCCGAGGACATGAGCCCCTGCCGGTCGCCACGGCACTGCCGGGCGATTCGAAGGACAAGGAGGCCCGCTATGTCGAGGCCGCGATCAGCGGGGTGCTGTTCGGCTGCTTGTACCTGCCCAACGGAAATCCCCAGCCCGGACCCAAGTTCGACTACAAGCTGCGCTGGTTCGAACGCATGCGCCGACGCGCCGAGGAACTCTGGGCGTCCGGACAGCCGGTCGTGCTGCTGGGCGACTGGAATGTCGTCCCCACCGACGCCGACATCTACAAGCCCGACACCTGGCGCGACAACGCATTGCTGCAGCCCGAGCCGCGCGAGGCCTTTGCCACGATCCTGGCGCAGGGGTGGACCGATGCACTCCAGGCTGCTCACCCGAAGGAGAAGCTCTTCACCTTCTGGGACTATCGTCGCAAGCGATGGGAGCGCGATGCGGGGCTGCGCATCGACCACATCCTGGTCGGCCAATCGTTGAAGGTCGTGGATGCGGGCGTGGACCGGGAGGAACGCGGACGCGAGAACGCCAGTGACCACGCGCCCGTGTGGGCGGAGCTGCGCTCCGCAAGGCCGACGCGCACCGCTGCCAGCAAAGCCAGCAAGCCTGCGCCCAGGAAAACAGAGGAGGCCCCGGGGCTCACGCGCTACAACGCCAAGCGCGATTTCTCCAAGACCGCGGAGCCGGCCGGTACTCCGGTACGACGAAGCAAGGCAAAGGCCGGAAGTCCACCCGTCTTCGTCATCCAGAAGCATTGGGCCTCGCGCTTGCACTACGACGTGCGCCTGGAGCTCGACGGCGTCATGGTGTCCTGGGCCGTTCCCAAGGGGCCGTCGTACGACCCGGCGATCAAGCAGATGGCCATCCACGTCGAAGACCACCCGATCGACTACAACACCTTCGAGGGTGAGATCCCCAAGGGCGAGTACGGCGGGGGGTCGGTCATCGTGTGGGACCGAGGCACCTGGGAACCGGTCGGCGACCCGCGCGAAGGGCTCGCCAAGGGCAAGCTCATCTTCAAGCTGCATGGGCAGAAGCTCGCCGGGCTGTGGGAGCTCGTGCGCATCTCCAAGCCCGGGGAGAAGAAGCAGGATCAGTGGCTGCTGCTGAAGAAGCGGGGCGACGCGTGGGCCCGGCCCAGCACGGAGTACGACGTCATCGCCGCCCTGCCCGACAGCGTCGTCGCGCACCCGCTGGGCCTGGTCGAGGAGCGCGAACCGCGCGGCGCAGCCGTCTCGCGGCCACGCGCCGACACAGCCGACCTGCGCCAGGCCAGGCGGGCGCCGTTGCCCGCCAAGCTGCAGCCCCAGCTCGCGACCTTGGTCTCGTCCGTGCCGCAGGGCGACTGGATCGTCGAAAGCAAGTTCGACGGCTACCGCCTTCTCGCACGCATCGACAAAGGCGACGTCCGGCTGTTGACCCGCAATGGCCACGACTGGACCGGCAAGCTCGAGTCCGTTGCAGCGGCCGTTGCGGACCTCGGCCTGGACAGCGCCTGGCTCGATGGAGAGATCGTGGTGCTGAATGAGGCGGGGGTGCCCGACTTCAACCGGCTTCAGAATGCCATCGACAACGCCCGCACCAACGAGATCGAGATGTTCGTGTTCGACGTGCCCTTTCTCGGCGGCATGGACTTGCGCGATGTGCCGCTGGCCAGCCGGCGAGAGGCGCTCAGGCAGCTGTTCGAGCGGCACGACGATGGCATCGTGCGGTTCAGCCAGTCCTTCGACGTGCTGCCGGGACAACTGCTGGACGCGGCCTGCCGCATGGGCATGGAAGGCATCATCGTCAAGCGCGCGAACTCGCCTTACAGCTCGGGACGCACGGAAACCTGGCTCAAGCTGAAGTGCACGCACAGGCAGGAGTTCGTGGTGGTCGGTTTCACCGACCGCGCCGGTGCCGCGCGCGAAGTCGGAAGCTTGCTGCTGGGCTATCACGACGGCGAGGCCCTGCGGTTCGCCGGCTCGGTGGGAACCGGGTGGGACTCGGCCACGGGGCGCGACCTGAAGACGGCGCTTTCCAAGCTGCGGAGCAACCAGCCCACCGTCGCGCCCGAGGAGGTGAAACCGGGCCGATGGTCGCGGCGCGGGGCCGGCTCCGAACATTGGGTCAAGCCCACCATGGTGGTCGAGGTCGCGTTCTCGGAGTGGACGCCGGACAACCGCATCCGGCACCCGGTGTTTCGCGGCGTGCGCACCGACAAGCCGGCGGCGCTCATCGTGCGCGAAGACGCGAGGCCCATCGCGGCTGCCCCTACCGCCTCGAAGGTGCCGCAGGGCACCGGGGTGAAGGTCACCAACCCCGAGCGTGTGATCGACCCCTCCACCGGGCTGCGAAAGGTCGACCTGGTGCGCTACTACGAAAGCGTGGCCGAATGGATGCTGCCGCACCTGAAGGGCCGTCCGGTGTCGCTGGTGCGGGGCCCTACCGGCATCACGGGCGAGCTGTTTTTCCAGAAGCACGATGACAAGCTGTCCATTCCCCACGTGCGCAACTTGCCAGCGCATCTCTGGCCCGGCCACGCCGAACTGCTGGAGGTGGCCAGTGCGCCGGCGCTGGTGGCCTGCGCCCAGATGAACGTGATCGAGTTCCACACCTGGAACTCGCTCGCCAGGAACATCGACAAGCCCGATCGAATGATCTTCGACCTGGACCCGGGCGAAGGCACGGGTTGGCAGCACGTGCAGGAAGCAGCGATGCTGGTTCGGGCCTTGCTGTCGGAGCTCGGGCTCGAGTCATGGCTGAAGACGAGCGGTGGCAAGGGCTTGCACGTCGTGGTGCCGTTGGCGCCCCGCTTCGACTACGACACCGTCAAGGCGTTCTCGCAAGCGGTGGTGCAGCATCTGGCCAAGACCATCCCATCGAGGTTCGTCGCCAAGAGCGGCGCTTCCAATCGCGTGGGCAAGCTCTTCGTGGACTACCTGCGCAACGGCCACGGCGCAACGACCGCCGCGGCGTTCTCGGCGCGCGCACGGGCAGGCCTCGGTGTATCGATGCCGGTGAGCTGGGATGAGCTGCCCAGGCTGAAGAGCGGAGGCCAGTGGACGATCGGCACCGCGCGCGAGTACCTGTCGTTCCAGAAGGCGGATCCGTGGTCGGCGTACTGGACCACCAGGCAGTCGCTGAATGCTGCGATGAAGACCTTGGGATTCGTCGTCCCGAAACAAAAATCACGGGCCTGAGCCTGCGACTTGTGGGAGGTCGAAGCGCTGAGCCGTGCGCGGGGATGACATCGTTTGACCCAACGCGCCTCCGGCCGGACACGGTGCGGTCTTACGATTTCGGGATCGCGCTTTGTAGAAGCTCCTGGAGCAACAACTCAAACGGAGATTTTCATGAAAGCCATCGCATCCATTGCTGTCGCCATCACCGCCATCGTGACGCTTGCCGCGTGCGACGTGAAGAAGACGGCGGAAGGGAACGTGACGGTGCCCAAGTACGAGGTCGAGAAAAAGCAGGCCGGCGACGTGACGCTTCCAAAATATGACGTGACGACGCCCGACGTGAAGGTGACCAAGGAAGAGAAGACCGTCAACGTTCCCACGGTGAAGACCGAGGAGAAGGTGATCGAAGTACCGAAGGTTGAAGTCACCCCGGCCAAGGACAAGTAAGGATTGACCGGGCCGCGCCCCGAGGTCTAGCGCGCCGGAAATCGCAGCGTGAACGTCGTCCCCTCCGCGGAGGACGACGTCACATCCATCGCGCCGCGGTGGGCCTTTGCGATCTCGTTCACGATGAAGAGGCCGAGGCCGACGTTGCGAGCCGAGCTGCCTTCGGGTACGCCTCGCACCATCGGCTCGAACACCGTGGCAAGGAGGGCGGGCGGAATCGGCTCGCCTTCGTTGTGCACGCTCAGCGTCGCCTCGGCGCCATCCACCTGCGAGCGCACGACGATGGGCGCACCGGAACGGCCGTAGGTGGCCGCATTGCCGACGAGATTGCCAATGAGCTGCGCAAGCCGGTCCGCGTCGGCAATGCACACCCCTGATCCGGCCAAGAGATGGGTGATGACCCGGTCCGGATAGGCGAGCATCAACTCGCCGATGACCTGGGCGGTGATCTCATGCAGGTCGATGGTGCCCAGGGTCACGCCCAGCCCCTGGCCGACGCGCGCCCTGGTGAAGTCCAGCAGTTCCTCGATCAGGCGCTGGGCTCGCTCGGCCGAATTGCGCACGTGGCCCAGCACGCGAGCGCGCCGCTCGCCTTCGGTCCGGCCCAGCAACTGGATGCCCATCAGGATGGCCGACAGCGGATTGCGCAGGTCGTGGCTCACGATGCCGACCATCTGCTCCGCAAAGAGCGCTCGGTCCCTCAACAGGTGCTGGGCTTCGCGCTCTTTTTCCAGCAAGGCGTCTGCCTTCTTGCGCGCGCTCATCAGCTCACGCTCGTAGCGGTTGCGATCTTCGGCGACGAAGGCGGCGATCTCGTCGAACTCGCCTTCCGCGCGCTTGCGCCGGCGCGCGTTGAGAATCATCGGGATGCTTTGGCCGCCGCGATGCCGCACGTCGAACTTCACCTCGGCCAGCGAGCCCTGCATCTGCAGGGTCGGCGCCCAGTGGGTGTGGTGGAAGATGCGCCCGCCCATCGTGAACAGGTCCTGCACGCGCTTGCTGCCGACGAGCTCTTCGCGCGCGAATCCAACCCATTCGCAGAAGGTGCCATTGACCTTGAGGATGGTGCCGTCGAGCGCCGTGACCAGCAACCCGCAGGGCGCCTGGTCGAAGAGATCGCCGGGCTCGGGGAGCGCCGCGTTCATTGGCTTTGCGGTCGACCCAGCGCCTCGAGGAACTCCTCCATGGCATCGCAGCTCGCGCCGGGGGCACTCAGATGAGGGCAATGGCCGGTGTTGCTCACCACGCGCAAGGTCGCATTCGGCAAGGTGCGCTGCATGTACTCGCCCACCGCCAGGGGTGCGATGAGATCGTCGGACGACTGGATCACGAGCGTGGGCGTGTGCAGCCTGGCCACGTCACGCCGGTTGTCCGACAGGAACGTGACCCGGGCGAACTGCTTGGCAATGTCCGGGTCGGTGCGGCAGAAGCTGGCGGTGAGCTCGGCCGCCAGTTCCGGCCGCTCGGGCACGCCCATGATGGCGGGCGCCATGTTGCTGGCCCATCCGAGGTAGTTGCTCTCCAGCGTGTCGAGCAGCGAATCGATGTCCTCGCGCGTGAAGCCGCCGACATAGTCGCCGTCGTTGATGTAGCACGGCGACGGACCGATCATCATGTGCGCGGCAAAGGTGCCTGGCGCCTTGAGATCCGCCAGCGCGCCGATCATGGCGCTCACGGAATGGCCGACGAACAGCACCGGGCCGTTGCCGAATTCCTTGACGATCTCCAGGACATCGTCGGCATACCCTCGCAGGTCCGAATACTTCGCCTTGTCGTAGGCGTGCAGGTCGGACTGGCCTGAGCCGACGAGGTCGAAGATCACCACACGAAACCGTTCGGCGAACTTGGGCGCCATGAAGCGCCACATGTTCTGGTCGCAGCCGAACCCATGCGCGAAGATCATCGTCCGGTCTCCCCCGCCGAGGACATGGACGTTGTTGCGTTGCTGGATGTTCACGGGCTGCCCTTCAGCATCTGAAAGGGATTCATTCTGCCCCGGGCCGAACGCCTGCGTGTAGCAGGAGCAAGCCCCAGCTATATTGTCCGCTCAGCAACAATGAGATGAACCATCATGGCAAAAGCCTATTGGGTGAGTGCATACCGCGCCGTCAAGGACGCCGACAAACTTGCCGCCTACGCGAAACTCGCCGGCCCGGCGATCAGCGCCGGCGGCGGGCGCTTCCTGGCGCGCGGCGTGCCCGCCAAGGTCTATGAGCACGGCCTGCAAGAACGCACGGTGTTGATCGAGTTCGACAGCGTCGAGCAGGCACTCGCCACGCATGACAGCCCCGAATACCAGGCGGCGCTGGCCGCGCTCGGGGACGGTGCAGAAAGGGACCTGCGGGTGATCGAAGGGGCCTGAGCAACGGTGCACTCAATTTGCGGCGCCGCCGCGCAGCGCCTGCGCGATCCAGGCACGCGAGAGTGTGCCGCGGCGGATCGCCTCGAAGGTGTCGCGCTCGCGCGCCGCGAGTTGCAGGCAGGCCTCCAGGGCGGCCCGGGCCAATGTCTGCGGAACGCAGACCACACCGTCGAGGTCGCCCACGACCAAATCCCCCGCACGCACCACTGCGCCGCCCACGCAGACTTCGCCGTAGATCTCGCCGGCGCCCGTTCGCGCCGGGCCGCGCGGCGAGACATGGCGCGCATAGATGGGCAGCGGACCCCGACGCAGGGGCTCGAGGTCGCGCACGGCGCCGTCGACCACGAAGCCGGCGACTCCGCGCGCATGCGCCCAGCGGGCCATGGTCTCACCCACGAGCGCGCACTGCGCATGAGCCGCGCCATCGATCACGATCACGTCGCCCGGCCGCGCGAGGTCGATCGCATGCTGGGCCAGCAGGTTGTCGCCGGCAGCCACGCGCACCGTGAGCGCCGGTCCACACAGCACGCCGGCCTTGTCATGGCGCGGCACGAGGCCCAGGGCGACCTGCACCTGCGGCAGGCTGTCGGCGAGGTTTGCAGTCGCACAGGCGCGCAATGCCTCGACGAGCGTCGCCGGCGGTGCCGGTGGCGCTTGCCCGATGCGGCAGCGCGGCTGCACCGAAGCAGCCGCGCCAGCGCGTACCGGCGCGCCTTCGCCTTCGCCTTCGCCTTCGGCTGCGGCGGGGGCGGGGGCGCTTCGGCGCGCCCGGGCAGCGCTCATGCAGGTACCCGCTGCAGTTGGCGCTGCAGGAAGTCCACCGTCTCGGCCAGCTGCGGCTCGCCGATCTCGGTGTGCAGGCCCGGATGCAGCGTGAGGCGTTTGTCGGCCGAACCGAGCGCTGCGAAGACGGCACGCGCACCCGCGAGCGTGATGATCTCGTCGTCGGGCTTGGCCTGGAACAGAACGGGCACCCGCACGAGCGCGGCCTGCTGCAGGATCTCATCGGCGCGCGGGCGGCAATCGCCCCAGAGCCCGAGCACGGCGCAGCGTACGCGCGGCGTGCGGCCGACCACGGGCAGGCCGTAGGCCGTGCCCATCGAAAGGCCGTACCAGCCGACCGCCTCCCCGTCCACGAGGGGCATGGCGCACAGGTCATCCAGAGCGTCGGTCCACTCGGCCACCATCGGATCCACGCTGCCGCCGGCGGCCCACAGGATGCGGAAGCGGTCGCGCACGGCCTCGGCGTCCTCGCCGTCTGCCGCGCGGTCGCCGTGCACGGGGCCGTCGATCGCGGCGGCCACGAAGCCGGCCTGCCGGACCAGGGCATGCGCCACGCGCTCGACGGCAGGCGAGGTCTTTTGGCCGGCGCCGCCGTGACCGATCAGCACGAGCGGTCGCGGCGCGTCGAGGTCCGCGCGGTGCCAGATCGCCAGCGGCACGCCGCGCCGCGCGGTGCGCACCACCTTGCATTCGATGCGCTCGGCGGCGCTCACATGAACTCGCAGTTGGGGGCGTTGCCCGGCTGCACCGCCAGAAGCAGGCCTTGGGTGCTGCCCTCAGCGGGCTCGAGGTTGATGAAGCGGCGCGGCGTGTAAGCCGGCATCGAGCAGACGTCCAACGGGTCGAGGTCGACGGAGTGCTCTTCGTTCAGGCCCCAGATGACGCGCCAGCGGCCCTTGATGGCGACGAAGGTCTCGTTGGTGTCGTGGTTGTGTAGCTTCGGGCCGTTGCCGGGTTCGGCCTCGACGTACGACATCTGGAAGCCCTCGTCGATGGCGATCGCCGACATCGGGTCCTTGCCGCCGTCGACGACGAGACCGCGCCCGATCACAAGGTAGTTGCGGCGTACGTGGCCCGGCAGCTGGCTGTCGGGGTAGCGGTCGGGCGGGTAGCGCAAGTTCTTGAAGCGGGCCACGCGGGACTGCATCTGCTGCGGGGTCGGCGTCAAGATGGGCATTTCGTAGGTCTTCTGGGCGGCAGTCATCGATCGGCTTCCTTCTGGACGGGGTTGGAAAAATATCGGGGATCGGCGGGTGGCGACGCGCTCACTCGCCCACCTTGACGCCGGTCTCGCGCACGAGCTTGTCCCAGCGCGAGATCTCGTTGCGCACGAAGGTCGCGAACTGGTCGGCGGAGTAGGGCCTGGCCTCCGAGCCTGTCTTGGCCAGCGCCTCGCGCACGTCGGGCGTGGCGTTGGCGTTGCGGAGTGCGTGGTTGAGCTTGTCGACGATGGGGCGAGGCGTGCCCGCGGGCGCAAAGATGCCTCCCCAGGCCAGCAGGTCCATGTCGGCATAGCCGAGTTCGCCGAGCGTGGGCGTCTCGGGCATGTAGGGATTGCGCTGCGTGCCGCCCAGGCCCAGCGCCTTGGCACGGCCGGCGGAGGTCTGGCCCATGGCTTCGGCCGGGTAGCCGACCATGCCGTCGAGCTGGCCGCCGACCACGTCGGTCATCGCGAAGGCCGTGCCCTTGTAGGGCACGACGTTGAGCTTCACGCCTGCCGCCTTCTCGAAAGAAGCGACGAACACCTGCTGGAAGGTGTTGACCACTGCCCAGTTCACCTCGCCCGGCCGCGCCTTGGCGCGCGCGACGAGCTGGGGGACGGTCTCGAGCTTGGACGCATTGCTCGACACGAGCACCGGGTTGCTCGTGAACAGCAGGCCGACGGGGATGAAATCATTGGCCGGGTCGAGGCGCGTGCGCACGCCGGCAGGCTTGTTGATCGCCATCTCGCTGACGGTCGCGGCCAGCAGCGTGTAGCCGTCGGGCGGGGCCTTGGCTGCGGCCTCGCCACCGATGTTGCCGTTGGCGCCAGGCCGGTTGTCGACGTAGAAGGACTGGCCCAGCTCGGCGCTGAGCTTGGCGGCCACCCGCCGTGCCGCCACGTCGGTCGCGCTGCCGGCCGGGAACCCGAACACGATGCGCACGGGCTTGGAGGGGTAGCTGTCGCCGGCCTGCTGCGCGAGCGCCGTCTGGCCGACGGCCAGCAGGCTGCCGGCGAGCATGGCATGAATGGCAAATGACTTCATCGTGTCTCCTTGGGCTTTGCAATGATTGTGGTCAGCGGTGGCCATGGCCGCCATCGCCGGCCTGGCATGCGGACATGCCACCGGCTGTATGGCCGCCTGCATCGCCATGCGGGCACGCGGATAATCCGTAGCGATGCAAGCCCGCCATCTCGACGTCTACTTGTTGCGTTGCGTCGTCGCCCTGGTGGCGGAGGGCCACGTGACGCGCGCGGCCGAGCGCATGGGCATCACGCAGCCTGCGATGAGCGCAACGCTGGCGCGCCTTCGCACCCTCTTCGCTGACCCGCTGCTGGTGCGTACCGAAAAAGGCATGGTGGCCACGCCTCGCGCGCGGCAGCTGGCGGACCGATTCCAGCAGGCGCTCAACCTCGTCGACCAAGCCGTGGCGGACCGTGCAGAGTTCGATCCCGCGACGGCGACCGAGCGCTTCCGCATCTCGGCCAGCGAGACACTGGGCTACCTGCTCATGCCCTCGCTGATCGCGCAGGTGCGGCGACTCGCGCCCGGCGTGCAGCTCACCCTGCAGCCGCCCGACCTGGCGCGCGTGCGAAACGAACTCGAGGAGGGCAGCGTCGACCTCCTGGTTGCCTTCATCCGCAATGCGCCGCCGGGCCTGCGCTTCACGCCGCTCATGCGCCAGCCCATGCGGGTCATTGCCGCAGTCGGCCACCCCGAGGTGCAGGGACGGCTGAGCCGGGCGCAGTACGTGGGGTACCCGCACGTGTTCTATGCGCTGGGCGGCACGGGCGGGTCCACGCTCGAGGCCGTGGTCGACGAGGCGCTGGAACGCGCGGGGCTGGTGCGGACCATCGGTGCACGCGTGTCCTCCACGCTGGTCTCGCCGGGCCTGGTCGCGCAGTCGGACCTGCTGGCCACGCTGCCCGAGCGGATTGCGCGGCACTTCGCGGCAGTCTGGCAGTTGCAGGTGCTGGAGCCGCCGCTTGCACTGGAGGACGTAAGCACCTCGATGTTCTGGCACGAGCGGAGGCACCACGACCCGGCCCATCGCTGGCTGCGCCAGCAGTTCGAGATCGTCGCGCGCACCGCGGGCACGGCCTGAGCAACTACCATCCTCGGCCATGCAGACCCTGCGCAGATCGACCGTCCTCTTCACCTGCCTGTTGATTGCGGCTTGCGGCAGCACGCCACCGCTCGCGCCGGGCCGTTCGCGCGCATCGCTGATCTCCGCCGAACAATCGAGGGACGCCGCCATCCATGCCATGGGACTGGTCGGCACGCCCTACCGGTACGGGGGCAACACGGTGGACGGCGGCTTCGATTGCAGCGGGCTCATCGGCTTCGTGTACCGCCAGAGTGCCGGGCTGGCGACGCCTCGCACCGTGGCACGGCTTGCCGATTTCGGGGAGCCGGTCGCGTTCGATGCGCTGCGCACCGGGGACCTGGTGCTGTTCGGCGGCGGCCGGCCCACGCACGCGGGCATCTACGTGGGCGAGAACCGCTTCGTGCATGCGCCTTCGACGGGTGGCGAAGTGCGGCTGGACCGGCTCGACGGTCCGTACTGGTCACGCCAACGGGTGGAGGTACGGCGGCCCTGAGCGGTGTTGCGCTGGCACGCGCGCCCTTCTACATTGGCGAGGACGCCGCGACCGGCGAAGTTTCCGAGGAGGTCTCATGGCTGAAATCGACAAGGTGTTCGCAGGCTCGATCCCGAAGCTCTACGACACGCTGATGGTCCCGCTGATCTTCGAGGTCTATGGCGCCAGCACGGCAGAGCTCGTCGCCAGCTTCTCGCCTGGCTCGGTGCTCGAGACGGCGGCAGGGAGCGGCGTGGTCACGCGCGCGCTTGCGCCAAGACTCGGGCCGGACGCGCGCTACGTGGTGACCGATCTCAACCAGCCCATGCTCGACTATGCCGCCGGCCGGCAGGGGGCCGACCGCCGTATCGAGTGGCGGCAGGCGGACGCGCTCCACCTGCCGTTCGAAGATGCCGCGTTCGACATCGTTTGCTGCCAGTTCGGCGCGATGTTTTTTCCCGACCGGGTCGCCGGTTACGCCGAGGCGCGCCGCGTGTTGCGGCCTGGCGGGCGCCTCGTCTTCAGTGTGTGGGACCGGATCGAAGAGAACGCCTTTGCCGACGAGGTGACCGATGCGGTGGCCGCGGTGTTTCCGCACGCGCCTCCGCGGTTCCTCGCGCGCACGCCGCACGGCTATCACGATGTCGACCAGATCCGCGAGGACTTGAGGCGTGCAGGCTTCACCGGGATCGACATCGAGACGCGGCAGGAGGAGAGCCGCGCGCCCTCGGCCCGCGACGCGGCCACCGCCTATTGCCAGGGAACGCCGCTGCGCAACGAGATCGAGGCACTCGATGCCGGCCTGCTTCAACTCGCGACGGACCGTGCGACGGAAGAAATTGCGCGCCGCCACGGCGAAGGCCCCGTGGCCGGCAAGATCCAGGCACACGTGATCGTGGCCGGCGCATAGCGGAGTTCTGGCGCGCTACTTGAGGGTGACCCCCATTTCCTTGCCGATCTTGACGTACATGGCGTGGTCTTCTTCAAGCACTCGGCGGAATTCCTCCGGGGAGCTGCCGATGGGGGTGATCGCCATGTCCTTCAGACGCGCGGCGAGCGCAGGCTGCGCAAGCGCCGCGGCGAAGGACCGCTGCAGTTTCGCCACCACATCCGGCGGCGTTCCCGCAGGAGCCAGAACGCCGTACCACGGCACGATGGCCACGTTCGGGTAGCCGGACTCGGCCACGGTCGGCAGGCCGGGCGCGAGTTCGGAGCGGGTCGGCATCGCGATGGCGATGGGCCGGACGCGGCCCCCGCGCTGGTACGTGAGCACCTCGGGCAGGTTCCCGAAGGCGAGCTGGATGTGCCCTCCGGCAAGCGCGGTCATCGTTTCGGCCATGCCCTTGAACGGGATGTCCGTGAGCGCAACGCCGGTGGCCTCCTCGAGGCGCTTGCCGTTGATGTGGCTGCCGCTGCCCGGGCCGAGAGACCCGATGCTCAACCCGCCCTTCGTCGACTTCGCAAGGGCAACGAATTCCTTCAGGTTCTTTGCCGGCAAGTCCTCGGGCACTGCCAGCACCTGCGCGATGTTGCCCAGCAGTGTGACGGGCGCGAAGTCCTTCTTCCAGTCGTAGTTGACCGGGGTGCCCAGCGCCGGCGCCGAGACGATGTTGGCGGCGGTGATGAGCAAGGTGTAGCCGTCGGGCCGCGCGCGTGCCACCATGCCCGTGCCGATCGTGCTGCCTGCGCCCGCGCGGTTCTCCACGATGACTGGCTGGCCAAGGCTTTGCGTCAGCTGATCGGCAAGCAGGCGCGCCATGACGTCCAACGATCCGCCCGCGGCGAACGGGTTGATGATCGTCACGGTCTTGGTGGGATAGGTCTGGGCCGGCGCAACCGAGGGCGCGCTGGCCAACACGATGCCTGCCGCAGCCACGACAGCGGCGCTCAGGAGACGCTTCATCTTCATACGAACTTCCTTTCCTGGATGAACTTCGGTGCCTGAATTCAGCTGCGCTGGGTCGCGATGCGGCCGGAGCCGAAGGAGCGCTCGAAGGATGGCAGCTTGCCTTCTTGCGCCGCGATTCCGCTGCGGGTGGCGTTGATGCGCGGGTCGAGCGGTCGCCAGTCGTCCGCTGTCAGCCACAGGCGCAGGAGCAGCCTTGCCTTTTCCGGCTCGGGCCAGTTCTCGAATGCCGTGCGCGCGTGGAGCACGGTGTAGTTGTTGAGCAGGTAGATCTCGCCTGGATCGAGCTGGAACTCGAAGGCGAATTCGTAGGTGAGGCGCTCAAGGCAGTTGAGCGCGTCGACCTGCAGCTGGCTCAGCGGGGCACCGCCCTCGCGCGCGGCAGTCTCGATGTACGAACGCGTGTACCGGCAGCTCAACTGCCCCTCCACATAGGAGAACACAGGAATCCGGTGCGGCGTGATCGCCGCCTCGCCGGGCAGGTTCTCACCGCGGCGGTGGTACGGGAAGCCCTCGTACAGCGGCTCGAGGTACTCGGGGAACTGCGCGAGCAGCGCGTTGTGCACCGCCGCCACGCTCGACGCGATGGAGATCCCGCCTTCGCGCGCGGTGCGTACGCACATCAGCCCGACGATGTCCGACGTGTCGGTGTGCGGCGTCAGTTCCTGCTTGTTGCGGTAGGCACGTGCGTGAGGATCGGTTGCAGTCTTGTCCTGGACATGGCCCAGGCGGTCGCCGAGCACGCTCTGCGACACGCCCACGCCCAGGTGAGTGCCGATGCCCCAGTAGATCATCTCGAGTTCGGGCACGCTGTAGCGGCTCGCGTCGATGCCGCGCAGGATCACGATGCCGCGGCCCAGGCGAAGCTCGTCGCGGGTGGCTTGCAGCAGCGCGGCCGTGCGCGGCAGCTCGAAGTGCTGGCGCTCGAGCGTCTCCAGCCGCAGGCCGGCCTGCACCGCGGCTTTGAGGGTTCGATCGATCTCTTCGAGATGCTCCGCCTCGAAGTGCAGCGTGATGTCATCCTTCGAACGGAAGTCGCTGCCTTTCCAGGCGCTCGGATGTCGAATGGGTTGCTTCAGGATTTCCATGAGGGCTCCAGTGGTGGGGTATGTAGTGGGTCGGATCCGCCTGCGCTGGCCCAGTCCTCGAATGCGAAGCGCGGGCCGGCGGGAGGCGTCACGCCGCCCCGCACATGGCCGGGCTCCGTGCTGCCCCAGACCTCTTCGCGCTCGGCCGGAAGGCGGCGACTGTCGGGCGTGGCGAGCCACACCCGCAGCAGAAGCCTCTTTCTGGCCGGGTCCGCGTGGTCTTCGTAGGTCGTGCGGGCGTGGTACATGACGTGGTTGTTCAGGAGCTGGATGTCGCCCGGCTGCATCTGGAACGTGACGCAGAGCTCTTCGGCCACCGAGGCCACCAGGCGGATCGCCTCCTCCTGCGCGGGCGTCAGGCGCGGGACTTCCGCGTAACGCTGTGCCGATTCGATATACGTCAGCGAGAACTGGCTCATGAACTTGCCGTCCACCACGGCGTAGATCGAGCCGGCGTACAAGGGCCGTTCGCCCTCCACCTGCTCGGACTGGCGGCTGAAGTAGAAGGGCTGATAAAGCGTCTCCATGAGGTCCGGGCGGCGTCGCAGCACTTCGTTGTGCACTGCCGCCGAGCTGACCGCCATGCTCAAGCCGCCGCTGCGGGCCTCGCGCACGCACAGCAGGCCCAGCAGGTCGCAGCGGTCCATGTGGAAGCGCAGCGCACCGCCCGTTCGGTAGGCACGGGAGTCCGCCTGGCCTTTTTTGACGCCGATGTCCCGCACCTCGCCGACGAACTCGCCATTGCGGCTCTGCGAAAGCGGGATGCCGAGGTGAACGCAGAGGCCCCAGTACAGGATCCGGACCTCTTCCTGCGTCAGGCCCTCGATGCCGAGGCCGCGCAGCAGCAGGAGGCCGCGCCCCCCTTCGAGCTCGCGGCGCGCCTGCAGCAGCCATTCGGCGAAACGCGGCAGCGGGAAGCTCGCGCGGTCCACCTGACGGAGCTGCAGTCCTTGCGCTCCGACGGCGCGCAGGGCCTGCAAGGCTTCGTCGACGCAGTCCGGAGGAATCTGCATGACCAGGTCGTCGGGCCGGACGGAACGGCGGTCCCAGACGCAAGCACCCTCGATCGGACTGATGTTCATCGCGCGGCCTTCTTTTCTGCCTTAATGGTATGCCATTTTGGTCCACACACAAATTCACGTCAATGCCTCGCGGGCACGTTCTTGACTTTTGGTATACCTTGAAGGTATTCTTAAATCCTTCTCCCGTCGCCGAACAAGGAACATCCGATGACCATCGACCTCGAGGAACCCGCCAGCCGCGTCGACCTGTCGTGCGCATTCGAAGACATCGCCCGGCAGCGGCGTTCCGTTTATTTCTACCTGGACCAGGACGTGCCTCGGCATCTGCTCGAGCGCGCCCTGCAACTGGCCGTGCTTGCGCCCAGCCACTACCACACGCGGCCCTGGCGCTTCACGGTGTTCCGCGGCAGCGCTCGCGCCGAATTGGCCACCGCCTACGAGAAGGCGGCGGTGCGCATCGGCTGGCACCCGGGCCGTGCGCGGTGCCGTGCTTTCGATGCACCCGTGATGGTGGTGATCGGGTGCGTCCCCGACACCAGCCACCCGCGAGTGCGCCCGCTCGAAGAGGAGTTCGCGACCGCGGCGGCCACGCAGAACCTGATGCTGGCCCTCACCTCCATGCAGCTCTCCTGCGCCATGAGCTCGTCCCCGCTGCAGCTTTCCGACGAGGTGGAACAGGCCGCCGGCATCGAAGGCGGCCGCGTGGTCGGGGTGCTGCAGGTCGGCTACAGGGACCCCGAGCGCGAGCTGTTCAAGCGGCCCCAGTCCGTCACCGCCGGCGTGGTGCGCTGGCGATAGAAGAAGGGGTCCGCCGTTCAGGCCTCGCGAAGCCTGGCAGCGACCTCTTCGCCCAGCCTGAGCGCCTGCTCCACCTGGCTGACGGGCGCGCTGGCACTGGCGAACACCGGCTCCGCATCGCCGGCGCCCTGATGCGCGGCTTCGAGCTGCATGACGCCGGCACTCAGGCGCGCGAAGGCGGCGAAGGGCTGCGAGCAGCCTGCATCCATGTGCCGTCCCACGGCCCGCTCCGCGGATACGCAGAGCTCGGTGGCGCGGTCGTTCATCGGCGCCAGGATCTCCTGCAGATCGGATCGGCCGCTGCGGGTTTCGATGGCAATCGCACCCTGCCCGACGGCAGGCAGCATGCGCGAGACGTCGAACACCTCCGTGACGCGTTGCTCGAGGCCCAGGCGTCGCAGCCCGGCCAGTGCGAGCACGATGGCGGCGAACTCACCGGACGCCAGTCTGGCAAGGCGTCCCTCGACGTTGCCCCGGATGAAAGAGATCTGCAGATCGGGGCGCATGCGGCGCAGCATCATGGCGCGGCGCAGGCTCGAGGTGCCGATACGCGCGCCCGCGGGCAGCTCGGCGAGCACTTGCCCGTCCCTCGCGACCAACGCGTCCCGGGGATCTTCGCGGGCCAACACGGCGGCCAGCGTGAAGCCCGCCGGCAGCACCATCGGCACGTCCTTCAGCGAATGAACCGCGAGATCGGCATCGCCCTGGAGCAGGGCCTGCTCGATCTCCTTGAGGAAGAGCCCCTTGCCGCCGACTTTGTCGAGGGCGCGGTCGAGGATGCGGTCGCCGGTCGTCGTGACCAGCGAGAGCCGCACCGACCTTCCGCCCGCCTGGAGCCTGCGCTGGACCTCGCCGGCCTGCCACAGCGCAAGAGGGCTCCTGCGCGTGGCGATCACCAGCGGGTTCAGTCGACCCGCTGGCCGTCGAGAGAAGGCCAGATCCTCTTGTACAGGCGCATGAGGATCTCGCTGCTGGTGAGCCCCTCCTCGATGCCGACGGTCGTGTGGAACACCGGCTCCGCCTTGCCTGTTCCGGCATCCTCCAGGAGTGGGCGGACCAGCGCATCGTGCGTCGGATTCATGAAGAACGGAATCGAGTAGCGCTCCTTGCCCGAGCGATTGATGACGCGGTGCGGCGTTGCCATGAACATCCCGTTCGTCCAGATCTTCATCACCTCGCCGAGGTTGATGACGTAGCTGTCCGCGACCGGCGGCACGCCCACCCATTCGCCCTCCTCGCCCATGATCTCCAGGCCGCCGGTGTCGTCCTGGGCCAGGATGGTGAAGGCGCAGTTGTCGGTGTGCGGACGCGTGCCGAAGCGGCCTTCGGTCTCCGAGGGCTCCTGGGGCGGATAGTGGATGAGGCGCAGCAGCGACAGGGGCTGCTCGAAGTGCCTGAGGAAGGTGTCCTCCGGCAGGCCGATGCCGAGTGCCGCGATGGCGAGCAGGTCGCGCGCAAGCAACGTCACCATGCCCGCGTAGTCCATCACCTCCTCGTGCATCCCGGGCAGCTGCGCGGGCCACACGTTGACGCCGTGCAACGGCTTTCCTGCCGCCAGGCCGGGGTCCCCCGGCGCGTGCTCCTGCCACGCATGGAAGGCTTCCAGCAGCAGGCCTTTCATCGTCGGATCGTTGCCGGTGGTCTTCATCGGCAGGTAGCCGCGGTAGGAATTGTTGTTCGCCATCGAGAGCTGCTGCTTCTGCTCGCCGGTCAAGGCGAAGAACTGCCTTGCGATCTCGAACATGCGCTCGACCTTCGCCTTCGGGATGCCATGGTTCACGATGTAGAAGAAGCCGACCTCGCTGCAGGCTTGCGCGATCTCCTCCCCCAGCCGCTTGCGCCTTGCGAGGTCGGGGCTGCGCAGATCCGTGAGGTCGATGATCGCCACCTTGCTGGCGTTGCGGTTCGCGTTGATTACTGCGTTCATGGGGGTCTCCAGTGTCCTGTCTATTCGGCCTTGATGTTCTCTTCCTTGGCGATGGCCTGGTAGCGGCCGAGCTCGCCGGCGATGCGGTCGCTGAACTGCGCCGGCGTGCTCGCCACGATATCGATGCCGAGCTCCGTGAGCTTCGCGCGCACGTCCGGCAGGCCCAGCACGTTGAGCAGGTCCTTGCTCAGCGCCTCCACCACCGGTGCCGGCGTGCCGGCGGTGGTCAACAGGCCGTACCAGGCGCTTTCGTTGATGCCTGGAATGCCGGCCTCGGTCAGCGTCGGCACGTCGGGCGTGGAGGGGGTCCGCTTGTCCGTCATGGTCGCGAGGATCCTGACCTTTCGATCGCTCGCCTGCTTGACGGCCGAGGGCATGTTGATCATGGCCATCTGGACGTGCCCGCCCATGACCGCCAGCATGATGTCGGCCTGCCCCTTGAACGGCACCTTGAGGAACTCCACCTTCGCCGCCTTGGCGATCTGGGCGAGGACGAACTCGCTCTGGCTGCCCGGACCGCTGGTGCCGAACGGAATCGGCTGCCTGGACGCGCGCGCCGCGCTGAACATCTCGGCCAGGGTCTGGAATTTCGAGTCGCCCGGCACCACGAGTCCATAGGGAGCCAGGCCCACGAGCGTCAGCGGCGCCAGGTGCTTCTGCAGGTCGTAGGGAAGATCGCTGCGCACCGCCGGCGTCGTCGTCAGGCCGTTCGCCTGGATCAGGAAGGTCTTGCCATCCGGCTTGGCCTTGGCGACGTAGGTCGTGCCGAGGATGCCCGCCGCGCCCGGCCGGTTGTCCACCACGACGACCTTGTGCCTGGAGACCTCCGGCAGCTTGTTGGCAATAAGCCGTGCCAGCGCGTCGATGGTGGAACCGGCGGCGAAGGGGACGACCAGTCGCAGCATGGCCTCCTCCTGCGCATGCGCGAGGCCCAGGGGCAGCGTTGCGCCGATTGCAAGGAGAGCACGGCGGGTGAAATCGATTTGCATGGTGTTCCGATCATCGTGACGTTATGGGTGAGACAGCACAAACCGATCCACTCTGTGCCGTCGATCCAGTTGTTTCTGCTTTTTCCGGGTCGGGTGCATGAGTGCCGTGTGCCTTCAACGTGACTTCTGGCTCCCTGCCATCCGGGCTTCCAGGCGACTCCATTTCGCCAGCTCCTCCTGGACAAAGCGGGCGAACTGCGCCGGAGTGCCGCGCGAGGGCTCTGCACCCACCTTGAGCATGGCATCGGCGATGTCCGACCGCTGCATCAGCACGTCCACGTCGTCCGCAACACGGCGGATGACGGCCTGGGGCGTGGCCGCCGGCGCAAAAAGGCCAAACCATCCGGACGCCGCATAGCCCGGCACCCCCGACTCCGCGATGGTCGGCAGCGTCGGCACAGCACGGGCGCGCTGCGGACTCGTGACGGCAATGGCCACCAGCTTGCCCGATGCGACATGAGGCAGCACCGCCTGGCCTGGTGCAAACATCAGCTGGATGGTGCCGGCCAGCAGGTCCGTCACTGCTTGCCCTGTGCCTTTATAGGGCACGTGCAACATGTCGGTGCCCGTCATTTGCTTGAACAGCTCGACCGTGAGCTGGGACGCTGATCCTTCGCCCGACGATCCGAAGGCCAGCTTGCCAGGCTCGGCCTTTGCGCGCGCGATCAAGTCCCGGACGTTGTCGATTCCGAGCTTCGGATGCACCACGGCGACGTAGGGGGATGCAGACACGAGCGCCACGGGTGCCAGCGCGGTGGAATTGCTCTCGTCGATCGCACCGGTCGACGCCATCAGCAGCATGTGGCCGTCGGCCGGTGCGCGGGCCACGGCGGAGGCGCCGATCTTGCCGCTCGCACCGGGCCGGTTGTCGACCACGACCGACTGATGCCAGGCCTTTCCGAGCGGCACTGCCAGAATGCGCGACAGGGTATCGGCACCGCCCCCTGGAGGAAAGGGCACGAGCAGTGTCACCGGACGGGCGGGAAAGCCCTGCTGTGCTCGCGCCAGGGACGATGCGGTGCCCAGTGTCGCCGCCGCCGCAGCGATGAATGTCCGGCGCGAAGCAAGGGTGGACGCGTGGCGATCGGCACTCATGGCGCCACGATGCGGTTGCGCAGGACCATCGCCGGCGCCTCGAAGGCGCATTCGACGACGTCTCCCGGCTTCAGGAACAGGTCCTCGGCATTGGCCTTGCCCACAGCGACCCCGCCCGGGGCACCGGTGGAAAACATGTCGCCGGGCACCAGCGGCACCAGGCGCGAGAAGTGCTCGATGATCCGCGACAGCTTCCAGATCTGCTCGCTGGTGTTGACGCGCATGCGCTGTTCGCCGTTCACGCTGCAGGTGACCCAGATGTCATACGGATCGGGCACTTCGTCCATCGTGATGATGAACGGCCCCAGCGGACCGAAGCCCGGCGCGTTCTTGGCCGTCCAGAAGCGCGAACCCGACGCGACTTCCCGCTTCTGCGTGTCGCGGCAGGTGAGGTCGTTGAGGAGGGTGATGCCCGCCACATAGGACATCGCGTCGTCCGCCTTGACGTCGTGTGCGGGTTTGCCGATGACGAAGACCATCTCGGGTTCGTAGTCCAGGCGCGTGACCGAGGCGGGGCGCACCACCTCGGCGTCGTGGCCGGTGAGTGCGTCGTTGAGTTTCACGAAGCCGGTCGGCTCGCTCGGCAGCTCCTTGATCAGGTCCGTCCTCTTGAGTTCCTCGAGGTGTGTGCGGTAGTTCTTGCCGACACAGAGAAACTTGTCGGCATCGGGAACGGGCGGCAGGAAACGGACATCCTGGAGGGCATGCCCCGGACCGGGCAGGCGATCGACCCGGCTCGCGAGCGCATCCAGTGCGTCGCGGCCACGGCCGAGCAAGGCCTTCATGGACGGCGCGTCGACTTCGAGCAGGCGGTCACCGCGCAAGACACCGACAAGCTGCCGCTCGGGCGACGAACGAAGAGAAAAGGTGGCGAGTCTCAAGGGAGCTCCTGGTTCTGGTTGTGAATGACGCTAGATGTCGAGCGTGATGCTTGCGCTGGTGCAACGCGACACGCAGGGAAGGACCAGCTTGTTGGCCTCCTTCTCCGCGGCGGTCAGGTAGGAATCGAAGTGGGCAGGGACGCCCTCCTTCACGCCGACGGCGCACCAGCCGCAGACGCCGTACTCGCACTCGCTCTTCATCGCGATACCGGCCTCGCGCAGGGCCGCCAGCATGGTCTTGGTCTTGGGCACCGCGATCCTGCGGCCGGTGCTGCCCTGCACCACCGTGAACTCGCCGTCCTGCGCTTCGTCACGCTCCACCTGCGGTGGCGCGAAGTACTCGAAGTGGAAGCGTTCGGCGCGGCCCGCGGCTTCGCCGTGCCGGCGCACCGCATCCATCATGCCGGTCGGGCCGCAGCAGTACACGTGGGCGTCGGCATGCGCGCGGCCCAGCTCCGCCTGCAGATCGAACAGTCCCGCGTCGGCGTCGAAGTGGAGGTGCACGTCATGGAAGGCTGCCAGTTCCGACAGCCACGACTGGAAGCCCAGGTCTTCGCGCGAGCGGCACATGTGCACCAGGCGCGCCCGGATGCCCCGGGCCTGCAGGTCGTACAGCATGGAGATGACCGGCGTTGCGCCGATGCCCCCGCTGAAGAACAGGAACCGCCCCGTCCCTTCGACCAGCGGGAAGTGGTTGCGTGGCCGCGAGATGAACAACCGGGACCCGACAGCGACGTGGTCGAACACCCATTGGCTTCCCCCCTGGCTGTTTTCCGCGCGCTTGATGCCCAGTTCGTACAGGCCCGGATGCTGGCGAGCCCCCGTGAGCGAGTAGTGGCGGACCACGCCTTCGCCGCACCTGAGCGCCACGTGCGCGCCCGGCTCATGAGGCGGCAGCGGGTCGCCAGTGGCGGACCTGAGGCGCAGCAGCAGGGTGTCGGGCGTGAGCCTCACGGCCTCGCAGACTGTGGCTTCCAGCCAGTCGCCGGCTTCTGCCTCGACGCGGGTGGCGCTTGATTCGATGACTTCCATTCGACTCACCTGTTCAGCGGAATGCTCGAAACCGCGAGTGATCGCTCGTGGCCCATGCGGCGGCGGGTGGGCAGCGAATCTGCCCGCGGCACGAGTTCGCCGCCCTTGTAGACCGCAGCAATGCGCTTGCGGTCGCTCAACATGCGAATGTCGGCCAGCGGGTCGCCGTCCAGCACCAGCAGGTCGGCCCAGCGCCCGGGCTGCAGGCTGCCCACCTCCTGCTCCCAGCCGAAGGCCTTCGCGTTGTTGAAAGTGCCTGCCGTGATGGCGTCGAGCGGCTTCATGCCCAAAAGCTCCACCATCAGCTCGATCTCGCGCGCATGCCATTGGCCGTAGGGGGTCACGGCAAAGCCTGCTTCCGAACCGGCCATCATCGGCACGCCCGCCTCGATGGCCTTGCGGTGGACCTCGACGAGCGCATCGAGCTCGCGCTTCTTGACTTCGATGTAGTTGGGATCGACGCCCACGTCGCGCCCGTGCTGCACGATGTTGGCCGTGTAGGTCATCGTGGCGCAGATGGGCACCTGCCGGTCCAGCAGGAGTCCGATGTCGGCAGGGTCCATGTAGGACGCGTGAATGACCCAGTCCACGCCTGCGCGCGCGGCTGCCGCCACGGTCTTCGCGTAACGCGAATGGATGGTGACCTTGCGGCCAAGGGCATGGGCGGTGTCGACGATGCACGACAGTTCGTCGTCCGAGAAGCAGGGCCCGGCATCGAGGCGCGTGTCCTGCGCCTGGCTGTCGCCGCTGATCTTGACGAGGTCCACCCGGTTCTTGACCTGGCGGCGCACTTCCTGCCGCATCTCGTCGCGGGTCGGGCACAGCACGCCTTCGGCGGAGACCGGCATGCCGAGCCAGCTGGGGAAATAATCCGCGAAACCGCCGTCGGCGCAGATGTGCCGCCCGGCCGCGAAGATGCGCGGGCCGTCGAACATCCCGTTGTTGATGGCGTCGCGGCAGCTGACCGCCACGTTCCAGGTGGAGCCTGGGTCGCAGAAGCTCGTCACGCCGCTTTGCAGCACCTTCTGCGCATTCCACACGGCGCGCACCGCGGCCCACTCGGGGCCGCCGTAGATGTCGACTTCCTCTGCGGTCTTGCCCTCGCCGTAGGAGATGTGGCAGTGCGCGTCGATGAGGCCCGGGATCACGGTCTTGCCCCGCGCCTGGACCACCTGTTCGGCCGGCCCCTGCTGGTCGGCCGGGCGCTCGCCATTGCGCCATACGGCAGCGATGCGGCCATCGACGACGCGCAGCGTGGCGTCGGGCACCGGCGCGCGCCCGGTGCCGTCGATCAGCGTGCAGCCGGCGATCTCCAGGATCCTTCTCATGGTGGCGCCTACAGATCGATCTTGAACAGCTTGGCCGCGTTGCCCGCCACCACCTTGAAGCGGTCCTCCGGCGAAAGCTCGTTGAGGATGCGATCGATGTTCTGCGTGGTGTTGGGATAGGGGCAGGGCGGGTGCGGGAAGTCCGAGCCCCACATGATCCGGTCGATGCCGATCTCGTTGCGCAGCTTCGCGGCCAGCGGGTCGTTGATGATGCCGGCGTAGATGTTTTCCTCGACGTAGCGGCTCGCCGGCTTCTTTTCCAGGTGATCGAAGCCGGGGAAGGTCTGGACGCGGTTGAGGCGGTACTTCAGGATCGGCAGCCACGACGCGTCGTACTCGGACAGGAAGATCTTGAGGCGCGGGAAGCGATCGAAGATGCCGCCGAAGATGAATTCGTTGGCCAGCGCGGGCTGCACCTCGTAGAACAGGTCGAGGAAGCTCGCCGGAATGTTTTCGCGCTCCTTGTCGCCGTGGTAGGTGAACGGGTCGCGCACGCGCCCGGTGACGATGTGCAGGGTGACCGGCAGTTCGGCCTCCTGGGCGGCGGCCCAGAACTTGTCGTACTTGCGGTCGCGGTACGGAGCGGCGCCGTCGACCGGGTTGGTGCCGATCATGATGGCGCGGGCGCCGCGCTTGACGACGCGATCGAGCTCCTTCACGGCCCAGTCGACATCGACGATCGGGATCATCGCGACGGCCAGCAGGCGCTTCAGGTTCTGCGAGCAGTACTCCTGGATCCAGTCGTTGAAGACCTCGGCGCAGGCGTTGCGCGCGGCCCCGTCGGCCATGCGGGGAATCCACAGGCCCCATGTCGGGTTCAGGACTTCGGCGTAGATGCCGTCCTTGTCCATGAGCTCGAGCCGGTAGACGGGATCGGAGCCGGCCTTGGCCAGGTCGTCGAGCCGGCGGTCCTTGCCGTCGTCGGAAACCAGCTCTTCCAGCCGCGCCGCCTCGCCCGGACGCCCGACATAGAAGAAGTTGCCTTCGTGGCCCTCGAAATTGGAAACGCCCTGCGGCAGGTTGTCGCCGAAGCGGCTGCCGAGCGTGTTCTTCCAGAGGTCGGTCGGTTCGAACACGTGGGAGTCCGATGAAATGATGATCTTGTCCATGGGTATTTCAATCTGCGTTGTGGATCGGTACTGAAATATATGCCGCAATGGTATACCAGTCAAGCCGCATTCTTGTGCTTCAACAGGAACGCCAGTGCGTCGCGAGTGAACTCCTCGGCTTCGAAGTTCAGGATCCGATGCGGCTTGCCGGGGAAGACGCTGAGCGTGGAACCGGCGATCAACTGGTGCATGCGCTGCGAGTGCCAGGCCGGCGTCACTGCATCGGCGGAGCCGACGGCGATCCAGGCCGGACAACGGATGTCGCACAGCCGCTCGGCGGTGTCGTGCGCCAGGATCGCCCGGTAGTGCCCTGCAAGCCCGATGCGCGAGGGCGCGTCGCCCTGCTCCCACCGGTCGATCCGCTTGGCGATCTCGTTGCGCAAGGCGCGCTCGTGCGCATTGATGAACTCCGGCCCGAAAGCGGAGAACGCGCTGTACATGGCCCAGAGCTCCGGCGTCGTTTCCTCGACCACCTTGATCAGGATGTCGTAGCGCAGCCGCATGTAGGGCAGCGGCCGCTCGTAGCTCGAATACAGCGACAACGACAGCACGCGCTGCGGCTGCGCGAGCGCCATCTCCTGGGCGATGGCACCGCCGAGCGAGTAACCCGCGATGTGCGCCTGCTCGATCTCCAGCGCCGACAGCAGCGCCAGCGCATCCTCGGCCATCTCGCGGGGCGTATAGCCGGATGCAGGCACCTCGCTCGAGCCGATGCCGCGCAGGTCGTACACGATGCAGCGAAAGTGCTCTGCAAACACCGGCAACTGCTCGTCGAACGCCGTGTGGTCCATGCCGTTCCCGGCGATCAGCAAAAGGGCGGGGCCTTGCCCGAGCGTGCGGTAGAAGGTGCGCACGCCGTTGGCCGTGATGTGGGGCATGGCGGAGCTCAGCGCCGCGTCAGGGGAGCGATCTCGCGGTCCCACGCGTCCTGCCACTTGCCGCGGCCGGCCGCGGTCGCCTGCTCGTCGAACACGATCAGCTTCTGGAACTCCGCGTCCGCCAGCGTGTACTTGGCATGCTCGGGGCTGATCTTCGCGTTGCGGTTGACCGGCGTGATCTTCAGTTCACGCGTGACATTGGCGATCGTTTCCGGGCTCAGGTAGAAGTCGATGAACTTCCTGGCGTCCGCGGCATTGGGCCCGTTCTTCACGAGCGCCACGACATCCATGCCGGCAGGCGCGCCTTCGCAGGGGATCGCGAACTTCGCAGGCACGCCCTCGTCGATCATCTTGTAGGCAGGGCTCGACACCATGGGCACGGCCCAGACTTCCTGCTGGGCCAGAAGGCGCTGCTGCCCGGCGGAATCGTCCACCACGGCCACCAGGTTCTGGCCCATCGTCTTCACCAGCTCCAGGCCGGGCTTCACGTCCGCCTCGGTACCGCCGGCGAGCTTGTTCGCCATCAGCAGGAAGTAGCCGTTCATGTACTTGGGGGACGAGACGCCGACCTTGTTGCGCAGGTCGGGGCGCCAGAGGTCCTTCCAGCACTTGATCTCGGTCTTGACCTTGTCGGTCCGGTAGACGATGCCGTAGGGGTAGACCCACATGCCGGCGAACTTGACCGCGCCGTTGGCGTCGCGCCGCAAGCCGCTGGCCGGCAAGGTGGCCAGCACAGGAATTTCCTTCGGGTCCAGCGTTGCGAGCAGGCCGTCGTCGTAGGCGGTGACGGCGTCCTGCGACGTCGCCATCACGAGGTCGATCTTGGGGCTGGCCCGCTGGGCCGAGATCATCTGGATGTTGGCGAGCGACACGCCCGAGATGACCTTCACCTTCACGCCGGTCGCTTTCTCGAAGGGCGCGATCGCCTGTTCGGCAATGGCCTTGCCCCAGGTTCCTCCCCAGGTGGCCAGCACGACCTCGCGGGTCTGTGCTGCGGCATGGAGCGCGGTGAAGGCGGCGATCGCGAAGGCGGATCGTCCGAGGCAAGCGTGCAGTTTCATGGCGGGGTCCTCGTTGTGAAGTGGACGGTTCGGAATATGGTATGTATTATTGGCATACCATTTGAGTATCCTGAACATCATGAACGCTTCTGTCAATCCCGCCGGGCCCGCGCCCACCCCCTTCGGCGAGCTTGCCCAGCGCCGCCGCTCTGTCTACGCCTACGTGGACGAGCCCGTGCCCCGCCCCGTCATCGAGCGTGCGCTGGCCCACGCCGTGCTGGCGCCCAACCATCACCGCACTGCGCCCTGGCGCTTCTTCGTGATCACCCGCGAAGCGCGCCACAGACTGGTCGGCGCCTATGAGGCCGCGGCACTGCGCACGCAACGGGACGTGGCGCGCGCGGCCCAGCGCGCCAAGGACGCGCCGGTGAACGTGGTGGTCGCCTGCGTCCCGGCGCTGGACAACCCGAGGGTGGTGCCCGGGGAGGAGGACTTCGCCACGGCCGCCGCCGTTCAGAACTTCCTGCTGTCGCTCGCGGATGCGGGGGTCGGATCCCTGCTCACCACCGGCGCGCTGGCGGAGTCTCCCGAGGTCGCCGCGCTCGTCGGGCTGGACGCGCCCGGGGCCCATGTGGTCGGCGTGATCAACGTGGGCTACGCCAACCCGGAGCGCCCCGTTCCGAGGCGGCCCGACCCACAGCTCGACCGCGTGGTCCGCTGGATCGACGCGAACTGAATCATCAACCCAAGAAAGGACTGGACACCATGAGCGAAATCACACGCGGAGATCCCCCCGGCCTGGCCAATGTGCGCAAGACCGTCTACCACCACTACATTCGCGTCGACAAGCCTTCGTCCCTGTTCTTCCTGTCGGGCCAGCTGGCGCGCGACGGCGACGGCAAGCTCGTGGGGCCGGGCGACATGGCCGAGCAGACGCGCCAGTGCATCCGGAACATGCGCACCGTGCTGGAAGCCGCGGGCGGCACGCTCGAGGACATCGTCTCGATCGTGGTCTACACCACGGATGTGCGGCAGTTCAAGGAGATCGTCGCGGCGCGCATGGAGTTCTTCAAGGACCGGCTGCCCACCAGCACGATCGTGGAAGTGAACCACCTGGCGGACCCCGGTCTGCTGATCGAGTTCCAGGCGATCGCCGCCCTGTGAGCGGCGGGGGGTCGAGACGGTTGCGCTCGCCCCCGTTGAAGTCAGGCGATGGCCTTGCCGCGCGCCGGCTTGCCGGCAGGCTTCGGCTTCACTGTCTTCGAGGTGGCGCGGCCGGGCGGCTGCGCGGGCCGGGGCGTCTTGGCCACCACCGGCGCGGCGTTGGCCGAAGCGCTCCATGACGGCGCCTGCAGCCGGTTCTCGTAGGTGGCGATCGCCGCACTGATCTGCTGGCAGACCAGTTGCACGAACAGCTCGGTGTCCCTGGCCTCGAGCGCCTTGATCATCTGGTTGTGGATGTCCAGTGTCGCGGAGGCGCGATGGAAATCCTGCCAGTGGTAGTGGCGGACGACGTACGCCTTGTCGCGCAACATCACCAGCACTTCCCCAAGCCAGCGGTTGCGCGTGGCCCTGCCGAGCAGAGCGTGGAAGTCGGCGCGGACCTCGAGCATCCTCACGAGGTCGCGCTGCTCCAGCGCCTGCTTGAATTCCTTGTTGATCTGCTTCAGCGCGACGATTTCCGGCGGCGTGATGTTCGCGACGATCTCGCGCGCCGCGGTGCTCTCCAGTTGCAGCCGCAACGCGTAGAGCTGGCGCAGTTCCTCCGAGCTGACATCCACGACGACGGCCACGCCGCGCGGGCCGGTCTCGATGAATCCACGCTCCAGCAGCCGCTTGGTGGCCTCGCGCACCGGCGTGCGGCTCACCTTGAAACGCGACACCAGCTCGCGCTCGGAAAGCCGCTCCCGCGGGCGGATCGCGCCGGCGAGGATGTCGGTGACGATGCCGTTGAAGACACGATCGGCTTCCGTGGATTTGCTCATGATGCGTGCACGACTGACTGGCTGCGGTGAGTTCGGGAGGGGGGCCGCAGCAAGTCTATCTTGAAAACCCCGGCCCTCTTCCCGGCCGAAGTCCACTGCGCGCTCATGCAGCATGGCCGCCCCTGAACGTGCGAAGGTCGGCGTCCGTCCAGCCTGCGCTGCGCCAGTCTGCAAAGGCGAAGCGCCGTCCGGACGGCGGCTTGATGCCGCCGCGCACCGCCCCGGGCTGCGTGGAGCCGAAGAACACGCTCGCGCCGTCGGGCAAGGGGCGGCTGTCGGGCGTGGCCAGCCAGAGCCGCAGCTGCGTGCGCCTCCTCGCGAGGTCATCGTGGTCCTGGTAGTCGGTGCGCGAGTGATACACGACATGGTTGTTGAAGAACTGCATGTCTCCCTTGCGCAGCTCGATCGTCGTGCTCAGTTCATCGGCCAGCTGCGCGACCAGCTCCAGCGCCTCGCGCTGC
Source organism: Variovorax sp. PBS-H4 (assembly GCF_901827205.1). Taxonomy (NCBI): domain Bacteria; kingdom Pseudomonadati; phylum Pseudomonadota; class Betaproteobacteria; order Burkholderiales; family Comamonadaceae; genus Variovorax; species Variovorax sp. PBS-H4. Next base: position 142,302 of record NZ_LR594675.1, on the reverse strand, counting down.
ATCGCGGTGAGCCGCGGCACCTCGGGCAGCCGCTGCGCGCTTTCGATGAAGGACAGCGAGAACAGGCTGGTGAAGCTGCCGTCCACGCCCCGGTCGAAGACCGGCCGCTCGTACCACGGTTCCTCGCCCTCCACTTCCTCGCCCTGGCGGCTGAAGCAGAAAGGCGCATACAGAACCGGCAGCAGGTCGGGCCTGCGGCGGATGATCTCGTTGTGAATGGCCGCCGAACTCACCACGCGGCTGTGGCCGCCGGAGATCGGCTCGCGAAGGCACAGCAGGGCGAGTGCATCGCATTGATCGGTATGAAAGCGCAGCGGCCCGCCCGCGCGGTAGGCGCGCGTGGTGGCCTGCCCCATCTTCTCGCCGATGTCCTTGACTTCGGCGATGTAGTTCTGCAGGCGACTCTGCGACAGCGGCACGCCCAGCTGCAGTCCGATGCCCCAGAACAGGAACTTGCATTCTTCGTCCGACAGGTCTTCCACGGGCACGCCACGGACCAGGACGAAGCCGTGCCCGTGCTCGAGCTCGCGGCTGATCCGCAGCCAGCGCGCCTGCAGCTGCGGCACCTGGAAGTCGTCGCGCCGCATCGCTTCCAAGGGCTTGCCACTTGCAATGACCGCGCGGGCAGCCCGCTTCAGGGAGGCAGCCTCGTCGGGGCTCAGGACCGAGCGCCAGCCTTCGGCCGTGGCCAGCGCAGCGCCGGTCCATACGAAAGGTCCGTCGAGCGGTGTGGGGTTCGCTTTTTCCATTCACTCTTTCCTTGTACTTGTCTCGGAGGTTTTTCAACGGGTCTCATGCGCGCAGGCCGACGAACCGATCCATGCCCAGGACCTTGTCGATCACGAGTACGCCGACGACCGACAGCAGCACCAGCATGGCGGAGACCGCCGACACGGTGGGATCGAGATTGAATTCCATGTACTGGTAGATGGCGATCGGCAGCGTCTTCGTTCCAGGCGTGATCAGGAAGATCGTGGTGGCGAAGTCGTCGAAGGACATCACGAACGCGAACAGCGCGCCGGCGAAAAGGCCCGGCCGGATCATGGGAAGGGTCACGTGCCAGAAGGCCGTCGCCGGATGCACGCGCAGCGATGCGGCGGCCTCGTCGAGCTGCCTGTCGTAGCGCGCGAGCACCGCCAGCACCGATCGAAAGCTGTAGGGGAAGGTGACGATCACGTGCGCCAGCACGATGCTCCACAGCCCCGTGTAGAGATAGCCCCGGTTGAAGAACACCAGCAGGGCCAGCCCGGTCACCACCAGCGGCAGCAGGATCGGCGCCATCAGCAAGGACTCCAATGCGCGCGCGCCGGGACGCGGGTACTTCCACAGGCCGTAGGCGGCCAGCGTCCCGATCATCACCGACAGCGGCGTGGCGAGCGCTGCGACCTGCACGCTCGTCATGAAGCTCTCGACGAACTCGCCGCGCGAGATCGCATTCGCGTACCAGCGCAGCGAATAGCTCTGCGGTGGCAGCGTGGTGTAGGCATCGCCCGAAAAGGAAAGCAGGATCACCAGCAGGATGGGAAGGAACAGCAGGCCGAATGCGGCGGCACGCAGCGCCCAGACGGCGACGAAGGCCAGCGAACGGCGAGCGCGGTGGGCGCGGTTGCGGTGTTTACGCATGCTTTCTCCGGTGGGACAAGCGCCCGGCCGCGTAGAGGCAGGCGATCGTGAACAACAGGGCCAGCACGCTCAGCGCGGCGGCCACGGGCATGTTCTGCGCGAACAGCGCCTGGTCGTAGATGACGTTCGCCACCATCCGCACGGCGCTGCCGCCGAGGATCAGCGGCGTGGCGAAGGCCGTACCCGCCAGCACGAAGGCCAGCGTGCAGGCAGCAAGGATCCCGGGCGCCAGCAGCGGGAGCGTGATGCGAACGAAGGTCACCACTTCGTCCGCACCGAGGTTCTGCGCGGCATCCTCCAGCGTGCGGTCATACCGGCGAAAGCTGCCGGCCAGCGTGAAGATGACGAAGGGCAGCACGAAATAGGTCAGCCCGATGGAAACGCCGACCTCGTTGCGCACCAGTGCGACGAAGTCGTTGTCCGCGATCCAGCCCATCGCCTGGAACAAGGTGTTCAGCAGCCCGCTGTTGCCCAGCATCAGCAGCAGCGCATAAAGACGCACGATCAGGCTCGTCATGAAGGGGACGGCCACCAGGATGATGAGCAACGCCCGGACGCGGCTCGATCCGGTTCGCACGATCCAGTAGGCCACCGGCAGGCCGAGCGCGAGGCTGCACACCGTCGAGACCGCGGACAGGCGGACCGTGGCAAGAATGGCGCCCATGTAGAGCGGATCGCCCAGGATGCGGGTGTAGGTACCCCACCCCATGTCGCCGCTGGGCGCAGCGCCGAGCTTGCCGCCGCTGTAGAAGCTCCAGTTCAGCAGGTCGAGCAGCGCGATGGCGAATACGCCGAGCACGAGCAACGCAGGCGCGAGCAGCAGCCATCTCTGCAGCGAGCCCGCGGCCCTTGGCACGCGGACCGATGGCACTTCGTCGGGTGGGCCGTTGCCCGTGTGGACGGGGACGACCGGGGTTGCCGTCGTGCTCATGAGGCAACCTCCATGCCGCGCACTGTGGCGCGGGCCCCTTCGGGCGGCCGGGCGGCGCTCATTGCAGCACCTTCACGGCCTCGGGCGCCCACCGCATCAGGACCGGCTGGCCCGCTTCGAATACCGGCGCACGCACCCCTGCAGGCAGCTTGACCAGGAGCCGCTCCGCGCCCACCCGCGCGCGGATTTCCGTGAAGGCGCCCATGTACGCCGTGCTCACGATATGAGCGGCCAGTCCGCTCATGGAATCGTCGCCGGCCTGCTGGCCCGTGGCGTCGACCTCGATCAGTTCCGGCCGGATCAGAAGCCGCGTGGTCTGCCCTTGGTGCGCCCCGGCGGCGGTGCCCCGGATCACCATTCCGTCGGCGCAGCGGTACAGCGAGTCGCCGTCGGGTGCGAAGCCCACGTGCCGGGCTTCGACGACATTGGCATCGCCGACGAAGTTGGCCACGAAGGCATCCGCGGGGTGCAGGTAGATGTCTGCCGGTGTCCCCACCTGGCGGATGCCGCCCTCGGCCATGACCACGATGCGGTCCGACATGCCGAGCGCCTCCTCCTGGTTGTGGGTCACGGCCACGGCGGTCATCTTGAGGCGCTTCAGCAACACGAGCAGTTCCACCCGCATCTCGGAGCGCAGCCTCGCGTCCAGGTTGGACATCGGCTCGTCCAGGAGCAACAGCGAGGGCCGCATCGCCAGCGCCCTCGCGATGGCGACGCGCTGCTGCTGGCCGCCGGAGAGCTCATGGGGATAGCGCTCCCGCAGCCGCTCGAGCCGGACCTGCGCGAGGACCTCGGCAACGCGCACTTCGATCTCGGCCGCCGGCACCTTCATCATGCGCGGCCCGAAACTGAGGTTGCCCTCCACCGTCATGTGAGGAAACAGGCCGTAGTTCTGGAACACCAGCCCGACATCGCGCTGGTAGGCAGGGACTTTCTCCATCGGCTCGCCGCGCAGCCGGATCTGCCCGGCACTGGCGGGCATGAAGCCGGCGATCGTCCTCAGCAGCGATGTCTTGCCGCTGCCGCTCGGGCCGAGCAGCGTCACGAACTCGCCCTCGCTGACGTCGAAGGACGCGCCGGAAACCACCAGGTTTCCGCCGTAGCGAATGTCCACGCCCTGCACCTGCAGGACGGGGGAAGACGTGCGTGCATCCATAGCGGTTCCCATCAAATGCATTCCGAATTGGTATGCCAATAAGGATGCTACATGATTGATCTGCGCTGTCAACGCCTGCCCTGATCTGCATCGGACCCTGGCACTTCCCCCCGCGCCGCCGGACCCGCGGCACGACGCGCCTGCTTTTGGAAGCAGAATCGAGTTTCCTCAACTTGCACCTCCAGGGAGGAAGGCTCAATGGAAATGGAAGAAGTCGATGCACGCCTGCGTGCGCTCGAGTTGCGAGCGGTCGCGCAGACCACGGCAATCGCAGTGCTGCTCCACGAGCAGCCCAATGCATCGGCAAAGCTGCACATGGTCGCCGAGCACCTGGTCGACGCACCGCCGATCCCGCTGTCCGACGAGGACCTGGTGAAGGTCGCCGCCTATATCCAAGCCATGCTGGGAGGTCCCTGGATCGACTAGGCGCTATCGACGGGTGCTCCCCCACATTAGGGTTGACAGCCGCGCAGCCCAGGCCTGAGCATGCGTCCAACTCAATGTTGGAGGGCGCCTCGCATGACATCGACCCTGCTGTTCATCCATGGCACCGGCGTCCGTCAACAAGGCCTCGCCGAGTCGATGAAGCTGTTGCAGGCACAAGCGGCCGAGTACCTTCCAGGCTGGAAGATCGAGCCCTGTCCCTGGGGCGATGCCTTCGGCGCCGCGCTCAACAAGCACGGGGCGTCGGTGCCGAGCTATGTGCGCACGGGCGACCCGACGCCCTCGCTCGATGCGCAGCAGCGCGCCCGCTGGACGCTGCTGGCCGATGATCCGCTGATCGAACTCCGCGTGGCGCCCGACGAGGCCTACCTCGGTGCGCCGCCCGGCCCGGCCATCTGGGCGCGCATCGGCGCGCTGCGCGACGATGCGGCCGTGGAGGGGCTCTTGTCCAACGCCGGCCTGCGCGGGCAGTGGGCGCTCTTCATCGAAACCGTGCTCGCGGATGTGGAATGGCAGACCGTGGTCGGCGCGCTCACGCTGTCGGAGGCCGCCGCCAGCCCGCTCGTGGCACGCGCGCTGGTGGCCGCCCTGCAGGCCCGCCTGCGCGAACTGAACCTGCCGACACTCGCCGTCGCCATGCGCGATGCACTGGCCGATGCGCTGCTGCCGCCGCTGGGAGGCCCGCCGGCGGGCATCAAGGACTGGCTGCTCGAGCGCATGACGGCCTACGGCCGCCGGCGGCGCGGCAGCCTCACCGACCTCACCAGTCCGGTGGTCGGCGACATCCTGCGCTACCAGGCGCGCGGTTCGACGCTGCGCGACTTCATCGGCCTCAACGTCGCGAAGACCGGCGCGCGGGTGCTGCTGGCGCACAGCCTGGGCGGCATCGCCGCGGTCGACTGGCTGGCCTTGGAAAAGCGTCCGGTGGATGTGCTGATCACGGTCGGTTCGCAGGCGGCCTTCTTCTACGAGATCGACGCGCTGGCCTCTCGCGTGCTGGGCTCCGGACTGCCCGACTTCTTTCCGGAGCGCTGGCTCAACATCTACGACGAGAACGACATCCTCGGCTACCCGGCCGCAGGGGTGTTCAAGGGCAAGGTGCTGGACCTGCCGGTCGACAACGGTGCGCCCTTTCCCGAAGCGCACGGCGCCTATTTCGACAACCGCATGCAGGTCTGGCCCGCCATCGCCGACTTCCTGAAAGGCGGATGAGGCGTGGCCTCCGTCCTGGCGTGGATCGTCGCGGTCGAATGCCACGCAGCGACGGCCGGCAAGCGCAACAGCCTCGACTTCAAGGCGCCGGTGTCGCGCCGGGCCCTCGAGTGGACCGAATGGCTGCGCGACCGGGCAGAGGTCGAACTGCTGCTGAACGTGAGTGCCGTGCCGGGCTCGGAGGAGGCGGCCCGTATCGACACCCTGCGCCCGCGGCTGCTCAACGGCGCCGAAGCCCACCGTGCCGACGCAGCGTCGCTGCGCACGTCGCTGGGCAAGGTCGCCCGCAGCCAGCCGGCCGACCTCCTGCTGCTGCTGTGGATCGGCCATGGCGTGATGAACAACCGGCAGCGCTACCTGCTGACGCAGGACACGGAGGACCTGGAGAACCTGCAATCGTGGGACCTCGACTCCCTGCTGCAGCACCTGCGGAACGCGCGGATGCCCGCGCTCCAGCTCGGCGTGATCGACAGCTGCGCCCAGGTGATCAGCGACCGGCCCGGCAATGTGCAATTGAGCGGGACCGGCAAGACCCCGCGCCGGCAGCACTTCTACTTCGCGTCCACGGCTGCCGCCATCGCTTCGGCGAATCCCTTCGAGCCCACCCTGGCCAGCATGGCCCTCGACGTCTTGAAGGCCATCGATTGGCCGCCGCTCCCGCGACCGCTCGACACGATGCTGATGGAGCGGGTCGAGAACCTGGCCTCGCGGCCGGTGCGCTTCGAGTGGACGCAAGGCTCTGGCGACCAGTGGTCCAGCCGCTCCGGCTCGGGCGCCGACGACAAGGCCATGGCGGCGCACGCCAGGCGGGCCGGGCTCTCGGAGGTGCTGTTTCGCCACCTGTGGCTGGACCTCGCATCGACCGGCGAGACACCGGCCGCACTGGCCAAGGCCATCCGCGACGACACCCTCGAGGCGCTGGCGAGCAGGATCGAACGGGCCGCGCCCGATGCCCCCGAGCCCGACCTCCTGCGCGACGCCTGGGACCGCGTGAAGGTGGTGCGGCAATGGGTTCCCGGCCTGGCCGCGCTCGGCCTCAGCTTGCCCCAGTGGACCGAGTTCGCGCGGCACCTGGTCAACGAAGACGCGCGCCACCCGCCGCAGTTCGCCGAACTGCGCGAGCTGCTGCTGTGGTCGCTCGACATGAACCGCGACATGGCGCGAAACCAGGGCCGTTCCCACGCCGCCCTGCTGCGCCTGATGCTGATGGCGATGAAGCAGGCGGCCGAGCCCGGTGCTTCCGCGCGCTCGGTGGACGCCGCGGCGCGGCTTGATGCCGACCTTCGCGCCGATCCGCTGATGGCGCCACTGCTGGCCGCCGTGCAGCCCACCGCCGATCTGCCGAAGGGTTCGGTGGTGATCTACGTCGAGCTCGAACTCCCGGCCAATGCCCCGGAGCCTTCGGTGCAGCGGTACTGGCTGCTGCGCGAGTCCGTCATCGAGCCCGGCGCGGAGCTGGCGCTCGCAGGGCCGATGGGCGAGCAGCTCAACACGCTCATCAACCATGTCCAGGCCGGCGAGGTCCGGCCGGTGCGCGTGGAGCTGCTGGCCCCGTTCCTGCTGCTGTGCGGGCAGCGCGAATGGCTGAGCTACAGCATCGACATGGGCGAGCTCACCGGCAGCCCGGCGGAGACCGGCGCGGCGCTGCAGCGCGTGGGTCTGGACGCGGTGTGGCCGATCTGCTGGCGCTGGAAGGACCGGCTGCAGGGCAAGCAATCGAAGCTGCAGCCGGCACTCTGGCAGCAGCGCGGCCGGCAGGCCCAGGAGCGGGCCCGAGCCAGCGCAAGGCTGCACTGCCGCTTCGACGACGAGCAACCCGCGGCCGGCGAGGACGAGGCGCACGTGCTGGGCCTCGTCTACCTGCCGCCGAGTCCCGCGCAGAGAGGCCGCAATCTCGAGAAGTTCTTCAAGCAGCTGATCGACGGCGAACCCTACATGCTGTGGCCCGGCGCCGAGCCGGCCGACGCCGCCGCCTTCAAGGCCACGGTGCGCGACTGGCTTGCCGGCCAGCGCCTGAACAAGCTGCCCGAAGCGCTCTGCCAGGCGCGCAGCGGCAGCAAGCTGCCGGAGCTGGTGCTGTTCCTCGACGAGCCCGACCGCAACCCGTATGCACAGACCCAGCGCTTCCAGACCCTGGGCGCAGCGCCGACCTGAGCCGACCCACGCAACAAGGACCGACATGGCCACCTGGAAGATCTACGACCCGGACGCCAAGCCTGCGAAGAGCAAGGTGAAGCTGCCCGCGCCCCCGCCCTGGCGCCAGCCCGGGCCGCGCCGACGCGCCGTGATTGCGAGCACCTTTCGAGCGACCGACGAGGTCCGCGACGCGGTCAACGTCGCGCTGCACCTGCGCCGGCCGCTGCTGATCACCGGCAAGCCGGGCACCGGCAAGAGCTCGCTGGTGTACTCGGTGGCGCAACAGCTCGGGCTGGGCGAGGTGCTGGTCTGGCCCATCAACTCGCGCTCGGCGCTGCAGGAGGGCCTCTATCGCTATGACGCGCTGGCGCGATTGCAGCAGATTCAGCAGCAGCAGGCACGCTCGGCTGCCACGCCCACGGCCGGGCTGCCGAAGCAGAAGACCGCCAGGAACGCAACCACCGCCGCCGCCGCGAACGACTCCGACGAGCTTGGCGCCTTCGTCACGCTCGGGCCGCTCGGCAGCGCGCTCGCCGCTGCCGATGCACCGCGCGCGCTGCTCATCGACGAGATCGACAAGAGCGACATCGACCTGCCCAACGACCTGCTGGGCGTGCTCGACACCGGTTCGTTCAGCATTGCCGAGTTGCAGCGCGTGGCCGCGCGCCAGCCCGAGGTTGCGGTGCGCTCCATCGAGGGCACGCCGGTGACGGTGCACAAGGGCGTGGTCAGTTTCAGCGAATACCCGTTCATCGTGATGACGAGCAACGGCGAGCGCGATTTTCCGGCGCCCTTCCTTCGCCGCTGCGTGCAGTGCACCTTGCCCGATCCGGACGAGACCCAGCTCGCCAGTATCGTGCGCGCCCATCTGCCGGCCATGGCAAGCGACCCCCAGATGCAGGGCCTGCTCAACGAGTTCCTCAGCCGCCGCGAGCAAGGTGCGCTGGCCACCGACCAGCTGCTCAATGCGCAATACCTGAGCCCGCAGCGCCAGGCCCTGTCGAAGGAAGAGCAGGACCGCATCCTCGACGTGCTGTTCAAGAGCCTCGACTGAAGCAAGGCGGCGCATGGCCCAGACCGCCGCACTGCAACCCGGACCGCCGGACTGGCGGCGGCGCTTCGCCGAGGCGCTGCGCCTGCTGGGGACCGACATCGTCGGCGCCGATGCGCTGGAACGTGCCGACGCGCTGTGGCTCGCCCGGCTTCTGCCCGTACCTGCGACACCAGCAGGCGCCCCGGGCCAACTGCCCACGGCGGACGCAGGTGCGCACGCGGGCGGAACGCCCCCAGCGAAGAAGGCTTCTTCGGCAGACCGTCACCCCCACGGCGGCGACCGCGCCGAGCGCGACGGCATGCCGCAGCAGTTCGGCGGCAGCACTTCGCTGTTCGTGGCGCAACCGGGCAAGGAGGGAGAAGAGCAGCTCAGCGCGCGCCGCGTGCAGGTCCCGGTGGCCGACGCCTTGCCGGGCCGGGCTGCGATCGAACGGGCGCTGAAGCCCTTCCTGCGCAAACGGCCATCGGCCAATCGGCGCGTGGTCGACACCCAGGCCACCGCCGAGGCCAGCGCGCAAGCCTGCGCGGAACTGCTGGCCGGCGCGGCGTTCGGTACCCGCGCCCATGCGCTGGTGCCGGTGTTGCGGCCGGTGGCGGAGCGCTGGTTCGACGTGGTGCTGCTTGCCGAGCGCGATGAGGCGATGCTTGCCTTCGAGGACACGCTGATCGAGTTGCGCAACCTGCTCGCGCGCCACGGCGCTTTCGGCCAGGTGCGGCTGTGGCGCTGGTCGATCAAGGCAGGTGCGGTGAATGTGGAGTCGCCCTCCGGCATGCCATGCGCACCGCGCGCGATGCTGCAATCGCAACGGCCGCTGCTGGCGCTCGTGCTGACACACGGCGCGTCTGCGCACTGGGAAGGGAAAGTGCTGCGCAAGTTCGTGCGCGACCTCGGCTCGCGCTCGGTGATGGCCATTGTGCAGATGCTGCCGCCGAAGGCCTGGGGCTTCACCGCGCTCGGCGAGGCGCCCGAGCTGGTCCGCGCGCGTGAACGCGGCAGCGTCAATCGCTTGCTCCAGCGGCTCGATGTGTGGCATGGCGGCTTCCGCGATCGAGGGGGCCTGGACGCCGTGCCGATGCTCTCGCTGGACGCGCCCGCGCTGGGCGCCTGGGCCGACTTCGTCATGTCGCCGCGCCTGCTTCAGCATGCCGCCGTGTCGCTCGAGGACGCCGCGGAAATGGTGGCGCCGCTGGCTGCACCGTCCACGGGCACGACGGGCGCCCCCGCCCCCACGCCCGAGGCCGCACGCGAACGCGTGCTGCGCTTTCGCGCGATCGCATCGGCGCAGGCTTTCGCCCTGCTGCGCTTGCTGGCCGGAACGTGGATCACCCTGCCGGTGATGCGCCTGCTGCTGCACTCGCTGCCGGGCCGACGCTCGCTGGCCCCGGCTGCCGAGGTATTGCTGTCGGGGCTGCTGGTGCGCGTTTCGCCGCCGGGCAGTGCAGCGCAGGACATGGTGTTCGACTTCGTGCCCGGCCTGCGCGAATGGCTGCACGGGTCGCTGTCGGGCGAGGAGCAGCGCCAGGCCAGCAGCGCCATGGCGGAGTCGCGCGAGGCGATCCGGCGCTTCGTCGAGGCGAAGAGCGGCGTCAAGCTGGCCAGCTTCAGCGCCCTGCTCCGGGACCCGCGCGGCACCGAGTTTCTGCCGGCCTCCGCGCGTTCCTTCCTCGAGCTCTCGCGCCGCCTTCGCGCACTGCGCGGGGGTGCGCCGATGGCGGGCCCCGAGCGCGGCGGGGTGCCTTTGCAAGGCGCCGCGGCCGAGCTGGGTGCGCTTCGCAATTTCCCGCCGCTCATGGAAGGCCTGGTGCCCAGGCCCGTTCTCGAGGACCGGCTGGCGCAACGCGTGCTCGCGTTGACACCGGGCGGCGTACTGCGCCTGCGCGCGATGCCGGGCGCGGGCGTGCGTACGCTTCTCGGCAATGTGCTGCGGCGGCCTTCGGTACGGTCCCGCTTCGGCGGAGGAATCTGGTTCGACACCGATCCGCCCGCCGAGCCCGCAGCGGCCCACCTGCAGCGGCTCGTGGTGCGCTTCGGCGCGAAGGGGCGGGTCGGCGGCGACACGTGCATCGACGTGCGCATGCAACGCAACAGGGACGTCGACGTCGGTCACCTGGAAGCGAGCGAGGCGCAGGCCCATCTGGTGCAGATGGGCGTGGCAAGAACAGACGCTGCCGAGCTGTGGCCGGTGCATCAGGGTGTGCCTTCGCTGGTGCCCATCGTGGGCGCCGGCTGGCTGCGCGGCATCCGGCGCTGGCCGCGCCGCGACACCGAGCGCCCGGAGTCGAACTACGGCGCGCTGAGCATGAAGGTGCTGGGCCAGCTGACTTCGGCCGAGCGCGACGGGCTCATCGTGATGTCCGCGCGCCGCCCCGGCTATCCCGACCGGCCGACCGGCAGCGAAGCGCTCGCGGTGCAACTCGCCTGGCAATGCCGCACGCCGGATGGCAGTTCGGCCACGCTGCATCCGGCTGTGTCGCAGTTTCTGCAGAGTGCCTACCGCGACAAGGTGCGCGCGGCCCATGAAGCGATCGTGGGCGAACTCGCACCCCGCAACGGCACTCCGCTGCTGCCGCCGGCCTATCTGCGCGACCATCTGCTGCAGCACGCGATTGCTGCACGTGGCGCAGAGGGTGCGCGCCGCGTGCTGTTCGACCGTCGCCTGCTTCTGCAGATCCTGCACGGCGACCGCTCCAGCGTGCTCCGTGCGCTGGCGCCGCTGGCACGCAAGGACAAGCAGTTGGCCGGCGTGGCCGAGGAACTGCAGTCGGGCGCGCCGATCGAGGTGCTCGCCGACCACGCACGAGAAGGCCTTGCGCCGGCGTCGAACTGGCCGGTGTGGCTCGGGCTTCCCGAGCGGCGCTTGCGCGAAAACTTCGGCACTGGGGTGCGGGTGGCGATCCTCGGCACGGGCGTCGATGCCATGCATCCCGAGCTTCAGCACTCGGTCATCGAGGGCGCGGTCGCGGACCCGCACGGCCATGGCACGGCTGTCGCGAGCATCATCGCAGGGCGCTTCGTCGGCATTTCGACGGGGGCGCGGCTGCAGTCCTATGCGGCACTGGACGCGCAGGGCAGCGGCGCGACCAGCACGGTGCTCGTGGCGCTCGACTCGATTCTGAGCGTGCCGGCCGAAGAACGTGCGCACATCCTGTGCGTGCCGCTTGGCATGGGTACATGGGATGAAGCGATGGCTCGCGCGCTGGGCCTGATCACGGCCCAGAACATCCTGGTGGTGGCAGCGGCCGGGAACGAGGGCTCGCAGGAGCCGGTGAACTTTCCGGCCTCGATGCCCGAGGTGCTCGCAGTGGGCGCCCTGGATGAGGACGGAAGGCCGCTCGAGTTCAGCAACCGTGGCGCAGTGAAACGGAACGGCAAGCTGCAGAAGGAGGGCCCCGATCTCTGGGCGCCCGGCGCAAAAGTGCTGGTTGCCGCAGGTGCAGGTACGAGTGGCGGCTCCGAAGGTGCGGTATTGCCGCCGGCCCGCTACACCACGATGTCCGGGACTTCATTCGCATGCGCCGTGGTTGCAGGCCTGGCAGCCCGCTACATGGAGCTCACAGGGCTTCGGGGGCAGGCACTTCGCGAACTGCTGCTGGCGCGTGCCGCAGAGGAAGGCCGTGCGCGATACGTACCCGATATGGGCGAGCCGGCGGAGAGCTCGGATCCAGCGCCTCCCTCTTCCTCGGGGCAATTGGCGTCCGCAGTCCCGGGCGAGGACGTGGTCACGATCGAGACCTCCGATGGCGTCACGTTGACTCTGCACCCTTCGAACGCCGCCGGGTTGCTTCTCCGCCAGAGCAGCGCAGAGACGGAGCGCAACGACCTTGCGCAACCATCGTTGCCTATCTCGCGCATCCAGATCCTCGGCCGCGCCGCGAATGACCCGAGCGCTACGGTGGGCGAGCTGATGCTTCGTCTGGATGCGCAGGTCCCCCCGGCGCTGTACGAGTTGCAGCCCCGATCGCTGGTGGCACTCAGGGGGCACCCACCCGCCGGTTCGCTGGCAAGCGAATTCTCGAGCGGCGGTCCGACCCTGGTCTTCGTCCACGGAGTCTTCCTCGACACGGCCAGCACGTTTGGCGCGTTGTGGACCGCGAATCACCAGAAGCGCCTCGACCTGTTCCGCGCGTACCACGACCGCGTGTATGCGTTCGAATATCCGACGCTTGGCGGCAGCCCTGTCGCTGCGGCGCTCACGCTCGCCAAGGCGCTGCCAGCGTCGGCGCCCGTGCATCTGGCGACGCATTCGAGCGGCGGGCTACTGGCCGAAGTGCTGGCCCGCGCTGCCGCGCAGCCCCACGAGACAGAGCGTGCCGCTTCGACCTTTTTCTCCGCCGATGGCCATGCGGCCGACCGCCGTGCCCTGCTGGAACTGGGAAGAATCGTGCGCGACAAACACTTCAGCATCGATCGGATGGTGCGCGTGGCCTGCCCTGCGAAGGGCATCGGCATCGACGAAGGGGGCCTCGACGTCTGGATGTCGCTGTTCAGGAACGCCCTGCGGCTTGGGCACATCTCCGTTCAGCCTGCCTTCGAGGCCTTCCTCGTGGAAGCGGCCCGCGCCCGCACCAGCCCCTCGAGGGTTCCGGGCATCGCCTCGCTGTTGCCCGACGCTCCGCTGATTCAATGGCTCAACAGCCCGGTCGAGCCCCTGCCGGGCGATCTGCGCGTGATGGCCGGAAACGTGTGGGGCTTTGGCAATGCACCTTGGCTGGCAGCCCTGGAGACCGGGGGTGCCGCCTGGTCCGAAAGCGATCTGGTGGTGCAGACCGCTTCCATGGACGGGGGCGCGGGACGGCGGGGAGGCTCGAGCTTCTGGCTGGCCGAGGGCCAGGAGGCCACGCACTTCAACTACTTCAGCGACCCCTCCAGCGTGCGCGCCTTCTTCGATGCGCTGGCCCTGGACCAGCCGCCCCACTTTCAGGCGTTCGAGCCATCGTGAAGAGATTGCGGCCGACCCCCTTCGGCCGACGGCCCGCTATGGCTCCACGCCCGGCTCAGTGCGCCGGCTTGCGCGGACGCTCGAAAAAGAAGCGCAGCATCTCCGCGCTCGCATCCGGTCCGCGGGCATCGGTGTAGGAGCCCTTGGCGCTGCCGCCGGCCCACGCGTGAGGCGCCCCGTGCACCGTCCAGTGCTCGGCAAGTACCCGCCCGTCGGCGGATCGGTGCAAGCGGCGCGTCGAGGCGCGGGCGCCCTTGGCATTCAGATGCTGGACCTCGACCGTGGCCGTATTTCCAACGCTGGCCGCAATGACCTGTTCGCCATTGCTCGCATGAACAGTCGCATCGGCGTCGCCATGGAAGACGATGGTGGGCATGCCGCTGGCAACACCGCCCTGCATGACCCCGCCGCTCTTCATCGCCATCAGCGCCGCCGGCAGGTCGGTTGCAACACCGGCGGCGAGCCCGGAGTGGACGCCGACGGCTGCGTACAGGTCGGGATAGGCCTCGCCGAGGATCGCGGCCATTGCCCCGCCCGCCGAGAGTCCCGCCACATAGACGCGCTGCGGATCGATCGTGTACTGCGCCATCACTGCCCGGGTCATTCCCGCCAGCAGCGCCGGTTCTCCGCGACCTCGCTTCTGGTGGTTGTGCTTGAACCAGTTCCAGCACGCCTGCGGATTGGCCTGGCGCGACTGCGCCGGGTACAGCACGAAGAAGCCCTGCGCCAGTGCGGCTGCGTTCATTGCCGTGCCGGCCGCGAAATCGTCCGGGTCCTGGGTGCAGCCGTGCAGCATCACGACCAGCGGCAGCGGGCGCCGGCCCGCCTCGGGCGGGATGTAGAGCTTGTAGTCGCGACGGCCTGACGCGTCGGCAAAACTGCCGGCAATGAAGCGGCCGGGAACGGCGACATCGTCGTACGCAACAGGTGCATCGTCGACGCTGCGAGGCGGCGGGCTGTCGGGCACGTGCCTGGCCTCGACGTCGATCACCGCGCCTGTCTCCTCGGGCATCGGCTGCGCGCGTTCGGCGCCGTGCAGCGCGGCCTGGATCGCGGCGGTCGCCGCGCGCAAGTCTCCGGCGCGCGTGAGCCGGGTTGCTTCTGCCATCAGGTGCTTGAGATCGAAACTCATGGGGGTCTTTCGAGTAGGTGCGTTCGGTGGGGTGTTCAGCGGATGCGCGCGGCGAGCGCCGCCTTGACGGCAGGACTCGCGTGAAGCGCGCCCAGGACCGTGATGGATTCGATGGCAGCCAGCGCTAGCGCCGGCGTGACGTCGGCCGCGATCACGGCCAGGCCGAGCACGCGTATCTGCAACTTCTGCCCGGCCGCCTCAATGGCCTCCAGGGTGGCTGCGTCGTAGTGCTGGATGCCGAGCACCAGCGATTTGCTCGCCACGACCTGGCGCACGACATCGACCTGGGTGGCCAACTGGTTGCGTATCGCGGTGCGGATGAGGTCGGTGCGGTTGGCGTAGAAGCCTTCCTGCACCAGCAGATCGATCTGGCCGAGGTCCACGCAACCGACGTTGATGGTGATCTTTTCGTCGGCCGGCTTGGGGGAGGCGGCAAGGGAAGCGCTTTTTCGGGGCATGCGCCATCTTAGCACCATCCAAGTGGATGGCGGCAAGTTTTCCAGCTCAAGGCCCCGCAGCAGCGCCAGAATGCACCCATGTCCGAAGTCACCATCTATCACAACCCCGCCTGCGGCACCT
The DNA here is from genome assembly GCF_901827205.1 of Variovorax sp. PBS-H4. NCBI lineage: Bacteria > Pseudomonadati > Pseudomonadota > Betaproteobacteria > Burkholderiales > Comamonadaceae > Variovorax > Variovorax sp. PBS-H4. The sequence goes on along the minus strand of NZ_LR594675.1, from coordinate 127,096 downwards.
CACGCAACACGCTCGCGCTCCTGCGTCACGCGGGCATCGAGCCCACCGTGATCGAATACCTGAAGACACCGCCGACCCGCGAGCAGATGCGCGAGATCGCGGCCGCGACGGGCCAGCCCCTGCGGGCGTTGCTGCGCGAGAAGGGAACGCCCTATGCAGAGCTGGACCTCGGCAACCCGAAATGGACCGATGACCAGCTGCTCGACTTCATCGCGCAGCACCCGATCCTGCTGAACCGGCCCATCGTCGCGACGCCGCTGGGCACCAAGCTCTGCCGACCCTCGGAGGAAGTGCTGGAGATCTTGCCGGTCGGCAAGATCTCTCCATTCGCCAAGGAAGATGGCCAGCCCATCGAGGACAGCGGAGCGCGCCGCACGCGCTGATGCGATGGACGGGTTCGACGCGCTCGAGATCGACGCCGGCGAAACCCGCATCTTCGTACGCCACGCCGGCTCCGGGCCGCCGCTGTTGCTGCTGCACGGTTTCCCGCAGACGCACCTGATGTGGCGTGACATCGCGCCGCTGCTCGCGCGCAACTTCACCGTCGTCTGCGCCGACCTGCGCGGCTATGGGAGCAGCGGATGCCCGCCCACGGCGCCCGACCACGCGCCGTACTCGAAGCGCGCGATGGCACGCGACATGGCGAGGGTGATGGAAGCCCTCGGCTTCCGGCGCTTCTCGGTCGCGGGCCACGACCGTGGCGGGCGCGTTGCCTACCGGCTGGCGCTCGATCATCCGAAGCGCGTGCAGCGCCTCGCGGTGCTGGACATCCTGCCGACGGAGGCGGTGTGGGCCCATGCCGATGCGAGGCTCGTGCTGGGCTACTGGCCCTGGTCGCTGCTGGCGCAGCCCGCGCCGCTACCGGAACGCCTGCTGGCCGCAGCGCCCGACGCGGTGGTCGATGACGCGCTTGGCGGCTGGGGCTCGCCGGCCGGCGCTTTCGGGGCGGAGGTGCGATCGGCGTATATCGATGCGCTTCGAGACCCGGCGCACGTGCACGCCATTTGCGAGGAGTACCGCGCCGCGGCCACCCTGGACCGCGAGCACGACCAGGCGGACCTGGGTGCCGGTCGCCGCATCGGCTGCCCGGTGCTGGCCCTGTGGGGCGCGGGAGGCGCGCTCGACACCTGGTACACGCGTGAAGGCGGGCCGCTCGCGTTGTGGCGTGCGTGGAGCGACGACGTGCAAGGCCACGCCGTCGATGCAGGCCACTTCTTTCCAGAGGAAGCGCCCGGCCCCACGGCCGAAGCCTTGCAGCGCTTCTTCCTGGCTCCCTGACATCAAGCGGAGCACGCGCGGCGGTGGCACGTGCGGGGACCGGTGTGTGACAGCCTGGCGAGATGCGATCCCTGGGCTCGATTGTGGAGAGATGCGTGCGTGGTGGCGATCCCGCATTCACGCGACTCGCGATGCGGAGGTAAGCTGCCTGTTCATCATGGCACCTCAGCCAGCCAAGGAGCACCGACACATGGAAACCCCCGACGAAGCGCCGGACACCCCGACCGGGGAGCCGCGCAGCAGTTCCTACCTCGAGGAAAAGGCCTTCAAGTCGCGCACGCTGCTGATCTTCGGCGCCATCAGCGACGCCTCGGCCCGTGACGTGACGCGCCGGCTGATCGCACTCGACGCCGACAGCGACGCACCCATCGACATCCTGGTGAGTTCGCCGGGCGGGCACCTGGAATCGGGCGACACGATCCACGACGTGGTGCGCTTCATCGCGGCACCGGTGCGCATGATCGGCACCGGCTGGGTAGGCAGTGCCGCCACGCACCTCTACCTGGCAGTACCGCGCGAGCGGCGGTTCTGCTTGCCGAACACGCGCTTCCTGATCCACCAACCCAGCGGTGGCGCCGGCGGGCCGGCGAGCGACATCGCGATCCACGCGCAGGAGATCCTCAAGGCCCGCGAGCGCGTCGCGAGGACGATCGCGCGCGAGACCGGCAAGTCCCTCGAGGCGGTAATGACCGACATCGAGCGCGACCGCTGGCTGTCGGCTCAGGAAGCGGTGGAGTACGGGCTGGTGTCGCGGATCATCGAGCGCAAGACGGAGCTGCAAGCCTAGGTCGCCGCAGCTACATGTAAAAACATTTCTGTCGCCTCGAAGCCGCGTGGCAGCGGCCGGATCGCCGCGTCGGCGGCGGCAACGCTTGTCCCGCCGCGCTGCGTTCGCTAAGGTGGTCGGTTTGCCAGACGACTTGTCTTCTGTCTTCATGCACAAGCCCCTCCTGACATCGCTCGCCCTGGCCGCCTGCTGCGCGGCCGCCCTTGCGCAAACGCCGAAGCTCCCGCTCGAAAGCAGCGACGAGGGCGCGATCTACGTGAGCCCCAACCTGTCCCCCACCGAGAAGGCAGCGACCGCCAACGGCGGAACGCTGGGCCTGCAGCGCAAGGACGGCAGCGGCGCCTACGGCGGCGTGGACACCTCCGGGGCGCGCCCGAACTACTCGCTCGGCGCCAGCACGGGCGGCGATGTCTCCTTCTCCGCCGGCGCCCATTCGGACGGGAAGGCCAACAAGGGCATCAAGGCCGGCGTGACGGTCCGGTACTAGCCCCTTTCAAGAGGCTAGAAGGGCGCCGGCAGCTCGGCCCCTTCTCCGGCATGGCTCGACGCCTGAAGCGCGGCCAGTTGCCGGCGCAGCGCCTGGTTCTCGGCCGTGAGCTCGGCCACGCGATGGCGCAGGGACGAGAGTTCGTCGTCTCCGGGCTGCGCGCCCTCCTGCGGCGCATCGGCAGATGCGTCGCGCGGCTTGCGCTTCGATTCGCGCACGCGCCTGGCGGCTTGCTTGAGCTCGTCCTTGCCGGCGACCACGGCGGCGACCTGCTCCTCGGCGGGCAAGGTGGCGACGGCGGCCGCGGCGTTGATGGAGATGGCGCCCGACTTGACTGCCGCGACCAACTCGGGCGCGGCCTGCTTGTGGATCTTCTCGATCATCACCACCTGGCTGCTGCTCAGGCGGGCTGCCCTGGCCACGGCCTCGCGGCTGTCGAGCGGCGCGGGCGGGGCAGCGCTGTCGAGGGCCTCGGCCGGCGCTGCGTTCGCCGGCATGTCGGGTGCCGGCGCCGGGCCGGCCGCCGCGCGGGCGCGCCGCTCGGCCACGATCTCCTTCTTGCGCAGCGCCAGCACGCCGCGCTGGAAGTCGGAGATGCTGCGGCGGCCCAGGTGCTGGTCGATCATCCACAGATGCACGTCCTCCAGGGAGCGGAAGCGCGTGTTCTGCACCGTCTGGAAGGGAAGGGAGTGCTTGCGGCAGATGCCGTAGCGGTTGTGGCCGTCCACCAGCACGTCGCCCCACAGCACCAGCGCATCGCGGCAGCCTTCGGCCAGCAGGCTGCGCTCCAGTGCTTCGTACTCCTCCGGCGTCAGCGGGTCGATGTAGGCTTTGAGTTCTTCGTTGACGACGATGTCCATGGCGCGCGGGTCGGGGCAGGGAAAGGGCCCGCATTGTAGAGACGGGCCACCGGGCCATCGGCGGGCACCTGCACGCGGTCGCTGCTGACGGGACGCAGGCCGGTACGACGGCATCGTCCGTGCGCGCCAAGGTCTCAAATCACCCTCAGAACATGGAAAGCCCGGCTTCTTCGACCACCGCCCGCAAACCGGGCGCGCTGCTGGTGCCCGGGTGGGACGACGACCACCGCGAGCGCTACAGCGCCCTTGCGAGCGACCTGCGCGCGCAGGGCTGGGTCTGCCGGCTCGTCGACTTGCCGAACGCCGGATGGTCGCCGGCCGAGCGGGCGACGGTGAGCCGCGAAGACAATTTGCAGGATGTGCTGGCCGCCTACGACGCGCTGGCCGCCGACCCGGAAGTCGATCGCGATGCGATCGGCATGGTGGCGGTCAGCTACGGGGCCTACCTCGCCGCGTTCGCCAGCACCCTGCGCCCGGTGCGCTGGCTCGCGCTGCGGGCACCGGCGATCTATCGCGACGCCGGCTGGACCACGCCCAAGGAGGCACTCGACAAGGAAGACCTCGCCGCCTACCGGCTGCTGCGGCTGCGCGCCAAGGACAACCGGGCGCTGGCTGCCTGTACCGCCTTCCGGGGCGACGTGCTGCTGGTCGCGTCGGGCAGCGACGACATGGTGCCGCACCCCGTCATCGAGAACTACGCGGCGGCCTTCGCGCAGGCGCGCTCGCTGCACGTGCAGACGCTGGAATGCGCGGACCACGCCCTCTCCCATCCGGCATGGCATGCGGAGTTCCGGCGTTGCCTGTTCGACTGGATCGGGCAGCGGCGCGCCGAGCTGACCCATGGCACCGGCGGCGGCCGCATGCCGGCAGCGACGCGCAAGTTGCGCATCCTGGTGGTCGAGGACGACGCCGACATGCTGGCCGTCACGCTGGAGCTGCTGCAGACACTCGGGCACTGGGCCACGGGGGTGAAGAGCGCGGAGGTGGCCATCAACCGCTTTCTCGACGGCGCCTTCGACGTGCTGATGGCCGACATCAACCTGCCGGCGCTCTCGGGCGTCGAGCTGGCGCAGAAGCTGCAGCGGCAAGGCGGCTTTCCGGTGATCTTCGCGACCGGCCTGCCGCGCCCGCCCCGGCTCGCGCCCGGCACCTTCTGGCTGCAGAAGCCCTACACGGTGGAACAGCTCGAGAAGGTGCTGCGCGTCGCGGCCGCGCTCGCCCCGGCGCGCGAGGGCAGCGCGAGCTGAAGGGCCGCCGGTTCGCACGCGTGTGCCGGGCTTGGCACCTCAGCCGAGCGCCAGCCGCTCGTGCTGGTGGCCCAGCGTGCGTGACAGGGCCTGCGCCGCCTCGCGCAGCGCCTGCGCGACCGGGCCGTTCCAGCGGTGGTCGAAGCCCGCCTTGTAGCCGAGCACGGTGATCGCGAGCACCAGGCGCCCCCGGTCGTCGAGCACCGGCGCCGCGAAGGCGCTCATGCCGGCCATGAAGTCGCCCATGGCGCGCGCCATGCCGCGCTCGCGCACCTGGTCGATGGTTTCATCGGTCTCGGCGGGCTGCTCGCGATTGGCCGAGGAGGCCTGGTAGGCCTCCATCTGCTCGGGCTGCAGGAAGGCCGCGAACACCCGCCCCGTGGCCGAGCGGTAGAGCGGGAAGACCGAGCCGAGTCCGATGTTGACCATCACCGGCCGCGCCGGCTGTTCCCAGCGCACCACCGTCGGCCCGAAGCTGCCCCAGACCGAAACCGCCACCGTGTGGCCCAGCGACGCGCACAGGCGCTCGGCTGCGCGCGTGGCGAGCGAGACCGGCTCGAGCGTCGCGAGGCAGGAAAGGCTGAACTCCAGCGCCACCGGACCCATGCCGTACAGGCCGGTCTCCGGGTCCTGCGCCAGGAAGCCGGTCCGGACGAAGCTCACGAGGTAGCGGTGCGCCTTGCTGGGCGCGATGCCGGCCTGCTCGGCGATGTCGGTGATCTTCATCGGGCGGCGGTGGTGGGCCACGATCAGCATGAGGTCGAGGCCGTTCTCCACCGACTGCACGCCGGCCTTCGGGGCGGTGCTGGCGCCCGGTCGCTTCAGGCGGGCGGGCAATGCGGAGGTGCTCATCGGGGGCGACTGTACGGGATGGCGGGATGCGGGTTGTCCTCGGATTGACATCGGCGCTCCTTCACATTTACGCTAATCGAAAACATTTTCCGCGTTTCGTAAAGGCTTGGAAATGCTGACAGGAGACATGCTGCGCCGCTCGGCGCACCGATTCCCGGACAAGCCGGCCATCGTCCTGCGCGGGCCGCAGGGCAGCGAGCGCCTGCCCTACCGCGATCTCGACGCGCTGGCCGACCGGGTCGCGCACGCGGTGCTCGGGCTGGGCCTGCCCCGCGGCGCGACCGTGTCTATGCTCTGCCGCAACCTGCCGGCCTACGGCGCCGTGTTCTTCGGCGTGGCGCGCTCGGGCTGCGTGCTCAACAACATCTCGATCCTCTACGCGCCGGAGGAGCTGGGCTACGTGCTGGCCAAATCCGAGACGCGGGTGCTGATCTACGACGCGCAGTTCGCCGACAAGGTGGCAGCAGCGCGGGCGTCGTGTCCGGAGATCCAGCACTTCGTCGCGATCGGCGGCGGCGGCAACGCGGAGGTGCCGGGCGCGATCGCATTCGAAGGCTTCATCGACGGCCAGCCGTCGATGCCGCCCGAGGTCGACATCGACGAGCGCGATCCCTTCTGCATGACCTACACCGGCGGCACCACCGGCCATCCCAAGGGCGTGCTGATGAACCATCGCGCGCGTGCCATCACGGCCCACACCGTGGTGGTCGAAGAGCACCTGGAGGCGAGCGACGTGGTCGCGATCGTCACACCGCTGTTTCACGTGGCCGCCCTCAACATCATGTTCCAGCCGGCCATCCTGGTCGGCGCCACGACGGTCTTCGTCACGCCGTGGTCGCCGCAGGCCTTCATCGACGCGGTGGAGGCCGAACGCATCACCGCCACCTTCATGGTGCCGACGCAGGCCAACGCACTGGCCATGCTGCCCGACCTGGAGCAACGCCAGCTCCAGAGCTGGACCAAGCTTTCGTTTGCCGGCGCGCCCATGCCCGACTGGGTGCAGGTGGAGCTCATGCGCAAGCTGCCGCAACTGCGCCTGACGCAGATCTACGGCCAGTCGGAAATGGGCGTGATCGCTGCCCTCCCCTGGCAGCGTGCGCATGACAAGCTGGGCAGCGTGGGGCGCCAGCCCTACAACGTGGACGTGGCGGTGCTGCGCCCCGACGGCACGCCCGCTGCCGCGGGCGAGCTGGGCGAGGTGGCCTCGCGCGGCGACAACCTGATGATCGGCTACTACGGCGAGCCGCAGCAGACCGCGGAGTTCTTCCGCCTCGGCAACGGCTGGGGCCTGTCGGGCGACATCGGCGTGATGGACGCCGAAGGCTTCGTCACGCTGATCGACCGTGCCAAGGACATGCTGATCTCCGGCGGCGAGAACGTCTATCCGAAAGAGATCGAGCAGGTGCTCTACGAGCTGAGCGAGGTGGCGGAGTGCGCGGTCTTCGGCATTCCCGATGCCAAGTGGGGCGAGGTGCCGGCGGCCTACCTGCAGCTCAAGCCCGGCTGCACGCTGGACGAAGCGCGCGTGGTGGCGCAGTGCGAGCAGAAGCTCGCGCGCCACAAGCGGCCACGGCTGGTGCGCTTCGTCGAAGGCTTTCCCAAGACGCCGATCGGCAAGATCCAGAAGAACCTGCTGAAGGAACCCTACTGGGCCGGAAGGAAGAAGATCTGAGCTTCTTTCCGGTCGAACAAGGACTTTGAACATGGCCAACGAAACTCCCTACGCGCACTACAGCGCGCTCACGCTCAAGCCCCATTCCAACGGCATCCTCGAGGTAGTGATGGGCGCCTCGCAGAGCGCCAACAAGAAGCTCTCCACCGCCGACCACAACCTGCACCGCGAGCTGGCCTCCATCTGGAGCGACATCGACAAGGACCCGGCCACCCGCGTGGCGCTGATCCGCGGCGAGGGCAAGGGCTTCTCCGCCGGCGGCGACCTGGGCCTGGTGGAGGACATGGCGAACGACTTCAACGTGCGCGCCCGCGTCTGGCGCGAGGCGCGCGACCTGGTCTACAACGTGATCAACTGCTCCAAGCCGGTGGTCTCGGCGATGCATGGCCCGGCCGTCGGCGCCGGGCTGGTCGCGGGCCTGCTGGCCGACGTGTCGATCGCCAGCACCACGGCGCGCATCATCGACGGCCACACGCGCCTGGGCGTGGCGGCCGGCGACCACGCCGCCATCGTCTGGCCGCTGCTGTGCGGCATGGCGAAAGCGAAGTACTACCTGATGTTGTGCGAGGCGGTGTCCGGCGAAGAGGCGGAGCGCATCGGCCTGGTGTCGCTGGCGGTGCCCGAGGACCAGCTGGTGGCGAAAGCCTTCGAGGTGGCCGAGAAGCTGGCCGCCGGCTCGCAGACCGCCATCCGCTGGACCAAGTACGCGCTCAACAACTGGCTGCGCCTGGCCGGGCCCACCTTCGACAGCTCGCTGGCGCTCGAGTTCATGGGCTTCTCGGGGCCGGACGTGCAGGAAGGCATCGCCTCGCTGCGCGAGAAGCGCAACCCGAAGTTCGACCCGTCCTGCCCCTTCTAGAAAGACTCGCCATGGACCTCGGCATTGCGGGCAGGACGGCGCTGGTGCTCGGCGGCACCCGCGGGCTGGGCCTGGCCTGCGCGCGTGCGCTCGCCGAGGCGGGCGTGCACGTGCTGCTCAACGGGCGCGATGCCGCCCACGGCGAAGCGACCGCGCGCGGCCTGCCGGCACAGGCGCAGTTCGTGCCCGGCGACATCGGCGACGAACACCAGCGGGCACGGCTGATCGAAGCCGTCTCGCGCATCGGCATGCCGTCGATCGTGGTCACCAATGCCGGTGGCCCGCCGGCCGCGCCTTTCGAGGAAACGCAGCTCGCCGCCTGGCGGACCAGCCACGAGACCAACGTGATCGGCCCACTGGAAGTGGTGCGCGCGTTCCTGCCCGCGATGCGAGCGGCGCACTTCGGGCGCATCCTCAACATCACCTCCTTCGTGGTGAAGGAGCTCTATCCGAACATGGCTCTTTCCAACAGCCTGCGGGTGGGGCTCACCGGCGCGATGGGCTCGCTGGCGAGAGAAGTAGCGCCGCACGGCATCACGGTCAACGGCTTGTTGCCGGGGCTGATGGACACGGGCGCGCTGCAGCGCGTGATCGCCGATCGCCGCAAGCGCACCGGCCAGGACGAAGCCGCGGTGCGCGAGGACATGGCCCGCAGCATTCCGATGCAGCGGCTGGGCACCGCCGAGGACTTCGGCGGGTTGTGCGCCTTCCTCGCCTCGGTGCATGCCAGCTACATCACGGGCCAGAACATCTGCGTGGACGGGGGCCTGACCCGCAACGTGATCTGAGGGCCTGCCAAGGCCATTCGAGCGGCCGCGCGCCGCACCACAACGAAGGAGACATCATCGTGAACAGACTTGCAGGAGCATGCGGCGCGGCCGCCCTGGCCATCGCCTCGATCGCGCAGGCGCAGGGCGACGCCATTTCCGACGGCGTGGTGCGCATCGGCGTCATCACCGACATGGGCGGCGTGCTGTCGGAGCTCTCGGGCCGCGGCTCGGCCATGGCGGTGAAGATGGCCGTCGAAGACTTCGGCAGCCAGGTGCTCGGCAAGCCCATCGAGGTGCTGGAGGTCGACCACCAGAACAAGGCCGACATCGCCGCCAACAAGGCGCGCGAGTGGTTCGACGTGCAGAAGGTGGACATGATCACCGACCTCACCAACTCGGCCGTCGCCCTTGCGGCGGTCGACATGGCGAAGCAGAAGAACCGCATCGCCATCGTCAACGGCGCCGGTGCGCTGCGCCTCACCAACGAGAGCTGCACGCCCAACAGTATTCACTACGCATGGGACACCTATGCGATGGCCAATGGCACCGCTCGCGCGATCGTGAAGAAGGGCGGTGACAGCTGGTACTTCCTGACCGCCGACTACGCTTTCGGCCAGCAGATCGAGCGCGACGTGACGGAGGTCGTGACGGCGGCCGGCGGCAAGGTCGTGGGGACCTCGCGCCACCCGTTCAACGCGAGCGACTTCTCGTCTTTCATGGTGGCGGCCAAGGGCTCGGGCGCGAAGATCATCGGCCTGGCCAACGGCGGCAGCGACACCATCAACGCAATCAAGTCGGCGCAGGAATTCGGCATCGACCCGGCCAGGCAGAACCTGGCCGGCCTCGCGGTGTTCATCACCGACATCCACGGCGTCGGGCTGAAGGCCGCGCAGGGCGTGATGCTGACCGAGGCCTTCTACTGGGACAGCAACGACGAGACCCGCCAGTGGTCGCGCCGCTTCTTCGAGCGCATGAAGAAGATGCCCACCGCGATCCATGCGGCCAACTATTCGTCGACGATGCACTACCTGCGGGCCGTGCGGGACGCCGGCACCGACGCGACCGGCACGGTCATGGCGAAGATGAAGGCTACGCCCATCAACGACTTCTTCGCCAAGAACGGCCGCATCCGCGAGGATGGCCGGATGGTGCACGACATGTATCTGATGCAGGTGAAGACCCCCGCCGAATCGAAGTACCCGTGGGACTACTACAAGCGGCTGGCGGTCATCCCGGCGGCGGAGGCCTTCCAGCCGCTTGAAAAATCGACCTGTCCTCTCGTGCGCAAGGGCTGAGCGAAGCGATCGTGCAGGTCAGCCCAGCCCGCGCTCCCACGCGCGCAGGCCTCGTTGCCACGCCTGCAGCCGGTCATCCGCGGCCTCGGCGGCACTGGCGGTGGTGGCGCAAAGCTGGTCGAGCAGGATCTGCTGGTCGATGCTGAGCTGCTCGGGGAACACCGGCACCAGCGTGATCCACTGGTCGCCGCACGCGCCGCCGCGCTCCAGCGGAAATCCCCGGCCCTCCAGGCAGTAGGACAGCTGGCCGCGGCTTGGCTGCAGGGGCTGCAGGCCGGCGAGGGTCGGCACCTGGAGCTTCCTGCCGGCGATCCAGGCGAAGCCATCGACCGGGACTTCGCAGTGCAGGGTTCCCTCGTCGTCGAGCTTGAAGAAGGGGTGGTCCAGCAGCTCGACGCGGATCTCGAGATCGGCCGGAAGCCGCTCGGGGCGCAGCCGCCGGCCGTCGACGTGGAGCAGATCGCCGTGGCGCACGCCAGGCGGGATGCGCACCTTGAGCTGGTAGCTGCGCGGGGCCGACTTCCCGGTGCTGCTGCAAGCCGCGCATGGCTGCCTTGCGATCCCGCCGCCGAGGCAGGCCTCGCATTCGACCAGGCCCGTCGGCCAGCCGAAGAAGGAACGCTTGGGCACGGCGCCCGAGCCGCCGCATCGCACGCAGTGCCCGCCGAGCACCTGGTGGCCCGCGCCCGCGCAAGTCCGGCAGGTCTCGGTGACCTTGCCCCGCAGCACCTTGATGCAGCCGGCAGCGGCTTCTTCGAGCGTCAACTTCACCTTGCGGTGGATGGGCCGCCGTTGCCGAGGCGCGCTGGCGTCCTCGGTGAACGCAGCCGAATCGCCCTCGTGCTCGTCGAAGGCCGGGCTGGAGCCGCCTGCCGAAGCGGGTGCGTCGGCAGGGGCGCCCGGCGCTTCGGGAGCGGCCTCGAAACCAGCGCGGCGGATCTCCTCGAAGGCCTGGTTGATGCGCTGCATCCTGGCCACGGCGTCGGCGCTGGCGTTGCGGTCCGGGTGCCATCGGGAGGCCAGCCGGCGCCACGCCGCCTTGACTTCGCGCTCACTCGCGCCGGATGCCAAACCCAGTTCGGCGAAAGCGTCTTCGGTGCCCAAGCGCAGGTCCTCGTTGCGGCCCGCCGTCCCGGACGAAAGTCCACGGAGGCGACGGGGCGCTTGCGCGAATGCTATCCGAGGCCGCGGCGGGGACACGCCGCGGAAGCTCATCGCCCGGGCCAGGCGCGCAGGCAGCGAAGAATCCGGGAATCTGTCCGACTGCAGCCGTCGCAAGTCGCCGCTAGACTTCGCGCAATTCCGTCCCGGCGCATCTCCCGCAGAGGAGGCGCCGGTTCCCACGACATCGTGCCAGCCGCCTGGCGGGTACGGCCATCGGCTCTATCGACCCACAGCATGGCAGATGCCCACGAAGTTCCACTCCCGCCTGCCGCGCCGCCACCGGCACTGACCGAGCCAGGCGACGCGGACTTCCGGCTGATGGTCGACGCGGTGGGCGACTACGCGATCTTCCTCCTGGACCCGAGTGGGGCGATTCGCAGCTGGAATACCGGCGCCCGCAAGATCAAGGGCTACGAGGCGCACGAAGTGATCGGGCGCCATTTCTCGCTGTTCTATCCACCCGAGCAACTCCAGCGCGGCTGGCCCGACTACGAGCTGAGGGTGGCGCGCGAGACCGGGCGCTTCGAGGACGAAGGCTGGCGCGTGCGCAAGGACGGCACCCGCTTCTGGGCCAATGTCGTCATCACGCGGCTGATCGACGCCGACGGAACGTTCCGCGGCTTCTCCAAGATCACCCGCGACATCACCGAACGCCGCCGCGAGGAAGAGCAGCTGCGCATGAGCGAGGAGCGCTTCCGGCTGCTGGTGGAGGGCGTCAAGGACTATGCGATCTTCATGCTCGACGCCACCGGCCACGTGGTGAGCTGGAACGTCGGCGCAAGGCGCTTCAAGGGCTACGAGGCGCACGAGATTATCGGCCGGCATTTCTCGACCTTCTACCCGCCCGAGGCTCAGGCCACCGGCTGGCCCGACGAGGAGCTGCGCATCGCACGCCGGGATGGGCGGTTCCAGGACGAAGGCTGGCGTGTGCGCAAGGACGGCAGCCGCTTCTGGGCCGGCGTGGTGATCACGGCCGTGCACGACGAAAGCGGCACGTTGCGCGGCTTCGCCAAGCTGACGCGCGACCTCACCGAGCAGCGCCGCGTCAGTTCGCTGGAAGACGAGGGCCGGCGCATCAGCACCTTCCTGGCCATGCTGGGCCACGAGCTGCGCAACCCGCTGGCGCCGATCTCGAACGCGCTGGCGCTGATGTCGCGCGAGAAGCTGGAGAGCCGCACCTTGCGCCTGGCGCACGACACGATCGCACGCCAGCTCAAGCAGATGGTGCGGCTGGTGGACGATCTGCTCGACATCGGCCGCATCACCAGCGGAAAGATCCGGCTGGAAGCGAAGCCGGTCGATCTGAAGGAGGTGGTGGCGGAGGCGATGGAGGCGACGGCGCCCGCCGCCGAGGCCAAGTCCCAGGAGGTGCGGCCCGAGGTGGACGAGGCGCCGCTGTGGGTCACCGGCGATCGCGCCCGCCTGATCCAGGTGCTGTGCAACCTGCTGGGCAACGCCATCAAGTTCACGCCCGCCGGCGGCCATGTGCAGGTCCGCGCCGGCCGCGAGGGCGGGCTGGCGGTGCTCGCCGTGCGCGACGACGGCCCGGGCATCCCGGAGCAGGACATCGCGCGCATCTTCAACCTGTTCGAGCAGGGCGAGCAGGACGTCGCCCGACAGCAGGGCGGGCTGGGACTCGGGCTGAGCCTGGTCCAGCAGCTGGTGACCCTGCAGGGCGGGGACGTGGCCGCCTACAGCAGGGGCGTGCCGGGCGGAGGAAGCGAATTCGTGGTGCGGCTGCCGTTGTCGGCGCCGCCGGTCATCGTCGCCCGGGAGCCGGCGGACGGCGCCCCGGTCGATGGCCGTCCGATGGTGCTGGTGGTGGACGACAACCGGGATTCGGCCGACACCATGGCCGAGCTGATGGAGCTGCTGGGCTGCCGCGCCTCGGTACGGCACGATGGCCCGACGGCGCTGGACGCCATCAAGCGGCTGGCGCCCGACCTGGTGCTGCTCGACATCGGGCTGCCCGGGCTGAGCGGGCTGCAGGTGGCCGAGCGGGTGCGCGCCGAGGTCGCGAACCCGCCGCCGTTGATCGCGATCACCGGCTACGGACAGGAGCGCGACCGCCAGCTGAGCTTCGATGCAGGCTTTTTCGCGCACCTGACCAAGCCGGTGGACGCCGACCAGCTCGAGGACCTGCTCAGGCGCCTGCTCGACAGGCGCTGAAGACCTGGCCATTTGGCACATGGACGCGTCCGTCCGCGGCGCGTAGCATCGGCTTCCCTCTTGCCGCCATTCGCGGCGACAAGGTCCCTGTCAGTGAAGCTTCAACGGAGGTTGGCATGAGCTATCACCTGGAAGGTCGCCTGCTCGAGGTCTGCAACTGCAACGTGCTGTGCCCCTGCTGGATCGGCGAGGACCCGGACAACGGCACCTGCGACACCATCGTCGCCTGGCGCATCGACACCGGAACGATCGATGGCGTCGACGTCGGTGGCAACACCATCGCGGCGGTGGCGCACGTGCCCGGCAACATCCTCCAAGGCAACTGGACCGCCGCGATCTACGTGGACGACAACGCCTCCAAGGCGCAGGAAGAAGCGCTGCTCAAGGTCTACACCGGAAAGGCCGGCGGGCCGATCGCCGACCTGGCCCAACTGATCGGCACGGTGGTGTCGGTGGAGCGGGCGCCCATCGGCTTCCATGTGAACGAGGGCAAGGGCACCCTCAAGATCGGTACCAACTACTACGCCGAGCTCGAGCCCTACCGCGGCGCAACCGGCGGGCAGACGGTGCTGTCGGACACCGTGTTCTCCACCGTGCCGGGCGCGCCGGTCTTCGTCGGCAAGGCGCCGGTGTATCGCTCGAAGAATGCCGCTTTAGGCATCGACCTGGACATCAAGAATCACAACGCGCTGCAAAGCACCTTTGTCTTCGACGCCTGAAGCGGTGATGCGATGCATGCCCCTGGGGGCACCGCGCGGCCTGCCCCGCCGCGCCACGGCGGCACGCGCCATCGGCGGGTGTTCCTTCTGTTGTTCGTGGCGCTCGTCGGGCTGGCCTGGCTGGCGCTGTGGGCCTGGGCACGCAGCCCCTACGGCCGCTACCTGGAGCATGGCGACTGGGTGGCGTCGGGCCCCGCGGCTTTTCTCTGCCGTGCCCTTCCCGGCGGGGAGCTGCTGGTGCCGGCGCTGCTTTACGCCCTGGCCTGGGTCCTCATGACCGCGGCCATGATGCTGCCCACCACCCTGCCCCTGTTCGACGTATTCGACCGCATGACGGCACGGCGGCCGGACCATGGGCGGCTGCTGGCGCTGCTCGGCCTCGGCTACATGGCAGTGTGGGGCGTGTTCGGGCTGCTGGCCCACGGGCTGCACGAGCTGATCCTCGCGTTGCTCGCACGCTCGCCGACGCTGGCCTGGCACGGCTGGCTCATCGGCGCCGCAACCCTCGGGCTGGCCGGCGCCTTCCAGTTCAGCCGGCTCAAGCACCAGTGCCTGGACAAATGCCGCACGCCGCTGGGCTTCGTCATCGAGCACTGGCGCGGGCCGGCCCCGGCGCGCCAGGCCTTCGCGCTGGGCGCGCAGCACGGCGTGTTCTGCGTGGGCTGCTGCTGGGCGCTGATGCTGCTGATGTTCGCGCTGGGCACCGGCAGCCTGGGCTGGATGCTGCTGCTGGCTGCGCTGATGGCGGCCGAGAAGAACCTGCCGTGGGGCCGGCGCATCAGCGCGCCGCTGGGCTTTGCGCTGCTCGCCGGTGCGGCGGTGCTGGTGGCCGTGCATGCCTGAGCCGCTCGCAGGCCGGCCCGGCCTGCGGGTCATCCTGCTCACCGTGGCCGCGATGCTCGCCTTCGCGGCCAATTCGCTGCTGTGCCGCATGGCGCTGCAGCAAGGGGGCATCGACGCGGCGAGTTTCGGCAGCATCCGGTTGGTGGCGGGCGCGCTGACGCTCGCGCTGGTGGTGCGCCTGCGCGCTCGACCCGACGCGGCCGGGCGCGCGGACTGGCTGGCGGCCGCGATGCTGTTCGCGTATGTCGCCTTCTTTTCCTTCGCCTACCTCAGCCTGCCGGCCGGCACGGGGGCGCTGATCCTGTTCGGCGCGGTGCAGCTGACGATGCTCGGCGCCGGCCTGCGCGCGGGCGAGATGTTCGGGCCGGTCGCGTGGTCGGGCTTCGTGCTGGCGGTTGCCGGCCTGGTCTACCTGGTCTCCCCAGGCGTGAGCGCGCCGCCGGCGCTGGGCGCGTCGCTGATGGCGGTCGCGGGCGTGGCCTGGGGCGTGTATTCGCTGCGCGGGCGCGGCGTGGCCGACCCGCTGGCCGCGACGGCGCGCAACTTCGCGCGGGCGGCGCCGATGGCGCTGGCGCTGAGCCTGCTGCTTGCCGGCAGGGCGCATGCCGATGCGGCCGGCATCGCGCTGGCGGTGGCCTCGGGCGCGCTGACCTCGGGCATCGGCTACGTGATCTGGTACGCGGCCCTGCCGGGACTTTCGGCGATGCGGGCGGCCACGGTGCAGTTGTCGGTGCCGCCGATCGCGGCGTTTGCCGGGGTGATCTTCCTGTCCGAGGCGATCACGACGCGGTTGATGTTCTGCTCGATCGCCATTCTCGGGGGGATCGCGCTCGTGCTGATGGGGAAGGCCCGGGCTGCCGGGACGCAGGCCTCGTCACAGCGCAGCGGCTGAGCTCCATGCGCCCTGGTCAGCGGCCTAGAATCGGGCCGGACTTCGACCACGATCGCTTCTGATGATGAAAAGACTGCCTACCGCTATCCAGGGTCTGGACGAGATTCTCAATGGCGGGCTGTTCGAAGGCGGCGTGTACATCTTCGAAGGACCGCCGGGGGTGGGCAAGACGACCCTGGCGAACCAGATCGCGTACACGCTCGCAGGACGAGACTCGCGTACCTTGTATGTGACCATGCTCGCGGAATCGCATGCGCGCATGGTGCAACACATGGAGCAGCAGACCTTCTTCAACCATCGGGAGGTCAACGCCAGAGTCTTTTATGTGAGCGGCTACCGCGAGCTCGAGACCGGCGGCCTGAAGGCAGTGATCGAATTGTTGCGTGGCGAACTCGTACGCCACCGCCCTGGTCTGCTGGTCATCGACGGCCTGGTGGCCGGAGGCGAAGGTTCCGGGGCCGATGACTCCGTGCGCCAGTTCGTCCACGGGCTGCAGAGCCTCGTGAGCACGATGTCCTGCACCTGCCTGGTGCTCACGAGCGGCAACGGCAGCGTGCTGAGCGCCGAGCAGACGATGGTCGACGGCATCCTCTCTTTCGAGGACCACGGGTTTCACTGGCGTGCAGAGCGCCGCCTCCAGGTCCGCAAGTTCCGCGGCAGCCAGATCATCCGGGGCAAGCACACGTTCTGCATCACTTCGCGCGGATTGCAGTTCTTCCCGAGGCTCGAGAGCCTGCCCATGGGAGATGCCCAGGCAAAGCTTGGAAGCGAGGCCACTTCGACGGGATTGCCAGCCCTCGACACGATCCTACGAGCCGGCGGGCTTCTTTCGGGCAGCAGCTCCGTGGTTGTCGGCCATAGTGGGGCCGGCAAGACGACGTTCGCCCTCGCATTCGCAGCAGCATCCACCTCCGCGTCCCCGGGCTTGCTGCTGTCCTGCACTGAGCTCCCGGGCGATCTGCGTCGCATGGGCGCAGAGCTGGGCCTCGCGGTGGGGGAGGCGGTCGACTCCGGCGCTCTGACGATCGAACATTTTGGGCACGAGGACGAATCAATGGACGAGATGGGACACAAGCTGCTTCGGCTCGTCGACGAGCTGAAGGTTCGGCGCGTGGTCGTCGATGGGCTGGCAGGCCTGGCCGACACCCTGGCGTTCCAGGAGCGTGGCTACCGTTTTCTCGGCCGCCTCTTGATGGAGCTGAAGCAGCGGGAAACCACCTCGCTTTTCACCATCGACCCGGCAGCGCTTGCCACGGCTGCCAACACACCGCTGGCCGACGGCGTGGTCGGCTGGTTCGACAATGCCTTCGCCTTCGAGCCGCCTCCCGGGGAGAAACATGCCCAAGGGCGCACCGTCTTCATCTCGAAGGTGCGTGGCACGCAAGCCAGCCGTGGCTCGGTCGACGTGCATCTGTCCTTGCTGGACACCAGCCCGCCTCGGGCGCTCGAGTGAAGGGTCGCTCCATGAAGCTGATTCTGATCGTCGAGGATGAATACGGCCACGCAGAGATACTGCAGCTTTTGCTCATTGCCGAGGGCTACCGCGTGGCCTCGGCATCGAACGGAAAGGCCGCGCTTGAACTGCTGCAGGACGAGCCGCCGTCGCTGATCCTTTCGGACTTCATGATGCCCATCATGAACGGGGGCGAGTTGGGCGAGGCCGTGCGCCGCTCTTCATCCTTGTGCAACATCCCTTTCGTGATCATGAGCGGCACCGACGAGGACATCGTCAGGCGCACCTTCGGGGACTACGACGCCTTTCTGGTCAAGCCCTTCGACGGACAGGCCATGCTTGCGCTCGTCGAGAGGTTGATTGCCAACGGACGCCCGGCACAGCCGAGCAAGGAAGAAGTGAGTGAGTCGATGCGGCAGCTGCTCAAGGGCATTCGCTTGTCGGACGGCGAGTAGCGCAGCATCTTCATTTGAAGGGCGCTCGCCCTGCGCCGCTCCCGACATCTTTTCTAGTCGGCGCGCAGCCCCAGTGCCTTGATCTTTGCACTCCAGGCCGCCGTATCGCGCACCACGATGTCGACGAACTGTTGTTGCGACATGCGCTTCACCTCCAGGCCCTGCTCACGCAGCTTCGAGACGATGGCCGGGTCCTGCAGGGCCTTGTCGACCGCGTCGTGCAACTTCTTCTGGATGGCGGGCGGCGTTCCGGCTGGCACGAAGTAGCCGTACCACGGCTCGTACTCGAATCCCTTGACACCGACCTCTTCCATCGTCGGCAGGTCAGGCAGCGCCGGCGAGCGCCGCGCGCCCGAGGTTGCCAGTGCGCGCAGGCTGCCTTGCTGTATGAAAGGCATCACGGCCGGGATGGTGAGCAGCATCGCGTGGATCTGCCCCGACATCAGGTCGACAATGGCCGGGCCAGAACCCTTGTAGGGCACGTGCTGCATCTTCAGGCCGATCATCGACGCCACGACCGCCATCGGCACATGGCCCGCGCTCCCGACACCGCCCGAACCATAGTTGACCTTGCCGGGATTGGCCTTCGCATAAGCCAGGAACTCGGCGCCGCTGGTCTCGACCGAGTAGCCGGGTGAGGGATCGATGTTGCCGAGGCCGACGCTGCCGTCTTGCGCGACGAGTCGGACAATTGCGCTCTTCTGCGCCTTCTTGACGATATACGCATTGCGGAAGCCGGGGCCGACCAGCGGCACGGCGACGCCGAAGACCTCGACGCTGCGGATGGGCAGGTTGAGCGAGTCCATTCAAGCCGCCTCGAAGGCCGGCGCAACGGGCGTGCCTTTGATCTGGGTGCGATGCATCACGCGGCGCGCCGCCGGGTCGAAGGCATCGCGGCGGTGCAGCGTGCAGCGGTTGTCCCAGAGGATCAGGTCGTGCTGCTGCCATACCTGCCTGAAGGTGAACTCGGGGCGCGATGCGTGCGCCCAGAGTTCGTCGAGAAGCGCCTCGCTCTCTTCCAGTTCAAGGCCGAGCACGTAGCTGTTGCGACGACGGCCCAGGTAGAGTGCGGCCCGGCCGGTGTCAGGGTGCTTGATGACGAGCGGGTGCTGTGCGCCCGGAGCCTTGCGCGGATCGGTCACCTCGCTCATGCCCTTGCGCATGACGCCGGCGCTGTTGTAGGTGGCATCGTGGATCGCGCGCAGTCCGGCAATGCGCTTCTTCATCGCGTCGGGCAGGGTCTCGAAGGCCGTGTACATGTTCGACCAGAAGGTGTCGCCGCCGCTCGACGGGATCTCCAGCGCGTGCAGGAGTGCCGCCCGAGGAGGCGCCTCCACATAGGTCATGTCGCAATGCCAGACGGCTTCGCCGTCGCCAAGGTTGCCGATGGGCGCGCCACCGACCTTCACGTTGGAGATGACGTTGATCTCGGGGAAATCCTCGAGGAAGGGCTTGCCGTAGGGATTGGGGCCGGGGGGGTCGAGCGGACCGAGCAGGCGGCTGAAGGCGAGCAGTTGCGGGTCGGTGAGCGCCTGACCGCGAAAGCGCAGCACCAGGTGCGAGGCCCAGGCGTCCTTCAGCGCGGAGAGCGTTTCTTCGTCGATGGGCAGGTGCAGGTCGATGCCGGACACCTCGGCGCCGAGCGCAGGCGCGAGCTTGGTAACGGAAATGCGTGGCATGGAAAGTACCGGGCAAAGTGGATGTGCCCTGCAAGGTAACAGCCTCACCTGATTCCGTAAACGATATGTTCAAGGCATCCAGTAATATCAAAACCCTTATGGTTCAAAGCAAGCGGGATACACAGCGCGCCATCCAGCGCCGGCATCTGGTGGCCATCGTCGCGATCGCCGACGGCAAGTCGGTGCATCGGGCCGCGGCGACCTTGGCGTTGGCACAGCCTGCGGTGTCGCGCCTGTTGGCCGAAGCGGAGCAGTTGCTCGGTGGCCGCCTTTTCGAGCGGTCCAGCCGCGGCAGCCGTCCAACGCCTTGGGGCGAGCGCATCCTTTCCCAGGCCCGCGCCGTGCTTCGCGGTTTCGAGCGCATGGACGTCTCACCGCAGCGCGAGCGGGGCCCCGTCAGCCTGGGCTGCATCGCGCGCGCGATGCACACGCTGCTGCCGGTGCTGCTGAGCCGCGTATCGGGCAGTGCCGAGCCTGAGCCCGGACGGCTGCGCGTGGTCGAGGAAAGCAGCGCCTATCTGTGGGACGCAGTGAGCCGGGGTACGCTGGACTTCGCCATCCTGCGCAAGCGCGGTGACTCGACGGGAGACGACGACATCGTCGCGGAACCGCTCTACGACGAGCGCACCGTGATCGTCTGCGGCGCCGATGCCGACGCGCCCGCGCGCTCGCCCTTGTCGTTGGCCGACCTGATGCGACACCGCTGGGTGCTGCCGGATACGCGCACCAGTTCGCGCGAGGCCTTCGACCGTTACTGCAGTGACGGCGGCTTGCCCCCGGTGCAGCCCGTCATCGAGACGCGCGCCTTCGAAACCGGCCTCGCGCTTGCTGCCCGCACGGGCCTTCTTTCTATCGCGCCGGAGTCCATCGCCCGCCAGCATGCGGCGTCAGGCATGGTCCGCGTGCTGCGCACCCGTGTACCGCTGCCGACGAGCCCAACGCTTCTGGCGTTCAAGCGATGGGCGATCGAAGACCCGCTGGTCGCCCGGTGGCACGCACAGATCCACGACGCCGGCACCAGCGTGCGAAAGGCGCTGAAGAGCAGATGACATGTGAGCTCCGGGTTCGCGCCGCGTTGGCCGCGCCCGAGGCCCGCATCCGCAGACCTTGTCAGTCCGCGAGCTTGAACAGGCTCGTCGCCTCCAGGTCCAGCGCCAGCTGCTCGCGCTGATTGAACAGCCGCCACCGCCACCGCAGGATGCCCAACGTCGGCCGCTTCTCCGAACGCCGCACCTCGATCACATCGGCAACGAGTCGAAGCGCATCGCCGGGCCGCACAGGGTTGGGCCATTTCACATAGGCCAATCCCGGGGAGGCAAAGGACTCGGAGCCGGCCAATGCCGCATCGGTCACCAGGCGCATCGCGATGCCGCCGGTGTGCCAACCGCTCGCGATCAGTCCGCCGAAAGGACCTGCGACGGCTGCCTCGCCGTCGGTGTGGAACCATTGCGGGTCATAGGCCCTGGCAAACTGCAGCAGCTCGGCCTCGGTGACGACATAGGGCCCGGCCTCGATGACCTGGCCGGTGTGGAATTCGGCGAACTTCATGGCGCCGAGCTTAGTAGGTCTCGAGGTGCAGGCGGCCTTCGCGCTTGAGCGCGGCGCCGATGGTGTCCCAGTCCAGCCCTGCCTCGACCGCCACGTCGCGCAGCGCGAGCACCACTCCCTCTTCCATGCTCTTGAGGCCGCAGACATAGAAGTGGGTCTGCCCGTCCTTCAGCAGCGCGGCCAGGTCGGCGGCGCGCTCGCGCATCGCGTCCTGCACGTAGCGCTTGGGCTGGGCAGGCGTGCGCGAGAAAGCGAAGTTGATGTCGATGAAGTCCTTCGGCAAGGTTTGCAGCGGGCCGAAGTAGGGCAGCTCCTGCTGCGTGCGCGCGCCGAAGAAGAGCAGCAGCTTGCCGCCCTCGAACTTCCCGCTCTTGCGCAGGCGGCGGCGCCATTCGGTCATCGCGCGCATGGGGGCGCTGCCGGTGCCGGTGCAGATCATCACGATGTGCGACTTCGGATGGTTGGGCATCAGGAAGGACGTGCCGAAGGGCCCGATGACCTGCACCTTGTCGCCCACCTTGAGGTCGCACACGTAGTTGCTGCAGACGCCGCGCACCGGGTTGCCCTGGTGGTCCTGCAGCACCCGCTTCACGGTCAGCGAGACGTTGTTGTAGCCGGGCCGCTCGCCATTGCGCGGGCTCGCGATGGAGTACTGGCGCGCGAAATGCGGCTTGCCGTTGGCGTCGGTGCCCGGCGGGATGATGGCGATCGACTGCCCCTCCAGCACCGGGAAAGGCATGGCGCCGAAGTCGAGCACGATGTGATGCGTCTGGTTCTCGTAGCCGGCCTCGGTGCAGTTGAAGTTGCCGACCACCGTGGCAGTGGTCGGGCTCTTCGGCGGGAACAGGTTGGTGTAGGCGTGCGCGGCCGACCAGGGCGGCACGGTGGCACCGTACTGCGCAGAATTGAAAGCCACCTCGCCGGGTCCGGAGGGCGGCTGCGGCGCGGCCGCGGGCTGCGGCTGGAGCACCACCTCGTCGGACGAGGCGATGCCCTCGGCTTCCAACTGCTCGGGCGTGAGCTCGGCGGGCAGCTCGTCCCACGTGAGCTGCTCCTCGATCGAGTAGGCGCGCGCCACCGGCATGGTGCGCCAGTTGTCGATCGAGCCCGTCGGGCACGGCGAGATGCAGGCCATGCAGCCGTTGCAGACATCGGCACGCACCACGTAGTTGCGGTCGTCGTGCGTGATGGCGTTCACGGGGCACGTGGCCTCGCAGGTGTTGCAGCGGATGCAGATCTCGGGATCGATCAGGTGCTGCTTGATGACGCCGATTTGGATGGTGGCCGTGTCCATGTTTTATCTCCTTTCCGCCCAAGCGGTCATCACCGTTCAAGGCCTTTGTACCGCCCCGCGGCCGCGCAAAGCGCCGGCCCCTTCGTGAAACACCGCGGAACCGGCTTCGCCGGCCCGCTGGTGTTGCCCCCGGTAGGGGGTGGGCGCCCGGACACGAAGTGCCGGGCAACCTGGGGGCGAGCAACAATCAAGCGAAGCGGACGTATTCGAAATCCACCGGCTGGCGGTTGATGCCCATCACCGGCGGCGCGATCCAGCCCGCGAACTTGCCGGGGTCGACCACGCGGCCCATCAACGATGCCACGAAAGCGAAGTCTTCGGGCGTGGGCAGCCACTCGCTCTTCTTCGCGGCCCACTCGGCCTCGTTCACCACGCGGCCATCGGGCGACATCTTGATGCCGGCCAGCGCGCCGATCTGGCGGTTGAAAGCCTTGTGCGGAACCGTCAGGCGGGTCGGGATGCCGGCCTTCTCCAGCACCTTGTTCCAGCGGCTCACGCCGGCCACCGAGTCCTTGATGAAGTCGTCGCGCAGCACTTCGTTGAGCGCGTTCAGCATGGGCACGTCCTTCTCGACCAGGTGGCCGTTCTGGACCTCGAGCACCTTGTAGGTCTGGCCCTTGAGCACGTGGTCGTCGGTGCGCTTGCCTTCTTCGTAGCGGCCCTTGAGGCCCGAGCTGTAGAAGATGGCGGCATTGCTCGACTGGTCGGCGCCGAACAGGTCGATGGTGACGCTGTAGTGGAAGTTCAAATAGCGCTGGATGGTGCCCAGGTCGATGGCGCCGGCCGCGCGCACCTTCTGCGGGTCGTCGGTCTTGAGCTCGTTCATCACCTGCGCCGTGCGTGCGAGCACGCGCGAGACGCCGCTTTCGCCCACGAACATGTGGTGCGCTTCCTCGGTCAGCATGAACTTCGTGGTGCGCGCCAGCGGGTCGAAGGCGCTCTCGGCCAGCGCCGACAGCTGGAACTTGCCGTCACGGTCGGTGAAGTAGGTGAACATGAAGAAGGCCAGCCAGTCCGGCGTCTTCTCGTTGAAGGCGCCGAGGATGCGCGGGTTGTCCTGGTCGCCGGACTCGCGTTGCAGCAGCGCCTCGGCCTCTTCGCGTCCGTCGCGGCCGAAATACTTGTGCAGCAGGTAGACCATGGCCCACAGGTGGCGGCCTTCCTCGACGTTGACCTGGAACAGGTTGCGCAGGTCGTACTGGCTCGGGCAGGTCAGGCCGAGATGGCGCTGCTGCTCGACCGATGCGGGCTCGGTGTCGCCCTGCGTGACGATGATGCGGCGCAGGTTGGCGCGGTGCTCGCCGGGCACGTCCTGCCAGGCCTTCTCGCCCTTGTGGTCGCCGAAGTGGATCTCGCGGTTGGCGTCGCCGGGATTCAGGAAGATGCCCCAACGGTAGTCGCGCATCTTCACGTGGCCGAACTGGGCCCACCCTTGCGGGTCGACGCTGACGGCCGTGCGCAGGTAGACCTCGTAGTTCGTGGAGTCGTCCGGGCCGACGTCGTCCCACCAGTTGATGAAGTTGGGCTGCCAGCCTTCGAGCGCGCGCTGCAGCGTGCGGTCTTCGCCGAGGTTGACGTTGTTGGGGATCTTCTCGCTGTAGTTGATCGTGCTCATGACAGTCCTTTGTCGGATGGGGTCGGGAACCTGGAATCGCCTTCCGTGGCGAGCGAAGCGCAGCCTGTTCGGGGAACACCGCGGAACCGGCTTTCCCGGGCCGCTGGTGTTGCCCCCGGCGAGGGGGTGGGCGGCCACACGAAGTGGGCCAACCTGGGGGTGGTCTTGGTCACACGCGGTTGAGGTCGAAGCCGGCTTTCTCGCCGGTGCCGTAGACCTTCAGCGCGCCCTTCTCGCCGACGGCGTTCGGGCGGTTGAAGATCCAGTTCTGCCAGGCGGTGAGCCGGCCGAAGATGCGGGTCAGCATGTTTTCCTGGCTGGCGAAGCGCAGGTTGGCCTCGAGCCCGGTGAGCGCATCGGGCGACATGGCGGCGCGCTCCTCGATGGCGATGCGGATCTCGTCGTCCCAGTCGATGTCGTCGGGCGCGGCGGTGACCAGGCCGAGCTTGAGCGCTTCGTCGGCATCGAGCGGCTTGCCGGCGGCAGCGCGGGCGGCCTCGAGCGGCGCGGTCTCTTCATAGAAGCGGCGCTGCAGGCGGCTCTGGTCATTCACCATCGGGAAGAAGCCGAAGTTGAACTCGTCCAGCACCAGCTTGGGTGCCTGCTCGGACGCGTCGGGCAGGGCCAGCATGTAGGCGCGGTCGGCGGCAAAGGCCAGCTCTGCCAACGTGCCTGCGAAGCATGAGCCGGACTCGATCAGCGCGAACAGGCTGCGCGAGGAGACGTCCAGGCGCGCCAGTGTGCGGCGCAGCGCACCGATGGTCTCGCGAACCAGCCAGTGGTCCTTGTTCCCGAGCAGGGTCTGGTCGCTGGCGAGCACGGCCTGGGCATCGCCCTCGGTCTTGAGCAGCCAGGTGCCGATGTCGAGCTCGTTGGTGCGCAGGTTGAGGATGGCGTCGTCGAGCTGGCGGGCCATCGCGAGCGGCCACCAGGCGGCGCCCGCGGCCTCGATGGCGGCGATGTCGGTGGGCTGCGCGCCGCTCGGTGCCTTGACGGTCAAGGTGGCGGTGCGGCGGGCGCGGTCGATCTCGACCGTGACGAACTCATAACGGATGCTGTCGGGGCCGTCCTCGCGCTCGATGCGGGTCAGGGTCACGCCCTTGGCGTCGGCCGGGCGCTCGCTGGCCTCGGCCAGCTTGGCGGCGCGTTCCTGCACGGCGGCGCCGAACTGCGCGGGCTTGGCGATGGCATCGACCAGGCGCCATTCGACCGCACGCTGCCCGCGCACGCCTTCGACGCTGGTGCAGAAGATGTCGGCCAGGTCATGGCGCACGTGGCGCTTGTCGGTGACGCGGGTCAGGCCGCCGGTGCCGGGCAGCACGCCCAGCAGCGGCACCTCGGGCAGCGAGACGGAAGAGGAGCGGTCGTCCACCAGCACGATCTCGTCGCAGGCCAGCGCCAGCTCGTAGCCGCCGCCCGCGCAGGCGCCGTTGACGGCGGCGATGAACTTGAGGCCCGAGTGCTTCGACGAGTCTTCGATGCCGTTGCGCGTCTCGTTGGTGAACTTGCAGAAGTTCACCTTCCAGGCGTGGCTGGAGACACCCAGCATGAAGATGTTGGCGCCGGAGCAGAAGATGCGGTCCTTGGCGCTGGTGACGATGACCGAGCGCACTTGCGGATGTTCGAAGCGCACGCGGTTGAGCGCGTCGTGCAGCTCGATGTCCACGCCCAGGTCGTAGCTGTTGAGCTTGAGTTTGTAGCCGGGGCGGATGCCGCCGTCTTCCGCGATGTCCAGCGACAGGCGGGCCACGGAGCCCTCGACGCTGAGCTTCCAGTGGCGGTATTGGGTCGGGTCGGTGCGGTAGTCGACGTGGGCGGGGTGGGCAGCGGTCTCGGTCATGTCGCGGTCTCCTGGGTGCCTGGGGTCAATGAACAATAGTGCAGTTAGCGGTCAGCGCGACATGCATCATCATGCATGTTTGCAGGCGAGTCAAGTTGCTGGCGACTTTTTTACAAAGTAGTCCGATTACGCCGGCGCCCTGGCCTTTCAGCCCCGGCTCATCGCCTCCCGCACCGTCGTGCGCAGGGCATGGAAACTCTGCGCCAGGTCCTGCCCGCCGGTGTCCACGCTGAGGTCGGCCTTGGAATAGAAGGCCGCCCGGCCGGCGAGGATGCGGCGCAGGTCGTCCATGGCTTCCTTGCTGGCCGCCATCGGGCGCGTGTCGCCCTGCGCGGCGACGCGGCCCATGTGCTCCTCGGGCGCAGCCTGGAGCCAGACGGTGGTGCAGTGCGACAGCAGCTCGTTGAAGGTGGCGGGGTCGGAGACGATGCCGCCGGGCGTGGCGATCACCACCTCGCTGTAGATCTGGATCGCCTCTTCCAGCGCCCGGCGCTCGTAGCGGCGGTAGGCGTTGGTGCCGTAGAGGTCGTGGATCTCGCGCACGCTGCAGCCGGCGAGCTTCTCGATCTCGCGGCTCAGCTCGATGAAGGGCACGTCGAGATCGTCCGCGAGCATCTGGCCGAGGGTCGATTTGCCCGCACCGCGCAGACCGACCAGCGCGATGCGGCGATGGCGGGCGGGGTCGCCGGCCGCGGTGCCCAGCAGTTCGCCCAGGGCGATGCGGGCGCGCCGCAGGTCGGCCTCGCCGCGGCGCTCCAGCAGCTCGCGGATGAGCAGCCATTCGGGCGAGCTGGTCGTCACGTCGCCCACCAGCTCTGCCAGCGAGCAATGCAGCGCGGTCGCCACTTGCTGCAGCACCAGGATGGAGGCATTGCCGATGCCGTATTCGAGATTGGCCAGGTGGCGCTCCGACACCTCGGCTGCCTGCGCCACCGCCTTGCGCGTGAGGCCCCGGCGCGCACGCAGGTTGCGTACGCGTTCCCCCAAGGCCACCAACAGCGGGTTCTTCGCTTCCTCGGCTTGCGGGGCCGCATCGGCGGATGCGCTCAGCACCGCCTCGGCTCGGTCATTCATGTCGTTCCTTCCGCTGCGCGGTCCGGTCGTATTCGGGTAAACACCAAAGATGCACTATATTGCTTGACACCTACGGGGTCAGTGCTTATGGTTCATGCACAGGCAAGATACTGCACGCAGCCGTTTGCCGCAAGTTTCGTTTTCCTTCCCACCCTGAATGAGCCCACCACGATGTCCAAGGAAAGCTTCCACCAGATCGTCGCCGACGTGACCTCGCAAATCGCCGGCCGGCCGCTCGATGCCGAGCTCGACCGCTGGCTCAACACCGTGCATGGCGTGGGCAGCGAGAGCTACGAGCAGCTGAAGCAGGCCTGCATCGACGGCGTTGCCGAAGGCTGGCTGTGCGACCGCGAGGGGGGCGGCATCAAGTACGGCCGCGTGTTCAAGGCGGCCGACGAGCTGCACCGCTTCTCGGTCGATGTGGTGGACATGAAGGACATCGAGGGGCCGCACCACACGCATCCGAACGGCGAGGTCGACCTCATCATGCCGCTGGAAGGCGACGCGACCTTCGACGGCCGGACGGCGGGCTGGTGCGTCTACCCGCCGGGATCTGCGCATCACCCGACCGTCGCTCAGGGACGCGCCCTCGTGCTCTATCTCCTGCCCGAGGGACAAATTCAATTCAATAAATGACGCTCTCCCCCAGGTTGGCTCACTTCGTGTAGCCGCCCACCCCCTCACCGGGGGCAACACCAGCGGCCCGGCAAAGCCGGCTCCGCGGTGTTCCCCGAATGAATACCGGAGTCAATGACATGCCCGAACTTCTTTCCAACTATGTCGCCGGCCGCTGGCAGGCGGGCAACGGCGCCGGAACGCCGCTCTTCGATCCGGTGCTGGGCACCGAGCTGGTTCGCGTCGACGCGGGCGGGCTGGACCTGGCAGAGGCCTTCGGCTTCGCGCGTGAAACCGGCGGCGCGGCCCTGCGTGCGCTGACGTACCGGCAGCGCGCCGGCCTGCTGGCCGCGGTCGTGAAGGTGCTGCAGGCCAACCGCGATGCCTATTACGAGATCGCCACCGCCAACGCCGGCACGGTGAAGAACGATTCCGCCGTGGACATCGACGGCGCGATCTTCACGGTCGGCCAGTACGCCAAGTGGGGCGATGCACTGGGCGACGTGCATGCGCTGCGCGACGGCGACGCGGTCAAGCTGGGCAAGGAGCCCGTGTTCCAGTCGCAGCACCTGCAGGTGCCGACGCGCGGCGTCGCCCTCTTCATCAACGCCTTCAACTTTCCGTCGTGGGGCCTGTGGGAGAAGGCGGCACCCGCGCTGCTCTCCGGCGTGCCGGTGATCGTGAAGCCCGCCACGGCCACCGCCTGGCTCACCCAGCGCATGGTGCGCGACGTGGTCGAGGCCGGCGTGCTGCCGGCCGGCGCGCTGTCGATCGTCTGCGGCAGTTCGGCGGGGCTGATGGACCAGCTGCAGGGCTTCGACCTGGTCTCCTTCACCGGCTCGGCCGATACCGGCGCGGTGATCCGGTCGCATCCCGCGGTGGCGCAGCGCTCCGTGCGCGTGAACATCGAGGCCGACAGCCTCAACTCCGCCCTGCTGCTGCCCGACGCCGCGCCCGACAGCGAGGCCTTCAAGCTGCTGGTGCGCGAGGTGGTGCGCGAGATGACGGTCAAGGCGGGCCAGAAATGCACCGCGATCCGCCGCGTGCTGGTGCCTCAGGCCTTGTACGACGCAGCGGCCGAGGCGATCGGCGCGAAGCTCGCCGGAATCACCGTCGGCAATCCCCGCAACGAGTCCGTGCGCATGGGCTCGCTGGTGAGCCGCGCGCAGCTGAACGCGGTGCGCGAGGGCCTGGACGCCCTCAAGGCCCAGGCCGGCGTGTTGTACGACGGCAGCCAGGCGCCACTGGTCGATGCCGATCCCGCGGTGGCGGCCTGCATCGGCCCGGTGCTGCTGGGCGCGCGCGATGCCGATGCAGCGCAGCAGGTGCACGACGTGGAGGTCTTCGGCCCGGTCGCCACCTTGCTGCCCTATCGCGACCTCGACCACGCGGTCGCGCTCGCGCATCGCGGCCACGGTTCGCTGGTGACCTCGCTCTATGGCGCCGACGAAGCCACGCTGGGCCAGGCCGCGGTGCAGCTGGCCGCCAGCCACGGCCGCGTGCATGTGATCACGCCGGACGTGGCGCAGGCCCACACCGGCCATGGCAACGTGATGCCGCATTCGATGCACGGCGGTCCGGGCCGCGCGGGCGGCGGCGCCGAGCTGGGCGGGCTGCGCGCGCTCGACTTCTATCACCGCCGCGCCGCCATCCAGGCCAGCCCCGGCGTGCTGGCGCAGTTGGGCTTGCAACCCCAGGCTTGATCCAGAACACAGGACTTGAGGAGAGAACACGATGAGCCTGCCCGCCCGATTCAATTTCGCCGAACACCTGTTCGCCCTCAACCGCGGCCGCGCGCAGAAGATCGCGTACGTCGACGACCGCGGCGCCCTGCCCTACGGCCAGCTGGAAGAGCGCGCGCGCCGGCTTGCCGCTGCGCTGCTCGCCGCGGGCGTGAAGCCTGCAGACCGCGTGCTGCTGCTGATGCACGACAGCAGCGACTGGCCGGTGAGCTTTCTCGGCAGCCTCTATGCCGGCATCGTGCCCGTGGCCGTCAACACGCTGCTGACTTCTGACGACTACGCCTACATGCTGGCCAACAGCGACGCCAAGGCCGCGCTGGTGTCGGGCGCGCTGCTGCCGGTGCTGCAGGATGCGCAACGCAAGGGCTCGCATGCGCTCAAGGCACTGTTCGTGTCGCAGCCTGCCGGCGCGGTGCCCGAGGGCGCGCAGGAATTCGAGGCGGCGCTCGCCGCGCACGAACCGCTGGCGGAGCCTGCCGCGACTACGCCGCAGGACCATGCCTTCTGGCTCTACTCCTCCGGCTCCACCGGCAAGCCCAAGGGCACGGTGCATACGCACGGCAACCCGTGGTGGACGGCCGAGCTCTACGGCAAGCCGGTGCTGGGACTGACCGAAGACGACGTCTGCTTCTCTGCGGCCAAGCTCTACTTTGCCTACGGGCTGGGCAACGGGCTGACCTTCCCGCTGTCGGTGGGCGCGACCGTGCTGCTGATGGCGGAGCGGCCGACGCCCGATGCGACCTTCAAGCGCTGGACCTCCGAGCACAAGCCCACCGTCTTCTTCGGCGCCCCGACCGGCTTCGCCGGCATGCTCGCTTCCCCCAGCCTGCCGGCGCGCGAGCAGGTGTCGCTGCGCATGTGCTCCTCGGCCGGCGAGGCGCTGCCGGGCGAGCTGGCGCAGCGCTTCAAGCAGCACTTCGGCTGCGAGATCATCGACGGCATCGGCTCCACCGAGATGCTGCACATCTTCATCTCCAACCGGCCCGGCGACATCCGCTACGGCACCACGGGCCGCCCGGTCGAGGGCTACGAGATCGAGCTGCGCGGCGAGGACGGCAAGCCCGTCGGCGTCGGCGAGGTGGGCGACCTCTACATCAAGGGGCCGAGCACGGCGGTGATGTACTGGGGCAACCCCGAGAAAAGCGCCGAGACTTTCCGCGAAGGCTGGACCAAGAGCGGCGACAAGTACTCGCGCGACGCCGACGGCTACTACACCTATGCGGGCCGCAGCGACGACATGCTCAAGGTCAGCGGCATCTACGTCTCGCCCTTCGAGGTCGAGGCCACGCTGATGCAGCACCCCGCCGTGCTCGAGGCCGCGGTGATCGGCAAGGAAGACGCCGACGGGCTGACCAAGACCAAGGCCTACGTGGTGCGCAAGGCGGGCCAGCACGTGACGGACGAGGAACTCAAGGCCTTCGTGAAGGAGCGCCTCGCACCGTACAAATACCCGCGCTTCATCGAGTTCGTGGAGGAGCTGCCGAAGACGGCCACCGGCAAGATCCAGCGCTTCCGGCTGCGCGAGCGGGAGAGATCATGACCCCCACGTTCGGCACTTCGTGTCCTCTCTGCCCCCCGAGGGGGCGCCTTTCGCCTTGGGGCGGCCCGGCGGCGAAACCGTGAGCACGGGCTCCGAATTCGCCGCCATCCGCTGGCGGGGGAAAGATGTGCGCGTCGAATACCTGCGCATCGCCCCGGAGCGCACCGACGCCCCGCTCCTCGTCTTCCTGCACGAAGGCCTCGGCTCGATCGCGATGTGGAAGGACTTTCCCCAACGCCTGTGCGACGCAGGCGGCTTCCGCGGCCTGGTGTTCTCGCGCCCCGGCTACGGGCGCTCGACGCCGCGCGGGCCGGAGGAGACCTGGGACGTCGACTTCATGCACCGCCAGGCCCACGAGGTGCTGCCGGCCTTCTTCGACGCCATCGGCTTGCAGGAGAAGCCCTGGCTCTTCGGCCACAGCGACGGCGCGTCGATCTCGCTGCTGTACGCGGCGCGGTTCCCGGAGCGCGTGGCCGGCCTGGTGGTGCTGGCGCCGCACATCTTCGTCGAGGACGTCACCGTGGCCAACATCGAGCAGGCCCGGCTGGCCTACCTCGGGACCGACCTGCCGAAGAAGCTGGGCCGCTACCACGACGACGTCGACTCGGCCTTCTGGGGCTGGAACCGCATTTGGCTGCATCCGCCCTTCAGGCAATGGAACATCGAGGCCGAGCTCGACTCCATCCGCTGCCCCGTTCTCGCCATCCAGGGCATCGACGACGAGTACGGCACACTCGCGCAGATCCGCGGCATCGCCGAGCGCGTGCCTGGCACCGCACTGGTGGAACTCCCCGACTGCGGGCATTCCCCGCATCGCGACCAGCCCGAAAAGGCGATAGTTGCGACCGTTTCATTCATCAACGACGACAGGAGATCTCCATGACCACCCGCACCACAGCACGCAGCACGCTCACCGCCCTCGCGCTGGCCTGCATCGCCACGCTGGGCCACGCCCAGCAGGGCAAGCTCAAGGTCGGCCTGATGCTGCCCTTCAGCGGCACCTACGCCGCGCTCGGCACGGCCATCGAGAACGGCTTCAGGCTCAATGTCGAGGAGCACGGCGGCAAGCTCGGCGGCCGCGAGATCGAATACATCAAGGTCGACGACGAGTCCGACCCGGCCAAGGCCACCGACAACGTCAACAAGCTCATCAAGCGCGACAACGTCGATGTCATCGTCGGCACCGTGCACTCCGGCGTCGCGATGGCGATGGCCAAGGCCGCCAAGGAAAGCGGCACCGTGCTCATCGTGCCCAATGCCGGCGCCGATGCCGTGACCGGCCCGATGTGCGCGCAGAACATCTTCCGCAGCTCGTTCTCGAACTGGCAGCCCGCCTACGCGATGGGCGAGGTCGCGGCCAAGCAGGGCAAGAAGACCGCGATGACCATCACCTGGAAATACGCGGCCGGCGACGAGTCGGTGGCCGGCTTCAAGGAAGGCTTCGAGAAGGGCGGCGGCAAGGTGCTCAAGCAGCTGACCGTTCCCTTCCCCAACGTCGAGTTCCAGGCACTGCTGACCGAGATCGCGGCGGCCAAGCCCGACGCGGTGTATTCCTTCTTCGCCGGCGGCGGCGCGGTGAAGTTCGTCAAGGACTATGCGGCGGCGGGCCTCAACAAGACCATCCCGCTCTACGGCCCCGGCTTCCTGACCGACGGCACGCTCGATGCGCAGGGCGACGCGGCCCAAGGCATGCTCACCACGCTGCACTATGCCGACGGCCTCAACACCCCGCGCGACAACAAGTTCCGCACCGACTACGCCAAGATGTTCAAGCTGCAGCCCGACGTGTACGCGGTGCAGGGCTACGACGCCGCGCAGATGCTGGCCATCGGCCTGAACGCAACCAAGGGCGACATCACCAAGAAGGCCGAGTTCGCAAGCGCCATCGAGAAGGCGAAGATCGACAGCCCGCGCGGCACCTTCACCGTCGGCAAGTCGCACAACCCGGTGCAGGACGTCTACCTGCGCAAGGTCGACGGCAAGGAGAACAAGGTCGTCAACGTCGCCGTGAAGGGTCTCGCCGACCCGGCACGCGGCTGCAAGATGTGATCGGACTGCAACCCTGAAAGTGATGACCTGTCGTGGACTTCGGTACCTTTCTCGTCCAATGCCTGAACTCGGTTCAGTACGGGCTTCTGTTGTTCCTGGTGGCCTCCGGACTGACGCTGATCTTCGGCATCATGGGCGTGATCAACCTGGCCCACGGCAGTTTCTACATGGTCGGCGCGTACATGGCGTTCGCGCTCGCGCCGCTCTTCGGTGACCAGTTCATCCTGATGCTGCTGGCGGGCGTGGTGCTGACCGCGCTCTTCGGCTACCTGCTGGAGTGGGCCTTCTTCAGCTACCTCTACCAGCGCGATCATTTGCAGCAGGTGCTGATGACCTACGGCCTGATCCTCGTCTTCGAGGAGCTGCGTTCGATCCTCGTGGGCAACGACGTGCACGGCGTGCCCGTGCCGCCCTGGCTGAGCGGCAGCTTCGCGCTCGGCGACCTCATGAGCTACCCGTGGTACCGGCTCTTTGCATCGGCCGCCTGCATCGTGCTCGCGATCGGGCTGTACTACGTGGTCAACCGCACGCGGCTGGGCATGATGATTCGCGCCGGTGCCAGCAACCGCGACATGGTGCGTGGGCTGGGCATCGACATTCGCCGGCTCTACCGCATCGTCTTCGCGGCCGGCGTGGCGCTGGCCGCGTTGGCGGGAATGATCGCGGCGCCCATGTCGTCGGTGTATCCGAACATGGGTGCGAGCGTGCTGATCATCTGCTTCGTCGTGGTGGTGATCGGCGGCATCGGCTCCATCACCGGTGCGCTGGTCGCGTCGCTGCTGGTGGGCTTCGTCGATACCTTCGGCAAGGTGTTCTTCGCCGAACTGAGCGGCATCGGCGTGTACGTGCTGATGGCGATCATCCTGATCTGGCGCCCTGAAGGTTTGATGGGGCGCAAGACCTGACATGAAAAACTTTTCGCACTACCTGCCGCTCCTGTGTGCCATCGCGCTCGCGGCGCTCGGTCCTTTCCTCGGCCCTTATCTTGGTGACCTGGTGGTCAAGGTGATGATCCTCGCGATCTTCGCGCTGAGCCTCGAACTGCTCGTCGGCATGACCGGGCTGGTGAGCCTGGGCCATGCGGCCTTCTACGGCATCGGCGCCTATGCCACCGTGCTCGGCTCGGGCAAGGAAGGCGGATCGATCGCCATGCTGCTGCCGCTCGCCATGGGCTGCGCGGCCGGCTATGCGCTGGTGACCGGCGCCTTGAGCCTGCGCACCCGCGGCGTGTACTTCATCATGGTCACGCTGGCCTTCGCGCAGATGGCCTTCTTCGTCTTCCACGACACCGCATTGGGTGGCGGCAGCGACGGCATCTACATGTACATCCGCCCGGCGCTGGGTGCGCTGGACATGGAGAACAGCAAGGTGCAGTTCTACTTCGTGCTCGGTGCGCTGGTCTTCACCTACGGCCTGCTGGCGCTGATCCGCCGATCGCGCTTCGGCGCCGCGCTGGCCGGCATTCGCGTCAACGAGCAGCGCATGCGCGCGGCGGGTTTTCCGGTGTACGGGTACAAGCTTGCGGCCTTCGTGATTGCGGGTGCGCTTGCCGGGCTGGCGGGCTTTCTCGTGGCGTCGCGCGATGGCGTGGTCAACCCCGAGCTGCTGGCCTGGCACAACTCGGGCGAGGTGCTGCTGATGATCATCCTGGGCGGCCTCGGCCACCTGCGCGGCGCCGTGATCGGCGCGGTGGCCTTCACGCTGCTGAAGGAGCTGCTGTCCACACATGCCATCGTCGGCCCGCTCGCCGACCACTGGCAGTTGACGCTGGGCCTGGCCATCATCGCCTTCGTCGCACTGCTGCCCAAGGGCATCGTCGGGCTGCGCGTGCGCGTGATGCCGAAGAAGGAGGCTGCGGCATGAGTCGCACGGCCGCTCCGAAGACGAATGGCACCGTAGCCGACGCGAAGGGATTGCAATGACGAAGTTGCTGGAGGTCGAGGCGCTCACGCGCCGCTTTGGCGGCCTGGTCGCGGTCAACAAGGTGACGCTGGACCTGCATCGCGGCGAAGTGCATGCGGTGATCGGCACCAACGGTGCGGGCAAGTCCACGCTGATCAACATGCTCTCGGGGGAGATCGCTGCCTCCGACGGGCGCATCACCCTCGACGGCGAGGACATCACCCGGCGCGCGCAGTTCCGCCGCGCGCTGGCGGGCGTGGGGCGCAGCTACCAGCGCACCACGATCTTTCCGGAGTTCACCGTGCTGGAGAACTGCCGCCTCGCGGCGCAGGCCGCGGCGCCGAAGCCGTGGGCCATCTGGCAGGCCTCACAGAGCTGCGACTACAGCAACGGCGCCGCGCGCGAGGCATTGGAAGCCGCCGGCCTCTCGTCCGTCGCCGGCCGTATCGCCGGCACCTTGAGCCACGGTGCCAAGCGCCAGCTCGAGGTCGCGATGTGCCTGGCCACCAAGCCGCGCGTGCTGCTGCTCGACGAGCCGCTGGCCGGCATGGGCGCGGAAGAGACCGAGCGCATGCTGGCCCTGCTCGCGAACCTGAAGGCCACGCACGCGATCCTGCTGGTGGAGCACGACATGGATGCGGTGTTCCGCATTGCCGACCGCATCACCGTGATGGTCAACGGCACCGTGATTGCAACCGGCGACCCGGCGTCGATCCGCGTGAATCCTGAAGTGCGCACGGCCTACCTGGGCGAGGACCATTGAGATGCTGCAGATCGAAGGGCTGAACACCTACTACGGCGACAGCCACATCCTGCGCGGCGTGGATGTCTCGCTGCCGTCAGCGACCTCCGTGGGCTTGCTCGGGCGCAACGGCATGGGGAAGACCACGCTGATCCGATCGCTGATGGGCTATGTGCGGCCTGCGTCGGGGCGGGTGAAGCTCGACGGCAATGACGTCACCGGATGGGCGCCCGAGAAGATGGCGCGTCGCGGCATCGGGTATGTGCCCGAAGGCCGCGGGATTTTTCCCAATCTCTCGGTGCGCGAGAACCTGGTGATGAGCGCGCGGGCCGGGATCGATGGCAAGCGGGAGTGGACCTTCGACCGGGTGATGACGACGTTTCCACGGCTGACGGAGCGGCTGTCGCATGGCGGGCAGCAGCTGTCGGGTGGGGAGCAGCAGATGCTTTCGATCGGGCGGGCGTTGATGACGAATCCGCGGTTGCTGATTCTGGATGAGGCGACTGAAGGGCTGGCGCCGCTGATCGTGGCGGAGATCTGGCGAGTGATTGCGGATATCCGGGCTACGGGGATTGCGACGCTGATCGTGGATCGGGACTGGCGGAAGGTGCTGGGGCACACCGAGCAGGCTGTGGTGATGGAGAAGGGGAAGATTGTCAGGCAGGGGCCTTCGGCGGGGTTGTTGGCGGAGCCGAAGGTGTTGGAGGAGTTGTTGGGGGTGTGACCAAGAGGGGATGCAGCAGGAAAAATGCGCTACCCTCCCCGGCCGACAACGAGGGAATCGAGCCGGAGCATGAGAAATCCAGAGTTGGTTCTGAGACAAGGGAAGACGCAGGGCATGCATCAAGCCGCTCTGTTTGCTTTGCGAGCTGACCCGATGGCAACCCGCAAGTCGCCTGTCTCGCGAAAGTCGCAAAAACCAATTGGCGCGCAGGCGCTTGTTGACGACATACGAAGCCTGATCGCGGACGCTCGTCTTCACGTTGCCACGACGGCCAATGCAACGCTGACGCTGCTGTATTGGCGCGTCGGGCAACGCATTCGCACCGAGGTGCTTGGCGGGGATCGTGCGGAGTACGGCGAGCAGATTGTCGTAACGCTGTCACGACAATTGAGCGCCGAGCACGGTAGCGGTTTCAGCGATAAGAACCTGCGCCGCATGATCCAGTTCGCCGAGGTTTTCCCCGACGAGAAAATTTTCGCGCACCGCCTATGCTTCAGCTATGAACCATGACAGCCTAGTACGGGCGATCTCGTCACTTTTTCCTGGGCTTACGACAGACCCTCCATCGGGCAACCCGCCTTCGGGCCAAACATCGTTCTGGATTCCGGGCCTGCCTCGGGACATAGGGCGCGTCGTCCGCGTAAGGAGGAGCGACTTTTACTTGAAGAAGGTGGCATCGGCGCGCCCACCGAGCAGCGACGAGCAAAGTTCTATAGACGGACCATTTGATGGCAGCTCGGAAGCTCTCCGGATGCTGGTACAGAAGGAGATCGAAATAGTTCGCGCGTCAGCGAACGCGCGCGGGATCCAGCTTCCGATGAACCTTGCGGCGGATGACGGGGATCAAAACTCCAAGGCCGGGTCGAATCCTGATGATGACCATCAGCGCGACCGGAACCCGCAAGGGGGAGTTGGGCCCGGCGAGCTTAAGGGGCCCGATGAAGTCACTCTCGAACGTATCACAAGAATCTCATACAACTCAGCCGGCTGGCACCATCCCACGGGCGAAGCGGCTACGCAGGAGCACAGCAAAACCTACAACAGCATCAACGGCTTTGGTCATGAAGATTGGTTGTTTCGGAATGAGTGGACAATCAATGGTTGGCGTTACGCATTTATTCAAGGCGTTAGCAAGAGTAGGAAGGCTTTAGTTAAAACCCTCCAGCCGGTCGACCTGACCTTGTTTACCGTTGATTCCAACAAGCGCCGGCGATACGTAGCGTACATACGCGAAGCAGAGGCTCTGGACGATCAACAAGCCGATGCGGCTGTGTACGCGTTTAGGCAAGCAGGCTGGCTCGCGACAATGCAGAATGAGATTGCCGCAGTGGGGGGTGAACCTGCTGCACTTGGCAATGCGCGATGGGCGTCACACATTCTCAACGTGCGGTTCAAGGTCGAAAACCTCACGCAATTCCCCCCTGAGGCCTATGCCCAAGCAGGGGACCCGATTCTGCAGCTGAATCGTTACCAGCTCTACAAGGTCGCTCCCTCACCTTCGGGAGTCAACAGTCACACCCGTGCGGGCTGCGAGTTACCACCTACTATTCGGTCTTTTATTCGGAAAGGGAGTGCCGCGCGTGAAGTCTCGCCCGAGCACGCCAAGATGCAAGCCCAGTTAATGTGGGAGTTGCAGAACGAGAATCCTGATGCGCGTGTTGTGCGAGAACAGGACTACATTGATGTCCTAGTCGAGACAGGCGAGAGCATTTTTCTTTACGAAATCAAGTCGGATCTTTCGCCGAGGAGTGTGTTGCGTCAGGCGATTGGCCAGTTGCTAGAGTACTCGCATCGGATGCCAAACCCTGACCGGAAGACCGTCACCTTGATCGCCGTTGGCAGGTCTCCCCTATCTGAAGGGGCTTCAGACTTTCTGCAAAATCTTCAGCAGGCTCGAGGCCTTCCGCTGGCATACCGTGTTGTAAAGATCTAGCGCGCACCTTCGGAACTTCGCTGTCGGTGCGCGATATCCGAGCATCTGGCAAGCAGCAGCTCTTTATCGCAACGCGCAGCAGCGCGGCTTCGCATTCCTTGACCGACAAAGCGCATCACGCTCCTCGATTCACACATCGGGGGGAGGGTTTTGTCGCAAACGTCGACGGCGCCGGCGAGCGGCTCGGCGCAATCATGGACTAGGTCTTTATTGGCTTGATCATGCAAAGGGACCATGGCGGCCCGTCCGCCTCTCGCGCAGGCACAGCGTTTTCGACGCGCCACACCGTACCCGCGCGAAGGGCGCTCGTCGTCTCCTCATGCCTTCTTCAGCACGAGGATGAGTTCACGCTTGGTGGCAGCTCCCGTCCTCCGCGAGCGCCGAACGTCCGGGATCTCGTCTTCGATGACCTGCTTGACTTGAAGCGTCGGGTATTCCGCGACAAGCTTTGCGAACATCCGCTCAGCGGGATGCGTCGTCACGCGCTTGCGAAGCACCGTTTCGCCGATGATCAGTACGCAGTGCCCACCAGATCGCAGGTACTTCAGCGCGTTGCTGGCGAAAGCCGCCGTGATTGCGTCGGACTGACCCTGCTTCTCTGTCGGCTCCGGCGAGTAGTCGGCGGTGCTGCGATCAAGGAACCACATCCGAAGTCTGTTGTCTCGGACGTAGTCCAGTGCATTCATGTACGGAGGGCTCGTCACAATCGCGTCCACCTCGCGGTCGAGTGACAATGCAGCTACGTCCACCCGGCCGACTTGGAGCACTCGATCGCGCTCGATCACACCGCCGGCCTTGTACGTTCGCTGCAGCTTGGCCTCTAGCCGCGGCCGCAGCGCGCGTTCCGCATACATTTCCGGATATTGGGTGCGCGGGTACTTCCGATCTCGGAGATACGGGACTAGGTGACTACTCGGATACGAGAGAAACCCGGGCCGTTGATGATGCAGGATGCTGAGGAGACAGGCGAGCAAAAACGGATCGTCCTGCTCCAAACACTCATCCGCAAAACGCAGGGCGTCCTGTAGCGTCTCCGGATGAAAGAACTTGCTTACCCAGTTCGGGACGGAGTCCTCGGCGTAACGTGGTCTGAGCTTCGCCCCGGCGAGTCTCACCGCCAGTTGCTCATTCGCGGCCTGAAGCGATCCTGGGGCCTCCAGCTTCGCCCTCGTGAGCGTTACCGCGTACGGATTCGAGTCGAACGCCAGCACACGTCGTCCGAGGATCGCCGCCTCGAGAGGCACCGTACCCGAACCCGAGAAGCAGTCCAGGACTACGTCATCAGGGTCGGTGAACTCGAGCAGCAGCTGTCGCGCAATGACCGGCTTGAGCTTCCCAATGTAGGGCGCGAGCTGATGCAGCCGAGAGTCCGCGGTCGAGGCGGATGCCTTCCACTCAACGGGCGCTCGCTCCGCCCCGACCGCAAGTAGCGTGGCCATCGTCACCACCCGGCAGTCCCCGCGATTTCCTCCCGAGCCGCTTCGACCAGCGGCACGAGCGCGGCAACGGACGAGGCGAGCGCTTGGTGATTGTGCGCGGGGTCATATTGCAGCGCCTGAAGGTTCATCGTCTCCTCCATAACCCGCAGCGTGCCCGCGCGCACCGAGTTCTGTGGCATTGCGATGTAATGGGGGCGTGCACCTTCAAAGCGATACGCGTGATCTTCTAGCAGCAGCTGCATGTCCGGATCCCGCATCGATGCGCCGAGGAATACAAACGTGTGAGTGACAAACAGTCCCCGCAGGAGCTGGTAGAAATGGCCGTAATCGCGCCGCGCTAGGGCGTACTGACTACGGGTGAAG
Source organism: Variovorax sp. PBS-H4 (assembly GCF_901827205.1). Classification (NCBI taxonomy): domain Bacteria; kingdom Pseudomonadati; phylum Pseudomonadota; class Betaproteobacteria; order Burkholderiales; family Comamonadaceae; genus Variovorax; species Variovorax sp. PBS-H4. The sequence continues at coordinate 87,195 of NZ_LR594675.1, read as the reverse complement.
ATGGTCTGATCGGGTACGTCAATGGTGCCATGCACCTTCAGAACGACTCGATCTTGACGGCGGAACACGTCTGCGACGTCTTTGTCGTAGTAGTTCTTAACGATGACGGTATTGTCCTGGAGCTGATTTGCCCGATTCTCGTATAGCTTGTCGAAGTTGGTCGTCATCACCAAACGCGAATCCACCAGACTCAGATCGTCGTGGATCTTCGCAGGCCGGTAACCATTACCCGAGAACTCCTTGAGCATCTCAGTCTTGAAGACGGGAGGCGACAAGTATTTGCGGCACAGCTCGCACGCGGTGAGCAAATCTGCATCGGTGACGCACTGCTCCACTTCAGCGCGCTGCGTCGCATCGATCATCAACGACGCCAGATGGCGGAGAAAGTCCTTCCACTCACGCGGATGCACTCCCTGCGCGCTTTCCGCATTCCGCGAGACCCCGGCCCCCAAGAAAAGCACCGAACGTCGGGCGGCGATGTCCCGCACTAGGTCAGTTGGCCACTCAATCATGCCGAAGCTCCGCGCTACGGCGCAGGTTTCGCATGAGCGACTCCGCCAGCGCACGGATGAACTCCTGATACTGCCGCTGCTGCTGATATTGTCCACCCGACAGCCCTTCACGTCGCGTCAACTTGTGGATTGGTGTATGTGCGGACTGAGCCAGAGGGACGAGGCTGAACATGTGCGGCACGTCGCCAAGTCGCACGTCGTTGACGGTGAGCGGCGGAGCTATGAACGGACCAAGGCTGTCCAAGATCTCCTTTGGGATCTTCGCCAAAATGGCCTCGTATGCGCCGGTCGCTCGCTTTTCGTCACGAATTGTCTTGGTGATGTACTGCTGCACCGTATAGCCGACGAACCGCGCCATCACACCCGACGTAGTGCGCACCTGCCCAGCGTAGTCCTGAAGCGTGGCCTCGTGTCGCGAGGTCACCTGGGCGTAGGCTTGATCGTAGTACCGCCGCCACTGATCGATCCAATTCGCTATGTTCTCAATGCCGATGAGGCTGAAGATGTCGCAGCCCATAGGCGCCATGAAGTAGTCGACGCCGATGAGGATGGATCGATTCAGTGCGCCCAGACTCGGCCCAACGTCGTACACGATAAGGTCGTACTGCGGCTTTAATTGGCTGAGGAGCTGGGTGTTCCAGTTGGATACGCGCGCACCGCCTAGATCCGCGCCCATGAACTGTGTCCAGTTAGTACTCAGGCGATCCTCGAGAAGCGCGACGTGCGGGTGCCCCGGCAGCACCGAGATACCGAACCGGTTCGTTTCCGGCCCAGCGATCTTGTGCGTCGCTTCGAGCGATGCATCTCCCTTTAGTAAGGGAAGTAATACCTGCTTGAGCGAGTCCATGTTGGACAGGCCGGCACTGGACTCGTACAGTTGCTCTGTCGTCTCGTCTGGAAGAACCAGCTGCGTGGCATTGCACTGCGGGTCGGCATCGACGAGGAGGACGTTGAGCCTCTCCATCTCGGCGAGGTATGACGCGACATTGCACGCGAGCGTGGTCTTCCCGACGCCTCCCTTGTTGTTGAAGAAGCACAGACTTCCGAGCGCTGACATTTTTTAAGGGAGGGTTGATTAGTCGGACTGCAGGTTCGCCGAATGATAGCTGCGCACATGGTGTGTGCAACCGTTGACCTCGTACAGCGTCCCGTTGGCTCTCGCGCTGGTTGCGCCACCCGTGACCGCCCTGTGCAGTCAGCGGCGAGTGTCCTGCCTTTGCCAGAGGGAGCAACCGCTGCGTAGCGGACAGGTCCGTTTGGTGGCGACGACGGCCTGCGTCGCGTCAAATGAGCACTCTAGTCCGTAGACTCATCGTCCTCACTTGATGACGATCACCTGGTGAAAAACGACCCTGCGAAATTACTTCAGTCGCGCACCCGGCAAAAGCGCAGCGAGCACGCCTTGCTCCGCCACATCTCCAGCGAACCTCTCCCTCTCGTTCTAACGGGTGACGAAAACCTGCTGACCGTCAGTGCATTGTTCCGAGCGGGTCATGTCGACGCCGTAATGCGTGTCGTAGTCGATCCACTCGGCGGTGGTCCACAGGTCGGCGTCGTAGTCACCGAGATCACCCCCTCAGGTTGGTTGCTGCTCCAGCGTTCCCGATCGTAGCCACGCATCGCACCAGCGCCCCCACGCAGCTAATGATCAAAGTGAAACGCCACCAATGCCCGCACCCCCGACCGCCGCGAAGTCACCCGATCCGCAAAGTTCCGCAACAGAAACCCGGCCAGCCTCCGCTCCCCATCCTCCGAATCCACAATTTCATCCACCGTCGGCCGCTGCTCCGGCAGCTCCAGGTCGGCACCTTCGTACGACAGCTGCAAGTCAAGATTGAACTCGTCGAATGAAGCTTGAATAGCAAGCGGCCCCGAGGCAATGCCCAGCGACAGCAAGGTCTCCACCGATTGCACCAGGTTGAACTTGGCGCGCCCGATGACGTCGCTGCGCGCGCCCCACGCAGCCCCGTGCTCGTCGAGAAACTGTTCCAGCGCAACCGGATCGATCGCGCCCGGCGCCACCGTCATCGACACACTGCGTCGAAGGCCGATGCGAAACAGCAGGTTCAGCCCCAGTCCCACCAGTGTGCCCAGCACCAGCGAATTGCCGAACGACGGCCGCAGGGCCGCCGGCAAAACCATCACCAGCCCAGGAAAAATTTCAACCGCCAGGCCGAACACGATGGCCAGCCCGATCACCAATGTCTTGCGGGCATCGAGCAGCCGCGAGGTCATGATCAGCAAGCCGTTGATGACGATAAAGGTCGACGAGAACACCAGCGCTGCCCCGAGCACCGGCCGCGGGATGAGGTTGAACAGCATGCCCAGCTTCGGCATGAAGGCGAACAACAGCAGGATCGCGGCCACCGACCAGCCGATGCGCCGGCTGACCACGCCGGTCGCGGTCGCCAGGCCGACCGCACCGGTCGACGAGTTGATGCCGGGCGCGCCCAGCGATCCGGCCGCGACCACGCCCAGCCCGTCGGCCAGCACGCCGCGGCTGATGGAGCGCATGTCGGCGCGCACCCACCCGGCGTGGCTGGCCTTCTGCGCGGTCGTGACGTTGCCGATCACCTTCAGCACGGCGGCCACCGCCGCGATGACGAAGGGCAGCACCAGCGTCGCATCGAAAGACCAGCCGACCGGTCTCCACGCAGGCAGCGCCAGCAACGGTGCCGTCGCCACCCGGCTCATGTCGAGGGCATCGAGCCGGCCGAGGACCGCGCTGACCAAGCAGCCGGCGCCCAAGCCGATGAGCACGCTGAAGACACGCATGCCGCCACGGCCCCAGACGGCGAGGGCGACCATCAGGGCCAGTGTGCCCAGGCCCAGCAAGAGGTCGATCTGCGCCGGCTGCACGTTGGCTTGCGCGCTGCCCAGTGCGGTACGCAGGCCGACGACGCCGACGGAAATGCCGGCCAGCAGCACGACCAGGCCGGTGATCTCGGGCGTGAAGAGCGAACGCAGGCGCGGCAGCGCGCGGGCCAAGGCCATTTCGAAGAGGCCCGCCAGGATGGTCATGCCGAAGACGGCCGACAGGTCGCCGTTGCGCGCAGCGATCAGCGACGGAACGACGTAGACGACGCTGGGCGAAGGCTGGCAGAGGTAGCCGGAGCCGATGGGCCCGATGGTGATCACCTGCAGCACCGTGCCGACGGCCATGGCGATGAGCGTGGCGCTGACCATCGCTGCCGCCACCTCCGCCGTGCTGCCGGCCGCTTGCGCGATCAGCACCGGATAGACCAGGAAGATCGACATCAGCCCGACATGCTGCAGGCCGCTGAAGATGTTGACGCCGAGGGGAGGGGTCTCGTCGACCCCATAGATCAATCCCACGGGTTTGTGCGACATCGGCTTGCCTTGCTTTGGGGTTGAGGCGCTTGCAGGCGAAGGATCGACATCCATTTGCCGCTGTGTTCAGGCGGCCACTGCGAGCAGCCCGCTTTCAAACTGCCGAACCTGCGCTCGCATTCCCTTCACGATGCGCGTCCAGACCTTCCTCGGAAATGAAGCCGGAAGCCGCGCCTCGACCTTCGCAATCGCGGGCTCCACCTCCCGGACCATCGCATTCATGGCCCCCCACACAGCCTCTCCACCGTTCTTCATCGCCAAGCCGTGCCAGTGCCTTGCCTGAATCGTATGAAGTGCGTAGTGGGCGTTCTTGGCGCGAAGCGCCATGGCAAGCCCCGCACTGCGCCATCGAAACTGATCGGGCCTGTCCCCGACATACGGCCACACCGAGATCACGTCATAGAGCGGTGTCATCGCGTACGCATCTCCCTGCCCGAGAAAGATCGAGTAGTTCTTCGCATGTCCATCGGTCGCAGCCAGCAACCAGAATGCCAGTTGAGTCAGCTGGAACGCGAGCCGGTCCACTTGCGCATCGGCGCTGCCGGCCAGCAGCTTCAGGCAGGCTTCCATGCCGGGCCCGCCATCTTTTTCGTATTTTTTTTCGGCGGCATATCCCAGCGCCTGGCAGAAGTCTTCCTGAGGCAATCGCGCGATCCACTTGCCACCGTCGGCCCACGCACGATCGAAACGTTCGACAACCAGCACCTTCCGGCCGTCGAACTCCACGATCTCGCAGGGCGCGACGGGCAGCCCCAGCTCGCGGACCAGCTGCGCGCAGAGCCATTCGTTCTCGATGGAATCGGACAGGTCGACGCGCCGCGATCCACCCACCAGCCCCAGTGGCAGCTTGAAGATGTGCGTGGTCGGCGTGGCGCCGTGCGGCCGGCACCATCGCTTGTCGATGCGCGTCAGCGCCGTCTTCTCGTGGGCACCCGCAAGCGAGATGCGGAACAGGTCTTCATCGTCCACGGCCTGGCCCAGCGGCGTGTCTGAAGGCACGGCATCGAGCAACCGGCGCACTTGCGCATCGCTCAACGGCTCGCATTCGATCCGGTCCCAGCCCAGCGGCGCCATGCCTTCGGGCAGCCGAGGGCGGTGCTCACCAGGAGCCCTTCTTCGGCGGGATGACGAGGGTCGGGGTCTGCGCGCGGGCCGAGGGTCGTTTGCCGGTCGCCTTCACCAAGGTCTTCACTGGCGGCTGCTGGGCCGGCACGGCTGAGGACGCGGCACTTTCAGTGAGTTCGCGCAGAACAAGGGTTGCGCCGAGCGCGGAGAGTACCTGGACCAATTGGTCAACGCTGATCAAGCCCGGCTTCGCCTCGATCTCTGCGATGCGCGCCTGGCCGAGGCCCAGACGCTGCCCGAGCTGGGCCTGGGTGAGCCCGCGCTGCTTGCGAAGGGCCTGAAGGTGCGGTTTGAGTTGGTCGGTGAGCCGGATGGCGTAGTCCATGGGCGTGCGTGTTTATCGGCCTTGGCCAGTAAACGCACTTTATCGCCCTGGAGCGATAAATGCAAGATACTGGTCAAGGGCGATACAACCGTACGCCCCAGGGTTCAAGCCGCGCACTGCCGCGCTGCTTCCACGATCTCTTCCTCCGAAGGCATCTTCCCGAGCCCTGCCAGCCCCTCCGTCGCGCACTCCACGTAGGCCCACCGCACCCGCCCCGTGCGGTCGATCATGAACAGGCCCTTGAGCTGCGGCCACTGCTTCTCGACATCGTGCTGGTCGGCCGGCGTGTACTGGTAGCCATCCTTCTCCTGCAGCACCTTGCCGACCTGCGAGATCGGCAGCGGCTCGGGCAGGTCGCCGAAGGGGTTGATGCGCACGGTGTCCAACGCCTCCATCATGGCCGGCGTGGGCTCCGGCTTGGGCAGGCCGTAGGCGCGGTGGGTGGAAAGATCGGGGTCGGCAGCCAGCGGGACCTTGGTTGGCCTGAACCTGAAGTACAGCCGCGCGTTCTCCGGCGCCGTGGCAACCACCGCCAGGCTCTCGACGCCGATGCCCTTGAGCCTGTCCTCGAAGGTGCCGAGCTGCGCCAGCTGGCGGCGGCAAAAGGGGCACCACAGTCCCAGCATCAAGGACAGAAACAGCGGGCTGCGGCCGCGGTAGTCGTCGAGCGAGATGACGCCGGAGCCGGCGACGGCCGGGAGGGCGAAGTTCGGCGCCAGTTCGCCGGGCGCCACGGGATGCATCGTCGAGTTCATTGAAGCGACTCCTTCCTGCAGAGTGATCAGCAAAGGAACGGAAGCACGACGAGCGCATCGGGATCGAGGCCCGCGCGATCGCAGATGTCCCGGGCGAGCCCCATGTAACGCTCGGCCTGCACACCATCATCGGCATCGAGGTAGAGGGTTGCAAGCCCTTCGTAGCAAGGAAAGAGTAACTGTGGCTCGTCGCTCTTCTCGGCCAGGGCCAGGGCCTCCTGGTAGTGCCGCAGCGCGCGGGCCGATTCGCCGTGGCACTGGTAGATCTGGGCCAGCACGACCAGCGAGACGGCCAGGTGGTCGAGCTGGCCGGTGCTGCGGTCGATTTCGATGGCGGCATGGGCGGCGCCCACGCCGCGCTCGTCGCAGCGGCTGGTCAGGGTGCAGTAGGCGACGGCGAGGTTGGCCGACAGGCGCGACTGCAGGCCCAGGTCGCCGATGCGCCGGGCCGTCTCCAGGCCGCGCTCGCAGGCCTCGATGGCGCGCTGAGGGTGGCTGGAGCTGTAGAGCACGCCCAGGTTGCACAGCCCGCGGCATTCGGCCTGCGGCAGGTCGGCCTCGCGGGCGACCGCAACGCTGCGCTCCAGCTGGGTGACGGCCTCGTCGAGCCGGTCGAGCCGCGCCAGCGCCACGCCCTGGGTGTTGAGCGCGAGCGCGGCGGCGGTGCGCGCGTTGCGGCGCTCTTCCTCATTCATGGCCGGCCCGGCGTCGAGCGTTTCCAGGTGGGCAAGCGCGCGCTGGGTCCATTCGAGGGCGCCGCGGTTGTCGGCATCGCGAAAGAGCAGCTCGCCCATCCGCTGGTAGAGCCAGGCGCGCTCGATGTGCGGCGCCTCGCCTTCGACGAGCGCGAGCCCGGTGGCCAGGCACTGGCGGGCCTCGGCGCGCTCGCCGGCCTCCCAGCGCAGGGCGGCGATCTTGCCGAGGAGGCGGGCCTCGGCCATGCGGTCGCCGCGCTGCGCCCGGCCCTCGCGGGCGGCCGCCAGGTGCTGGGTGGCCTCGGCAATGCGGCCGGCGGGCGCGAGCACGTCAGCCAGGCGTTCGCGCACCACCAGGTGCTGCTCGTCCGCGCCCTCGCCGGGAGCCAGGGTCTCCAGCGCGAGCGTGTAGTCGCGGATGGCGTCTGCATTGGCGTAGGTGCCGCGGGCCCAGTCGCCGGCGGCGTTCAGGTAGTGCGCGCCGCGCGCCTTGTCGGCGCCCAGGCGGAAATGGTGGGCCAGGGCCTGCAGTTCCTCGAGCCGCCGGGGCGCCCCGCCGCAGCGCCGCTCCAGCGCCTCGGCGATGCGGGTGTGCAGCTCGCTGCGGCGGCGCAGCAGCAGGCTCTGGTAGGCGACCTCCTGGACCAGGCCCTGGCGAAAGCGGAACTCCCGGCCGTCCTCGGCGGGCAGGGCCGCAAGCAGGCCGGACTCGACCAGGGCATCCAGCGCGTGCGGCACGGATTCGGGCGCGCTCGCCACGTCGCGCAGCAGGGCCTCGTCGAACTCGGGGCCGATGACGGCGGCTTCGCGCAAGACGGCGCGCACAGACGCGGCGAGGCGGTCGATGCGGCCGAGCAGCAAGCCGTTGATGGTCTGCGGCACCTGCACGGTGGCGGTGCCGGAGCTGTAGATCCAACGCCCCTGCGACCGTGACAGCAGGCCATCGGCGATGAGCGCGCGCGCCATCTCTTCGAGGAAGAGCGGATTGCCGCCGGCATGCTCGACGATGCGCTGCCGCAGGGCACCCGGCAGGGTGCGCGGGCCGAAGAGCGAATCGAGCATGGCGTCGCTGTGGCGCGCCGACAGCGGCTCGAGGCGCAGCACGGTCTGCGCCGCCGCGCCTGCGGCCCAGGCTTCCAGGGCGGGCGCCGGGCGCTGCGTGACCAGCAGCATGAAGGGGCGGTCGCGCAGCCGCTCCAGCAGGAATCGCAGCAGCTCCAGGGAAGCGGCATCGGTCCAATGCAGGTCCTCAGCGATCATGACCACGGGGACTTGCTGCAGCTGGCGCTCGAGCACCGCGTGGACAGCGAAGAAGATCTGCTGCTTGAGTTGTTCCGGGTCGAGGTAACGGGTGTGCGCGTCTTCGTCTTCCAGGCCGAGCACATGCCCCAGGCAGGCGCCGAGCGCCTGCATCTCGGCTTCGGACAGGCCGAGGGCGGCGAGCGCCGCTGCGATCTTCTGCCGGGCCGTGGCGTCTGCGTCGCTCGTGTCCAGGCCCCAGGCGTCGCGCAGCAGCGCCGCCGGCACGCCGTAGGCGCGCTCGCCGAGGGGGGAGCAGGCGGCGCGGCGCAGGGCCACATCTTCCAGCCCGCCGTGCACCCGCAGGCGATCCAGGAACTCCGAGAGCAGCCGGGTCTTGCCGCTGCCGGCCTCGGCAACGATGCGCACGAGTTCTCCCCGCCCCGCGTGCATCCGCTCGAAGGCCAGGCCCAGTGCGTTCATTTCCGATTCACGGCCGACCAGCTCGCTGGTGAGCCCGTGCACCTGCAGGCCGCGCGTCGGCTCCGGGGCATGCAGCGCAGCCTCGAGCTGGTAGGCGGCCATCGGCTGGGCGATTCCCTTGAGCGTCAGCTCGCCCAGCGGCTCGAAGCCGAAGGCGTGCCGGGTGAGCTGCCAGGTCGCATGGCTGACCACGGTCTGGCCCGGGCCGGCGGCGCTCTGGAGGCGCGACGCGGCGTTGACCGTGTCGCCGGTGACCGCGTAGGCGGCATCGCCTTCCGAGCCCAGGTGGCCCGCGACCACCGCGCCGGTGTGGATGCCGATGTGCAGGGCCAGCGGCCGGCCGGTGCGCGCCCGCCAGCGCTCGCCGAGTGCCCCGGCCCTGCGGTGCAGCAGCAGCGCGGCGCGCAGCGCGCGTTCGGGGTCTTCCTCGTGCGCGACCGGTGCGCCGAAGACGGCCATGACCGCGTCGCCGACGAACTTCTCGACGAAGCCGTCGAAGCGGCGGATGGTGGAGGCCATCTGGTCGAAGAGCTCGGTCTGCAGCGAGCGCAGGTCTTCGGCATCCATCGTGCCGGCCAGCTCGGTGAAGCCCGACAGGTCCGCGAACATCACGGTGACCATGCGGCGGTCGGAATCCGGCGCGGGCGGCGGCGGTGCGGCGACGAGCCGCGTCCCGCACTTCGGGCAGAAGGCGAAGTCGCGGTCGACGTCGTATCCACATGAGGGACAGGCCATGGCGCGGCCATGGTACTGCGCGACGCCGGTCAGGGCTGACGGCGTGTGGCGGATGTCAGACGGCCGCAGGGGCGGTTGGGTGCTCCTGAAGAGGCCGCCGGGGAGGCACGCCGCGTGTTGTCACGAGCGGCGGGGCGCTTCGGGAGTCTTCCCTGGCTGCGCCTCGAGCGGGATCAGCCCGCCTCGGCCAGCGCGTCGGCCAGTGCATCGACCAGCCGATCGATGTCCGCCTTCTCCGCAATGAAGGGCGGCGCCAGCTGGATCGTGTCGCCGCCGTAGCGCACGTAGAAGCCCTTCTTCCAGCAAGCCATCGCGATCTCGTAGGGCCGGCGCGCCGGCTCGCCGGGCAGCGAGGCGATCGTCAGGCCTGCGGCCAGGCCGTAGTTGCGGATGTCGGCCACATGCTTGCTGCCCTTGAGGCTGTGCACTGCGGCCTCGAAATGCGGCGCGAGCGCCTGCACCCGGCCGACCATGTCTTCCTTGACCAGCACGTCCAGCGCAGCAATGCCTGCGGCGCAGGCCACCGGGTGCGCCGAGTAGGTGTAGCCATGCGCGAACTCCAGCATGTAGTCGGGACCGCCGGCGGCCATGAAGGTGTCGTAGATCTCCTTGCTCGCGATCACGGCGCCCAGCGGCTGGGTGCCGTTGGTGACCTGCTTGGCGACGTTCATGATGTCCGGCGTCACGCCGAAGGCCTCGGCGCCGGTCATGGCGGCGGCGCGGCCGAAGCCGGTGATGACCTCGTCGAAGATCAGCAGGATGTTGTTCGCGGTGCAGATCTCGCGCAGGCGCTTCAGGTAGCCCTTGGGCGGGATCACGACGCCGGCCGAGCCCGCGAAGGGCTCGACGATCACGGCCGCGATGTTGCTCGCGTCGTGCAGCGCGATCAGGTCCAGCAGGCGGTCGGCCAGCTCGGCGCCCTGCTCGGGCTCGCCGCGCGAGAAGGCGTTCGTGGCGAGCTGCGTGTGCGGCAGGTGATCTGCCTCCAGGCCCTGGCCGAAGGTCTTGCGATTGCCGGCGATGCCGCCGACCGAGATGCCGCCGAAGTTGACACCGTGGTAGCCCTTCTCGCGGCCGATCAACCGCGTCTTGCCCGCCAGGCCCTTGGTGCGCCAGTAGGCGCGCGCCATCTTGAGCGAGGTGTCTGCGGCCTCGGAGCCGGAGCCGGCGAAGAACACGTAGTCGAGGCCTTTCGGCGTGAGCTCGCGCAGCCGGTTGGCGAGCTCGAAGGACAGCGGGTGGCCGAACTGGAAGGCGGGCGAGTAGTCCAGCGTCGCAACCTGGCGGCTCACCGCCTCGGTGATCTCCGGCCGGCCATGGCCCAGGCCGCAGCACCAGAGCCCCGACAGGCCGTCGAAGATCTTGCGGCCGTTGCTGTCCGTGAAATACAGGCCCTTGGCCTCGACGATCAGCCGCGGGTCGGCCTTGAACTGGCGGTTGGCGGTGAAGGGCATCCAGTGGGCGTCCAGCCAGGCGGCGTCGGTGCGGACCGTGGGGGCATGGGCGGGCGTGTCGGCGGCGAGATGGGTCATGGCAGGAGGCGCGGGGCGCGCGCGGCGGTGGGAGGTGGCATTGATTCTGAGCAGGCCGGATACTTCGTCCAATGTTGAAATATCCACGTTCACTTGCTCATTCATGAAAGTAAAGACGCCCTCCTCTGCCAGCCCTTCCACCGCGCCCGGCCCATCCCGTCCCGGTCAGCTCGGCCAGCTCGGCGAATCGGACCTGCGCATGCTCAAGGTGTTCAAGGCCGTCGCCGACTGCGGCGGCATGGCGGCGGCCGAGCTGGAACTCAACGTCGGCACCTCCACCATCAGCCGGCAGATCAAGGACCTGGAGACGCGCCTCGGCCTCACGCTGTGCCGGCGCGGGCGCGCCGGCTTCGCGCTGACGGTCGAAGGCCAGCGCATCTACGAGGAGACGATGCGCCTGCTGAGCGCGGTGGACGCCTTTCGAAGCGGCGTGGACGACATCCACCAGCGCATGGGCGGGCAGCTGGAGATCGGGCTGTTCGACAAGACAGCCACCAACCCGAAGGCGCGCGTCGGCGAAGCCATCGCCGCCTTCGTCGAACGCGCGCCCGAGGTGGCGCTGCAAATACAGATCGGCACCATCAACGCCATCGAGCGGCAACTGATCGACGGCAGCCTTCACGTGGGCGTCATCCCGGCGCACCGGCGCTCGGAGAGCCTGGCCTACGACCTGTTGTTCGACGAGACGATGCTGCTGTATTGCGGCGCTGGCCATCCGCTCTTCACGGGCCGCAACGCCGGGCTCGACTGGAAGGGCCTGCGCGCGCACCGTTTCGCGGGGCTGGGCTACCACTCGCCCAACATGGAGGCCAGCCACCGTGCCGGGCTCAAGCGCGCCGCCACGGGGCTGGATCAGGAGGCGATCGCCACGCTGATCCTGTCGGGCCGCTTCCTGGGCTTCTTGCCCGACCACTACGGGCGCATCTTCGAGGTCGGCGGTCGCATGCGGCCGGTGCGCAAGTCGATGTTCCGCTACGACTGCGGCTTCGTCTGCGTGATGCGTCGCTCGCCGGCGCCCTCGCGCGCGGCGCTGGCCTTCAGGGACGCGCTGCTGCAGGCGCACGGCGTGGCCTGAGCGGCGCGGCGTGCGCGCGCGGCGTCGATCTCAGAAGCGCGGCGGATCGGAGTCGCGTTCGGGGTGACGGTGGCGCGCGACCGCGGCGATGAAGTCCGCCGCCATGTCTGCCCCAGCACCGGCGAAGAGGATGCCCGGATCAGGCTCGCCCGTGGGCAGCGTGGCCGGCATGCCCAGCTTGTCCGTCAGCGCCTTCGAGGCACCCAGCACCAGCAGCGTCTTGCAGTGGCGGTAGGTGTTGACCACGAATTCGCTGGTCTGTCCGACGCGTGCCAGCAACTCGACACCCGCTGCCCCATCAGGCAGCACGACGGCGTCGAACAGCACGGGCGGCGTGTTCTCGAGCGAGGCATCGGCATCGAGCGTACCCCCCTCGGCCGTGCGCACCGGCCCGATGCGCGGCGCGACGATGCGCGCGATCGCGCCCGCCTCGACGAGGGCGGCCTGCAGCGCCTCGATCGAGGCGCCGTCCACGCCATCGGCCGCCAGCAGCGCGATCTTGCGCGTGCGGATTCCGCCATCGCCGGGCCGTGCCGTGAGCGACAGCGCAGGCGAGCTTGCGACCTCGGACGCCTGCGGCTGTTCCACGGCCCGCGGCATGGGCGCGGGCACGGCGATGCCGAGGCCCTCCGCCACGCGCCCGGCGAGTTCCGGTGCCACGTTGGCCAGGCTGGAGACCATGCGCTCCCGGATCGCCGGCACGGTGCACTTGGACAGCTCGAAGCGGAAGGCGCCCACGATGTGCGCCTTTTCCCACTCGGTCTGGCTGTTCCAGAACAGCGTGGCCTGCTGGTAGTGCTCGGCGAACTTCTCCGGCTTGCCGCGCAGCTTGTCGCCCTGCATCGGCTCCGGGAACGAGACGAAACCCTTGGCCCCGGCCTGGAACGGGCAGCCGCCGGCCAGCGAATTGGGCTCGTACGCCACGCGTCCGCGGTGCAGGGCCTGGCGCTTGATGCCGTCGCGCTGGTTGTTGTGCACCGGCACGACGGGCGAGTTGATCGGGATCTCGTGGAAGTTGGCGCCGCCCAGGCGCAGGATCTGCGTGTCCTTGTAGGAATGGATGCGGCCTGCCAGCAGCGGGTCGTTGCTGAAGTCGATGCCCGGCACCACGTGCGCGGTGCAGAAAGCCACCTGCTCGGTTTCGGCGAAGAAGTTGTCGGGATTGCGGTCGAGCACCAGGCGCCCGACGATGCGCACCGGCACCAGTTCTTCCGGAACGATCTTGGTGGCGTCGAGGATGTCGAAGCTCCAGTTGGCGGCCTCCTGCTCGGTGAAGATCTGCAGGCCCAGCTCCCACTCCGGGTACTCGCCGGCCTCGATGGCTTCCCACAGGTCGCGGCGGTGGAAGTCGGCATCGGCGCCCTGGATCTTGGCGGCCTCTTCCCACACCAGCGAGTGCGTGCCGAGCTTCGGCTTCCAGTGGAACTTGACGAAGCGGCTCTCGCCCGCCGCATTCACCATCCGGAAGCTGTGCACGCCGAAGCCTTCCATCATGCGATAGCTGCGCGGAATGGCGCGGTCGCTCATGGTCCACATCATCATGTGCGTGGACTCGGGCGACAGCGAGATGAAGTCGTAGAACGTGTCGTGTGCGCTGGCCGCCTGCGGCATGGCGTGGTGCGGCTCCGGCTTGACGGAGTGCACGAGGTCGGGGAACTTCATCGCGTCCTGGATGAAGAAGACCGGGATGTTGTTGCCCACCAGGTCCCAGTTACCTTCGTCGGTATAGAACTTCACCGCAAAGCCGCGCACGTCACGCGCGGTGTCGACCGAGCCGCGCTCGCCGGCAACGGTCGAGAAGCGCACGAAGACCGGCGTGACCTTGCCCTTTTCCTGGAACGGGGCGGCGCGCGTGAGGTCCGTGAGCGACTCGTAGGCCTCGAAGTGGCCATGGGCGCCCGAGCCGCGCGCGTGCACGATGCGCTCGGGGATGCGCTCGTGGTCGAAGTTGGTGATCTTCTCGCGCAGGATGAAGTCTTCGAGCAGCGCCGGCCCGCGAAGCCCCGCCTTCAACGAGTTCTGGTTGTCGGCGATGGGCACGCCCTGGTTGGTGGTGAGCACCTGCCCCGTCGAATCGACGCGCACGCGGTCGAGCGAGCCGGCGGTGCGGTTCTCGCCGGGCGCGGCGCCCTTGCCGGTCTTGGGCGAGACATTCGCCTCGCTCAATGTGCTCGCGCCGGCCTGCGCGGACGGTGGCTTCGTCGTGGTGCCTTCGGGCGGCACCACGGCGTTTTCCCGCCCGGCATCGAGCATCTTGTTCGGGTTGTACGGCATGGCAGCAGCCATGGCGTTCGACTCTGCGGCGTGGGCAGCGAGCGCATCGTCGCCGGCGCTCTGCACACGCGCAGGGCCACTGGCGGTGTTTCGCGCAGCGGACTTGGCCGCAGTCTTTCCGGCAGCGGCGCCGGCGGGGGTTTTTCTGGAGGTCGGCATCAGATGGTTCCTGGTTGTGTGCGTGGGGACCGCGATTCGAGTCCATGGATGAGCTCGACGATGTCAGCGGTGACCGCGTCGGCAGTGCGGCAACTCCCTCGCGCTGCACGGAATGCGATGGCAGACTGTTACGAATGCCTGGAGCCAACCTGTCCGAGGAGCCGATGATGAACATGCTCGAAATGCCCGAAGCACAACGCACCGAGCTGCAAGGCCGCAGCGCCCTGGCCATCGATGGACGCGGCCAGGAAGTGCTGCTCGGCATGGATGCGGAGGAGTCGCGCTTCTACATTGCCTGCATGCAACAGACGCCTGCAAGGCTCGCACAACGCGATCGCTACGCGGAGCTGAAGGTACGGCACGAAGCCGCCCGCCTCAAGCTCGCCTCCGTGGACGACGAGAGCACCGGCGACGAGGCCGGCCCGCCTCATCTCACGCACAAGTTCTGAGCTTTCGCAGAGGGGCGCGTGCGAGTTCTCCCACGGCCGCTTTCGCGGCACCCTGACATCGCCGCACCGCGCGTTCGCTACCTTGAGGGCAGTCGCTCCTCCAGGAACCTTCGATGCCAAGACATGCCGTCCCCCGCCGTCCGGAAATGCACCGGCCGCAGCGCGACCCGGACTCCGAGCGGTGGCGCGACGAATACATGCGCCGGTTCGAAGAAGAACACGGCGAGCGGCGCACGCTCCGACCGCACGCGGGCCCTGCCGACGTTGGAGAGCAGCCGCAGAGTCCCGGCGCCAAGCCTCTGCGCAAGACGCAACAGCAGCAGCACTGAAGCTTGCCGTCCGCGCCGGCACGGTCGAAGCCTGCTACTCGACGTAGCGCCGCAAGCCTTCGAGGTCGACCACGGTGATGCCGCCGTACTCGATGTGCAGCAGCCCCGCCTCGCGCAGCCGGCTGAGCGCTGCGTTGCAGCGCTGGCGCGACAGGCCCGAGAGGTTGGCGATTTCCTCCTGCGAGGTCTGCAGGTGCACGTCGCTGCCTGGGTGCAGCCAGGGGTGGAACAGCCCCGCCAGTGCCCGCGCCACCTGGCTGTCGGCGTCGAGCAGCCGGTGCGCCGCGTAGTTGCCCATGAACCAGTGCAGCCGCTCGTTGAGTTGGCGCAGCAGGAAGTGGTTGAAGCTCAGCTGCGTCTGGTGCAGCCACTCGAAGGTCTCTACCGGAAGGCGCGCCACGCGGCTGTCGCGCAGCGCGACGATATCGGCCGAGCGCGGCAGCGCGCGCAGCAGCGTGCCCTCGCCGAACCAGCTGCCGACCGAGAGGCCGCCCAGTGTGACGGTGCGCCCGTCGTCGGCGGTGACGGACCACTTGAGCAGCCCTTCGAGCGTGCCATACCAGTGCAGCGGCGTGTCGCCGCGCCGGCACAGCGCGCTGCCGGCGGCCACAGGCAGCTCGCGCATTTCGTCCAGCACTCGCGCCTGGGCCGCGGCGTCGAGCAGCGGGAACCAGCCCGAGCGCTGCAGCAGGTCGGGGATGGAAAGAGAGGCGCCCTGTCTGCGGCTCGGCTTGTTGTGCATCGACGCTCCTGCCGCGTAAACCCTGACACCAAATGTCGTCGCGATGACTGTGGGCTCGGCGGCGGCCAAAAATAATAGCGCGCTCATCCAAGGAGACCGATCGATGTCCAAGCGCAAGGTGATCGTGACCATCGCCCCCACGGGCGGCATGGCGCACAAATCGCAGAACCCCCATCTTCCCACCCAGCCGGCCGAGATCGCCGCCGACGTGGTGCGCTGCTGGAAGGCCGGCGCCAGCGTGGCCGCGATCCACGCGCGGCGGCCGGACGACGGCGCGACCTGCGACGCGGCGGTGTACCGCGAGATCAACCAGCGCATCCGCGATGCCGGCTGCGACATCGTGATCAACAACTCCACCGGCGGCGGCGTGCATGGCGACATGGTCAAGCCGCTGCCGGGCGGGCGCTGGGAGATCGCCTTCGAGGAGCGCGTGAAGGGCATGGATGCGGGCGCCGAGATGTGCACGCTGGACGCGACCACGCTCAACCTGAGCTTCGAGGGCCGCGAGATCCTGATGGACACGCCGCTCGGCAAGGGCCGCGAACTCGCCGCCGGCATGAAGGCACGCGGCATCAAGCCCGAGTGGGAGGTGTTCAGCCCCACCCACATCCTGCAGGACACGACCACGCTGATCAACGAAGGGCTCGACGAGGCGCCCTACTTCATCAACCTGGTGATGAACGTGCACCGCAACTTCCAGAACGCGATGCCCTTCTCGCCGCGCCACCTGCAGATGATGGTCGACACGCTGCCCAAGGGCGCGATCTTCGGCGTCAGCGGCATCGGGCCCTCGCAGCTGGAGGCCAACATCAGTGCCCTGCTGCTGGGCGGCCATGCGCGCGTGGGGCTGGAGGACAACCTCTACTACCGGCATGGCGAGCTCGCCACCAACCTGCAGCTGACCGAGCGGATCGTGCGCGTCCTGCACGAGATGGACCTGGAACCCGCCACGCCGGCCGAGGCGCGCGACATGATGGGCCTGCCGCGCATGGGTCTGCCCAAGCCCGAGTTCGCGCCGTGAGCGGGGTCGCCATTGCACGCGTCGCGGTGGTCGGCACCGGCGTGATCGGCGCCAGCTGGGCCGCCTGGTTCCTCGCGCAGGGGCTGGATGTCGATGCCACCGACCCTTCGCCGGGCGCCGAGGCGCGGCTGCGCGAGGCCGTGGCGCAGCACTGGCCCACGCTCGAGCGCTCCGGGCTGGCCGAGGGCGCCTCCACCGCGCGGCTGCGCTTCCATGCGTCGCTGGAAGACGCGGTGCGCGAAGCCGACTTCGTGCAGGAAAACGGCCCCGAGCGCATGGACTTCAAGATCGAGTTGTTCCGGCGCATGGACGCCGTGGCGCCGCCGCACGCCATCCTGGCTTCCAGCTCGTCGGGGCTGACGGTCAGCGGCATTCAGTCAGGCTGCGCGCACCCGGAGCGCGTGGTGCTGGGGCACCCGTTCAATCCGCCGCACCTGATCCCGCTGGTGGAAGTGATCGGCGGCGAGCGCACCTCGGCCGATGTCGTGGAGCGCACGATGGCCTTCTATGCCGGCATCGGCAAGCGGCCGATCCACGTGAAGCGCGAGGTCAAGGGCCACATCGCCAACCGGCTGCAGGCGGCGCTCTGGCGCGAGGCTTTCCACCTGGTCGAGCAGGGCGTGGCGTCGGTGGCCGACATCGACGCCGCGATCTCTCAGGGGCCCGGGCTGCGCTGGGCCGTGATGGGGCCTTTCATGAACCTGCACCTCTCGGGTGGCGCCGGCGGCATCGCGCATGTGCTGGCGCACCTCGGCGGGCCGATCGAGGACTGGTGGCACGACCTCGGTTCGCCGTCCATGACGCCGGAACTCAGGCAGCGGGTCGCCGAAGGCGTTGCCGCGGAACTCGGCGAGCGCCGGACCAGCGAGCTCGAACGCACGCGCGACACCTTGCTGCTGGACCTGATTCGCGCCAAGGCGGCCGCCGGCACACTGGAATAACAAAGCGGCCTTCGACCGCCAGGAGACAGCGATGAAAGCCACCGGCTTCCTCGACGACGAGACCCAGCTCGCCCCGCCCCGCACGGTCCGCATCGACTTCGACGACGGTTCCTTTGCGCTGCGCTCGCCCGTGGCGCTGCGGCCGTACGCCCGCTGCATCGGCGAATGGCTGGAGCGCTGGGCGCGCGAGACGCCCGCCGCACTTGCGCTGGCCGAGCGCGACGAGAGCAGCGAAGGCTGGCGCAAGCTGGACTACCGCGCGCTGCGCCATGCCGTCGGCGCGGTAGCGCAAGGCCTGCTCGACCTGGGCGTGCCGCAGGATCGGCCGGTGGTGATCCTCTCGGACAACGCGATCGATCATGCGGTGCTGATGCTGGCCGCCATGCACATCGGCCGCACGGCCTGCTCGCTCTCCAGCGCCTACTCGCGCATGGCCAAGGACCCGTCGCGGCTGCACGGCATGCTGCAGGCGCTGGAGCCCGCGCTGATCTATGCCTCGGACGCGAAGGTTTACGGCGGCGTGCTGGCCGGCTGCGGCGTCGACGCCATCACCGTCTTCAGCCGCAACGCCGACGCGCATCCCGGCGCGCGCGCTTTCGACGAACTGCTGGCCACCGAAGAAACGCCGGCCGTGATGCAGGCCTTCGACGCCATCCTGCCCGACACCCACGCCAAGTATTTGCTGACCTCGGGCTCCACCGGCCGGCCCAAGGTGGTGATCAACACGCACCGCATGCTGTGCGCCAACCAGCAGATGATCGCGCAGACCTGGCGCTTCCTGGACCAGGAGCCGCCCGTGCTGGTGGACTGGCTGCCGTGGAGCCACACCTTCGGCGCGAACCACAACTTCAACATCGTGCTCAGCCGTGGAGGCGCGCTCTACATCGACGAAGGCCGGCCGGCGCCGGGCCTGATCGACAAGACGGTGCGCAACCTGCGCGAGGTGCGGCCCACCTTGCTGTTCAACGTGCCGCGCGGCTACGACATGCTGCTGCCCTTCCTCGAGGCCGACGAGGCGCTCGCGGCCGAGGTGCTGTCGCGCCTGCGGCTGTGCTTCTATGCCGCCGCGGCGCTCGCGCCCTCGACCTGGCAGCGGCTCGAGGCGGTGGCCAAGCGCGCGCGGCCGGCTGCGCCGCTGTGGCTCACGACCTCGTGGGGCGCGACCGAGACCTCGCCGGCCGTCACCTCGGCCCATTGGAAGCTCGACGGTGCCGGCTGCATCGGCGCGCCGCTGCCGGGGCTAGAGCTGAAGTTCGTGCCCAGCGGCGACAAGCTGGAGATGCGCGTCAAGGGCGTCTCCGTCTTTCCCGGCTACCGCAACGCGCCGCGCGAGACCGCGCAGGCCTTCGACGAAGAGGGCTACTACCGCATCGGCGACGCGGGCTATCTGGTCGATGCGCAGCGGCCGGAGTGCGGCGTGATGTTCAACGGCCGCGTGGCCGAGGACTTCAAGCTCTCAAGTGGCACCTGGGTGTCGGTGGGCACGCTGCGCGTGGAACTGGTGTCGCGGCTGGCGCCGCTGGTGCAGGACGTGGTGATCACCGGGCATGACCGCGATGCCGTCGGCATGCTGGTGTTCCCGAGCGCGCAAGCTGCACAGCGGCCACGCGAGGAACTGATGGCCGCATTGCGGCGCACGATGATCGCCCTGCGCGACGAGGGCGCGGGCTCCTCGCGATGCCCGGTGCGCGCGCTGGTGCTGGAATCGCCACCGGATATCGATGCGGGGGAGATCACCGACAAGGGGTATGTCAATCAGCGCGCGGTGCTGGTGCGGCGCGCGGTGGAGGTGGAGCGGGTGTATGGGGATGCGCAGGATGGGGAGGTCGTGCGAATCGATTGAGGCTCGGAACCTCCCCTCGTAGTCATCACATCGACCCTTGTTCTTCTTGAAAAGGGCCGGATTCTGCAGCGCACCTCCGCAATCGCGGCAGCGGCGTCAGAAAGCCTCCGATCTACTCGATCGAATGCGCGGCCAGCGGAGCCGCCCGTCCCCTGCCTTCGCGAAGAGCGAAGGTTTCGCGCTTTCTGCGCTCGGCCTTCGCATTCCCTCGCGACGCTACATCAGCCAGCGCGCATCGCCCGGGCCCGCGAATCGATTCGACAAACCATGGGACAGCGGCAGCGACGCGGTCGTTCGGCTGGCCTGGAGCACGGCGCGATCGGTCTCGACCTCTTGGAAGCAAGCCAGCATCGCGTTCACGCCCGGTGCCCGGCCAGCCTGTGTGCGCCAGGATGGCCATTCATGGTCCATCTGGGCGCAGAGGTCCTTCCAGGTCTCGGCCAGGGCCGCCCAGGAAACCAGTTCGGGGTCGGCCACGCGGCGCGCGAGTTGCTGCAGCGGGCGCTCGAGCGAGGGCACCTGTTCCACCAGCAGGCGGCAGCGCCGGAACTCCCGGGCGTCGCGCGGGAGGTCCAGCGCGCTGCCGCCGTAGTGGGGCGGGCGCACGCCGGTCAGCAACGTGAAGAGCGCCAGGCTCGACAGTCCCTGCTCACCGGCCGCCAGCCAGCGCACGGCCTGTGCGTCCAGCCGGCGCGCGGCGCGCCCCAGCTGCGCGCGCACCCGCCCGGTTGCGGCAGCGGCCTCCTGCTCGCGGATGCGGGCGAGCCCCTCGGCCGGGCCGATGACGGCGGTGGCGCCCAGCATGCGCGCCACGTCGGCATGCAGCACATGCAGGTCGCTGGCCTGGCGCAACAGGCGCAGCCAGGCACCCAGCGGCATGTGGCCGTACACGACCGTGCAGCCTTCGCGCTGCAGGATTCGGTAGTTCGGCGCGCCCATGGCCGGCGTCTTCCACGTGCTCATGCTTGTGTATCGGCAGGTCGGCGTCCTGCGAACAGGGCAGCAAGGGAAAAATCACGACGCGCGCGGCGAATCGATCAGGCCATCGTCTCAATAGAATGGCCGGCGATTCGAGGCGGCTTCGACGATTCGCCCACACATAGCAATCCGTCCAGGACACAGGAACCATCGCCATGCCAGGCACCCTGAACCTTCCCACCTACGACGATGTCGCCGCCGCCGCGCGGCGGCTCGAAGGCCACGCCCATCGCACGCCGGTCCTGCGCTCGCGCACCGCCGATGAGGAATTGGGCGCGCAGCTCTTCTTCAAGTGCGAGAACCTGCAGCGCATGGGCGCCTTCAAGTTCCGCGGTGCCTTCAATGCGCTCGCGAAGTTCGACGACGAGCAACGGCGCGGCGGCGTGGTGGCTTTCTCCTCGGGCAACCATGCGCAGGCGATCGCGCTGGCGGCGCGCATCCTCGGCATGCCCGCCACCATCGTGATGCCCCACGATGCGCCAGCCGCGAAGGTGGCGGCGACCAAGGGCTACGGCGGGCAGGTGGTGATTTACGACCGCTACAAGGACGACCGGGAGCAGATCGGGCGCGACCTGGCGCAGAAACACGGCATGACGCTGATCCCGCCCTACGACCACCCCGACGTGATGGCCGGCCAGGGCACGGCGGCGAAGGAGCTGTTCGAGGAAGCGGGCCCGCTCGATGCGCTGTTCGTGCCGCTCGGCGGCGGCGGGCTGCTCTCCGGCTCCGCGCTGGCCACGCGGGCGCTCGCGCCGCAGTGCAAGCTCTACGGCGTGGAGCCCGAGGCGGGCAACGACGGGCAGCAGTCCTTTCGCAGCGGCAGCATCGTCCACATCGACACGCCCAGGACGATTGCCGACGGCGCGCAGACGCAGCACCTGGGGCAGCACACCTTTGCCGTCATCCGCCGCGATGTCGACGACGTGCTGACGGCGAGCGACGCACAGCTGGTGGAGGCCATGCGCTTCTTCGCCACGCGCATGAAGCTGGTGGTGGAGCCTACTGGCTGCCTGGGCTTCGCGGCGGCGCGCGAGATGAAGGCGCAGCTGCGCGGCCTGCGCGTGGGCGTGCTGATCAGCGGCGGCAATATCGATGTGGAGCGCCTGGGCGCCCTGCTCGCGGGCTGAGCTTCACTCCCTGGGCTGCACCCCGAAGCGGTACAGCACGTTGCGCAGCAAACGGCCGAAGACCGGGTCGCTGCCCAGCACCCAGGCCGCGCCCACCGCGCCGGCGTGGAACACGCGGCCGCCCTGAGGGCGCTCCCAGTAGATCATTTCGGCCGAGAGGCCGTCGATGGATTCGGTGACGTTCGAGAAGCAGTCGAGGTAGGTGTCGAGCGGGCCGGGCACGCGGCGCAGACCCTGGGCAATCACCTCGATGCCCCGCTGCGGCTCGGGCAGCGACGCGCCCGGCGGCACCTGCTTCGTCATGCGTGCCAGGGTGGCGACAGTGAGATCCCACTCGTGGCCGATCGCGCGCGGCAGCCCGCCGTCCGGTGCATGGCCGAAGGTCTGGCCTTCGGCGAGGCCGAGCGGATGCGGCTCGTTGAACAAGGCGTGCCGCGGCTGCCTCACGTGGTAGACGCCGAAGTCCTCGCCGTCGGCGAAGGCCCAGCCCGCGGTTTCGAGGCCGATGATGTCGGCCGCCGAGCGGCCCGAAGCCTTGAGCCGGCCGCCGCGCGCCCAGTCCTGGCTGTGGTACTGCTCGCCGAAGGGGCCCGCGGGCGGGCCCACCGGCGGTACGCTTTCGTCATGGCCAGGGCCGTTGACCTTGCGCTGCTCCATGACGCTCATGTCCTCGTCGTAGCTCACGCGCAGGTACATCGTGTTGCCCGAAAGCACGATCGCGCTGCCGCCGCGGCGAAGATGGTCGTCCAGGCCATCGATGGCCGGGGTCGACCAGTATTCGCTGTGGCCGTTGACGATGACCGTGCGGTAGCGCGAGAGCAGCGACGGGTCGCGATGCAGATCGATGTCGCCGATGACATCGAAGTCGTAGCCCTCGCGCTCCAGCCACACATGGAGCCGGCGTTCGAGCCGCGCCCATTGGCTGAAGCCGCTGCCCTCGGGGTCGTACAGCGCATTGGGGCTCGCGTTGGGCCACGGCATGCGCAGACCGACCTGGTAGCAGGGCTGGCCGGCGCGGTGATAGGTGTAGCTGCAATAGGCGGGTGCCTGCGGGTGGCAGCTCTCCAGGCCGGCCGAGCGGCGCGGCCACACGGGATCGTCCACCACGTTCTTCGCAAAGGGCGTGCTCGCATAGGCCAGCCAGCTGTTGACGGCGCACAGCACGAGGACGGGCGCGGGCGCCGCATGCACAGGCTTGCGCACGATGAACGTGATGTCGTAGTCCGCCTCGCGCCCGTCGAGCTCGAAGCGCAGGCGAGCGACGTAGAGGCCGGACCTGGCGTCCTCCGGCACGCGGAACTCGTGCGTGGCGTCCCAGCGGCAATCGTAGAGGTCATCGCTGGCCAGCCGCAGTCCGTGGCCGCGCGTGGGATCGCTGAAGGGGTCGTAGCTCGATTCGGTGTCTTCGCGGGCGCCGACCCGGGCGGGTTCGAAGGCGGGCCCGACGATCATCCAGGTGGCATGGTTGACGATGCGGCCAGTGCGCTGGTGGCCGCTCGCATCGGCCACCAGCGCGCCGCGTTCCTCGCGCAGCGGCCAGCACGCCAGCACGGAGCGGCCGGTGGGAACGACCAGGCCGCGTTGCGCAAAGCGCTGCGCGATCTCCTCCGCGTCCAGCGCGCGGTCGTACAGCGCAGGCATCAGCAGGTCGGCGTCCGCGAAGAGGTCGGCCAGGCCATCGATGGCGGCGGCGCCGAGGCGCAGCGGTGCGGACCCGGGCCGCACTTCCCGCGCGGCCTCCCATTGCCCGGCCGGCGCGCCATCGATCCACAACGCGGCGACGCGGCCGTTCCACGTGGCCGCGACATGCTGCCAGCGCCGCGCAACCAGGCGGCCCCGGGCCTGCAGCGCATCGGCGCGAAAGGCGCCCCCATCGCCGAGATGAAAGCCCAATGCGCCGCCTGCCTCGATGAAGAGGCCCCAGCCGCAATGCGCAGGAAAATCGTACTGGCCGGCAAGGCCTTGCCGCACGTCGACACGCCACGGCTTGACCCAGCATTCCACCGTCAGGCCGCGCAACGGCAGGGCGGCGGGCAAGCCCTTGTCGACATGCACATACGAGCCCGGATGAATGGGCTGCACCCGCGCCGCCATCGGCGCAAAGCGATGCAGCACCACGTCGTCGCTGCGCCCTTCCACGTCGCTGCCCAGCCTGCAGATGGAGAGCTGGCAGGGCCGGTCGTTGCTGACGTGGAAGCGCAGCAGTTCGCCGGCCGCCACGCTCTTGTGGTCGGCATAGCCATGGACCCCGGGGAGATGAAGCGGCTTGTGCGGGGGGAGGCTGCTCATTCGGAGGTGAAGCCCGAGGCCTTGACCACGGGCCCCCAGCGCTTGAGGTCGTCTTCGATGAGCCGGCTCAGCTCTTCGCCGGTGCTCGGATGCGGATCGCTGCTGAGCTTGAGCAGCCGCTCCTGCACCTCCTTGTTGGCCAGCGCCTTGCCGAGCGCCGCATGCAGCTGGTCGACGATGGGCTTGGGCGTTCCGGCCGGAACGAACAGGCCGGTCCATTCGAGGTTGTCGAAGTGCGGCTGGCCCAGCTCCTTGAGCGTGGGCACGTCGGGCAGCAGCGCGGCGCGTTTCGCGCCGTTGACCGCCAGCACCTTCAGCTTGCCGGCCTGCTGGTAGGCCACCAGGTCGGCGATGGGCGTGATGCCGGCAGCGATCTGGTCGCCCAGCAGGTCCTGCACCAGCGGCGCCGCGCCGCGATAGGGTGCCGCCACCAGGTTGACCTTGGCTTCGGCACCGAGGCGGTAGCCCATGAACTGCGCGACGCTGCCCGGCGCGGGCACGCCGTAGCTGGCCTTCTGCGGATCGGCGCGCGCGATGGCCAGCCACTGCTTCACGTCCTTGGCCGGCAGCGCGGCGGGCACGGCGATGCCTTCGTAGAAGCTGGCGACACGGCCCACCGCCTTGAAGTCCTTCACCGGGTCGTAGCGCACCGACTTCGAGGTCAGGGGCAGCATCACCATCATGTGCATGTTGGCCAGCAGCACGGTGAGGCCGTCGGGCGCGGCGTTGCGCACGTAGTCGGCCGCGATCTGGCCACCGGCCCCGGTGCGGTTGTCGACCACCACGGTGGTGCCGAGCTCGGCCGCGAGCTTGTCGGACAGGGTGCGCGCCTGCACATCGGCCGAGCCCCCCGCCGGGTAGCCCACGATCAGCTTGACGGGGCCCTTGTTGGCGGCGATCTGCGCGGGCGCGGCAGCGGCGAAGGCGAGGCTGGCGCAGGCCAGCGCGGTCTGCAGGAGACGATGGATCATGGTGAGCCTTTGGAGGATGGGAAAAGGTCAGGCCGCGAGGCCCTTGCGCGCGATCTCGTCGGCAAGATCCGCGAGCGATGTCTCGAGCAGCTCGGCCAGCGTGTCGATCTCGGCCTCGCTGATGGTGAGCGGCGGCGTGATCATCTGGAAGTCGCCGAAGGCGCCGAGATTGGCGCGCCGGTTGTAGAGCGCGATGCCATGCTTCAGCCCGTGCTCGGTCAGCCGCGCGGGCGCGTTGAAGGACGTGGGCAGCTGCCGCCGCGTGGCCTTGTCGGCCACGATCTCGATGGCCGTCAGCAGTCCCTTGCCGCGCACGTCGCCCACGATGGGCGAGCGCGCCGCGATGTCGCGCAGCCGCGCCATCAGCAGCTCGCCGCGTTCGCGCGCCCGCGTGACCAGGTCCTGGCGGATCACCTCGTCGACCACCGCATGCGCGACCGCACACGAGAGTGGGTTGGTGAAGTAGGTGTGGCCATGCACGAAGCCGCCGCTGCCGGCCACCGCGTCGACGATACGGTCGGGCGCCAGCAGGCAGCCCAGCGGCGTGTAGCCCGCGGCCAGCCCCTTGGCGAGGGTGACCAGGTCGGGCCGCGCGGCGGGCCAGTGGTGCGCGGCGAGGAAGGCGCCGGTGCGGCCGGCGCCGCTCATGATCTCGTCGTAGATGACGAGCACGCCGTGGCGGTCGCAGATCTGCCGCACACGCTCGAAGTACGCGGGCGAGGACACGACCGCGCCGGTCGAGAGGCCGCCGATGGGCTCGAGGATGAAGGCGAGCACGGTCTCGGGGCCTTCGCGCAGGATCGTCTGTTCGAGGGCGTCGGCGCACGCCATCTCGTGGGACGCCACCGTGTGCCCCTCCGGCACGCGGTACGACAGCGGCGCCGGCACCTTGGGCATCGCGCGGATCATCGGCCCGTACAAGTTCAGCGTGTTCGCATCACCGGTGACCGCGAGCGCACCGAGCGTGGAGCCGTGATAGCTCGGGTCGCGCGAGATCACCTTGCTGCGGCTGCCCTGCCCCGTGATCACCGCGTACTGGCGCGCGAGCTTGAGGGCCGATTCGTTGGCCTCCGAGCCGCCCGAGACGAAGAAGGCGCGGTCGAAGCCCTCGCCCGCCAGCGCGCAGACGCGATCGGCCAGCGCGATGTTGTGCTCGCTCTCGAAGAAGCGCGGGTAGGCAAAACTGACCCTCGCGGCCTGCTCCGCCATCGCGGCGAGCACACGCGGGTTGCCGTGGCCGATGTTGGCCACCACGGCGCCGGCGGTCGCGTCCAGGTAGCGCCGGCCGTCGGCATCCCACAGGAAGATGCCCTCGCCGCGCGCAATGCGCGGCGGGCGCGGTGAGCCCTTGGGCGCGTAGAAGCCGAGGACGGTGCCGCCCTGGGGCGTGTCGCCGACGGTGCGGGCGATGGGGGCCGTGTTGTTCATGCCGCGGACGATACGAACAGAGCGCCCCGGCGGGTAGACGTATCGAGCGATGAAGTGCTATACGTCATGCGCATGAAGTACACCCACGACCGCCTGGACCTGCTTGCCACCTTCATCCGCATCGGCGAGAGCGGGTCGCTCAGCAAGGCGGCGCGGTTGCTCGACACCACGCAGCCGACGGTCAGCCGGCGGCTGCTGGAGCTGGAGCGGCTGCTGGGCTGCAAGCTGGCGCTGCGCACGACCGCGAGCTTCTCGCTGACCGACGAAGGCCGTTCGCTGTTGGCCGAGGCGCACGACCTGACCGATCGGTGGTCGGGCCTGTCGCACCGGCTCTCGGGCGGCCAGAGCCGGCCGGAGGGGACCTTGCGCGTGATCGGACCTTCGGGCTACGGCACCGGCTTCCTGACGGACGCCGTGACGGACCTGCGGGCCGCGCACCCCGGACTGCGGATCGAACTGACTTTGACCGATCGCGTGGTCGACCTCGCGGCCTCGGGCGCGGAATGCTGGGTGTGCGTGGGCGAGGTACGCGATCCCGGGCTGGTGAGCCGCCACCTCGGCGCGATGGAGCGCGTGCTGATCGCCACGCCGGGCCTGCTCAAGCGCACCGGCCCGGTCACCCTCGCGCGGCTGCCCATGCTGCCCTGCGTGGGCCTGGTGCCTTATGTGGAAGGCAGCGTGCGCCTGCTCGACAGCTCGGGCCGCTCGCGCATGGTGCGGCTGGACACGCCCATCAAGACCGACAGCCTGCTGTCGAGCTACCGCGCGATCCTCAACGGCGCCGGCATCGGCGCAGCCGCGCCCTGGATGTGCCATGCGGACATCCAGGCCGGCCGGCTCAAGCGGGTGCTGCCGCGCTGGTGGCTGGAGCCGATCGGCATCCACGTGGCGCTGCCGCCGGGGCTGTACCGGCCGGCGCGGGTGACGGCTTTCATCGAGGCCTTGAAGCAGCGCATGCATGCACTGCCGGGGTTCAGGCCCGCGTGATGGAGGGGGCGCCGGCTCAACGCGCCTTGGAGGGCGCCGGGCGCCGCGGCGGCTTGTTCTCGTCGTCGCCGCCGAAGAGCTTTTCCACCTGCTGCCCGACACGCGCGCCGATGGCGGTGCCCACGCCGGGGAGCACGGCCGTCCCCACCGCGGCACCGGCGAGCGCGCCGCCGGTCATCGACACCTGGGGGTTGTCGAGCGTGCCGGCCAGCTTGAGCGGCACGCCCACCATGCCGTCGACCAGGTCGATCGCCATTTCCCCGTCGAGGCGGCGGTTGAGGACGCTGGCGCTTCCGCTGGCGCTGAGCACGCCGGAGCGGGCCTTCAGTCCGATGTAGCGCAGCAGGATGCCGTCTTCGGTGGTCTGCGTCTCGACGGTGCCGGTGAGCTCGTCGAGCACCGTCTGGCCGCCGCGCGCGGCGTTGGGTGCGCCGACCACCTTCGACAGGTCGAAGCCCTTGATCGTCGCGGGCCGCATGACGAAGCGGGTGCGGGTGTTCAGGTGTCGCATCAACTCGCCGACATCGTCGCCCTCGCTGCGCACTTCGGTGCGGCCGTTGAAGCGGCCCTGGACGGCCTGATGGCGGCGGAAGGCGCCCACGAGTTCGCCCACATCGACGCCCCGGGGTTCCAGCTGCGCGGTGAGGCGCAGGTGGCCCTGTTCAGAGGTGTGCAGCTCGGCCTCGCCGTTCCACGTGCCGCCGCCGGCATCGATCTCCACGCGCCAGCGGTCTTCGTTGCCTTCTCGCGCAAGGTGCAGGCGAGTGGTGGGCGAGACGCCGGGGCGCTGCAGTTCCGCCTCACGCGGACGCCAGCCGGGATCGAAGCGCACGTCGGCGTCATAGGCGAGGGCAATGTCCTGGCGATTGATCCACACGACGTCGTTCAGCCGAAGCCGCTCGATCGGCGTGTCGGCCGGGATCCAGGGCATGGCGCCGGAGAGTTCATCGGTTTTCCAGCGCCCCCGGAAGGCGCGCACCGAGGCCCGCGGGAGCACGGCGCCTTCGACGTCGACCGCCTCGATCGCGATGGTGTGCCGCAACAGCGCCGCGAGCCGCGGCCGGAGGACCACGCGGCGCACGGTGATCGGCCGCGACTGGTCGGTGGCCAGGTCGCGCAGCACCACGACCGGCGCGGGGCGCAGCGACCAGCTCGCACCGCCTACGCGCAGGCCGATGCCGCTCGCGCGCTCGAAGCTCTCGCTGACGCGGGCCGCGAGTTGCTCGTCGCTCGGCAGCAGCCGCCACGCGATCCATGCCCCGCCGCCCAGCAGCAGGAGCAGCGTGATCACCGAGCCGATGACCCATCGCCGGGCACGCGTCAGCTTCATGGCGCCGAGCTTAGATGCATCGCCCGCCGGGCGCATCGGCCTTTGGCTCGTGGCCGTGTCAGGACCAGTCGCTATAGTTTTGGCACGACCAACCGAATCGGAGCAAGCGAATGGCCATCTGGAAGAAAGAGATCTCGATCGAGGAGTTGACCCGCAGCCACGAGAACACGGCCGTCGCAACGCTGGGCGTGGAGTTCCTCGAGATCGGTCCGGACTTCATCCGCGGCCGCGTGCCGGTCGACGGGCGCACGCGCCAGCCCTACGGCATCCTGCACGGCGGGGTGTCGGTGGTGCTCGCGGAGACGCTGGGCTCCTGCGGCGCGCACTACTCGGCGCCGGAAGGCCACCGTGCCGTAGGGCTGGACATCAACGCCAACCACATCAGGGCCACGACCTCGGGGTGGGTCACGGGCGTGGCGCGTCCGGTGCATCGCGGCCGCAGCACGCAGGTCTGGCAGATCGACCTGACCAACGATGCGGGCGAGCTGACCTGCGTCTCGCGGCTGACGATGGCGGTGCTGATCCCGCAGAACTGAGGACACGCGAGCGCTGCCGCCGGGCGGCCGAAGAACAACGACCGAGGAGCAAAGACATGAGCGATTCCTACTTTCCCCGCTGGCGCGAGGTGGGTGCCGGCAACACGGCCGTGGTGGCGCCCGACGAGCGACTGCCCTGGCCGCAGACGGCCGCGATGGGGGTGCAGCACGTGATCGCGATGTTCGGCGCGACCGTGCTCGCGCCGATCCTCATGGGCTTCAACCCGAACATCGCGATCCTGATGAGCGGCGTCGGCACGCTGATCTTCTTCCTGGTCACCGGCGGCCGGGTGCCGAGCTACCTGGGGTCCAGCTTCGCTTTCATCGGGGTGGTGATCGCGGCCACCGGCTACGCCGGCCAGGGGCCGAACGCCAACCTCGGCGTGGCACTGGGCGGGATCATCGCCTGCGGCGCGGTCTACGTGCTGATCGGGGTGCTGGTCGCGTTCACCAACGAGCGGCACCACAAGTCGGCGCCGATCCGGGGCGTCGAGGTGGAGGAGATCGAGCACGACGTCGCGGTGCACTGGATCGAGCGGCTGATGCCGCCGGTGGTGACCGGCGCGGTGGTGGCGGTGATCGGGCTCAACCTGGCGAGCGTCCCGATCAAGAACATGGCGCCGACCGGCTTCGACACCTGGATGCAGGCGCTGACCTTCCTGTGCGTGGGCTTGATCGCGGTCTACGCGCGCGGCATGGTGCAACGCCTGCTGATCCTCATGGGACTGATTGCGGCCAGCCTGATCTACGCCGTGCTCACCAACGGGCTGGGCCTGGGCAAGCCGATCGATTTCGGCCCGCTGGCGGCGGCACCCTGGTTCGGCCTGCCGACGTTCGCGGCGCCGGTGTTCGAGGCGAACGCCATGCTGCTGATCGCGCCGGTTGCTGTGATCCTCGTGGCCGAGAACCTGGGCCACATCAAGGCGGTGAGCGCGATGACGGGGCGCGATCTCAATCCGTACCTGGGGCGCGCCTTCATCGGCGACGGCATCGCGACGATGGTGAGCGGCGCGGCCGGCGGCACCGGTGTCACCACCTATGCCGAGAACATCGGCGTGATGGCGGCCACCAAGATCTATTCCACGGCGATCTTCGTGGTGGCGGCGCTGATCGCGCTGCTGCTGGGCTTCAGCCCCAAGTTCGGCGCATTGATCCAGGCCATTCCGTTGCCGGTGATGGGCGGCGTGAGCATCGTGGTCTTCGGCCTGATCGCGGTCGCGGGCGCCAAGATCTGGGTCGACAACCGGGTGGACTTCTCGCAGAACCGGAATTTGATCGTCGCGGCCATCACGCTGATCCTGGGCACCGGCGACTTCACGCTCAAGTTCGGTCAGTTCGCATTGGGCGGCATCGGCACCGCGACCTTCGGTGCGATTCTGTTGTACGCCCTGTTGAACCGCTCGCGTCCCGCCTGAGCCCGTCCTTCAGCGTCTACGGGCGCCCTTCGGTCAAACCGGCAGGGTGCTTCCCACGAGCTCCTGAAACAGGCCCAGCGGATCTTCCAGCATGCGCGCGACAGTGCAGCTGCCCAGCGCGAGCCCGGCGAAGCGAATCTGGACCTGGTCGAAATAGCGATGCAGGCCTTGCCCGGCATCGAGCAGGCAGCGCTCGGCCGTTTCGAAGAAGTCGCCGCACTGGAGCTCGGCGGCCGGCGCAGCGCCGAGGCTGTAGGTGTAGAGGTCCGGCCGCACTGAGCGAATGTCGAGGATGGGTTCCATGGCGTAGCGATGAGCAGCCCTGCGTGGGCCGAAGCGCGTGAGTCTGAGAAAAGACGGCTTGGGTGTTTGTAGGAGTCAAGCGCGCCTTCTTGCCGGTGTTGCTTGGGTGAATCAATGTGAAACCCAGTGCAAGAAGTGTTGTGCGCCGTGATCTTTCCGGGAAGCATCGGCGGGTTGCCCGCCACTCCCCGTTAGACTCCAACGCTTTTCGCACCCACGTTTTCCATGGCAGATGCATCCGCCGCGCGCACCCGAGCGGTTTTCGAATTCAAGAGCGCGACGCTTCCGCTGATCGCCGTGATCCTCAAGACCGCGGACCTGGGCGTGCTGGCCGAGGCGCTGGACGCCCAGCTCGCCGATTCCCCCGATTTCTTCGACCAGGAGCCGGTCGTGATAGATCTGTCCCAGCTGGAGCAGAGCGATGCGGCGGCGAGTCTCGATTTCCCTGCGCTGCGCGCGCTGCTGGCGCGCCACCAGACGCAGCCGGTGGCGGTGCGCGGCGGGAGCGATGCGCAGAATGCGGCCGCGCGCGCGGCCGGCCTGTCGGTGACGGTGATGCCGGTTCCGCCTTCACCGACGCCTCGGCCGGCGCCGCCGCCGGCTGAGGCACCCCAGCCCCAGATCGTGCGCGAGGTGCCGGTGCCCGCCAATGGCACGCTGGTCATCGACAAGCCGCTGCGTTCGGGCCAGCAGGTGTACGCGCGCGGCGGTGACGTGGTGGTGACCGCCGTGGTCAGCTTCGGCGCCGAGGTGATCGCAGACGGCAACGTGCACGTCTACGCGCCGCTGCGGGGCAAGGCGATCGCGGGCGCTCGCGGCAATACCGAGGCGCGCATCTTCACCACCTGCATGGAAGCGCAGCTGGTCGCGATCGCGGGCATCTACCGCACCGCGGAGGTCGCGCTGCCTGCGGAGGTCGCGGGCAAGGCGACGCAGATCTCGCTGGACGGAAAGAAGATCGTGATGAGCGCCATCGAATGAAGCGCCCATCCGCGCGCATGCGCGCACCTGAACAAACGAAACAGAAGAGAAGGATTCGAATGGCCAAGATTGTGGTGGTGACCTCGGGCAAGGGCGGCGTCGGCAAGACGACCACGAGCGCGAGCTTTGCATCGGGGCTCGCGCTGGCGGGCAAGAAGACGGCCGTGATCGACTTCGACGTCGGCCTGCGCAACCTGGACCTGATCATGGGCTGCGAGCGGCGCGTGGTCTACGACCTGATCAACGTGATCCAGGGCGAGGCCAACCTGAGCCAGGCGCTGATCAAGGACAAGCAGTGCGACAACCTCTTCGTGCTGGCCGCCTCGCAGACACGCGACAAGGACGCGCTCAAGCAGGAGGGCGTCGAAAAAATCCTCAACGAGTTGAGCGAGCAGGGCTTCGACTACATCGTGTGCGACTCGCCTGCGGGCATCGAGACCGGCGCGCTGATGGCGATGCACTTCGCCGACGAGGCGCTGATCGTGACCAATCCCGAGGTCTCCTCGGTGCGCGATTCCGATCGCATCCTGGGCATGCTCGGCTCCAAGACGAAGCGGGCCAAGGAAGGCGGCGAGCCGATCAAGGAGCATCTGCTGATCACGCGCTACAACCCCAACCGGGTGGCCGGAGGGCAGATGCTGTCGCTGGAGGACATCCAGGACATCCTGCGCATCAAGCTGATCGGCGTGATCCCCGAATCGGAGAGCGTGCTGCAGGCTTCGAACCAGGGCATTCCGGCAATCCACGACAAGGAGACCGAGGTCGCCCAGGCCTACAGCGACGTGGTGGCGCGCTTCCTCGGCGAAGACAGGCCGATGCGCTTCGTCGAGGCCGAGAAGCCCAGCTTCTTCAAGCGCTTCTTCGGGGGGAGGTGAGCATGTCCTTTTTCTCGTTCCTGCTGGGCGAAAAGAAGAAGACGGCGAGCGTCGCGAAGGAGCGCCTGCAGATCATCCTCGCGCACGAGCGCAGCAGCCTGAGCGGCAAGCGGCGGCCCGACTATCTGCCCGAGCTGCAGCGCGAGCTGATCGCGGTGATCTCGAAATACGTGTCGATCAAGGCCGAGGACATCAAGGTCCACCTGGAGAAGCAGGACGACCTCGAGGTGCTCGAGGTCAAGATCGAGCTGCCGGACGGGACTGCGCTGGCCGCGCGCTAAGCGCTTCTGAATCAAGCCTTCGAGATGAAGGCGGCGACCTGCTGCAGCACCGACGGCTCGCGCAGGATGCGCCGGTGTCCGAGCGCCTGCGTGGCGACGAGCCGTGCATTGGCGATGGCATCGCGGTAGGCCACGCCGTCGGCGAACCGATTGACGCGGTCGTCGCGGTCATGCACCACGAGCGTGGGCTGTGCGATGCGCGGGCCCACGGCAGCAGGCTCCAGCAGCGGCATCAGGATGCCTTCGCGTGCCTCGATCCGGTGCTGCATGGCGGCGCGCGTGCGCTCGCTGAGGCCGAACACATGGGCGAAATAGCGGGTGAAGGCATGCGGCGACGCAGGCGGCGCCAGCAGGACCAGCCGTTCCGCGCGCAGGCCTCGGCTGGCCGCGTAGGCCAATGCGTTCGCGCCCAGCGAGTGCGCCGCGATGGCCTTCAGCGCCGTGCCCTCGAGCGCGAGCCGGGCCGCAACGTAGTCGATGGCCCGGACGAATTGCGGCAGGTTGCTGGCCGTGCCCGGGCTGCGGCCATGGGCCGGCATCTCCAGCAGCAACGGGGTCGTGCCGAGGGCGATCAGCGCTTGCGCCAGTGGCAGCATCTGGCCTGCGTGTCCGCCCCAGCCGTGCACCAGCAGCACGCGCGGCGCCTCGGGCGAGGCGGCCTGGGGCGTGTAAACGCCGAGGCTCGCGTTCTCGAAAGCCCACGCCTCGCGTTGCCATCCGGCGCCAGGTGCATGGCGGCGGTTGAGCCACTTGAGCGGCAGCGGGGTGCCGAAGAGGCGGTACGCGGCGCGTACGCCGAGCGCGGGCCAGGCGCGCTGCAGTGTGGCCAGGGCCACACGCAGGGCGCGCATAAAAAGGCTGGCGCCGTAATAGCTGGAGGCCGCGGCCGCGGCGGCGGCAGGGTTGGAGGTAGCGGGTGTGTCGGTCGGCATCGTGCGCTCCGGTTTCAGTACCAGACCCAGTCGTCATTGCTCTTCGGCAGACTGCGAACGATGTCGAGCACCGTACGGAGGCCGGCGCCCAGCAGGCAGGCACCCAGGAACAAAAGAGCGATCAGCATGCTTTTTCCTTTATCGCACGACTGTGCGAAATTTGAACGAACGAATGAGGAAGTCGGGGGCCGGCATGGAACTCACGCCCCGTAACTGGCAACCAGCCGGCGCCAGGTGAGCTGGGCGCGGTCTGCAGCCCGCGTGTCGCGCAGGAAGCGCGCGTCGTGCAGCAGGGACATGATCAATCCGTTGATCTCGCTGACGAGCTGCGCAGGGTCCGTATCGGCACGCAGGTCGCCCGAATCCACGGCCTGCTGGACGGTGCGGCGCAAGGCGGCGCGCCAGCGCGTGACCTCCTCCACCAGCAGGTCGCGCAACTCGCCCTCGCGGTCGTCGAACTCGAAGGCGCCGGCGGTGTAGATGCAGCCGGTCTCGGTCTCGACGTCACGGGTGCGCACGATCCAGCGCGAGACGATCTCGTCGAGCCGCGCGATACCCTTGGGCTTCTGCATCGCGGGCACGAAAACGTCGGCCAGGAAGCGGCGGCCGAATTCCTCGATCACCGCCTTCTGCAGCGCCTCGCGAGAACCCACCCGCGAGAACACGCCGCTCTTGGACAGGCCCAGCCGCGTGGCCACGGCCTGCAGAGTGATGGCGTCCAGGCCCTCCGCCGAGGCGAGATCCATCGCCGCGCCGACGATGGCAGTGCGGGTCAGCTCGCTCTTCTGGGTCTTGGCATCCATGATCGTAATTTAGCACCTGCGTGCGAAATAGCAAAACCGAAGGAATTGGGGGTGTTTGCTGCTTCCATTCGGCCGGGGTGTGGGCGTATCGTGGCGGCTCCAACATAACCCGGAGACAAGCATGGCAACCAGCAGCAAGACGCGCAGCACATCCAGCGCCGGCAAGGCGGGGCCGACCGCCGCCGACGACGTGCAGGACGCTTTCATCAAGCCGCTCAAGGGGATGGCCGAGCGCTTGCAGAATCTGCCGCTGGCAGGCGCCGCCGGCACCATCGTCGAGAGCGGACGCAAGGATCTGCAGGCCCTGATGGAGGCGAACCAGAAGTCCTATCAAGGGTTGCAGGCCGTGGTGGCGCGCCAGACCGAGATGCTGAAGAACTCGATCGTCGAGTGGCAGGGGACGGTCAAGGGCATGTCGCCCGCCGAGCCTCGCGAGAACCTTGCCAAGCTCGATGCCATGGGCAAGGCGGCGTTCAAGCAGGCGCTCGACGACATCAGGGAGCTGTCGGAGCTGGCGGCCAAGTCGCAGGCAGAGGCCTTCGACATCGTGAGCCAGCGCATTCGCGACAACGTGGAGGAAGTCAGCAAGCTGCTGAAGACGCCGCGCAAGTAGGCCGCGTTGTCGCTGCCGGCAGCGCACACCCGGCGGCGGATTTTGCCAAAAAGGTCCGCGACGGTGCTCTCAGGAAGCGTACATTGGTCTCTTTCGTCTGCGATCGGAGCGATTTTGGCCAAGGCATCGACTTCTCTTCCCACGCGCAACCTTTCCCCCGCGGCGGCAGACCAGGCCACGGCGAGGGAAAGGCTGCGGCAGGCCCTGCCGGCCACGGTCAACCTCTTGAAGCAGCGTCAGGCTGACCAGATCGCCGATGCAGACATCGAGGCCTACGTCGCTCTCAATTGGCTCGAATGGCATGGGGGTGGGCTGCGCCTCACGATCACCGGGCACAACGTGTGTGCCCAGACGGTCGCAGCGGCCGCCTGACCCGGCTCAGTGCGACGCGATGATCTTGGCGATCAACCCGGTCGCGATCGCCGCCAGCACCAGGTCGCCGTTCGCGCTCACCCAGTGGTAGCCGCTGGGCGGTGCCTGCAGGCGCCGGGCGCGCCAGTCACCGACCTCACTGTAAGGGCTGCGGTAGGTCGGAGGCAGGTAGCCGCCGCGACGCCAGCCGCGATGGTCGTTGTCCCTTGCATCCCAATGGCCGCTGCGGTCGTGGTCGCGATCGAACCGTTGCGAGTGGCGCGGCCCATCGTCGTCACGGCGGTCGCGATGACCGTAGCCATCGTCGCGCGCCATCGCGCTACCAGCCATGCCGAGCGCCAGCACGGCTGCGACGATGCTGGTCCGGGTCTTGATGCGCCTGCTGCTCATTGCAACTCCTTCAGTGCGTTGGAACATGGGTGCAGTATGAAAAGCCCATGTATCGCCGCCGCGCGCCACCGGTGTGGCGGCCATGAAGGGTGTAAGCGCGGGTAAGCGCGGGTACGGGCCGGAGGTTCGGCCCCAGGTCCTGTTCAGGGCGCGTTGCCCTGCGGCCCGACGGCCGGTTGCGCGCCGCTGCCGTGCCCACCGGGCAGCTTGCGGCCCAGCGATTCACCGAAGTTGCGAATGGGCCGGCTGGCACGCTCGGAGGCATTGCCGATGCCCCGGCGCGTGGCCGAGTCGGCGTGGTCGATGCCGCGGCCCGCGGCATCAGAGCCGCGCTGGATACCGCCCAGGACCTTGCCGTTCTTCGGCGGCGGCTTGAGCGTGTGCGCGCGTTGGGCGGCGGGCGGATCGTTGGCGTTCTGCGCGCACGCCAACGTCGGGAATGCGAGCCAGGCGGCGAGCGCTGCGGCGCACGCGCACGAGAGAGGCTTGATGGGCATGTATCGGTCTCCGTGGATCAGGTCTTTGATTCGCCATCGCCGTCGCCAACGGCGGCACGCGCCATCCGCTCGCTCTTCCAGTACACGTCGTCGCCGCCGTCCACGCGATTGAGCACGCGCGCGAGCACGAAGAGCAGGTCGCTCAGGCGATTCAGGTACTGCCGCGGCGCCTCGTTGAGTTCCACCTCGGCGCCAAGGGCCACGACTGCTCGCTCCGCACGCCGCGCGACGGTGCGGCACACGTGCGCCTGCGCGGCGGCGCGAGTGCCCGCCGGCAGAATGAACTCGGCCAGCCGAGGCAGCGCGGCATTGTGTTCGGCGAGGGCATTGTCGAGTTGCAGCAGCGCATCGGCCTTCAGCAGCGTGAAACCCGGCATCGACAGTTCGCCACCGAGGTTGAAGAGCTGGTGCTGCACGTCGACCAGCAGCTCGCGCAGCGCGGCCGGCATCGGCTCGCACAGCAGCAGGCCGACGTGCGAGTTGAGTTCGTCGACGTCGCCCATCGCGTGTACGCGCAGGTGGTCCTTGGGAACGCGCGTGTTGTCGCCGAGGCCGGTGGTGCCGTCGTCGCCGGTGCGCGTGGCGATCTGCGTGAGTCGGTTTCCCATGTCGGTGTCTTCGAGGGTGGCTGGTTCGTAGAATGGTAGCCCCCTCTGGAGACTCGCCGATGAACGCGCCCACCGCCCTCGCCCATCTCACTCCTTCCATTGCGCTGCGCGACGTACCGGACGCATTGCTCCAGGCGCTGAAGGAGCGCTTCGGTGGGCAGTGCTCTACCGCCCTGGCGGTTCGCACGCAGCATGGGCGCGACGAGTCCTCCTTCGATGCGCCGCCGCCGGCTGCCGTGGTCTTTGCCGAGACCTCGCAGGACGTGGCCGACGCGGTGAAGCTCGCCAGCGCGCACAGCGTGCCGGTGATTCCCTTCGGCGTCGGCTCCTCGCTCGAAGGCCACCTGCTCGCGGTGCAGGGCGGCATCAGCATCGACGTGAGCCGCATGAACCGCGTACTCTCGGTCAACGCCGACGATCTCACGGTGACCGTGGAGCCCGGCGTCACGCGCAAGCAGCTCAACGAGGAGATCAAGAGCACGGGCCTGTTCTTCCCCATCGATCCCGGTGCCGATGCCTCGATCGGCGGCATGACCGCCACGCGAGCGAGCGGCACGAACGCGGTGCGCTACGGCACCATGCGCGAGAACGTGCTCGCGCTCGAAGTGGTCACCGCCGCCGGCGAGGTGATCCGCACCGGCACCCGCGCGAAGAAGTCGTCTGCCGGCTACGACCTCACGCGCCTCTTCGTCGGCAGCGAGGGCACGCTGGGCGTGGTGACGGAAATCACCCTGCGCCTCTACCCGCTGCCGGAGGCCGTGTCGGCAGCCATCTGCTCCTTCCCGAGCATCGAGGCCGCGGTGCGCACCACCATCGAGATCATCCAGCTCGGCGTGCCCATCGCGCGCGTGGAACTGATCGACGTGAACACGGTACGCATGGTGAACGCGTACGCCAAGCTGGCGCTGCGCGAGGAGCCGATGCTGCTGATGGAGTTCCACGGCTCACCGGCCGGCGTCAAGGAGCAGGCGGAGACAGTGCAGGAATTGGCCAGCGGCCATGGGGGCAAGGCCTTTGAATGGGCCAGTACGCCGGAGGAGCGCACGCGGCTTTGGACCGCGCGGCACAACAGCTACTTCGCGGCAGTGCAGTCACGCCCCGGCTGCCGCGTGATCTCGACCGACACCTGTGTGCCGATTTCGCGACTCGCCGACTGCCTGCTCGAATCCGTCGCCGAAGCCGACGCGAGCGGCATCCCGTACTTTCTCGTCGGCCACGTGGGCGACGGCAATTTTCATTTTGGCTATCTGCTCGACCCGAACGCACCCGAGGAGCGCGTGACCGCAGAGAACCTCAACCACGCATTGGTCTCCCGCGCGCTGGCGCTCGAAGGCACCTGCACCGGCGAGCACGGCGTCGGGCTGCACAAGATGGAGTTCCTGGTGAATGAGGCCGGGGTTGGCGCCATCGACATGATGCGGACCATCAAGCGCGCACTCGACCCCAAGAACATCATGAATCCGGGGAAGATCTTCACTCTTTGATGCGCGGAAACGCCCGCCCTTTCGAGGAGGCCGGGCGCTTCCTGTACCTCGAGCGAGCTCGGTGCTCGCTCGCGAACTACTTGCGACGCGCCGGCGCCCGGGCGGGCGCACGCTCGGCCGGTGCCGAGGTCTGGGACGGCGCCACGCCGCCGTCCACACCCAGGCGTCCGCCGCCACCCAGGCCCTGGCCCTGCACCGTCTGTGCCTTGTAGTTGCGCAGCGAAACGACCATCTGGTTGAAGGCGTCCATGAATGCGGCGCTGATCACCTTGCCCTGTGCCGTGTTCGTGTAGCCGCCCAGGCCGCCCGCACCGCCACTGCCGAAGACCGAACCGAAGGCACCAAAGTCTGTCTTCGAGGCGCTGCCCTCCGAGGCCGCGACCTGCACGCCCGAACGGTTGTCGATCAAGGTCAGCAGCGCGCTGGCCTCCTTGGTCTGCAGGTTGCCGCCCACCGCTGCCAGCACGCCGCTGTAGCGCCCGCCCACGAGGCCCCCCAAGGAGCCGCCCACGCCGCCGGCATTGTTGTTGCTGAAGACGATCTCTGGCGACAAGCCGTAGTCCGAAGCCACCATCTGCCCGCGGCCGAAATTGCTGCCCTGGCGCATTTCGCCCGACGCCATCAAGTCACGCTCGCGCGACATCGCATTCATTCCGGCCGCGCCGCGCTCCACCACCACGAAGCAGTTGGATTGCTGGACCAGCAGGCGCAGCAGGTTCGCGGTCGGCGGCAGGCGGTATTCGTTGCGCAGAATGGTGTACCAACCGGCCGACTGGTTCTCGATCAGCGAAACGGTACCGAGCGGTGATGGGCAGCGCTCGAGCGCGCTGCTCGTGTTGGCCGATGCAGTGCCGGCGGCGCTGCCGGTAGCCACCGTCTTCGCGCTCTGGCTGCCCATCTGCATGTCCGTGGTCTGGCAGCCGGCCAGGAGAAACGCGCCCACGGCGACGGTGACGAGCGAAAGACGGGCGAAATTCATGGTCGGGACCCCTCGGAGTACTTTCAGGTTATTGGTTAGAAAAAGTAACGGGCAGAGCATAGGCGGAAAGAAGCCTCCGGACAACTGTCCAGAAGCTAGGACTTCCCAACTTTCAATTAGGCCGTTTGGCGGATTCGCTCGATCAAGCCGTTCAAGGCTTCGAGCGATCCGAAATGGATTGCGAGCTCGCCGCTCTGCTCCACCCGCCCCCCACGCTTGCTGCGCTTCTTGATGCGCACCTCGACCTCGGCCGCCAGTAAGTCGGCGAGCTCCTCTTCGACGCGCTGCAGGTCCCGGGACTTGTCCGTACCGCCGCGCCGGGTCGGCGGGCGCAGGCTGAATTCGGCGCTCAGCTTCTTGACCAGGGCCT
The DNA here is from genome assembly GCF_901827205.1 of Variovorax sp. PBS-H4. Taxonomy (NCBI): domain Bacteria; kingdom Pseudomonadati; phylum Pseudomonadota; class Betaproteobacteria; order Burkholderiales; family Comamonadaceae; genus Variovorax; species Variovorax sp. PBS-H4. The sequence goes on along the minus strand of NZ_LR594675.1, from coordinate 47,061 downwards.
CCGTCTCGCGGACGGAGAGTTTCTTGGCGGCAATCTGGTTGGCCGCGGTGATCTGGGTACCCTTGTCGAGCGACAGGAGCGCGCGCGCGTGGCCCATGTCGAGGTCGCCCGCCATCAGCATGGCCTGGGCAGGTTCGGCCAGGTTCAGCAGGCGCAGCAAATTGCTCGCGGCGCTGCGCGACCTGCCGACGGCCTGCGCAGCCGACTCGTGAGTGAGCCCAAACTCAGAGACCAAGCGTTGCAGGCCTTGAGCTTCTTCCAGCGGATTGAGGTCTTCGCGCTGGATGTTCTCGATCAGCGACATGGCCGCCGCGGCCTCGTTCGGCACGTCGCGCACGAGCACGGGGACGCTGTCCAGTCCCGCCAGCTTGGCGGCACGGAAGCGCCTTTCGCCCGCGATGATCTCGAACTCGGCGTTCTTCGCGCGCGCAGCATCGCCATCGAGGCGGCGTACCAGGATGGGCTGCATGATGCCCTGCGCCTTGATGCTTTCGGCCAGTTCGTAGAGCGCGCCCTCGTCCATCCGCGTGCGCGGCTGGTAGACGCCGGGCACCATCTGGTCCAGGTTGAGGGTGGTCGGATTGAGCGGCGCGGCATCGTCGTTCGCCGAGGTGTCGGGGCCGGTGAAGGTCGGCCCGAGCAGGGCTTCGAGTCCGCGCCCGAGGCCCTTGGGTTTCTTGGTGGCCATGGAGGTCATTCTTCTTTCAGGAGTTCGTTCAGCAGTTGGCGTCCCTCGGGCCAATCGCCCAAACCGGAATCGCCGTTGAGGTGGCCACCGGTGCCGGCGTCGATGTAGCGGGCGCCCCAGTCGCACGCCATCTCGCGGGAGCGTTCGGCGCTGCAGTAAGGATCGTCACTCGCGGCAACCATCAGGGCCCGAAAAGGCAGGGCCTCACGCACGATCGGCGCCCAGCCGGGGATCATCTGACGCAGGTCGTCGCGCTCCAGGTCGCCAGGGGCGACCAGGAACGCAGCATTTACCTTATGGGTGTTGCGCGAATGGGCCGCCCAGGCTGCTACGAGAATGCAGCCCAGGCTGTGCGCGACCAAGGCCACGGGACCGGTGGCGGCGAGCACCTCTTCCTCGAGGCGGGTCGACCAATCGCCGCGCCGGGGCCGCATCCATTCGTGCTGCTCGACTCGCCGATCACCATGGACCGCTTCCCAACGGCTTTGCCAGTGAGGCGGGTCGCTGTTCTGCCAGCCGGGCAGCAACAGGATGGCTGTCTTGGGCATCTGCTGCAATTTGACAGAAAAGCCGCGTGGCTCAGACGCCGCTCGGGTCCTGCACGGCGACGGGTGGGGCGTCGACGGGCACAGGAGCGGGCGAGGCATTGGCGAACGCGCTGGCGGGTGGCATCTTGCGCACGAGTTCCTCCGCAAACGCCACAAACGCCTGGCTGCCCCGTGCTGCTGGGTCGAAGATGACGCCCGGTAAGCCGTAGCTGGGTGCCTCTGCCAACCGCACGTTGCGCGGAATCACGGTGTCGAACACCTTTTCGCCGAAATGCGCCTTGAGTTGCTCGCTGACCTGCTGCTGAAGCGTGATGCGGGGGTCGAACATGACCCGCAGCAGCCCGATGATCTGCAGGTTCTTGTTGAGATTGGCGTGCACTTGCTTGATGGTGTTGACCAGGTCGGTCAGGCCCTCCAACGCAAAGTACTCGCATTGCATGGGCACGATGACGCCGTGCGCGGAGCAAAGGCCGTTGAGCGTCAGCAAGCTCAGACTGGGCGGGCAGTCGATGAGGATGAAGTCGTACTCCGCGCCGACGGCCGCCAGCGCGGTGCGCAGCCGCTTTTCGCGGCGGTCGAGCGTCACCATCTCGACTTCAGCGCCGGCCAGCTCTCTGTTGGCGCCCAGTACGTCGTAGCCGCACTTTTCGGATTTCACACGCGTCTCGGCCACGGAGGCCGATTCGAGCAGCACGTCATAAACCGTGGTTTCCAACCGGCGCTTGTCGATGCCAGAGCCCATGGTGGCGTTCCCCTGAGGATCGAGGTCGATCATCAGAACTCGCTGCCCCACTTTGGCCAAGCCCGCAGCGAGATTGACGGCAGTCGTGGTCTTGCCCACGCCGCCCTTCTGATTTGCGATGCAGAAAATCTTCGCCATGCTACTGAGAGGCCGCCAGCTTCACGCCGAAGCCAATCAGGAAGATGCCGGCGAGCTTTTCGAGCGATGTCTTGATTCGCGGGTTGGCGCGAAGGCGCTCCGCCAGGAAATGTGTGAGCAGGGTGGCGCCAAGGCAGTACGCAAAGGTCAAGCCGGCGATGGTGAGCGCCATGACACCGAAGGTGAGCAAGCCCTGGTGGCGGATGGGGTCGACGAAGAGCGGAAAGAAGGCCATATAGAAAACGATCGCCTTCGGGTTCAACAGTGTGATCATCATCGCCTGTCGAAAATACTGGCGCGGCCGGATGTTCAGCACGGGCGCCGCTCCCGCCTTGGCGGTCAGCATTCGAAACCCCAACCAAGCCAGGTAGGCAGCACCTAGCCATTGCACCGCGCGGAAAGCAGGTGGATAGGCGGTCAGCAAGGCTGCAACCCCGGCTACGGCAGCCCACATCAAGACTTGGTCGCCTGCAATCACGCCAAACGTAGCCGCAAGCCCACCCCGGATGCCACCCTTCCCTGTCGACGTGATGATGGCGAGGTTGCCCGGCCCAGGGATCGCAAGAAAAATGATGATGGCGACGACGAACGCGCCGTAGTCAGCGATGCCGAACATGGGTTTGCCTAGGTAAGGGAGGTTTCGAGTCTACGCGAGGACAGTGCACCGGAGCCGCTCAGGCTGGCTGTTTTCGTGCCCAAACGATGCAGCGGTCGGCTTGCAGCCCGGGGACTTGCACTTGTTCCACGTGAAACACATCAACGTCGGCGGATAGCTGGGCCAGCTCATCTTGCGGGAGCTTGCCTTTCATCGCCAGCCATTTGCCACCATCCGCGAGCAGATGCTTGGAGCCCGCAAAGAAATTAGGCAAGGAGGCAAAGGCGCGGGAGCTGATCAGCTCGAAGCTTCCGGCCAGTGATTCAACGCGAGCGTGCAAGCCCTGCAAGTTGGGCAAGCCAAGTTCCGCAGACACTTGGCGGACGAAAGCTGTCTTCTTTGCCACTGCGTCCAAGCACGTGACGCTAACGTCTGGGCGCATGATCGCAATGACGACACCCGGCAAACCCGGCCCCGAGCCGACATCGAGCAGCGCCGCCCTCCCCGGCCACTCACGAGCCAGAGGCTCAATGACGGTCAAGCTGTCGAGCAGGTGATGCGTGAGGATGCTCGAGGGGTCGCGCAACGCGGTCAAGTTGTAAACCTTGTTCCACTTCAAGATCAACGCCGCGTAGCTCAGCAGCAGTTCGCACTGCCGCTCATCAAGGTTCAGGCCGAGCGCTGCTGCGCCTGCACGCAGTTCGCGATCGGAGCTCATTTCCCAACGTGCTGAGACTCGGTCGCAGCGCCCGGCGAAAACGCGCGGTGTCCGCCCTTACGCAGATGGATCATCAACAGCGAGATGGCGGCCGGCGTCACGCCAGAGATCCGCGATGCGAGGCCAAGGGTCTCCGGCCGATGCTTGGCCAGCTTCTGGCGCACCTCGAAGCTCAGCGCCTTGACTTGGCCGTAATCCAGATCCGCGGGGAGCTTGAGGTGTTCCAAATGGGCGGCGCGCTCGACTTCGTCGTGCTGCCGATCGATGTAGCCGGCGTACTTCGCAGTGATCTCGATCTGCTCGATCTCGGGTTCACCCAAGACCTCGGTTGAAGCGTACTTGCCCCCGTCCAGTGACATCAGCGCGGCATAGTCGACATCGGGACGCCGAAGAAGGTCTCCAAGGTTGTACTCATGTTCAATTGCCTTGCCCAGCACGCGTTCCGACTCGCTCGCCGGCAAGTTGCGCGGATTTACCCAGATCGACCGCAGGCGCTCTGTTTCACGTGAAACAAGATCGCGCTTCCGGGCGAACGCGTCCCAACGGGCGTCATCCACCAAGCCCAGCTTGCGGCCGACCTCGGTCAGGCGCGCATCTGCGTTGTCCTCCCGCAGTTGCAGGCGGAACTCGGCACGGCTTGTGAACATGCGATAGGGTTCGGTGACGCCCTTGGTGATGAGGTCGTCGACCAACACGCCCAAGTACGCTTCGTTCCGGCCCGGCAGCCATGCCGCCTCGTCACGACATAGCAGCGCAGCGTTCACCCCGGCGAAGAGCCCCTGAGCTGCAGCCTCCTCATAGCCGGTCGTTCCGTTGATCTGCCCGGCGAAGAACAGCCCATGAACGGCGCGCGTCTCGAAGCTGCTCTTGAGCTCGCGCGGATCGAAGTAGTCATATTCGATAGCGTAGCCGGGTCGCAGGATGTGCGCGTTCTCCAGCCCGGCGATCGAGCGGACCAGCTGGTACTGGATGTCGAAGGGCAAGCTCGTAGAGATACCGTTCGGGTAGTACTCATTGGTCGTCAGTCCCTCCGGCTCCAGGAAGATCTGGTGGCTTTCCTTGTCGGCAAAGCGGTTGATCTTGTCCTCCACGCTGGGGCAATAGCGCGGCCCTACGCCGTCGATCTTGCCCGTGAACATCGGACTGCGATCGAAACCCGAGCGGATGATCTCGTGCGTACTTGCATTCGTGTTGGTGATCCAGCACGGCAGCTGCTTCGGATGCATGTCCGTCCGGCCCATGAAGCTGAAGACCGGCATCGGCCCCGCCCCACCGGCCATGCCATCGCCCGGCTGTTCGATGCACTTGGAGAAGTCGATGCTGCGGCCATCCAACCGCGGCGGCGTTCCGGTCTTGAGCCGGCCTTGCGGCAGCTTCAACTCCTTGAGTCGCGCCGAGAGGCTGACGGCAGGCGGGTCTCCCGCTCGGCCGGCTTGGTAGTTGTCGAGGCCGACATGGATTCGGCCATCGAGAAAGGTGCCGGCCGTCAGCACAACGGCCCGGGCCCGAAACGCGATGCCCACCTGCGTCACTGCGCCGACCACCCGGTCCCCTTCGATCATCAGGTCGTCGACGGCCTGCTGGAAAAGCGAGAGATTCGGCTGGTTCTCGAGCCGCCGCCGGATCGCCGCCTTGTAAAGGACTCGATCGGCCTGAGCGCGGGTCGCCCGCACAGCCGGCCCCTTGCTCGAGTTGAGAATGCGGAACTGGATGCCCGCCTCATCCGTCGCGATGGCCATTGCGCCGCCGAGCGCATCGACCTCTTTCACCAAGTGCCCCTTGCCGATGCCGCCGATCGACGGGTTGCAGCTCATCTGCCCGAGCGTCTCGATGTTGTGCGTGAGCAGCAGGGTTCGGGCGCCCATGCGCGCGGACGCCAGCGCGGCCTCGGTGCCGGCATGGCCGCCGCCGACGACGATCACGTCGAATTCTTCGGGATACAACATTGGGAAAGGGCGCACTTGCGCATGCGCTTGCGGGAAGGGGGCGTCGATTTTAATCGCGCAGAGCGTGCCCGCTGGCCCGCAGGGGCAAGGCGGCGCAGGCCACTATTTGGACGCCCGAGCGCTGATACAATGCCCGGTTTGCTATCTTTTTTATAGCAACTGTGCAGGCGCGGGCATCTGCAGCAGCGTCGCCGAAGCCGAAATCACCGGCACCGGCTTCTCGATACCCACCAGTTGCCCACTCGGAGCAGGCGCGCGGGACACCACGAGCCGCTGATCCTGCACCTCGTGCACGCTCAGTGCCTTGCCGGTCATTCGGACGGGCCCGAAGAAGGTGCAAAAGGCCACATCCTTGGCATCGCGCCCGGTTCCGACACGCACCAGGCGGTCCGGCGGGGCCATGCGCGTCGCGTCGAACAGCACCCATTGCCCGCCCAACCAAGCCTCGAACACCGCATGAAAGTCCTGGGGCGGCTCATCGAACCAGACATAGCCGACCACCAGGCGCGCCGGGATGTTGAGCGCGCGGCAGAAAGTAATGCCCAGGTGCGCGAAGTCACGGCACACGCCGGCGCGCTCGACGAACACCTCGCGGGCGGTCGTGGTCGAACTGCTGCTTCCCGGCTCATAGGTGATGCTGTCGTGGATCCAGTCGGCGATCGCCTGCACGCGCCCAATCCCCGGGGGCAGGTCGCCGAACAGCTGCTGCGCGCAACGCGACATCAGGTCCGACTCGCAGTAGCGGCTGGGCATCAGGTCGCGCAGGAACTGATGCGGCACCTGATTCACCGGCAGCTCCGCGAGGTCGGTTGGTACCAGCACGTGGGAGCGCTGGACCTGGGCCCGATAGCGAATCCTCAAGGGGCCGGGCGGCGCATCGAAGCGCACGAAGCGGTTGCCGCTGGTCTCGTCGCAGAAAGCCTCCCGCTGCACCGCAGGCTCGATCACCAGCTCCTCGCTGGTGATGGCCTGCGCGCCGCAGCGTGCTGCCTCGATGTTGAACACCAGGTGCGAAGGCGCCTCGACCTCGTAGTCGAGCACGGCTTCGAGGTTCGAGGCATGCATGTTCCTCCTTAGGCCCCGCGTCCGTCAGTCCAAGGCTTTTTTCGCAGCGCCGATGCCCAGCGCGGCCAAGACCAGGAACACCACGGCCATGATCAGGAACAGGCCGAAGAGCAGCTTGGCAATGCCGGCTGCGCCCGCGGCGATCCCGCCGAAGCCGAGCGCGCCCGCGATCAACGCAACGATGGCAAAGATGATGGCGTACTTCAACATGGAGAAGCTCCTTTTCAAGATCGCGGCCCCGGCCGCAGCGACTCGAAGATAGGAAAAGCTTCTTTCGTTGCCGATAGTCGGCCCACCCGTGGAACCGTAGGACAAAAACGCGGCGCGAAACCGCTAGCATCCTCTGCTCACTCGAAATCGTTCCCAACATTCATCAGGAGTCTTTCGCATGAAGCTGTACTACTCGCCGGGCGCCTGCTCACTCTCGCCGCACATCGCGCTGCGTGAAGCCGGCATCGCGTTCGAAGCCGTGCTCGCCAGCACCAAAAGCCACAAGCTGAAGGACGGCACCGACTACTACGGCATCAACCCGCTCGGCTATGTGCCGATGCTCGAGCTCGACGACGGCACGCGCCTGCGGGAAGGCCCGGCCATCGTGCAGTACATCGCCGATCTCGCCCCCACCAAGAACCTCGCGCCCGCCGCCGGCACGCTGTCGCGCTATCGGCTGCAGGAGTGGCTGACCTTCATCGGCACCGAGATCCACAAGACCTACTCGCCCTTCTTCAACCCCGCCATGCCCGACGAGGCGAAGGCCGTCTTCAAGAGCAAGCTGGAGTCTCGCTACGAGTGGCTGAACCGCGAGCTCGAGGGCAAAAACTACCTCATGGGCGAACACTTCACAGTCGCCGACGGCTATCTGTTTACCGTCACCAACTGGGCCAAGCCGGTCGGCATGGACCTCTCGCCCTACCCGAATGTGCAGGCCTGGCACGCGCGCGTCGGCGCCCGGCCGCACGTGCAGGAAGCGCTCAAGGCCGAGGGCCTCGGCAAGTAAGGCTCGATGTCGTCAGCGGCCGAGCGGCCGCTGACGCCACGCCAGCGCCGCGCCGATCCATAGCGCCGCGGCCGAGGCCACGAGGCCGCGGCCCAGGCCGCCCATGCCGTCGGAGATCCAGCCTGTGACCGTCGGCCCCACGATCTGCCCGAGCGCGAAGACGACGGTGAAGACGCTGATGCCGGCCGCCCACTGCGCATCCGGCAGGTTGTGGCGCACCAGCGCCGTGGTGGAGGCCACGACCGACAGGAAGACCGCACCGAACAGCAGACCCGACAGCAACGCAACCGGCCACGCCGTGCTGAGCACCGGCAGCAGCGTCGCCACTCCCAGCAGTGCGTTGAGCAAGGCTTGCGGCCCGCCGCCCCGAGAACGATCCAGCAGCCCGGCCCAGAGCCGAGCCGACCCCACGCAGGCCGCGCCGAGCAGTGCATAAAAAACCGTGACGCCCACCGGACTCGCCCCCTGCTCGCGCAGGAGCGCGATCACGAAGGTCATGTAGCCGATGTAGCCCATCCCGAACATGGCGTAGCCTGCAAGCGCCCAGCCCAGACGATGCACGCCGCTGCGAGGCGCAGCGGCGGCAGCCGGCGATGTCGCAGCGTTTGGGGACGCGCCGGCCGGCATGGCGCGCACCGCCAGGCCGAGCACTGCCGTCGCAGCCATGCAGGCCAGCGCCAGCGCCCACCAAGCCCAGGCCCAGCCATGCGCCCGGGCGTTCGCGGCCAGCAGCACCGGCGGCACCAGCAACGCAGACAGGGTGATGCCGAAGCCCGTGCCCCCGTAGTAGAGGCCCAGCAGCAGGCCTGCGCGTTCGGGCTGCAGCGCGCCGAGGCGCGCGGCCAGCAGTCCGCCAGCCACGAAGACCCAGGCGCTCGCGAGGCCGGCCAGCAGCCGTTGCGCCAGCAGCGCCGGCGCAGAGGTGAAGAAGCCGCTGGCCGCCATGAAGAGACTGGCCCACATCGCACCGCCGACCAGCAGCCGCAGCGGCCCGTAGCGTCTTATCAAGGCGGGCGTCATCAGCGCGCCCAGCAGGTAGCCGGCGGCGTTGGCGGTGTTCATGCCGCCTGCCAGTGTGTAGCTCCAGCCGAGGTCGGCGCGCATCGGCGGCAAAAGCAAGCCGTAGGAAAAGCGCGTGATGCCCAGCGATACCGCCGCTCCCAGAGAGAGCGCGAGCGCGAGGCGCAGGGCTCGGGCGGGCGTGAGCGTGGTGGCAAGCGTCGTCATCTGGGACGGCCATTCTGCGGCTTGCACTAGCAGCAATGCGACAACCCCGCGGCAGCACGGCCGTGCGCATCGCATTACCGTGCGTCATTCCCATCACAACAAAGGATGAATCGATGCCCTCCCTTTTCGATACGATCCAGGCCGGCGACCTGAAGCTGGCCAACCGCATCGTCATGGCACCGCTCACGCGCAACCGCTCGCCCGATGCAGTGCCGCCCCCCATTGCCGCCACCTACTATGCGCAACGCGCCGGCGCCGGTCTGCTGATCACCGAGGCCACCGCCATCAGCCACCAGGGCCAAGGCTATGCCGACGTGCCCGGTCTCTACAGCACGGAGCAGCTCGAGGCCTGGAAACACGTCACCGATGCCGTCCATGCCGAGGGCGGCAAGATCGTCGTGCAGCTGTGGCACGTCGGCCGGGTCTCGCACAACGAGCTGCAACCCGACGGCGGCAAGCCAGTCGCCCCGTCGGCCATCGCGGCCAAGACCAAGACGGTCCTGATCAAGAACGGCGTGCCCACCTTCGTCGAGACCTCCGAGCCCCGTGCGCTCGAGGCGAGCGAGCTTCCTGGCATCGTCCACGCCTATGCGGCAGCCGCCCGCAACGCCGTGAAGACCGCCGGCTTCGACGGCGTGGAGATCCATGCCGCCAACGGCTACCTGCTCGATCAGTTCCTCAAGACCGACAGCAACCATCGCCGCGACGACTACGGCGGCAGCATCGAGAACCGGGCGCGCCTGCTGCTCGAGGTGGCCAGGGCCGTGGTCGATGCGGTGGGCGGCGGCATTACCGGCATCCGCTTGTCGCCGGTCACGCCCGCCAACGACGTGCATGATGCGGACCCGCAACCCCTCTTCGAATACGTCGTGAAACAGCTCGCGCCGCTGGGCCTGGCCTACATCCACGTCATCGAAGGCGCCACCGGCGGGCCTCGCGAGCTGGAGGACCGGCCGTTCGACTACGAGGCCCTCAAGGCCGCCTACCGCGAAGCCGGCGGCCGCGCGGCCTGGATGGTGAACAACGGGTACGACAAGCCGCTGGCGGAAAATGCCCTGAAGGAAGGCGACGACCTCGTGGCCTTCGGCAAGCCCTTCATCTCCAACCCTGACCTGGTGCGCCGGCTGCGCGAAGACGCGCCGCTCAATCCCTGGGACAAGAACACCTTCTATGGCGGTGGCGAAGAGGGCTACATCGACTATCCGGCGCTCGCCTGAACCGCTGGCGCGCCGAAGTTCACGCTGACCCGCAGCCCGCCGGCGTCGCCGGCCTTTTCGAAGCGCAATTCGGCGTTCAGCAGCGCGGCATAGCGGGCCACGATCGGCAGCCCGAGGCCGGCACCCTGGCCCAGCTTCACGCCTTCGGGGCCCTGGGCCCAGCGCTGCATCAGCGCACGCTGCAGCTCGGGCGCAATGCCGGGCCCGTCGTCGATCACCGCCAGCGTGCGCCCGGCCAGTGCAATGGTGATGGTGCGGCCCCCATAGCGCAGTGCGTTGTCGATCAGGTTGTCGAGAATGCCTTCGACCAGCGCGGCGTTGGCCTGCACTGTCACGGGCGCCTCCAGGCCCAGCGCGCCAAGGTCCACGCCCTGGGCATCGGCGCGCGCCAGGTGGCGCAGCACCGCCTGTTCCACCAGCAGGTCGAGTCGCAACGGCTCGATCTGCAGGCCCGTGCGTCCTTCGTCGGCCAGCGCCAGACCGAGCAGCTGGTCGACCAGGCGGCTGGCGCGCGCCTGGCTCGCGGCGATCTGCCGCAGCTGCTCGCGCCAAACGGCGGGGGCTTGCTGCGCCAGTCCATAGTCGGCCAGCGCGCGAATACCCGCCAGGGGCGTGCGCAGCTCGTGCGCCACGTTGCCGGCGAATTCGCGCTGCGCGCGCACGCTGTGCCCGAGCCGCTCGAACAGCGCGTTGAGCGTTTCGCCCAGGCGCTCCAGCTCGCGCGAGCTGCGTGCCACGGGCACCGGCGCCAGGTCGCGTGCATCGCGCTGGTCCAGCGTCCGCCGCAGCGCGCCCAGCGGCCGCAGCTCGCCCTCGATGCCGCGCCAAAGCCACACGGCGAGCAGCGCCAGCAGGAGCAACTGCGGCGCCAGCGCGTAGGCCAGCAGGCGCTTTACCAGCGCGCTGCGCGCCAGCGTCGTCTGCGCGATCACCACGCGGAACGCGTTCGGCGGCTCATGGTCCAGCACCACCGCGCGCAGCGGCTGGCCCTGGTGAACGATGTCGGAGAACCGGTAGCGGGCGCCCTCCGCCGGCGGCGGTGCGCGCAGGCCCTGGTGGCCCGCCAGAAGCGAGCCGTCCTGCCGCAGCACTGCGAAGTAGATGACTTCAGATTGATCGAAGAGGACGCTCGAGACCTCCCGCGGCGTCAGCCGCAACTGGATGTCGCGCTCGCCTGCCTCGACATTGGCCGAGACCGCGTAGGCGTCGTCGAGCATTGAGCGGTCGAAAGCCTGCTCGGTGAAATGGCTCGCCACGGCGACCGCCAGCGCCGTGCCCGCGAGCCAAGTCAATGCCAGCGGCAGCAGCACGCGCCGCAGCACGCGCGCGGTCAGCGAAGGCGCGCCCGCCGCAGCACGGCGTGGCGTTCCGCTCACGTCGCGGTTTCCAGCAGATAGCCGATGCCCCGCAGTGTGCGAATGGCCGCGCCGCTGCCGGTCAGCTTCTTGCGCAGCCTCGAGATGAACGCCTCCAGCGCGTTGTCGCCCAGCGCCTCGTCGAAGGTGGAGAGCTTGTCGGACAGCGCGCGCTTGCTCACGGTGCGTCCCGGCGGGCTCATCAGCTCCCAGAGCACCTCGAATTCGCGTGCCGGCAGGTCCAGCGGCGCGCCGGCCACGGCGAAGCGGCGCGCCTTGCGGTCGAGCTTCAGCTGCCCCAAGGTTGCGATGTCCTCGGTGCCCTGCGCCCGCCGCACCAGCGCACGCAGCCGCGCCTCCACCTCGGCCAGATCGAAGGGCTTGCCAAGATAATCGTCGGCGCCGGCATCCAGGCCGGCAATGCGCTCCTCGGTCCGTCCGCGGGCCGTCAACACCAGCACCGGCGTGCGGTCGCCGCGTGCACGCGCATGGCGCAACACCGTCAACCCGCTGCCGAGCCCGCTGGTCGCGCTCGCGGTGGCCGGAAGGCTGAGGTCGAGGAGTACGGCATCGAAGAGCTGCACCCGCCACAGGTGGTCCGCGTCCTCGGCATTGGCCGCCACGTCGACGCGATGCCCGGCATCGCCGAAGCTGCGCAACATCACGCCGCGCAGCACGGAATCGTCTTCGATCAGGAGGATTCGCATGGATAAAACAAAAAAAGGGCAAAAGCCAGGAGGCTGATCACTGGCAGGCTGGCGGCGCAATCGCGCACGAGGATACGACAGCCGGGCGCGGCCCTCGGTTCCCAGAAATGGGCATTGCCGTTCAACAGACAGGCGGTGGAGGCGAACTTGACATTGACACCGTGGCAAAGTCGAAACTTCCGCTTCAACCCCAACAAGGAGCAACGATGAGCCAGAAATTCCAGGTGTCGGGCATGAGCTGCAATCACTGTGTCACCACGGTCCAGAACGCCGTGCAGGCAATCGATCCGAAGGCGCAAGTCACGGTGGATCTCGAAACCGGCCACGTCGACGTACTGAGCACGCAGCCCCGCCAGGACATCGTGCTGGCGATCGAGAACGCTGGCTACCGCGTCGAATAGCGGCGGCCGGTGGCGGGCCAGACGGCGGGCGTTGCCGAGTATTTGCTGTTGAATACTTTTGTTTCAAAGTGCAAAATGCGCGTTGCAAATGCATTCAACACAAGGCAAAAGAGCACCCATGCTTACGAGTCTCCTTCCCCCGTCGGTCCGCGAAGCGGCCTACCGCCGAAAGTTCCTGGAGAACCGCGAAGAAAACCTCTTCATGGGTTCATTCGAAAGTTTTGCCGCGGCCGAGGCCGGTGCGCCGCCCAGCAAGGCTGTCGGCTACGACAACGCGCCGGCCGACGCCTTCTACAGCCACCAGGTCGCGCCCTACGACTATCCGGGCCTGTTCTGGATCGGCCGCGCGCTGGACGACGGGATGCGCAGCATCTTCGACCTGGGCGGCCACGTCGGTATCAAGTACTACGCCTTTCGCCGCATGCTGAACTACCCGGCCGACCTGCGCTGGACGGTGTGCGATGTGCCTACGGTGGTCAAGACCGGCCGCGAGCTTGCGGTGCAGCGCGAGGCCACCGCGCAGCTGAGCTTCAGCACCGACTTCCGGGACGCGAGCGGCTACGACGTGCTCTACGCCTCGGGCAGCCTGCAGTACCTGCAGCAGCGCATCTCGGAGATCATCGCTGCGCTGCCCGTCAAGCCGCGGCGCATCGTGCTGAACACCACCGCCGTGCATCCGGAGCGCACGATCTACACGCTCAACAGCATCGGCTTTGCCGTCTGCCCCTACCGCATTCAGCACCATGACGAGCTGATGGCCGACCTGGCTGCCTCCGGCTACAGGCGGCGTGACGCCTGGCGCAACGAGGGGAAGGCGATCGAGGTGCCCTTCGTCGATGGCGGCGACAAGCCCTTCTACGCGGGCTGCTGCTTCGACCTGCAGCAGGCCTGAGCCCACGGCCCGGCGCGCCAGGCGCGTGTCCGGCTGCCATCCGCCGCGGTGCGCAAACGCTTCGGGCCGCTACCATCCGCCCCATGCTTTCCCACCCGCGGATCCTGATTGCCGAAGACGAGTCCGGCATCGCCGACACCCTGCAGTACGTGCTCCGGACTGACGGCTTCATACCGGTCTGGTGCGCTACCGCCGAGGAGGCCATCGCCGAGTTCGCGGCCCAGCCGCCCGCGCTCGCCATCCTGGATGTGGGCCTGCCCGACATGAACGGATTCGAGCTCTTCAAGCGGCTGCAGGCGCTCAACCGAGAGCAGGGCGGCGCCGAGGTGCCGATGCTCTTCCTCACGGCGCGCAGCGACGAGATCGACCGGGTCGTGGGCCTCGAACTGGGCGCCGATGACTACGTGGCCAAGCCCTTTTCGCCGCGCGAGCTGGTGGCGCGCGTGCGCACCATCCTGCGGCGCAGCGGGCGCGGCAACGGGCATTCGACGGCGCGCCCCGGGCCCGCCGCCGCAGCGCCACCTACGAGCGGCGGGCCACCCTCGCCTTTCTCGCTCGATGCCGAGCGCATGCAGATCCGCTACTACGGCCGCCTGCTCGAGCTTTCGCGCTACGAGTACGGGCTGCTGAAGCTGCTCGCGCAACGTCCCGGCCGCGTGTTCACGCGCGACGAACTGCTTGCACTCGTGTGGGACGACGCCAGCGAGAGCTTCGACCGTACCGTCGATGCCCACGTCAAGACCCTGCGCGCCAAGCTGCGTGCCGTCGCGCCCGAGGTCGAGGCGATCCGCACGCTGCGCGGCACGGGCTACGCCCTCAACGAAGAGCTTCCTTTGCGATGAAGCGTGCCAGGCCGGCAAGAACGCAGCGACGACACGAAGTGCGGAACGCGGGGGCGCCATGAGCCGAAGAACCCGCATCTTCATCGGAATCCTGCTGGTCTACGCAGCCGGCATCGCCTTCCTGCTCTACCGCGTTGTCGTCGACATCGACCCGCGCTACCGCGAGTCGGCCGAGGAGTCCTTGGTAGAGACTTCGCAGTTCATGGCCAGCCTGGTCGAACAGGACGTGATTGCCGGCGCCATCAACACCGCGCGGCTGCAGCCGCTGTTCCGCTCGGTCTACGGGCGCCAGTTTTCGGCACAGATCTACAACCTGCACAAGAGTCGCGTGGAATTGCGCGTCTACGTCACCGATCGCAGCGGGCGCGTGCTCTTCGATTCGCTGGGCCGCAGCACCGGCGCCGACTTCTCGCGGTGGAGCGACGTCAGCCGCACGCTGGCGGGCCTCTACGGCGCGCGGACCTCGCGCGACATCGAGAGCGACCCGCTGACCTCTGTCATGTACGCCGCCGCACCGGTGCGCTGGAACAACGAAATCGTCGGCGTGGTCAGCGTCGGCAAGCCGGTGCAGAGCTTCGGCCAGTTCGTCGAGGACGCGCGCACCCGCACGCTGTGGGTGGGCGTGGGCTCGGCCCTTGCGCTGCTGGTGGGCGCGCTGATCTTTTCCGTCTGGCTGGTGCGGCCCTTCGGCCTGATCTCGGACTACTGGCGCTGGCTGCGCAAGCAGCAAAGCTGGAGCGTGTCCCGCATGCTGCGCCGCGCGGTGGACACCTTGCGCAGCGGCTTCGGCGAAATGCGCGATGCGTTCACCGGCCGCAGCTACGTCGCCGACTACGTGCAGACCTTCACGCACGAGATCAAGAGCCCGCTGTCGGCCATCCGTGGTGCTGCCGAGCTGGTGCAGGAGCCCTCGATGCCTCAGTCCGAGCGCGAACGTTTTCTTGCGAACATCACGCAAGAGACCCAGCGCATCCAGGAGATCGTGGACCGCATGATGGAGCTGACCGCGTTGGAAACCCAGCGCGCACTCGACCGGAGCGAGACCGTCGCGCTCGCGCCGCTGCTGCAGGAGGTGGCGGCCAGCGCGCAAGGCGCGGCGGCGGCGCGCGAGGTCCGCGTGCATGTGGCCATCGACGCCGAGGCCCATGTCGAGGGCGACCCCTTCCTCCTGCGGCGCGCGGTCAGCAACCTGCTCGACAACGCGATCGACTTCTCGCCTGCCGGCGCCGAGGTCGCGCTGGCCCTGCATGCCAACGCGCGCGAGGCCCGCGTCACCGTGCGCGACCATGGCCGCGGCATTCCCGACTACGCCAAGGACAAGGTCTTCGAAAAGTTCTATTCGCTGGCGCGCCCGCAAAGCCAGAAGAAGAGCACTGGCCTCGGACTCGCCTTCGTGAAGGAGATCGCCGCGCTGCACCGCGGGCGCATCGAGCTCGCGAATGCGCCGCGCGGCGGTGCGTTGGCCACGCTCACGCTGCCGCTGGTGCAATAGGCTCTCCCCCAGGTTGGCTCACTTCGTGTAGCCGCCCACCCCCTCACCGGGGGCGACACCAGCGGCCCGGCAAAGCCGGTTCCGCGGTGTCTCCCGAACGGGCTTGGCGTCGCCGGCCGCGGTGGGGCGAGTTGCATGTCCTTCAGCGGAACAGATCGAGGATGCTGCTGCGTTCCTCCGGCGTCGGCGCTTCGCCGACGGGCACGCCGGCTAGCGCCTCGGCCTGCGGGACCGCGTCCATGGCCGGATCCAGGCTCGCGATGCCGCGCCCTGGCGCGTAGTCGTCGTAGTACCACTCGCCGTCGACTTGCATCACCCCTGCCGGCACCGCCATGGGCGCAACCGGAACCCCTTGCAGGGCCGCCTGCATGTAGCCGGTCCAGATCGGCAGGCTCAGGCTGCCGCCGGTCTCGCCGCGCACACCCAGCTGGCGCGGCGTGTCGTAGCCGATCCACGCCACGCCCACTCGCGTCGAGGCAAAGCCCGCGAACCAGGTATCGATCGAGTCGTTGGTGGTGCCTGTCTTGCCATGCAGGTCCTCGCGCCGCAGCGCCTGCCAGGCCTTGAAGCCGGTCCCGTGCCGCACCACGCTCTGCAGCAGCGAGCTCACCACGAAGGCATTGCGCTCAGGGATGGCGCGCATCGTCTCGTCGCGCACCGGCGGTGGTGCCTCGACCAGCACGTTTCCCTTGTGGTCGGTGATGCGCGTCACCAGCGCGGGGCTCACGCGA
The DNA here is from genome assembly GCF_901827205.1 of Variovorax sp. PBS-H4. Taxonomy (NCBI): domain Bacteria; kingdom Pseudomonadati; phylum Pseudomonadota; class Betaproteobacteria; order Burkholderiales; family Comamonadaceae; genus Variovorax; species Variovorax sp. PBS-H4. The sequence continues at coordinate 30,760 of NZ_LR594675.1, read as the reverse complement.
TAGCCGCCGTTGGCGAAGACCGCGTAGGCCGCCGCCATCTGCATCGGCGTGACCGAACCCGCCCCCAGCGCCATCGGCAGGTACGCCGGGTGCTTCGCACGCTCGAAGCCGAAGCGGCTGATCCAGTCCTGCGCATAGCGCGGCCCGATCGACTGCAGGACCCGGATGGTGACCATGTTCTTCGACTGCTCGAGCGCGCGGCGCAAGGTCATCGCGCCTTCGAAAGTCCCGTCGTAGTTGCGCGGCTCCCAGGGTGAGCCGCCCGTGGTCGCGCCGTCAACGAACAGCGGCGCGTCGTCGACCATGGTGCTCGGTGTGAAGCCCTTCTCGAGCGCCGCTGAATAGACGAAGGGCTTGAAGCTCGAGCCCGGCTGGCGCCAGGCCTGGGTCACATGGTTGAACTTGTTCCGGTCGAAGCTGAAGCCGCCCACCAGCGCCCGGATCGCACCATCGCGGGGGTCGAGCGACACGAAGGCGCCTTCGACCTCGGGCAACTGCGTGATCTCCCAGGCGCCGTTGGGCTTCTTCATCACGTAGATCACCGCACCGGGACGCAAGCGCAGATTCGCCGCGGCTCGCGCCGACAGCCCGGCCTGCGCCGTGCGCAGGCCCTCGCCCACGATGCTCATGCTTTCACCATTGCCGCGCACAGCCACCACCTCTTTTGCGTCGGCCCGCAGCACCACGGCGGCGAGCACATCGCCGTTGTCGGGATGGTCGGCCAATGCCTCATCGACGGCGTCGTCGAGCAAGGCCCGATCGTCCGATTCGGCGGGCAACTCGACGAAGCGCTCCGGCCCACGCCAGGGCTGCCGCCGCTCATAGTCGAGGATGCCCTTGCGCAGAGATTGATAAGCGGCCGCCTGCTCGCTCGCCACCAGAGAGGTGAAGACCTTGAAGCCGCGCGTGTAGGTGCTCGCTCCGTACTGCGCGACCATCAGCTGCCGCACGGTCTCGGCCGCGTGCTCGGCATGCAGGCGCTTCGGCTCGGAAGGGTCGCGCAGCCGCAACGCTTCGCCCTTGGCCTCGGCCGCCTGCGCTGCGCTGATGGCACCGGTCGCCACCATGCGGTCCAGCACGTAGAGCTGCCGAGCGCGGGCGCGGCGCGGATTGCTCACCGGGTCGTTGGTGCCCGGCGCCTTCGGCAGGCCGGCCAGCATGGCAGCCTCGGCCAGTGTGATGTCCTTCAAGGCCTTGCCGAAGTAGCGCTCCGATGCCGAGGCGAAGCCGTAGGCGCGGTGGCCGAGGAAGATCTGGTTCATGTAGATCTCGAGGATCTGGTCCTTGCTCAGATGCTGCTCAAGCCGGAAGGCCAGCAGCGCCTCCAGCATCTTGCGCGACAGCGTCCGCTCGGCGCTCAGGTAGACGTTGCGCGCCACCTGCTGCGTGATGGTGGAGGCGCCCTGGTGCACGCCGTGCCGCAGGTTGGCCAGCACCGCGCGCACCAGGCCCTTCGGATCGATGCCTCGATGCTCGTAGAACCGTGCATCCTCCACCGCCACCACGGCATCCTTGAGCTGCTTCGGCACTTCGGCGATGGGCACCAGCTCCCGCCGCTCCTCGCCGAACTCGCCGATCAGCACGCCATCCGCGGTGTAGACGCGCAGGGGGAGCTTGGGCCGGTAGTCGGAGAGTTCGGAAACGTCCGGCAGCTGCGGGCCCAGCAGCATGAAGGCAGCCATCAGCAGCACGGCCAGGACCAGCAAGCCCGAAACCGTGATGAGCACGGGACGTCGAAGCCGCACAAGCATGGAAATCTCCTCATCGATGACGATGGGCCGATGCTGGGCGTGCGACCCGAAGCGCATGTGAAGTGCGCGCGGCATGGGACTTCACACGGCCTTCACACGACGCCGCGTGCTTCAAGAAGGCTTCCAACTTTCTTCGCCTTCCCTCTCGACAGTCGAGCCCGTGCACCGTTGCACGAATCGAGGGGAAAAGGACCAACGCCATGGAAGCCATCATCATCCGCCCCGGCCGCTGGCTCTGGCTCGCGACCCTGGGCCTCGCGAGCGCGGGCTTCGCGCTGCTCGTCGCGCGGCCTCTGCATGCACAGGAAGCACCCGGCCCGCGACTGAAGACAGAAAGCCCGTACTTCTTCATCAAGAGCGACGACCCCGCCGTCGATGCACTGCCGCTCAAGGAGACGGCGGTCGACGTCAAGGTCTCGGGCGTGATCGCCGACGTCACCGTCACGCAGACCTACCGCAACGAGGGCACGCGCGCCATCGAGGCCCGGTACGTGTTCCCGGGCTCCACGCGCGCCGCGGTCAGCGGACTCAACGTGCGGCTGGGCGATCGCCTGATCGCCGCGCAGATCCGCGAGAAGCAGCAGGCGCGCATCGAGTACGACGCCGCGAAGAACGAGGGCAAGACTGCCGCCCTGCTGGAGCAGCACCTGCCCAACGTATTCCAGATGAACGTCGCCAACATCCTGCCGGGCGACGAGGTCAAGGTGGAGCTGCGCTACACCGAGCTGCTGGTGCCGCAGGCAGGCAACTACCAGTTCGTGTTCCCGACGGTCGTGGGCCCCCGGTACAACAGCCCGCAATCGTCCCAGGCCCATGCAAAGTGGGCGGCGCAGCCCACCCTGCGTGCGGGCGTCGCGCCGAACACCACGTTCAGGATGAAGGTCGCGCTCGACACACCGCTGGGCATCAAGGAAGTGCGCTCCGCAACCCACGCCATCGACGTCGGCAAGCGCGACGACGACCAGCGTGCCGACATCACGCTGGCGCACACCGGCGAGCCCGCCGGCAATCGGGATTTCATCCTCGACTGGCGCCTGGCGGGCGAAAGGATCGAATCGGGCCTGATGCTCTATCACGGACAAGGCGAGAACGCAGAGAACTTCTTCCTCGCGATGGTCGAGCCGCCCAAGTCGGTGGCGGCCAACGCCATCTCCCCGCGCGACTACATCTTCGTGGTCGACATCTCGGGGTCGATGCACGGCTTTCCGCTGGACACCGCAAAGGTGCTGCTGGAGCGGCTCATCGGCGGCCTGCGGCCCAGCGACACCTTCAACGTGCTGCTGTTCTCGGGCAGCAGCAAGATGCTTTCGCCGCAGTCCGTGCCAGCGACCCGCGCCAACATCGAGCAGGCACTCGCCACCATCAGGAACTACGGCGGCGGTGGCAGCACCGAGCTCATCCCGGCGCTCAAGCGCGTCTATGCCGAGCCCAAGGCCGACGAGGTGTCGCGCACCGTCGTGGTCGTGACGGACGGCTATGTCACGGTGGAGCGCGAGGCCTTCGAGCTGGTGCGGCGGAACCTGTCCAAGGCCAATGTCTTCGCGTTCGGCATCGGCAGCTCGGTCAACCGGCACCTGATGGAAGGCCTGGCGCGCGCCGGGATGGGCGAGCCTTTCATCATCACCGACCCGGTCCAGGCGCCCGAGCAGGCGGCGCGCTTCAAGCGCATGGTCGAGTCGCCGGTGCTCACCCACGTGAAAGCCAGCTTCGACGGCCTCGATGTGTACGACGTGGAACCCCAGGCGCTGCCCGACGTGCTCGGCGAGCGACCGGTGATCCTGTTCGGCAAGTGGCGCGGCGAACCCAAGGGCCGCGTCGTCATCCAGGGCCAGGGCGCCGAAGGTCCCTACCGCCAGGAGCTGGTGATCGACGGGAAGACGCGCCAGGATGCCGCCGCGCTGCGCAGCCTGTGGGCACGGCACCGCATCGCGAGCCTGAGCGACCAGGAGGCGCTGGAGGGGGGTGACGCCTTCCGGCAGCGCATCACCGACCTGGGCCTGCGCTATGGCCTGCTCACGCAGTACACCAGCTTCATCGCGGTCGACAAGGTGGTGCGCAACCCCGCGCCGCGGGCCGGCACCTCGGTCGACCAGCCGCAGCCTCTGCCCAAGGGCGTGAGCGAACTGGCGCTGGGCCAGGGAGCGACGCTGGGTGCCGAAGTGCCGAGCACGCCGGAGCCCGAGACCTGGGGCGCCGTCGCGGTGCTGCTGTCGATGCTGGCCATGCTGCGCCGCCGCGCGCGCCGCCATGATCCGCGTCGCTTCACGGCATAACGAGGACGCATGCATGACCCTCGACCAATTCGCCCGCACGCATCCGCGCCTGTTCGACTCGGGCATTCGCCTCGATCGCGCGCCCGCCGCTGCCTGGCTGGCGCTGCAGGCCGCTGCGCTGGCACCGACCTGGCTCTGGATGGCCCGCCGGCTGCAGGACGGGGCCGACGATCCGCTCGGCCTGCTGGCGCTCGGCGCGCTCGCGCTCTTCGCGTGGTCGAGGCGCCGGTCGCTGCGCAACGCGCCGCGCCTCGGCTGGCTGGCCCTCGCCGGCACCGGCACCGTGGCAGCCACCCTGCTGCGCACCGGCATCGGCCCCCTGCTGCCATTCCCGCCGCTCGCGGCGGGCCTGGTCGCCGTGCTGGCGCTCGCCGCCGGCCTCTTGGCGTTCCTGCCGCGCCAGGTCGCTAAGCTGCCCGTGCTGGGGCTGGCGGTCCTGGCATTGCCGCTCCTGTCCTCGCTGCAGTTCTATGCCGGCTATCCGCTGCGCGTGATCACGGCGGAAGCCAGCCGCTGGCTGCTGGCGCCCGGCTTCTCGGTGTTGCGCGAAGGCAGCAGCCTGCTGGTCGATGGCCGGCGGGTCATCGTCGATGCGCCCTGCTCCGGCGTGCAGATGGCCTGGCTCGGCTATTTCACGGCCTGTGCCGTGGCACTGTGGGCGCGGCACGGGGACCGCCGCTTCCTTGCCCGGCTGCCGGCCGTCGGCCTGCTGGTGCTGGCCGGCAACATCCTGCGCAACAGCGTGCTCGTGGGCTTCGAAGGGGCGGGCCATGCCCTCGCGCCCTGGTTGCACGAAGCCATGGGGCTGACCGTGCTGGCGCTGGTCTGCGGCGCCATCGCGCAACTGATGGCGCCGGCGCCCCGCGCGCCTTGCTTCACTCCCACTGCCATTCCCGGCCTGATCACCGCCCCCGGAGCCCGCCGTGTCGATACCGCTTTGTCTTGAACGCTGCTTCGGCAACCGCTTCCTCAATCGCATCGCGCACAAGGCGGCCTTCGCAGGGGCGATGGCGCTGTGCCTGCTGTGGTCCGCCGCCTCGGCCCTGCGGGCACCACAGGCACCGCCGCCGGTCGCGACCTTTCACGAATGGCCGAGCCACTGGGACGGCGCCGCGCTGCGGCCAATGGCATTGGGTGCGGTCGAACAGCGTTTTGCCGAGCGCTTCCCCGGCGCGATCGCCCGCCTGAGCGACGGCCAGCAGACCGTGGTGCTGCGCCAGGTCGACGCGCCCGCGCGCATGCTGCACCCGGCCGCCGACTGTTACCGGGCGCTCGGCTTCCGCATCGGCGAGACCCGGCTCGAACGCGATCCGCAGGATCGACTGTGGCGTTGTTTCGTCACCCAGGGCCCCGACGGACGAAAGTTGCGAGTCTGCGAGCGCATCGTCGATGCCGAGGGCACGGCTTTCACCGACACTTCAGCCTGGTACTGGGCGGCCGCTGGTGGCCGGTCCAGGGGGCCTTGGCAGGCCGTCACCCTGGCCAGGCCGATCGCATCCGAGTGATTGAGAGACATTTTTGAAGAAAGCGCTGCTCTACCTGCTCTTCGGGCTGCTGGCCCTGGTGCTGACCGCCGCGGTCGCCGTCTACCTGGTCGTGAAGCTGGCGCTGGCGCCCGGTCCGGGCGAGTGGCCGACCCGCGTCAAGGCCGGGCCTTTTGCCCTCGAGGTCGGCGTGCCCACCGCGATCCGGCTCGCCACCTCCTCCTGGTTCGCGCCCTGGCTGGTGGGCCGCAGCTTCGAGACCGAGCACGGCCCCGTGCGTGTCGGCTGGAACGAGACCGCCAGCACCCTCGAGCTGGACTGCGCGCCCTGCAGCGCGTCGGTGCCGGCGCTCGGCCATGCACCAATACGCCTCGACAACCTGCGCTTCACCGCCCGCCGCGATGCCGGCTCCCTCAACGGCTTGCTCGAAGCCACGCCGGCCGCAACCACCGTGTCCAGCCTGGCCGGCGACAACGTGCTGCGCGCGCGCTGGGACGGCAAGCTCACCCAGAAGTCGCTGCAGATCCACGTCGATGCGCCCGACGCACCGATCGCCCGCTGGTACAGCGTGCTGGCGCCTGCCATTCCCGAGCTGCAGCGGGCCCGCATCGGCGGCACGCTGGCACTGCGCGCCCAGCTCGACCTGCCGGCCAACCATCTCGCGCTGCATCCGCGCATCGAGCAGTTCAGCGTCGAGGGCCTGGGCACCGAAGCACTGCTCGACACCCGCACCAGCTGCGGCCCGCCGAGCCGGCTCGCCCCCGACAGCTGGCTCGCGCGCGCGGTCATCGCGGCCGAGGACCAGCGCTTCTTCAGCCATCCCGGCTACGACCTCGCCGAGCTCACGGCCGCCCTCGACGCGAACCAGAAGGCCGACCGGATCGAGCGCGGCGGCAGCACCCTCAGCCAGCAGCTGGCCCGGCTGGTCGTGACCGGCAGCGAGCGCAGCGCCGAGCGCAAGCTGCGCGAGCTGCTCTACGCGGTGGAGATGGAGCAGACGCTGGGCAAGCCGCGCATCCTGCAGCTTTACCTCGACAACGCGCCCTGGGGCCCGGGCGGCCTGTGCGGCGCCGAGGCGGCGGCCCGCCGCTACTTCAAGCGCGGTGCCCGCAACCTGGAGCCGGCGCAGGCCGTCTGGCTGGCTGCCATGCTGAACAACCCCGGCGCGGCGCTCGAGAAGTGGCAGCGCGACGGACACATCGACGTCGAACGCGCCAAATGGGTGGCCGAGGGCCTGCGCGGGATCACCCGCAGCCAGCGCGAGTCGCTGCAAAGGAACATCGCCGCGGCGCGCTTCGCACCGCCGCCCTGAAGCGGGCACAGACCGCACCAAGACGGCGCGACAGCACGCGCCCAAGCCCGGCGGCCGCTGGCATCCATCTTGCGATGCCGCTCTCGATGGATGCTGCCTCCGCTCCCCCGCCCGCGGCCGTCGAGATCGTGGCGCTCAGCAAGCGCTACGCGGGCGGCGCGCCGCCCGCAGTCGACCAGATCGACCTGCGCATCGCCAGCGGCAGCTACTGCTGCCTGCTCGGCCCCTCAGGCTGCGGCAAGAGCACCACGCTGCGCATGGTGGCGGGCCACGAGCCGGTCACCAGCGGCGACATCCTGCTGGACAACCGCAACATCACGCACCTGCCGGCCGCGGCCCGCGGCACCGCCATGATGTTCCAGAGCTTTGCTCTCTTCCCGCATCTCTCGGCGCTCGACAACGTGGCCTTCAGCCTCAAGATGAAGGGCGTCTCGCAGGTCGAGCGCCACCGGCGCGCCGGCCAGTTGCTGGAGCGCGTCGCCATGGGGCCGCTGGCCCAGCGCAAGCCGGGCGAGCTGTCCGGTGGGCAGCAGCAGCGCGTGGCGCTGGCGCGCGCGCTGATCACCGAGCCGCGCGTGCTGCTGCTCGACGAGCCGCTGTCCGCGCTCGATCCCTTCCTGCGCGTCCAGATGCGCGCCGAGCTGCGGCGCTGGCAGAAGGAGCTGGGCCTGACCTTCATCCATGTCACGCACTCGCAGGAAGAGGCCATGGCGCTGGCCGACACGATGGTGGTGATGAACCATGGGCTGATCGAGCAGGTGGGCACGCCGCACGCGGTCTACAACCACCCCGCCAGCGAATTCGTGGCGCGCTTCATGGGCGGGCACAACGTGCTGGAGACGCCCAGCGGGCTGATCGCGGTGCGCAACGATCACATGCGCATCGCGCCCGAAGGCGGCGAGCGCGGCCTCGCGGCACGCGTCACCGACGTGGAGTACCAGGGCACCTATGTGCTGGTCGGCCTGGAACTTGCGGATGCGGCGCCCGAGCGCAGGGGCGTCTCGGTGCTGCTGCCGGAGAAGACCTTCGGAACGCGTCCGTACGGCGTCGGCGAGGCCGTGCGCCTGTCGTGGTCGCCGTCCGATGCGCGTGCGCTGGGCCCCGGTGCGGTCCGTCCGCAGGACCCACCGCCCGCCGGGCCGGTGTCGCGACCCGCGCCCTTGTCCGCGCTCGCGGCGATGGCCGCCTGACCCATTCACTCAGTTCATCACCGCGCATCAGGAGCCCCTCCATGTCTGAACCCATCGACTCGACCTTCGGAAAAGACGTGCAGCGCCGCACCCTGCTTCAGGGCACGGCAGGCATCCTCGCCGCCGGCGTGTTCCCTGCGATCCACGCGCAGGAGAAGACGGTGCTGCGCTACCTCGGCACCGCAGTCAACCAGGACAAGGCGATCGCCGAGAAGTTCAAGGCGGACACGGGCATCGAGATCCAGTACGTGGCCGTCACCACGGACGACGTCACCAAGCGCGCGGTGACCGCGCCCAACAGCTTTGACCTGATCGACACCGAATACTTCTCGCTGAAGAAGATCGTGCCCACGGGCAACCTCAAGGGCATCGACACCCGGAAGATCAAGAACGCTGACAAGATCACCCCGCTCTTCACCCAGGGCGAGGTGGGCGGCAAGAAGGTCGGCGACCAGGGCACGGCGCCGAAGAAGGTGATCTTCCTGGATGGCGAGAAGAGCAAGGTGTTCGCCAAGTCGCCGACACAGTTCATGTCGCTGATCCCGACGGTCTACAACGCGGACACGCTGGGCATCCGGCCCGACTTGATCAAGCGGCCGATCGACACATGGGCCGAACTGCTCAATCCCGAGTTCAAGGGCAAGACCGCGATCCTCAACATCCCCTCCATCGGCATCATGGACGCCGCGATGGTGGTGGAGGCCAAGGGCCTCCACAAGTACGCCGACAAGGGCAACATGACCAAGGCCGAGATCGATCTCACGATCAAGACCCTGATCGAAGCCAAGAAGGCAGGTCAGTTCCGCGCGCTGTGGAAGGACTTCAACGAATCGGTCAACCTCATGGCCTCGGGCGAGGTCGTCATCCAGTCGATGTGGTCGCCAGCCGTGACGGCCGTGCGCACCAAGGGCATCGCCTGCAACTTCCAGCCGCTCAAGGAAGGCTACCGCGCCTGGGCCGCGGGCTTCGGCCTGCCGGCTACCCTGTCGGGCAGGAAGCTCGACGGCGCCTACGAGTTCATCAACTGGTTTCTCGATGGGTGGGCCGGCGCCTACCTCAACCGCCAGGGCTACTACAGCGCAGTGCTCGAAACCGCGAAGGCGAAGATGGAGCCTTATGAGTGGGCCTACTGGATGGAGGGCAAGGCCGCCACGCAAGACATCAAGAGTCCCAATGGTGATCTGCTGGCCAAGGCCGGCGCGGTGCGTGACGGCGGCAGCTACGAGCAGCGCATGGGCGGCATCGCCTGCTGGAACGCGGTGATGGACGAGAACGAGTACATGGTCCGGAAATGGAACGAGTTCGTCGCAGCGTGACCTTGGCTCGCCCCCAGGTCGCTGCGCACTTCGTGTCGCGACTCCCATCCCCGACCGGGGGCACCATGCCCATGCACGCCATCAAGCCCTGGTGGCAGGCCGCGCCCTTTGCAGCGGTCTTCCTGCTCTTCTTCCTGATCCCGCTGGCGCTGATCGCGATGGTCAGCCTCTGGAACTTCAACGAGTACGAGCTCATCCCGGCGCTCACGCCGCGCAACTACGCAAGCATCTTCGAAGGCTGCTCGCACCTCACCGACAACGGCGACTTCTGCGTCACCTTCTCGACCTACCTGAGCACGCTGAAGTTCTGCCTGCTGGTCTGGGCCATCACGCTGTCCATCGGCTTCGCGGTCGCCTACTTCCTGGCCTTCCACGTGCGCTCGCCGGGCATGCAGACCTTGCTGTTCGTGCTGTGCACCGTGCCCTTCTGGACCTCCAACGTGATCCGCATGATCTCTTGGGTTCCGCTGCTCGGGCGCAACGGGCTCGTCAACCAGGGCCTGGTGGGGCTGGGCCTGGTCGACGCGCCCGTCGAATGGCTGCTGTTTTCCGATTTCTCGGTGGTACTGGCCTTCGTGCACCTCTACACGATGTTCATGATCGTGCCGATCTTCAATTCGATGATGCGCATCGACCGCTCGCTGCTCGAAGCGGCCAGCGACGCCGGCGCCTCCGGGTGGCAGACGCTGTGGAACGTCGTCGTGCCGCTCTCGCGCACCGGCATTCTCATCGGCTCGATCTTCGTCGTCACCATCGTGATGGGCGACTTCGTCACCATCGGCGTCATGGGCGGCCAGCAGATCGCCTCGGTCGGCAAGATCATCCAGGTCCAGACCTCCTACCTCCAGTTCCCGCTGGCGGCCGCCAACGCGATGATCCTGCTCGCCGTGGTGCTGATGATCATTTGGGGCCTCACGCGCCTGGTCGACATCCGCAAGGAGCTATGACCACCCCCGTTGCTTGCTCACTTCGTGTCGCCGCCTCGCCCCTCGAGGGGGCAACACCGGTGGCCCGGCGAAGCCGGTTCCACGGTGTTTCCCGAACACGCCCGCGCGTTGCGCGGTGGGCGAACTGACATGCATGCGCGCGTGTCGAATGCGCGCGCCGCAGGCTTCTGGCCGCTGGCGATCGTGTTCGCACTCTTCGTGCTCTTCCTCTACGGGCCGATGATCACCATCTTCGTGCTGAGCTTTCAGGGACCCGAAGGCGGCCTGACCTTTCCGCTGCGGGGCGTCTCGCTGCACTGGTTCCACAAGCTCGCCGAAGGCCTGGGCACGGTAGACATCGGCGCGGCCTTCAGGCGCTCGCTGATGTTGGGCACGGTGGTCATGCTCTTGACGGTCGCGCTGTCGGTGCTCGCGGGCCTGGCCTTCCGCAAGAAGCTTCGGGGCGGCAACGCGCTCTTCTTCGTCACGGTGGCGAGCCTGATCATGCCCTCCATCATCGTGTCGCTGGGCATCGGCCTGCAGTTCCGCCTGGTCGACAGCGGCATCAAGGGCGCTCTCGCCGCATTCGAGGCCCACGGCGCGCTCGAGAACTACGGCACCGCGCTGGGCCTGCTCAGCTCCGCCCTGGGAGCGCACCTCACTTGGACCCTGCCCTTCGGCCTGCTGATCATGTTCGCGGTCTTCAACCGCTTCAACCCGGCCTACGAAGAGGCCGCGCGCGACCTGGGCGCCACGCCGTGGCAGAGCTTCAGGCATGTGGTGCTGCCGCTGATCGGGCCGTCGATCATCGGCATCGGCATGTTCGGCTTCACGCTCAGTTGGGACGAGATCGCGCGCACCTCGCAGGCCATCGGAGACGTCAACACCCTGCCGCTGGAACTGCAGGGCCTCACCTCGACCATCACCACGCCCGCCATCTACGCGCTGGGCACGGTGACCACCGTCGTCTCGCTGGCGGTGATGGCCATCGCGCTCGGCAGCGCCGCCTGGCTGCGCCAGCGTGCCACGCGCCGGCGGCCCTGATGCCGATGACCATGGGCCGCCTGCTGATCATCAATCCCAATACCTCGGCCACGGTGAGCGCGCTGCTGCAGCGCCACGTGCAAGGCGAGGTCAGCCCGGCCCTCAAGGTGCACACCGTCACCGCCCGTTTCGGCGCGCCCTACATCGCCAGCGAGGCCAGCTACGCGGTGGCGCAGCATGCCGTGCTCGACGCCTGGGCCGCCGCGGTGGAACGCGGCGAGCGGCCCGACGCGGTGCTGATCGGCTGCTTCGGCGATCCGGGACTGTTCGCCCTGCGAGAGACCTGCGGACTGCCGGTGGGCGGCTTGGCGCAGGCCGCCTTCTCGGCTGCGGCCGCGCACGGGCGCTTTGCGGTCGTGACGGGGGGCGAGCGCTGGGGCCCGATGCTAGAGCGCCTCGCCCTGGCGCTCGGCCACGCGCACTCGCTGGCAGGCATTCACACGGTGGCGCAAAGCGGCGCCGAGTTGGCAGCCGATCCGGCCGGTGCCCATGCGCTGCTGGCCGACGCCTGCCTGGAGGCCGTGGCGCGCTTCGGGGCCGACGCGGTGATCCTAGGCGGCGCCGGACTGGCCGGCCTGGCCGCTGCCATCGCGCCCGGCCTGCCGGTGCCGCTGATCGACAGCGTGAGTGCGGGCGCGCGCTGGGCCATGGGGGCCGGGCGCGCGGCGCCCCGTCCATCCGCCGCCTGCATCGACGTGGCCTGGCAGGGCGTGTCCTGGGAGCTCGAGGCGCTGGCGGCGAGGGCATCCACACCCCTGACGCGGTCGTCGGCTCCGTGCCACCATGCCGCGGATGAGCACACCTGACACGGCCCACCCCCCGCACCATGTCGAACCTGTCATGCTGTCGCGCCCGCGCAGCATCGACCAGATCGTCGCCGGCGTCTCGACCAGCGACGGCGACGGAGTCAAGCTCACGCGCGTGCTGCACCAGCCGCTGCAGCAGCGGCTCGACCCCTACCTGATGCTCGACGCCTTCGGCAGCGACAACCCCGGCGACTACATCGGCGGCTTTCCCAGCCACCCGCACCGCGGCTTCGAGACCGTCACCTACATGATCGCGGGCCGCATGCGCCATCGCGACAGCGCCGGCCACGAAGGCCTGCTGGCCAACGGCGGCGTGCAGTGGATGACCGCCGGCCGCGGCCTGGTGCACAGCGAGCTGCCGGAGCAGGAGGAAGGGCTGATGGAAGGCTTCCAGCTCTGGCTCAACCTGCCGGCCAAGGACAAGATGCGCGAACCCTGGTACCGCGACATCCAGAGCGAGGCAATCCCCGAGCTCGTGACGCCGGCCGGCGTGCACGTTCGCGTGATCGCGGGCGAGAGCCACGGCATCGCGGGCGCCGTACAGCGCGAGCACACCGAGCCGCTCTACCTCGACCTCACGCTGCCGCCGGGCACCGAGTTCGCCCAGCCCCTGGCGCCGGACCGCAACGCGCTTGTCTATGTATTTCGCGAGTCGCTCTACATCGGGAGCAGCGAGATCCCGACCAAGCGCATGGCCATCCTCGCCAACGATGCAGGCAGCGACGGCGTACTGGTTCGTGCGCCGGCCTCCAACCACAGCCTCGCGCGAGCGCTGCTGATCGCGGGCAAGCCGCTGCATGAGCCGATCGTGCAGTACGGCCCCTTCGTCATGAACACGCGCGAGCAATTGACGCAGGCCATGCACGACTTTCAGAGCGGAAAGCTCGGCTGACGCCAACCGGGCACATGTCGTCATGCGCCTACGGCAACTCGCGTGCGCCGCGGTGCAGCGCGCGAGCCGATCTCTGCTTAGAGTCGAGCGATGACTGAAGTCCGCAAAGGCCAGGCGCCGCCGCCCATCGAGCGCGCCGAGTTCCACGACCGCTTCATGCAGACCTACCGCGACCCCGCCTTCCACGCCGAGTCGGAGGCACTCGCGCGCATCGAGGTCATCGCTTGGGAGGCCTACCAGAAAGGCCGCAAGGCCCCCGTGACGCGCAAGGCAGGCCCGGGCTATGCGGACCCCGAGTACGAGCTTTCCGTCGATTGGCTTGAAGCAAAAGAGCGCATCGAGCACGCGAAGGCCGCCTGGTCGAGGCCGGAGACGAAGTCGCGCGTGCTGCTGGTCAACGGCTCGCCGCGCAACGATGGCACCTGCCCCGGCGAGATGTCGAAGACCTTCCGGCTGCTGCAACTGGCCCGCGAGGAGCTGGACGCACAGCAGTTCGATTGCGATGTGCTGGACCTCAGCCGGCTGACGTCCGACTACGGGCGCCACATCCATCCCTGCAAGGGCTGTGTCTCCACCGCGATGCCGCTGTGCCATTGGCCCTGCAGCTGCTACCCGAACCATTCGCTGCGGCAGACGGGGGACTGGATGAACGAAATCTACGAGCGGTGGACTGCAGCCCATGGCGTCATTCTTTTCACGCCGACGCATTGGTACCAGGCCACGAGCCCGCTCAAGCTGATGGCCGACCGCCTGGTCTGCGCCGACGGCGGCAACCCCGACCCCACCTCCACCCATGGCAAGAAGGCCGACGAAGCCAAGGCCATCGAGCTCAAGGGCTGGGGGTATCCGAAGCACCTGGCGGGCCGCGCCTACGGCCTCGTGGTGCACGGCGACGTGGCCGGCGTGGAAAGCCTGCGGCGCAATCTCAGCGACTGGCTGGACTGGATGGGCCTGATCGACGCCGGCGCACAGGCGCGGCTGGACCGATATGTCGGGTATTACGAACCCTACGCCACCAGCCACGAGGCACTCGACCGCGATACCGGCCTGCAGGAAGAGGTTCGCAATGTCGCCCGCGCGGTGGCCCGCGCGGTGACAGCGCTGCGTGAAGGGCGCTACCAGCAGCCGGATGCCGGCCTCGAGCCGCCCCGGCCCAAGTAGAGTTGGGACGAAACGGACCGAAATCTTTCTTTACATCGCACTCACCGTGGCTCGACGGGTGCGATACAGAGCGCTTCCACACTTGCCTCACCTGCCGCCGTGTCGGCAGGCTTCTTCGAAAGGAAGCACTCTCATGATCTCGTCTCGTCAGAAAACGCTCATGGCCGGCCTGATTGCCTCGGCCGCCTTCGCCTGCAGCACCGGCTTCGCACAGGGTTCCCCGGCCGCAACGGCGGCTCCCGCCGCGACCGCGCAGGCCGCCCCGGCCGACGCCAAGGCGTCTCGCCCGCACGTGGACCGCACCCAGCGCTTCGAGCGCATGCAGGCCAAGCGTGCGCAACGGCTGGCCGAGCTCAAGCAGAAGCTGCGGCTCGATGCCAGCCAGGAAGGCGCGTGGAACAACTTCACCGCCACGCAGCAGCGGCCCCGGTCGGCAGCCACGGTACGCATGGACCGCGCCGAGTTCGCCAAGCTGACGACGCCGCAGCGACTGGAGCGCATGCAGGCGCGCCAGGCCGAACGCAGCGCGCGCTTCACCCAGCGCGTCGAGGCCACGCGCAGCTTCTACGCGACGCTGTCGCCGGAGCAGCAAAAGACCTTCGATGCGGAAACCATTCACGCCGGTCATCGTGGCGGCCATGGCCATCAGGGCCCGAGCGAAGGCGCGAAGAGCTGAGCCTGTTCCCCTCCCACGAAAAAGCCCGCATCGCTGCGGGCTTTTTTAGTGATCGCGCCGCGCCTACTGCGGCGTACCCGTCTTGTTCTTCGGGTTGGTCGGCACTTCCGGTCGCTCGCCCCTTTGGCCGAAGTGCGGCTTGACCTTGCGGGCGTCCGCGCTCACCTCGGCACGCGACATCTCGCCTGTCGGCTTCGGCATGGCGTTGGGCTGGCTGTTCACCGTGGTCGTCGCCTCGCCCTTGGGGACCGGGTTGTTCGTGTTGTTGCGGTTGTGGGCACGGGCCTCGGCCTTCACAGCATTGCGCGAGGCGGGGTCGCTGCCATCGGGCCGCTGGGTGGCATTGGCCACGCCGCCGGGCACGCTCTTGGTGCTGGCCTGGCCGCCCTTGGCCGGGTCGGGCTGGGCCGGGACCGTCGTGGTCTGGGCGAAACCGACGCCCGCCAAGCCCATCAGGCCGGTGAACACGGTGCTCGCAATCAAGGCTCTCTTCATGATGATGTCCCCTTTCAAAGGTCAAACCAGGCTGAACATGAGCCCCTTTTGCGGGGCTCTGAGTTCAACCTAGGTGGCCGTGGACAGCCTCGATGTGGGGATCGGGCAGCCGCGGCTGTAGGAACCCGCCGCCGACTCGCGCAGGCCGGTGCAGGAGGTGGCAAGCTCCTACAGCATGGGGACGCGCTGCGGCTTACAACTGCCCCTGTGAAGCCCTCCATCCCCGCTGCTGGCACGGCGACCACGCCCACCTCGCTCAAGGTCATGACGGTGAACACCCACAAGGGCTTCACCGCGCTGAATCGCCGGTTCATCCTGCCCGAGCTGCGCGAAGCGGTGCGCACCGTCGGCGCCGACGTGGTGTTCCTGCAAGAAGTGCTCGGGACCCATACCCGCCACTCGCGCAAGATCGACAACTGGCCGGAAGCGCCGCACTATGAATTTCTGGCCGACACCATGTGGCCGCAGTTCGCCTACGGCCGCAACGCGGTGTATCCGCGCGGCCATCACGGCAACGCCGTGCTGTCGAAGTTCCCGATCGTGCACTTCAAGAACCACGACGTGTCGATCGTCGGCCCCGAAAAGCGCGGGCTGCTGCACTGCGTGCTGCGGCTGCCCGGGCGTCCGGTCGATGTGCACGCGATCTGCGCGCACCTGGGCCTGGCCGAAAACCACCGGGTGCAGCAGCTCGAACTGCTCTGCCACATCGTGCGCGACGAGGTCCCGCGCGACGCGCCGCTGATCGTGGCCGGCGACTTCAACGACTGGCGCGGCCGCGCGCACGACATCCTCGAACAGGGCGCGTCGCTGCGCGAGGTTTTCGTGCATGCCCATGGCAGCGCCGCCAGGACCTTTCCCTCGCGCTTTCCTCTTTTGCCGCTGGACCGCATCTACGTGCGCAATGCAGGCGTGCATGCGCCGGTGGTGCTGCCGCGCAAGCCGTGGTCGCACCTGTCCGACCATGCGCCGCTCGTGGCGGAGATCGAGCTCTGACCGCCCAAGGGAACTCTTCCATGGCCCAGCGCTGGACATTTGGCAATCGCGTGGAGCTGCTCGAGAACGGCGAGCAGTTCTTCCCCCGCGTCTTCGAGGCCATCCGCAACGCCGAGCGCGAGGTGATCGTCGAGACCTTCATCCTGTTCGAGGACAAAGTCGGCCTCGCGCTGCACGAGGCCATGCGCGAGGCCGCGCGGCGCGGCGTGAAGGTCGACCTGATGATCGACGGCTTCGGCTCGCCGGACCTGTCCGACGAGTTCACCCAGAGCCTGGCCGACGCGGGGGTGCGGGTGCGCGTGTTCGACCCGGGTCGCCGCTTCCTGGGCCAGCGACTCAACCTCTTTCGCCGCATGCACCGCAAGATCACGGTCATCGACGGGCGGCTGGCCTTTGTGGGCGGGATCAACTTTTCGGCCGACCACCTGATGGATTTCGGGCCCAAGGCCAAGCAGGACTATGCGGTGGAGCTCGAGGGGCCGATCGTCTCCGAGATCCATCGCTTCGTGCTGCACGCGATCGCCGTCGGCAACAAGGGTGCGGGCTGGTTCCGGCGCCGGCTGAAGGCCGCACCCCCGCCGGCCCACGCGGCGGTCGGGGAGTCCGAGGTGCAATTCGTCAGCCGTGACAACCGGCGGCACACCAACGACATCGAGCGCCACTATCTGGCGGCCATCCGCGCCGCCCGGCAGCGCATCGTGATCGCCAATGCCTACTTCTTCCCGGGCTATCGGCTCATCAAGGCATTGCGCCGCGCGGCCCGGCGCGGTGTCGATGTAAACCTGATCCTGCAGGGCGAGCCCGACATGCCGATCGTCAAGGTGGGCGCCAGCATGCTCTACCACCACCTGCTGCACGCCGGCGTGCACATCCACGAGTATTGCCAGCGGCCGCTGCACGGCAAGGTCGCGCGGGTGGACGAGCACTGGAGCACCATCGGCTCCAGCAACCTCGACCCGCTGAGCCTGTCGCTCAACCTGGAGGCCAATGTGATCGTGCGCGACCCCGGCTTCGCCCGCCAGCTCGACGAACGGCTCAACCACCTGATGCATCACCACTGCAAGAAGATCGAGGTGGAGCAGCTCAGCGAATGGAGCGCGTGGCGGCTGGTGCGCAGCTTCTTTGTCTTTCACCTGCTGCGCTGGTACCCGTCGTGGGTGGGCTGGTTGCCGCGCCATGCGCCGCGTCTCCAGCCGCTGGCCGGACAAGGGCCGCACGGGGGCGCGGCGCGAACGGACAACGCATGAGCGGCAGCGCGCGCCCGACCTTGCCCGCCGCGACGCCCGGGCAAGCGCCGAAGCGTGGCTGGTGGCTATGGGCCAGACGTATTGCAACCTGGATCTTTTTCGGCCTGGTGGCCTGGCTGCTGGTGCATCAGGCGCGCACCATCGACTGGACGAAAGTGCTCCAGGCGGTGCTCGATATTCCACTGCCAGCGCTGCTGGCTGCACTGCTGCTTGCCGCGTGCAGCTTCGCGATCTACAGCACCTACGACCTGCTCGGCCGACACATGACGGGTCATCGGCTCGGCACGCGTACGGTGATGGGGATCACCTTCATCAGCTATGCCTTCAACCTCAACCTCGGATCGTTGATCGGCGGCATTGCCTTCCGCTACCGACTCTATTCGCGCCACGGCCTGGGCAACCTCACGATCACGCGTGTGCTCGGTTTCAGCATGCTGACCAACTGGCTCGGCTACCTCGTGGTCGCCGGCGCCGCTTTCTACTTCTGGCCCATGGCGCTGCCGCCCGAGTGGAGGATCGAGGCGGATGGGCTGCGCATCCTCGGCGCGACTCTGCTGGTGCTGGCGCTGGGCTACCTGGTCTTGTGCGCAGTGGCACGGGAGCACATCTGGAATATTCGCGGACACGAGTTGCAGACGCCGGCGCTCGGCATGGCGCTGCTGCAACTGGCCTTGTCTTGCACCAACTGGGCACTGATCGGCGGCGTGATCTGGTTCCTGCTCGAGCAGCAGTTGCCCTATCCACATGTGCTTGCGGTGTTGCTGGTAGCTGCAGTGGCGGGCGTCATCACGCACGTGCCCGCAGGCCTGGGTGTGCTGGAGGCGGTGTTCGTCGCGCTGCTGTACCAGGTGCCGACGGATCGCCTGCTCGGCGCGCTGCTGGCTTATCGGGCCACCTACTATCTGCTGCCGCTGTGCATCGCATCGGTCGCGTATTTCTTGACCGAGGTGCGCGCCCGGCAACGGCGCCGCATCGAGAGGAAGCGCAGACCCTGATGCCAGTGGGGAACTGCTGTAGCTGTATATTCATACAGTGGACACCCAGCAGAAGCTCGCCATCCTCGCCGACGCCGCCAAGTACGACGCCTCGTGTGCCTCCAGCGGCGGCGTGCGCCGCGACTCGGTCGGCGGCCGAGGCATCGGGTCGACCGACGGACACGGCATCTGCCACAGCTTCACGCCGGACGGCCGATGCGTCTCGCTCCTGAAGGTGCTGCTCACCAACTACTGCAGCTTCGACTGCCTCTACTGCGTGAACCGAGTCAGCAGCAACGTGCCTCGCGCCCGCTTCACCATCGACGAAGTCGTGGCGCTGACGCTCGACTTCTATCGCCGCAACTGCATCGAAGGTTTGTTCCTGAGCTCAGGCATCATCCGCAGCCCCGACTACACCATGGAGCAGGTGGTGGAGGTCGCGCGCGTGCTGCGCGAGACGCATGACTTTCGCGGCTACATCCACCTCAAGACCATTCCCGACGCGGCACCCGAGTTGCTGCAGCGCGCAGGGCGCTACGCCGACCGGTTGAGCATCAACATCGAGCTTCCGACCGTGCAAGGACTGGCTTCGCTCGCCCCTGAAAAGAACATCCACGCCATTCGCCGCTCGATGGCCCGGTTGCGCACGCAGATCGACGATGCTCGCGGGGAAGCACGCGAGGCAGCGTCCGCCAAGCCGGCCTCGTTGCCTGGCGGGGCACCCCGGCGCAGCGCGCCCGCTCCGTTCGCGCCGGCCGGGCAGAGCACGCAGATGATCGTCGGCGCCGATGGTGCCGACGACCGGGCCATCCTGGAGTCGAGCGCCAGGCTGTACGGCGCCTACGGCCTGCGCCGCGTGTACTACTCGGCCTTCAGCCCCATCCCCGATGCCTCGCCATCCCTGCCGCTGCAGGCGCCGCCGCTGGTGCGCGAGCACCGCCTCTACCAGGCCGACTGGCTGATGCGCTACTACGGCTTCTCGCACGAGGAGATCGTCCCACCCACGCAAGGCATGCTTCGGCTCGACCTCGATCCCAAGCTGGCGTGGGCGCTCGCGCATCGCGAACGCTTCCCCGTGGACTTGAACCGCGCACCGCGCGAGATGCTGCTGCGCGTGCCCGGCCTCGGCGTCAAGACGGTCGAGCGGCTGCTGGCAACGCGCCGTGTGCGGAGGCTGCGCGGCGAAGACCTGCGCAGGCTGCGCGTGCCGCTTTCGACCGTTATGCCATTCGTCATTACCGAGGACCATCGACCCGGCCGCGGCCTCGACGCGGCCGACATCGCCGCGCGCTTCACGCCGGCGCCGGTCCAGGCCTCGCTGTTTTCCGGCTGAAGGCCTACAACACGGCTGCGTGCCCGTTCTCTAACGTGCTGCATGGCGCATCACCTCGTCACGCTGTCCAGCGAGACCGATTGGCACGGCTTCCGCCGCGAGGCCCGCACCCTGCTGGCGCACCTCGTGCCTCCGGAAGAGGTGAGCTGGTGCACGCCCGGGGCAAGCACCAGCGAGCTGTTCGGCGAGGTCGTGCCCCAGGTGCGCGGCGAACACACCGGTAGCGGCACCTTCGCTGTGCCGGCATCCTTTCTTTCGCTGTGCGAATCCGTGATCCTGCATGCCGATCCGACGCGCTTCGCCCTGCTCTACCTGCTGCTCTGGCGGCTGGTGCACGAGCCCGGGCTGCGCCACGATTCACTGGATCCCGACCGTTTGCGCGCGCGCCGCATGGCACAGGCGGTGCGAAGAGACATGCACCGCATGAAGGCATTCGTCCGATTCCGCACGGTCGGGGACCCGGACGAGGACGCGCCACTGCACGTGGCCTGGTTCGAGCCCGACCACCACGTCGTCGAAGCGGTTGCGCCCTTTTTCCTGCAGCGCTTCACCGGCATGCACTGGGCCATCCTGACGCCCGAGTGCAGCGTGCGCTGGAACGGCAAGGTGCTCGAATGCGGGCCCGGCGCCTCGCGCGACCACATGCCACCGCCCGACGCCGGAGAGCAGCTCTGGCTCACCTATTACCGCCACGTCTTCAATCCGGCACGCCTGAAGCTTGCCACCATGCAGCGGCAGATGCCGCGTGGCTATTGGCCCAACCTGCCCGAAGCCCCATTGATCGATACGCTCGCACGCGACGCTGCATCGCGCAGCGAGCGCATGATCGAGGCGGCGCCAACCCTGCCCATGCGCCGCATTCCCGCCGCTGCACGCAGTCCCAGATCGATGGAGCTTGCCATGGCCGATCACTCCGACCCGCTCGACTATCCCGACCCACCGAAACTGCCCGCGGACCCCGAGCAGGCGCTGGAACTGCTGGGCCAGGCGACGGACCGCTGTCGGGCATGCCCGATCGGCGAACACGCCACTCAGTCGGTGTTCGGCGAAGGCCCGGCCGCCGCCGCGGTGATGGTCGTCGGCGAGCAACCCGGCGACCAGGAGGACCTTCAAGGCAGGCCTTTCGTAGGGCCGGCGGGACGGCTGTTCGACAAGGCCGTGGCTGACCTGGGTTGGTCGCGCGACCAGCTGTATGTGACCAATGCGGTCAAGCACTTCAAGTTCGAATTACGCGGCAAACGCCGCATGCACAAGACACCAGCCCAACGCGAAGTCGCCATCTGCCTGCACTGGCTCGAAAAAGAGATCGACCAAGTGCGCCCGCATGCGCTCATCGCGCTCGGCGCCACGGCAGCGCGCGCCCTGCTCGGGCGACCCGTGCCGGTGATGCGCGAGCGCGGCCAGTGGCACACCGATGCGCGCGGCCTGCCTGTGCTGGTCACGCTGCATCCGTCAGCGCTGCTCAGGGGCGATCCGGAGCAACGCGATTCCGCCTATGCCCAATGGCTGCACGACCTTGCGGTCGCCAACGAGTATCTCGCCGCAGGCAAGCGGCCCGCTCAGAAGCGGTAGAGGTAGCGCACCTTGTAGAAATTTTCACCCGGGTTGGGCTTGCGGATGCCGGCGTTCGAGAAGTGCTGGATCCGCAGCGAAAGCTCGTGCTCCCCGCGCGGGCCGAAATTGCGGCCGATGCCCAATTGCTCGGTGAACTGGAAGCGGGTGCTGAAGCTGCGGTCGGGCGACCGGTAGCGGTCGTTCATCGTGGTGGCACCGAGACCCGCCTCGAAGAACCAGGGCGAAGCGCCCTCCTCGAAGCGAAGACGCCAGCCGGCAATGGCACCCAGCTGCGAGTAGTCGTGATGGCCCCCATTGCGCTCGACATTGGGTGTACGCCACTGGCTGAGGAACAAGTCCGCATAGGACGTGACCTGGGTACCCCAGATCAGGTTCTGCTGTCCCCAGGGCAGGATGGCGCCGACGGTCAGCGATCGCGTGCTGGTGTTGTTGTGCGGCGCGCGGCCGGCTTCGAAATAGAAGGCGGGGGATCCATCCTCAAAGGCGGACGCGCTGACTGAAAGCGACAGGAGACCCGCACACAGCAGAATCTTGGCGCAAGGCGATTTTTTATTGGGCATTCGAATGGGCCAGGGGAGAAACGGAAACGGCGCCTGCCACCGCACCCATGAAGGGGCCGACGTGCGAGGTCGCCGTGACAAGTGAGACTAAATCTTCGCCGAAAACCCGCCGTGCCGCCACGGACTCCCCTTGATGAGCCTATAGTGGGTTTCTGCTTATCGTATGACGTTCATGTCCACCGCCTCCTTCTTCTCCTCCCCTCGGTTCTTCAACCCGTTCATGCTTTGGACGGATGTGGCCTTCAAGACGCACGAGATGCTGCTGTACTCCAGCTCCGTGATCCAGCTGCGCACCGAGCGCATGGCCAGGGCCGGGCTTGCGCCCAGCGACGCGGACGTGGCCGAGATGCAGCTCATGGGCCATGAGAAGCTGGCGGCCGCCACCGAGTCGGGCGCGGCGATTTGCAACCAGCTGCACAGCACCCAGTTCGCGCTCGTCGGCCGCGCCGTGCAGCAATGGCTGGGCGGCGCATTCGCCATGGCTTCGCTGGCCACCAGCACCACGCCAACGCAGGTCTCGACCCACGGCCGGGCGCTCATCGGCGCCGCCACGCGCTCGGCTGCCACCCTGAGCCAGCTGTCGAGCGCCGGCGCTCGTATCGCGCAACGCGGCCTCAAGCCGATCCACGCCAAGGCAAGCGCCAACGCGCGGCGGCTCACACGCTCGCGGCCCTGAACCCGGTCAGGATCGCTCCGGCACCAACCTCAGCAGCGTGATTTCGGACGGCGCGCCGAAGCGCTTGGGCGGACCCCAGTAGCCAGTCCCGCGGCTGGTGTAGACCCACATCTCGCGCAGCCGGTGCAGCCCTGCCGTGAAGGGCTGCTGGAGCGGCACGAACAGGTTCCACGGGAAGAACTGTCCCCCGTGCGTGTGCCCGGAGAGCTGCAGCTGGTAGCCCGCCTCGGCCGCGGCCGGCGCGCTGCGCGGCTGGTGCGCGAGCAGTAGCCGGGTGCGCACCAGCGGCGGCGCGCCGTGCAGGGCGCGCACGGGATCGCTCGCGTGGGCTGCATCGAAATGCACGGCGGTGTAGTCGGTCACGCCGGCCACCAGCAGTGCGCTGTCGAACGCCTCCTCGTCGGTCTGCGCGCCCTTCACATTGCGTGTCTGCAGCACCACGTGCTCGTTGAGCAGCACGCGCAGCCCGAGACGCCGCAGTTCATCGATCCAGGCATGGGCACCGGCGTAGTACTCGTGGTTGCCGGTGACCACGAAGGTGCCGAGGCGCGCACGCAAGCCGGCCAAGGGCGCCACATGCTCGCGCAGTTCGGCGACCGTTCCGTCCACCAGATCGCCGGTGATCGCGACCATGTCGGCGCCCAGCCGGTTGACCGCATCGACGATGCGCTGGATGTATCCGCGCCGGATGGTCGTCCCGACGTGGATGTCGCTGAGCTGGGCGATGGTGAAGCCCTCGAGGCCCGCCGGCAGGTTGCGGATCGGCACGTCCACGCGCACGACACTGGCGGTGCGCCGGGCGTTGAAGAAGCCGATCAGCGAGACCAGGGTCGCCATGAAGGGCACCGCCGCTGCGCTCCAGGCCTGGGCATGCAGGGCGTCGAACGCCCACCCGCCAGCGGCGACGACGATCCAGGTCAGCAGCAGCCCAAGGTCGCGCACCAGGGTCAGGACGAACATCGAGGAAAACCAGCCCATGCTGAGCAGCCCCAGCCACTTCCAGCCGTCGGACAAGGTCGCACGCCCGCCAGCGCTGCGCGCGCGGACGAAGGGCAACGGCATGGTGGCCGCCGACAGCACCAGTGCGGCCACTAGCAATGGCCAGGCACCAGTGAGTACGGCGAGGGCAGGCAACAGCCGCAGGCCGATGTAGACATGCAGCAGTGTGAAGAGGAGCGTAATTGGGCGAAGCGGCATCGAAGCCCTGCACGGTACCAGCAGGAGGCAAGGAGCGCATGTGGGCGCTGCCTCGGCCCCATTCAAGGTACGTGCCAACAATCAAGCGCGTGCGGCAGGAAAGCCGGCAATCCGCTTGGCTTCATTACATGCCCATGTGCCGTTCACGAGTGGGCGCTGACGTCCGTGCCCGGCGGCCAGAGGAACAGCGCCCGGGTCGGGCTGCCGGCGTGGATCTCGACGGTTTGCTTCAGCGTGCGGCCGCCGAGCGTCGCCTCCACTTCGTAGCGGCCTGGGTCGAGGCGCGCCACCATGAAGGGGCCCCGTGCCGTGACCTGCGACAGCACAGCGCGCCCGGCGGCGTCGCGAACCGTCACCGCAACATCGGCCGCGAAGTCCGAACGGCTGCCGTCCTTGACCGCGAACTCGAAGGTCGCAGGCCACCGGGGCGCCACGCTCTCCATCAGCGCAGCCTCGTCGCTGCTGACGCCGCCGCTCATGTATTCGATGCCGTTGGCCATATGGATCGGTGGGTTGTAGGCCGCATGTGCCGACAGTGCACCCAGAAGCGACGCACCACCCAGCGCCAGGGCAGCCGCTGGCCGCCAGAAACAGGTTGTGTTCATAGCCATGTCCTCGATCGGGTTCTGTGAAGCGGAGGCGAAATCGATCGCCCCCACGGCAGCAAATATGGCTCGGCCGCCTTAGATGAAGCTGAACGTCGGGCGGCGGCGCCGTGCCGCGGCCACTGCGTCAGTCGCTGCTGCCGCGCACGGCGGCCTGCTGCTGCGCCATGCGCGGGCCGCCGGCATTGGCGAAATCGACATTGGAAGGCCAGACAAACACGGCCCGCGACGCGACGCCACTGAACACCGTCAAGGCCTGCCGGAGGGTGACCCCGCCCAGGGTGGCGTCGACCTCGTAGGCGCCCGGATCGAGCCGCGCCAGCATGAATGGCGCCCCTGCGACCGCTTCCATGATCGGACGCCCGGTATAGCGCTCACGCACCACCACGGTCACGTCGTCCGGCACGTCACCCGGCTTTGCGCGGTTGACCGAGAACTCCAGTGTGGCGGCCCAACGCGGCGACACCATGCGCATGAACGCCGCCTCCGCGCTGTTCCTGCCGCCGCACATGTACTCGATGCCTTGGGTCAACTGGATCGGCGGGTTCGACGGCAGTGCCTGTGCCGAAGTCCCTGCACCCAGGATGACCATTGCCACCAGGGCCCACCCGAAACGGTTCGGTTTCATCGCTTCTGTCCTCGCTCCAAAAAACGGCATCCAATCGGCCGAAATTCTTGCTTAGCAAAAGTCAGGCTAGGTATAGCGTTTACGCGCAGTGCGGCACCGGCCGGGCCCAAATGCGGGCCTTTTTCTTGCGGCGTTCATAGCATCCCGGCCGCCGTTCTTCTCTCTCCTAGACGTCGATGTTCGCCGCCCGCAGTGCGTTCTGCTCGATGAACTCCCGGCGCGGCTCGACCTCGTCGCCCATCAGCATGGTGAACACGCGGTCGGCCTCGATCGCATCGTCGATTTGGACTCGGAGCAGGCGGCGCACGTTGGGATCCATGGTCGTCTCCCAGAGCTGCGCCGGGTTCATCTCGCCCAGGCCCTTGTAGCGCTGGCGAGAGGTGGCGTTCTCGGCCTGGCCGATCAGCCACCGCATCGCTTCGCGGAAATCGCCGGCCTTCTCTTCCTTGGCCTTCTCGCCTTCTCCCCGGCGGACGACAGCACCCTCGCCGAGCAAATCGCGGAAGGTCTTGGCAGCCTCGGCGAGCGCGGCGTAGTCGGCGCCGTGCACGAAGTCCTGCGTAATCACGCTGCTCTTGATGTTGCCGTGGTGGCGGCGACTGATGCGCAGCAGCGGCTTGTCGGTGCGCGCGTCGAACTCGCTGGCCACCTCGGCCGGCACACCGGTGGCGCTGAGTTCGCGCAGCTTCGCCTGCAGCGCCACGGCCGAGGCCTCTGCCGCAGGCGTGGTGTCCAGGTCGAGCGAGACGCCGTCGGCAATCGCACGCAGCGCCTCGGCGTCGAGGAAGTTGCCGAGGCGCGCGATCACTGCCTCGGCCAACTGGTGCTTGCGGGCCAGTTCGGCCAGCGTCTCGCCGCTGAGCGTCGTCGGCTTGTCGCCGCCGGTCTGGATGCTCGCGTCCTTGAGGGCGACCTTCAGCAAGAAGGCGTCGAGCGCAGGCCCGTCCTTGAGGTACTGCTCCTCCTTGCCGACCTTCACCTTGTAGAGCGGCGGCTGCGCGATGTAGATGTGACCCCGCTCGACCAGCTCGGGCATCTGGCGATAAAAGAAGGTCAGCAGCAACGTGCGGATGTGGGCACCGTCGACGTCGGCGTCCGTCATGATGATGATGCGGTGGTAGCGCAGCTTGGCCACGTTGAAGTCGTCTGCGCCGCCACCGGCGGTGGTCGCGCCCGCGCGGCCGATGCCGGTGCCCAGCGCCGTGATCATGGTCAGGATCTCGTTGCTGGTCAGCAGCTTCTCGTAACGCGCCTTCTCGACGTTGAGAATCTTGCCGCGCAGCGGCAGGATGGCCTGGAACTTCCGGTCTCGCCCCTGCTTGGCGGAGCCGCCGGCGGAGTCACCCTCGACCAGATAGACCTCGCACAGCGCCGGGTCCTTCTCCTGGCAATCGGCCAGCTTGCCCGGCAGGCCCATCCCGTCGAGCACGCCTTTGCGGCGCGTCATCTCGCGCGCCTTGCGAGCCGCCTCGCGCGCACGCGCGGCCTCGACGATCTTGCCGCAGATGATCTTGGCGTCGTTGGGGCGCTCCTGCAGGTAGTCGCCGAGCAGCCGGCCGACGATGTCCTCGACCGGCGCGCGCACCTCGCTGGAAACCAGCTTGTCCTTGGTCTGGCTGGAGAACTTCGGCTCGGGCACCTTCACGCTGAGCACGCAGCACAAGCCCTCGCGCATGTCATCGCCGGTGACCTCGACCTTGGCCTTCTTGGCGAGCTCGTTTTCCTCGATGTACTTGTTGATCACCCGTGTCATTGCGGCGCGAAGGCCGGTCAGATGGGTGCCGCCGTCGCGCTGCGGAATGTTGTTGGTGAAGCACAGCACCTGCTCGTTGTAGCCGCTGTTCCATTGCATCGCGACCTCGACGCCGATGTGCGTGCCGGGGATGCCGCCATAGGTGTCGGCAGGCTTCTCTCCGGCCGCGTAGAACACGTTGGGGTGCAGGATCGTCTTGCCCTTGTTGATGAATTCGACGAAGCCCTTGACGCCTCCGGCCCCGGAGAAGTCGTCTTCCTTGCCGGTGCGCTCGTCCAGCAGCCGGATACGCACGCCGTTGTTCAGGAAGCTCAGCTCGCGCAGCCGCTTGCTGAGGATCTCGTAGTGGAAATCGGCGTTCTCCTTGAAGATCTCGGTGTCGGGCAGGAAGTGCACCTCGGTGCCGCGCTTCTCCGTATCGCCCGTGATCTTCATCGGCGACACCTCGACGCCATTCAGTGTCTCGACGATGCGGTTCTGCACGAAGCCCTTGCTGAACTCGAGGACATGCACCTTGCCCTCGCGCCGCACCGTGAGGCGCAGCATCTTGCTCAGCGCATTCACGCAGCTCACGCCCACGCCGTGCAGCCCGCCCGAGACCTTGTAGCTGTTCTGGTTGAACTTGCCGCCGGCATGCAGTTCGGTCAGCGCGATTTCGGCGGCCGAGCGCTTGGGCTCGTGCTTGTCGTCCATCTTGACGCCGGTCGGGATGCCGCGGCCGTTGTCGACCACCGAGATCGAGTTGTCCGTGTGAATGGTGACGATGATGTCGTCGCAGTAGCCCGCCAGCGCTTCGTCGATGGAGTTGTCGACCACCTCGAAGACCAGGTGATGCAGCCCGGTGCCGTCCGAGGTGTCGCCGATGTACATCCCGGGGCGCTTGCGCACCGCCTCCAGCCCCTCGAGGATCGTGATGGAGCCTTCGCCGTAGGTGTCCACGGCAGCGGGCGTCACTTCGATCGGAATGGCGCTGTCGATTTCAGGGGTGTAGACGGGCTCGGTGTGGGGCGCGTCCGGCTTGTTGTCTTCGCTCATCAGGATCTTTCTCTCTCTCTCTCGGACCGGGTTTTGTTCGTCTCTCAAAGACCAAGCCCGCGGAATGCCGCGGGCGGTCTTCTCGCTCCCTGCCAAACGCCGTCAGATACGCATCGGCATGACGACGTACTTGAATGAAGCGTTCTCTGGGATCGTCATCAGCACCGAGCTGTTGGAATCGGCGAGGTCGAGCTTCACCATGTCCTGGCCCATGTTGGCCAGCGCGTCGATCAGGTAGCTCACGTTGAAGCCGATCTCGATGGCGTCGCCGCCATAGTCGATGTCGAGCTCGTCCTGGGCTTCTTCCTGCTCGGCATTGTTGGAGGCAATGCGCAAGGTCCCGGGCTCGATGTTGAGGCGCACGCCCTTGAACTTCTCGCTGGTCAGGATCGCAGTGCGCTGCAGGCTGGCCAGCAGAGTCGCGCGGCCAAGCGTCACCGAGTTCTTGTGGTTCTTTGGGATCACCCGGTTGTAGTCGGGGAACTTGCCCTCCACGAGCTTGGTGACGAACTCCATGCCCTCGAAGGCGAACTTGGCCTGGTTGTTGGCAAACTGCATCTCGATCGCGCCATCTGCATCCGACAGCAGGCGCTGCATCTCCAGCACTGTCTTGCGCGGGAGGATCACTTCCTGGCGCGGGACTTCGACATCGAGCATCGCGGAAGCGAAAGCCAGGCGATGGCCGTCGGTGGCCACCAGACTCAGCTGCTTGCCTTCGGCCACGAACAGGATCCCGTTCAGGTAGTAGCGGATGTCGTGCACCGCCATCGCGAAGGACACCTGGCTCAGCAGGTCTTTCAGGGTCTTCTGCGGCACGCTGAACACGGGCCCGAAGTTGGCCGACTCCTGCACCAGCGGGAAGTCCTCGGCGGGCAGCGACTGAAGCGTAAAGCGGCTTTTACCGCCCTTGAGCACCAGCTTGCTCGCGCTGGACTCCAGGCTCACGGTCTGGTCGGCTGGCATGGTCCGCAGGATGTCGATCAGCTTGCGCGCGCCCACGGTGGTCGTGAAGTTGCCGTCGTCGCCGCCGAGCTCGGCATGGGTGCGGATCTGGATCTCCAGGTCGCTGGTGGTCAGCTGCAGGCGGGGCCCGGTCTTGCGGATCAGCACGTTGGCCAGGATCGGAAGCGTGTGCCGCCGCTCCACGATGCCCGCCACCGACTGCAGGGCGGCGAGGACTTTGTCTTGTGTAGCCTTCAAAACGATCATGACTTACCTCTTCCTTTATTTCTTTAATTCAAATTAGTAGTAGTAGATAAGGAACGGCCTCCGCTGTGGACAGAGCGGTTTTCCGCTTTGCCGACAGCCACTTGCCGTCGCTGGCAGGCTGTGTGCAGGCGCGCTTCCGTGGTGTCGCGCCAAAGCGCACAAGTTTGGGAAGCGCGACTCGCCTGTGGACAACCGCCTGCTTGTGCCGGAACTTTCCCCAGAGTTGTCCTTTGACAGGTCCCCATGAATCTGCGATGAGCAGGCATGCATCAGCCCTTGAGGGTTTGTTCCAGCACGTGCAACTGCTGGTTGAGCTCGGTGAGCTGTTGGCGCTCGCCGGAGATCTTGCGCACCGCGTGCAGCACCGTCGTGTGATCGCGGCCGCCAAACAGTTCACCGATCTCGGGCAGGCTCTTTTGGGTCAGCTCCTTGGCGAGGTACATCGCTATCTGACGCGGCCGGGCAATCGAGGCCGGCCGCTTTTTCGAATACATGTCGGCGACCTTGATCTTGTAGTAGTCGGCCACCGTTTTCTGGATGTTCTCGACCGAGATCTGCCGGTTCTGGATGGACAGGAGGTCGCGCAACGCCTCGCGTGCCAGGGCGATTGAAATCTCCTTCTGGTTGAAGCGCGAGTAGGCGAGGATCTTGCGCAGCGCGCCTTCGAGCTCGCGCACGTTGGAACGCACGTTCTTGGCCACGAAGAAGGCCACTTCCTCGGGCATTTCGGCGTTCTCGGCGCGCGCCTTGTTGATCAGGATCGCCACGCGCATTTCGAGCTCGGGCGGCTCGATAGCCACCGTGAGCCCCGAATCGAAGCGCGAGACCAGCCGTTCGTGGATATCCGACAGCCCCTTCGGATAGGTGTCGCTGGTCATGACGATGTGCGACTTCTTGGCCAGCAGTGCTTCGAAGGCATTGAAGAATTCTTCTTGCGTGCGGTCCTTGTTGGCGAAGAACTGGACGTCGTCGATCAGCAGCAGGTCGAGCGAGTGATAGCGCTCCTTGAACTCATCGAATGTCTTGCGCTGATAGGCCTTGACCACATCCGACACGAACTGCTCGGCGTGGATGTAGAGAACTTTGGCGTCGGGGCGGTCGGACAGCAGGCGGTTGCCCACTGCATGCATCAGGTGCGTCTTGCCGAGGCCGACGCCGCCGTAGATGAACAACGGGTTGTAAAGATGCCCCGGCATGCCGGCCACGTGCATGGCGGCGGCTCGCGCCATCCGGTTGGCCGTGCCTTCGACCAGCGTCTCGAAGGTCAGGCCGGAGTTGAGTCTGTTCTTGAAGGCGCCGCCCGAGAGGTCCTCCCCCGGGCCGGCCACATCGCGAGGCACATCGGTCTCAACCGTGACCGCCATTGATACAGGCCGCGCAACGATTTCTCGCGGAGCAAGCGCTAACTCGATGATGACTGGCTGGCCGTAGAGCTTCTCGGCCATGGCAGCAATCTTGCCCGCGTACTGAGCCCGGATCCAGTCCAGCTTGAAGCGGTTGGCGACAAAGACGGTGACGCGCGAAAGATCGTCAGCGACCCTCGCGGTCAGGGGCTTGATCCAGGTGTTGAACTGCTGTTCCGACAGTTCCTGCGCGAGCTGGTCGACGCAGGCCTGCCAAAGGCTGTCGCCAATGCCTTCACTCGGCAT